>NZ_FXXB01000001.1 GCF_900184245.1 Brachybacterium massiliense | reverse complement strand
CCCCGCAGGCACCCCGCGCCGCCGCGCCCGGCCCCGCACCGGAGCACCGGGACGGCCCGTCCTCCGAGGGCGGCGGACGCTGGTCCGGCGCCCTCGCACAGGCCGAGCAGCACAGCGAAGCATCCGCGCCCGCGGGGGCAGCCGCACCCGCTCCGAGCGGCGAGATCCCCGTCGTCGATGACGAGGGACGCGACTCCCTCCCGCCCGAGGAACCCCGCACCTTTGGCCAGAACGCGCTGAAGCAGGCGCTCGCCGAAGGCCGCGTCGTCCATTCCCGGCCCGCGCAGAGCACCGCCGAACCCGTCGCCAGCCCCTCCGAGTCGATGCAGGACGAGGAGACCGGCGCCCTGCCCAGCGGCGGTGCGTCGCTGTACGCGATGACGCCGTCCGGGTTCGGCTCCGCACCGAGCGCCCTCTCAGCGAGCGCCCCCTCAGCCGACCCCGTCGAGCCCGCCGAGCGCTCCGCCTCCGAGCGGGCCGCTGCGTCGTGGGGCACGGGAGGCTCGATCGCCGCCTCCGGACCGTCCGCGTCGGCCGCACCCTCCGCCCCGTCGGCCGCCACCGCGGCGTCCCCCGCACCTATCGCGCCCACCAGCGCCCCGTCGGCCCCCGCAGCGGTGCCCGCGCGCAGCGGCGCCGCCCTCGCGCGCGAGGCCGCCCAGGCGGCTCAGCGCAGCCGCAGCGCCCGCGCGGCCATGCCGCAGGCGCCGGAGGAGGACGTGGACCCCACCGGCGGGGCGACCCGGGACGATGCGGACGCCGTCACCGCCAACCGCAACGGTCGTGAAGTCATCGAGAAGCTGCTCGGCGGCAAGGTCCTCGAGGTCATCGACGAGAACCGCCCCCGCTGAACACTGCAGAGCTGAACCCCGCGGAGCTGAGCCCCGCTGGTCCCCGCCGTCCGCGCTCCGGCGGCAGCATCGTGGAGCGCTGAGGCTCAGACGTCGCGCGGCTCCAGGAGGCTGAACAGATCCGTGCGCAGCGTGGCCGGATTGATGCCCGGCTCGGGCGGGGTCACGTAGAACTCCCAGAACGGGTAGGTCATCTGCTCCTCGGACTCACCGATCTCCTCGGTGAACGCGCCCCACTTCTCCGCAAGGCCGCCGTAGCCGCCCACGTGCGAGATCCAGCCCACCCGTCCCGCCGGGATCACCGAACCGGTGACCTCGTAGCCGCTGGGCATCGAGAGCGTGCTGGTCAGCGGCGCATCGATCGGGAAACCGACCTCCAGGTCAGCGGTCGCCACCGGTGCGCGATGATGCAGCGCGAACGCCGGACCGATCGGGTGCAGGCCCGCTTCCCGGAGCACCTCGACCAGATGGGAGAAGGTGCCGTCCATGAGCGTCGGCATCTCGTACATCGGGAAGTCCCGCTTCGACACCACAGCGGTGGGGAGCTCGGGCGCCTGCGCCACCTGGCACTCGGTGGCGGGCTGCTCGGCATCGTAGGGATACGGCATCGAGGACATCGATCCAGGTCCTGTTCGGAGTCGACAACGGGCCGTGCAGGAACGCGACGGCCCGAGGTGACCGTACCGCGCCCTACCCGGCTCCGCCACTCCTCAGCGTTCGGCCGGGACCTGCAGGTCGCGGCGGACTCCCGCGAGGTCGAGGGCCAGCTCACAGAACATCGAGTTCGACCACGAGAACCACTCGCGGGTGAACCGCGTCGGATCGTCCACGTGCACGCCCTCGTGCATCATCCCGGTGCCGCCGTCGGTCGCGATCATCTGCTCCAGCAGGCGCAGCTTCTCTGCGCGGTCCGGGCTGGTCAGCCCCTCGACCGCCTTCGCGATCGGCCACACGTGATCGGTGGGGGTGTGCGGCGAGCCGACGCCCTCGAGGAAGCGGCCCGCATAGAAGTACGGGTTGTGCGGGGAGAGCACCGCGGCGCGGGTGGCGCGCTGGACGGGATCGTCGGCCTCCACGCAGCCCAGGTACGGCAAGGAGAGCAGGCTCGGCACGTTCGCATCATCGAGGAAGCGGTGCTCGCCCCGCCCGTCGATCTCGTACGCCCAGATCCGCTGCCCGTCCGGGCCATCGATCAGGCCGTGCTCCGCGAGCGCCGCCCGGATCTCCGCCGCGCGCGTCCGGGCCTCCGCCGCCTCCTCGGGGGCGCCGGCGACCTGCTCGAGCAGCACTGCGAGCCGCTCCAGCGCGAGTGCCAGGAAATGGTTGCCGGGTATGTTGTAGCCCAGCTCGCACGCATCGTCGGAGGGCCGGAAACCCGCCCACACCAGCCCGTTCGGTGTGGTGAGCGAGCCGCGGCCGTCCCGCGCGAGGGTGTCCTGCGCGGGCACGCCGGCCCGCTGGAAGCGGTAGGTCGAGCGCTTTTCGTGGTGCTGCTCGGTCGCGACCGTCGCGAGGATCGCGCGCGCCGCCGGCAGGAAGCGCTCGTCGGCGAAGGAGGTGTCCCCGGTCGCGGTCCACAGCCGCCAGGCCAGATCCGGGCCGTAGGAGAGCGAATCCAGCTCGAACTTCCGCTCCCAGGCCCAGGGGTTGTCGAACTCGGTGACGTCCGCATCCCAGTGCGAGGAGTCCGGCCGACGGTTGAAGGCATTGGCATACGGATCGATCTCGAGGTACTGCCAGTGACGGCGCAGCAGCCCGCTGAGCAGGGAGACCAGCTGCGCCCGCTCCTCGTCGGCCCCGATCCCGGCGGTGACGAGGCGCAGCAGCGGCATCAGCTGCGCGGCCGAGTCCCGCAGCCACATCGCCGGGATGTCGCCGGTGATCACGAAGGTGGTGCCGTCCTCCTCGACGCTCACCGTGGTCTCGGCGGTGTTGCGCAGATAGGCCACCACGCGGTCCGCGATCTCGTGCGCGAGCGGAGGCTCGGCGAGGTCGCCGATACCGGTCAGGACCCTCTCGTGCACGGATTCAAGCAGGGAAGGGGGCAGGGTGACCACGTCGCTCCTCATCGAGGTCGGGGCTGCCGGGTGCCGCAGGGCGCATCCGGTGAGTGCGCGGCACACTGTAGCCGCCCGCGCGCACAGAGATCCGATGTGATCACCACCCGGCGCGGCCGGGGCGTGGCGGGGTGCGGCGATCCGCTCACAGCGCAGGGCCGACGCGCGCCCCACGTCAGAGCCGACAACTACAGTTGTCCCCGTGTACGAAGGCATCGTCCAGGACCTCATCGACGAGCTCGGCAGGCTGCCGGGCATCGGCCCCAAGTCGGCACAGCGGATCGCATTCCATCTGCTGGACGCCGACGACTCCGCCGTGCGCCGGCTCGCCGAGGTGCTGGTCCAGGTCAAGGACACGGTGCGCTTCTGCGAGATCTGCGGCAACGTCTCCGCCGAGCAGGAATGCCGCATCTGCTCCGACCCGCGCCGCACCGAAGAGGTGATCTGCGTGGTCGAGGAGTCCAAGGACATCGTCGCGATCGAACGGATCCGCGAGTTCAAGGGCCGCTACCACGTGCTCGGCGGCGCGATCGACCCCATCGGCGGAGTGGGTCCGAACGATCTGCGCATCACCCAGCTGATGAGCCGCCTCGGCTCCGGCGAGACCACGGAGATCATCCTGGCGCTGGACCCGAACATCGAGGGCGAGGCCACCGCCGCCTACCTCTCGCGCCTGCTCGGGCCGCTCGACCTGACCGTCACCCGCCTCGCGAGCGGCCTGCCGGTGGGCGGCGACCTCGACTACGCCGACGAGATGACCCTCGGCCGCGCCTTCCTGGGCCGCCGCAGCGTCTGAGCCCCGCCAGGAGCCCCGATGACCTCCCCCTACGCCCCGCGGATGCGGCCCCTGCGTGACCTGCCGCCGCCGCGGCGGATCCCGCGCGACTCCGCCGAGCTGGTGCCGCCGGGGGAGATCATCGCCGAGTCCAAGGGTGCGATCCTGCGCCGGCTGATGCAGAGGATCTGGGCGCCCGGCCTGGTGCTGATGGGTCTCTGGTACCTGCTGCTGACGCTCTACGTCGTCGGCGCCTCGCCGACCTTCTGGTTCCTGTCCCTGATCGTCGCGCTCGCGGAGCCGGGCTACTTCCGCGCCACCGTCCTCCAGCTGGGCTTCTCCACCTCGGGGCTGACCCTGGCGTACCTGGTGCTGCCGCTGGTGGCGACCGCGCTGAGCATCGCCCTCGCGCCGCTCGTGCCGCGGCTGCTCGCCGGCCTGCAGCCCCGCCGCTTCCTCACCGAGAAGCAGTTCCAGGACGAGATCGCCACCCGCACCACCGCCGTGCTGATGCTGCCGCCGGCGCTGGTGGTCGCCGTGCTGCCGCTGACCGTGGTGCTGGGCCTGCCGCAGCCCTGGAGCGGGCTCGGCGCGGGACCGCTGTCCTCCTGGTGCCTGGCGCTGCTCGCGCTCCCGCTGGCCTGGATCCTGGTGCGCCGCCTCGTGCCCGCCTCCCGGCTGCTGGGCATCACCGACGTGGCCGCGCTGCAGACCACCGCCCGGATCGGGCCCGACCTCGCAGAGCGCGAGAAGGCGCAGCAGCAGGTGCGTGCGCAGGACCGCCGCCACCTGCCGCCCTCCCTCGGCACCCCCGAGCTGGGCGCGGCCGCGACCCCGCGCGGCGCACTGACCGCCCTCGCCCACATCGCCCGCGCGAGCCTCACCTGGGTGCTGCCCGCGGCCGCCGGGACAGGCTGGATCCTCTTCGGGATCACCGACTTCGTCACCGTCATCGCGGGCATCTCCGCGATGGACCTCACCGAGTTCTCCTCCCCGCTGAGCTGGCAGCACGCCGTGGTGGGACTGCCGGTCACCGCCATCGTGGTGCTCGGGGTGATGCTCGCACCCGCCCTCGCCGTCCCGCTCGCCGCCACCCAGCGCGACCAGGTCACCGACCAGCGCACCTACGAGGACTGGGGTCACCGCGCCCGCGTGAACCCGTGGGAGGCCCGCGTGGTGGCGCTGACCGGCCTGCTCAGTGCCGGCTGGGCGCTGCTGGCGACGATCCTGGCCCTGGTGGTGCTCGCGCTGCTGCAGGCCGCGACCGCCTTCACCTGGGCGCTGGTGGTCACGATCGCCCTCGTGGTGGTGCCGCTGCTCGGGTTCGCGGCGTCCTCCGGGATGAAGCAGGGCCTGCGCGATGTGCTCTACGGACCGGCCGGCGACTACATGCGCCGCACCAGCCCCTACGCTCTGGTCGCCCCCGACATCGGCACCCGTGCGCAGCGCGCCGCGGATCCGGCGGTGCGAGCCGCGCTGCGGAAGCGCCTGCAGGCCGAGGGCGGGGACCACACCCTGGAGATCTTCGACCTCGACGCCGCCGGGGAACGGCTCTGGGTGGACGACAGTGAGCCCGGCGCGAAGGACACAGCCGTGCGCGCCGCGGACCTCGAGCGCGGCCTGCTGCCCGACTTTGGCGGCGAGGGCTCGCAGCTCACAGGCGGCGGGCAGGTGCCGGGCGAGGCTCCGCGGCATGGCATCCCCGACTCCGTCACCGGGCTGCGCGAGCCTCGCCCCTGATCGGACGGCTCAGGCGATCCGGGTGCCCGGGCCCAGGCGCTTGATCGGCACCGCGAGACGCCAGGTCGCGATCGCGACGGACCCCGCGCCCGCCAGCAGCCACAGCCCCATGCCCATCGGCCACACCGGCCGGTTGGGGACCTGCGCCAGATGCTCCGGATACCCCTCCATGTGTGGTCGGCATTCGTTCTCGTGCGCGGGATGGGTGACCGTCGCGGCGTAGCGCATACCGGTCTTGATCAGCCGCAGCACGTCCACGTTCCCCTCGTCCTCGCCCGAGCTCCACGCCGGGATCGAGGGGGAGGGCTCCGCCAGCAGCACCACCGGGTTGCCCCACAGCAGCGGCAGGCTCAGGTCCACCCGCACCACCGAGCGGGTATCGGTGTACGCCTCGCACCTGTCCGGGTCGCGCCCGCTGTCCGAGACGGCATAGGAGTACCGGGTCACCTCGCGGTCCTGCTCGAGGAAGAACGCGGAGCTCGCCCACGTGAACGGCAGCACCACGGTCACCCCGAACACCACCGCGTACGCGAGCACCACCGAGCCCAGCTGCCGGTTCGTCACGGCCGACAGCCCCAGCCCCACCGCCGTCACGCACAGCGTCAGCAGCACGATCACCATCACGCAGCTGAAGAAGTACAGCGGACCGATCCGTCCCAGCAGTGCTATCGGGATCAGCGAGGGCAGGGCCAGCACCAGGAACGCCATCCCGGTGAGGAAGCCGGCCAGCAGCTTGCCCAGCACGATCTCCAGCGCGCTGATCAGGCTCGCCTGCAGCGTCGCGAGCGTTCCGGCGGTGCGGTCGCCGTTGATCGACCCGGCCGAGAGCGCCGGCACCACCATCAGCATCGCGAACAGGACAAGGATGAGCTGCAGGCTGAAGATGACCGCGGCGGTCGACTCGACATCGCCCCAGGAAGCGGCCAGCATCGTGGGCCCCAGACCCAGCGCCCCGATCCCCAGCAGCACCAGCGTCCACACCCCGAGCGCGATGAACCAGCGCTTGGAGCGGATCCGCTCCAAGCGCTGGTTCATCGCGCTCGGGGTGTGGACGCTGGTGCTGCTGGGGATCGGGGCGCTGGGTCTGGGGCCCACGATGCTGGCCGCTTCCTGGGGCGATGTCGAGTCGACCGCCGCGGTCATCTTCAGCCTGCAGCTCATCCTTGTCCTGTTCGCGATGCTGATGGTGGTGCCGGCGCTCTCGGCCGGGTCGATCAACGGCGACCGCACCGCCGGAACGCTCGCGACGCTGCAGGCGAGCCTGATCAGCGCGCTGGAGATCGTGCTGGGCAAGCTGCTGGCCGGCTTCCTCACCGGGATGGCGTTCCTGGTGCTGGCCCTGCCCTCGCTGATCCCGATAGCACTGCTGGGACGGATCGGTCCGCTGTACTTCTTCAGCTGCGTGATGGTGATCGTGCTGCTGACGCTGTGCGTGACGGCGGTGGGGCTGGGGCTGTCGGCCGTGACGAACCGGCAGCTGGGCTCGGTGGTGCTCGCGTACGCGGTGGTGTTCGGGGTGACCGTGGTGCTGCCGTTCACGTGGGCGAGCTCCGCGTTCTTCCTCGAGCAGGACCGCGAGGTGACCCGGTACTCCTATGCCGTCTCGGACAGCGGGCGCGACCCGGACAGGTGCGAGGCGTACACCGATACCCGCTCGGTGGTGCGGGTGGACCTGAGCCTGCCGCTGCTGTGGGGCAACCCGGTGGTGCTGCTGGCGGAGCCCTCCCCCTCGATCCCGGCGTGGAGCTCGGGCGAGGACGAGGGGAACGTGGACGTGCTGCGGCTGATCAAGACCGGTATGCGCTACGCCGCGACGGTCACCCATCCCGCGCACGAGAACGAATGCCGACCACACATGGAGGGGTATCCGGAGCATCTGGCGCAGGTCCCCAACCGGCCGGTGTGGCCGATGGGCATGGGGCTGTGGCTGCTGGCGGGCGCGGGGTCCGTCGCGATCGCGACCTGGCGTCTCGCGGTGCCGATCAAGCGCCTGGGCCCGGGCACCCGGATCGCCTGAGCCGTCCGATCAGGGGCGAGGCTCGCGCAGCCCGGTGACGGAGTCGGGGATGCCATGCCGCGGAGCCTCGCCCGGCACCTGCCCGCCGCCTGTGAGCTGCGAGCCCTCGCCGCCAAAGTCGGGCAGCAGGCCGCGCTCGAGGTCCGCGGCGCGCACGGCTGTGTCCTTCGCGCCGGGCTCACTGTCGTCCACCCAGAGCCGTTCCCCGGCGGCGTCGAGGTCGAAGATCTCCAGGGTGTGGTCCCCGCCCTCGGCCTGCAGGCGCTTCCGCAGCGCGGCTCGCACCGCCGGATCCGCGGCGCGCTGCGCACGGGTGCCGATGTCGGGGGCGACCAGAGCGTAGGGGCTGGTGCGGCGCATGTAGTCGCCGGCCGGTCCGTAGAGCACATCGCGCAGGCCCTGCTTCATCCCGGAGGACGCCGCGAACCCGAGCAGCGGCACCACCACGAGGGCGATCGTGACCACCAGCGCCCAGGTGAAGGCGGTCGCGGCCTGCAGCAGCGCGAGCACCACCAGGGCCAGGATCGTCGCCAGCAGCGCCCAGCCGGCACTGAGCAGGCCGGTCAGCGCCACCACGCGGGCCTCCCACGGGTTCACGCGGGCGCGGTGACCCCAGTCCTCGTAGGTGCGCTGGTCGGTGACCTGGTCGCGCTGGGTGGCGGCGAGCGGGACGGCGAGGGCGGGTGCGAGCATCACCCCGAGCACCACGATGGCGGTGACCGGCAGTCCCACCACGGCGTGCTGCCAGCTCAGCGGGGAGGAGAACTCGGTGAGGTCCATCGCGGAGATGCCCGCGATGACGGTGACGAAGTCGGTGATCCCGAAGAGGATCCAGCCTGTCCCGGCGGCCGCGGGCAGCACCCAGGTGAGGCTCGCGCGGGCGATGTGGGCGAGGGCGGTCAGTGCGCCGCGCGGGGTCGCGGCCGCGCCCAGCTCGGGGGTGCCGAGGGAGGGCGGCAGGTGGCGGCGGTCCTGCGCACGCACCTGCTGCTGCGCCTTCTCGCGCTCTGCGAGGTCGGGCCCGATCCGGGCGGTGGTCTGCAGCGCGGCCACGTCGGTGATGCCCAGCAGCCGGGAGGCGGGCACGAGGCGGCGCACCAGGATCCAGGCCAGCGGGAGCGCGAGCAGCGCCAGGCACCAGGAGGACAGCGGTCCCGCGCCGAGCCCGCTCCAGGGCTGCGGCAGGCCCAGCACCACGGTCAGCGGCAGCACGGCGACCACCAGCGCCGGCGGCAGCATCAGCACGGCGGTGGTGCGGGTGGCGATCTCGTCCTGGAACTGCTTCTCGGTGAGGAAGCGGCGGGGCTGCAGGCCGGCGAGCAGCCGCGGCACGAGCGGCGCGAGGGCGATGCTCAGCGCGGTCGCCACCAGCGGCAGCACCAGGTACGCCAGGGTCAGCCCCGAGGTGGAGAAGCCCAGCTGGAGGACGGTGGCGCGGAAGTAGCCCGGCTCCGCGAGCGCGACGATCAGGGACAGGAACCAGAAGGTCGGCGAGGCGCCGACGACGTAGAGCGTCAGCAGCAGGTACCAGAGACCCATCAGCACCAGGCCGGGCGCCCAGATCCTCTGCATCAGCCGGCGCAGGATCGCACCCTTGGACTCGGCGATGATCTCCCCCGGCGGCACCAGCTCGGCGGAGTCGCGCGGGATCCGCCGCGGCGGCGGCAGGTCACGCAGGGGCCGCATCCGCGGGGCGTAGGGGGAGGTCATCGGGGCTCCTGGCGGGGCTCAGACGCTGCGGCGGCCCAGGAAGGCGCGGCCGAGGGTCATCTCGTCGGCGTAGTCGAGGTCGCCGCCCACCGGCAGGCCGCTCGCGAGGCGGGTGACGGTCAGGTCGAGCGGCCCGAGCAGGCGCGAGAGGTAGGCGGCGGTGGCCTCGCCCTCGATGTTCGGGTCCAGCGCCAGGATGATCTCCGTGGTCTCGCCGGAGCCGAGGCGGCTCATCAGCTGGGTGATGCGCAGATCGTTCGGACCCACTCCGCCGATGGGGTCGATCGCGCCGCCGAGCACGTGGTAGCGGCCCTTGAACTCGCGGATCCGTTCGATCGCGACGATGTCCTTGGACTCCTCGACCACGCAGATCACCTCTTCGGTGCGGCGCGGGTCGGAGCAGATGCGGCATTCCTGCTCGGCGGAGACGTTGCCGCAGATCTCGCAGAAGCGCACCGTGTCCTTGACCTGGACCAGCACCTCGGCGAGCCGGCGCACGGCGGAGTCGTCGGCGTCCAGCAGATGGAATGCGATCCGCTGTGCCGACTTGGGGCCGATGCCCGGCAGCCTGCCGAGCTCGTCGATGAGGTCCTGGACGATGCCTTCGTACACGGGGACAACTGTAGTTGTCGGCTCTGACGTGGGGCGCGCGTCGGCCCTGCGCTGTGAGCGGATCGCCGCACCCCGCCACGCCCCGGCCGCGCCGGGTGGTGATCACATCGGATCTCTGTGCGCGCGGGCGGCTACAGTGTGCCGCGCACTCACCGGATGCGCCCTGCGGCACCCGGCAGCCCCGACCTCGATGAGGAGCGACGTGGTCACCCTGCCCCCTTCCCTGCTTGAATCCGTGCACGAGAGGGTCCTGACCGGTATCGGCGACCTCGCCGAGCCTCCGCTCGCGCACGAGATCGCGGACCGCGTGGTGGCCTATCTGCGCAACACCGCCGAGACCACGGTGAGCGTCGAGGAGGACGGCACCACCTTCGTGATCACCGGCGACATCCCGGCGATGTGGCTGCGGGACTCGGCCGCGCAGCTGATGCCGCTGCTGCGCCTCGTCACCGCCGGGATCGGGGCCGACGAGGAGCGGGCGCAGCTGGTCTCCCTGCTCAGCGGGCTGCTGCGCCGTCACTGGCAGTACCTCGAGATCGATCCGTATGCCAATGCCTTCAACCGTCGGCCGGACTCCTCGCACTGGGATGCGGACGTCACCGAGTTCGACAACCCCTGGGCCTGGGAGCGGAAGTTCGAGCTGGATTCGCTCTCCTACGGCCCGGATCTGGCCTGGCGGCTGTGGACCGCGACCGGGGACACCTCCTTCGCCGACGAGCGCTTCCTGCCGGCGGCGCGCGCGATCCTCGCGACGGTCGCGACCGAGCAGCACCACGAAAAGCGCTCGACCTACCGCTTCCAGCGGGCCGGCGTGCCCGCGCAGGACACCCTCGCGCGGGACGGCCGCGGCTCGCTCACCACACCGAACGGGCTGGTGTGGGCGGGTTTCCGGCCCTCCGACGATGCGTGCGAGCTGGGCTACAACATACCCGGCAACCATTTCCTGGCACTCGCGCTGGAGCGGCTCGCAGTGCTGCTCGAGCAGGTCGCCGGCGCCCCCGAGGAGGCGGCGGAGGCCCGGACGCGCGCGGCGGAGATCCGGGCGGCGCTCGCGGAGCACGGCCTGATCGATGGCCCGGACGGGCAGCGGATCTGGGCGTACGAGATCGACGGGCGGGGCGAGCACCGCTTCCTCGATGATGCGAACGTGCCGAGCCTGCTCTCCTTGCCGTACCTGGGCTGCGTGGAGGCCGACGATCCCGTCCAGCGCGCCACCCGCGCCGCGGTGCTCTCCCCGCACAACCCGTACTTCTATGCGGGCCGCTTCCTCGAGGGCGTCGGCTCGCCGCACACCCCCACCGATCACGTGTGGCCGATCGCGAAGGCGGTCGAGGGGCTGACCAGCCCGGACCGCGCAGAGAAGCTGCGCCTGCTGGAGCAGATGATCGCGACCGACGGCGGCACCGGGATGATGCACGAGGGCGTGCACGTGGACGATCCGACGCGGTTCACCCGCGAGTGGTTCTCGTGGTCGAACTCGATGTTCTGTGAGCTGGCCCTCGACCTCGCGGGAGTCCGCCGCGACCTGCAGGTCCCGGCCGAACGCTGAGGAGTGGCGGAGCCGGGTAGGGCGCGGTACGGTCACCTCGGGCCGTCGCGTTCCTGCACGGCCCGTTGTCGACTCCGAACAGGACCTGGATCGATGTCCTCGATGCCGTATCCCTACGATGCCGAGCAGCCCGCCACCGAGTGCCAGGTGGCGCAGGCGCCCGAGCTCCCCACCGCTGTGGTGTCGAAGCGGGACTTCCCGATGTACGAGATGCCGACGCTCATGGACGGCACCTTCTCCCATCTGGTCGAGGTGCTCCGGGAAGCGGGCCTGCACCCGATCGGTCCGGCGTTCGCGCTGCATCATCGCGCACCGGTGGCGACCGCTGACCTGGAGGTCGGTTTCCCGATCGATGCGCCGCTGACCAGCACGCTCTCGATGCCCAGCGGCTACGAGGTCACCGGTTCGGTGATCCCGGCGGGACGGGTGGGCTGGATCTCGCACGTGGGCGGCTACGGCGGCCTTGCGGAGAAGTGGGGCGCGTTCACCGAGGAGATCGGTGAGTCCGAGGAGCAGATGACCTACCCGTTCTGGGAGTTCTACGTGACCCCGCCCGAGCCGGGCATCAATCCGGCCACGCTGCGCACGGATCTGTTCAGCCTCCTGGAGCCGCGCGACGTCTGAGCCTCAGCGCTCCACGATGCTGCCGCCGGAGCGCGGACGGCGGGGACCAGCGGGGCTCAGCTCCGCGGGGTTCAGCTCTGCAGTGTTCAGCGGGGGCGGTTCTCGTCGATGACCTCGAGGACCTTGCCGCCGAGCAGCTTCTCGATGACTTCACGACCGTTGCGGTTGGCGGTGACGGCGTCCGCATCGTCCCGGGTCGCCCCGCCGGTGGGGTCCACGTCCTCCTCCGGCGCCTGCGGCATGGCCGCGCGGGCGCTGCGGCTGCGCTGAGCCGCCTGGGCGGCCTCGCGCGCGAGGGCGGCGCCGCTGCGCGCGGGCACCGCTGCGGGGGCCGACGGGGCGCTGGTGGGCGCGATAGGTGCGGGGGACGCCGCGGTGGCGGCCGACGGGGCGGAGGGTGCGGCCGACGCGGACGGTCCGGAGGCGGCGATCGAGCCTCCCGTGCCCCACGACGCAGCGGCCCGCTCGGAGGCGGAGCGCTCGGCGGGCTCGACGGGGTCGGCTGAGGGGGCGCTCGCTGAGAGGGCGCTCGGTGCGGAGCCGAACCCGGACGGCGTCATCGCGTACAGCGACGCACCGCCGCTGGGCAGGGCGCCGGTCTCCTCGTCCTGCATCGACTCGGAGGGGCTGGCGACGGGTTCGGCGGTGCTCTGCGCGGGCCGGGAATGGACGACGCGGCCTTCGGCGAGCGCCTGCTTCAGCGCGTTCTGGCCAAAGGTGCGGGGTTCCTCGGGCGGGAGGGAGTCGCGTCCCTCGTCATCGACGACGGGGATCTCGCCGCTCGGAGCGGGTGCGGCTGCCCCCGCGGGCGCGGATGCTTCGCTGTGCTGCTCGGCCTGTGCGAGGGCGCCGGACCAGCGTCCGCCGCCCTCGGAGGACGGGCCGTCCCGGTGCTCCGGTGCGGGGCCGGGCGCGGCGGCGCGGGGTGCCTGCGGGG
>NZ_FXXB01000003.1 GCF_900184245.1 Brachybacterium massiliense | reverse complement strand
AGGGGTTCAAGCACTCCTCCACTCCCAGTGAAGATGTCCGGCGGCGACCTACTCTCCCACACCCTCCCGAGTGCAGTACCATCGGCGCAATCGAGCTTAGCTTCCGGGTTCGGAATGGAACCGGGCGTTTCCTCGACGCTATGACCGCCGTAACACGATGAGACAACCAGCCACTCCAGAACCAGACACACCCCCACAAACGAGTGATCCAGCTCCGAGGAGTTGTTTCCCAAGAACCGCACAGTGGACGCAAACACACACGCAAACAATAGTGTTGAAGTAAGTCATCGGCCATTAGTACCAGTCAGCTCCACACATTACTGCGCTTCCACATCTGGCCTATCAACCCAGTCATCTACTGGGGGCCTCCCACACCAAAAGGTGCACGGATATCTCATCTCGAAGCAGGCTTCCCGCTTAGATGCTTTCAGCGGTTATCCCTTCCCGACGTAGCCAACCAGCCATGCCCTTGGCAGAACAACTGGCACACCAGAGGTCAGTCCATCCCGGTCCTCTCGTACTAGGGACAGGACTTCTCAAATATCCAACGCGCGCAGCGGATAGGGACCGAACTGTCTCACGACGTTCTAAACCCAGCTCGCGTACCGCTTTAATAGGCGAACAGCCTAACCCTTGGGACCAACTCCAGCCCCAGGATGCGACGAGCCGACATCGAGGTGCCAAACCATGCCGTCGATATGAGCTCTTGGGCAAGATCAGCCTGTTATCCCCGGGGTACCTTTTATCCGTTGAGCGACACCCATTCCACAATGAGGTGCCGGATCACTAGTTCCTGCTTTCGCACCTGCCCGACTTGTCAGTCTCGCAGTCAAGCTCCCTTGTGCACTTACACTCAACACCTGATTGCCAACCAGGCTGAGGGAACCTTTGAGCGCCTCCGTTACTCTTTAGGAGGCAACCGCCCCAGTTAAACTACCCATCAGACACTGTCCCTGATCCGGATCACGGACCGAGGTTAGGAATCCAGAACGACCAGAGTGGTATTTCAACAACGACTCCACACTCACTGGCGTGAATGCTTCCCAGTCTCCCACCTATCCTACACAAGCCGTCCCGAACACCAATATCAAACTATAGTAAAGGTCCCGGGGTCTTTCCGTCCTGCTGCGCGTAACGAGCATCTTTACTCGTAATGCAATTTCGCCGAGTTCGCGGTTGAGACAGTGGAGAAGTCGTTACGCCATTCGTGCAGGTCGGAACTTACCCGACAAGGAATTTCGCTACCTTAGGATGGTTATAGTTACCACCGCCGTTTACTGGGGCTTAAATTCTCAGCTTCGAACCCCGAAGGGCTCTAACCGGTCCTCTTAACCTTCCAGCACCGGGCAGGCGTCAGTCCGTATACAGCGTCTTACGACTTCGCACGGACCTGTGTTTTTAGTAAACAGTCGCTTCTCCCTGGTCTCTGCGGCCCTCACCGCTCTCACGGATAGGGCCCCCCTTCTCCCGAAGTTACGGGGGCATTTTGCCGAGTTCCTTAACCACGATTCTCTCGAACGCCTCGGTATTCTCTACCTGATCACCTGAGTCGGTTTAGGGTACGGGCGACCGTATTCGTCACGCCGGAACTTTTCTTGGCAGTACAGGATCACTCACCTACGCCCATACGGGATCCCCATCACGTCTCACCCTCAAGGCCCCAGCATTACCCGGGGCCGGGCTGCACGCTTAGACGGACTATTCCATTAAGTCCGCGGAAGCTACCTCTCTGCGTCATCCCATGCGCTGACCTACTACAACCTTGGTTCCCAGCCTCACCACCAACCCCACCCCGAAGGGTGAAGAGACGGCTCGGGTGGTTAGCATCGACTGCCTCGGTATGGGTCCTCCTACGATCGGTTCGGGAATATCAACCCGATGTCCATCGACTACGCCTGTCGGCCTCGCCTTAGGTCCCGACTAACCCAGGGCGGATAAACCTGGCCCTGGAACCCTTGATCAATCGGCGGACGGGTTTCTCACCCGTCTTTCGCTACTCATGCCTGCATTCTCACTCGTACAGCCTCCACCACTGGGTTCCCCCGCAGCTTCGCTGGCTGTACGACGCTCCCCTACCCACCCCAGTACAAGACCGGAGTGACACAGCTTCGGCGGTGTGCTTGAGCCCCGCTAAATTGTCGGCGCAGAATCACTTGACCAGTGAGCTATTACGCACTCTTTCAAGGGTGGCTGCTTCTAAGCCAACCTCCTGGTTGTCTCAGCAACTCCACATCCTTTTCCACTTAGCACACGCTTAGGGGCCTTAGCTGATGTTCTGGGCTGTTTCCCTCTCGACTATGAAGCTTATCCCCCACAGTCTCACTGCTACGCTCTCACGTACCGGCATTCGGAGTTTGGCTAAGGTCAGTAACCCGGTGGGGCCCATCGCCTATCCAGTGCTCTACCTCCGGCACGAAACACGTAACGCTGCACCTAAATGCATTTCGGGGAGAACCAGCTATCACGAAGTTTGATTGGCCTTTCACCCCTATCCACAGGTCATCCCCTCCATTTTCAACTGAAGTGGGTTCGCGCCTCCACGCGGTCTTACCCGCGCTTCACACTGCCCATGGATAGATCACTTCGCTTCGGGTCTAGAGCCGGCGACTGAACGCCCCGTTCAGACTCGCTTTCGCTACGGCTACCCCACACGGGTTAACCTCGCCACCGACCACTAACTCGCAGGCTCATTCTTCAAAAGGCACGCCGTCACCCCTAAAGGCTCCGACGGATTGTAAGCACACGGTTTCAGGTACTATTTCACTCCCCTCCCGGGGTGCTTTTCACCTTTCCCTCACGGTACTTGTCCGCTATCGGTCAAGAGGTAGTATTCAGGCTTACCAGGTGGTCCTGGCAGATTCACACCGGATTTCACGGGCCCGGTGCTACTCGGGAACAGCATCACGCCGCACATCGATTTCGTCTACGGGGGTCACACCCTCTACGCCGTCGCACTCACCACGACTTCGACTACCGCTGCACGTCCACGCCGAACTGCCGGCAGACAGTTCTGATACGTCCCACAACCCCCAACCTGCAACCCCTGCCGGGTATCACACAGACCAGGTTTAGCCACCATCCGCTTTCGCTCGCCACTACTCACGGAATCACTATTGTTTTCTCTTCCTGCGGGTACTGAGATGTTTCACTTCCCCGCGTTCCCTCCACACCACCTATACATTCAGTGGCGGGTACCACGACATGACTCGTGGTGGGTTTCCCCATTCGGACATCCTCGGATCACAGTTCGGTTGTCAACTCCCCGAGGCTTAACGCAGACTCCCACGTCCTTCGTCGGCTCCTCTTGCCAAGGCATCCACCGTGCGCCCTTTAAAACTTACGGCAACACAAAGACACAATGTCAATAAAAATTGCTTACAAGATGCTCGCGTCCACTATGCAGTTCTCAAGAAACAACCCCACACCAACACCACCTACGCATTCGCGCCAAGCAGCATCAGGGAGGACCAGCCACACACCCCCACAACGCCCTTCCAAAGAAGGGCCCGTCGGGGCTGCGTGCAGCCTCACAACCCAATAGCGTGTCTCCACCTCAAACCCACCGGCCATTCCCGTTCCAGACCCCGAAAGGTCGTACTAGAAGACATCGCCGGCAAGCGAAGTGCCCATTCGTTGATGTTCCACCCTTGAGCAACCACCCCCACCACACTCGGGCAGGCAGATGGCCACCATAATTGGTGATGCTCCTTAGAAAGGAGGTGATCCAGCCGCACCTTCCGGTACGGCTACCTTGTTACGACTTAGTCCCAATCACCGATCCCACCTTCGACAGCTCCCTCACGAGGATGGGCCACTGGCTTCGGGTGTTACCGACTTTCGTGACTTGACGGGCGGTGTGTACAAGGCCCGGGAACGTATTCACCGCAGCGTTGCTGATCTGCGATTACTAGCGACTCCGACTTCATGGGGTCGAGTTGCAGACCCCAATCCGAACTGAGGCCGGCTTTTTGGGATTCGCTCCACCTCACAGTTTCGCAACCCATTGTACCGACCATTGTAGCATGCTTGAAGCCCAAGACATAAGGGGCATGATGATTTGACGTCGTCCCCACCTTCCTCCGAGTTGACCCCGGCAGTCTCCTATGAGTCCCCACCATCACGTGCTGGCAACATAGAACAAGGGTTGCGCTCGTTGCGGGACTTAACCCAACATCTCACGACACGAGCTGACGACAACCATGCACCACCTGTGCACCAGTCCGAAGAAAACCCCATCTCTGGAGTCGTCCGGTGCATGTCAAGCCTTGGTAAGGTTCTTCGCGTTGCATCGAATTAATCAGCATGCTCCGCCGCTTGTGCGGGCCCCCGTCAATTCCTTTGAGTTTTAGCCTTGCGGCCGTACTCCCCAGGCGGGGCACTTAATGCGTTAGCTACGACGCGGAAAACGTGGAATGTCCCCCACATCTAGTGCCCAACGTTTACGGCATGGACTACCAGGGTATCTAATCCTGTTCGCTACCCATGCTTTCGCTTCTCAGTGTCAGTAATGGCCCAGAGACCTGCCTTCGCCATCGGTGTTCTTCCTGATATCTGCGCATTTCACCGCTACACCAGGAGTTCCAGTCTCCCCTACCACACTCTAGCCTGCCCGTACCCACCGCACGCCCGAGGTTGAGCCTCGGGTTTTCACGGCAGACGCGACAAGCCACCTACAAGCTCTTTACGCCCAATAATTCCGGACAACGCTTGCGCCCTACGTATTACCGCGGCTGCTGGCACGTAGTTAGCCGGCGCTTCTTCTGCAGGTACCGTCACTCTCGCTTCTTCCCTACTGAAAGAGGTTTACAACCCGAAGGCCGTCATCCCTCACGCGGCGTCGCTGCATCAGGCTTTCGCCCATTGTGCAATATTCCCCACTGCTGCCTCCCGTAGGAGTCTGGGCCGTGTCTCAGTCCCAGTGTGGCCGGTCGCCCTCTCAGGCCGGCTACCCGTCATCGTCTTGGTGAGCCATTACCTCACCAACAAACTGATAGGCCGCGAGTCCATCCCCCACCGATAAATCTTTCCAACCCCCGCCATGCGACAAGGATTCATATCCGGTATTAGCCACGATTTCCCGAGGTTATCCCGAAGTGGAGGGCAGGTTACTCACGTGTTACTCACCCGTTCGCCACTAATCAGACCGTGCAAGCACGGTCGTCATCGTTCGACTTGCATGTGTTAAGCACGCCGCCAGCGTTCGTCCTGAGCCAGGATCAAACTCTCCATGAAAAAACATGAAAAACAGTATCCTGACAATAGAAACAAACAACCAGCATATAACTGCTGTATCATCCGCTAAAAATTGCCATTCAAAATAATGGCATCAACAAACAGACACGCTATTGAGATATCAAGCAACACGCGCACTCACAGCTACTGAACTCTTCTCGAGCCCCTCGCTCCGAGGCAACCCCTCAAACTTACCGGGGCCGGTTCTCCGAGTCAAATCCGTGCGGTGTGATCCGCGCCGCGATCCTCTCTCGGAAGACCTTCCATGCCTGGCCAGAGCCAGGATCTCGGTCCAACCTCTCGGCCGTTCCTCGTTCCCGTTCTCCGGGGCACGAGGAAGAACATTACGGGCCCCCAGCACCCCGGTCAAGCCAGAACAGCCATTTCCGAGGTGGCCTCGGCCACATGCGGGCCTCTCGTGCTGTTCGCGCAGGTCATGCATGCATTCGTGCATGAATCCGACGGATGCGGCGCCGGGGCAGCTCTGTCGATCCCGCTCACTCCGCGACGGGCACCACACCGCGGTGCAGCGCGACGATCCCTCCGCTGAGGTTCCGGTACTGGGTCTTCTCGAGACCGGCGTCCACGAACCAGCGGCGCAGCGACTCCTGGTCCGGCCAGTCGAGGATGGACTCCGCGAGGTACTCGTAGGGGTCCACCGTCGTGGCGAACCGTCCGGCGACCGCGGGCAGGGCACGCAGCAGGTACTTCTCGTAGACCGTGCGGAACGGTCCCCACGTCGGCGTCGAGAACTCGCAGACCACCACCTTGCCTCCGGGGCGCACCACACGCACCATCTCTGCGAGCGCCATGCGGGGCTCGTGGACGTTGCGCAGCCCGAAGGAGATCACGGCGGCGTCGAACGCGTCGTCGGCGAAGGGCAGGTGCTGCCCGTCGGCTCCCACGAAGGGGACCGGCGCGCCACGGCGCCGGCCCTCGCCCATCATGCCCAGGGAGAAGTCCGCGGCCACGACTCGAGCGCCGGCCTCGGCGATCGCGGTGCTCGAGGTGCCGGTGCCGGCGGCCAGGTCCATCACCGCATCGCCGGGGTCGATGTCCAGAGCGTCGACCATCAGGTCCCGCCACATGCCGACCTGCCCCATCGCGGCGAC
This sequence comes from Brachybacterium massiliense, assembly GCF_900184245.1. GTDB lineage: Bacteria > Actinomycetota > Actinomycetes > Actinomycetales > Dermabacteraceae > Brachybacterium > Brachybacterium massiliense. The sequence goes on along the minus strand of NZ_FXXB01000003.1, from coordinate 253,803 downwards.
ATCGTTCATCAGGTCATAGCGCTTGGCGATGCCGTCGAACATCGTCGCGACGTCGTACGGCTTCTTCTCGAGATCGGCACGGCTCATGCTCCGATCCTCCCATGTGCACCGTGCTCCCGTGGACCCGATCCGCCTCTGTCCCGTGTCACTGGGACAATAGGCGCGGGTGCCCGTCCGCTCGGTGCCCTGGCCCATCCCTCAGGAGGAGACCCGCATGACCGCAGCCAGCTCTGCACGTTCCGATGCCGTCCGCGCCCTGTCGATCCCCCGGGATCTGCTGCCGGGCGACGGTCGATTCGGTTCCGGCCCCTCCCGCATCCGAGGTCCGCAGATGGAGGCGCTGCAGTCTGCGTCCATCTCCGTCATGGGCACCTCCCACCGTCAGGCACCGGTCAAGGACGTCGTCGGCCGGGTGCGCGAGGGACTGTCCACGCTGTTCTCCCTGCCCGAGGGGTACGAGATCGCGCTCGGCAACGGCGGCTCCACCGCGTTCTGGGACATGGCGGTGTTCGAGCTCATCGAGCGTCGCTCCCAGCACCTCGTGCTCGGCGAGTTCTCGCAGAAGTTCGCGACCGAGGCCGCGGGGGCTCCGCACCTTCAGGAGCCGGAGGTGCTGCGCTCCGAGCCCGGGTCACTGCCCGTCACGGTCGCGAACCCCGAGGTGGACGCGTATGCGTGGCCGCACAACGAGACCTCCACCGGCGTCATGGTGCCGGTGCGCCGGCCCAAGGGCACCACCGAGGATCAGCTCGTGCTGGTGGATGCGACCTCCGTAGCCGGTGCCGCCTCCGTGGACATCACCCAGACCGACGCGTACTACTTCGCCCCGCAGAAGGCCTTCGCCTCCGACGGCGGGCTCTGGCTGAGCGTCCTCTCCCCCGCGGCGATCGCCCGGATCGAGCGGCTCGCCGCCGCGGAGGATCGCTGGACCCCGGCATTCCTCTCGCTGAGCACCGCTCTGGACAACTCCCGCAAGAACCAGACGCTGAACACCCCCGCGATCGCCACCCTGGTGCTGCTGGCCGAGCAGATCGAATGGATGCTCGCCCAGGGCGGTCTGGCATGGGCCGACGCACGCACCCGCACCACCAGCGGCATGCTCCAGCAGTGGGCCGCCCGCCGTGAGGAGATCACTCCGTTCGTCGCGGATCCGGCCGCCCGCTCCCAGGTGGTCACCACCTTGGACGTGGACGAGTCCATCGATGCCACCGCGATCACGTCGGTGCTGCGCGCCCACGGAGTGGTGGACATCGAGCCCTACCGCAAGCTGGGGCGCAACCAGCTGCGCATCGCGACCTTCCCCGCTGTCGGCGAGGAGGATGTCGCAGCGCTGATCGCGGTGCTCGACCACGTCCTGGATGCCACTGCCGGCTCCTGAGCCAGCACGTCGTATGACGACGGCCGGATCGCTCCATCGAGCGGTCCGGCCGTCGTCATCTCAGGGCGATGCCCTCATGCTCAGTCACGCGAGGGGATGAGAATCGCGCGCATCACGCGGGAGGCCTCGCGCAGGGCTGCTCGCTCCTCGGCGGGAGCGGCCTCGATCCGGGAGCGGAGCCAGGCATCGCGCTTCGCGCGACCCGCCCGCACCACGTCCTGCCCCTCTCCGGTCAGCGTCACCCTGACCTGCCTGCCGTCCTCCGGGTGCGCGGCGCGCTCCACGAGTCCGGCCTTCTCGAGCCGGCCCAGGATGCGGGTCATCACCGGAGGGCTCACATGCTCGAACTCCGCGAGGGCGCCCGGGGTGGACTCGCCCGTGCGCTGCAGGTAGGCGAGCACCGAGAACTGCGGTGCGGAGACGGCGTCGGAGGACGTGTGCGAGCGCAGGATCCGGGAGGAGACCAGCAGCACGCGCTGCAGCTCGGCCGCGAGCTCCGCGGTCTCCTCCGTCCCGGCCGCGCTCTCGTCGGCCGCCTCGCCGCCCCCGCCCTGGCTCACAGCAGCAGGCCCGCGACCGCGCCGCGCAGGAAGTAGGCGACGAACATCAGTGCGATGAGGTACATCAGCCAGTGCACGTCACGGGCCTTGCCGCGTGCCACACGGATCAGCACGTACATCACGAATCCGGCGCCCATGCCCACGGTGATCGAGTAGGCGAAGGGCATCAGGATGATGGTCAGGAACGCCGGCACCGCGATCTCGACGTCGGTGAAGTCGATGTCGGTGATCTGGGTCATCATCAGGAAGCCGACCATCACCAGCGCCGGGGTCGCCGCCTCGTAGGGCACCATCGCAACCAGCGGCGAGAAGAAGGTGGCGGCGAGGAAGAGCGCGCCCACCACGATCGCGGACAGTCCGGTCCTGGCGCCCTCGGCCACGCCCGAGGTGGACTCGACGAAGCTCGTGTTGGAGGAGACGCCGCCGATGCCGCCGGCGATCGCCGCCGCGGAGTCGACCACGAGGATGCGCTGGGAGTGGGGGATGTCGCCGTCCTGGTCCACCAGGCCCGCGCCGGAGGCGACGCCCACCATGGTGCCCATGGTGTCGAAGAAATCGGCCAGCAGGAGCGAGAAGACGATGACGCTCGCGCCGATCACGCCGGCCGCGGTGATGCCGCCGATCGGGTCGACGGTGAACAGGGTCGCGAAGTCGGGCATCTGGATCGGGAACTCGGACAGCGAGGGCACGTTCATCGCCCAGCCGCCGGGGTTGCCCTCGCTGGACTCCCCCGCCGGGGCGAAGGCGCCGAGGTTCAGGACCTGCTCGATGATCATGGCCAGCACGGTCGCGGTGACGATCGCGATCAGGATCGCGCCGGGGACCTTGCGGATCCACAGCACGAACATCAGCAGCAGCCCGGTGACGAACACGAAGGTGGGCCAGCCGGTGAGGGAGCCGTCGTTGCCCAGCTGCACCGGGGTGCCCGCGGCGGTGGTCACGAACTTCGCGTTGAACAGGCCGAGGAAGGCGATGAACAGCCCGATGCCCACGGCGATGGCGGTCTTGAGGAACGGCGGCACCGCGTCGAAGACGGCCTTGCGGAAGCCGGTGAGCACGAGGAGCAGGATCACCACGCCCTCGATCAGCACCATGCCCATCGCGCCCGCCCAGGTCATGCCGGGCAGCGGCACGACGGAGTAGGCGAGATACGCGTTCAGGCCCAGGCCCGCCGCGAGGGCGAGCGGGAACTTGGCCCATGCGCCCATGAAGACGCTGAGGATGCCCGCGATCAGAGCGGTGCCGGCGGCCACAGCGGGCAGGTTCGGCTCGGTGCCGCCGCCGAGGTACATGCCGGTCGAGTCGGGCACGGTGCCGATGATCAGCGGGTTCAGCACCACGATGTAGCACATCGAGAAGAACGTGACCAGGCCGCCGCGGATCTCGCGGGAGACCGTCGAGCCGCGCTCGGAGATCTTGAAGTAGCGGTCCAGGGCGGAGCGCGGCGCCACCGCGGCCGAGGAGGATGTCGGGGAGGAGGAGGGATCAGCCTGCTGCATGGAGGCGATCGTATCCGTCGCGGTGCCTGCTCCGCCTGCCCGTTCGTGCGGCGTCAGCGGTCGGTGCTGAGGGGAATGTCGCTCTCGAGGGCCCGGCTGTGGCGGTAGTAGTCCGCGAGCTCGAGCTGGGAGGCGGCGGCCTCGTCGACCACCACGGTGACCGCGGGATGGGTCTGCAGCACGGTCGCGGGCCAGCGCGCGCTGATCGCTCCCTCGGCGAGCTGCGCGACGGCGGCGGCCTTGCCCTCGCCCGAGGCGGTGAGCACGATCCGGCGCGCCTCGAGGATGGTGCCGAGGCCCTGGCTGATCGCGCGCACCGGCACATCGGCCGGGGAGTCGAAGTAGCGGGCGTTGTCCGCGATGGTGGAGCGGGTCAGCCCCACCACGCGGGTGCGGGAGGCGAGCGAGCTGCCGGGCTCGTTGAAGGCGATGTGTCCGTTGGAGCCGATGCCGAGGATCTGCAGGTCCACTCCTCCGGCCTCGCTGATGCGGCGGTCGTACTCGGCGGCCTCGGCCGCAGGGTCGGTCGCGGCGCCGTTCGGGGAGATCACGGAGGCGTCCTCGATGTCGACCTTGGAGACGAAGTTCTCCCGGATGAAGGCGTGGTAGCTCTGCTCGTGGCCGGCGGGCAGGCCCACGTACTCGTCGAGCAGGAAGGCGCGGCACGCCGCGAAGGACAGCCCCTCCACACGGTGGCGACGGATCAGCTCGGTGTAGGTGGGGACCGGGGAGGATCCGGTGGCCAGGCCCAGCACCGCGCCGGAGTCCCCGGCGTCGCGCACGGTCCTCTCGAAGAGGTCGGCGACGACCTTCGCGCCGGCGTCTGCATCGGCGACGATGTGGATCTCCATGTGGCCTGCCCTTTCGGTGGAGCGCGCCGCGTCAGGGCGCGCTCGAGTCTGGTGACTGCTGGTGGTCGGAGCTTCGCATCCTACCGAGGACCGGGGCCCCTGGCCGCACGCGACAGCCCCTGACACGGAACGGACGCCGCAGCGCGGTGGCGCGGCGGCGTCCGTCCGGTGTCACGGAAGCGTCGGAAGGGGACGCTCCCTTCGGGTCACTTCTTCTTGCCGGTGTTCGCGGCGTACTCGAACGCCGCGCGCGGGGTCTCGCTCTGCGGGATGCCGATGATGTCGCGACGGGAGATCAGGTTGGTCACCCAGCCGGCGACGACGGAGGCCTTGCGGCCGAAGGTCGGCATCGCGTACACGTGGTAGGCGCGGGCCATCGCCCAGGCCGGCAGGCCGCGGATGTCCAGCTCCTTCTCGCCCACGTTCAGGCGGCCGACGCCCTTGTACATGCCCAGGGTGGCCATGACGCCGAGGTTGCGGTGGTAGTAGTCCACCAGCGGGCGGCCCTGGACGGAGCGCGCGATGTTGTCCGCCAGGCGCTTGGCCTGACGGACGGCGTGCTGCGCATTGGGCGGGCAGAACTTGCCCTCGCCGGAGGCGAGATCCGGGACCGCGGCGCAGTCGCCGGCGGCGAAGACGTTGTCCAGCGGGCCGTCGGTGCCGTTGACGCGCAGATCGGCCAGGGCCTGGAGCTTGCCCATCATGGGGCCGCGCTCGGTGACGACCGGGAGGTCGGAGACCTCGGAGTCGGAGAGCACCGGGGCGGGCTTGACGCCGGCGTTCCACACCAGCAGATCGGACTCGAACTCGTCGCCGTCGCTGGTCTTGATCACGCCGTTCTCGGCGGAGTTCAGGAAGGTCTCGAGCTTGACCTCGACACCGCGCTCGCGCAGCTGGTTGAGCACGTAGGCGCGCTGGTCCTCGTTGAGCTCGGGGAAGATGAAGGGCGCACCGTCGACGAGCACGAAACGGATGTCCGAGGCGTGGAGGTCGGGGTAGTAGCGCAGGGCGTCGCGGACCATGTCCTCGGTCTCGGCGACCGCCTCACCGCCGGCGAAGCCGCCGCCGATGAAGGTGAAGGTGAGCAGACGCTTGCGGACGGCCGGGTCCTTGGTGGTCGCGGCCTCGGCCAGGTTCGCCAGGATGCGGTCGCGCACGGCGGCCGCCTCCTCGATCTGCTTGAAGCCGATCGCGTTCTCCGCGAGGCCCGGGATGGGCAGCAGGCGCGGCACGGCGCCGAGGCCGACGACGAGGTAGTCGTAGGCGATCTCGAGCTGCTCGCCCTCCTCCATGTCCACCACGACGGTGTTCTCGGCGCTGCGGATCGCGGAGACCGAGCCGGTGACGACCTTCGCGCCGGGGAGCACCTTGCGCAGCGGTGCGAGGACGTTGCGCGGATCGATGCTGCCCGCACCCACCTCGGGGAGGAAGGGGGCGTAGGTCATGTAGGGGCGCGGGTCGACGACGGTGATCGCGACCTCCGCACCGAGGGTCTTGCGCAGCTCGGACGCGGTCGTCAGGCCGACGGAACCGCCGCCGAGGATGAGGACGTGGGGCTTGCCGCCGAAAGTATTAGTCATGTCTACAGACTAGAACCGCGACGGCCCGGAGACAAAAGACATGAGACGAATGCGGCCCGTCGTGAGACGTCGCGCCCCTCAGGGGACCCGATCCAGCAGCTGCAGCGCGATCCCGTCGAGGATGTCGTGCTCGCTGGTGCGGGTCCCGGTGATCGAGGTGGCCGCGGCCACCCGTGCCACGATGCGGGCCCAGATCAGCGCCCCGGCGCCGATCACATCGATGCGACCAGGGTGGATGACCGCGTGGCGGGAGCGCTGCGCCCTGGTCTCCGCGAGCAGGGTCAGGCAGGTGGTGGTGACCTGGTCGACGCTCAGCGCCGCGCCGTGGGTGACGTCGGGACGATAGTCCTGGATCCCGCTGGCCACCGCTGTGACGGTGGTCACGGTTCCGGCGACGCCGACGAGGGCCTCGGCCCGTGCGAAGGGCACGACCTGCTCCGCCTGGTCCAGCATCGCGTCGATGTCCGCGCTCGCGGCGGCGATCTCGGCCTCGGTGGGCGGGTCGGCCACCAGGTGGCGCTCGGTCAGGCGCACCGAGCCGATGTCCATGCTGATGCGGTGGGTCGGAGCCTCGGTGCCGAGCACCAGCTCGGTGGACCCTCCCCCGATATCGACCACCAGGCGCGGCCCCTCGGGCAGGCCCGTCACGGTGCTGACGGCGCCGCGGAAGGAGAGCTCGGCCTCCTCCTGGCCGCTGATCACCTCAGGGGCGACACCGAGGATCTCGCGGATCCCCTCGATGAACACGGCGCGGTTGGCGGCATCCCGGGTCGCGGAGGTGGCCACGAAGCGGATGTCCTGCGGCGCGACGCCGTGATGGGCGATCAGCGCGGCGTAGCGGCGAGCCGCGTCGAGAGTCCGCTCGATCGCGACGGGGTCGAAACGCCCGGTGCGGTCCACGCCGAGCCCGAGCCGGACCATCTCCAGCTGACGCTCGAGGTCGAGCATCCGGCCGGTGGCGTCGTCGCGCCGGGCGATCAGCAGTCGGATGGAGTTGGTGCCGCAGTCGATCGCGGCGACGGGGGCGCTCATCGGGCCTCCGCCGCGTCCTCGTCGGCTGCCTGGCAGCGGCACGTCAGCTCCGGGAAGGCGCCGGGGATGCCGGCCAGCACCTCATCGGCGATCAGGTTGACGCCGGGGCCCTCCGCGAGGGCCTGACCGGCCACGGCGTGCAGGCACTTCACGCGCGTGGGCATGCCTCCCGCGCTGACGTGCCGGACCTCCTCGGCGTCACCGAGCTCCGCCCGGCGAGCCAGGTAGCGCTCATGCGCGCCGCGATAGGCGGCGGCGAGCTGCTCGTCCTGCTCGAGGCGCTGGCTGAGCTCGGCCATCATGCCGGTGGCCTCGAGGCGGGAGAGCTCGAGCGTGAGCCAGGGCAGGGTGAGGTAGAACGAGGTGGGGAACGGGGTGCCGTCCTCGAGCCGCGGCGCGGTGCGCACCACGGCGGGGCGGCCGCAGCCGCAGCGCCGGGCGATGGAGACCACGCCACGCATGTCCCGGCCGAGCTGCTCGCGCATGACCTCGAGATCGTGCGGGGTGGCCGGGGAGTCGTGGGGCAGGTCGGGCAGAGTGGTCACTGATCGGGATCCTGGATCTGGTCGGCGGGGTCCTGCTCGGGGACGTCGTCCTCGGTGGACCCGGTCTCATCGGGGATGTCTTCGGGGGTCAGGCGGCTGGAGCCCTCCACGCTCTCCCAGAGCACGGAGAACCATTCGCCCTCCTTCGCCTCCTCCGCGGCCTGCTCGGCCTCGGTGAGGGGCACGTCACGGCCGGAGGTGTCGGTGAGACGGTACTGGGTCTCCCCCGGCATCGCGAACAGGAGGCGCTCGCGGGCGCGGGCGGCGACGTAGGCCGGATCCTCCCAGCGCGCCACCTGAGTGCGGAGGTCCTCGACCTGCTGCTCCTGCTGCGAGACCTGCGAGCGCAGGTCCGACAGCTGCTGCCGCTGGGCGACGTAGGAGTTCACGGTGGGGACCAGGGCGGCGAGGGCGACGACCACCAGGGCGATCAGCGCGAGGGTGCGCCGCGTGATAGTGATGCCGGGGCCGTCCTCCTCCGGTGCGCTCGCGGTGCCGGCCGTGGGCCGTGCGGCCGCGGCCGGGCCCCGGGAGCGGGTCGGGGAGCCGCCCTTGGTGCTCCCGCGGGAGGTGCTCGCCGCGGGACGGGAGGAGGTCCTTCCGCCGGGGCGCCTGGCCCCGGACGCGGAGACCGGGCGCCTCGTCGATCGCGGGGCGCCCGGTCGTCTGCTGCTCATGCGACGAGGTTACAACCTCGCGCTGAGTTTTCTCAGGAGGTGAAGCGGGGGAAGGCGGAGGCGCCGGCGTAGCGCGCGGCCTCGCCGAGCTCCTCCTCGATGCGCAGCAGCTGGTTGTACTTCGCCACACGCTCACCGCGGGCGGGAGCACCGGACTTGATCTGCCCGCAGTTGGTGGCCACGGAGAGATCGGCGATGGTGGTGTCCTCGGTCTCGCCGGAGCGGTGGGACATCATGGCCTTGAAGCCCGCGCGGTGCGCGAGGTCCACGGCGTCGAGGGTCTCGGAGAGCGAGCCGATCTGGTTGACCTTCACCAGCAGCGCGTTCGCGGAGCCCTCGGCGATGCCGCGGCCCAGACGCTCGGGGTTGGTGACGAAGAGGTCATCGCCCACCAGCTGGGTCTTGTCGCCCAGGCGCTCGGTCATGGCGTTCCAGCCCTCCCAGTCCTCCTCGTCCAGCGGGTCCTCGATCGAGACCAGCGGGTAGGAGGCCACGAGCTCGGCGTAGTACTCGACCATCTCGGCGGAGGTCTTCTTCGCGCCCTCGAAGGTGTACGCGCCGTCGGCGTAGAACTCGGTGGCGGCGACGTCGAGCGCGAGCGCGACATCCTTGCCCGCCTCGAAGCCGGCCTTGGTGATCGCCTCGACGATCAGGTCCAGGGCGGCGCGGTTGGAGTCCAGGTTGGGGGCGAAGCCGCCCTCGTCGCCGAGACCGGTGGACAGGCCGCGCTCCTTGAGGACGGCCTTGAGCGCGTGGTACACCTCGGCGCCGACGCGCATCGCCTCGGAGAAGGTCTCCGCACCGATCGGCGCGATCATGAACTCCTGGATGTCGACGTTGGAGTCCGCGTGGGATCCGCCGTTGAGGATGTTCATCATCGGCACGGGCAGGACGTGCGCGTTCGGGCCGCCGACGTACTGGTACAGCGGGACGCCGGCGGAGTCCGCGGCGGCGCGGGCCACGGCGAGGGAGACGCCGAGGATGGCGTTGGCGCCCACGGTGCCCTTGTTCTTGGTGCCGTCGAGCTCGAGCATCGCGGCATCGATCGCGCGCTGCTCCTGCACGTCCATGCCCAGGATCTTCGGCTGGATGTCGGCCACCACGGCGGCGACGGCATCCAGGACGCCCTTGCCCAGGTAGCGGGACTTGTCGCCGTCACGACGCTCGACCGCCTCGAAGGCGCCGGTGGAGGCGCCGGAGGGGACCCCCGCACGGGCGAAGGTGCCGTCGGTGAGGAGAACCTCCACCTCGACGGTGGGGTTTCCTCGGGAGTCGAGGATCTCGCGGGCGTGCAGGGCATCGATCAGGGCTGCCATGGGCTGTTCCTTCCTTCGGGTGAAGTTCCGTCACGGCCGGTCGGCGCTGACCGTCCGCCAGACAGTCTAGGCGGTGCGCCCAGGATCGGTGACCGAGGACTCCTCCGCGGGATCCTTCTCGCTGTCCGCGCGCGCCGCGAGGTGGCTGCGGGAGCGGGCCAGCAGCGCACGCAGGGCGCTCTCGGGATCGTCGTCCCGGGACTCGGCGACGACCACCAGGTCCAGCAGCGCACGGGCGTGGTCGCCGCCCCAGTCCGCGGCGTCGGGCGCGGCCGAGACCGCGTCAGCGGCCTCGAGCAGCTCGTCGAGCCGGCCCTCGGACCGGGCCCGGTGCACGACCTTCGCGGCGCTCTGCAGGGCGGGCAGCTGGGCGGGGATCCCGTCGAACCATCCCTTGCGCCGGCCGCCGTGCGCGGCGCGCTCGGCCGCTTTGACCGCGTGCCACTGGGCGATGATCTGGTCGACGTCGTCCGGGTCGTCGAGCGCCTCCTCGCGGGCGGCACCGAAGACGTGGGGGTTGCGCCGCTCCATCTTGGCGACGAAGGCGCGGGCGACGTCGTCCACGTCCCAGGCCGGCTCCTGCTCCTGCCCCACCCGGGCGTGGAAGAGGATCTGGAACAGCAGGTCCCCCAGCTCGTCGGCGAGCGCCCCGGGGCCGTGGGAGTCGGGGTCGTCGATCACCTCGAGCACCTCGTGGGTCTCCTCGAGCAGGTAGCGCGCGAGGGAGGCGTGGGTCTGCTGATGCGTCCAGGCGTCGCCGTCGCTCGCGCGCAGCGCCTCCATCACCTCGACCGCGCGCAGCAGCGCCGCGCCCCGCCTCTGCCCGCCCTCCTCCGGGACGGCGGCGTCGGCGGGTTCGGGGGCGGCGGGCTGCGGCGAGGGGTTCACGAGGGTGAGGCTACTTCGCCGCGGCGCGGGAGGTGATCTGCTCCGCCACGGAGGGCACGAGCGTGCGCAGCACCTCGCGGGCCCACTCGAGCAGCTCGTGGTCCCGCAGTTCGGTGCCGCCGAAGCGGGCGGTCATCGGGCGCGGCACGAGCACCTGGCGGGTGGCCGGCTTGAGCACGGTGCCCGGGTAGAGGCGCTTCATGCGCATCGCCGCGGAGTCCAGCACCTCGAGGTGGGCGAAGCGGATCATCTTGCCCTGGGCCTGGATCTCGTCGACGCCCGCCGCGCGCGCATCGATCCGGAAGCGGGCCACATCCAGCAGCACCTCGACCGAGGCGGGCGGTGCGCCGTAGCGGTCGGTGAGCTCGGCGCGCACCTGCTCGATCTCGGAGACCTCGCGCACGGCGGAGAGCTTGGCGTAGGCCTCCAGGCGCAGGCGCTCGGAGCCGATGTAGTCGTGCGGGATGTGCGCGTCCAGAGGGAGCTCGACGCGGATCTCCTTCTCGGGGGCGGTCGCCTCCCCCTTGAACGCCGCCACGGCCTCCCCGACCATCCGCACGTAGAGGTCGAAGCCCACCCCGGCGATGTGCCCGGACTGCTCGCCGCCCAGCAGGTTGCCCGCTCCGCGGATCTCGAGGTCCTTCATCGCCACCTGCATGCCGGCGCCGAGGTCGGTGTTGGTGGCGAGGGTGGAGAGCCGGTCATGGGCGGTCTCGGTGAGCGGCTTGCCCGCGTTGTACAGGAAGTAGGAGTAGGCGCGCTCGCTCGAGCGGCCCACGCGTCCGCGCAGCTGGTGCAGCTGGGAGAGGCCGAACTTGTCCGCGTTCTCGACGATGAGGGTGTTGGCGTTGGCGATGTCCAGGCCGGTCTCGACGATGGTGGTGCACACCAGCACGTCGAAGTCCCTTTCCCAGAAGTCGACGATCACGCGTTCGAGCTGATGCTCGTTCATCTTGCCGTGGGCGACCTGCACGCGGGCGTCGGGCACCAGCTCGCGCAGATAGTTGGCGACCCGGTCGATGTCCTCGACCCGGTTGTGGATGTAGAAGACCTGCCCCTCGCGCAGCAGCTCGCGCCGGATCGCGGCGGTGACCTGCTTGTCCTCCTGGGCGCCGACGTAGGTCAGCACCGGGTGGCGCTCCTCGGGCGGGGTGGCGAGGATCGAGAGCTCGCGGATGCCGGTGACGGCCATCTCGAGGGTTCTCGGGATGGGAGTGGCGGACATCGAGAGCACGTCCACGTTGGTGCGCAGCGCCTTGAGCGTCTCCTTGTGCTCGACGCCGAAGCGCTGCTCCTCGTCGATGATCAGCAGGCCGAGGTCCTTGAAGCGCACGGTGCCGGTGAGCAGGCGGTGGGTGCCGATGATGACGTCGACGCTGCCGTCGGCCGCGCCCTCGATGGTGGCCTGGGAGTCGGCGGCGCTCTGGAAGCGGGACAGGCCCCTGACCGTGACCGGGAAGCCGGTGTAGCGCTCGGTGAAGGTGTCCAGGTGCTGCTGGGCGAGCAGGGTGGTGGGGGCGAGGACGGCGACCTGCTTGCCGTCCTGGACCGCCTTGAACGCTGCGCGCACCGCGATCTCGGTCTTGCCGTAGCCGACGTCGCCGAGGATCAGGCGGTCCATCGGGACCGGCTTCTCCATGTCGGCCTTGACATCCTCGATGGTGGAGAGCTGGTCCGGGGTCTCGACGAACTCGAAGGAGTCCTCGAGCTCTCGCTGCCAGGGGGTGTCGGGTCCGAAGGCGTGGCCGGGTGCGGACTGGCGGGCCGAGTAGAGGCGCACCAGCTCGTCGGCGATCTCGCGGATCGCCTTGCGAGCCTTGGACTTGGTCTTGGCCCAGTCCGCGCCGCCCATGCGGTTGACGCTCGGCTCCTCGCCGCCGACGTACTTGGTGACCTGGTCGAGCTGGTCGCTGGGCACGTACAGGCGGTCGCCGGGCTGGCCCTTCTTGGAGGGCGCGTACTCGATGACCAGGTACTCGCGGGTGGTGCGCTTGGCCCCGGCCCCGACGGTGCGGCTGGTCATCTCGACGAAGCGGCCCACCCCGTGATGGGCGTGGACGACGTGGTCCCCGGGGCGCAGCTGGAGGGGGTCGACGACGTTGCGGCGGCGGGAGGGCATCTTCCGCTCGGCCCCGCGGCGGGCACCGGACTTGCCGGTGAGGTCCCGCTCGGAGGTCAGGACGAGCTTGAGCTGCTCGTCCACGAGCCCTTCGACGAAGGGGCCGACGGTGACGACGGCCTCGCCCGGGGCGACCGGCGCCTCGAGCTCCCCGCTGTACACGGCGGGCAGCCCCTCGGCACGCAGGTTCTCCGCGGCATGACGGGCACCGCCGGGCCCGGCCATCGTGGAGACCACGGACCATCCCTCGAGGCGTCGGCGCTCGAGATCCTTCGCGGCATCGCCCGGCTTGCCGGAGTAGCCGGGGTGGGTGGTCGAGGAGGTGGTGACGTCCACATCGGTGTCGAGCCCGAAGGCGGCCAGCGTGAACCAGGCGCGGCCGCCCTCGCGGGCGTGGCCCTTCGCCTCGGACAGCGGCACGAAGCTCGCCGCGCCCACGTCGATCGGGAGCCCGCCGCCAGCTGCGGCGCTGGACCAGGCCGCGGCGAGGAACTCGTCGGTGGTGGCGACCAGCTCGTCGGCGCGGGCGCGGACCTTCTCGGGGTCCAGCACCAGGAACCGTGCCCCGGCGGGGAGCACGTCGGCGACCTGCTCCATCCCGTCCACCAGGACGGGGCTGAGGGACTCCATGCCGTCCGCGGCGATGCCGTCGGCGATGCGCAGCAGCAGGTCCCGCACCCCCGGCAGCTCCTCGGCGCGGGCGCGGGCCCGCTCGCGCACCTGCTCGGTGAGCAGGATCTCGCGGCAGGGCGGGGCGTCCAGGCCGCGCGGGGCGGGCTCGAGGGAGCGCTGGTCGGCGACGGAGAAGTAGCGCACGTCGTCGACCTCGTCGCCGAAGAGGTCCACGCGCACCGGATGCGGCTCGGTGGGCGGGAAGACGTCGAGGATGCCGCCGCGCACCGCGAACTCCCCGCGCTTCTCGACCATGTCCACGCGCACGTACGCGGCGTCGACGAGGTCCCGCTCGAGGTCCTCGAGCGGGTAGGTCTCCCCCACCGCGGCGCGCACGGGCCGCAGGTCGCCGAGGCCGGTGGCGATCGGCTGCAGCAGGGAGCGCACGGGCATCAGCAGCACGTGGACCGGGGTCTCGGTCGCGGGGTGGGCGATGCGGCGCAGGGTCGCCAGGCGCCGGGCGACGGTGTCCGCGCGCGGCGAGAGGCGCTCATGGGGCAGCGTCTCCCAGGCCGGCAGCTCGGCCAGATGCTCGGTGCCCACCATCGCGGTGAGCGCGGCGCGGATGTCCTCGGTGGCACGAGTGGTGGCGGTGACCACCACGAGCGGCTGCTCGGCGCTCGCGTGCCGGGCCAGATCCGCGACCAGGAAGGGGAACAGGCCGGTGGCGGCGACGATGCTGCCGCCCTCTCCACTGTCGGTGCCCTCGCGCACGAGGTCGCGGACGGCGCCGAGGTCCTGCCCGGCGGCGAGCTGGTCCAGCAGCGGCCGCAGCGGGGGCACGGTCGTGGGAGCGGGGGCGGCGGTCTGCGCGGTCATCGGGCCTCTCGGGAGTGGAAGCACTGCTGGGCGGCGGTGAGGCCCTCGAGGATGAGCATCTCGACGGCGTCGGCGGCATCGGAGATCAGCAGCTCGAGGGTCTTGCGCTCGGTGCTGGTGAAGGGGGCGAGCACGTGGTCGGCGGTGTCGCGGCCGCCGGAGGGACGGCCGACGCCGACGCGGACGCGAAGGTAGTCCTTCGTGCCGAGCGTCTTGGTGATGTCCCGCAGGCCGTTGTGGCCGCCCTCTCCGCCGCCGAGCTTGAGCCGGACGGCGTCGAAGGGGATGTCGACCTCGTCGTGCACCGCGATCACCCGCTCGGGCGGGATGTCGTAGTAGGCGGCGAGCGCGGCGACCGGCCCGCCGGAGACGTTCATGAAGGTGGTGGTCTTGGCGAGGATGACCCGCTCGTCGGCCCCGGGGAGGCCGAGGCGGCCCTCGAGCACCACGGCCTGGGCCCGGCGGGCCGCGGTGAAGCGGCCGCCTCCGGCCTGGGCGATGTGGTCCATCACCATCTGGCCGATGTTGTGGCGCGTCGCCGCGTACTTCGGGCCGGGGTTGCCCAGGCCCACCACCAGGTACGGGCCCGGTCGGCGATCGCTCACGGTCATCGGCTGCTCCTCGCTGCTGCCTGGGCACCGGCCTGCGCGGGCCGGGGCGGACGGGTGGGTGTCTGCGCTGGCGCCGGTCCCGCCCGGCGACGGGCGAGGACCGCGGACGACGGTGCGCACGACCCCGGATACCGTACCGGGGCGCCGCGCACAGCGCGACGCCCCGGCGGGAAAGGTGTGAGCAAAGGAGCGGGGCACGGGCCGTGGGCCCTTCCGGATCCGCTCCGGAGGGTCACTCCTCCTCGGCGGGCTCCTCCGAGGACTCCTCGGCGGCCTCCTCCTCGGCACCCTCCTCGGTCTCCTCGTCCTCCTCCTCGACGCGCGGCAGCGCGACGGAGGCCACGAGGATCTCGGCGTCGTTCACGAGCTCGCTGCCCTGGGGCAGGGTGACGTCGCCGGCGAAGACCTGGAAGCCGTCCTCGGCACCCTCGACGTCGACCTCGACCTGCTCGGGGACGTGCAGGGCGTCGACCAGGAGGGTGAGGGTCTGCAGGTCCACGAAGGCCGCGGCCGGGGAGACGGGCTCACCGGTGAGGACCACGGGGATCTCGACCTCGACCTTCTCGCCCTTGCGGACGATGATCAGGTCGAGGTGGTTCAGGGAGCGCTTGAGCGGGTGGCGCTGGATCTCCTTGATCAGCGCGAGGTGGGTCTCGCCGTCGGGCAGGACCAGCTCGAGCAGAGCGTTGGGGTTACGGGCGGCCAGGGCGGTGTCGTGCCCGGGCAGCGAGAGGTGGATGGGGTCCTGGCCGTGCCCGTACAGGACGGCGGGGATACGGCTCTCGGCGCGCAGACGGCGGGACGCGCCCTTGCCGAAGTCCTCGCGCAGTTCGACGTTCAGCTTCTCAGCCATGGGATGTGCTCCTCGTGGAGGGGTGGCTCGACGATGAGCGACGCCACGGGGCACGCGGGAGTCCGGGACTCCAGCTTCTCCGCACCGCGTCGATCACGGAGGGGCGTGCGCCCACTCCCTCGCCGAAGTGACCAGGTGACCTTAGCACGCGGCGCGCTCTGCACCGGCGCGGACGTGAGCGGCGCCGCACCGGCCCCCGCTCGGCGGCTCGAGGGCCCCCGCCCGGCGGGTCGGGCGGCGCGGGAGGCGGCACCCCCGCTCTCGGCGCACTTTCCGACGGGACCTACGTCCCTGCAGGTCAGAGCCAGAAATCAGTGACCTAGGTCCCCGGATCGGCGGGCTGTTCCTGCCTACTCTGTTCTTGTCACATTCACACGACCCCTTCCCGGGATCGTCCACCGAAAGGCATCCCCGTGACCACCACGACCGCCACCACCGCCACCGTCCCCGCCGCGGCAGGCACCGCCGTCGGCGCCGAGAAGAAGGGCTGGGGCTTCACCGTTCTGGGCATCACCCGCCTGATGGTCGGGTTCACCTTCCTGTGGGCGTTCCTGGACAAGACCTTCGGGCTCGGCTTCTCGACCCCCACCGAGAACTCCTGGCTCAACGGCGGCTCGCCCACCAGCGGCTTCCTGGGCGGCTCGATCGAGGGCGGCAACCCCTTCGCGGGGATGTGGGAGTTCTTCCTCTCGATCAACCCGCTCACCGACGTGCTGTTCATGCTGGGTCTGCTGGGCGTCGGCGTGGCGTTGATGCTCGGCATCGGCACCCGCGTGGCCGCGGTCTCCGCAGCGGCGATGTACACCCTGATGTACCTGGCCGCCTTCCCGATCGCGACCAACCCGCTGTATGACACCCATCTGCTGATGGCAGTGGCCGTGATCGCCATGGCAGGCCTGGCCGCCGGCGACCACGTGGGCCTGGGCGCCCACTGGCACCGCCTGGTCAAGGGCAACAGGTTCCTGATCTGATCCCCGCCGTACGGCACGAGGCCCCGCTTCCCTGGTACGGGAGGCGGGGCCTCGTGCTGTGCGGGCGCGCGGAGCACCGCAGTGCTCGCTCGGCGCGGAGCGGCCGGTTCAGACCTCGCCGTCGAAGAGGCTGGTGACCGAGCCGTCATCGAAGACGGCGCGGATCGCCCGCGCCAGCAGCGGCGCGATCGAGAGCTGGGTGAGCCGGTCGAACTGCTTCTCGGGCGGGACGGGCAGGGTGTTGGTGCACACCACCTCGCGCACGGCGCTGTTCTTCAGGCGCTCGGTGGCCGGGTCCGAGAGGATCGGGTGGGTGGTGGCGATGATCACCGAGTCGGCGCCGTTGTCCACCAGGGCGTCCGCCGCCTGCACGATGGTGCCGGCGGTGTCGATCATGTCGTCGACCAGGATGCAGGTCTTGCCCTCGACGTCACCGATCACGCGCTTGGCCACGGCCTGGTTGGGGCGCGTGATGTCGCGGGTCTTGTGGATGAAGGCGAGGTTGACGCCGCCCAGGCGCTTGGCCCACTGCTCCGCCACGCGGATGCGGCCGGCATCCGGGGACACCACGGCGATGTCCTCCTGGCCGTACTTCTCCTGGATGTAGTCCGCCAGGATCGGCAGCGCCATCAGATGGTCCACGGGGCGGTTGAAGTAGCCCTGGACCTGCGGGGCGTGGAGATCCACCGAGATCATGCGGTCCGCGCCCGCGGTCTCGTAGAGATCGGCGACCAGGCGGGCGGAGATCGGCTCGCGGCCGCGGTGCTTCTTGTCCTGGCGCGCGTAGGGGAAGCTCGGTGCGATCGCGGTGATCCGCTTGGCCGAGGCGCGCTTGAGCGCATCGATCATGATCAGGTGCTCCATCACCCACGTGTTGATCGGGGCGGGATGGGACTGGAGGACGAAGACGTCCGTGCCGCGCACGGACTCGCCGTAGCGCACGTAGATCTCGCCGTTGGCGAAGTCCCAGGCATCCATCGGCAGGACGTCGACGCCGAGCTCGGCAGCGACCTCCTGCGCAAGGACGGGGTGTGACCGGCCCGATGCGAGGACCAGTCGCTTCTCCCCGGTGGTGACGATTCCGCTCATCGCTGCTCGTGCTCCTTGTGCTCTTCGGCGGCAGTTCCTGCAGGCGTCCTGGCAACGGACCCTTCCTCGGCGCCGAGTGCGGCACGTGCCGCGTCCTCGGCCGCGGTCCCCGCACGGCGTCGCATGGTCCATCCTTCCACGTTCCGCTGCGAGACAGCGCTGACTCCCAGCGCTCCCGGCGGGACGTCCTTGCGGACGGTGGTGCCGGCGCCCGTCGCGGCGCCGTCACCGATGGTGACGGGGGCCACGAGGACGTTGTCCGAGCCGACCCGCACATGCCTGCCCACCGTGGTGCGGTGCTTGTTCACGCCGTCGTAGTTGGCGAAGATCGTGCCGGCGCCGATGTTGCTGCCCTCGCCGATCTCGGCATCGCCCACGTAGCTGAGATGGGGCACCTTCGCGCCGTCGGCGATCACGGCGTTCTTGGTCTCGACGAAACCGCCGATCTTGCCCCCGGCCCCCAGGTCCGTGCCGGCGCGCAGGTAGGAGAAGGGGCCGACGTTCGCGTCCGCGCCGATCACCGCGAGCAGCGCGTGGGAGCGGACCACCTCGGCGCCCGCACCCACCTCGGTGTCGCGCAACGTGGTGTCGGGGCCGATCACGGCCTCGGTGCCGATGTCGGTGGCGCCGTGGAGCTGGACGCCCGGCAGGATCACGGCATCCTGCGCGATGGTGACATCCGCGTCGATCCAGGTGGTGGAGGGGTCCACGATCGTGACGCCGGAGCGCATGTGACGCTCGAGGATGCGGCGGTTCATCTCGGCGCCGAGCTGGGCGAGCTGGACGCGGTCGTTGACGCCCTCGACCATCATCACGTCCTCGGTGACCACGGCGCGCACCGAGCGGCCGTCCTGGCGCGCGATCGAGAGCACGTCGGTGAGGTACATCTCGCCCTGGGCGTTGTCGGTGCCGATGCGGCCCAGCGCCTCGCGCAGCACCGCCAGGTCGAAGGCGTAGATGCCGGAGTTGATCTCGTCGATCGCGCGCTGGGAGTCGTCGGCGTCCTTGTGCTCGACGATGCCGAGCACCTCGGAGCCGTCCTCGGAGCGCAGGATCCGGCCGTAGCCGGTGGGATCGGGCACGCGCGCGCTGAGCACGGTGGCCGCGGCCCCGGCGCCCTCGTGCGCGGCGACCAGGTCGCGCAGGGTGGCGGGGTCCAGCAACGGGACGTCGCCGTAGGTGACCAGCACGGTGCCCTCGGCGGCGGTGACCTGCTCGAGCCCGCACTGCACGGCGCGGCCGGTGCCGGGGATCTCGTCCTGATCGGCGACGGACACCTCGGGGGCGTGCTCGCCCAGGTGCGCGGCGACGCGGTCGCGCTCGTGGCGCAGCACCACCACCAGCTCGCCGGGGCCGGTGCCGTCGGCGGCGTTGACGGCGTGCACGAGGAGGGATCTGCCCCCGATCTCGTGGAGCACCTTCGGGGTGCGGGACTTCATTCGTGTCCCGGCACCTGCGGCCAGGACGATCACGGCGGCGGGGGCGGTGTTCTCAGCGTTTCCCACGTCTGCGGCTCCTCGGGATCGACGGGTGGGCTGTGCCGCACCGCCGCGGGGGCGGTGAGCGTTCCGCCATCAGGACTCGAACCTGAAACTTCAGAACCAAAATCTGAGGTGTTGCCGATTACACCATGGCGGATCGCGCCGGTCGCAGGGACCCTCCGCACCGGCATTCGGAGGTGCCGTGCACGTCGGGTCGCCGCGGGCGCGGCCCGATCCTATCGTCAGCGCGGGCCCGCTCGGACCGGATCCGCGCCGGTGGGACGCACCCCGCACGCCCGGGCGGCGGCCGTCCGGAGGCGCCACCCTCCATGGGGCGGTGTGGGAGACTCCGAGCCATGGTGGAGAACGGGGGGTCGCGCGGCCGGTCGACCCGCATGACGGGCAAGGAGCGGCGCGAGCAGCTGGTGACGGTGGGGCGGCGCCTGTTCGCCGAGAAGGGCTTCGACATGACGACCGTCGAGGAGATCGCCGCGCGCGCGAAGGTCTCCAAGCCGATCGTGTACGAGCACTTCGGCGGTAAGGAGGGGCTGTACGCGGTGGTGGTGGACCGGGAGGTCTCGACCCTGCTCGGGGAGCTCGAGAACTCGCTGCAGGACCAGCGGGCGCATCCGAGGGTGCTGATGGAGCAGGCGGCGCTGTCCTTCCTGTCCTACATCGACGAGAACGAGGACGGCTTCCGGATCCTGGTGCGCGACTCGCCCGTCAGCCACGGCGTGGGCACCTTCTCCTCGCTGCTGACCGATGTGGCTCGACGCGTCGAGGAGATCCTCGCCGCCCAGCTCTCGATGCACTCCTATCCCGCGCGCGACGCGGCGCTGTATGCGCAGATGCTGGTGGGGATGGTCGCCTACACCGGCCAGTGGTGGCTCGAGACGCGCAAGCCCTCGAAGGAGATCGTCGCCGCGCGCATGATCAACCTCTCCTGGTACGGGCTCAGCGCCCTGCAGAAGAAGCCCACCCTGCGCCAGGACACCCGGCGCTGACGGGGACCTAGACTCTGCGCATGCCCCTTTCGCCTGAGGACGCCGCTCCGCGCCACGACGAGGTCGATCGGATCATCGACGGCTGGCGCAGGGCGCGCACCGATCTGGACGTCGCGCCGCTGGCGGTGTTCTCGCGCATCTCCCGCCTCTCGCGGTACCTCGAGGTGGCGCGGCGCAGCGCCTTCGCCGACGCCGGGCTCGAGGGCTGGGAGTTCGACATGCTCTCGGCGCTGCGACGCAGCGGCGAGGACGCCCTCTCCCCCGGCGCCCTGATGCACGAGACGCTGGTGACCAGCGGCACGATGACCACCCGCATCGACAAGCTGGTAGCCCGCGGGCTGGTGAGCAAGAACCGCAGCCCCCATGACGGCCGCGCCGTGGAGGTGCGGCTGCGGGCCGACGGGGTGGCGCGGGTGGATGCGGCGATGGAGCGGCTGCTGGAGGCGGAGCAGGAGCTGCTCGAGCCGCTCGCCCCCGACGGGCGCGCCGAGCTCGCCGACACCCTCCGCTCGCTCCTGCTGACCTTCGAGACGGACGCCCCGCACGGGGCGTGAGCAGGCTCCGAGGCGGGCACCGGCCCGCTCCGGCCCGCCTCCTGGCCTCCCGTTCCGTCCGATCCCGACATTCCGCCGGCGGCGGCGTGCGCCCCCCGCTCGCCGCTCCGCCCACCCCGCTCTCCTGAGGAACTCATCGCATGGCTCATCTGCTCGGCACCCAGTCCCTGCACGTCGCACTGCCCGACCGCGTGCTCCTGGACGACATCACCGTCGGGATCGACGAGGGCGACCGCATCGGGGTGGTGGGCCGCAACGGCGACGGCAAGTCCACGCTGCTGCGCCTGCTGGCCCGCACCCGCGAGCCGGACTCCGGGCGGGTCACGGTGCGCGGCGGGGTCCGCGTGGGGGTGCTGAGCCAGCAGGACGAGGCGACCGCCGGCACCACCGTCGCCCAGCGGGTCCTCGGCGACCGGCCCGAGTTCGAGTGGGCCTCGGACCCTCGGATCCGCGACGTGCTCGCGGGGCTGCTGGGCGGCATCGACCTCGAGGCGCCGCTGGACGGGCTCTCCGGCGGCCAGCTGCGCCGCGTCCACCTCGCGGAGCTGCTGGTGGGCGACTGGGACGTGCTGCTGCTGGACGAGCCCACGAACCATCTGGATGTCGAGGGCATCGCCTGGCTCGCCGAGCACCTGCGGCGCCGCTGGAGCCCGAAGGACGGCGGGCTCGTGGTCATCACCCACGACCGCTGGTTCCTCGACGCGGTCTGCACCCGGATGTGGGAGGTCCATGACGGGATCGTCGAGCCGTTCGAGGGCGGCTACGCGGCCTATGTGCTGCAGCGCGTCGAGCGGGACCGGCAGGCGGCGGCGATCGAGTCCAAGCGCCAGAACCTGATGCGCAAGGAGCTGGCCTGGCTGCGCCGCGGCGCGCCCGCCCGCACCTCGAAGCCGAAGTTCCGCATCGACGCCGCCAACGAGCTGATCGCAGGCGAGCCGCCGGTGCGGGACACGGTCGAGCTCACGCAGCTGGCCACCTCGCGGCTGGGCCGGGACGTGCTCGACCTGCTCGAGGTCGATGCGGGCTACGGCGAGCGCACCGTGCTGCGGGACGTGACCCTCCACATCGGCCCGGCGGACCGCATCGGCGTGCTCGGCCCCAACGGCGCGGGCAAGTCGACGCTGCTGGCCCTGATCACCGGGAAGCTCGCGCCCCAGGCCGGGCGGGTCGAGCGCGGCAAGACCGTGACGGTGAGGGAGGTGTCCCAGCGCCTCGAAGGGCTCGAGGAGCATCTGGACTCCCGCATCAGCGATGTCGTTGCGCGCTACCGCACCACCTTCAGCGCAGGGCGGGACGAGGTCACTCCGGGGCAGCTGCTCGAGCGCCTGGGCTTCACCACCGTGCATCAGAAGGTGCGTGTGGGCGCGCTCTCAGGCGGCCAGCAGCGACGGCTGAACCTGCTGTTCACGCTGCTCGAGGAGCCCAACGTGCTGGTGCTCGACGAGCCCACCAACGACATGGACACCGACATGCTCGCCGCGATGGAGGACCTGCTGGACACCTGGCCCGGTCCGCTGATCGTGGTCTCCCATGACCGGTACCTGCTCGAGCGGGTCACCGACACCCAGTACGCGGTGCTCGACGGGCAGGTGCGACATGTGCCGGGCGGGATCGAGCAGTACCTCGCGCTGCGTGCCGAGAGCGAGGAGCGGGCCGCCGCCGAGGCCTCCGCCGGCGATCAGCCGGCGCGGCCTGCGCCGTCGGGCGGCGGGAACGATGCGGCCTCGGCGCTCTCGGGAGCGGAGGCGCATGCCGCGCAGAAGGAGCTCGGTGCCGCCGAGCGCCGGATGCAGAAGCTCGAGAAGCAGACCTCTGCGCTGCACGCCGAGCTGGCCGCCCACGACCAGACGGACTTCGTGGGGCTGCAGGAGATCACCGAGCGTCTGCGCGCGGTGGAGGCGGAGGTCGAGCAGCTCGAGGAGCGGTGGCTGGAGCTGTCCGAGCTGCTGGGCTGAGCGCTCAGCTCTCCTCGAGCACGCTCGCCCCGGGCGCGGAGCCCCGCGCCACCAGGCAGGTCTGCGCGAGGGAGTCCCGCATCAGCCCGGCGGCGATCTCGCGGGCCTGGGCCTCGTCCTGGACCAGCACCGCGATCGTCGGCCCGGAGCCGCTGACCAGAGCGGCCGGGGCGCCGAGCCGCTCCGCCGCCTCGACCACCGGTTCGAGCCCGGGGTGAAGCGCGAACGCGGCGATCTGCAGGTCGTTGTGCAGGGTCTCGGCGAGCAGCTCGATGTTTCCGCCGCTGAGCGCCTGCAGCTGCCGTTCGTCGAGCTCGGGACGCTCGGCGAGAGGGCGTCCGGAGGCGAGGGAGATCTCGTCGAAACGCCGGAACACCGCCGGGGTGGACAGGTGTCCGCCGGGCACGGCGAGCAGCCAGGTCCATTCGCCGTGGGTGAGCACGGTGGTGAGATCCGCGCCGTTGCCGCGGCCGAGGGCGGTGTGGCCCAGCATCGCGAAGGGCACGTCCGCGCCCAGGCGCGCACCGAGGGCGCGCAGCCGCTCGGGCCCCAGGCCCGTGCCCCACAACCGGTCCAGCGCCACGAGCGTCGCCGCGGCATCGGCGGAGCCGCCGCCCATCCCGCCCGCGATCGGCACCTGCTTGTGCACGTGCAGCGCGGCGCCGAGGTCCAGAGCGCATTCGCTGCGCAGCAGCTCGGCGGCGCGCAGGGCGAGGTTGTTGCCGTCCAGCGGAAGCTCTCCAGGCACATCGCTGGTCAGCTCGAGGCTGAGCTGATCGGCGCGCGTGGCGGTGACCGTCTCGTAGAGGTCGACCGCCTGGAAGACGGTCGCCAGCGAGTGGTAGCCGCGGGCGTCCACCGCGCCGACCCTCAGCGAGAGGTTGATCTTGCCCGGGGCGCGCACCACCACCCGGTCCGGTGCCGGGGTCATGCCTGGACCGCCTTCTCGGCGCGGGCGATGGCCCGGAACTGCTCGATCTGCAGCGTCTCCCCACGGGCGCCGGGATCGATGCCGGCCGCGCGCAGGATCGCCTCGGAGCGGGCCGCAGAGCCGGCCCAGCCGGACAGGGCGGCGCGCAGCGTCTTGCGGCGCTGGGCGAAGGCCGCATCGATCACCGCGAAGACCCTCTCCCGCTCCTCGGCGGTGCCCAGCGGCTGCTCGTGGCGCACCAGCTCCACCAGGGCGGAGTCCACGTTCGGTACCGGCCAGAAGATCTGCCGCGAGATCCGCCCGGCGTGGACGGCCCGGCCGTACCAGGCGGCCTTGACGCTCGGGCCGCCGTAGGTGCGCGAGCCGGGTCCGGCGGTGAGCCTGTCCACCACCTCGGACTGCACCATCACCAGGGCGCTGCGCAGCGAGGGGAAGCGCTCGAGCATGGTCAGCAGGATGGGGGTGGCGACGTTGTAGGGCAGGTTCGCGACCAGGGCGGTGGGCTCTCCGGCGCGCGGGAGCTGCGGCAGCTCGGTGACCTGCAGCGCATCGGCGTGCACGAGGGCGAAACGCTCGTCCTCGATGCCGCGGGCGCGCAGGGTCAGCGGGAGCAGCTCGGCCAGGCCCCGGTCCAGCTCGATCGCGACCACATCGGCCTGGGCCTCGAGCAGTCCGAGGGTCAGCGAGCCCAGCCCGGGGCCGACCTCGAGCACCGCCTGTCCCGGGGCGACGTGGGCACGTCCCACGATGGTGCGCACCGTCTTGGGGTCCATCACGAAGTTCTGGCCGCGCTGCTTCGAGGGCCGGATGCCGGCCGCCTCGGCGAGCTCGCGGATGTCCCGGGCGCTGAGCAGCAGTCCCGGCTGCGCTGCCGGATCCCCGGGCGTGGGCTCGCTCATGCGGCCACCGCCTCGGGCCAGCGGTACACGTCCTTGGTGGTGGCCCGGATCGTGCGGCAGGCCGTCTCGAGGTCGGTGCCGGTGACCTCCGCGATGGTCGCCATGGTGTGCGGGATCAGGTACGAGGAGTTCGGCCGTCCCCGGTAGGGCACCGGGGTGAGGAAGGGGGCGTCGGTCTCGACCAGCACCTGGCCGAGCCCCGCCTCGGCCAGAGCGCCGCGCAGATCCTCGGCGTTCTTGAAGGTGACGGTCCCGGCGAAGGAGAGGTACCAGCCGCGGTCCACGCAGGTGCGCGCGAACTCGGCATCGCCGGAGAAGCAGTGGAAGACGGTGCGCTCAGGGGCGCCGTCCGCCTCGAGCACCTCGAGCACGTCACGGTGCGCGTCGCGGTCGTGGATCTGCAGCGGCAGGTCCAGCTCCTTGGCCAGCGCGATGTGGGCGCGGAAGGAGTCGATCTGGGCGGTGCGGGCCTGCTCGTCGCCGCGCTGGGTGCGGAACCAGTCCAGCCCCGTCTCCCCCACCACCACCATGCCGGGGCCGCGCAGCAGCTCGGAGACCTCCGCGATCGCCGCATCGAGGCCCACCAGCTCCCGGCCCTCGTGGTCGTGACCGCGGGCGTGCAGGGCGGCTTCGTTGGGGTGCACGGCGACCCCGCCGCGCAGAGAGGCGGGGCAGTCCTCGGAGGCGAGCAGCGCCGCGGTCCAGCGCACGGCCTCGAGATCCGAGCCGATGGTGATCTGCGCGTCGACGCCGGCGGCCGCCGCGCGCGCCACGTGGTCGTGCACGCTGAGCTGCTCGTCGCCGTCGGCGAAGTCGAGATGGCAGTGGTTGTCGATCACCGGGAAGGGCAGCGCCTCGGGCGCGGGCGGCCAGGAGCGGTCGCGCTTCTTCCCGCGCGGATCGATGTCCTCGCGGTCGCGCACCGGCGGCGGCGCGACGGCGCCGGAGGGGTTCTGGGGCGATGACGACATGCGACCATGGTAGGAGGGCCGGCGGGGCCCGCCGGACCACGCCATGCTTCCGGGGCATGAGCGTGACCTGACCGTGCTGCGACGGGGCCCCCGGGCGGTCTGCGCGGGTGCGGCCAGCACATTCCGGTGTTCTAGCTCACGGTCTGCGACGGCGCGGCGAGGCCTGCGATATGGCAAGATAGTTCGTTGTTGCGCGTCCTTTCGTGCACCCGAGCGCCCCGATTCCTCCAGGACCGGGTTCGGGTCGCTGCTCGGGACGGATGCCAACGCCCGTTCATCCTCCGGATCGTCAAGGAGCATCCCATGGCAGTGCCCAAGTTCAAGATGTCCCGCTCGCGCACCCACTCGCGTCGCTCGCAGTGGAAGGCCAACAACGCCGACCTCGTGCAGGTGACCGTGCGCGGCCGCACCGCGTCCGTGCCGCGTCGTCTCGCGAAGGCGTACCAGCGCGGTCTCATCCAGATCGAGGACTGACATCGCCCGGGCGCCACGGAGCGCCCGAGGAGATCGGTCCCGGCCGAGCTTTCCACGACGCCCCGACAGCATGATGCTGTCGGGGCGTCGTCATGTTCCCTGCCGTCTCTGCTCTCCGTGCGGCGCAGCCTCTGCTCTCCGTGCGGCGCAGCCGCTGCTCTTCGACCCGGCGCGGCGCTCAGCGCCGCTGCAGGGCGAGGTCGTAGAGCTCGCTGGCCCCGACTCCCGGATGGGCGCGGGCGATCTCCTTGGCGACGGCCTTGAGCCGCTCCCCCGCCGCGGCCCGGGCGAGCACCTCCTCGACGAGGTCCTCGGCGCGCGCGGCGACGGGTTCGGCACCGGCCACCACGATCACCACCTCGCCGAGCACCTCGGTGCCGCCGGCCCAGTCCACCAGCTCGGCCAGGGTGCCGCGCACCAGCTGCTCATGGGTCTTGGTCAGCTCGCGCGCCACGGCCGCCTGTCGCTGCGGCCCGAACGCCTCGGCCATCGACTCGAGGGTCGCCGCGGTGCGCCGCGGCGATTCGAAGAAGACCATCGTGCGCTGCTCCTCGGCGAGCGGCTCGAGTGCGGTGGCCCTGCGCCCGTCGCGCCGCGGCGGGAAGCCCTCGAAGGTGAAGCGGTCCGGGGCGATGCCGGAGGCGGCCAGCGCGGTCAGCACCGCGGAGGGGCCCGGGATCACGGTGGTGCGGAACCCGGCCTCGGTCGCGGCGCGCACGGCGCGGAAGCCGGGGTCGGAGACCACCGGCATGCCGGCGTCGGTGACGATCAGGACCCGCTGCCCCTCCGCGAGCGCCTCGAGCAGCACCTCGGTGCGCTCGGCCTCGTTGTGCTCGTGGTAGGAGAGGATCCGCCCGGTGGTCTCCACCTCGAGCTCCCGCACCAGGCGGGCCAGGCGCCGGGTATCCTCCGCGGCGATCAGATCCGCCTCGGCGAGCGCGCGCATCAGCCGCACCGAGGCGTCGAGCGGATTGCCGATCGGGGTGGCGGCGAGGGTGAGGACTCCGGGTTCGAGCATCCCGCCATGCTATCCAGCCCACGACCAGCACTCTCCCCGCACGGCGCGCTGGGCTGCCGAGCGAGGGCGATGACCTAGCATGTGCCCGTGCACACGGAGGAGGAAGCGACCCATCGCGCCGTCGTCGAGGACGAGCAGGGCGCGCTCCGCGACTCCTACCGGCGGCGGCTGAGGACCTTCGATCTCGGCCCTTCGCGTTGGGCCTGGGCCGGGGCGATGGCGCTGCTGGGGCTCGCGCTGGTGCTACGCCTGTGGGGCCTGGGCACGATCGGCGAGCTGATCTTCGACGAGACCTATTACGTCAAGGACGGCTACACCCTCACCCAGGAGGGCGTGGAGATGTCCTGGCCCGAGGAGCCGGATCCCGCCTTCGAGGCCGGGGACGTGGACTCCTACGAGCCCGAGGGCGCCTATGTGGTCCATCCGCCGCTGGGGAAATGGCTGATCGGCGCCGGGATGATGCTGCTGGGTCCGGAGAGCCCCTGGGGCTGGCGGATCTCCTCGGCGCTGCTGGGCTCGCTCGCGGTGCTGATGCTCGCCCGCATCGGGCGGCGCCTGTTCCGCTCCACCACCGCCGGGCTGATCGCGGGCCTGCTGCTCGCGGTGGACGGCGTGGGCCTGGTCCATTCGCGCACCAGCCTGCTGGACCCGTTCCTGATGTTCTTCGCGCTCGCGGCCTTCGGGGCGCTGCTGATCGATCGCGACCGGTTCCGCGAGCATCTCGCCCTGGTCTCGGCGAGGATGCATGCCGGCGCGGAGCTCGCGCCGCGGCTGGGGATCTCCGGCGGGCTGCGGCCGTGGCGGCTGCTGGCAGGACTGCTGCTGGGCATGGCCTGCTCGGTGAAGTGGTCGGGCCTGTACTTCGTGGCGGTGTTCGGGATCATGACCGTGCTGTGGGACTGGTGGGCGCGCCGCACGATCGGGCAGCGCGACTGGCTGCTGGGCGGTCTGGTGCACGATGCGATCCCTGCGTTCTTCGCGATGGTGGGCACGGCGCTGCTGACCTACGTGGTCTCGTTCGCGGGCTGGTTCGCCAGCAGCATCGGCTACCACCGCCACCTCGCCGCGGAGAGGGACGTGGCCACCGGCAACGGGCTGATCGACTCGCTGACCTCGCTGTGGCTGTACCACGTGCAGGCCTACTCCTTCCACGTCGGCCTCGACTCCGAGCACCCCTATGAGGCCCATCCGGCGGGCTGGCTGCTGCAGCTGCGCCCCACGAACTTCTACTACCGCTCCTACGAGTACGGGGAGCAGGGCTGCGAGGTGGCCCGGTGCGGGGCGCACATCCTCTCGGTGGGCAATCCGCTGATCTGGTGGCTGGGCACCGTGGCGCTGCTGGTGACGGTCGCGGTCGCGGTGCTGCGCCGTGACGGGAGGGCCTGGGCGGCGCTGTCGGGCCTGCTGGCCGGCTATGTGCCGTGGCTGCTGTTCTCCGAGCGCACCATCTTCACCTTCTACACGATCGCCTTCGCGCCGTGGCTGATCCTGTGCCTGGCCTACGTGATGGCGCTGGTGATCGGCCCGCCCGGGGCTGATCGGGAGCGGCGCCTGGCGGGCGGGCTGTTCGTGGGCTCCCTGCTGGTGCTGATCGTGCTGGTCTCCGCGTTCTTCTGGCCGGTGTGGACCGGGCAGGTGCTGGACATGGAGCAGTGGCGCTACCGGATGTGGCTGCCCTCCTGGACCTGAGCCCACGCCGCCGCCCTCGAGGATCGGTGGGGCGCAGGGAGGGGCTCGGAGGCGTCGTCCCCGCTCCCCTGTGCCGTTACTCTTGCCACATGGCTTCAGATTCCTCGATGCTGCGAGATCTTGCTCGCGACCTCGGTGTCAGCACCCAGTACTGGGGGTGGGACGGCAGCCGCAAGGACGTCTCCGACACCACCCTGCACGCGATCCTCGAGGCGCTCGGGGCGGGCATCCGCTCGGAGGAGGATGTCGCCACGGTGCGTGCGGCGCGGGAGCGGGAGCCGTGGGCGCGCACCCTGCCTCCGGTGACGGTGCTGCGCGAGGACCGCGCCTCGACCGTGCCGGTGCACGTGGACCACGGCACCTCGGTGCGTCTGCACCTGCGGCTCGAGGACGGCGGCCGCTGGGACCTGGCGCAGGGCGAGGACCACACCCCGCCCTTCGACCTGGATGGGACGCTGCGCGGCCGTGCCCGGTTCCACCTGCCGGCGGGGCTGCCACTGGGCTGGCACCGCCTGGTGGCCGAGACCGAGCAGGGCGTCCACGAGGCCGATCTGGTGGTCACCCCGGCGCGCCTGAGGGTCCATGAGCAGTACGCCTCCCACCGCGCCTTCGGGCTGCAGGCCCAGCTGTACTCGGTGCGCTCGCAGCGCTCCTGGGGCATCGGTGATCTCGGGGATCTGCGCGATCTCGCCGCGATCAGCGCGGCCCGGCACGGCGCGGACTTCCTGCTGCTGAACCCGTTGCACGCCTCCTACCCCACGGCGCCGGTGGAGCCCTCCCCCTATCTGCCGGTGACGCGGCGCTTCACCAGCGCGCTGTACCTGCGTATCGAGGACGTCCCCGAGTACCGGGACCTGCCCGGATTCGCGCGTCAGCGGGTGGATCTGCTGCGCGAGGGCGTGCAGGGCTGGAACACGCGCGCGGACCGGCTCGAGCGCGATGCGGTGCTGAGCGCGAAGATGGAGGCGCTCGAGGAGATCTTCGCGGTCCCGCTGACCCCGGGCCGGCAGGCGCTGCTGGACGCCTATCGCCGCCGCGAGGGGGAGGGGCTCGAGGACTTCGCGCTGTGGAGCGCGATCGCCGAGCACGTGCACGGCACCGCCGAGGAGACCGTGCTCGAGCACCTCGACGAGCCCCTGCTCGCGCGCGCCCGGACCGAGCTCGCGGACCGCATCGAGTTCCATGTGCGCGTGCAGTGGCTGCTGGACGAGCAGATGGGCGCGGCGCAGTCCGCTGCGCAGGACGCCGGCATGCGGATCGGGATCATGCATGACCTCGCCGTCGGCGTCGAGCAGATCGGGGCGGACTCCTGGCGGCTGCGCGAGGTGCTCGCGGGCGGCGCCGCCGTGGGCGCCCCGGCGGATCAGTACAACCAGCAGGGGCAGAACTGGCATCAGCCTCCCTGGCATCCCGAGCGGCTGCGCGATGCCTCCTACAAGCCCTGGCGGGACATGCTGCGCACCCTGATGCGGCATGCCGGCGCACTGCGCATCGACCACGTGCTGGGCCTGTTCCGGCTGTGGTGGATCCCCGAAGGGCATGAGGCGGCCGACGGCGCCTACGTCTCCTACGACCATGAGGCGATGATCGGGATCCTGGTGCTCGAGGCACAGCGCTCGGGCACCCTGGTGGTCGGCGAGGATCTGGGAACCTTCGAGCCGTGGGTGCGCGACTATCTCGTGGACCGCGGGATCCTGGGCACCTCGATCCTGTGGTTCGAGTACGACGGGGAGCGCCGGCCGCTGCGGGCTGAGGACTACCGCACCCTGTGCATGGCCTCGGTGAACACTCACGACCTCCCGCCCACTGCGGGGTACCTGCAGGGTGATCACGTCTCCCTGCGCCATGAGCTGGGGCTGCTGGAGAGGAGCCTTCCGGAGGAGCTCGCCGCCGATGCGGCGGGCCGGGAGCAGGTGCTCGATGTGCTGCGCGCCGAGGGTCTGCTCGGTGAGGGCGCGGGCATCGAGGAGACGGTGATCGCGCTGCACCGGCACCTGGCGCGCACCCCGTCGCTGCTGCTGGGCGTCTCGCTGGTGGACTGCGTGGGCGAGCGCCGGATCCAGAACCAGCCGGGCACCGACGAGGAGTACCCCAACTGGCGGATCCCGCTCGCGGATGCGGAGGGCGAGACCGTCTCGATCGACGACATCGCGAGCGATCAGCGCACCGCGCGCCTGCTGGCGGCGGTGCGCGAGGGGATCAGCTCGCGCTGACCCTGCCCCAGTCCGCCCGCTGGTCGAGGAACTCGCGGGCCGCGCGCTGAGCGCCCTCGAGGGTGTGGTGGGCGCCCCAGCCGCACTGGATCTCGTTCGCGGCGGGCACCTCGGTGGCCGCGAGCAGGTCGCGCAGGGTCGCCTCGAGCACCGGGGCGAAGTCCTCAACGGTGTGGTCGCCCACCAGCAGCACGTAGAAGCCGGTGCGGCAGCCCATCGGGGAGACGTCCAGGACGTCCCCGGAGTGGTTGCGCATGTGCTCGGCCATCATATGCTCGAGGGAGTGGACGGCCTCGGAGTCGAGGTGGGTGACGTTGGGCTGGGTGAAGCGCACGTCGAACTTGGTGAGCACGTCTCCCCCGGCGAGCTCCTTGCGGTCCGCGATGCGGAGATAGGGGGCGGCGACGGTGCGGTGGTCGAGGTTGAAGCTCTCGACGTTCATGCGGGGCTGCTCGGTCATGGGGATGCTCCTTCTGCGAGGGGTCGTGGGGTGAGGGCGAGGGGTCAGCGGCTGGAACGGGCGGTGCGCCCGCGCACGACGCCGACGAACTCCTGGCGCACCTCGTCATCGGCCGCGCGCGGCCAGGCGAGGGCGATGCGGGTGGGCTCGCCGTCGATCAGCGGACGGGCGGCGGCATCCTTGCGATGGTGGAGCCGGGCCAGGGAGAGCGGCATGCGGGTGTAGCCGATGCCCGTGGCGACCACGGCGACGCGGTCCGCGGCGTCGTCAGCGTGCTCGGCGGGGATCTCGGTCTCGCCGCTCAGATCCGTCTCGCTGATCTCGTCGAGGAGGCTGAGGACGTTCTCGGTGCCCACCACGATCGCGGCACGCTCCTCCCACAGCGGCACCAGGTGGTGGTCCGGGGCCTCGTGCGGGAGGCGCACGAAGCACATGTCCACCTCGCCCTGCTCGAGCGCTTCACGCTGGCGGGAGAGCGGGACCGGGACCAGTTCGAGCCAGGCCTGGCGGCGACCGGACTTCCAGCGGCGCAGGAAGCGATCGGGTTCGACCCCGGGCACGAAGCCGACGCGGAGGGTGGTGGTGTGCATGGCCTCAGCCTACGACCCTGAAGCGCCCCCTCGCCGCTCGCGCTGGGTGCGCTCCAGGACCCGCAGCAGATCGGCGTTGAACCGGCCCGGTGCGACGAGGTTGACCATGTGGTTGCCGTACGGGAGCACCTCGAGGTGTCCGTGCGGGGCGGCGGCGGTGAGGGTCTTCTCGTGGGCGCGCAGCTGGTCGCCGCGGCCGTGGAGGAAGGTCACCGGTGCGGTGATCCGGGCGAGGTCGCGGCGCAGGTCGAGCGAGGCGACGGCGGCGAAGGCCGGGGCGACCACGGAGAGGTCGGCGCGGCCTCCGCGGAGGTAGGCGCGAGCCCCGTCGGCCCCGAGGATCCTCTGGAACAGCGCTCCGCCCTCCCGCATCCCCGGCACCAGATCGGCGGAGGCGATGAGCCGGCCGTACAGGCGGGCGCCGCGCGGCCCGGGCTGCAGCGCGGCGCCGCAGGCGACGAGCCCTCCCAGGATGCCCGGGGTGGAGTCGAGATCGGCGGCGGCGCGGATCGAGAGCATCCCGCCCAGCGAGCTGCCCACCAGCAGCACCGGCTCGCCGGAGCTCTCGTGCAGCGTGCGGGCGGCGTGCTCGATGGTCTCCAGCGCTGTCTCGAGCGTGAAGGCTTCCTCGCGCCGGCTGCCGTGACCGGGCAGATCCGGGGTGGCGACCCTGTGACCGGCGGCGCGCAGGGCCGGCAACTGCAGGTCCCACTGGCTGTGCGAGGTGCGGGTGCCGTGGATCAGGACCACGGGCCAGCGGCTGGTCATCGCTGCGCCACCGGGGTGCTCGTCGCGGCGCGGCGGCGCAGCAGCTTCGCGAAGCGTTTGGGGCGGGAGAGGTTTGCGATGTGCCCGGCATCCCGGAGGATCACCAGCTCGCCGTACTGGGCGGTCTCCACGAACAGCGACTCGTGACGCCGGAACGGATCGTGCTCGCCGTTGACGAAGGTGATCGGCACGTCGATCGCGGCAACATCAGCCAGCAGGTCAAGGCTGCCGATGAAGCGCACCACGGAGCCGACCACGCCGTGGGCGCGGCCCCCGCCGTAGTAGCGCTTGGCCGCCTTGCGGGTGTGGCGTCGGGCGAAGGAGCGCGCCACCCGGGCGTCCGAGTCCCCCGGCAGCCAGTCCTTCATCGAGATCCACAGCCCGTACAGGCGTGCTGTGGCCGGGCCGGGGACGATCGTGCAGCCCGCCGCGACCACACCCGCGACCCTGCCGGGGTGGGTGCCGGCCCAGTGGAGGGTGAGGAAGCCGCCCAGGGACAGCCCCACCAGCAGGGGTGGCTCCGCGCAGGCGCCGACCGCCTCGTCGATGGTCTCGAGCGCTCCGGTGAGGGTGAACGGCTCGCCGCGCCGGCTGCCATGGCCGGGCAGATCCGGGGCGCGGACCTCATAGCCGTGCTCGCGTAGTCGGCGGCGCTGGCCCTTCCACATGGTGCGGGAGGAGCGCACGGCGTGGATCAGCACG
This sequence comes from Brachybacterium massiliense, assembly GCF_900184245.1. Classification (GTDB taxonomy): domain Bacteria; phylum Actinomycetota; class Actinomycetes; order Actinomycetales; family Dermabacteraceae; genus Brachybacterium; species Brachybacterium massiliense. The sequence goes on along the minus strand of NZ_FXXB01000003.1, from coordinate 220,634 downwards.
ATGCTGCGCGTCATGGCCCCTCCCCCGTGCGGGGTGTCGAGGGGACACTACCTCGCCGGTCTTGCGACGAGGTGACCGGGACGCGAAAAGTTCGGACCGCTGTGGTCTCCCGACTCAGTTCCCCCGCCGCGCCCTGTTGAGAGTCAGCCTCGGTGCGGCGGTGACGACCGGTAGCGCAGCGCCACGGCGCCGGAGTCGAACTGCTGACGGTCCACGAGCTCGAGGGAGAGGCGTTCCTGCAGGCCGGCCAGCAGCGTCGGCCCATGCCCGGCGATCACTGGCAGGATGAGGAACTCGTACTCGTCGATCAGGCCCGCCTCTGCCAGCGCGAGAGGGAGCCTCACACCGCCCACGGACAGCCTCCCGCCCGGCTGTTCCTTGAGTTCTCGGACCTGCTGGACGGGGTCGCCGCGCAGCAGCTCGGTGTTCCAGTCGACCTCGCGGAGCGTGCTGGAGATGACGTACTTCTTCGCCGCGTCGATCGCCTCTGCGAAGGGGATCTCCCAGTCCTGCATCCAGTCGGGCCAGCGGCCCGAGTCGGGTCTGCGCCAGGCCGATTCCATCATCCGGTAGGTCACCCGGCCGAAGATCTCGGCGTCCGCGCTGAGCATCTGCTCGGTCCAGTACGCCATCGATTCAGGGTCCGGCGGGATCCCCGCCTCGTGGTGCACACAGCCGTCAAGGGTGAGGTTGAGCGAATAGCGCAGCGGTCTCATGGCGCGGCTCTCCTTCGATGCGCACGGGCGGTGGGGTGGAGCGTACTCCTCCCATCCTCCGATCGCGGCGGTCCGCGTCGAGGACCATGGCGCGTGGCCGAGAGCGGTCCGACCGGAAGGTCGACGCTCGCGCGAGCGCTGGACCAGCGCAGATCGAGGCCACCCGTCGGCGGCGACGGATGTGACGGTAGTCTCACCGCATGATGAGCACAGGTCCAGGAGCACCCCTTCCGCACGGCTTCGTCGTCCCGCCGCACGACATCGTGAACGACGACGCCGCAGACCCGGAGAGCACGACCGAGGAGGCCGACAAGGACGAGGCCAGCGCTGAGGCCCTCGGCTACGCCGACCCCGAGGACACCCCGACCGGCGATCACGGGGGTGAGGACCAGCCGGGGTGAGGCAGCCTCTCGCGCCGGCATGAAAAAACCTGTGCCGCATCACCGTTCACGAACGGTGATGCGGCACAGGCCTGCGGTGGAGCTAGGGGGATTCGAACCCCCGACCTTCTCATTGCGAACGAGACGCGCTACCAACTGCGCCATAGCCCCATGTCGCTGTGCGACCACGACAGATTATCACCGCTGAGGGGCTGGCGTCGCACTCGGCCGGGGGCCTTGACGAAGGTCACAGGGCGGCGTCGCGCAGTTCCTGCAGCTCCTCGTGCAGCTCGTCGAGCACGCTCAGCCGCTCCTGGCCGGTGCAGGCCACGTAGGCGGGCTGCAGGTGGTCGGCCTGAGCGACGCCGGCCTTCCCTGGCCAGGTGCGGATCGTGCCGCCGGCGCGGCGCAGGATGTGGAATCCCGCGGCGACGTCCCAGGCGTTGATGGTCCCGAGCGAGGTCGCATCCGCCCAGCCGGCGGCGACGTAGGCGAGCTCGAGCGCCGCGGTGCCCAGGTGGCGCACCGAGGACACCCCGTTCTCGAGGGAGCGCTGGGCGCGGGCCGCGAACTCGGGGAACTCGTTGCCGATCCGCTGACCGGGGAAGCCCGAGAGCACCAGGGCATCAGCGGCGGGGCGGGTGGCGCGGGGGCGCAGCGGGCGGCCGTTGAGGGTGGCCTCGCCGGCGGCCGCGGCGAAGACCTGGCCGAGGATCGGGGCGTCGATCACGCCGGCGACCAGCTCGTCCCCGATCGCGACCCCGATCGAGACGCAGAACAGCGGCAGACCGGCGGCGAAGTTGCTGGTGCCGTCGATGGGGTCGACGAAGAAGCTGACCTGGGGCCCCTCGCTCTCGGCGGCCGGCTGCTCGGCGGGGCGGACGCCGCCCTCCTCGCCGACGATCCGGGCACTCGGCAGCAGGCGCTGCAGCTCGGAGACGATGATCTCCTCGCTCGCGCGGTCGTGCTCGGTGACGATGTCGTGGCTGGAGGTCTTGTACTCGCGGGCCAGGCCGTCGCGGTCCAGGCCGCGGATGTACTCGGCGGCGGCGAAGGCCGCGGTGGTCGCGATCTCGAGCAGCTGGGCGGGAGAGGGAGCGGACGGGGAGCGGGGCGCGGTGGTGTTCATCCCCGCCAGGCTAGCCGCCCCGCACTGCGCAGGAGCGTTCGCCTGAGGTGCGGACTGTTCAGCGCGCTGCGCGATGTTCCAGCAGGTGAGAGAGGTACGGGGTCATGAGCACACCGTCGGGGTCCACGGCCCGGCGCACCGCGGTGAAGTCCTCGAAGCGGGGGTACAGCTGCGCGAGCTCGCGGGCGCCGAGCCAGTGCTGCTTCCCCCAGTGCGGCCGGGCGTCGAAGGCGGCGAGGGTGCGCTGGACCATCAGCAGGTACGGCCCCGCCTGCTCCGCCTGGTAGCGATGGGCGGCGATGTAGACGGAGTCTCGCTCGTGGGCGGTCGAGAGCCAGACGTCGTCCGCTGCGACGCGGCGGATCTCGAGGGGGAAGGTGACCCGCACGTCCTCCTGCGCGAAGCGGGCACGCAGCGCCGCGAACGCCTCCTCGAAGCGGTCCGCCGGCAGCGCCCACTCGGATTCGTGGAACCGCACCCGGCGCGGGGCCGCGTAGACGGAGGCGGAGTCGTCGACCACTCGTGGCCCGGCCAGGACGTGCGAGGCGATCTCCGCCACGGGACGGCTGAGCGACGGCACCAGGGCGGCGCCGCGGCACATCAGCTCCCAGGTCCCGTTGCCGAGCACCTCGCTCTGCAGCAGCTCGAGCGCACGGGCGGGCCGGACGCGGGCGGTGCCCGCAGGGAGGCGGCGCATGGTGCGCTGGGTGGCGCGGCCGGTGCGGGGGAACCAGAAGAACTCGTGATGGTCCGCGCGAGCGGAGTCGTCGAGGAAGTGCGCGGCGGTCTCCTCGAGCGGCGCAGTGGTCTCGACCAGCTCGAGCCGGTAGGCGCTCACGCACTGCAGGGTGACCTCGAGGATCACCCCGATCGTGCCCAGCCCCAGCCGCGCCGCCTCGAACAGGTCCCGATCCTGCGTGGGCGAGGTGTCCACGATCGTCCCGTCGGGCAGCGCCAGGCGCAGGCCCCGCACCATCCCCGCGAAGCCGGTGAAGCGTGCGCCGGTGCCGTGGGTGCCGGTCTGGATCGCGCCGGCGATCGCCTGCCGGTCGATGTCCCCCATCACCGACAGCGCCAGGCCGTACGGTCCCAGCAGCTCGGCGATCGCCCAGAGCCGGGTCCCGCCGCGCAGGGTCACCAGGCCCGTGGTCGCGTCGGCGGCGACCAGGCCCTGCCAGTCATCGAGGCTCAGCAGGATCCCGTCGGTCGCCGCGAGGGCGGAGAAGGAGTGCCCGCCGCCGATCACCCGCAGGGAGCAGCCGCGCTCGCGCGCGATGCGCAGCGCCTCGAGCACCTGGGCCTCGCTGGTGGGCCGGCGCACCTGCTGCGGGCTGAAGCGCACCGAGCCGCTCCAGTTGCGGTGCCTGCGTGCGTTCGTCCTCATCGACTCCTCCATCGTGGCCTCGGCGCCCAGCGCGTCTCAGAGGAAGACTGCACCCTCACCGCGGTACGTGGGCACGGTTCCGAGGATCTCCTCGCCGCGCACCAGCACGTACTGGCCGAAGTGCTCGGCGGGCTCGCCCGCCTTCGCGTGCTGCAGCCACACCGTGTCCCCCACCCGCAGCGCGTCGGCCGCGGGGCCGAGCACGGGCGTCTGCACCTCGCCCGCAGCTTCCTGTGGCGCGAACCGCAGGCCGCCGGGGTGCAGGATGCGCGGCAGCCGGTCCGGGCCGGGCACGCCGCTGGCGATCCATCCCCCGCCCAGCAGGGTCGCCGCCCCGGGGGCGGGCCGGCGCACCACGCTCGCGCCGAGCAGCAGGGCGGGGCGCGGGGCGAAGTCGCGGTAGCTGCTGAACAGCCCGGAGCCGAGCAGGCCGGAGCCGGCGGCGATCTCGGTGACGGCCTCCTCCGCGGCGGTGGACTCGATCGACCCGGTGCCGCCGCCGTTGACGAACTCGAGCTCGGCCAGCTCGCGCACCGCGGCGACCGCCTCGGCGCGCCGTGCGGCGACGTCCGGGCGGGAGAGCCGCTTCATCGTGCGCACCGCCGCGCCATAGGGGCCCGGAGCGACGTCGGTGACCCCGGCGATGTGGCCCTCGTAGGCCATCAGGCCCACCAGCTGCAGGCGCGGCCGGGCGAGGATCTCCCGGGTCAGCCTTGCGGCCTGGGCGGGGGTGCGCACCGGTGAGCGCAGCGCGCCGAAGCGCACCCCTGGCAGCGGTGCGTAGGAGACGTCCAGCTCAAGAGCCACCCGGATCCGCCCGGCGGGGGCGAGATCCTCGATGGCGTCCAGGATCAGATCGGCCTGCGCGGTCTCGTCGATCATCAGCGTGATCGCCTCGAGCGCCTCGGGCCGGCTCGCGAGCCGGCGCAGCGCACCGCGCTCGGCGGTGGGATAGGCGACCACGACGTCGCGGGCCCCGTGTGCGACGAGCCAGAGCGCTTCGGGGAGGGTGAAGGCGAGGATCCCGGCGAAGCCGGGGCGGGCGAGCACCCGCTCGAGCAGCGTCCGCACGCGCAGCGACTTCGAGGCGACGCGCAGCGGGGTCCCGGCGGCGCGGCGCACCAGATCCTGGGCGTTGGCGTCGAAGGCGTCGAGATCGAGGACCGCCACCGGGCGCTCGGCCCATCCCTCGCGCGCCAGCAGCGCCGAGAGGTCCTCGAGCCGGCGGGCTGGGCTCATCTCAGGCCCGACGGCGGGCGAGGATCTCGTCGAGGTGGAGGTCCTGCGCGGGGGCGAAGCCCTCGTCGACGGCCTCGAGCTCCTCGACCTTCTCGTTCTCGAGCGGCACGGAGGTGGCCAGCATGCTCTGGCGGTGCGCGGCGTGACGGCTCGCGAGGTCATCGACCTCGCCGCGCAGCGCGTAGGTGGGGCGCGGCACGGGGCGGGGAGTCCACTCCCCCGGCCGTGCGACCTGCTCCGCTGAGCGCTCGGCGCCGTCCTCGAGGGCGGCCGGGGCCGGGACGGCAGACTGTCCCTGCGCAGCCCGCGGCGCAGGTGCCTGCGCCTGCTCCTCGGTGCGCGCGCGGCGGCGCTCGGTCTCCTCCTGCGCGCGGCGTTGCCGGGCCAGGGTCGCGGCGCGGGTGAGCCGGGCGCGGCGCTCGAGCTCGACGCGGCGCAGACCCACCAGGTAGCCGACGACGCCGACCGCGGCGATCGCCGGCAGCCACCAGGAGAGGATCTGGGCGACGGCGAGGGCGGTGAGCACGGCGGTGGTGACCAGCAGGCCCAGCAGCACGATGCGCAGCAGGCGGCGGGAACGGGCGAGCTCCTGGACGTGGTCGATGCGGGTGCCGGGCTCGGCGTCGAACCGGGGCCGACGGGTGGGATCGGCGGGGCGCAGGAGCAGACGGTCCTGGGACATGGCGGGATTCACCTCGGCAGTGGTGCGGCGGGCGTGGACGGCCGCGGAGAGATCCCGCGCCTGGGAGGTCATCTCCGCCTCGTCGGCGGCGCGGGCTCGGCCCATCACGTCGCGACGGCTCGCGGTGCGCGGCAGGGCGTAGGTCAGCCACAGCAGCAGCAAGATGCCGAAGAGGACGGCTCCGAGGTTGATGGTCTCCACACCGTCACCTTAGTGACACCGGTGTGATTCCCCTGGTCACATCGTGGGCGTGTCGCCGGGAAACTCTCTGCGGAGTCGTCGCAGCACACCCTTGCCGTCGTCCCCGGTCGCGACCTCCTCGGCGGTCAGCGCGAAGACCAGGTGGTCGCGCCAGGCACCGTCGACATGGATCGCCGCCTGCCGCATCCCCTCGGGGCGCAGATGCAGCTTCTGGACCACGCGCAGGCTCGCGGCGTTCTCCGGGCGCACGGTCACCTCGATGCGGTGCATGCCCAGCTCGGCGAAGAGGTGGTCGATCAGCAGCGCCGCGGCGCGGGGCACCGCTCCGCGCCCGGCGGCCCTGCGGTCGATCCAGTAGCCGAGGGTCGCCGAGCGCACCGCCCCGTACTGGATCGGGCCGGCGGTGATCTGGCCGACCAGCTCCCCGTGCAGCGTGATCACCAGCGGCAGATGGGTGCCCAGTCGCGCCTGCGCCTCGTTCGCCCGGCGCAGGATGCGGAAGGGCGGCAGCGCACGCCCGTGCTCGGGATCGGTCGCGTCCCAGGGACGCAGCCACTCGGCATTGCGCTCCCGCAGCCGTTCGAAGACCGCACGATCGCGCCGACGCAGCGGGCGCAGCGCCAGCTCCCCGTCGCGCAGTTGCAGCGGCCACACGTGAACCATCGCGTCATCGTAGAGCGCCGCGCGCGCCCGCATGCGCAGATCCTCGCTCCGCGGGCCTGTGCGGTGCCGGTTCCCGCCCCGTCACCTGCCCGGTCATGGCAGTCTGGTCGCATGGACGCGGAGACGACGGCGGCGAGGAAGCAGGAGCTGCGCAGAACCCTTCGGGCTCGGCGCACCGAGACCTACAGCGGGCAGGCCGGTGCACGGCGCCGCACCGAGGAGGCCGAGCGGATACTCGCCCATGCCTCTCCCCTGGTCGTCGCGGTCGAGCGGGCCGTCGCCCACGCCGCCGCGCAGGGTGCCGCACCGCCGCTGGTCGCGGCGTTCCACCCCACTCCCACCGAGGCCGACGTGATGCCGCTGGCACGCCGCCTCGCGGACGCCGGCGCCCGTCTCGCCTTCCCGGCGGCGGCCTCCGGCGAGGAGCTCGAGTGGGTCGCATGGGACGGGTCCAGCGAGTTCCTCCGCTCCCCGGGGAAGGGCTTCGGCAGGGAGCCGCAGGGCGAGCGTCTGGGGACGGGAGCACTGGCCGAGGCGATGCTGGTGCTGATCCCGGCCGTCGCGGTGGACCGCTCCCGCACCCGCATCGGGCACGGCGCGGGCTATTACGACCGTGCTCTGACCACCCTCCCGCCGAGCGCGATGGTGGTCGCGGTGATCCATCCCGACGAGCTGCTCGAGAAGGGGGCGCTGGTGCGCGGCGAGCACGATGTGCCGATCCCCGCCGTGCTCACCGCCGATGGCCTCGTCTCACTGGTCACGTCGGCGGGATTCTGAGCCCTTTGCGGCCGTAAGATGTGCGATGGTCCGCGCGGTGCGCGACCAGCCCATCGAAGACCCCGGAGGATCAGCGTGCCCACGTACGTCTACGCCTGCAAGAGCTGCGCACATCGTTTCGAGCAGTACCAGAGCTTCAGCGAGGACTCCCTGGTGACCTGCCCCGAGTGCGCCCAGGACGCGCTGCGCAAGGTCTTCGACTCGGTGGGCATCGTCTTCAAGGGCCCGGGCTTCTACTCGACCGATTCCGCCTCCTCCGGCACCTCCACCTCCTCGAGCAGCTCCTCGAGCTCCTCCTCCGACTCCTCGGCGAGCAGCACGGACTCCTCGTCCGGCTCGAGCGCCTCGAGCTCCTCCAGCAGCTCGAGCACCTCGAGCAGCAGCGGCGCCTCGAGCGCGCAGCCCGCCGCCGCGGCCTCGTGATCCTCACGGGCGCGGCCGTGCGGAGGTGACCTCTCCTCCCCATACCGCGCTCGTCCACCGTCGCGGCGAGGGCGCTGCGAGCACGGCGTCACGGACCTAGCGTCGGCCTCATGCTCAGCCGACTCCGCACCCATCTGCCCGCCTGGCGCCGTGCTCTGCGCCGACGGCGCAGGCTCCTCGCCCTTCTGATCCTCGCCGCGATGCTCGCGGCACTGCTGCCCTCGCTGCTGCCGCCTTCGGTGCGCGGCGTCCCCGCCGTGGTGGCCGACCAGGATCTGCCTGCCGGCACCGTGCTCGAGGCCGAGCACCTGCGGACCGTGCATGTGGCCGAGGAGCTGCTGCCCGTCGGCGCGCCGAGCGGTCCCGACGAGGTGATCGGGCAGCGCACCGCCCATCCCCTGCCCGCCGGCGCTCCGCTGCTGCCGACGGCTCTCGCCGCGGCGGAGCATCCCCTGCTGCCCGCGGGGATGGCGCTGATGGTGGTGCCCGTGCCGGGGGCCCTCGCGCCCCACCTCTCTCCCGGCACCCGGGTCGAGCTGTTCCCCACCGAGCTCGCCTCCGGGGCCGGGGCCGGCATCACGGCGCAGGTCATGCAGGGAGCGGAGAGCAGTGCCGGGGCCGCCGAGCTCGGCGACGGCACGGGCGGAATGCCCGAGATCCTCGTGGCGGTGCCGCGTGAGGGCGCACGAGAACTGGCTCACGCGCTCAGCACAGGGACCATATCGCTGGCTGTGATCGATTAGAGTCCCGTCCGGAACCGCAATCGCGGATCGTCCCATCCCCGACCCGAGAAGGATGACCCCATGAAGGGTTTCAAGGACTTCGTCATGCAGGGCAATGTCATCGACCTGGCGGTCGGTGTCGTCATCGGCAGTGCCTTCACCGCCCTGATCGGCGCGTTCGTCGACAATCTGATCCAGCCGGTGATCAACGTCTTCGGCGGCAGCAACGTCGACGGCCTCGCCTTCACGATCACCAACGAGAGCACCAAGGTCGACATCGGTGCGATCCTCTCGGCAGTCATCGCCTTCCTGATCACCGCTGCGGTGGTCTACTTCGTCTTCGTGCTGCCCATCTCGAGCGCGCGCAAGCTCGATCGCAAGCGCCGTGGTCTGCCTGAGGAGGAGGAGACCACGGTCAGCGAGGACATCGTGCTGCTGACCGAGATCCGCGACGCGCTCACCGCGCAGCGCGGCGGCACCCAGGCCGGCGGCACCACCCCGCAGGTCTGAGCGATATGCACGGTGCCGCGGCACCTTCCCACGGCGCGGGTCGGGACCTCGAGGTCCCGGCCCGCGCTGTTCATGATGCCCGCCTCCGCGCTGACGACACCGCCTCCGGGGTCGACGAGTCCGCCGTCGAGGCGGTGATCGCCTGGTTCGCCGAGGCGGGCCGTGATCTGCCCTGGCGTCACGAGGGGGTCTCCGCGTGGGCGATCCTGGTCTCCGAGGTGATGCTCCAGCAGACCCCCGTGGTGCGGGTGCTGCCGCGCTGGGAGGAATGGCTCCGGCTGTGGCCCACCCCGGCCCATCTCGCCGATGCTCCCACCGCCGAGGTGCTGCGGCGCTGGGACCGGCTGGGCTATCCGCGCCGTGCGCTGCGCCTGCAGGAGTGCGCCCGTGCGATCGTGCGCGAGCACGGCGGGGAGGGGCCGCGCGGGCAGGAGGCGCTGCGGGCGCTGCCCGGGATCGGTGAGTACACCGCCGCCGCCGTCACCGCCTTCGCCCATCATGAGCGCGCGGTGGTGGTGGACACCAACATCCGCCGCGTGCTGGCCCGGTCACGAAGGGGCCGGGCGCTGCCGGACCGTTCCTACAGCGCGGCCGAACGGGCCCTGGCCACGCGCAGCCTTCCCGCCGAGCGGGAGCGGTCGGTCGCCTGGAACCAGGCGGTGATGGAGCTCGGGGCGCTGGTGTGCACGGCCCGCTCGCCCCGCTGCGAGGACTGCCCGCTGTCCGCAGGCGGATGCGCCTGGTTCGCCGAGGGGCGCCCGGCGCCGACGGAGGACACCCGGCGTCGACAGGCCTTCGAGGGGACCGATCGCCAGCTGCGCGGGCAGATCATGGCCCTGCTGCGCCGGGACGGTGCCGCCGATGACCAGCAGCTGCTCGCCCTGGACCTCGAGGACCCGGCCCGGGTGCGTCGCTGCACCGCCTCCCTGATCGGCGACGGGCTCGCGGTCCGTGAGGGCGAGGCTCTGCGCCTGCCGTGACCCCGCGGCCCGGCCGGGGTTCAGATCTCCCGATCGAGCTGCTTGATCATGCGAGTGTTGCCCAGGGTGTTGGGCTTGACCCGGGCGAGGTCGAGGAACTCCGCGATCCCCTCGTCGGGTGAGCGCAGCAGCTGGTTGTAGAGATCGGGGTCCACGCCCTCGCTCATCACCTCGAAGCCGTGACGGGAGAAGAACTCCACCTCGAAGGTCAGGCAGAACACCCGCTGCAGGCCCAGCTGCACCGCCCGCTCCAGCAGGGAGTCCAGCAGCCGGTGCCCCAGCCCGGTGCCCCGCTGCGCGTCATGGACCGCCAGGGTGCGCACCTCGGCGAGGTCCTCCCACATCACGTGGAGCGCGCCGCATCCCACCACGGTCCCGTGCTCATCGGTCGCGACCAGGAACTCCTGGACCGCCTCGTAGTAGGAGACCAGGTCCTTGCCCAGCAGCACCCCGGTGTGGGTCATGGGCTCGACGAGCGCGTTGATGCCGCGCACGTCCGCAGGCAGCGCCGGTCTGATGGTGATGCTCATGCCGGGCTCCCCTCTCCCCTCGCCGTGCTCGGCGACTCGCCCGCTCCGGCCGTGGCGGGGGCGGGTTCCTCCCGCACCTCGGCGGGGGAATGCTCCGCAGCCGGCACCGTCGCCCGCTCATCCTCGGCGGATCCCGTCGCCGCGTCCTCAGCCCCGGCGCCCTGGTCGCCTGCGTCCTCACCGGCGGCGTCGGCGTCCTCGGTGTCGGCGCTCTGGGCGTGCTCGGCCTCGCGGCGCTCGGCCCGGCGATCCATCACGCGGTGCACCCACGAGATCATCCGCTCGAGCACCAGTGCCATGGCGAACGCGACGATCAGGGCGATGGTGATGCCCAGCAGGGGATTGTGCGCGAACCACGCCCCGGCGAGGGCGCCGATCGCGCACGAGTACACCGCCCACACGAAGGTGGACAGCAGCGAGCGGGGCCAGAAGTGGCGGTGGGGGTACTGCACGGCGCCGGCGACGAGGTTCACGGCGGTGCGCCCGAAGGGGATGTAGCGGGCGGTCATCAGGAACACCAGGGCCCGCTTCTGCAGTCCGCGATCCGCGGCCTCGACGGCGCGTCGGCCCTTGCCCTCGCGCAGGAACCGGAAGCGTTCCCAGCCGATCTTGCTGCCGATCAGGTAGCCGACGCTGTCGCCGGTGAAGGCGCCCAGCCAGGCCGCCAGGCCGATCAGGATGATCGAGGGTCGCCCGGAGGTGGACCAGAGCGAGGAGAGGGTGACGATCGTGGACTCGCTGGGCACCGTCGGGAAGAACCCGTCGAAGGCCGCGAACAGGTACACGAGAAGGTGGACCCACCAGGCGTCGGCGACACCGAGGATCCAGTTCTCCAGCTGCTCTGTCAGGGACAGCAGCCAGTCGATGGCGTCGACCATGCGTCCTCTCCGTCGAAGGTGCCCGGGTGCCGCCCAGGAGGGACGGGTCACCTCGGGCGCTTGCTCCCTGCCCGGTCACCACGGGCGGAGCGGGCGTCCGGCCCGGTGGGCCGTGCGCGATGGAGGTGCCGGCCCCGTCTCGTGGACGGGGCCGGCACCGGTGATCAGTTGGCGCTCGCCTCGGCGCTGCTGGCCTCGGGCGCCGAGCTGTCGGTCCGGGTGACGTCCTCGGCACGGGCCTGGGTCATCGACTCCAGATCGATCACCTCGGAGATCGGCTCGAGGGAGCCGTCGCCGCCACGGCGGGAGAAGGTCAGCTCGCCGAGCAGGCCCTCGCCCTCCGCGTCCACGACGATCTCGTCGCCCACCTGGACCTGACCGAACAGGATGCGCTCGGAGAGGGTGTCCTCGATGTCGCGCTGGATCGTGCGACGCAGCGGCCGCGCGCCGAGCACCGGGTCGTAGCCCTTCTCGGCCAGCAGGTCCTTCGCCACCGGGGTGAGCGTGAGGGACATGTCCTTGTCGTGCAGGCGCTTCTCGAGCTTGGCGATCTCGAGATCCACGATCTCGACGATCTCCTTCTTCGACAGCTGCGGGAAGACCACCACGTCATCGACACGGTTGAGGAACTCGGGCTTGAAGTGCTGCTTGAGCTCCTCGTGGACCTTCGACTTCATCCGCTCGTAGTCGGTGGAGAGGTCGCCGCCCGCGGTGAAGCCCATGGACACGCCCTTGGCGATGTCCCGGGTGCCGAGGTTGGTGGTCATGATGATGATGGTGTTCTTGAAGTCGACCATCCGGCCCTGCGAGTCGGTGAGGCGACCGTCCTCGAGAATCTGCAGCAGCGAGTTGAAGATGTCCACATGAGCCTTCTCCACCTCGTCGAACAGCACCACGGAGAACGGCTTGCGGCGCACCTTCTCGGTGAGCTGGCCGCCCTCGTCGTAGCCGACGTAGCCGGGGGGCGAGCCGAAGAGCCGCGAGGCGGTGTGCTTCTCGCCGAACTCGGACATGTCGAGCTGGATGAGGGACTCCTCGTCGCCGAAGAGGAACTCCGCGAGGGCCTTGGCGAGCTCCGTCTTGCCGACGCCCGTGGGGCCGGCGAAGATGAACGAGCCGCCCGGACGCTTGGGATCCTTGAGCCCGGCACGGGTGCGACGGATCGCGCGGGAGATGGCCTTGATCGCCTCGTCCTGCCCGATGACGCGCTTGTGCAGCTCGTCCTCCATGTGCAGCAGCCGCGAGGACTCCTCCTCCGTGAGCTTGACGATCGGGATGCCCGTCGAGGCGGCCAGCACCTCGGCGATGACCTCCTCGCTCACGGTGGTCACGGCGTCGGACTCGCCGTGGCGCCAGGCCTTCTCCTTGTCGTCACGCTCCGACTTGAGCTTCTGCTCCTCGTCGCGCAGGGAGGCGGCGAGCTCGAAGTCCTGCCCGTCGATAGCCTCCTCCTTCTTCTTGCGGGTCTCCTCGATGCGCGCGTCGAACTCCTTGAGCTCGGGCGGCGCGGTGAGGCGACGGATCCGCAGCCGGGCGCCGGCCTCGTCGATCAGGTCGATGGCCTTGTCCGGCAGGAAGCGGTCGTTGACATAGCGGTCGGCGAGGTTCGCCGCCGCGACCAGCGCTGCATCGGTGATGGTCACTTTGTGGTGCGCCTCGTAGCGGTCGCGCAGACCCTTGAGGATCTCCACGGTGTGGGTCACCGACGGCTCGTCGACCTGGATCGGCTGGAAGCGACGCTCGAGCGCGGCATCCTTCTCGATGTGCTTGCGGTACTCCTCGAGCGTGGTCGCACCGATGGTCTGCAGCTCGCCTCGCGCCAGCATGGGCTTGAGGATGCTGGCGGCATCGATCGCGCCCTCGGCGGCACCCGCACCGACCAGGGTGTGGATCTCGTCGATGAACAGGATGATGTCACCGCGGGTGCGGATCTCCTTGAGCACCTTCTTCAGGCGCTCCTCGAAGTCGCCGCGGTACCGGGAGCCCGCGACCAGGGAACCCAGGTCGAGGGTGTAGATCTGCTTGTCCTTGAGCGTCTCGGGCACGTCCCCGGCCACCACGGACTGCGCCAGACCCTCGACCACGGCACTCTTGCCCACGCCGGGCTCGCCGATCAGCACCGGGTTGTTCTTGGTGCGGCGCGAGAGCACCTGCATGACCCGCTCGGCCTCGTGCTCGCGCCCGATGACCGGGTCGAGCTTGCCATCGCGGGCGGCCTGGGTGAGGTTGCGGCCGAACTGGTCCAGCACCAGCGAACCGGCGGGCTGGCCCTCGGCGGGGCCTCCGGCATTGGCCGGCTCCTTGCCCTGGTAGCCGGAGAGGCGCTCGATGACCTCCTGGCGCACGGCCGACGGCTCGGCCTTGAGTCGGGAGAGCACCTTGACCGCGGTGCCCTCGCCCTCGCGCAGCAGGCCCAGCAGGATGTGCTCGGTGCCGATGTAGTTGTGGCCCAGCTGCAGCGCCTCGCGCAGGCTCAGCTCGAGCACCTTCTTCGCGCGGGGGGTGAAGGGGATGTGGCCGCTCGGGGTCTGGTTGCCCTCGCCGATGATGTCGCGCACCTGCTCGCGCACGGCATCGAGGGTGACGCCGAGAGCCTCGAGGGCCTTCGCGCCGACGCCTTCGGCCTCGTGGATGAGCCCCAGCAGGATGTGCTCGGTGCCGATGTAGTTGTGGTTCAGCAGCCGTGCTTCGTCCTGTGCCAGGACGACGACGCGACGGGCGCGATCTGTGAAGCGTTCGAACATGGTCCTCCCCCGTCCGGTGGTGGTGATGGATCGAGAGTACGCGGATCCGGGGCGGAAGCGGCGCCTGTTCGCCGCTGGCGTGACACCCCCCCCATCGCGCCGGCTCGCCCGCCGACCTCGCGGTCGATCACGTCCTCGCCCGACGCCGACGTCGTACCATGACGCACGTCACATCATCACTCCCCCAGGAGGTCCCATGGGTGCCATCGTCGGCGGCATCATCCTGTTCGTGCTCGGCGCGATCGCACGCTTCGCGCTCGAGTTCGACATGCCCGGCGTCGATTCCGCGATGCTCGGAACGATCCTGATGGTCGCGGGGGCCGTGCTCTTCGTGGTCGGGCTGCTGCTCATGCTCCGCTCCCGCAAGACGGTCGTGAGCACGCAGAACGGTCCGGGAGGCTCCGTCTCCGAGCGGAGGGACCCTCCCGCGGGCATCTGAGGACGCTCCCGCCGCGGGCGGCACCTGCCCTGTCCCAGGCGATACCCTGGACGGCACGGCCGCCCGCGCCGCGCGAGCCCTGCGCGCGATCACTCCGGGCGGATCCCGCGAACGCTCGAACGGAGAGACATGGCAGACCTGGACGTGACCCGTGCGGATGCGGTGCTGATCGGTGGCGGAGTCGCCAGCGCGACGCTCGCCGCGATGCTCAGCGAGCTCGAGCCCAGCTGGGACATCGTGGTCCTCGAGCGGCTCCACACCCTGGGCGCGGAGTCCAGTGACGCCTGGAACAACGCGGGCACCGGGCACAGCGCGCTGTGCGAGCTGAACTACACCCCGCAGGACGTGGACGGCTCGGTCAGCCCCACCAAGGCGATCTCCATCAACGAGCAGTTCCAGGTCTCCCGCCAGTTCTGGGCGCACCTGGTGGAGAACGACCGGATCGGCGATCCCGGCGAGTTCATCCACACCGTCCCCCACATGAGCTTCGTGCACGGCATGGAGAACGTGGACTACCTGCGTCGGCGTCATGAGGCGCTCGCGAAGAACCCCCTCTTCGACCGCATGGAGTTCACCACCGAGCACGCGCAGCTGGCCGAGTGGGCGCCGCTGGTCGCCCAGGACCGCCCGGTCACCGAGACCATCGCCGCGACCCGCTCCCCCGACGGCACCGACGTCGACTTCGGCGCGCTGACCCGGCAGATGCTGGACTTCGCCTCCCGCGTCTCCACCACCGTCTCGACCGGCTCCGAGGTGGTGGATCTGCGCCGCATGGGCGAGGACTGGGGCGTGATGGTCCGCTCGACCCAGGACGACTCGCTGCGCGTGGTGCGTGCACCGTTCGTCTTCGTCGGGGCCGGCGGCTACGCCCTCCCGCTGCTGCAGAAGTCCGGGATCGACGAGATCCGCGGCTTCGGCGGCTTCCCGATCTCGGGCCAGTGGCTGCGCTGCACGGATCCGGAGATCATCGCGCGCCACGACGCGAAGGTGTACGGCAAGGCGGCCGTCGGTGCCCCACCGATGAGCGTCCCCCATCTGGACACCCGCTACGTGGGCGGCAAGCGATCGCTGATGTTCGGCCCCTACGCGGGCTGGTCCCCGAAGTTCCTGAAGACCGGCCGCTTCACTGACCTGTTCGAGTCGATCAAGCCCTCGAACATCACCCAGATGATGGCCGTCGCACCTCCGAACCTCGACCTCATGGTCTACCTCGGCTCCCAGCTCGCGGCCACCCACCAGCAGCGTTTCGAGGCCCTGCTGGAGTACATGCCCAGCGCCGTTCCCTCCCAGTGGGAGGAGGTCACCGCCGGACAGCGCGTGCAGGTGATCGCCCCGGACGCGAAGAAGCACGGCGTGCTGCAGTTCGGCACCCAGCTGATCACCTCCGCGGACGGCTCGATCGGCGGCATGCTCGGCGCCTCCCCCGGCGCCTCCACCGCCACGAGCATCATGCTGAACATGCTCGAGCGCATGTTCCCCCAGCGCATCGACGCCTGGCGTCCCGCGCTGACCCAGATGGTCCCCAGCTGGGGACGCTCGCTCTCCGAGGATGCCGACGAGGCGCACCGCACTCTCGAGGCGACCGCGGACTCCCTGGGCCTGCGCCACTCCTGACCCCCGCTCCCGGGGCCGCAGCGACGTGGCCCCGGGCGCCTCAGCCGCCGGAGCGCATGATGACGAGGAAGGACAGCAGATGCGCATCTCCTTGATGACCACATGCCTGGTGGACGTGATGGCGCCGGACGTCGCCCGGGCTACCGTCACCCTGCTCGAGCGGCTCGGCCACGAGGTGGTGTTCGACAAGCGCCAGACCTGCTGCGGGCAGATGCACACCAACTCCGGGTATTACACGGAGGCCGCGCCGGTGGTGCGCTCGTTCGTGGACACCTTCGAGCCGTCCCTCGACGAGGTCGACGCGATCGTCATGCCGTCCGGCTCCTGCGCCGGCTGCGTGCGCGACCAGCACCGGCTGGTGGCCCGCCACCAGGGCGACAGCGAGCTCGAGGAGCGTGCCGCGGCCGTCTCGGCGAAGACCTACGAGCTCTCCGAGCTGCTGATAGACGTGCTGAAGGTCTCCGATGTCGGCGCCTACTTCCCGCATGCGGTGACCTACCACCCCACCTGCCACTCGATGCGCTTCCTCAAGGTCGGGGCGCGGCCGCTGAAGCTGCTGCGCGGCGTGGAGGGCATCGAGATCAGGAACCTGCCGGAATCGGACACCTGCTGCGGTTTCGGCGGCACCTTCTCCGTCAAGAACGACGCGACCAGCGATGCGATGGTCACCGACAAAGCCGCGAACGTGGAGCGCAGCGGTGCCGAGTTCGTGGTCGCGGGCGATGCCTCGTGCCTGATGAACATCGGCGGGAAGCTGCGCCGCACCGGCGCCGCGCCCCGCTCGATCCACCTCGCCCAGATCCTCGCCTCCACGCGCGAGGATCCCTTCGTGCCCTCCGAGACGATCCTGGGCAGGGCCCGGTGAACCCCGCGCACGGTGCGGCGATCGCCTCGCGGGGTTCCCTGATCTCCGCACGCTTCGCTCTGAGCAACGAGGAGTCAGCACAGTGAGCACAGTCGATCTCGGCATGCCGTCGGTCCGCCCGCAGCACGCCTCTCCCAGCTCCACCCTGCGCGGGCAGCGAGGGTTCCCCGCCATGGCGCGCGAGGAGCTCGCCGATCCCACGCTGCGCGGGAACCTGCGCCGCGCCACCTCCACCATCCAGTCCAAGCGCAGCGCCGCGGTGCGCGAGGTGCGCGACTGGCAGAAGCTCCGCAGCGCCGGCAGCGCACTGAAGTGGCAGGTCACCGATCATCTCCCGGAGATGCTGGAGCAGCTCGAGGAGTCCGTGACCGCGGCGGGCGGCGTGGTGCACTGGGCCCGCGATGCGGACGAGGCCGGGGACATCGTCACCCGCCTGGTCCGTGAGCGGGGCGCGAACGAGGTGCTCAAGGTCAAGTCGATGGCCACCCAGGAGATCAACCTCAACGAGGTGCTCGCCCATGCCGGCATCCGCGCGATCGAATCGGATCTGGCCGAGCTGATCGTCCAGCTCGCCGATGACACCCCCAGCCATATCCTGGTTCCGGCGATCCACCGCAACCGAGCCGAGATCCGCGAGATCTTCCTCGCCGCGATGCCGGACCTCGACCCGTCGATCACCGACGAGCCCTCCGAGCTGGCGGAGGCGGCCCGCCGCTTCCTGCGCGAGAAGTTCCTGGACATTCCCGGCTCGGTGGCGATCTCCGGAGCGAACTTCGCAGTGGCCGAGACCGGCACCATGGTGGTCGTCGAGTCGGAGGGCAACGGGCGGATGTGCCTGACCCTGCCCAGGACCCTCATCTCCGTGGTGGGCATCGAGAAGATCGTCCCCACCTTCGAGGATCTCGAGGTCTTCCTCCAGCTGCTGCCGCGCTCCTCGACCGGGGAGCGGATGAACCCGTACACCACGATGTTCACCGGGGTCCACGAGGGCGACGGCCCCGAGGAGTTCCACCTGGTGCTGCTGGACAACGGCCGCTCCGCGGTGCTCGAGGACCCTGAGGGACGCAGCGCCCTGCACTGCATCCGCTGCTCGGCGTGCCTGAACGTGTGCCCCGTCTACGCGCGCACCGGCGGCCACGCCTACGGCTCGACCTATCCGGGCCCGATCGGCGCGATCCTCTCGCCGCAGATGACGGGGATGAGCGGGAGCGATGACCCGAGCTCGACCCTCCCCTACGCCTCGAGCCTGTGCGGCGCCTGCTATGACGTCTGCCCCGTGAAGATCAACATCCCCGAGATCCTGGTGCATCTGCGCGCCCAGGACGTGGACCGCAGGCGCGAGACGCGCGGCGACTTCCACAGCAGCTGGGACCTGGCCCTCCAGGGCGCGAGCACGCTGATGTCCTCTCCGCGCGCCTATGACCTCGCGGTGCGCTCCGCCGGGCCGCTCACCTCCCTGCTGGGCGGCACCAACATCGGCAGGCTCCCCGGTGCGCTCCCGCTGATCCCGGGCTGGACCGATCACCGTGATCTCCCCAAGCCCGGCGCCTCCTTCCGCTCCTGGTGGGACCAGCGCGAGAAGGACCGCGCCCGGGGCGGCAGCGCCCCCGCCACGGACTCCACGCCACAGGATGACCGGAGCGGGCTGGAGGAGCAGTCATGAGCGGGTGGGACGATGCGCGCCCGGCCCGCACCCCCGGGGTGAGCGCCAAGGAGGAGATCCTCGCTCGGCTGCGCACCGCACTGGCCGCCCCTCGCCGGGACGAGATCACCACCGCCGAGGATGTGCCGCGCACCTACCAGCGCGCCGACGACAAGCAGGAGCTGCGCACCGCCCCCGAGAAGGTGCGCGGGGTGCTCGTCCAGCGCCTCGAGGACTACACCGCCGTGGTGCACCGCACCACCGCCTCACAGGCACCGGCGGCGATCGCGGCCGCGCTGGGAGAGGCCCGCTCCGTGGTGGTCCCCTCCGCGCTGCCGGGCTCCTGGACCGAGGCGGTCACGGCGGATCTGATCGTCGATGACGGCAGCGCGAGCCCGCGCGACCTCGATGCGATCGACGCCGTGCTCACCGGGTGCCACACCGCCATCGCGCTGACCGGCACGATCGTGCTGCGCGCCGACGGTCGCGGCGGTCGCCGCGCCATCTCGCTGGTGCCGGACCACCACGTCATCGTGGTCGAGGCCGAGCAGGTGGTGCTGGGCGTCCCCAAGGCGATCGAGCGCATGGGCGAGGATCCCCGTGCGGCCTGGACGATGATCTCCGGGCCCAGCGCGACCAGCGACATCGAGCTCGAGAGGGTCGAGGGCGTCCATGGGCCGCGCCGCCTCGACGTGGTGCTCATCGAGCCGGAGCCCGAGCCCGCCCCCGACGACGAGGCGGGCGCAGAGCCGTCCGCCGAACAGGAGAGAACCTCATGAACGATTCCACCCCCACCGCGGGCATCGAGCTGCCCGCCGCCGGGACCTCCCGCGACCGCGGGCAGCTGTTCCGCCTCAGCGCCGGGCCCTACACGGCCGAGATCTCGGCCGTCGGCGCGACCCTCGAGTCCCTCACGGTGGGCGGGCGCGATCTGCTGGTGCGCAGCCCGGAGACCGGGCCGATGCAGTTCTACCGCGGCGCGATCGTCGCGCCCTGGCCCAATCGCATCGGCGACGGCGCCTACACCTGGGACGGGCAGCAGATCCAGACCGCCCTCACCGAGCCCGAGCGCGGCAACGCCCTCCATGGCCTGGTCTCCTTCCAGCTGTTCTCCCCGACCACGGTCGCCGAGGACGAGCTGGTGCTGAGCACCCAGCTGTTCCCCTCCCCCGGCTACCCCTTCCACCTGGTGCTCGCCGTGCACTACGCGCTGGATCCCGAGGAGGGGCTCACCACGACCGTGACGGCGCGGAACATCGGCGCACAGGACGCGCCCTACGGCGTGTGCCCGCACCCGTACCTGGTCGCGGGCCCCGAGCCGCTGGACGAGTGGTCGCTGCGGATGGAGGCCGGCACCGTGCTCACCGTCACCGAGGATCGTCTGCTGCCCACCGGCACCGCTCCTGTCGCACCCGGTGACGCCTTCGACTTCCGCTCCCCCGCTGTGATCGGCGAGCTGTTCGTCGACCACGCCTTCACGGATCTGGGCCGTGACGCGCAGGGCCGCACCACCATCACGGTCACCGCGCCGGGCGGCACCGGGGTCGAGCTCACCGCCGGGGAGGAGCTCCCCTGGCTGCAGGTCCACACCGGTGACCGTCCCGAGCCGGAGAACCACCGCCTCGGTCTCGCGGTCGAGCCGATGACCTGCCCGCCCGATGCCTTCCGCAGCGGCACCGATGTGGTGCGCCTGGCCCCCGGCGCGGAGCACGTGGCCTCCTGGACCCTGCGCGGCTGGTGATCTCACGCGCCGGGGCGCGCGGTATCCGTCGCCCCGGCGGCACAGCACGCCAAGGGCCCGCCACCGATGGTGACGGGCCCTTGGCGTGCTGAGGGGACCCCTGGGGGCGGCGTCAGCCGCGTCCCGGAGGTGAGGGGATCACTCCCCGTGAGCCTCTTCGTAGGCCTTGCGGATGGTGCCGGAGATGCGGCCGCGGTCCGGGACCTCGTAGCCGGCCTCGCGCGCCCACTCACGAATCTTCGCCGAGTCGTTCGAGCTGCTGCGCGAGCCGGAGGTGCCCCGTGCGCGGCGTCCGCCGACGCGACGCGCCTTCTCGGTCCAGCTGCCGAGCTCCTCGCGGAGCTTCGCGGCGTTCTCCTCGGACAGATCGATCTCGTAGGCGACTCCGTCCAGAGCGAAGCTGACGGTCTCCACGGCCTTGTCGCCGGTGAGATCGTCGATCAGCTCCACGTACGTCTTCCGTGCCATAGGGGTTCTCCCTCGTTGATCTGGCTTCATAGTTCCACGCGATCTCTGGAGAGTTCCGCGCCGAGCAACAGTATCTGTGTATCACGGGCAGATTTCAAATGCATTACAGCATTCACCCACTAAGAGTGATTCGGTTCATCCTTGGCACGGCGTTCACGGTATTGGCGTTCCGCTTCTCGTTCCATCTCGCGCTCACCGCGATCTGCACGCATCATCGCCCTGATCACGAACCAGAACAGCAGCCCCACGCCGATCGACGGGAGCAGCGCACCGGCCTCGAACCAGAATCCGGAGTCCATCTCAGGCCTCCGGCTTCACGAGCGGGAACAGGATCGTCTCGCGGATGCCCAGGCCGGTCAGCGCCATGAGCAGGCGATCCACGCCCATGCCCATGCCGCCGGTGGGCGGCAGCGCGTACTCCATCGCCTCGAGGAAGTCCTCGTCCAGGCGCATAGCCTCGTCATCGCCCTGCGCGGCGAGCTCCGCCTGCTGGGCGAAGCGCTCGCGCTGGATGACCGGATCCACGAGCTCCGAGTAGCCGGTGCCGAGCTCGAAGCCGCGCACGTACAGATCCCACTTCTCGACCACGCCGGGCTCGCTGCGGTGCGCACGCACCAGCGGGCTGGTCTCGACCGGGAAGTCGCGCACGAAGGTCGGGGCGTGGAGGTGATCGCCCACCCGGTGCTCGAACAGCTCCTCGACCAGCTTGCCGTGCCCGTACTTGGGGTGATCCAGATCCAGCTCGAGGGAACGGGCGATCTCCCGCAGCCGCGCCGGCGAGGTCTCGGGGGTGATCTCCTCGCCGAGGGATTCTGAGAGGGAGCCGTAGACGGTGATCTTGTCCCATTCCCCGGAGAAGTCGTATTCAGAGCCGTCGGCGAGGGTGACCACCTGGGAACCGGTCGCGCGCTCCGCGGCCTCCTGCACGAGCTGACGGGTCAGCTCTCCGATCGTGTCGTAATCCCCGTAGGCCTGATAGGCCTCGAGCATCGCGAACTCGGGAGAATGCGTGGAATCTGCGCCCTCATTGCGGAAATTGCGGTTGATCTCGAAGACCCTCTCGAGCCCGCCCACAGCCGCGCGCTTGAGGAACAGCTCGGGGGCGATGCGGAGGTAGAGGTCCAGATCGAAGGCGTTCATGTGGGTGACGAAGGGCCGTGCCGCGGCGCCGGAGGGGATCACCTGCAGCATCGGGGTCTCGATCTCCACGAACTCGCGTTCGTGGAAGGAGCTGCGCAGGGAGTGCATCACCTCGGCACGCTGGCGCACCATGTCGCGCGCGTCCTGGCGCACGATCAGGTCCACGTAGCGGCGACGGACCCGGGACTCTTCCGAGAGCCCGGAGTGCAGCACGGGTAGGGGACGCACGGCCTTGGCCGCCATCTGCCAGCTGTCTGCGAAGATGCTGAGCTCGCCGCGCCGGGAGGCACCCACACGGCCGTGGAAGAAGACGTGGTCGCCCAGGTCGACGTCGGCCTTGAGATCGGCCAGGCGCTCCTCGCCGATCACGGCCTGCGAGGCCATGATCTGCAGGCGCTTCCCGGCGCCGTCCTGGAGGGTGACGAAGGCGAGCTTGCCGGTGTTGCGCTGGAACACCACGCGGCCGGCCACGCCGACCTCGTCCTGCGTCTCCTGGCCGGCCTCGAGATGGCCGTAGGCGGAGCGCACCTGGGCGATGCTGGTGGTCACGGGCACCGAGACGGGATAGGCCTCCTCGCCGCGCGCCAGCAGCCGCTCCCGCTTGGACTTTCGGACCGCGACCTGGTCGGAGGTGTCCGTCGTGTCGGGGCCAGGGAGATTCTCGCTCATGCCCGCGATTGTCTCATCACCTCTGCGGCGAGGGGCGTCCTGCTCACGCTCCTGTAGCAACCGCCACAGCCGCATCGAGCAGCCGGGTGCCCTCGACCCGGCCCGCGAGCACCAGCAGCACCTCGCCGCGGTAGTCTGAGCCGATCTCCTCGAGCGTGGCCGGGTCCAGGGCGAGGGCGTAGTCCCAGTCGATCTCGGCGCGCTCGAGCGCGGCCCGCAGAGCGGCCCGGATGCCGCTCACCGATCCGGCGGCGGCGAGGGCGGACTCGAGAGTGCGGGACAGGGCCAGCGCCTGCGCACGGCCCTGATCGCTGAGGTAGACGTTGCGGCTCGAGCGTGCCAGTCCCGTCTCCTCGCGCTCGATCTCGACCGGCTCGATCCGCACCGGCAGATCGAGATCGGCGACCAGGCGCTGGATGATGGCGAGCTGCTGGGCGTCCTTGCGCCCGAACACGCTGAGGTGGGGATCGATCAGGCGCAGCAGCTTGGCCACCACGGTGACCACCCCGTCGAAGTGCCCGGGCCGGGCGGCGCCCTCGAGGATCGTGCCGGCGTGCCCGGCGCTCACCGAGACCGTCGGCGGCAGCACCGGGTACATCTCCTCCGCCGACGGCGCGAAGACCACGTCCACGAGACCGTCCACCAGCGCGAGATCGCCCTCGAGGTCCCGCGGGTAGGCCTCGTAGTCCTCCCCCGGGCCGAACTGGAGGGGGTTGACGAAGACGCTGAGGATCACGTGATCGGCGAGCTCGCGGGCACGGCGCACGAGGGCCAGATGCCCGCTGTGCAGGGAGCCCATGGTGAGCACGGCGGCGACGGCGCCCTCCATCGCGGCCCGCTGCTCGCGCAGCTCCGCCTTGGTGGTCACCAGGCGCGTGGCCGTGCCGCGGGTCTGTCCGGCACCGGGCGGTGTGGTCATCTGTCGTCCTCCGTGGGCGGGCGGTCCTCGAGCAGGTCCCGGATCGCGCTCCGGGACTGCTCCGGGATTCTGGCACGGCGCAGCGCCGCCGATGCGAGGGCGCGGTAGGTGGCGGAGGTGTCGCCGTGCTCTCCCGGCGCGCCGGTGCCGTCGAGGTCCTCGAGCGCCTCGAGGTGCGCCGCGACGGTCCCGGCGTCCCCTCGCCCGACGGGGCCGGTGAGCGCCTTGCCGCCGTGGCGCAGGGACTCGTCCAGCGCGGCCTCCAGCAGCGGGCGCAGATAGGCCCCGGGATCGGCGATGCCGAGCCGGGACAGCGCCTCGCGGGCCTGGTCCACGAGCACCACCAGATGGTTCGCGGCGTGGGCGAGGGAGGCGTGGTAGAGCGAGCGGTCGCCCTCGGCGATCACGGTCGCCTCTCCCCCGAGCTCGACCACCAGCGCGGCCGCGATCGGCAGCAGCTCCGGGGAGGCGGTGATGCCCATCGGGCAGCCCACCAGGCGTGCGAGGTCGGTGCGCGTGCCGGTGAAGGTCATCGCCGGGTGGATCGCGAGGGTGGCGCTGCCGGCCTCGGCGAGGGGCGCGAGCACCTCGGTGCCGTAGCGGCCAGAGGTGTGGACCACGAGCTGTCCGCCCGGCATCAGCCCGGTCGCGGCGATGCCGGCGGCGAGGGGGCCCAGCTGGTCGTCGGGCACGGCCAGCAGCAGCATCTCGCTGCGTTCGACCAGGGCCGGCACATCAAGCAGCGGCACCCCGGGCAGCAGCTGCACGGCGCGCTCCCGCGAGGCGTCGGAGACGGCGTAGGCACCGGTGAGCGCATGGCCCTCGGCGCGCAGCGCGGCCCCGAGCACCGCGCCGACCCGGCCGGCGCCGATCACCCCGATGCCCAGTCGCGGCGGGGTCATCGCAGCCGGCCCTCGGCGGGGAGCGGCTCCTGCGCGGCCGCGGCGGGGGTGAGGCTGAGCACAGGCTGCGGCCAGTGCGCGCGGTCGCTGTAGCGGCGCAGCGTGGCCGCGTCGCGGGAGAGCACGGCGTGGAGGTCGAGGATCTCGGCGCGGGGCAGGCTGCTGACGTGCACCAGCTCCCCGGCGATGCCCACCTGCAGGTCCAGCACCCCGATCCGCCGGCTCAGCGGGCCGTCGGAGAGCGTGAGCTGCTGGATGCGCTCGCGGGGCACGATCTCCAGGCGGCGGGTGAACAGGCCCGAGCGGTTCACCAGCGCGCCGGGCAGCAGCACGGTCACGTCGGTGCGGCGCGCGATCCAGTACATCCGCACGCGGGTGCGCAGGCCCTCGATCTCGCGGGCGGGCGCGCTGAGCAGATGCTCGATGGTGGCCATGTCGTCGTCGGTGCCCAGGGGCGCGGCGAGGTGACCGAGGGTGGCGCGCAGCTCCTCGCGGGTGCCCACCGGGAGCACGTTCTGGGCGCCGTCCTCGCCGTCGTCCTCAATCCCGGCGACGGTGACGGTGGCAGCGGTCCAGTCCGGGCGGCGCCACAGCAGCGGTCGGCGCAGCTCGAGGCGCTGGATGCGCCCGGAGACGATGTTGTCGGTGCGCGTGTTCGCCAGGCCGCGGCGCATCCGCAGGCCCCGCTCGGTGATCCGGGAGACGAAGCCCCAGCCGGACTCGATCCGGCCGAACACGTACTTGGGCAGGGCGATGAGGGTGGGCAGCAGCGCGATGAACATCGCAGGGTTGATGCCGTCCTGCCAGATCGCGAGCGCGACCGCCACGGCCACGCCGACGATGCTCATCAGCACGCCGCTCACGAAGCCGATGTCCCGCACCAGCGAGCGGATCAGCCGCGAGGTGGGGATCTGCGCGATCAGCTCCCCCTCGGTGACCCCGTCGTGCAGGAAGCTCCGCAGCGCGCCGCCGGTCTGCGCCGACCCCTCCGACGCGGCAGGCGCAGGCTCGCTCCCGTCGGCGCCGCCCTCCGTGGCGGACTCGCCGTCCTGCCGGTGCGTGGGCTGCGCCTGCATGGCCTGCTCCGGGGGCGCGGCATGCTCGGCGATCCCGAGGATCCCGCGTCGCAGCTCCTCCGCGGCGGCGGACTTCACGTACTCGATGTCGATGTAGGACTCGCCGCTGCCTGCCACCTCGACCCGCACCTTGGCCATGCCCAGCAGCCGTGCCAGCAGCGGGCGCTCCACGGAGACGGATTCGATCCGTGCCCGCGGCGCGTACTCGCGGGAGCGGCTGATCATGCCGGAGTGCAGCGAGACGCCGCCCTCATCGACCGAGTAGGTGGTGAACCACCAGCTGAGCGCCGAGAGCAGGATCGCGATGAGGGCGGCGACCAGCAGCAGTCCCGCACCGATCAGGGCGCGCTGGATGGTGAACTCGTTCAGCAGCTGGGCGATGTTCTGGGCCGTGAGCACGGCGAGCACGCCCACCACGATCTTCCAGCCGGAGACCAGCGGGGTGATCGGATGGGTGCGATGGCGCGGGGTCTCGGGCCGGGGCTCGGTCGCGGCATGCGGGCCCGGGGCCGAGGGCGCCCGGCCCTCCTCGGGCGAGGTCTCGGCGGGGCTGGTCGGCGAGCTGCTCACAGCGCCGCCATCAGCTCGATGCCGCGGTCGGTGAGCAGGGAGCGCAGGCGCTCCGCCTCAGCCTTGGGCAGGCCGGGCAGGGTCTCCGTGCCACCGCCCGCGGCGGTGGTGATGGTCAGCGTCGCCAGGCCGTAGCGGCGCTCGATCGGCCCCTCCCCGATCTTCACGGACTGCACGCGACCGTACGGGATGGAGTGGACGGAGCGGAACATGATGCCGCTGGCGATGGTGAGGTCCTCCTCGCCGTCGAGGTAGCCGATCGCGCGCACCCGGCGCGGGGTCAGCAGCAGGCTCTGCGCGATCAGGGCCAGCGGCAGCAGGCCGCACGCGGCGATCCACCACCATCCGGTCAGCACCGTCCCCACGATCGCGGCGATGACCAGCACCAGCCAGAACACGTTCCCGGCGATGCCGCCGAGATAGCGGGCGGGGATCAGCTTCAGGGAGACAGGGCGCAGCCGCTCCGCGCCGAGCAGCCCGGGTGGGGCGTCGGCGAAGCGGCGAGCAGGGACGTGGGGCTGTGCGGGGGTCGCCTCGATCGGTGCGCCGTCCCCGGGGCGGGGTGCGGCGTGCTGCTCGTGGGGGTCGGGCGCTGAGGTCATGGGCACCATCGTGTCATCCCGAGGCCGCGACCTGCACCGCCGGGAGTGGAGAGATCCTCCTCCGAAGGTCCGGGATGCGTGCGCACGGAGGTCGCCGGACGGCTCAGCCGCCCGCCTCCGCACCCTCAGCACCGTGCTCGCCGTCCTCCGGGGGCAGCTGGCCCCAGCGTTCGACGATCACACCCAGCACGCCCAGGATGATCCCTGCGAGCGCGGCGGCCGCGGTGGGCAGGACTCCGCGCAGCGGGTCCCCGATCCCGGTGATCAGCAGGAACAGCACCTGCCCGGTGAAGATGCCGCCCACCACCGCGCCGGTGTAGGCGCAGGCGCGGGCCAGCAGCACCGTCCGGTAGGCGGTGGGCAGATCGATCTGGTGGCGCCGCGGGGCGAAGCTCGGATGCTCCTTGCGCTCGGCGCTCTCGAGCATGTAGCGCCGCAGCGGCAGACCGTTCAGGAGCAGCACCGCGGCCAGCACCAGCAGCACCACGGTGGTCAGCCAGCCGGCGATCGGCAGGGAGTGGCCCCGCACGGCGAGGGTCTCGAGCATCTGCGCACCGAATCCCGCGCCGAGCACCAGGATCAGCACGAGCACCGGAACGTTCAGCGGCCTCACGAGAGCCCGTACCCCTCGATCGCGGGTCCGTCCCGCAGCCCGTCGCGGTCGGCGGCGCGCCGCAGCAGCGCGGCGATCGGGCCGTGGCCCGGCAGCTCGGCATCGGGCCGGGCGGCGTGCCAGGGGGCGAGCACGAAGGCGCGCTGGTGCGCGCGGGGATGGGGCACCGTGAGGGTCTCGTCCTGGCTGGTCCAGTCGCCGTAGGTGATCACGTCGACGTCGAGGGTGCGCGGCCCCCACCGCACCAGGCGCTCGCGGCGGGCGGCGTGCTCGGCGGCCTGCGCCGCCTCGAGCAGCGCGAAGGGGCCCAGCTGGGTGCGCACGCCGAGCACGGAGTTGAGGAAGGCGCCCTGTCCGTCGGGTCCGCCGACGGGGGCGGTCTCGAGCACCGGCCCGGTCCAGGCGATCTCGATCCCCTCGGTGCCGGCGAGCTGCGCGAGCGCGGCCCGCAGGTGCTCCTCGCGATCGCCCAGATTGGTGCCGAGGGCGAGCACCGCCTCGACCGGCGCCGCCTCCCGCTGGATGCTCACGGTGACGTCGCCGACGGGGAGGCCGACGGGCGCGGCGGGCTTGTGGACCCGCACCTCCGCCCGTCGCACGAGCGGGCGTCCGGTGTCGCTGAGGATGCGCTCCGCGATGTGCTCGGCGAGAGTCTCGACCAGGTCGTGGGGGCCGCCGAGGATCTCCTCGTGGACGGCGTGGGCGATCTCGGCGTAGTTCACTGTGCGCGAGAGCGCGTCCGCACGCCCCGCGGGGGCAGTGGACAGGTGCAGGGTCACGTCGACCACGAACTCCTGGCCGATCCGCTTCTCCTCGGCGAGCACGCCGTGATGGCCCCAGGCGCGGATCCCGGTGACTTCGATGCGGTCCAGTCGCGGTGCGCTCATCGACGCATGCTCCGACGCAGCCGGTCGCCCACGCGCACGGCGGGCAGCGTGGACTCCACGTCGTGCACGCGCACGGCCCAGGCGCCGTGCTCGGCGCTGTAGGCGCTGATCGCGGCGGTGGCGAGGTCGCGGTCCACGCCCAGCGCGCTGACGAAGCGCTTGCGGGAGGCGCCGATCAGCAGCGGGAGACCGTGCGAGGCCATCGCCTCCCAGTCGGCCAGGACCTCCCAGTTCTGCGCGCCGGTCTTGGAGAATCCCAGGCCCGGATCGGCGACCAGGAAGCGGTCCTCGACACCGGCCTCGCGCAGCATCGCAAGGCGCTGGGCGAGCTCGTCGGCGCTGTCCCGGGCGACGTCCTCGTAGTGGGCGAGGTCGTTCATCACGTCGCTGTGGCCGCGCCAGTGCATCGCGATGAAGACCGGCGGGGTGCCCCTGCGGGTGCGCAGCCGTGCCGCTTCCCGGCCCATCTCGATGTCGGCGCGGCCGGCGGAGACGTCGTTGACGATCAGCGCCCCGGCCTCGACGCTCGCTGCGGCCACCGAGGCGCGCATGGTGTCGACGCTGATCACGACGTCCTCGGCGGCGAGGGCGGCGACCACCGGCAGCACGCGCCGCAGCTCCTCGTCCTCGTCCACGCGCGGTGCGCCGGGACGGGTCGACTCCCCGCCCACGTCGACGATCGAGGCGCCCTGGCGGATCAGCCGGTGCCCGTGCTCGATCGCGGCGGGCGCGTCGTCATGCTGCCCGCCGTCGGAGAACGAATCCGGGGTCACGTTCAGCACGCCCATCACGAGCGTCTCGTCCCCGCCGAGACGCTCGGGGAGCCCGTCGGGGCGGCGCAGCGGCGACGGCACGTCGCTCACGCCCTGTTGATCAGTGCCATGGCCTCGCCTCGGGTGCTGGCGCTGTCCCGCAGCATCCCGCGCACCGCGCTGGTGACCGTGCGAGCGCCTGCGGCGCGCACCCCGCGCATGGACATGCACATGTGCTCGGCCTCGACCACCACGATCGCCCCGTCGGCACCGAGCTCCTCCATCAGCGCATCGGCGATCTGGAAGGTCAGCCGCTCCTGGACCTGCGGGCGCTGGGCGTACACGTTCACCAGGCGGGCGAGCTTGCTGAGCCCTGTCACCACGCCCCCGCCGGGGATGTATCCCACATGGGCCGTGCCGTGGAACGGCAGCAGGTGATGCTCGCACATCGAGTAGAAGGCGATGTCGCGCACCAGCACCAGCTCCTGGTGCTCGATGTCGAAGGTCGTCGAGAGGGGCTCGTGCGCGTCCTGGCCGAGGCCCTGGAAGACCTCGGCGTACATGCGGGCCACCCGTGCGGGTGTGTCCAGCAGCCCGTCGCGGTCCGGGTCCTCGCCGATCGCGGCGAGGATCTCGCGCACTGCGGCCTCGATGCGGGGCCTGTCGACCGTCATCTCAGCTCTCCGTCCCCTCACCGCGGTCGTAGCCGTAACCGGGCCCGCCGGTCCCGGGACCGCCCTGCGGCGCGCCGGGGATCTGCGGCCCCTCGCCGCCCGGGTGGGGCAGCTCGGGCGGGTT
Source organism: Brachybacterium massiliense (assembly GCF_900184245.1). Lineage (GTDB taxonomy): Bacteria > Actinomycetota > Actinomycetes > Actinomycetales > Dermabacteraceae > Brachybacterium > Brachybacterium massiliense. The sequence goes on along the minus strand of NZ_FXXB01000003.1, from coordinate 190,979 downwards.
CGGCTGCAGCGGCTCGCCCGCGTCGTGCTCCTCGGTGCCGCTCGCCGTGGTCGTCGCGCCGACGGACGGCGCCGCCAGCGCAGGCCGCTCCTCGCTGGAGACCCACACCTCGCGGGGGGCCTGCTTCTTCACGTCGCGGAAGATCTCGGCGAGCTCGTGCTCGTTCAGGGTCTCCTTCTCGAGCAGCTCCTCGACCAGACGGTCCAGCACGTGGCGGTTCTCCACGATCACGGCCCAGGCCTCGTCGAGCGCGGTGTCGACGAGCTTGCGGACCTCCTGGTCGATCAGGCTCGCGGTCTCGCCGCTGAAGCGGGGCGCCTGGCCCTGCTGCATCCCGACGAACACCTCCTGATCGCCTTCGAGCGCGACCTGGCCCACGGCCTGGCTCATGCCCAGCTGCATGACCATGGTGCGCGCGATCTTGGTGGCGTTCTGCAGATCCGAGCTGGGGCCGGTGGTGACGTCGTGGAAGATGCTCTCCTCGACCGCGTACCCGCCGAGCGCGTAGGCCAGGCGGTCCAGCAGCTCGTTGCGGGACTGGTAGTTGCGGTCCTGGGTGGGCACCACCATCGTGTAGCCGCCCGCGCGGCCGCGGGGCAGGATCGTCACCTTGGTGACCGGTGCGGAGTTGTTCATCGCGGCCGCGACCAGGGCGTGGCCGCCCTCGTGATAGGCCGTCATCTGGCGCTCGCGCTCGCTCATCACCTTCGAGTACCGCTGCGGGCCCATGGAGACGCGGTCGATCGCCTCGTCCAGGGCGCGGTTGTCGATGATCTGGTTGCCCGAGCGGGCGGTCAGCAGGGCCGCCTCGTTGAGCACGTTGGCGAGGTCCGCGCCGGACATGCCGATGGTGCGCTTGGCGACGTGCTCGAGGTCGACGTCGTGCGCGAGCGGCTTGCCCTTGGCGTGCACGCCGAGGATGTGCAGGCGGCCCTTGAGGTCGGGGGCCTCGACCGCGATCTGCCGGTCGAAGCGGCCCGGGCGCAGCAGCGCCGGGTCGAGGATGTCGACGCGGTTGGTGGCGGCGATGAGGATGACGTTCTGGTTCTCGTCGAACCCGTCCATCTCCACCAGCATCTGGTTCAGGGTCTGCTCGCGCTCGTCGTGACCGCCGCCCATGCCGGCGCCGCGATGGCGGCCGACGGCGTCGATCTCGTCGATGAAGATGATCGCCGGGGAGTTCTCCTTGGCGGTGTTGAACAGGTCGCGCACGCGGCTCGCGCCGACGCCCACGAACATCTCCACGAAGTCCGAGCCGGAGATCGAGTAGAAGGGCACGTTCGCCTCGCCGGCGACGGCCTTGGCCAACAGGGTCTTGCCGGTGCCGGGCGGGCCGTACAGCAGCACACCCTTGGGGATCTTCGCGCCCACGGCCTGGTAACGGCCCGGATCGACGAGGAACTGCTTGATCTCGTCGAGCTCCTCGACGGCCTCCTCGGCCCCGGCGACGTCCGCGAAGGTGACCTTGGGGGCCTCCTTGTTGAACAGCTTCGCCTTGGACTTGCCGAACTGCATCGCCTTGCCGCCGCCCTGGGCGTTCATGATCAGGAACCAGAACAGGCCGATGAAGATCAGCAGGGGCAGGAAGGACAGCAGCAGCGTGGACCACCAGGAGCTGGTGGCGATCTCATCGGTGTAGCCCTTGGCCGGGGCGTTCTCCTCGACCGCCTGGACGACGGCCTCGGCGCGCGCGTCGACGTAGGCGAATCGCACCTCGGTGCCCTTGCTCTCCTCGCCGTCGACGAACTCCTCGGTGAGCACCAGGTCCACCCGCTGCTGGTTGCCGCCGGTGATCTTCACCTGCTCGACGGTGTCCCCGGCGAGCAGCTCGAGACCCTGCTGGGTGTCGATTTGCTGGTAGCCGTCACGGCCGAACAGGGAGAACATCGCCATTCCCAGCAGGAGCGCGACGATGATCCACAGCGCGAGGCCGGAGAACGGGCGGCGCTTCCTGCCGCTGGAATTCTTGGCGGAATCTGCCACGGGATCAGTCCTCGTAGACCGAGCGTGCGAGGACGCCCACGTAGGGGAGGTTGCGGTAGTTCTCGGCGTAGTCGAGGCCGTAGCCGATGACGAACTCGTTGGGGATGTCGAAGCCGACGTACTTCACGTCGATCTCGACCCGCGCGGCCTCGGGCTTGCGCAGCAGGGTCGCGATCTCGACGCTCTTGGGCCCGCGCGAGCGGAGGTTCGACAGCAGCCACTTCAGGGTGAGGCCGGAGTCGATGATGTCCTCGACGATCAGCACCTTGCGCCCGGTGATGTCACCGGAGAGGTCCTTGAGGATCCGCACCACGCCGGAGGACTTGGTGCCCGAACCGTAGGAGGAGACGGCCATCCAGTCCATCTCCACCTTGAGGTCGATCTGACGCGCCAGATCGGCCATCACCATCACCGCGCCTCGCAGCACGCCGACCAGGACCGGCGGCTCGTCCGCGTAGTCCTCGGCGATCTGCTGGCCGAGCTCTGCGAGCCGATCGCGGATCTGCTGCTCGTCCAGCAGCACGCGGTCGACATCGGGGTGGGGGTGCGTCTGGGGCACGCGGATCTCCTCCATGGAACGTGGTGGGGTGCGTCTGCCGCGGATCACGGATCGAGGCGGCGCCACACCAACAGGCCGTCGCGGCGAGCGACCTCGATCCTACCCGGAACGGACACGGCAGCCTGACCGCGCCATGAGACGACCAGGGCGTCGATCGCGAGGACCTGGCGTCGAAGCAGGGACTTCGTCGTGCCGGAGCCCTCTGCGGTGCGGATTGCGCGGTCAGCGGAACGTGAGGCGTCGCGCAGGATGCGGGTGCGCAGCGGGGCCGCGATCGCGGCCAGGGCGTGGACGTCCAGCAGCAGCAGATCGCCGTCCTGTCGCAGCTCGCCGCCGTCGCGGCGCAGGGAGGCCAGCAGCTCACGGGCCTCGGCGTCGAGATGGTCGACGTCCGGGCGCACCAGGTCGGCGGTGCGGGCGAGGTTCTCGTCGATCTGCTCGCCGAGGATCTCGCGCAGCAGCGGCAGGGCACGGTGGCGCACCCGGGAGCGCAGCAGAGTCTGGTCCGCGTTCATGGGGTCCTCCCACCACTCCAGGTCGTGCAGGCGGCAGATCTCCTCGGTGTCGGCACGGCGCAGGGCGGTGGTCTCGTCGCGCCCGGTGCCCAGGAAGGGACGCAGCAGGGCGCCGCGGGCACGGAGGATCCCGGCCAGGGAACGGGGGCCGGCACCGCGGGCCAGTCCCATCAGCACCTGCTCGGCCTGGTCGTCGAGGGTGTGGGCCATCAACAGGGCGAGGCCCCCGCGCTCCTCGAGGGCGGTCTCGAGCGCCCGGTGGCGCGCGGTGCGGGCGGCGTTCTCGATGCCGCCGGGGGCATCGGCGTCGACCTCGACGCGCAGCACGTGCGCGCGCAACCCGAGCCGTTCGGCCTGGGCGACCGCGCGCTCGGCGATCTGCGCGGAGCCCTCCTGGAGGCCGTGGTCCACGATCGCCGCCTCGGTCTCCAGGCCCATCCGCGAGCCCACCCAGGCGGTGGTCGCCAGCAGCGCGAGCGAGTCCGCTCCCCCGCTGCAGCCCACCAGCAGGCGGGGCGAGAGATGCCCGACGGCGGTGTCGTCCGCGAGCGCCTCCAGACGGGAGGCGAGCGCGGCCCGCACGGCGGTGCGGGCACGGGCCACGACGGGCGGCGGGCCGGCCATCACGGCAGCACCATCTCGGCCGCGACGTGGTCCACGGCGGCGCGGGCGGCCTCGGCGTCGGCGCCGTCGAAGCCGTGCACCACGATCGAGTAGCCGACGGTGCGGCCATCGGGCAGCACCGCCACCCCGGCCAGGGTCGCGGCGCCTCCGAGATAGCCGGTCTTGCCGCGCACCAGGCCGGAGGCCGCGTCGGTGTCCTCGTCGTCGAAGCGCTCCGCGAGGGTGCCGGACAGCCCGGCGACGGGGATGTCGAAGAGGATCTGCTCGAGGGTAGGCATCCCCCCGGAGGCCACCTGGGCGAGGACCGCGGACAGCAGCGCGGGTGGCACCCGGTTCTGACGGGAGAGACCGGATCCGTCGCGCAGGGAGAGGGACCCGAGGGCCTCGTCCGGCACACCGAGCTCGGCGGCCAGCTCCCGGACCTCCGCCTCGACCGCGGCTGCGGCGCCGGCGGGGGTGGTCGGCTCGCCCCGGGCGAGGGCCACCAGGTGGGCGAGCAGCTCGGAGGTGGTGTTGTCCGAGATCAGCAGCGTGTGCCGCACGATCTCTGCGAGCGGTTCGGAGTGGATCTCGACGGAGGGGGCGGCCTCCGGGGCGGGGCGCTCGCTCACCTCGCCGGTGACCTCGAGCCCGGTATCGCCCACCAGCTGGGCGAATCGTTCCGCGGCGTCCCCGGCCGGATCGGTGGACTTCGGTCCGTACTGCTGGCCGTCGAGCCATCCGCCGTCCACGGCGAGCGAGGCGGTGGGCGTCACCCAGCCACCGGCGGTGCCGTTGTTCCCCCAGGCCTCGTTGTGCCCTCCCACGAGGTAGCTGTCGTCGTAGGCGATCTCGACGCTCCCCTCGCCCTGGGCCTCGGCCAGCTCGACGGCCTGCACGGCGAGATCCCGCAGCTCCTCCCCGCTGAGAGTCATGTCACCGCCGCCCACGAGGGTGATCACGCCGCCCTGGACGGTCGCGCGCGTGGTGAGCACCTCGTCCCCGCTGTACTGGCGCAGCGCGGCCGCCGCGGTGAGCAGCTTGAGTGTCGAGGCGGGCACGAGCGCCGTCTCGGCGCTGCGCTGGGCGAGGACGTCCCCCGTGCCGGCATCGACCACGCTGAAGGCGAGGCGGTCGTCGACTACCGGCAACGAGACCCACGACGACATGCGTTCTTCCAGGTCAGCACTCTCGACGGGAGTGGTCGCGGACGATGGCGGGGTCAGCACGTCCTCCGGGGCGAGCCGCTCCCACTCCTCGGCGACGGCCCGGGGACCGGCCTTCGGCCCCTCCTCGACGGTGCGGACCGTGAGCACCCCGGGGAAGGCGTCGGTGAGGTCTCCGAGCACGTAGAAGCTCGTGGGCACCGCCGCGCACATCACGATCGCGGTGGTGCGCCAGATGCGTTCAGATGCTCTCAGCGCCATGCGCCCCACGATATGGTGTCCGGGTCATTACCAGTGCCCCACGGGGCCGGAGCAACGGAGCCGCTGTCGTGGAATTCGACGTGACCATCGAGATCCCTCGCGGGAATCGGAACAAGTACGAGGTGGACCACCACAACGGTCGCATCCGGCTCGACCGGATGCTCTTCACCGCAACGCGCTATCCCGATGACTACGGTTTCATCGAGGGGACCCTCGGGGAGGACGGCGATCCGCTGGACTGCCTCGTCCTGCTCGAGGAGCCCACGTTCCCGGGATGCCTGATCCGCTGCCGCGCCCTGGGCATGTTCCGCATGCGCGACGAGGCCGGCGGTGACGACAAGATCGTGGCGGTGCCCGTGGGCGACCGTCGCCAGGTGCGACGTCAGGAGCTCACCGACGTCTCCGAGTTCCACCGCCTGGAGATCCAGCACTTCTTCGAGGTCTACAAGGACCTCGAGCCGGGCAAGAGCGTCGAGGGGGCGCACTGGGAGGGCCGCAGCGACGCGGAGGCGGAGATCCGCCGCTCCTACCAGCGTGCGGTCGGCACCGAGCACGCCAACGAGTTCACCCAGGAGATGTGAGGCGCTCCGGGACCCGCCCGCGGCGTCCCGGATCCCCTGGCACGAGCAGGAGGGCCGTCCCGATCGGGACGACCCTCCTGCTGTGTGCGCCCGGAGACTGCGCGGGATCAGCCCTGCAGCTCGCGGCGCTCGGCCGCGATCTCCCCCTCGAGGGTGGGGCCGTGGGCGAAGATCTCGAGCATCGCCTCGACCACGGACCTCGAGACCGCGCGGGTGCCGATCCCGCCGAGCACGGCACCGATGCCGAAGGGCAGCACTCGCAGCACCCAGAGCCTGCCCGCACGGGAGACCACGCGGCGGCGCACGTAGCGCGAGACCTGCTTGCTGATCAGGCTCGGCAGGAAGCCTCCACCGCCCCCGAGGACGGCCTGCCACTGCAGCCCGTGCTTGCCCATGGTCCTGGCGATGATCCGGGTGCCGCGCTCTCCGCCGAGCACGCCCATCAGCACCAGGCGGCGCGTGGAGGCGTCGGTCATGTCCACTCCGTGGATCTCCGCGGAGGCGAGGGTGAGGAAGGCGCACGCCTCGGCGAAGGAGATGCCCTCGCCGACGGTCAGTCCCACTGCCGCCACGGTGCCCAGCCCCGGCAGCGCCGCCACGCCACCGACACCCGCGCCGGCGAGGGTGGTCAGGGTGGTGAAGCGCGTGGTGACGTGCTCGAGCAGCTGGCGGTCCGTCGCCTCGGGGTGCTTCCTGCGCAGCGCGGCGACATAGCCGCGCGCGAGCGGCGCCTGCACGCGCAGCGCCGTGTCGATCAGTTCCAGCCAGGGCTCGTCGATCTGCTCGATGAGCCCGCCATCACCCGGCAGGGCGCCAGGCGCATGGGGGTCCGGCTGCGGGGTGTACGGTTCGCTCTGGGCCACCGTCGGCTCCGTTCTGTCGATTCGTGAACAGGGTCAAACTACCGCCTGGACCCGTGCATTCCTGGAGGAAGCGCGGGGCGCGCGAGCGGCCGCGCGGTCAGCCGATGACGACCTCGCCCTCGCCGAGCTCGGTGATCTCGCCGCTGAGGCCCAGCAGGCGCACGGCCTCGCCGAGATCGGCGTAGTGCCCGGAGTAGGCGGCATCGATGTAGGAGCGGGGGACGGCGAGATCGTGGCAGAGGGTCCCGGCCAGGTGGTCGGTCTCGTGCTGGAGGATCCGGGCGGTCCAGCCCAAGTGCTCCTCGTCGACCTCGCGCAGCCCGCCGTCCTCGAGCAGCTCGGTCGCGCGCAGGCGCACCCGGCGCGAGCGCGGCACGATCGACTGCCAGCCGTCGACGGAGAGACAGCCCTCGAAGGCGTAGACCCGCTCGGTGCCCAGCGGCTCGAGCACCGGGTCCAGCAGGTAGCGCAGTGCGAGCGGCCGCCGTTCGAGCAGGTCGTCGTCGGGGTCCTCCCCCTCGTCGGCGGCGAAGCTGTCCTCGATCACGTAGAAGCGCAGCGGCAGGCCCACCTGGGGTGCGGCCAGGCCCACCCCCGGCGCCTCGCGCATGGTCAGCGTCATCGCCTCCGCGAGCTCGAGCAGCAGCTCGACGTCGAGCCGCTCATGCGCGGTGACGGCCCGACGGCGCAGCGCCGGATGCCCGGCCTGCACGATGCGCAGCGGATCGTTCTCCCTCTCGCGGCGGTCGAGGATCTTCCGGGTCAGCTCAGTGATGTCCACCCCGCCAGTATCCCGCAGCCCGGGCCCCTCCCGTCCGGCGTCCACAGCCCTCGCCCCGCACCGGTGACAGGGCGGAGCGGCGGCCTCCGCGTCGCACTGCCAGGAGCGCGCCGGGAGAACGCTGTCCCGACACGCGAGATCCAGGGAGAGGGATGTCACCGAGAGCGTGAGACGTGGGATACACTCGCTCAAGCCGGTGCGACGGAGCACCTCTGTGAGAGCGACATCGACCCGGCCGACCATCACTTCACAACGGACCGTCCGGCACGTACCTGCCGGTGAAGGAGAACCACCATGGCAACAGTCACGTTCGATAACGCCTCACGCGTCTACCCGGGCCAGGAGCGCCCGGCCGTCGACAACCTGAACATCGAGATCGGCGACGGCGAGTTCCTCGTCCTCGTCGGCCCCTCCGGCTGCGGCAAGTCGACCTCGCTGCGCATGCTCGCCGGCCTCGAGGAGATCGACGCGGGCCGCATCCTGATCGGTGACCGCGACGTCACCGACGTGCCGCCGAAGGACCGTGACATCGCGATGGTGTTCCAGAACTACGCGCTGTACCCGCACATGACGGTCGCCGACAACATGGGCTTCGCCCTGAAGATCGCCGGCACCCCGAAGGCCGAGATCCGCAAGCGCGTCGAGGACGCCGCCGAGATCCTCGACCTCACCGAGTACCTCGACCGCAAGCCGAAGGCGCTCTCCGGCGGTCAGCGTCAGCGTGTGGCCATGGGCCGTGCGATCGTCCGCTCGCCCCAGGTGTTCCTCATGGACGAGCCGCTGTCGAACCTCGATGCGAAGCTGCGTGTCTCCACCCGTACCCAGATCGCGTCGCTCCAGCGTCGCCTGGGCGTCACCACGGTCTACGTCACCCACGACCAGACCGAGGCCATGACGATGGGTGACCGCGTGGCGGTGCTCGATCGCGGCGTGCTCCAGCAGATCGACTCCCCCCGCCGCATGTACGACCACCCGAACAACGTGTTCGTCGCCGGCTTCATCGGCTCCCCCGCCATGAACCTGTTCGATGCCCCGCTGTCCGATCAGGGCGTCGAGTTCGGCGGCGCGATCATCCCGGTGGATCGCTCCACCCTCTCGGAGACGGACGAGACCCACGTCACCGTCGGCGTGCGTCCCGAGGACCTCGAGATCGCCCCCGACAACCAGGGCCTGGCCGTCGAGGTCGACCTCGTCGAGGAGCTGGGCGCGGATGCGTTCATCTACGGCCGCCGCGTCGGCAGCGAGGAGACGGCCAAGCCGTTCATCGCTCGCGTCGACGCCCGTCGTCCTCCGGCCAAGGGCGAGACGGTGTACTTCCGTCCCTCGCCGGAGCACACCCACCTCTTCGATGCGAAGAACGGTCAGCGACTGGGCGACTGACCCGCACCAGAAGCACCGCGCGACGGGCGTCCGGCTGCTGCCGGGCGCCCGTCGCCGTCCTGCCCCGCAGGTTCTCGCGGCAGTCGGCGCGCCGAGGCGACGTGACATGATGCCGGGAGTGGTCGAAGCGTCCTCGCTCGGGAGAGAATGGAGCAATGGCACCTCTGGAGATCACCGCGTCCCGAGCAGATCCGGCTCTGCTGGACCTGCCGTGGGAACAGCCGCTGGAGCAGTGGCCCGAGGAGATCCTCGCCGCCCTCCCCCGCGGCATCTCTCGTCACGTCGTGCGCTTCGTGCGCGTCTCGGGCCGAGTCCTGGCCCTCAAGGAGATCACCCGTGATCTCGCCCAGCGCGAATACGAGATGCTGCGCGTGCTGGGACGCCTCGGCATCCCCTGCGTGGAGCCGTTCGCCGTGATCTCGGGGCGCACCACGCGGGAGGGCGAGCCGCTGGACGCCGTGCTGATCACCCGGCACCTGCAGTTCTCGCTGCCCTACCGCGCAGTCTTCAGCCAGGTCTCGCGCCCCGACACGGCGCACCGGCTGCTGGACGCGCTGGCCGTGCTGCTGGTCCATCTCCATCTCGAGGGCTTCTACTGGGGCGACGTCTCGCTGTCCAACACCCTCTTCCGCCGCGATGCGGGCGCCTTCGCCGCCTACCTCGTGGACGTCGAGACGGGCGCGCTGCACGAGAAGCTCACCGCCGGGCAGCGCCAGTACGACCTGGACCTCGCGCGCACGAACATCATCGGCGAGCTGATGGACCTGCAGGCCGGCGACATGTTCGATCCGGAGGCGGATCCGGTGGCGGTGGGCGATGATCTGGTCTCCCGCTACGAGGACCTGTGGGAGACCCTCACCTCGCGCGAGCGGTTCTCCGCCGACGAGCGCTGGCGGGTCTCCGCCCGCATCGAGAAGCTCAACGCGCTGGGATTCGACGTGGGCGAGCTCGAGATCACCACCGACCTCGACGGCACCACGCTGTCGATCATGCCGAAGGTGGTCGACGCGGGCCATCACGCCCGCCGCCTGATGCGCCTGACCGGCATCGATGCGCAGGAGAACCAGGCACGCCGCCTGCTCAACGACCTCGACCAGTTCCGCGCCGACACCGAGCAGCAGCTCGAGGACGAGGAGTTCGTGGCCCACGAGTGGCTCAAGGACCAGTACGAGCCCGTGGTGCGCGCGGTGCCGCGCTCGATGCGCTCCAAGCTCGAGCCGCCCGAGTTCTACCACGAGATCCTCGAGCACAAGTGGTTCCTGTCCGAGCAGGCCGGCCAGGACGTCAGCCTCGACGACACCGTGCGTCACTACATCCTCAACGTCCTCATCCACCGGCCCGACGAGCGCTCGCTGGTGACGACGGAGACCTCCGCCCTGCCGATCTTCGACTCCTGAGAGGGCCGTTTCCCTGATGCTGCGTCCGCGCGGCGGCGCTCCGGCGCGGCTGCAGAACCTCACCCTGCGCGATCAGCTGGGCGTGGACCGACTGGGCCTGCGCCTGCTGCAGATGATGGCGGGGCTGACGGGCTTCGGCGTCTCGCTCGCGATGCTGCTGGAGTCCGGGCTCGGAGGAGCCCCCTGGGACGTGCTCCATGCGGCGCTCGCCGACCGCCTGGGCCTGACCGTGGGCACGGTGAGCATCGCCGTGAGCTTCGTGCTCCTGGTGCTGTGGGTGCCGCTGCGCGAGCAGATCGGGATCGGCACGGTCGCGAACTCGATCTGGGTGGGCGTGAGCATCGACCTGGGGATGCTGGTGCTGCCCGAGGCCCGCTCCCTCGCGCTCGCCGTGCTGATGATGGCCGCGGGCGTGGTGCTCAACGGGATCAGCGGCGCGGTGTACATCGGGGCGCAGCTCGGTGCCGGGCCCCGTGACGGGCTGATGACCGGGCTGGGCCGTGTGCTGAGCCGCCCCGTCGGCCCCGTGCGGATCGTGCTCGAGGTGCTCGTGCTGGTGACCGGCTGGGCGCTGGGCGGTCCGCTGGGAGTCGGGACGGTGGTCTATGCGATCGCGCTGGGCCCGGTGATCCAGCTCGCGCTGCCGCATGTGACCATGCCAGTGCGCGCGGTGCGGGGCCGGGAGGACCCCGGCCCCGCGCACCGCTCCTCTCAGGCCAGGCCCTGACGCTCCCTGACCCCGGAGAGCTCGTACAGCGCGATCGCGGCGGCGACCGAGGCGTTCAGGGACTCCGAGCGCCCGCCCATCGGGATCGAGACCACCTGGTCGCTGATCTCGCGGGCGAGGCGGGACAGGCCCTTGCCCTCGGCGCCGACGACCAGCGCGACCGGCTGGGTGCCCAGCTCGAGCCCGCGGGTGGTCACATCGCCCTCGGCGTCCAGGCCGAGCACGAACACGCCCTTCTCCTTGAGGGAGGTGAGGGTGCGGTTGAGGTTGGTGACCTGGGCGACGCGCACCCGGCCCGCCGCGCCGGCGGCGACCTTCCACACGCTCGCGGTCATCGAGACGCTGCGCCGCTCGGGCAGGATCACCCCGTGCGCGCCGAAGGCGTCGGCGGAGCGGAGGATCGCCCCGAGGTTGCGAGGATCGGTGATGCCGTCGAGCGCCACCAGCAGCGGCGGCTCGAAGCGATCCGCGGCGATGTCCAGCAGATCATCGACGTCCGCGTACTCGTAGGGCGGGATGGTCAATGCCACGCCCTGGTGGACGGCGTGGTCGGTCATCCGGTCGAGGTCCGCGCGGGTGGCCTCGGCGATCGGCAGTCCGCGCGCGGTGGCCAGGCGCATGATCTCGCCCACCCGCTCATCGGTGTCCAGGCGCACCATCAGCGTCAGCTTGGTGGCGGGCACGTCCTCGCGCAGCGCCTCGAGCACTGCGTTGCGGCCCGCGACCTGATCGCTGCCGGGCTGCTTGCGGGCGCCCTTCGCGCCGGGGCCGCGACGTCCGCCGCCGCCCGCCCCGCCGGAGGTGCCCTTGTACGCCTTGTGCGCGGGGCGGTCCTCGGCCTTGGGCGTCGGGCCCTTGCCCTCGAGCCCGCGGCGGCGCACGCCGCCGGAGCCGACGGTGGCGCCCTTCTTGCTCTTGCGCACCGCGCCGCGGCGCGAGCTGTTTCCTGCCATCTGGCGTCTCCTCAGTCCTTCAGTTCGTGGTCTCGAGGGTCCATCGGGCGCCCTCCTGCCCGTCCTCGATGCGGATCCCCGCAGCGCTCAGCGCGTCGCGCAGCGCATCGGCACGGGCCCAGTCCTTCTCGGCCCGCGCGGCCTCCCGGGCCGCCAGCTGGCTGGTGATCAGGGCGTCCAGCGCGGCATGCTCGGCGCCGCTCGTGCCCCCGTCGGCCCGCCACCGGGGCGAGAGCGGGTCCAGGCCGAGCACGTCGAGCATGGCGCGCAGGCGGCCCAGCCCTGCGGAGATCTCCGCGCGCTCGGCGCCGGCCGCGCCGCGCGCGAGCAGGGTGTTCAGGGCCGACTGCTCGCGGTGGATCACGGCGAGGGCCTCGGGCACGGCGAGGTCGTCGTCCATCGCCGCAACGAAGTCCGCCGGCAGCTCGATCGCCACGAGGTCCGCCTCGGGCGAGACCGCGGGATCCTGCTCGCCGAGCAGCTCCGCGGCCCGGCGGGCGGTCGCGCCGAAGCGTTCCCAGACGGTCTCGGCCTCGCGCATCGCCGTCGCGTTGTACTCCACGGTCGCGCGATAGTGACCGCTGACCAGGGCGAGCCGCACCGCAGGGGTGGGGTGCTCGGCGAGGGCGCGGGCGGCGGTGACGAAGTTGTCCAGGCTCTTGCCCATCTTCAGCCCGTCCACGGTGAGCACCCCGGAGTGCATCCAGGTGCGGGCGAAGCCGAAGCCGGCCGCATGGGACTGGGCCTGCTCGTTCTCGTGGTGGGGGAAGCGCAGGTCGAGCCCGCCGGCGTGGATGTCGAAGGTCTCCCCCAGGTACTTGCGGCTCATCGCGGAGCACTCGAGGTGCCAGCCCGGCCTGCCGCGCCCGAAGGGGGTGTCCCAGGAGGCGGTCTCCGGCTCGCTCGCCTTCGCCGCCTTCCACAGCGCGAAGTCGCGGCGGTCACGCTTGCCCGGCTCCATCTCCTCGCCGGCGTCCTGCATGTCCTCGAGGGACTGCCGGGTGAGCGATCCGTAGCTCGGATGCGAGGCGACGTCGAAGTAGACCGAGCCGTTCCCGTCGGCGTAGGCGTGGCCGCGCTCGATGAGCAGCTGCATCAGCTCGATCATCTCGGGCACGTGGCCGGTGGCGCGCGGCTCGTAGCTGGGGCGGCGGTTGCCGATGCGGTCCAGGACGTCCTGGAACTCGCGCTCGAAGCGCAGCGACCAGGCCCACCAGTCCGCGCCGGCCTCGGCGGACTTGATCAGGATCTTGTCATCGATGTCGGTGACGTTGCGGATGTGGGTGACCGCGAGCCCGCTGCGCTCGAGCCAGCGCACGAGCACGTCGAAGGCGAGGAAGGTGCGCAGGTGCCCGAGGTGCGGGGCGCCCTGGGTGGTCGGTCCGCAGACATACAACGACACCGCCCCCTCGTGCACCGGCTGGAAGGGTGCGACGGATCGGGTGGCGGTGTCGTACAGGTGGAGAGTCACCCCACCAGGGTACTGCCCCGCGGTGCGGCCGACGGCCTCGGCGCACGCCGCAGCGGCAGGGGGACGCTCACTCGGCGCGGGCGCTGACCTGCTTGCCGTAGAGCTCCTCGAAGGTGTCGTCGTAGGAGACGGCGTTCTGGCGCCGCTTGCCCTGGACCGCGCCCACCGCGGCCTGCGCGGTCTCGATCGTGGTCTCGGGGGCCTTGAGCTTCTTGGACACCAGGAAGGCGACCAGGCCGAAGATCGCGCCGAGCACGACGAACACCCCGGCGACGATGAGGAACGCCGCCCAGTAGGGCAATCCGAGCGCCTCGAGGCCGGTGGCCGCCGCGAACAGCAGCATCACCCAGGCGGAGAGCAGCAGGAACAGCAGCACCGCCGCGCAGGCGGCGATGATGGTGACCTTGATCGCGAGGGCCCTGAACTCCTTCTTGGCGATGTCGATCTCATGGTGCACGACACCGAGGAGCTCGTCCCGGATGGACTGGACGAGCTCGCCGATGGACCGCTGGGTGGGCGGCGTGCTCGGGTCGTTCGTGGTGTTGATCATGGGTCGGAGCCTATCTCAGGGAGGTGGAGGTTCGTCAGGTACGCGAGACGGCTCAGTCGACCGAGATCCGCTTGCGCCGGGTGGTCTCGGGCCGGGGCCCCGCCGAGCTCGTGCGCCGCACCACCAGGGACGGGGCCACGGCCACGTCCCGGGGCGGGGCCTCGTCACCGGAGACCCGGTCCACCAGGAACTGGGCCGCGAGGGCTCCCAACCGGTCGGAATTCGGGTCGACGCTGGTGACCTGGGAGATGCCGGAGGAGGCGAGCGAGGTGTTGCCGTAGCCGGCCACCGCGAGCTCCTCGGGGACGCTGAAGCCGGCGTCGCGGGCCGCGGAGAGCAGCCCCACCGCGGTGACGTCGTTCGCGCAGGTCACCGCCGTCGGGACGCGGCTTCCGCGCAGCAGCATATCTCCGGCGGTCTGACCGACCTGCTCGGTGAAGTCGCCCGGCTCGACCCGGGCCAGCTCGCCCAGGCCGTGACGCTCCATCGCCTTGCGGAAGGCGTCCGCGCGCTCGCGGGCCACGGCCGCGCCCACGCCGCCGATGTGGGCGATCTCGCGATGGCCCAGGCTCACCAGGTGGTCCACCAGCAGGCCCTGACCCACCTCGTCGTCGATCCGCACGGTGTCGAAGCGGCCCACGAACTCCTGCGAGCAGCCGATGCCCACCAGGGGCCGGTTGCCGGCGGCCTCGAGCACGCTGTCCATGTCCGCGAGGTCGGAGATCATCAGGAAGCCGTCCACCCCGAGATGGACGAGGTTCTCGATCGCGTCGGTGTCCGCGGCCACGGGGTACTCGGGCACGCGGCGACGGGTGGGGACCACCACCGCGGTGCGGCCGGTCGCGGTCAGCTCGATGCGGATCGCGCGCACCAGATCGGAGATCCAGGTGTTGCGCATGGTGTTCACCAGCACGGCCACCACGCCTCGGTGCTCGGTCTCCTCGCTGAGCTCCTCGAGCGGGAAGCGGAGCCGCTCGGCGGTCTCGCGGACCCGGCGGATCATCTGGGGCTTGATCTCGTCGGACTCCCGCAGCGCGCGCAGGGCGACCGCGCTGGAGATCCCCAGCGAGTTGGCGACGTCCCGCAGGGTGCCGCGGTCCTGGCCGTCGTCGCGCAGCTCCGCGGCGGTGCGCTCGACGTTCTCGACGACCTGGCCGGTCGCGCCCTCGTCGTCCTGCGGGGTGGCGGTATCGGAGGCGGGGTCGATGGACCCCTCGGAAGAAGTGGCGTCACTGCTCATGGGACCCATTGAACCGCATTCGGGGCCCTGACCCGGGGCGGTCCGGCCGCTGATGCGTCGCAGATCGCTCCGAGCGGGGGTTTTCCCCCGCACAAGCGGAGGGCGCGCACCGTGGAACGGAGCGCGCCGCGCCGCATATCGTCAGGGCATGGACATTTCCTCCGCCCGCGACGCGGCCCCACGGCGCTCGCGGCTCTCCCCCGCCGCCCTCGCCTCCGTGGTCGTGGGCGGCCTGCTGCTGGGCAGCTGGTTCTGGGTGAGCCTCGCGATGCTCGTGGGCGGCGTCTCGGCTCTGCCCGCGCTCGGCAGCGGACTGCTGCTGCTGGTCCCGTGGCTGCTGGTGATGCAGCTGGCGGTGCGCATCGAGCGGCGGCGGGCGGTGGCGATCCACGGCATCCGCGTGATCCTCCCTCCGCGGCGGCGCTCGATGCGCACCGGGGCGGCCGGCTGGCTGCAGGATCGCTGGTTCGAGCTGGGCACCGGCGCGTTCTGGCGCGGAGTGCTCCACCATCACCTCGCGATGCTGGTCACCGGGATCTTCGCGGTGATGGCCCTTGTGATGCTGTGGCTCGGCTGGGCGGCGTGGGAGTCCGCTCTGCTGCGCGGGCCGCTCGAGCTCGGCGGGCGGGAGCTGAGCCGCTGGGTGCTGGCGATGCTCGGCACGGCGGGGCTGCTGGCGGCGGTGGGGTCGCTGGCGCTGGGGGCTCTGGCCGATCGAGGGCTCGCGCGCGGCCTGATCTCCGGCTCGGAGGACGATCTGCGCGAGCAGGTCGCCGAGCTCGCCGAGCGCCGCCGCGGCGCCGTCGATGCGGCGGCCCAGGAGCGCCTGCGCATCGAACGCGATCTGCACGACGGGGTCCAGCCCCGCCTGGTGAACCTCGCGATGACGCTCGGCGTCGCAAAGCGCGCGATCCGGGAGGATCCCGAGCGCGCCGAGCGTCTGGTCTCCGAGGCCCATGCCGAGGCGAAGGCCGTCATGACGGATCTGCGCCAGCTCGCCCGCGGCATCCATCCCGCGATCCTCGAGGACCGCGGCCTGGACGCCGCGCTCTCCGCCCTCGCCGCCCGCTCCCGCATCCCCGTCGACCTGCGGGTGGACCTGCGGCCCGGCGAGGAGCCGGTGCTGGACCGCGAGCTCGAGGCGGTCGCCTACTTCGTCGTCGCCGAGGCGCTGACCAACGTCGCCAAGCACGCCGAGGCGAGGACCGCCGAGGTCGTCGTCGGCCGCACCGCCGAGGCGCTGCAGGTGCGGGTCGCCGACGACGGCCGCGGAGGCGCCCGGCTGCGCCGCGACGGGCACTCCACCGGCCTCGCGGGCCTGACCGACCGCGTCCGCGCGACCGGCGGCCGGCTCGAGGTCACGAGCCCGCCCGGCCAGGGCACCGTCCTGACCGCCGTCATCCCGCTGGGGCCGCGCCACCCCACCGCACCCCTGGAGGCCCTCCGATGAGGATCGTGATCGCTGATGATGCCGTGCTGCTGCGCGCAGGGCTCGAGCGGCTGCTCACCGACGCCGGCCACGAGGTGGTCGCCGCGGTCGGCGACGGCAACGCTCTGCTCGGCGCCGTCGCCGAGCACCGGCCCGATCTCGCCGTGATCGATGTGCGCATGCCCCCGACCTTCACCGACGAGGGCATCCGCGCCGCGGTGCTGATCCGCCGGCAGGATCCCGAGGTGCCGCTGCTGGTGCTCTCGCAGTACGTCGAGGAGCGCTACGCCTCGGAGCTGATCGCGGACTCGCCCACGGGCCTGGGCTACGTGCTCAAGGACCGGGTCGCGGATGTGGAGGACTTCCTGGGCGTGGTGGCCGACGTCGGCGCCGGCGGCACCTGGCTGGACCCCGAGGTGGTCCAGCAGATCTTCATCCGCTCACGGCGCCGACGCTCGCTCGAGGGGCTCACGCCCCGCGAGCGGGAGGTGCTCGCGCTGATGGCCCAGGGCCGTTCGAACCAGGCGATCGCGGACACCCTGTTCGTCTCGGCCGGGAGCGTCGAGAAGCACATCTCCTCGCTGCTGGGCAAGCTCGATCTCCCGCCGGTGGACGGCGAGAACCGACGGGTCATGGCCGTGCTGCGCTACCTCGAGTCCGAGGAGCGATGATGACCGGCACCCTCCACGCCGACCCCGCCCGGCAGCCCGTGGAGCAGGAGCCCCGCTACGAGCCGGGCCGGCAGCTGACCCCCTCCCCTCAGCAGGATCGTCCCTGGCGGGTGCTCACCGTCCTCATCGGCGCGGTGACGACGCTGCTGGTGGTGGCCGGATTCGCCCTCGCCTCGGTCAGCAGCTGGATCGCTGTGCGCGATGTGGACGAGATCCCGGCCGTGACCGCCCTGGGCACGCCCGCCTCGCTCTCCCTGACCAGCACCGTCGGCACTGTGCAGGTGCTGCCCTCGGCGGACGTCGAGGAGGTCACCCTCGCCCTGACGGAGCCGGGTTCGACCGCACTGCCGGCAACCGGTCAGACGGTGCGCGCCCATCTCACCGAGGTCGCCGGCGCCTCGGGCACGACGGTGACCGTGCGCCAGCCCGAGCGGGTCAGCATCGCTCCCTGGACGAGCCCGGATCGTGACGTGCTGGTGCTCGTGCCCGTCGGCCATGAGCTCGCGCTCGATCTGCAGGCGGACGTCGGTGACATCCAGGTCGACGGGGAGTTCACCTCCCTGACGGCGCATTCGGACGTCGGCTCGCTCCGCCTCGGTCCCCTCTCCGTGGACGGCGAGGTGCGGGCAAGCTCCCAGGTGGGCGACATCAGCCTCGAGCTGGACTCACCGGGCACCGAGTCGATCGGCCTGCGCACCACGGCCGGTTCTGTCGCCCTGACCCTCCCGGCGGATGCCGAGACCAGGATCGATGTGCTCACCGAGCTCGGCGACGTGCAGGTCTCGCTGCCCGGGGCGGAGAGCTGGGATGTCACCACCGCGACCGATCTCGGGTCCGTCTCGATCGATCCCTCGCTCACCCGCGGCTCGGCGAGCGAGGGACGGGAGCTCACGGTGACCTCGAGCCTCGGGGACATCAGCATCACCCGCTGACCGCCTCCTCCGCGCGGCCCGTCGCGGCATGACGCAGGGCGGGTGCCCGGTCGATCGACCGGGCACCCGCCCTGCGCTGTTCCTCCTCGGCCCACCGGAGAGCGGGCGGCGGGCTCAGCTCCTGCCGCTCAGGCCCTGCTGGATGCGGTCCATGACGGAGGCGTCGGCGAGAGTCTGGGTATCACCCACCTCGCGGTTCTCAGCGACGTCCCGCAGCAGGCGGCGCATGATCTTGCCGGAGCGGGTCTTCGGCAGCTCGGAGACGATCAGCACCTTCTTGGGCTTGGCGATCGGGCCGATCTCCTTGCCCACGTGGGCGCGCAGCATCTCCGAGACGGCCTCCTCGCCGCCGGCCTCGGCGATCGCGTCCTCGTTGCCGGAGCGGAGGATCACGAAGGCGACCGGTGCCTGGCCGGTGGTCTCGTCGTTCGCGCCCACCACCGCGGCCTCAGCCACCCAGTCATGGCTGACCAGCGCGGACTCGATCTCCATGGTGGACAGGCGGTGCCCGGAGACGTTCATGACGTCGTCCACGCGGCCGAGGATCCAGATGTCGCCGTCCTCGTCACGCTTCGCGCCGTCACCGGCGAAGTACATGCCCTCGAAGCGCGACCAGTAGGTCTCCTTGAAGCGCTCGGGATCGCCCCAGATGCCGCGCAGCATGCCCGGCCAGGGCTGATCGAGCACGAGGTAGCCGCCCTCGCCGTTGGCCACCGAGGCGCCTTCGTCGTTGCGCACGTCGGCGCTGATGCCCGGGAGCGGCTGCTGTGCGGAGCCCGGCTTGGTCGCGGTCACGCCCGGCAGCGGCGAGATCATGATGCCGCCGGTCTCGGTCTGCCACCAGGTGTCCACGATCGGGCAGCGGTCCCCGCCGATCACGCGGCGGTACCACATCCAGGCCTCGGGGTTGATGGCCTCGCCCACGCTGCCGAGCAGGCGCAGCGAGGACAGGTCGAACTTGCCGGGGATGTCCTCGCCCCACTTCATCGCGGTGCGGATCGCGGTGGGCGAGGAGTAGAACAGCGAGACCTTGTGCTTCTCGATGATCTCCCACCAGCGGCCCTGGTGCGGGGTGTCCGGGGTGCCCTCGTAGATGACCTGGGTGGCGCGGTTGGCCATGGGGCCGTAGACCACGTAGGTGTGTCCGGTGACCCAGCCGACGTCCGCCGTGCACCAGTAGACGTCCGTGGAGGGCTTGAGGTCGAAGACGTTGCGATGGGTGTAGGCGGCCTGGGTGAGGTAGCCGCCGGTGGTGTGGACGATGCCCTTGGGCTTTCCGGTGGTGCCGGAGGTGTACAGGATGAACAGCGGGTGCTCGGCCTCCACGGGCACCGGCGCGTGCTCGGTCGAGGCGCTCTCGCGGACCTCGTGCCACCACACGTCCCGGCCCTCGGTCCACTCGACGTCGCCGCCGGTGCGGCGCACCACGAGCACCTTCTCGACGGAGGCGCCGCCACCGGCGAGCGCCTCGTCCACGGCGGGCTTGAGCGGCAGCTGCTTGCCGCGACGGTTCTGGCCGTCGGCCGTGATCACCACGCGGGCCTCGGCGTCCTCGATGCGCGAGCGCAGCGCCTCGGCGCTGAATCCGCCGAAGACCACCGAGTGGGGTGCGCCGATGCGGGCGCAGGCGAGCATCGCGAAGACGGCCTCGGGGACCATGGGCAGGTAGATCGCGACACGGTCGCCGGTCTTGACGCCGAGATCGGTCAGCACGTTGGCCATCCGGGAGATCTCGTCCTTGACGTCGGCGTAGGTGAAAGCGGCGTCGGAGCCGTCCTCGTACTCTGCCAGCAGCGCGACCTGCGCGCCGTGGCCGGACTCGACGTGGCGGTCCACACAGTTGTAGGCGACGTTCAGCGTGCCGTCGGCGAACCAGCGTGCGAAGGGCGGGTTCGACCAGTCGAGCGTCTCGGTGAACGGGGTCTCCCAGCTCAGCAGGCTCGCCCGGGAGCGCCAGAACGCGAGTCGATCCCGCTCCGCCTCCTGATAGAGGGAAGGCCGGCCGACGGAGTTCTGCACGAACTCGGTGGGCGGGGAGAAGGTGCGGGTCTCCTGCGAGAGGTTCTCGATCCCGGTCTTCGCGTCGTCAGACATCAACACTCCTGCTTCACGGGCCCCGGGGACACCGGGACGGACGGACGTCGCTACCGTATCGCAGGAGACCCACGTCACGCGCCCCGCTCACACTTCGCGGGCACCTGGCTGCACGCGTGAACCATCGCGCGAGCTGACAGGCGGGAGGACTACCGTAGGGAACCATGCGTCCCGATCCCGTCACCGCTCCCCCGGTGCTCCTGGCCCCTGCGCAGCTGCGCTCCCTCGAGATGCGCAACCGCATCTGGCTCGCCCCGATGTGCCAGTACATGGTCGAGGCGGAGGACGGCGTCCCCACCGACTGGCACCTGGTGCATCTGGGGGCGCGCGCGACCGGCGGTTTCGGGCTGATCGTCACGGAGGCCACGGCGGTGAGCCCCGAGGGCCGGATCAGCCCGCAGGACACGGGGCTGTGGAATGACGAGCAGGTCGAGGCGTGGCGGCGCATCACCCGGTTCTGCCAGGCCCAGGGCGCACCCGTCGCGGTGCAGCTCGCCCACGCCGGCCGCAAGGCCTCCACCTGGCCCGCGCTGCCTCGCTTCAGCCGGCGCCGCGGCACGGTGCCGGAGTTCGCCTCGGGCTGGCGCACCGTCGGCCCCACCGCGGATCCGTTCCCGGGGCTCGACGCCCCGGACGAGCTCGACACCGCGCAGATCGGGCGGATCATCGAGGACTTCGTCGCCGCCGCGCGCCGCGCCGAGCAGGCCGGCTTCGACGCCGTCGAGCTCCACTTCGCCCACGGGTACCTGGTCCACGAGTTCCTCTCCCCGCTGGTGAACACCCGCACCGACGAGTACGGCGGGGACGGCCCGGGCAGGCGCCGGCTCGCGCTTCAGATCGCCGCCGCGGTGCGCGAGCAGTGGCCGCAGGACCACCCGCTGATCGTGCGCCTGAGCGCCACGGACTGGATCGACGGCGGCTGGGACATCGAGCAGTCCGTCGAGCTCGCCCGCGAGCTCGAGAAGGTGGGCGTCGACGCCCTGCACGTCTCCACGGGAGGTGCGGTGATCGCGGACATCGCGGTGGGGCCCGAGTACCAGGTGGGCTTCGCCCGCACCCTGCGCGATGCGGTGTCGATGCCGGTGGCGGCCGTCGGGCTGATCACCGACCCCCGCGGCGCCCAGGACGTGCTCGAGCGCGGCGACGCCGACTTCGTGGCGGTGGGCCGAGCCGCCCTGCGCGAGCCGGGCTGGCCCCAGCGGGCCGCGCACGAGCTCGGGATGCGCGATGCCGCGCTCTACCCCGGCGCCTATCAGCGAGGTTCGTGGTGAGCAGCGCCGGCGGCCGGCGATGATCCTGGTCACGGGCGCGAGCGGGGGCGTCGGCCGGGAGGTCTGCCTCCGGCTCGCGGCGCGCGGCGAGCACCTGCTGCTGAGCGCCCGCGACGGCCTGCGCCTGACCGTTCTGGCCGAGCAGGTGCGCGCCGCCGGGGGCAGCGCCGAGGTGCTGCCCTGCGATCTGAGGGACCAGGGGGCGGTGCAGGAGCTGACCCGTGAGGTGCTCACCGTGCACGGCACGCCGCAGGCGGTGCTCTCCCTGGCCGGCCATTCGATCCGCCGCGACCTCGCCGAGAGCTTCGGCCGCCCCCACGATCTGGTGCGCCTGGTTGGTGCGAACATGCTGGGCCCGGCGACGCTGCTGCTGGGGATGCTGGAGGCGATGTGCGCAGGGGGCGATGGCCGGATCGTCGCGGTCACCAGCGCCTCCGCCCGCATCCCCGCGCCCGGCTGGGCCGCCTACGGCGCCTCGAAGGCCGGGCTGGACGCGTGGCTGCGTGCCGTGCGACCGCAGGCCGCTCGCCAGGGCGTGCGGATCGCGATCGTGGAGCTGCCGCTGGTGGCGACCGCGATGGCCGTCCCCACCTACGGCAGCGCCCCGCGCGGCGCCCTCTCCCCCGCGCAGGCCGCACAGCGCGTGCTGCACGCCCTGGATGCGCCGCGCACCCTCGTCTCCCCTGTCTGGGCGCGGGCGGGCGCGACGCTCGCCCAGGCGGCCCCCGTGCTCTCGGCCGCCGCCGCAGGACGCGCCGGTCAGCTGGTGCGGCGCATGGCCGCACGCAGAGGGGAGGAGCGGGTATGAAGCTGCTGCAGTCCACCACCGCGCTGCGGGCCCGGGTGGCGCTGCGTCCCCGCTCCGTGGTGCTCCGGGACCAGCACGGCACGCTGAGTGCGGGCGAGCTGATGGACCTGGTGGATCTCCACCGCCGCCGCTCCCGCCGCTCGGGTGCTCCGCCCGGTCTCGGCGCCCTGCCGGTCACCGCCCCGCTGCGGCAGGTGCTGGTGACCGCCCTCGCCGGAGACGGCCGTCTCGAGATGCGCTCGAGCGGCAGCACGGCGAGCCCGCGCCTGCTGCGCCGCAGCACTCTGACCCCCGCGCAGCTGACCACCCTCGCCGATCTGGCCCGGCGCATCGGACTGCGGCCCGGTCGCACGATCGCCTGCGCCGCACCGGGCGTCCACGGTCACGGCCTGCAGACCACCCTCGGCGCGCTCGCCCTGGGCGCCCCGCTGCTCGACCTCACCCACCTGCCCACGGCCGAGCGGATCGAGCTGCTCCACCGCGGCTCCGTTGATCTGCTCACCGGCGTGCCGGTGCATCTGCACGACATCCTCGAGGCGCACCGCTCCCTCGGCCAGGGGCGCCCGCTGCGGATCCCGCGCATCGTCTCGGGCTCCGACATGCTCTCGTCGGAGCTGCGCGCGGATCTCGCCCGTCACTTCCGGGCCCGGGTGCATGACGTGTACGGCACCACCGAGACCGGGACGCTGACGGTGGACGGGCGCCCTCTGCGCGGGGTGCGGATGCGCGCCGCGGGCGGTCTGCTGCACGCGCGCACGCCGTTCACCGCCGGCCGGGAGCTGCTCACCGACAGGGGCGTGATCAGCGCGGACGGGATCGTGCAGGTGCTGGGCCGGGCCGATGGGACGCTCTCCTCGGGAGGGATGCTCCACGACCCGGTCGCGGTGGTGCAGGTGCTGTGCGCCCATGACGGGGTGCGCGAGGCCCGCCTCGAGGTGGTGCCCGATGCGCGCTTCGGGGTGCGCACCCGTGCCGTGGTGCAGCTCGAGCCGGAGGCCCGGCCGGCACCGGGCGCGGAAGAGCTGCGGGCGCTGGTGCGCGACCGGCTGGGGGCGGCGGCGGTGCCGCGCGAGGTGGTCCTCAGCAGTCCGGGAGGCTGACCGGCACGGCGGTCACGGCGAGACCGCCCATCGCCGTCTCCTTGTACCGCTCGTGCATGTCCTTGCCCGTCTGGCGCATGGTCTCGATCACCGTGTCCAGCGAGACGAAGTGCTCGCCCGTGCCACGCAGCGCGAAGCGCGCGGCCGTGATCGCCTTGACCGCTGCCATGGCGTTGCGCTCGATGCAGGGGATCTGCACCAGACCCCCGATGGGATCGCAGGTCAGCCCCAGATTGTGCTCCATGGCGATCTCGGCGGCGTTCTCAACCTGCGCGGGTTTGCCACCCATCGTCTCGCACAGCGCGGCCGCCGCCATCGAGCAGGCGGAGCCCACCTCGCCCTGGCATCCCACCTCGGCACCGGAGATCGAGGCGTGCTCCTTGTACAGCGAGCCGATCGCTCCCGCGGTGAGCAGGAAGCGCACCGCGATCTCGTCGGGGTCCACCCCCTCGATGTAGGTGGTCGCGAAGTAGAGCACCGCCGGGACGATCCCCGCGGCGCCGTTGGTGGGTGCGGTGACCACTCGGCCGCCTGCGGCGTTCTCCTCGTTGACGGCGAGCGCCGCGAGGGAGACCCATTCGAAGGCGTTCATCGGCAGGCGCACCGGGTCCTCGGCGCTCAGCGAGTCGTACCAGGAGGCGGCGCGGCGCTTGACCTCGAGCCCACCGGGGAGGGTGCCGCCGGTGCGGGTGCCGCGCTCGATGCACTCGTGCATGGCGCGCCAGATCGTCAGCAGGCCGGAGCGGATCTCCTCGTCGCTGCGCCACTGCCGCTCGCGCATCAGCATCGCCTCGGAGATCGAGATGCCGCGGTCCTCGCAGACCCGCAGCAGCTCGTCCCCGGTGGTGAAGATCGTGCGGCCCTCGTCCTCCGCGGCGACCTCGGCGATCGAGCGGTCCATATCGGCCTCGTCCACCACGAAGCCGCCGCCCACGGAGAACATGGGCCGACGCTGCAGCTCCTCGCCCTGCGCATCCAGCGCGATGAAGGTCATGCCGTTGGAGTGCTGGGGCAGGAAGGTCAGCGGGTGGGTGACGATCGTGGAGGGGCGAAGGCTCACCGGCACCCGGCCGCCGAGCAGCAGACCGCCCTCCGCCTCGATCGCGGCGACCCGTTCGCGCCCGGCGACCGGGTCCACGGTCTCCGGGTCCGCGCCCTCGAGCCCCATCACCACCGCGTCCAGGGTGCCGTGACCCACGGCCGTCGCGGCGAGGGAGCCGTAGAGGTGCACGGCCACGTCGGCGACCCGGGGCCCCAGCTCGGGATCCGCCAGCACCTCGCGGGCGAACAGGCCTGCGGCCCGCATCGGCCCCACAGTGTGCGAGCTCGAGGGCCCGATACCGATCTTGAACATGTCGAAGGTGCTGATGCTCATCGCGTGCCTCCTCGGCGTCTCACCGGCTCGCCGTCGAGCTCAGGGTCCGGGGCTCATCGTCCCCCACGTCGGCGCGGCGCCCTTGTCGGCGCGCCGGAGCGGCCCCGCCCCTGGCCCGCACCCTTGCCGGTGCTCGGGCCCTGGCCGCGGCCCTGCCCCGCGCCCCGGCCTCCGGACGAACCGCCGGAGCCGCTGCGGCCTCCGCCGCCGCGGGAGCCTCCGCCGCGAGAGGCTCCGCGGCCTCCCCCGCCCTGCGCGGGGCCGGGCTCCTCCCAGGAGGAGCGGCGCTCCTCGTTCGCCCGGCGCTCCTGCGCCTTGCGGGCGTCGGCCCCGCCCCGGCGCCCGAGGTCGAGCTTGCGGGGTGCGCCCTTGTACTTCACGGTGGCCGGGTCCTCGGTGGGCTCGCCCGAGGGGGTCCGGCCGCCCAGCTGCTCGAGGGCGGGATGCTCTGCGGAGTCGACGTCCTCCACCCAGGTAGGCTCGACTCCTGCCCCTTCCAGCACGCTGCGGGACCTGCCGAGCTGATGCGGCAGGGCGAGGGTGACCACGCTGCCCGCGGCGCCCGCACGGGCGGTGCGACCGGAGCGGTGGACGTACTCCTTGACCTCGTCCGAGGGGTCCACGTGCACCACCATGCTCACGTCGTCGATGTGGATGCCGCGGGCGGCCACATCGGTCGCGACCAGCACCGGATAGGCGCCCTCGCGGAACCCGGCCAGCACGTTGGTGCGCAGCCCCTGCTGCTTGCTGCCGTGCAGCGCGGCGGCCTTGATCCCCACCTCGACGAGCTCCCGCGCCACGCGCTCGGCACCGAGCTGGGTGCGCGTGAACATCAGGGTGCGGCCCTTGCGCGCGGCCAGCTGCGCGGTGACCTCGCGCTTGGCGGAGGGCTCGATGGCCAGCACGTGGTGGTCCATGGTCGCGACCGCGGCGCTGACGGGGGTGGTCTCGTGACTGACGGGGTCCACCAGGAAGGTGTCGACGATCTGCTCGACCTGCCCGTCCAGGGTGGCGGAGAACAGCATCTTCTGGGTGCCCATGGGGATCGCGGCAAGGATGTCGCTGACGTCCGGCAGGAAGCCGAGGTCGGCCATGTGGTCGGCCTCGTCGATCACGGTGGTCTCCACCAGGTCCAGCTGCAGCGCGCCGCGCTCGGCGAGGTCGATCAGGCGGCCCGGCGTGGCCACCACGATCCCGACGCCGCGGGCGACGGCGTCGGCCTGCTTCTCGATGTTCATGCCACCGGCGACCAGCTGCGCCTTGACCCCGACAGCGCGGGCGAAGGGGTGGATCGTGTCGACCACCTGGACCGCGAGCTCGCGGGTGGGGACCAGCACCACGCCGAGCGGCCGACGGCGGTGCACCTTGCGGCCGCGGAAGCGGGCGGTCATCGCGAGGGTGAAGGCGAGGGTCTTGCCCGAGCCGGTCTCGGCACGGGCGAGCACGTCGCGTCCCGCGAGGGCGTCGGGCAGGATCACCGACTGGATCTCGAAAGCGTGCTCGAAGCCCTGATCAGCGAGGACGCCGAGCAGCTCATCGGGCAGCGCCATGTCCTCGAACCGCTCGGAGCGGGACGACGGGCGGCGACGGGCCTTGGGCATGGTGATCCTCCTGACGAAACGTACGCTCCCATCATCCAGCATGCGCCAGTGATGGGAGAATGGAGGCGATGTTGCGCACTCTGATGACCTCGAAGATCCACCGGGCCACCGTCACGCAGGCAGATCTGCACTACGTGGGCTCGGTGACGATCGACCCCGCCCTCACGGAGGCGGCGGGACTGGTCGAGAACGAGCAGGTCACGATCGTGGACATCACCAACGGGCACCGCCTGGTCACCTACGTGATCGAGGGCGAGCGCGACAGCGGCGTGATCGGCATCAACGGCGCGGCGGCCCATCTGGTCACCCCCGGGGACCTCGTGATCATCATCGCCTACGGCCAGCTGGACGAGACCGAGGTCTCCTCCCACCGCCCGCGCGTGGTCCATGTGGATGAGCGCAACCGCATCGTGGCCCTCGGCGCCGACGGCGCGGAGCCCGTGCCCGGCATGGACGATCAGATCGACGGGCGCACCTCGCACGGCATGCGCTGAGCCGGCGCGTCCGCACACCCCGGAGCGTCCGAAGGATGGCCGCGGGAAGACCCTTTCCCGCTGGTGGGCTAGGATCCCTCCGGTGAGCATCTCGTCCCCTCGAGCCGCACTGTGAGCGGCGTACTCGCCGGCTTCTTCATCGTCTGGGCCATGATCGGCGTGGGCTGGGTCGCCGGCCGCACCGGCGTGCTCGGCCCGCACGGCCGCTACGTCCTGAACCGCGCCACGTTCTTCATCGCCTCCCCCGCACTGATCCTGGTGGGCCTGCTCGGCTCCGATGTGCGCGAGGTACTCTCCACACCCATGCTGGTGGCCGGGATCTCGGGGCTGAGCACCGGCGCGATCGTGCTGGGGGCGGTGGCACTGCTGACCAGGCGCCGCGGCGCCGATCTCGTGATGACCGCGATCAGCGGCTCGGTGGTCAACGGCGCGAACATGGGCTTCCCCATCGCCGCGTACGTGCTCGGCGACATCTCCCACGCCCTGCCGGTGATCCTGTTCCAGCAGGCCGTGTACACGCCGCTGTACCTGTTCGTGCTGCACCGGGTCACAGTGGACTCCTCCCCCGGCCTCGGCGGGGTGCTGCGCAGCGTCGTGGCCAACCCCACCATCATCGCCTCGGCCATCGGGCTGCTGCTGGTGCTGCTCGGGGCGAGGATCCCCGAGGTGGTGCTCGAGCCCGTGCAGTCCCTGGCGGATATGGCGATCCCGGCGATGCTGCTGGCCTACGGGCTCTCGCTGCACGGCTCCCGCCCACTCGCCAAGGATGACGGCTATCGCGGGCTGATCGCGGTCGCCTCGGGCTCGAAGCTGCTGCTGATGCCGGTGATCGCGGTGGGTGTGGGGCTGCTGCTGGGGCTGCGCGGCGCCTCGCTGTACGAGGTGGTGGTGATGGCGGCGCTGCCCACCGCGCAGAACGTCTATGTCGCCGCGGCGCGCTACAGCGCCTCGGAGAACCTGGCCCGCGACACGGTGCTGATCACGACCATCGGCACGGTGCTGGTGCTGCTGGTGATCTCCGCCGTGCTCGGGGTCTGAGCCCGGATCGGCGTCGACGGTCCGGCGCGGTACGATGGACCGGTGACTCGACGGCTCCTGCTTATGCAGCCGCGTCGGACAGGGCCCGCGCCCACCCCTCGCTCCTGAGCGTGGACGGTGCGTCGGTGCGGCACCGACGCGGCTCCCCTCGCCTGCGCGAGGGTTTTTTCATGTCACGAGATCCTGTCACCCAACGCCTGGCGGCTCCCGCCGCGATGATCCTTCGGAGGACGATTCACCCATGAGCGAGGCCCCGCACCGCTATTCCGCCTCGGTGGCGGACGAGATCGAGCGCCGCTGGCAGCAGCGCTGGGACGAGGAGGGCACCTTCTACGCCGACAACCCCGTCGGCGAGCTGCGCGCGCAGACCGGCTCACTCGAGGAGGCGGCGACCTCGGCGACCTCGTCCTCGCGCGAGAAGATGTTCATCATGGACATGTTCCCCTACCCCTCCGGGGCGGGACTGCATGTGGGCCATCCGCTGGGCTACATCGCCACCGACGTGGTCGCCCGCCATCAGCGCATGATGGGCAAGAACGTGCTGTACACGATGGGCTACGACGCCTTCGGCCTGCCCGCGGAGCAGTACGCGGTCCAGACCGGCACCCATCCGCGTCTGACCACCGAATCGAACATCGCGAACATGCGGCGCCAGCTGCACCGCCTGGGGCTCTCCCATGACTCGCGCCGCTCGCTGGCGACCACCGATCCCGGGTTCGTGAAGTGGACCCAGTGGATCTTCCTGCGGATCTTCGACTCCTGGTACGACCCCGAGGCCCCGAACGCCGACGGCGTCACCGGCCGCGCCCGCCCGATCGCAGAGCTGCGGGAGGAGCTGCGCAGCGGCGCGGTGGATCCCTTCGCGCTCGCGGACCGGCAGAGCATCGAGCTGCCCGAGGCATGGCGGGGCCGCAGCGCCGCCGACGTCACGGGAGCGAGCGAGGCGGAGATCGCGGAGCTGGCGGACGCCTTCCGCCTGACCTACATCTCCGAGACCCCGGTGAACTGGTGCCCGGGCCTGGGCACCGTGCTGGCCAACGAGGAGGTCACCGCCGAGGGCCGCTCCGAGCGCGGCAACTTCCCGGTGTTCACGCGCCGCCTGCGGCAGTGGAACATGCGCATCACCGCCTACGCGGATCGTCTGATCGATGATCTGGACCGGGTGGACTGGCCCGAGTCGATCCGGGCGATGCAGCGCAACTGGATCGGTCGCAGCGAGGGTGCCCAGATCACCTTCCCCATTGCCGGCACCGAGCACTCCTTCGACGTGTTCACCACGCGCGCCGACACCCTGTTCGGGGCCACCTTCACCGCGCTGTCCCCCGAGCACGACCTGCTGAGCGATCCCTCGCGCCTGCCGGAGGCCTGGCCCGAGGGGACGAAGGACGCCTGGACCGGCGGAGCGGCGAGCCCGCGCGCGGCGGTCGCGGCGTACCAGGCCCGTGCCGCGGGCCTGGGCGAGGACGAGCGCACCGCCGAGGACCGCGAGAAGACCGGAGTGTTCACCGGCTGGTTCGCGACCAACCCGATGGACGGCCGCGAGATCCCCGTGTTCACCGCGGACTACGTGCTCACCGGCTACGGCACGGGCGCGATCATGGCCGTGCCCGGCGAGGACGAGCGCGACTTCGAGTTCGCCGCCACGTTCGAGCTGCCCGTGATCCGCACGGTGCGACCGCCGGAGGACTTCACCGGCGGGGCCTGGACCGGCGAGGGCGAGAAGATCAACTCCGCCAGCGCCGAGCTGGACCTGAACGGGCTCGGCGAGGCCGAGGCGAAGTCCCGCGCCACCGCCTTCGCCACCGAGCGCGGCTTCGGCCGCGCCCGCACCACGTACCGCCTGCGCGACTGGCTGTTCTCCCGTCAGCGCTACTGGGGCGAGCCCTTCCCGATCGTCTACGACCCCGCCGCCCCGGAGACCCCGATCCCGCTGCCGGAGTCGATGCTGCCGGTGGACCTGCCGGAGGTCGCGGAGTTCTCTCCGAAGACCTTCGATCCGATGGATGCCGACACCGAGCCGCAGACCCCGCTCTCGCGGGCGAGCGAGTGGGTCGAGGTCGAGCTGGACCTCGGCGAGGGACCGCGCACCTACCTGCGCGAGACCAACACGATGCCGCAGTGGGCGGGCTCGTCCTGGTACCACCTGCGCTACATCGACCCCACCGAGGACGACGTCCTGGTGCGCCCCGAGAACGAGAAGTACTGGCTGGGCGCCCGTGAGGACGGCGGCGTGGGCGGCGTGGACCTGTACGTGGGCGGGGTGGAGCACGCGGTGCTGCACCTGCTGTACGCGCGGTTCTGGCACAAGGTGCTGTTCGACCGCGGTGACGTCTCCAGCCAGGAGCCGTTCCACCGCCTGTTCAACCAGGGCTACATCCAGGCCTTCGCTTACACCGACGCCCGCGGCGTGCACGTGCCCGCCGAGGAGGTCGTCGAAGAGGCCGACGGCACCTTCACCTACCAGGGCGAGCCCGTCACCCAGGAGTACGGGAAGATGGGCAAGTCGCTGAAGAACGCGGTCGCCCCGGACGACATGTACGAGGAGTACGGCGCGGACACCCTGCGCGTGTACGAGATGTCGATGGGTCCGCTGGATCTCTCCCGGCCGTGGGAGACCCGTGCGGTGGTGGGCTCCCAACGCTTCCTGCAGCGTCTGTGGCGCCTGGTGGTGGATGAGGAGACCGGCGCGCTGACCGTCTCCGACGAGCCGGCCGAGCGGGCCCTCGCGCAGGCCACGCACCGCACCATCGACGGGGTCTCCCGCGACATGGAGCGGATGCACTTCAACACCGCGATCGCGAAGCTGATCGAGCTGGTGAACCAGCTGACCAAGCAGCTGACCTCCACCGGCTCCACGCCTCGCGAGGCGGTCGAGCCGCTGGTGCTGATGGTCTCCCCGTTCGCGCCGCACCTGGCCGAGGAGCTGTGGGCGCGGCTGGGCCGTTCCGGCAGCGTCTCCCGTGTGGCGTACCCGGTCGCCGATCCGGAGCTGCTGAAGGCCGATCAGGTCACCTGCGTGATCCAGGTCAAGGGCAAGGTGCGGCACCGGATCGAGGTGGACCCGGAGATCTCCGAGGCCGATCTCGAGGCTGCGGTGATGGCCGAGCCGCGCGTGCAGGAGCTGCTGGAGGGCCAGACGCTGCGCAAGCTGATCATCCGCGCCCCCAAGATCGTGAACATCGTGATCTGAGCCGGTCGCGCACCGCAGACGTCCCGGGGCCCGTGCGGGGTCCCGGGACGTCTGCTGTCCGGGCCCGACGCCGAGTCCACGACTGCTCCTCCACATTCCCCGTTCATCCACATTCGCGGGCGCGGGCCAGCGCCGCGGCACCTGCTGTCCCTACGGTCGCGGCATGAACACTTTCTGGGGATGCGAGCCCGAGGCCCTCACCGATCTGTCCACCGTCTTCGCCGACGGCGGTGACAGGATCCGGCTCCTGCGGGAGCGGATTCTGGAGACGATGCATGCGACCACCTGGGAGGGGCCCGATGCCCAGGTGCATCGGCAGCGCACGGCCGACGCTGCCGCGACGATGACCCACCTGCTCGAGGCGTTGCGCCGCTTCTCCGAGCAGCTCTGCCAGGAAGCGGAGGCACAGACCGTGTGCTCGAGCGCCGAGGGCGCACCCTCGCACGACCCGCTCGGCATCTGGGCCACGCCGCCGTGGGTCCGGGATCCGGTGCCGCTGCCGATCCCCGCACCATCCCGCGCCCCACCCCGGTGCCGGACACCGGTGAGCTCGACATCGACCCCGCCCTGCTCACGGAGGCCCAGCAGTCGCGCCGGCTCGCGCTCGGCGCGATCCCGGTGGTCGGCACCGCGCAGATGGCGATGGGGCTCCATGCCGAGTACGACAGCTTCCTCGACCGCGGGGAGCAGGATCTCGAACAGGCCGGACTGGGTTTCCTCGCCCCGGCCGTCTCGGTGGCCCGCATCCCGCACACGGTGGCGGGATCGCGGTCGGCGAGGACTCCGTGCTCGGTCAGGCCACCTCGGGTGTGGACGCCTCGATCGCGAGCGCCGTGCAGACCCGTGAGGAGATCTCCGCCGCGATCGGCGAGGGCGACGTGGCCGGCGCCGTGAGCGCTGCGGAGAAGGGGCTCTTCCGCCAGGCGGGGGTGTCCGCGGACATCCTGACCGCCACCCCCTTCGCCGCCGTCAGCGACACCCTCGCGGACGGCCTCGGCGCGGGGGCGCACGTGGTCGAGGCGGTCGCTCCCGGGGCGGCGGCGCCGCTGCGCGAGGCCGAGCAGGTCACCCGCCAGGTCGGCGAGACCTGGGAGGCGGATCGGGAGAGCCTGCTGGATCCCGAGCGCTACTACGGCCTGCGCCGCGAGCACCTGCCGATGCCCTGGGACCAGGGGTGAGCGGTCCCAGGGCCCGGTCTCACTCCTGAGCCGGCGCGGCCGTCTCCGGGGCGGTGTCGACCACAGCGAGCGCGAGCCCGCCCTCTTCGGCATGCACCTGGACGGTCTGGCCGTCCTGCACCTCGCCCTTCAGGATCAGGCGCGCGAGGGAGTCGCCGATCTCCTTCTGCACCAGGCGCTTGAGAGGGCGCGCCCCGTACAGCGGATCGAAGCCCTCCGCGGCGAGCCAGCCGGTGGCGGACTCGTCGACCTCGAGCGCGATGCGGCGATCCCGCAGACGGGAGGCGACCTCCTCGACCTGCAGGGTCACGATGTGGGTCAGCTGCTCCCGGGTGAGGGAGTCGAACATGACGATGTCATCGAGGCGGTTGAGGAACTCCGGCTTGAAGGAGGCCCGCACCACCTGCATCACGCGCTCGTGGCGCTCCTTCTCGGTGAGCAGCTGATCCTGCAGCGCATGCGCGCCGAGGTTCGAGGTGAGCACCAGGATCGTCGAGCGGAAGTCGACGGTGCGCCCCTGGCCGTCGGTGAGGCGGCCGTCGTCGAGCACCTGCAGCAGCACGTCGAACACGTCGGGGTGCGCCTTCTCGATCTCGTCCAGCAGCACCACCGAGTACGGCCTGCGGCGCACGGCCTCGGTGAGCTGGCCGCCCTCGTCGTAGCCGACATAGCCGGGAGGAGCACCGACCAGGCGCGCCACCGTGTGCTTCTCGCTGTACTCCGACATGTCGATGCGGATCATCGCCCGCTCGTCGTCGAAGAGGAACTCCGCGAGCGCCTTGGCGAGCTCCGTCTTGCCCACGCCGGTGGGGCCCAGGAACATGAACGAGCCGGTGGGCCGGTCCGGGTCGGAGATGCCGGCCCGGGCACGGCGCACCGCGTCGGAGACCTCCTGCACCGCCCGCTGCTGGCCGATCAGGCGGCGACCGATGATCTCCTCCATCTGCAGCAGCTTCTCGGTCTCTCCGCGCAGCAGCCGCCCCGCGGGGATGCCGGTCCAGGCCGAGACCACATCGGCGATGTCATCCGGCCCCACATGGTCGGCGACCATGGGGCGCTCCTTGTCGCCCTCTCCCCCGGCTTCCTGCTCCTCCGCCTCGCGCAGCTGCTCCTTCAGCGCGGGGATGTCGCCGTAGAGGATTTTCGAGGCCGCGGTGAGATCGCCCTCGCGCTGCGCCCTGTCGGCCTGCATCCGCAGCTGTTCGAGCTGCGCCTTGAGGTCGCCCACCAGGTTCAGCCCGGCCTTCTCCCGCTCCCAGCGGGCGGAGAGCTCCTCCATCTGCTCGGTGCGGTCGGCCAGCTGGGTGCGCACGGACTCGAGCTGGGCGATGCTGCCGGGATCCTCGCTGCCGGCCAGGGCCAGCTCCTCCATCTTCAGCCGGTCCACCTGGCGGCGCAGGATGTCCAGCTGCTCGGGCGAGGAGTCCAGCTCCATGCGCTGGCGCGAGGCGGCCTCGTCGACCAGGTCGATCGCCTTGTCCGGCAGCTGGCGGCCCGAGATGTAGCGCGAGGAGAGGGTCGCCGCGGCCACCAGCGCGCCATCGGTGATGGTGACCTTGTGGTGCGCCTCGTACTTGTCCTTGAGGCCGCGCAGGATCGTCACGGTGTCCTCGACGCTCGGCTCCCCCACCAGCACCTGCTGGAAGCGGCGCTCGAGCGCGGGGTCCTTCTCGATGTTCTCGCGGTACTCGTCCAGCGTGGTCGCACCGACCATCCTCAGCTCGCCGCGGGCGAGCATGGGCTTGAGCATGTTGCCCGCGTCCATCGAGCCATCGCCGGAGCCGCCGGCGCCGACCACCGTGTGGAGCTCGTCGATGAAGGTGACGATCTGCCCGTTGCTGGTGCGGATCTCGTCCAGGACGGCCTTCATCCGCTCCTCGAACTCGCCGCGGTACTTCGAGCCCGCCACCATCGAGGAGAGGTCCAGGGAGATCAGTCGCTTGCCGCGCAGGGAGTCCGGGACGTCGCCGGCGACGATGCGCTGGGCGAGCCCCTCGACCACGGCGGTCTTGCCCACGCCGGGCTCGCCGATCAGCACGGGGTTGTTCTTGGTGCGACGCGAGAGCACCTGGACCACGCGGCGGATCTCGGCGTCACGGCCGATCACGGGGTCCAGTCGGCCCTCGCGGGCCAGCTCGGTGAGGTCCACGCCGAACTTCTCGAGGCTCTGGAAGGTGCCCTCGGGGTTCTGGGAGTCCATCTGGTTCATACGGTCATCTCCTGGGGTCAGCTGGGTGACGGCATCGCGGAGTGCTCCGGGGGTGGCGCCCGCAGCGGTGAGCAGCCGGGCGGCGGCGTCCTTGCCGAGCGCGATGCCGATCATCAGATGCTCGGTGGACAGGTGGGTGCGGCCGGCGGCGTCGGCCTCGTGCCGGGCCGCCTCGAGGGCGTCGAAGCCGGTGCCGACGAAGGTGGGCGAGGCCCCGCCGGTGGCGCGCGGCAGGGCGTCGATCGCCCGTTCGGCGCGGCGGATCACGTCGCGGGGTTCCGCGCCGGTGGCCGTCAGGGCGGCACGGCCGATGCCGTCCTCCTGGGAGGCGAGGGCCCACAGCAGGTGCATGGAGCTGATCTGGGGATTGCCGAGCTCGGCGGCCTTCTCCGCAGCGGCGGTGACGGCCTCCTGCGAGCGAGTGGTGAACTGGAACTCCACGATGCTCCTTCTCTGCGTCAGGTGGGGTGGTGCGGGGTTCGACGGGATCAACGCGAACGAAGTTGAGTCTATTCCGCTCAACCTTGACGGTAGTGCACAGCACGGCGCCGGGCCGATGCGGGTCCTGCACAATCCGCCCCGGGGCCCGCGCCCCTCCGCGATGACGGGGAGGCTCCCCTGTAGCATCGCACTCGCCGCGGGTCGGCCGTCAGGGGGAACCGACGGCGCCCGCATACCCGCTGCTCGTCTTCCCCGCGTCCCCGCCGCTGAAACAGAGGCCCTCATGTCCCAGCCCCCGCCCCAGCCGCCCGGCGGTCAGTTCATGCCCAACGGACGGCCCCGTCCGGGCGCTCCGAGCTCCGCCGCCGGCTCGCCGTCCTTCCAGTCCCAGCCGCGGTACGTCGACTACGGCAACCCACGCGCCTATGACACCTCGGTGCGTCCCACCTCGGGACTGACCGCAGCCCGCTACGCCCCCGCGCAGATCCAGCAGCCCGGCCAGGCCCAGCCGCAGTCCGCCTGGTCCACGCAGACCCGACGCGTGCAGGAGGTCGCGCAGCACGCGGCGAGGCCGCCGGCGGTGAACATCATGGTCTGGATCATGGTGGTCGCCCTCGCGTTCAGCCTGCTGTTCGTGCTGGGCTGGTTCTTCCTGGAATTCGTGCTGACGGCGAGCTCGAGCCCGGCCTGGTGGCCGGTCACCGCCTTCCTCGCCTCGATCTCCCTGTTGGTGATCGCCGGGATCATGCTGCTGGCCGATCGCTGGGATCCCCAGCCCCTGCCGCTGCTGCTCATCGCGGTGTTCTGGGGCGCGGCGATCGCGGCCTTCGCCAGCTACTGGCTGAACACGATCAACTCTCTGCTGGTCTACCTCGTCACCGGCAGCGAGGCGGCCGCGAACTTCGCCGGCCCCGTGATCAGCGCGCCGCTGGTGGAGGAGACCACCAAGGGGCTGGGCCTGCTGCTGCTGATGGTGCTCGCGCGGCGCTACTTCAACGGCCCCCTCGACGGGCTGATCTACGGCTCGCTGATCGGCGGCGGCTTCGCCTTCACCGAGAACATCATCTACTACACCCGCGGCCTCGAGGACATGGGCGCGGGAGGGGTGCTGTTCCTGTTCATCCTGCGCGGCGTCATGAACATCTTCGGCCATGCGATCTACGTGTCGCTGACCGGCGTCATCGTCGGCTTCGTGGCGCGCAAGTGGGGCACGGCCATGGGCTTCCTGGTGTTCCTGCCGGCGCTGATCCCCGGCATGCTGGTCCACGCCGCATGGAACTTCTTCGCCGGTCTGGGCGGCGGCGTGCTGGTGCTCGTGCTCATGTACGGCGCGAAGGCGATCATCTCGCTGCTGTGGCTGATCACGATCGGCCTGCTGATCTGGGACGAGTCCCGCCTGACCCGGATCCGGCTGGGCGACTACGCCAACCGCGGCTGGCTCACCCACGAGGAGGTGGACATGCTCGCCACCTGGAAGGGGAGGCGCGAGGGGCGCCGATGGGCGGCGCAGATCGGTGCCAGGCCCGTGATGAAGAGGTTCATCCGGGAGAGCGCCGATCTCGCCTCGATCCGGCAGCGGCTGCTCGCCGACGGCGCGAACCCGAAGGTGGTCGAGATCGAGCGGAACCTGCTGAACCGCCTGACCACGAACCGTCAGGAGCTGCTCTCCTACGCCCGCTGAGCAGCACCACGGGACGCCGCTGCCGGCGGCCCGTGCCCTGGGCGACCCGAGGGCCCCGCACACGGTGTGCGGGGCCCTCGCCGCGTTCAGTCCGCGGGCGGCTCCCAGGGCGGGGCGGCACCGGTCGAGTCGCGCCCGCGCAGACGGTCGAACTGTCGGCGCTCCCGTTTGGTGGGCCTGCCGGTGCCGCGCTCCCTGCGCGGCGGGGCGGCGGCGAGCTGAGGTGCCGGTTCGGGGCTGTGGTCCTCGTAGCACTCCCGGGCGATCGGCGCTCCCACGCGCTTGGTGAGGATCCGGGTGACCACCACGATCCTCTCCCGGCCCGGGGAGCGCACGCGCAGCTCATCGCCCACCACGATCCTCTGGGCGGCCTTGGCCGGGTCGCCGTTGCGGCGCACGTGCCCTCCGCGGCAGGCGGCGGTCGCCGCCGAGCGGGTGGGCATCAGCCGGGCGCTCCACAGCCAGATGTCCAGCCGGACGCTCTGCTCCCCCGCCCCCGCCCCGTTCGCAGCGGCGCTCATGCGCGGAGCGCAGCGGGCAGCAGCGGCCACGGGTCGTGGGCCTCCAGCTGCGCGGCGAGGGACAGCAGGAGCGCCTCCTCGCCGTGCCGGGCGGCGCCGAGCTGCACCGCGAAGGGCAGCTCGATCCCCTCGATCTGCTCGCGATGGTTCGGCACCGCGACCGCGGGTGCTCCGAGCATGTTCCAGGTGCTGGTCCAGGGGGTGAAGGCTCGCTGGGCGTCGAAGTCGGCGCCGCCGTCGGGCAGCTGCAGATCCTGGGGGAAGGCGGGCGGCCCGGAGAGCACCGGGGAGATCACCACGTCGAAGGGGGCGAGCGCCTGGAGGGTGCGCCGTGCCAGGGCCTGCACCCCGGAGTAGGCCTGGGCGAGCTCGACGCCGCTGTAGGTGCGGCCACGCTCGCGCAGCCAGCGGGTGAGCTCGAGGATCTTCGTCTCCTGCGCCTCATCGAGCGGGATCGAGGCGGCGCCCACGGTCCACAGCGGCATGAAGGCGGTCCAGTCCTCGGGGGCGAACGGCGCGGGGATCTCGGTGAGCTCGTGCCCCAGGCCGCGCAGCACCTCGAGGGCGCGCTCGAGGCCGCGCAGCGCGGCCGGGTGCACCTCGGTCTCGGCGGCCAGGGGCTCGCGCAGCACTGCGATGCGCAGGCTGCGAGAGCCGGCGGCTTCGGAGTCCAGCTGTGCGAGGTATCCCTGCCGCGGGGCGGGCACGGGGAGGTAGTCGCCGGTCCGCGGGCCGGCCAGCAGATCGAGGCCTGCGGCGGCATCGCGCACGCTGCGTGCGAGCACCCCGTCGGTGGTCAGTCCCATGCCCTCGACGCCGTAGGGGCCGGGCGAGACCGCCCCGCGAGAGGGCTTGATGCCCACCAGGCCGCAGCAGGCCGCGGGGATCCGCACCGAGCCTCCGCCGTCGGAGCCGTGCGCGATCGGGACGATGCCGGCGGCGACCGCTGCGGCCGCTCCCCCGCTCGAGCCGCCGGCGGTGCGGCGCGGGTCCCAGGGGGTGCGGGCGGGAGCGCCGGTGGCGGGCTCGGTGTAGGCGGGCAGCCCGAACTCGGGGGTGGTGGTCTTGCCGACGGTGAGGGTCCCGGCGTCGAGGATCTTCTGCGCCACACCGTCGGTGACGGTGGCGATGTTCCCGGCCAGCGCGGCGCTGCCGGCCTCGAAGGGCGCCCCGGCCACCTGGGTGAGGTCCTTGATCGGCATCGGCACGCCGAACAGCGGCAGCTCGGCGGCGAGCTGCTGCGGGGTCCCGGTGCGCCGTGCCTCCTCGAGGCGTTCGGCGGCCGCCTGCGCCTGCTCGCGGGTGAGGTCCTCGAGCAGGTGGGCGAAGGCGCCGACCTCCTGCCCCGCTCCGCGCGCGGACTCGAGGGTGCGCTCGGCGAGCTCGCGCACGTCGAGCTCTCCCGTGCGCAGGGCGGCGGCGGTCTCGAGGGCTCCCCTCGGCTCCGGCATCGTCACCGCCCCTGCCCCTCGGTCGCGGAGCGGTCGGCGAGCTGCTCGCGCACGTGCGCGACGATCCCGCCCGTGGCCTCGTCGATCTGCTCCCAGACGATCTCGAAGTCGCTCTCGTCCCCGTACCAGGGGTCACGGATGCCGGTGTCCTCGACGCGCTCGGGAGCGAAGTCGCGCACCATCCGCAGGCTCTGCTCGGCACGTGGCCCGAGCACGCGGCGCAGCGGCTCCACATGGTCGTGATCGAGGGCGAGCACCAGATCCGCCCGGTGCAGCTCGGACTCCTCCATCTGACGTGCGACGTGCTCCTCGGTGCCGATCCCGCGCTCGCGCAGCAGCGCGCCGGCGCGCGGATCGATCGGGTTGCCGACCTCCCAGCCGGAGGTGCCTGCGGAGGCGACCTCGGCGCGGTCGCCGAGCCCGGCCTGCTCGAGGGCGTCGCGCAGGGCGTACTCGGCCATCGGAGAACGGCAGATGTTCCCGGTGCACACGGTCAGGATGCGGAAGGTCAACGGGTCTCCTCGTCGGGTCGGGCTGGCGGGCTCTCCAGCAGATCGGCGTACTCGGGGTGGCGCTCGATCCAGCCTTTCACGAACCAGCATGTGGGGCGCACCCTCATGCCCTGGCCGCGGATGTCGTCGAGAGCGAAGCGCACGATCGCGGAGCCGATGCCCTGCCCGGAGCGCTCGGGGGCGACGACGGTCGAGCGGAGGTCGCGGACGGTGAGGCCCAGGCCATCTCCCTGCCCGGGCGGGACCTGCTCGTCCCCGTGGGCGAGGACGGCCACGAGCTCCTCGCCGTCGAGGGCCTCGTAGCGATCTCTGTCGTCATCGTGGACCAGGCGCACCGCGCCCGGCCCGGCGGAGGTCTCATCCATGCCGGTCACGGTACACTGCCCCTCATGCCTGCGCCTCTGATCTGGCACATCACCGAACTGCCCGCCTGGGAGGCGGCCGTTCGGTCGGGCTCCTACACCCGGGCGACCCGAGGCAGGGATCTGGCCGAGGAGGGCTTCCTCCACGCCTCCTGGCCCGAGCAGATCTCGAAGGTCGCCAAGCGCGTCTATCCCGACCGTCCCGATGATCTGGTGATCCTCGAGATCGACGTGGGGCGCGTGGAGGCCGCCGGCATCGCCGTCGACATCGAGGAGGACGTGGACGGCAAGGGCCGCGGCTATCCGCACATCAAGGGACCGCTGCCTGTCAGCGCCGTGCTGCGGCTGCGCCGCACCAAGTGGATCGGCCGGGAGTTCGTGGTGGTCGCCTGACCCTGGCCCCTCAGGCGCCGCGCGGCGTACCATCGGGCATGGCCAGGTCACATCGCTCCGCGAAGTATCTCGACATCCATCCTGAGGATCCCCAGCCACGGCTCATCGAGCAGGCGGTCTCGGTGCTGAAGGACGGCGGCCTGATCGCCTACCCCACCGACTCCTGCTACGCGCTGGGCTGCACGCTCGGCAATGCGGACGCGCTCGAGCGGATCCGCCGCATCCGCCAGGTGGGCAAGGACCACCACTTCACGCTCGTGTGCGCGGACTTCGCGCAGCTGGGCCAGTTCGTGCTGGTCTCCAATCCCGTGTTCCGGCTGGTCAAGAACGCGACCCCGGGGCCGTACACCTTCATCCTGCCCGCCACCCGCGAGGTGCCGCGCAAGCTCTCCCACCCCAAGAAGAACACGGTGGGTGTTCGGATCCCCCAGCACCGGGTCGCCCATGCCCTGGTCGAGGCGCTGGGCGAGCCGATCGCCTCCTCGACGCTGCTGCTGCCGGGCCAGGAAGACCCGCCCTCCGAGGGCTGGGTGGTGCAGGATCTGCTGGGCGAGCAGGTGGAGGCGATCATCGACTCGGGCGAGGTGGGGATCGAACCGACCACCGTGGTGGACCTCTCGGCCGGGGATCTGGTGATCGCGCGCGAGGGCGCCGGGGACGTCACGCGGTTCTGAGCCTCGGGGGCTCGAGCCCGCCCGTCCGGCTCAGCGCCTGCTGTGCACGGTCCGTGTGCCGAGCGCTCCGGCGAACACCAGGATCCCCACGGCGTACAGCGGCATCATCCACAGCGCGTAGCGCAGGGTGAGCGCATCGGCCAGCGCCCCGACGACCGGCGGGGAGACGAAGAATCCCAGCCGTGCGAACCAGCCCACCACCGTGATGCCCACGCCCTGGGGCACGCCCGGCAGATCATCCGCGGCGCGATAGCCGGCAGGGAACAGAGTGGCCACACCCCAGCCCGCGGCCGCGAAGCCGAGCAGCGCTGTGGCGGGGCTGGGCAGCAGCAGAGCGATGCTCATACCGGCCGCGGAGATCAGCCCGCCCAGGCGCGCGGTCGCTCGGTCCCCCAGGCGATCCACCACCGCATCACCGGTGAAGCGGCCGATGGTCTGCGCGCCCTGCAGCGCGACGAACGCCATCCCGGCCATGAACGGTGTCGCCGCGAAGGTGTCCTGCATGAACAGAGCTCCCCAGGTGCTCGCGGCATCTTCCGTGGACCCGGCGAAGACGAGGATCATGCCCAGCGCGCTCACCAGGCCGAGAGCGCGCAGGCTCATGCCCGCCACCCGGAACCCCGGCGTCGCCTGCGGGGCGGGGACCTCGCCGGCGGAGGCCGCGGCGGGAGCGGCGACCGGGGTGCGCTCGGTGCTGTCGGGACCGGGCAGCAGGAAGCGGTGGGAGCCGAGGGCGAGGGCGCCGAAGCCGACCAGACCGCTCAGTCCCTGGAGCCACAGCGGAACGCCCAGCTGCGCGCACGCGGAGCCGAGCAGGCCGCCGGCCACCGCGCCCAGCGACCACCAGCCGTGGTAGCTGTTCAGGATCGAGCGGCGGTAGCGGCGTTCGACCCGCATCCCGTGGGCGTTCATCGAGATGTCGGTGATGGCATCGGCCGCCATAGCCAGCAGCAGCGAGCAGGTCAGCCACAGCCAGGAGCCGGAGACATAGACGGCCAGGTGCGAGGTGGAGGCGACCACCTGGAACACCACGGCCATGCACGCGGAGCCGAAGCGGGACATCAGCCGCGCGGCGAACAGACCGGCCAGCAGGCCTCCCAGTGGTCCGAGCCCGACGGCCAGGCCGAAGGCGGTGTTGCTCAGCCCGATCGACTCGACCAGCTCCGGATAGCGCGGCAGGATCGCGCAGAACGAGGCACCGTTGAGCAGGAAGATCAGCGACAGCGCCCAGCGGGCACGACGGGCCTCGAGCGGCACGGTGGGGCGGAGGGGATCGTCGACAGACGGATCGTGAGCGTTCACGGTCACCCATTCTGCACGACCCGGAGCGCGGGCGCGCGCTCAGTCGACGCGAGCGGCCCGGAATGCATCGTGCCCGGCCGCCGTGAGGCGCCGGGCACGAGGAAGCGTGGAGCGGTGGGGCTCAGCTGAGGAAGCGGGGCACCGTGTCGAAGGTCAGGTACAGCGCCGCAAGGCACATGGCGAGCCCGATGAGGAAGGGCGTGGCGGCGAACAGGGACATCATGTACAGCCCGCCCACGAAGATGCCGAACAGCACGATGAACAGGACCACCGACACGACGGGGTTGTTGCCGGTCG
This sequence comes from Brachybacterium massiliense, assembly GCF_900184245.1. Classification (GTDB taxonomy): domain Bacteria; phylum Actinomycetota; class Actinomycetes; order Actinomycetales; family Dermabacteraceae; genus Brachybacterium; species Brachybacterium massiliense. Next base: position 148,925 of record NZ_FXXB01000003.1, on the reverse strand, counting down.
ACGTCACGTTCTCGTCCTGGCGCGTGCGCGCGTCGGTCGCGTCCGCGACATGCTGCTTGCTCATGCTGCCTCTTCCTCTGCCTCAGCGATCGCTGCGTCCGGCACGGGGCACGGACGACCGGTGCCCATCTTAGACCAGGGATGCCGCAGGTGTGGCCGCCTCGCGGTGGCGGATCGCCGTGAGCAGGCTCTCGAACACCCCGGCCCCGGCCTCGCCGTCGATCTCGGGATGCCACTGCACGCCGAGCACGGCCGAGCCGGACGCCGCTTCGACGGCGAGGACGAGCCCGCTGTCGTGACGGGCGACGGTGCGCAGGTCTCCGCGGACGGCGCGGATGCCCTGGTGGTGGTAGGCGGTGACCTCGGCGCGGGTGCCCAGGGCGAGCGCGAGGTCGCTGGCGGCGTCGATGCGGGCCTCGACCCGGGTGGGGGCGCTCCCGGTGGCGGGATGCGCGGGGAGGTCCTCGGGCAGGTGGCGGTGCAGCTGCCCGCCCTCGGCGATCACGATGATCTGCAGGCCGCGGCAGATGCCCAGCACCGGCACGTCGTTGCGTCGGGCGGCGCGGTACAGCGCGGTCTCGAAGGCATCGCGCTCGGGGTCCGGGGTCATGTCGGTGGGCAGCGCGCCCTCGCCCCAGGCGGCGGGGTCGAGATCGGTGCCGCCGGTGAGCACGAGGCCGTCGAGCTCGGCGATCTCCTCGTCGCTCCACTCGTCCTGCGGGGCGATGATCACGGGGCGGGCACCGGCCGCGCGCAGGGCGCGCACGTAGTGCTCGTTGACGGCGACGGCGTCGTGGCCCGCCCAGGCGCCGGACATCATGGTGCGGGTCCCCGCGGTCACGCCGATGAGCGGGCGACGAGTGCGCTGCGCCATGATGTTGTCCTTTCCGCAGAGGAGCGATGTTCCGGGCCGTCGGTCGACGACTGAGAACAGTTCACCCCACCGGCTGCGGTGCGGACGAGCTATGTGGCGGAATGTGACGAGCCGATGTGACGGGCTGATGTGACGGGCTGATATGACGGGGTTCCGTGCCCCGCCGAGGCTCGCTGAGCTCTACGTCGCGTCCCCTCAGCGCAGCGCGCTGACCCGCTGCTCCTGCTCGATCGCCTGCAGGTAGTAGCCGCGCAGCTGCTCTGCCAGGACCGGCCAGGTGCGCTTGCGCACGGAGTCCGCGGCGGCGCGGCCGAAGGCCCGACGCTTGGCGTCGTCGAAGAGCAGGTCGCTCGCGCGGTCGCGCATCTCGTCGAGCATGCCCGGGGTGTAGAGCCAGCCGGTGCGGCTCGGGGAGACCAGGTCGACGGGGCCGCCGCGGCGGGGCGCGATCACCGGCAGGCCGGAGGCCATGGCCTCCTGGACGGTCTGCCCGAAGGTCTCCAGCTCGCCGGGGTGGATGAACAGGTCGGCGCTGGCGAGGTGCTCGGCCAGGTCCGTGCCGGAGCGGAAGCCGGCGAAGCGGGCGCGCGGCATCATCCGCCGCAGCGTCTCGCGCTCGGGGCCGTCGCCCACGATCAGCAGGCGCACCCCGGGCATGTCATGGATAACCTTGAGATCCTCCACCTGCTTCTCCGCGGCCAGGCGCCCCATGTAGATCACGAGCTTCTCGTGCCGCTTCGCGTACTGGGCCCGCAGCGACTCGCTGCGCAGCGAGGGGCTGAACAGGGAGGTGTCCACGCCGCGCCGCCACAGGTCCACCCGCTCGATGCCGTGTTGGATGAGCTCATCGCGGGTGGCGTGCGAGGGGGCGAGGTTGAGGGTGGCGCGGTTGTGCACGTCGCGCAGCAGCTGCCAGGTGGCGTTCTCGAGGAACGGCATGCCGTAACGCGCGGTGTAGCCGGGGATGTCGGTCTGGTAGACGGCGACCGTGGGCACGCCCGCCTTCTGCGCGGCGACCACGGCGCGCCCGCCCAGGACCATCGGCGAGGCGAGGTGGATGACATCGGGCTGGAACTCGTCGATCCGCCGACGCAGCGTGGTGGCGCTGGTCGCGGCGATGCGGACGTCCGCGTACCCGGGCATCGGGGCGGAGACCACCCGGTGCACCCTCACCTTGCGCCCGCAGGTGGTGCGCAGGTGCTTGTCGGCTCCGGGCCACTTCGGGGCGATGATCCCGAGATCATCTCCGGAGGCGGCGAAATGGTCGACGACGCGGAGCACCGAGTTGGTGACTCCGTTCATGTGCGGAAGGAACGACTCGGCCACGAAGAGAATCCTCACGATCTCGAGGATGCGCCTGCGAGGCTTCGCCAGCGCCACCGGCACGTGGCCGGAGGTCGACAGCCGGGTGAACTCTTCCCCACCGGGACCGCCGCGGGCAGGCGGCGGCCCCGGCGGGAGGGCCGGAGGCGGCGGGAGGGATCAGAGGCGGCGGGAGGCGATCTTCGCGCCCTCGACCAGCGACTCGAGCTTCGCCCAGGCGATCTGGGGGTGGATGCGGCCGCCGAGTCCGCAGTCGGTCGAGCCGATCACGCGCTCGGGGCCCACGAGCCTCGCGAAGCGCTCGAGGCGCTGGGCGACCAGCTCGGGGTGCTCGACGACGTTGGTGGCGTGGGAGACGATCCCGGGCACCAGCACCTTGTCCTCGGGCAGTGCGAGGTCCTGCCACACGGTCCACTCGTGCTCGTGACGCACGTTCGCGGCCTCGAAGGAGTAGTACTTCGCGTCGATCTCCAGCAACAGCGGGGCGAGGTGACGGAACTCGATATCGGTGGTGTGCGGTCCGTGCCATGAGCCCCAGCACAGGTGGAAGCGGGTCTGCTCGGTGGGCACGTTCACCAGGGCGCGGTTGACGGCGTCGACGCGCTTGCGGGTGAAGGCGAGGTAGTCCTCGACGCTGGGCTCGGGGTTGATCTGATCCCAGTTCTCGGCGATCGAGGGGTCATCGACCTGCACGGTGAGCCCTGCGGCGGCGATCGCCTCGTACTCGGGGCGCATCACCTCCACCCAGGCGTCGAGGAAGGCGTCGACGTCGCCGTAGTGGTCATCGACGATGCGACTGCCCGAGCCGGGCGAGAGGGAGTTGAGGAAGCCGTGCTCGTAGCCGGACGCCTCGAGCGCCGCCTGCACGTTGGTGATGTCCTCGGCGACCAGGGAGCGACCGGTCTCGGAGTAGGCGATGGGCCCGGTCGCGGCGGGGAAGGTGGGCTGGCTGCCCACGGTGATGCCGGAGGTCGGATCCTGGTAGGCCTCGGCGAAGAGCGTCCAGTCGCGGCGGTCGGGGAAGGTGGTCAGGCGCACGTCCCCCGGGGCGGAGCGCACGGGCTCGGTGGAGAAGTGGTCCGCGCCGGTGAGCTCGAGCCCGCTGACGCGGTCGAAGATGTAGGACCACCAGGAGCCGTAGTTCACCGCCGAGCCCATCAGGTGCCCGTACTCGCCGTCATTGGGCACAGAGATGCCGATCTCGCGCTGCCGGGCGACGACGTCGACGACGGCCTGGCGCAGGATCTCGCGGAACTCGTCGGTGGGCTCGGGGGTCAGCCCGTCGGCGCCGACGGGGCGGGCCGCGTTCGCCGCGATCAGCTCGGGGCTGCGAGGGAGGGAGCCGGCATGGGTGGTGAGGATCTCGGTCATGGACGAGAGCGTACGAGCAATGACGCCGGGCCGGAAACCGGGGCGTCATGATGGTTCACGCCACCCGGGCGCGCGACGCCTGCGCGGTGCGCGCCCGCGTGGCGCTGGTCAGTCTCGCGGCCAGGTGGGCACCAGGTTGCGGTCTCCGTAGGCCTGGTCGATGCGGCGCACCGGCGGCCAGTACTTCGACTGGATCCGCATCTGGGCGCTGTCGTGCACGGACTCGTCCTCGAGCGCGGTCCAGCTGCCGGGGTAGACGGCGACCTCGCGCGAGTAGGGGTGGGTCCATTCCGCGGCGGCGATCGAGGCGGCGGTGTGCGGGGCGCCGACCAGCGGGTTGTCACCAGCGGGCCAGGTGCCGGCGACGACCTCCTCGGCCTCCTTGGCGATCATCAGCATCGCGTCGACGAAGCGGTCGATCTCGGCGAGATCCTCGGACTCGGTCGGCTCGATCATGAAGGTCCCCGCGACCGGGAACGACATGGTCGGGGCGTGGAAGCCGTAGTCGATCAGCCGCTTGGCGACGTCGTCCACGGTGATCCCGGTGCGGGCGGTGAAGGGGCGCAGGTCCACGATGCACTCGTGGGCCACCAGGCCGTTCTCGCCGGTGTAGAGGATCTCGTAGGCCTCCGAGAGGCGGCGTGCCATGTAGTTCGCGGCGAGCACCGCCGAGCCGGTGGCGTGGCGCAACCCGTCGGGCCCCATCAGGCGGATGTAGGTCCAGGTGATCGGCAGGATCGACGGGGAGCCGTAGGGCGCCTGGGAGACGGGCGCCCCGCCGTGCGACCGTGCTCCCTCCCCCACCACCGGGTGCTCCTCCTGCTGGATCGCGGGGTGGCCCGGCAGGAAGGGTGCCAGGTGGGCCTTGGCCGCGACCGGGCCGACGCCCGGGCCACCGCCGCCGTGCGGGATGCAGAAGGTCTTGTGCAGGTTCAGGTGGGAGACGTCGCCGCCGAACTCACCGGGGCGGGCCACCTGCAGCAGAGCGTTGAGGTTCGCGCCGTCGACGTACACCTGACCGCCGGCGTCGTGGACCAGCTCGCAGACGGTGCGCACCTCCTCCTCGTACACGCCGTGGGTGGAGGGGTAGGTGATCATGATCGCGGCGAGCTCGTCGCCATGCTCCTTGATCTTCTGCTTCAGGTCATCGAGGTCGATGTTGCCGCGGGCGTCGGAGGCGACGACCACCACGCGCAGCCCGGCGATCACGGCCGAGGCCGCGTTGGTGCCGTGCGCGGAGCTCGGCACCAGGCACACCTCGCGCCCGGACTCGCCGCGGGAGGCGTGGTAGGCGCGGATCGCGAGCAGTCCGGCGAGCTCTCCCTGGGAGCCGGCGTTGGGCTGGAGGGAGACGGTCTCGTACCCGGTGAGGTCCGCGAGCCAGGTCTCCAGCTGGGTGATCATCTCGAGGTAGCCCTCGACGTCCTCGCGCGGGGCGAAGGGGTGCACGGCGCTGAAGCCCGCCCAGGTGATGCCGGCCATCTCGGTGGCTGCGTTGAGCTTCATCGTGCACGAGCCCAGCGGGATCATGCCGCGGTCGAGCGCGAAGTCGCGGTCCGCGAGGCGGCGCAGGTAGCGCATCATCGCGGTCTCGGAGCGGAACGAGGAGAAGACCGGGTGCTGGAGGAAGGGATCCTCGCGCACGAGCCCGTCCCAGCCGCCGCCGGAGGGGGTCTCCTGCAACTCCGGGCCGGGGTTCGGGGCGTGCGGGGCGAAGGCCGCGCCGATCGCCTCGAGATCGGCCGGGGTGACGGTCTCGTCGAGGGAGAGGTGCACGATGTCGTCGCCGACGGTGCGGACCAGGTAGCCCGCGGCCCCCAGCGAGGCGGCGATGTCGCCGGCGATGCCGGTGGCGCGCACCTCGAGCGTGTCGAAGAAGCTCTCGTGCACCAGCGCGAAGCCGCTGCGACGCAGCAGGTCGGCGAGCTCCGCGGTGCGGTCGGCGACGGTGCGCCCGATCCGGGTGAGGCCCTCGGGACCGTGGTAGACCGCGTACATCGCGGCCATCACGGCCAGCAGCACCTGCGCGGTGGTGATCGCGCTGGTGGCCTTCTCGCGGCGGATGTGCTGCTCGCGGGTCTGCAGGGACAGCCGGTAGGCGGGGTTCCCGTCGGCGTCCACGGAGACGCCCACCAGGCGGCCGGGCAGCTGCCGCTCGAGGCCCTTGCGCACGGCGACGAAGCCGGCGTGCGGCCCGCCGAAGCCGAGCGGGATGCCGAAGCGCTGGGAGGTGCCGACGGTGACGTCCGCGCCGAGGGAGCCCGGGGAGGCGAGCATGGTCAGGGAGAGCAGGTCCGCGGAGACGATCGCGACCGCCTTGGTGGACTTCACCTCGGAGATCACGTCCCGCGGATCCCACACCCGCCCGGAGGCGCCGGGATACTGGATCAGGGCGCCGAAGTACTCGCCCTCGAGGGCGCCGTCGCGGGCGAAGTCGACCTCGCGCAGCTCGATCCCGAGCCCGGTGGCGCGGCCCTGGAGCACGGCCTTGGTGGCGGGGAGGGTGTCCGCATCGACGAGGAACACATTCCCGTTGCGCTTGGCGGTGCGGCGGGCGAGCATCAGCGCCTCGGCCGCCGAGGTCGCCTCGTCGAGGGTCGAGGCGTTGGAGACGTCCATCCCCGTCAGATCGCAGATCATCGTCTGGAAGGTCAGCAGCGCCTCGAGACGGCCCTGGGAGATCTCGGGCTGGTACGGGGTGTAGGCGGTGTACCAGGCGGGGTTCTCGAGCACGTTGCGCTGGATCACGGCGGGGGTATGGGTGCCGTAGTAGCCCAGACCGATCAGGGAGCGGCGCACCCGGTTGCGGTCCGCGAGGGCGCGCAGCTCGGCGAGCGCTGCCGGCTCGGTGATCCCCTCCGGCACGACCGAGGCCGCGCTGCGGGAGCCGCCCTCGCCGTCGGCGGCCAGCAGGATCGAGCCCGGGACCGCCGCGGTGAGCATCTCGTCCAGGGACTCGTACCCCAGGACCTCGAGCATGTGTCGCTGCGTATCGGGATCGGTGCCCACGTGACGGCGGACGAAAGAGTCGTGGGCGTGCACGGAGGATGCGGTCATGGAAGGAGTGCCCCTGGGGTCTGTGAGCTGATCTGGGTGGAGGTGTCCGTCCGCGCCACCTGCGCGGCACCGGCGAGGGGCGGCCGCACGACGGCGCCCGCCCCGCGCCCGTCAGGACTCGGTGAAGGCCTTGTAGTCCTCGGCGCTCAGGAGATCGTCGGGCAGCGCGTCGAAGCGAGCCTTCAGCAGCCAGCCCTCCTCGAACGGCGAGGAGTTGACCAGCTCGGGGGTGTCGACCACGGCGTCGTTGATCTCGACCACGGTGCCGCTGAGCGGGGAGAACAGGTCCGAGACGGACTTGGTGGACTCGATCTCTCCCATCTCGGTGCCGGCGGTGATCTCGTCGTCGACGGCGGGGAGGTCCACGTAGACGACATCCCCGAGCTGCTCGGCGGCGTAATCGGTCACGCCGATGACGGCGAGGCCGTCGGACTCGACGCGGACCCACTCGTGGTCCTTGCTGAAGAGGAGTTCTGCGGACATGAGGATGGTCCTTCCTGGAGGTTCGGGACTGCTCGGGGAATCTGTGGGGTCAGCCGCGGCGGTAGAACGGCAGCTCGACGACGCGGACCGGGAGGTCCTTGCCGCGGACATCGGCGATCAGCTCGGTGCCGGGCTCGGCGACGTCGGTACGGACGAAAGCCATCGCGATGGGATGGCCGAGGGTCGGGGACAGCGCGCCCGAGGCGATCGCCCCGACCTCGCGGCCCTCGCCGTCGCGCACCTGGGCACCGGCGCGGGCCGCGCGGCGCCCGTCGGCGACCAGTCCCACCAGGACCGGTCGGTCGGAGAGATCGGCCGCCTCGATGCCGGCGCGGCCCACGAAGTCGCCCTTGGAGGACAGGGCGACCACGCGCTCCATGCCGGTCTGGGCGGGGAAGATGTCGCGGCCGAGCTCGTTGCCGTACAGCGGCATGCCGGCCTCGAGCCGCAGCGTGTCGCGGCAGGCGAGGCCGCACGGGGTCAGGCGGTCCCCGCCAGCGGCGCTGAGCTGCTCCCACAGCGCGGCGGCGAGCTCGTCGGAGACGTACAGCTCGAAGCCGTCCTCGCCGGTGTAGCCGGTGCGGGCGATCAGCAGCTCGTGACCGCGATAGCTGCCGGCGGCGAAGCGGTAGTTCCGCATCGAGGTGAGGTCCTCGGCGGTGATGCCTTCGACGCCGCCGTCAGCTCCCAGCAGCGCGTCGAGCAGGATCTGCTCGCTCGCGGGGCCCTGCACGGCGATCAGCGAGGTGCGGTCCGAGGCGTCGTCCACCTCGACGTCGAAGCCCTTCGCGCGCTCGGTGAGCTCATGGGAGTCGACCTCGGCGTTGGAGGCGTTGGCGACCACTAGGAAGTGGTCCTGTGCCAATCGGTAGGTGATGACGTCGTCGATCACGCCGCCGTCCTCGGTGAGCAGCAACGAGTACTTCGCGCGGCCCACGGACATGGCCGAGAGCTTCCCCGCGAGCGCGTGGTCGAGCGCCTCGCCGGCCCGGGGGCCGCGCAGGTGGATCTCCCCCATGTGGCTGAGGTCGAAGATCCCGGCGCTCTCGCGCACCGCCCGGTGCTCGGCGAGATCGGAGTCGTAGCGGACGGGCATCTGCCATCCCGCGAAGTCCGTGAAGGTCGCTCCCAGCGAGCGGTGGACCGCCTCCAGTGCAGTGCTGCGCAGGTCCTGATCGACCATGGTGCTCCTTACTCGTCCCGGGGAGAGGTTCGACTCCGGTCCCCACCGCGCCATCGCACAGCACGGCATGGGCCGTGGACCGACCTGTGCGGCACACCGCTGTGCCTCAGGGCTCACCATACCGTTCCGCCGCCTCCCATGCGGACGTCCCCGGTACACGGCGCGAGGTGAGGGCGGCCGGGGCGGAGGACCTGCGGAGCATGCCCGGGAACCTAGTACCGTGGGGGCGTGACACGGGAAGGCACGACAGAGTGGCCGGTACGGATCCGCAGCCCGCGGCTGGTGATCCGGCCGCCGGGCGACGCCGACCGCGAATCCCTGATCCGCCTGATGACGGATCCGGTCACCCGTGAGTACCTCGGGGGCGCGGTCGACTACGCCTCGCGGCAGGCGCTCGAGCTCTCCCCGCTGGGCCTGACCTGGGGGCGTTGGGCGCTGGCCCTCGCGGAGGAGGACACCCTGATCGGCTCGATCACCCTCAGCTACGACCGCGGCGAGCTCGAGCTCTCCTATGCCCTGCTGCCGGAGTGGACCGGTCAGGGCTATGCCGCCGAGTCGTGCATCGCGCTGCTGGAGTGGGCGCGCGAGGAGCTCGAGGACGAGCACGTCATCGCGATCAGCCAGACCCGCAACAAGCGCAGCGTGGCCCTGCTGCGCAAGCTCGGCTTCACCGTGCGCAAGGGGCTCGAGGAGTTCGGCGCCCAGCAGCTGCTGCTCGAGCGGTCGCTGAGCGAGCCGCTGCCCGCCTATGAGCAGCCGCTGCAGACAGCGGCCGATCCGCCGCCGCCCACGCGGCGCTGAGCCGCCGCTCCTCGACCGTTCGGCACAGGGACTCTTCGGACCCGGGACTCTTCGGCCCCGCGGCCCCTCGGATCCTCGGATCCCCAGGCCCTGTCAGCCCCGTGCGACCGGGCAGCTCATGCAGCGCGGTCCGCCGCGGCCGCGGCCCAGCTCGTCCCCGGCGAACTCGAGCACCTCGACGCCCTGGGCGCGCAGGTACTCGTTGGTCGCCGCGGCGCGCTCGTAGGCCACCACCTTCCCCGGCGCGAGGGCCAGCACGTTGCAGCCGTCGTCCCACTGCTCGCGCGCGGCCGCGTAGGGGTCCAGCGGCGGGGTCAGCACCCGCAGCGCTTCCACCCCGAGCCCGCGGGCGAGCACCTGATCCATCTCGTCCCCCGCCCGGGCGCGGGAGACGAGCCGGTCCGCGGGGCGGGTGATCTCGAAGGTCTCCAGCAGCCCCAGCGGCCCGAAGCGGACCATCGACTCGTGGTCGACCACGGTGGTGACGGTGTCCAGATGCATCATCGAGCGGCGGTGCGGCAGGGCGATCGCGATCACTCGTTCGATCGTCCCGTCGGCCAGCAGATCTGCGGCGAGCCGTTCGACGCCGACGGCGCTCGTGCGCTCCGACATCCCCACCGCGACCACCTGCGGCGACAGCATCATCACGTCCCCGCCCTCGACGGTCGCGGCGCCGGCGCCGCCGCTGCCCAGGAGCCTGCGCGGGGCGGCGGCTCCGCCGAAGACGGGGTGGTGGCGGTAGATCATCTCCAGGTGGAGGCTCTCGCGGCGGCGCGCCGGATGCCGCATGGGGCTGACCGAGACCACGTCCCCGATCCAGGCGGAGGGGTCGCGGGTGAACAGATGGTTGGGCAGCGGGTCCAGCACCAGGTGCTCCTCGCTCACACGCTGGAGGGCGATCGAGCGGGGCGCGACGCCCAGCGCACGCAGCTCTCCGACGGTGATCCCGCCGATCAGCACGTCCGCGAGCGGCTCGGGGCCATGCCCGGCGAGGGCCTCGTGGAGGTCCTGCACCGCGATGTCCCCGAGCGTGGCGGGGTCCAGGGCGCGGGCCAGCAGCTCCTCGCGCAGGCCGGGGTCGGTGAGCAGATCGGTCAGCAGGTCCCGCAGCTCGAGCACCTCGACGCTCTCGGCGGCGAGCAGGGTCGTGAACTCCGCGTGCTGGGCCTGTGCGCGGTCCCGCCAGAGCACCTCGTCGAAGAGCAGCTGCTCGCGGGTGTCGGGGGTGAGTCGTTCGAGCTCGGGGCCGGGGGCGTGGACGATCACGCGCCGCAGCGGCGAGATCTCGTCATGCACTCCGGTCCGCTGCGAGGGGGTGGCATCCATGGCACTCCTGCGGGGTCGGGGTGCGAGCACGCTAGCAGAGCCGGGGCCGGGGCCGGCGGCCGCCGTGCATCCTCGCGGGAGAGATGGATACGCTGGCACCGTCCCTCGCACTCTCCAGGAGGTCCTCGATGTCCGCGACCACGCTGTCCATCCCCACCACCACCCTCGCCGACGGCTCACCGTTCCCGCTGATCGGCTTCGGCACCTCCAGCATGAAGGGCGTCGAGGGGGCCCGGGCCGTGGCGTCCGCGGTGCGGGCCGGCTACCGCCTGATCGACACCGCCGCGCAGTACGGCAACGAGGCCGCCGTGGGGCAGGGCGTGCGCGGCAGCGGCGTGGATCCCGACGAGACCCTGGTGACCACCAAGATCGCCGGGGGCGATCAGGGGCGCGAGGCCGCTCGCGAGGGTCTGCTGGGCTCGCTGCGCCGGCTCGGCCTCGACAGCGCGGCGCTCGTGCTCATCCACTGGCCGAACCCCTCCCGCGGGCTCGCGCTCGAGACCTGGCGCACCCTGATCGATCTCAAGGAGGAGGGCCTCGCGCAGCACATCGGCGTCTCCAATTTCCGGCCCGAGCAGCTCCAGGAGCTCATCGACGCCACCGGCGTGACCCCGGAGGTGAACCAGATCCAGCTCTCCCCTGCCCTGCAGCGGCCGGAGGCGGTGGCCTTCCACCGCGAGCACGGGATCGTCACCCAGGCGTGGGGCCCGCTGGGCGGCCGCGAGGGCCTGGCCGAGCAGTTCGCGCTGCGCAAGGTGGCGCGCAAGCACGGCGCCGCTCCCTCCCAGGTCTCGCTGCGCTGGGCGATCGACCAGGACATCGTGGTGATCCCGAAGTCCACGGACCCGCAGCGCCAGCTCGACAACGCCTCCCTCGACCGGATCGTCTTGGACGACGAGGACCGCGCGCTGCTGGCGACCCTCGACCTGGGCGAGGAGACCGCCTGGGACTCGCGGGAGCACGAGGAGTGGTGAGCCCCGCCGCCCGGTTCTCCCCGGGACCCGAGCATCGCGAGATCGTGTTCCTGACCGGTTCGGGCATCAGCGCCCGCACCGGTCTGGGCACCTTCCGCGGCCCCGAAGGGCTGTGGGCCCTCGAGCCGGAGACCGAGCAGGCGATGCATGCCGAGCTGCTGCCCGAGTCGCTGCCGCAGCTGTGGAACGTGTGGGGCCGCATGGCGCGGATCGCGCTGGACCACGGCCCCACCCCCGGGCACCGGGCGATCGCCCGGCTCGGCTCTCCCGTGATCACGCAGAACATCGACGGCCTGCACCAGGCCGCGGGCAGCGAGGTGGTCGCCGAGCTGCACGGCAGCGCCCTGCACGCGGTGTGCCTGGATCCGGAGTGCCGCTGGAAGGCGCCCCTGACGCCCGGCGCCGGCTCCTCGGCGGAGGACCACGGGGTGCCCGCCGACTGCCCGCACTGCGGCGCCCGGACCAGGCCCGACGTCGTGCTCTTCGACGAGGCGCTGCCCCAGGCGGAGCTGGACCTCGCGGTGCGTCTCGCGCAGCGCGCGGATCTGTTCGTCGCCGTCGGCACCAGCGGCGTGGTCTTCCCCGCCGCGCAGCTGGCCCCGCTCGCGGCCGAGCACGGCGCGACCACGGTGCTGGTGGACATCGACCCGCCCGAGACCGCGCGCTCCTTCTTCGATCATGTGATCGCCGAGGACGCCCATGAGGTGCTCCCCGCCTGGGAGCGTGCCCTGCACAAGGTGGGCGGCACCTCGTTCCTGGACCCGTTCCTGAGCTGATCCGGTCCGGTCTCAGCGCTCAGATCCAGATCGCGGGATCCATCTGCTCCTCGGGATGGGCGGCTCCGCTGCGCACCGTCGCGGGGATCCCGATCGCGGTGGCCCCGGCAGGGACGTCCTTGACCACCACGGCGTTGGCGCCGATCTGCGACTCCTCGCCGATCACGACGGGGCCGAGCACGCGCGCCCCGGCACCGATCGTCACCCCGTCCTCGACCGTGGGGTGACGCTTGACCCGCTCCATCGAGCGGCCTCCCAGGGTGACGCCGTGGTAGAGCATCACATCGTCCCCCACCTCGGCGGTCTCCCCCACCACCACGCCCATGCCGTGGTCGATGAAGAAGCGCCGGCCGATCGTCGCCCCGGGGTGGATCTCCACGCCGGTGATCGAGCGTGCGCCCTGGGCGAGCACGAGGGCCGGCAGCTTCGCGCCGCGCTTCCACAGGCGATGCGCGACGCGGTGGGTCCAGATCGCGTGGAGGCCGGGAGAGGTCAGGACGATCGCGAGATCATCCGTCGCCGCGGGATCGCGACGATGCGCCGCCGCGAGGTCCTCCCGGACCGTCGCGACGACGCCCATCACCCGATCGAGCGGGCTCTTCGCCATTCTCGCTCCTGCGTCAGTCCGCGTACTGCGCGAACAGCGGGGTGGAGAGGTAGCGCTCGCCGAAGGAGGGGACGACCACCACGATGGTCTTCCCCGCGAACTCCTCGCGGGCGCCGACGCGGGCGGCGGCCTCGATCGACGCACCGGAGGAGATGCCGACCAGCAGGCCCTCGGTCGCGGCGACGGAGCGGGCGCGCTCCATGGCGGTCTCCGCGTCGATGTCGAGGACCTCGTCGTAGATCTCGCGGTCCAGGATGCTGGGCACGAAGTTCGCGCCGAGGCCCTGGATCTTGTGGGGGCCGGGCTGGCCGCCGTTGAGGATCGCGGACTCCTCCGGCTCGACGGCGATGATCTTCACCTCGGGCTTGCGCTCCTTGAGCACCTGGCCGACGCCGCTGATGGTGCCGCCGGTGCCGATGCCGGCCACGACCGCGTCGACGGTGCCGTCGGTGTCGTTCCAGATCTCCTCGGCGGTGGTGCGACGGTGGATCTCGACGTTAGCGGGGTTGTCGAACTGGCGGACCTGGACCGCACCGCGCTCGGCGGCGATCTCCTCGGCCTTCTCAACGGCGCCCTTCATGCCCTTGGGGGCCTCGGTGAGGATCAGCTCGGCGCCGTAGGCGCGCAGCAGCATGCGCCGCTCCTTGGACATCGACTCGGGCATCGTGAGGATGACCTTGTAGCCGCGGGAGCTGCCGATCATCGCGAGCGCGATGCCGGTGTTGCCGCTGGTGGCCTCGACGATGGTGCCGCCGGGCTGGAGCTCGCCGGACTTCTCGGCCGCGTCGATCATGGCCACGCCGATGCGGTCCTTGACGGAGTTGGCGGGGTTGTAGAACTCGAGCTTCGCGACGACGGTGGCCTTCACGTCATCGCCCAGACGGTTCAGCTTCACCAGCGGGGTGCGGCCGACCAGCTCGGAGACGTTCTCGTAGATGGGCATGCTTCTCCTCGACGTTGCGGGGCCCGCGCGGGGCGAGCACTAAGGGATCCTTGGTCCGATCATAACGGCGCGGTGCGCACGGCTGCTCAGGAAGTTCACATTGACCGCGAGAATCCCTCGAACTGCTCGGAGCGACCGACCATCGTCGGGGGCCGCCGAGGCACCCGGCGCTCTACCGTCGAGCCATGTGCCCATCCCCCTCCGCCGCCGCTCCGGCGCGCTCCCCGCTCGCACCCCGTTCGCTCCGAGCGATGCTCCTCGCCCTGGTCCTGCTGGCCGCCGCGCTGCTCGCCCCGGGCGCCGCGCATGCCGAGGCGCCGCGCTCGGTGACCGTGCGCGACACCACCGCCTCCGTGGACCGCGACGAGCTCGAGGACGAGCTCGGGGGCGTCGACTTCCGCACGCAGGTCGATCTGGTGGTGCTGGTCCTCGACGTCACGGACCACGGCGCCTCGCCCAGCGATGACCTGGCGCTGAACGATGCGGTGCTCAACCATGCGCGCACCACGGACCCCTCGATGCTGTCACCGGACGGGGTGCTCTTCGCCGACGGCACCGTCATCATCGCCCTGGACCCGGACAACCGCTTCGTGGGCACCTATGCCGGGGAGGACGTGAAGCTCGACGACGGCGAGTTCACCGCCGTCCAGGACGCGATGAAGGACGACGCCCGTGATCGCGACTGGGAGGCGGCGCTGCTGGCCGGGGCCGAGAAGTACGCGGATCTGCTGCTGCGCCCCTGGTGGCAGAAGCCCGCCGCGCTCGTGACCGCAGCGGTGGGGATCGCGGCCGCGCTCGGCGCCGCGCTGACCATGCTCGGCCTGCGCGACGCGGCACGGCGCCGTGTGGACGATGCGCTCCCGCGCTTCCAGGGGGTGCTGGCCTCGCGCGAGCTCACCGACACCGCCGCGAGCACCCTCCCCGAGGCCTCTCCCTACGCGCAGGCCGTGCTGCGGGACCACCTGGAGTACCGGGCGAAGGTCGCCGAGGCGACCCGGCTGAGCGAGGAGCTGCCCGCGCCGGAGGATCGCCCTTGGAGCTGGGGCTTCACCTCCCGGCAGCGCCAGCAGGCGCGCGAGCTCGAGAGCACGGTGAGCTTCCTCGACGACACTGATGACGACATCGTCTCCGCCGCCGATCTGCTCCACCGCATCGGGGATTGGCGCACGGGCTGGGAGCGCGAGCTGACCCCGCTGCGGGACTCGGTGGCGACCGTGGACGAGGTGCTCGAGGAGCTCTCCGAGATGTCGACGCCGGAGAGAGCTGCCGCGAAGGAGCTGGAGGCCGCCAGCCGCGCGGCCTCGGAGGAGATGGACACGCTCACCGCGCAGCTCGAGGAGGACAGGATCACCCCCGAGGCGGCGCTCGCACGGCTCGATGCCCTGACCGAGGAGCTCTCGGCCGCGGCCACGCTGCTCCAGCGCCACCGGATCGAACGACTCGCCGAGGACGAGACCGAGCAGATGCTGCTGCGCGAGGTGGAGGTCGAGGACAGCACGGTCTACCGCTCGGTGCGGGCGAGTCGGCTGCGGTGGGACCGCCGCAGCGGCACGTCGGACGCCTTCAGGGCGATGAGCCCCGTGCTGTGGCTGAACACCTGGCAGCACTCCGCAGGGTCCGCGCTGGAGACCCATCGGGCGCCCTCCTCCTCAGGAGGAGGCAGCTTCTCGGGCTACTCGGGGGGCGGCGGCTTCTCGGGGGCGGGCAGTTCGAGCCGCTTCTGAGGCCCGCCGCGCAGGGACCGGCGCTTCCTGACGTACGGAGCCCCGGGGCACCACGGGGTGCGCCGGGGCTCCGCGGCTCAGCGGGCGCGGTGGGTCAGTAGACCATCCCCATGAACTCGCGGACCTTCGCGAGGGTCGCCTCGGCCTCGGCGTTGGCCTTCTCGTTGCCGGCGCGGAGCACCTCGAAGAGGTAGCCCGGATCCTGCTCGAGCTCCTTGCGGCGTGCGCGCAACGGGGCCAGGTGCTCGTTGAGCGCCTCGGCGGTGTAGATCTTCAGCGTCCCGGCGCCGCGATCCCCGATCTCCTCGGCGATCTCCTCCGGCGTACCGTCCGTCGCCTGCGAGGCGAGCGTCAGCAGGTTCGCGACCTCCGGCCGGCCCTCGGGGTCGTAAGTGATCAGCCGCTCCGAGTCGGTCTTGGCCTTCTTGATCTTCTTGAGGGTCTCGTCCGGGTCCATCCGCAGCATGACGGTGTTGCCTCGGGACTTGCTCATCTTGTGCTCGCCGTCCAGACCGAGGATCGTCGGTGCCTCGGACAGCAGCGCATCGGGCTCGGGGAAGTACTGCTCCCCTCCCGCGTAGCGCTCGTTGAAACGGCGCGCGATGACGCGGGTCTGCTCGATGTGGGGCAGCTGGTCGCGGCCCACGGGCACGAGGTTGCCGTGGCAGAACAGGATGTCCGCGGCCTGGTGGACGGGGTAGGTCAGCAGCAGCCCGCCCATGGCGGACTTCCCGGCGGCGGCGAGCTCGGTCTTGACGGTGGGGTTCCGCTCGAGCTCGGGCTGGGTCACCAGCGACAGGAACGGCAGCATCAGCTGGTTCAGCGCGGGCACCGCGGAGTGGGTGAAGATCGTGGAGCGCTCCGGGTCGATGCCCGCCGCGAGGTAGTCGGTCAGCAGCTCGCGGACCGATCCCTTGATGTCCCCGATGACTTCACGGTCGGTGATCACCTGGTAGTCCGCGACGATCAACCACGTCTCCACCCCTGCGTCCTGCAGGCGCACGCGGTTGCGCAGCGAGCCGAAGTAATGGCCGATGTGCAGCGCGCCCGTGGGGCGGTCGCCGGTGAGCATGCGCAGTCCGGAGGGGTCCGAGTCGATCGTGGACCAGATCTCGTCGCTGCGCTTCTGGGCGGTGTCGTAGCTGGTGCGGGTGGTGTTCGGTGCGGTCACCGCTCCATGCTAGCGGCCCCGCCGGGTACGGCCGCCGTGGAGCCGCGCACGATCAGCTGCGGGCGCACCACCACCTCGGTGCGCGTCGGGCGGCGCGAGTCCTCGCCGCCGCTGAGGGCGGTGCGCACGGCGGCCCGGGCGATCGATCCGACGGCCTGGCGCACGGTGGTCAGCGGCGGATTGGTCAGCGAGGCCCAGAAGACGTCGTCGTAGCCGGCCACCGAGATGTCGCGCCCGACGCTCAGGCCCAGGGAGCGCACGCCCTCGAGGGCGCCCGCGGCCATCACGTCGGAGCCGCAGACGATCGCGGTCACCCCGCGCGCGACCAGGTCCCGGGCCGCCTCGTAGCCCCCGGCGTAGGAGAAGTCGGTGAAGGAGACCGGCTGGGGGCCCTCCGCCCAGCCGGCGGTGACTGCCTCGAAGGCTCGCAGCTTCTCGCGCACCGGCCAGGTGTGCTCATCGCCCACGGCCAGGCCCACCCGCTCATGACCGAGCTCCTGGAGATGGCTCAGCACCGCACGCACCGCATGGTCGTCGTCCGTCGAGAGGAAGGCCGCATCGAGCTCCTCCTGCACGCCGTTGACGAGCACCAGCGGGACCCCGGCGGACGTCACCTCGCGGTAGTGGTCCAGCGGGCTGCGCTCCTGGGCGTGATACCCGGAGACCACGATGATGCCTACCACGCCGCACCGCAGAAAGCGTTGCAAGATCTCTCGTTCGCGCTCGACGGTCCGGGCGCGCATGGCCACCAGTGTGGAGGCGCCACGCTCGAACAGCTCCGCCTCGATCCGCTCGGCCCAGGAGGTGAAGACCTGGTTGTCGAGATCGGGGACGAGCACGCCGACCAGCGGCCCGTCGTCCACCTGGCCGGCGTCGACAACGCGGCCCATCCGGCGCGCCACTTCCGCCACTGACCTGCGGGTCGCCTCGTTCACGCCGGAGCGCCCGTTGAGCACGCGGGAGACGGTCGCCTCGCTCACGCCGGCAGCCTTCGCGATATCGATGAGCCGCGCCATCACGCTCTCCCTCCGGGCCCCCGGCATCCTCACCGTGGCCCAATCGTAATCTGCAAGATCTTGCGTATTCTTGCACAAAGGTGGCCTCAGGGTCTACGGTGCTCCCATCAGGCACAGACCTGGCAACGGTCGAGAACGACCACGATTCAAAGGAGAAGACGTGCAGATCCGTCGTAAGAGCTTCCTCGCACTGGGTGGCCTCGCAGCCTCCATGACCGTCCTCGCCGCATGCGGCGACGACTCGTCCTCCGGTGGCACCACCGGAGGCGACGCCTCCGACGGCGGCGGCGCCGCGACCGGCGGCGACTCCTCCGGCCGCCTGGTGATCTGGGCCGACGAGGAGAAGGCCCCCGCACTCGAGCCCCCTGCCACGGCGTGGGGCGAGGAGAACGGCATCGAGGTCGTCGTCGAGGTAGTCCCCGCTGACGAGCTCCAGAACAACTTCATCACCGCCAACCAGGCCGGAAACGGCCCGGACGTCACCATGGGCGCCCACGACTGGATCGGGAACCTGGTCCAGAACGGTTCCATCGCCCCGGTGCAGCTGCCCTCGGACGTCGGCGACACCATCGCGCCGATCGGCATCGAGGCCGTCACCTACGACGGCCAGACCTACGGCGTGCCCTACGCGGTCGAGACCCTCGCGCTGTATGCGAACCACGACCTCACCGACGCCCCCGCCCCCTCCACCTTCGAGGAGCTGATCTCCGCGGCGGAGGCCGGCGGCGCCGAGAACATCCTCTCCCTGCCGATCGGCGAGGAGGGCGACCCGTACCACATGCAGCCCATCTACACCTCGGCCGGCGGCTACCTGTTCGGCAAGGACTCCGAGGGAAGCCTCGACCCCTCCGACCTCGGTGTGGGCGAGGAGGGCTCCCTCGCCGCGGCGGATAAGATCGCCGAGCTCGGCGAGCAGGGCGTGCTGAAGAACTCGATCAACGGCGACAACTCCATCTCGCTGTTCACCGAGGGCAAGTCCGCGTACCTGATCTCGGGTCCGTGGGCCCTGGCCGACGTGCGCGATGCGGGCTTCGAGTTCACCATCTCCCCCATCCCCGGCTTCGAGGGCATGGAGGATGCCGCGCCGTTCGCCGGCGTGAACTCCTTCTACGTCGCCTCCAACGCGGCCAATGCCGGCTTCGCCCAGCAGTTCATGACCGATGTGGCCTCCTCCCCGGATGTCGCCAAGGCCATGTACGAGGCGAACCCTCTGCCTCCGGTGAACCTCGAGCTGCGCGAGGAGATCGCCACCTCGGACGAACACGTGGTGATCTTCGCCGAGGCCGCCGAGGCCGCCGATCCGATGCCGGCCATCCCCGCGATGGCCGCGATCTGGGGCCCGCTGGGCATCGCCCAGGCCAACATCGTCGGCGGCGCTGACCCGCACTCGACCATGGAGGGGGCGGGCGAGGAGATCGCCACCGCGATCGGCTGACGTCCCCGAGCCGATCGATCGTGCCCGCCGCCCTCGTGGCGGGCACGATCGATCGGCGTCCTCGCCTCCCGCCACCGTGCACTCCGCCCTGATCCCCTGAAAGGCACAGTCGCCTCATGACCTCGACGCACGCCCCTGCGCACCGGACGCGGTCCACGTCGGTCCCGGCCGTGGTCACCCGAGTCCTGGTGCTCGGCATCACCCTCGCGCTGACGGTGTTCATCGCCCCGGTGCTGATCTCCCAGCAGTCATGGATGTGGCTGACGGTGCTCCTGCTCGCCGCAGCAGGGATCTTCGTCCTCTACTCCACCAAGCGCTTCGTGCCGGGCAAGTACCTGTTCCCGGGCTCGTTCTTCCTCGCCGTCTTCCTGATCCTGCCGATCGCCCTGACGGTCGGCTACTCCTTCACCAACTACGGCGACGGCACCCGCGGCACGAAGGAGCAGGCGGTCGGCTCGATCATCGCGAGCTCGGTGCAGCAGAGCCCCGACGCCCCGCGCTACGCCATGACGGTGGCGACCTCGGGCACCGCGGCCGAGGGCCCCTATGAGCTCTTCCTGGTCGACCCCGATGCCGGCACCGTGCTCAGCGGCGACGCCGAGAACGCGCTCGAGGAGGTCCCCGCCGGGGACGTCACCGTCGTCGACGGCCGCGTCACCGAGGTCGACGGGATGACCGTGCTGAACGCGGGCGAGGTCAACGCCATCTATAACGAGCTGATGGAGCTGGCCGTACCGGTGGACGAGTCCACCGCCGTGCGCCCGCTGGGCGTGAACCAGGCCTTCGTGGGAACCACGGTGCTGCAGTACGACGAGGACGCGGACACCATCACCGACACCGCGACCGGTGAGGTGTACACCGTCAGCGTGATCGGCGATGAGGAGTACTTCGTGGACTCCGAGGGCCAGCGGGCCTTCTCCCAGAGCTGGCTGCAGAGCGTGGGCATCTCCAACTACGAGCGGCTGTTCACCAACCCGACCGTGGCCAACCAGTTCGTCTCCGCCTTCGTGTGGACGCTGGTGTTCGCCGCCGGCTCGGTGCTGCTGACCTTCGCGCTCGGTTTCGCCCTCGCTCTGATCCTCAACGATCAGCGCCTCAAGGGCCGCCGCGTCTACCGCTCGATCCTGATCATGCCGTACGCGATCCCGGGCTTCATCTCCCTGCTGGTGTGGTCGAACTTCTACAACCAGGAGTTCGGTCTGATCAACCAGACCCTCGGGCTGAACCTGAACTGGTTCGGCGACCCGACCCTCGCCCAGGTGGCGGTGCTGCTGACGAACCTGTGGATGGGCTTCCCCTACATGTTCATCGTCTCCACCGGTGCGCTGCAGGCGATCCCCGACGAGCTGACGGAGGCCGCACGGATGGACGGCGCGAGCCGTTTCCAGTCCACCTCGAAGATCGTGCTGCCGCTGCTGCTGGTGGCCGTAGCCCCGCTGCTGGTCTCGTCCTTCGCCTTCAACTTCAACAACTTCAACGCGATCGAGCTGCTCACCGGCGGCGGTCCGTTCCCCGACGGCTCCGGCCGCGGCTCCACGGACATCCTGATCTCGATGGTCTACCGCATCGCCTTCGGCGGCTCCGGCGCCGATTTCGGCTTCGCCTCCGCGGTCTCCGTCTGCCTGTTCATCCTCACCGGTGTCCTGGCAGCCATCCAGTTCCGTTTCACCAACGTCCTCGAAGACGTCAACTGAGCCCGCGGAAGGGGTCCCCCATGAGCACCACCGCCACTGCCCGCGGCGACGCACAGCAGCGCCGCATGCCCTTCGGCCGCTGGTTCAGCGAGATCGGTTGGCGGCACATCATCGGTGTGCTGGCCGTCGTCTTCGCCGTCTTCCCGATCCTGTTCGTGATCTCCGCATCGCTGAACCCGAGCGGTTCGCTGACCTCCGCCGGTCTGATCCCCACCCGGGGCGTCACCCTCGACCACTACGCGGCGATGCTCAGCGGCGAGCGCGCGAACTTCCTGCGCTGGTACCTGAACACCATCATCGTGTGCGGCGTCGTCGCCACCGGTCAGGTGTTCCTCTCGCTGCTGGCCGCCTACGCCTTCAGCCGCTTCCGCTTCCGCGGCCGCCGCGGCGGCATGCTCGCCGTCCTGCTGATCATGATGTTCCCCGCGATCCTGTCGATGATCGCGGTGTACACGATGATCGCGGACCTCGGCGACGCGGTGCCGATGCTGGGCCTGAACACCCTCGCCGGCTACATCGCGGTGCTGATGGGGGGCGCCTTCGGCCAGGTCTGGCTGATCAAGGGCTTCTTCGACACCATCCCGAAGTCCCTGGACGAGGCCGCGATCATCGACGGCGCCACCCACTGGCAGACCTTCCGCAAGATCCTGGCCCCCTCGATGACCCCGATCCTGGCGACCACGCTGCTGCTGGCCCTGGTCGGCTCGATGAGCGAGTTCCTCATCGGCTCGATCTTCCTCACCGACGACTCCAAGAAGACCCTCGCCGTGGGCATGTACGGCATGTTCTCCT
Organism: Brachybacterium massiliense; assembly: GCF_900184245.1. Lineage (GTDB taxonomy): Bacteria > Actinomycetota > Actinomycetes > Actinomycetales > Dermabacteraceae > Brachybacterium > Brachybacterium massiliense. The sequence continues at coordinate 127,375 of NZ_FXXB01000003.1, read as the reverse complement.
CGGATCGCTCCAACAACCTAGGCGTCTTCGCCGCCGGCTCGGTGATGGTCATGGTCCCAGTGATCATCCTGTACCAGTTCCTGCAGCGATACATCGTCGGCGGCTCGACCGCCGGCGCCGTCAAGGGCTGACCCGCCCGCCCACCGAACCTCGCCGCACCCGCCTGGCCCGTCGGCACGGGCCGGGCGGTGCGGCGCGTCGCATCACCCCCTGTTCCACCGGAAGGACCGCCATGACCCCCCAGACCTCCCTCGCTGCGCGCACCGCCGAGCAGCAGACCTCCCCGGACCTGCAGTGGTGGCGTGATGCCGTCGTCTACCAGGTCTACCCCCGCTCCTTCGCCGATTCCGACGGCGACGGCATGGGCGACCTGCCCGGCGTGACCGCCCGCCTGCCCTATCTGCGCGACCTCGGCGTCGACGCGATCTGGCTCTCTCCCTTCTACACCTCCCCGCAGAAGGACGGCGGCTACGACGTCTCGGACTACCAGGACGTCGACCCCCGCTTCGGGTCGCTCTCCGACGCCGACGAGATGATCGCCCGCGCCCACGAGCTCGGGCTGAAGGTCATCGTGGACATCGTCCCCAACCACTCCTCGGATCAGCACGTGCTGTTCCAGCAGGCGCTCGCGGCCGGGCCCGGCTCGCCCGAGCGAGACATGTACGTCTTCGCCGACGGCAAGGGTGAGAACGGGGAGCTGCCGCCGAACAACTGGACCTCGATCTTCCACGGCCAGGCCTGGACCCGCATTACCGAGGCCGACGGCACGCCCGGCCAGTGGTACCTGCACATCTTCGACACCAGCCAGCCGGACTGGAACTGGGAGAACCCGCGGGTGCACGAGCTGTTCCAGGACGTGCTGCGCTTCTGGCTGGATCGCGGCGCCGACGGCTTCCGCGTGGACGTCGCCCACGGCATGATCAAGCCCGAGGGACTGCCGGATGCGACGGTGAACTCCGCCGGGCTGATCGACATCCCCGAAGGCGAGGTGCCGATCTACTTCGACAACGACGGCGTGCTGGACATCTACCGCGAGTGGCGCCCGATCCTCGACTCCTACGAGGGCGACCGCATGATGGTGCTCGAGGCGTGGATCCCCGAGCACCGCCTGCCGCTGTACATCGGCGACGAGAAGGCGCACCAGTCCTTCAACTTCGGCTTCCTCCAGGCCCGCTGGGGCGTGGAGACGATGCGCGCGGCGATCGAGAAGCCGCTCGCGCTGGCCGATGCGGTGGGCTCCCCCACCACCTGGGTGCTCTCGAACCACGACGTGATCCGTCACGCGAGCCGCTACGGCTTCGCCCCGGACTACGAGTTCGGCGAGGGGCTGCGCCGCGACGAGATCCCCGATGCGGAGCTCGGCCTGCGCCGTGCCCGCGCCGCGACCCTGCTGATGCTCTCCCTGCCCGGCTCCGCCTACCTCTACCAGGGCGAGGAGCTGGGCCTGCCCGAGGTCAGCGACATCCCCGACGAGCTGCGCGAGGACCCCTCCCACTTGCGGGCCGGCGTGCCCGGCCGCGACGGCTGCCGCGTGCCGCTGCCGTGGACGCAGGACGCACCGGGCTACGGTTTCTCCCCCACCGGGAAGAGCTGGCTGCCGCAGCCGGAGGCCTTCGGCCCCCTGGCCGCCGACGCCCAGGACGGGGTGGAGGGCTCGACGCTCGAGATGTACCGCACGGCGGTGCACCTGCGTCGCGAGCTGGGCCTGGGCCGTCCCGATGCCGCGGTGGTCTTCGCCGAGGACCTCCCCGCGGGAGTGCTCGGCGTGATCCGCGGTGATGTCACGATCCTCGTGAACACCACCGACGCTCAGGTCGAGCTGCCGGCCTCCTCGGTCGCAGGCGATCTCGCCTCGGCCGAGGTCCTGGTCGCCTCCGCCCCCACCTCCCCGGGCACGGTCCCGGCGGATACGGCGGTGTGGCTGCGCACCTCCTGAACGTCGCACGGATCACGCCCGGCCGTCGGAGGATGCAGTCCTCCGCGGTCGGGCGTGCTCGCGCCGCTAGGATCGCCTCCATGCGTCCTTCCCCCTCGGTCGACCCCGGATTCGACGTCGTCGTGCTCGGGGCCGGGCTGAACTCCCTGAACCTCACCATCGCCTTCCATCAGCAGTACGCGATACGCTGCACCACGGTGGTGCGCGTCCCCGTGGCGATGAACGAGCGCACGGTGACCTCGGACCTGCTGGTCCTCGGCGCCGAGGCGAGCGATGAGCAGATGCGCGACGCGCTCGTGGAGCTGGCCTCGCGCCGCCCCGTCGGCCGCCCTGCCCTGCTGCTGACCAACGCGGACTCGCTGGTCGACTTCATCGACACCTTCCGTGAGGATCTCGCCCCCCACTATCTGCTCGCGCAGGTCGATGCGCAGCTGCTCGCGCGCCTGGCGGACAAGGCGACGTTCGCGGAGATCTGCGAGGACCTCGGCATCGGCACGGTCCCCACCCGGATCGTGGACTTCTCGCGCGCCGACGAGCCGGGCTGGAACGGCACCGAGGAGCTGCCCTGGAGCTACCCGGTGGTCGGCAAGGCCGCGAACACCGCGGAGTACCACCACGTGCAGTTCCCCGGGAAGAAGAAGGTGTTCTTCCTGGAGTCAGCCGAAGAGCAGCAGGACCTCGTGCGCCGTCTGCGCGAGTCCGGCTTCACGGGGCGCTTCCTGTTCCAGGAGCTGATCGAGGGCGATGACACCTTCCAGCGCTCGATCACCGCGTACCGCTCGAGCCGCGGGAAGGTGACGCTGCTGTGCGCCGCGCAGGTGCTGCTGGGCGAGCACACGCCCGAGGCGCTGGGCCGGCCCGCCGCGATGGTCACCGGGGACTTCCCCTCGCTCACCGCTGCGGCGGAGAAGTTCCTGGATGCGGTGGACTACGTGGGGTTCGCGAACTTCGATGTGAAGATCGATCCGCGCACCGGCCGGGAGTGCTTCTTCGAGATCAATCCGCGCATCGGCCGCAACAGCTACTACGTGACCGCGGCCGGCGAGTCGGTGGCGCGGCACGTGGTCGAGGATCGCGTCCATGACCGGGACATCGACCAGGTGGTGGTGACCGCCCCGGTCCTGTACACGATCCTGCCGCTGCGCCTGGTGCTGCGCTACGTGCGCGACGCCGCTCTGCGCGCGCACGTGAAGCGCGTGGCGCGCCGGGGCCTGCGCAATCCGTTCCGGTACGGTCCTGAAGGTCTGTGGATGCGTGCCTACTCCGTCATCTCGGGACTGAACTTCGTGCGCAAGTACCGCGCCGTCTACCCTCGCCCCACCGACACCGGCTTCTGAGACCAGGCCCGCAGCCCCGAAAGGCCCCGCACCATGCCCGACACCCCGCCCCATCCCTTCGCCGCGACCGCCAACCCGGAGGTCGACCTGGTGCTGCTGGGCGGCGACATCGGCATCTACGCCCTGGCCCGGGCGTTCCACGAGAAGTACGGCACGATCTCCACCGTCGTCACGCGCAAGGTCGCGGGCCCGGTGGCGGACTCCTCGATCCTGAGCACCGTGGAGCTGGGGATGGGCGCCTCCGAGGAGGAGATGATCCAGGCGCTGCTGGCAGTGGGCGCGGACAAGGCCTCGCACCCCTCGAGCGTGCGCCCTGTGCTGCTGGCCAATGCGGACTTCCTGGTCGCGCTGATGGCCGCGCACCGCGAGGAGCTGGGCCGGTACTACCACCTGCCGCTGCTGGACGACGAGGTGCTGCACGCGGTCGCGGACAAGGCGACCTTCTCCGAGATGTGCACCGAGATCGACGTGCCCACCCCGCGCACGGTGGTGCTGGACTTCTCCTCGGGCACGGCCCCGGAGATCCCCGAGCTGGATCTGGGCTGGCCGCTGGTGGCCAAGGCCTCCCGCTCCTCGGCGTACAACGCGGTCTCCTTCCCCGGCAAGCGCAAGGTGTTCGAGATCGAGGACCGCCATCAGCTGGCCGATCTGGTGCAGCGGCTGACGGCCGCCGGCTACCGGGACCGCTTCGTGGTCCAGGAGATGATCCCCGGCGATGACACCGCGATGCTCTCGGTGACCGCCTACGTCGACACCCGCGGCGCGGTCACGCTTCTGGGCGGGGCGCAGGTGCTGCTGGAGGAGCACACCCCCGGCGCGCTCGGGAACCCTGCGGCGATGTTCACCACCGATCTGCCGGAGGTCTTCGAGCAGTCGGTGCGCTTCCTGCAGCACTCCGGCTACCGCGGCTACGCGAACTTCGACGTGAAGATCGACCCGCGCGATGGGGTCGCGAAGTTCTTCGAGGTCAATCCCCGCATCGGCCGCAACAACTATTACATGACCGCCGCCGGCGCGAACGTCGCCGAAGCCGTGGTCGCCGACTTCCTCGAGGAGCGCGAGCCGGAGCGCCTGGTGCCCCGCGAGGAGATCCTCTACTCGATCGTGCCGTGGCCGCTGCTGCGCCGCTACATCATCGACCCCGATCTGCGGGATCGGGTGCAGGAGATCCGCAGGCATCGCACCGTCCACCCCCTGGCCTACGGGGTCGAGGGCATGAAGCGGCGCCTCTACGTGGCGGCGGCCAAGGTCAACCAGGTCAAGAAGTTCCTCCAGCACTACCCCCGCCCGTCGGCCGACGGCTTTTGAGCCGCAGGGCTCGTCCCTGCGCAGGGCGCTGCGGCGCGAGGTGGTCGACATCCCCGCCGTCACTGCCTAGCCTGGCGGGCATGAGCGAGACCACATTCATCCTGACCTCGAACGCCACCCCGGACTCCACGGAGGTGGCGCCGCAGCAGCTGGTGGAGGGGCTCGGCGGCGAGAACCTCTCCCCCGACCTGAGCTGGACCGGTGCCCCGGAGGGCACCCGTTCCTTCGCCGTCACCTGCTTCGATCCCGACGCCCCCACCGGCTCCGGGTTCTGGCACTGGGTGGCCTGGGACATCCCGGCGAGCACCACCTCGCTGCCTCTCGGGGTCTCCCGGGAGGACTCCTCGCTCAAGCAGGCGCGCAACGATTTCGGGAACGTCGGCTATGACGGCCCGGAGCCGCCCGCCGGCGCCCCGCACCGCTACCAGTTCTCCGTGCACGCCCTGCCGGTGGAGACCCTCGGCGCCGATCCGGCGGATCCCCACGTAGGCGCACGGTTCGCGATCTTCTCCCAGCAGCTGGCCTCCGCCACCCTCACAGCCCGTTACCAGGTGAAGGACTGAAGCACTAGGGGGAAACTCTCCGCGACAGGTCGGGCGCGCCCCGTGTCGAGCATCCGAGGGCGATCGTAGGCTCGAGACATGAACGGCAGGACGCTCCGCACCGCCCCCGAGGCGCAGGGATCAGACCGAGGTCTGATGCCTCTCGTCCGCTCGGAGGACGCGTGCTCACCGCCGCGGTGGAAGGCTGGGAGCGTGAACGTCGAGAAGAACCGCCACCGCCCCCGGCACCTGGAGGAGCAGCACCGTCCCCTGCGCGTGCTGATCACCACCGACTGGTGGGAGCCCGTGGTCAACGGAGTGGTCGCCTCCGTCCAGACCCTGCGCCGCGAGCTGATCGCCCTGGGCTGCGATGTACGGGTGCTGACCCTGTCCCAGGGGATCCGCCCGCATCACGAGCCCGGGGTGTACCGCATCGGCTCGGTCTCGGCCTCGCTGGTCTACGAGCGTGCCCGCATCGGCATGCCCTCGAGCCGGAGGGTGCTCAAGGACATCCTCGGCTGGCGCCCGGATGTGGTGCACTCCCAGGCCGAGTTCTCCACCTATGTGTGGGCGCGGCGCATTGCCCGCACCCTGTCCGTGCCGCTGGTGCACACGTACCACACCATCTACGAGGACTACACGCACTACTACTCCCCGAGCCGCACGATGGGCCGGAAGGTGGTGGAGTCCTTCTCCCGCCGTGCGCTCTCCGCCGCCGACGCGGTGATCGTGCCCACCGCGAAGGTGGCCCGCCTGCTGGACAGCTACGGGGTGGACCGGCCCCTGCACGTGGTGCCCACGGGCCTGGACCTGAACAAGTTCCGCCCCGCCCGCAGCGCGGAGGAGCTCGAGGACGCCCGTGCCCTGCGCGAGAGCCTCGGCATCGATGCACGGCAGCGGGTGCTGGTGTCCGTCTCGCGCCTGGCGAAGGAGAAGAACCTCGACGAGGTGCTCGAGATGGTCGCCGCGGCGGATCGCCCGGACACCGTGCTGGTGCTGGTGGGCGATGGTCCGCACCGCCCTGAGCTCGAGGCCCGCGCGGAGGCGCTCGGCATCGCACACCGGGTGCGCTTCACCGGTGTGGTGGAACCCGCCGAGGTGCAGCGCTGGTACCGGGTGGGCGATGTGTTCGTCAGCGCCTCCCGCAGCGAGACCCAGGGGCTGACCTTCATCGAGGCGATGGCCAGCGGCCTGCCGCTGCTGGCCCGGCGCGACCCCTCGCTCGAGAACGTGATCCTCGAGGGACGCACCGGCTGGCAGTACGAGGGCTCTGCGCAGTTCGCCGCCCAGCTGGACCGCCTGCTCGGCGAGCCGATGCGGCGCGAGCAGATGGCGGTGGCCGCGCTCGAGCACGCTCACGCCACCTTCGGGGCCCAGGAGTTCGGGCGCCAGGCGCTGAGCGTCTACCAGCAAGCGCGCGCCCGGCGCAGCCCGCAGATCATCCGTCATGAGCTGGTGGCGGCATGAGCACCTCCACCGGCAGCCTCCGCGTGGTCCCCGCCGCGCCCGCCCGTCCCCGCACGGAGACGCAGCGCCCGCGCACGGAGACGGAGCGTCTGCGTCCGGACACGGAGCGACCGCGTCGGGACCCGGTGCGGATCGCCGCACGCCTGTCCCCGCTGCTGGGCCTCGCGCTCAGCATCGGCCTGGTCGTGTGGGGGCTGCAGACGGGCGTGCTGCAGTCGCTCGAGAACCTGCAGGCGTTCATCGGCTCGCTCGGGGCATGGGGGCCGATCGCGTTCCTGATCGCCTCGGTCGCCTCGGTGGTCTTCCCGATCGTGCCGGCGGGCCTGCTCGTGCTCGCCGGGCCCGTGCTCTTCGGCCCGCTCGAGGGCACGCTCTACAACTACGTCGCGGTGTGCGCGGGATCGCTGCTGAACTTCCTCATCGCACGGCACGTGGGGCTCTCGCTGATCGAGCGGATCTTCCCCGAGCGCACGGTCGAGAAGTTCCTGGGCTGGACGCGCAGCCCCCGTTTCACCCGCGCCTTCGCGATCGCGATCGCACTGCCCGTGGCCCCCGATGACCTGCTGTGCTATATCGCCGGCACCACGAAGATGAGGTGGCGCACCTACGTCGCGATCATCCTGCTGTGCAAGCCGTGGGCGCTGATCGCGTATGGACTGGGCATCAGCGCCCTCGTGATGCGCTTCCTGCCCTGGTGAACGGAGACCTGCCATGCTCATGACCTCTCGCGCCCTGCGCCGCCCCCGCATCGGGACCCGGCCGGAGGGCCCGCTGCGGGTGCTGATGCCTCGCGGTCTCGCCGCGCTCGCGACGCAGTCGGGCATCGGTGCTGCGATGCGCCATCAGGAGAAGGCGATCCGCGCGCTCGGGCACGAGGTGGTCACCTCTCCCCTGCAGCCCTTCGACGTGGTGCATCTGAACACCCCCTTCCCGGACACTCCCCTGCTGGCGGCCTGGGCGCGCCTGCGGCGCCGGCCGGTGCTGGTGTGGGCGCACTCCACCGAGGACGACTTCCGCGACTCCTTCACCGGGTCGAACCGGCTGGCCCCGCTGTTCCGCCGCTGGATCTCGCTGCTGTACCGGCGCGGGGACGTGGTGGTCACGCCCAGCGACTACTCGAAGCAGCTGGTCTCCGCACCGAAGTACGGGATCACCGCCCCGATCCGGGTGCTGTCCAACGGTGTGGACACCACGTTCTTCCGCCCAGAGGCGTCGGCCCGTGCGCGACTGCGCGAGAGTCTGGGGCTCGCACCCGAGGCGACCGTGGTGATCAGCGTGGGCATGCAGCTGGTGCGCAAGGGGATCCTGGACTGGGTGGAGGTCGCCCGGCGGATGCCCGAGACCACCTTCGTGTGGTTCGGTCGCACCGATCCGCGCCTGCTGACCGCCGAGGTGCAGCGTGCCCTCGAGAGCGCACCGCCGAACACCCTGTTCCCCGGCTACGTCGGTGCGGAGCGGCTCCAGGAGGCCTACGCCGGGGCGGATGTGTTCGCCTTCCTCACCAAGGAGGAGACGGAGGGGATCGTGCTGTGGGAGGCGCTCGCGAGCGGCACCCCCACGCTGGTGCGCGGGATCCCGCTGTACCGCGAAGCGATGCCCGACGGGGTGATCACCCACCAGGTCACCGGGGACGGCCCCGAGTTCGCGGGCGAGTTCGCCGCGAAGCTGTCCGCTCTGCTGACCGGCGAGCTCGAGGATCTGACGGAGGCCGGCAGGCGCGCGGCCGAGGGCGTGGACCTCGAGCAGGTGGCGCTGCGGCTGGAGGGGATCTACGAGCTGGCCGGGGTGGTTCCTACGGGCCGTCGCGTCTGAGGGTTCAGGAGCGGCGGGTGGGCCGCCACACCACCATCGCGCTGCCGCTGCTGCGGCGCCGCGGCCGCTCACCTCGGCGCAGGGCGCTGATCTCCCCGTCGCGGTCGGCGGAGAAGACCCTGCGCTGTGCGGGGGTCATGGTGCTCAGCCGCTCGCGCACGCTCTCGAGCGTGCCCTCGAGCGCGGCGACCTCGTCCTGCAGCTCGAGGATCCGCTTGATGCCGGCGAGGTTGATGCCCTGGTCCTGGGAGAGGGCCTGGATCTCCCGCAGCCGGGTGATGTCGCGGGTGCTGTAGCGGCGGCCCCGCCCGCGGGTGCGCTGCGGGATCACCAGGCCCAGCCGGTCGTACTGACGCAGAGTCTGGGGGTGCATCCCGGACAGCTCCGCAGCCACCGAGATCACGAAGACGGGCGCATGATCGTCGACGCGCGGGGTGTGCGCCATCGGGATGCTCCTTCCTGGATCGGGCGGTGCGCGGGCAGGGCCGGTGCCCGGCTCAGCGGGCGGCGGCCTCGCTGAGCCCGGCGCGGGGGTCCTCGCCGGCGAGCGCCTCGCGCAGGTCCTCGACGGCCTTCTTCGCCGCGCCCTCGACGTGGGTGGGAACTGCGACCTGCACGGTGACGTGGAGATCGCCGGTGCGCTTCTTGGTGACCAGTCCCTTGCCGCGCACTCTCAGGGTACGACCGGAGGGCGTGCCGGGCGGGACCTTCACCGAGACGGTGTCCCCGTCCAGCAGCGGGACCGCGACGGTGGTGCCGAGCACAGCCTCGTCGAAGGAGATGGGCACCGTGATGCGCAGGTTCGCGCCGTCGGCACTCCACACGGGGTGCTCCTCGACATCGAGTGTCAGCAACAGGTCACCGGCGCCGCCAGGACCGGAGCGGCCCTTGCCGCGCAGGCGGATCTTCTGCCCGTCGTGCACGCCGGCGGGGATGCGGGTGGTGATCGTGCGGCCGTCCACGGTCAGGCGGATCTCGGTGCCCTGCGCGGCGTCGCGGAAGCTGATCCGGGTGCGGGCGGAGATGTCGGCGCCCTTGGCGGGCGGGCCGCCGTAGCCGCCGCTCTGGAAGCCGCCGGGTGCGCCGCCGAAGCCGCCGCCCTGCCCGCCGAACATCTTCAGCAGGTCATCGATATCGGGGCCTCCCGCGCCGCCGCCCGGGGCAGGGCGGGCACCGGGATGACCACCGCCGCCGAACATCGAGGAGAAGATGTCCTCGAAGCCGGCGCCGCCGGGGCCGCCCTGGCCGGCGGAGAAGCGCGCGCCGCCCGAGCCCATGGCCCGGATCGCGTCGTACTGCTGGCGCTGCTCGTCATCGTTGAGGACCGAGTAGGCCTCACCGATCTCCTTGAACTTCTCCTCGGCCTTCGCATCATCGGGGTGATGATCAGGGTGGTACTTGCGCGCCTGGGCGCGGTAGGCCTTCTTGATCTCCTGCGCGCTCGCGTCCTTGGAGACACCGAGGACCGCGTAGAAGTCCTTGTCCAGCCAGTCCTGTTGGGACATGTGCGTCTCCTTCCGGGAGCGTCAGGTGCTTCTTCGTGTGGTGCTTCGGGGACGGGTGCGGGGCCGGCCGGCCAGCGGCCGACAGGCCCCGCACCGCGTCATGGTGATGCCTCGATCAGGCGGCGCTTACTGCCTGATCTCCTGCCGTTCGCAAGCTCACAGCTCGTCGATCAGGCAGGACCGCGGGTGCCGACGCGGGCGGGGCGCAGCACACGCTCGTGCATCCGGTACCCGGGCTGCATGACGAGCGAGATCGTCGCGGTCTCGACGTCGTCGGCATCCTCGTGCATGAGCGCCTCGTGGAGGTTCGGGTCGAACTCCTCGCCCACCGCGCCGAAGCGCGTCAGGCCATGGGAGCCCAGCACCTCCTCGAGCTTCTGGGCGATCGAGTGGAACGGGGTGCCCTCGGCGATGTCGCCGTGCTGGCGTCCCAGCTCCACGTCGTCGAGGACGCCGATCAGCGAGCCGAGGACGCGGGCCACTGCCGCCTCCTTGCTCACCTCGGCCGCACCCTCGATGCGCCGGCGGGAGTTGACGTACTCCGCCTGCTCTCGCTTGAGCTGCTCGGTCAGGGCTGCGACCTGACCCTCGAGCTCGGCGACGCGTCCGGCGTCGGCCGGGACGGACTCCTCGCCCTGCTCAGCCTGCTCGAAGAGCTTCGCCGCCTCGGCGTCGATCGGGTCGAGGGGCTCGCCCGAGCCCTGGCCCTCCGCCGCGGGGGTGCCCCCCGAGGGACGGACGGTGCCGTCCTCGGGGTTCACCTTGCGCTTGTCGGTGAAGGAGAACCTCGGCTCGCCCTCGGGACGCTCCGCGTCGTCAGGAGTGCTCCGGTCCTCGGTCATCACTTCTTCTCCTCGTCCTCGTCCACGATCTCGGCGTCGACCACGTCGTCATCGTCCGACGACTGCTCAGCGCCCTCAGCGCCCTCGGCACCCTCAGCACCCTCGGCCTGCGAGTAGATCGCGGTGCCGACGGCCTGCAGCGCCTCGTTCAGGGAGTCGCGCTTGGCCTCGAGGTCCTCGGTCGAGGCGTCCTCCTTGGCCAGCTCGTCCTTGGCCTCCTTGATGGCGTCCTCGGCCTTCGTCTTGTCGCCGTCGGAGATCTTCTCCTCGTTGTCCTTGAGCAGCTTCTCGCCCTGGTAGACGAGCTGCTCGAGGGTGTTGCGAGCATCGGCGTTCTTACGACGCTCCTCGTCCTCGGCGGCGTGGGCCTCGGCGTCCTTCACCATGCGGTCGATGTCCTCCTCGGACAGTGCCGAGCCGCCGGTGATCTGGATGGACTGCTCGTTGCCGGTGCCGCGATCCTTGGCGGTCACGTGCACGATGCCGTTGGAGTCGATGTCGAAGGTGACCTCGATCTGCGGGATGCCGCGCGGGGCCGGGGCGATGCCGGTCAGCTCGAAGGTGCCGAGCATCTTGTTGTCGCGGGTGAACTGACGCTCGCCCTGGAACACCTGGATCGCCACGGAGGGCTGGTTGTCCTCGGCGGTGGAGAACACCTCGGAGGTCTTGGTGGGGATGGCCGCGTTGCGCTCGATGAGCTTGGTCATCACGCCGCCCTTGGTCTCGATGCCGAGCGACAGCGGGGTGACATCCATGAGCAGGACGTCCTTGCGCTCACCCTTGATGACGGCGGCCTGCAGGGCAGCGCCCACGGCGACGACCTCGTCCGGGTTCACGGACTTGTTGGGCTCCTTGCCACCGGTCAGGGACTTCACGACCTCGGTGACGGCCGGCATACGGGTCGAGCCGCCGACGAGCACCACGTGGTCGATGTCGGAGACGGAGATGCCCGCGTCCTTGATGACCTGGTGGAAGGGGGCCTTGGTGCGCTCGAGCAGATCCGAGGTCATGTCCTCGAACTGCGCCCGGGTGAGCTTCTCGTCCAGGTGCAGCGGGCCGTTCTCGGTCATCGACAGGTACTGCAGCGAGATCGAGGTGGAGGTCGAGGAGGACAGCTCCTTCTTCGCCTGCTCAGCGGCCTCCTTGAGGCGCTGCAGGGCGATGCGGTCCTTCCCGAGGTCCACACCCTCCTTGTTCTTGACCTGGGAGATCAGCCAGTCCACGACCTTCTGGTCCCAGTCGTCGCCGCCGAGGCGGTTGTCACCGGCGGTGGCCTGGACCTGAATGGTCGAGCCCTCCTCGTCCTTGCTCACCTCGAGCAGGGAGACGTCGAAGGTACCGCCGCCGAGGTCGAAGACCAGGATCTGCTCGTCGTCCTTACCCTTCTCGAGGCCGTAGGCGAGAGCTGCAGCGGTGGGCTCGTTGATGATGCGCAGGACGTTCAGGCCCGCGATGGTGCCGGCGTCCTTGGTGGCCTGGCGCTCGGAGTCCGAGAAGTAGGCCGGGACGGTGATGACCGCGTCGGTCACGGACTCGCCCAGGTAGGACTCGGCGTCCTTCTTGAGCTTGCCCAGGGTGCGCGCGGAGATCTCCTGCGCGGTGTACTTCTTGCCATCGATCTCCTGGCTCCAGTCGGTGCCCATGTGACGCTTGACCGAGGAGATGGTGCGATCGACGTTGGTGACCGCCTGACGCTTGGCGACCTCACCCACGAGGACCTCGCCCTGCTTGGAGAAGGCCACGACCGACGGGGTGGTGCGCGAGCCCTCAGCGTTCGCGATGACAGTGGGCTGACCGCCCTCGAGGACGGCGACGGCGGAGTTGGTGGTGCCGAGGTCGATTCCGACGACACGGGACATGGGTGCCTGCCTTTCTGCGGCGCGAAGCCGCAAGGTGGTTCGTGCGATGCCGCTGCACGGGCCCGGTCTCCCGGTACTCCGCCCTGCGGCTCCGCCAGCCGCCGGGGCCGGCGGCAAGACTTGAGCTGTACGCACTCAAGTAGAGAACCCGGGATCCATGTTGTCAATCTGAGGGTGACTGAACTTGAGTACACCCGACTCAACTTCACCCCATTCGGTTTCATTCCCAGTCGCCATGGATGTGCTCGGGGTCACCAATCTGTCTCCCTGAAGGGTGCGCCGCACCCTGAGGTCGGTCCGTCCCATCGGCCCTGGCATCCCCCACATGACGGCAGATGACGCCGCCCTTGGTGCTGCGTGCGGGCGCTTCTATCGTCGTCGCCATGACCGCCACAGCAGACATCCAGACCACTGTTCCCGCGATCAGCGCCGAGGAGCGCGCAGCCCGCCTCACTACAGCCGGAGCCGCATGGGCCGAGCGCATCGAGGCCGATCGCTCCAGCGCCCACCTGACCTACGCCGTCACCGGGGAGGGCGCCGGCTCGGTGGCCACCACCGTGCGCGCCGGGAAGCACACTTTCATCGTCGACGAGCCCGCCGCGCTGGCCGGGGACGACGCCGGGACCAGCCCGGTGGAGTACGCGCTCGGCGCCCTGGCCGGCTGCCAAGTCGTCGTCTACCGCCTCTATGCCCAGCAGCTCGGCATCACGTTCGACGAGATCACCATCAAGGCCGAGGCCGATCTCGATGCGGCACGACTGTTCGGCGCGGACGAGTCCGTGCGCGCCGGCTTCTCCGAGGTACGGCTGGACATCCAGCTCTCAGGCCCGGAGACCGACGAGCGCTACGAGGAGCTGCGCCAGGCGGTCGACGCCCACTGCCCGGTGCTCGACATCGTCCAGAACCCGACCCCGGTGAAGACCACCGTCACCCGCGCCTGAGCCTCGCCGACGGCGCGGTGGCGCAGCGATCGCCGTCGGCCCCTACCGGTCACGCACCCAGGCGCTGGAACGCCTCCCGCAGGGCGTCATCCAGTTGCATCTCGGAGAGCGGCAGGATGACGCCCTGACGGAATGTGGAGGAGTTGCCGATGGGGGAGGTTGTCGAGGTGGAAGATCCAGTTCTCGCCGACGTGCACGTCTCCGCCCTCTGCGATCCGCACGGGCGTGCCGTGGGCGGCGAAGGCGCGACTCAGGAGGTCTCTGACCCGCTTCCCGTCGGCAGCAGAGAGGAGAGGTTAGTCCGGGTCGGTGTCGCTCTGTGCCATGCCGCGAGTCCCACAGGATTTCGGGCTGCTGTCATCCGGCGTTGGCTCGGCGCACCATCTCGTCGATCCAGAGCGGTGCGAAGGGCGAGGTGCAGCCCGGTGAGGTCGGGTAATCCTTGAGCACTTCCAGGCGCACGCCGATGCCGCGCGCCCGCTCCCGCAGCTGCGGGTTCGTGATGCCGATCTGGGCGAGGCAGGTGTTCATCGCCCATTGCAGGCGTTCCGGCGCCTGCTGCATCTCGCTCTCGATCTGGTCCAGCAGCCCGGACTGGTCGATCCCTTCGGGCCGCTTCACGACCCGGTCGCTGGTCAGGGCCCAGCCGGCGCTGGCGACCACCGGATCCGGATCCGCGAACCACATCTCGCGCAGAGCCTCGCGGTGCGGGCTCTTGAGCACCAGGTAGTTGATCAGCCAGTCGTGGACCTTGGGCGTGCCGGCCGAGCGCAGCATTGCATCGAGCTCATCCTGCGAGTAGTTGCGGGGGCGGGAGATCAGGATCGCGAGCAGCTTCGCGGCAGCGCTCTCCTCCTCCCACAGCGCGCGGGCGAGATCCGGCTGGGCCTTCAGGCGCTTGGCTATGGCGCGGAGCTTGGTGAGGTTCACGGCGTGGGTGTCACCGTGCTTCTGGTTGACCGCGAGGATCTTCGGGTCCTCGAGCGCTTCGAGCTCGGCGAGCACCTCGCGCTTCGCCGTCGCGATCTCCTCTGGGCTCTGCTCGCTGCTCGTCATCGTGTCTCCTCTGTGGTGCTGTCGCTCAGAGCGTACGCCGCGGGCGTGCTGGATGATGTTGTTCATGACCGCACAGGCCACCAGCTACTCGGGCACGGATTTCTACTGCGATGTCGCGATCCCGGATCCGGGCGCGCTCGAGGTGGTGCATGAGGACGGCCTGGTCCTCGCCTATCACCACACCCGGCCGTTCTGGCAGCTGCACATCGTGGTGGTGCCAAAGCGCCACATCGCCTCGTTCACCGCGGCGACAGCGGCCGACGAGCCGGACCTGCGCGCCCTGCTGGAAGTGGTGCAACAGGTGGCACGCGAGGTGGAGCTCGAGCACGGCGCCGCAGCGGTGCTGACGAACCTGGGCACCTACCAGGATTCCAAGCACCTCCACGTGCACGTGCACTCGGGACCGCAGCGCTGAGGCGGGCTCACAGAGGCCGTTTGAGTCCGACGTGGCTGGGGGCGTAGCCGAGTCCGTCGTAGAAGCGCTGGGCGTCGGTGCGGGCGGCATCGGTGGTCAGCTGCGCGAGCTGCGCGCCGTGCTCCCTCCCCCACTGATGGGCCCACTCGAACAGGGCCGTGCCCAGACCGCTGCCCCGCGTCGAGGCGGCGACGCGCACCGCCTCGATCTGGAGCCTGGTGGCCCCGCCCCGGGACAGGGAGGGCAGCAGGGTGAGCTGCATCGTCGCCACGATCTGCTCGGTCTCGTCACGGACGGCGATCAGCAACTGGTTCTCGTCCCGATCGATCCGCTCGAACGCTTGCTCATAGGGTGCGAGGTCTGCGCTCTCGCGCTCACGACCCAGCACGTCGTCCGCCAGCAGCACCACCAGCTGCGGGACATCCTGCGCCTGTGCCCGCAAGATGGTGAAGGTGCGGGTGCCGAGCGTGAGGGTGTGCATGGCTCCATTGTCTGCCCTGGAGGGGTAGGGACCAGGGATGGCACACAATGGCCTCATGACCTCCCGAAACCTTGTACCTGGTGCGCAGCGCAGCGCGCAGCTGAGCTTCTCCGATCAGCCGGCGTGGATCGTGATGGACGAGGTGTCCGGGGGCTGGGCGCTGCAGATCGGCGGTGTGGAGCAGTCCCATGTGGATCTGGAGGATCCGACGCGGATCGTGCACGAGTACCTGCGACGGATGGCCAACGTGCTCGACGAGGCCTGGCCCCACGGCCAGCCCCTGCGGGTCGCGCATCTGGGCGCCGGTGCGCTGACGCTGGCGCGCTACGTGCAGGCGACCCGGCCAGGCTCTGCACAGGTGGTGATCGAGATCGAGCGGGAGCTGCCCACGCTGGTGATGACCGCGCTGCCGATGCCGGGAGGCACCGATCTCGAAGTGGTGATCGGCGATGCCCGTGAGGAGCTCGCCGCGATGGAGGGCCGACGCTTCGACGCGATCGTGCTGGATGTGTTCTCCGGGGAGGAGTCCCCGGCGCATCTGGCCGCGAAGGACTTCTATCTGGAGGCGTTCTCGCACCTGGAGGGCGACGGCATGCTGCTCGTCAATGTGGGGGACGATGCCGGGCAGCGATTCCTCGCCGCGCAGGTGCGGGAGCTCGAGGAGGCGGCCGCGCAGGCCGGCCATTCGGGGGTGTGGACGCTCACCCATGCCTCATTGCTGAGCACTCCGGCCGACGGGAACATGGTGCTGCTGGCCGGTGGGGCGCTCTCCTCACCGCAGATCGAGCAGTGGCGTTCTGCCTGGCTGCAAGCCGGTCCGCACCCCGCAGCAGTGCTGGATCCCGCCGAGA
The DNA here is from genome assembly GCF_900184245.1 of Brachybacterium massiliense. Taxonomy (GTDB): domain Bacteria; phylum Actinomycetota; class Actinomycetes; order Actinomycetales; family Dermabacteraceae; genus Brachybacterium; species Brachybacterium massiliense. Next base: position 111,023 of record NZ_FXXB01000003.1, on the reverse strand, counting down.
CGATCGAGGCGTTCGAGGGCCGCGGTTGTCCACAATCGGGGTGAGCGCGTGGCGACCCTGGGAGTTCCTGGGTAGCGTAACCGTGATCTGACGCACTCCCGGAAGGCACTCCCCATGCCCCGTCGCCTCCTCAGCGCCGCCGCTGCAGGCGCCCTCCTCCTCGTTCTCACCGCATGCGGCGAGGGTGAAGAAGGACCTGTCACCACGGCCCCTCCCGAGATTGGCGTCAACGGTCCCAGCGACGGCGGCGGAGACACGGACCCCAGCGACGGAGGTGGGGACCAGACCGAAGAGCCGACGGCCGACGCACCCGACATCCCGCCACCGGACCCCGCGGACTATGCAGGGATGGACGAGAACACCGAAGACGGCGCAACCCAGGCCTTCCGGTACTACATCGCGATGTCCATGTGGGCGCACCAGACGGGTGACGATTCGATGCTCATGCAACTGCAATCCGATTCATGCAACGGTTGCGGAGTATTGAATGAAGAGTTGCCCGAACTCAAAGAATCAGGCACCTATTGGAGCCCCTTCGAGGTAACAAGTGTAGAAATTACACCTCACCCTTCGAAGAACTTCGACTTCGAGATTGGGTATTCGTTCACGGTTCCTGAACACACGCGACCGGACCCGGAGAGCGGGGAGCCTGTCGAATTTAACCCAATCGAGTACAACACCGTGGGCGGGATGACGTGGGCGACCGAAGGGTGGGTCGTGGGGGGACTCAACTCAAAGTGGGGCCCGGATGTCCACTAAGAAAAACATCGGAAAGTACCGACTAAGCTCTACCACCCTCGCAACCCTTGCCGCAATACTACTGATCGCTTTTCCTTCCGCCGCTATCGCAGGGAAGAGTTACTCAGGCGAATACAATGGCGACGGCCTGGGCGTAGGCGCCGACGACCCACACAGAAAACCCTCCCCGCCAAAAGAACGACCAGAAGATCCCTCGAAGCACCGCGACACCAGCCCAGCGACCTATTACACCTCCCGCATCGTCCCCGTTGGCACTGCCTCAAACTGCACGGAGACCGCCTCCGGCACGACGAACTGCGTGACTGACGAGAATTCGTGCGGATCGACCACGAACTATCAGGTCGGCAACGATGTCGTTGTCGATCCGACAGCCCAGTCAACGTGGGAGAGCGAGGACGACATGGTTCTCGTGCAGACGATCCTCGTGGACACTGAAGCGGAGACCGAAACCCCCCAGGGATACCGTTGCGTCTCCCGCAGCGAGGTGGGAGAGATGACGGAGGAGCCCGTCACCATCACCGTGACCTTGAGCGACTTCAAGTCCATGCCCGTGCAGCCTCTCCAGGCCAACGCCGGCCCCGCCGAAGGCTGGCTTCCGGTGCACATGACGAACGTTCTTCACACAAACCCGGAGACGCAGGAGCTCAACACAGAGCTGCTCGACACTCCGGTCGCCATTCGTGCAACCCCGGTGTCGTTCCACTGGGATCTCGGCGACGGGAACACGATCACCACCACGAACCCGGGCGAGCCCTACCCGTCAGAGCAGGTCTCTGCGACCTACTCCCACGAGGGCTGGTACGACATCACCCTCACCACGACATTCTCCGGTCAGTTCTCCGTCGCGGGCGGAGAGTGGCAGGACATCGACGGCACCATCGAGATCACCTCCGACCCGGTGCCGATCTACTCGAAGTCCCTCGAGTCCAACCTCGTGAACACCGACTCCCCTGTCGATGAGCACGGTGACCCGTGGAAGCCGGAGCGCACCCCGGAGACCGAGGGGCCCAAGGACCCCGACGCACGCCACCGGACGATCTGACAGAACACAGCCTCACCCGTCACTGACATCCGTTCTGTATACGCACCTACGCAGAATCTGCCGAAAGCGCGCGATCCTAAGCACGAACTCCTCGCTTCTGTATACACTCACCTCATGCGTGCCAGTGACCGGGCCTACCGGGCCCTCCGCCAGGAGATCGTCGAAGGCGCCCTTCCTCCAGGAGCAGTGCTCGGGGAGGTCGAGCAGTCCGCACGGCTCGGCCTGTCCCGCACCCCGCTGCGCGAAGCACTCTCCCGGCTCGTCGCCGACGGGCTCGCGGCCCCTGCGACCGGCCGCGGAGTAGTCGTCACCGCGGTCTCCCTCGACGAAGCCCCGCAGCTGTTCGATCTGCGCATCGCCCTGGAGACGCTCGCCGCACGGCGCGCCGCCGAGCAGATCGCTGATCCCGTCGACGGCGACACGACGGGCGAATGCTTCTCAGAGCTCGCCGCCCGCTTCGAACAGGCCACCGCAAAGCTCTCCCAAGGCGAGGACCCCACCGCCTACTACGCGCTGACGGCTCAGCTCGATGCGGCACTCGATGCCGCGAGCGGCAACAGCTACCTCGCCGAATCACTGCGCGGGCTGCGCCTGCACCTGGGACGCCTGCGTCGGCTCGCCCGCAACTCGCCCGCGCGTCTGGCCGCCTCCGCCCAGGAGCATGCCGCGATCGCCCGTGCCATCGCCGCCGGCGACCCTGAGCTCGCCGCGGCCAGCACCGTCGTCCACCTGCATCAGGCTCTCGCTCACCTCCGCAGCGGAGCCCCCGACTCCCCCGACACCACCGACCCTGCCTCGACCCTCCAGGAGAGACCAGCATGAGAGACCACGCAGTCCGCGTCCACCGCTCCGACGAGAACCTGCCCCGCGAGGGCCAGCTGGCCTGGAAGATGGCCCAGGTCGCCATCGATCCGGTCGAGGTCGACGCCGATGTGGAGGAGATGATCATCAACCGGATCATCGACAACGCCTCGGTCGCGGTCGCCTCCCTGAACCGTGCCCCGATCGTCTCGGCCCGTGCTCAGGCGCTCAGCCACCCCGTCTCCACCGGCGGCAAGGGCGGCAGCGTTTTCGGGATCCCTCAGAGCACCTCGCCCGAGTGGGCTGCCTGGGCCAACGGCGTGGCCGTGCGCGAGCTGGACTATCACGACACCTTCCTGGCCGCCGACTACTCCCACCCCGGGGACAACATCCCGCCGATCCTCGCCGTGGCCGAGCACACCGGACGCTCCGGCCGTGACCTGATCCGCGGCATCGCCACCGGCTATGAGCTGCAGGTCGACCTGGTGCGCGCGATCTGCCTACACAAGCACAAGATCGACCACGTTGCCCATCTGGGCCCGTCGGCCGCCGCCGGCATCGGCACCCTGCTGGGCCTGGACGCCGAGATCATCTTCCAGGCGATCGGGCAGGCGCTGCACACCACCACCGCCACCCGCCAGTCCCGCAAGGGCGAGATCTCCACCTGGAAGGCCCACGCCCCCGCCTTCGCCGGGAAGATGGCGGTCGAGGCCGCCGATCGCGCCCTGCGCGGGCAGACCTCCCCCGTCCCGATCTATGAGGGCGAGGACGGCGTGATCGCCTGGCTGCTGGACGGACCGGACGCCCGCTACACGGTGCCGCTGCCGGAGGCCGGCGAGGCCAAGCGCTCCATCCTGGACACCTACACCAAGGAGCACTCCGCGGAGTACCAGGCCCAGGCCTGGATCGACCTGGCCCGCAAGCTGCACCACGAGCACCCCGAGGTCACCGATCCGCGCAACGTCGCCTCGATCCTGATCCGCACCTCCCACCACACCCACTACGTGATCGGCTCTGGCGCGAACGATCCGCAGAAGTACGATCCGACCGCCTCGCGAGAGACTCTGGACCACTCGATCCCGTACATCTTCACCGTCGCCCTGCAGGACGGCGCCTGGCACCACGTGGACTCCTACGCCCCCGAGCGCGCCGCGCGCGAGGACACCGTGGCGCTGTGGCACAAGGTCACCACCGAGGAGGATCCGGAGTGGACGCGCCGCTACCACTCGCTGGATCTCACCGAGAAGGCGTTCGGCGGCGCCGTGGTGATCACGCTGAGCGACGGCACCGTCATCGAGGACGAGATCGCGGTGGCCGACGCCCACCCGCAGGGCGCACGCCCCTTCGCCCGCGAGCAGTACATCGGCAAGTTCCGCAGCCTCGCCGAAGGCCTGGTCGAGCCCGCCGAGATCGACCGCTTCCTCGAGGCCGCCGCGAACCTCTCCGCGCTGCCGGCCGGTGAGCTGGGCCAGCTGAACATCCAGGCCGCGCCCGGCGTGATTGATGTGTCGGCCGGACCGAAGGGCCTGTTCTGATGCTGTCGGCCACCACCACGCCCGCGCAGAAGCGCCAGCAGCTGCGTGCCCTGCTCACCCCGGGGGCGGCGCAGCCGTTCCCCGGGGCGTTCACGCCGCTGTCGGCGAAGCTCATCCAGGAGAAGGGCTTCCCCGGCGTCTACATCTCCGGGGCGGTGATCGCCAACGAGCTGGCGCTGCCCGACGTCGGGCTGACCACGCTCAGCGAGGTCGCCGCCCGGGGCGGGCAGATCGCGCGCTCCACCGATCTCCCCTGTCTGATCGACGCCGATACCGGCTTCGGCGAGCCGATGAACGTGGCCCGCACGATCCAGGAGCTCGAGGATGCGGGCCTTGCCGGCTGCCACATCGAGGACCAGGTCAATCCCAAGCGCTGCGGCCACCTGGACGGTAAGGCGATGGTGGACATCGACACCGCCATCAAGCGGATCCGCGCCGCGGCCGATGGACGGCGCGATGAGAGCTTCCTGGTGATGGCCCGTACCGATCTGCGCGCCACCGACGGGCTCGACGCCGCGATCGACCGGATGAAGGCGCTGGTCGATGCCGGGGCGGATGCGATCTTCCCCGAGGCGCTGAAGGACCTGGGCGAGTTCGAGCAGGTCTGCAACGCCCTGGATGTGCCGGTGCTGGCGAATATGACCGAGTTCGGGAAGTCCGAGCTGTTCACGCGGGAGCAGCTCGCCTCCACCGGCGTGGCGATGGTGATCTACCCGGTCACGCTGCTGCGCAGCGCGATGGGTGCCGCCGAGCGGGTGCTCGAGACGATCCTCGCCGAGGGTACCCAGCAGCCGCGCGTTCCCGAGATGCTCACTCGCGCTCGGCTCTACGAACTGGTGGACTACGAGGGATACAACCGATTCGACGCCTCGGTGTTCAATTTCGAGGTCCCCGCCGCCCATCGCACGCCGCACACGCCCGACACCGACGTCGACCCCCAGGAGTGAGACATGAGCGAGAACAACACCAGCACCGAGATCCGCAAGGGCCTGAACGGGGTCGTCGCTGACGAGTCCGCCATCTCGAAGGTCAACCCCGAGACCAACTCGCTGCTGTACCGCGGCTACCCGGTCCCGCAGCTAGCCGCCACCCAGCCGTTCGAAGCGGTCGCGCACCTGCTGTGGACCGGAGAGCTGCCCGATGAGCAGGAGCTCGCCGCGGCCACCCGTCACGAGCGCAGCCATCGCCAGCTCGCCCCGGAGGTGAAGGCGGCGCTGGACTCGCTGCCGGTCACCTGCCATCCGATGGACTCGGTGCGCACCGCCGTCTCGATCCTCGGGGCGCTGGACCCCACAGCGGAGGACTCATCCCCTGAGGCGGAGCTGGAGAAGGCGAGGTGCCTGTTCGCTCAGCTGCCGGCCGTGGTCGCCTACGAGCAGCGGCGTCGACGCGCCGGTGGCCCCACCGAGCCGATCACCCCGCGCGAGGAGCTCGACTACTCCCAGAACTTCCTGTGGATGACCTTCGGCGAGGAGGCCGCCCCCGAGGTGGTCGATGCCTTCCGCATCTCGATGGTGCTGTACGCCGAGCATTCCTTCAACGCCTCCACCTTCACCGCCCGGGTGATCACCTCGACCCTGTCGGATCTGCACTCGGCCGTGGTCGGGGCGATCGGGGCGCTCAAGGGCTCCCTGCACGGCGGCGCGAACGAGGCCGTGATGCACACCTTCGACGAGCTGGGGATCCGACCTGAGGAGAGCGAGGCCGAGGCGAAGGACCGTGCGAAGGCGTGGATGGAGGACGCGCTCGCGCAGAAGAAGAAGGTGATGGGCTTCGGGCACCGCGTCTACAAGCAGGGCGATTCCCGCGTGCCCACGATGAAGCAGGCGATGGACGCGATGATCGCCCACTTCGAGCGGCCCGAGATCCTGGGGCTGTACCACGGCCTCGAGCAGGCGATGGACGAGGCCAAGGGCATCAAGCCCAACCTCGACTATCCCGCCGGGCCCACTTACCACCTGATGGGCTTCGACACCGAGCTGTTCACGCCGCTGTTCATCGCCGCCCGGGTCACCGGCTGGACCGCGCACGTGATGGAGCAGCGCGCGAGCAACGCTCTGATCCGCCCGCTGTCGCAGTACAACGGGGTCGATGAGCGGCAGGTGCCCGGAGCCTGAGTCCGCACACCCAGGTGCTCCCCTGCCGAGCGCACCGTGAAGAGGACCGATCACGATGAGCCCTCGTCCGTTCACTCAGGTGGCCGTCCACGACGGGGTCCACGGCCGCCACGACCTGAAGTCGGTGCCGTTCGCGCAGACCTGACCCCCGCCGCGTCCGCGGACGTGGCCGGGGTCGGCTCCTTCCCCGGATCGGGGCACGGGCATAGGGTCGGGACATGGACCACGACGACGCACTCGGCACCACGGACCCCGCCCCCGCTGACGCCACCTTCGCCTCACCGGACATCAAGCCCCGCAGCCGCCAGGTCACCGACGGCCTGGGCGCCACCGTCTCGCGCGGCATGCTGCGCGCTGTGGGGATGGGCGATGAGGACTGGGCCAAGCCCCAGATCGGCATCGCCTCCTCCTGGAACGAGATCACGCCCTGCAACCTGTCGCTGGACCGTCTCGCCCAGGCCTCGAAGGAGGGCGTGCACGCCGGCGGCGGCTACCCGCTCCAGTTCGGCACCATCTCCGTCTCCGACGGCATCTCGATGGGGCACGACGGGATGCACTACTCGCTGGTATCCCGCGATCTGATCGCGGACAGCGTCGAGACCGTGATGAGCGCCGAGCGGCTCGACGGCTCGGTGCCCCTGGCCGGCTGCGACAAGTCCCTGCCCGGCATGCTGATGGCCGCCGCACGCCTGGATCTCGCGAGCGTGTTCGTCTACGCCGGCACGATCATGCCCGGCCGCGTGAACCTCTCCACCGGCGAGGAGAAGGACGTGACGATCATCGACGGCTTCGAGGCGATCGGCGCCTGCGCCCGCGGCCTGATGAGCCGTGAGGACGTGGACCGGATCGAGCGCTCGATCTGCCCGGGCGAGGGCGCCTGCGGCGGCTACTACACCGCGAACACCATGTCCACGGTCGCTGAGGCGATCGGGATGTCGATCCCGGGCTCGGCCACTCCGCCGTCGGCCGATCGTCGCCGCGATGCCGATGCCCGCCGCGCCGGAGAGGCCGTGGTGGGGATGCTGCGCCGCGGTCACACCTCCCGCGACATCATGACCAAGGCCGCGTTCGAGAACGCGATCGCGGTGGTGCAGGCCTTCGGCGGCTCCACCAACGCGGTGCTGCACCTGCTGGCGATCGCGCACGAGGCCGACGTCGACCTGACCCTCGAGGACTTCAAGCGGATCGGCGCGAAGGTGCCGCATCTGGCGGATCTGAAGCCCTATGGCCGGTACGTGATGAACGACGTCGACCATGTGGGCGGGATCCAGGTGGTGATGAAGACGCTGCTGGACGAGGGCCTGCTGGACGGCGACTGCCTGACCGTCACCGGCTCCACGATCGCGGAGAACCTCGAGGTGCTCGCCCCGCGCCCGGCCGACGGGAAGGTGCTGCGCCCGGCGAGCGCGCCGATCGCCCCGACCGGCGGGATCACTATCCTGCGCGGCTCTCTCGCCCCGGAGGGCGCGGTGGTGAAGTCCGCCGGGTTCGAGGAGGACGTGTTCGAAGGCACCGCCCGCGTGTTCGAGCGGGAGCAGCACGCGCTCGATGCCCTGAGCGACGGCACCATCACCCACGGGGACGTGGTGGTGATCCGCTACGAGGGGCCCAAGGGCGGGCCGGGCATGCGCGAGATGCTCGCGATCACCGGTGCGATCAAGGGCGCGGGCCTGGGCAAGGACGTGCTGCTGATGACCGATGGTCGCTTCTCCGGAGGCACCACCGGGCTGTGCGTGGGCCACATCGCCCCGGAGGCGGTGGACGGCGGTCCGATCGCCTTCGTGCGGGATGGGGACCGGATCCGTCTGGACGTCTCCACCGGGGCGCTGGACCTGCTGGTCGATGAGGCGGAGCTCGCGCAGCGCCGTGAGGGCTGGGAGCCGCTGCCTCCGAAGTTCACCAAGGGTGTGCTGGGCAAGTACGTCAAGCTCGTGAAGTCCGCCTCGACGGGCGCGATCCTCGGGGACTGAGGGACCTCCCGAGGCCGCGTCCACGCCCGCACTCATCCACGGTGCCGGGGACGTGGGCCGGTCCCGGCATCTGGCGGCGAACACGCTGCGGGCGCTCGGCGATCAAGGTCAAGCGTCCTCCCACTGAGGGTCGTACCAGTACTGGAATCCGATGCTGCCGGGGAAGTTCAGCATCGTCAGCACCGCGGTGATGAGCCCCAGAGCCACACCGCCGGCGGCGAGCCCGCGATGCTCCGGATGCCTCCAGAGGGCATAGCAGCCGATGCCGCACGCCAGGATCGCCAGGACGATCCCCGGCGTGACCGAGAGCGCGTGCACGAAGGGCTGATCCGCCATCGGATGTCCGGCGTTCCAGTCACCCGCTTGCTTCCTCGCCGCGAGCAGCTGACCGCCCACGGAGAGGGCGGCCGCGAGGAGGCCCGCGAGGAAGGAGAGAGCTCCGGACGAGCTGCGCGCCTGCACGGGTCTCGAAGGGGTCGCTTCCATCCATACAGGGTAGAGGGCGGAGCTCCGTTCCACCGAGCTCGGCGCAGAGCACCGTGGCAGACGCATCCACTCTCTCAGCGGGCGAGCAGCGCACGCACAGCAGCGAGGGTCTGCTCGATGCTCCCGCTCGCATCGACCCGTCGAGCCGCAGGCCTCAGCGCGAGCACCTCCTCGATCGAGCGGATCAGCTCCCCCGCCTGCCCGGGGCTCACGAAGCGGTCGTTGCGGGCCTGCTCGGGACGGTCAGGGCGCTCCCGTCGGCGCTGCAATCGCTGGGCGAGAGTGTGCTCGTCGAGGAGCAGAGCCAACTCCACGAACCTGGCCTCGCGTGCGGCGGCGAGCTGCTCGAGCTCGTCCAGGAACGGGATGCGGGCGAGGTACTGGCCGAGCACCACGTCATGGCCGTCGGCCAGGTGCTGGCCGATCATCGCCGTCGCGAGGCGGCGCGCCTGGAGTCCTGAACGCGTCAGGTCCTCGTCCCAGCCGCCGAGTGCGTGCTTGATCGCATCGATGTCCAGCGCGAGGGCGAGGGGGCGCTCCTCGGCGAGCAGGGCGGCGAGGGTGGATTTCCCGCTGCCCGGGGCACCGTTCAGGAGCGTCAGCGTGGGTGCGCGTCTCCTGCGCTCCGTCCGCCGGCTGTTCTCGTTCTCCTCCATGGCAGCTCTCTCCTCTCACCGACGCCGTCTCAGCGCCGCACCGCGCTGATCGACGCATGGGGCCGGGCACCGGGGTCCTGGCGACGTTCCAGGTCGATAATCGTGAACCCCGCCCGCTCGAGCAGCTCCACCATCTGCTCCGCAGGCCAGAACTGCGCGGTGGCCACCGCGTGGTCGAAGGACTCCTGACGGGCGCCGTCGAAGAATCCCAGCAAGAAGCGGCCGGTGGGACGCAGCGCCCCGTGGAGCAGGGCGAGCACGCTGGGAACTTCTTCGGGCGGCAGGTGGATCAGCGAGTACCAGGCCAGGATCCCGCCAAAGGCGCCGTGCTCCTCCTGCAGATCCGCGAAGGATCCCAGCCGGTACTCGGTGCCGGGGTGCTCGCGGCGGGCGATCTGCACGAAGGCGGGCACGGGGTCCACGCCGCAGGCCTCGTGCCCGAGCGCGCTCAGGTGCGCGGTCCAGTGGCCTGGCCCGCACCCGGCATCGAGGATCGGGCCGTCCACCCCTCCACCCCAGGATTCGATGCGCCGGACGTCCTGCAGCGCCATCGCGTCGAGTCTCCCCAACGCGGAGGCGTACTCCTGGGCGCGGTCGCTGTAGGCGTCGAGAGCGGTCATCTCCCGCACCCTACGGCCCGCATATCGTGGGCGTATGGACATCCAGGAGGAACAGCCCCTCGAGGGCGGCAATGCGAGCGGCGCCGTGGTGCGGGTGGGAGCGACCGTGCGCAAGTCCTGGGGGCCGACGACCCCTGCCGTGCACGAGCTGATGCGCACGGTCGCCGCGGCCGGGATCGATGTGCCGGCTCCTCTGGGCCGTGACGAACGGGGCCGACAGATCCTCGAGCACGTCCCCGGGAAGCTCGCGATGGACTCCCCCGCGCTCACGCCGCCGCAGCTCGCGCGGGTGGGCGGACTCATCCGGTCGATCCACGACGCGTGCGAGGGATTCGCGCCGTCGGCCACCGCCCGGTGGGAGCCGTTGCTGCCGGTGCCCGACGGGGCGCCAGATCTGCTCTGCCACGGGGACCTGACCCCGTGGAACCTGGTGCTCGGCGAGCGCTGGGTGTTCATCGACTGGGACGGCGCCGCCCCGAGCACCAGGCTCTGGGATCTCGCCTACTCCGCCCAGGCCTTCACCCTCAACGATCCCGAGGAGGAGCCGCAGCGCTCTGCGCCGCGGCTGCGAGCCTTCGTGGACGGCTACGGCGCCGACGACGCCCTGCGCGCCCGCCTCCCCGCAGCCATGGCCCAGCGTGCCGAGGCGATGCACGAGCTGCTGCAGCGCTCCCATGCCGAGGGCCGGGAGCCGTGGGGCTCGATGTACGTCCAGGGGCACGGCGCGCACTGGCGCGGCGTCGCGGACCATGTCGCCGCGCATCGTGAGGTCTGGGCGCACGCGCTCTCGACGTCCCGCTGATCGCCCGGGGCCCCGCGATGCTCGGCATCACGGGGCCCCGGGCGGCGAAGGACGGTTCAGCTCGCGCTGGCCCGCGGAGCGCCGATGCCCGGATCGATTCTCGGCACCTCCCCCGTGCCGGGGCGGATGTCGATGTCGAAGATGTCCAGCGGGAGGTACACGGTGGCGCAGGCATTGGGGATGTCCACCACTCCCGAGAACCTCCCCTCGATCGGTGCGGCGCCCAGCAGCAGGTAGGCCTGCTCCTTCGACCAGCCGAAGGTCGAGAGGTAGTCGATCGCGTGCAGGCAGGCCCGCTGGTACGCGAGGTGGGAATCCAGGTAGCGCTGCTCGCCGTCGAGGGTCACCGAGGTGCCGGAGAAGGACAGCCACCGGCTGTGCTGGGGCTGGGTGTTGCCCGGCATGAAGATGGCGTTCTCGCTCACGCCGTACTTCTCCATCCCGCCGGGGATGATGTCGACGTGGAGGTCCACGAAGCCGCCCATCTCGATGCCGCCGCAGAAGGTGATCTCACCATCGCCTTGGGAGAAGTGCAGATCGCCCACGGAGAAGTTCGCTCCGTCCACGAACACCGGGTAGAAGATCCGGGTGCCGCGGGTGAGGTTCTTGATGTCCTGGTTGCCGCCGTTCTCGCGCGGCGGGGCGGTGCGGGCGCCTTCTCCGGCGACCCGCTCGTGCTCCTGCTCGGGCAGGCCGCCGAGGATCGCGCCGTGCGGCTCGGGCGGCAGGGCCAGGGGCGGGACGCGCTCGGGATCGGTGGCGATCAGCGCGGCCTCGCGCTGATTCCACCTCTTCAGCAGCTCGGGTGAGGGAGCGGTCCCCATCAGGCCGGGGTGGATCATGCCGGTGAACTCGACGCCGGGCACGTGGCGAGAGGTGGCCTTCTCGCCGTGGAAGTCCCATACGGCCTTGTACGCATCGGGGAACTGGTCGGTGAGGAAGCTGCCGCCGTTGCGCTTGGCGAAGATGCCGGTGTAGCCCCAGCCCTGCCCAGCCAGCGGACCCTCGTCCTCCTGCGGGATGGGTCCCACGTCCAGCAGGTCCACCACGAGCAGGTCACCGGGCTTGGCGCCCTCGATCCGGAACGGGCCGGAGAGGGTGTGCACGGTGTGCATGGGCGCGGTGGCGATGTCCTCGGCGGAGTCGTCGTTCTTGATGTAGCCGTCGAACCATTCGCGGCAGTCCACGCGGAAGGTGTCCCCCGGCCGCACGCTCACCGCGGGCGGGATGTCGGGGTGCCACCGGTTGTGGCCGAGGATCTTCTGATCGGTGAAGGGCTTGGTGGAATCCAGCGGGAACACGTTCGCGGGCATGATCTCTCCTTCCACAGCGATGGCCCCGAGGATCGGGGCGGTCGTGCGTGACGCGGGCGGGGCGGGCGGCGCCGGAGGTGGGCACGCGGTCCACGACGGCGGGTGCGTGGGCGCTGGCCTCGGTGCTCTCGATGAGCTGAGCACGCGCGGAGCCTAGGCGTCCCAGGGCCGGGGAGCTGATCAGCCGGGTGGAGGCTCCTCCGCATTCGGGGCAGGTGGCGCTGCGGTCCGCGGCGGACATCGGCAGCATCAGCTCATGCAGGTGAGAGCTCTCGCAGCGGAACTCGTACAGCGGCACACGAACCTCCGGGTGATCGGTCTCACAACTCCTCTCACCCTAGGCTCTCGTCGGCGGTTCCGCGCAGGGTTCGGGCGAACCGGCTCGACTGTCGCACCCCGTCCCTAGGTTCGCGCCATGGTCTTCTCCGGTCCGACGCTCACGCACCCCGCCTCCGGCGGCACCGCCCTGCACGAGAGGGAGCAGATCCGTGCCCTGCTGCTCGAGCAGCGCCCGGATCTCGAGCAGCGGATGCTGGTGGGTCCGAGCGGAGCGCTGGTGATCCCGCTGCCCGCCGGGGGCAGCATCGAGATCGGCCGGATGCGCCGTCGGGGCAGGGTGCGCTGGGTGGTGGTCTCTCCCTCGGCCGACGGCGCCTCGCTGCGCGAGCCGATAGGTCCCGGCGGGGTGGTGCGCACGGCGCTCGGAGTTCTGCGGGAGAGCGAGGTGCACAGCTGAGCGTGCGGGGCCTCGTCTGCGTGGGTCGCCCCTGCTAGCGTCGCCGTCATGACTGACACCCCTTCCCGCCACCTCTCCATCGTCATCGAGCGCCCCTGGCGCGAGGTGTACGAGTATGCGAGCGATCCTCGGAACCTGCCCCACTGGGCGGCCGGTCTCGCCGGCAGCGAGGTGCAGCGGGAGGTGACGCAGTGGTCGATGAACTCCCCCATGGGCCGGGTGCTGGTCAGCTTCGTGCCCGAGAACGAGTACGGGGTCATGGACCACACCGTCACCCTCCCCAGCGGCGAGTCCACCCTCAACCCGCTGCGCGCGCTGCCGCTCGAGGAGGGACGCTGCGAGGTGGTGTTCACCCTGCGACGCAGCACCATGAGCGAGCAGGAGCTCGAGGAGGACGCCGCCGCCGTCGCCGAGGACCTCGCCCAGCTCAAGGAGATCTGCGAGCAGCGGTGAGAGCTGTCGGGCCAGCCCGACAGCTGCTGGCCCGGTGACCGGATCCTCCGAGCGCGTCTGCGCCGCCACAGTAGGGACATGACCACGATGAGCATGGCGCAGACCGTCGACTCCCCTCCCGCGCAGCGCTGGCCCGTCGGCCGCTGGGCCGCCCGGATCGGGCGCTTCCTCGCCTACGGACTGATCGCCCTGCTGCTGGGCGCGATCGGCTTCTCTCTGGTGATCGCCCTGCTCAGCGCGGGCGCCTCGACGGTGGTGGTCTGGGTGGGCCTGCCGATCCTGGTGCTCGGAGTGCTCACCGCCCGCGGATTCGCGATGGCCGAGCGCGCCCTGCAGTCCTCGATCCTGGGCACCGAGCTGCCCACCCCGGATCCCAAGCCCGTCCCCTCGGGCGCCGGGTGGATGCGGCGCCTGCTGCATCCGCTCACCGATCCGCAGCGCTGGCTGGACTCGCTGTGGGTGCTGGTGAACTTCCTGCTGGTTCTGGTCACCTTCCCGCTCGCACTGGCCTGGACGGTCGGGTCGATCGCGATCATCGGCGGTCCGGCGGCCACCCTGATCCTCGAGCAGGTGCTCCCGGACTCGCAGAACAACGGGCTGGGCGAGCTGCTGGGCGTGCCCGCGGCGCTCGAGCTCCCGGTCGACATCGGCCTGCAGGTCCTGGCGGGGCTCCTGTTCCTGCTCACCGTCGGCCCTGTGGTGCGCGGCCTGACCGCGCTGCACCAGGGCGTGGCGCGCGGCCTGCTCAGCTCCCGCTACGAGGAGCAGCAGCGCCTGGCCCGCACCGAGGAGTCCCGTGCCGCGGGCCGCTCCGCCGAGTCCACGGCGCTGCGCCGCCTCGAGCGGGACCTGCACGACGGACCGCAGCAGCGCCTGGTGCGCGCCTCGATGGATCTCGCCCGCGCCGAAGCCCTCGCCGCGAAGGATCCCGAGCGGGCGATGACCGTCCTGCGTGAGACGCGCGAGCAGCTGGGGGCGACCCTGGATGACCTGCGCCGCCTCTCCCGCGGCATCGCCCCGCCGATCCTGGTGGACCGCGGCCTGACTGCCGCCCTCGCCGAGCTCGCTGCCATCTCCCCCATCCCCGCCACCGTCGACAGTCCCGAGCTGGAGCTGCCCGAGCACGTGGAGATCGGCATCTATTACGTCGTCTCCGAATCGCTCGCCAACGCCGCCAAGCACTCCGGCGCCGAACAGATCCATATCGAGGTGGACCGCATCGGGGATGATGCACGGGTGAGGATCGATGATGACGGGCGCGGCGGCGCCGAGCTGCGCACCGGCGGTGGGCTGGCCGGGCTGGCCGGGCGCGTCGCCTCCCTCGAAGGACGCTTCACGGTGGACTCCCCCGCCGGCCACGGCACCCGGATCGAGGCGGTGCTCCCATGCGCGTCCTGATCGCCGACGACTCGGCGCTGATCCGCGAGGGCCTGCGCCTGGTGCTCGAGGAGGCCGACCACGAGGTGGTGGGCACCGCCGCCACCGGCACCGAGCTCGTGGTGCGGGCCCTCGAGCTGCGGCCGGACCTCGTCATCTCGGACATCCGGATGCCCCCGAGCCACACCGATGAGGGGCTGCGCGCCGCGCAGGAGATCCGCCGCAGCTGGCCCGAGGCGCCGATCGTGCTGCTGAGCCAGTACGTGGTGGTCGGCTACGCGACCGAGCTGATCGAATCCGGGGAGCAGGCCACTGGCTATCTGCTCAAGGACCGTGTGTTCGACATCCGCTCGTTCCTGGAGTCGATCGAGCGGGTCGCCGCCGGGGGCGTGGCGATCGACCCGGACGTGGTGGGCCAGGTGATCTCCTCCCGCAAGCGCACCCCGCTGGACGAGCTCACCCCGCGCGAGCGCGAGGTGCTCGAGCTGATGGGCGAGGGTCTGACCAACGCCGGGATCTCGCAGCGGCTGTTCATCAGCGGCGGCGCGGTCGAGAAGCACACCCAGCGCCTGTTCGCGAAGCTCGGACTGAGCGAGAGTGCGAGCGTGCACCGCCGCGTGACCGCGGTGCTGACGCTGCTGGGGCGCTAGAGGCTCCGCACCCCGAAGGCGCGGTCCGGGCTCAGCGGAGCTTGCGAGCGAGGGTGGTGATGACGTGCCAGCGCTTCTTGTCCGCCAGGAAGCGGCCGTCCTCGTCGCGGACGGAGCGGTCGATCACCTGGAAGCCGCGGAACATCGCGTCGATCTGCTCGAGCGGCAGGGTCGCGACGTCCGGGCGCTCGGCCCAGGAGTCGTTGGTGCCGAAGAAGTCCACCGCCATCACTCCTCCGCGCGGCAGCGCGGCCACCAGCTTCTCCCACACCTGGAGCAGCGCCTCGGGGCCCAGCAGGCCGAGGGTGTAGGTGGAGTAGACGATCTGCGCGGCGGGGAAGCTCTCCACCGCGGCGATGTCGGTGTGGTGGAAGTGCACCGAGCCGGTCATCCGCTCGTTCTCGACGAGGCGGGCGGCCAGGGTGTCATCGCTGTCGTAGGCGTGCACGGTCCAGCCGTGGCGCGCGAACTGAAGGGAGTCGGCGCCGGCGCCGGCGCCGAGGTCGAGGACGGTGCCCGGTTGGCGGGAACCACCGGCCGCTGCGATCGCCTTGGTCACCAGTCGGCGGGCAGGGCGGCCCGCCGCGTGGGCGTTCAATGCAGCCCAGTCCACTTTCTCCGCCGTCTCCATGCATTTCAGGCTCCATCATGTTGATGCCCGTTTCAACTTCCCGTGACGCAGGCCGCGTGAAGTTTCGTCGCGGGCGAACACCGCGGCACCCCGTCGCACTGCGCCATGTGGCAGGGCCCGGGCACGGCAGGCCGCTTGATCGTCCGCATCGCCGGCCCGCCTAGGATGGCGGTCATGGCCTCCACCTCCCTGCGCATCGCCGCGATCTCCCTGCACACCTCCCCGCTCGAGGAGCCGGGAGGTGCGGACGCGGGCGGGATGAACGTGGTGGTGCTCGAGCAGTCGCTCGCGCTCGCCCGGCTCGGCCATCGCGTGGATCTGTTCACCCGCCGCAGCGACTCCGCGGCCCCCGAGGTGGTGCAGATCGCCGACGGGGTGCGGCTGTTCCACCTCGAGGCGGGCCCGGCGACGCCGCTGGCGAAGAGCGCGATGGAGCAGGCGATCTCCCCGTTCCGCGCCTCCCTGCACGCGGTGCTCACCGCGCAGGCGCAGGCAGGCGAGGGCTACCACCTCCTCCACTCCCATCACTGGTTCAGCGGTGTCGCGTCGCTGCCGATCGCACGCGAGCTCGGCATCCCCCACCTGCAGTCCTTCCATTCCGTCGCCGCGCCGGAGGGTGCGAGCACCCTGGATGCCGGAGAGCCCGCGGAGTCCGCCGGGCGCATCCCCGGAGAGCAGTTCGCGGCGACCGGCTCGGATCTGGTGATCGCCGTCTCGGAGGCGGAGGCGCGCACGATCGGTGAGCGCTACGGGGTGCCCGGTGCGCGGCTGACGGTGGTGCGTCCCGGAGTGGACGTGGACCGTTTCCGCCCCTGCCCGGATCTCGCCGAGCGACGTGTGCGCCCCACCTTGCTGTTCACCGCACGTCTGCAGCCGCTCAAGGGCCCGGACCTCGCGCTCGAGGTGCTCGCGCATCTGGATCCGGCGCTCGATGCCCGCCTGATGCTGGCCGGCGGCGTCTCCCAGGACTTCGCGGACTACGCCGAGCAGCTGCGCCAGCTCGCCCGCGAGCTGGGGGTCGAGGACCGGGTCGACGTGGTGGGCTCTCTGGGTCGCGACGAGCTCGCCGAGGCGATGCGCTGCGCCGGGGCGCTGCTGCTGACCAGCTGGTCGGAGACCTTCGGTCTGGTGGCGCTCGAGGCGCAGGCCTCCGGCACCCCGGTACTCTCCTGGCGCTGCGCGGGAGGGGTGCAGGAGGCCGTCGATCCGGGCGGGCTGGTGCTCGAGAGCCGTGACCCCGATGTGTGGGCGGAGGCGCTGCAGTCGTTGCTGGGCGACGCCGACCGTTACGGCGAGGCGGTGCGCTCGGCCCGTGAGTTCGCCTCCTCCCGCACCTGGGAGGCGACCGCCGAGACCCTCGCCGCTCAGTACGCCCGCCTGCTCGAGGAGACCGCATGAGCACCCCCACCGATCCCTGGCAGCTGCTGGAGAGCTCCCGGACCGTGCTCGCGGTCCACGCCCACCCCGATGACGAATCGCTCTCCACCGGAGCGCTGCTGGCCTCCCTCGTGGCGGCTGGAACGCGCGTGGAGCTGGTGACCGCGACCCGCGGCGAGGAGGGAGAGATCGTCCAGGGAGCGATCGGCGCCGAGGATCCGCGCAGCCTCGAGGAGATCCGGGAGACGGAGATCGAGGCGGCCACCGCCGCGCTCGGCCTCGCCGCCAGGCACTGGCTGGGCACGGCGCCCGCCCTCGCACCGGGCGCCGAGCCGCGCCGCTACCGCGACTCGGGCATGCAGTGGGTGCGGGAGGGGCTGGCCGGCCCCTCCGAGTCCGCTGGGCCGGACAGCTTCTCCCGCCGCCCCCTCGAGCAGGCCGCCGGGGACCTGGTCGCGCTGATCGAGCAGGTGCGGCCGGACGTCGTGATCGGCTACGACGACGAGGGCACCTACGGGCATCCGGACCATGTGCGTGCCCATCACGTCACCGCCGAGGCCTGCGCCCGCACCGGCGTGCCGATGCTGGAGGTGGCGAGCGCCGTCCCGCAGGAGCCGGGCGCGACAGAGGACGGGGGCTTCGCGTGGCGAGAGCATCCCGGCGTCGCGCCGACGGTGCTGCAGGCGGTGGACTCCTATCGCACGCAGCTGACCGTGGTGGGTGAGGTGCCGGGCGGGATCGCGATCCGCCACGTGGGCGGCCAGGACGATGTGGTCGCCCTGCGCACGGGGCTGCGGCTGCGACGCTGACCACTGAGCCGCTGACGGCTGCACCGATCGGGCGCTCGATGGCGCGGGGCGCCGCGAGATATCAGAGGGTGACGTCGAGAAGCGTCGGCAGATGATCCGAGGCGCTGGCGAGGCGCTCCTCGGAGACCCGCTGCGTGGAGCGCACCGCATGGGCTCCGCGCACGTGGACGCCCTCGGAGACCAGGATCGCGTCGATCCGCCGATCCGGAGAGGCGGCGGGGAAGGTGTGCTCGGTCTGCGCGGCCGGATCGGTCAGCAGCGGGGACAGCAGGCGCCGGGCGCTGCCCTGCGCGGTCTCGTTGAGGTCGCCGCCCACGATCACCGGGGCGCCGGCGCCGCGCGCGAGCGCCGAGAGGTGCTCGGCGTGCCGCAGGCGGTTGTCCTCCTGCAGCGCGAGGTGGGTCGAGGAGAGCACCGCCGCACCGCCGCCGGGCACCGAGACCCGCACCGCCGCGACACCGCGCGGGTAGGTGGAGTTCAGGTCGCTGAGCTGCTGCGTGACAGGGTGCATGCCGCGCCGGATCACCTGCGCGGCGACCTGCTCGGTGGCGAGGATCGCCAGACCCCGTCCGCCTCGGCCGCCCACCAGGATCCGCCGGTCGATCTGCCGGGCGAACCAGCGCAGCCGGGCGCTGGGCAGCACGAAGCGGGGCGCCTCCTGCAGCAGGAGCACATCCGGCCGCAGGTCCTGGACGGTCTCGATCAGCGCGGCAAGATCACCGCGCAGCTCCCAGACATTCCAGGCCAGGATCCGCAGCTGCCAGCCCTCCTGGCCCGCCGGAGACTGTGCGGGGGCGGCGCTCACGCGCCGACCCCCTCGTCGGCCATCTCGATCATCGGGGCGATCACGCGCTCTACCAGACCCTTGAGCTCGGCGAGGTCATAGCCCGGCCATCCGAACAGGGCGCGGCGCCACTCCGGCGGCACCGCCTTGTAGCCGAGCGCCGCACCGAGCAGCGAACCGGTGATGCAGGTGACGGTGTCGGTGTCGTACCCGGCGCGGGCCGCGGCCTCGAGCGCGGCCACCAGGGCGTCGCGCTGGGCGAACTTCCCCTCCGGGATCGGGGTGATCTGCGAGACCGCCGACCAGGCCGCCTGGAAGGCGCCCACCACCCAGCCGTTGCGCCGGAACATCACGGGCGTGGACTCCTCCGCCTCCGCGATCCTCTCGCCCCACAGCCCGCGCCGCTCCTCGGGCAGGTGCGGCAGTCCCACCCGCACATCGACCTCGCCGGTGACGATCGCGTGGCGCACGGCCAGACCCCACAGAATGCTGGCCTCGATGGTGTCCGGATGCACGTGTGTCAAGCGGCACACCGCCTCGATCGCCTCGACCGCATGCTCCTCGGGAGAGAGCAGGTACGGCAGCACCGAGGCGTGCACGCGCATCAGCGAACCGTTCCCGGCAGAGGCCGGCAGCTCCTCGTGCGCGGAGGCCGCAGCGGCCCGGAAATCCTTGGCGCGCGGGGCGTAGTGGCCGTCCTCGCGGGCCAGCGCCGCGGCGGTGCGCACCACCTGGGAAGTGAGCGTGCCGATGTCCGGAGTACCCAGGGACCACGAGTACCACTCGCGGGCGATGTGGTCCTGCGCGGTCTCGATCCGCAGGTCATGGTCGCCTGCGGAGGCGAGGGAGGCCTCGAGCACCACGATCGCCATCGCGGTCTCGTCGGTCCACTCCCCCGGCTGCCAGTCCAGGACCCCGCCGCCGATCATGTCGATCTCCTCGGAGTCGAGCACCGGCGGCTGGAACTCGTAGGGGGCGCCCAGCGCGTCACCGGCGGCGGCCGCGATGACGGCGCCCAGGGCGCGCTGACGCTGTGCAGCCGACAGGCCCGCGCCGCTGGTGTTCATCGCATCGGTCCTCACGGGACCATGGTTCCACATCAGCGCCGCTCAGCCTCGCTCCGTCCACCCCCGCTACCCTGGTGGGGACCACGAAGGAGCCCCATGACCGACTCGCCCGCGGCGGCCGCGCCGCACCATGACGACCCCCACGACCACACCGGCCACGACCATCCGCCCACCGGCGCGGATCTGGTGAGGGACCTCGTCAAGGGACTGTCGATCCAAGCTCTGCTGATCCCGGTGCTCGGCGTGGTGCTGATCATCGCGATCCTGCCGTTCGCGCCGCTGACCCCGCTGCCGCTGCTGCTGGGCATCGGCCTCGGAGCCGTCCAGCTGATCTCGCTCGTGGCGACCAGCCTGTTCGTCGCCCGCACCCGCAAGCAGCTGGCCGTGAACCCGGGCCTGCTGGCCGTGCGCAGCGTGGTGGACGAGCTGCTGCGCGTCGCCGCGGTGCTGCTGGCACTGCTGATGTGGCCGGCGGATATCCAGTCGCATCTGGGCGTGTGGGTCGGTGCCGGCTGCGCGCTGGTGTGGCTGATCCTCGCCACCGCCCAGACCGTCACCACCCGTCAGCAGATCGCCCGCCCCGGCGAGTGGTCCAAGGAGGCGATCTCCACCCTGCTCTCGCAGCGGGTGGGCGCCCGCTCCACCGTGGTGATGCGTCTGCTCGACGTGGCGGGCACCGTCATGTTCCAGGTCGGCGCGACCGTCCTGGTGGTGTTCTCCCCGGTGCTCGTGGTCGGCACGGCCGTGCTGTCGATCGGCATCGGCCTGTCCACACTCGTGCTGCACCGCCGCCCGCCCGCGGACCGCGCCCGCAGCCCCTGGGCGTACGCACCCTTCGGCCTGGGCCTGCTCACGCTGGCGCTGGCTGTGATGGGTCTGCTCGCCCTCTGACACCGGACCGATCAGCGCAGAGCCGATCTCCCGCCGGATCCCCGGCACCCCCACCGCACACCTCGCAGGAGCCGATGATGACCACTGCCCCCTCCGCACGCCCCTCGGGCCTCTCCCTCGACCAGGTCGACGAGTCCGTCCGGATCCAGGACGACCTGTTCGGCCACGTCAACGGGCGCTGGCTGCGCGAGCATGAGATGCCCGCCGACCGCTCGAGCGACGGCGCCTTCCACGCCCTGCGCGACCTCTCCGAGGAGCGGGTGCGGGAGATCATCGAGGAGGCCGCGGCGGATGCGGCGGATGTCGCCTCGCACAGCGAGCAGGCCCCCACCACCGACCACGGGCGGGTGGGCGCGCTCTACACGATGTTCATGGACACCGAGGCGATCGAGCAGGCCGGCCTCGGCGTGCTCGAGGATCTGCTGGGCACCATTTCGGCGGCCGCAGATCTCCCCTCGATCGTGCGCACCATGGCCGCCCCGGACTCGGGCGCCTCGGCGCTGCTGTCCTACGTCTGGACCGATGATCGCGACTCCACGAACTATCAGGTCAAGATCCACCAGGGCGGGCTGGGGCTGCCGGATGAGTCCTATTACCGCGAGGAGCATTACGCGGAGATCCGCGAGGCCTACATCGCGCACCTGGGCAACCTCGCTCGCCTCGCCGAGCTGCCCGGCCGTGCGGGGCTGCTGTCCGGCAGCGCCGAGGACCTCGCCGCGGCGGTGATGGACTTCGAGACCCGCCTGGCGGCCCGCCACGTGGACGTGGTGCGCCTGCGCGACCGCGAGAAGTCCTACAACCCGATGGATGCCGAGCAGCGACGCGAGCTCGCGCCCTCGTTCCCCTGGGACGCCTTCATCGAGGGCACCGGTGCGCCCGCGCGCGCCTTCGAGGTGGTCTCGGTGGGCCAGCCCGAGTACGTCTCCGCCGCCGCCGAGCTGCTGGCCGGCGAGGACCTCGAGGTGCTGCGCAGCTGGCTCGCGCTGCACGCCGTCTCCTCCTACGCCCCCTACGGTCCGGCCGCCCTGGTCGAGGAGGACTTCGCGTTCTCCGGCCGCGTGCTCTCCGGCGCCGAGGAGCTGCGCGAGCGCTGGAAGCGCGGTGTCGCCTTCGTCGAGGGCACCGTCGGCTTCGCCGTCGGCCGCGAGTATGTGACCCGCCACTTCCCCGCCTCCCACAAGGAGCGCATGACCGTGCTGGTCGAGGCGCTGATGGACGCCTACCGGGAGTCGATCCGGAACCTGCCGTGGATGACTCCCGCCACGCGTCAGAAGGCGCTGGCCAAGCTCGAGAAGTTCACTCCTAAGATCGGGTACCCCGAGGTGTGGCGAGACTACGAGGGCTTCGAGATCGTGCCCGGCGACCTGGTGGCCACCGCCCGCGCCTCGCGCCGCTTCGAGGCGGCCTTCGAGTACGCGAAGGTGGGCGGCCCGATCGACGAGCACGAATGGCACATGACCCCGCAGACGGTCAACGCCTACTACAACCCCGGCCGCAACGAGATCGTGTTCCCCGCTGCGATCCTGCAGCCGCCGTTCTTCGACGCGGAGGCCGACGACGCCGTGAACTTCGGAGGGATCGGCGCGGTGATCGGCCACGAGGTCGGGCACGGATTCGACGACCAGGGCTCGAAGTACGACGGCGACGGCAACCTGGTCTCCTGGTGGACGCCCGAGGACCGTGAGGCCTTTGACGCCCGCGCCGCCCAGCTGATCACCCAGTACTCCGAGCTCTCGCCCCGCGATCTCGATGACACCCACCGCGTCAACGGCGCCCTGACCATCGGCGAGAACATCGGTGACCTGGGCGGTCTGTCGATCGCGGTGAAGGCCTACCTCGCCAGCCACGACGCCGAGGAGGTCGCCGCCGAGATCGACGGCTTCACCGGTCTGCAGCGGGTGTTCTGGTCGTGGGCGACGGTGTGGCGCGGGAAGAACCGCGGTCAGGAGGCGGTGCGCCGCCTGGCCGTGGACCCGCATGCTCCGATGGAGTTCCGCTGCAACACCGTGGTGGGCCACCTCGAGGAGTTCCATGAGGCCTTCGGCGTCGTCGAGGGGGATGCGATGTACCGCGCGCCCGGGGAGCGGGTGACGATCTGGTGAGGCCCGATCCTCCGTTCTACGTGGGGCATACGCGTCCCTCCTCGATCGGCTGGACCCGGATCGGGATCACCGTGCTCAGCGGCGTGGTGCTGGTGGTGCTCATGCATCAGCGTGCCGGCATGCCGGGCGCGGTGGTGCTCGCGGGGCTGTTCGCGGTGCTGACCCTGTGGACCTGGATGGGCCAGTGGACGCGCTTCATCGTGGACGAGCGCGGGCTGACGGTGAGTCTGGGCGGATTCCTGCCGCGCAGGGCCTGGCCGCTCGAGGACTTCCGCACCGTGCAGCTGCGCACTATCCCCCGCTCGCGGGCCGGGGTGACGCTGGGCGGGTTCGGCTGGCGCCGCTCGACGGTGATGGCGGCGAGCCCGGAGGAGCTCACCCCGGTGGGCAAGCGGAAGATCTACACCCTCAGCGATCTGCGTGCCCCGTACCGGGTGCTGGCCACGGGGCCCGGCGAGATGGTGGAGATCATCGGCAAGGGCTCGCGCCACTACCTGATCTCCCCGGTGGATCCGAGGGCGACGGCGGAGGCCGTGGACCAGGCGATCCGGGCGCGCCGCTGAGACGCACGGCACGGCAGGACCTGTTCGCACACGGTAGGCTCTGAGCTCGTCATCCACTGACAGGTGAGCACCGCGTGGTGCTGAGAGTGCGCATCGGGCGCAGACCCTCGAACCTGATCCGGTTTGCACCGGCGTAGGGAGTCGGGATTTCCGCACAGCACCACCGGTGCCGTGTGCCCCTTCCGCTAGGGAAGGAGAAGTGATGACTCGTTTCCGCACCGTGGACCTGCTGGTCACCGTGACGATCGGGGCCGCCTTCGGCGTCGCGTTCCTGGGGTACGGCCAGCTGTACACGCTGATCGGCCCGCTCACCACAGCGTTCAAGCCCGCCGAGGGCCTGCTGGCCGGAGTCTGGTTCCTGCCCGCGCTGCTGGCCGCGCTGATCGTGCGCAAGCCCGGCGCCGCACTGCTGGCCGAGATGATCGCGGCCGTGCTGTCGATGCTGCTGGGCAGCCAGTGGGGCTGGGGCACCGCGATCTCCGGCCTGATGCAGGGCGGCGGCGTCGAGCTGGCCTTCCTGTTGTTCCGCTACCGTCGCTTCACGCTGCCGGTGGCGATCCTGGGCGGCCTGTTCTCGGCCGTGCTCGAGTGGGGCTGGGAGAAGTTCGCCTACTACCAGGAGATGAGCTGGGCCTTCTCCTTCGCGATGCTGGGCTTCTTCCTGCTCTCCGGAGCGCTGCTGTGCGGCGTGCTGGGCTGGGCCGCCACCCGGGCCCTCGCCGCGACCGGGGCGCTGGACGCGATGCCCGTGGGCCGGGAACGGGCTCAGCAGGCTCGGGCCACCGCGACCGGATCCGCTGCGCACTCGGCACCCACGGCGAAGGATGACGCCCGGGCGTGAGCGCTCTGTCCCTGGGCGGGCTCACCTGGCATCCGTACTCCCGCAGCGAGCCCACCCTCCATCATCTCGATCTGGAGATCCCCGCCGGGCAGCGCGTGCTGCTGGCCGGGGCCAGCGGCAGCGGGAAATCCACCGTGCTGCGGGCCCTGGCCGGTCTCCTGGACGAGGAGACCGGGGAGCTGATCGGCACCGCGCCCGGCCCTTCCCGGCCCGGTGAGCGGGGCCTGCTGCTGCAGAACCCCACCGATGCCCTGGTCGCCGCGACTGTCGGCCGGGAGGCGGCCTTCGGGCCGGAGAACGCCGCCCTCCGCCGTGAGGAGATCCAGGCCCGCGTCACCGCCGCGCTCGAGGCGGCGCTGGTGGATCTGGACGCGGACAGGGCCCCGCTCGAGGCCTCCGGCGGCCAGCAGCAGCGGCTCGCGCTCGCGGGCTCCCTCGCGCTCGAGCCCTCGGCGCTGCTGCTGGATGAGCCGACGTCGATGCTGGATGAGGACACTGCGAGCGCGGTGCGCGCCTCGATCCTGGCCGCCGCGCAGGGCCGCACCCTGGTGGTCGCCGAGCACCGCCTGACCCCGTGGCTCGAGCACGTGGATCGACTGGTCGTGCTCGGCGCGCAGGGACGTATCATCGCCGACGGGCCGCCCCGCGAGACCGTGGCCGCCCTCGTGGGCGACCCCGCCGCACCCGCCGGGCAGCATGCCGCGGGTCCTGCCGGGCCGGTGGTCGCCGCACTGCACGCGGTGAGCGCGGAGCGGGGCGGCAGGCCAGTGCTCGAGGGCGTGGACCTCGCGCTGCGCGGCGGGGAGCTGACCGTGATCACCGGGCCGAGCGGCAGCGGCAAGACCACGCTGCTGCGCACACTGCTCGGACTGACCGCCCCCACCGCCGGGAGCGTCGAGCGCCCCGAGCCGGCGCAGATCGCCTTCGTGCCCCAGAACCCCGAGCACTCCTTCGTCGCATCCAGCGTGCGCGCGGAGGTCCTCGCCTCGCCCTGGGCGAGCGATGAGCAGCTCGCCGATCTGCTGCTCGAGCGCGCCGGCCTGACCGCTCTCGCCGGCGCCAACCCCCACACCCTCTCCGGCGGGGAGCAGCGGCGCCTGGCGATCATCGCGGCGCTCGCCCAGGAGCCGAGCCTGCTGGTGCTCGACGAGCCCACGGTGGGTCTGGATACCGCACGTCATGCGGCGGTGCTGGAGCTGCTGGAGGGCGCCCGCCGCGAGGGCCGCGCGATCCTCGCGGCCACCCACGATGCGGTGCTGATCGCCCACGCCGATCGCGAGCATGCGCTCGCGGGCCCCGCCGTGCGGTCCGCCCAGCGCAGCCCCTCACCCGATCGCACCATCGGACCGGTCCCCCGCTCCCGAACAATCCCGGCCGACGCGCTGAACCCGCTGGTGCTGTGCCTGATCGGGATCCTCGCCGCGATCGGTTCCTTCGCGGTCCAGACCTGGCAGGGCGGGCTGCTGGCGCTGCTGCCGATCGTGCTGCTGGCGCCGCTGGCGATCCGTTCCCTGCGCGGCGGCCTGCTGCGGCTGGCACCGATCCTGCTCTCGGCCGCAGGGCTCGCGTGGACCACCGCCCTGCTCGGGGATGCCCCCTCCCTCTCCGGCGAGGCGTGGCTGCTCGGCGCGAAGGAGGCCGCGCGGATCACCGTGTTCGTCGCGCCCGGTGTGCTGGCCCTGGGCAGCGTGGACCCCACCGCGCTGGGCGATGCCCTCGGCGGCCGGCTGCGAGCCCCGGCTCGTGTGGTCGCGGCGTCGGTCGCCGGGCTGATCCGCGCGGGTCACCTGGGCCGGCAGTGGGAGATCATCACCCACGCCCGGATGCTGCGGGGCCTGGGCTCGCGCACCTCCCCACGGATGCTGGCCGGTGCCACCCTGGCCCTGCTGGTCGATGCGCTGCGGGGTGCTCAGCAGCAGGCCCTGGCGATGGATTCGCGCGGCTTCGCGACCGCGAGGACCCGCACCTGGGCCCTGCCCAGCCCGTTGCGCCGCGCGGATCTGCTGGGCGTGGCGATCGCGCTCGGGCTCGCGGTGTGGCCGTGGCTCGCGCAGCTGCTGGTGGGCTGAGCGAGAGGTCCCGCTCCTCGAGATCGCGGATGATCTTGGAGACATCGGGGACGGTCATCCCGTTGACCTCCAGCAGCCCCGGGTAGTCGGACCGCTCCACCCGGTTCAGATGGGCGAGGGTGACGGAGCGCTTGGGGGTCAGCAGATACGCCTCCAGATCCTGATATCCCATGACGCTAATCAGCGACGGATCAGCAGCCACGCCTCCGGGGCCGGACCCGCCAGGGTCAGGATCTCCGGGAACGGGATTCATCTCGCCGTGACGAGCACCGCCGTGGCGAGCACGCTCAGATGGTCCCGTGCGCCGAGGGGGCGCCGTGGCCGGGGCGCAGCACCATCGCCACGTGCTCGATCCCTGCCTCCATGAACAGCCCGCCCACGGTCTCGAAGCCCATCGATCCGTACCACTGCTCGAGGTGAGCCTGGGCGTCGATGCGCACCTCGGCGCCCGGCGCGCTCTCGCGGGCATGCGCGAGGGCCTCCCCCATCAATCGGCGCCCGTATCCGCCACGACGGTGCGCGCCGTCCACGGCGACCCGGCCGATCCGCACGGCGCCGTCGTCCTCGGCGAGCACCCGCAGGTGCGCCACCGGCAGTCCCGGCACGCCCAGCGACGCGGCCTCCGCCCCGGGCAGCTCGAGCCACATCAGGGTGGTGGTGGGGTCGAGGTCCCGGCCGTCCAGATCGGGGTCGGTGGCCCGCTGCTCGAGGGTGAAGACGTCCTGACGGAGCTTGGCGAGCAGGTAGAGGGTGCGGGGGTCGATGTCAGCGAGCGCGGCGCGGCGCACGGCGACGGCGGTGGGTGCAGGCATGGCCGACAGAGTACTGCCGACGCAGCACTGCCGGTGTGCGGGCTCGCGCCCCGCGTGCGCTGTGCACCACTTGGTCGACGTGGGTCGAGGCACGCTGTCCGCGAGCCTGCCCGGCCGGCAGTAGTCTCGTGCCATGAACGAGAACGGGACCACCGCCGCTGACGACGACGCGATCGCGCTGGCCAATTCGATGCTGGATGCCGCGCGCGGCGGCGACAGCGCTCCCCTGCTCGCCCTGATCGAACAGGGCGCCCCCGTGGACCTGCGCGATGCCGCTGGCAACAGCCCGCTGATGCTCGCCGCCTATCACGGCCATGCCGAGCTGGTGGGCGAGCTCGTCGCGCGCGGCGCCGATGTGGACCTCGCCAACGATCGCGGCCAGTCCCCGTTGGCTGGCGTCGCCTTCAAGGGCTTCACCGAGGTGGCCCGGGTGCTGCTGGAGGCCGGGGCGGATCCGGATCTGGGCACGCCCAGCGCCCTGGAGACCGCGAAGTACTTCGAGCGGGCAGAGATCGTCGCGCTCATCGAGTCGCGCTGAGCGAGCTGCGCGAACGCCGAGCGCGCCGCACGAGCGATGAGACGCAGCGGCCAGCCCGGCCGCTGTCAGGTCACTGCCGGCGGCCGAGCACTGCGTCGACCATCCGGGTGACGGCCCGGCACCAGTGCTCGGCCATCACAGGGCCGCCGTGGCCCTCCTCCTCGACGATGACCAGCTCGCTGCCGGGCCAGGCCCGGTGCAGCTCCCAGGCGGTCAGCGCCGGCCCGGAGACGTCCCGTCGGCCGTGGATCAGCACGCCGGGGATCCCGTCCAGCCGGCCCATCCCGCCGAGCAGGCCGCTGCCGGGCGGGGCATCCCAGCGCGTCGCCCAGTCGGCGACGAATCCGTCCTGCGCCCAGTAGTGGGTGACCAGCCGGGCGAAGGCCCGCTCGTGCTCGGTGATCTCCTGCCCTTCGGGCACGGCATGCGCCTGGGCTGGCCCGCCGCCCCCGATGCTGATGTGCGCGTCCTCCCAGGCCATCCAGGCGCGGGCGGCGAGGTCCACGAGGTCCGGGTCCGTGGAGGTGAGCATCCGCCGGTAGGCCTCGACGATCCGGAGCCTGGTCTCGGAGCTGTCGGCGCGGTCGAAGCCCGCGTGCTGCTCGGCGATGCTCGCGAAGGCGTCCCACGCCTCGGGGTAGACCGCCCCGATGCCCTCAGTGATCCAGTCCACCTCGCGGCGCGAGGTGGAGGTGACGGCGAACAGCACCACTCCGAGCACCCGCTCGGGATAGGCCTGGGCGTAGGCGAGGGCGAGCGTGCTGCCCCAGGAGACGCCTTGGACGATCCAGGCCTCGATCCCGAGATGCTCGCGCAGCAGCTCGAGATCCTCGACGAGATGCGCCCTGCTCTGGCCCTCCAGAGCGACCGGGCCCGGCGCACCGACGCCGGGCGTGGAGCGACCTGTTCCGCGCTGGGACATGCCGATGATCCGCGCCCGATCGGCCGGGGAGTTCCTGCGGTAGCCGGGGGTGAGGCGGCCGCCCGGCCCACCATGGAGGTAGAGGGTGGGCACTCCGTCGCGGGTGCCGCTCTCCTCCCAGAAGATCTCGTGCCCCTGCCCGACGGCGAGCATCCCGCTGTGTGTCACCTCGGGTGCCGAGCTGCTGCTCATCCGCGGCCCTTCTCAGGAGGCGAGCGCCCAGGGCGCTGCGGGGTGCTGCCGGGTCCAGTCCGCCCGGCGGCGGCGCGGGGTCTGGCAGCGGGGGCACCAGAACACGGTGCGGGCGGCGAGATCGGCCGAGCGCACGGCGGTGCCGCACAGGCGGCAGGGCAGGGTCTGGCGGTGGTAGACGTAGAAGGAGCGTTCGCGGGAGACGACGTCCGGGTCCTCGTCCCCGTTCTGCCGGGTGCCGCGCGAGCGCTCGACGATCCTCGCCTCGATGTCGCGGTGGGCGGGCTGGGTGGTGACGATCCTGCCGGTGCGGGCGCCGTAGGTCATCAGCGCCACCAGGTCCTCCCACATCTCCTCGAGCATCCCGGTGGACAGCTCGTTGCCGGGTACGAAGGGGTCCAGGCGGGCCCGGAACAGCAGCTCGGCGCGATAGATGTTCCCGATCCCGGCGACGATCTTCTGGTTCATCAGCAGCGCGCCGATCGTGGTGCGGGAGCGGCGCACCGCGTCCACGAAGCGTCGCGGATCCGCATCGGGGCGCAACGGGTCCGGGCCCAGACGGTCCAGCACATCCTGACGGCCTTGGGCGTCGAGGATCTCGCAGGCCGTGGGACCGGTGAGATCCGCGAGCCCGCGCGGCCCGGCCACCCGCAGCCGCACCGTCGGCCGCGGCACGATCCGGCGCCAGTCCGGCGTGCCGGAGCCGCCCTGCGCCGTCTCGTCGTCCCCCTCGGCCTCGAGCGTCTCCTCCTGCTCACCGATGCGCAGGCGCGGTGCGCCGATGGCATGGGCGTCGGCGAAGCCGGGCTCGCCGGCGAAGGTCCAGGAGCCGTACAGGCCCAGATGGATGTGCACGTGCCGCACCACGGGCGAGCCGCGGTCCACGTCATCGGACGGCGCGAAGGGGAGGAACAGGTGCTTGCCGACGGCCTCGGCGCCCAGCAGCACCATGCCGTCCAGCTCGGCTGCTTCCGAGAAGCGTCCCTGCGGGCTCGAGGTCCGCACCCTCTGCCCGCCGAATGCCTGCTCGAAGGCAGCCGCGAGCCGATGGACGGTATGACCCTCGGGCATTACTCGGCAGAGGGAGCGCCGGACTGGTCGTACCCGCCGGTGCGCTCGTACAGGCCCACCAGGTCGATGCGGCGCTGGTGGCGCTCCTCGCCCGAGAAGGGCTCGGCGAGGAAGATGTCGATCAGCGACTCGAGCTCCTCCTCGGTGTGCTGGCGCGCACCGACGGAGATGACGTTGGCGTCGTTGTGCTCGCGGGCGAGGCGTGCGGTGTCCTCGTTCCACACCAGGGCGGCGCGCACACCGGCGACCTTGTTCGCCGCGATCTGCTCACCGTTACCGGAGCCGCCGATCACGATGCCGAGAGACTCCGGATCTGCGACCACGGCCTCGCCCACGTCGGTGCAGAACGGCGGGTAGTCGTCCAGGGCGTCGTACTCGTGGGCGCCGTGGTCGGTGACCTCGTGTCCCTTGCTCTCCAGGACCGCCACCAGGCGGTTCTTCAGCTCGAAGCCGGCGTGGTCGGTGCCGATGTGCACGCGCATGATGTGGGGTCTCGCTTTCGGGCGTTCAGGGATGGGAGGGGCACCGGCTGAGGGCCGGTGGGACTGCAGAGTGCTCAGCTGAGGTCGATGCCGCCGCTGCGCGAGCGCTTGATCTCATAGAAGCCCTCGATCGTGGACAGCGCCTCCATCGCATCCAGCAGCTTCCCGGCGTCCTCACCGCGCGGGGCGGGAGAGATGACGGGGCCGAAATAGGCGGTGCCGGTGCCGAAGGTGATCACGGGGGTGCCCACGTCATCGCCCACCAGGGAGATCGCCCGCTCATGGGAGGCGCGCAGGGCCGTGTCTATCTCGTCGCCGGGGACGTGGTCGTACTTCTCGATCAGGGAGGCGGGCAGCTCGGCATCGGCGAGCGCGAGCTCGGCGGTGCGGCGGCGGTCGGACTTGTCATCGCCCACGTGGAAGCGCTCGCCCCAGGCGGTGTACCAGCGGGAGAAGGCCTCGTTCCCCTCGGCCTCGTCGATCGCGATCGCGAGCCGGGCAGCGCCCCAGGAGTCGTCGATGCTCCGGCGGTAGCCGGGATCCAGATCGCGGCCCTCGTTGAGCACGGACAGCGACATCACCGAGAAGCGGGGAGTGAAGGTGCGCACCTCGGCGGCGTGGTGCAGCCAGCGGCTGGCCATCCAGGCGAAGGGGCAGGCGGGGTCGACGAACAGCTCAGCGGTGCGCTCACTCATGGGGTCTCCTCGACTCGGGGGTGATACCGCCATTCTGTCACCGGTGCGTCCTCGGCGGGCGGCCGTCTGAGAGGCAGTCGGGCGATGTGGTGACCGGGCCGACACCTGTGCTCGGGCTAAAAGCGTTGCGCCGGGCAGGGCGGGAGGGTTGGATCGGTCGAGTGCTTCTCTCCTCCTCCGCGGCCGCCGCGGCTCCCTCCTCCTCTCCGGTCCGTGCTCCGGGGGTGATGCGCTCGATCCTGCGCGGGCATCGGCGGATGCTGGCTGTCGTGCTGCCGCTGGCGACCCTGTCCGAGGGCGTCGAGCTGCTGATGCCGATCGTGCTGGGGCTGATCATCGATCAGGGCATCATGGCCGGCGATCTGCGCCTGACCGTGCTCGGGGCGCTCGGGCTGATCCTGATGCGGATCGTGGGCGCGCTGCTGTGGGTGTTCACCTTCCTGCAGACGCAGAAGGCGTGCATGTTCGAGCGGCACCGCCTGCGGGTGGGGCTCACCGGTGCGGTGCTGGATCCCCGCTCGCGCCGCATCGAGCGGCCCGCCGGGGAGGTGCTCTCGATCGCCACCTCCGATGCGGACAAGGCCTCCGACCTGCTGGACATGCTCACCTGGGTGGTGCCCTCGCTGATCGCGATCCTCGCCGCCGCCGTGTACCTCGCCGCGGCGGATCTCTGGCTGGGCCTGACGATGCTGCTCGGGATCGCGGTGATGGTGGTGGTGATCCGGGTGATCACCCCGACGCTGTCGGCCCGCTACGACGATCAGCAGTCCCAGGCCGCCGAGGCCGCCGCCACCGCGACCGATCTGGTGCACGGGCTGCGGGTGCTGCAGGGCCTCGGGGTGCAGTCCCGCGCCCGGGCCACCTACCGCCGGCGCTCCCGCATCGCGCTGCAGGCCGCTCTCGTCAACGCCCGCTACTCGGGGATCTCCTCCGGGCTGACCACGCTGGTGACCGGGTCGATGCTCGCCGCCGTGGTGGTGCTGGCCGCGCTGCGCACCCTCGACGGCGCCCTCACCCTCGGCGTGCTGATCGCAGTGGTGGGCGTGGCCCGGTACGTGATGGGCATGATGCAGGGCCTGGCCGGCGCCCCCGTGTGGTGGGCGGGCATGTCCACCTCTGCGCGCCGCGTGCGAGATCTGTACACGGATCTGGGACGCGCCGTCGATGACCCCGAGCTCGGCCTGGACGTGCTGACCACTCAGCGCGATGACCGGGGCGAGGGCCGCGGCGCCGCCCAGGGCCGACGCGGCGCGGCCGGCGGCCTGCACCTGCCGCAGCTCAGCGTCGCCGACGGGGAGATCGTCGCGCTCGCCTGCGCCGATGCGGCTGATGCCGAGGCCGTGATCGATGCGGTCAGCGGGCAGGTCGACGGCGGAGCCCGGGTGGGCGAGCAGCCCATCACCCCCGCCGACCGCCTCACTCTGCGCTCCGAGCTGCTGGTCGAACCGCACGTGGTGGACCTCTTCGACGGCACGCTGCGCGCGCAGCTGGCCACCCGCGCGCCGGCCGGCATCGCGCAGGGCGAGGACGATGCCTGGGCCGATCAGGCCCTGCACGCCGCCGGCGCCGATGACCTGCTGCGGATCCTGCCCGAGGGCTATGACACCCGCATCCTGGACCGCGGGGCGAACCTCTCGGGCGGTCAGCGTCAGCGCATCGCCCTGGCCCGGGCCGTGGCGGCCGACGCCCCGGTGCTGGTGCTGCACGACCCGACCACCGCCGTCGACGCGGTCACCGAGCAGAACATCGCCGAGGCGCTGGCCGCGGCACGCCGACGCACCGACCGAGCGACCCTGCTGGTCACCCGTGCCCCGGCGCTGCTGCAGGCAGCCGATCGCGTGGTGTTCGTGCAGGCGGGCGAGATCCGCGGCGAGGGCGTGCACGCGGACCTGATGGAGAACGAGGAGTACTGGGAGGTGGTGCGGCGATGAGCGATCTGGACTGGAAGCGTCCGCTCGAGGACGTGCTGGGCGATGACTCCACCGCCCGCGAGCAGCTGGCCGAGCACGCCCAGCTGCTGCCGATCGCCGACGCCCGCACCTCGCTGCGGTTCATGGGAGCGCGGCTGCGGGAGCACTGGCTCTCGACGCTCGCGACGCTGCTGATCACGGTCGCCGGAGCGGTCGCCGCGGCGATCCTGCCGCGGCTGATCGGCTCGGCCGTGGACGTGGTCGCCGAGGACGGCACGAGCGCCCAGGTGTGGACGCTCGGCGGGCAGATCCTCGCCGTCGGCCTCCTGCAGGCGGTGCTGATGGCGCTGGGCTGGTCGATGATCTCGGCGCTGGGCCAGCGGATCCTCGCCGGGATGCGCGAGGACGTGATCGACCGGGCGCTGGATCTGCCGGCGCAGACCATGGAGCGCACCGGCATCGGTGACGCCCTCTCCCGGGTGGCCGATGACGTGGATGTCGCCGCGCGCGCCGTGAACAACCTGGTGCCGAACCTGATCCAGCTGGGCTTCCTGGTGGTGATCACCCTGGTGGGGATGGCGACCCTGTCCCCCTGGCTGCTGCTGATGGTGGTGATCATCGTGCCGATGTACGTGATCGCCGCGGTGATGTATCTGCGGCGCACCGCCCCCATCTACCGCCGCGAGCGGATCGCGATGGGCGCCCGCGCACAGGGCCTGCTCTCCGCGATCCACGGCATCCCCACCGTGCACGCCTACGGCATCGAGCGCCGCGAGACCCGCCATGTGGCGGTGCTGTCCGAGACCGCCTCGCTGCTGAACATGCGGGTGATGTACCTGGTGGGTCGCCTGGTGGTGGGCCTGAACGTGCCGGAGAACCTGGCGCTGGCGATGGTGCTGCTGCTGGGCTTCGTGATGGTGCAGGTGGGCGGTGCGCCGGTGGGTCTGGTGGCCGCGGCCGGGGTCTACCTGGTCACCCTGTTCTGGCCGATGATGGCGGTCATCTTCAACCTCGACGAGGTGCAGTCGGCGCTCGCGAGCCTGGCGCGGATGGTCGGGGTGATCACCTCGATCGATCCTGCCGCCTCCCCCGGCACCGAGCGCCCCGCCGATGCCTCGATCCGGCTCGAGCAGGTCTCCCACGCCTACACCACCGACGAGGACGGCAACGCGCGGATCATCCTGCATCCGCTGGACCTCGAGATCGCACCCGGAGAGACAGTCTCCCTGGTGGGAGCCTCCGGGGCCGGCAAGTCCACTCTCGCCGCGATCCTCGCCGGCACGCTCGAGCCGCGCCACGGACGGGTGCTGCACGGCGGGGCGGATCTCGCCCATGCCGATCTCGAGGCGGTGCGCTCGCACGCCTCGATCGTGAGCCAGGACGTCCACGTGTTCCGCGGGACGCTGCGCGAGGACCTGCAGCTCGCCGCGCCCCGCGCGGACGATCACGCGCTGCGTGCGGCGCTTCGCCGGGTCGATGCGCTGGCCTGGGTGGACCGCCTGCCCAAGGGCCTGGACACCGAGGTGGGCGAGAAGGGTGCCCGGCTCACCGCCGAGCAGTCCCAGCAGCTGGCCCTGGCCCGGGTCGTGCTGCAGGACCCGTCCGTGCTGATCCTCGACGAGGCCACGGCCGACGAGGGCTCCTCGGGGGCTCGCGTGCTCGAGCGGGCAGCGCTCGAGGTGGCGCGGGGGCGCACCACGATCATCGTCGCGCACCGGCTCTCGCAGGCGAAGGTCGCCGACCGGATCCTGGTGATGGCCGACGGCGCGGTGGTGGAGCAGGGCACGCATGAGCAGCTGGTCGCCCTCGGCGGCCGGTACGCGCAGCTGTGGGAGGCGTGGACGGGCTGAGCCCGCCGGGCCGCTCAGCGGCGGCGCAGCACCAGCACGCCCGCTGCGGCAAGGACCACCGCGAACAGGCCCAGCGCCGCGGCGGCGATCAGCAGCACGGTGCGTGCCACGGGGCTCTCGGCGCTCCAGAGGCCGCCGCCGCTCTGACCCAGCTCGAGCACCGTGCCCTCGGCGGCGTCCTCGGCGGCCTCCCCTTCGAGCTCGAGAGTGAGGATCAGGGTGAGCGGGGCCTCGCCCGCGGGGTCGGCGCCGCTCGCGCGCTGGAGGCGCTGGAGCTGGATCACGTGGGTGCCGGGCAGCCAGGCGCTGCGCACCGAGTCGTGCTCGGAGCCGCGGTTACCGACGTCCACCGGGGCGCGCATCCCGCCGCCGGAGACGGTGCCCGCGCTGCCCGGGCTCCAGGAGCCGCCGCCCACGGTCACCTGGGAGCGGGCCGGGTCGAAGGCCCGCAGCGCGATCGCTCCGGGCTGCTCCTCGGGCACCGAGGTGATCTCGGTGCGCCAGCGCAGTCGCTGCCCCTCGGCCACGTCGATCGCGACCAGCCCGGTCTCGCCCGGCACCAGCTCGATCACGTAGGAGCCGGGCTCCACCTCGGCCGCGCCCTGGAAGGAGCGGCCCAGCTCGAGCGGTTCCGAGCTCTCCGGGGCGGTGGGGGCCGCGGCATCCTCCTCGAGCGGCTCCTCGACCGAGGGTGCGCCACCGCCGATCCCGGCGGGCTGGATCGCGATCTGCACCTCGACCGGCAGGGCGGCGCCCGCCGCCCGGGTGCCCTCGCGGGCCACGCGCACGAACAGCTCGCTGCCGGTGCAGCCGTCGGGGCCGAGCACCTCGGAGACGGCGGCGGTGGTGATCGGCCCGTCCCCGGTGTGGGACTCGCCGATGTCGGTGACGCGCTCGCCGTCGCAGGCGTCGCCGCCGGCGGTGAGGAAGGAGACGTTCACGGCAAGCGGGCTGCGCTCCTCGGGCAGCCCGCCGGGCACGGGCGGTGCGGCGATCGTCGCCGCGGCATGGACCCGCTGACCGTCCTGGACCGCGACCCGGTAGTACTTCACGGTGCCCTCCTGCGAGGGCTCCTCGCCGGCGAGGGCGAAGGAGTCGCGATGGATGCCGGGCTCGACCGACGGCGCCTGGGCGAGCGAGGCCCCGCCCTCGATCTCCAGGCCCTGGGCGCTGTAGGCGTGGGCGGGCGGTGCGATCTCGTCCTCGGGAGCGGCGAGCGCCGCCGGCGCCGCACCCCACAGCGTCAGCGCCACCAGCAGTGCGACGGCGAGCACCGCCGATGGTCCGCGCGGGGTGCGCGTCTCGGCGCGGTCCGTGCGTGCACGGCGAGCCGGTGCGTGGCGGTGTCCTAGCATGACGTCCATCATGTCCGATGTCATCGCCGGCCGCATCGAGCTGCTCGAACCACTCGCCCGAGGAGCCTCGGGCTCGCTGTGGCGCGCCGTGGATCGGCGCTACGGCGCCGTGTGCGCCGCGAAGGTGATGCGCCAGCGCGACGGGGCCGACGTGCTGCGCTTCGTGCGCGAGCAGTCCGTGGGCACCGCGCAGGACCTCGGCCGGCACCCCCATCTGCTGCCGCCCTACACCTGGGTCGCCGAGGACGACACGATCGTGCTGGTGATGCCGCTGGTGCATGGCGGCACCCTGGCCGAGGCGGTCGCGCGCCAGGGGGCGCTGTCCCCCTCCCTCACCGCTCAGCTGCTGCGCCAGCTGCTCGACGCTCTCGCGGCGATGCACGCCTCCCGCTGGGTGCACCGGGATGTGAAGCCCGCGAACCTGCTGCTGGACAGCACCGGTGAGGCCCATCCTCATCTGCTGCTGGCGGACTTCGGGATCGCGCTGCACGAGACGGATGTGCGCCTGACCGAGACCGGTTTCGTGCACGGCACGCCCGGATTCATGGCTCCCGAGGCGCTCGAGGGGGCGGCGCTCTCCTTCGCCCAGGATGTCTGGGCCGCGGCGGCCTGCGCGGTCGAGGCGCTCGCCCCGTCCAGGCCCCGCGAGCGCCCCGCACCGCATGAGCTCGCCGAGCGCGCCGCCCAGGCGATGGCCGGCAGCCCGGACCCGGCCGCGTCCGGCCTGGAGCACCTGCTGCGGGCGATGCTGGACGCCGATCCCCAGCGCCGGCCCGGTGCCGCCGAGGCGCGGGAGGCGATCCCTCTGCTCTCCTCCCCCGCCTCGGACTGGTCCCTCACCGCGCATGGGGAGATGTTCGAGGTGCCGGACCGGATCGGATCCGGCGACGGACGACGCGAGGTGCCGCTGGAGGGCCCGTCGGCGCTCGCGGGACTCGCCCCCGGGCTGCACGAGCGGCTCGACGCGCTGAGCGCGGCGCATCAGGGCCTCTCGCCCGCGCCGCAGCCCTCCGCCGCGAGTGCCGATACCCAGGACACCCAGCCCTCCGCCGCGTCGGCCTCCTCGGCGGCCCCAGTGGTCCCGGCGGTCCCGGGCCCAACCGAGCGCTTCGTCCACCTCCCCACACGCCGTGCCCCGCAGTCCCATGCACCGGCCACTGCGTCGGGCGGGAGCCCCGCCCGGCAGCCTGTCTCCCCCGCACCGGCCGCGCACTCGCACCCCTCTCCCTCTCCCGCCGCGCCCCCGTCGGAGCGACGGAGCCGCAGCCCGCACCCCGCCGCCGCGCCCGCACCCTGACCGGGACGGGCCTGCTGGTCCTGTCCGTGCTGGCCGCTGCCGGGTCCACCTCCCTGTTCTGGCTCGTGCTCAGCTGAACGCAGCGGGCTCCGCCGCCCCTCGCGGGACCGGCGGGGCCGAGCGCGCAGGCCCGCGCACCGGTCGGCGCGCCGCGCACCGTCCGTCGAGGGAGGCGGTATGGTCGCCCCATACGCCTACCCCTTCACGGGCAGAGCAGCCCCGGCCCGGTGGCCGGTCGGTACGGGGCGTCCGTGGAGGCCGATCCGGCCGGGAACCCCACCATGTCTTCCACCCCGCGCTGGTCGCCCGGCGACCAGGTGACCTGGACCTACTACACCCCTCAGCACCCCACCCGCACCGTCCGCCCCGGCACCGTCGTGCTGGACGATGACCGCGGAGTGGTGGTCTGGATCGCGCCCGGCACCGAGGTGCTGCTGCCTGTGCTCGAATCCGGTGCGGCGCTGCGCCGCGCCGGTGACGAGGGCATGTTCACCGCCCCGCGCGTGCAGTCCAAGCAGCTGTGGACCGGCAACGGCATCCTCATGATCGGCCTGCCGGACAAGCCCTACTCGATCTGGCTGTTCTACAAGGACGACGGCTCGCTGGGCTGCTACTACGTCAACCTCGAGACCCCCTACGAGCGCACCGAGGAGGGGGTGCGCACCCGGGATCTGGTGCTCGACCTGGTGGTGCTGCCGCGGCGAGACTGGCACTACAAGGACGAGGACGAGCTCGAGGGCGCCGAGCGCACCGGCTACTTCTCCTCCGAGGAGGTCGAGGGCATCCGCGCCGCCGGCCTCGAGGCCGAGCAGCACATCGCGTCCTGGACCTACCCCTTCTCCGCCGGGTACGAGTACTTCTTCCCGGATCCGAAGTGGCCCGTGCCCGCGCTGCCGGATCATTACAGCTGGGACCTGGACCTCACCAAGCGCTGATCGGGCCCGCATCGCCCGAAAGGTGGGAGGCGGGTGGCAGGATGGAGCCCATGTCCTCCGAGAACCTCACGCGTGACGAGGCCCGCAGCCGTGCCTCGTTCCTCAGCACCGATTCCTACGAGATCCGCCTGGATCTGACCACCGACGAGCGCACCTTCCTCACCGAGACCACGCTGCGCTTCTCCGCCGCCGAGGCCCGGCCCACCTTCGTGGACCTGATCGCCGAGTCCGTGCAGGAGATCGAGCTCAACGGCGAGCTGCTGCCCGATCCCGCCTCCCGCTTCGACGGCGCCCGGGTGCAGCTGCCCGCCCTCGCCGAGGGCGAGAACTCCCTGCGGATCCTGGCGACGGGCCGCTACATGAACACCGGCGAGGGCCTGCACCGCTTCGTCGATCCGGTCGACGACGAGGTGTACCTCTACACCCAGTTCGAGGTCTCCGACGCCCGCCGCATGTTCGCCTGCTTCGAGCAGCCCGATCTCAAAGCCACATATGCGCTGAACGTGACCGCGCCCGCGCACTGGCGGGTCATCTCCAACGCCCCCACCCCTGCTCCGACCCCGGCCGGCGAGGGCACGGCCACCTGGGACTTCGCGCCCACCGAGCGGATGTCCACCTACCTCGTCGCGCTGATCGCCGGGAACTACCAGGGCGGCACCGGCGAGGTCACCACCCGGGACGGCCGCACCATCCCGATGGGCGTGTTCGCGCGCGCCTCCCTCGCCGAGCACGTCGACGCCCAGAACGTCATCGACGTGACCCGCGCCGGCATCGACTTCTACGAGGAGGCCTTCGACCAGGACTTCCCGTTCCGCAAGTACGACCAGGTGTTCGTGCCGGAGTACAACATGGGCGCGATGGAGAACCCCGGCGCCATCACCTATGTCGAAGCGTACGTGTTCCGGTCCGACGTCTCCGATGCGGTGCGCGAGCGCCGCGACCTGACGATCCTCCACGAGCTGGCGCACATGTGGTTCGGTGACCTGGTCACCATGCGCTGGTGGGACGACCTGTGGCTGAACGAGTCCTTCGCCGAGTACGCCTCGACGCTCGCGAGCGCCGAGGCCACCCGCTGGAGCGACTCCTGGACCACCTTCGCGCTCTCCGAGAAGGGCTGGGCGTACCAGCAGGACCAGCTGCCCTCGACCCACCCGGTGGTCGCGGACATGGTCGATCTCGAGGCGGTCGAGACCAACTTCGACGGCATCACCTACGCCAAGGGCGCCTCGGTGCTGCGCCAGCTGGTCGCCTATGTGGGCCGCGAGGAGTTCTTCGCCGGGGTGCGCGCCTACTTCGCCAAGCACGCCTGGGGCAACACGGAGCTGCGCGATCTGCTCGTCGAGCTCGAGGCCACCAGCGGTCGGGACCTCGGCAGCTGGGCGGAGCTGTGGCTGCAGCGCGCCGGGGTGAACACCCTGACCCCGCTGATCGAGCGGGACGAGGACGGCACCGTCACCCGCTTCGCGATCTCCCAGACAGCTCCCGCCGAGCACCTCACGCTGCGCCCGCACCGGCTGCAGGTGGGCGGGTTCTCGCTGCGGGACGGCGCGCTGGTGCGCACCGAGTCCCTCGAGCTGGACGTGGACGGCGACCTCACCGAGGTGCCGGAGCTGGTGGGCAGGCAGGCGGACCTGTGGCTGCTCAACGACGGCGACCTCACCTACGCCAAGGTGCGCCTGGACGAGCAGTCCCTCGCCGTCGCCATGGAGCACCTGCGCGATCTGGACGATCCGCTGGCCCGCACCCTGCTGTGGTCCGCGGCCTGGGACATGGTCCGCGACGGCGAGCTGCCCAGCCGCCGCTACCAGCAGCTGGTGCTCGCGAACATCACCGGCGAGGTCTCCTCCTCCGTGGTGCGCACGCTGCTGCAGCAGCTCGAGACCGTCTCCGGCCCCTACGCAGCCGTGGACCAGCGGGCGCTGCGCACCGAGTCCGCGGCCGATGCGGTGTGGCAGCTCGCCGAGAGCGCCGAGGCCGGCTCCGACGCGCAGCTGCAGTACGTGGAGACCTTCGCGCGCCTGGCCCGCACCCAGGAGCACCGTCAGACCCTCGAGGGTCTGCTCGGCGGCTCCGTGCAGCTGCCCGGACGCGAGATCGACACCGATCTGCGCTGGACGCTGGTGATCTCCCTGGCCGTGCTCGGCGGGATCGACGCCGCGGGCATCGACGAGCAGCTCTCCGCGGATGACACCCAGTCCGGGCGCAAGCACGCCCTGACGGCGAAGGCCGCTCTGCCCACCGAGGTGTCCAAGGCGAAGGCCTGGCGTCGCACGATGGAGAAGGACACGCTGGCCAACGAATCGGTCACCGCGGTGATCCAGGGCTTCCGACGGGTGGTCGACGATTCGCTGCTGGCCCCCTACCGCCAGCGCTACTTCTCGATGATCTCGCAGGTGTGGCAGGAGCGCTCGAACGAGATCGCGACCCGTCTGGTGGGCGGCTACTTCCCGCACTCCTACGGCGGGCAGGGCGTGCTCGACGCCGCCGACCAGTGGCTGGCCGAGGCCGAGGACGCACCGTTCGGTCTGCGCCGCATCATCATCGAGGGCCGCGACACCGTGGCCCGGCAGGAGAAGGTCCGCGCCGCGGACGTCGGCTGATCCTCGCCGGCGGACGCTCGCCCCTCCGACGGGGCCGGGGCGAGGTGCTCACGGTGAGACACCTCGCCCCGGACGTCCCCAGACTTCCGTCGCGCAGGGCGTTATCGTCGAAAGCATGTTGGACGCTCCCCTGGACCCCGGACAGCTGCTGTCCTCCCCCACCACCGACGATGCGCTGAGCCTGATGGACCAGCTGCTGCGCTGGCTGACCTCGAGCGGCGTGAAGGTCGTCGTGATCCTCCTGGCCGCCTCGCTGATCAGCTTCCTGGCCGGATGGTTCCTGCGACGCTTCTTCCGCACCATGGTGCAGTCCGGTTCGAAGATCTCCACCGTCACCGGCACCGTGGTCAGGCGCGATCCCAAGTCGCAGCGGGCCGCCCAGCTGCGCCGCGAGCAGCGCGCGAGCACCCTGTCCACCGTGGCCCGCAACATCGCCCACGTGATGATCTGGGCGGTGGCCTCGGTGATGATCCTCTCCGAGATCGGCGTGGACATCGCCCCGGTGATCGCGAGCCTCGGCGTGGTGGGTCTGGCCGCCGGCATCGGCGCCCAGACCATCATCAAGGACGTGGTCGCGGGCATCGTGATGCTGTTCGAGGACATCGTCGCCGTCGGCGACTGGGTGGACCTCGAGTACGCCGAGGGCACCGTCGAGTCGATCAACCTGCGCGCCACCCAGGTGCGCGGCATCGACGGCGTGCTGTGGACCGTGCGCAATGGCGAGATCATCCGCGTGGGCAACTACGCACGCGGCTTCTCGAACGCCGTGGTGGTGCTCGACATCGACGCCGGCGCCGACGACGAGCAGGTCACCACCGTGCTCGAATCCGTCACCGCCGAGATGGCGAAGGACCCGCAGTGGAAGGACGAGATCCTCTCCCCCGCCGCGATCACCGGCATGCTGGACGTGGATGCGAATCGCTACCAGCGCCGTGTCGTGTTCGAGACGCCCCCGGGTCAGCAGTGGGGCGTCGAGCGCGAGCTGCGCTCCCGCATCCGCACCGGCTTCGCGGAGGCGGAGATCGCCTTCGCCATGCCCCGATTCGTCGAGACCGTCCAGAAGTGACGGCCTCCCACCGCCACCCGAGCATCGGAGAGACCCAGCCATGACCAGCCCCTCGCCCCAGGCCGAGCAGATCAGCTTCTACGAGGCCGTCGGCGGCCACCCCACCTTCGAGGCCCTGGTGGACCGCTTCTACGACGGGGTGGCGGAGGATCCGCTGCTGCATCCGATGTACCCGGAGGAGGATCTCACCGGTGCCCGCTGGCGCCTGTGCGCGTTCCTCGAGCAGTACTGGGGCGGGCCCAAGACCTACGGCGAGCAGCGCGGGCATCCGCGCCTGCGCATGCGCCACGCCCCCTTCCCCGTCTCCCCCGCGGCGCGGGATGCGTGGCTGCACCACATGCGGGTGGCGCTGGACTCCCTCGAGCTAGCACCGCTGCATGAGCAGACCCTGTGGGACTACCTCGAGCGGGCCGCCCACTCGATGATCAACACGGTCGACGGCGGCGAGGCACCCGCCGCCGGGCAGACGATCCCCGACCGGCTCAGCTGAGCGGGCCGGGCCCCGTCAGTCGCGGAATCGCAGGGGCTCCCCGGCGAAGCGCTGCAGCTCATCGCGGGTGGCGGGCTCGAGGCGCACCGGCGTCCCGGACTCCGCATCGATCAGCACCACCACGGTGCGGGCCCGGGCATAGGGTGCGCGGCCCTCGGGATCATCACGGGTGAGCACGAGATAGTCCACGCTCAGGCTCGCCCCGCCGATGCGGGAGAGCCACAGCCGCACCACCACCCCGTCGCGGCGGTGCCCCAGCGGCCGGGCGTACTCGATCCGCTGCGAGGCGATCACGGTGCTGATCTCGGCGCCCGCTCCGCTGACAGGCAGGGCCGCGGGCGGGCGCGGCGCCCCCAGCGCGATCTGCTCGGCAGGGGCCTGCCAGAAGGCGGCGATGCGGGCCTCCTCGAGCAGCCGCACCACCGCGGCGTTGTTCACGTGCCCGTAGGCGTCCAGGTCCGTCCAGCGCACGGGCACGGGGATATCCAGCGCCTGGGAGGGGTGCGGGGTGAGATCGGGTGCATCTGCGATGTGATCGGCTGCCATGGTTCTCATCGTAGGCTCCGCGACCAGTACGATCGGGCGCATGAGCTCTGCGCACACTGACCCGTCGACGATCGCCGCCGGTCTCGTGGATCTGCTGGATCTGCGGGAGATCGCGCCCTTCAGCGAGTTCTCGACCCCGGCCACCGTCGCCGCGTACCAGGGCGAGTCCTCCCCGCAGCCGGGCGGGCACGTGTTCGGCGGGCAGGTGATGGGCCAGGCGCTCACGGCCGTGGGCCGCACCGTCTCCCCGGAGCGGCGCATCCACTCGATGTACTCCTACTTCCTGGCCCCCGGCGATCCCTCGCACCCGATCCGCTTCCAGGTCGATGCGCTGCGCGACGGCGGCTCGTTCTCGGTGCGGCGCGTGCTGGCAACCCAGCCCGGCCGCGAGGCCGATGAGGAGGAGCGCACCATCCTCGCGATGACCGCGTCGTTCCAGGAGAACCAGGACGGTCTCGAGCACCAGGAGCGCGCCCCCGAGGCCCCGGATCCCGAGGGCCTGCCCACCACCGCTCAGGTGCTCGCCGGCATCGACCACCCGGTGGCCCGCTACTGGGGCACCCAGCGCCCGATCGACATCCGCCATGTCACCGATCCGATCTACCTGCGCCCCGATGCCGCCAGCGGCGAGTCGCAGATGGTGTGGATGCGGATGCTCGCCCCGATCGAGGCGGAGCCGCTCACCCATGACGCGATCCTCGCCTTCGCGAGCGACTACACGCCCTTCGAGCCGATCCTGCGCCGCCAGGGGCTCAGCTGGATGACACCGGGACTGCGGATGGCGACGATCAACCACGCCATCTGGTGGCACAAGCACGTCGACACCAACGACTGGCTGCTGTACGTCCAGCGCTCCCCCTCCGCCAGCGGTGGACGCGGTCTGACCCACGGCCAGGTCTTCGACCGCGCCGGGGACCTGGTCGCGACCATCACCCAGGAGGGCATGATCCGGGTCAAGTCGCAGGACTGAGCGGGGCTCCGCTCAGCGAGATGCTCTTCCGCTCTCGAGGGCGGAGACGATCTCCCGTGCGGCGCGTTCTGGATCGTCGGCGTCCATGAGCTCCCTGACCAGCGCGACCCCGGCGATCCCGGTGCGTGCGAGGGAGGGGACGTCCTGGGCCGTGATCCCGCCGATCGCGACCACCGGCAGCCCGGTCTCGGCGACGAGGGACCGGTATCCGTCGACGCCGAGAGGCGTGCGGCCGGAGTCCTTGGTCGGGGTGGGCCGGAACGGACCCGCGCCGACGTAGTCCAGGAGCCCGCGGAGCTCCTCCGCCCTGCGGACCGTCTCCAGCGTCCCCGTGGTCAGTCCGATGATCGCCTCGGGCCCCAGCATCGCGCGGGCCGACGCGACCGGGAGATCGTCCTGCCCCAGGTGTACGCCGTGCACCTCGGCGCCGAGCCTGCGCGCGGCGAACGCGACGTCGGCGCGGTCATCGACCACCACCCGGGCGGAGGGCCGCGCCCGGTGCACGGCGGCGGCCACGGCGCAGGTCAGTTCGAGCAGCTCAGCGGTGCTGGCCTGCTTGTCACGGACCTGGATCATCCCCGCACCGCCTGCCGCGGCCGCTGCGGCGGTCTCCACGGTGCGGCGGCTGGTCCCGGAGGTCACCAGATAGCAGCGCAGGTCCAGGGTCATCGTCCCACCTCGTCCAGTGCGTCCAGCAGGTGCATGCGGA
The DNA here is from genome assembly GCF_900184245.1 of Brachybacterium massiliense. Classification (GTDB taxonomy): domain Bacteria; phylum Actinomycetota; class Actinomycetes; order Actinomycetales; family Dermabacteraceae; genus Brachybacterium; species Brachybacterium massiliense. Next base: position 66,132 of record NZ_FXXB01000003.1, on the reverse strand, counting down.
AGGAGCCGGGCCCGGCCGCGCGCTGTGCGGCGCCCTCCCCGGCGAGATCCATCCAGGTCGTCGCGGCGAGCGCGGCGGTGAAGGGATCGGGCTCGACGGCGCGGCAGGCCGCGGTGAGCGCGGCGAGCAGGCAGCCGGTGCCGGTGACGCGGGGCAGCAGCGCCGTGCCGCGCTCCACCCGGGCCCGCCGGGTGCTCGAGAGCACCAGATCGGTGGGCCCGGAGACGGCGACGGCGCCACCGGTGCGGGCCGCGATCGCCTCCGCCGCGCGGTCGGCGTGCTCGGGCACCGCCCGGGAGTCCGCGCCGCGTCCCCCGTGTCCTTCCCCGGCCAGGGCGAGCACCTCGGAGGCGTTGCCGCGCACCACGTCGGGCCGGGACTCGAGCAGGGTGCGCGCCAGGGGGGTGCGCACCGGGGCGATCCCGATCGCGGTCGGGTCCAGCACCCAGGGCCGGGCATCCTGCACCGCGACGGCGACCGTCGCCGGGATGCCGTCCATCGCGTCGGTGCTGAGGGTGCCGAGGTTGATCACGAGCGCGTCGGCGAGCGCGGTCAGGGTGGGCGCCTCCTCGAGGGTCTCGGTCATCATCGGGCGGGCCCCCGCGGCGAGCAGCCCGTCCGCCACGATCCCCATGGAGACAGTGGCGGTGAGGCAGTGCACCAGCGGCTGGCGCCCGCGGACGGCCTCCAGCACGTGCGCCACCGGGGCGAGGTCCGGATCTCTCGGGCTCATCGCGCCGCCTCCGTGAGCGGTGCCGGAGCGTGCTCTCTGATCCCTTCGGCGATGGTGTCGATATCCGCTTCGATGTCCCGCGAGGAGAGCCGGGGACCGAGCACGGCGCCCAGGGCCAGAAGCGATCCGCCGAGCACGATCAGCGTCATCACCGAGCCGTTGCGTCCCAGCAGCGCCTCGAGCCAGGGCAGGTAGAAGGGATAGAGCGCGGGAAGGACCAGGGAGAGGCTGTAGCCCATGCCGTAGCCGGTCGAGCGCACCTCGGTCGGGAACCGTTCGGAGAGGTAGGCGGAGACCGGGCCGTAGGCGGAGACCGTCAGCACCTGCAGCGCGGCCGCGCACAGCGCCGCTCGACCGAAGGACTGCGAGGTGATCGCCAGCCACCACAGGGCCGGCCCGAGCAGCGCTGCGGACATCCCCCAGGCGATGAACAGTGTGCGCCGTCCGGTACGGGTCGAGAGGTGGCCCGCGATCGCCATCACCACGGCCTGGGCGATCGAAGCGATCCCGATCGCCAGGGAGACGCCGGTGGCGGGCAGGCCGGTATCGGTCGCCAGGCGGGCGGTGAGCAGCAGCACGGTGGTGTTCGTCAGCAGCCACAGCCCGGTCATCAGGAGGAACACCTGCCAGAACGCAGAGGCCCAGCGGCCGGTGAGCAGATCACGCAGGCCCGCTCGCGGTCGCGTGGAGGCGGTTCGTGCCCGTCGGTGGAAGACGGGGGCGTCGGTGACCTGGCGGCTGTAGTAGATGAGCATCCCGATCGAGGCGAGCGCTCCGAGGACGAACAGCACTCGCCAGCCCCAGTCGGCGTAGGTGTCCGGGCCCAGGAGCACCAGCAGCATCGCCACCGAGAAGGCGATGCTCGCCTGTGCCCACGGGGCCATCGAGAGGATCAGCCCGCTCATGAGCCCGCGCCGTCGGGGCCGAGACCATTCCATGGCCAGCGGGATCGCGGCGGAGTACTCCCCCGCCACGAAGATCCCGCAGAGGAACCTCAGCACCAGGATCAGGGCGATCGTCCCGGCGCCGAAGATCTCATGGGTGGGCATCGCGGCGATCAGCAGCGCGCAGGCCGCGGTGCCGGCGATCGCGATGCGGGTGGTGCGGGTGCGACCCAGCCTGTCCGAGATGCGCCCGAACACGATCCCGCCGACGGGCCGCCCGAACAGCATCGCCACGACGATCAGGGCGCCGGTCGAGGCGGCCGCCGCGGGCCCGGCGAGCACCACCATCGCCGGGGCGAGGGCGGTCAGCGGCAGGAACACATGGACGTTGTCCACCCAGTTGCCGACCACGCCGGCGCGCAGGGCGGCACGGCCCTCCGGTGGGAGGTGCTCATCGGTGGCCCGGTCGCTCGGGCCCGGGGATCCCGGCAGGATCTGTGCCCCGCTCACAGCGCGCCCTCCAGAACGGTCTCGCGCTGGTCCGCTGCGACCGGTGATGCCAGGCGCAGCGCCTGGTCGAAGAACTCCAGCTCGTGCCGGCATGCACGCAGGTAGGCCTCCACAGCATCGGAGCGCGTCGCCGGGGAGGCGGCAGCGAGCTCCTGCTCGACCTGCTCGAGCGCTCCCTGGGTGGCGATCACGAAGCGCGGGTCACGGTAGGTCTCCAGCCAGTCCGCATAGGGGTGATCGCTCGGGATCGAGGGCAGCATCGCTCCGGTCTGCGCGTACAGCCAGTAGCAGGGCAGCACGGCGGCGACTCCCACGGCACGTTCCTCCCCGAGGGTGGTGGCCAGCAGGAAGTCGGTGTACGCGCTGGTCACCGGGGAGATCCCGATCTGCTCCTGGTCGCCGAGCCGGCCTCGATGCAGTGCGGACTCGACGGTGAGGCAGCTGGCCGCACCGTCGGCCCAGAACACCTGGGCGGCAGGTTCGGTGGAGGCGGCCGAGAGCGCGGCGAGGGCACGGGAGTAGCGGCGCAGGTAGAGCGAGTCCTGGGCGAGGTAGAACGCGAAGGCGCTCGCGGGCAGGCTGCCGTCGACCAGCTGACGCACCAGATCGGATTGCGCGATCTGCTGGGCGAGGTGCTCCCCGGCCCTCCATAGCGCCTGGGTCCACGGCCCGGCCGCGGCGACGGCGGGCGCGGCGGCGGGTTCGCTCGGCGCCGTCGCCGGGAGCGTGGCTCCGAGCACCGCCGGGATCTGGTCCGGGGTCACGAGGACGGGTGGGATGGCGCCCGCCTCGAGCCAGGGGGTGGACTCTCCCGCGGCCTGCAGACGGCGGGCGCGGTGGGCATGGTCCACCGGACCATGCCCGGTCCCCACCCGCAGCGCCTCGCCGTGGGAGATTGCCTCATGCAGCCACTGGGTGGACCAGGCCAGCGCCGCCTGCGGCGACTCACCGCCGCCCAGTCGGGTGGCGAGCGCCGCGGCCAGGGAGCATCCGGTGCCGTGGGTGCTCGTCGAGCTCACGCGCGTCGACGGGACCGGCAGGCGCGTGCCGTCGGGGTCCACCCAGGTGTTGGTGACCTCGGCGGAGTCCAGGTGCCCGGTCTTGACCACGACGGCCACGCCCGTCCGCCGCGCCCATGCCTGCGCCTGCTCGAGAGCGGCCGATTCGTCCTGTGCCCGGGGCTGGCCGGTCAGCCGGGCGAGCTCCTCGATGTTCGGGGTGACCACGCTCGCGCGCTCGCAGAAGGCGATCATGGCCTCTTCCGCCTCCGCCTCCAGGAGGCTGTCCCCGCTGGTCGCGACCATCACCGGGTCCACCACCAGGATCCTCGGCGGGTTCTCCTCGAGCCAGGAGGAGACGGTCTCGATCAGCGCGGCGTTGGCGAGCATGCCGGTCTTGACGGCATCGATCTCGACGTCCTCGCTCACGGCACGCAGCTGCTCGGCGATGAACGGCTCCGGAGGCACGTGGATGCTCCGCACTCCGCGCGTGTTCTGGGCGACGAGGGCGGTCACGGCGCTCATGCCGTACCCGCCTGCTGCGGTGATGGATTTGAGATCCGCGGCGGTGCCGGCTCCCCCGGAGGGGTCGGTGCCGGCGATCGACAGCACTCGCGGAATTCGGGCAGGGTACGACGGAGCCACTGGGACATCCCTTCGCTAGTACGAACTAGATCAGGTTCCACGGGTGTGATCTCAGCGTCGTACGACGCACCCCGTGTCCGCCGCCGAGTATAGACACAGGTCGCGGGCCCCGATGGCGTCGTCCGTCCGGTCTGCCGCTCAGCTCATCGCGTCGCGTGCCGCCTGCTGGGCCTCCGGAAGCGCCTCCTCGGCGGTGGCGTCGCCGCGGAAGACCCCGGCGATGACCTTCAGCGCCCTGCCCGTGGCGATCGCCGAGCGGTCTCCCGTCTCCGGGTGCGCGACGTCCTTCGGCACCTCGAGCTCGGACAGGTCCAGCCCTGCGTCCGACCAGCTCTCGACCCAGGCCTTGCGCAGGTCGCGGTGCGCGGGGATGCCCAGGCGGTTCTCGGCCAGGGGCCGCTGGCCGTCGGCCTCGCCGAGCCAGCGCAGCAGCTCCGCGACCGCCGGTGTGCGGTCCTCGTCCCGCGGCTCGATGCCCACCGCCGCGATCGCATGGGCCAGCGGGCGCGCACCCTCGGGGCCGGCGACGACGGGGTGGATGCCCCATTCGAAGTCGCCGCCGATCTCCTCGGTGAGGGTGTGCAGGTCGTAGGTGCCGGTCTGCAGCAGCCCGAGCTTGCCCTGGAGGAACAGGTTCCGGCACAGCGCCGGATCGCCGACGGTCTCCGTGCCGGAGGGGGCGAGGTGGTCGGCGGCGAGGTCCGCGAGGTACTGCACCGCGGCGATCCCCTCCTCGGAGGCGAAGCTCATGGTGCCCTCCTCGTCCTGCCAGCTGCCGCCCTGGCCGGCGATGAAGGGGCCCAGCACCGCGGTGCGGTCGGGGTGGGCGCTGAAGCCGTAGGTGACTCTGCCGCCGGGATCGAAGCCGTCCTGTCCCGGGTGCAGGCCGCCCCCGTCGACCGTGAGGGCGCGGGCGAGGTCCCGCAGCGGGTCCGAGGACGCCTCGGGGTCGAAGCTCAGCGCGCTCGCGTCCCCCTCGGCGGCGGCGACGAGTCCCTCGTGGGCGACCAGGATGCTGTGCTCCCAGATCTGGGGCACGCCCCACAGACCGTCCTCGAGGCGGTAGAGGTCGGTGGCGACGTCCTCCCACTCGGAGGCGAGGCCCTTGGCCACCTCCCCGATCTCGAGCAGGTGGCCTCCGGCTTGCGCCTGCGCGAAGTTGGCGGTGTTCATCCACAGCACATCCGGCAGGCTCTCCGCGGCGATGTCGAGCGGGAGCTGGGCCCAGTAGTCCTCCCAGGTGAGCACCTCGAGCTCGACCTCGAGGCCGGTGCGCTCGGTGAACTCGGCCAGGGAGTCCTCGTAGGCGGAGGCCGCGGCCTCGCTCCACACCCGCATCCGCAGCACATCGCCCTCCTCGAGCTCCGCAGGCGCTTCGCGCGAGCAGCCGGAGAGCGCTCCGACCCCGGCCATTCCCATCGCAGCGGTGGTGAGCAGGAGCTGGCGGCGGGTCGGCACGGGGTCGGAGCCTTTCGGGACGGGGGCGGCGGAGCCTCTCAGGCGGTGGTGACCAGCCCGAGCTCGGCGCGGGAGGCGAGCACCGGATGCTGCGGGGTGACCCGCACGGTGCAGCCCACCTCGCCGGGAGCGGCGAGCGCGAAGCGCGCGGCCCAGCGGCCGTCCTCCCCGCGCTGCAGCGGGATCAGCTGAGGATCGATGATCTCACCTTCGGCGTCGGTCTCGCCGAGAACCGCCTCGATCAGCACGTCCGTGTCGCGCAGCGCACCGAGCTCGACGTCGGCCACCAGGGTGACCTCGGCGCCGGTGGGGACCGTGCCGGCGTCCACGCCCTCGAGGGACACGGACCGCACGGCGACACCGTGCCAGGCCTGCTGCACCTCGATCTTCCAGGCGGTGAACCGGCTGGCCAGCGCCGGGTCCGCGGTGAAGGCGGTCGCGGCGGAGGCGGCGGGCAGGTACAGGTCGGTGACGTAGTCGCGCACCATCCGGGCGGCGGTGATCTGCGGGGCGACAGTGACCAGCGACGCGCGGACCCTGTTCATCCAGCCGCGCTGCATGCCGCGCGCATCGCGCTCGTAGAACAGCGGCACGATCGACTGCTCGAGGATCTCGTAGAGCGCCTCGGCCTCGATCCGGTCGCGCTCGGCCTGGTCCTGCACCTGGGCGGTGGGGATCGTCCAGCCGGCGACGTCGTCCTTCATCTCGTCCCACCAGCCGTCGGAGACCGAGAAGGTCAGCCCGCCGTTGAGCACGGCCTTCATCCCGGAGGTGCCGGAGGCCTCCTCGGGACGGATCGGGTTGTTCAGCCACACATCCGAGCCGGCGATCAGCACGGAGGCCATACGGATGTCGTAGTCGGGCAGGAACGCGATGCGGTGGCGCACGCCGTGATCGTCGGCGAACTGCACCAGCTGCTGGAGGAACTCCTTGCCGGGGCGGTCCGCGGGGTGGGACTTGCCGGCGATCACGATCTGGACCGGACGCTCCTCGTCCAGCAGGATCCGGCGGAAGCGCTCGGGGTCCGAGAGCATCAGCGTCAGCCGCTTGTAGGTCGAGACGCGACGAGCGAAGCCGATGGTCAGCGCGTTCGGGTCGAGGATGTGGTCGGTCCAGGCGAGCTCGGCCTCGTCGGCACCGCGGCGCAGCCAGGACTGCTTGACATGGTCGCGGGCCATGTCCACCAGGTCCGAGCGCAGGGCGTCACGGGTCTGGGTGAGCTCGTGGTCGGTCAGGGTCGACAGTGCGCTCCAGTCGCTGAGGGAGGAGATGTCCACGTCCCCGAGCGCCTTCTTGTACAGGTCGTCCATGTGCGAGGAGGTCCAGGTGCGGCGGTGCACGCCGTTGGTGACCGAGCCGATCGGCACCTCGGGCACGTCGAAGCCCGGGTAGAGGTCCTGGAACATCCCGCGCGAGACGGCGCCGTGGAGCTTCGCCACGCCGTTGGAGCGCTGGGCGATGCGGAAGCCGAGCTGGGCCATGTTGAAGATGTCCCCGCCCTCCTCGATGCCCAGCGCCAAGGCGGCCTCGACGGGCAGCGAGGGGATCAGGCGGGACAGCCCGCTCTCGTCGGCGTCGAGGTAGCCGCGCAGCTGGGAGGCGTCAAAGCGGTCGATGCCGGCGGGCACGGGGGTGTGGGTGGTGAACACGGTGCCCGCGCGCACCTCGGTGACGGCCTCGGCGAAGCTCGCCCCGTCCGCGATGCGGCGGCCCACGCGCTCGAGGCCCGAGAAGCCGGCGTGCCCCTCGTTGAGGTGGAACACGGTGGGCGAGGGGGCGCCGACGGACCGGGTGTACGCCTCGACGGCGCGCACGCCGCCGATGCCCAGCACGATCTCCTGGACGATGCGGTGCTCGTGGTCGCCGCCGTAGAGGCGGTCGGTGATCTGGCGGGCGGCCTCGTCGTTGCCCTCGACGTTGGTGTCGAGCAGCAGCAGCGGCACGCGGCCCACCTGCGCCTTCCACAGCGCGATGGTGACCTCACGGGCGCCGGGCAGGATGACCTGCACGGTCAGCTGAGCGCCGTCGGCCCCGAGCACGGGCTCCACGGGCAGCTCGGCGGGGTCGTTGTGGCGGTAGCTCTCCTGCTGCCAGCCGCTGCGGTCCAGCGACTGGGAGAAGTAGCCCCACTGGTAGAGCAGGCCGATGCCCACCAGCGGCACGCCGAGGTCCGAGGCGGACTTCAGGTGGTCGCCGGCCAGGATGCCCAGGCCGCCGGAGTAGATCGGCAGGGTCGGGGTCACCCCGAACTCCATCGAGAAGTACGCGATCGAGGAGCCCTCCCCCTCGCCCTGGGCGCCGGGGACGGTGCGCTGGAACCAGCGGCCGGAGTCCATGTAGGTGCGCAGGTCACCCAGCTCCGAGCGCATCTGCGCGAGGAACGCCTCGTCCCGGGCGGCCTCGGCGAGACGTCCTGCCGGGACGCGGGTGAGCATCGCGAAAGGGTTCTCGCCGCTGTCGGCGAAGGCCTGGGCGTCGAGGGTGCGGAACAGGTCGACCGTCTGCCGGCGCCAGGTCCAGCGCAGGTTCAGCGCCAGATCGCGCAGCGGTTCGAGGGCGGCGGGCAGCACGGAGGAGACAGTGATCGTGGAGATCGATTTCATGACCCCACGCTACCCGAACCGAACGGTCGAACTCGCGAGTTCCTTGCGAGAGGTCACCCCTCGCCCCCGCAGAGTTTCCCACCGTGCGACCTGCATGGATGCTCGAAGAGCCGAGGTTCCTCGCATGTCCTCACCAGTGACCGGACGGGTTCTTGCAGGCTCTTTCCGCACTGCCGGGGAGGGCGACGCGCGCCGCTGCCACGCCCGGTGCCCTCCGATGTGCGGCGCGCAGCGCCGCTGCTTGCGACAATGGTCCGGTGCTGTGGGGGACAGCACCCCGGAACGACGATCGAACGCACGGAGGCGCCCGATGGGGAGCGACGCACGCACAGGGGAGATGCCCGCGATCCCGGAGGACACGGTCGACCTCGGGGAGCGGCTGGATCCCGTCCGGACCCTGCTGCGCCGTACCGCCTCCGGGGACCAGCGGGCCGCCGCGGCGCTGGTGGACGTGCTCGGTCCCCGGATCCACGGGCTCACCGTGCACGTGACGGGCTCCTCGGCCCGCGCGGAGAAGCTGACCGTCTCCGTGCTGCGCTCCTGCCTGCGCGATGCCGCCGAGCTCGCGGCGAGCGGTCTGCCCGGCGAGGCGGCGGTGCTGGATCGGGCCCGCCGTGCGGCGGTGGCGACCGACCCCCGCGGCGACGTGCGCTCCCTGGTCGCCCCGGATCTCGCGGACGATCGCACCCGGGATCGCCGCGAGGTGGACGTGATGCGGGTGCTGCTGGAGCTGCCGCCCGCGCAGCGGGCGCTGGTGGAGTCCGCGGCGCAGGGCCGCTTCGCCTACCAGGGGCTCGAACGGCAGCAGGGGGCGATCGTGCTCTCCCAGGCGCTGGACCGCCTGGTCCCCTTCGGCGGGCCGACGGATGTGGAGACCCGGGCGCTGGCCTCCCTCGATGCCCTCGCCCTGGCCGATGCCGGCGAACGCCTGCGCCTGCGGGACCTGACGCGTCAGCCGGAGACCGCCGGGATCCACCGCCACGCGATCGAGGCCGCCGCGCGCCTGACCCTGCTCACCGCGGTCCCGCCCTCGCGGGATCTGCGCACCGCGGTGCTCGAGGGCTTCGCCGCGCGCCCCACCGCCGCCGCCCCGCTGCGGCCCGCCTCTCCCATCGCGCCCGAGCCCGTCTACCGGGGCGACTACGCCACCCCTGTGCTGGGCACCGACTCGCAGCGCCGGGTGGTGGGCCCGCCCGCGATGGCCGGAGGGCTCCACGGTAGTGCGGCGGAGCCGTCGGCCGGTTCGCCGCGCACCCCGAGCTCCGAGGGCGCCCCGCCGCGCGGCACCCCTGAGGGAGCAGGCGCCCCCGCCTTCGCCTTCCGCTCCGTCGACGAGAAGCAGCGCTCCCGCCGCGATCGGCGGCGCGAGCGCCGTCTCGCGAGGCAGCAGGGGCCCTGGCGTGCTCCCTGGATCTCCCGCACGCTCGCGGTGCTCGCGGTGATCACGGCGGTGGTGCTCGGCTCCCTGCTGATGGATGCCCGGCGCCAGCTCGAGGAGTCCGAGGACTTCACCGCCACCTGGGCGCAGCTGAGCATGACCTCCGATGCGGCGCTGGTCTCCGGGATCAGCGACAACGGCACCTGGCAGGCCGTGCTCTCCGCCGACGGCCTCGCGCTGCGTGCCGAGGGGGTCAGCGGATGGGAGGACGAGGTGCTCGAGCTGTGGGGTCAGGACGGGGAGGAGGTCGTGAGCCTGGGCGTGCTCGACCTGGCCGACGACGGCACCATCGAGTTCTCCGCCTCTCAGAGCGCGCAGCGGCTCTTCATCACCCGGGAGATGCCGCCCGGGAGCGGCTCGGGCATGCCCTCGGACCGCATCGTCGCCGAGCTCGATCCGCGCGCCTCCGGGCACGGGGGCTGACCTCGGGCCCGTCCCGCCGCAGGAGAACGCCGCCCCGCTCGCATCGGCGAGCGGGGCGGCGTCCTCTCCGGGCGGTGCCGGTCAGTCGCGGGTGAGGCGACGGTAGGTCACGCGGTGCGGGCGGGCGGCGTCCTCACCCAGGCGCTCGACCTTGTTGCGCTGGTAGGACTCGAAGTTGCCCTCGAACCAGTACCAGTTCGCCGGGTTCTCCTCGGTGCCCTCGTAGGCCAGGATGTGGGTCGCCACACGGTCCAGGAACCAGCGGTCGTGGGAGACGACCACGGCGCAGCCGGGGAACTCCAGCAGCGCGTTCTCGAGCGAGCCGAGGGTCTGCACGTCCAGGTCGTTGGTGGGCTCGTCCAGCAGCAGCACGTTGCCGCCCTGCTTGAGGGTCAGCGCCAGGTTCAGGCGGTTGCGCTCGCCGCCGGAGAGCACCCCGGCCTTCTTCTGCTGGTCAGGGCCCTTGAAGCCGAACTGCGAGACGTAGGCGCGCGAGGGGATCTCGACCTTGCCGACCTGGATGAAGTCGAGCCCGTCGGAGACGACCTCCCAGAGGTTCTTCTCCGGATCGATGTTCTCGCGGTTCTGGTCGACGTAGCTGATCTTCACGCTCTGGCCGACCTTCAGCTCGCCGCCGTCCAGCGGCTCGAGGCCCACCATCGTCTTGAACAGCGTGGTCTTGCCGACGCCGTTGGGGCCGATGACGCCGACGATGCCGTTCGGGGGCAGGGAGAAGGAGAGCCCGTCGATGAGGATCCGCTCACCGAAGCCCTTCTTGAGGTCCTTGCCGTCGATCACCTGGTTGCCCAGGCGCGGGCCCGGCGGGATGGTGATCTCCTCGAAGTCGAGCTTGCGGGTCTTCTCGGCCTCCGCCGCCATCTCCTCGTAGCGGGCCAGGCGCGACTTGGACTTCGCCTGACGGCCCTTGGCGTTCGAGCGCACCCACTCCAGCTCCTCCTTGAGGCGCTTGGCGAGCTTCTGGTCCTTCTTGCCCTGGACCTGGAGGCGCTGCTCCTTCTTCTCCAGGTAGGTGGAGTAGTTGCCCTCGTAGGGGTAGAGGTGGCCGCGGTCGACCTCGGCGATCCACTGGGCCACGTGGTCCAGGAAGTAGCGGTCGTGGGTGACGGCGATGACGGCGCCCTCGTACTGCTGGAGGTGCTGCTCGAGCCAGAGCACGCTCTCGGCGTCGAGGTGGTTGGTGGGCTCGTCCAGCAGCAGCAGGTCCGGCTTCTCCAGCAGCAGCTTGCACAGCGCCACGCGGCGGCGCTCACCACCGGAGAGGTGGGTGACCGGCTCGTCGCCGGGCGGGCAGCGCAGGGCGTCCATCGCCTGCTCGAGCTGGGAGTCGAGGTCCCAGCCATTGGCAGCGTCGATGTCCTCCTGGAGCTTGCCCATCTCGGCCATCAGCGCATCGAAGTCGGCGTCGGGCTCGGCCATCTCCTCGCCGATCGCGTTGAAGCGCTGGACCTTCTTGAACAGCTCGCCCATGCCCTCCTGGACGTTCTCCAGGACGGTCTTGGACTCGTCCAGCGGCGGCTCCTGGAGCAGGATGCCCACGGAGTAGCCGGGGCTGAGGCGGGCCTCGCCGTTGGAGGGCTGGTCGAGCCCCGCCATGATCTTGAGGATGGTCGACTTGCCGGCGCCGTTGGGGCCGACCATGCCGATCTTCGCACCCGGGTAGAAGCTCATGGTGACGTCATCGAGGATGACCTTGTCGCCCACGGCCTTGCGGGCCTTGTACATGGTGTAGATGAATTCAGCCAACTCGTGTTCCTGTTCGGAGAAGGTGGTCGGGGGATGTCCTCGGCGCGCCGCGACGGGCGCCGCTCGAGGGACGTCGCACTGTCCGACTGTACCCGGTGGCGCGCCCCTCCCAGAGGTCAGTCGAGCGGGACTCCCCGCTCGGCGAGGATCCGGCGGGCGAGGGCCGCGCCGTGCTCCTCGGGCGCCGCCCCCTCGGCCTCGCCGTTGCGGGGCCAGTGATGGGCGTCGATGCCGAGCGCACGGGCCGCCTCGACGTTGTCGTGGCGATCGTCGAAGAAGAGCACGGCGGAGGGGATGGACACTCCCCCGGTCTCGTGCGAGAGCACCTCGAGCAGCACCTCGTAGATCTCCGGCTCCGGCTTCACGGCGCGCTCCTCACCGGAGATCACCGCGAAGCTGAACGCCTCGAACCAGTCGGCTCTGCGCACCGCCTCGCCGAAGGCCTCCGAGGCGTTGGACAGCAGCACCATCCGCACGCCGTTGCGGGCGAGGTCGTGGATCAGCTCCCGCGAGCGCGGGTCCATCCGCAGGAAGTACCGGTCATCGGCTCTCTGGAGCTCGGTGACCTCCTCATCGGTGAGCTCCTCGACGCCGACGGACGCCGCGACCGCGCCCCAGTACTCCGGGGCGCTCAGCGCACCGCGGTCATAGGCGGCGCGCTCATGCCACAGGGCGCGGCCGAGCACCTCGGCGTCCCCGCCGAGCAGCTCGTGGACATCGGGCACCGGGTCATGACCCGCGCTGAGCACGCCTCCGTAGTCGAAGACCACGGTGGGCTTCGGGGGCGTGCGGCGGCGGTTGCGCTTGCTCATCGTGCGCTCACGTCCTCACAGGTGGGCAGGCCCTCGGCGCTGCCGGTCTCGGCGATGGTCTCGGTGGCGGTCAGCGCCTCGTCGAAATCGGCGACGGCGACGACCTCGAGCCCTTCGGGCTCGAAGCCGATCACCTGGTCGCAGTTCTCGGCCGGGGCGAGGAAGAACTCTGCCTCGGACTCCTCGGCGCCGACCATCTTCTGGCGGATCCCGCCGATCGGCCCGACGGCACCATCGGTCGAGATGGTGCCGGTGCCGGCGATGCGGTGCCCACCGGTCAGGGCGCCCGGGGTGAGCTGGTCGTAGACGGACAGGGAGAAGATCAGGCCGGCGCTGGGCCCGCCGATGTTCCCCACCGCGATCTGGACATCCATCGGGAACTCGTAGCCGGCCGCGAGCACCACGCCCATGCGCGGCGCGCCGTCGGCCATCTCCGCAGGAACCTCGAGCTCGATCTCGGCTCCGTCGCGGCGCACCGTCATCGGCACGTCCTGGCCCTCGGGGGTGGCGCGGATCAGCGCGCGATAGCCCTCGACGTCGTCGGCCCTCTCCCCCGCGACGGAGACGATCACGTCCCCGCCCTCGAGCGTGCCATCGGCCGGGGCGCCCTCCTCCACGCCCGCGATCATCACCACGGGCTCGTACTCGAGGTCGAGCTCGTCCAGCGCCACGGCGACCGCTCCCTGCTGGGAGGAGCTCATGGCTGCGACGTTGTTCAGCGCGGTCTGCTCGCGGGTCTGCCCCTCGGGGAAGACGGCCTCCTTCGGCATCACCATCTTGGTGCGGTCGAACCAGGCGGCGACGACCTCGACCGGGGTGACCCGGTAGCCGGGGCCCCCGTCCACGGAGACCGTGGTCATCATCAGCGCGCCCTCGGTGGGATGCGTCTCGGCGCCGTCGATGACCAGGATCTCCTCGTCCTCGTACTCGCCGAGCACGTCGATCGCGGGGCCGGGCCGTTCGATGACATAGGGCACCGGCATCAGCGTGCCGCCCAGGATCATCACGCACAGCAGCACCAGGGAGGTCAGCGCCAGCCCCGGCCGTGCGAGCTGCGCATCATCGATGGAGCTCCTGATGAGCGCCCGAGCCCTGCGGGCGCGGGAGGGACGGGAGGGCTGCGGGGTCACCCGGACATTGTGCCCCACCGGGCCCGAGCGCCCGGGGCGGTGGGGACGTGCCCCACAGCACGTCCCCATGTGCGGATCGGTACGCTGGTGGAGTCCCAGACGATGCTGGAGGTGGCCATGAACGATGCCGCGATCCCGGGTGGACCCGGTGGAATGGACGAGGAGGCGCTCAAGCGCTTCCTGAAGGAGACGTTCGGGGACGCGCTCCCCGAGGGCGCGCTGGAGGGTCTGGACCTCTCCGCGCTGGCCCAGCAGGCGAATCTGCCGCAGGACCCGGCCATGCTGCGGGCCGCGGCCGCGCAGATGCAGCACATGTTCGCCGCGCAGGGCGATGACCCCGTGAACTGGCAGATGGCCGAGGACATCGCACGGCGCACCGCCGCCGGACAGGCCGGGATCCCCGGTGGGGAAGCTCCCGCCGGGACGCCGGGCGATCCCACGCCGAGTGAGTCCTCGATCTCCGAGCTGCGCCAGGCCGCCCAGGTGGCGCGCCTGTGGCTGGATCCGGTGATCGCGATCGACGTGCCGGCCACGGAGCTCGGCGTCTACAGCCGCGGCACCTGGCTGCACCGCACCCTGCCGCGCTGGAAGCCGATCGTGGAGCCGGTGGCGAAGTACATGTCCGGCGCGATCGGCGAGGCGATCGCCGCCCAGATGGGTCAGATGGGTGATCTGGGCGCGGGCATGCAGATGCCCGGCGGCGATCCTGCGGCGATGATGGAGCGCATGGGCGGGACCATGTTCGGCGTGCAGTTCGGCCACGCCATCGGGTCCCTGGCCCGTGAGGCGTCCGGCACCACCGATCTGGGGCTTCCGCTGGGACGCGACGCCGAGCCGGCGCTGGTGGCCGCGAACGTCGACGACCTGATCTCCGCGCACTCCCTGGACCCGGGCGCGGCGCGGATCTTCCTGGCGGCCCGCGAGATCGCGCACACGGCGCTGTTCGCGGCCGCACCGTGGCTGGGTAGGGCCCTGTTCTCCGCGATCGAGGATTACTCGCGCGGGATCACCCTGGATCTCGATGCGCTCGACGAGATGGTGCGGGGCCTGGACCTCTCCGATCCCGAGGCGATGCAGGCCAAGCGCCCCGAGGACATGTTCGTCTTCACCCGCCGCGCCTCGCAGGAGCGGGCGCTCGAGGAGCTGGCCACCACGCTCGCGCTGATCGAGGCGTGGGTGGATCACGTGACCACCGAGGCGCTCGAGGGCAAGCTGCCCGATCTCGAGGCGATGCGCGAGGTGCTGCGGCGCCGGCGCGCCTCGGGCGGCCCGGCCGAGCAGATGCTCTCCCAGACCGTGGGCATCGAGCTGCGCCCGCGCCGGGTACGCGAGGCGCGCTCCTGGTGGGAGAGCGTGCTGGCGACCGAGGGCGCCTCCGGTCGCGAGGCGAAGTGGGACCACCCCGATCTGCTGCCCACCGCGGAGGTGCTCTCGGGCACCCCGCAGGCACCCCGCCAGGCCGCCTCCGAGGAGGAGGCGGAGGACCTCGCGCAGGTCTCCCTGCCCGAGGACTTCGACGCCGAGCTCGCGAAGCTGCTCGACGGCGACGGGCACGAGCAGGCCCCGCAGGAGGACGAGCAGGGCGGCCTGCGCCGCCCCGGCGCCGAGGAGGCCGACGGCACGGAGGACTCCCCCGACGGCGACGATGACCGCTGACCGCTCCGAGCGGGTCCCCGCGCAGGTCCACGAGCACGCCCACGCGCAGGTCCACGAGCAGGTGGCCGAAGCTCTGGCCGAGCTGGCGCTGGCCGGCTCTGCGGTCTCCGCGCCGCAGCTGGTGGAGCAGTACCGGCACCTGCTGCGCACGACTCCGCGCGGCCTGCTGCGCGAGGGCGGGCCGCGACATCTGACCGCGAGCGCGATCGTGGTCGAT
This sequence comes from Brachybacterium massiliense, assembly GCF_900184245.1. Taxonomy (GTDB): domain Bacteria; phylum Actinomycetota; class Actinomycetes; order Actinomycetales; family Dermabacteraceae; genus Brachybacterium; species Brachybacterium massiliense. Next base: position 50,861 of record NZ_FXXB01000003.1, on the reverse strand, counting down.
GCCGACGGCGACCACGTGGCGCTCCTGTGGCATCGCAAGGGACGCTTCTGGGTCCAGCCCGGCGGGCACCTCGAGGAGGGCGAGACGAGCCTCGAGCGCGCCGCCCGCCGCGAGGTGGCCGAGGAGATCGGGCTCGAGGAGCTCGAACGGATCGGACCCGGGCCGGCGGTGCTGCATCAGCATGCGCTCGATGCGGCCTTCGGGGCCTGCGCCGAGCACTGGGACGTGCAGTACCTGTTCCGTGCCGCCGCACCCGCGTCTCAGCTTCCCCTCACCGCGAGCGAGGAGTCCCCCGAGGTGCGCTGGGTGCCGTGGCCGCGCACCGGCGAGGGCACGGCCCGTGACGCCTCCGCGCTGCCGGAGGGCACGGTGGCGGATCTGGCCGCGACCCTCGAGGCGCTCGCGCCCTATCTGGCGCGCTGGAGCGGCAGCTCCCCCGCCTCGTCCTGACCGATCACGTCCTCGCCCTCGGGCGGCAGGTGCTTGGCCCAGGAGACCCCGTCGAGGAAGCCCTGCGCCTTCTCGGCCTGCGGGTAGCGCGCCATCAGCGCCTTGAACTCCGGGCCGTGGCCGGGCACGAGCAGATGCACCAGCTCGTGCATCATCACCGAGCGCACCACGTAGTCCGGCATGCCCTGCAGCTGATGGGACAGGCGGATGGTGCCGTCCGAGGGGGTGCACGAGCCCCAGCGCTGGTTCTGCCGCGTGGACCAGGTCACGGAGGTGGGGTGCGCCCGGCCGCCGAGATATGCCTCACTGACCTCTCGCGCCATCTGACGCAGCGAGGCATCGCTGCGGCGCGCCGGAGCTCGCCGGGCCTCCTTCGCGACCAGCTGGTCGACCATCTTCGTCACCCACTGCTTCTCCTCGCGGGCGCTGAACGCGGCGGGGATGGCGATCACGAGGTCCCCGTCGCGGCGCGTGATGGAGACGGTGCGGCGCCGGCGCGCGCTGCGGCGCACCAGCACCCGCTCTCCGCGGGGGCCGAAGACGTGCTCATGGAGGACGAGATCACTCATGGGGACAGCCTGGCACGTCCGATCGACGAGAAAAGTTCATCCACATCTGTGCATCACCAAAGGGCCGGTCAGACCGTCGTGACCGGCGGATCCGATCGTTCCTCCACAGCCGCCCCACCGTCATCGACACTCTGTCCACAGCGGAGACCGAGTTGTCCACAGCGGATCCCCGTCCCTCCTTTGACCCGCCCGGTGCGCAGGCGCTAAGTTTCCCTCCACGTGGGACCCCGGGATAACTAGCAGGACGCACACGGGGAAGGTGCGCGTGGTGCTGAGCGCCCCCGGGGTCCCACGGCCCTCCAGGCCTCACGCCGCCTACGGGGCCTCCGATGTCGGCTCGTCGTGCGCACTTCCTCAGCTCCTCGCAGAGCTCCTTCCACCCGAAGCGCGCGACGGGCCGCCCCGATCGGGCCACATTCCCCCACCTCCGGATTCGTGCACGCCCACCCGCGCCGTTAGAGTGGATCCGGTCCGGACGCCGCGGCGTCAGCTGCGCGTCCGGGATGTCCAACCATGACAAGCAACGAGGAGCGGATATGGCCGACGAGACCTATGCCGGAGAGTTCTACTGCGTCAAGTGCCGTGAGAAGCGAGAGGCCGAGGGCAACGTCGTCGTCTCCAACGGTCGTCGCATGGCCAAGGCCGTGTGCCCGGAGTGCGGCACCAAGCTGAACCGGATCCTCGGCAAGGCCTGAGCCGAGTTCTCCCATCAGGCGATCCGCTCGCGCTGATCGGCCAGATGCCACGAGGGGCGGGGCACCGTGACGGTGCCCCGCCCCTCGTGCGTCGGGGACAGGTCGTGCGGGGCCGCTCACGCGGCGTCCTGCACCGGGTTCTTCCGCGGCCGGCCGCGGCCGCGCTTGACGGCGATGATGCGACCGGAGTCGAAGATCGCGCCGCCCCACACGCCCCAGGGCTCGGCCCGGTCCAGGGCCCCCTGCCGGCACTCCTCGATGAGGGGGCATCCGGCGCACAAGCTCTTGGCCTGCTCCAGATCGGCAGGGCGCTCGGAGAAGAACAGATCGGCGGCGTCCATGTCATGGCACGGCAGCATGCTCGCGGAAGCGACCGCGGGGTTCAGGAAAGTGGTCAGAAGAGTAGTCATCGTCTCGCTGCTCAGAGAATCGTCGGGAAGGACGTGCCCGTGAGGGGCAGGGGTGCGGCGGCGGTGCCGCACCGGCAGCGAGGGAAGGCCTCGTCAGCTCAGGCTGGGCACCGCAGGGGCATTGCCCCGTTCGCGCTGCAGAAGGGAGGGCGCGCCGATCGGGCGCAGGCCGTCTCCTGCGAGATTCCAAGTGCTGTTCACTGAGGCCACCCCCTTTCGTAAGCGCGCGCTCCGGTGTCCCGGACCACGACGTGGACGATTGACAGGGATGACTCTACACCCCTGGACAGATTCGTAGAAGTATTTTTTGACCTGCGGTTTCAGGCCTTCTCGACGTGATCGGTCAGGATCTCGAGCAGCTCGGCGCCGAAGCTCGCGACCTTCCCGGCACCGACGCCGGGCACCTCGAGCAGCTCCTGCTCGGTGCGCGGCGCTCGTTCGGCCACGGCCTCGAGCGCCGCATCGGTGAGGATCGCGTAGGGCGGTGCGCCGCGGCGACGCGCCTCGTCACGGCGCCACGAGCGCAGCTCCGCGAGCAGCCCCGCACCGGCCTGCGAGGGGCAGCCCTCGTGCCGTCCGCGCCGCTGTTCGGCGGGGCTGACCAGTCCCTGCCCGCACACCCGGCATTCCGCGAACACGGTGGCCGAGCGCCGCCCGGTGCGCCGTGCGCCGGCCCCGGGGGAGGTCTTCGGGGAGTCGGGATGCTCGAGCACCCCGTCGAGGAAGCGGGAGGCCCTGCGGGAGCCGCGCGCGCCCGGGGTGCGGGCGGCGGCCCAGCTCACGGTGAGCAGATCCCGCGCCCGGGTGAGGGCGACGTAGAACAGCCGCCGCTCCTCCTCGACCTCGGCCGCGGTCTTCGCCATCGAGATCGGCAGCAGCCCGTCGCTCGCGCCGACCACGAACACCACCGGCCACTCCAGTCCCTTGGCGGCGTGGACCGAGGCCAGGGTCACGCCGTCCACGACGGGCGCGGCCTGCGACTCGGCCCGCTCCTCCAGCTCGCGCACCACCTCCTCCATCGTCGCTCCAGGACGACGGGTGACGGTGTCGGTCAGGCCCACCAGGGCGTTGAGCGAGTCCCAGCGCTCGCGCACCGCACCCGTCGTCTCGGGCGCCTGGGGGGACCAGCCCTGCTGGGAGAGGATGTCGCGGACGGCGCGGGCCGGGTCGATCTGCTCGACGCGCGTGGCGGCGCGCAGAGAGACCATCGCCCGGCGCACCTCCTGTCGCTCGAAGAAGCGGTCCCCGCCGCGCACCAGGTATCCGATGCCGCGGAAGGTGAGCGCCTGCTCGAAGGCCTCGGACTGGCTGTTGGTGCGGAACAGGATCGCGACATCGGAGGCGGGCCTGCCCTCGGCGATCAGCGCCTCGATCCTCTCGGCGACGCCGTCGGCCTCGGCGGGATCGTCGGGGAAGGACTCCACCAGCGGCGGCGGCCCGCTCTCGCGCTGGGAGACCAGGGTGAGGCGGGAGTCGCGGGTGCGGCCCTGGGCGCCGTCCAGCACGGTGTTGGCCATCCGCACGATCTCCGGGGTGGAGCGGTAGTTCCGCTCGAGCCGGATGGTGCGCGCACGCTTGAACTCGCGGCGGAAGTCCAGCAGGTAGGAGGCACGGGCCCCGGCGAAGGTGTAGATGGTCTGGGCGGCGTCGCCCACCACGCACAGATCATCGGAGGTGCCCAGCCACAGGCGCAGCAGGGCGTGCTGGAGCGCGGAGACGTCCTGGTACTCATCGACCACGAAGTGCTTGTACTGGCCGCGGACCTCGCGGGCGACGTCGGCCCGTTCGCTGAGGAAGCCGACCAGGTGCAGCAGCACGTCCTCGAAGTCGATGACCCCGCGTTCCTTCTTCACCTCCTCGTACTGGGTGAGGATGCGGGAGATCGAGCGGGAGTCGAAGCCCGCCACGCCCGGCCGACGGGCCTGCTGCGCGGCCTCCGGATAGGACTCGGGGGTCAGCATGGACACGCGGGACCACTCGACCTCGGCGACGATGTCGCGCAGCGCGGCGCGGTCCACGCTCAGGTGCAGCCGCTGGCAGGCCTCCCCCACCCCGGCGAACTTGTTGGTCAGCAGCTCGGGCATCGGCCCGCCCACCACGCGCGGCCAGAAGTGGCGCAGCTGCCGCAGCGCAGCGGAGTGGAAGGTGCGGGCCTGCACCGCGGGCACACCGAGGTCCCGCAGCCGTGAGCGCATCTCGGCGGCGGCCTTGGCGGTGAAGGTCACCGCGAGCACATGGCGGGGGTTGAGCTGCCCGGTGACCACGCCGTAGGCGATGCGGAGGGTGATCGCGCGCGTCTTGCCGGTGCCGGCGCCGGCGAGCACGCAGATCGGGGCGCCGAAGCTGCTGGCCACCTCGCGCTGCTCGGGATCGAGCGCGGCGAGCAGCGCCTCCGCATCGGTGGGGGCGGGGGCCTCGGCGGCGGGGTCAAGGGCGTGGTCGGTCATCACCGTTCATCCTGCCAGGGAGGTGCGACACCCCGCGGGGGCTGTGGACGGCGGGTGCCTCACACCACCGCCGGCCCCTCCGCGCTGCGCGCACCGGCAGCCCGCCTCAGCACGCAGCGCCCTCTCTCCCGCGCGCAGCGCCCTACTCACCCCCGCGCGCGGCGCCCTCTCACGTCAGCGCAGAGCAGCTTGTCACTTCTGGGCGGAGCGGCCGTACCAGTCGTCGATCAGGGCGCGGCCCATCGAGGCGCTGCCGGGCAGCTGGATCTCGTCGGCCTCGAGCGCGGCGGCGAGCTCCTCGCGAGTGAACCAGCGCGCCTCGGCGATCTCCTCGTCCTGCAGCGTGAGCTCGGCGGAGCCGGCCGCCCAGGCCCGGTAGCCGAGCATCAGCGAGCGGGGGAAGGGCCAGGGCTGGCTGCCCATGTACTCGACCTCCTCCACGATCACGCCGACCTCCTCCCCCACCTCGCGCACCACCGCGTTCTCGAGGCTCTCTCCCGGCTCGACGAAGCCGGCCAGCACCGAGTGGAAGCCGGTGGGGAAGTGCGCGTTGCGGGCCAGCAGCAGGCGGTCCTGCGCGTCGCGGACGGCCATGATCACTGCGGGATCGGTGCGGGGGAACTGCTCCGTGCCGTCCTCGGGGCAGCGCAGCACCCAGCCGGCCATCTCCGCCTCGAGCACGGCACCGCACTGCGGGCAGTGACGCATCGAGCGGTGCCAGAAGCCCATCGCCACCGCCGCGGCGGCGAGGTCGGCGTCGCGCTCATGCAGCCGGTCGGCGATGCGGCGCAGATCGCGCAGGTCCCGCCCGGGATCATCGAGCTCGGGGCTCGGCTCGGGGACCTCGACGCCCAGCACCCGGTATCCCTCGCGCCGGCCCAGCAGCACCAGCGGCTGCCGGGTCCCGCCGCGCGGGTCCTCGGTCTCGAGGGAGGCGTGGAGGGTGCCGTCCTCGTCCTCGCGCAGCGAGACCGCGCCGGCGCGGCTGACCAGGTAGCGCACGTCCTCGCCCGGCTCGAGGATCGTCTCGTCACCGCGCAGCAGCGCATCCCGGTCGGAGCCGAGGAGGGTCAGAGGGGTGCTGAGGTGTGGACCACGGAGCTTCGCCATGCTCCCGAGCCTACGCGGAGCGGCGGGCCCGGGCGGGTACGGTGGACGCGTGCATCGCAACTCCTATTCCCTGGCTGCCCTCGCCGCGGCGGCGGTCCCCGGGCTGATCCCGGTGAGGACCATGCCGATCGCCACCCCGGCCGAGGATCTCGACGTCGCCGGCATCGTGAGCGAGGATGGGCGGCGGGTCATGATCCTCTCCCCCTCCACGACCGCCGCGGGGATCCGTCTCGAGCGCGATCTGAGGGTGACCGATGCGCTCGCCGGCACACCGCTGCGCAGCGTGATCCCGCCGGTGCTCGGATTCGTGAAGCTCTCCGAGGGCGGGCGCTGCGCGGTGACCGAGGCGCCCGCCGGGGTGCCGCTGATGCTCGATGCGCTGCACGAGAGCGCGGAGCTGGCGCGTTCGCTGGGGCAGGTGCTGGCGCGGATCCACACCGTGCCGAGGTACGCCGCCGAGGCGGCCGGGGTGGAGTCCTTCACCCCGGAGGTGCTGCACGCCGAGCACCGTGCACGGATCGAGGCGGCCACGCAGGGCGGGCATCTGCCGGCCGCGGTGGCGCAGCGCTGGGACGCGCTGCTCGAGGACGAGGAGCTGTGGGACTTCACCCCGCAGTTCGTGCACGGGGATCTCTCCGAGGAGAGCCTGTTCATGGCCGGTGACCGGGTGAGCGCGCTGCGTGACTGGTCCTCCTCGAAGGTCGCCGATCCCGCGAGGGATCTGGCGTGGTTGATCTCCTCGCTCGAGCCCGAGCGCTTCGACGACCTCTACGGCGCCTACCGCGAGGAGCTGCCTACCTCGACCCATCCTCGGCTGATGGAGCGGGCGCAGGCGTTGGGTGAGTTCGCGGTGGCCGAGTGGCTCGCCCACGGCCTGGAGACCCAGGATGAGGAGATCGTCGCCGATGCGCGCGGGATGATCGCCGATCTGGATGCGGATCTCGCGCAGCTCGCCCGTGAGGAGGCCGAGCGCGCCTACGAGGAGATGCACTCCCGAGAAGAGGGCTGAACCCCAGCTCCTCCCGCCGGGCTCACCGCCCGGCCAGGCGCTGCGCGATCGTCTCGCGGGAGGGGTGGCGCCGCACCTCGTGGGTCACGCCCTCGGCCACGAAGTGGAAGGCGGTGCGGATCCGAGCCAGCGGCAGCCCGGTGCTCTCATGCCAGGCCAGCCGATACAGCGAGAGCTGCAGCGCCCGCTCGCGCAGCTGCGCCGCGGCGGGCACCCGGCCCGTCTTCCAGTCCACGATGAGCACGCCCTCGCTGCCGTCGGTGCCCTCGGGATCGGCGAAGACGGCATCGATCACGCCGCGTACCGCGATCTCGCCCACCCTGGTGTGGACGGGCTGCTCGACCGCGAGCGGTGAGCGCTGGGCCCATTCGGAGGCGTTGAAGGCCTCCCGCAGGCTGCGGTGGTCCATCTCGCTCCCCTCCCCCGCCTCGGGGTCCTCGAGGTCCACCAGGTCCTCGAGGTCCAGCAGGGTCGCGCTGTCGTAGCGCGATTCGAGCCAGGCGTGGAAGGCGGTGCCGCGGGCCGCGGCCGGTGAGGGCCGGCGCGGCAGCGGGCGCAGCAGGTCGATCGCCGCGGCCTGCGGGTCCTTGGCCTGGTGCACCACCTGGGAGGCGGAGAGCCGGGGCGGCGAGTGCACCAGCGGCGGGGCGGCCTGCTGCTCGAGGTCGGCGACGGCGCGGCGCACCAGCTCCGCGAGCTGAGGATCAGCGGGCTCGGACTGCTCCTGCGCGGCGACCTGCGCCAGCAGCTCAGCGGCGCGTGCCCGGGCCTGCTCCTGCTCTCCGGGCGCCGGGGGCCACTGGGCCTGGGCCCGCTCGCTCTCCAGCGGGTTCTGCTCGGGCACCTCCTGCACGATGCGGAAGCGCTCGGGCACCAGATCGCCGACCTCGGTGAGGTACCGGGAGCGGGGGCGGGCGGAGGTCAGCCCGCTGCGCCAGGCGGCGGAGGTCAGCAGCAGGCGGCGGCGGGCGCGGGTGACCGCGACGTACATCAGGCGCCGGTCCTCCCGCAGCGACTCCTCACCCTGCGCGAAGCGGAACTCCTCGATCAGGCCCTCGGCGTCGACCTGGGTGTCGGCCTCGGCCCAGGCGAGCTCCGGGAGGGTGTCGGCGTCCCCGCGCAGCGCGGTGGGCACCGAGGCCGAGGCGAGCTTGCCCAGCCATCCGTCGCCGGGCACCCGCACCCGGCCCGCCTCGTCGGTCTTCGCGCGTCGCAGGTCGTAGGAGGGGACGGTGCCCTCGGTGAGGCCGGCGACGGCGACCAGGTCCCATTCGAGCCCCTTGGCGGAGTGCATGGTGACGATGGTGACCGCGGCCGGGTCATGCGCGGTCTCGGGGGCGGCGGTGACGGACAGGCCCGCCTCCTCGTCCTCGCTGATCTCGAGCAGGTCGAGGTAGGCGCCGAGCCCGCCGCGGCGTGCGGTGCGGTCGAAGGAGGCCGCGTGGTCGCGGAAGGCCTCGAGGTCGGCGAGGGCCCGGGAGTCGGGCTCGGTCTGCAGCAGGGTGAGGTCCACCTCGAGCAGCCGGGTCGCGGCGGTGACGAGGTCGGGCAGAGGCAGCGGCAGCAGGCGCCGCATCTCCCGCAGGATCTGCTGGATCTGGAGCAGGCGCTCCCGGCCGGGTGCGGACAGGGACCGGCCGGAGGGGTCGGTCCAGTCCACGGGCGGGAGGTCGTCGACCGCGTCCACCAGGGACACGGACTCGACCTCGTCCTGGCCCCCGGGGGTGTCGGACTCGCGGCGCAGCCGTGATCCCATCCGGTCCCGCCAGCGGCCCAGCACCGCGAGGTCGCGGGCGCCGAGGCGGAAGCGGGGCCCGGTCAGCAGGCGCATCAGCGCGTCGCCGCGCCCGGGGTCATGGGCGCATTCGAGCACGGCGCGGACGTCGGCGACCTCGGGCCGGTGCAGGAGCCCGCCGAGCCCCACCACCTCGGCGCTGAGGCCGAGCTCCTCGAGGCCCTCGACCAGTGCGGGGATCTGCCGGCGAGCGCGCACCAGCACCGCGGCGGAGGCCGGCGGCTCGTCCTGGGGGCCCTCCGCGCGCCGCGCGAGGATCCACTGGCCGATGGCGCGCGCCTCGGCGCGCTCGTCGGAGGCCTCGACGATCTCGCAGGCTCCCTCCCCTGCGCCGGGGCGGGCCTGCAGCTCGGGGATGGTCAGGCCCGCATCGGCGCGGCGCAGCGGGGCCGCGAGCCGGTTCGCGACCGAGAGCACCGCCTCGTCGTTGCGCCAGGAGGTGGAGAGGCTGCACTCGAGCACGGGCTGCTCGGGCGTCGCGAAGGCGGTGGCGAAGCCTGCCAGCGAGGCGGCGGAGGCGCCGCGCCAGCCGTAGATCGCCTGCTGCGGATCGCCGACGGCGCACGCGGCGTGGCCGGGACCGAAGAGGTCGGTGAGCATCTGCAGCTGGGCCACGGAGGTGTCCTGGAACTCGTCCAGCAGCACCACCTTGTGCATGCGCCGGGCGAGGGCGCCGGCCGCAGGCACCTCGCGGGCCACGCGGGCGGCGAGGGAGACCTGGTCGGCGAAGTCGAGGGCGGAGGCTTCGGTGCGGATCTGCGCGAAGCGCTCGAGCAGCGGGATCAGGGCCAGGCGGGACTCGAGCGCGCCGAGCACGGAGGCCACGGCCTTCGGGGTGGTGCGGCGGCGTCCCTCGACCTGCAGCGGGATGCCGGAGAGGTGGGAGCGGATCCGCTCGAGGTGCTCGGCCAGCTGGGCGGGGGTGGCCAGGTGGTCCGCGAGCGAGGAGGTCAGCGAGAGCAGCGCGGCGGTGAGCGTCGCCGGGGAGGCCTCGAGGTCGAGCGAGTCGTCCCAGCCCTCGATGATCTCGTGGGCGAGCTGCCAGGAGGCGGAGGTGGACATCATGGTCAGCTCGGGGTCGATCCCGACGGCGAGCGCATGCTCGCGCACCAGGTCCAGGGCGAAGCCGTTGTAGGTGTGGACCACGGGCCGCTGCCCCACCAGGTCATCGCCGCCGCGCGCGAGCCCCGCCGGCAGCGGGAGCCCCTCGCCGCGCAGGGCGGAGGCGAGGGTGGACAGGCGCGCGGAGATCCTCTCGCCGAGCTCGTGCGCCGCCTTGCGGGTGAAGGTCAGTCCCAGCACCTGGCGGGGTTCGACGATCCCGTTGGCGATCAGCCACACCACGCGCGAGGCCATGGTCTCCGTCTTGCCGGAGCCGGCTCCGGCGACCACCAGCATCGGGGCCAGCGGCGCCTCGATCACGCGGGTCTGCTCGGCGGTGGGCGGGGGCTGCTCGAGCAGGGCGGCGTCCGGGTGGGGGCAGAGGCGTGCTCACAGCTGGTCTCCTTCGGGCTGCAGGGGGCAGCTGCTGCGCACGGCGCAGTGCGTGCAGTGGGTGTTGACTCGGGCGGTGACGCGGTCGCCGGAGACCTCGCGGGAGACCTGCTGGACGAGGTCGTCGAACCAGGCGGGGTCCTCGGCGCGGGGCAGCGCGGTCTGGGTGCGCACGGCGGCCTTCTTCCCTCCGGTGCCGACGTACACCAGCTGCGCCCCGTTCAGCCGTGCGGGCGCGTCCTCGCCGAGCTGCTCGTTCAGGGCGCCCTCGCGCACCGCGGCCTGGTAGGCGGCCAGTTGGAGGTCCTGCTCCGCTTTCGCGGCGGTCTTCGCGGCGCGGCCGGACTTGAGGTCCACCACGCGCAGGCCCGTCGCATCGCCCTCGATCCGGTCGATGCTGCCGCGCAGCCGCACCGCCCCGAGCTCGACCTCGAAGGGCGCCTCGACGGCGAGCGGCTCGCCCGCGCCGCGCAGGTGCTCCTCGAGCAGGCGGGCGGCGTCCTCGGCGCGGCGCACGCGGCGACGCCCGGACCAGGTCTCGGTGCCGGGCACGGTGCGCAGCAGGGTGTGCAGCTCGGTGAGCAGGTCCCCCTCGTGCTCCGGCCCGCGGGGGTGGACCTGGGCGAGGTGGTGCAGGGCGGTGCCGATCAGCTGGGCGGGACCGCCGGCGCGGGTGCCGCCGGCGCGCTCCATCAGCCAGGACTGCGGGCAGTCCGCGGCGCGCTCGAGGGCCGAGGGCGAGAGTCGGATCGGGTCCCCGAGCTCGTGCAGCGGCTCGGTGGAGCTGGGGTCCTGGTGGTACCAGCGCCCGGGATCGGTGCCGGGCGCGCCGGCGCGGCCGAGAGCGGTGAGGGCGAGAGCGGCATCGCGCGCCTGTTCAGGGTCCTCGTCCTGCCGCAACCGTGCCCGCAGCGCCGCGACCAGTCGGCGGGCGTCCGGGGCGGGGCCGGGATCGCGCTGGAGGGTCTCGGCGTCGATCCAGGGATCGGCGGCGAGGCCCTCGAGCGCGTCGAACAGCGCCGAGGGCTCGTTGTGCTCGTCCCGGATCGCGGTGACCAGCACTCGGGAACGGGCACGGGCGAGGGCGCTGACGGCCAGGCGCAGCTCATCGGCCACCACCTGCTCACGCTGCAGCGCCCGCAGCGCCTCGGGCTCCGTCGGCGAGTCCGCGCCGCGCCGCGCCCCGGCCCACAGCGAGAGCTCGGCGGCGCCGAACAGGGTCGAGCGGAGCCGCAGATCGGGCCACGCGCCTTCCTGGAGGCGGGCGAGCACGACGGTGTCGCGGTGCTCTCCGGCGAGCTGGGCGGGGGTGAGCACCGCGATGCGGCCGCGGGCCTCGGCGGCGGGGGCGAGGGTGTCCTCCACGACGGCCTGGCCGCGGATCTGCTCGATGAGCTCGCCGGCGCCCGCGCCGGGCCGACGGTCGGTGAGACGCTCCGCCGCGGCGAACAGCTCGAGCAGGGCGTCGAGCCGGGAGGAGGCGAGCCGCGAGCGTGCCCCGTCGACGTCGCCCACGTCGCCGAGCGCGGCACGGCGCCATCCGCCGGCCAAGCCGGAGGCGTCCCAGGCGTGCCAGAGCACCTGCTGGGCGTCGGCCTCCCGGTGCTCGCGCACGGCGCGGATCATCTGGCGCACGCGGTGCACGGGGGCGGCGGCGCGGTCCCGCGCGTCGGGGGCGGGGAGGCCGGGAACCTCGTCCTCGACCAGGGCGCGGGCGAGCAGCTGCTCGCTGGGGGTCTCGCTGTCGGGCTCGGCGTGGCGGTGCGCGGACAGCAGCAGGCGGCGGATGCGGCGCAGCCGGAGGGTGTCGGCGTCGCCGAAGGGACCGCGCAGCAGCTCGGTGGCCACACGCGGGTCCAGCGGGGCGTCCTCGGGAGCCAGCCCGATCTCGAGGATCGTCATCAGATCGGAGACCGCGGCGACCTCGCGCAGCGGCTGGGGCCTGCGCGGGGCACGCACCGGCAGCCCGGTGCGGGCGAGGAGATCGGCGATATCCGCCACGGCGGCGCCCGAGCGGCACACCACGGCCATGTCGTCGTAGGCGATGCCCTCGCGGTGGTGCAGGTCCCGCAGGGCGGAGCCGATCAGGCGGGCCTCGTCCAGGGGGTCCTGCGCGGTCAGGGCCACCAGGCTCCCGGGCTCGGTGCCGCGGGGGCGGCGGGAGCGGGCCGGGGCGCCGGCCAGCGGGAGCCGGCCGCGCAGGGCATCGACCGTGGCGGTCAGGCCCGTGCTCTGGGCGTGCGCCCCCTCGAGCACGATCTCGCTGACCGGGCGCGGCAGCAGCTCCCGCAGCCGGTCGGCGGCGTCGGGGAGGGCGCCGCGAAAGGTGTCCACGGCGGCGTCGGGGCAGGCGCACACGAGCACGCGCGCTCCGGCGGTGGCCAGGGCCGCGACCAGCTCGATGCCGGCGGCGGTGAGGTCCTGGGCGTCATCGACCACGACCGTGCCGAAGGGCGCCGCAGCAGCGCGGCGGCGTCCTGCCAGGCGGGCCGGCCCCGCTCTCGGCCCAGGTCCTCGAGCGCGGCGGGGGTCAGGCCGAGCTCGCCCGCACGGGTGATGAGGTCCCGCAGCTCGGTGCGGAAGCCGGGCAGGGTGCGGGCCCCGGGATCGACGTCCAGGTGCCAGCTCTCGCGCAGGGAGATCAGCTCGGCCAGCAGCGCGTCCTGCTCGGCGCCGGTGACCAGGGTGGGCTCGCCCCGGCCGCGGCGGAGAGAGTCGGCGCGGAGCACGGCGTGGCCGAGCGCGGGAGGGGTCATCGCCCGCACCAGCCCCTGTCCGTGGACGGCGAGCGCGTCCCGCAGTCGGCCGGCAGCGTGCCGGCGCGGGGCCAGCAGCAGGGTGCCCTCGCCGGAGGCCTCGGCGGCGGCCAGCGCGAGCGCGGTGCGGCCGCTGCCCGGCCCGCCGTGGACGAGCACGTCCCCGCCATCCAGGAGGATCTCCGCAGCCCGGCGCTGCTCGTGGTCCAGGGCCTCGTGCGGGAGCACGGCGGGCAGCGCGGCGAGGTCGGGTCCGAGCAGGCGGATGCCCTCCCCCGTGATCGTGCCTGTCCGTCGCATGCCCCCATTCCACCTCACCCACCCGACAGCCGACCTCACCGACCTCACCGACGGGGCATCGGGACGGCGGTAGAGTGGCGGGGATCACGAGGAGTCCCCACGTTGTCCCGCAGCGCCCTCCTCCCGCTGCCGCCCCCATCGGAGGCTGACGCCATGACCACGTCCCCCACGGCGAGGATGCCGCGTGCTCAGCGACGCAGCCAGCTGCTCGAGCTGGCCACGCGCGTGTTCACCGAGAAGGGCTTCCAGGCCACGTCGATGGATGACATCGCCGCCGCCGCCGGTGTCACCAAGCCCGTGCTCTACCAGCATTTCGACTCCAAAGAGTCCCTGTACGTCGAGGTGCTCGACATCATCGCCGAGTCGATGCTCGAGGAGGTCCGCGCCCTGGGCGAGCACGAGGGCGACACCGTCTCCCGCGTGCGCACCGGGCTGCACCGCTTCTACCGCTTCGTGGCGCTGGACAACTCGCTGCGCCTGTTCACGGGCCACGAGGTGATCTCGGAGGTGGTCCAGGAACGGGTGGTGGCGGTGCTGGACCGGCTGGCGCTCGAGCTCGCGGGCGTGCTGATCGCCTCCCGTCAGGTGAGCACGGAGCAGTCCCGCTCCCTGGGGCGGGCGTTCATCGCCGTCGCCCAGACCACCGCGCAGCTGCTGCACGCCGCCGGCGACGAGGCCGAGCGCGAGGAGATCCTCGAGACGATGACCACCACGATGGTGCACGGTCTGACCGGATTCGCGCCGCGCGAGAAGCCCCGTGTCGCCGGGGTTGTGCTGGGGGCGGACACAGGGCCCGCGGCAGTCTCCGACGCGTAGACTTCCAGCGCCACAGCAACGAACGTCCCCGCCCTGCCGGCGGGGGGAAGGTCAGGTCATGGAGATCCGTATCGGCATCCAGCACTCCCCTCGCGAGATCGTGATCGAGTCCGCGGAGAAGCATGATGCGCTGCTCGAGCGTCTCAGCGCCGCGGTCGCCGAGGGCGCCCCGGTCACCCTCGTGGACGACAAGGGCCGCACCGTGCTGATCCCGGGCGCGAAGGTCGCCTATGCGGAGGTCTCCACCGAGGAGCCCCGCCGCGTCGGCTTCCTCGGCTGATCCCCTATGGCCTCTGGAGAGGATCGGCCCCAGGACCGGACCGAGCCCCTCGAGGGTGACGCCGCCGCCGGCACCCCGACGGAGCGGGAGGACGACTCCCCCCCCCGCCGCAGGGCCCTGCGGCGGCGTCGGGCGCGCCTGCTGCACATCACCACCACGGCGGTGGTGGCGGTGCTCGGCGCGATCGTCGGGCTGCTGCTGGTCCCCGCCACCAAGGTGGAGGTCGGGCCTCTCACCGCGAGCGTCCACCTGAGGCCCTCCCTGGCCTCGGAGACGGTGCTCCTGCTGCCTCCCGTGGGCGAGGTCGTGTTCGACTCCCACACCGCACCGGTGCGGATCGAGGCCCGGGTCAAGGGCGTGGACGTCGAGAAGGCCGAGGCCCTGTTCTATGCCGATTCCGGCTTCGCGGAGCTGCAGCGCACCGCCCCCGAGGCGATCACCTCCGCCGCGGCCCTCAATGCCGCGCTGAACGCCCTCTTCGCCGCCGCAGGCGCGGGCCTGGCTGTGGGCCTCACCTTCCGCCGGGTGCGGCGCTCCCTGGCCGCGGCCGGCGGCGCCGTCGCGGTGGTCGGGGCGAGCGTGGGCGCGGCCTCGGTGACGTTCTCGCCCGAGTCGCTGAACCAGCCCAAGTTCGAGGGGCTGCTCTCCCAGGCCGCCTATATCGCGGACCTCGGCCACGGCACCGTGATCGACTACCAGAGCTACCGCGACACGCTCGCCGAGTTCGTGGGCCAGGTCTCCGCCCTCTACATCGCCGCGGACTCCCTGCCGGTGGGGCTGGACCAGGAGAACCTGATCACCGTCCTGCACGTCTCGGACATCCACGACAACCCGCAGGCCTACGACGTGATACGCGAGCTGAACTCGCAGTTCGCGATCGACGTGGTGATCGACACCGGTGACATCGTCTCCTGGGGCACCCCGCTGGAGAACGAGCTGCTGCATTCGATCGGCGGGCTCGACGTCCCCTACGTGTACATCAGCGGCAACCATGACGGGGCCGCCGCGGCCGCGACCATCGAGGCGCAGCCGAACGCGACCGTGGTCGACAACGAGGTGGTCGAGGTCGCCGGGCTGCGCATCGCGGGCATCGGCGATCCCCGCTTCGCGGCCGACGACGACTCCGACGCCGGCGGCTGGCGCGAGGGGGACGAGGCCGTGATCGCCAGCGCGTTCCAGCTCGGCGACACCATCGAGACCCACGACCGGGAGAATCCCGAGGAGCCGGTGGACCTGGCCCTGCTCCACGACCCGACCAAGCCCAAGGGGCTGCTGGGCCGGGTGCCGATGGTGCTGTCCGGGCACATGCACACCTCGAACGTCGAGCTGGACCGGGAGGAGTCCGGCACGGACTGGCTGACCGTCGGCTCGACCGGCGGGGCGCTCGCCTCCGGCGGGGTCGCCCCTGTGCTCCAGGGCGACGACCCGCTCGAGCTGACCGCCCGGATGCTGTACTTCGACAAGGACACCCGGCGCCTGGTCGCCTACGACGACATCGTCATGGGCGGCCTGGGGCTGGTGTCCGTCTCCATCCAGCGCTCCCAGATGCCGGAGGAGGTCCCCGAGCTCGAGGTGCCCGAGGGCGCCGAGACCCCCGAGGGCACGGTGCCCCCGGAGCAGGAGGTCGAGCCCGGCGAGGGCCTGCCTGACGAGGACCGCGTCACCCCCACCGACCCGGTCAGTCCCCTGCCCGAGATGAGCGACGGAGGCCAGGGGTGAGCACCCGCTCGCCCCTGGCCCCGGGCCGGCACAGCCATGGGGGATACCATGGCCGTGCATATCCATGATCAGAGAGTTGAACGGTGCCTGAAACAATCCCGCACACCGACGAGGCCGTGTCGGCCTCCCCCGCCGTCGAGCAGAGCTCCGGCACCTCCGCCCCGACCGAGCCGGAGAAGACCTTCGCCGACTTCGACGTCCGCACGGACATCGTCGAGGCGCTCGCCTCGAAGGGCATCACCACGCCCTTCCCGATCCAGGCGCTGACCCTGCCGGTGGCCCTGCGCGGCCGCGACATCATCGGCCAGGCCAAGACCGGCACCGGCAAGACGCTCGGCTTCGGCATCCCCCTGCTGCAAAACACCGTGGCACCGGGCGAGCCCAACCCGAAGAACCGTGAGATCGGCAGGCCGCAGGCCCTCGTGGTGCTACCCACCCGTGAGCTCGCGGTCCAGGTCGCCAAGGATCTCGAGACCGCCTCGGTCAAGCGCCCCATCCGCATCCTCACCGTCTACGGCGGCCGTGCCTACGAGCCGCAGATCGAGGCGCTCGAGAAGGGCGTGGACGTGGTGGTCGGCACCCCCGGGCGCCTGATCGACCTGATGCGCCAGAAGTACCTGGACCTGTCCCAGGTGCGCACCGCGGTGCTCGACGAGGCCGACGAGATGCTCGACCTCGGCTTCCTCGAGGACATCGAGAAGCTGCTGCAGGCCGTGCCGTCCGAGCGGCAGACGATGCTGTTCTCGGCGACGATGCCCGGCCCGATCATGGCGCTGGCCCGCCGCTTCATGAAGCAGCCCACGCACATCCGCGCCCACGATCCCGGTGACGAGGCCCGCACCAAGGCGGACATCAAACAGGTCGTCTACCGTGCGCACCAGCTCGACAAGATCGAGGTGATGGCCCGCATCCTGCAGGCCCGCGGCCGGGGACTGTCGATCATCTTCATGCGCACCAAGCGCCAGGCAGACCGGGTCGCCGGCGATCTGGCCGATCGCGGCTTCGCGGCCGCGCCGCTGCACGGCGACCTCGGCCAGGGCGCCCGCGAGCAGGCTCTGCGCGCCTTCCGCAACGGCAAGATCGATGTGCTGGTCGCGACCGACGTCGCCGCCCGCGGCATCGACGTCACCGACGTGACCCATGTCGTGAACTGGAACTGCCCGGACGACGACAAGACCTACCTCCACCGCACCGGCCGCACCGGCCGCGCGGGCAAGAAGGGCACCGCGATCACGTTCGTGGACTGGGAGGACCTGGCGCGCTGGGCCCTGATCGCCCGCCAGCTGGGGCTCGAGTCCACCGAGGCGGAGGAGACCTACTCCACCTCCGAGCACCTCTTCACCGATCTCGACATCCCCGTCGAGGCGAAGGGCACGCTGCCCAAGAGCGCGCGCACCCGCGAGGGCCTGGACGCCGAGGAGCTCGAGGACCTCGGCGGTCCCGACACCTCCGGACGCTCCGGGCGCGGCGGCCGTGAGGGCGGTCGCTCCGCAGGCGGTCGCGGCGGCCGTGGCGGAGACAAGCGCGGCGGCGAGGGCCGCGGCGGGCGCGGCGAGGGTCGTGGTGGCCGCGGTCGCGGCGACTCCGCCGAGGGCGAGGCGAGCACCCGCACCGCCGACGCCCCGGCCGACGCCCCGGCCGACGGCGAAGCCGCCCCCGAGCGTCCGCGCCGCTCTCGCCCCCGCTCTCGCACCCGCCGGGTCAACGGCGAGGTGGTCAGCGACTCCGCCGGCACCGACGAGTCCGCCTCCGGCGAGGGACGGCCCCGTCGCCGCCGCTCGCGCGGTGGGCGCGGACGCTCCGGCAACGGACGCGGCGCTGCCCCGCAGCAGGACTGATACCCGCAGCAGCACGGCGGCCCCTGACCTTCCCGGTCAGGGGCCGCCGTGCTGTGTCTGCCTCGTGCCGTGCGCCGGCCTCGGGCCTCAGGGGCGCAGCACTCGGGTGCCGCTCGTGGCCCGGGCCTCGATCTCCTCGAGCACGTGGGGCGCGGTGAGGTGCTCCCCCAGCCGGTTCGGCTTGCCGGTGCCGTGGAAGTCGCTGCCGCCGGTGATCAGCAGATCGTGGCGGCGGGCGAACTCCCCCAGGCGGGCGGTCTCGGTCCCCCCGTGCTCGCGGTGGTCCACCTCGAGGCCGTCCAGCCCCGCCTGCACCATCTGCTCGAGCAGCTCGAGGGGGAGGTCGTCGTCCCGGGTGACGGAGCCGGGATGCGCGAGCACCGAGACCCCGCCCGCCTCGCGGATCGCGCGGACCGCGTCGAGCGGTGAGGGGGCGTAGTAGGGGACGTAGTAGGGGCCCGAGGGCCGCAGCACCTCGGTGAAGGCGGCGGATCGGTCCGGGACCACCCCGGCGGCCACGAGCGCATCGGCGATGTGGGGGCGCCCGATCACCGTGGTGTCGCCCGCCACCTGCGCGGTGACGTCCTCCCAGGTGACCGGATGGTCCGCGGAGATCAGCTCGACCATCCGCCGGGCCCGCTCGATGCGCGAGGCGCGGGCGCGGGCCATCTCCGCGGCCAGCTCGGAGTCCTCGGAGGGGTCCACCAGGAAGGCGAGCACGTGCACGCTGCGGCTCTGGTCCTCGCTCGAGACCTCGATGCCCGGCACGGCGGTGACGCCGCTCGCGGCCACTGCGGCAGGCAGGTCGGGCCAGCCGGCCACGGTGTCGTGGTCGGTCAGGGCCAGCGCGTCCAGCCCCGCGGCACGAGCCTGCGCGAACAGCTCATGGACGCTGGTGGTGCCGTCGGAGCACGTGCTGTGCGAGTGCAGGTCGATGCGCTGGGTGCTTCCGGAGTCGGACCTCTCACTCATAGGTCCAGGGTAGACCGCGCCATGAGAGCATCGTGGTGTGAACACCGAGAACGTCAGTGACACCGACAGCACCACCGGCTCCGACCGGATGAAGGATCTCGCCTCGCGCGGCGACTCCCGCTCGCAGCGGCCCAGCAGCGAGGCCTTCCGCGAGTTCATCTCCTCCGGCTGGGACGAGACCGTCCCGGACGCCGCTCCGCTCGAGTCCGCGCGCTGGACGCCCTCGCGCCGCGATGCGCTCGTGCGCCGTCTGCCCGCCACCCGTCTGGTGCTGCCGGCCGGTGTGCTCAAGGTGCGCTCGAACGACACCGACTACCCCTTCCGCCCGGACACCGCCTTCGCGTACTACACGGGATTGGGCACCGATGAGGAGCCCGACAGCGTGCTCGTGGTCGAGCCCTCCGCCGAGGATCCGGGCACCGCGCAGGCGACGTACTTCTTCCGTCCCCGGGCGGGATTCGACACCAGCGAGTTCTACGCCGATGCCCGCTACGGCGAGATGTGGGTGGGCCGTCGCCCTACCCTCACCGAGGCCTCCCAGCGCCTGGGCGTCGAGGTGCGGCACATCGACGAGCTGCGCGACCACCTGGCCAAGGACGTCGGCGCGCAGCTGTCGCTGAGCATCATGCCGGGCGTGGACGCGGGCATCGAGGCGATGGTCGAGGAGATCCGCGCGCAGAACGGCCTGCCCGGCGGGGACGAGGCCGCCGCCGAGAACGCCGCCCTGAAGGAGGCTGCCAGCGAGCAGCGCCTGCTCAAGGACGAGTACGAGGTCGGCCAGATGCGCAAGGCGGTCGATGCGACCCTGCGCGGCTTCGAGGACGTCATCCGCGAGCTGCCGCGCGCCGTGGGCCATCCCCGCGGCGAGCGCGTCATCGAGGGCGTCTTCGCGGCCACCGCGCGCGCCGACGGCAATGGGGTCGGCTACGACACGATCGCCGCCGCGGGCGATCACGCCTGCACCCTGCACTGGATCCGCAACGACGGCGTGGTGCGCGGGGACGAGCTGGTGCTGATCGACGCCGGGGTCGAGGTCGACTCCCTGTACACCGCCGATGTCACGCGCACCCTGCCCGTCTCGGGCACCTTCTCCCCCACCCAGCGCAAGGTCTACGAGGCGGTGCTCGAGGCCGCCGACGCCGCCTTCGCGGTGGCCCGCCCGGGGCTGCGCTTCCGCGAGCTGCACGCCGCGGCGATGGAGGTGCTCGCCCGCACCCTCGCCGAGTGGGGCCTGCTGCCCGGCACGGCCGAGGAGTCGCTGTCCCCCGAGGGCCAGTGGCACCGCCGCTGGATGCCGCACGGCACCAGCCACCACCTGGGCATGGACGTCCACGACTGCGCGCAGGCCCGCCGCGAGATGTACCTCGATGCGGAGCTCGAGCCGGGGATGGTCTTCACGATCGAGCCGGGGCTGTACTTCAAGGAGAACGATCTGCTGGTGCCCGAGGAGCTGCGCGGCATCGGCGTGCGCATCGAGGATGACGTGCTGGTGACCGCGGACGGGGTCGAGAACCTCTCGGCCGCCGCCCCGCGCCGCGCCGACGACGTCGAGCGCTGGATGGCGGAGCTGCGCCGGTGAGCACCGCTGCGTCGCCGCGCTTCTATGCGGCCCGGCTCGCCGGCACCACTGTCTTCGATCCGATCGGGGACGTGGTGGCGACGGTCCGGGACGTGGTGGTGGTGCCGCAGTCCCGCACCAGCGCACGGGCCGTGGGGCTCGTGGTCGAGGTGTCGGTCAAGCGGCGGGTGTTCCTGCCGATCACGCGCGTCACCTCGATCTCGCCGGGCCAGGTCATCTCCACCGGTGTGCTCAACGTGCGCCGCTTCGAGAAGCGCACTGGCGAGCTGCTGGTGATCGGTGATCTGCTGGATCGTGCGGTGACGCTCAACGACGGCAGCGGCGAGGCGACCGTCCTGGACATCGCCCTGGATCAGGACCGTCACCGGGACTGGAACGTCTCGCGCCTGCACCTGCGCCGGCAGCGCCGGGGCGGGTCGCTGAGCCGCCTGGTCTCCCGGGGGGAGACCGTCACCGTGGAGCTGGGCGAGGTCTCGGGGCTGTACGGCACCCAGGCCGAGCAGTCCGCGCACCTGCTGGCCGCCTCCTACCAGGATCTCAACCCCGCCGACCTCGCCGAGGTGCTCCAGGAGCTCGAGCCCAAGCGCCGCATCGAGCTGGCGGTCGAGCTGGCCGACGAGCGCCTCGCCGACGTGCTCGAGGAGCTGCCCGAGGACATCCGCGTCGAGGTGGTCACCGGGATGGACGCCAAGCGCGCCGCCGACGTGCTGGATGCGATGGATCCCGACGACGCCGCGGACCTGGTCCAGGAGCTGCCCGATTCGGTCGCCTCCCATCTGCTGAGCCTGATGGAGCCCGAGGAGGCGGAGGACGTGCGCCGTCTGCTGGCGTACGACGAGTACACCGCCGGCGGCATGATGACCACGGAGCCGCTGATCGTGGCGCCCGAGACCCCGGTCGCGCACTGCCTGGCGATGATCAGCCGGGAGGAGGTGCATGCCGCGCTCGCCTCGACGGTGCACGTGTGCCGCTCCCCCCTCGAGACCCCGACCGGGAAGCTGCTGGGCATCGTCCACTTCCAGCAGCTGCTGCGCGAGCGCCCGGACCGCCCCGTCGGCGAGATCATCGACGCGGACCGCGTCTCCGTCGAGCCCACGGTGCCGCTGTCCACCGTCACCCGTGAGATGGCGACCTACAACCTGGTCTCGATCCCGGTGACCGATGAGGACGGGCGCCTGCTGGGCGCGGTGACGGTCGATGACGTGCTGGACCACGTGCTGCCCGATGACTGGCGCGAGCAGGACGAGCCGCCCGCGACGACCGGCCAGATCGATCTCTCGGAGATCGCCCGGGCCACCGCGCGCGACGCCGAGGACGAGACCGCGACGGACCGCACGAAGGGAGCGTGAGCATGGCCGAACGCAATCCGGACCCGCTCGACGACCCGGCACCGCGGCGTCGGCCCCTGCTGCGCAATCCGCTGCGCGGGGACGCCTTCGGGCGCGGCGCGGAGGGCTTCGCCCGGATGATGGGCACCCCGGCCTTCCTGGTCGGGATGACCGTCTTCTGTGCGGTGTGGCTGACCTGGAACTCGCTCATGCCCGAGTCCGCGCAGTTCGATCCGCGCGCCCTGAACTTCACGCTGCTGACGCTGATCCTCTCGCTGCAGGCCTCCTACGCCGCGCCCCTGCTGCTGCTGGCCCAGAACCGGCAGGACGACCGCGACCGCGTGCAGGCCGAGCAGGATCGTCAGTCCAACGAGCGCAACCACGCCACCACCGACTTCATCACGCGGGAGATCGCCTCGCTGCGCCTGGCCCTGAACGACGTCGCCACCCGCGACTTCGTGCGCGGCGAGCTGCGTGACCTCCTCGAGGAGCTCGAGGAGCCTCCCGCCCCCGCATCGACCGCCGACGAGCTGCGCACGATCCTCCGCGAGGAGGTCGAGGCGGCGCTTGAGCGCCGTGGGGCGCAGGGCGGTCCCACCTCGCCGAAGGAGCATAACCCGCAGTGAGCACGACCGAGCAGAGCACCCCAGGTCAGGCCGCCGGCGACGAGCGCGTCGCCCAGATCCATGAGGCGCTGAACGGGGTGATCGATCCGGAGATCCACCGCCCGATCACCGAGCTGGGCATGGTCGACTCGGTGACGATCGACGAGGCGGGCACCGCGAAGGTCCACGTGCTGGTGACCATCGAGGGCTGCCCCATGCGCGATCGCATCGAGCGCGAGACCGCCGAGGCCACCGCGACCGTGCCCGGGCTCGCCCGGGTCGAGGTGTCCACCAGCGCGATGACCGAGGAGCAGCGCACAGCGCTGACCACACGGCTGCGCCAGGGGCGACGCCAGATCCCCTTCAACCAGCCCGGCTCGCTCACCCGCATCTTCGCGATCTCCTCCGGCAAGGGCGGGGTGGGCAAGTCCACCGTCACCGCGAACCTCGCCGCGGCGATGGCGGCCGACGGCTTGCGCGTGGGCGTGATCGACGCCGACATCCACGGCTTCTCGATGCCGGGGATGTTCGGGATCACCGAGCAGCCCACGAAGGTCTCGGACCTGCTGATGCCGCCCGAGGCCCACGGGGTCGCGGTGATGAGCATCGGCATGTTCGTGCCCGAGGGGCAGGCGGTGGTCTGGCGCGGCCCGAAGATGCACCGGGCCATCGAGCAGTTCGCCTCCGACGTGTTCTGGGGCGATCTGGACGTGCTCCTGCTGGACCTCCCGCCAGGCACCGGCGACGTGGCGATCTCGGTGGCGCAGCTGCTGCCCAGCGCCCAGATGGTCGTGGTCACCACCCCGCAGCAGTCGGCCTCGAGCGTCGCCGAGCGGGTGGGCTCGCTGTCCACCTCGACGGAGCAGGAGATCGCCGGGGTCATCGAGAACATGTCCGGGCTGACCCTGCCCGACGGCACGGTGATGGACGTGTTCGGCACCGGCGGCGGCGACCGCGTCGCGGCGACTCTCGCCGACGCGGTGGGTCACGAGGTGCCCGTGCTGGGCCGGGTGGGTCTGGACCCGTCGCTGCGCGAGGGCGCGGATCAGGGGGTGCCGCTGGTGGTCTCCGCCCCGGACTCCCCCACCGCGATGGCGCTCAAGGGCGTGGCCCGGGCACTGGTGCGCAAGCCCCGCGGGCTGGGCGGGATGAAGCTGCCTCTCTCCGTGGCCTGAACGGTCCGGGCGGCTGTTCCCCGGCGTCGGCCGTGAGCGGCTCCGCCGGGCGGATGCTCGGACACGGAGCGGCTCAGGTGGCCTCGTCGTCGAACGGGGCGCGCTGGGGCCCTTCGCTCTTCGTCGACTTCCCGGCCTTCGAGCCCTTCTTCGCGGCCGCGCCCGCGGCGGCCCCGCCGGCGGCGATCGAGAGGGAGTCCTTGTCCGGCAGCAGCTCGGAGGGGTCGGTGTCGCCCCAGGCCTCACGGATGATGCGGCGGGGGTCGTACTGGCGCGGATCGTACTTCTTGAGGTCCTCGATGGCGATGCCCATCTCGTCCTCGACCGTGGTGCGCGAGTCATCGACCCAGCGGCGCGCCTGGCGCACCCACTGGATCAGCTGCCGGGTGACATCCGGGAGCCGCTGCGGCCCGACGAACACCAGGAAGACGACCAGCAGGACGACGATCTCCCACCCGCCGAGGCCGAAGAATCCGGTGCCGCCCATTGTCCACCTGTATGTGTCGAAGTCCGCTGAAGCAGTGCCATTATTGCATCGCGGCGCCGGTCCGGGCGTTCAGGGGAGAGAGCTGTCGTAGGATCGGCCAGATCGCACGTGCGAAGGGAGAGGATGCACTGATGTCGTCGGGAAAGGTGGCCGGCTGGGCACATGGTGAGGAGTTCGTCGACGAGACGACCCTCTTCTCCGACGACGGCGTCCTCGCCCGCGCCAGGGAGCGCGGCAGCGAGCTGGGGGCCACCCCGGTGCTCCCGGGCGCCGGCGCGCTGATGCGGGTCCTCGCCGCCGCGGTGCACGCGCGCGCAGCGGTCGAGATCGGCACCGGCAGCGGCGTCGGCTCCCTCTATCTGCTCTCGGGGATGCATCCCGACGGCGTGCTCACCACGATCGATCCCGAGGTCGAGAACCAGCGCGCGGCGCGCGAGGCCTTCGTCGAGGCGGGGATCCGCTCCCCGCGGGTGCGGACCATCGCCGGCCGGCCCCGCGACGTGGTCGGCCGCCTCACCGACCATGCCTACGACCTGGTCAGCTTCCCCGCTCATGCCCCGCACGCGCTGGACCTGCTCGAGCACGCCCGCCGCCTGCTGCGCCCGGGCGGGGTGCTGGTGATCCCCCACGCCCTGTACCACGACCGGGTCGCCGACCCCACCGCGCGCGATGCGACCACCCAGGCGGTGCGGGCGCTGCTGAAGGCGGTCACCGAGTCCGAGGATCTGGTCGCCGTGCTCACCGGCAGCGGCGACGGGGTGCTCGCCGCGGTGCTGCGCGGCTGAGCGCGCCCGCGAACGACGTCAGCCCCGCACCGAACGGTGCGGGGCTGACGTATGGAGCGGTGATTGCTACTTGATGACGCCCTCGAGAGCGTCCCGCAGCTCCTCGGCCTCCGACGCGGCGATCTCGACTACCAGACGGCCGCCTCCCTCGAGCGGAACGCGCATGATGATGCTGCGTCCCTCCTCCACGACTTCGAGCGGACCGTCCCCGGTGCGCGGCTTCATAGCAGCCATCGCGTGCCTCCTTGGTGTGTCACTGTCCTTGCATGGACCCCCGGACGGGACCTCGGGCAGTGCTCGTACGGTGGCCATTATCTCAGGTCTCGGGACCTTTTCGCACGCCGTGCCCGATGAGGCCTCGCAGGGAGCCCGATCCCGTCCCCGATCCGGCCCGTCGCGACCCCCACCATGAGCACCGCGACCACCGCCGCGACGAGCAGCAGGAGCACCACGATGGGGGCCACCGCACTCATCAGCGGGCTCCTTCCCGTGCGCCGCGCGGGCTCACTGCTCGGCCGCCACCTGGCGCACGGCGTCCTCGCGGGCCACGTGCTCCCGCGCCGCCTCCTTGAGGGCCTCGCGCTGGCTCGCGGTCTCCTCCTCCGCGGCCTCGCGCAGCACCTCGAGCGCCTCCTCGGTGGTGTCCACCACGCGCATCAGATCCACGTCCGGCGCGTTGATCATCCCGCCCTCGAGCACGGCGGTGCGCAGCCAGTCCAGCAGGCCCTGCCAGTAGTCGCGGCCCACCAGCACCACGGGGAACATGTCGATCTTGTGGGTCTGCATCAGGCACAGCGCCTCGAACAGCTCGTCGAGGGTGCCGAAGCCGCCCGGCATCACCACGAAGCCGCTGGAGTACTTCACGAACATGGTCTTGCGGGCGAAGAAGTAGCGGAAGTCGACGCCGAGGTCGACATAGTCGTTCATGCCCTGCTCGTAGGGCAGCTCGATCCCGAGGCCCACGGACACTCCCCCGGCCTCCTTCGCGCCGCGGTTGCCGGCCTCCATCACGCCGGGGCCGCCGCCGGTGATCACGGCATAGCCGAGCTCGACGATGCCCTTGGCGAGCTCGACGGTGCCGCGGTAGTAGGGGTCGTCCTGGCCCAGCCGCGCGGAGCCGAAGATGGAGATCGCCGGGCCCAGCTCGGCGAGCGCGCCGAAGCCCTCGACGAACTCGGACTGGATGCGCAGCACCCGCCACGGGTCCGAGTGGACCCACTGCCCGGAGCCGTCCTCCTCCAGGAGGCGCTGGTCGGTGGTGCGGTCCGGTCGCAGGTGTCCGCGCAGCGTGATCGGTCCCTTGCGGTGCTGGAGTCGTTCCTCAGGCGTCATGGGACGAGCGTAGCGGTCAGGGGGTGAGGAATCGGCGCAGTCCCGCCAGCGCGGCCTCGAGGTCCGCGAGCGGGACGTGCTCATCGTCGGTGTGGGCCAGCAGCGGGTCCCCGGGGCCGAAGTTCACCGCCGGGGTGCCGAGCGCGGAGAAGCGGGCCACGTCCGTCCAGCCCTGCTTGGCCGCGAGCGGCACGTCCTGCCCGAGCGCCGCGAGGAAGCTCCGGGCGGCGTCGTCGTCCAGTCCCGGCAGCGCGCCGCCGGCGGCATCGGTGACCACGATCTCGAGATCCAGTCCCGCGAGCACCTCACGCACATGCGCCTCGGCCTGCTCGATCGAGGTGTCCGGGGCGAAGCGGTAGTTCAGCAGGGCGGTGGCCGCATCCGGGATCACGTTGCCGGCGATGCCGCCGGAGATCCCCACCACGTTGAGGCACTCGCGGTACTCAAGGCCGTCGATCACCGCGCGGCGCGCCTGGTAGCCGGCCAGGCGCTCGAGCACCGGGGCGAGGCGGTGGATCGCGTTGTCCCCCACCCAGTCGCGGGCGGAGTGCGCGGCGATGCCGCGGGCGGTGACCTCGAGCTTCATGGTGCCCTTGCAGCCTCCCTCGACCCCGGCCGAGGTGGGCTCGCCCAGGATCGCGAAATCCGCCTCGAGCAGCTCGGGACGCTCTGCGGCGATCCGGGTGAGGGCGTTGTCCGCGGCGGCGACCTCCTCATGGTCGTAGAAGATCCAGGTGAGGTCCACGGGGGCGGCGTCGGCCTCGACGGCGAGCTTGAGCAGCACCGCGACCCCGCCCTTCATGTCGCAGGTGCCACGGCCCACCAGCTCCTCGCGCCCGTCACGGAGGCGGCGGGTGGAGGGGAGGTTGCCGGCGAGCGGGACGGTGTCCAGGTGCCCGGCCAGCAGCACGCGCCGGTCCAGGCCGCGGTGGGTGCGGGCGATGACGGTGTCGCCGTCCCGCAGCACCTCGAGGTGAGGGGCGTACTCGCGCAGCGCCGCCTCGACGGCGTCGGCGAGCGCTCGCTCGTTCCCGGAGACGGATTCGATGTCGACGATCGCGGCGGTGAGCTCGACGATGTCGGCGTGGGGATCGAGGGCGGGGATCGTCTGGGTGCGCATGCGGGTCATCGTGCCATGTCCTCCTCGAGTGCTCCCCCGGCGCGGGCCAGCCGCAGCGCGACCGCCTCGGCGTGGCGCAGCAGCTGGGCGCCCGTGCCCGGCTCGGCGGTGATCGCGGAGCCCGGCTGGGCGGTGCTCACGGGCACTCCGACCATCAGGCGGCGCTCGTGGACGGTGCCGTCGGCGCCGACCGGGGCGTACAGACCGTCCACCGCGATCGAACCGGTCAGCATGCGGCGCCTCGTGCCGCGAGAGGCCCAGGAGTCCTTCTGCACCTCGCCGCGCTCGCGCCAGGCGCCGAGCAGCGCGCTGCGGTAGGCGGGCAGGTCCACCGGCGGCAGATGCGCCTCGAGCACCCCGTCGCACAGCACGGTCTCGCCCTCCGCGCCGTGGACGGCGTAGCGGCCGGCCTCCTCGTCGATGTCCACGTGCATGCGCGGACCGGTGAACTCGAGCAGCCCCGCCTCGCAGAGGGCGAGCACCTGCCGGGCGCGCAGCACGGGCGGGCCCGAGGCCCACGAGGCGAAGGCGTTGCGCAGGTGGCCGTCGATGTCGCGGCGCACGGAGTCAGTGGTGTAGGCACCGAGGTCGGTGAGCCTGTTGACCTGGATCCGCAGGGCGATCAGCACGCGGTAGATCAGCACCCAGGCGGGGTCGGGCTCGGTGGCGGCGCGCAGCGCCTCCTGCAGCACCTCGCGGGTGCTGCGATGGGGGTGGGGGCTCTCCCCGCCGCGACGGCCGAAGGGGAACAGCAGCGCATGCAGCGCCGCATCGTCCGCGAGCTCGTGATGCCCCTCGCGCCGCAGCGCCCGGCGCAGCTCCGCGAACATCAGCGGCATCACGTCGTGCTCATGGTCCACGCCGGCCGAGCGCACCGCGAGCTCGAGCACCCGCTCGCCGGTCAGCACCTCGGGCAGATAGGGCTCGGGCATCTGCGCCCCGAGATCGGGCTTGGGGCGGTAGACCATGCCGGAACGGGAGCCGACCACCAGGCGCGGCTCCTGCCCGCCCGGGAGATAGCGCAGGCCCGAGGGCGCGGTGGGATCGGGCTCGAAGCGTCCCCCCGCGACGGAGGTGAGCATGCCGATCGCGTCGTAGAAGTTCAGGCCCATCCCCTGCACGGCGACCCGCTCCCTGCCCAGCAGGGCGGCGTAGTCCACCTCGAGCGGGTTCGCGGGGCCCAGGTGCACCAGGTCGTGCCGCTCGGCGGCGTCGGCCAGCTGCTGGGAGCGGGGGCCGAGGGCGGTGGGCAGGTGACCGAGCGCGAGGGCGACCGCGTCGGCGCGCAGCACGCGCCCGTCGGAGAGCCGCACCCGCTGGGGGCCGTCGGGCTCGCCCGTCACGTCGACGGCCTCGGCGGCGTGCTCGACGATCCGCAGGCGGGCGGGGTCGGCGTCCTCGTGCGCGGTCGCCAGGACGTGGGCGAGGTAGCGGCCGTGCGCCGCACGCGGTGCGAAGTCGGTGGGGGCGAGGCCCTCGCCTGCGAGGTGATCGGCGAGGGTCACGGTGCGGGGCGAGGGGAGCACGCCGTGGCAGGAGGCGTCGGGGTACATCGTGGTCTGGCAGGTGGTGGTGTTCATCAGCAGCACCTCGGGCTGATCGTGCCGCCACACCGCGCCGCCGCGCCCCACCTGCGGGTCGATCAGGTGCACGGTCAGCGCGCCCTGCCAGGCCGGGCTGTGCGAGGCGGCGACCAGTCGCTCGACGATGGCGGTGCCCCGCGGCCCCGCCCCGATGACGGCGACGGCACGGACGTGATCGGAGGCTGGGCTCATCTCCCCAGTATGGCGCGGGCACGCCCCCGCCATGCACGACCTGCTTCCGCGCCATGCACGACCCGTGGCGCGTGCTCCGCACCCGGCTTTCGTCGCTGCGGCCCCGTCGGCCCGCCGATCTGGGAGCATGTCGCCATGTCGACTCCGCCTCCGCCGCCGAGACATCTTCCCCGCAGCGATCCGTCGATGCCGACGGATCTGTTCGGCGGGCGTCAGGCCGCGCACCTGCGCGCCGTGGTCAACGCCGATCTGCTGCCCGAGGAGCGTGCCTCGGCCGATGCGCTGGTGATGACGGCCTGGCTCTCGGCGGCGCAGCGGGCGCAGTACGCGCCGACGCTCCGCTCGGGCCCGCATCCCGAGGAGTTCGCCCAGCGCCTGGCCGATGAGCGGCGCGTGGTGCTCGAGGAGGGCGCCGATCCGGTGGCCGACGAGCTCGAGTCCGCGGCGCTCGCCGAGCGGGAGGCGCGCCAGGTGCCGCTGCGGATCCTGGAGGGCGTGCTGCTGGCCGTGGCCGCGGGCGCGGTGGTGTGGATGGTGCTCGCGGCTATGGGCGGGGAGGCCCTGCCCGAGGCGATGCTGCCGGGGATCGTGGTGGTGCTCCTGGCCGTGGTGTCCGCCGCCGTGGTGGGCGATGTGGCCACACGCCGAAGGGATCGGTCGCTGCTGGACTGGGCGGTCTCCCGGCCCGGCCAGCTGGGACGAGGGCTGCCGCTGCGGCGACCGCTGCAGGGTGGTTCGGCAGGTCCCGCGGTGGTGCAGTCGCTCGGGCCGGCGCTCCTGGTGGGCTCCGGGGTGCTCGCGATCGTGGGCGGAGCGGCGGTGCTGCTGATCACGCTGATGCTCCGGGAGGACACCGGGGCCGCGGCGCTGGCCCCATGGCTGCTGGGCGGCGGGGCCGCAGCGCTCGTGGTGGCGGTGCTGGCCGTGTACCTGCGCTCGCGACGGCTGCTGCGCCTGGCCCGCCGGGCACGGGCCGCGGCGTGGATCGGGCCGTCGTCGCCGCAGGAGGAGCCTCCCGCCCTCTGACGCCCAGGACTCGGACGGCGAGGCGCTCGATGCTCGAGTGCTGTTCACCGTGGTCGGTGAGCGGTCGCACGTCGAGCAGGGTGAGACGGGCAGCGACGGGGACCATAAAATCTCCCCATGACATCGACGACGCCGCACTCGACCGCCGCGCACGCCTGGGGCATCGGCCTCAGCACCCTGGCCTCCGACGGCTCCGTCCTCGATACCTGGTACCCGGACCCGCAGCTGGGCGAGGCGCCGGCCGCGCCGCAGGACCATCCCCTGCACGCTCAGCTGAGCGCCGCCGCCCGCGCTGACGAGCTGCGCGGCACCAGCCAGAAGGTGGTGGTGCGCGCGATCGAGCTGGCCGCCGCTCCAGCCGATGCGGCCGACGCCTACCTGCGCCTGCACCTGCTCTCCCACCGCCTGGTCCAGCCCAACACGCAGAACCTCGAGGGACTGTTCGGCCTGCTCACCAACGTGGTGTGGACCTCGGAGGGCCCCTGCGCCGTGGCCGGGTTCGAGGAGACGCGCCTGCGCCTGATCGCCGCAGGCCGCACCCCCGCGGTGATGAGCATCGACAAGTTCCCGCGAATGGTCGACTATGTGCTGCCCACCGGGGTGCGCATCGGCGATGCGGACCGTGTGCGCCTGGGCGCGCATCTGGCCGAGGGCACCACGGTCATGCACGAGGGCTTCGTGAACTTCAACGCCGGCACGCTCGGCGCCTCCATGGTCGAGGGCCGCATCTCGCAGGGTGTGGTGGTGGGAGACGGCTCCGACCTCGGCGGCGGAGCCTCCACCATGGGCACCCTCTCCGGCGGCGGCACCGAGCGGGTGAGCATCGGCCGCCGCTCCCTGGTGGGTGCCGAGGCCGGGGTGGGCATCGCGCTCGGCGACGACTGCGTGGTCGAGGCGGGGGTCTACATCACCGCCGGCACCAAGGTGGAGCTGCTCGCGCGGGGCGCCGACGGCTCCGAGCAGACGCGTGTGGTCAAGGCCCGCGAGCTCTCCGGCGCGCCGAACCTGCTGTTCCGTCGCCATTCGCTGACCGGTGCGGTCCAGGCCGTGGCTCGCGAGGGGCGCAGCGTCGAGCTCAACGACGTCCTGCACGCGAACTGACACAGCGCACAGCGCGCAGAGAACAGAGCACGGGGACGAGGGATGGCGACACGCGGCGGCGGGCGATCACGGGGCAGATCCGGGTCGCTCGCGCGCCATGTGGCGGTGCCGCTGGTGATGGTGCTGCTGTTCGCGGGCATCGCGGGCGGCAGCTACGTGGCGCTGCAGCGCTACGGCTCCCCCGCCCATGAGGGCACCTGCGTGGCGACCGGCCTGGGCACCAGTCACCGCTACAGCACCGACCGGGTCGCCAATGCGGCGCTGATCAGCGCGACCGCGGTGGATCGGGGCCTGCCCCCGCGGGCGGCGTCGATCGCGCTCGCGACCGCGTACCAGGAGTCGCAGCTGCAGAACATCGACTACGGCGACCGCGACTCGCTGGGGCTGTTCCAGCAGCGGCCCTCGCAGGGCTGGGGCAGCGAGGCCGAGATCATGGACCCGATCTACGCGACCAACGCGTTCTACGACGTGCTCGAGACGATCCCCGACTACACCAGCGGGGACATCAACGACATCGCCCAGGAGGTCCAGCGCTCGGGCCACCCCGAGGCGTACCGCGATCACGAGACCGAGGGACGGCTGTACGCCTCGGCCCTGACCGGCCAGAGCGGCGCGAACCTGGTGTGCACCCTCGGTGCCGTCGGCGCGACCGTCTCCCCCGAGCAGGTCCGCTCCGAGCTGGAGCGGCAGTTCCCCCGCACCACGCAGTCCGGTCGGCTCACCGCGCGCCTGGACTCCGCCGCCGGCGCCGCCCCGCAGCTGCCCGCCGAGGCGGGGGCGACGGCGCTGGTGATCGATGTCGGCGATGAGTCGCTCGGCTGGGCGGTCGCGAACTGGGCCGTGGCCCGCGCGGCGGATGACGGCGTGGTCCAGGTGTCCTACCGCGGAAGGGTCTGGGACCGCTCCCTGCGCGGCGAGGAGGCGGAGCGCTGGGGAACGGCCGAGGGCGGCGACAGCGACCGCGTGGTGGTGCTGGTCAGCGGGCGCTGAGCGCCCCTGCGGCGCGATCGTCCGCGCCACGGAGCGCTCTGCTCAGTGGACCGTCAGGCCCCGGGCGCGGAACTGCTCGCGCACCCGCTCGACGACCTCCTTCGAGGGCGGCTGGGCGTCGCGGAGCTTGTACTCCATCCCGAGGGTGTCCCACTTGTCCTGGCCCATGTTGTGGAAGGGCAGCACCTCGACCCGCTCGATGACGTCCTTCCAGCGCTCGATGATGTCCGCGACCCGCTCGACGTTCTCCTCGTCGTCGGTCCAGCCCGGCACCACCACGAAGCGCAGCCAGATCGGGGTGCCGCGCCGGGCGAGCCGGTCGCCGAAGTCGATCGTTGGCTGCAGGCGTCGCCCGGTGAGCTTCTGGTAGGACTCCTCGCTGCCGGACTTCACGTCCAGCAGCACCAGATCGACGTCGTCGAGGAAGGCGTCGCCGGCGACCGCGCCCAGGTAGCCGGAGGTGTCGATCGCGGTGTGGATCCCCATCTCCTTGGCCGCGCGCAGCACCTTGCCGGCGAAGGCGGGCTGCATCAGCACCTCCCCACCGGAGAGGGTGATCCCTCCCCCGGTGGCGGTGAACACGCGCCGGTAGCGGCGGATCCGGGCCACGATCTCCTCGAGCTCCACGTCCTGGCCGCGGCGCATCTCCATCGTGTCGGGGTTGTGGCAGTACACGCAACGCAGCGGGCAGCCCGCGAAGAACAGGGTCAGCCGCGTGCCGGGACCGTCGACCGCGGTCACCAGCTCCCAGGAGTGGAGCGAGGCGATGCGGCCCTCACGGATCGCGGCGAGGCGGTCCGAGCGCTCGAGCTCGGCCTCGGCCATGCCCTCCAGCCCCGCGCCCACGCGACGGTTCTCGGCGGGCACGGCCAGCAGGTCGATGCTCGAGGACATGGGCTCAGGCGCCCTGGTGGAAGGTGCGGTCCAGCACGTCCAGCTGCTGCTCGCGCGTGAGCTTGACGAAGTTGACCGCGTAGCCGGAGACCCGCACGGTGAGGTTCGGGTAGTTTTCCGGGTTCTCCATCGCATCCACCAGCGTGTCCTTGTTGAGCACGTTGATGTTGGCGTGGAACAGTCCGGACTCCATGTTGTTCTGCGCGCGGCTGGCCTTCATCGAGGCCAGGCGCTCGGCGTAGGTCGGGGTGGATGAGGTGGTCATGTCCGTCTCCTCGGGGGTGGTGGGGTGTGCTGCCGTGGTCACTGCTCGTCCATCACGAAGCCGGCGTCGAGGATGCCGACGAGGTTCGTGACCTGCTCGTCCTTGGTGCGTCCGAGTCCCTGCGGGGTGATGGTGTTGGTCAGCGAGATGCCGTCGAGCGCGTCGTGGTAGTCGAGCTTGCCCACGCTCAGCATCGAGGCGACCATCCCGTGGGTGTCCGCGCCGTTCTCGGGGTTGGCGCCCGGGGAGAACGGGGTGCCGGCCCGGTGGCCCGAGGGGAAGGAGCCGGTGGCCTTGCCGTAGACCACGTTCGAGGTGATCGTCAGCACCGACTGGGTGGGGATCGCGTCACGGTACATCGGGATCGCCTTGATCTTCTGCATCACGGTATGCACGATCGTCGCCGCGATGTCGTCGGCCCGGTCGTCGTCGTTGCCGTAGCGGGGGAACTCGCCCTCGGTGAGGTAGTCGACCACCAGGCCGCTCTCGTCACGCAACGGGGTGACCGTCGCGTGCTTGATCGCCGAGAGGGAGTCCGCCACGATCGACAGGCCCGCGATGCCGCAGCCCATGGTGCGCACGATCTCGCTGTCGTGCAGCGCCATCTCCATCGCCTCGTAGGCGTAGCGGTCGTGGCTGTAGTGGATGATGTTCAGCGCCTCGACGTAGGTGCCCACCACCCAGTCCAGCATCTCCTCATACTTCTGCCACACCTCGTCGAAGTCCAGCGGTCCCTCGCCGGTGATCGGCGTGAACAGCCCGTCCTCGGTGACCTGCTTCCCGGAGACCTCGTCGCGGCCGCCGTTGATGGCGTACAGCAGGGCCTTCCCGGCGTTGACCCTCG
The DNA here is from genome assembly GCF_900184245.1 of Brachybacterium massiliense. Taxonomy (GTDB): domain Bacteria; phylum Actinomycetota; class Actinomycetes; order Actinomycetales; family Dermabacteraceae; genus Brachybacterium; species Brachybacterium massiliense. The sequence goes on along the minus strand of NZ_FXXB01000003.1, from coordinate 16,895 downwards.
CTCCGAAGAACTGCATCTGCTTGCCCACCTGCATCGGGGAGACGCAGCAGGCGATCGCCGCGTCATCGCCCCAGCGGTCGCGGATCTGCTCGTCGGACTCGTACTGGATCGAGGAGGTCTCGATCGAGATCGCCGAACAGAACTCCTTGTACCCGGCCGGCAGCTGCGGGTCCCAGAAGATGGTGATGTTCGGCTCCGGGGCGGGGCCGAGGTTCCGCAGGGTCTGCAACAGGCGGAACGAGGTCCTGGTGACCTGGGCGCGGCCGTCGGCCGAGAAGCCGGCATCTGACCAGGTGGCCCAGTACGGGTCTCCCGAGAAGATCTGGTCGTAGTCGATGGTGCGCAGGAAGCGGACGATTCGCAGCTTGATCACCAGCGCATCGATGATCTCCTGGGCCTGGCTCTCGTCCAGCACCCCGGCGGCGAGGTCCCGCTCGAAGTACACGTCCAGGAAGGCCGAGAGGCGTCCGATCGACATCGCGGCGCCGTCCTGACTCTTCACCGCGGCAAGGTAGGCCATGTAGGTCCACTGCACCGCCTCCTGGGCGCCGGCGGCGGGGCGGCGCAGGTCCAGGCCGTAGGACTCACCCAGGTGGACGAGCTTCTTCAGCGCCTTGATCTGCTCGGCGTGCTCCTCGCGGTAGCGCGCCCAGTGCTCGGAGAAGGGCTGGTCGGCGACCGCATCCTTGGCGCGCTGCTTGTCCTCGATCAGGGCGTCCGCGCCGTACAGGGCCAGGCGGCGGTAGTCGCCGATGATGCGGCCGCGGCCGTAGGAGTCGGGCAGGCCGGTGATGATGTGGCTCGAGCGGGCGGCGCGGATGCGCGGGGTGTAGATGTCGAAGACGGCGTCGTTGTGGGTCTTGCGGTACTGGGTGAAGATCTTCTTGACGTCCGGATCGATCTCCTTGCCGGCCTCCTTGATGGCGGTCTCGACCATCCTCCAGCCGCCGGCGGGCATCATGGCCCGCTTGAGCGGCACATCGGTCTGGAGGCCGACGATCACGTCGTCGTCCTCGCTGATGTACCCGGCGGGGAAGGCGTCGACGTCGGCGGGCGTGCGGGTGTCGACGTCGAAGACCCGTCGGCGGCGCTCCTCGGAGAGGTAGTGGCGCTCGAGGTGGTCCCACAGCCGCAGCGTCTTCTCGGTGGGGCCGGCGAGGAAGGAGGCGTCACCGGTGTAGGGGACGTAGTTGCGCTGGATGAAGTCGCGCACGTCGATCCGGTCCTGCCACGGTCCGGCGGCGAAACCCTCCCACGCGTCGTGGTGCGCGGCCTCGGTGCCGGGGCGGTCGGTGGTGGCAGTGGACATCGGATCCTCCTCGCTGAGCGGAAGGGCTCCGGTGGTGCGTGCCCTTCTCGGATGCCCTCACCCTAGGCCGCGCGAAGAGCCCGTCCCGGGGCGGAAGGTCCCCCTCGTCGGCGCGGGGAGGAGATCCGGATCACGCTCGGGCCGGAGCGGCATGGGGTCATCCCATGCCCTCCGGTGATCCGAGGGGTCTCAGCCGCGCTTGTCGAGGTCGGCCTGCAGCGCCGCGAGGCGCAGCTCGCTGGTGCCGGTGCGCTCCTGCATCGCCTTGTAGGGGCGCTCGGCGTGGCCGGTGTAGATCTGGCGCGGGCGGCCGATCTTGGTCTCCGGGTCGTGGACCATCTCCTCCCACTGGGCGATCCAGCCCGGGAGACGGCCGATGGCGAACAGGACGGTGAACATCTCCGTCGGGAAGCCGATCGCCTTGTAGATCAGGCCGGTGTAGAAGTCGACGTTCGGGTAGAGCTTGCGCTCGACGAAGTAGTCGTCCTGGAGGGCGATCTCCTCGAGCTTCATCGCGAGCTCGAGGCGCTCGTCGTGGACGCCGAGGCGCTCGAGCACGTCATCGGCGATCTTCTTGACGATGCGGGCGCGGGGATCGTAGTTCTTGTACACCCGGTGGCCGAAGCCCATCAGGCGGATCCCGTCCTCCTTGCGCTTGACCTTCTCCATGAAGTCGCGCGGGTCCATGTTCTCGGCCTGGATCTGGTCGAGCATGTCCATCACCGCGGCGTTAGCGCCGCCGTGGGCGGGGCCCGAGAGGGCGCCGATGCCGGCGGAGATGGAGGTGAACAGGTTCGCCTGGGCGGAGCCCACCAGGCGCACCGCGGAGGTCGAGCAGTTCTGCTCGTGATCGGCGTGGAGGATCAGCAGCTGGTCCATCGCGCGCACAACGACCGGGTCCGCGATGTAGTCCTCGACCGGGAACCCGAAGGTCAGGCGCAGGAAGTTCTCGATCAGCGAGAGGCGGTTGTCCGGGTACAGCAGGGCGTGACCCTGGGCGATGCGGTGCGCGTAGGCGGCCATGGTGGGCAGCTTCGCGAGCAGACGCACGGAGGAGAGCCGGGCCTGCTCCTCGTCGAAGGGATCCAGCGAGTCCTGGTAGAAGGTGGACAGCGCGGAGGTGCCGGCCTGCAGCACCGCCATGGGGTGCGCATCGCGCGGGAAGCTCTCGAACATCCGCTTGAAGCGCTCGTCGAGCAGGGTGCGGTGCTCGACCTGGGCCTCGAAGTTGTCGAGCTGGCCGCGGGTGGGCAGCTCGCCGTTGATCAGCAGGTAGGAGACCTCGAGGTAGCTGGACTTCTCGGCGAGCTGCTCGATCGGGTACCCGCGGTACCGCAGGATGCCCTGGTCACCGTCGATGTAGGTGATCGACGACTTCGCGTTGGCGGTGTTCATGAAGCCGGGGTCGTAGGTGACCTGACCGGTCTCCTTGCGCAGCGGGCCGATCGCGATGCCGGCGTTGCCCTCCACGGCGGGGACGATCGGCAGATCGAGGGACTTCTCCCCCAGGTTCAGCTGAGCAGAGGTCGTCGAGTGATCCATGGGCTCTCCGTTGTGCGTGGTCGGATCGGCAGCGGTGCGGGGCACCGGGGGTTCAGAGGCGCTCGAGGCGCCGGGCGGCGGAGGCGATGCGCTCATCGGTCGCAGTGAGTGCGACCCTCACGAAGGATCCGCCACCGACACCATAGAACATCCCGGGTGCCACCAGGACACCGCTCTCCGCGAGGCGTCCGACACTGATCATCGCGTCCTCGCCGAAGGTGGTCCAGAGGTACAGGCCCGCCTGGGAGCCGTGCACGGTCCCTCCGGCGGCATCCACCGCGGGCTCGAGGATCGCGCGGCGGGCGCGATAGATCTCACGCTGCGCGGCGGGGGCGTCGTCATCGCCGAGGGCGGCGGTCATCGCGATCTGCACCGGGCCGGGCAGCATCATCCCGGCCTGCTTGCGCACGGCCACCAGCTCGCCCACCAGCTCGGGGTCCCCGGCCACGAAGGCCGCGCGGTAGCCGGCGAGGTTGGACTGCTTGGACAGCGAGTACACGGTCAGCAGGCCCTCGAGGGAGCCGCCGTTGACGCGCGGATCGAGCACCGAGGGGACCTCGTCCACGGTCCAGGGCAGCAGCGCGTAGCACTCGTCGGAGGCGACGATGATCCCGCGCTCACGCGCCCAGCGCACGATCGCGGCCAGCTGCGCGGTGCTGAGCACCTCGCCGGTGGGGTTCGAGGGAGAGTTCAGCCACAGCAGGCGCAGGCGGTCCGCGGCCGACGGATCGGGCAGCGCGGCATCGCCGTGCGCGGCGAGCTCCGCCATGTCCAGTGCCAGCGCCTCCGCGCCGACGAAGCGGGCGCCCATGTCATAGGTGGGGTAGGCGATGTGCGGGAAGGCCACCGCGTCCCCCGGCCCGATCCCGAGCTGGAAGGGCAGGTGCGCGACCAGCTCCTTCGAGCCGACGGTGGGCAGCACGCCCTCGACGCCGAGCGTCTCGGGGGCTGCGCGGTGACGGCGCACGAAGTCCACCAGCGCCTCACGCAGCGCCGGGGTGCCGATCGTGGTCGGGTAGCCGGGGCTGTCCGCCGCCGCGGCGAGGGCGCGCTGCACGGAGACGGGGGTGGGATCCACGGGGGTGCCCACGGAGAGGTCCGCGATGCCGTCGGGGTGGGCGGCGGCGCGCTGCTTCGCGGGCGCAAGCGCATCCCACGGGAAGTCGGGCAGGCGCCGGGCGAGGCCCCGGCGCGGGGAGACGGGCACGGCCACGGCTCAGGCCAGGGGGTTGGCCTGCGGGGGCAGGGCCTCGATGATCGCGTGGTCCTTGTCGATCACGCCCATCTTCGCGGCGCCGCCGGGGGCTCCCAGATCGTCGAAGAACTCGACGTTGGCCTTGTAGTACTCGGCCCACACGTCGGGGGTGTCGTCCTCGTAGAAGATCGCCTCGACCGGGCACACCGGCTCGCAGGCGCCGCAGTCCACGCACTCGTCGGGCTGGATGTACAGCATCCGGTTGCCCTCGTAGATGCAGTCCACAGGGCACTCGTCGACGCAGGCGCGATCCTTGACGTCGACGCAGGGCAGAGCGATGACGTACGTCATGAGCGGCTTCCTTCCATCGGGGACCGCCCCATCATCTCATCCCCGCCTCGCCCGGAACGGCCAGGCGGGGCGGCTGAGCACGGAGGTGATCGGATGCACAGGCACCGCGCGCCGGTAGCCTCGAGGGATGAGAGAGAGCGACGGCGAGCGGGTGCGGCCCGGCTGGGCACCCTTCCTCGAGGTGGGGACCCGGGTGGTGCTGCGCTACGCGATCGATCGGGAGAGCTCCCCGCACGGGGAGTCGATGAGCGATGCGCTGGGCACGATCCTCGCGGCCGACGAATCGGTGGTGCGGGTGATGACGCGGCGCGGCGAGGTGGCGGTGCCGCGGGTGCTGGTCATCGGGGCGAAGGAGGTTCCGCCGCCACCGGTGCGTGGGCGGGGGCCCGCCGCGCCCTGAGGATGTAGTCGATGCCGGAGGCGGTGTGCATCGCCACCCCGATCCAGAACAGCACCTGGGCGAGGGGCACCAGGGACGGCATCCAGGCCGCCATGGCGACCAGCACGAACACCGAGCCCATCAGCACGAAGGTGCGGACCTTCCCGAGCCAGGAGACGGAGATCCGCCCGCCGAGGGCGGCCCCGGTGGCCAGGACCGCCATGGCGAGGTCCACCAGCACGATGATCGCCAGCGCGGCCCAGGACAGCAGATCCGCGATCGCGAGGGAGAGCACGATCCCGGCCAGGCCCACCCGATCGGCGATCGGGTCGATGATCGCACCGGTGCGGCTGGTCTGATCCAGCAGTCGGGCCAGGAGCCCGTCGACCCAGTCGGTCGAGGCCCACACCAACAGCAGCACCACCGCGAGGGTGTCCGGGCCGTCCAGCAGGAGCACGCACACCGGTGCCAGCAGCACGAAGCGCAGCAGGGTGACGAGGTTCGGGATCGTCGCCCAGTCCGGTCGCGTCGCAGCGCTCATATGCTCAGCGTGCCCTGCGCGGGCGCCTCGCCGCCAGCGTGACCGCTCCGGCGAACAGGAACGGGATCCCCACACCGAGGCCCTGCACGATCCAGCCCGAGTACTGCGGCACCTCGCCCAGCATCGCGGGCATCAGCACCCCTCCCCCGGCGCTCTGGCCGAGGAAGGGCATCGCCAGCAGCCCCCACAGGCAGCCCAGCACCAGCACGGGCAGTCGGGAGCCCGTGGCGGACCACAGGAACACGCAGGTGACGACCTGGAACAGCGCACCGAACAGCAGCCCGGCGGGGATCTCGACGCCGAGCAGCTCGACCTCGAAGCGGTGGGTGGTGACCAGCATCAGCACCGAGACGACCGTGAGCACCAGGGCCATCACGGCCTGGGTGATCCGGGCGGAGAGGGAGTCCGTGTCCATCCGCGGGGCGGTCCCCTCGGTGCGCTGCTGCGTGCTCACCGACTCACTTCCCCGACTTGGCCTTCGACTGCGAGCGACGGCGCTCGGTGGCGTCCAGGATGACCTTGCGGATGCGGATGATCTCGGGGGTGACCTCGACGCACTCGTCCTCGGCGGTGAACTCGAGGGACTCCTCGAGGGTGAGGCGGCGCGGCGGCACCAGGTTCTCGAAGGAGTCCGACGACGCGGCGCGCATGTTCGTCAGCTTCTTCTCCTTGGTGATGTTGACGTCCATGTCCTCGTTGCGGGAGTTCTCCCCCACGATCTGACCGGCGTACACCTCGGAGGTGGGCTCGACGAAGAAGGAGCCGCGCTCCTGGAGGTTGATCATCGCGAAGGGGGTCACGTTCCCGGCGCGGTCGGCGACCAGGGAGCCGGTGGAGCGGAACTCGATCTCGCCCATCCACGGCTCGTGCCCGTCGGAGTAGGAGGAGGCGATGCCGTTGCCGCGGGTCTCGGTCATGAACCGGGTGCGGAAGCCGATCAGGCCGCGGGCGGGCACCACGAACTCCATGCGCACCCAGCCGGAGCCGTGGTTGCTCATGGTCTCCATGCGGCCCTTGCGCGAGGCCATCAGCTGGGTGACGGTGCCGAGGTACTCCTCGGGCACATCGATGGTCATCCGCTCGACGGGCTCGTGGACCTTGCCGTCGATCTCGCGGGTGAGCACCTTCGGCTTGCCGACGGTGAGCTCGAAGCCCTCGCGGCGCATCTGCTCGACCAGGATCGACAGGGCGAGCTCGCCGCGGCCCTGCACCTCCCAGGCGTCGGGGCGCTCGGTGGGCAGCACCTTGAGCGAGACGTTGCCGACCAGCTCGGAGTCCAGGCGGTCCTTGACCTGGCGGGCGGTGAGCTTGTGGCCCTTGCCGTTCTTGCCCGCGAGAGGGGAGGTGTTGATGCCGATGGTCATGGAGATCGCCGGGTCGTCGATCTCGATCAGGGGCAGCGGGCGGGGATCGTTGAGGTCCGCGAGGGTCTCGCCGATCATGATCTCGGGGATGCCGGCGACCGCGACGATGTCGCCGGGCAGCGCGGCGCGGGTCATCGGCTCGCGCGAGAGGCCCTTGGTCTCCAGCAGCTCGGTGATCTTGACCTGCTTGGTGGTGCCGTCCTGGGTGCACCAGGCGACCTGCTGGCCCTTGGACAGCTCGCCGTTCTTGATACGCAGCAGCGCCAGACGGCCCAGGAACGGGGAGGCATCGAGGTTGGTGACGTGGGCCTGGAGCGGCATCTCGTCGTCGAAGGACGGCGCCGGGATCTGCTCGAGAATGGTCTTGAACAGCGCCTCGACCGTCTCCTCCTCCGGGAGGGTGCCGTCGGCGGGCTGGGTGGTGGTCGCGCGGCCGGCCTTGCCCGAGGCGTAGACGACGGGCACGTCGAGCACGGCGTCCAGGTCGATGTCCTCGATCTCCTCGGCGAGGTCCGAGGCCAGGCCCAGCAGCAGGTCGGTGGCCTCGCCCACGACGGCCTCGATGCGCGCATCGGGACGGTCGACCTTGTTGACCACGAGGATCACGGGCAGCTTCGCCGCGAGCGCCTTGCGCAGCACGAAGCGGGTCTGCGGCAGGGGGCCCTCGGAGGAGTCCACCAGCAGCACCACGCCGTCGACCATCGACAGACCGCGCTCGACCTCGCCGCCGAAGTCGGCGTGGCCGGGGGTGTCGATGACGTTGATGGTGATGCCGTCGGGCTCGCCGATCGCGGCGGCCGAGGGGCCGGTGTACCGGATGGCGGTGTTCTTGGCGAGGATGGTGATGCCCTTCTCGCGCTCCAGCTCACCCGAGTCCATCGCCCGCTCATCGTGCTTGTCACGGTCGCCGAAGGCGCCTCCCTGCGTGAGCATGGCGTCGACCAGGGTGGTCTTGCCGTGGTCGACGTGGGCGACGATGGCGACGTTACGCAGATCGTTGCGGTGCTGGATGGTCATACGCAGGTGCTCGTTTCAGGTTGCGCGGCGGGGCGAGGACCGAGCAGCGCCCGGTCGCACAGCGAGTGCGACCCGCTCCAGGGCCCAGGTGAGTCTATCCGCCTGCGGCTCCCCCGCCAGAGGTCGGCGGGTGAGACCTTCGACGCGCTCCCGGCGGGAGGACTCGCGCCGCAAACGCACGAGCGCCCCACCGACGGCGGTGGGGCGCTCGTACAGGAGGGCCGATGGCGGCGCCTCGCTCAGACGTGTCCGGCGCTCGCGAACGGGTCGATCGGTCCCTCGTCCTCGGAGCCGGGGCCGGTGGCGTCGGTCTGCTCGTCCTCCGGTGCGACCTCGGGGGCGTCCACCTCGATCATCTCCGCGCCCGCGAGCGGGATCGACCCGCCGGGGATCGCGGCGAGCAGGCGCTTGGTGTAGTCCTGCTGTGGGGAGTGGAACACCTCATCGGTGGTGCCCTGCTCGACGACCTTCCCCTTCTCCATCACCAGGGTGCTGTCCGCGATCTGACGGACCACTGCGAGGTCGTGGGTGATGAAGAGATAGGACAGCCCCAGCTCGCCCTGCAGGTCGTTGAGCAGCTCGAGCACCTGGGCCTGGACCAGCACGTCGAGCGCGGAGACCGCCTCGTCGCAGATCACGACCTCCGGGTCCAGGGCGAGGGCGCGGGCGATCGCGACGCGCTGGCGCTGGCCCCCGGAGAGCTCGTTGGGGTAGCGGCGCATCATCTCCGACGGCAGCGCGACCTTGTCCAGCAGGTCCCGCACCTTCGTCTCTCGGCTCTTCGCGTCACCGATGCCGTGCAGGCGCAGCGGCTCCTCGATCGTGCGGAAGATCGAGTACATCGGGTCCAGCGTGCCGTAGGGGTTCTGGAAGATCGGCTGCACGCGTCGGCGCAGCGTCTTCAGCGCCTGGCCCGAGTAGGTGGTGACGTCCTTGCCCTCGAAGAGCACCCGGCCCGAGGTCGGCTCGAGCAGGCGCAGCATCATCTGGGCGACGGTCGACTTGCCCGAGCCGGACTCCCCCACGATCGCGGTGGTGGTGCCGCGCTCGATCTCGAAGGAGACGTCGTCCACCGCGAGGAACGGGGTGGAGCGCCAGGGCACGCTGCCGCGGATCGGGAAGGACTTGGAGAGGTTCTGGACCTGGATCACCGCGTCGGAGGTCGCGCCCTCCGCAGGCGACCGGTCGCCGTCGGCGGAGACGGGATGCTCCTCGTGCGCGTGCTCCCGCGCGCGTTCGCGCACCTCGGCCCGCCTGGCGGCGGAGACCAGGCGCCTGGAGGCGAGCGAGGGCGCTGCGCTGATCAGGCGCCGGGTGTAGGGGTGCTGCGGGTTCTGCAGCAGCTCGCGCGCTGGCCCGGACTCGACGACCTGACCCTTGTACATCACCACCAGGTGCTGGGCCCGCTCGGCGGCCAGGCCGAGGTCGTGGGTGATCAGCAGCACCGCGACGCCGAGCTCCTCGGTGAGGGTGTCGAGATGGTCGAGGATCTGCTGCTGGACGGTGACGTCCAGGGCGCTGGTGGGCTCGTCGGCGACCAGCAGCTTGGGCCGTGCGGCCAGTCCCATCGCGATCAGGGCGCGCTGCTTCATGCCGCCGGAGAACTCGTGCGGGTACTGCTGGGCGCGCCGCTCGGCGTCGGCGAGTCCGGCCTCCTCGAGCAGCTGCACCGTGCGGGTGCGCGCCTCGGCGCCCTTGGCGATGCCGTTCGCGGCGAGGGTCTCCTGGATCTGGGAGCCCACGCGCCACATGGGGTTGAGGTTGCTCATCGGGTCCTGCGGGACCAGACCCACCTGGTCGCCGCGCAGCACCCGGATCTCCTTCTCGGAGACGTGGGTGATGTCGCGGCCCTCGAAGAGGATCTGCCCGCCGGTGATCGAGCCGTTCTTGGCCAGCAGGTGGGCGATCGCCATCGCGGTGGTGGACTTCCCGGAGCCGGATTCGCCGACGATCGCGACGGTCTCCCCGGGGTACACCTCGAGGCTGGCGCTGCGCACGCCCTTCACCAGCCCGCTCGAGGTGGTGAAGGTGATCTCGAGATCGCGGATCTCCAGCAGCGGCTGGGCAGGACCGGCGGTGGAGCCGGCCGGCTCCGGGGTGGTGGCGGTGGTGGTCATCGCTTCCTCGCCTTCGGGTCCAGGGCATCGCGCACCGCGTCGCCGAGCATGATGAAGCTCAGCACGGTGATCGCGAGGGCCACGGACGGGTAGAACAGCATCGACGGCTGGGTGCGCAGCGCGTCCCGGGCATCGGAGATGTCCCCTCCCCAGGACACGGAGCTGGTGGGCAGGCCCACGCCGAGGAACGACAGGGTCGCCTCGGCGACGATGAACACGCCGAGGTTCACGGTGGCGGTGACGATCACGGGGGCGATCGCATTGGGGATCACGTGCTTGAGCAGCACGGAAGAGCGCGAGGCGCCGAGCGCGACGGAGGAGGTCACGAAGTCCTGACTCTTGGTGGAGATCACCGAGCCGCGCATGATGCGCGCGATGTTGGTCCAGCCGAACACGCTCAGCACCAGCACCACGGTCACGACGTTCATCTCGCCCAGTCGGGTCCACACCACGATCGCGCCGAGGATCAGCGGGACCGCGAAGAAGATGTCGGTCACACGGGAGATGACCTCGTCGAACCAGCCGCCGAGGTAGCCGGCGAGCGCACCGATCACGCCGCCGATGAGGGTGGAGCCGATCATCGCGAAGAACCCGATCACCACGGAGGTGCGCGCACCCCAGAAGGTGCGGGCCATGATGTCGTAGCCCTGGCGGGAGGTGCCGAAGGGGTGCTCGGACCCGGGCGGCTGGTTCGCGCGGGACAGATCGCCGAAGCGCGGATCCTGCGAGGTGAACACCTGCGGGAAGGCCGCGACGAACAGCACGAACAGGATCAGCAGCGCCGAGATCACGAAGATCGGGTTGCGGATCAGGTTGTGCAGGGCGTCGCCCCACAGGGAGCGCGGCGCGGTGGTGGTGTCGGCGGCGTCGACGGCCTGCAGCGGGGTCTCCTCCAGCGGGGCGACCCAGTGCTCCGACCTCGGGCGGCGGGAGGGGATGGCATCACTTGGCATAGCGGATCCTCGGGTCGAGCACGCCGTAGAGCACATCCACGACGAGGTTGGACAGCAGGAAGATGATCACCAGGAGCGTCACGAGGGAGACGATCATCGGCGCTTCCCCGGAGATGATCGAGGTGATCAGCAGAGTGCCGATGCCGGGGATGTTGAACACCCGCTCGGTGACGATCGCACCGCCCATCAGGGCGCCCAGGTCCGCGCCGATGAAGGTGACCACGGGGATCAGGGAGTTGCGCAGGATGTGCTTGCCGACCACGCCCTGCCGGGAGAGGCCCTTCGCGGTCGCGGTGCGCACATGATCGGCGGTCGCGGTCTCGGCGATGGAGGTGCGGGTCAGGCGCAGCACATAGGCGAAGGAGACGCCGCCCAGCACGAAGCCCGGCAGCAGCAGGTTCATCCAGGAGGGGTCGCGGCCCACGTTGATCGGCGAGATCCCCAGCTGCAGTCCGAAGACGAACTGGGCGAGGAAGCCGAGCACGAAGGTGGGGGTCGCGATCAGCAGCAGCGAGAGCATCAGCAACGTGGTGTCGATCAGCTGGCCCTTGCGCAGGCCCGAGATCACGCCGGCGATGATGCCGAAGAACGCCTCGACCACGACGGCGATGATCGCGAGCCGGAAGGTGGTGGGGAAGGCGGCGGCGATCTGGTCCCAGATCGGGCGGCCGTTGAAGCCGACGCCGAGATCGAAGGTCAGCACGCTCTTGAGGTACAGCAGCCACTGCACCAGCACCGGCTGGTCCAGGTTGTACTGCTCGCGCAGCTGCTGCTCGACAGCCGGGGAGATCGGCTTGTCGCCGGCCAGGGCGAGGATCGGGTCACCCGAGGTGTAGAACGCCATCAGGTAGACGATCAGGGTGGCGCCGAGGAAGACGGGGATCATCTGCAGCAGGCGCCGCCCGATGTACCAGATCACGTCGATCCCTTTCGCGGTGGGAGGAGGGGCCGTGGGGCCCGGGGCAGCCTGGCGGTGCCAGGCGTGCGACAGCGGGAATCGGGCGGGGCCGATTCCCGCTGTCGCAGGGTATGTCAGCGGATCACTTGGTGATCAGGTGGTACAGCGGCACGGTGTCCCAGCCGTACTCCACATCGGAGACCAGCTCGGAGTAGCCGCCGATGGTGTTCTGGTACCACAGCGGCAGGACCGGCAGGTCCCGCATCAGCAGCGCCTCCGCCTCCTTCCACAGCGCGATCGCGTCCTCCTCGGTCTCGGCGGCGAGGCCGTCTGCCAGGAGCTGATCGAACTCGGGGTTCTTGTAGTCGCCGTCGTTGCTGCCCTTGCCGTCGGCCGCCGCGGTGCCGTAGAGCGGCCCGAGGAAGTTGTAGGCCGAGGGGTAGTCCGCCTGCCAGCCCGAGCGCCAGGTGCCGTCGAGCTCACGGTTGCGGATCTGCTCGCGCATCTCGCCGAAGGCCGCGAACGGGGTGGGCTTCGCCTCGATGCCCAGCACGTTGGTCAGCGAGTTGCAGACCGCCTCGACCCAGTCGGCGTGGGGGCCGTCGGAGTTGTAGGCGAGGGTCAGCGGGCCCTCGAAGGGCTTGATGGCCTCGGCCTCCTCCCACAGGCGCGTCGCCTCGGCCTCGTCGAACTCGAGCACCTCCGCGCCGGGGATGTCGGTCGCACCGCCACCGGGGATCACCGGGGAGACGAAGTCGGTGGCCGGGGTGCGGGTGCCGAAGAACAGGTTGTCGCAGATCGACTGGCGGTCGATCGCCCGGGAGAGGGCCTGGCGGCGCAGCGCACCGGCCTCGCCCTCGAAGTTCGGGTCGTAGCCCGGCAGCGTCATCGACTGGAAGACGGCGCCGGGGGCGTTGACCGCGCGCTCGCCCAGATCCGACTCGAAGGTCTGCAGCGCCGAGCCCGGCAGCTAGTCGACCACGTCGACCTGGTTGGACTGCAGGTCCAGGTACATCGTCTCGGGGTCCTGGTAGACCGTGAAGGTGATGCCGGAGTTCTGCGGGGCGCGTGGGCCGTCGTAGGACTCGTTGGGCACGAGCACGAGCTCCTGGTCGTGGGTCCAGGTCTCGAGCTTGTAGGGACCGTTGGCCAGCGGCATCTCGCCGTAGGCCTCGATGTCGTCGAAGGCCGAGGGCGGCAGCGGCATGTAGGCCGAGTAGCCCAGGCGGGTCGGGAAGTCGGACTGGGGCGAGATCAGGCGCACGGTGAAGGTGCGCTCGTCCACGACCTCGAGGCCGGTCAGGGTCGCGTCCTCGGCGACACCCTCGGCGGAGAGCTCGTCATAGCCCTCGATCGGCTCGAAGAAGTACTGGCCCAGCTGTGCGTTGGCGGCGTTGGCCCCGAAGTTCCAGGCGTTGACGAAGTCCTCGGCGGTGATCGGGGTCGAGCCGTCGGAGTAGGTCAGCCCCTCCCGGATGGTGATGGTCCAGTTCTGGTTGTCCTCGGACTCGATGGACTCGGCGATGTCGTTCTCGGCGGTGCCGTCCGCCGCGTAGTACACGAGCCCGGCGAAGATCATGGTGACGATGCGGCCGCCGCCCACCTCACCCGTGTTCGTGGGGATCAGGGGGTTCTCGGGCTCGGTGGTGTTCGCGTAGATCGGCTCGCCGGTGCCGCCGCCGCCACCGCTGCCGCCGCCGCTGCCTCCGTCGTCGCCGCCTCCGCAGGCGGCGAGGGTCAGTGCTGCTCCGCCTGCGGCGGTGCCGAGCATCATGGATCGGCGTGAGAAGGCCATGGGGACTCCTGAGGGTGAGGGTTCGAGCACCGCACGATCGTTGTGCGGCACCGACCCAGTGTGCACCCTTCTGTGTCAACTGCAATCCACCTGTCGGTAACGCTTAGGTCTCGGCGCATTCACCCCGCAGGTCAGAGCGTTCCGGTCCGTCCGAGAGACGCCCGAGCGACGGCGTCCGACGGCGCGCCGTGCCCGCCACGGCGGCGGAATCGCCACGATCTCGACAAGAGGTGTTCAATGGCCGTATGACTGCTTCGATCTCACCCGACGCCCCCATCGATCCCACCTCGACCGACGCCTGGGCCGAGCTCGAGGCACACCACCTCGACCTCGACGGCTCCCTGCGCGAATGGTTCGATGAGGACCCGCAGCGCGCCGAGCGCTTCACCCACACCGCCGCAGAGCTCCACGTGGACCTCTCCAAGAACCTCATCACCCCCGAGACCTCCGAGCTGCTGCTGCGGCTGGCCCGTGAGGTGGGGGTCGAGGAGCGCCGCGATGCGATGTTCACCGGCGCCCACATCAACACCACCGAGGACCGCGCAGTGCTCCACACCGCACTGCGCCGCCCGGCGGGCTCCTCCCCCTCCCTCACGGTCGACGGCCAGAACATCGACGAGGACGTGCGCGGCACCCTGCACCGTGTCTACGAGTTCGCGGACAAGATGCGCTCGGGCGAGTGGACCGGCGTGACCGGCAAGCGGATCGAGACCGTGGTCAACATCGGCATCGGCGGCAGCGACCTGGGCCCCGTGATGGTCTACGAGGCGCTGAAGCCCCTGGCCCAGGACGGCCTCGAGGCCCGCTTCATCTCGAACATCGACCCCACCGACGCCTACGCCACCACACGCGACCTCGACCCCGAGACCACGCTGGTGATCGTCGCCTCGAAGACCTTCACCACCCTCGAGACCCTCACCAATGCACGCCTGGTGCGGCAGTGGCTGCTGGGCGCGCTGCGGGAGAACGCGGGCCTGACCTCCGAGCAGGAGAAGGAGGCCGTGGCCAAGCACTTCGTGGCCGTCTCCACCGCACTGGACAAGGTCGAGGCCTTCGGCATCGATCCCGCCAACACCTTCGGGTTCTGGGACTGGGTGGGAGGCCGCTACTCGGTGGACTCCGCGATCGGCACGGTGCTCGCGACGGTGCTGGGACCGGACGTCTTCGAGGAGCTGCTGGGCGGCTTCCACGCGATGGACGAGCACTTCCGCACCGCCCCCGCGGCCCAGAACGTGCCGCTGCTGATGGGCATGCTGAACATCTGGAACGTGAACTTCCTCGAGGCGGAGACCCACGCCGTCCTGCCCTACTCGCAGTACCTCCACCGCTTCCCCGCCTACCTTCAGCAGCTCACGATGGAGTCCAACGGCAAGGCGGTGCGCTGGGACGGCTCGCTCGCGACCACCGAGACCGGCGAGGTGTTCTGGGGCGAGCCCGGCACCAACGGTCAGCACGCCTTCTACCAGCTGATCCATCAGGGCAACCGGGTGATCCCGGCGGACTTCATCGCCTTCGCGACCCCGAACCACGCGCTGGCCGACGGCGACCAGGACGTCCACGAGCTGTTCCTGGCGAACTTCTTCGCGCAGACCAAGGCGCTCGCCTTCGGCAAGACCGCCGACGAGGTCCGCGCCGAGGGCACCGAGGGTCCGCTGGTCGCGGCCCGCGAGTTCTCCGGTGACCGTCCCACCACCTCGATCATGGCGCCGAAGCTGACCGCCTCGGTGCTGGGTCAGCTGATCGCGCTGTACGAGCACATCACCTTCGTGCAGGGCGTGGTGTGGGGCATCAACTCCTTCGATCAGTGGGGCGTGGAGCTCGGCAAGCAGCTCGCGAAGGATCTGGCCGGCGCCGTCGCGGGCGATGAGGCCGCGATCTCGGGCGAGGACTCCTCGACCGAGAGCCTGATCCGCTACTACCTCGCCCACCGAGAGGGCTGAGCCCGCCGCGGCCGTCAACCAACGAACAGCCTGCTGGCGAACCACATTTCCATCGGATCCGGTTCGCCAGCAGGCTGTTGCGCTGAGAGTGCGCTGTGAGGCGGCGTCGCAGCACGTCGATCAGGCCAGGTAGTCGACCTCGCGAGTCTCCTTGCCGATCACCAGCGCGACGATCGTGATCACGGCGGCCAGGAGAAGGTAGCCGCCCACCAGCCAGAGCGCGCCGTCCATCGCCTGCCACAGCGCGATCATCGCGTAGGGAGCGGGGGCGGCACCGATCACGGAGGCCATGTTGTAGCTGACGGCGCTGCCGGTGTAGCGCACGTCGGCCTGGAACATCTCCGGCAGGAACGCGGCCATCGGGCCGAAGGTCAGGCCCATCAGGGTGAAACCGAGGATCAGCGCGGCCATCACGCCGACCGTCCCGCCCTGCATCAGCGGCTCGAGCACGAGCCCGAACGCGCCGATCGCGGCGGTGACGCCGAGCAGCAGCTTCCGCCGGCCCATGCGGTCCGCGAGCGGCCCGGAGACCAGGGTGAAGATGCCGAAGAAGACCACGCCGATGATCAGCATGGTGAGGAACTGCGGGCGCTCGTAGCCGAGACCCGGCGCGAAGCCCGCGGCGTCGAACGGTTTGCCGGCCGCCTCGGCGGCGGCGCGGGCGGAGGCCTCGTCGGCCGCGGTGGTGCCGACGACCATGAGGAAGGCCGTCATCAGATAGAACAGCACGTAGGTCGCGACCATCGCGATGGTCGCCAAGACCAGCGGCTTCCAGGCGGTGCGGAACACGCGCGCGATCGGCACCGCAGCGACCCGCTCCTCGTCGAGCACCTTCTGGAACGCCGGGCTCTCCATGAGCTTCAGGCGCACCCACAGCCCCACCACGACCAAGGCGGCGGAGAGCAGGAAGGGCACCCGCCAGCCCCAGGACATGAACTGCTCCTCGGTCAGCTGCAGGCTGAGGATCACGAACAGCACGTTGGAGAGGATGAAGCCGAGCGGGGCGCCCAGCTGCGGGAAGGTGCCGTACAGCGCCCGCTTGCCGGGCGGGGCGTTCTCGGTGGCCAGCAGCGCCGCGCCGGACCATTCCCCGCCCAGGCCGATGCCCTGGCAGAAGCGCAGCAGCACCAGGATCGAGGGGGCGATGATCTCGAAGCCCGGGGTGGAGGCGGTGGGCAGCACGCCGATCAGGAAGGTCGCGATGCCCATCACCAGCAGGCTGGCCACGAGGGTGGTCTTGCGGCCGATGCGATCGCCGTAGTGACCGAAGATCAGCGAGCCCAGGGGCCGGGCGACGAAGGCGACGCCGAAGACGGCGAAGGAGCTCAGCAGCTGGTTCGCGGCGGTCTGTGTGGGGAAGAACAGAGCCGGGAAGACCAGCGAGGCCGCAGTGGCGTAGGCGTAGAAATCGAAGAACTCGATCGTCGTGCCGACCATCGAGGCGGTGATGACGCGTCCGCGGGTGTTGGCGGGGGCGGCGGCGGGCGCCTGAGC
>NZ_FXXB01000002.1 GCF_900184245.1 Brachybacterium massiliense | reverse complement strand
AAGAGGGGGGGGGGGGGGGGGGGGGGGGGGGGGGGGGGGGGGGGGGGGGGGGGGAGCCCCCCGCCCGCCCCCGGTGGTCATGCGGCGTGATGGCGGTGGTTGAGGAGGTCGGAGTGCTCGCCTCGGTAGGGGTGGGTGGTGTTGTTGGCGGTGGCGATGAGGTCGGCGTCGGCGGGGTCCTCGGTCCAGAGTCGGGCACCCTCGCGCAGGAGACGGAGCGGGAATGCGCTCGCGGCGCTGGTGAGCGGTCCGGGGGCGGCCCAGACGGAGGGGCAGGTGAGGGAAGCTCCGTAGGCGGTGCTGCGGTGCGCGCCCTCAACGAACAGGGCATGGTGGGCGATCGCGCCGCGGAGGGCGGCGGCGTCGAGGAGGTCCCAGCGGGTGGGGCCGGCGTCAGGGTCGGTGGCGACGGTGAGGAGGAGGCCGCCCTGGTCCTGCACGTGGTGGGCGAGGTGGGCGTTGCCGCGCGGGTAGGGGCGGTTCAGGCCTGCGGCCTGGACGAGGACGGTGCGGTCCGGGCGGGCGGCGCGGACGGCGGTGCCGTCGATGCCGTAGGCGGTGCTGGCGATGAGGATCGCTCCGCGCTGGCTGAGCATCTCGGCGGCACTGCGGGCGACGGTCTCGCCGTAGGGGGTGCTGGCGCGGCTGCCGGTGATGAGGACGCGGCCGGGGGCGACGAGGAGGTCGAGGTTGCCGCGGGCGGTGACCTGGCGGCCGTGGATGGTGAGGGTCTGGTCGGTCATGGTGTGCTCCTTGGTGGTGAGGGTCAGCGGTTGCGGAGGTCGGCGAGGGCCTCGGCGAGCTCGGGGCAGTCGGGCTGGTGCGCGGTGAGGTCGCGGCCGCCGCCGTAGAACTCGCTGAGGGCGGGGATGTCGCGGTGGCAGCTGTGGCAGTGGGTGGTGTTCTCGTCCATGGGTGTCTCCTTCGGTGTGGTAGGTGGCCCGGTCGTTTTTTCCCCGTGCCCTGGTGCTTTTGAACGGGGCCCGGAGCGAGGGAGCACACCCGGAGGGCCGGGTGGTCGAGAAGTTCTCGGCGAGATAAGCGCAGCGCGTCGGGAAGTTGTCGGCTGCCCGGACCCCGCGCAGCGGGGTTGTGTGGAGGAGCGCAGGGGTCATAGTGAGAAGCCCAGGACACGGGGAATGAGGGATGCGCCCCGCGACGGGTCGCGGGGCGTGCGCAGGGGCCGGCGGAGCCGGTCGCCGTCAGAGGGTCGCCGGTGAGGCGATGCTCGAGAGCACGGAGTGCGCTGTAGAGGTGGAGTGCCCGGCGCAGCCGGGCGCCGCTTGGGTGAGGGACCCGGGCCCTTGGCCCGGGTCCGGATCACCGGTCGGTGCGGTTGTAGACGTCGCCCTCGATGTACTCGAGGCTCTCGCCCGTGGCGGGGTGCTGCGCGGTCCAGTAGTAGGCGGCGTTGTACTCGGTGACCTCCCATCCGGCGATGGTGAGGGAGCCCAGGAGCTCGCGGTCCATGCCGCCGTGGAAGAACCCCGAGTTGGGGTTGTTGCTGTCGAGGAGGCGGAGGACCTCGGCGCTGGTGGTGGGCGCGGCGGCCTCGATCTCGTCGAGCTGGCGGTGGATGTGGCCCCAGAACGGGTCCTGGCGCTGGCGGGCCTCCATCTCGAGGAGGCGGTCGTAGCTGCTGATCTCGGGGGTCATGGTGTGCTCCTTCGTCCTGTTGTTCGGGGGTGCTGACGTGGAGCGGGGGATGCGCTGGTGGGGGTGGTGCACCCCGAAGGGTCGAGCCGGAGGCGAGAGCCCGGGCAGCCGGCGAGGACCCGAGAAGATCCCGGCGAAATAAGCGCAGCGCGTCGGGATCTTGTTGGGGACCGTCGGCCGAGCGGAGCGAGCCGGGTGTGCTCCTCCCCCGCCAGTGCGTCAAGATCCCCCGGTCCAGCACCCCCAGGCAGGGCGAAGGGTCAGGCCCCGTCGATCGGGTGCGCGCGGCACAGTCAGTGCAGTTAGTGCGCATGGTGCACGGAGTGCGGAGAGGTAGGCTCGGCCGGCCCGTCCACGGGTCGGCCGAGGCCGCTGCGGGCCCTTCGGGGCCCGGCAGCCTGGTGCGGCGGCTCCGTCCGCCGGCGCCGGGCTGTTCTCCCGGCGCGCTGCGCGCCGGGAGGGGGATGCTGCGCGCCGGGACGGCGCGGCCGCTGGACTCGGCGGGACCCCGCCGGGGGCGGTCCGCCCCGCGCGGGGCGGGGCGGACCGGTGAGTCACTGCTCGGCGCGGGCGTCGAGCAGGCCCTGTTCGAGGTCGCAGGGGGTGTAGCCCCAGGCGACGAGGACGGCGAGGTAGTCGAGGTCGTTGGCGGTCATGTGTCGCCAGGTGTGCACGTCGGCGTAGGTGACCTCGATGCCCGCGAGGGCGATGGTGAGGGCGTAGATGCTGGCGCGTGCGCTGGTGGCAGGGACGTTGTTCCTCCACCCCTGCCCCATCACCTCGGTAGTGATGCCCTTGCGGTCGTTCATGCCGTCGTGGACGCGGCTGGGGGCCTGGGCGAGGAGTCGTGCGAGGGTGGCGGCGGCGTCCTTCGGGGCGCTCTTGCGCTGGGTGAAGGTGCGCAGCCAGTCGCGTCGCACGTCGGTGGCGGCGCGCCATTCCTTGTTGCCCTCGATGATGCGGCGGCGCTCGGCCTTCTCGTCCTCGTTGAGGGGGCCGCTGCTTCCGGCGGCGGCCTCGTGGTTCTTGTGTCCGTTGGCCTTCCAGTCCGTGCAGATCTCCTGGGTCTGGGCCTCCCCCGCCCATGTGGCGGTGACGATGACTGCGTGGCCGGGGCAGGTGGTGTGCTGCTCCTCGTCCGCGTCGAGGGCGCGGAGCGGGGCGGCTGCTCCGCGGCCGTCGTAGTAGTAGTCCCACGGGGTCTTGTCGAGGACGGTGATGCCTTCGGCGGTGAGGCGGTCGACCTCGGCGGCGACGGCGCGTGCGGCCTCGCGCCGCTGGCGGAGGCGGGAGGCGGTGTGTTCGAAACCGCCGCGCTGGGCGGACTGGACGAGGGAGTCGATGGCCTCCTCGTCGTCGTCGAACTCCGCGAGCACTGCGGCCTGCTCGATGGTGAGGCCAGCGGTGAGGTGATCGCGGGCGATTTGACTCCGGCGCGCGGTGATTCCCTGCTCCACGGTCTCCTTGCGAGTGTGGGTGCACTTGGCGATCTGGGAAGCGGAGAGGCCGAGCAGGAAGAGCTGCTCGTAGCCGTCGGCGCGCTCGGCTTCGGTGATTCCGGTGCGCTGGTCGTTCTCGACCATCTGGGTGATGATCCGTCCGGCCTCGTCGGGGTTCTCGGCGAGGTAGACGGGGATGGTCTCGCGCTGGGTCTCGACGGCGGCGAGGGTGCGGCGCTGGCCCTGTAGGACGTGCACGGCTCCGTCGTCGTCGCGGTACCCGACGACGGGTTGCATGACGCCGTGGTTGCGGATGGAGGCGAGGAAGGCCTTGTCGAGGCGGGCGTCGGCGCGGACGTTGGTGTCCAGCACGATGCTGGCGGGGTCGACGTGCACGAGCGTGCGCGTGGTGTCGGTGGTGGTCATGGTGTGCTCCTTTCGGCCAGTGGCCGGGATCGTTTTTCCCCGTCCTCCTGGTGCTTGTGAACGGGCCCCGGAGCCGCGGAGCGCACCCGGAGGGCGGTGAGGCCGAGAAGTTCCCGGCGAAATAAGCGCAGCGCGTCGGGAAGTTCTCGGCCTCCGCCGACCCCGCGGAGCGGGGTTGCGTGCAGTCGCGGAGGGGTCATAGTGGAAAGCCCAGGAGGACGGGGAACATGAAGGGCCGATCCGGGGCGGGCCCCGGATCGGTGAGGGCCGGCGGAGCCGGCAGCCGTCAGGGTGCTGCCCGCTGGGCAGTGCCCCGAACTGCACGGAGTGCATGGGTCGCACGGAGTGCGGTGTGGGCACGGCACGAGCGCAGCGAGTTCCGATTGGGCGGCACGGACCGCCCGCACCGGACTGGTGCGTGCGGCCCGCGCAGTGGTCAGCTGCCGCAGGGGGTTCCGGCTGCTGCCTCGGCGTCGGCCGCCCAGGCGGCGGCCTCGCCGGCGTCGAGGGCCATACCGGTGCCGGGCGAGTTGTCGCTGAGGGTGCGTGCGGCCCGGGCGCAGAGGGAGGCGTAGCGCGCGAGGCGGGTGGCTCGGTGCGGGTCTGCGCCGTCGATCTGCTGCGCGGCATCCCTTGCGCGGTGCGCGTAGTCGGAGGTCCAGCGCACGGTGCGGTGCAGGGTCTGGGTGGTGATGGAGTCATGACCGACGTTCTCGAGGTAGTACGTCTCCCTTCCGCTTCGAACGGTGACGCGGGCGTAGCGATCTCCGCCGGGCTCGGCCATGGTCACCTCCGCCCCGCGCAGGAAGTCGATGGAGCCGGTGTAGGTCCGGCGGGTGATGGTGAACTCGCGGGTCATGGTGTGCTCCTTGGTGGTGTGGGACCGGAATCGTTTTTTCCCCGTCCTCCTGGTGCTTGTGAACGGCGCCGCGATCGAGCGGAGCGCACCCGCAGGGCATCGGGGGCGAGAAGTTCTCGGCGATGAGAGGGAGCGTGCGACCGCGTCGAGAAGTTCTCGCGCTCGGATGACTCCGCGGCGCGGAGTTGCGTGGAGGGAGGAGCGAGCACAGTGGGAAGCCCAGGAGGACGGGAAATCGAAGGGCTCGAGCCGGGTGGGCCCGGCTCGAGCTGAGGGGCCGGCGAGGCCGGTCTCCGTCAGTCGTCAGCGACAGCTGACGATATGCAGTGCAGATGGTGCACGCAGTGCATTGGGTTGAGGGCGAGCGGATGCGAGTGCGTTGGGAGGGGCGGCCAGGGATGTCCGCAGCGGCAGCTCGCAGGCGCGGAGCGTCTGCGCATAATGCTCGCAAGGCAGCACGGGTCGCCCCTCCCCCTCGCTCGCGCGGAGCGCGAGGACGTGCGCAGCACGGAAGTGCCCGCCCCGGAGGGGGCGGGCACTGCGGGACGGGCCGGGAAGGCCCGTCCCGCGTTGCCGGCTCAGCCGGTGAACCAGTCCGGGTACATCAGGGTGTTCACGAGCGCGCGTGCCGTGTTCGCGAGCGAGCACGAGCGGTCGTACAGCAGCGCGGCCGCCTGCATGTCGGTGGTGTGAGCGGCCACGTACTGAGCCGCGAGTGCTCCGGTGACGAGCTGTTCGCCCAGCGGGCGACCGCGTCCGCCCAGCAGCGCGGCCATGACGTCCTCGTCGGCGCTGGCGTCGTCGAGCTCGTCGAACCCGAGCCGGGCGACGGCCAGCAGCAACTGGTCTCGCGTAGACGAGTCGCTGATCGCCGCGGCGATCTGCCCGACCAGTGCCTGGTCGGGACGACGCCCGGTGACGACGGTGTGGACCCATGCGTCCACGACCGTCTCGGTGTCGACCGCGCCGACGTCCGGCTCGATCGGCTCGAAGGCGAGGCCGCGAACCGGTGCCCACCGCCGCAGCTCGGTGGGTCGGCCGAGCGAGGCCGGCAGCGATGCACTGGCGGCCTCGAGCGTTGTGGTGCGCTTGGTCTCGAGGTCCAGCAGGTACTCGCCCGAGGCGAGGATGGTGGCGGCGATGTTGATCCCGTCAAGCCGGCGGACGACGGTCTCGACGTCCTGCACCGCGGCCTTGAGCCCGCTCTCGTTGACGACCGTGAGCACCACCTCGTGCCCGACCAGTTGCGAGTACTCGTGCGCGGGCGGAACGGCCGGGTACTCGGCGTCGGGATCGACACCGGAGATGGCGGACAGACCGCCCCTGCCGGTGCTGACGAGGATGAAGCCGCGAGGCAGCGGCTCCATCAGCGATGCGAGCGTGTAGGCCGCGAACTGCGCGGGCGTGAGATTGGTCTGGGTCATGGTGTGCTCCTTCGGTTGTTGGCGCGGTAGCGCCTGGCGACCCCGCTGTTGCGGGACCTCCCCTTTGGGGACTCCGAAGCGGGGTGGGTGTCAACCCCGAAGAGTGCAGGTCTTGGGCGACTTTTTCGCCCGAGCTTGCGAGGGTAAAAAGTGGCTCATGACCTGCACGTGGGTTGACACTCGGGGTCCCCTCTCGGAGTAGCCTGAGAGGGCCTGCAGCAGCAGCTTGGTAACCACGCTGGAAGCCCCGCCGACGTGGCGGGAAGCGGAGCGAAGGCGGAGCTTTGACCGCCGCAGAACACCGCCCGCAGCGCGGGGCCTCAGCAGGCAAGAAAGCACGGTGCGTGCGACAGTGGCGAAGCCGCTCGCGCCGTTCCGCGGAGCACGGAGTGCTCCACAGACAGCACGAGCCACGCGAGTTCCGTTTCAGGACAGAGCGGAGCCCTCCTGAAAGGGCTCCGCTTGGTCAGTCCTCGAGGTCCCCGAAGAGGGAGTCCCAGCACTCCGTGTGGATCCCGGAGATGAACTGCTCGCGGACCGCGCGGGGCAGTCGTCCGGCGGCGTCCTGGATGGCGGCGCCGGCCTCGAGGT
This sequence comes from Brachybacterium massiliense, assembly GCF_900184245.1. GTDB lineage: Bacteria > Actinomycetota > Actinomycetes > Actinomycetales > Dermabacteraceae > Brachybacterium > Brachybacterium massiliense. Next base: position 52,188 of record NZ_FXXB01000002.1, on the reverse strand, counting down.
CGGCGAACTCCTCGTCGGTGAGGGTGATGGAGCCCGCGTGGCCGCAGAAGGTGCAGCAGGGGGTCTCCACCAGGGTGTGTCCGTCGAGCGTCTCGAGGACGCGGTTAGTGAGGTTGCGAGTAGTCATGGTGTGCTCCTTGTTCGGCGGGTCCCCTGGCGAGGGGTGCTGACGTGGAGCGGGGGATGCGCTGGTGGGGGTGGTGCACCCCGAAGGGTCGAGCCGTAGGCGAGAGCCCGGGCAGCCGGTGAGCATCCGAGAAGATTCCGGCGAAATAAGCGCAGCGCGTCGGCATCTTGTCGGGGACCGCCGGCCGAGCGCAGCGAGCCGGGTGTGCTCCTCCCCCACCAGTGCGTCAAGATCCCCCGATCCAGCACCCCGGGAGCCCGTCACCTCGGCATGGAGCACACTGCGCACCTCTCTCCCCTACCGATCTGGCGACGTGGCAGGGTTGGCTGGTCACTGCGCAATGCATCGCTCGCACTGCGAGCCGAAGTGCGAACGATGCACATAGTGCATTCCGTCCCCGCGCAGCGGTCCGGCTCCACAAGGCGGAGGGTCTGTGCTCTAGCGCAGCTCGTCAGGGACGTCGTTGAGGTCCGCGCGAGCGGCCTCGCCTCGACTGTCCTCGTGCGAGGGATCGAGCAGGAGGAGGGAGAGCTCGTCTTCGACGACGCTCCGTCGTGCGTCGGCGTTGTCGGCGGCGTTCATCGCAGATCCAATCGTGGCAGGCGAGCCGGAGGCTCGGGCAGCTGGTCCATTCCGGCGCGGCGGGCTGCTTCCCGAGCCTGCCAGCGCAGGGCGTAGCTGTAGAAGACGCTGCGGGAGCGGTCGACGACGCCGGCGAGCCGGTCCTGACGCATGGCGTCCCCGACGGCGCCCGCGACGTCGTCGGGGACGAGGAGCTGCTGCGAGCGGTTCGCGCCGGCACCTGCGGGGCCGAGGATCTCTCGAACGGCCTGGCGCTCTTCGACGGTGAGGGCGGCGAGCTCGCCGATGGCGCCGGCGGCCCACAGGCCGAAGCTTCCCGGCGAGCCGGGCCGGTGGTCGAAGTCGACGATGTACGCCGAGCGCACGTCGCGAAGATCGTCGGGCGTGAGGTAGACACTGCTGCGGCGGGTGGGCTCCTCGGAGGCCGGCGGCGCGGGGCTCACCGCTGCGGGGCGGTCTGCCGGAGCCGGTGCGGGCGGCTGGGGCGCGGGGGGCTGCTCCGCTCCCCCGTCCTCACGGGTCGACGTGTTGTCGACGGCGCCGGCGATCGCCTCCGCGTTGCGCTCGGAGAGGCTGCGTCGCTTGGGCTTGGCCATCAGTGGGCTCCCATCGTGAGGTTGAGCAGGTGATCGGTCGCGGCGCGGTAGTCGGCGGCGACCGCGCTGTCGGGGTCGTAGACGCTCACGCCCATGCCGGCGGTGTAGGCGTCGCGCACGGCGACGGCCTGCCGCACCGGCGGCGTGACGCGATCGCCGTAGCGCTGCGCGAGGAGCTCGAGGATCTCCCGATCGAGCAGGCGGCGGGAGTCGACCATGGCCGGGACGACAGCGCTGATCTGCAGGCCGGGGCGGATGCGGCGCGTCAAGCGCTCGGCGATCACGGCCTCGAGGCGGTCGAGCTGGTCGTAGGCCTCGGTGGCGGCCTGCAGGCTGACGATCACGTGGTCGGCGGCGGCGAGTCCCGCCATGGTCAGGGCGCCGACGTTCGGGGGCGTGTCGATGACGACGTGGTCCCACCGGTCCCCCACCGTCGGGAGCATGTCGCGCAGGCTGGTGACCAGGTCCGGCGGCGGCTGCTCCTCAAGGGCGGTCAGGTCGTGGGCTCCGACGATCACGTCGACGCCCTGCGCAGTCGGCGCGGGCTCGGCCGCTTCCCGCAGGGTGGCGGAGGCATCCAGCACCTCGGCGGCGGTCGCTTCGATGGGCGCCTCCGGGGTGATCCCCAGGCGGGTGGACAGGTTGCCCTGCTGGTCGAGGTCGATGGCGAGGACTCGGAAGCCGCGGCGCGTCAGGGCGAGGGCGATCTCGGCTGCGGTACTGGTCTTCGTGGACCCGCCCTTGGGTAGGGCGCAGGTGTAGACGGCCATGGGGCTCCTCTCGATGGAAACAGGTTATATCACTGTGTGCACTAGTGCGAACCGTGCAGGCGGTGCACAGCACGCACGGGCAGGTGGAGAGCGATGCACGCACCATCGACAGTGCAGGTAGTGTGCGTGCCGCGATTAGTGCATTCAAGGGATGACTAGTCCGCGATCTTGTACTGACGGGGCCGCTGCGCGGTGTAGTGGAGGCGCCGCGCCCACTGGTCGAGCTCGGGGACGATCTCGACGTCGGGCCGCACCAGGAGCGCGTTGGAGCCTGCGGTGCCGGCGGTCAGGATCGGACCGGGCACGCAGGCGATGCGTGGCGAGTGGGGAAGGGCGGAGTGCGCCTGCTCGATGACGAGCGCCGCGTCGGCGAGATGCGCGAGGAGGCGGCTGGTGGGTCCTTCGAGCACCAGGGCCCCGCTCGAGGCGAGCGTCTCGTGCCATGGGGTGACGCCGCGCCGGGCGATGACGACTGCGCGGTCGGGGGCGCTCAGGGTGAGCGCATCGAGCGCGGCGCCGGGGATGCCGGGGCCGTCGTGCAGCAGCACGCAGCTGTCGCTGTGCTCGACAACGGCCAGCGCAGCGTGCTCGGCGACGCATGCGCCGTGAGGGGTGGGGTCCAGAGATCCGAGGATGTGGACCAGCCGGGTCTCGAGAAGGTCGAGGCGGCCATAGGCGCGGACGGAGAGTCCATCGATCGCCAGGCGCGTGGGGATGGGCATGGGTCCTCCTGTCGAGGAAATACACTTTGTGCACTATCAGCACTCCGCACCCTAACTGCACTAGTGCATACAGTGCAAGTGGTGGCGAGAGTGCGGTTAGTGCAGGGGGTGCTAGCCCGCTTCCCGGGCCTGCCCCGGTGGCTCGTCGAGAGAGTCGAGGTACATCTGGGCGAGAGTCTCCTCGACCTCGGGGTCGGTCTCGTCGACGTCGCGGACGACGCGGATCCAGGGTCGTTCGCGGCGGAGCTGCTCGAGCTTGGCCCAGTAGGCAGCTCGCTCGCGGCGGTGCTGGTGGATGCGGCGCACGCGGGCCTCGATGGCACCGAGCTGCTGCGCCAGGAGCTCGAGGCGGGCGTCGTCGGCGGCGAGCTCGTAGCCGTCGCGGTCGTTGCCGGTGATCAGCCCGTAGGCGAGGGCGGTGTCGCGGGCGTCGCGATAGGCGTCGGCGCTCAGGCCGGTGACCAGGGCGATGCGCGCGCGTGAGGTGGCGCCGCGCTCGACGGCCTCGAAGAGCAGCCCGGTGGCCTTGCCGAGCACCGTGAACACGGGGCGGACGGCCTGGGTCTTCCCGGGCCGCCAGCGCAGCTCCTCGACGAGGGAGGCGTGCCGGTCGGGGATGCGCAGCTCGTACTGATCGGCGTAGATCCCGCGGCCGCGGGCGACGAGGACCACCCACGGGTCGTCCTCGGCCGCGAGAGCGCGCAGGAGGGCGGCAGCACCGGTGCGGGAGTCACCGAGGGCTACGGAGTGCCAGCGAACTCCCATGGCGGTGACAGTGGATCCGACTGTGCTGGCGGCCTGGCCGAGGGCGCGCAGTGCCATCTGGTAGTCCCAGCCCTGAGCTCCGGGGTACTCGCCGGCGGCGTAGCGCTCCACGAGCGTGATCCATGCGCGGATCACGCCGTACGTGTCGTGCACTGAGGGGGAATCCCCCCCGCCCCGGGTGTGTGTATTGGCGCTAGTGTCAGAGCTGACGGCAGTATCGTCCCTGGTCACGATGACTCGGCCGGCTTTCTGGCGTTCGCGGCGGGCGATCTCGGCGGCCGCGCGGGCGTACTCGTCGCGCAGGCGGTCGAGGCCCTTGTGCTCGAGCAGGGAGCGGAGGCCCGGCCACTGGGGCTCCTCGCCGAGCATGCGAGCGCGGACGTCGGTCTCGGTGAGGCCCGTGGCGATCGCGGACATGAGGACCGCGCGGCGGGCCTCGGAGGCGCTGGGGTAGCCGTGGGCTCGCCAGTCGCCGCGCTGGGCGAGGTCGGTGCACGTAGTGCTCATGTGGCGGCCGATGCCGCGCACGAGCACGGCGCGGATCTCCTCGTCGGTGATCGCGTCGGCGATCGGATCGGCGGAGCCGGCTTCACGCGCCCGTGTGCGGCGCTCTGCGCCGCGTTCACGGTCTTCCTCGAGGAGTGCGCGCAGCTCGTCCGCCAGGGCCGCACGGAGGCGCGTGAGGGCTCTGGCGGGGGAGTGGGGGCCGGCGGCGATCGCGCGCGCCGAGTCGGCGTCGTGCGCGAGCTCTCGGTGGCCGCCGCGCTTGTGGGCGCTGCCGGGGATGGTGATCAGCCCATCGCTGACGTTGCTCGTCGGCTTGAGGTCCAGGGTGGGGAGGCGCCGGCCGAGGGCGAGCACGAGCGAGTGCGCGTCCTGGGCGCCGAGGGGTTCCTCGAGCAGGACGTAGATGTGCGCGCCGCCGTGGGCCCGGTCCACGAGGTAGATGAAGCCGCACTCATCCAGGAGCGAGGTCGCCACGGCGAGGTCGTTCTCGACGGCGACGATCTGATCCCCGGTGCGGTCGTGAGCGTCGAAGTCCAGTGGGAGGAACCGGGTGCGGCCCTGGGCGTCGTAGACGTGGACCGCGACGGGCTGCGAGGGCGGCGCGTCGGTGAACCGCTCGACCCTTCGGCCGAGTCGTCGGGGGAAGGCGACGCTCGTGCTGCGCCGCTCTGCCAGGCGGATCAACGGTCGCTGGTTCAGCAGCTCGAGGCACAGCCGCCACGTGTCGGTGGGGGAGAGGGTGGCGTCGGAGGCGGCGCGAGACACACCGGTGGTGTCGTACTTGCCTACGACGACGCGACCCCCGTATCCTGGGGGCATCAAGTGAATGGACCTCCTTACTGGTTCGCCCCGGGTCGTCAGCGGTAACTGACTCCCGAAGACTTCTGAATCGCCCTCGCACCTGCGCCAACAGGTTCGGGGGCGAAGTCTTTTACGCGGTTCTTCGGTCGATGCTGAGGCTCTGCTGTGCGCCACCACTGCGAGCCTGTTCAAGGTCGAGAGCGTCAATCCACGGCACCAGCTGCTCCGCAGCGAGGTCTGTGACTGGACGGCCCACCAGCTCCGCGTAAGCGAACAGCTTGTCGCGGCGCTCCGCGGGGATGCGGACCTTGATATCGGCTCGCTCCCCCTTGCTGGGGCGGCCTGGGCGTCTGCTCTGGGTCATGTCAAGAACACTACACAGGCGAGCGAGTTCCGGGAACTGTGTGGCGCGGCGTGTCGTGGTCATGACTCGCGCTCCCAGGGGCTGTGAGCGCTGATCGCGCCGTCGAGCAGGTGGCCGTAGTAGGTCGCATCGCTGGCGAGGGTAGTCAGGGCGATCCAGTCGGCGGGCCATCCGGGGACGCCTCGGATGAGGGCGTCGCGGTAGACGTGGCCGTTGTAGTAGCCGGGGATTCCGTCGATGACGCGGAAGAGCTTGTCGGAGTCTCGGGGGACGAGCAGGCTCTCGCTCTGGCTCAGAGTCACGCTCCATTCGGCGATGTCTGGGTGCTCAGAGCGTGCGTGCTCGAGCAGGGCATCGACGAGTCCGTGAACGGTGGCGCGCTGGCCGGCGTGTGCGTGGTGCTGGGGGTCCATGGTCAGTGCCTGTTCATGCCGCTGCGGCGGAGTGGGTGCCTGGGGGTCCGTGCGGTGATGGGCGATCGCGGTGTGCGGGCTCCTGCCAGGGCTTGGGCGGTGAGCAGACCACGCTGCCACCTCGGGCGGTTCCGCAACCCGGCTCGCTGCGCTCGGCCCGCGGCGGGTGAGAACTTCTCCGACGCGGTCGCAAGCTCCCTTATTTCGCCGGAGAACTTCTCTCCCTTGGGGCTGCCCGGGTCCTCCGCTGCGCTGCGGCCCTGTGGGTGCTCCACCGCCTGATCGAGGCGGCGTCTGTGTCCTGTCACCACCCGGACAGCCCAGGCAGGAGAGCCACCATGAACAGCGAGATCGTCACCATCTACACCCGTCCCGACTGTGGTCCGTGCACCGCGACGAAGCGGGCGCTGGCGAAGGCCGGCCTGGCCTTCGTGGAGGTGTCCCTCGAGGACGTGACCGACGAGCAGCGGGCCGCGTTCCAGGCGGCGGGCTTCATGCAGGCGCCGGTCGTGCTGACCCCAGGCGGAGACGCTTGGGCGGGGTTCCGGCCGGACCGGATCAAGCAGCAGTGAGGCTGAGGGGTCCGTCCCTTCGGGGGCGGGCCCCGGGCCTCGCCCGCGGCCGCGGGTCGTGGCCGCGGCCACGGTCGCCTCGGAGGAGATGTCCATCGTGGGTCAGTTCCTCTTGGCGAGGCCGTCGGCGATCGCGGCGGTGGCTTCCTGGAAGGCGGCGCGGGTGGAGGGCTGCAGGGCGTCGAAGTCGATCTCGTCGCCGCTGTCGAGGGCGGGGTCGAAGGGGATCGGGATGATGGCTCGCACGCGCTGCTCGAACTTGGCGGCGATTCCGGTGGCGTCGCCGCGGCGGGTGGCGGAGTCGTTGAGGAGGACGACGGCGCCCTCGACCAGGTCGCTGTGGCCGAGGCTCTCGAAGGAGTCGAGCATGGCCTCGGCAGCGTGGGCGCCGTCGGCGCCGGCGGAGACGGGGATGACGAGCTGGTCGGCGGCCTCGAGCGCGGCCTTGAAGTGGGAGACGCGGTGGTTGTTGCCGGTGTCGATGAGGATCAGGGAGTAGAACCGCCCGAGGATCTCGTGGACCTTCTCGAAGGCGTCTGCGTCGACGAGGTCCTGGCGGTCGCGGGACTCGTCCGAGGCGAGGACGGTGAAGAGGTTGTCGCCCTGGGAGCGGGTGAAGCGCGCGAGGGTGGCGCGCTTGCTGCCCTCGACGGTGGTGAAGTCGTCGGCGGCTTCCTCGAGGAGGTCGACGACGCTGCGAGCGGTGGGGGCCTTCTTCGCGCGGAAGCCGAGGTTGCCCTGGGTCTCGTTCGCGTCCCAGGCGATGACGTCGCCGCCGCGGATCCGGCCGGCGGTGGCACCGATGCCGTAGGTGACGGTGGTCTTGCCCTGCCCGCCCTTATGGTTCGCGATGATGACCTTCTTGGGCTCCTCGAACGGGGTCTGGATGATGGCGCGCTCGGCGCGGTCCTTCTCGGCCGCGGCGCGTTCGCGGATGACACGGCGGGTCTCCCGCGCTGCCTCTTCCTGGGCCAGCTGCTCGGCGGCGCGGCGCGCCTCCTCCTCCCGTGCGATCTTCTGACGCAGGCTCTCGCGTCGCTCGGCGAGCTCCTCGTCGGTGGGGGCGAGCTTGAGCCCGACACCGTTGAGGGTGCCTCGGAAGCCGCGCGTAGCGGGCTGCTGCGAGATGTCGGCCCAGCGAGGGTCGGCGTCGACGGCGTCGGCAGCGGCGGGCGGATCGACGACCGGGGCGTGTTGGCTCTCGTTCTGCTGGGTCGGGGCCACGGAGGAGTGGACGTCGGCCTGCACCTCGCGGAAGGTGTGCAGCTCGTCGACGGGGGAGCCCTGGCCGGCGTCAGGGGAGGGGATCTGCGGCGCCTGAGCGGAGTGCCGTGGTGCTGCGGGAGGCTCGGTGGCGATCGCGCGGGGGCGCGTGGCCTCGAGGTCGTCCTGCGCTCCGGGGACCTCGCTGATGATGGGATCGGTGGCCGACTGCTCCCAGGAGGGCGCGGGCTGACCCGTGACGGAGCGGGAGCGCGTCACGTCGAGGTCCGCCTGGGCGTCGGGAATCTCGACGGACGGCGCACTGACGGTGCTCGGCCGCGCGGCTGCAGCGGCGTCCTGGGGGCGAGGGGTGACGGTGCCGTCTGTCGAGATGAGCAGGGGCCAGGTGCGGCCGTTCTCGGCGGCGGTCGCGGGAAGTGGGCGGCCGAGCTCGGCCGCGCGCTTGGCGATGCGCGCGGTGGCCTCCCGGCGCGCCTCGGCGGCGCCCGAGGCGGCGATCGTCGTGGTCTCGCCGTCGACGGTGACGGATCCGGTGCCGTCGTGGTTGATGGTGATCTGGGCGTCGGTCATCGCATGTCTCCTAGGGTCACTGCTCGGTGGTGGCGGGCTCGATGCCGCTGGTGAGCCATTGGTCGGTGGGGGTGGGACGGGTGACGGTGAGGGTGAGGTCGCCGGCGTTGGTGGGGATCGTGACAGTGGCGCTGGCCATCGTTGCGGCGACGATCTCGGGTTCGCCGGTGAGCTCGGTCTCGGCGACTCGGTAACCCCACCAGCGGTCGCGGTACGAGTCCTGCGCGATCGGAGTCAGGGTCTCCATGAGCCGCTCCTGCCACTCACGCTGATCGAGAGTCGAACCCTGCACCCAGATCTCTGCGGTGACGGTCGCGGCCGCGGCCGCGCCCTCTCGTGCGTCCTGGTCGGCCTCCTCGTCGATGAGGCTGTCGTCCGGGATGTCGTCGGGGCCATCGCTGGTCGGGGAAGGTGTGCTGTAGGTCCAGTCCGGCTCGTCCGGGGTGGACTCGGTCGGCGCCGGCGGGGGCGTCGTCGGAGTCGGCTCGGAAGGGGTGCACCCTGCCGCGAGCACGAGAAGCGCGGTGGCGGCGACGTGCGGGAGGCGTCGGCGGATCATGCGGCCTCCTCGGAGGTGCTGGGGAGACGGCGCACATCGACGAAGCCTCGACCGTCCTCGACCTGGGCATCGATCTCCTGCACGCCGGGCTCGGTGCCGCCGTTGTACCGGGTGGACTCGATCATCTTCCCGTCGCCGCTATAGATCGCGACGTGGCTGATGGCATCGGGAGACCCGACGGTGCCGGTGCGGCCCTTGGCGTAGAAGATGAGGTCGCCGGGCTGGATCTGGTCGGGGGGAACGCTGGTTGAGGCGAGGCTGTCGAACTGGGCCTGGGCCGTGCGACCGATCTCGTCGGGGTCAAGCCCGAAGGCGAAGAGCACGAAGCCGCTGCAGTCGATGCCGGTGTCAGGTCCGTGCTTGCCTCCACCGCCGAACTCGTAGGGCGTCCCGAGCAGGGTGCGGCCGCGTGCGATGGCCTCCGCGGCGTCTCCGGTGGCCTCGACGGCGGGGGCGGCGCAGGAGTCGCCCCCGGCGTCGCTAGCGCCCCCAGCGTCGCTGGTGCTGGCGCTGTCCACGTTGACGTTCGCGTTCGCCAGTCCCTCGAGGATTGCTTCCGCCTCGTCGAGGTGCTCGGCATAAGCGTCGGGATGGGCCGAGCGCTGCACGGCCTGAGCTGCTTCGGCAGGGGGCATGGACTCCCACCCGGAGATATCCGTCAGGCCAGGGATGTGGCCGTAGCCAGTGCCACCGCCCACCGAGCCGTAGTCGCCGGCACTCTCGGCCGTCACGCCGTTGTAGAACGCCGTCGCGGCGTAGGAGACATCGTTGACCTCTTCGAGGGAGCCGTACCAACCATCCAGCTGTCGCTGCTGGAACACGCCGGCGTCCCCGTTCTCGTCGGGGCTGGCGGTGCTGGGGTTGTTACCGAGTTGACTCTCCTGCATCGCGGTGATCAGGGCGATGAGCTGTCCCTGCTTTCCGACTCCCAGCTCCTCGCCGACTTGGGCGATGACTGCGGCGTTGTGGAGCGCGTCGCCGCTGTAGCCGGCGATCTCCTCGGGCAGGCCGTCGACGTTGACGGTGACCGCTGCGCCACCTGGGAGGCATGCCGCTGTGACGTCCTGTTCGTCGAGCACAGCAGCGCCGACGACGGTCACGCCGAGGAGCATGACTCCCCCGACGCCGAGTGCGAGGACCTTCTTCACGCTGCCATCACCCCTGTGCGCTGAGGCCCTGGCGAGGGTCGAGCTGTGCGAAGACGAGCTCGCGGGGGATCAGGACGGTCGACTTCGGGGCGTCCGAGAGCGTCAGCGCTCCGGTGAGCTGTCCTTCCTTGATCCAGTTCAGGATCGTCAGCTTCGTCCATCCGGTGAACTCGGCGATGTCGGCGGCGTCCATCATCATCGGCCAGTCGCGGCGCATCGCCCGATCGAACTGAGGTTGTGCAAGTTTCCGCATGCTTGCATGCTACGGGAACATGCGAGACTATGGAAGCATGATGAGAGGTAACTACAGGGGGCTACGGTGAACGACTGGCAGGGCGGGAGCTACGAGCGTCGTCAGAGCGCTGCCCATGAGCTTCTTCAACAGTCCGGGCACCTCCCTGGTGCGGCCACCCCCGCGGAGGCGGAGACGGCAGAGTCGCGGGAGGACCGAGCGGATGCGACGAAGGGGCCCGCTTCCCCCTCGATTCCCCCGAATCGTTCAGATGCCGCGCAGACTTCCACAGGTGTGAGTGAGCGCACAAATCAGCCGTCATACGCCGCCCTCGAGGTGGCCCCTTCCGGGGACCACCGACTGGTGGCGTCGGAGGGGTGGCGTCGCCGCCTCGCGCTGGCCACCTTCGGTCTGGTGAAGCTGCGTCCGGGCAAGGAGGAGCTGTCGCGGCTCGACGACGAGCGGGACGCGGGCCTGCAGCTCTCACGCCCCATGACGGTCGCGGTCGCGAACCACAAGGGCTCGGCCGGAAAGACTCCCGTGGTGGCGCTGCTCGCCGCGATCCTCGGTGAGCATCGCGGCGGCGGGGTTGTCGCCTGGGACAACAACGAGAACCAGGGCACGCTGGGGTTGCGCACCGCAGCAGGGCGGTTCCCCACCACGGCGGTCGACCTCCTGGACAGCGCGGAGCTCTTCGAGACGGGGCGTGGAGGGATGGGCGATCTGGGCCGGTTCCTGCGCCACCAGCAGGTGGGCAAGTTCGACGTGCTCGCCTCCGCGGAGGACTCCCGCAGTATGCGGATGATCGGCCACGACGAGTTCATGAGGCTGCACGCGATCCTCTCGCGCTTCTATCAGCTGATCGTGGTCGACACCGGCAACTCGCTGCTGGCCCCGAACTGGACCGCGGCCGCTGATACCGCTGACGTGCTGGTGATCCCCCTGCGCTGGTCGTACGACCACGTTCGCTCTGCGCAGCAGATGATCGTGCAGCTGCACGAGATGGGCCGCGACGACCTGGTCCGCAACGCGGTCACGGTGATCTCTCACGTGCGCGGCGCCGCGGTTGATCGTGAGAACGCACCGAAGTGGCGGGAATGGTTCGAGGAGAACACCGCTGACGTGCTCGAGATCCCGTACGACTCGCACATCGACGCCGGCTCACGGCTGTCCTTCGATCGTCTCGCTGCCCCCACGCAGCGAGCATTCCTGCGTCTGGGAGCAACGGTCTCCCGGACGCTGGCGTCCATCGACAACCCCTACCTGACCGCATCACCCACCACGGAAGGAAACTGACATGAACCCGTTTGAGGGAGTGACTCCCAGCCTGGATATCTTCGGCGCGGAGGTGAACAGCCTCGTGGCCCTGGTCCTCGGCGGACTGTGGGCCCTCGCGTTCGTAGGGTGTGCGATCGGCGCGCTCATCGGCACAGGGAAGTGGGCCGTCGCGCGCCACTCCAACCGCAGCGAGGAGATGACCGAGGCTGCGGGGCAGCTCAAGGTCGCGCTCATCGCGTTCGGCGCCTGTGCGGCGCTGGGCATCATCTTCGCCGCCATCCTGTTCATCGTGGGCACCGTGCAGGGCGGTGAGTGATGTCTGAGCTCCGGGACGAGCAGCAGGACCGGCACCGGCTCCGCCGGGGGCCGGTCATCGCGGTGCTCTCGGTGGCCGTTCTGGTGCTGCTCACACTGTCGGGCGTGCTTGGGGCGCAGCTGCTGTTCTCCGACGACGAGGAGCCGCCAGCGGGCGGGGCGACGACGTCGTCCGCGCCCCCGTCGAGTCAGCCCGTGATTCGGGACGACCTCAAGGTCACGGTCGGGGAAGGCGGCTCGGCAGCTTCCGAGCATGATCCCTCCGTGCCCGTGGGGTACGAGCCGACCTGCAAGGGAGCGGTCGAGGCCGCGACCAACTACCTCGTCGGACTGGACTACACGAAGGTCACCTCCGGAGAGCTGAGCCAAGAGGAATACGTTGCGCTCACCGAGGAGCTGACCACCGGCGAGTACCAGGAAAGTTCAGTCCAGAGCACGCGAGAGATGCTCGAAGAGTTTGGTGACGCAGAGAGCCCCCGCGGTTCGATCCGTCCCGACTGGGGCGGTTTCACCGTTGCTGAGTGCACGGAGGAAGAGTCGGCCACCGTGCAGATCGTGCACGCCTACGACTACTGGGGAGAGGGCGAGTTCTATTACGCCACCTCCTCGACGACGCTGGCCTGGGTGGATGGTGACTGGAAGATCAGCGGAACTGACCAGGCGGAGGCACCGACCACGTTGCCTGAGGAGCCTGTTACCGAGCCGGACGATGAGGTGTCGACCCTGGTGGGAACGCACACCCAGTGGGAGAACTATGAAGACGCGAGCTGAGCACCCCCGCCGCCTTTTGGTGGCGGCGTTGACTCTGTTTCTGGCGGTCATGATCGGTGGAGGTCCTGCCCTCGCTGAACCGTCTGCGGAGGACGAGGAAGCGGCTCGCGCCGCCGGCAACACCGCTGCGGCAGAGTTCGCGTGCGACCTGTTGCCGATCGGCAACGGGGATCTCCTGGAGAAGTGTGTCGGGCTGGCTGAGGGAGCGATCGCGAAAGCTCCGTCGTTCGAGGAGATCCAGCCTCAGATCATGTGCGGCGCGCTACTGCCGCTCGGCCCCGTCCCTACGGCGGGCTGTGTCGCCCTGGTGACTGCCAACATCGGTGGCCTGCGAGATGCCGCGCAGACGGCCTACGACGCGACGATCGGCCAGGCCGAGGAGGTCATCGACACCGCCAAGAAGGCGAAGGAGTTCATCGACGATCCGCAGAGCGCGTTCGAGGACATCGTGAACATGCTCAAGGAAGGTGCGGTCGACTTCCTGAACAAGGTCATGGGCGAACTGGTGAACATCGGAAACGCCGATTTCAGCGCCGAGTGGTGGCGGAACGCTTACGCCGCTGCCGGGGGGATCGGGCTGTTCGTCGCGGCGGTCATGATGATCATGGTGCTCAAGGACGCGGCCCGTGACCGTATCTCTGCGCACCAGTTGGGCGAGAGCTTCCAGTACCTCATGGGCGGGATCATCTCGATGGTCTGGGCGCCGGTGCTGGCCTACGTCGTCCAGAACATGATCGCGGCGTTCAACCGGGGGATCATTGCCTGGGGTGGCGAGGATATCTACGAGACAGTGCTCGAGGGGGCGATCTTCTCGATCACCGCGAATCTGATGCCGGGCGGTGTGCTGATGGGCCTGGTGTTCTGGTTCATCCTGTTCATCGGCGCCGTCTTGGTGTTCGTGATGTTCATTGCGCAGGGCATGGCGGTCTACATGACGTCGGTGGGGATGGCGATCGCGTTCGGGATGCTCGCCCATCCGCGGTGGAGGTCGAAGGCGCTGCGCGTCCCCATGCTGGTCCTCGGGATCATGCTCGCCAAGCCGACGCTGCTGTTCGTGATCACGGTGCTGTTCATGATGATCCAGTCGTTCAAGCCGCTGAATCTGCTGGGGCAGGACGCGCTGCAGACCCTCGGTGAGGGCTGCATGATCATCCTGGCGCTTCTCGCGGTGGGGCTGGCTCCCTGGGTGGCGTTCAAGTTCATCCCGCTCCTGCCCGATGGCTCGGAGGTCGACGGCGGCGGGTTCAACCCGGCGTCGGCCGCCGCCGGCGCGGCCGGCGGGATGATGATGACCCTCGGGATGCGCCGTATGCAGACCGCCGGTGCGGGAGCCGGGGGAGACGGCGGCTCGCCGCCGTCGGGGAAGAGCTCCTCCACGATGAAGTCGGCCCCGAGCGCGCCGGCGTCAGGCACCCCGGGTGGGAAGAACCCGGCGTCGGCGACGGTGGGCTCTGCCGGTGGAGGAGTCGGCAAAGCGGGTGCCGCTGGCGCCTCTGGCGCCAGCAAGGCAGGTGCTGCCGGTGCCGCGGGCAAGGCCGGTGTGGCTGCGGGCGGTGCGGCCACGGGCGGCGCACTGATCCTGGCGGCCATGGCCGCCAGGGGCACGCAGACCGCTGCCGCGACCGCGAAGACGGCCGCGGAGAGCACGGCACCGCCTTCGCAGGGCCCGTCGCAGGAAGAGCAGCAGAGCTCACTGCATGATCGACGGAAGTGGAGCGAGTGATGGCCGTGACGCATGTGCAGCTCGGTGGCGAGCTGCAGGGCCGCTCGATCTTCGGGAGCAGCCGCAACCGCCTCGAGCGGATCGGTATGTGGTCGACCCTGGCAGTGCTGGTGGTCGCGCAGCTGATGGTGATGCGCTGGTCCTGGACCGTCCTGCTGGGCGCTGTTCTGCTGGCCACGACCGTGTTCGTGTGGTCACCGAGGCCGAGCTTCGGCCACAAGTCCGTGGTCGGGATGCTCGCGATCCCCCTGCGTCGACGCTGGAACCGCCGGATGAAGACGCTGGACACGGTCGGGGGAGAGGCGGCCGAGGCCGCTGAGGGGAATGTCCCTCACCTGCCGGCTGCCGTCGGGACGTTGCGTGGCTTCGAGATCGAGCTGTGGCCGGGGGCGGAGCATCCTGGACGTGTGGCTGTGCTTCGTCAGCGGATCCACGACCAGACCCAGTTCACGATGGTGCTCGAGTTCCGAGCACAGCAGTCTGGTGTTGTCGACGGGCTTGAGGGGCTACGGAACCACGCGGGGTGGGCGAAGTTCCAGGCCGTGATGGCGCGTCAAGGTTCGCTGGCGAGGCATCTGCAGCCGGTGGCGCGGATCGTGCCGTTCGACCCGGCCGATCACGTGCAATGGCTCATCGATGCGCTGCCGGACAACGCACCGGAGATCCTCGTGCGTTCGTACGCCGAGCTCGTGGACGGAGTGATCAGCGAGCAGGAGCAGAACCGCACCTGGTTGACGATCGGTGTGCCGGCGAGTCGCGAGTTCTACGCGGCGGCCGATCGCGTGGTCCTCCCGGACGACATGAACGAGGCCAGTGACCGGGAGCGGGCCGATGCCCGCACGGCCGTGGTCCTGGCCACCGAGCTGCGGCGGATCATCTCCGCGGGCCGCGCCAACGGGTTCTCGTTCCGGGAGCTCGACGAGCGACGGCTCGCCGCGGTGACGCGCAGCCTGCAGGATCCCGATCAGCCGTTGGATCGCCTCGAGGGCGCTGACCGGTTCTCGATGTGGCTGCCGTGGATCGGCTCGGAGTCCTCCCGGTACCTGGTGATCGAGGGGAGCCAGAAGCGGTGGTACACCCGCACGGCCGTGGTGCCGCGCGACGGGTTCGCGGCGGGAGAACTGCCGGTCGACATGCTGGTGCCGCTCCTGACGGGCGTGAACCCGGCAGTGGTACGCACCGTGAGTACCCACGTGACGGTGGTGCCGGCGACGACCGCCCGCGCCGAGGCCCGGGACGACCTGACGATGGACCGCTCGGCGGTGCAGCAGAAGGCCAAGGAGGTCTCGGACGGGACGAGCGAGGCCCAGCTGACAGCGTCGCAGCGACGGCTGCAAGACCTGCAGCCGGGATCGGGCGTCCACGGGGCGGAGTGGGCACTGGCCGTGACGATCCAGGCTCCCGACCTCGAGGAGCTCGAGCGGGCGGTCAACGCGATCGAGGAGGCCGCTGCCGAGTCGCACATCTCGAACCTCGACTGGCAGGACCACGCGCACCACCTGGCGATGCCGCTGACGCTGCCGCTGGCTACCGGAGTGCGCCGGCGTAAGAAGAAGTGGCTGCCGACGTGATCGCCAGCGCAGCAAGCCCACAGGCCCCCGCCGCCACTTGCGAGCGGCATAGACGAGGAGAGCACCGATGAAGGTGAAGCAGCGGAAGAAGCGAAAGGGCGGCACCCCGCCCTCCTCTGCAGAGACGAAGCCTCCCGAGCCGTGGCTGCAGGCGGCTCGCCGGAAGGGGTGGCTCGACTTCCTGGGAGCCTATGACCAGCAGGTCACCATGCTGCGGTCGACGACGTCGCAGACCTCGGCGCTGCATCTCGCAGTGGCCGGGGCGCCGACGTCATCGTTCGGCCTCTACGCCGGAGATGACCTGATCACCGGCTGGCCGGTCTTCCACGATCCGATCGAGGGCTACCGGTCCAAGGTCATCGGATCGCCGAACTGCGTCTCGATCGGCGATGTCGGCTACGGCAAGTCCTCGTTCTCCAAGACCTGGGTCACGATGCGCAACCTCATGCTGGGACGCCGCGTCGTGATCGTGGACAAGAAGATGCAGTCGGCCGGAGATGAAGACTCCGAGCACGAGGGCGAGTACGCCTCACTGGCCCGAGCCCTCGGCGTGGAGCCCATCCGCTTCACCGGCGAAGAGGGAGGGCTGAGGATCAACCCGCTGGACCCGGTGATCACGGGATCCGACCGACTCACGGCGAACCACAGCGACCTGCTCAAGGCGATCCTCGAAGAGGTGATCGGCGAGGTCCTCAGCGCGGACGAGCGCAAGGCCCTGCGGGTCGCGCGGGACGCCGCGGTCACGCGGGCGCGGGAGCGCGGCGCGGTCGCGACGATCCATGACGTCACCAGGTACCTCCTGGAACCGGACGAGGAGATCGTCGAGGCGCAGCTGGGACGCTACGGAGTCGACGACTACGCAACCTGGGGTCGTCGCGTCGGGTTCGCGCTCGAGGAGTGCATCGAAGGCGAGCTCGCCGGGCTGATCGACGGGGAGACCAGTGAGGAGATCCGTGTCCACGCGGGGCTGACGGTCTTCGATATCTCAGCGCTGCCGGACAGCGGCCCGGCGGTGCCGGTGGTCATGGCGATCATCAACACGTGGCTGCGGGCCACCCTCCTGCGGCAGAAGTCGGCGGTCCCGACGTTCTTCGTGATCGAGGAGGGTTGGCACCTGGTGGACGGGTCCTTCGCCAAGGTGTCCCAGCAGAACACGAAGAAGTCTCGCGGACTCGCCCTGTCGACCGTGACCAACTACCAGCATCTCTCCGATGTGCCGGCGAACTCGCCGGCCATCGCCACGATCAAGGAGGCCGGCACCATCGCGATGTTCCGCCAGGCACGCCGAGAGGACGCCGAGGCGTGCCAACGACTGTTCGGCATGCCCCCGTCGTCGATCGACCTGCTGATGAACCTCGAGCAGGGCTGCTGCCTGCTGAAGATCGGCAACAAGCCCGCCGTGCTCATGCGCGCGTCGCGCTCGAGCATTGAGGCGCAGCTGGCTGACACCGACGGCGCACTGCTGTCGCAGGCGCGCGTCGGGCTGCAGGGTGACGACTTCACGGCCGGGGAACAGGACGACGCCGAGGATCTCGCCCTGGCGGGTGCGGGGAGTGATGTCGCATGAGCGCCGCCGAAGTTGTGCCCTCGACCCGAATCCCGACGGTCACCTCGACCTACCTCGATCCGACCTCCGAGTCGGGTCGCACCCCGCTGTACATCGCGCGGCGCGGCCGCCTGGATGGGGTGATGCTGCGCCTGGACGTGTGGGAGCAGCTCCGGGACGAGGCGACGCGCTCACTGGACCTGCGTGAGCGCGACGAGCTGCAGGACCGCCTCAGTGCCGGCGTGCTGCTCGAGGGGTCTCTGGGGGAGGTCGCAGCGCCTCTACGGCCCCCGGCCGTCCTGGCGTCGCTGCCGATTCGCTACGTCGCGCACGCCGCCTCGGACATCCTCACGGCCTCGCGCAGAACGACGAACGCCCGGAACCTCGCCGGCTTCCTGGCGCACTGGACACGCGGTTACCTGCGCGGGTCGGCGGTCACCGACCCCGACCGTCCAGGGCCCGTGATCGAGCGGGAAGTGGCGCCTGCCTACCACGACGACCAGGTGCCGTTCCGGATCGTCTGGGCGCGGGCGGGGGAACACCGCGAGCACCGCACGCTGCTGGCGGTGCGCCCGCTCGAGGGCGTGCTCGCCCGGGCGTGGACGTTCCCGCCCCCGATGGATGCCACCACCGAAGGAGATGCCTGATGGCTCAGCGAGGTCGCTACGACAAGACCCCCTCGACGCTCCTGCTGCTGATCGCCGACTACTGGTGGGCGTTCCTGCTGATCCTCGTCGCCGGCTTGCTGGGGGTGTGGCACACCGCAGTGGTGCTGTCCACGCCCGCGGAGTGGGGCGACTTCGAGGTGAGCATGACCGGACTCGTGGGCGTGGTCCGTGGGCAGGGCCTGGCAGAGGTCCCCGGCGGCGGCACCTGGACCTACGTGCTCTTAGGCCTCCTCCTCGCGCTGATCGCCGTCGTGATCGTGGCCGTCTCGGCACTGCTGACGAAATGGCGGCTGCGCGCACCGGGCAAGGGCATGGCCACGAAGGCTGAGGTGAAGAGAGCGCTCGGCCGCGAAGCGATCCTCTCCGAGGACCGTGACGGCCGGCTGTGGCCCGCCAACTCGAAGGTCCCCGCGAAGGAGCGGACGTTCTGCGTGGGTACCGCGTCCTTCGCGCGCGGTGCCGTCGAGGCGCATCTCGGCCAGGAGCAGCATCTCGGGGTCGTTGCGCCGACCGGGGGAGGCAAGACGTTCCGCGTCCTGAGCCGGGCAGCGCTGAACGCGCCCGGTGCCCTCGTGGTGACGTCGACGAAGGCGGATCTGCTGGATGTGATCGCCGAACCCCGTGCGAAGAAGGGCAAGGTGTGGGTGTTCGACCTGCTGAACCTCGTATCCTGGCCCGAGTCGATGCGGTGGAACATCCTGCGCGGCTGCGAGGACACGGTCGTGGCTCGAGCTCGCGCGGGACAGCTGGTCAAGGGAGGCAAGAAGGACTCCCACACAGCCGGCGGTGGCGACTCCAACTCCGAGTTCTTCCTCGGCCGTGCCCGGACGGTCCTGCAGTCGTACCTGCACGCGGCCGCGCTGGGCGGCCACTCGATCGACGACGTGCTGAAGTGGGCGGCTGAGCTCGAGACCGACGACACCGCGCTGAAGATCCTCGACAAGCACCCGGGCGCCGACCCGTTGCTCGCACGCCGCCTGCGCTCGGCGGTCACCGGCGCGTCGGACACCGTCTCCTCGATCCGCCAGACGCTCGACGACGCTCTCGACGCTCTCTCGCTGCAGAAGATCAACCAGCAGTTCGTCGAGGACGAGCAGATCCCCACCTTTGATCCCGACGAGTTCGTGCGGTCCACCGACACGCTGGCGATCATCGCGGACGACAACGACCCCACCGACGTGACCACGCTGGTCGCGGTGCTGGTGGACTCGGTGTTCCAGGCGGCCAAGACGGCGGCCCGGCACACGGAGTCGGGCCGGCTGAGCCCCCCGCTGCGCGCGGTGCTCGATGAGGTCGCGAACATCTGCCCGCTGCCCGATTTCCCCAAGATGCTCTCGGATCTGCGCGGCTACGGGGTCCAGATCATCTACGGCCTGCAGGGACGTGCGCAGACTCGGAAGACCTGGGGCCCCGAAGGTTCCCAGATGATCGTGGATAACTCCTTCGCTCAGCTGATCCTCGGAGGGATCAAGGACGCCGAGCAGCTCGAGGATCTCTCCAAGCTCACCGGCATGGTCGAGGTGAAGGGCCTCTCCACGCAGGTCCGCGACCACGGCATGTCCCGGGGCAACCAGACGGTGAGTGATCAGGAGAAGCGGATCCTGCGTCCTGAGGAGATCGGGCGGCTCGAGGTGGGGGAGGGGATGCTCCTGACCGGAGTCGTTCCCGCCGTCGTGATCAGCTTGCCCGGCTGGACGCAGCTGCCCGACGGCGACGAGCTCAAGAAGTCCGCCCAGCGCACCGCGAAGTCTCGCGTCGCTGCGGGACAACGCCGCGCTGCGGCATGAGGAGGAGACGATGATGACCGAGGATGCGACGCCGGCCCCCGGCGATACCGACTTCACCTACCTCACCGAGGTCGAGCAGCACTACCTCAACGAGCTCGGCGAGGCGGTCGCCGATCACGAGGTGCGCCTCGAGCGGCTCGAGGAGAAGGAGAAGGAGCCGCCCGTCCCGCGGGACTGGATCACGCGACACCAGGGCGTGCAGGCCTGGAACGAGCTCGCGGACTGGGTGGACTGGCTCAACGCGAACTACTCCATGCCCCACGCCCGCCGCGTGCAGGAGTGCTGGCCGGCCCATCCGGGGCTGGTGCACGTCCTCGCGGGGCTCCGCTCCGCATGGCGCGCGTCGGTGCTCTCCGATGAGCAGAGCAAGGAGCAGGGCAACGCGATGGCGGCGTTCCACGACTACCACCTGTTCCCGTTCTTCCAGCGGCTCGAGGACACCAAGCTGTTCAAGTGCTCGAACGGTCACAGGGCCGATGATGAGCACGCCGCGACTGACCGCGAGCTGTTCCCGGAGGGGCTCGAGGTCGCCAGCGAGGACGGACAGGACTCGGACGCGCCGGAGATCGACTCTCCCAGCGGACGAGAGCTCCGGCGCGATTGAGGACGACGACACGTGGGGAGAGGACGAGACATGATCTGGAACCGACGCTGGCCTGGCGCTTCATTGCACGATTGCGTGCTGATGATCTGCGACGAGTGGGAAGAACACGGAATCAGCCGGCACCGGCTCGCCCGGGAGCTCAAGCTCCCGGGCGCTGTTCTGCAGCGCACGCTGGATCGGCTCGTCAGCCAGGACTGGCTCAGCGTCGAGCACCCGGACGGGCAGCCCTCGCGCGACAGCCACTACACGCGGAACGAGGTGCGCCCGGGCTACAGCCAGCTCCGCGGTCTCTGGTTCATTGACTACGGCTACGTGCCTAAGGCCGGCCCTCTGGGGAGGGGCCGGGTGGAAGCGCCGACGCCCGAGGTGGCCGAGGCTGCCCGGCACTCCCCGGATTCTCTCTCGGAGCAGTCCATGCGGAAGGTGCGGAGCCTGTACGTCGAGGCTGCTCGGCAGGCGGGGCGTTCCCTCGAGGTCTGGGATCTGATGCAGGCGGTATACGCGGACGGGTGGGCGGCGAGGGAGCGAGCCCGCGACATCATCCATCTGCCGCCGCACCACAAGGAGACGGACCTTCCTTCGCGAGCGGGCATCGCGGACGCCTCCCCGACGTCGGCGCTGGCCCTCGCACTCGCGTGCCGCAAGTTGGCGCGCGAGGATGCCTGGAAGTTCGCAACGCTTTCTGCTACCTCGGGAGCGGGCTATGCGCGAGCGGCGGCGATGTCCCAGGTTGTACACGGCGGGACCAAAGCGCTGGACTCGCTGCGGGTCGCGCACGAGCTGCAGCGCAGTGAAGCGCTGCGAGCCGGTGTGCGCATGGCCCAGGCGGGCACGGTGCTGGGCCGGCAGGGTTGGGCTGTCGACCGTCCGACTGTCGGGTTCGCCGGTGAGGTCGCATTGGCTTACTCCTACCGCGACATGGCGCAGCGTCTCGAGGGCATCGTCGAGGAGGTCTTGGCTCTCCCCGAGCTCGCCGCGGCCGCGACATCGCCAAGGTTCCGGGAAGTTCTCGGCGCCGCGCCGAGCTACGAGGTGCCGGAGGACCCGTGGGCGGGAGGAACCTACGAACTGGACGCGAAGGCCGCTCTTCCCGTCGACGGCGCGGAGCCGCCTGCTGTGGTGGAGCTCGAGGGTCCCGGGGACCTGCGCGAGGGAGACGTGATCGTGACGGCGGGGGATCGGGACCTCACCGCGAGAGTCCTCGTTGTCCGCACCGACGCCGAAGGTGAGACAGTGGATCTCGCCGTCCCGGAATCACGCACTGCGAGTGAAGTCGCGTTCTCGCTGCTCGATTATCACGGTGGCCTGGTCGTTGCTCGTGGCCGCGAGTCGGTGGCGAGCCCCTTGGCGGAGTGAATCTGCGGCGCTATACTGGCGGTGCGGCAACTGCCTGGAGCTCACGCAAGTGGGTGAACCCAGGAGGCCGGGGGGGTTGTGCGGGACGGATGAGCCCGCCGAACCTCGGTGCCGCCCAGCTTCTCCCCTAGAGGGAGCGTGAAGGCCCCTCCGGCCCCTGGACCGGAGGGGCCTTCGGCGCGTCCAGCCGCGGCGCCGCCGCGGGCCTGGACACCGGCGAGCTGCCCTGGGCGCGGAGCTGCTGGACGCGCTGCGCGAGCGAGTGGATGGGGGCGCGACGTTCTCGCTGCCCCTCACGGCCCACCAGGTCGGCTCTCATTGCCGTCCGTAGTTCGCGCTTCTTCCCGGTCAGCGCGTGCACCTCCTGCAGGCGCCCGCTGAGGGGGACAACGTGCTGGGAGTCCCTCGCCTTCATCCCGAAGTGGTGGCGCTGCACGGACCAGGCCACGGTGTCGGCGCTCCACAGCGCGTGCTCTTCGCTCATCCGCCCGTGGTGCATCCACATCTGCTCGCTGACCTCGCCCCTCTCGCGGAGCTCGTGGACGATCGCCTGGTCGAGACGGACATTGCGCTGCTGGGCCTGCGGGAAGTTGTCCAGGACGACGTCGGTGATTCCCTGCTCGTCGAGTGTTCTGAGCGCACCTCTGAGGCAGACATCTCGCACGGCACGCTCCTGCGCCTCGGTGATCTCGTGGTCGCGGACGTCGAAGACGACCACGGGCATCGCGGTCTTCGCGGCGATGTACTCGTTCATGTCGCCGATGCGGCCGCGGAGCCGCTGGTCCTTGACGGCCTCCTTGGAGTGCCAGAACGTGCCGCCTGCGATCTCCTCGAGGTCGCGCCGGATCTCCGGCAGGTCGTCCGCGTGGAAGACCACGGCGCTGAGGCCGTAGTACCCGATCTGACCGTCCTCGGTTGCGCGATGGGTTTCGTCGACGAACGCGACGAGATCCTGCCGGGTCGTGTACCGCTCCAGGAGGGTGTCGTCCCACAGGCCGCTATCGCGGTGGCGGGCGCGCAGTTCCTCGCGCCGGAGATGCTCGTCGATGCCGCCCTCGACCTCGCTCATCGCTGGACCGGTCCCTTCCCCTG
This sequence comes from Brachybacterium massiliense, assembly GCF_900184245.1. Lineage (GTDB taxonomy): Bacteria > Actinomycetota > Actinomycetes > Actinomycetales > Dermabacteraceae > Brachybacterium > Brachybacterium massiliense. Next base: position 29,525 of record NZ_FXXB01000002.1, on the reverse strand, counting down.
CTCGCGATCGCGCGCCTGCTGCGCGAGGCGCTGTCGCATCTGGTCGTCGGCGCGCTTTTGCCCTTCGGAGAGCCTAGAGGTCCCCTCGGCCGCTCGCTGCGCGGCCACGCGCTCCTTGAGCGAGGGCAGGGGAACTCCGCGGCTCTTCGCCGGCGCCCCGGGCGCCGGCGCGAGCCGGGAGCGGAGCTGTTCGAGGTCGGCGCGGTCGTGTGCGGGGACCTCGGTGGGCTCGGGCAGGGCGCGCTGCTCGTCGGAGTAGTCGTGCAGCTGTCGCCAGGCCTTGATCTGGCCGGCCGTGTCCTCCCAGCGCGCGCGCTCGGGGGTGCCCTGGGCGGGAGTCGGGCCGAGATCCCGCGTCCAGGGCTCTCGCCGGAGGGCCAGGGCTTGGCCGTCGGACCGCAGCCGCGTCGCGAGGAGGCGTCGGCGTTCGGCGAGGTGGTCGCGCCAGGCCGGGGACAGGGCCGGGTCGTCCATGCCGCGGTCAGGGGCCAGCCAGCGCGGAAGACCGTCGGCGGCCGCCACCACGGGGCGATCGGGCTCGACCTCTCGACGTCGCTGCTCGGCGCGGATCGTCCGGTCTAGCGTGGACTCGCGTTCGAGGATGCGGCGGGCGTCCTCGAGGTCCAGGACGTGGCCGGCACGGGCACGGATGTGCTCGCGGTCGGTGTGGCCGTGGCGTCGCTGGGCGTCGCGCTGCACGTTCTCGAGGACCCAGCTGCGCGTGGGCATCGCTCGCCGTATTCCCTGTTCGCGGCGCAGCTCGGTGAGGTCGGTGTGTCCGGCGCGCAGCTTCTCGCGCAGCGCGGAGACGGTCTCCTCGACGTGCTGGATCCTCGCCGCGGTGGTCTCCATGCGCGGGTCTCGCAGGCTGACCTCGGCGCGACGGTACGTGCTCCACTCGCGCTGCAGCTCATGGAGCTCGCGGCGGGCGTCGGTCAGCTGGTGTTGGTCCTCGGACGCGACGACGCGCGCCGCAGCGACCATGTCGGAGAGCTCGCCCGCGGTGAGGCTGCCGTGGGGACGGTCTGTCCAGGCCGGGACCGTGCGGTCCTTGAGGTCGATCGGCTTCGCGTCGAGGGAGTGTCGGGCCTCAGCGATGTTGACGGCCTCCCGAGCGGCCGCGCGACGCTCGGCCGACTCCGCGCTGAGCTCGACGAGCCGCTCGCGTGGCATCTCGCGCAGGGGCCTGTGCTCGGCCGAGCGCGCCTGCTCAGAGCCCCGGCGGAGGTCGTTACGCAGCCGCCAGGCGAGGAGCTTGCCGGGGTCCTCGGCCTTGTCAGGCTCGAGGACGTCGCTGTGGCGGCGCAGGAGCCGGTCGATGTCGTAGCCGGCGTCCTCGGCGCTGCGCAGCGCAGCGTCGACAGCGGAGCGGGCGTCGGAGGTCACCACGCGCTCGGCGCCGGCGCCGAGGCTCTCGCGGAGGTGGCTGCTGTACCGCTGCTCGTCGGCGCGACTTGTGACGTCCTGGTGCTGTCGGCCGAGCTCGGCGGGGGAGTCCACGCGCTCGGCTTCGGTGAGCATCGCGTCACGGGCGGCGACGTCGCGGCGATCGGAGCGCGTGATCCTCGAGAGGACCACGTCGCGGGGCTGGTCGTCGGTGCCGACGAAGAGCTCGTTGGAGTGACGGCCGCGGGTCATGGCCACGTAGAGGCCCTCGCGGCTAGTGGCGGTGGTGGCCAGGGCTCGGGCGACGTCGACGGTGCGGCCCTGGGCGCGGTGCACGGTGCTCGCGTAGCCCAGTTCGGTGGACTCGCGCACGTACTCGGCCGGGAGGTGGACGGGGCGCTCGTCGGTGAGTCGGGCGGCGGTGATCGAGCCGTCGTCGTGGATGCGCTGCACCGTCCAGGCGTCGCCGTTCTTCACGCAGTCCCGGGTGCCGTTGACGGTGAGGGTACGGTCCACGCGCCGAGTCACCACGACGTCCCCGATCCCGGCGTCGTGGCCGTCGCGGAGGGCGGTGCTCGCGCCGAGGTCGACCTGCCCGCGGGCGATCCGGCGTTCCTGGGCGAGGCCGTTCAGCTCGGCGACCCGCACGTTGGTGTCGGCCATCATGAGCGATTCGCGTCCGGCGGCGTCGTCGGCGTCCCATGCGCGAACGATCTGGTCGACGAGATCCTCGTGGCGGCCGGAGTGGATCCGGCCGGCGGACTCGTACCAGCTGATATCGCCCTGTCGGAGGGCGAGGGAGGCCTGGGCCTCGGCGTCGTTGCGCGTGCCGTCGGTGTGGCGGAAGCGGTGCAGCTGGGTGAGCTCGACGGCGCCGACCTCGGAGGCGATCATGCGCAGCGCGCCCCCGGACTCGACCGCCTGCAGCTGACGGTCATCGCCGATGAGGCGGACGTGGGCACCGACGGTCCGGGCGTCGCTCACGAGCTGCTCGAGGTTCAGGGTGCCAGCCATCCCGGCCTCGTCGACGAGGACGACGTCGCCGCTGCGGAGCGCGAAGCGCTCGGGGACGGGGTCGCCCTCGCGGGCGCGGCCGCGCCAGTGCAGCCACTGGGCGAGGGTGGTGGATTCCGCCCCCGTGGCGTCCTCGAGCTGTGCGGCCGCGGTGGCGGCGACGGACAGGCCGACGACGCGGCCGCCTCCGGCCTGGACCGTCTCGACGGCGAGCTTCATGGCGGTGGTCTTGCCGGCACCGGCGGGACCGATGCCGACGGCGAGCACGTGCTCTCCGCACGCGAAGGCTCGTGCGAGTTCGATCTGTCCGTCGTCGAGGGGCACGTCCTGGCGGGCGAGGACCTCGTCGAAGGTGGCGGGGGCGGCTGCCGGGATGGCCTCCTCGCGGGCGGCGTCGAGCAGCGTGTACTCGGCGTCGATCATCCGTGCGGAGGTGTAGATGTTCCGGTCTCGCGGCTCGTAGATGGAGGTGCCGTCGGCACGGGTCAGGTCCGGGAGGACCGGCGCCTCGGAGCGGGGTGTGAGGTTGACGCTGCCGACGTCGCGGGCGTACTGGGCGATCGCCTCGCGCTGGAATCCGCTGAGCATCCAGCCGTCGTTCCGTGCTACCCAGCGGTCGACCTCGGCGCGGATGTCGCGCTCTGCCCACGTCGAGCGACGGGTCGACAGTTCGGCGATCACGTTCTCGCCGGCGCCGATAATGTCCAGGCCGTCCCGCACCGCGAGGGCCCGCTCTCGAGAGCCGACGGCGGCCTGCCGGGCGACGTCGGCGATCCCCTCCACGTCGGTGCTGCCGATGATCTCCGCCGCCTCGGCGCGCCACTGCTCGCGCATCTCGGCGAGGGAGCGGTGCGGTCCCTTGGGGGTGCGGGTCTCGAGGGTTGCCTGCTGACGCAGCTTGTGCATCAGCTTCGTGTCGGGCTCTCGCCCGTGCTCGCGCACGTAGGCGTCGACGAGTTCGCGAGTCCGCGCTCGGATCGCGGCCGAACGTTTCGCGGACTGCGACATGAGGCGCGGATCGATGCCGTCGACCTCCATCACGGGCCGCTTGCCCGGTCCGGTGGAGCGGGGCGAGAAGCTGAATCCGCGTGCGGAGAGATGGGCGACCAGGCGCTGGTTGTAGTGCTCGCTAGCGGAGACGGCGGAGCGGTAGAGCGCGGCGCCGTCGAGAGTCCTCCACCGGTCGCCGCGGGCGTCGTAGACCTTATTCGCAACGACGACGTGATCGTGGAGCTGCGGGTCTCCGTCGCGGGAGTCGTGGTGGCGGAAGCGGGTGGCGATCATGCCGGTGACGTCCAGCTGGGCGACTCCACCGGCGCCTGCGCGGGTGCCGATGGCGTGCTCCTCGAGGTACTCCACGGCGTCGTCGATAGCAGCCTCATGAGCTGCCGCCACGGCCTCGGCGGTGTCCTTGTCGGCGAGTCCCCACAGGACGGAGACGCTCTTGGGTGGGGAGAAGGTCAGGTCATAGCCGGCCACGGAGTTCGACCCCTTGGACAGCTCCTTGGACAGGAAGGTGGCGAGTTCCTTGTCGTCCGTCGGCCGGTGGGAGAAGCGTTCCTCGTAGACCTCGGAGGCGACGCGCATCCGGGTCTGGCGGATCTCGTCCACGGAGAGCTCGCGGCCCAGCCGGATCTCTTGAGCGTCACGGGCGGACTGGATCCGCTGCCCGATCTCGCTCGTCGACGAGTCGTACTTGTACGGCCGTCGGCCGAGTCGGGACGCCCGCTCGGCGTCCTTCGCCGAGCCGCCGCCGGCGATCACCGAGGCCTCGATCGCGTCGGCGTTGGGGTGCCGACCCTCCCCGAAAAGGGCCTTCATCTGCTGCTCGGACACGACGCCGGAGACGCCGAGCGCGGCGGTGCCCTTGCCGATCCAGCGGCCCTCGGGGGTGCCGGAGTCGAGGTAGTAGTCCGTGAGCTCTTGGCCATCCTGGCGGCGCTGATCGCCGGACGCGGTCATCGCCGAGTAGTAGGCATAGCCGTCCCCATGGGACAGCTTGCTCACGGACATCATGCGCTGATACTAGCCCGCACTTCGCGTCAGCGACACCGAGGACATTCATAATGCAAGAGGTGTGACGTTGCTGTGGTCCTGATCGGCCGTGAGCGAAGCGAGCCTCGGGGAGGCGCGAAGCGTCCTCTGGATCGAGCTTGCTCGATCTGCCGATCGGACCTAAAGCGTCGGCGCATGCCGTGCATGCTCGCTGTCCACACGTAGTGTGGTCAGCGATGAGCAGTGAGTTGCGCTGTGGACTGTGGGCTGGGGACGGTGTTAGGAGACATCCGCAGTCCACAGGGAGTAGCGCAACTCATCCGGGCCGTCGGCGCGGGCCGGCAGATCCATGGCGACACTGGTGCGGTCGAGGCCTCGCGCGCGCGGGAGTGCGCAAGTACACTCGGGCCAGGAGGCCTTCATGAGCACCCCCACAGTGGATGAGCCAGTCCGACGGCAGACACGGCCCGAGCAGCCCAGACGAGCGATCGACGTCGACCGCCTTCGTCAGAGAGCGGCAGCGGTGCGCCGCGCTCGACCGCACCCTGGTCGATCACAAGCAGCGCAGGCTGAGTCTCACGGCACTGCGGCACGCCAGCGCGCGATCCCGCTTCATGAATTGAGAGAGGACGAGCGCAGCACTCGTCGGAAGCCGAACGCGAAGGCGGGCAATGCTCCGCACCGACGGGAGCTCGAGAGCGTGCAGGAGCGAACGGATCGCGTCCGCGCCGAGAGGGCGCTCGCACAGGTTCGCGATCCTCGATGGTGGGATCGCGCGAGCGCCAGCGATCTCGAGCGGGCGCGCCTCGCAGCCAACGCCTCGGGAGTCGCGCCGGGGAGCCGAGCGGCAATCAGGAGCGAGATGCGGGAGGTCGCGCAGCGCCGATACGGGACGAGCGTCGACGGCGCGATCCTCTACGAACGCGAGAACCCGCGCCAGCCACCACCGGACATTCGTTTTAGCGGTGGCCGAGCGCTGACCTAAGTCGAGAACGATGAGAGGGGAAGACGATGGGAAGCGATGCTCCGTGGAGGCGAGAGGTGCCCTGGGAACAGGACGTCGTCTCGCAGCGCGTGATCAAGATCAACGACCACATCGCGCGAGGACTCGAGCGCGCCGTGGAAGAGGCCCGAGCGAACGGCGTCCACGCCCCGGGCCGCGATGGCGAGGGCAGGAGTGCGCAGATTCCTGCCGGCGCCGCGGATCGTCTTCGCCGCGCCGGAGACGAGGCGACCCGCGCGGTGCAGCCTGATCTCGATGACTCCCTGGACGGAATGTACCGCGCCGTAGAGGAGCTGACGGCCCACCCTTGGGACACGTCGCCAGCCAGAGCGGCGGCGACGGAGAGGATGGACCTGATTCTGCGCCGCTGGGGCGCTGGGACTCTCGACGCGATGATGCGAACGAACCACGACAACGAAGTCTCGCGCGAGGTGCGCAGGGTCATGGGTCTGGTGAGGGGACACGAGCGAGCTCGTGGATCTGGTCTCGAGAGCGTGAGCAGCCGGATCGAGAACGCCAAGAGGTCGGAGCGTTCGGTCGCGCGATCGAGTGCAGCGAGGGAAGCGGAGGGGCCGCCGGCCAACGTCCGCGCGCAAGCGGTGACTAACCGCGCACAGCACACGACTCGGAAGATGTGAAGGAGACAGCAGGAGTGGCACGGAAGAGCACGAAGGCGGCCGCGGCCCGCGAGCGGGCGCGAGAGCGCGCGAATCGGTTCCTCGAGCGCGAGCAGAAGCTGCTGCGGATCGCGGAACGGTTCGAAGAGGCACAGCTCGAGATCGAAGGCGTCGACGCCGCCACCGAGGCGAAGGTCGCGAAGATCCGGGAGCAGGCCGAGGCGAGAATCGCCGAGGCTCGCGAGCAGGCGGAGAAGGACGCGGCAGAAGCGCGCCGGCGCGCCGAGGAGCTGCAGCGAGAGATGCTCGCGCTCGGGATCAACCGGCGCGAGGTCGGCGAGAGACTGGGGATCTCGACACGAAGTGTGGTGCGGACGGAAGGGAAGAAGCCGGCGAAGAAGCTGAGTGACGAGCAGGCCGAGGCCGAAGCGGCGGCGCTTGTCCGCGAGGGCGTCATGATCCAGCTGGACGGAGACGTGCACCGACAGCTGTCGCCGACCTCTGCGGACGGCACCGAGCTGCACGGCATGCTGTACCAGGACGGTGAGGAGCAGGGCGAGGCCACTGTTGACCTCGCCACCGCCGAGTGGAGTCGGTGAGGGGTCCTCTCATGCTCGACATCGTCGCGGCTGCGGCCGATCCAGCCATCCGGGACCGGTACTTCGAGAAGGTCCGCCGGATCGAGGGTGGATGCTGGCTGTGGACCGGGGCGATCTCAGGCAGGGGCCACGGCAGGTTCTGGATCGGCGACGGCCTGGTGGTGATCGCCCACCGCTTCGCTTGGTCGATCGCACACCCGGGAGCCGAGCTGCCGCCCGTCGTGGCCCACGGGGACTGCGACAACCCGCTGTGCCAGAACCCGGCCCACCTCTCGGCGAGCACGAGCGGCGAGAACCGGCGGGAGTGGGCAGCTCGCCGGCACCGGCTCGGGAGCGCGCTACGGGACGTGCGCGGCGCCCGCGGCCGCGCACGGGAGCTGCGCGACGCAGCGCGCGAGGGCGCCGACATCGATGGGGTGATGGCGGATGGTGTTAGGCCGATCGACCGGGATCAACTCCCGCTGTGGTGACAGCAGAACGCCCCCGACCGGAGCACGGGCCGGGGGCGTTCTGGGTCTGGGGTCAGCCGGCGGAGCCCGATCCGGGCTGCGCGGCCTCCGGCCACGGCGGGGCGGCCTCCTCGGAGGGAGCGGGAGCCGCGGCGGCCTGGGGGGACGACTTGAGGAACCGCCAGGACTCGCCGACCGCCTTGACGTCGAGGTACTCGGCGGTGCGGCGGTTGCCGTCCCTGTCGGTGTACTCGCGGGCCTTGAGGGCACCCCAGACGAGGAGCCGGGTGCCCTTCTCGGCGTTGGCGGCGATGGTCCGTGCGAACGGGTCGCGGGCGACACAGGACTGGCCGAGGGGCGTCTCCTTGACCACCTCGCCGGTGCGGCGGTCAGTGCGCGTGGGGTTGTTGATGAGGCGGAAGCGCACGGAGGCGTTCCCGTCCTCGAACTCCTTGAGCTCGGGATCTGCGGCGAGGTTCCCCTCGAAGGCGGCGAAGCGGTCCATGCTGTCCTCCCTGGTCGATGGTGACCCCAGCCTATCGGACTAGTGCAGACAGTGCAAGCGGTGCAGTTAGTGGCAACAGTGCGGGAGGGAGGGGCTGCCTCCCGCCCGCAGTGTTAGACGAGCTCCTTGAGCTTGTCGGGTCGGTACCCGGACCAGTGGTCGTCGCTGGTGACGACGACCGGCGCCTGCGCGTACCCGAGAGCCTTGACCTGCTGGAGGGCGTGCTCGTCCTCGGTGAGGTCGACGAGGTCGTAGACGATGCCGGACTTGTTGAGGGCTCGCTTGGTGGCGTCGCACTGGACGCAGTGGGGCTTGGTGTAGACGGTGATGCTCATGGTGTGCTCCTTCGTTCCGCTGTTCGGGGGGTGCTGACAAGGAGCGGGGGATGCGCTGGTGGGGGTGGTGCACCCCGAAGGGTTGAGCCGGAGGCGAGAGCCCGGGCAGCCGGCGAGGACCCGAGAAGATCCCGGCGAAATAAGCGCAGCGCGTCGGGATCTTGTTGGGGACCGTCGGCCGAGCGGAGCGAGCCGGGTGTGCTCCTCCCCCGCCAGTGCGTCAAGATCCCCCGGTCCAGCACCCCCAGCGGAACCGAGATGGGATCACGGTGATCGCCGGCCGGCACCTCGCCCACCCGAGCCACATCCGTACGCCTCCATCGGGCCCGGGTCAGCGCTGCCCCGGCATCCCAGCGCGACACGCTGACCACAGGCGGTGCACTCCCAGGTGCGGTGCCCCGGAGCGAGAGTGTCGGTGCGGCACGCGCAGGCCGCCCATCCGATCAGGAACCGCTCTTCGCCGCAGGCGCACGCCGCCGGCCGCTCCTCCGCCCACCCCTCGGGCGTGCGGCACAACGGGGGGATCACCTGCAGCCCCTCGAACTCCGTGATGCGCTCAGCCATGAAGCGGAGCCTAGGCAGGCAGTGCGACATCTGCTTCGAGATTGCGCGGCTCGAGGGCCTCGAGCGACTCAGGCTCGCGTCGACGTCGCGCGCCGCGCACTCTGAGGGAAGAGCCGGCAGCGCCTACATCGCAAGCGGGAGTGCTGGCTGCTCGAGGTACGAGTACAGCGTAGTTCGGCTGATTCCGTACTCACGTGCCAGTTGGGCTTTGGGGACACCATCGAGGGCTCGAGTCCGCAGCTCCTTGATCTGCTCGCTCGACAGCTTGCGCGACCGCCCCTTGTACTTGCCGGGCACCTGCTTCGCGAGGGCGATCCCCTCGGCCTGACGTTCTCGGATCATCTCGCGCTCGGACTGGGCGACGGCCGTGATGATGTGCAGGATGAGCCGGGTGGTGAGGTCTCCCCCGTCCGGTCGGATCGTGAGGCCCTGGGAGACGAACTCGACCGTGACGCCCTTCTGCTCGAGCTCCTCCATGATCTCGAGCATGTCCCGGAGTGAGCGGGCGAGGCGGTCGATCGAGGCGACGACGAGAGTGTCCCCCTCGCGCACGTAGTCCAGGGCCTCCCGCAGTTGCGGGCGCTCCGAGGCCGTGGCGGCGGACTGGTACTCGCGGTAGGTCTTGTCGACGGCGCCGACGGCCTCGAGCTGCCGATCGAGGTTCTGGCCGGCGGAGGACACTCGGACGTAGGAGACGCGCTGCGTGGTGGGCATAGGGCGATTCTGTCCGACAAGGGTAGGCGACACGCGCAGGTGAGCAGATGTGTCCGGAAATGGCCGCCGAGGACCCTATCCGTAACCGTCCGAGCTACAGGCCAGGGGTGTCCGGTTGAGGTATACCCCAACGCAACGTCACCCGCGGAGCGATGATTGCAAGACTGTGCAATCAATGGAAACTCAGCAGTTCCGGCTCCAAGATCTCGAGTGCGCCCCTGAGAGGTGGCGCGACCTTGAGAAGAGAGCGAGTGGACTGTGAGCACGATCGAGAGCGTCGAAGTTCTCCTGACGAACCCCGGGCGGAACTTTGTGACGGTCCGGATCACCACATCGGACGGGGCCACGGGATTGGGTGACGCAACCCTCAACGGGCGCGAGCTCGCGGTAGCGTCCTACCTTCGCGATCATGTGGCGCCGATCCTGATCGGGCACGATCCGGCGGCGATCGAAGGCACGTGGCAGTACCTCTACCGCGGGGCGTACTGGCGCCGGGGACCTGTCACGATGGCTTCGATCGCAGCCGTCGATATGGCGCTGTGGGATATCAAGGGCAAGGTCGCGGGTCTTCCCGTGTATCAGCTCCTAGGCGGCGCCGTCCGTCGCGGGCTCCTCACCTACGGTCACGCCTCCGGCGCTGAGATCCCTCAGATCTTTGACTCGATCCGTGAGCACCTCGACGAGGGGTATCGGGCTGTGCGGGTTCAGACCGCGGTACCGGGGCTTGGCCAGGTGTACGGGGTTTCGGCAGCCGGTGCGAGCGGATCCGGCCGCTACGACTACGAGCCGGCCCGCCCGGGCACGCGGCCCACGGAGGAACAGTGGGACACCCGCGCGTACATGCGGCATCTGCCGACTGTGTTCGAGGCCGTGCGCGGAGAGTTCGGTCCCGAGCTTCCTCTGCTCCATGACGGCCACCACCGGATGACGCCGAACCAGGCTGGCCAGCTCGGGCGAGCCCTCGAGCCCTATGACCTGTTCTGGCTGGAGGACTGCACCCCGGCGGAGAACCAGCAGAGCTTGCGGCGGGTCCGCGACCTGACGAGCCAGCCGCTCGCGATCGGGGAGATCTTCAACTCGATCTGGGACTACCAGACGCTGATCACCGAACAGCTCATTGACTATGTGCGCAGCGCAGTGACGCACACCGGCGGCATCACCCACCTGAAGAAGATCATGGACTTCGCGTCGCTCTATCAGATCAAGTCGGGCTTCCACGGCCCCACGGACATCTCCCCGGTCGGGCAGGCCGCTGCCCTGCACCTGGGCCTTGCAATCCACAACTTCGGGATCCAGGAGTACATGCGTCACAGCGACCCAACGCTCGAGGTGTTCCACACGAGCTATACCTTCGCCGATGGCCTCCTGCACCCTGGCGACGTGCCGGGGCTCGGCGTCGAGTACGACGACCAGGCCGGAGATGCCCACGGCTACTCGCCCGCTTACCTGCCGGTGAACCGACTCACCGATGGCACCATGCACGACTGGTGAGCTTCGCCGCAGCGACTCGGCTCCAACCATCTCTTGGAAGGTTGGGGCCGTTGCTGTGTTGCAGGTGTCGCATCAGCCGCTCTTACGGCGCGTTCCCAGCACCCGACAGGCTAGGTCCAGCGCGACGAAGGCGACGAGGGTGACTCCGAGCAGGGGGAGCGCGAGGCCGACGACTGCGGCGATCGCGATGAGGATGCCGTAGGCCGCGGCGGTGTCGACGTGACGGCCGAGTGGTCGAGGGAGGCCGGTGCGCGGCGGCTTGGGGCGGCGTCGCCACCACATGCGGTACCCGATGACGATGAGCGTGATGACGGCCCCTGCGATAGTGATGAGTAGGAGCTGATTGGGCCAGCCGAAGAGGATGCCCATGTGGAAGGAGATTCCGGCTTCGGCGAGCTTTCCGGCGGCGGGCCAGTCGGCGAAACGCACGGTCTCGACGACCGTTCCTGAGGCGGGGTCGATCGCCACGGAGTCCTGCTTCAAGGGCCACGATCTCTGCACCTGCGAGACCACCCACGCCCCTCCGTCGGTGCTCGGAGTGATCGCCACCGGGTCCGTCAGGCCCTCGGCATGGGCCACGTCGAGCACGCTCTGCGCGGTGGCAGGGAGCTCCGCTTCGGCGAGCGGGGTGGTGGTCGCCGCCTCGGAGGAGAGGTAGGGCGTTGACCAGCTCAGGCTCTGGCGCAGCGCGCTGAAGTTGCCGCCCGCGAACTGGGACCAGGTCAGTCCGGTGGCGGAGAGGAAGAACAGCCCGATCGCGGCCCAGACGCCGATGGTGGCGTGCAGGCTCATGGAGCGCTGGCGCTGCGGTCCTTTCCGCTGGGGAAGGAGGTAGGCGCGGGCTGTACGCGCGCGGACCTTGCGGGTGACCCAGATGATGAGTCCGCTGAGGGCGAGGACCCACAGCCAGCTGGCGGCGACTTCGCTGTACCAGCGGCCGGCATCGCCGAGATGGAGGTTGCGGTGGAGATCGTCGAACCAGGTCCGCAGCGGCAACCACTCACCGAAGGTGTTCAGCACACCGGTGACCTCCCCGGTGTAAGGGTCGACGAACGCGGTGAGCTGCCGATCCTCTCGAGCCGAGGGGGAATCGAAGGTGACACGAGTGGTGGACTCGGAATCCTTGGGCGGGCGGATCTGCGTGATCGTGCCGTCGGCGACCTCGCTCTGCGCCGCCTCGATCTGATGCTCCAGCGGCACCATCTCTGCTCCGGCCGGGGCGCTGGCATGGAGTTCCTTGTCGTAGACGACCTGTTCGATCTGCGGGGTCAGCGCGTAGAGGATCCCGGTCGCAGCGGCGACGAGGAGGAACGGGGCAATGAAGAGCCCCACGTAGAAATGCAGGCGGAGGGTGAGCTCTCGCAGCTCATCGCGCAGTCGGCGCGGACGGGAGGTGTTGCCTCCGGTGGGGCGGGGCGGGGCCTGGGTGGCCATGGTTCGAGCCTTTCACAGCGAGGTGAGGACGTCGGGGACTGGCTCACATGAGGGCGAGCATGAGCGCCATGCCCGCGGCCATGAGGAGGTGGCAGGCTGAGTGGGCGCGGTGCGCCGGATCGCGGAGAAGGCGCACGAGCCACCACACGGCGATCACGGCGCTGAGAACAACGGCGCCCCAGTTCACGGCCTCGACCCAGGCCGGAGTCGGCGTCATCTCCATCGCCATCTCGTCTCCGGTACCGCCGCCGTGGTGTCCGGCGTGCGCATCGACGGGCCCGCCCATGTCGTGGCCCATCAGCAGCGGCATCGCCAGCAGCATCCAGATCATCGCGGCGTTGAGCATCACGTGGCTGACCACTGCGACACGCTCACCCACGGCGTGGACGGTGGGGAGGCCGAGCAGCATCACAACACCAAAGAGCGCGAAGAGGGCGACCTGAATCCACGTCCCGGCCGTGCCGACTGGCCGCCACACCATCAGCAGCATCGCCAGGCTCATCACGAGATGGTTCACGTGCACTGCCGTCGCTATCGGCCCATTGTGGGAGTCGTGCACGGACTCGGTGGTCATTGCGGCGGGCACACGACGGCTCTGAGCGAGGTGCAGTGCGCAAAGTACGGCCGTTGCGAGGAAGATGGCGGTCAGCACGAAGGACCAGGGAGACTCAATCACAGTACTTAACTCTACACGTCGTAGAACTAGTAAGGCGCGGCGCGTCCACTGGACTGCGATACCGTGTGGCACGCTGCAGGCATACAGACAACAGGAAGCGGTGGGGTCATGGCGGGCGTGAGATCTCGGTCTGCCGGCGCGCTAGAGGCTCTGGTGATGCGCGCCTTATGGACCGCCGCCGCACCACTTAGTGCCAGCGCGATTCAGGCGACCTTCGATGATCCCGCACCCGCCCAGACCACGGTCCTGACGGTGCTGTCCCGGCTCGAGACGAAGGGGATGGTCACCCGACGAGCCCTTTCCCCCCGTCGAGTCACCTTCGAAGCAGCCGTCAGCAGTGCGCAGGCGCATGCCGCAGATATGGTCGAGGTGCTCGAGGACGCGCAGGACCGCAAGGATGCGCTGATGGCTTTCACGGACAACCTCTCTGAGGCCGACCTCGATCTGGTGATGGATGCGATCACCTCACGGCGCTCTCGCCGCGATCGACAATGATCTGGGCGATCGTCGGGCCTATGGTGGCAGGCCTCGCCGCCGTCCCGCTATCGGCGTGTCTTCTCACACGTGGGGGGTGGCAGATCCGTCGTCCACGTCGCGCGCTGATGGCGTGGGCTCTCGCCGGTGCACTGGGGTTAGTCGTGACGATCGTGGCCGTTCTCGTCGCGGCCGCGCTGTCGCTGTCGACGAGCTCTGCTGGCGCTCCGATCGAGGGGTTGGCCCTGACGCTCATCGCCTGGGCCGGGCTCGGAGGTCTTGGTATCGCGGGATCTCTTGCCCAGCCGGGTCGGGTCGATCTCGGCGAGGAAGATGGCGAACGGCCGAGCATCATTGAACTGCTCTCCCGTCGACGGACAGACTCCTGGCAGATGGGCGCCATCACCGTCGTGGAGATCGAGGACCCGCGCTATGTGGCCGTGGCCGTCCCGGGCGCGAGGCCATCGATCTTCGTCTCGCGCGCTGTCCGGCACGCGCTGCCGCCCTCATACCTGTCCGCTGTTCTCGCCCATGAGGCAGCGCATCTCAGACAGCACCACACGCTGCTGAGGAGGCTTGGAGCGTGGCACGCCGCATGCTTGCCCAAACGCTCCGGCCTGCGACGAGAGCTCGCTTCACGGATCACGCTGCTCACCGAGCTGGCTGCGGATGACGCTGCAGCCTCGAAGGTGGGTCCGGCCCACCTGCGGGAGGCCCTGGCCGCCCTCAACCGCCTTGCCCCCTCCCGTGAACTGGGAGTTCGTGCTGCTCGAGTCAGCGCGCTCCATCCGCAGGGCTGTGCGCCGGAAGCCTTGCCGTCTTCGCGCGCACTGAGCCGACAGCTGCGCCCCGAGCATCGCTGAGTCGCGCGCGGGAGACGTCCGCGACATCGCGACCTGGCTCTCCGAGACCCTTATTCGACATCTTGTAGAGTCGGCGTGGTGAAGCAAAGAGCAGGGGCCGTGGCGCTCGGTGCGCTCCTCCTCGCGGCGCTGCCCGCTGTGGTGGCGAGCCTGCTCGGCGGCCCCTCCCTGTACGAGGACATCCACCGAGGTTTCCCCGGGACGGGGACGGCCGTGACTTCTGCTGCGCTACGCGGCGCCGCCGATCTCGCGGCAGTGGTCTCCCTGGGCGCCGTCGTCGCGGTGCTGTTCCTGCATCCGCGCGGGAAGAGCGAGGCAGGTCGTCTGCGATTCGGCCCGGACCTGCGCCTCCTCACTTGGGCGTCGGGCGCCTGGACCGTGCTGGCGGCGGCGAACGTGATCGTCGCTGCACCCGAGTCCAACGGTGTCGAGCTGGGACGCCTCTTGGAGCCGGGGGCGTTCGGGCCGCTCTACATGTTCGGCTACATGCCCCGCGCGTGGACGGTGACCCTGATCGGAGCATTGGTCCTGTGGCTGTGCTCCTACTGGGGAACGCGCTGGACGACGCTGCTGCCGGGGCTGTGGGCGGGGATCGTCGGCGCGCTGGCGCCGGTGGTGGTGGGGCAGATCCTCGTCGGTCCGAACCATGACATCGGCGGGGATGCCGGCGCGCTCCAGACCATCGCGGCAGGAGTCCTCCTCGGACCGGTCCTGGTCACCGCCGCGGTGCGGCTGATCCGCACCGGGGAGCGGGGCCCTCTCGATGAGGGGCTCGTCCTCCGCGTCGGTCTGGTCGGGGCGGCTGTCGTGCTCGCGGCGGAGCTCGTGGTGACGTGGTTCAAGCTCGCGGGGAGCGATCCGTGGGAGAGCGTGACCGGCGTTCTGGCCCTGGTGCGTCTTGCTCTTCTGGCAGCGCTCGTGGTCTCTCTCGTGGTGATGCGTCGCAGGGGATCGCATCGGATGGCGGTCCCGGCCCTGCTGATCACCATGTGGGTGACTACCGGTGCGGCGATGACTCGCATTCCGCCGCCGCAGTACTTCGTGCCCACGAGCATCCCTGAGGTGTTCATGGGGTTCGAGGTCCCGGATCCCCCGACCTTCGCGACGCTGGTGAGCACAGGGAGGCTCAACCTGCTGTTCGCCGTCCTCGCGGTCGTCGGCATCGCGTCCTATCTTGCGATGGTGATCGTCCTGCGCCGCCGGGGCACGAGATGGCCCATCAGCCGCGTACTGCTGTGGTGTGGCGGCTGGCTGGTCGTCCTCGGGGCCACGAGCTCCGGGTTCGGAAAGTACTCCGCTCCCGACTTCGGCGTGCACATGGTGGTCCACATGAGCCTGTCGATGCTCGCTCCGATCCTCCTGGTCCAGGGCGGGGCGATCACGTTGATCCTGCGCACCGCGCGCGCGGATCGACGCCGGGCGGGCGTGCACTCGTGGGTGACGCAGGTCCTGCACTGGCGGCTGCTGCGGACCCTCTACCACCCGGCGGTCGTGTTCATCATCTTCATCGGCTCCTACTACGGCCTGTACTTCACCCCGCTGTTCGGCACGATGATGCGCTTCCACTGGGCCCACCAGCTGATGAACCTCCATTTCCTGGCCACGGGATACGCGTACTACAGCCTGATCATCGGCGTGGACCGTCCGCCGCGCCCGCTGCCCCACATCGGGAAGCTCGGCTACACCTTCGCCGCGATGCCCTTCCACGCCTTCTTCGGAGTGGCGATCTACTCCGCACCCACGCTGTTCGCCCAGACCTACTACGACTACCTCGCACTGCCCTGGGCGAACCTGTGGGAGTCGCAGAAGATGGCCGGCGCGGTGGCCTGGGCGGGCGGGGAGATCCCGCTGATCATCGCGATCGTCGCACTGTGCATCCAATGGGCACGCCAGGACGACAAGGAGGCCCGCCGACGGGATCGGCACCTCGACCGCGGCCTGGACACCGAGTTCGACGCCTACAACGACATGCTCAAGAGACTCTCGGACAGGGAGCGCACCCGATGAACCACACGCCCACCGCACAGGCCGCCCCGACGGCCCCCTCCCTGGAGGAGCGGTACACCTTCGACGTCTCCGGGATGACCTGCGCGGCATGCGCGAACCGCATCGAGCGGAAGCTGAACAAGCTCGACGGCGTCAGCGCCACCGTCAACTACGCCACCGAGCGCGCCGTCGTCGCGGGCATCGCCTCGCCGGCGCAGGCGGTCGACGTCATCCGCGGCGCCGGGTACGACGCTGCCGTGCACGACGACCAGGACGACGAGTGGTCGCGCCGCGCCAACGAGAACCGCATCGTGAGCCTGCGGCGCAGGCTCATCGCCGCAGCCCTGCTCACCGTTCCGCTGATGGACGTCACCATCGCCTTGGCGCTCGTGGAGCAGTGGCGTTTCCCCGGCTGGGAGCTGCTGTGCGTTCTCCTGGCGGTCCCCGTGGTCACGTGGGCGGCATGGCCCTTCCACCGGGCCGCCTGGAGGAACCTGCAGAACCGCTCCGTCAGCATGGACACCCTGGTCTCCATCGGCATCCTCACCTCGTTCGGCTGGGCCCTGGTCTCGATGCTCGCGGGCATCGACGCCGCCGACGGCGTGTGGCTCGGCATCGGAGAGGTCCCCGAGGGCGCCAACGCCCTGTACCTCGATGTCGCCGCGGGACTGACGACCTTCCAGCTCGCAGGCCGCTACTTCGAGACCCGTAGCCGGCGCCGCGCCGGCGACGTGCTCGGCGCGCTGTCCGCCCTCGGGGCACGGGAGGCCCGCCGTCGACGTGACGGGGTCGAGACGATTGTGCCGGTCGAGGAGCTCCGCACCGGGGACGTCGTGATCGTGCGCCCCGGCGAGACGATCGCCGTCGACGGCCGGATCATCGAGGGCACCGCCTCCCTCGACACCGGTGCGATGACCGGGGAATCCCTCCACCGCACCGTAGGACCGGGCGTCGAGGTCATAGGCGGCACCGTCTCCGCGGACGGGATCCTCGCCCTCGAGGCGACCCGGGTCGGTGCCCACACTCAGCTCGCACAGATGGCCGCCATCGCCGAGCAGGCGCAGATCCGCAAGGCCCAGGTCCAGCACCTCGTCGACGCCGTGGTGCGAGTCTTCGTGCCCGTCGTCCTCGTCCTCACCGTGCTCGTCGCGTGTGCCTGGCTCCTCTCCGGTGCAGACCTGTCCACTGCGGTGACCAACGGGATCAGCGTGCTGATCATCGCCTGCCCCTGCGCCCTCGGCCTCGCCACCCCCACCGCGCTGATGGTCGGCGTCGGACGCGGCGCGCTGCTCGGGGTCCTGGTCAAGGGCCAGGACGCTCTCGAAGCCAGCGGCAAGGTCACCACCGTCGTCCTGGACAAGACCGGAACCCTCACGATCGGCGCTCCGCGCGTCGTCGACATCCACCCCCACGGAGTCACAGCTGAGCAGCTGATGCGTCTGGCCGCGGGCGTCGAGGCGTCCTCCGAGCACGCCGTCGCCGAAGCGCTCCGCACCCACGCCGCGACCATGGTCGCCGACATCCCCGCCGCCACCGAGCACATCGTCTCCCCCGGTCACGGGATCAGCGCAACGATCGATGGTGAGATCATCGCCGTCGGAAGCCCCGCCTTCATGCACGAACTGGGCGCCCACCTCAGCGGGCCGATGGAGGAAGTCGTCAGCGAGGCCGAGCAGACAGGTCGCTCCACAGCGCTGGTCGCGCGAGGCGCCGAGGTCATCGGAGTGGTCACCCTCTCCGATGCGGTCAAGGAGGACGCCGCGGAGGCCGTCGCCGCACTGCACGGGCTCGGGCTGCGGACGGTGCTGCTCACAGGGGACACCCCGGCGGCTGCCGAGCGGGTCGCAGGCTCCCTCGGCATCCCGGACGTCCGTGCCGGCGTCTTGCCCGCCGAGAAGGTCGCCGTGATCGAACAGCTCCAGGCCGAGGGGCACCGCGTCGCCATGGTCGGCGACGGCATCAACGACGCACCCGCCCTCGCCGCCGCGGACCTCGGACTCGGAATCGTCACCGGCACCGACGTCGCCCTGAAGAGCGCTGACATCATCCTCGTCCGAGATGATCTCTACGCGATCGCGGACGCCATCACGCTCGCCCGCGCGACCAACCGCACCATCCGCACCAACCTGATCTGGGCCTTCGCCTACAACATCGCTGCCATCCCGATCGCCGCCGCCGGTCTGCTGAACCCTCTGATCGCCGCCGCTGCGATGTCCCTCTCCTCCGTCTTCGTCGTCCACAACAGCCTCCGACTCCAAAACATCCAGAGTCTCCGCCCAGACAGGCGACGGGACGCGTAACCAACTGGGGATCTGAACCACGGCCTAGCGACCCAAGGAACCTTCGTCACCAGGGCCCTACCCCCGGTTCGTGGACACGGGGGTTGTTTACGCTGCGAGCGCGAGCTTATCGGAGTAGGCGCGTTCGTAGGTGTTCGGGGGCTGATAGCGGCACCAGGAGTGGCGGCGCTTGGTGTTGTAGCGGGTCAACCAGCGGAACATCTTTCGACGGCAGGTTAGTTCGTCGGTGAAGCACGCAGCGTCGCGGAGGACTTCGCGCTTCGCTGTCGCGTTGAAGGACTCCGCCATTGCGTTGTCGGCGCTGGAAACGACAGCTCCCATCGACTGGGTCAGTCCGAGCTGGGCGCAGAGCTCGGCATAGGCCTTCGAGGTGTAGACCGGGCCGTGGTCGCTGTGGAAGATCGCGCCGGCCAGCGATCCGCGGGTCTCGGCAGCGGCCTTGAGCGCGTCGGCGACGAGGTCGGTGCGCATGTGATCGGTGATGGCCCAGCCCAGCAAGCGGCGGCTGTAGCAGTCGATCACGGTCGCGAGATATAGGTTGCCGCCCCCGCCGGCCTCGGACAGCGGCAGGTAGGTGATGTCGCCGACGTAGCGCTGGTTCGGTGCCTCGGCGGTGAAGTCCCGGCCCAGCAGGTCGGGGACTGCCTGGTCGGCTGGCTCCGGCACCGTCGTGCGATGCTGGCGCTTCTTGACGAACCCCGCGAGTCCAGCGGCCCGCATCACGCGGGCGACCCGCTTGTGGTTCACGCGGTCTTCGAGTGCGGCACCGTCGTTGAGCTCGGCCGTGATCCGCGGAACACCCTGAGCATCGTCCTCGCTGTGGATGACACGGATCCGCTCCAGCAGCTCCGCATCGTGGGCGGCTCTCTCGGCCCGTGCGGGGGCCCCGCTCTGCCAGGCGTAGTAGGAGGAACGCTCGATCTCGACGAGCTCGCACAGTCGCTTCACCGGGTAGGTGGCGGAATGGTCGGCGACGAACTGGAAGCGACTCACCAGCGCGTCTCCCCGGCGAAGTACTTCGCGGCCTTCTGGAGGATCTCCCGTTCCGTGGTGAGCTTGGTCGTCTCGGCTCTGAGCTGAGCGTTCTCTGCTTCCAGGCGGGCAACGCGCTGCTCGAGCGACTCATCAGGATCGACCGTGCTGGGCCTCGGCGCGGACCACAACGGACTGTCGGTCAGCGTGCCGTCGGCCGCGGTCTTCTTCCCACTCCCGTGGGTCTCCAGCCACTGCCGCAGCGCGCCTCGGACGATCCCGAGGTCCTCCGCGATACCGCGGAGAGTCGCTCCCGGAGTCGATTCGTACAGGTCTACCTTACAGAGTTGATCGAGATCGCGCGCGCTGCTTATGCATACCCCGCTCAAATTCTTCCCGCCAGTCCGAAGACAGTTCGTAACCGTGCTTGAGCACCTCCTCCACTGCTAGCTCGGAGGGGAACCCGAAGGTATCGTAGAGGGTAAAGATATCCTCTCCAGTCACCCCCGCGGGGCCTCGCCGATGCAATTCCCTCAGCCCCCTTCGGAGGGTTTGCCGAAAAACACGTTCTTCCTTTTCAAGTACCCTCACAATCGTCTCAGAGTTCTCGCTGACCTCCGGATAATCTCGGGCGTAGAGGGAGATGACTACCGGAACCGTAGCGGGCAGAGAGTACTCCCGAATGTCAAGGTCTTGCGCATAAATAATTGCCCGGCGGATGAGACGACGTAGGACATACCCTCGATCCTTGTTCGTCGGCCGCACGCCGTCCACGATCATGAAGACCGAAGCTCGTAGGTGGTCGGCGACAATACGCATACTAGCCATACATTGCCGGTAGGAGCGGCCACTGAGATTCTCCAAGTGCTCGATAATTGGGCGCAACAGACTAACCAGGAACACATCTGGGTTGTTGTTTGCAGCCGCCGCGATCCTTTCCAGGCCACCACCAAAGTCGACGTTTCGGTGAGCAAGCGGAGCGAAGCTTCCATCACGCCGCCGCTGGTACTGCATGAACACTTGATTTCCGATCTCCATAAACCGGCCACTTTCGCTAGCCGGATGCGGAAGACCATAGGACGGGTCATGGTGTTCGGGACCGAAATCGTAGAACACCTCGCTGTCCGGCCCGCATGGGTCACGAAGCGGGGTACCTGCCAGGCCCCTTCCGCGACTCCACCAGTTCTCTCCATCGCCATAGAAGAAAATTCTCTCGCCCGAACGAATTCCACGGACGTCCCCATCGGCCTGGCTGCCGACCACCGCGATCTGGGCGTCAATTGCATGCTCAGCGAAAACCCGCTGCCAGATCTGTGCGGCCTCCTCGTCTCGCGGGATGCCCGCTTGCTCATCACCGGCGAACGCGGTCACATACAACCGGCAAGGATCCAACCCGACGATGCGGGTAAGGAAGTCAAAGAACCAACGGATCTGTTCTTCCTTGTAATAGTCTCCGAGGCTCCAGTTTCCTAGCATTTCGAAGAAAGTGGTATGTCGATTGTCGCCGACTTCATCGATATCCTGCACGCGCACTGCCGGCTGACTGTTCGTCAACTTCGTCCCGGCCGGATGGGGCGCACCAAGCAGGTAGGGCATCAGCGGCTGCATCCCGCTACCGGTAAACAATGTGCCATCACCTTCTTTAGAGATGAGGCTGGCGCGGGGGAGAAGAGCGTGACCACGTTCCTGAAAATACTGAAAGTAGGCAGTCCGAATCTGACGTGCATCCATAAGCATAAACGTAGCTACCCTAGATAAGGCAAGAGGCGGGGGTTGGTGCAATGAGTAACCTCAAACTGCCGTTATATATAACGAACAGAGAGGAGCTTGAGTCGGTGTAAAAATAGGAGATTCTCTACAGCGAGGGCGGCACCAGGGAAACCAAGTCCATAATATCCGACAGGTGGCGAAACTGCGTCCGGCGAAGATGAGGCCTGCGGGCGCTGTGGATCCGTTGATAGTTTTCGGCGAACCTTTGCTCACCACGTTTTCTGACTACGAGCAGCAGGCTGGCAGCGTAGGTTCGTCTCCACAAGCTTTCGCAAGGTTTAGCCTAGCTAGGCCTGCCCCCTCGGTTAATGTCGCGGCGAGCGTCGACTAGCTCAATAAATCGGTGAACATAATCCCGAAGGAACTCAATAGTTTTTTCGGAAGTAATAGCCCCGCTCGCGCTGACCAAGGTCGGAGATTGGCCAATAAAAACTTCGGGCTGGCCGGGCATAGGCATGTCGAAGTAAGACAAGGCTAGCTTAAGATTTTTCTGCGAGCTATACCCTCCCATGCGCCCAACCGAATGGCTAATTATTCCCGCGGGCAGGTTCTTCCAAGCTACGTCATTATTGGGCTTAGAGCCAATGTCGATGGCGTTCTTTAGGCAAGCGGGGATGGTGCGGTTATTCTCTGGCGTAACGAACAGAACGCCTGCCGAAGCCTTGATATCGCGCCGAAACGTCGTATACTCCGGCGGAGTGGCTTTGTCGACCACTTCGGGGTCGTCATAATCGAAATCATAGAGCGGTAAATGACGAATTTCAAGGATGCGCGCGCTGTACCCGTCGGGGAAGTGCTTGATTGCGTTTAGCGCGATTTTGCGCGCGTAAGATTCACGACGCAAGCTGCCGACTATGACGGAGATGCTCTTACACAAGGGGAGGTGATCCTTACTTGAGGGTTTTTCGTGGGGCAATTCTTAGGTCAGAAGTCCCAGTCGTCGTCGCTGGTGTGCTCGGCCTTACCGATGACGTAGCTGGAGCCGGAACCGCTGAAGAAGTCATGGTTCTCGTCAGCGCCGGGGGCGAGGGCTGCGAGGATTTCGGGGCGGACCGCCGTCTCATCGGCGGTGAATCGTGCGGGGTAGCCGAGGTTCATGAGGGATTTGTTTGCGTTATAGCGCACGAAGCCAGCGACATCGTCCATAAGGCCGAGGGGTTCGTAGAGTTCGCCGGAGTAGTCGAGTTCGAGTTCATAGAGCTCCTCGAGCAGGGCGTACGTGAACTCCTCCATCTCGTCCCGGCGGTCGGGGTGCGCCTCGAGCCCTCGCTGGTACTTGTACCCCGAGTAGTAGCCGTGCACGGCCTTGTCGCGCAGGATTAGGCGAATCATGTCGGCGGTGTTGGTGAGCGTGGCGCGCACGGAGAAGTGCAGTGGCAGGTAGAAGCCGGCGTAGAGCAGCAGGCTGGAGAGCAGGGTGGAGGACACCTTCCGCTTGAGGGGGTCGGGTCCGTAGTAGTGGTGCAGCACCTTCTTGCATCGCGTCTGGAGCAGGTCGTTGCCAATCGCCCACTGGTAGGCCTCGTCGATCTCGCGGGTACTGGTCAGTGTTGAGAACACGGAAGAGTACGAGCGGGCGTGGACGGACTGCATGAAGGCGATGTTGGTGTAGACGGCTTCCTCGTGCTCGGTGCGGGCGTCCTGGATCTGGCAGATCTCTCCGACTGTGGCCTGCACGGTGTCGAGCATGGTGAGTCCGGTGAAGACTCGCATGGTGAGGGTGCGTTCATGAGGTGCTAGTGCTTGCCAGGCCTGGTGGTCGTTGGACAGGGGCACCTTCTCGGGCAGCCAGAAGTTCGAGGTTAGGCGGTTCCAGATCTCGAGGTCCTTCTCGTCGCTCACGCGGTTCCAGTTGATCGGCCGTAGCGGTGCGCTGGGGTCGTGCCGGTATCCCGGAGGCGTGATGGAGCCCTCTGCAGCTGTTGTGGCGGTCATGCTGTTCTCCTCTGTTCGTTGTTCATTTCGTTCGTCGCGGCTGTCCGTGACCAGAAGAGGTCGAGCCCTTCGTTCACGCGCTCAATGTCGCGCTGGGTGCCCAGGAGCTCGAAGCGATAGAGCTCCGGGACGCCGCACTTGCGCGAGATGACGGGGCCGGCGAGGCAGTAGTGCTCGCCGAAGTTGGTGTTGCCCGCGGTGATGACCCCGCGCAGCAGCGCGCGATTGACGGAATCGTTGAGGAAGGCGATGACCTGCTTCGGCACGGCCCCGGCCTGCTCGCCTCCGCCGTAGGTGGGAACCACCAGAACGAAGGGGCGACACACGCGGATCATCCCCTCGACACGGGGTCGGAGCGGGATCCGCACCGCAGGCCGCCCCAGCCTCTCCACGAAGCGCAGCGTGTTCTCGGAGACGCTCGAGAAGAACACGAGATCTGCTGACTCCTGTGGCGTCAGGTCACGTGTTCCGAGCTCCGGCGCTGCGCGCTCGATACCTGCCGTCATTGATCCCTCCTTAGCCGTCGTCACACCCACCCGACCTCGAACTACTAGATGTTGGGTCCGCACCCCATAGGGATGCCACATGTAGTGATATCAAGCCCGACGGCCGCCAAGTGTACGCCACGCCGGGTTTGGGACTTCGGCATGGCGAACCTTAGGATCTGACGGTCCGGAAGTGACCACGCCTGTGGTCATGAACGAAGAGAGGTCACCGATGCACGTGCAAGGGCGATGGAAGGCTGTGCTCGGCGCAGTCGTTGCGAGTGCGGCGCTGGTGCTCACCGGCTGCTCCGGTGGTGCCCGACAGGATCCTGCCGACGACGGAGAGAAGCCGGTGGTGTTGACGACGTTCACCGTGCTGGAGGACATCGCGGAGAATGTCGCGGGCGACCACCTCGTGGTCGAGTCGATCACGAAGCCTGGCGCGGAGATCCACGGGTACGAGCCGACGCCGGGAGACATCCGGAAGGCCTCGGATGCCGACCTGATCCTGGACAACGGCTTGAACCTGGAGGTGTGGTTCGGCCAGTTCGTCGAGGAAGTCGATGTGCCTCATGTCGTGGTCTCGGAGGGGATCGATCCCATCGACATCGCGGGGGACGCCTACGCGGGCAAGCCCAACCCGCACGCCTGGATGAGCCCGAAGAACGTGCAGGTCTACGTCGACAACATGGTCGCGGCGTTCAGCGATCTCGACCCGGAACACGCTGAGGACTACGAGAGGAACGGGGAGACCTACAAGCAGCAGCTCCAGCAGGTCCAAGATGACCTGACGGGCGAGCTCGAAAGTCTTCCGACCAGCCAGAGAGCGCTGGTGACCTGCGAGGGCGCATTCTCCTACCTCGCCCGAGATGCCGGGCTGACCGAGAAGTACATCTGGCCCGTCAACGCCGAGCAGCAGGCGACCCCGCAGCAGATCACCTCCGCGATCGAGTTCGTCGACGAGAACGAGGTCCCCGCCGTGTTCTGCGAGTCGACGGTCTCCGACGACCCCATGCAGCAGGTTGTGGGTGCTACGAATGCACGCTTCGGAGGAACGCTGTTCGTGGACTCGCTCTCCGAGGAAGGCGGCCCGGTGCCCACGTACCTGGATCTGATCCGCCACGATGCGGACACCATCACTGCGGGACTCACCGGAGAGGACTCATGACGACAGCGGCGATCGATGTCAAAGGTGTCACCGTCCGCTACGGCGATGTACTCGCCCTCGACGACGTATCTGTTGCGGTGCGGGCGGGTGCGGTGACGGGGCTGATCGGAATGAACGGCTCCGGAAAGTCCACCTTGTTCAAGGCGATCACCGGCATGGTCCGGCCTGACGCAGGCAGCGTCCTGCTGAATGGCGCGCAGCCGGCGCAGGCCAGGCGGCGAGGACTCGTCGGATACGTCCCCCAGAGCGAGGACGTCGACTGGGCTTTCCCCGTCTCCGTCCGAGACGTCGTGATGATGGGAAGGTACGGCCACCAGGGCGCCACGCGCCGAGTTCGCCCCGCTGACCGCATCGCTGTGGACGAAGCCTTGGAGAGGGTGGAGCTCACGGAGTACGCCGATCGACAGATCGGCCAGCTCTCCGGCGGGCAGAAGAAACGCGCCTTCGTCGCCCGCGGGATCGCCCAGGACGCACGGATCATGCTGCTGGATGAGCCCTTCGCCGGCGTGGACAAGCGCAGCGAAGCCACCATCGTCGATCTTCTCCGCGCACTCGCTGACGACGGCCGTACCGTCCTGGTCTCCACCCACGACCTCCATGCTCTGCCGCAGCTCGCCGACGACGCCGTGCTGCTGCTGCGAACCATCCTCTTCCACGGCCCGGTGAAAGAGGCCCTCACACCCGAGAGGCTCGCTCTCGCCTTCGGCCTGGACGTTCTGCAGCAGGAGGGCGCCGCATGACGCCGCTCGACTGGCTCCTCGAGCCGCTCTCCTACGACTTCATGACCCGTGCGCTCGTCACGACCGTGATCGCCGCCGTGGTGTGCGCGCTGCTGTCGTGCTGGCTGGTGCTCATCGGATGGTCGCTCATGGGGGACGCCGTCTCTCACGCCGTCCTCCCCGGAGTCGTCCTCGCTTACATCCTCGGGGTCCCGTTCGCGATCGGCGCGGTCGTGTTCGGGTTCCTGGCGGTCGGAATGATCGGGCTCGTCCGAGGGACAAGCCGCGTGAAGGAGGACGCCGCTATCGGCATCGTCTTCACCACTCTCTTTGCTCTCGGGCTGGTCCTGATCTCGGTCACGCCCAGCCAGACCGATCTCAACCACATCATCTTCGGCAACATCCTCGGCGTCTCCCGCGCAGATCTCGTCCAGATCGCGATCCTGGCAGCCGTGGCTCTTATCGCCCTGGTGTTCAAACGTCGCGACCTCACGCTCTATGCCTTCGACCCGACACACGCCCACGCCATCGGCCTGTCTCCCCGCTTCCTCGGTGCGCTGCTGCTGGGCCTACTGGCACTGACTGCAGTTGCCGCCCTCCAGGTCGTGGGAGTGGTGCTCGTCGTCGCGATGCTCATCATTCCCGGAGCGACGGCCTACCTGCTCACCGACCGCTTCGGGCGAATGCTCGTGATCGCGCCGGTCCTCTCGTCACTCTGTTCCGTGGTCGGGATCTACATCAGCTACTGGGTCGACGCCTCACCCGGTGGCCTCGTCGTCCTCACCCAGGGATGCGCCTTCGCACTCGTCTACCTCATCAGTCCGAAGCACGGTCTGCTCAGCAAAAAGGTCGGAGCTCGCCGGTATCGGCGCGAGAAGGCTCGCCGGCGTGAGGATCAGGTCGGATCCGCTGAGACGTAGAGGGCATCTGTCGCGGGCTGTCCCAGCAACGTTGGAGAGCCCGATTCTTCAGCACGGACTTCCAGCGCATCGGAGAACGGGGCCCCTGCCGCGACCACAAGCGTGGCCCCGACTCCGATGCCCTGAGACTCGAAGAACTGCAACATCGCCGGGTCCGAGTCCGAGATCCGCTCGACCACAAACCTGCCCTCCGCTCCGACGTCGGTGAGACGCCGCGCATCCGGCACGGTTACCGTCCCGTCCGCTGCAGGGATCGGATCGCCGTGCGGATCACGCCGGGGACGGCCCAGAGTCTCATCGATCCTCTCCACCATCAAGTCCGAGACGGCGTGCTCGAGCTGCTCGGCCTCCTCGTGGACCTCGTCCCACCGATACCCGAGCATCTCCACCAGGAACGTCTCGATCAGTCGATGGCGCCGCACCATCACCAGGGCGTACGCGCGACCGACCTCCGTCAGCTCGACCGAGCCGTACCTCGCGTGGGACAGCAGACCCTGCTCGGTCAGCTTCCGCACCGCGTCAGAGGCGGACGACGGGGCGACTCCGGCACGCTGCGCGATCAGCGTCAACGTCACCGGCTCATCACTCCACTCGGACAGTCCCCAGATCGCCTTCAGATAGTTCTGGGCACTTACGGACAGCTCATCGACCGACATCACACGAGGATAGCCTCGAAGAATCTACTTCGCCTCCGGTAACTTCGACTTTCGCAGGGCGGTTCCTCGTGCGCGAGGCATCGTCGCCAGTGCGATCGTGCGCTCGGTGCTCCGCCTCATCGGGTGGCGGTCGTCTCGCGCAGATCCTTCTCAACAGGATCGCGAGGGTGTCTGGTCGAGAGGCCCGGGCGGCGCGCGGCGCGCATGCCGTTGGCGATGACGACGACTTCGGCCGCCTCGTGCACGAGCACCACCGCTGCCAGGCCCAGCACACCGAACAGCGCCAGGGGGAACAGCACCACGATGATCGCCAGGGCCAGGACGATGTTCCCGGTCATGATCCGTCGACCCCGACGGGCGTGAGCCAGGGCGGCGGGAAGGTGGCGCAGGTCGGTCCCGGTGAAAGCGACATCGGCCGATTCCACCGCCGCCGGGGGAAAGCGCTGGGATGCGGGCCACGTCGAATACGTTACCTGGGCGTGGGCGGCGGGCGGTGCTGGGCAGCGGCTCATCCCCGCTAGGAGCGCCGACGCAGTGCAGGCATCCGGCCGGCACTCCCGGGCCTCCGCCCATGTGGTGCTGAATATGCCTAGTCGGGAAGGTCGCGGCTACCGGGCAGCACCCCCTGCACGAGGGCGGCCGCGGGCAGGAGCAGCAGCAGGGTGCTCCCGCAACCGTCGGCGCCGGCCACTTGGTCCGTGTAGCGGCAGCGAGTGCCGGGCCGGGGTCGCTTGATCGGGTCACGTTCAGTGAACTGACACATGGGTGATCCTTTCCGCCCCGCCAGCCGGACGCTTCGCGTCCGATCGACCGGAGGGACATAGCGCCCAGTGGGCGGGTCTCACCGGTATGTGTGCCGCACCCGCGGACTACGGCACCGAAAGGATCTGCGACCTCTAGGAGGAGGTCATCCGGATCGTCAGGGCTCGCGCGTAGGCTGGCGCGCCCACTCGGCGGGAGGAGGTGAGTCGGGAGATCGCGGAGGCGCTGGTCATGGCGGTGGCACTGGTGACGGCGATGCTCAATCTCGGCGCAGCTGTGCTGCGGCTGCTCGAGGCGGAGCGGGGTCGGACTCGTCGGGGTCGCGGCGGGCGACACCGGCAGTGAGTAGGCGGGAGGGGTCGGCGGGCGAGGCGGCCCCTCCCGTTGCTGCACTCGGACCACGTGGCCGGGTCGCGATTCGGGACGATGTAGAAGAGCTGTCGTCCGCGGGCCGGGGTAAATCCGTACCGCATGTACTGCTTGTGCAGCTTGGTGGTGTGCGCGCTGGCGGTGACGATCGCGTGAGGAGGTACGACGGTGCGCAGGAGGGCGTGAGCGAGCCGCGCTGCGGTGGGGTCGGTGCCGGGGAGCTGCGCGAGCATCATGAGGTCCCAACGCTCCCCGGCCGGGATCTTCTGTCGGTGCTGGCGCAGCTGCTTCCTCTCTTGTCGGTTGTGGCGGCTGCCGATCATCGCGTCGATGAGTAGCGCGACACAGAGCGTCGCGGCGAGGACGGTCGCCACCTCAAGTACGTTCCCTGGTTCGAGCCTCGCGGCGAGACTGAGGGGCACGCCGACGGCAACGAGGAACGCGATCACGGCGATACCTCCGGTGAGGTTGCGAAGGCTGCGGCTGGGCGCGGCGGCGACCATCCCGGTGCGGGACGGGTCGAGGTAGAGATTCCGGGGCACGGTGCTGTAGATCCCGATGAGTAGGAAGAACGGCGTGACGGCGAGGGCGTGCAGCTGTGCGAGGCGTCGGTAGTGGATGCGGCGGCCGACGCGGGACTCGTTGGTGAAGGCGCGCGAGAGGATCCACGCGGCGAGGGGGATGTCTCGCCATCGTGCGGGTCGGAGGCTTGGTGTGGGTGCCGTCATGGCTGATCACTTGCTCTGGTCGAGGTCGGGGCAGGTGCCCCATGAGCCGGCACCGGCGTCACGGGCTGTGGCGGTGGCTACCTCGTAGTCTGCCGTGCGCGCTGGTGCGGGTTCGTTCGAGGGTGCCCAGGCATAGGCGTAGCCGGCGGCGATGAGGGCGGCGCCGGCGTCGGTGCCGTCCTCGAGCTCGACGTAGCGCAGGAGTCGGCCGTAGCGGTCTTCGTCGTCGGCCTCGGGGTCGCTGACGAGTTCGACGGTGGTGCCTTCGGGAAGCAGCGTGCGCAGCTGCTCGGCGGCGGCCTCTCCCCCGCACTGGCCAGGCTCGTCGTCGTGCGGCACCTCGGGGGTGTTGATGCCGAGGAGGCGCACGCGCTGGCTGCTGCCGGCGGCGTCGGTGACCTCGATGGTGTCGCCGTCCAGGACGTAGTTGACGGCGGTGGTGTCCTGGGTGGGCTCGGTGGGGGTGCGGGGCGTGCAGGCGACTGTGAGAGCTGCGAGGGCGGCGACGGTGAGAAGCGCTCGGAGCGGGAGCGGGGTGGTGGCCATGTAAGGGCTCCTGGTCGAAGGGGACGTGTCGAGTGTGCCGGGGGCGGGCGGGGGGCGGGGGGGGGCCCCCCCCCCCCCGGGGGCCTGCGG
>NZ_FXXB01000004.1 GCF_900184245.1 Brachybacterium massiliense | reverse complement strand
AGCGGCCGGCCCCTCACCCGAGGGACCGGCCGCGACGAACACCCTCACCCAGCATTCACACCCGGGCGGAGAGCCGAACAGATCAGGCGCCGGGGATGACCAGACCCGACGCGTTCGAGCGCGCGTTCTCGAACCGCGCCTGGACATCAGCCCAGTTCACGATGTTCCAGATCGCCTTGACGTAATCCGCCTTCACGTTCTGGTAATCGAGATAGAAGGCGTGCTCCCACATATCCAGCTGGAACAGCGGGATCGTCACCACCGGCACACCGTTCTGCTGATCGTAGAACTGCTCGATCACCAGCTTGCCGCCCAGCGGCTCATACGCCAGCACAGCCCAGCCCGACCCCTGGATCCCCAGCGCCGCCGCCGTGAAGTGCGCACGGAACGCATCGAAGCCACCGAAGAACTCCTCGATCGCCTGCGCGAGCTCACCGGTGGGCTTGTCCCCACCCTCCGGCGAGAGGTTCTTCCAGAAGATCGAGTGGTTCGTGTGACCACCGAGGTTGAACGCCAGATCCTTCGAGAACTGGTTCACCGTGCCGAAATCATTCGCCTCACGCGCCGCAGCGAGCTTCTCCAGCGCCGTGTTCGCGCCCTTGACATAGGTCGCGTGGTGCTTCGAGTGGTGCAGCTCCATGATCTTCCCCGAGATCGAGGGATCCAGCGCGCCGTAGTCGTAATCGAGATCAGGAAGCGTGTACTCCGCCATGTGGATCATCCCTTCGTCGTGGTGGATGCGGATCCCGCAGCGCAGGAGCCGCCGTGCCGTCCATCCTGCCACGATGCGTCCGCTCGCGGCAGGGTGAGGGCCGTGCCGCGAGACAGTGCGGCCGCCTCAGGGCTGCAGTGTCGCCCCCTCGGTCCACAATGGTGCGATGGCACGGACCCGCCACCGTCTCCCCTCGTCCTTCTCACCCGCCACCGCGGCGTGGTTCGAGGAGGCGTTCGAGGCGCCCACGGCGGCGCAGGCCGCGGCGTGGGAGGCGATCGAGCGCGGCGACCACACCCTGGTGGTCGCTCCCACCGGTTCGGGGAAGACCCTGGCGGCCTTCCTCACCGCGATCGATCGCCTGACCGCGCAGCCGTCGCCGGAGCGGACCGATCGGACGGCGCCCCCGCGTGCGCGGGCCTCAGGACGACGCCGCGGCGCCACGAAGGTGCTGTACCTCTCCCCGCTCAAGGCGCTCGGCGTGGACGTCGAGCGGAACCTGACCTCTCCCCTGGTGGGCACCGCTCGAGCGGCCGAGCGGCTCGGCCTGCCACGCTCCGAGATCAGCGTCGGGGTGCGCACGGGCGACACCCCGGCCGCGGAGCGACGGCGTCTGGCCTCCCATCCGCCGGACATCCTCATCACCACGCCGGAGTCGCTGTTCCTCATGCTGACCTCGCAGGCGCGGGAGACCCTCGCCGAGGTGGACACGGTGATCCTGGACGAGGTCCATGCGGTGGCGGGCACCAAGCGCGGAGTGCATCTGGCGCTGTCGCTCGCACGGCTCGATGCGATGCTGACCGCGCCGGCGCAGCGGATCGGGCTGTCGGCCACGGTCGAGCCGGTCGACGAGGTCGCCGCCTTCCTCACCGGCGCCGGGGGTGGGCGCGAGGTGACGGTGGTGCGGCCGGAGTCGACCAAGAGCTGGGATCTCACGGTCACGCTGCCCGTGCCCGATCTGCAGGCGATCGAGCCGCCGGCCGATGCGGTCGATGACGAGGACGTCTCCGGCACGATCTGGCCGCACGTGGAGCGGGCCGTGCTCGAGAAGGTCCTCGCGCGCCGCTCGACGATTGTGTTCACCAACTCCCGCAGCCAGGCCGAACGCCTCACCGGGAAGCTCAACCGACTGCATGCGCGGCGACTCACCGCGCAGGCCGGCGTGCACGGCGAGTCACAGGACGACGACGCCGTCGAGGTCGAGGACATCGCCCGCGCCCATCACGGCTCGATGTCCAAGGAGATCCGTGCCCAGATCGAGGAGCAGCTGAAGTCCGGGACGCTGCGCTGCGTGGTCGCGACCTCCTCCCTCGAGCTGGGCATCGACATGGGCGCGGTGGACCTCGTGCTCCAGGTCGCGGCCCCGATGTCCGTCTCGAGCCTGCTGCAGCGGGTGGGCCGTGCGGGCCATGACGTCGGCGCGACCTCGACCGGCTCCCTGCATCCGCTGCACGCCGCGGACGTGCTGCGCTCGGCGGTCGTGGTGCAGGAGGCGCTCGCCGGGCGGATCGAGCCGCTAGCGGTGCCGCGCAACGCGCTGGACGTGCTCGCCCAGCACACCGTCTCGGCCGCGGCGATGGAGGATCTGCAGGTCGATGACTGGTTCGATCTGGTCCGTTCCGCCCATCCCTACCGGGCCCTGCCCCGCACGGCCTTCGACCAGACGATCGACCTGCTCACCGGCCGCTACCCCTCCACCGATTTCTCGGAGCTGCGGCCCCGCCTGGTGCACGACCACGAGTCCGGCACCCTCATAGCCCGTCCCGGCGCGCAGCGTCTGGCCGTCACCAGCGGCGGCACGATCCCGGACCGCGGGCTGTACCCCGTGCACCTGGTCGCCGGGGACGATGACTCCCAGCCGCGCCGGGTGGGCGAGCTCGACGAGGAGATGGTCTACGAGTCCCGCCGCGGTGACGTGATCACGCTGGGCACCACGAGCTGGAGGATCGAGGAGATCACCGCCTCACGGGTGACCGTCTCCCCCGCCTTCGGCCTCACCGGGAGGATCCCCTTCTGGCACGGCGACGGGGACGGCCGTCCCGCCACGCTCGGCCGGGCGATCGCCGAGGCGCAGAGCGAGCTCGCCTCGCTCCCCCGTGCCGACGCCGACGAGCGCCTGGCCGCTCTGGGGCTCGACGAGGCCGCCCGCACCGTGCTGCTGGATCATCTCGCCGCGCAGCAGGAGGCGACCGGCACCGTCCCGGGCCCGCAGCAGCTGGTGGTCGAGCGGTTCCTCGACGAGCTGGGCGACTGGCGGGTGGTGCTGCACTGCGCCTACGGACAGCGGATCACCGGCCCCTGGGCGCTGGCCGTCGGCGCGCGGGTGGAGGAGAGGTACGGGCTGGACGGCCAGGTGATGGCCGCCGATGACGGGATCGTGCTGCGTATCCCCCACGGGGAGGAACCGCCCGGGGCGGATCTGTTCGTGTTCACGCCCGACGAGATCGAGCAGGAGGTGCGCCGTCTCGTCGGCTCCTCCGCCCTGTTCGCCGCCCGCTTCCGCGAATGCGCGGCCCGTGCCCTGCTGCTGCCCAGACGGGACCCCAACCAGCGTGCACCGCTGTGGCAGCAGCGCCAGCGCTCCTCGCATCTGCTCGAGGTGGCGCGCCCTCACCCCGATTTCCCGATCATGCTGGAGGCCGCTCGCGAGTGCCTCCAGGACGTCTATGACCTGCCCGCGCTCGTGGAGCTGATGACGCAGGTGGGGCGGCGCCGGCTCGAGGTGCGGGGGGTGGAGACGGCGACGCCCTCGCCCTTCGCGCGCTCGCTGCTGTTCGGCTATCTCGCGCAGTTCATCTACGACGCCGACGCTCCGCTCGCCGAGCGCCGCACGGCCGCCCTCGCCCTGGACCAGTCCCTGCTGGCAGAGCTGCTGGGCTCGGTGAGCCTGCGCGAGCTGCTCGACGCCGAGGTGATCGCCGAGGTGGAGCAGCGCCTGCAGGGGCTCACCGCCGAGCGGGCACTGCGCGGCGGCGAGCAGATCGCCGATGCGCTGCGCCGTCTCGGGCCTCTCACCCGGGAGGAGCTCGAGCAGCGCTGCGCGGAGGGCGTGGACCTGGAGGCCGAGCTCGAGCAGCTGCAGCATGCGCGGCGTGTCCTGGCGGTGCGTCTGGCCGGGCGGGAGCACCTCGCTGCGGTCGAGGACGCTGGCCTGCTGCGTGATGCTCTCGGCACCGCGCTGCCGCCGGGCCTGCCGACGGCGCATCTGGCGCCGGTCGATCACGCGGTCGCGCAGCTGCTCTCCCGGTGGGCGCGCGGGAGGGGACCGTTCCAGGCCGACGCTCCGGTCGCGGCCTTCGGCCTCGCCCCCGGGGTGGCGCGCGGCGCGCTCGAGCAGCTCACCGAGCGGCGGGTGCTGCAGCAGGGCGAGTTCACTCCGGGCCGTGAGGGCGAGGAGTGGGTGGATGCCGAGGTGCTGCGACGCATCCGTCGGGCCAGCCTCGCCGCCTCGCGGCGCGAGATCGCCCCGGTGCCGGGGCCGGTGTACGCGCGGTTCCTCGGCGAGTGGCAGCAGCTGGTCGGTCGCCGCCCGGACGGCCGACGGGAGCGCGCGACCTGGCGCGGAGGAGATGGTCTGCTCTCCGTGGTGGACCAGCTCGCCGGGGTCTCCCTGCCGTTGTCGGCCTGGGAGTCGCAGGTGCTGCCGGCGCGCCTGCCGGATCTCACCCCGGCGATGCTGGATGCGGCCTTCGCCTCCGGTGAGCTGGTGTGGACGGGGCATGGCCGTCTCGGCGCGGACGACGGCTGGATCCGTCTGCATCTGGCCGATGCGCTGCCCCTCGGTCTCGATGCCGAGGCACTCGAGGAGGCCGCTGCGGGACTCCCGGAGGGGTCCCTCGCCGCACGACTGCTGGCCCTGCTGCGCGGCACGCCCGGCGCGCTGCGTCACGGGGAGATCCTCACCGCGCTGGCCGAGGACGGGGATGCGGTGCCCCCGCAGGATCTCCATCAGGCGCTGTGGGACCTCGCTTTCGCGGGACTGCTCACCAATGACTCCTTCGAGGCGCTGCGCGGCTACGGGCACGGTCCGGTGCCCTCGCGCTCCTCCCGCGCGTCGGGCCGTTCGCGCCCCCTCACCCGGCGGGGCGCGGCGCGGCTGTCCGCGGCGATGATGCGGCAGGGTGCCTCCTCCGTCTCCGAGCTGGTGCCTGGACCGACGGGAGCCGGCCGCTGGTCCGCGGTGCGGGTCGATCCGGTGGATGCGTCGGCCCGCGCCGCGGCGCTCGCGACCCTGCTGCTGGACCGGCACGGGGTGCTCACCCGTGGCGCGATGGACGTCGAGGACGTGCCCGGCAGCTTCGCGGCCGTGTACCGGGTGCTGTCGGTGCTCGAGGAGAACGGCACCTGCCGGCGCGGTTACTTCGTGGACGGCCTCGGCGCCTCCCAGTTCGCGCCGGTCGAGGCGGTGGATCGGCTCCGGGACCGCGACCGCGAGTCGGAGACCGCCCGCGATCCGGAGGGTGCTGCTGCGGGCCCCTCCCCGGAGGCGGCGACCCTCGCGCTCGCGGCCACGGATCCCGCGAACCCTTACGGTGCGGCGCTCCCCTGGCCCGCGCTGCCGATCACCCCGCCCGAGGGGGCGACAGTGCGCCCTGCGCGCAGGGCCGGAGCGCTCGTGCTGCTGCAGGACGGGCACGTGCTCGCAGTCGTCGACAAGGGCGCCAAGCATCTGCTGTGGTGGGCGGATGACTCCGCCGCCGAGGACGCCGCACGGCAGCTGGTGCACGCGATCGTGGAGGACTCGCGCCTGCCGCAGCTGCGGATAGAGAGGATCAACGGCCACCCGATCGACGCCGCGCCGGTCGCCGCGGTCGGCGAGGCGCTGCTCGCGGCCGGCTGCTATCGCTCCCCGAAGTCGATCCGGCTGCGGGCAGGTGGGCGCTGATGCCGGAAGGGGACACCGTCGCCCGGCAATGCCGGATCCTGCACGAGGCCCTCGCAGGCGCAGTGCTCACCGGTTCCGACCTGCGGGTGCCGCGCGCCGCGACCGCCGACCTCACCGACTGGAGGGTGCGCGAGGTGCGGCCGCGCGGCAAGCATCTGCTGATCCGCCTCGCACCGCCGACGCCGGGACCCGCCCCGCTGACCCTCCACTCGCATCTGATGATGGATGGGATCTGGCATGTGGACGGCGCACCGCTGCGCTCGAGCGACACCAGCGCCGGACCACGCTCCGCGGACACGATCCGCATCGTCCTCACCGCCCGTCATGAGGACGGGCGAGAGACCCGCGCGATCGCCTATGACGTCAAGCAGGTGCGCCTGCTGCGCACCGCCGACGAGAACTCGCTCGTCGGCCATCTCGGACCGGACCTGCTGGACCCTGCCTGGGAGGAGGATCCGAGCCTGC
Organism: Brachybacterium massiliense; assembly: GCF_900184245.1. Taxonomy (GTDB): domain Bacteria; phylum Actinomycetota; class Actinomycetes; order Actinomycetales; family Dermabacteraceae; genus Brachybacterium; species Brachybacterium massiliense. Next base: position 311,602 of record NZ_FXXB01000004.1, on the reverse strand, counting down.
GCGAGCGCGCGGTGGAGAACCTCGGCAGGGAGCCCGAGCGGCCGCTCGGGCTGGCGCTGCTCGATCAGCAGCTGCTGGCCGGGATCGGCAACATCTATCGCAGCGAGCTGTGCTTCCTGCAGCGGGTGCACCCGGCTGCCCCCGTCGGCGCCGCGGGCGAGCTCGGGCGGATCGTGGATCTCGCCCGTCGGCTGCTGGTGCTGAACGTGGACCGCACGGTGCGCGTCACCACCGGCGGGATGATGGGCCGGGACGGCGATCTCTGGGTGTACGGGCGCGGTGGGAGGCCGTGCCGGCGCTGCGGAGCGCGGATCCAGCGCGGTGAGCTCGGCGAGCCCCGCCTCGAGGGGACGGAGCCGCGGGTGCTGTGGTTCTGTCCGCGCTGCCAGGCAGGTCCGGGCATCGCAGCCGCACCTGCGAGGCGTGAGCCCGTCCACCGCCGTGCCCGACACCGCCGGTGAGGTCGGTAGACTCCTCCAGGTGCTCATCGCCGTACGGCGTCCGAGCCCAAGCCTCCATAGCTCAATGGATAGAGCAACGGCCTTCTAATCCGTAGGTTGCAGGTTCGAGTCCTGCTGGGGGCGCTGAACAGGTCTAATGTGGCTCATCGCATTTGAGGGTGTAGGTGGGGTCTGAAGCCTCCTGCTTCGAGGAGGCTGCGGGCGATGTAGTGGGTGAGGTTGCGGAACCCGAGGGCGGAGCCGCGGAGGTGTTCGAGCCGGCCGTTGATCGCCTCTGTCGGACCGTTGCTGGTGCCCGGTCGGTCGAAGAAGGCCAGCACGTCGGTTGCGCGTTTCGTCAGTGTTCGGCCGAGCTTGCCCAGCTCGGGCATGGCGTCCGGGACGCGCTTGCTCAGCGCGGTGATGAGCTTGTCCATCTTCGCTTTGGCTTTCGCCCGGTCAGGTTCTCGGTAGGCGGCGACCATCGCCTGGTAGATCTCCCAGGTCACCTCGACCGCAACGTGCTTCTCTCGCTCGAACAGGCTGCTGAGACGCTGGCATTGGCGGTCGGTCAGCAGCTTGGTGCCGGTGTGGAGGGTGCGGCGAGTCTTGTAGAGGGGGTCGTCCTTGCGGCCCCTGCGCTGGTGGAGCTGCTGCTGGACGCGTCGTCGGCAGTCGTCCAGTGCGTCTCCGGCGAGGCGGACGACGTGGAAGGGATCCATGACCGCGACCGCGCCTGGGAGGGCCTCGCCGGTGGCGGTCTTGTATCCGGTGAACCCGTCCATCGCCACTCCCTCGATGCGGTCCTTCCATGCCTTGGGGCGGGCCTCGAGCCAGGCCTTGAACGCTGCTTTGGAGCGGCCGGGGATCATGTCCAGCAGCCTCGCCGGGCCGGTCTTGTCCCTGGCTGGGGTGAGGTCGATGATCACGGTGACGTACTTGTCGCCGCGCCGGGTGTGGCGCCAGACGTGCTCGTCAACACCGATCACGCGGACGGCGTCGAAGTGGGCTGGGTCATCGATCAGCAGCCGCTGGCCCTCGGCCAGGACGGCGTCGTTGGCGGTGTGCCAGGCAACCCCGAGCCCGGCGGCGATCCTTGCGATCGTGAGGTGATCGATGACCAGGCCTTCCAGTGCCCACCGCATCCCGCCGCGAGAGAGCTTCGCCCGCTCGGGCGCGGCGGCGGCGGCGGTGGTGTCCTCTCGCCACCGGTTCCCGCAGTGATCACACCGGTAACGCCGGATCCGCACCAGCAGCGTCGTGGGGCGGTGGCCGAAAGGTTCATGGGCGAGGCGACGAGTGATCGTGCCGCGCGAGGTCGCCCGTGCTCCGCAGGCGCGGCACCACGGATCCTCCTCAGCGAGCCGACACTCGAGCACCGCCCGCTCGGTCGTGAGCCGCTGACCGACAGCGACGAGGCCGAGCTCCTCCAAGCGCGTGAAGGTCGTCAGATCGGGGTCGGCGAAGGTAGCGTTAGGCACGTCGAGGTCTTCCAGATGGCGAGCGTCAGAACTTCCATCATCGGGAGACCTCGACGTCTATCCCGGCACCGACGCGCCCACCCCACACTCCGCAGCTACCCCCTCATCTGCGAAGGGCCCACAATGGGAGAAGGACGTCGCGCTCGCCAACGGTGACCCACCGTGGGAGATCACCTACATCCTCTCGAAGGAACCGAGTGAGAGCGTGAAGAAGCGGATGCGGGACAACAATATCCGGTACGAAGTGACCGACACGGAATTCGGCTGAGTGGAGGACGAGAACATGGCGATGGACGACAAGGACGCGGACGACCTGGGCAGTCTGCTCGTCGGGGTCAGGAAGCGCCCTCCGCGGGCGGAGGCGGAGTCGTACTTCCTGTCCTTCACCGACTCCCTCCGGGAGGACACGCAGGCCTTCGTCGCGCATCTCCGCGAGGCGGGTGTCCTCACGGGCCCCGCCTACACGCCGGATTCCCTCGCCGCCGTCGAGGCGCACCTGCTCTCGCACCTCCACCGTCCCGCGGACCTGGAGGACCCGACCGTCCGGGCGGTCTTCCTCGGCACCTACCGGTACCTGGGCGAGACGATCCTCCGCAACGCCGGCGGTGACTGGGAGTGGGAAGAGCTCTGGGAGCGTGGCGAGGAAGGCGCCGGCATGCCTTTCATCCGCGCGGATTCCCCCGCCGGATACGCGACCGGAGGGACCGTCGATGTGTACACGACCGTCCTCGGCGCCGCCGGGACGCGGTCCGGGACGTACTTCCGGGAACTCCTCGACGCGATCCTGCGGAGCTTCGGGGAACCCGGTCCCATCGATCTGTCGTCCGGATGGCGGGGCATGGCACTGGCGGAGCCCGAACGGATCAATCCGACCCTGGCCGCCTGGCTCGTCGACAACGACAGAGCAATCGATACCTGGACAACGGACCGGGTCTCATATGGCTCTCTGGACCTCTCACCGGAATCGCTTGATGCAGTCGAGCAGTGGCTACTGGATTCCTTCCCGACTGCGGATGCATTGGAGGATCGAGTTCTGGACGAAGACGTTCGGGGTGCGTCCCGGTACGTCGCCACCACTTTCGTCAGACACGGAGGAGGCCGTATCGATCTACCTCACGCCCCGTTCTTGAAGAACGTCAGGCGGGTGAAGGACGAGGACTCACACCCTTCCGTGTCTCACGTCTGGGAGCGCGGTTGCGCAGGTGCCTACGTACCCGTCTGGGACCTTCTGATGAACGCGGTCGACGATTTCCAGTTCGGCTCCCGCACCCCCCGCTCCGGGGGTGTCCTCCGCGCCGCCCTGGAGAAGTACTGCGCCGAGGAACCCGACGTCGACTGACTTCGCTCTTCCGATCGAGTGCGAGCTCGGTGGCACATCCAGACCCTAGAGACGCCACTGACCTCGCACTCGATGCCGGCCGGGTTACCAGGAGGCGGCCGGACCACGGCCACACAGTGGCCGCCGACCGCCGCCCGGACACGACGAAGCCCCCTCGAAGCAGGAGGCTTCAGACCCCACCTACACCCTCAAATGCGATGAGCCGGGATAGTCCCAGGAGGTCACGAATCCTCTGCCCGGCTGCAGGGACCGAGAGACCGACGCTCAGAGCTACGTCGCGGACGGCGAGGGCACGAGCACCCTCGGCAGGGACCTGAAGGAATATGAGGACTCGCTCCGCGTCGACCCGCGTGCGCGTCGACGCGCACGGATGCGCGGACACAAGCGGGTCAGTGGAGGCGGCGCGCCCGGATGCGATGACGCGCGCGCCGGTCGTACTCTGGCGCATGAAGTGATCTCCGACGCGGCCTCCGCCCGGACTGCAATCCGGGATCAACGGGGGCCGCGTCCTCATGTCTACACGTCGACGCTCCAGGTTTCACGGGACACGCCGAGACCCTGATGAGGACTACGATTTGCAGTCTGACCTGCAGGTATGTCACCGTAGAGACGACGAGAAAACGACGTCGAAACCCCACGAAGGCAGAGCAGTAACGAAGGCAATTACGGTATTACACCTGCAGATTCACACCAAGTGGTTACCTCGTTATAGAATGCGACCAGTATGCCCCTGACCTGCAGTGATGAGGTGACGAGAGTCCCTACCGCCTAATCCGTAGGTTGCAGGTTCGAGTCCTGCTGGGGGCGCCGTCAGCCACCCCCGCAGGAGGAGAAGCAGATGCTGAGAATCCTGACGTTCGTCGCGATCGGTGCGCTGCTGCTCCTGCGCCTGGCGCGCACCCGGTTCGGGGCGCGGCTGCTCGGGGTGCCGCTGCGCGTGCTGGAGATCGTGTTCCTGGTGGCGCTGCTGCTCGCCGGTGTGCTCGCGGTGGTGTTCGAGCAGTGGATCCTGCTGGCCGTGGTGGTGGTGCTGCTGGTGATCAGCGGGATCGAGGAGCTGCGTCGTCGCGGGAGCCGGAGCGTGCGAGCAGTCTCCGGGCAGTCTTCGCCGCGGCCGAGGAGCCGCTGAACTCGCTCAGCCAGGTTCGCAGCGCAGGATCGCTCACCGCTGCGCCGGATCGGAGGGATTCGTCCAGCAGGCTCGCGGGATCCGGCGCGGTTCAGAGCTCCCTGCTGTGCTGCGAGGAGCCCTCGTTCCACTCTGTGACCCATTCCGGCAGCGTGAGGTGCTCCGGCAGAGGGCCCACCAGCGCGATGAGCTCGTCGACCGGCACCGATCCGCCGGTCCTGCGCAGGAAGCGGGCGCGCACGATCGCATCGGCGACGACCTGCCCGTCGCGCCGGAAGACCTGCTCCATGTAGATCCAGCGGTCGTCGTGCCCGATCACCCGCGAGGCGAGGTCGAACCTCTCCCACAGGAGCAGGGAGCGGCGGTAGGTGATGGTCTGCCCGGCGACCACCGGGTACCAGCCCTGGCCGGTGATGCGCTGCCAGAATCGGGAGCGCAGCATGAGGTCCATCCGCCCCAGATCCATCAGGCTGAGATAGCGGCCGTTGTTCATGTGCCGCTGCAGATCGAGATCCAAGGGGTTCACCCGGAAGGTGACGTGCGAGGTGTCCCAGATCCCCAGCCTGCTGCGGAAGCGCACGCGGATCATGAACAGCAGCAGACGGAAGTACAGATTCACAGAGGTGCCCTCCGGTGGCTCGCGACCACTCGACGACGAGTATTGGTGACCACAGAGTAACTGCCCGGGGTGCGCCTCCTCGCTCCCCGCCTCCGGGTCCGCGCTACTGTTGAGCAGTGACTTCCAGCTCCACGCGTGCCATCAACGACCGCATCATCTGGGTCGACTGCGAGATGACCGGCCTCGACAAGCAGCGCGACGCGCTCGTCGAGATCGCCGTTCTCGTCACCGACGCCGATCTGAACATCCTCGGGGACGGCGTCGACGTCGTCATCAAGCCGCCGGCCGAGGCGCTGAAGGGCATGGACCCGTTCGTGGTCAACATGCACACCGTCTCCGGTCTGCTCGAGGAGCTCGACGACGGGATGAGCCTCGAGGAGGCCCAGGCGCAGTGCCTGGAGTACGTGAAGCAGTACTGCCCTGAGCCGGGCAAGGCGCCGCTGGCAGGGAACAGCGTGGGCACCGACCGCGTGTTCCTGGACCGCGATGTGCCCGAGTTCGCGAGCTGGCTGTCCTATCGCACGATCGACGTCTCGAGCCTCAAGGAGCTGGCCAAGCGCTGGTTCCCGCGCGTCTACTACAACATCCCCGCCAAGCACGGCGGGCACCGGGCGCTCGCCGATATCCGCGAGTCGATCCAGGAGCTGAAGTACTACCGCGAGGTGCTCCTGGTGGATGAGCCCGGTCCCACCACCGCCCAGGCGCAGGAGGCCTCCCGCAGCTTCGAGCTGCGGGAGGAGCCCGCCGCCCCCGCCTCGGGGAAGACGGCATCGACGCCGGCGCCGCACGTGCCGTGGCTCGAGCGCGCCTCACACCGGGCCTGGCTCGACGGCGCGAGCCTCGAGCTGCTCCACTTCGCCGCGGAATCGGTGCGCGAGGACGGCGGCTTCGCCTGGCTCGATGAGCAGGGCGCACCGGATCTTTCCCGGCCCTCCGAGCTGTGGCTGACCTGCCGGATGACGCACAGCTTCGCGCTCGGCCACCTGCTGGGCCATCCCGATTTCGGTCGCTTCGCCGACCACGGCCTGGCCTCCCTGCGCGGCGTGTTCCGCGATCAGGAGCACGGCGGCTGGTACTCCTCGGTCGCCGGCGGACGCGCCGTCGACGACTCCAAGCAGGCCTACGCCCATGCCTTCGTGGTGCTCGCCGCCGCCTCCGGCCTGGCGGCCGGTCGCCCCGGCGCGAAGGAGCTGCTGGACGAGGCGCTCGAGGTGCTCGATGAGAAGTTCTTCGACGAGTCCGCCGGGATGAGCGTGGACAGCTTCGACCGCTCCTTCTCCGAGTGCGAGCCCTACCGCGGCATCAACTCCAACATGCACACCGTCGAGGCGCTGCTGGCCGCGGCCGACGTCACCGGAGAGCGCCGCTGGCTGGATCGCGCGGTCGGCATCGCCACTCGCGCGATCGACGAGTTCGCGCGCCTCAACGACTGGGCCCTGCCCGAGCACTACGACCTCGACTGGGAGCCGGTGCTGGACTACAACCAGGACCAGCCCGCCCACCAGTTCCGTCCCTACGGAGCGACCATCGGTCACTGGATCGAGTGGGCGCGCCTGGTGCTTCATGCCAGGGCCGCGCTGATCACGCTCGACGGCGAGGCACCGGAGTGGATGCTCGAATCGGCGATCGCGCTGATGGAGAAGTCCGCTGCCGCCTTCGGTGCCGACGGAGCTCCGGGCTGGGTGTACACCGTGGACTGGGACGGCTCCCCCGTGACCACAGAGCGGATGCACTGGGTGGCGGCCGAGGCGGTCGGCGCGGCGGCGGTGATGCACCAGGTCACCGGTGAGCGGATCTGGGCCGAGCGCTACGAGCAGTGGTGGGAGTACATCTCCACCTACCTGCTGGACCCCGAGCACGGCTCGTGGTTCCACGAGCTCGACGCGGACAACGAGCCCCAGGGGAAGACGTGGCCGGGCAAGCCCGACATCTACCACGCACTGCAGGCCACGCTCATCCCGCGCCTGCCGGTGACCCCGACGCTCGCCGCCGCGCTGCGCGACGACCGGCTCGACAGCGACATCTGACCCTCCACCCCTGCACAGAATCGAGGACCATGACTTCTCTCCGCATCGGCATCGTCGGCTACGGGAACCTGGGACGCGGCGTCGAGATCGCCCTCTCCCTCCAGGACGACATGGAGCTGGTGGGCGTGTTCACGCGCCGCGACCCCTCCACGGTCGCCACCGTGGGTGAGCAGACCCCCGTCCATCCGATGGACGCGCTCGAGGGGATGCAGGACGAGATCGACGTGCTCGTGCTGTGCGGCGGCTCCAAGAGTGATCTGCCCGAGCAGACCCCGCAGCTCGCCCAGCGCTTCACCGTCGTGGACAGCTACGACACCCACGCCCAGATCCCCGAGCACTTCGCGAAGGTCGACGCCGCCGCCCGCGCCGCCGGCACCACCGCGATCATCTCCACCGGCTGGGATCCCGGCCTCTTCTCGATCAACCGCGTGTTCGGTGAATCGATCCTCCCGGCCGGCTCGACCTACACCTTCTGGGGCCGGGGCCTGTCCCAGGGCCACTCCGATGCGCTGCGCCGCATCGACGGGGTCGCCGCCGCCGTCCAGTACACGATCCCCTCCCAGGACGCCATCGACCGCGTGCGCGCCGGCGAGCGGCCCGAGCTGAGCAGCCGCGAGAAGCACACGCGCGAATGCTTCGTGGTGCTCGACGAGGGCGCCGACGCCGAGGCGGTGCGTCAGCAGATCGTGACCATGCCGCACTACTTCGAGCCCTTCGAGACCACGGTGACCTTCCTCAGCGCCGAGGAGCTCGACCGCGATCACCGCAGCATGCCCCACGGCGGCTTCGTGATCCGTTCCGCGGAGTCCTCGCCCGGCACCACCCAGACGATCGAGTACCGCCTGCAGGAGGACTCGAATCCCGAGTTCACCGCGAGCGTGATCGTCGCCTACGCCCGCGCCGCGGGCCGCATGGCGGCCGATGGCCAGCATGGGGCGAAGACCCCCTTCGACGTGGCCCCGGGCCTGCTGTCCCCGAAGTCGCCCGAGCAGCTGCGCGCCGAGCTGCTGTGAGCGCACGCCTCCCGCCGGCCGAACGACGGTCGGCGGGAAGCGCCGACCCTCCCTGGGGGTGATGCAATGTGTCTCACACCCCCTCAGGCCCTTCTGGGCTGGGAAGCGCCCTGGCGACACGGTATATTGATCTCTCGTTGCAGGCTCCGGCCTCGCACATGGTGGTCGTAGCTCAGTTGGTAGAGCTCCTGGTTGTGGTCCAGGCGGTCGCGGGTTCAAATCCCGTCGATCACCCCAAGAAACGCCCTGGTGACAGGGCGTTTTTTCTTTCCCTGGAGGGTGTGCGCGCACCGTATCGGCCAGGGCCCTCACCGGGGGTCCAGCCGGTTCTGCGATGATCCGATGGTCCGTTCCCCGACGTTGCCAGGAGACCTCCGATGCAGACCTCTGAGCCCGACGGCGCTCCGTGGCGCGAACGCGTCCAGGAGATGGTCGCGACGCGTCAGCAGGCGCTCGCCGCCCCGGGGATGGATCAGGAGCAGCTGGCCGCGCAGATGAAGCAGCTCCATGACGAGTTCGTCCAGCTGCGGATGCATTACCAGTTCGGCATCGACGAGGTGGAGACGAAGGTCAACATCCTGCGTCAGGAGTTCGAGCTGATCCATGACTACAGCCCGATCGAGCACGTCCGCTCGCGCCTGAAGTCCACCGAGAGCCTGATCGAGAAGGCCGTGCGCACGGGCGGGGAGATGACCCTGCCCGCGATCCGCGAGAGGGTCACGGACATCGCCGGGATCCGGATCACCTGCAGCTTCGTCTCGGACGTGTACTGGATCGCGGAGATGCTCAGCCGCCACCAGGATCTCGAGGTGCTCGCGGTCAAGGACTACATCGCCTCCCCGAAGCCCAACGGCTACCGCTCGCTGCACCTGATCGTCCAGGTGCCCGTGTACCTCTCCCAGCACACGGAGATGGTGCCGGTGGAGCTGCAGCTGCGCACCATCGCGATGGACTTCTGGGCCAGCACCGAGCACAAGCTCTCCTACAAGTACCGCAAGAACCTCCCCGCACGCCTGCAGGAGGAGCTCGATGACGCGGCCCGCGTCGCCGCGGACCTCGATCAGCGGATGGAGCGTCTGCGCGGCGACATCCGGCCGATGCCCGAGCGTCCCGATCCGGAGGGCGGTTCCCCCGTCGGCCCCTGACCGCGCCCATCGGCTCGAGGTCCCGCCCGTCGGCCCATGATCGTGCCGTGCGTCCCATAATGGAGTCATGGCGGAGACGAACGCACGCAGACGTGTACTGATCACCGGGGCGACCGGGGGCATCGGCTCTCACCTGGCGACGGCCCTGGCCGAGGACTACGAGCTCGTGCTGCACGGCCGCAGTCCGGACAAGGCCCCCGAGGGGGTGGATCTCGCGATCGCCGATCTGTCCGAGTACGACGAGGTGCTGGCCCTGATGGACGGGGTGGACACGGTGGTGAACATGGCCGGTGCCGCCGCCCCGGACTCGAGCTGGGATGCGGTGCTGGCGGCGAACATCATCGGGGTGCGCAACGTGCTCGAGGCCGCCCGCGAGGCCGGGGTGCGGCGCGTGGTGCTGGCCTCCTCGAACCACGCGATGGGGATGTATGACCGCTACGAGCAGTGGCCGGTCTACCCCGATCAGCTGCCGCGGGGAGATTCCCTCTACGGGGTCTCGAAGGTGTTCGGCGAGTCGCTGGGACGCTTCTACCACGACGAGCACGGCCTGGACGTGATCAATCTGCGCATCGGCTGGTTCTCCGAGGATCCGCTCGCGGCCGAGGAGGACATCCTGCGCGCGATGTGGCTGAGTCCCGCGGACTGCACCCGGGTGGTGGTGCGTGCGATCGAGGCGGAGGTGGCCTTCGGCCTGTACTACGCGATCTCCGACAACCCCAATCGGCGATGGTCGCTGACCAACACCTCGCTCGAGCTGGGGTACCGCCCTCAGGACTCCTGGACCTCGCTGCCGGGCGCCGAGGAGCGGATCGTCGAGGGCGGAGCCCCGGTGAGGGACGACTGGCCGCGCGACTCATGAGGGCACCGGCCGCCGTGGCGCGGGTGCTGGTGGCGCTGCTGATCACCGCGGCACTGGTCAGCAATGCGATCGACGCCGGACGCGACGGGCTGCTCGCGCAGAACATCTCGTACTTCACCAACCAGTCCAACCTGCTGTTCGTGATGCTGGTCCTCGCCGGATCCGTGGCAGGGCCGCGGTTGCCCGCCTGGTTCGACGACGTGCGCGGTGCGGTCGCGTTCTATCTGGCGATGACCGGGATCATCTATGCGCTGCTGGTGGCTCCGCTGGAGGAGCTGCTGCGCTGGGACATCGGCTGGACGGGGATCGTGCTGCATCGCCTGGCGCCCGTGGTGGCGGTGCTGGACTGGCTCCTCGCGCGGCGGCATCGTGCCCCGCAGGCGCGCCGTATCCTGTGGTGGCAGCTGTATCCGGTGGCGTTCCTGGTGGGCACCTGGGTGCGCGGTGGGATCACGGGCTGGTACCCGTACGAGTTCCTGGATCCCACGGCCTCGTCATGGAACCAGGTGCTGCTGACCACGGCTGTGGTGCTGGTGGCGTTCTTCGCGGTCGCCGCCGCGGTGCATCTGCTCGAGGGACGGCTACGACCGCGCGAGGTCCCTGAAGAGTCCGCCGTGCCGGCAGTACGGTGAACGGATGAGCGCACCGATCTTCGATCCGGCGGGTCTCGAGCCCCGCACCGCCACCGACGAGCAGCGTGCCGAGGCGCCGCTCGCCCGCACCCCCGACGGCACCTGGGTGGTGCTCGGCCACCAGGAGGCGAAGGCGGTGGCCTCCGATCATGGGTCCTTCTCCTCGGCCGTCTCGCGCTTCCTGCAGGTGCCGAACGGTCTGGACGGCGCCGAGCACACGGCCTTCCGCGAGGTGACCGACCCGTTCTTCGGTCCCGAGCGGATGGAGGCGCTGGAGCCCGTGGTGCGCGGCATCGCGGCGGAGCTGGTCAGCGAGCTGCTGGACGATGTGGGCGCGGCAGGGACCGAGATCGATGCCGTCGCCGCGCTCGGCGCCGTGTTCGCGGTGCGCGCCCAGACGGCCTGGCTGGGCTGGCCCGCCGCGCTCGAGCCCGAGCTGCTGCAGTGGATGATCGACAACCATGAGGCGTCCCGCTCGCGGGAGCTGGCGCGCACGGCCGAGGTCGCCGAGCAGTTCGATGCGATGATCCGCTCGGTGGTCGCGCCGCGCCGCGCCCTCGGCGCGGACGCGCCGGAGGATGTGACCACCGAGCTGATGCGGGTGCGGGTGCCATTGCCGGACCCGGAGATTCCCGGCTCCCGGGAGCGTGTGCTCGAGGACGAGGAAATCGTCTCGATCCTGCGCAACTGGACGGGCGGGGACCTCGGGTCGATCGCCCTGTGCGTCGGCGTGCTGCTGACCGCCCTCACCCGGGCGCCGGAGCTGGCGGAACGGCTGCGGTCGGGCTCCTTCGCCGAGGCGAGCGCGATCGTCGACGAGCTGCTGCGCATCGATGACCCGTTCGTCTCGAACCGGCGGGTGGCCACCTGTCCGGTCACCCTCGCCGGTCAGGAGATCGGTGAGGGCGAGCAGGTGCTGATCCATTGGACCTCGGCCAACCGCGACGAGCGGGTCTTCGCCGAGCCCGACGGCATGGATCCGCACGGCAATGCTCCGCAGAACCTCGTCTACGGGATCGGGAAGCACATCTGCCCGGGCCGGCCGCTGGCGACCCTCGAGCTGGTGGTCGCCGTCCAGGAGCTGCTCTCGGTCGCGGACGTCCGCCCCGCCGAGACGCCCGGCGAGCGCGAGATCGCGCCCGTGGGCGGCTGGGCGCACGCCCCGGTGGTGCTGGTGCCGCGCCGCTGAGCGGCATGGGGCCCGCGCGGGGCCCGGCTCAGTCGTGCCCTTGGGCGATCAGCGCCGCGAGCTGCTGTACAGCCTCGGGGTCCCCCTGGATCTCGACGGTGTCCGGTCCGTCGGCGAGGTGCTCGAGCGCTGCTCCTCTCCCCCAGGCCCAGAGGTTCAGCGCGAGCGCGCTGCCGGAGGCGGTCGCGCGCGGCAGCCCGTCGGCGTCGGCGGAGTTCTCGAGCAGGCGGCCGACGGGGGCGTCGAAGTCCTTGCCGTCGCGGGGCCTGGTGCCGGACCAGCGACTGATGCCGAGCAGCCGGACCGCTCCCCCGTCGGGTCGGATCTCGATCGCGGCCACGGGATGCACGCTCGCCCAGTCGGGGATCCACTCGAAGCCGGCCGGCCACATCACGCGCAGCACGTGCTCGAGCCCGGCGGCGGAGACGTCGGGGCTGATCGGGCTGAGGGGTCCGCCCGCGGTGAGCTCGGCGTCCACCCGATGGATCGTCGCCTCGTGGACCTGCATCCGGCGGGTCGCGCCGACGGTCCGTTCCTTCGAGTACCAGAACCATGCCGGCTCCTCGTCGGTCCGCGCGGAGAGCTGGGCGAGCAGCCCCTGCGTGGCGGCGGTGCGGCGCTGCAGCAGCGCAGGCCGCTGCTCGGGGCGGGGCGGGATGCTCTCCTCGATGGCCCTCACCTGCTCGTCGGTGGTGGCGTGGTCGCCGAGGATCCGCGTCCAGAACTCGTGGACCTCGGTGAGATGCCACAGGAGGTCCTCGGCGGTCCACTCGGGGCAGGTGGGGACCTGCTGGGCGGGATCGAGAGGGGCCAGGGCGGTGGTCAGCCGCTCCGCCTCCTCGTCGATGAGGGCGATGGCGTCGATGCTCATGGCCCCATCGAAGCACTCGCGAACGGCAGGCGACACCCCCATTCTCTCCTTCGGGGCACAGGCGCTGCCGACGGGGATCGCCCCGCTGGTGCGCCGCAGACCTCCCGGCCACTGGACTGCCCTGCGTATCGGACATGCGACGTGATGCATTAAAGTCCACAACGGGCTGTGATGGCGGCCATGAACATCATTTGCCGCTCCGACCATGCGTCGGCATCGAGCGTGCAGGGCAGGATCGAGGAGATCATGACGGAGAAGGCTGCAGCGAGCGCGCAGGAGACCGAGCCGGCCGCCCGTGCCGGGCGCAGCGAGGAGATCCTTGACGGCGCCGCCGAGATGTTCGCCGAGCACGGTTACCACGGCTCGAGCCTGCGGGACATCTCCCAGCACATCGGCATCTCCCACTCCGGGATGCTGCACCACTTCGGAGCCAAGGACGTCCTTCTCGATGCGGTGATCGACCGTATGGAGGAGCACGCTCAGGCGGCACTGGACCGGATCCACGAGATCGACGGCAGCCGCGAGATGGTGATGCGGGGCCTGGCCGCGATCTGGCATCCCGCCTCACTCCCGATCCGCCTGCTGGCCACACTCGATGCCGAGAGCGTCAGCGAGGACCACCCCGGGCGTTTCCGCCTCGCCCGGCTCCGCCGCGTCCACGAGCACATGCTGGAGACCTGCTTCGCGTCGCTCGCGGCGAAGGGCCTGCTGCGGGAGGGGTCGGACCCTGCCTTCGCCGGGCGCGCGCTGCTGGCCGTGATCCTGAACCTCGCCATCCGTGAGAAGACGGTCCGCCCCCTCCAGCACGGCGTGCACGATGACGCCCCGCTGCAGGACCTGGCCAAGCAGGTCGAAGCGTTCCTGGTCAGCCCGGATCCGGAGCCCACCGCTCCCTGATCTCCTCGAGCGTCGCGAGCGTCGCCTGACGGTCACCCGCCAGCTGCTCGAGGATCATCTCCTTGTGGTCCTCTCGCTCGTCGGCCACCGCGTCGGTGACGATCGTGGCGCGCACGTTGTGCGCGTAGGCGTCTCGGGCTGTCTGGGCGATGCAGGCGTGCGTGGAGACCCCGGCGATCACCACCTGCTCGACGCCGAGGTTGCGCAGCCGCAGCAGCAGATCGGTGCCGAACCAGGCGCTGTCGCGGGTCTTCTCGATCCGCGTCATGCCCTCGGTCTCGAGCTCGGCGACCACCGCGGTGCTCTCCTCGCCGTGGAAGAGATAGCCCTGGTCGTCATCGATCATGCTGAGCGTCCAGGTGGACCGATCCCGACTGTGCTCGGTGGTGATCAGGAAGATCGGCGCCTCGATGCGTCGCGCCTCCTCGGCGAGCGCTCGCACCGCGCCGAGCACCTCTCCGCGGGCGGCTGCGAGCGCGGGCTTCTCGAAGAAGGCCTCCTGCAGATCGATCAGCAGCAGTGCGCTGGGCCGGAGGCTCACGGGGTGGGGCTCCCTCCTGTGACGGCGAGGGTCTCGCCGAGCACGTAGCTGGACTCCGAGGAGGTGAGGAAGACGTAGGCGGGGGCGAGCTCCGTGGGCTGGCCCGCACGCCCCAATGGCGTGGACTTGCCGAACTCGGGCAGGGCCTCCTTCGGCTGACCGTCGGAGACCTGCAGGGGCGTCCAGATCGGTCCGGGGGCGACGGCGTTGACACGGATGCCGTGCGGGGCGAGCTGCTGGGCCAGGCCTTTGGTGAAGTTGTTGATCGCCGCCTTGGTCGAGGCGTAGTCCACGAGCGTGGGTGAGGGCTGATAGGCCTGGATCGAGGTGGAGTTGACGATCGTGGACCCCGCCGGGAGGTGCGCGAGGGCAGCCTTCGTGAGGCGGAACATCGCGTGGATGTTGACCTCGTAGGTCTGCGTCCACTGCTGGTCGTCGATCTCCTCGAGGCTCTCGACCGCGATCTGTCGGCCGGCATTGTTCACCAGCGCGTCCAGCCCGCCCAGGCCCTCGACAGCATCCTCGACCAGGCGACGGCAGAAGTCCGCGTCAGCCAGATCGCCGGGCAGCAGCACTGCGGTGCGGCCCTCCTTGCGGATCACCTCGGCGATGTGCTGGGCGTCCCGCTCCTCCTGCGGGAGGTAGTTCAGGGCGATGTCCGCACCCTCGCGCGCGAAGGCGATCGCGACCGCCGCCCCGATCCCGGAATCGGCCCCGGTGATCAGGGCCCGTCGTCCCTGCAGACGGCCGGTGCCGCGATAGGACTCCTCGCCACGGTCGGTGCCGGGGATCAGCTCCGTGTCCAGTCCCGGTTCGGGCTGATCCTGCTTCGGCGGGGTGATGTCGGGGAATCGGGTGACGGGGTTGGTGAAGGTGAGCTGGTCCGCCATGGGGTCCTCCTCACGAGGCGAGGGTGGGTGGGGGTGCGTGCAGGTTCAGGGGAGCTCGGTGGGCGCGGCCGCGACCGTCGGATCGAGCACCACCTTGATGCAGCCGTCATGCTTCCTCTGGAAGAGGTCGTAGCCGACGGCGGCCTCCTCGAGCGGCAGCCGGTGGGTGACCAGGTCGCCGACGCCGAGCGGATCGGCGGGGTCCTCGACCAGCGGCAGCAGATCGTCGGTCCAGGCGCGCACGTTGCACTGGCCCATCCGCAGCTGCAGCTGCTTGTCGAACATCGTCAGCAGCGGCATCGGGCTCGCCGCGCCGCCGTAGACGCCGGACAGCGAGACGGTGCCGCCGCGGCGCACGAGGTCGATGGAGGTGTGCAGGGCAGCGAGCCGATCCACTCCGGCGTGCTCCATGAGGGGCCGGGCCACGGCATCGGGGAGCTTGCCGGCGATCGTCTGGGCGAGGCCCGCGACAGGACTGCCCTCGGCCTCCATCCCGACAGCATCGATGACGGCATCGGGACCGCGACCCTGGGTGCGCTCGCGGATCTCGCCGACGGTGTCCTCAGCGAGGTCGAACACCTCGGTGCCATGGCGCTCGGCCATCGCGCGACGCTCGGGCACGGGGTCGATGCCGAACACACGAGCCCCCAGGTGGCGGCCGATCCTCGCACACAGCTGACCCACCGGGCCCAGCCCGATCACCGTCAGGGTGCGGTGCGCGGGGACGCCCGCGTACTGCACGGCCTGCCAGGCGGTGGGGAGGATGTCGCTGAGGAAGAGATAGTTCTCGTCCGGCAGCTCGGTGCCCACCTTCATCAGCCCGAAGTCGGCGTGCGGGACGCGCAGGAGCTCGGCCTGGCCGCCGGGGACCTGACCGTAGAGCTTGGAGTAGCCCAGCAGCGCTGCGCCGGAGCCGTACTCGGTGACCTGCGTGGTCTCGCACTGCGAGGGCAGCTGCTGGGCACACATGGTGCAGCGCCCGCAGGAGATGGTGAAAGGGACCACCACGCGGTCGCCGGGACGCACGTGGGTGACCTCCCCGCCGACCTCCTCGACGATGCCCATCGGCTCGTGGCCGATGACGTCGCCGGCGGTCATGAACGGACCGAGCACCTCGTAGAGGTGGAGGTCCGAGCCGCATATCGCGGTGGAGGTGATGCGGATGATCGCGTCGGTGGGGTGCTGGAGGATGGGGTCGGGCACGGTCGCGACGCTCACGCGTTCGGTGCCCTGCCAGGTCACTGCTCTCATGATCCCGCCTTCCGGTGGTGATCTCGGGTGTCGCTCCACGCTATGGGTCCACGCTGCTCATGTCCGCAGTGTCGACCGAAAGGTCTGCCGGTGAGGGAGCTCGGGCACCGGCGCGACGACGACGTCGTGCATCTTCCAGTCCAGGGCGTGGAGACGGTCGCGCAGCGCGGCGAGCTGCACCGCGCTCGGCTCCGCTCCCGGGCGCGGGACCACGAACACCTCGGCGTGGAAGACGTGGCCCTGATCCCGCACCCGTGCGGAGGCCTCGGCCACCCATGTCTCCTGCGCTGCCGCGTCCTCGACCTCGTGGATCAGCGGGTGCGGTGCGGAGTCGTCGTACGTGCGTGCCTCGGCGTCGGTGAGCCCGCCGATCGAGCTGCGCAGGTTCTTCACCCCGTCGCGCAGGATCGAGACGGAGACCAGCAGCGCGGCGACGGCATCGGCCCACCACAGCCCCAGCCCCACGCCGAGCACACCGGTGATGGTGGCGACCGCGGTGGTCCAGTCCGCCTTGTTCATGTCCGCATCCGCGTAGAGCACCTTGTCGTGCAGCTGCTCGGCGAGCGCGAGCTTCTTCAGGCCCAGCCCCACCGGGCCGGTGCTGGTCACCACCATCACGGCGACCATCAGCCAGCCCGCCCAGAGCCCCTGCCCGAACAGGACGGTCAGCCCGATCGGCGGGCGCTCGACGCTCACCAGCGTCACCACGGAGTCGTAGGCCAGGTAGCCGCCCATGGCGAGCAGCGCGGTGGCCGCCACGAGGTGGGCGACACCGATCGAGCGGTGGTGGCCGTAGGGATGGAGGCGGTCGGGCTTCCGGCGGATGCGACGGGTCGCGACGAGGAACGCGATCGGCGGCAGCAGGGACAGCATGTCCTCCGCCCAGGCCGCCTGCATGGCCTGGGACTGGCCTGCCACGAGCGCCACCAGCACGACTGTGCCGCTCATCCAGGCGAGCGTGAACCACTCCAGGCGGATCGCGTGGCGCAGCGCCTCGCGCTGCTCCTCGCCGAATGCGTCATGGCCGGTGCCGGTGTCCTCGGCGCTCCCCTCGTCCTGAGCGTTCACAGCTCGCCGCCCTGCTCGGCGAGGTATCGCTCGAGGTCGACCAGCAGTGCGTTCTCGCCCGGCCGCACACCCATCACCAGGTCCACCGGCGCTCCGTCGGGGCCCTCGGCGGTGGTGTAGGGGCGGGTCAGTGCGATCTGTGAGGTCCAGGGGACGTCCGAGGCGAGACCGCCGATCACGAGGTCCAGCTCGCCGTTCCTCATCTGGGCGGCCAGAGTGTTCTCCCCTGCGGGCACCCAGCGGATCTCGGCATCGATCGTGGTCGCGTAGCCCTCGAGCAGTTCGACCTCCGTCCCGCTGACCGTGCCGTCGGGAGCGACCTGGGTCCAGGGCGGATTCTCGGCGATGCCGACGCGCAGCTCGCCGCCGGTGGCTCGGTCGAGGGTGCCCTGGGTGTCGGCGGGGAAGCTGCCCTGGCAGCCGGCTGCGACGAGCAGCAGCGCGAGCACCAGAAGATGCCGCATCCGCTGCAGGACGGGGGTTCGCATCGTGGTCACCGCGCTCTCCGACGGGGCGCTGGCACGCCCAGGTCTGTCGTACCTGCTGACTCTAGGGAGTCCGCCGCGGAAGCGTCCGTCCGATCGGTCGAGCGCTGCGACCTGCAGGACACGCTCTGGACGGTTGACGCGAGCACGGCGCGAGCGTGTGATGACGCCGTGGCGCATGCCACGATGCGAACCCGAAACCCGGAAGCAGCAGGAGGGAGTGGAGGACGCGCCATGCTCGACGATGTGGACAGCACCCGCCAGCAGCACCTGAGCACGATGCAGCGGCTGATCCTGGAGAGCGAGGACATCGCCTCCTTCCTCCAGGACTTCACGGAACTGCTGGCGGGCAGGCTCGCCGGTCCCGGCGGGGATCGGTGGTGCGCGATCACCCTGCTGCGCGATCGCAAGGCCGCCACGGCCGTCTCCTCCGGGCCCGTGGCCCGTGAGCTCGACGAGCTGCAGAACACCTTCACTCACGGGCCGTGCATGACCGCGATCCGCGAGAACACGGTGATCCGCGCCGGTGATCTGCGCACCGACGATCGCTGGCCGGACTATCAGCGGGCCGCCGTGGCTCACGGGGTGCGCTCGGTGCTCGGGCTGCCCTTCGATCTCGACGACGATGCCCAGGCCGGGGTGAACATCTACTCCGAGGTCCCCCACGACTTCACCCCCGAGATGATCGAGTCGATCCAGCTCGAGACCCGCCTCGCGGCCGACGCGCTGCGCCTCGCCGTGCGGTTGGCCTCCCAGCGCGAATCGGAGCACGATCTGCGGGCCGCGATGGAGTCCCGCACCGTGATCGACCTCGCCGTGGGCGTGATCATGGGCCAGAACCGGTGCAGTCAGGACGAGGCCGTGGAGATCCTCAAACGGGCCTCGAACCATCGCAACGTCAAGCTGCGAGATCTCGCAGCGGAGCTCATCGCCTCGGTGAGCACGACGCCCCCGCGCACCGCGTTCGAGAGCTGATTGTGCCCGGAGGCCTTCCCGGATAGTCTTCACTGAGGTCTAGCAGCAGGCCTTCTCTTCCTGTTGCACGAAACGGCCTCTCCATGCCTCACACCCTCTCGGTGACCGTCCATGTCGACCTCGACCTCCAAGAGGTCCAGCTCGCGGTCGCCGGATGCCTGACCGCCCAGACGCACCCCTCGCTGCTGCCCATCGTGCGTCAGGCCCGCGGTCTGGATCCCTCTCCGCGGATCACCGTCGACCTGTCCGGTGCCGAACACATCGATCTGGACGGTCTGATGCCGCTGCGGCACGCGCTCGACCACGAGAGCGGCCCCGGCGCGGCGCCCCTGGACTACCGGGTCCCTGATCCCCTGCCGATGTGTGGTCGGACGATGCCTGCTGTCCCGGCGGGCAGCGGGGAGGAGCTGCTCCCCCGGTCTACCGGCCGACAGACGCCCCTGGCACTGCTGCGAAGCGCCGAGGCGCCGTCACGGGTGGCGTCCGCCACGGCGACGTCGGCCGATGCTCCCGAGCGCGCGACCCGCGCACGCACCCGCCGCGAGGAGATCCTCGCCGGCGCCGCGGAGATGTTCGCCGAGCACGGCTACCGCGGGGCGAGCCTGCGGGACATCAGCCGCCACATCGGGATCTCCCATCCGGGGCTGATGCATCACTTCGCCTCGAAGGACATCCTGCTCGACGGTGTCATCGACCTGCTCGAGGCCCATGCGCAGCGCATCCTCGACCAGGTCGAGACGATGCACGCGGACCCTGCGGCGATGCTGCGGGCGCTGTCGGTGCACTGGGATCCCGCCGCGCTGCCCACCCAGCTGCTGGCCACCCTCGGCGCGGAGTCCGTCAGCGGCGACCACCCCGGCCGCTTCCGGATGGCACGGCTGCGCCGCGTCCACGAGCATGTGTTCGAGCAGTGCTTTCTCGAGTTCCGGCAGCGGGACCTGCTCCGGCCGGGTCTGGATCCCGCCTTCGCCAGCCGGGCGATGTTCGGTCTCGTGCTGAACCTGGCGGTGCGGGAGCGGACCGTGCGCACCATGCAAGGCGGCGGTCACGACGATGCCCCGATCGAGGAGCTCACCCGCCTGGCTCGCTCCTTCGTGGAATCGGGAGCCTCGCACTGAGCCGATGATCTCGCGGGCCGGGCGGCGACCGGGGAACACCCAGCACTCCTGACTAGAGTGCGTGGCATCCGTCCCCGCGAGGAAAGACCCCGATGCCTGCTTCGAGCCCGTTGACCGCCACCGCCCTGCACGCCGGCTATCCAGGTGAGGAGGTGCTGCGAGGGATCGACCTCACGCTGAGCGCCGGGGACCCGCCCCTGGGACTGCTCGGCGCCTCGGGGGCGGGCAAGACGACGCTGCTGGCGGCGCTGAGCGGCGAGCATCGCCCCAGCTCGGGGCAGGTCACCTGGAACGGGCGCAGCGTCTCGAAGCTGCGTGGCAGGGATCGACGGATGTTCCGGGCCGCGGTGCGCTTCGTCTCGCAGTACGCGATGACCATCTCCGATCCGCGCGAGACGGTGCGCTCCCGGCTCGAGCTCGCCGCGAAGGAGGCTCGCAAGGGCGGGCGCACCCACTCCGTCTCCCCCGCCGAGATGCTCGAGTCGGTGGGACTGGGCGAGCACTTCCTTCCGCGCACCATGCGCACCCTCTCCGGTGGGGAGACCCAGCGGGTCGCCCTCGCGACCGCCCTCGCCACGCGCCCGGAGATCCTGGTGCTCGATGAGCCGCTGACCGCTGTGGACCCCAGCACCCGCGGGCAGATCGCCCAGCGCCTCGCGGCGACCATCGAGCGCCTCGGCATCGGTGCGCTGATCGCCTCGCATGACGTCGAGCTGCTGCAGCGGCTGTGCCCGCAGATCGTGTTCCTCGGCGAGGGGCGTCTACTGGCCCGGGGTGCGCTGTCCGAGGTGCTGGCCCGCACCGAGCACGAGCCCATCAGGGAGCTCGCCGAGGCGAACCCGCTCGCGGTGCAGCGCTTCCGCTGACGTCGCCCGCACACCCTGCTGTCCGGCATCCCGGACAGATTCGGCAGGTGCGCCGTCTGAGCCGGGACATGCCGCGTCAGACTCGGAAGGATCGCACCCAGGATCCGACCGAGGAGGCACCGACGGCATGACGAGCACCCACGCCCACCCGCAGCGCGAGGCTGCCCCCACGACCATCGTCCTCGGTGAGCGGCCCCTGACGATCGAGGAGGTCGTGCAGGTCGCCCGCCACCGCGCACCGGTCACGATCGCCGAGTCCTCGCGCGAGAAGATGCTGCGGGCGCGTGAGGCGGTGGACCGTCTCGCCGCGGCCGACACCCCCGCCTACGGCGTCTCGACCGGCTTCGGTGCGCTCGCCGATCGGAAGATCGACGTCAGCGCCCGCACCCGGCTCCAGGCCTCGCTCGTGCGCTCCCACGCCGCGGGCACGGGAGCGGAGGTCGAGGAGGAAGCGGTGCGAGCGATGATGCTGCTGCGCCTGCAGACCCTCACCACCGGCCGCACCGGCGTGCGCCCCGCGGTCGCCGACCGCTACGTGACGTTGCTGAACGAGGTGCTCACCCCGGTCGTGCACGAGAACGGGTCGCTGGGCTGCTCAGGGGACCTCGCACCGCTGGCGCACTGCGCGCTCGCGGTGATCGGAGAGGGGCAGGTGCGCGATCGCGACGGTGTGCTGCGCGACAGCGCCGAGGCGCTCGCAGGTGCGGGCTCGAGCCCGGTGGAGCTGCAGGCCAAGGAGGGGCTGTCGCTGATCAACGGCACGGACGGGATGCTGGGCATGCTCGCGCTGTCTCTGCATGATCTGCACGAGGTCGCACGGGCCGTGGACGTCTCCGCGGCCATGAGCATCGAGGCGCTGCTGGGCACGGACCGGGTCTTCGAGGCGGCGCTGCACGAGGTGCGCCCGCACCCGGGTCAGCAGGCCTCCGCCCGGAACCTCGCGACCCTGCTGGCGGAGTCGGCGATCGTGGCCAGCCACCGCGGAGCGGACTGCACGGTGGTCCAGGACGCCTATTCGCTGCGCTGCGCGCCCCAGGTCGCGGGCGCCTTCCGAGCCACGCTCGCCCATGCCGAGTCCGTCGCCGGGATCGAGCTGGCCAGCGCCGTGGACAACCCGGTGGTGCTCGATGACGGCCGCGTGGAGTCCAACGGGAACTTCCACGGCGCGCCCGTCGGCTACGTGCTGGACTTCCTCGCCATCGCCGTCGCGGATCTCGCCTCGATGAGCGAGCGCCGCACCGATCGGCTGCTGGATCCCGCACGCTCCCACGGCCTGCCCGCCTTCCTCGGCGCCGATCCGGGCATCGACTCGGGCCTGATGATCGCGCAGTACACGCAGGCATCCCTGGTCAGCGACCTCAAGCGGCTCGCAGCACCCGCGAGCGTGGACTCGATCCCCTCCTCGGCGATGCAGGAGGACCACGTCTCGATGGGCTGGGCGGCGGCGCGCAAGCTGCGCCGCGCGGTCGATGCTGTCCAGCGCGTGATCGCGATCGAGCTGATGGCCGCGGCCCGCGGCCTCGAGCTGCGGGCGCCGCTGGATCCCTCCCCCGCCACCGGCGCCGCCCTGCGCACGATCCGCGAGCACGTCGAGGGCGTGGGCCCGGACCGCTGGCTCTCCCCCGACATCGAGCTGATGGTGCGCCTGGTGCGGTCCCGGGAGGTCACCGCCGCCGCGCAGTCCGTCGCAGGTCCGCTGAGCTGAGAGGGTCCTCTCGGCAGGCGGCATCTGCCGTCGGCGTGGAGCGCTGAGCCGGGTCGCGGCGGTCGTTCAGGCCGCCGCGGCCCGGTTCTTCTTCAGTGCCGAGAGGTTCGCGAAGAGGGTCAGCGTGAAGGCGATCGCGAACGAGGTGAGCATCGCCAGTGCGAGTCCCGCCGCGCTGGTGGAGATGAACGGGGCGATGAAGACCGGCACGTAGGCGGACGCCTCCGCGCCCGTCATGCCGACGACCGCGCCGCCCGCGGTGGCGGCGAGCAGCGCCGCGGCGAACACCCGCCTGTCCCCGAACATGAAGGGGTAGGAGGACTCGACAAAGGTGCCGAAGAAGAAGTTCACCGCCGAGCCGGAGCCGGCCAGTGCCCGCTCTCCCGAGGTGCGGGGCCGGATGACGTTGGCGAGCGTGATGCCGAGGGATACGACCACGAGTGCGGCCATGTCCACTGCACCGAAGAAGCTGTGGCCCTTCTGCCCCATCTCCAGCAGCACCAGGGGCAGGATCGCCGAGTGGTAGACCCCGCCGATGATCGCGGGCCAGATGGCCAGTCCTGCGAGGGCACCGGCCATGATCGGGTTGAACGCCACCGCCCAGGCGATCGCGTCGGAGATCCACGTGCCGAGAACCGCGGTCAGCGGGGAGAGCACGAAGTACATCAGCAGCCCCGGCAGCAGGCCTCCCAGGGCGCCGGTGGCGATGTTCGCGGTGGTGGCGGGGAAGCTCCAGGTCACGCAGCGCCGCAGGATCGGGCCGACGAGCAGGCCGGAGAGGATGCCGCTGAGCAGACCGCCGAGGATCCCGCCCTCCTGGGCGAGGACGCCCGCGATCACGCCGGCCACCACACCCACCTCGCCGAGCCCGCTGATCTTCCGGGCCGCGATGGCGGAGACGATGATCGGCAGGCCCGCGATCATCAGGTCGAAGGCGCCCTGGAGGGCGCCCAGGCCCGGGATCTTCGAGACGGCCAGCAGCAGTGCGAGGGCGATGAAGGCCGGGATCGAGCCGACCATGATCCCGCGGATGCTGATGCGCTTCCAGGCGGGCTCGTCCGTCTCGGCGCCGTTGCCCTCTGCGGAAGAGCCGCCGAGACGAGGCCGGTAGCTGACCTTCCAATGCCGGGCCAGGCCCGAGACGGCGGAGACGGCGCGGGTGGAGCTGGTGGTGCCCGTGGTGCCCGAGGCGGAGACGACCCGCAGCCCCATCTGCTGGGCCGTCGCGAGCGAGCTGCCGCCGGTGCCGGCGGCGGGGATCTCCGCGGCGGCCGCCGCGGTGACCGTCCGGGAGTTGGTGTCGCCGGGGTCATGGCTCATCACGATCAGGCCATCGATCTCGCCAGCGCGCACGCGGGCGGCGAGCCGCTCGTCGTTCTCACGGGCGAGATCGTTGATCTCCGAGAGCGGTCCCTCCTGGAGAAGCTGCGGACCGTCCGCGCCGAGGCCCCACAGCGCGGCGGGCACGGACTGGGCGACGCCGTCCATCGACGCGGCCGCCGCCACGAACTGGACCTCCTCGAGCACGAATCCTGCGGCGTCGACCTGGCGTGCGACGTCGTTGATCAGGCGGGCGGGGTCGCTGCCACCGTGGCTGCGCAGGTTGCCCCCGCTGCTGCCGAGAATCGCGATGCGCCGCGGCGCCTCGGGGGCGGTGTCGCCGTTCATCCTCACGTCACCCTTCAGGTCGAGCCCTTCACCGATCACGGGATCCTACGGGGCAGGTGGTGCTTCGCTGCGGGGTGTCCAGCGGGGCGCGGGCCCTCCATACTGATGCTCATGCACAGTCGCTCCCGGCGCCTGCTGCTCCTCGGAGCCGCAGCCTGCCTGCTGATTCCCGCCTGCTCCTCAGATCCCCGGGAGGGAGAGATCGTTGCGGAGTGCGTGAGCTGGTCCGATCTCGCAGATCCCCAGACTGCGTTCGACGTAGCGGACGCGGTGATCATTGGTCGTCCTGTCGCCTCTTCCGGGGCGAAGCTCATGTTCAGCGTCGACGCCACCGTGCACGAGGTCGACGTGGTGCAGATCTTCAAGGGCGAGATCGACGAGACAGTGTCCATCGCATCGACCCCGGAGACGTGCACGACGGGGTCTCCCTACCCGAACGGCGACCCTCTGGAGACGGAGCTGGAGGTGCTCCTGTTCCTCACGGCACCCGCCGACGACGGAATCTGGTCCACGGTGACCCCGTTCGACGGTGTGAGAAGCGTGCCTGAGGACGGTTCGCTCCCCTTCGGCTCCGTCTCCCCCTCCGACCAGTGATGCGGCACTGGACTCGCCGCCTCGGTTCGCGGTGCAGAAGCGGCCGGCCCGTGCTTCACTCATTCCCACTTCCGTCGAGAGGAGACAGAGGTGCACAGATCAGGGCAGGGCAGGCGGCGATTGGCCGGACTCGTGCTCCTCGTCGCCGTTCTCGCCGGCTGTTCCACGGATAACCGGTACACGGATCAGGGTGATCAGCTCCCTCGGTCCGACCTCAGCCATGCGCGCCCGATCTCGTGGAACGAGGTGGAGATCGTGGACGACACGCATCTGCGAGTGACGTTCTGGAGTGGGGTGGACGGCTGCTGGGGTCACGACATCGAGGTCGATGAGACCACCAGCGCAGTTACGATCTCACTGGTCACCGGTGCGATCCCCCGAGCGTGGGAAGGGTGCGACGGACTCGCAGTGGAGCACACGACGCTGGTCGAGATCGCGGAGCCCCTCGGCGGACGAAAGATCGTCGACGGCAATGCCGAGTGAGCGCTCATCGGGGGTGCTCCGCGCGGGTCCCCGTACGGGGGCGAGACCGCGCCTCGACCCGGCGCCATCCTTCAGCCCGACCGCTGGGCGAGTTCCTCGACCTCGTCGAGACCCGTTCGGTCGGGGAAGCCCTCGTACCAGCTCGCCTGGTCCGGGAGGATGACCACACGACCCTCCACCTCGAACGCGCCCACTCCGAGCACCACGAACTCGTCGGTGGCATTCCCGGGAACCACCTCGAAGGGCTTCAGGTAGAGCACGTAGTCCGTGCCCTGGGTGAGGGCCGGAGCCACCGGATAGGTGTCCTCGAAGTATCCGTCGCCCGTCTGGCGCACATGCACCACGTCCTGCGCGCTGCCCTTGAGCACTCGTGACACCTCGACCTCGGCGATCACGAAGCCGGCGCCCTCGACGGTGACCCGCTCGCTGTCGGCAGCGACACCCTGGACGATCAACGATGCGTGCTCCGAGAGCTCCTCCAGGGAGCTGTACGACTCCGCGAGAGCGGACTCGGATCCCTTGAGCTCTCCGGACGGTGCAGCACAGCCCGGCATCAGCGCGAGCAGCGCCACTGCCGCCATGGTCCCGGCCCGTCGTCTCGTCACGATCGCTCCTCGCTCGATGGACCCCATGCTGAGCCTCCCCTCGAGCGTGTCGGACCGTAGGACGCGATCTTCGCATGGACGTTCCGCGCCCGCCAGGCCATCAGCACCGCACCCTCCTCGTGCTTGAGGCGACAATGCTGCTCACCCAGGAGATCGCGCAAGTAATGGCGGACCGCGCAGCGTGACTGCGCCAGTACCGTTGCCGGATGCACCTCAATGACATCGGCGCACGCATCGAGAAGCTCTCTGCCCAGTACGCGGAGGTGTACGGAATCGAGCGTTCGGCCGAATGGGCCCTGCTGAAGCTCACCGAGGAGGTGGGTGAGCTGGCCCAGGCCCATCTCACGGCGACGGGCCAGAGCAAGGACCGCGGCCGGAGCGAGGCGGAGCACCGCCAGGAGCTCGCCGCGGAGCTCGGCGACGTCATCGGGATGTGTCTGGTGTATGCGCATCAGCAGGGCATCGATACCGAGAGCGCCGTCGCGGAGAAGTGGTTCCAGCACGAGAAGGACTGAGCCGACGCCGCTCTGTCTCCCGACGCGCAGCTCAGCCGCTCGTCAGACTCTTCAGCAGCAGCTGGTCGTGCTCGCGGGCGTGGTGGACCACGCCATCCTCGCCCACCCAGTCGTACTCGGTGACGTCCACGATCCCTGTGGCGCGGTACCCCAGCCGCTCGTACAGCCGGAGCGCGCCGGGGTTGTCGTCGGCCGCGCCCATCGCCACCACCCGGTGGCCGTGCCGCAGCGCCTCGTGCTCGGCGGCGGCGATGAGCGCCGTCCCCACTCCCTGCCCGCGATGCTCCTCACGCACCTGCAGATGGCAGATCTCCACCGACTCCGGGTGGGCGGCGCGCCCCCGCTCCCCGGTGCATCCGTCGCGGCGCAGCACCACGGAGCCGAGCGGCGTGGTGTCGCGCCACGCCACCAGATATGCGGCGTCGCCCCGCAGCTGGCGGGCGTGATGCGCCTCGTGCACGTCTCCGGGCACGGGCCACTGCGCCGTGAGATCTCCCAGATCATCCACGGTGCAGGGCCGGATGACGAGCTGTCCGGGGGTGGGCGGAGAGCTCGGGGCGAGCATCCACGAGGAGCCTGCAGCATCAAGCAGGTCCTCCCGGCCGACGGCGGTGGCACAGTCCGCGAGGGAGAGCTCCAGCTCGACCGCGATGTCCTGCAGCGCCCGCACCTCATGCACCCCGCGATCCCGGGCCACCAGGCAGTGGGCACGGACCCGCTCCGCCATGTGCTCGCTCCGGGCACGTCCCTGGGAGTCGTTCATCTGCTCACCCTATGGCGAGCTGTAGAAACGAGAACGGCGGCGCTGCGCCTCTCGCGCAGTGCGTCACTCGCCCTTGGGCGCTGACGGAGGCTCGGGAGGATCCTTCTGCTCGGTCTCTGGCGTGGGCTCCGGCTCCAGCTCGGGCTCCGTCGGGGGCTCCGGTGAGACCTCGGGCGGAAGCGGCTCGTCGGACGCGGGTGGTTTGTCGGGGGCGGGCGTCTTGTCGGGGGCGGCGTCGGACGCGGCGTGCTCGACGGCGCCGAGCGCCGTGGCGCCCTTGCGTTCACGGCGCAGACGCTGGTACTTCACCCGCTGCGCTCGCGTGGCCCGGTTCTTGACGCGCTCCTTGGGCTCGAGCGGATCCTTGCCCAGCACCGGGTCGTCACCGGCCTGGTACCGGTCGGTCCACACCTGGATCAACACCCACGCCATCGCGGTGTACGGCACGGCGAGGATCGCCCCGAAGATCCCTCCCACGATCGTGCCGATCGTCAGGGCGAGCAGCACGATCAGCGGGTGCATGCTGAGGGTGCGGCCCATCACGACGGGCTGGAGGAGGTTGCCCTCGATCTGGTTCACGGCGATCACGATGATCACCACGATCAGGGCCTCGACGGGACCGGTGGTCACCACCGTCACGGCGGCGGCCAGGATCCCTGCGACGGTCGCGCCGACCACCGGGATGAAGGCGCCGATGAACACGATCACCGCGAGCGGCACCGCAAGGGGCACCCCCACTGCCGCCAGGCCGATGCCGATCAGCACTGCGTCGACCAGGGCGACCGTCGCGGTGCCGCGCACATAGCCGCCCAGCACGCCTGCGGCGCGGTCCACGGATTCGGCGAGCTTGGCGCGGGTCTCCCCGCGGAACCAGCGCAGCACGAAGTTCCAGATGTTCGAGCTGTCCTTGAGGAAGAAGAACAGCAGCACGATGCTCAGCACCACGCCGGTGAGGAACTCGGTGGCGGCGCTGACCCCGGTCAGGGTGCTGGCGGCGAAGTCCTCGCTGCTGACGAAGTCGGTGACCTGCTGCGTGAGGTCGTCCAGCATCGAGGTGTCCACGGGCAGGGGCGCCGACGTGATCCAGGTGTTCAGCTGCTCCCAGCCGCCCACGGCAGAGGAGACGAGGTTGTCCCATTCGCTGCGGATCGCCAGCACGATCCCGCTGACCACACCGCTTGCGACCAGCACGATCGCGAAGAACGAGGCGAGCGTGGCCCACATTCGCGACCAGCCCCTGCCGATCAGCCAGCGCACCAGCGGCCCCACGGCGGCGGAGAGGATCAGCGCCACCAGCACCGAGACCACCACCACGCGCACGCGCAACAGCAGCCACACCGCCCCCGCCGCCACCGCGGCGATCAGCAGCAGCTGACCGGCGCGGGCCCCGGCCCGGCCGAGGTTGTCCGACCAGGGGTCCGTGGGCCGGTCCGTCTCCGGCGGGCGGGAATCAGTCATCGGCGGGATCTCCTGGAGATCGGGGGCGCTCGGGATGAATCGTCCGTGGCCTGCCAGTGTGCCAGGAGAGTCTCCGAGGGGACCGAGAGCTCGGTCGGTCGAGCGCGCGCCGTCACCGCGGATTCCGAGCTGCGCGGAGATCCTGGAATGCGAAGAAGCCCCACCGGGTGACCGGTGGGGCTTCTTCCTCGGGTGCGCCATCAGGGATTCGAACCCCGGACCCGCTGATTAAGAGTCTCGAGCCGCCCACCTTGGGGTCTCTGATCGAGGTCGACTTCGGCAATGCCCGAGGTCGGCGCACCATGGTTGGGTGACTCTTGGATGAATCCTCTGGCAGAGCGGACGCTGCAGCGGCGCCCCTGCGCCTTCTTTCCTCCACACACCCCAGTTATCCCCAAATCATCGGCGCCGCTCGAAACCCGACAGAGCTGTCGGGCAACGTGGAAGCCATGGACGTCATCGCACAACTCCCTCTCTGGACCGCTTGGCTTCGTGCCTCAGAGCGCTCCGAGACGACTGTGCGACTGCGCGAGTACCACGTGCGGCGCTACTTGAATGGTGTCCCTGCTGAGACGGATCCGCTAGATCTTGAGTGGCTTGTCGCCTACCTCGCGAATCCGCGCTGGAAAGCCGCAACTCGACGGAGCGCCCGGACCTCGCTGCGGATCTGGACAACGTGGCTCCACCGCACCGGCAGGGTTCTCGCAGATCCACTTGCGCTCATCCCGCCGGCCCGAGCTCCCAAGTCTGTACCCAGGCCGTGTCCAGACCCGATCATCCGGAAGGCACTTCTCAGCTCAAACACGAGGGTGCAAGCGATGATCACTCTCGCGGCCGAAGCTGGACTACGACGTGGCGAGATCGCAGTGATCTCCCGCTCGGATGTCATCGAAGAGCCCGCTGGAACGTCGCTCATCGTTCATGGCAAGGGTCGACGCGAACGCACGGTGCCCTTAACTCCGACAGCAGCCGACGCCGTCGCACGACAGTTCAACGATGTCTCAGCTGAGCTCCCCTGGCTCTTCCCGTCAATGGGGCGCTATGCCGATACACACCTCCAGCCGATACGAGTTGGCGAGCTCGTCAACGAGACTCTCTCGGGCCACTGGAGTGCACACACCTTGCGCCACCGCTTCGCAACCGAGGCATACCGGAGCTCCCGGGACCTCCTCTTAGTTCAGACGCTCATGGGCCATTCGAAGCCCGAGACCACAGCCATCTACGTCGGCCTTGACACTGCCCAAGCGCGGTCAGTCGTCAACGGAATCAGTCTGGTCGCGTAGACCAGTCTGGTGAGGCAGACGAGTCCATTCATTGAAGAAAGGTCAGATGATGTCTAGTCAAGCCCGGGTCCTGGAGCGCCGGTTCATCACTCTGGAAGACGTCCGTGACGTGCTCTCCATCAGTGCTGCGCAGGCATACGCACTCGTTCGGTCAGGCGAGCTCCGTGCGATCCGAGTCGGGGGGCGCGGACAGTGGCGCATCGAGAATGCTGAGCTCGAGGCGTACATTTTGCGGTCCTACCACTCCCCGGACACGCCCCGAAGGTTCGCATAATCTTGATTATGCGCACTAGCTCGGCGTGTCCGGCCCGTCGTTCGACGAGAGCGGACGCCCCACCCCCACCCAATTTGTGGGATCTGCAGGTAGAGGGCGTCCGCCCCTGTTCACTCGTCCTTGGCTTCGAGGGCGGTCAGGTACTCCTCGCGCATGGCGTCTCCGCCGTCGTTCTTCCAGGTTTCGACCTGGGCGGTCCAGTCGCTCACGTCGGCTCGGCCTTGGAGGATGTCCGCTTGCAGGTCGGACATCATCTTGTCGAGCCGCTCCCCGTGTCGGTCGCTGGTGTCGGAGGGCAGGCCCAGCACGGGGTTCGCGATTCCGTGCTGGTTGCTCCAGGTCTGGTGCTCGAACTGGAGTTCGGTAACTTCTGGGTGTCCTTCGAGGTAGAAGGCCTGCGGAGGTGCCCCGAGGTACATGAGTCCGAGGTTGATCTCTCCTTCGCCTTGGCTGGTGAGCCGGGGCGCCCCGTCGACCATCTCGAAGGTGGACCCTTCGACGCCGAAGTTGACCATGCGGTGCTCGGCGGTGCCCATTGGCGCGGCGAAGTAGTTGAGTACCCCCAGGATCATCCGTGCGCGTTCAAGGTCGCCCTTCTTGAGCCCCACGACGCTGTGGGTGGGGTGTCCCAGCCAGATCACGGGGTCACCGCCGTCGGCGCCGGCAAACCGCATGAGGTCCACGGCGAAGGAGTCGCCCGCGGTGTTCTCGCGATAGAAGCCGGTCATGGCTGGGTAGGTGTCGACGTGGAACAGCGCTGAGCCCTGGTTGAACCACTGCTTGGCGAGGGTCCCGATGTTCGCGTTGAAGTTGTCGGGATGAACCGAGCCCGAGTCGAAGAGCCGTTTCGCATCCGCGAGAGCGTCCGGCATCGCCGGGTGCTCGTAGAGGTGGGTGAGCGTGCCGTCCGCCAGGTCCCAGGTGTTGGGCAGGCGATGCATCTGCTGGATCGGCCGCACCGGGATGTCGGCGAAGGCCCACCGGTTGCTGCGCTCATCGGTGACTTCCTCGCCCAGCGCGATCAGCTCGTCCACGCTCTGCGGGGAGACGCTGCCGATACCGAGGGATTCCAGGAGGTCCTTACGCATGAAGATGCACTGCGTGGACATGGTGCCGCGAGGGATCGGGATCCCGTGGATCCCGCCCTTGAACACGCAGTGCTCCCAGGCCTCCGTGGGGAGGTTGGCGAGGTTCGGGTAGTCGAGGACTGCGTCTCCGGAGACCAGCTCGGAGAGATCCTGGAACACGGCTGCCATGAGGTCCGCTTTAGGAGTGGGTGTAGTCCAAACCTGCACCACGTCCGGCAGGTCGTCGCCTGCTACGAGGGTGGCGAACTTATCGTTCATCTCTCCTGCGGGGATGATCGAGAGTTGGAGCTCCGCCCCGACTTCCTCCTCGATCGCCTGCCAGTATTCGTTGCGCTCGCGCACGGTCGGGGGCGGTGTGGACGTGGCGAGAAATGCGGTGATCGCGGAGCCGTCCCCGGGTGGGGCGCTGACGGAGGTCACGAGGTCGGAGGGGTACTCCAGGAACCCGTCTGCGATACCGGCGCCATCCCCCTTCAGGTCAGGGACGACTCCTTCCAGTCGCGCATAGGTGGGCAGCACGACCTCGTTGTTGACCGCGATGTCTTCCTCGGC
The DNA here is from genome assembly GCF_900184245.1 of Brachybacterium massiliense. Lineage (GTDB taxonomy): Bacteria > Actinomycetota > Actinomycetes > Actinomycetales > Dermabacteraceae > Brachybacterium > Brachybacterium massiliense. Next base: position 279,779 of record NZ_FXXB01000004.1, on the reverse strand, counting down.
CGAGCCTGAGGAGCAGGCACTCAGCGCGGGCAGGCCGATGCCAGCGAGGGCTCCGGCACCCAGAGTGCCGCGCAGCACTGCGCGGCGGGTCGGCGTGGGGGCGGGCGGGCGTGATGCGGACATTTTCTCTCCTGTGGTTGCGATGCGGGTGGTGAGGCGGGTGCGGTCAGCCCTTGACCGCGCCGGTGAGCACTCCCTTGGCGAAGTGCTTTTGCAGGAACGGGTAGACGATGAGGATCGGCACGACGGAGACGACGAGGATCGCCATCTGCAGTGACTGTTGGGGTGGGAACGCTCCGTCGGCGCCCGCGAGCTGACTCGAGCTGAGGGAGGAGCCGTCCACGACGTAGGCGCGCAGCACCAGCTGCAGGGGCCACTTGCTGGTGTCGTTCATGTACAGCAGGGCGTTGAAGAACGCGTTCCAGTAGCCGACGGCGTAGAACAGACCGATGACGGCCAGTGCGGCCTTGGACAGCGGCAACACGATGCGGGTGAAGGTCATCCACTCTGAGGCGCCGTCCACTCGGGCGCTGTCGATCAGTTCCTGCGGGATGCTCATGAAGAAGGAGCGCACCACGATCACGTTGAAGGCGCTCACCGCAGTGGGGAGGATCAGCGCCCAATAGCTGTCGAGCAACCCGAAGGACTTCACGACGAGGTAGGTCGGGATCATGCCAGGGGCGAAGAGGATCGCACCCAGGACCAGGAAGAGCATGGGGCGCTGACCGACGCTGCCGCGGCGGCTAAGCGCGTAGGCGAGCATGGTGGTCACCGCGAGGCTGATCGCCGTGCCGGCGACTGTGACCCCGATGCTCACCCAGACCGCCCGAGAGACCACTCCCCCGGAGAAGATCGCGCGGTAGGCGCCGAAGTTAATCGAGTCGGGAATGATCACGAACCCACCCGCACGGGCTACGGATTCAGGACTCGCCAGGCTCGTGGAGATGACTCCGGTAAACGGGATGATCACCAGCAGGCAGGCGATGGTCAGGATGATGCCCTTGATGATCCGCGCGGCAATTCCTGGCGGTGGGGTGCCCTGGATCATCCGGGGACGCCGCCTGCCTCGACGTTCGGGGGACGTGATGGCCCGGGGCGCTTTGGCCAGCTGAGGGGTTGTCATGAGCGGTAGATCCCGTCCTCTCCGAAGATGTGGGCCAGCTTGTTGGCGCCGATTACCATCACCACGCCGACGATGCCCTTGACCAGGCCGACGGCGGCAGCGACCCCCCATTGCCCGCCGAGAATTCCTTGGTTGTAGACGTAGGTGTCGAGGACTTCACTGACCCCGATACCTACCGGCCCCTGTTGGAGCACGATCTGCTCGAAGCCGACGGTGAGGGCGTCTCCGAGCCGCAGGATGAGCAGGAGGATGATGATGCCGCGCATGCCGGGCAGTGTGACGCTCCACATCTGGCGGATCCGTCCGGCGCCGTCCACGCTCGCAGCTTCGTACAGCTCCGCGGAGATCTGAGACAGCGCGGCGAGGAAGAGGATCGTCGCCCACCCGGTGTCTTTCCAGATGATCTGACTGGTCAGCAGCAGCTTGAAGAGGTCCGAGTTCCCGATCAGGTCGAAGGTGGCGTGCCCGTTGGCGCGCAGCCAGCTGTTGATCATGCCGCTGCCTCCGAGCATCGACTGGAACAGCGCCACCACGATCACCCAGGACAGGAAGTGCGGCATGTACAGCACGCTCTGGACGAGACGCTTCAGCCGCTCCGAGAGCAGGGAGTTCAGCACCAGCGCGAGCACGATGGGTGCGGGGAAGACGACAACCACCTGGAGGAACAGCAGGATCAGCGTGTTCTTCAGGGCGTTGAGGAAAGCCGGGTCGCCGTTGACGATCACCCGGAAGTTCTCCCACCCCACCCAGGGGCTCTCTGCGATCCCGAGATAGGGCTGGTAGTCCTTGAAGGCGATCACGTTCCCCAGCAGCGGCAGGTAGTGGAACGCGAGCAGCAGAGCGATGCCCGGCACCCCGATGAGGATGAGCGGCAGGTCCCGGCGCAACCGCCGGCGGCGCCGGTCCAGGGAAAGACGGGGCCCCGGCCGCCCATCATCCGGTGGGTATGCCGGTGTGCTGTCCGTCGTCATCGTGCTGGGTGCCGCGTCGGGCGCCGCGTGGCCTGCCATGTGCCCTCCTCGTCGAAAGCCTCTGCGCACCGGTCCCGCGCTTGAAAGGCGACCGGCATCTGGCACCGCAACCTACACGTGTAGATCAATGACCACAAGGTCCACTTCGAAGCTTCTTGACGCACGAGCCTCACGGTCGATCCAACAAATTTCCAGGCAGTGCGCATCTCCGAAGCCGTCGCGTCTGGCGTCGCGCCGGCAGGTGCTGGCTAGCGAGGGCTCTCCCTCTCCGTCCTTGCATCACGCATCTATTCGAGTAGACTCCGGCTGCGCTGTGGCATCAGCGCCACCCCGCAGAGAAGAGGAAACGATGACGTTCACGTTGGGATTCGTCGGTGCCGGTCAGTTCTCCGGCCATTTCGCGCGACTGTTCAAGGCCCACCCCGGTATCGACCGGGTGCTGGCCACGGACCTGCGTCCGGAGCGCGCTGCGGCCCTGGTGGAGCGAGAGAATCTCGACGGCACACTCCCGAACTTCGAGACGATGCTCGAGTCAGACGTCGATGCGGTCGCGATCTTCACGCAGCGCTGGACCCATGGGCCCCTCGTCGTCGCGGCGCTGCGTGCCGGCAAGCACGTCTACTCCGCGGTTCCGATGGCGATCACGCGGGAGGAGATCGCCGCGATTATCGAGGCGGTCCGGGAGACGGGGCTGACCTACATGATGGGTGAGACCAGCTACTACAACCCGGCCACCGTCTATGCGCGTACCAAGCTCGCCGAGGGCGCTTTCGGTCGCCTGTTCTACGCCGAGGGCGACTATGTGCACGACATGGACCTCGGCTTCTACAAGGCCTACGAGTACTCCGGTGGCCAGCAGTGGCGGTCCACTGCGAGCTACCCGCCGATGATGTACCCGACGCACGCCCTGGGTGGAGTCCTTGGGGCCTGGCCCAGCCACGCCGTGAGTGTCAGTTGCATCGGCATGCGCGATCATCTCGAAGATGGGGTGTTCGATCGCGAGGTGAGCATGTGGGACAACGACATCTCCAACGCGACGGCGCTGTTCGAGCTTGCCGACGGCGGCGCGGTGCGCACGAACGAGATGAGGCGGGTTGGCTACCCCTCGCACATCCGCGAGTCCCGGTTCCGGTTCTTCGGGACGGACGCCAGCTTCGAGCAGCTCGCCACCACCTCGCTGTGGCAGGACAAGCGCGAGGCCACCGATGTCTCGGACCTGATCCGCACGGAGAGCACGCTGAGCCTTGATGACCCCTCCCTGGCGCATGTTGCTCCCGAGCTACGTGATGCCTTCGTCTCCGGCCATGCCGCCGTCCACGACACCAGCGCGCTGCCCAAGGAGCTGACGGGTTTGCCCAACGGGCACGAGGGCGCGCATCATCTGCTCGTGCACGAGTTCGTCAGCGCCGTGGAGGAGCGCCGCCTGCCCGCGGTCAACGCCTGGGTGGCGGCGCGCTTCACCTTGCCCGGCATCGTCGCCCATCAGTCGGCGCTGCGCGATGGTCAGCGACTCCCGATCGACGATTTCGGCGACGCACCGCAGAGCCTCCCACGATGACCGCACCTCCCTCCGATCGCCGGGTCACCCGAGCGGACGTCGCCCGCCTGGCCGGCGTCAGTACGGCCGTGGTCAGCTACGCGCTCAACGACGGCCCGCGACCGGTGGCGGAGGCAACGAAACAGCGCGTCCTGGAGGCCGTGAGGCTACTGGGGTACCGCCCAAACGCCACGGCACGTGCCCTGAAGCTCGGCAGTACCTCGCAGATCGGCCTGGTGGTGCCGGGGGTTAGCAACCCGTTCTTCGCCTGGCTGACCGACCGCATCGAGGCGCAGGCGCGGGCGCGCGGCCTTGCGACGGTGGTCATGAACTCGGCGGATTCTGGGGTGCTGGAGGTCGTCACCCGGATCGCTTCGCTGCAGCTCGATGGGGTTCTCATCGCGAACGAGGTAACTCGAGGCGATCTGCTGCGAATGGAGAACTCCGAAACTTCCGTTGTTCTCCTCAACCAACCCACCGAGATCGCGGGGATCCGCAGCGTCATCGTGGATCGCTATGCAGGAGCGTTCGAGGCCGTCTCTCACCTGATTGGCCATGGGCATCAACGGATTGCCTACACCGGTCCTGCGGACCCCGAGGAAGCGCGACGTCGCGGCTGGTCCGACGCCCTCGCGGTCGCCGACCTCCCTGCCGACCTCACCCTGCGCACCGAGTACTCGCGGGATGCGGGACTCGCTGCCGCGACCGAGCTGCTCGAGATGCCCGGGCCACCGACAGCAGTCTTCGCTGCCTCCGATGAGATCGCCTCCGGGATCCTTCTCGGTCTGCACCAGCACGGCTTGAGCACTCCCGACGACGTCGCGCTGATCTCCTTCGACGGGACGGAGGAGATGCGCTACGCCCGCCCTCCAGTCACCTCTGTCACGCAACCGGTGGACGACATGGTGCGGTGCGCCTTCGACTTGCTCGGGCCCGACATGGCTGTGGGCGCCGTGAGGCTGGTCCCCCAGCTCGCCATCCGGTCGAGCTGCGGATGCGGACCGTCCCTGCCACAGAAGGCTGTCAGAAGCTGACTGCTACCAGCAGCAGAGAAGGACCAGGAGGCCTCGGAACCTCTCGCATCCGAGACATCTTTCCGTGCCTCGCGAAGGATGACCCATTCGCATAACTTCTATTATGTGCACTACAAGGTGTGCCGTGGCCTGTCCCCCGTGCCCAGCCTGGCTGCTTGACGCAACGGCCGTGAACTCGCTGTCGCCGGCGGGCCTTCCCACTGCGAGGAAACCAGCGAAGCACTGAGGGTGGGAGCGTCCGGTGCCGCCTCTACCGCAGAGACGGGCCCTCACGCCCACGCCTGCGCCTCGGGGTCCCACGTCCCGGTTCGGCGATGGCGCGCCAGCACATCGGTTAAGCAGCCGCTGGCGTACGCGAGCGATGCATCCAGTGACTGCAGTTCGACGGGGAACTCGGCGAAGCCGCGCGCCGCGCTCTCGTACCCGGTGGACCACTGGCTGCCTGGCGATGTCAGCGCGCCGGGACGCTGGATACGGCGGCGCTGGCTTTCGTGCTCGAGGAGCTTGTCGAGCTGGCCTGCATTGAACCGGAGGTCTTTGATGATGCGCACGATGTCCGCGAGATCGCGGTAGCGCGTGGAGACGCCGGTTTCGTGCGGTTCGTACATCGCGCAGATCTTGTCTGCCAGATGGTTCTCCACCGGCACTGTCGGGATCAGCGGCAGGTCTATCAGTGACGGGTGATCGATGACCTGCATCGGCGCGATGCGATCCACCGGCCCCTCGACGTGTCGGCGCACGCTGATGTCGATCGAGAACGGTTCGAACGGCACCGCACCGAGAAATGATCTGACACCGACTTTTGACGTGGCCGTCCCATACCCGTACGCATCGGTGCGATCGTGCTCGAGCACCCCGGTCACCTCGAAACGGAAGCCGTCCGTTGGCTCGTCAGCGACGAGGTCGCGAAGCTCGGTGAGTAGCGCCTCCGGGCTCTCCCATCCGCTCGCGCGAGCGAGGTCGATGTCCCGGGTGAACCGCCCACCGCCCGTGCGGATCAACAGGGCGTTGCCACCCAGCAGCATCCATCCCGTCTGTTCGCGAGCGAATACGCGGCGGAAGAACACCGTGAAGATGTACTGCTTGCGCACCAACTCGACCGTCACGCCGCGACGCCGAGCCTCGTTCTTCAGCAGACTGTTCAGCGACGCACGTAGCGCCGCCGGCGAACTGGGAGCCGGCCTATTCGTCACCATCGTGGCACTGTCCCTCCTCTGCATCTTCATCGTCGCTGCCTTCCGGCACCTCGTCCTCGCGCTCGTGACGCTCGCTCATGTCATTCCGGGCCCCACTCGCTGCTAAGCCTGTCTCGATGACCTTGGTCCATGGACTAGAGGCGGCGAGGTGTTCCAGCGCTGCCGCGGTCACACGCGGGTTCGGTGGCACGAACAGTGCCGAGTTCTGACGCATCAACTCAGCGATGGGACCGGTGAGATGGTCCAGCGAAATGACTTTCTGAAGGTTCTGCATCGTCGGCGCCACCCCCGTCCCACCCTGCAGGAAGCTACGAGTGAACGTTCCCTGAATACTCTCGACGAGCTGCCGACTGAGCGGCTCTACCAGCGACCGAAGAAACGCATCGCTGGAGACGAGATTCGCAGCGACAGTTGGCAACCCGGCACTCTCCAAGCACGCGCTGACGAGCTCATCGCCGTCCTCGAAGCCGTAGCGGCCGGCGCCGGCGTCCAGGCGCGCAGCAAGCATGTCGTGACGCACGTCCGGGAGCGATAACGCATCCCGCACCACCGACGCGAGATGATCGAAGTCAGTCGCCGAGGCCACCAAGTCGGCGACCGTCCGCACGACCGACGTCACCGGCAGCCCATCCACCACCGCACGGTCTTCGTCCGGCAGGTCGAGGCGGTGAAACCGCACGTCAGGCTGTGCCGTCTGGCGTCGCCGCGGCGACGTGAACTCATGCGCCATGGCGATCAGGTCACCGAGCCCATGCACCTGAGCCGCTGAGACATGCGAGACGACGACATCATCGCCTCCCATCACCCTGGCCTCCCCCGCCGTGCGGGGATCTGTAGCCAGCCACGCCGCCTGCAGATCCTGCAACGGCCCGTACCCAGCCGAGGCCAGCGCGTACACCCCGTGCCGAACCCGCTGCACAGATCCAGCTCCCATAAGTCGACCAAGATCCGGGCGCGTCACCCCCAGAGCAGCTGCCTGAGCAGTAGTCACCAGCCCCCACTGCCCCGACCCCAACTGCTCCAGCACAGTCAGCGCATCACTCGCACGCATCAGCCACCTCCACCATGCTCGGTACTGCAACTGTAGCCCCTGAGAGCGACTTTTGCAGTATCGAGTAAAGAGCTAGCGATACAATCGAAGCGCTGGACACCCCGGTACGGACCGTTCTCGAGAGAAGGGGTGGATGGCGCTGGATGGCGCCACCCACCCACGTCAGGTCAGACCTTCTGCCTGACCGTCCCCCCGGGGTTCTGGTCACCCCATCGCGTGGTGACGAACCGGCCCGAGCTAGCGGACCGCGTCACCTGGCGGCTGTTGGAGGTCCCGGGCCCCACTCGCTCGGTGGTCGTCGTGCGCGGCGACCTCTTCGCGTGGGACTTGGTGACGAAGCGCCCCGTACGAGCGCTCCTGGTGACGGATCGACTCTTGGCCATTTCCGTCTCCTTTCTCCGGCAGCAGGCACGGTGCCTGATACTCTCGGGATCCACTTCCTACAGTGACGTCCGAGGTTCGCCGATCAGCGGCTGGGGTTGGTATCCCCAGCCGCCCACATTCTACCGAGCGAGCCCGACACGCACCCCTACATGTTGGGCGAGAAGGCTTCGCGCGACCCAACATGTAGGGGTTTCGCGTTGCGTACACGCACAGCACTTTCTCCTATGACGTGCCAGGACGCTTCCACCTGATTGCGCGGGCGCACAGGCGCGCGATTCCGTATCCCAAGGAATCTCCCGGCGTGTCGCGCTCTAAGCGGTCGCGCGAGAACGTGACCACCGGGTAGTACGGCCTGAGATCATGTACCCATGAGCCATAAGCCTCTCGTGCTGCCCGATATCCGCTCCCGAGCAGGGGCGTTCGTCGCGCAGTGGCGGGACGCGGAGGGGTACGAGCGCGGGGAAGCACAGTCCTTCGTCCGGGACCTGCTGCGGGTCTTCGGCATCACCCGCTCCGGCGCGGCGCTCTATGAGAAGCGCGCTCAGCGCGCCTCCACCGGCGGTCAGGGCTACATCGATGCGCTGATCTCCGGTACCGCGTTGATCGAGATGAAGTCCGCCGGCGCCGACCTCGCCAAGGCCGAGGCTCAGGCGCTGGACTACATGGAGTCCCTGACCGAGCACGAGCGGCCCGACTTCGTGATCACCAGCGACTTCAAGCATTTCCGGCTGCTCGATCTTGCCGCGGACTCCCCCGAGACCGAGTTGCTCGAGTTCCCGCTCGAGGAGCTGCCCGCGCATGTCGACGATCTGATGTTCCTGGCCGGTTACCGGCGCGCGAAGTTCGGCTCGACTGAGCAGGAGACCGCGTCGATCAAGGCCGCGCAGCTGATGGCCAAGCTGTACGAGCATCTCGAGGCCACCGGGTACGACGAGCACCAGGCCTCGATCTTCCTGATCCGCACCCTGTTCTGCCTGTACGCCGACGACTCCGGCCTCTGGGAGCGCGACCTGTTCTCCCGGTACATCGAAGAGCGCACCAGCGAAGACGGCTCCGACCTCGGCGCGCAGCTGACCACGCTCTACCAGGCCCTGAACAAGCCCGAGGACAAGCGGTACGGGCGCGACGATGACCTGATCCAGGCGTTCCCCTACGTCAACGGCTCCGTGTTCGGCGAGGCCGTGGAGATCCCCTACTTCGACCGGGCCTCCCGCGAGCTGCTGCTGCAGGCCGCGTACTTCAACTGGTCCAGTATCTCCCCCGCGATCTTCGGCTCCATGTTCCAGGCCGTGAAGTCCAAGAAGGCCCGGCGCGAACTCGGCGAGCACTACACGACCGAGACGAACATCCTCAAAGTCATCCGCCCCCTATTCCTCGACGAACTCGAGGACCAGTTCACCAAGGCGCACGCCAAGAAGCGCGAGCTGGAGAAGCTGCTCGAGCACCTGGGCTCGCTGTCGTTCCTGGACCCGGCCTGCGGGTGCGGGAACTTCCTGATCATCGCCTACCGGGAACTGCGCGCCCTCGAGCTGCGCATCCACGAGCGCCTCCAGCAGCTCGACCCGTCCCGGGCTCAGCTGTCCTTGGACGCCGAGTCGCGCGTCCATGTTCGGCTGTCGCAGTTCTACGGGTTCGAGCTCGAGGAGTGGCCGGCCACCATCGCCCGCACCGCGATGTTCCTGGTCGAGCACCAGGCCAACCAGGCCGTGAACCTCACCCTCGGCTACGCCGTTCCCATGCTCCCCCTCCAGGACTCCGCCCGCATCACCGTTGGTAACGCGCTGCGCCTGGATTGGGCCAGCGTGATCCCGCCCTCCGTTGACGTCCACATCTTCGGGAACCCGCCGTTCCTCGGCCACGCCACGCGCAGCGCCGAGCAGGCCCAGGAGCTGCGCGACGTGTGGGAGCGCAAGGACATCGGACGGCTCGACTACGTCACCGGCTGGTACAAGAAGGCGATCGACTACTTCGGCGCGGTGAACGGCCGATTCGCCTTCGTCTCGACCAACTCCATCTGTCAGGGCGAGCCCGTCCCTGCCCTGTTCGGTCCCGTCTTCGAGGCCGGCTGGCGCATCCGCTTCGCGCACCGCACCTTCGCCTGGGTCTCCGAGGCCCCCGGCGCCGCCGCGGTGCACTGCGTCGTGGTCGGGTTCGACAGATCGAAAATCCAGGCGCGCCTGTTCTCGTACCCGGATCTCCGTGGCGAAGCCATCTCGGCGCCGGCGCAGACGATCAACGGCTACCTCGTCGATGGCCCCAATGTGCTCGTCGAGCAGCGCCGATCGCCTCTGTCGCCGGGCCTGCCCGAAGCGACGTTCGGCAGCATGCCCCGCGACGGCGGAAACCTCGTCGTGGAAGTCGAGGACTACGACGAGGTCATGGCTGATCCAATCGCCGCGAAGTACGTGCGCCCGTACGTCGGCGCCCGCGAACTCGTGCGACGACAACAGCGCTGGTGCCTGTGGCTCACCGACCTGGACCCCGCAGACGTACGCAGGTCCCCGATCCTCCGAGCCCGCCTCGACGCGGTCCGCGAGTTCCGCAGCGCCAGCTCTGCCGCCTCCACACGCGCCATGGCCGCCACCCCCCATCTCTTCGGGCAGCGATCCCAGCCCGACGTCCCCTATGTCTGCATCCCCGGGGTGGTGAGCGAACGGCGACCCTTCATGACCTGCGCTTACTTCGGGCCAGAAGTCGTGACCAGCAACGCTGCGTTCAAGGCCGACGATCCCGATGGGTTCCTCTTCGGAGTGATTTCCTCATCGATGTTCATGGCCTGGCAGCGATCGGTCGGGGGACGGTTGAAGTCGGACATCCGCTTCTCCAATACGCTGACATGGAACACTCTGCCCCTTCCCGCTACCAGCGAGGAGCTGCGGACGAAGATCGCCGCCGCGGGGCACGGGGTGCTCGAGGCGCGCATGGCTCACCCCGAGCGGTCACTGGCCGAGCACTACGACCCTCTCGCCATGGATCCCAGCTTGGTGTCCGCCCACGGCAAGCTCGACGCGGTGGTCGATCGAGTCTTCGGCTCCAAGCGCACGTGCCGCTCGGAGCAGGAACGACAGCAGGTCCTGTTCGCCCGTTACGCGGAACTTACTGCTTGACCGCCTACTCCTGCGATCTAGGAGTGAAAGTTCGCTTTATTGACCATTTCGTCGATCCAGACGGTGCGTGTGGGGTGCCCGGCTATCGTCAGACCCCATCTCGCGCAGCCAGCGCCGGATACGGATGTCAATAGAAGGGCGCACCTTCGGAGCGACTGGCCGCAAGGGAACGGTGCGCTTGATGTAAGCGCCAGATCCTTCGTTAACTACTTGAACAGTCATAACCGCCTCCCAGGTTCACTACGGCGCCCCGCAGTCGCTTCGATTCTATCGCTGCGAAGCCAGTTCGATCGAGCGCGCCACCGCCACATGACCCGCGAAGAGCCGAAGGATCGCCTCGTCACCTGCAGTTAGCGTGACGGGCCGCTCGAAGTCGACCGTCACCATCCCGAGACCGTCGGTGCCGTCACGCACCACTGGGCATGACATGAAGGACTGATAACCAGAGGTCGTGCCCTGCCAGCCGTCCGGAGGATCGTCTTGCACATTATGGGAGAGGTACGACTGGCCATGCTCGATGAAGGCGAGGGTCGCATCTCCCCGCGGTGTGCCCGCAATAAAAGGGTCGCTTTTCGGACGGCGACCTGCGTGCCCATCAGGCTCTACGCGAACTGGGACCCCCTCAGTAGAGGGTGCGACGAGGAAGATTTGAACTCGGGGACGACGGTGCCGGTCCATGAGCGCGGCACGTAACTCACCAGCCAGCTTGTCGTACTGATCGGCTCGACTTCGTGCGATCGCACCGGGGGTCTTCTGCGCCATTCGAGCGATTGACTCAAAGGTCGCCTGGGTCGTGTCAGCCAGACCGAGCAGGATCTGATCCCGCCATTTGCTCGGCCCGGGGGTGAAGAGAATCTGACTGGATTGCCACACGAGCGCGAGTAGAACCAGCACGCCAAGGCACACCAACCAGAGGTTCCGCCACGGCTCGTCGAAGCTTCCAATGACTACCGGACAAACGCCAATAATGATGATCGAGAGGCTTGAGAGGCCTTTTTGCCACAACGTCACCCCGGAATGATATCCCCGCGAGCAAACCTCGCGCTCGCGGGGCCGCGGAATTGCATCTACGCCAGATAACGATACAGCGTGGATCGGCTGATGCCGTGGTCACGGGCGATTTGGGCTTTGGGCATGCCGGCGAGGGCGGCGGTGCGGACGGAGTGGATCTGGTCGCTTGCGAGGCTGCGGGGCCGGCCCTTGTAGGCGCCGCGCTTCTTCGCAGCGGCGATGCCCTCGGCCTGGCGCTGGCGGATGAGCTCGCGCTCGAACTGCGCGAAGGCGCCCACCATGTTCAACTGGAACGCGGCCATCGCATCGGAGTGCCCGGGCTCGAAGGTGAGTCGTTCCTTGAGGAACTCGATGCTCGCGCCCTTCATGGGGTGCTGCTCGGTGTGCTCGGCGGGGTCGCCGGTGATCTGCTGGACGATGTCGTTGAGGTCGATGACCGAGCGGGCCAGACGGTCCATGGAGGCGACGACGACATGGTCGCCGCGGCGGACGTGCCGAATCAGAGCCTGCAGCTGCGGGCGGTCGGTTGCGCTCTTGCCGGACTGCTTCTCGGTGAAGGTCTGGTCGCACTCCCCCACCGCCTCGAGCTGGCGAGCGAGGTTCTGGCCGGCCGATGACACCCGGAGGTACGCGACGCGCTGCCCCGGGGCCCGATGTGTTCCATTCATGTCTAAGACCCTAGCCGAGACATGCGCCAAAACACGCGATTGGGCCTTGTGGAACAGCGGCGATGTCTCGGCAACAGGTGTCGCGTTTGGGTATACCCCAATGGGGCAGAGCCTGCCGCGTCTGCGCGCCCGCGGAGCAGTTGACCGGGTGGGGCAAACTGGCTTCATGGATGAAGAGAGCGGAAGGCAACAGCTACTGCATATCGGTGCGGTCGCCGAGCGCACGGAGCTCAGCCTGCGGACACTGCGGCACTACGACGAGATCGGGCTAGTCAACCCCTCCGAGCGCAGCGAGGGTGGATTCCGCCTCTACTCCGAAGCGGACGTCGAGCGGATCCTGCTGATCCGTCGCATGAAGCCGCTGGACTTCACACTGGAGCAGATGCGCGAACTGCTCGACATCACCCACGACGTCTCTCAGCCTGGCGCTCCCCTTGAGGCGCGGCAGAAGCTGCAAGAGATAGAGGCGATCGCCATCGAGCGGCGCAACGCACTGGAGAAGAAGGTGGCGATGGCCGACGAGTTCCTCTCGCGCCTCCGCGACCTCTCCGCACCCACCCCCTAAGCGGAGGAGAGCGGGAGGCCTGGTGCCTGGCCGTCTGTGAGGCAGGCCTCGTATCCGCCGGGCTAAACCTCACGTAACGTGAGGGTTGACCAGTGGGTCCCTCACGGAAACGTTTCGTGCTGCCGGGGCCCCATCCCTCCCCACCTAGGACGACTCGTGACTTCCCTCAACACTGCGCCCACCGACAGCGCACATCAACACTCCCAACAGCAGCCGGACACCGTCGTCTCTGCCTTGCGTAATCCCCGCCGGCTCAAGACCGAGGTCCTCGCCGGTCTCGTTGTCGCTCTCGCCCTGATCCCCGAGGCGATCTCCTTCTCCATCCTGGCCGGCGTTCCCCCTCAGGTCGGACTGTTCTCCTCATTCGTCATGGCGGTCACGATCGCGTTCGTCGGCGGCCGACCCGCGATGATCTCCGCGGCCACCGGCGCGATCGCCTTAGTCATCGCCCCCGTCGCTCTCGAATACGGGCTGGACTACTTCATCGCCACCGTGATCCTCGCCGGGCTTCTGCAGATCGTTCTCGCTCTGCTTGGCGTCGCGAAGCTGATGCGGTTCATCCCCCGCAGCGTGATGACCGGCTTCGTCAACGCCCTGGCGATCCTCATCTTCACCGCCCAGCTGCCCCACCTCTTCGGCGAGAACATCCCCCTCATCGTCTACCCCCTGGTCGCGGTGGGGCTGGCGATCATGGTCCTCGTCCCACGACTGACCACCGCGGTCCCCGCACCGCTGATCGCGATCGTGCTGCTGACCATCGTCGTTGTCGTCAGCGGATTGACGCTGCCCAACGTCTCCGATCAGGGCGAGCTGCCCGAATCGCTGCCATCCCTGTTCATCCCCAACGTGCCCTTGAACCTCGAGACGCTGCAGATCATCGCCCCGTACGCCTTCGCGATGGCGATCGTGGGGATCATGGAATCGCTGATGACCGCGAAGCTCGTCGACGACATCACCGACACCCACTCCAACAAGACCCGCGAATCCTGGGGGCAGGGCATCGCCAACATCGCCTCCGGGTTCTTCGGGGGCATGGGTGGCTGCGCCATGATCGGCCAGACCATGATCAACGTGAAGCAGTCCGGGGCCCGCACCCGGATCTCCACCCTCCTCGCCGGCATCTTCCTGCTCATCCTGGTCATCGCCCTGAACGACATCGTGGGCCTGATCCCGATGGCCGCGCTGGTCGCGGTGATGATCATGGTCTCCGTCGCGACCTTCGACTGGCACAGCATCCGCCCCACCACGCTGCGCCTGATGCCGTGGTCTGAGACCGCCGTCATGCTGGTCACCGTCATCGCCACCGTCGCCACCCACAACCTCGCCATCGGCGTCGTCCTCGGCGTGATCACAGCGATGATCCTGTTCGCCCGCCGCGTCGCCCACCTCGTCACCATCGAGAAGGTATGGGAGACCGACGTCGACGGAGACGGCATCGTCGACATCCGCCGCTACGCGGTCAAGGGTGAGCTGTTCTGGGCCTCCAGCAACGACCTGGTCTACCAGTTCGACTACGCCGGCGACCCAAAGACCGTGATCATCGACCTCACCGCCGCCGACGTCTGGGACGCCTCCACCGTTGCCACCCTCGATGCAGTGCAGAGCAAGTACGCCGCCCGCGGCAAGGAGGCTCGCATCATCGGCCTGGACGGCGCCAGCCTCCGACGTCTCGAGCTCCTCTCGGGCAATCTCGGGGACGGGCACTGATCCCCTCCAGCACCCCCCCTCTATTTTTGAGGCCCTGAACGACGACCCCATGAACCGCCGCCCGTTAGACCGATGATGCGGCCGGTGTCTTGTCTACTCCGGGGAGCGCCAGCCGAGGACTTCGTGGGCGAGTTCTGCGAGGGCTCTGCGGTCGTCGTCCAGAGCCTCGCGGCCGGCGTCGGTGGCGCGGTAGACGCGTCGGTTGCGTCCCTCGACGGTGCGGCTGGTTGAGGTCAGCAGTCCATCGGATTCCATGCGATGCAGGGTGGGATACAGGGTGCCAGGGCTGATGGAGTACCCGTGCTCGGCGAGTTCGGCCATCATCCATGCGCCGTGGATCTCGTCCTCGACGGCGTGATGCAGGATGTGCAGCCGCACTGCACCCCTTTGGAAGTCGCGCACCGCGCTCCACCTCCCTCTGTGGTGACGGATCCGATATCGGCACCGGAGTCTACGCCCACCACCCGCCCACTGGACGATCCTGGATCGGTTTCCGATATCGGGGTACGATTCCAGCGAGTGGCGGCTTGCCACGGCGCGCGTTCTGGAGGGATGACGAGAGATGAGTGTTCAGCCTGGTCTGGCCCGGCGGTTGGGGACGGGTGATGCCGTCATGATTGGGCTGGGGTCGATGGTGGGTGCGGGCATCTTCGCCGCGTTCGCGCCGGCTGCCGCAGCCGCCGGGGCAGGGTTGCTGATCGGCTTGGCAATCGCTGCCGTGGTGGCGTACTGCAATGCCACGTCCTCGGCGCAGCTGGCGGCGCAGTACCCGACGTCCGGAGGAACCTATGTGTACGGTCGCGAGCGCCTCGGGCAGTGGCCGGGGTTCGTGGCGGGGGGGGGGGTCGTCATCGGCAAGACCGCGAGCTGCGCGGCGATGGCCATGACCTTCGCGGCGTACGCGGTCCCTGGTCCGTGGCAGAAGCCGGTCGCCGTGGCGGCTGTGCTGGCGTTGGCGGCCATCAACTACTTCGGGGTCACGCGCACTGCCGCGGCGACGCGGGTGATCGTGTCGTTCGTGCTCGTGGTGCTGGCTGTGGTCATCGTGGCCGGGCTGACCTCCGGCGCTCCAGCGCTCGACGGCGCCGAGGGGCTGTGGATCCAGGGCGGCTGGTATGGCGTCCTGCAGTCAGCAGGTCTGTTGTTCTTCGCGTTCGCGGGCTACGCGCGGATCGCGACCATGGGCGAGGAGGTCAAGGAACCTCAGCGCACCATCCCGCGGGCGATCCTGACTGCCCTCGGCCTGGCCCTGGTGATCTACGTGCTGATCGCTGCGAGCGTCCTGATGACGCTGGGAGCCTCGAGCGTCGCGAGCTCGGCGACTCCGCTGGCTGACGTCGTCATCGCGCGCGGCTGGGCAGGGGCGGAGCCGCTGGTGCGGATCGGGGCGGCCGCTGCGGCCTTGGGTGCGCTGCTGGCTTTGGTGGCGGGGGTCGGTCGCACCAGCCTGGCGATGGCCCGCCACCAGGATCTTCCCCGCTGGCTGGCCGCGGTGCACCCAAGGTACCAGGTGCCCCACCGTGCCGAGATTGCTCTGGCGCTGGTCGTCAGCGGGATCATCCTCGTGGCCGACCTGCGCGACGCGATCGGGTTCTCGTCCTTCGGAGTCCTGGTCTACTACCTCATCGCGAACATCGCCGCGGCCACCCAGGAGGGGCCTCACCGCCGCTACGCCAAGGCCTGGCAGGGCCTGGGCGCGATCGGCTGCGTGGTGCTGGTGGCGACCCTGCCCCCGACCTCGATCCTCGCCGGGGCTGCAGTGCTCGCGGTCGGGCTGGTGTACCGGCTGGTCCGCCTGCGCGTGAGCAGCCCCGGGCCGGGCCAGTGATACCGCTTCACACCACAGCGGCTCTCTAGTCCCGGTGGACTCGCAGATCCTCGAGCAGCGCCCGCACGCGGCGGTCGATGTCATCGCGGACCAGGCGCATGCGCTCCATCCCCTCAATGCCCCGCTGGGAGGGCTCATCGGTGTGCCAGGTGGTGACCGGCGCGGTCATTCCCTCGACTGGTTCGATGACGGCTTCGCCGCCGATGACGATCACGTGGTCGACGCTGCGCAGCAGCTCGGGGGTGACCGGCTGCGGGACGGCGGAGGACATGTCCGCGCCGACCTCGGCGATCGCTTCCTCGGACTGGGCATTGATGACGGTGCCGGGGCGGGTGCCGGCGGAGTGCACCTCGACGGCATCTCCGGCGTGGTGGCGCATTAGGGCGGCTGCCATCTGGGACTTGCCGCCGTTCTTCACGCACACGAACAGGACTGCGGGGCGTTTCGCGGTCATGGTGACTCGATCTCTCTGCTGGTTCATCGGGTGGGAACGGTTGGGTCGCCGGGGAAGAGCCGGCGGCCCATGGCGAGGGCGACGTAGACGAGGGCGACGAGGACGGGGACCTCGATCAAGGGGCCGACGACCCCGGCGAGGGCCTGGCCGGAGGTGACGCCGAAGGTGCCGATGGCGACGGCGATGGCGAGCTCGAAGTTGTTGCCCGAGGCGGTGAACGCGACGGTCGTGGACTTCGCGTAGTTCATGCCGATCGCACGGCCGAGCAGGAAGGACCCCAGGAACATGACCACGAAGTAGACCAGCAGCGGCAGGGCGATGCGGGCCACGTCGCCCGGGGCGGAGATGATTGCGTCGCCCTGGAGGGCGAACAGCAGCACGATGGTGAACAGCAGCCCGTACAGCGCCCAGGGACCGATCTTCGGGAGGAACCGCTCCTCGTACCAGGCCCGGCCCTTCGCTCGCTCCCCGAGGACGCGGGTCAGGAAGCCGGCGACCAGGGGGATCCCGAGGAAGATCAGCACGCTGAGGACGATCGCGCCGATCGAGAACTCGGCCGACGTGGTCGGCAGCCCCAGCCAAGACGGCAGCGCCTGGAGGTAGAACCAGCCCAGGGCACCGAAGGCGATCACCTGGAAGACGGAGTTGATCGCGACCAGCACGGCGGCAGCTTCGCGGTCACCGCAGGCGAGGTCGTTCCAGATGAGGACCATCGCGATGCAGCGCGCGAGTCCGACGATGATCAGGCCGGTCCGGTATTCCGGCAGGTCGGCCAGGAAGATCCACGCGAGGCCGAACATGAGGGCCGGTCCGACGATCCAGTTCAGCACCAGCGAGGTCAACAGCAGGCGTCTGTCTGCGCCGATGCGCCGGGTCTCGTCGTAGCGGACCTTCGCCAGGACCGGGTACATCATCACCAGCAGCCCGATCGCGATGGGCAGGGACACGGATCCGATCTTCACCGCCTCCAGCGCGGTGTTCAGGCCGGGGACGAACCGCCCCAGCAGGAGCCCCACGGCCATGGCGGCCAAAATCCATACTGGGAGCCAGCGATCAAGGAAGGACATCTCCTTCATCACGCGCGGCTGCTCCACGTCCTTGGTGGTCGTACTCATCAGGCCCAGACACCTTCCATCGACGGTTATCGATGAGTACGCTATGTTCCACATCGATGACTGTCAATGTAAGGTGAGGGCATGACCACGACGACCGACACCACAGCCACCGGATTCGCGGCGAGGACCGGCCCTGTCGGGTGCTGCTCGCTGTCCGCAGGTCCGGTCGACACCGTCGATGCCGAGCGGATCGCTTCCCTGCTCAAGGCGCTGTCCGACCCCACGCGCCTCCGTCTCCTCTCCCACGTCGCCGCTCAGGGCTGCGAGTCGGTCTGTGCGTGCGATCTCACCGAGCCGCTCGGTATCAGTCAGCCCACCGTCAGCCACCACATGAAGAAGCTCGTCGACGCCGGCCTGCTCACGCGCGAGCAGAAGGGCCGTTGGGCCCACTACTCCGTCGTCCCGTCAGCCTTCGCCGAGCTCCGTGCGTTCCTCGACATCGCCTGAACCCCTCCCTCTCACCCCTGTCTGGAGACTCCCATGACCGCTCGCCCCAGCGTCCTGTTTGTCTGTGTTCACAACGCCGGTCGATCCCAGATGGCAGCCGGGTGGCTGCGGGAGCTCGCCGGGGACCGCATCGAGGTCCGCTCCGCTGGGTCCGCGCCCGCCGACTCGATCAACCCCGCAGCAGTCGAGGCCATGGCCGAGGTTGGCATCGACATCTCCCACCAGAACCCGAAGATCCTCACCCCCGAATCCGTCCAGGCTTCCGACGTGGTCATCACCATGGGGTGCGGTGACGTCTGCCCCTACTACCCCGGCAAGCGGTACGAGGACTGGAAGCTCGAGGACCCAGCAGGCAAGGGCGTCGCGGAAGTCCGCCCCGTGCGCGACGGGATCCGCACCCGCATCGAGGAGCTCATCGCCAGCCTCCTGCCCGAGCACGCCCCGACCACTCCAGCTAAGAACTGAGGACCGTGATGGCAACGCCGCGCGAGACCCCCTCACTCCTGAACGCCGAGCACGTCCTCCACCGCATCGCCGAGGACCTCTCCCGCCGCTTCACGGGAATCTTCGCCGCCGAGACGGTGGACCGGTACGTCTTCGAGTCCTATACCGCTCTGGCTCGCACCTCCAAGATCACCTCACACCTGCCCTCACTCACCGAGCGTTTCGCCCGAGACCGATTGACCGCGCTCGCACAGTCCAAGGGCGCCGCCCCGCACGATGTCCCCGAAGTGCTGCTGGTGTGCGTCCAAAACGCAGGCCGCTCCCAGATGGCAGCCGCACTGCTGGACCACCACGCTGCCGGTCGAGTGCACGTCCGCTCCGCCGGATCCGCCCCCAGCGGCGCGCTGCACCCACGCGCCGTGGAAGCCATGCGAGAAATCGGGATCGACCTGGGCTCCGCGTTCCCCAAGCCCCTCACCGACGATGTCGTCCGCGCAGCCGACGTCGTCATCACCATGGGCTGCGGCGACGCCTGCCCCATCTACCCCGGCAGACGCTACGAAGACTGGGACCTCCGGGACCCAGCAGACAGCACACTCGAGCAAGCACGCGAAGTCCGCGACGAGATCGACGCCCGAGTCCGCCACCTGCTCACCGAGATACTCCCTGCCCCGACTCCACGTAGCTGACCGCCACGACGAACAACACACAAATCAGGTGACGCTAACGGGCCCGTTCGCCTCGTTAGCAGACTGGAGACTGACCCACCGAGAGGGGTCACGCACCGCGCCGCACGTTGCGTGCCAAACTGCGGCACCCCAGCAGAACAGTTACTCGCTGGTCGCTTACGGTTCCCAATAGGGCCCAAAGGTGCACTTTTGCGCCACATCTGTCGCGCTGGGTATACCTCAAAGCGACGCATCCGGGGAGAACTCGCGGCCCGCGACCTGGGCGCGACATTTTTGTGTGGCAGGTCACCTAGAATCAGAGCTATGAGCGGATGCACAGCCCCCGATCGCGGGCACCGGACTGCCTCAGGGGCCGCGCGATGCCCGGTCCACGGTCGACGCGGGTACAGCGCCTACCCACGCCAGACCCCCCAATACCCCGCCCGGGTGCGCCCGACTCGGTCACGAGAGTCGTATGGAAGTTCGGGCGGCAGCGGTGGATCTTCCGGCGGCCGAAGCAGAGCCCCGTGGTCACCTCCAAGCTCGACTGTGACGTACACAGACGCTGAGGTTGAGGCACTAAAGCCCTACCGGAAAGTAGTCGAAGCCCGCGGCGCACGGCCCGACCTCCGCGATGTGTTCCTCTGCCACGCTTGGGACGATCGACGTCAATCGGCTATGGAGCTTCACACTCTGCTTGTAGCCGAAGGCGTGTCGGTTTGGTTCAGCGAGAAGGACATCATTCTTGGCACGCCCTTCATGCGAGAGATTGACAGGGGTCTTGCGAGGACTCGAGTAGGCCTTGTCCTGATCACTGCAGCGTTCCTACAGCGCGTAGAAAGAGGCGGAGTTTCCGACAAAGAACTGTCAGAGCTGCTATCGCGCGATCAACTAATCCCCGTTGCTCATGGCGTGACATACGACGAGGTTCGCGAGGTCAGCCCCCTTCTCGGATCCAGGCACGGTATGGACACGGCGGATGACACCTTGGAGCAGATTGCCAAGAAGATTGCCGAAATGGTAGCGGTTGAGGACGGCGTCGAAACCGAATAGCCTCCACCCCGGTGGCGACCGGACCGCGCCTAAGTGAACCGTTTATGGTACGGGCGATAGTCGGCGGCCGCGATCGAGCCGAACCGTCACGATGAGCAGGAGAATGAGAACCCCGGTGATCGCGAGGTAGCCCGCTTGCGCAGACCACTCATCGACCAGCTGGCCGATCAGCGGCGTAGCAACAGCGGTGCCGAGTGCCTTAGGTATACCTCAGAGTGACGCCTCGGTTGCCTCCCGATGGCGCAGCAGCCCCAGAGGGACTGATGCACGAGTTGGTGACACCTCAACTAGGCACATCTGCCACATTGAGCACCACCCTGCGTGACAGCGACGGCGCCGTAAGTCCCCCCGTTACACAGGTTCCGAAACGGCCGATCTGACACAGATCTGCTCGCTCGGGTATAAACAGGACTTGTGCGTCGCAGCGCAACCCGTCGACTCTTAAGGTTCTGGCATGGCGATTCTTCAACCTCCACCACCTCCCCTCCCGAAGCTGTTCATCGGCTCCTCCAGCGAGGGAAAGGATGTAGCGGAAGACCTCGAGCACTCCCTGGGCTCAACGGTCCACCCAGTGAGGTGGGACCTGGATGTGTTCGATCCCGGCAGCTTCACGCTGGAAGCGCTCCTGCAAAAGGCAGCTGAAGTGGATTTCGCCATCCTTGTTGCCACGCCAGACGACACGACCACAAAGCGCGGCACCGCCAAGCCTGCGGCGCGAGACAACATCATCCTCGAGTTCGGAATATTCGTCGGAGCCCTGGGGCGCGATCGGACCTTCATTCTCGCGGCAGGCGAAATAGATCTGCCGAGCGATCTCTTCGGCCTTACACGGCTCCCCTATCGGGACGACGTCGGCGGTGGTCTCCCAGCGGTCCGCGCAGCTGCTTACCAGGTAAAGCAAGCATTCGGAAAACTCGGACGGAGAGCCAGCGCACCGCAACCCGGCCATACCTCGCTGCCGTCAGTTGGGTCGGCGAAAGAAGATTCACGGCTCCTCGAGCGCGAAATCGCAAAACTGAAGGCAGACGCGCTGACGCAAGGCTGGGTCGTAAAAACCGACAGCGAATCAACACTTCGCCTCAGGTCGCCTCGCGGGCGCACCATCGCTATGCCTAAATCTACTCCTCGCCAAACACGAGAAGAACTACGAGATTTTGTGCGCAAGCTGCGCGGTCACGGCCTGCGCACAAGCAGTGCGTTCCAGCGCCCGCTGGATACAGCACCGTGGTGAGCAAGGCATGCTCCCTCGCCCGTAGCCCGTTGCGGAACTGCGCGCGAGGGAGCGGCACCTACCAACTCGGGCACTACCGAGAGCTCCCTTACGGGCATGCCGGGCCTCGGCCACTTCTAGTCACCCCTATGCCTAACCATGGAGGGCATCGCGCCACATGGGCCGTCCCGCCTGGGGACAGCAGGCTCAGAGCGGCTAGCCGTGACAGTCCTACGGTACTAGAGCGTGCGGACTAGCCGGAAAGACCAGCTATCGGCTAGCCGAGGACTCGACGACCCCTGTGCCGTAAACGGTCGGTAGTGGCACGCGGCCGGACGCCGGCCGCTGGCGACGATCACCGCAGGTCGGCTTGTGTCATAACGGCGCCCCATAATGTTCTGTGCCAGAAGTCCTCTGACCCACGGCATTAAGACACACGGGAAGGCGCGAGCCAATGACGCGTTACGGGTACGCCAGGGTCTCCACCGACGAGCAGAACCTTGGGCGACAGATCGACGCACTGACCGCCCACGGTGTGCTCCCCGAGCACCTGCACCAGGAGACGGCATCGGGCGCAGCGCCCCACCGCCCCGTCCTAGACCGACTCATGTCGGACGTGGTGATCGGGGGCGACACCCTGGTGGCAACCGACCTCGATCGCCTGTCCCGGCGCACGAGCCGGCTCATCCTCACCTTGGACGAGCTGACGACTCGCGGGATCACGGTGGAGTCGCTGCACGAGCGCGTAGACACCTCCACAGCTGACGGCATGTTCTCGGTGACGCTGCTCGGAGCCCTCGCGCAGCGCGAGCGGGACCGCATCAGGGAGCGCACCATGGCAGGGCTCGAAGCAGCCCGGAACCGCGGCCGCCGCCCCGGCCGTCCGATCGCCGTCAAGCCCGAGCAGTACGAGACCCTCTTGCTACTGCGCGGCCAGGGCCGGGCGTACCGAGCCATAGCCTCCGCGACGGACTCTCTGCCAGCACGGTTGCGCGCATCTGCCGCGGCGACACCCCCGGCCACGAGACCTACCGCCGGCAACAGGAGATCCAGCCCGTTCTGCGCTGACGCCGCGCCAGCCGAGCGCAACGCAGAAATGCAGTACCTCCGTACATCAGTAGTTCAGTAGCGCCGCTGGATCACCGGGCCGGACGTCACAGGTTGCATCCACGCAGGCGATGACGGTGCGCTGCCCGCACTCTTGGCAGTACCACGTCCGATGCCCGAGCGTCATCGGTCCGCCCCGCACAGGCATGCCGCCCATCCGACGAGGTACCGAGTTGAGCCGCAGCCGCAGCGTGGCGGTGTGGGCTCTCTCCAGCCGTGCGGCCCGCGCCGGAGCCATGCCTCACTCATGACGCCATGGTGCCCCGGCGGTCCGACGCCGGCCCTCGATCGGCACGGTGGGAAAGGCGCTGCCGCAGGCCGCTCCGCGCCCTTTGCCTCCGAAAGGCTGGAGGGGTGCGCTGACAGCCGTACCCGACGTCCCGTGGCAGCAGCCGGCCCCTGTCCCATTCCAGCGACCGCGGGGCCGTGCCCCGTTCCCGAGAGGGGCCCGGCTGTGAGTGCGTGCAGTAATGCCGCGATGGGTCGTTGGGCGAGCGTCATTTCACGGGCTGCTATAGAACGCCTCATGAGGCGCTTACCGACGAGACGAGCTCGCGAGACGCAAGCCTGGCGGAGGAACGCGCTCGAACTGTCTCGACGGATGACACCCGCGAGACTGCCTCAACAACCTGTAGGTTCTTAGGACTGGCCGAGCACAGGCGGTCAGAGTCGCGGTGACGTCGTTTCGTTTCGCGTCGTCATCTAGCTCTAGGAACTCCGACTTGCTATAACTCCTCACGCTGTTTCATCACCCGTTCTGCCCGCCTGCGCGTACGCAGCCCAGAATTCCGCAACTCGCGTAGCTGAGCCTCACCGACTTCGGCCACTTCGAGATAAGAGACGCCACCCGCTACCTTTACGGGCGTAAAGCCGAGCTTGTCCATTAGGTAACGCGACGACTTGTGGCCAGACCGCGCGTATAGGCGTATCGGCTTCTTGTTCTGCTCAACGATTTGCAGAAGATGTTCAACGAATGCCAAAAGCACTGCAGCACTTCCCCTCCCGCCTTCGCCCTGGATCATGCCAATGTAGAGCGCGGACGCATCGGCGGGGTCGCTGAGGGTAAGGGACGGGGACATCGCTACCCCCACATCGACAGCGCCGTCCAAGATGAGGTCTTCTCCACGCTGGGAAAGCGCAAGGAGGATGTAGTAGCCGGAAATTTCGCCGGCCGACGACGTTCGGATGCAGCGTAGCGCCCCAGGGTTCCGTTCAAGAAAGCCGTGTACCTGCTTTTCGGAATAAAAGAGCTCCGCGGGAATGTACTCTAAAGCGAGGTCGACCACGCGCTCAACATCTCCCGGACGCGGCAACTTCCCGACGCCATAGTTTGGTTTGTAATCATTACGGTCGCCCTTCGCTCTCGCTCCGGACGCGAAGGCAACATATTCGCTCGGAACTTCGCCGGAGCGCCAAATCCGCTTCCGGCGATAGTACTGCATGTAGACCATTGCAGCGAACACCATGGAGGCCCCCCCGAGAATCGACAGCGAGTCACCGATAGGCGTGTATGCCCCCCGACCAACAGCTGCGATCGTAGGCCCGAGAAGAATGAGAGCGTAAGCTGCTCCAAATACTGCGAGTACATCTTGCTTCTCGGGCCGAAGTATCCATTTCATGCCGTCTCCCGCTCATTGAAAGCTCATTGATAACATCGTCTATGTCCCTAAGCTTAGCCTCGCCCTTTCGCGACAGCCGTACCCGACGCTCCATGGCAGCACCCGGCCCCCGTCCCGTTCCAGCGACCGCGGGGCCGTGGTTTGGTGCCACGGGGGCTACGAAGGCGCGCAGTAAAGCAGTCGCTCAGTAGGCGGTTCTGGGAGAGCTGTCGTGATGGGCGCGCTTGTCTGGGCATGCGATCAATCCGAGCAGTTCCGATAGCGGCCGTCGCGCTCCTGATGGTGGGATGCAGCGGCCCGGCCGACGTGCCCGAGCCGGAGCCGACGACCAGCGAGGCCCCGGCGACCGCGACGAGCGAGCCCGCCGAGCCGGAGGAGTCCCCGACCGAGTGGGACGTGGCTCCCAGCGAGGAGGCCCCGGTGGTGCCCGGCGACGAGGGTCCGCCCGAGGCCGAGGAGGGGGACGCCGAGGAGGCCGGCACGGCCGCGCACGCGGCCGTCGAGGCGTACTTCGCCACCGAAGATCCCGACGAGTGGTGGTCGAACTTCTCCCAGCACCTCACGCCGGCCGCGCAGGAGGTCTGGCAGTACACCGATCCTCGCCGCGGGCCGGCCGGAGCCCCGCAGGGCAGCGCCGAGTACGGCTTGGTCAGTGGCACCGATGCTGAGGTCACCGTCCCGGCGACGATCGGGGACTTCCAGTTGGTGATGGTCCGCGCGGACCCCGTCGACCCGTGGAAGGTCTCGTACTTGGAGCCGCCGGAGGAGGTGGCCTGAGCATGAAGAAGAAGGCGATCGCGGCGAGCTTGGTAGTCGGTTGCGCGGCGCCGCTGGTCCTGGTTGCCGGTGCCGGTGTCGTGGGAGTCGGCATGTTCGCCGGCAGCGTCGGCAGCAACACCGCGATCTGCGCCGGTAGCTCACTGTCCGTCAGTATCGACGGGGAGCTTCCCGCGGCAGTCGGCGGGTACACACCGCGCGCGATGGAGCAGGCCGCGATCATCATGACGGTAGGGGAGGCCGAGGGGATCTCGGCCCGAGGGCAGCTGATCGCGCTGATGACCGCGATGCAGGAATCGCGTCTAGGGGATCACCCGAGCACCTTCACGCCGGACGGGAATGGTGACGCGGGAGTATTCCAGCAGCGGCAGCTCCCCGGCTGGTATGGCTCCCTGGAGGAAGTTAGCGACACCGCCTATGCCGCGAAGGTGTTCTACAAGGGAAAGACGCTCACCGAGGCGATTCCCGGAGGAGCCGGCCCGAGGGGCTATCACATTCCCGGATTGGTGAACGTGGAGGGCTGGGAGTCGCTGGCGCCAACCGTGGCCGCGCAGCGCGTCCAGCGCAGCGCGCACCCGCAGGCATACGCCAAGCACGAGCCGGTGGCGCGGGAGATCATGTCGGCCCTGTCCGGCGTGGACGTGTCGATCGACCAGGACGAGGCCGGCTCCGCGGTGTGCGGCGACGGCAGTTCCACCGCGACCGGCGACTTGGCCTTTGTGATCGAGCGAGCCCACACCACTCTGGGGCAGCGCTACGTGTTCGGTGGCGGCGGGTGGGACGGCCCCACGCGAGGCGGGCAGGACTGCTCTGGGCTGACGACGTACGCCTACGCGGCCGCAGGGATCAGGCTTCCCCGCACGGCCCGCGCGCAGTGGGCGGCACTGCGCTCCCACGCGGTCTCTCCCAGAGAGGCACAGCCCGGCGATCTCATCTTCGAATCCTGGGGACGGCTCGGCGCTGACGTGTCCCACGTCGGCATCTATCTGGGCGACGGAAAGATGATCGAGGCGAGCCGCGGCGCGGCCGTGACCAAGATCAGCGATGCCCGCCTCAGTGGTGGTCAGTTCGTGGGGATCGCCCGCGTCCCCGAGGGGTTCACCCAGTGATCCCCGATGACGCCACCACAGCGAGCACCGCCCAGCAGCCGGCCCCATCCATCCCCACCGACGAGGAGACCCCGATGAACGTCACCGTGTACACCAAGCCGCAGTGCGTTCAGTGCGACGCCACCAAGCGCGCCCTGACGAGCAACCGCATCGAGTACGAGACCGTGGACCTCACCGAGGACGCCGCGGCCCTGGCGAGGGTCAAGGACCTCGGCTACGCCCGGGCCCCTGTGGTCGTCACGAGTCAGGATCACTGGAGCGGCTTCCGGCCCGACAAGATCAAGGCGCTGGCTCCCGGCCGCAGCGCCGGCCGTGGAGGGCAGATCGGGTTAGATCCGGCAGCACCACCAGGGCGCATCGCCCTATGACCACCCCACGCCTGACGAGTTGACCCCCGTCCTCGAGGACGGGGGTCGCTGCCGATGGCCCCTGACTGGATTTGCGCGGGACCGTCCGCTGCATCGTCCCGAACGACGCCGAAGCTATTTCGCCGCAGTTATTCGAGCTGCCGCTCGCGAGCATTATCCTCGACGCCCATAGAACCAAGAACCCGCGAATATAAACTAGTCGAGAGGCACAGGAGTCTTGACGGAATCTTCCCAAACTTTCTGGAAAACGCCCAGTATTCGTTTTCTGTCACGTCGCCAGAAGAGCCTGAAATTAAGATTCCGCAACGATTCTCCGCCATATAGGTCGCGGCGCCCGAGTATGATGATCTGCTCCGGGAGTTCACGGAGGAGCAAGTTTGCGCGCCTGTTCGAGAGGTTTGAGGTGGGGGACTGATCGTCCTGCGCATCGGCCCACAGCACCCTCAGTTGTCCAAATAAATTCTCTAGTGCCACTCTCGACCTCGGAGATATGTGTAGTTTCGCTTCATCGTACGCGTCAATCATGTCGCTGAGCGCCTTTGCGGCGACGTCGTCCTGCTCTTTGCTCTTGTCGGAGCCGGGCGCATTGACGGCCACGCGATCCGTTGCGCGATGGAGTCGAGAGTATATGTCGAGGTTCTTGTCAAAGCGGCGCTCATGCCCTACTTTGCGTATGGCGAAATGCGCGGCAACAATGACGGGAATCATCGCGCCGATAGCTGTCCAAACCGGGTCCGGCACAAGGTCGGCCAAGGCGCTTAAGCTATTCCAAAGCTTATGCAGTGATTCGGGCATCTCTTACTACTTCTCCTCGATGGCTCTGTGCGGCCCTCGCGCTTCGTTTTGGTGGCCTGGGGTGTTGATCCTATCGACGCCCAGTGCTTCCGTCGCCCACTCAGCCGAGAGTCGCGCACCGCCGCTGGCCGACTAGATCGACCGGGCGATGATGGTTGCGACGATCAGTACCGGCGTGCCGATCGCAGCGCCGCCCAGGAACACGCCGCAGCCCGTCAGCATCCGGTGGCGGTGCGCGAACCCGAGTGCGAGAAGCGCGGCCACGACGATGACGACAGCGAGGCCTCCCAGTGTCCCTACGAACACGAGTAGCCCGGTCTCGCTGAGCCCCTCGATTTCACTGTCCATGACAGTCCCCCTTGGTGGCGTCGTGGTTCCTATCGTCACAGCCACCCCCGACAATGCATCACTCGGCCATACCCCTTTGCGTTCAGAGCGGGTCTGGCAGGACGCCGCAGCACCGCTCCCGCTCCGTGCGTCTTGCATAACGAGACCGCTCTAGCTTCGCTGGCGGCAGGCCCAGCAGCTCTAGGAGGTCGCCGGAACGCGGATCGGCCCCCGCGTCTGCTTGACGGGAGGAAGCGGGACTCATGTCGTCTCCTGGTCGTAGAACAGCCACCAGGAGGGTCCCGGCTGCTTCTCGTCATCCAGCGTCAGCACGGCCCATAGGCAGTCGTTGCAGTAGCCCACGGACCATTCCACCGGGCCGTCCTGGTCCAGGAGCTTATTCACGTACATGAAGTGCTGCCACTCGTTCGCCTTGGTAGCGCAACGGGGAAGATCCAGCCGCGCCAACGCCTGGTCGGCAGCTCCGGCTCGGGGTCGTACAACGCATAACGCCAGCCGTCGCACAGGTAGTCGATCGCGGCTTGTTCGCGCGCGGCGAGCCAGCGCCGCATGAACGGGTAGTCGAGCGCGGCCGGGCGGGGCACCACCGTGTTATCCACGCCCTCCCACATCACGTCTGACAGGAACGACGCAATGCCGCCCTGCCCGTCTGGACGGCATTGCGCACCGCCCCCAGCAGCGTCATCCAGTCCGGCTCGATCGGCCGGCCCTCCAGCCGGATCAGCCGTCCACGATCCTGGTAGTTGCTCTGCTCGTCCATCGCTGTCCCTTTCGTTGCCGTCTCCTTGACCAGCCGCACCGCTACAACAGCTCCCCGCTCACGCGCCCGCCACCCCTCCCTCACGACGACGAGCCGGCTCCTTCAGCGCCACCGGCTCGCTCCGCCCGCTGTGCCGCCCCACCATCCAGCCCTCCCATCAAATTCTGCTATGCACGTAAGCACTACGTGGTGGGTGCGCTACGCTGGCCGCATGCGCGGAGGGGTTCAGGTCTGGCGACGTGGTGTTGATGGCCACGGGATTCGCCACGCCACGGCCTACGCCCTCCAGGGCGGTTGCGACGCCGCCGAGGTCGAGCGCCAGGTCTCGGCCGGCGCGGATGCCGCCGCCGCGTACGGCCCCGACGACGCACCCACCGTTGTCCGGCACACCGCCCGGACAGACGGCATCCAGCGCGACCGGCTCGACGCCGAGCAGCTGCGCGCGTGGATCGACGGCGTGGACCCCGAGACCGGCGAGCAGCGCGGCCGGACGATGACTTCCCCCGACGCCCATCTGCTCTATGACGCGACGATCAACGCCCCGAAGTCCTACTCGCTGGCGGCGGTGCTGCACCCCGAGCTGCGCGAGGAGTTCGACGCTCTGATGGACCGGGTGACCGAGGAGACCGTCACCGCCTGGAGCGAGGAGCTGACCACCCGCCGCGGCGCGGGAGGGAAGCAGCGGATCGGCCTGGCGCAGGTCGAAGTCGTGACCCTGGACCACGAGCGTTCCCGGTCCCTGGACCCCCACGCGCACCGCCACCTCTGGCTCAACGCCAAGGTGCAGGGCGCCGATGGAAAGTGGTCGAACGTGGACTCACAGCAGGTGTTCCGGCACCAGGTCCTCGTCAACGCCCGCGGCGAGCTGGCAGCGCGCACCGACGCCCGCTGGAGGGCAGCGCTGGCCTCGCACGGGTACACGCTGAACGACGAGGGAGAGATCGCGGAGCTGTCTCACGTCGTGGACCCGATGAGTAAGCGCGCGGCCCAGATCGGCCGGAACAAGGCCCGTTTCGAGCGGGAGTGGAGGGCCGCGAATCCGGGCGAGGAGCCGAGCCCGCGGCTCATCGAATCGTGGGACCGGCAGGCGTGGGCGCTGGATCGAGCGCAGAAGCCCGAGGAGCTGGACGAGGACCAGTGGCGCGATCAGATGCGCCGCGAGATCGCCGACGTGGACCCCGCCGTGCTGGTCGCCCGCCCGCCGGCCCCGGTGCAGCCCCGCGAAGCACACGAGGTGGACCGGGACCAGCTGACCGCCTACGCGCTGGGTTGGACCGATCAGCGGGCCGTCCGCTCTCAGGGCAGGTTCTCCCGCGTGGACCTCCGCGCCGGGGCGACCATGGCCGTCGCGCAGGCGCAGCTGACCGCGGCCCCCGAGGAGCTGCACCGCCTCATCGGGGAGATCGAGACCCGGGCGCTACTGGAGGTCGAGTCGCTGGCTCCGGCCGACGTCCGCAGCCCCGAGGACGTGAAGACCTTCCGGCTGACCGCCGTGGGCGAGGCCCGCGCCCGGATCACCGAGCGCGCCGCCGTTCGCGCGGCAATCGGGGACCCGGCGCCCGCGCCCGTCGAGGCGATTGCCGCGGCCGTCGCCGTGGTGGACGCCGAGCGTGCCGCCGCTGGGGACGATCCGGTGCGGCTCGATGATCGCCAGATCGCCGCGGCCCGCGCCGCGGCCGGCAGCTCCCCGCTGGTGACGATCGAGGGGCCGGCAGGGGCCGGCAAGACCACGATGCTGACCGTCGCAGAGCGGGCGATCGCCGCCGAGGGACACCGGATGCTGACCGTGGCCCCGACGATGAAGGCCGCGCAGGTGGCGCAGGCCGAGATCGGTGCTGACGGCTCCAGCCTCCACGCGCTGCTGTACCAGCACGGGTTCCGGTGGCGCACCGCGCCCTCCGGGCAGACCACCTGGCAGCGCCTCGCCTCCGGGGACACCGACACGGACGGCTCGATCTACTACGGCCCGAGCGCCGCCGCACAGCTCGCCGCCGGCGACGTGATCGTCTGCGACGAGGCCGGCATGGTGGACGTGGACGCCATGGCCGCGCTGCTGACCGTGGCCGACGACACCGGGGCACGCCTGGCCCTGGTCGGTGATCCCCACCAGGTCCGCCCCGTGGGGCACTCCGGCGCTATGGCCCTGGTCCAGGCCCAGGTGCCCGAGGACGCCCGCGTGGACCTCCACTCGATCCACCGGTTCCGCCGCGCCGATGACCCCCGCGTGGCCGACACCGCCTACGCCGAGATCTCCCGTGACATGAGGACCGCGGGGACGCCCGCCAAGGCGCACGAGGTGGCCCTGTGGCTTCACGAGCACGGCCATGTGGACCGGCTCAGCGACAGCGCCGCCCAGACCGAGCAGGCCGCAGCCGCCTGGCTGACCGCCCACGGGGCCGGCGAGTCGATCGCCGTCATGGCCACCAACAACGAGACCGTGGACGCGATCAACACCGCGATCCAGGAAGCCCGGATCGAGGCCGGCCAGCTCAACACCACCACCACGACCGCCGCCGGCCGCGACGGCGCAGTGCTGCACATCGGAGACGTGGTGACCACGCGCCGGAACCACCGCGGCGAGGACTTCACCGTCGCCAACCGCGAGGTGTGGACGGTCCGGGACGTGGCCGAGGACGGCACCGTGACGCTCTCCGGTGGCATCGACCAGCGCACCGAGCAGATCCCCGCCGAGTACGCCGCCGAGAGCGTGGCCCTGGGGTACGCCAGCACCATCCACGGCGCGCAGGGCGTCACCACCCGCCGCGCCGTCACGGTCGTCTCCGACGACACCACCGCCGCCCAGCTCTACGTGGGGATGACCCGTGGAAAGCTCGAGAACCGCGCCCTGGTCGCCGGGGCCGACACCAGCGCTGTGCTGACCCAGCTCAGTGACGCGATGCTCCGAGAGCGCCACGACCTCACCGATGAGCAGCTACGCCAGCTCGTCGCCCGCGACCTCGACCGCGCCGGCACGAACGCGGAGGCCGAGCCGGCCCGGGACGCCAAGGCGTGGCGGCAGCGCCCCTACGGGGACCTGCCCGATCCGGGAGTGGTCCACGACCGCCTCACCCGCCGCCGGGACCGGCTCACCGCCACGGTCCGCAGCGACGAGAACCGCCACCACACGCTGGCCGAGAAGATCAGCGTGGAGCTGGAGCCGGCCGTGGCCGTCGCCCGCCGTGACCAGGCCGATGCCCTGACGATCCGCACCGCCGAGAAGCGGCGTGAGATCGCCCAGCGCCAGCTGGAGGAGGTCGGCGCGCGGCTGGAGAAGTCCCGCAAGCAGCTCGGACGCATCGACCACCACCTGTCCGGTCTGGCCGAGGAGATCGAGACGCGGACCGTGATGGACCCCGAGCAGGCCCGCACCGAGCAGCGCGCCCGTGAGCACGCCGCGATCTACGAGCCCGCGAAGCCCACCGACTCGCTGCGCCGGCCCTTCGGTCTCGCCGCCAGCCTCACCAAGGAGCAGGCCCGCATCCGCGCCGAGCGCGACGAGGCCCGCACCGTCATCGCCCGCGCGTCGGCCGAGCAGAACAGCGCCGGGGCGCACACCGCCGACATGCGCCGCGAGGCCGAGCAGGCAGCAGCCGCCGCCCGCGCCGCCCAGCAGCAGATGGACGCCGCGGCCGAGCAGGCAGTGCGGGAGCACGCGACGACCCTCCGGGCCGAGCTGACCGCACTCCAGCAGGCCCGCGAGGCGGCAGCATCGGCCGGGATGCTGCGCCGTCGCGGTGCGCAGCGTGCCGCCGCCGAGGTCGAGGAACGCTTCATCGCCGCGCACGGCACCGTGCCCGAGGAGACCGCGGCCGAGACCTGGGTGCAGGCGACCGCGGCCGAGGCCGCTCACCGCACCGTCAGCGCGGCCGGCCTCCCGGCCCGCGTGGAGCAGGCCACGGCCCAGGCCGCGCGCGCTCAGGCCGAGGTCGAGAAGACCGACCGCACCGAGGTGTCGCTCGCGAAGTCGATCCACACCGCGCGCCTGGACCTCACCGACCTAGACGCACAGGAGAACGAGCTGCGCCAGGAGGCGAAGGTGCGGCGCGAGATGCCCGAGGGGCCGGCGGCGAAGGAGAACCGCCAGCGCCACGCCCGCGCCCGCCAGAGCACCCCGACACCCGCCCAGCCGCACACCGCGCAGCCGGAGGGGCCCTTCCAGGACGAGGACGCACAGCGCCCCTCTCGCCCGCTGCGCTGACAGCCGGCCCCACAAAGAAAGGCCGGGGCATTTGCCCCGGCCTTTCTTGCGTCCCAGCGACTTAATGCCCGCTGTTCCTCAGCGCTCCTTGCTGAAATCGACGAACACCACATTCAAGGGACCGCCGGTGCGGCCCTTGTTGAGGTGATTGTGAACCGCCATTTCTACGCGGGAATCAGCAGCCGCCGCGTATTCGCTCCCCTCGCCTTCCTCCGCGATCGACCGAGCCCAATCCTGGAGCTTGTCGGCGCGATGCTCGGTCGGCGTGCAGCGCAGGGAGCCGGTGATCGAGGCCAGCTCCGAGCGCCCCCACGCCCAGTACCGCTGCCAGTCCACCGAGCCGGTGCCCGGCTGCATCTCGTGGTACAGCGTGTCGTACCCATCGCGCAGCGCACCGAGCAGCTGCACCTGCCCGGGGTGCTGCTCCCAGCAGGGCAGGATCACGGACGCCGGCAGAGCCCACTCCGTGACGATCTGCGCGACCCAGAGCCGCAGCCGGCCGATCTCCTCGCCCCACTCGTGGATCGACAGCCCCATCCAATCCACGGGCGTCGGCAGCTCGGCCACCTCCGGCTCGTCGGTCTGCTCGATCTCCAGTTCCAGGTCCGCGAAGTCGTCTTCGTGGTCACTCATCCCAACACCCACCTTTCGTACGTCTGCCACGACGGAGCCCCACCCAGCGGAGCCCCCACCGTGACCAGTTCCGGTCTCTTCCTCACTGCTTGGACAAGCCGTTCCACCACGACGGCATGCGCGGGGAACCGTGCCCCGAGCGCATCGACCTCCGGCACCGGGGAGGTGTCGGCCGCGATCGTCAGATACGCCCGCACCACCGCTTCGTCATCCAGCGAGCCCGCAACGGCGCGGGCCGCTCGGTGCGCGCCGGCTCGCTCCAGCAGCCGCGGCAGCTCCTCGCTGACCTCTGGAGCCTCGATCTGCTCGACGTGAGCGCGCAGCAGCCGGCGCAGCAACGCCGACAGCGCGGCCTGGTTCACCGCGCCCCCGTCCTCGAGGACCCCCATCACGCTCTCCAGCCGCCACGCGTCCACGTCGCGCACCATCAGAGACCGCCACCGCTCCTCCACAGCCACCACGCGCTGTACGAAGGGGTACACCTTCTCCAGGTGGTTGAAGTTGGTGCGGGCGGTCAGTTCCCGGTGTCGCTGGCCCCAGCGGGTGCCCGGCACCTCCAGCCATGACTCCGCATCCGGCAGGTCGCGGGCGGTGTGCAGCGCGTGGAACGGCACAGCAGGACGGCCCTGGTCCTCGACCAGGCCCGCCCCCTCGCGCATCCACCATCGCGTCATGTTCGCCGCCGTTCGTGCTCCTCGCGGGCTAGACGCAGCAGTCGCCGCATCACCGCCTCGTAGCCTAAGTGCCGCCAACGACCCGCGTCATAGGCCCGGTGCAGTTGTTCATGGTGGGGACGGCACAGCGCCACCATGTCGCCGTGCCGCTCCTGCTCCATCCGGTCATAGGTCAGGTGGTGCAGGTCGTCCCAGTCCTCGCTGCCGCAGACGGCGCAGCACACCGGGGCCCCGGTGCGCTGCTCCTCTTCCTCGACCCAGCGGCGCCGGCGGATATGCCACGCCGCCGAGGCCATGTACTCGGCGTACTGGCGTCGGCGGCGTGCCCGCTGTTGGCCCACGACGGCGTGAGCCCGAACTCTCCTCATCGGCTCAGACGCGGCCCAGTCGAACGCAGCGACGCCACCGGGTCCTCGTCTCGGATTCCCGCCGGCACCTGTCGTGCCATGCGCTCTGCGTTGCGCTCTCGCACCGTCGCGGCCGGCGCGGGGGCCGGCGCGCGATCGGCGGGTGTGCGCCCGGCCGCTGCTTCGGACTGCTCCAGCCCATCGAGGACCGCTGCGCGTGCGCCTTGCAGCGCGGGGCCGGTCATCGCGAGCAGGCTCGCGGTCTGCCGCAGCGAGAGCTGCTGCCCCGCGGAGTCATGCTGCTGGATTGCCGGCCCATCGTCGCGGCCCAGCGACAGCGTGACCTCATCGGCGGTATCCGGTAGCCCCTCACGGCCGAGGACTACCCGCGGCGGTTCGTCGGTCAGCATCGCCCGGCGCACCTCCAGCCCAGTGCTGAATCCGGTCTCGCGCTCCCACTGCTGTGTCCACGCTTCCCAGCGCGCATCGAAGGCGCGCCGTTGCGCGCGCTCCTGGCCCTCGGGGTCTCGGTCGGTCGGTGTGCTCATCGCTGGCTGCCTTCCTCATCGTCGGGCGCGCAGCGTCGGCCGCGGCCCGTCCTCCACTGGCGACTCCTCGCGGATCTTCGCCGGGGCCTGCGCCTCCATGCGCAGAGCGTTCCTGACGCGCCGCTGCTCGGGGCTCGGCGTGTCCTGTCCTTCGGGCTTGGGCGGTGCTCCGGTGCCGAGGTCCCCGCCCACCGGCATCCGGTCGATGGTGCCGTTGACCGCCTTCATCACCCGATCGGCAGCGTTGACCGTCATCTCGGCGGTGCGGCTGGGATCGGCGTGGTTCTGCCCGAACGTCCAGCCGGCGGCGTAGGCGTCCGACGAGGCCGAGGTGTCCATGCCGTGCAGGCCGGCAATGACGTGAGCGAACGTCTCCGCTTCAAACTCCATCTGCCCCCGGTGGGCTGCGCTGTTGAGCATGTCGGAGCCGGCCGCTGGGGAGTGCAGCTTGATGTGGCCCAGTTCGTGCAGCAGCGTGGCCACCTGTTCGTTCTCGGCGCGGCTCGCATCGAAGGTCACGACCTTGGAGCGGAAGTCGGTGGAGCCTTCCGCGCCGGTCTGCCCGTCGACAGTGCCCGACAGCGTGTACCCCTCGGCCACGATCTCCGCTTCCACGGCCTCCCGCAGCCCCTCCGGGACGAGGCCAGGAGCCAGCGGCTCCCACGTCGGCAGCGCCGGGATCTCCGGCCCGTCCGTCTGGGAAATGTCGAAGACGGTCGCCGGCTTGACCCCGACCATCTTGGACTCCACCCGCTCTCCCGGGTTGGGCTTCTCGCGCGGCGCGAGCCGCCGCCACGAGTTCGCGTCCTGGGGCGTGGCCGAGGCGAACCTAGCCGTGACGGGCGAAAAGATCTGATAGCCCTTCTCGCCCTTGCGGACCTGCCGGCCCATCTCCTGAAACTGCTTGTAACCAGCGATCATGCTGGGCCGCTCCGGGCGCTGCGCCGGGTCCTCCTGTGCCCGGCAGCGCGCCTCCCACTGCTGATAGATCAGCATCGCGTTACGCGGAGACCGCGACCGGAACTGCGCCACGAACGCCACCAGCTCTTGCGCTTCCGCGCCGGTCGCGATCCCCGCGACTCGATCAGCCATGGCCTCAGTCAGCTGCTCAACCGTCTGGGCTCGCTCAGCGAGATACTCCTCGCGCGATTGCTTCGGCATCACTGCTCACCCTTCGGGGTCTCGATCTTCGTCTCGGTCAGTCCCGGCACTGCCCCCGCAGCCACCGGACGAGAGTCCCCCGCCTCCCGATCCTTCTTCTTCGGGTAGCGCCGGAAGGCTGGCTCCAGCTCCACCACGATGAGGTGCTTCGTTGCCTCGACCACACAGGCCAGACCGCGACGCATCGTCTCGATCTGGCTCTTTTCCAGCACGTTCTCCTCGCGCTCGGAGTATGACCGACCCGGCTGTTGGCCCCCTCGATTGGTGCTCACTGACTCCTGCACGATGGTCCGCGTCCCAGTGATCCGGGACAGGGCGCTGAGCACGGAGTCATCGACCACACCACCGAGCACGAACCGCTGGGTGGACGCCTCCCACAGCGCACGAGCGCCGGCCGCGCCGTAGCGCAGCTCGGCCTGGGCGAGGGACTGGAACCCGGCGGTGGTCTGGATACCCAGACCGCCGCCCTCGCTCATCATCCGCGGCAGCACCGGCAGCGTGCCGATGTTCCCGATCTCATCGAGGCTCAGGTGCATCGGCGGCTCGATCCGTCCGCCCGGGGCGCTGTTGGCCTGCACGACGGCGCGCCGCCACACCGCATCGACCAGCGTCAGCGCCAGCGACGAGGCGTTGCCGTTCTCCTGGGCGATCAGGTAGATCGTGCCGGAGCGGCGCAGGAAGTCATCGACGTTCAGCTGCTCCCCCGCAGGACCGAACGTGTCTCGGATACGCGGGTCCACCAACGCGGTGCCAACGTTCGCTGCCGGAGCCCACATATTCGCGCGAGTCTCCAGGTCGTCCATCTTCACCACGGATTCCAGCATCGCGGCCAGATCCTCTGAGCCCGGATGCTCTTGGAGGATCGTCAGGGCGTCCTCGGCGAACTTGGGATCAAAGCACCACTTCTGAAAATCGGCCATGGTCGTCTCCGCCGACAGAGCCGCCGCATGGAGCAGGGGGGTGAACACTCGCTTGGTGACGTTCTCCCAGAACTCGCCGTTCTGAACGCCGGTCGAGCCGCCGGCGGCGAGCACCTTCGCCCGCGACAGCGCTTCGGTCACGTCCTCGCACCCGGACCACAGGCACCACCGCACCGTGCCCGGTAGGCCGGCCTCTGCGCCCACGCCCTCGGGATCACAGATCAGCATGGGACCATCCAGCTTCTCCCGGTGCTCCCACGTCAGCCGCACCAGTTCCGTCTTGGTGGAGGTGGACAGCACGGCGCCGGGGGCCTCGATCAGCCGCGGCGCGATGACGTTCTGCGTCTTGCCGACCCGGCTCGGTGCCAGCAGCATCGTCGGGGTCTCAAACGTGGTGTACACCTTCACGCCCTGGCAGCGGCCGTCATAGAAGGCGTAGTCGGTGACCCGGGGACGCCGGCTCTCGGGCACGAAGTCGGGCCGGATCTGCTTGCGCCGCGTCATCACGGAGCGCTCTCCGTACTCGCGCGCAACCACGCTCTTATCTGGCAGGCCCTTCTCCTTCTGGATCTCCTGGCGCTGCTGCTCGCGCTGTCCCCGCACCGTGCGGAACATCGCCACGGCCAAGAACCCCACCACGGCCAGCAACGCCGCGAACACGGCCCACACCGCCACGGGCGAGCCCGCGCCGAGCGCGGCCTCGGCCTGCCCGGGACCGGTGATCGCCGCCCACAGCTCCCCCGGGCCGGCGCTGTACGCCCGCCCGGTCAGCTTCGCCACGATCCAGCCGGCTCCCCACAGCAGCGCCGGCGGCACCAGCACCGCCAGCACCAGGTACGGCAGTGCGGCATCGAGCCCTCCAACTCGACGCCGCATCTCGTCTCGTGTGTCACGCCGCGCCATGGCTCACCATCCGCTCGTCGGTGTCGAACAGGGCCGCTTCGCGCTCGGTGCGGGTGATCTGGACCAGGCTCATCCGCTGCCCGATCCGCCAGAGCGACTGCCCGCGCCGGAGCCGGGTCAGCAGGCTCGAGGCGGTGTCGGTCAGGTCCAGCATCTCCTGCGCCGCGGCCACGGCCTTGCCGGACTGGCGGAACGAGATCACGGTGGAGGAGTCGTTGACGAGGTTCGCGGCCATGGCGCGGGAGGCTTCCCCGCCGTCGCCGGCCGTCTGGAGGTCCCCGAACCCGTGCATCACTAGAACGTTGGAGATGCCCCAGTTCCGGGCGACCTTCCAGTGCTCCTGCATCCGGCGCAGCAGCGGGGGTCGCGCGAACACGCGCCACCCCTCGTCATAGATCATGTAGCGCCGCGAGTCGGTGCCGTCCATCAGGGCCGACTCCATCCACGACGAGGTGCAGGTCATCACCACGTCCAGCAGCTCACTGCCGCGCAGCCGCGACACGTCCACCGAGACCATCGGGTCGGAGGGATCGAACTGCACCCCCTCCGAGCGACGATCCAGGACCCCGCTCAGTGCGCCGGTCGTCAGCCGCGCCAGCGCGTGCCCGACCTCCCGCGAGTTCGTGGCGACCTCAGCGATGCCACCGAACCCATCGGGCACCCGGTCGTGGCTGTTCTTCTGGGGATTGAACAGCTCGTGCACGACCTCGCCGAGGGTCGGTTCCTCCTGTTCGCGCCGCTCGACCTGCTCCAGCGCGTAGCCCAGGGCGCTGCGCTCCATCGCCCACAGCTCCCGGTTCAGCAGCCGCTCCGTGATCGACTCCAGCAGCATCGCGCGCCGGTTCCGGGAGGTGATGACCCACTCCTCCTCGCTGATCGAGGGGGGTCGGTGGATCGGGTTGGCCAGCGGGTTGATCCGCGCCGGCATCCCCGGCCCGATTTCAAACGCCGAGCCGCCGATCGCGCGGCACGGCCCCGTCCACTCGCCCTTCACGTCAGCCGGGACGTAGGAGCGACAGTTGAACGCCGCCCCGCGGCTGGTCAGCACCTTGACGAGGGTCGATTTCCCCTCCCCCACCTTGCCGCTGATGATGATGTTCGGATCGGAGATGATGCCCTCCTTGTACAGGTCAAACGGCCCGTACACGAAGGCGCTGCCCCCCAGCAGATTGCGCCCCACCATCGTCCCCTTGGTCCCCAGCCCGGGGTCCGCCAGGAACGGGTACGCCAGCCCCAGAATCCCCGAGTCCGCTCGATGGGTCGGCGCGACGAACGACCGGGGCGTGCGAAGCGCCGCCGGCCCGTCCTCGCCAGCCGCGGGCAGGTAGTCCCGCGACCGCCAGGCCGCTTTCTCCTGCTCCGCGACCCGCGCCCGCTGCGCGGCCTCCTCCTTGTACGCATCGGAGAACAGTCGGCGCTCAGCCTTGCGCAGCTCGCGCAGCTCCTCCCTCGATAGCTTCCCGATCCGGGCGCGCATCACCCGGCGCTTGGTGCGCTCTTCCACCATCACAGACCCCTTCCGAACGGCAGCGCCCCGGCGATGAACGCCGAGGCCTGCTCTCCACCGATGATCCGCAGCTCGCACCCCGACCGCAGCGCGGCCGTGCGGACCTGCTCTGTCGCCATGCGCAGCTCATCGAGGGTGTGCCCCGAAACCGTCACCAGGCCCGCGAAGTTCAGCGCCCCGTGCCCGGACTCCAGCGCCTCCTCCTCGCGCGCCAGAGCCGCCCGCTCGCGCTTGCGCTCCACCGTGTCCACGGCCCCGGACTTCCGCTCCCAGATCCGCGAGGTCTCGGCCGACGTCGAAGCTCGCCGCGCCTGCGCCATGGCCTTCCGCGTCGGGATCGGCTCGTAGATCAGCGCGAACGTGTGCCGCACCTGGGCGACCACGAGGTGCTGGAGGAACCCCGCCGTGGTGGCCTTGCGAGGCCACTCCACCACCAGCAGCACCCGCTGATAGCCGGCCTCGGTCCGCAGGTAGGTGAACGACTCGTCCAGCCCCATCGGACCGGCCCCCGCCAGGGACCGGCCCACCTCACGGTGTGCCTCCAGCTCCGGCTGCACGTCCGGGTCATAGGCAGTGCGGGCGAGGACCGCCACGTCATCCGAGCTGACCCAGGAGACGAACGACAGGGACGCCTCCGTGAACTGCGACCGCACGTACTCCATGCGGTTGCGCAGCACCTCCGCGCCGCCGGCCACGCCACCGCCGGCCTGACGGATCAGCGCGGCCACCCCGCCGACCTTCATGTCCAGCGTGATCGAGACGAACGATTCATGCCGGATCGAGTCGGTGCGGGACCGCGAGAGGCAGTCCGCATACGCCTCATATGCCGCTGGGGAGACCTGATCGCTGCCGTGCTCCAGGAACCACGCATTGATCTCCTCGCCGCCGTCGCCGACCGAGCGCAGCAGCACTCCGACCCGGGTCACCCCGTTGGAGGAGTCGGTGCAGAAGCTCGACAGCAGCGAACCCCACGCGCCGGCCACCACGTCCTGCCGGGACCCCTCTGCCAGCGCAAAGGAGTCCATCGGCTCAACCTTGGCGACCGCCGTCAGCGTCCGCGTGCTCGGATCGTGCAGCAGCCCCGCCCCGGTGCGCTGATCGACCAGCACCCGCAGCCGTGCCGCATCACCCGGAAGCCCCAGCGTTCCCGCGGGGCGAGGGGCCAGCGGCCGCACCCGGTAGGACGCCTGCCCGCGCGCATTGCGCCGCACCCA
Source organism: Brachybacterium massiliense (assembly GCF_900184245.1). Taxonomy (GTDB): domain Bacteria; phylum Actinomycetota; class Actinomycetes; order Actinomycetales; family Dermabacteraceae; genus Brachybacterium; species Brachybacterium massiliense. The sequence goes on along the minus strand of NZ_FXXB01000004.1, from coordinate 239,218 downwards.
CTGCCACAGCAGCGGCACCCACACGATCAGCGGCCTGCCCGTAAACCAGGTCGGCACTAGCGCCAGCGACGCGACGATGATGGCCGCGAAGAACAGCCACCGTCCCGTCATGAATGCCGCGATCAGACTCACGAACGCGACACCGATCAACACCAGCTGGGCCTTGCCAAGGCCCATGATTAGGCCGCGGCCCGACAGCCTCGGGAACCGGGCCGTGGCCCGGCGCTCCTCTGTTTCCACAGCCATACCGGCTTCCTCCTTCCCTCCTCCCGGTCAGGAGAAGATCGCCACGCCCTGACCCGCGAAGAATCCGATCGCCGCATTCGCGCCCGCGCACACGATCGCCACGACCGCCGCGATCGCGAGGATCTTCACGCCGACGCTGCCAACGCCGGGCCGGTTGCTCAGCGAGCCGAAGCCCCACACGATCGCCCCGGCGATCAGCACGGCCACGGCCGCAAGGATGCCGACGTTCATCAGCGTTCCCACCACATCGACCAGGAACGTCCGCACTCCAGGGGGCAGCGCGTCCCACGTCGGCGTCACACCCGGGTCGGTTCCTGCCACCAGTTCGTCCAACATCTCTGGCTCCTCCACGACTCATCGGCGGTGCCTCTCACCGCCCACGCAGGGACAAGCCAGCCCGTCACGACACAGCGAGGGGGTGCCCCGGCTTCCGCCGTGACACCCCCGCTGTGGCTGGAGCTGGGCTAGTTCCAGATGGAGATCGCCTGCTCCCCAAACCACGCGATCCACGCGTTGAGCCCCGCTGCGACGATCGCGCAGGCGACCGCTCCAATGAGGGTCTGGACGCCGTTCTGGCTGAGACCGGGGCGCTGGAGCCCGATGCCAGCGCCCCACAGGATTGCGCCGATGACCAGTGCTGCGACGGTGGCGAGGATCGCAGTATTGGCGATCGTCCCCGCGATAGAGATCAGCAGTTCTCGCGCCGAGGCCATGCCGTCGCTCACGGGCACCAGGGGCTTGACCGGATCATCACCGTCACCCATCACTTGCCCCCTTCCGCGTTCTCACCGGTCACCGGAACCTCCAGCGGAGCGCTTCCCGGTGCGGGAGGGAAGTCCCATGACACCGGCTCCTCCGAGGTCCCCGTGTCCGTGGCCATCGGTGCCGGTTCCGGCAACGGCATCTGCGCTGCCGGCACGTCCACCGGGGCGCTGTTCTCCGTCCCACCCGGCGGAGCCTCGCCCGGTGCCGGCTCCCCCGCCGCCGGCCCCTCGCCACTCACCGGCACATCGGACACGACTGGAGCGGCGCTGCCACCGTCCCCGGCGTTCTCCCCCGGCGCCGGCCCCTCCGCGGAGTACGGCTGCTCGCCACCCGCTGTGGTCGGTCCATCGGTAGGGCCGTCGCCGGCCGTCTCGGTCGTCTCGGTCGTCTCGGTCGTCTCGGTCGTCTCGGAGACCGTGCCGCCGATGTTCTCCTGCACACCTTCTGCAACGTCCTCTCCAGCCTCGCTGGCCTCCGAAGCAACCTCACTGGCGACCACCGCGCCGGCAGCGAGACCACCGGTCCCGGCCGTCGCGGCGATCGCCGCATCCTTGCCGGTCTCAGCGGCCGTGTCAGCGTCTCCACTGTCACCGCTGGCCTCTCCACCGATTAGGCCCGAGTTACTGCCCTGGCCCGAGCCGCCACCACCGTCAAGCAGTGCCGATAGCCGCCCGGTGGCCGTCTGTCCCGCAGACAGGGCAGTCGCTGGCACCGAGGTGAGCGCTCCTTGCGCGCCGGAGGCAGCTCCCTGGAGTTCCCGCACGCCGGCCTCGCCCATCCAGCCGAACAGCGCGAAGCACGCCACCGGCATGAACGCCGCCAGAATCAGCATCAGCACCCCGGACAGGACCGTGGTCAGCCCCGGCAGCGGATCAACGCTGACGGCACCGGACTGGATTGTCGAGGTGACCGCCAGAACCCCCAGGCCCATGACGACGACGATCGCCAGCTTCGTGAAGATCAGCGCCACCATCCAGCCCAGCCAGATCGACGCCCACCGCCGTGTCGGCCCCCACGCCAGCCCCGACAGGCACAGCGGCCCGACGACGATCACGATGTACAGCAGCATGTTCCGAGCAACCAGCGCCAGGCCGATGATGACGCACGCGACCATCAGCAGCCCCGCGGCCGCAATGCAAATCAGTGACGTGGCGATGACGCCGCCTGCCGGCACCTCCCACGGCGAGATCGGCCCGGAGACTTCCGCACCGCCGACCAGGTTCCCCACCAAGGTCCCCAGCTGCACGACCGCCGCCATGACCTCATCGACGAACTGGTCACCATCAGCGAGGGTTGCTCTCAACATCCCGTCCGCCACAGCATCGACCGCTCGCACCGCTATGGCCGTCAGCGGCACCAGCGCCACCGTCCCCAGCACAGACACGCCAGCGCCGAGGAACGCATCCCGCGCCCCGGTGAGCGCCTGCGCCCGCACCGACGCCGAGATGATCCGCAGCGCCGCGAACGCCACGATCAGCGGCAGGCTAATGAAGAAGATCCGCCCACCCATCGTGTAGATGAACTCACCCGTCACCTGGGGCTCGGTCAACTGGAGCATCAGATCCACAATCATGTGGAACAGCACCTGCGTCCCATCCACGACGCTCTGCGCGAAGTTCCACAGGAACTCCTCGGCCTTGCCCTCGATCGCATCACCGATCGCATCCTGGGCCGCGCTGCCGACCAGAGCCACCGGGGACGCATTGCCGCCGATAACGGTCGTCAGCGCTGTCTGAGGACCACCTACGAGGGCACCCGCTCCTCCGGCAAGATCCTTCAACAGATCACCCATGGCTCAGCCCTCCTCCGTTGCTTCTTCGAGAGTGCCGGGCACGGCCAGGAACACCTTGCAGTCCTCACCCTCGGCGCACAGCATCGCCACCGTCCAGGTGACCGTGCCCATGTCCTGCTGCTTCCGCACCCCGTCCTCGGGGTCAGTCAGCTCGCGCCGCATCACCCCTTCAACCTCCATCACCACCAGGCCCTCGCCGGTCAGGAACTCTCGCGCCTGCTCCGAGCCCTGTGCCGTGGCCGGCGCGAAGTAGTCCAGGAACTCGCCGGTCTCGACCACCGTCACCTTCTGCGCGGTGAACTCATCGGTCGTCTTGAACTCCGCTCGATCCGCCCACGAGTCCGACTGCCACGCCGTCGTGACGACCTGCTGCGCCCACTGCTGGGGAGTCGTCGGCTCCGCGCCCTCGTTGGGGATCTCCGGCGCAGCCGACGCGATCGTCGCCACGTAGTACGCCTCCTGGAACCGGGCCGTGTCCGCGCTGCCAAGCACCTCCGCGACCGCGGGAGCTAGCTCCTGGGGCTCGCGCGTGCTCGGCAGCGGCAGCACCACCGGGTTCGCTTCCTGGGTCGGATCATCCAGCCCGACCACGCTGGGTTCCTCGCTCGTGGGTCTCACATCGATCCTCTCGTCCTCCGGCACCGCGGAGAACTGGCCCACAACCGCCAGGCCGATGAGGACCAGAACGATCGCCCCCACGGCAGCCAGTGCGATCTGCACCTTGCGCACCCTGAAAATCCACATGGCAGCTCCTCCGTCTCTCTGTCCTCATCGACAAGCGCGCCCACCACGACACCGCGCTACGCGACGCTCACTAGCTCGGGCTCCAGGTCTACATCCGGCGGCGGACCATCCCGCACGACCGCAGCCCACCACTCGGCCGAGACGGCATGGCGCGACAGGTGCTCGATCCACGCGCGCCGCTCGGCGCGGAACCGCTCGACCAGCAGCCCCACGACCAAGGCTGCACCCACGCGCTCAGCCACCTCCCCCAGCCGGGACGGCACCGCCAGCAGCCGGCCCTGGCCGTCGCGCTCGATCAATCCCCAGGCCAGCAGCAGCTCTAGCGCTTCATAGGCCGCTGACCTCGACACCGCGGCACGCACTCGGGCCGTCTCGATCGAGGGAGCACCGTGCTCGATCGCCTCGAAGACGAGTGCCGCCACCACGCCGAGCTCACGGAACGCCGGCCGCAGAGCGTAAACCTTCCCGCTCGGCAGCTCGACGCGATCGACGCGCTCGGCGTGACGGGCAGGGATGCGCAGTTCGTACAGGTCAGCCCGGGTTCCCTCCCCTTCTCGTACCAGCACCAGCCACGGGTCCTGCGCAGATCGCAGCTCGGCCAGGACGCGAGAGACCGTCGAAGGCTGAACCGGGAGAGCCAGCGATAGAGAACGCACCCCGAACTCGATGTGCCGGGAGCCCTTCTGATGAGCAGCAGCAGCCAGAGCCCGCAGGAGGAACCGTGCGTGCATTCCCCGAGGCCCAGACAGCTCCAACGCCTCCACCTCAGCCAGCACCGCTCGCCAACGCCGAATGAAGCGATGCTCGTCAATCGCGATCTCTTCGCTCGTGCGAGCCCTGGGTGCCCCCCTCGTGACTTCTACTTCCTCGCTTGTGTTGCAGTGGCGGACAGGCTTCTTCGTGCGCTGGCTGTTCGCCACGAAAGCAACGGCCTTCCGCCACTCCCTGCCGAGCAGCTGCCCCGGCTTGTTGGCGTTCTGGAACAGCTCGACCAGGCCCGCCCAGCGCCCGTCCTCCACTCGGGCCACCACGTCCTCAAATCGCAGTCCCGCCCTCGCTGCCGCGCACAGCACCGCCATACGCGCCGTGGAGCGATCTCCGTAGCCGGCCTCCCGGTACAGCCCCTCCTGGGCCAGGGTTACGAAGCGCGGGGCCATGACACGGCCGACGAACGGCGCGTTGAGCACCGCCGCCTCCTCCTCCAGCTCCTCCAGGGGCCGCGCCAGCGTCATCGCCTCGCGAGCCCCCGCAGCCAGCTCCTCGGTCAGCTCTCGGCGCAGCGCCCCGATCACCTCGGAGCCGTTGCGCATGAGCAGCACCCGTCGCGCCGTATCCAGGGGCGTGACTAGCTCCTGGTAGCCGCTGCCGTCCTTGTACGGCGAGCCCGGCGTGCGGATGCAGCCCGAAGTCGCGCCCGTGGTGTGGGGCAGAGGATCGACGCCCGGGAAGCGGTGCGCCAGTGCTTTCGCCAGCGTCCCTGCCTCCTCGACGCTAAGACCGTCGCGCAGGGGCACGTATACGTGATGCTTGCCCGCAGGGGACCGATCCACGACGACGCGTGCGCCGCAACGCTCCAGCAGCGCCACGATTTGGTGCAGCAGCTCCAGCCCCTCGTCGCCGGGCACGTCCACATCGACCACCAGCGTCCGGCAACGCGCCTGCGAGTTGTACAGCAACACCGCCGCAGGCCTCCTCGGCACCTCAGCCGTCAGGTCTCGCTCATCCCGCGTGGAGTACTGCCACTTGCCCCTACGGCCGTCCCAGCGCCCTATACGAACGCGCGACCGGCCCGCGATGAGCAGGCCCAGCGCCCACAGGGATCCTTGATCCGCTGTCACCGTCCGAAGTAACATGGGGCACGTACCTCCTGTCGATCTACTTGGTTGATGGGGTTCAGGACTCGGAACAGGCCGCCAAACCTTGAAGTTCCGACTCCGCTTTTCCGGAGCGCCGACCCACGGGTCGGCGCTCCGTTCGTCTATGCCGTCATACGACTAGGCCGCGTCGTCACTACGGGAGCCGGGAACAGGGCGGGCTGACGGCTAGCCTCGCGCCGGACCTGACCAGGCCGCGCCGCCACCGTGCGCGCGTTCCTGGCATGCCACGGAGAAACCTTCACCGCGTCCCCATCGCGCACCGCCCGAGCGCACTCCGCCAGCAACGACCACTCCGGGTGCCGCTCCGTACCGAACAGCAGCCACGCGAACGCCTGGGCCTGGGCTCGATCGAACGAGCCGCGCAGCGCCGGCAGCTCCTTCATGAACCGACCCGCTCGCCGCCGCGCCGTCGCGGGGGTCAATCCCACGCCCATATCGCCATCGACGGCCGACGTCCCCGCTATCTCGAGCGCACGCCTCGAAAGCTCTGGACGCACCTTGAATCGCTGCGCAAGGATTGCAACGAATGAGTCAACGGCGGCGCGGGCCTCCCTCGACGCCTGGCCCTGCCCACGTACCCATGCGGGCTCCGCAGAGAGTCGATCCAGAGGATCCGACTCCATCGAGCTCTCCAGCTCGTAGAAGTGGAGGATGCGTGGGGTGCCGGCGGAGACCTGGCGCGAGTCGGTGCCCATCTCGCTCGCGAGTTCGGTGCGGGAGAGATTTTTGGCCACTGCGCCGACTACGTAGCCAAGCGGCCGCTCCATCTCCAGGATTCTGTGCACGTTCTGCGCCATCGACAGCCGCCCAGAACCCGAGACCACGAGCACCGCTTCCGAAACCGCATCGGCAGGCTCCACCGACGAGTTGCCATCAAATGAGCTTCGGCCCCTACTAGAAGTCATGCGAGTGAGCACCCGAGACATCAGGGAGACGAAGGCGTCGCCGGCGGCGCCGCTCCACGCGTCGGGGTCGGAGGCCAGGGCTTCCATGACACGGCGGAACTCGGCAGCCTGCCCGCCGTCTTTGGCGCTCATCGATGAGCCCCCTCGGATATCGCGCTTCGCTGCGAATCGACACGCGCGTCCTCCGCGGCGAGGAGCCACTTCCTCAGCATGTCGCCTTTGACGACGACTGCTCCTTCGGTCTCAGTAGCGAGCCTCTCGGCCAGCTCGGCCCAGTTGGGAGGACGTACCGAGCGTCGCTGCTCCATGGCCCAGTCCCAGAGCCCTCCGTGCCCAGACAGCCGGAGGAGAAGGTCTGCGTACGGCGCCTGACTTCTCATGCCGCCAGACTCTAGTCCAGATATTTAGACTCCACAACAGTCTTGCATCAAGATGTCTAGGCACGACTCGGCATCGGCGGTACCCTTGGACTCATGAGCGAACTTTCGAACCGTGAAGAGTCCCAGGCCGCAACCGCCGACCAGCGGATCGCCGCTGCCGTTCGAGCCCTAGCTGCCGGCCGAGGGGTCAAGAACGCGGAGCTCGCTCCGATCATCGGGGCGAGTCGCGCCACTGTGTTCGCCAAGGTCAAGGGCGAGGCGCCGTGGAAGGCGAATGAGGTCGAGCTGGTCGCCGAGTACTTCGACGTGTCCGTGGGGGACCTCTTCGACGGTCTCGGACTGTTCCGAGACACGAAGAAGCCCCACCGGGTGACCGGTGGGGCTTCTTCCTCGGGTGCGCCATCAGGGATTCGAACCCCGGACCCGCTGATTAAGAGTCAGCTGCTCTAACCAACTGAGCTAATGGCGCCAACAGGAAAGAACTTTACCCCCATGTCGCCTCTCGTCCAACTCGAGAGACCTCGGTGTGAGGGAGCGAACAGCACCGCCCGCAGCGGGCCCCGTGGAGCCGCCCTGCGAGTCCGGCAGGCCGTTCGCGGCGCGAGGACCTGCTGTGATCCTCTAGACTCGATTCTCCCAGGAATGTCGGCGCGCGAGGGCCCGCCAGGTCGCTCGTCGGAGGAGGTCAGCGTGAGGATCGCGGTCACCGGTGCCACCGGTGTGCTCGGCCAGGAAGCCGTGGAGGCGCTGGTCGCCGCCGGGCACGAGGTCACCGGCATCACCCGTCGGGACTCCGGTGTCCCCATCATCGAGGGCCGGGGCGGCAGTGCGATCGTCGCCGACGTGTTCGACCCCTCCGATCTCGCGCGCGCCTTCCGCGGCCACGACGTCGCCATCAACACGCTCGCCCACGTGCCCGTCGGCATGTCCGGGCTGAGGCCCCTCGCCTGGCGCGAGGATGACAAGCTCCACCTCGAGGCGTCGGTCGCGATCGCGAAGGCCGCCGCCGAGGCCGGTGTGCGGCGGCTGATCCAGGAATCCACGATCTACCTGTACCCGGACAACGGCACGGACTGGATCGGTGAGGACCAGCCGCTGAACGTGCGCAACCAGGCCTTCCGGCCGCGCGTGAAGGAGATGCGGGCGGCGGTGGACTTCGCGACCTCGGGCCGCAGCGCCGTGATCCTGCGCCTTGGCCAGCTGTTCGGGCGCGATCAGCACACCACCCATGCGCTCAAGGCCACCAAGGCAGGCGATCCGATCCTGCTGGGCAAGCCCGATCAGTACATCACCCTGCTGCACCACTCCGATGCCGGCCGCGCCTTCGTGGCCGCGCTGCGCGCGAGCAGCGGCTTCTACAACGTGGGCGGCGAGCCGATCACCAAGAAGCGCTGGGCGAAGGATCTGGCGATGGAGGCCGGTGTCGAGAACCCGGCGAAGTTCTACCCCGAGATCACCCAGGCGATCGTCGGCACCCGGCTGGACGTGCAGCGGCGCTCGCTGCGCGTCTCCTCGGTGCGGTTCATGTCCGAGACCGGGTGGCGGCCCACCGTGGGCCCGTCCACGCCGGGCTGGTCGCGCCGCTGACCAACTCCCACCCCGTGTCCGGCCGGGTTGCGTGCCGACGGGGCCTTTCGCTCAGAGGTTGCGGAGCACGCGCGCCGGATTCCCCACGGCGAGAGTTCGCGCGGGCACATCCTTGGTGACCACGCTGCCCGCCCCGATCACCGCACCATCGCCGATGCTCACGCCGGGCAGCACGCTCACCCCTCCCCCGATCCAGACGTCATCGCCGATGGTGATCGGCTCTGCCGCCTCCCATCCCTGACGGCGCGGCTCGAGCTCGAGCGGGTGGATCGGGGTGAGCAGCTGGATGTTCGGCCCCAGCTGGCAGTGGCGCCCGATGCGGATCTCGGCGACATCGAGGGCGGTGAGGTGGAAGTTGATGAAGGTGCCCTCCCCGATGTGGAGCTGGCTGCCGTAGTCCACCCGCAGCGGCGCGCGCACGTGCGCGCCCTCGCCGACGCTGCCCAGCAGCTCTCGCAGGATCTGCTGCGCCGCCTCCGGGTGGGCGGCGTACTCGGTGTTGAAGCGATCCGTCTGCACGAGTGCGTGGCGGAAAGCGCGCTGGATCTCGGGATCGTCCGCGATGTACCAGTCCCCCGCCACCAGCTTCTCCCAGGGGCTGCGCGGATCGTTCTCGTCGACGTGGAAGCTCTTCATGCACCTCAGCGTATGCGGGGCGCGGGGCATCATCGGCCCGGCCCCGCGCCGATGTGACCAGGTCAGCGGGGCAGGCGCATGCCGAGGCTCGGCGCGGAGTCGACGAAGCCCAGCGAGCGGTAGAGGCTCTGGCCCGGCGGGTCCGCCAGCAGCGTGATGTACGGCTCGGGCGGGGCGGCTGCGTCGATCCGTGCGATGAGATCCTCCATCACCGCGCGTCCGAGGCCCTGGCGCTGATGCGCGGGATCGGTGGCGATATCCGCGAGGTGGAAGTACCAGGTGCCATCGCCGATCACCCGGCCCATCGCCGCGAGCGCACCGTCGGGATCGCGCACCGTGGTCCAGGCCCAGCTCGCGTCGAGCGCACCCCCGGCCTGCGCCGGGGTGCGCGGGCTGAGCCCGGTCACCTCGCGCATCCGCACGTACTCCGCGCTGGTCGGCGGCGCCTCGAGCATCGAATAGCCGTGCGGCAGCGAGGTGCGCTCTGCGGAGGGCCCGGGGCGGGACGGGGTACGGGACATGAGCCGATCCTGTCATCTCCCCGTCGGCGCGCGCGAGATACTCGAGGGATGAGCACGCCTGCGACCGACCTGCCCGATTCCTCGCGCTGCCCATGCGGGAGCGGGGACATCTTCGGAGCCTGCTGCGCGCCGGTGCTGCGCCGGGAGCGCCGTGCCGCCACCGCACAGGCGCTGATGCGCTCGCGCTACACCGCCTTCGCGGTGCGGGATCTCGAGCACCTGCTGGACTCCTGGCACCCGAGCACCCGGCCCGGGCGCGAGGAGCTCGAGGACTCCCTCACCTCCGACGTGCGCTGGCTGCGGCTGCAGGTGCTCGCCACCGAGCAGGGCGGCCCTTTCGACGACGCCGGCACGGTGGAGTTCGTGGCGAGCTCCAAGAGCGCGCAGGGCCGCCAGGAGCAGCACGAGATCTCTCGCTTCGTGCGCGAGGACGGCGCCTGGTACTACGTCGACGGCGACGTCTGAGACGACGGCCCCTCGTAGCATCCCGCGCCTCTGCCCCGGGAACGGGTTCGGCGCCGATCACCGAGGTGACCGGCGCCGAAGCGCGTGAACAGGGGCGAGTTCCTCGAAGGGTCAGTCCTTCGCGGCGCGGGCCTTGGCCTTCTGCTTCGCAGCCTTGGCCTTGGCGTCCGCAGACTTCTTCGCCGCCTTCTCCTCGCCGCCGGACAGGGCGACCGCCGCAGCGATCCCCGCTCCGATGAGGACCACGCCGATGACGCCGCCTGCGATCGCTGCCGGGAGCGTCGAGGCGTTCTTGCCGTCACCGGCCGCGGAAAAAGCCTTCACCGAGCCGGTGATCTCGTTCTTCCACCGCATCACGGCGTTCTTGGGATGCACGCGGTCGATCAGCTCATCGATGTCGGACGCGAGATTGTCCTGTCGGCGATATGCCTCATCGCGCATCTCATCCAGGCTCTTCTTCTTGGCCACCACTGCCTCCGGGGGTCGTCAGGGTCTGCTGTGCAGATCGTATCGCGGTCAGGGGCGTGCGGGAGCCGTCAGCCCCTGGTGCGTGCGAGGAAGTCCTCGGCGCCGCCCACCAGCTCGATGTGCCCGGTCTCGACGTCGGCCGTGGCCATCGCCGCGACCTCGGCGGCGAACTCCTCGACGGAGTAGAGCTTGCCGGCGGCCTCGCGGCGGGCCTCGAGAGCGCCCGGGCGTGCCCGGTTGAGCAGGGTCGCGGTGACGGTCCCCTCGATCATGTCGCCCGAGACGACCACGAAGGAGACGCCCTTGTCGCTCATCTCGCCGATCCGCTCGGTCAGCGCGGTCTCGCCGGCCCGCTTCGACCGTGCGACCTGCTCGTACTCGGGCATGGTCTCGACCTCGTCGATGAAATGCGCCTGGTGGCTGGTCACGAACACGACCCGGCCGCCCTCGGAGAGGCGCTCGAGGCCCGCGGTGAGCGCATCGTTCTGCGCATCGCGGTTCAGGCGCATCGCGTAGTCCTCGCCGAGATCGGCCTCCATGCCGCCCGAGGCGTTCAGGACCAGTAGATCGAGGGAGCCGAAGCTGTCGATCGCGGTCTGCATCAGGGTGCGCACGCCCTCGGCATCGGTGAGATCGGCGCCGACGGCGACGGCGCGGCCGCCTGCGGCCTCGATCTCCGCGACCACTTTGTTGGCGCGGGGAGCCTTCTGGCGGTAGTTGATGACGACGTTCGCGCCCTGCGCGGCGAGCAGCTTCGCGGTGGCCGCACCGACTCCGCGGGACGAACCGGTGACGACGGCGGTCTTGCCTGCGAGGGCACTCATGGATACTCCTGGGGAACGAGGTCGGAAGGACCACCCGAGCCTACCGGAGCACTGCCCCGGGACCGCTAGGCTGGGCCCGCGCGCGAGTGGCGGAATTGGCAGACGCGCTGGATTTAGGTTCCAGTGCCCGAGGGCGTGAGGGTTCGAGTCCCTTCTCGCGCACGCATCACCCCCTGTGACGAGGAGACGGCCACATGACCCTGTTCGGGCTGGTCCGCCATGGACAGACGGACTACAACCTGCGGAACCTGTTCCAGGGTTCCTCGGACATCCCTCTGAACGCGACGGGCATCGCGCAGGCGCACGCCGCCTTCGACGAGCTGCCCGCGGTGGACTGGGACGTGGTGATCACCTCACCGCTCTCCCGCGCCGAGCAGACGGGCCGGATCATCGCCGAGGACCATTCGATCCCCTTCGGCGGCACCGATGCCCGGCTGGTCGAGATCGACTGGGGCGAAGCCGAGGGCCGCCCGGTCGAGGAGATGCAGGCCGCCTATCCAGGACGCTCCTTCCCCGGCCGTGAGGATCACCAGGCCGTCGCCGATCGCGGCTACGACGCCCTCGAGGCGCTCGAGCAGCGGTACCCGGGCAAGAAGGTGCTCGTGGTCGCGCACGGCACCCTGATCCGCTTCATCCTCTCCGGGATCATCGAGCATCCCCTGCCCTCGATCCCCAACGCGACCCTGTCCCTGGTCGAGCTCGAGGACACCACCTGGCGGGTGCGGATGATCGCGGGCGAGGAGGTCGACCACGAGGTCAAGGTGATCTCCCGAGACCAGAACCCCCGATTCATCGTCGAGAAGTCACAGCTGGCGCCCGCGGAGATCGCCGCGGCCCTCGCCGCCCAGGACACCGGAGGTGAGACCCGATGAGCTCCCGCACCGCCGTGGACTCCGAAGGCTCCTGGTTCGAGCCGGAGCAGGTCAGCGAGCTGCGCCGCCGACTGCCGATCCCGTACGTGGACATCGTCCCCGTGCGCACCGACGTGGACGGCTCCGTCGAGGAGGTGGGCCTGCTGCTGCGAGCCTCCGGCTCGGGGCGGATCGTGCGCGCCATCGTCTCCGGGCGGGTGCTCGTGCACGAGACGATCCGTGAGGCGATCGCCCGCCACATCGACAAGGACCTGGGGCCGATGGCGATGCCGCGGATCCCCGTCTCCCCGGTGCCGTTCACGGTCGCCGAGTACTTCCCCACCCCCGGCGTCTCCCCGTTCCACGATCCGCGCCAGCACGCGATCTCGCTGGCCTACGTGGTCCCGATCGACGGCGAGACCGCCCCGCAGGAGGATGCCCTGGAGCTGGCCTGGTACGGGGTCGACGAGCTGCTGGCGGAGTCCTCGCCGCTCGAGGAGATGGACGGTGGGCGGGATCTGCTGATCCGTCGGGCCCTCGCCCACGTCGGCGCCGCCTGAGCGGCCGAGCACGGAGACGGCCCCGGCCCGGAGGTGATCCTCCGGGACGGGGCCGTCTCTCGGTTCCCGGTGAGGCGGTCTCTCAGCCCAGCAGCCGCGCGACATGAGGGGCGATGGCCCGGAACGCGGTGCCTCGGTGGGAGATCGCATCCTTCTGGGCAGGGCTCAGCTGCGCGGCCGAGCGGGTCTCCCCCTCGGGCAGGAACAGCGGGTCATAGCCGAAGCCGCCCTCCCCGCGGCGCTCCCGCAGCAGGGTGCCCACCATCTCTCCGCGCTCGACGGTCTCGGTGCCGTCGGGCGCGACCAGCGCGGCGGCGCACACGAAGCGCGCGGTGCGGTGGGCGTCGGGGACATCACCGAGCTGGGCGAGCAACAGGTCGTTGTTCGCCTCGTCGTCGCCGTGCCTCCCGCTCCAGCGGGCGGAGAAGATGCCGGGGGCGCCGCCGAGCACATCGACCGCGAGGCCGGAGTCGTCGGCGACCGCGAGCAGGCCCGTGGCCACCGCGGCGGAGCGGGCCTTCAGCAGGGCGTTGCCCTCGAAGGTGACCGCGTCCTCGACCACGTCCGGCAGCGAGATCCCGGCCGAGGAGATGACCTGCTCGGCCCCGAGCCCCGGCACCGCGGCGGTGAGGATCCGCTGCAGCTCCGCGAGCTTCTTGGCGTTGTGCGAGGCGAGGATGACCCTCGCCCCCGACGGGACGGCGGCGGAGCCGGCGCTCATCGCTGCTCGGCGAGGATGTCCCGCTGGATCTGCGCGAGCTCGGCGCAGCCGGCGGTCGCGAGGTCCAGCAGGGAGCCCAGCTCTGCGCGGTCGAAGGGGGCGCCCTCGGCGGTGCCCTGCACCTCGACGAAGGAGCCGGAGCCGGTGACCACCACGTTCATGTCGGTCTCGGCGTCGACGTCCTCGCGGTACTCGAGGTCCAGCAGCGGGCGGCCTCCCACGATGCCGACGCTGATCGCGCTGACCGAGTCGGTGAGGACCTTCGCCGCGGCCGGCAGATCGGTGTGCTGCCTGCCCCAGGAGATCGCATCGGCCAGCGCCACGTACGCGCCGGTGATCGCGGCGGTGCGGGTGCCGCCGTCGGCCTGGAGCACGTCGCAGTCCAGCTGGATGGTGTTCTCGCCGAGCGCGTCGAGGTCGATGACCGCGCGCAGCGAACGCCCGATCAGGCGGGAGATCTCATGGGTGCGCCCGCCGATCTTGCCCTTGACGGATTCGCGCGGGGAGCGGGTGTTGGTGGAGCGGGGAAGCATCGCGTACTCGGCGGTGACCCAGCCGGAGCCCGAGCCCTTCTTCCAGCGCGGCACGCCGGGGGTGAAGGACGCCGCGCACAGCACGCGGGTGCGCCCGAACTCGATCAGCGCGCTGCCCTCGGCCTGGTCGAGCCAGCCACGGGTGATCCGCACCTCGCGCAGCTGGTCAGGGGTGCGGCCGTCGATGCGGTCGCCGGCGGGGTTCTGGGTCGAAGAGCTCACGGAGCTCCTTCCTCGGGTGGGTCAGGATGGTGCGTGGTCACCCGATCCCCTGCCGCCGCTGGCAGGCGGCAGGTCGATCAGGACACCTCGAGGATATCCATCGGGCGCACCATCGTGATCCGCCCGGAGTGGGCGGCGCGCGCCTCGGTAAGCGGGACCTCAGGATCGGTCCAGGCCGGGATGTGGGTCAGCGCGAGATGGCGCACCTCCGCCCGCTCGGCACACTCCCCCGCGCGGCGACCCGTCAGGTGCACGCCGCTGAAGCGGTCATCGCGTCCCTCGATGTATCCGGCCTCGCACAGGAAGAGATCCGCGCCGCGGGCGAGGTCGTCGAGCGCCTCGCAGGTGTCGGAGTCGCCCGAGTAGGCGAGGGTGACTCCGTCGGCGGTGATCCGGAAGCCATAGGCCTCGACCGGGTGCAGCACCGCGCGGGTCTCGATCTCGAACGGGCCGATGCGGAAGCGGTGGTGGTCGCTGAGGGTGTGGTGCTCGAAGGGCGAGCAGTCCACGCCGTCGGGCACGGTCCCCTCCCGGTTCAGCACCGCCGAGATCCGCTCCGGCAGCGTGGCCGGGGCGTGGACGGGCAGCTGGCCGAGGTCATCGCGCCAGTGGTAGGCCCAGAACACCTCGAGGCCGGTGATGTCGAGATAGTGGTCAGGGTGGAGGTGGGAGATGATCACCGCGTCCAGATCGGCCGGGTCGATCACCTTCTGCAGCGGCCCGAAGGCGCCGGAGCCCAGGTCCATCAGCACCCGCCAGGTGCGGCCCTGCGCATCCTCGTGCTCGATGAGGTAGCTGGAGGCCGCGCCCTCGGGGCCGGCGAAGCTGCCGCTGCAGCCGATGACGTGGACCCTCATGCCGGCACCACGGGCAGGGACCCGGTCATCTCGAGGGTGGGGCCCAGGAAGCGCTGCGAGAGGCGGGCGAAGTTCGCACTGCCGGCACCGTCCGCGGTCTGGGCGAAGACGTGGCGCGGCACCAATCCGCTCTCGCGCAGCTGATCGCTGCCGCGCAGCTGCCGGTACACGTCCAGCGCCGTCTCCTCGGCCGAGGAGACCAGCGTGACATCCGGGCCCATCACATAGCTGATGGGGCCGGCGAGCATCGGGTAGTGGGTGCAACCCAGCACGAGCGTGTCCACACCCGCGGCCTTGACCGGCGCGAGGTACTCCTCAGCCACCTCGACCACGTCCCGGCCGGTGACCACGCCCCTCTCGACGAACTCGACGAAACGCGGGCACGCCTGCGTGGTCAGCGACAAGCTCGGCGCGGCGGCGAAGGCATCCTCGTAGGCGCGGGAGTTCACGGTGCCCTCGGTGGCGATCACCCCCACCCGGCGGTTGCGGGTCGCGGCGACCGCGCGGCGCACGGCCGGCTGGATCACCTCGACCACCGGCACGTCGTAGCGTTCGCGGGCATCGCGCAGCACCGCCGCCGACGCCGTGTTGCAGGCGATCACCAGCATCTTCACGCCATGGCCGACGAGGCGGTCCATGATCTCGAGCGCGAGGGAGCGCACCTCGGCGATCGGGCGCGGGCCGTAGGGGCCGTGCGCGGTGTCGCCGATGTACATCAGCTCCTCCTGAGGAAGCTGATCGAGCACGGCGCGGGCGACCGTCAGGCCGCCCACCCCGGAGTCGAAGATCCCGATCGGCGCGTTGTTCATCCGTGCAAGGCTAATCGGGGACGGCGCAGAGAGACGTGACGGCACGCTCACTGCGTGCCGTTTCACAGTTCGCACACATCAGTCCAGGGCGCGCAGCAGGCTCTCCTGGAGCCAGGACAGCAGCTCGTAGACGGCGATCACGACGTCGGAGCCCACATGCTCCTCGTCCCCGGAGGGACCCGCGTCCTCGACCCTCTCGCCGATCTGCTGGAGCATCCGCAGTGTGTCGAAGTCGCCGTCGCGCTCGAGGCCCAGCCGGTCCGCGAGCACGATCCGCACGTCGTTGAGGGCGCGGAGCATCGACATCGCGCCCTCCTCGTCGAGCACCACCTCGCTGTGCCCCTGCCCGGTGCTGTCCAGCGTGCGCATCACGCGTCGGAGGTCCGAGAGCTTGCCGTCGGCCAGATCCTGCTGGCCCAGCCGCCGGTACTCCGCCGCGAGCAGCGGATCCTCCGAGGCGGCGGGGAACAGCCGCCGGACCGCCGAGTCCGAGGGCTCGCGCGCCTCTCGACCGGCGAACTCCGCCTCGAGCCGGCGCAGCGGGTCATCGCTCTGCGCGGCGCGACGCAGCACGTCACCCTCCGCATCGATCCCCAGATCGGCACGGATCAGATCCGCGGTCTCCTGGGCGACCTGCGAGATGATCGCCTTCTCCTCGCCGTCGAGCCGGCACACGAGGCTGCCGTCGGGGCGGCGTCGGAACGCATGCGCCATCAGTCCTCCCCTGCTCTCTCGAGCGTCGCCTGCAATCCGAAGGAGTGCATCGCCTGGACATCCGTCTCCGCCCGCTCACGAGAGCCACGCGAGACGATCGCCCGCCCCTCCTCATGCACCTGCAGCATCAGCTGCTCGGCCACCAGGCGCGAGTAGCCGAAATAGCGGCGGAAGACGAAGACGACGTAGCTCATGAGGTTCACCGGGTCGTTCCAGACCACGGTGCACCAGGGGCCCTCGGTCTCGGCCGTCACCTC
The DNA here is from genome assembly GCF_900184245.1 of Brachybacterium massiliense. GTDB lineage: Bacteria > Actinomycetota > Actinomycetes > Actinomycetales > Dermabacteraceae > Brachybacterium > Brachybacterium massiliense. The sequence continues at coordinate 222,484 of NZ_FXXB01000004.1, read as the reverse complement.
GACGTCTGGGGAGAGGTCGGTGCGGGAGCCCGTTCCCGGCTCCGCCCGCGGCAGCTCCACCGGCATGCACGTTCCTCCTGTGTCCTGCCGCATCGCTGGATTCGTGATGCGGCGGAGACGAGTCTACGGGGCGCGCCCGACCACCCACCGACCCGGCACGCATTACGGTGGACACCGTGACTTCCGCCCTGCTCACCGACCTCTACGAGCTGACGATGCTCGAAGCCGCCCGCGAGGCCGGCACCGCATCGCGCCGCTGCGTCTTCGAGGTGTTCACCCGTTCCCTGCCCGAGGGCCGCCGCTACGGCGCGCTCGCCGGCACCGGTCGCGTCCTCGACGCGATCGCCGACTTCCGCTTCGACGACGCGGACCTGCGCTACCTGCGCCGCGCCGGCGTGCTGAAGGAGGAGACCCTCGAGCACCTGGCCGAGTACCGCTTCACCGGCGATGTGCACGGCTACGAGGAGGGCGAGCTGTACTTCCCCGGCTCCCCCGTGCTGCGCATCGAGGGCACCTTCGAGAACGCGGTGCTGCTGGAGACGGTGGTGCTGTCGATCCTGAACCATGACAGCGGCGTCGCCTCCGCCGGATCGCGCATGGTCACCGCCGCTCGGGGTCGCCCCTGCATCGAGATGGGCGGCCGACGGGTCCATGAGGACGCGGCCATCGCCGCGGCCCGCGCGGCCCGCATCGTGGGCTTCGCCTCCACTTCGAACCTCGCCGCCGGAGCCCACTACCGGGTCCCCGTCGCCGGCACCGCCGCGCACGCCTTCACGCTCCTGTTCGACACGGAGGAGGAGGCGTTCCGCGCCCAGCTGGCCGCGCAGGGCGCCGGCACCACCGTGCTGGTCGACACCTACGACGTGGACCGCGCCGTGCGCACCGCGGTCGAGCTCGCCGGCCCGCAGCTGGGTGCGGTGCGCCTGGACTCCGGTGACCTCGGCGCGCAGGCCGTCCGGGTGCGTGAGCTGCTGGACTCGCTCGGCGCGACGGGCACCCGCATCACCGCGACCGGCGATCTCGACGAATACCGGGTCGAGGAGCTGAAGGATGCCCCGCTGGACGGCTACGGCATCGGCACCCGCCTGGTCACCGGGGGCGGGCATCCTGCGCCCGGCTTCGTCTACAAGCTGGTCGAGCGCGAGGGCGCCGACGGGCAGATGCACCCCGTGGGCAAGAAGTCCCACGACAAGGCCACCCTCGGCGCGGGCAAGGCCGCCTACCGGATGCTGGTGGGCGAGCATGCCCATGCGGAGCTGGTGCTGCCCGGAGAGGAGGAGGTGGCCGAGTTCGAGCGGGAGCTGATCACGGAGCTGACCTCCGGTGCGGCGAACCCGGAGTGGAAGCGCACGTCCCTGAGGCCGCTGCAGAAGCCGCTGATCCTGGGCGGCGAACCGGTCGAGCCGCAGCGGGCACCGGCTACGGTCGAGGCGGCGCGGGAGCGGCATGCCGCCTCGGTCGCCGAGCTGAGCCTCACCCCCGACGACGGGCCGGACGGCCCGGTCGCGATCCCCACGGTGACCGACGGCGTCGAGGCCGCACGCGTGCTGAGCTGAGCCTCCTCAGGCGCCCGCGCCTGCACAGCGCGCGGGCTGATGGTCGGGTTTTGATGGTCGGGTGCTGATGGTCGGGTGCAGGCGCACAGCCGACCACTGCGGAGATATCGGCATAGTCATCGCCCTGACGCCAGCACCCGACCAGCTCGCACTCAAGGCCGACCGGGCACAGCCCTGACGCCAGTACCCGAGCACCCCTCGCTCAGGGCCGACCGGGGTCAGCGACGGCCGACGAACCAGCCGCGCACGATCCCTATCCGCTCCTGGATCTGCTCGGCGCTGGCCTGCGCCACGGCCGGTCCGCCGCTGCGGCTGCGCAGAGTGTTGTGCACCTGGCCGTGCGGGATGCCGGACTTCCGTGCCCAGGCTGAGACCAGCGAGCTGAGCTCCTTGCGCAGGTCCATCAGCTGACGGTGATCGACCACGCCCGGGGTGACCGGTGAGTCCGCGCTCCCGTTCTGCTGACGGCGCGCCTGCTGCTGTGCCTGCTGCTGCTGGAGCACGGTGCGCATCTGATCGGCGTCCAGCAGTCCCGGGATGCCCAGGAACTCCTGCTCGTCCTCCGAGCCGACCATGCCCCCGGCCCCGTACTCGCCGCCGTCGAACAGCACTCGGTCGAAGGAGGCCTCCGATTCGAGCGCCTCGAAGGACATCTCGAGCTGGTCGGAGGCCTGCTCGGGCCGGTTGGCCTGCTCGATCAGGCTCTCGTCGAGGCCGGTCTCCTCGTCCACGCCCTTGGGGCGGCGGTCCAGCACGTGATCACGCTCGGCCTCCATCTCGGCGGCGTGGCCCATGAGGATCGGGACCGTGGGCAGGAAGACGCTCGCCGTCTCGCCCCGGGTCCGCGAGCGCACGAAACGGCCCACCGCCTGGGCGAAGAACATGGGCGTGGAGGTCGAGGTGGCGTAGACGCCCACGGCGAGACGGGGCACGTCCACGCCCTCGGAGACCATGCGCACCGCCACCATCCAGCGGTCCTCCGAGGCGGAGAAGTCCTCGATCCGCTTGCCCGCGCCGGCGTCATCGGAGAGGACCACGGTGGGCGCCTCGCCGGTGAGGTCCTGGAGGGTGGCGGCGTAGGAGCGGGCTGCCTTCTGATCGGTGGCGATCACCAGACCGCCGGCGTCCGGGACATGCCGGCGCACCTCCGTGAGCCGACGGTCCGCGGCGGAGAGCACGGACTGGATCCACTCCCCCTTAGGATCCAGCGCGGTGCGCCAGGCCTGCTGGGTGATGTCCTTGGTCTCGAGCGCGCCGAGCTGCGCGGAGACCTCGTCACCGCTCTTGGTACGCCAGTGCATGCGGCCGGAGTACGTCATGAACAGCACCGGGCGCACCACGTGGTCGCGCAGCGCATCGCCGTAGCCGTAGGTGTAGTCCGCCTTGGAGCGCAGGAAGCCCTCGCCGTCCTCCTCGTAGGTGACGAAGGGGATCTGGGAGTCGTCGGAGCGGAACGGGGTGCCCGTCAGCGCGAGCCTGCGCGTGGCCGGGTCGAAGGCTTCGCGCACGCCGTCGCCCCAGGTGCGGGAGTCGCCGGCGTGGTGGATCTCGTCGAGGATCACCAGTGTGCGATCGGCCTCGGTGCGGGCGCGGTGCAGCGCCGGGTGCATGCCGATCTGGGCGTAGGTCACCGCGACGCCCTGGTAGTGGGAGCCGTGGGCGCCCTGGGCGTTGGAGAAGTTGGGGTCCAGGGAGATGCCCACCCTCGCGGCGGCGTCGGCCCACTGGGTCTTCAGATGCTCCGTCGGCGCGACCACCGTGATCCGGCGGACGGTGCCCTCGGAGAGCAGCCCCGCCGCGATCTGGAGGGCGAAGGTGGTCTTGCCCGCGCCCGGGGTCGCGACGGCCAGGAAGTCCTTCGGCGCGGCGGTGCGGTAGAGCTCGAGGGCCTCTGCCTGCCAGGCGCGGAGCTTCGGGACGGTGCCCCAGGCTGCGCGCTCCGGGTAGGCGACGGGGAGCGATCGCGCGGCCGCCTCGGAGGGCTGGCGGGGATCGCTGGCTGAGAACAGGGAAGGGGTGGTATTCACGGCGTGCTCCACCGTACCGCCGCGCCCCGACGACCCGCCGTCGCCGCCGATGTGAGGAAATCGCCGCGCGCCGTCGGCCGCTCCTCGACGCGGCCGATCAGCCTCAGCGCCGCCCGCCGAAGAAGCCGCGGAAGCCGCCACCCTTCCCGGAGCCGCCCTTGCCGCCGTCGCCGTCGTTCGGCTCGCGCATGCCGTCGTAGATCTCCTTGCACTCCGGGCACACCGGGTACTTCTCGGGATCGCGGCCGGGCACCCACACCTTGCCGCACAGCGCGATCACCGGGGTGCCGCCGAGCGCGGCCTGGGTGACCTTGTCCTTGCGCACGTAGTGGGCGAACCGGTCGTGGTCGCCGTCGTCGGTCTTCTGCTCCTGCTCCTGGCGCTGACGGTCCAGCACCGCGGTGCTGCCGGGGCCGGCTCCCGGATCGTCGCTGTAGGGGTCCATCCGGGACGGATCGGAAGTGGAGGACATGACTGCTCCCTGGATCGTGGTCGTGACCCTCCGAGCCTACCGGGCCGCGCACGGCACGCCCATCCACCCGGCCCCGCGTCCCGAAGAACATCGCCCGGGGCTGGAATAATGCGCGCATGGACGCCGTCGTCGAGTTCCTGCACCGCCTCCCCTCGGAGATCCGACGGGTGGGCGGCTCCGTGCCGTGGCGGCTCGCCCTGCTGGCTCTCACCCTGGCGGCGAACATCGGCTTCTACTTGCCCTCGCTGCCCGAGGGCACGCCCGGCCTCGGCGTGCCGGGCCAGGACAAGGCGGTGCACCTGCTGGTGTTCGCGGCGACCGTCTTCGCCGCCGGGCGCGTGCTCGCACCGCGGAAACGGTTCCCGATCGGGTGGGTGGTGATCGCCGCCCTCGTGCATGCGCTGCTGATCGAGCTGGTCCAGCTGGTGGCGCTCGCCGAACGCAGCGGAGACCTGCTCGATCTGCTGTTCGACGTGGTCGGCATCGCGCTGGGGGTGGCGGCCTGGGCCGGCGAGCGGATGCTGCGCCGCGACAGCGCTGCGGAGTAGCGCTCACCGTCGACCGGAACCGCGCCTCGCGCCGGTCGCCCGGGATCGTGCCGGTCGAGCGGAACTGTGCGGCCCCTTCCCCGCACGGATCCGTTCCCCCACGGATCCGTTCCCGCACGGAACAGCCTGCTGGCGACCCACTTCCGCGATGAAAGTGGATCGCCAGCAGGCTGTCGATGCTGCGAACGGGGCGGGTGCCGCAGCGCGAGGGGTGCCGCGGCGCGGGCGGGTGTGCGCCGTGCCGCGCCGTCAGCCCTCGAGGGTGATCTCGTCGGCGTAGACGGCGGTCATCGTGCCGGTGATGGTGTCCACGGTGCCGGCCTCTTCGCGCGCCACCTGCTCGACGGCGCTCGCGACCGCCTTCGTGACGCCCTCGTGGAAGACGCTGGGCACGATGTAGGTGGGGTTGAGCTCCTCGGAGGTGACCACGTCCGCGAGCGCCTTCGCGGCGGCCAGCAGCATGCGGTCGCTGACCCGGGTGGCGTGGGCATCCAGCAGGCCGCGGAACACGCCGGGGAAGGCGAGCACGTTGTTGATCTGATTGGCGAAGTCGCTGCGGCCGGTCGCGACCACCTCGGCGTGCTTGACGGCCTCGGCAGGGTCGATCTCGGGGGTCGGGTTCGCCATCGCGAACACCACGGAGCGCTCGGCCATGGTGGCGACGTCCTCGGCGCTGAGGATGTTCCCGGCGCTGACGCCGATGAACACGTCCGCGTCCTTGACCGCATCGGAGAGGGAGCCCGTGATCTCTCGCGGATTGGTGACCTCGGCGATCCACGGCAGGCGACCCTCGAGCTGCTGGCGGCCCTCGTGGACGATCCCGTCGATATCGGTGACCACGATGTCGCGTGCTCCGGCAGCGCGCAGCAGGCGCAGGATCGCGGTGCCGGCCGCGCCAGCGCCGGAGAGCACGATGCGAGCGGTCTCGATGCTCTTGTCCACCACGCGCAGCGCATTACGCAGGGCGGCGACCACCACGATCGCGGTGCCGTGCTGGTCGTCATGGAAGACGGGGATGTCGAGCTCGGCGCGCAGACGATCCTCGATCTCGAAGCAGCGGGGCGCGGAGATGTCCTCGAGGTTGATCCCGGCGAAGACCGGGGCGATCGCCTTGACGTGGGCGACGATGTCGTCGACCGAGTGGGCGTCCAGGCAGATGGGGAAGGCGTCGATGTCCGCGAAGCGCTTGAACAGCGCCGCCTTGCCCTCCATCACCGGCATCGCGGCGAGGGGGCCGAGATCACCGAGCCCCAGGATGGCGGACCCGTCGGAGACCACGGCGACGGTGTTGCGCTTGATGGTCAGGCGTCGGGCGTCCTCGGGGTTCTCCGCGATCGCCTTGACCACCCGGGCGACGCCCGGGGTGTAGATCATCGACAGGTCGTCGCGGTGACGGATCGGCAGCTTCGACTGAACAGTGAGCTTGCCTCCGAGGTGGGCGAGGAAGGTGCGGTCGGAAACCTTGCCCAGCTCCACGCCCTCGAGGCCGCGCAGCTCGTCCACGACCTGCATCGCGTGATCGTGACCGGCGGTGAGCACGGTGATGTCCGCGCGCATCCGCTCGGGCCCGGAGGCGGAGACGTCGAGGGCGGTGACCGTCGCGTCTCGCTGCTCGATGCGGCTGGTGATGTCGCTGACTGCGGCGGAGCGGGCGGCGAACTCGAGTCGGATCGTGATGGAGTAGCTCACGGTTGGCATCGGTGACATGGGGCACAGCCTAACGATGTCGGCGGCCCCCGGTGAGAGGACGCGATACTTCGTCCACGCGCGGCCTCTCGCCCGTGCCAGCGAGACCTCCCTCCCGTGCTCGCCCAGGGACACGAAGCAGCCGACGTTGCGCACGTCACACGCACCGTGGGATCCTCGGGCATGGCGTTCTGGGGGTCGAACACGGAAGAGATGGTGGAGCTGGCGCGCCGGTTCCGCGACGGGGATCAGCAGCTGAGGGTCACCACGGAGGCGCTGCAGACCGCGGTGGCCACGGCGGGTTGGGTGGGGCCCGATGCCGACGGCTTCCGCGACCGCTGGGAGCAGTGCCGCCAGCAGCTGTCGCAGACCGGGGACCACCTCAGCAGCACCGCGGAGCATCTCGCGTTCGAGGCCGCCGAGCAGGATGCCGCCTCGGATCCGACCGGCCGGATCGACCCTGCCGACTACGACGGGATGCTGGGCGGTCAGTTCCTGGACTGGTCCGATGTGATCAACACCGGCGAGCGCGTCGGCGATCTGTGACGCGACCGGGTCGAGGCGGGCGACGCGGACAGTCCGCTCGGCGAGCGGTACACCGATGCGCACCCGGACTGGGATCCCTCGAGCGTGGACATCGACCAGGCAGGGATCGAGGAGTCCCTCGTGGACCAGGGCTCCCTCGGGGACTGCTGGTATCTCGCCGCGCTGATGGCCGTGCAGTCGACCGACCCCGGCCAGCTGGCCGAGAACATCAGCGGGGTCGGCGAACCACCCGGCGCCGACGGCTGGGAGGTGCGCCTCTTCGTCGACGGCGAGTGGCAGGTCATCGCCGTGAGTCCTGACGATCTGGGGACCAAGGGCACGGTGGACGGGCGCTCCGGGGATCCCAGCTGGGCCACCGTCTACGAGATAGCCATGATCAACGCGCACGACGGGCGCCCCTCGGCGGTCTGGGCGGACACCCCCGCGGCGGGTCTCGAGATGATCACCGGGAAGTCGGCACGCGAGTCGGACACCCTGGGGCAGCCCTCCTTCGACGAGTACCGACAGGCGTTCGACGAGGGCCGCCCGATCACCGTGATGACCGACCCGTTGCTGCCGATCGGCCCGGCCCGCGATGATCTCGTCTCCGCGCACGTCTACCAGGTCTCCGGCTACGACGAGAGCACCGGGGAGATCATCCTGACCAATCCCCACGGACCGCGCTCCTCGAACCCCTACGAGGTGAGGATCGATCCGGACCATCCGGCGTACGCCACCTCGATCTTCATGACCGGGATCGGGGAGTGAGCCGATGAGGAGCGAGCACGTGATCCAGCAGGCCGGCCAGGTCCAGGACGGTCCCTGGCGGCTGGGGGTCTTCCGCACCCTCGAGGACGAGCACGGCCCGTACACGGTGCTGCGCCTGGCACGCTCCGGGGCCGAGCGGGCTCTCGAGCTGACCCTGCGGCCGGGCGAGACCGAGCCGGTCGATGACGCCGGGTCCCTGACCCTGGTGTCCACCGTCCCGTCGACCCGTGAACGGCGCGGCACCGTCCGCATCGCGCTCGAGCGGGAGCCCGCCGCATCCGGCGGCGGGAGCGATGCCCGTGCGTGAGGGACAGGTCCGGGGACGCCGAGGTCTCGCGAGGCTGATGCATGGCTCCGCTGGCCTCGGCGCAGTGCTGCTCCTGGCCGCCGGATGCGGTGGGGGCGCCACGGCGATGCCGGCCGAGGAGGCCGTCGAGCACCATGAGCTGGTGGCCGAGGAGCTCCTCGCCGCGGCGGACTCCGTGCGCCCGCTGTCGTGGGAGCGGCGTTCGCAGGAGATCATCGAGCCGGGTGCAGAGGACTGCCGCTACCAGCCGGGAGTGTGGGAGGCCGATGAGCCCCTGTATCCCGAGCCCGGTCAGGGCATGGACTGGGAGCCGTGGCGCGCGGCGCTCGATCCGGTGCTCGAGGAGCACGGCTTCGAGGCGCTGGGCCGCGAGCAGAGCTCGGGCGGTGACCTGTGGCTGGAGGCCGAGGGTCCGCACGGCTCGCGCCTGCTGGTGCACGCCGACGGGGTCATGCGGTTGACGGACGTGCTGGTCGACGCCGATCCCTGTGAAGGCGCGACCCTCGGGCTGTGAGACCGCCCGTCCGCGGCCGGGTCTCAGTCCGTGTAGGGCGAGACGTCGTGGGCGTAGCGATCCCAGAGGATCTGCGCCGCGGGCAGCTGCTCCGAGTAGCGCCCGGGGTGGGCCGAGATCTGCACTGCCTGGGCCGCCGCGCCGGGCTCCCACTCCCTGTAGTCCGGGGCGAGCTGGAGCAGCCCGGGCGGGGAGGCGTGGGCGCCGAGGCCGAGGAAGGCGTCGATCGCCTTCTTCTTGTGGCGCACCTCGTCATAGGTGCCCCAGCCCATCGAGGGCCGCTGCTGGAACAGGCCTCCGGAGTCGTGATCGACGGCCGGCTCGTAGTTGTACAGCCAGGACTCGACGATCGCGGTGATGAGGGTGATCTTCGTGGCCTCGATGCCGAAGCCGTGCCCGGCGCAGACGGCGATGATGAACTTCGCGTTGTCGATCTGCCAGTCGTCCATGGCGTCGACGTCGAACCCCTCGCGGGTCTCGGCACGGGTCATGAACTCCTCGGTCCACACCTCATCGGCGGCGCGCGCCGGGGCGGCAGTGCCGAGCGCGGCGAGCGAGCTGATGCCGAGCGCACCGGCGATCAGCAGATGACGGCGGGAGAGCGGTGCGCGCGGGGCGGCGGTGATCGACATGGTCGCGGAATCCTTCGGAGCCTGGGGCAGGGAGCGTGCCCGGCGCAGCGGGCCGTGCCAAGGTAACGATTCGCTGGGAGGCTGTGAAGGGCTGCGTCGGCCTCCCCGCCCGCAGGCGGCGGCGCTCTTGGGGTGCGCATGACCTGGGCATGGGTGCCGGGAGGGTTGTCGCCCACGGCGTCGTCACCGGTCCTCGGCGCGGTCTCCGCCTTCGGGTCCGGGTGCTCCCGGCACTTTCGTGCCGTGCCTCGCAATCGAGCGTAAAGACTTCACAAGTTGCGGCGGAGGACGCCCGATCGAGACCGGTCTCACCTCGCGCCGCGTCCGGGACCGGTCAGCCGCCGAGCTCGTTGATCGCCTTGCGGATCCGCTTGTCCGAGACGGTCTGCTTCGTGCCGAGGGTCTGGGCGAACAGGCTCACCCGCAGCTCCTCGAGCAGCCAGTCGATCTCGCGCGCCGCAGCGCTGGCCCGCGCTCGTGCGCTGAGCTTCGCCTTCCTGGAGGCCCAGAACTGTTCGAGGTCGCCGATCTGCCAGGCCAGCTGCTCGTCCCGGCGAGGGTTCTCCGGAAGCTTCTCGAGGCGCCGCAGATCCGCCTCGAGGTAGCGGCTGAGCTCGGGGAGGTGCTCGATGCCGGTGCGGGAGATGAACCCGTCGCCGAGCAGGGAGGCGGCGTGCTCGCGGATCTGGGTGAGATGGGAGAGGACGGCGAGCGAGGTCGCGCGGCCCAGCTCGCGGTGGAGCTTCGTCCCCATCGCCAGCGCTGAGGCCGCGTTCTTGACCGCCTGTGCGGCGAGCTCATCGTGCTGGGCGCGCACGCTGTGCAGGAGCGTCTCGTACTCGGCGCGGGTGCGGATCTGCGCCTCCCCCACCAGGTGCACGGTGGCGGCGCGCGAGGCGTCGGCCAGCAGCGCCGCCGTGGAGGCGTAGTCGGAGCCGGAGACAGCGAGCTTGGTGGGATTGGGCAGCGCGTTCAGCACACCGGAGAGGTCGGTGCCGATCTCGCGGTCCACCAGTGCGATCACGCCCTCGCGGTGGGCGAGCACCTGCTCGTCCGCGGTGGCGAGGATCGCCAGATCCACCCGTTCGAGCCGCCCGTCCTTCCCGCGCCGTGCCAGCAGCGCCGGATATCCGGTGACCTTGAGCCCGCCCACGGTCGATTCGTGCACGGCGGGCACCCCCGTCGAGGGGAAGGTCTCGAGGTCCTTCTGCGCGAGCTCGTCGGCCTGGGAGGAGACCGAGGCGTCCACCCGCTTCTTGAGCCGGCCCTTGAGCTGCTCGAGGTCGTCCCCGGCACCGATCTGGCGCCCGCGATCATCGACCACCCGGAAGTGCATGCGCAGATGCGGCGGCAGCTTCGACAGGTCGAACTCGGGGCCGTACAGCGGCAGGTCGTCCGGCACGCCGGGCAGGGCGACCAGCTCGTCGGCGACCGCCTCGAGGAAGGACTCACCGGAGTTCGGGTCGTCGTCGTGCAGGGTCGCCGCGACCACCTTGGCCCGTTCAGGCGCGGGCACCAGATGGCGTCGGATCGCCTTGGGCAGGGAGCGGATCAGCTCGGTGACCAGGTCCTCGCGCATGCCGGGGACCAGCCAGTCGAAGCCGTGCGGCCGCAGGCGGTTCAGCACGGCGAGCGGCACGGTGGCGGTGACACCGTCGGTGCCCTTCGCGCCCACCTCGCCGAAGGAGTAGCTCAGCGGGAGGGTGATGTCGCCCTGCACCCACGTGTCGGGGAAGTCCGCGGCGATCGCCTCGGCCACGCTCTCGTCGGCGGCGAGCAGATCCTTCTCGGTGAGGGTGAGCAGGTCCGGGGTCTCATGGCGCTGCGTCTTCCACCAGCTGTCGAAGTGGCGGCCGGAGACGATGTGCGCGGGGATCCGCTCGTCGTAGAAGCGGAACAGCTGCTCGTCCGAGATCAGCAGGTCCCGGCGCCGGGTCTTGGCCTCGAGCTCCTCGAGCTCCTTGATCAGCGCCTGGTTGTCGCGGAAGAAGTGGTGGCGGGTGCGCCAGTCCCCCTCGATCAGGGCGTGCTGGAGGAAGATCTCTCGAGCTGCCTCGGGGTCGATCCGGCCGTAGCCCACGACCCTGTCCGCGACCAGCGGCACCCCGTAGAGGGTGACCTTCTCGTGCACCATCGCCGAGGCCTGCTTCGAGGACCAGTGGGGCGCGGAGTGGGAGCGCTTGACCACGTGGGAGCCGGTCTCCTCGGCCCAGGACGGGTCGATCCGCGCCGCGGTGCGGCCCCAGAGGCGGGAGGTCTCCACCAGCTCGGAGACCATCACGTAGTCGGGGCGCTTCTTGGCGAGCGCGGAGCCCGGCCACAGCGCGAAGCGCGCCCCGCGGGCGCCGGCGTACTCGCGGGTGCGGTCGTCCTGGAGGCCGACGTGGCTGAGCAGACCGGCCAGCAGCGCCTGATGGATCGCCTGCGGGGAGGCGTCGTTGTCGTTGCGGGAGAGCTCCGCATCCTTGGCCATGTCCCGCAGCTGGGCGTGCAGGTCCCACCACTCACGGATCCGCAGGTAGTGCAGATGCTCGGAGCGCACCTCGCGACGGAAAGCGGAGTTCGACAGCGCCTTGCGGCGCTCCTGGAGGTGGTTCCAGAGATTGAGGTAGGCGATGAAGTCGCTGGTCTCGTCCTCGAAGCGCTTGTGCTTCTCCTTGGCCTGCTGCTCCTGGCCCAGCGGCCGCTCTCGCGGGTCCTGGATCGACATCGCGGCGACGATGATCAGCACCTCCCGCAGGGCGCCGAGGCGGTGGGCCTCGATGAGCATCCGCGCCATGCGGGGGTCCAGCGGGAAGCGGGCGAGGGTGCGGCCGACGCGGGTGAGCCGGCGCCCTCCCGGGGCGGAGGGAGCCTCCTCGATCGCGCCGAGTTCGTCGAGCAGGCGCACGCCATCGGTGATGGCGCGCGAGGCGGGCGGCTCGACGAAGGGGAACGACTCCACGTCGCCCAGCCCGAGCGAGGTCATCAGCAGCACCACGGAAGCGAGTGAGGTGCGCAGGATCTCCGGCTCGGTGAACTCGGGCCGTCCCTCGAAGTCCTCCTCGGAGTACAGCCGGATCGCGATGCCGGGGGCGGTGCGGCCGGAGCGGCCGGAGCGCTGGTTCGCGCTGGCCTGGGAGATCGGCTCGATCGGGAGGCGCTGGACCTTGGTGCGCTGGGAGTAGCGGGAGATGCGCGCCAGGCCCGCATCGATCACGTAGGTGATGCCGGGGACGGTCAGCGAGGTCTCGGCGACGTTGGTGGACAGGATGATGCGCCGGTAGGTGCCCGCGGGCGGCGGGGAGAAGATCTTCTGCTGGTCCTGGGCGGAGAGCCTGCCGAACAGCGGCAGCACCTCGACCGGCAGCGCTGCGCGGCCCCGGGTGCCGCGGTTGAGGTGGGCGGTCAGGGCGTCGGAGATCTCGCGGATCTCCCGCTCTCCGGGCAGGAAGACGAGCATGTCCCCGGGACCCTCGGCCGCGAGCTCGTCCACCGCGTCGGTGATCGCCTGGGTGAGGTCTCGCTCGACGGAGTGGATGTCCTCGAGCTCGTCGTCCTCCTCGACCTCGGCCTCGAGCACCAGGGGCCGGTAGCGGATGTCGACGGGGTAGGTGCGGCCGGAGACCTCGATGATCGGTGCGGGCTCGCGCTCCCCCGAGGGCAGCACCGCGGCGAAGTGCTCGGCGAAGCGCTCGGGGTCGATGGTCGCCGAGGTGATGATGACCTTCAGATCGGGCCGCTCGGGCAGGATCTGGCGGAGGTATCCGAGGATCACGTCGATGTTCAGCGAGCGCTCGTGGGCCTCGTCGATGATGATCGCGTCGTAGCGCTTCAACAGCCGGTCACGGCCCACCTCGGCCAGCAGGATGCCGTCGGTCATGAGCTTCAGGCGGGTGCCGCGAGAGGTCTCACGGGTGAAGCGCACCTGGTAGCCGACGGTGCCCTCCCCCAGCTTCTGGCCGAGCTCGGACGCGATGCGCTGGGCGACGGAGCGCGCGGCGATGCGGCGCGGCTGGGTGTGTCCGATCAGCTTCCCGCGCCGTCCGTAGCCGAGCTCGAGCAACATCTTGGGGATCTGGGTGGTCTTGCCCGAGCCGGTGGCTCCGGCGATCACCACCACCTGGTTCTCGCGGATCGCGGCCTGGATGTCCTCCCGGCGCTGGGAGACGGGCAGGTCCCCGGGATAGGTGATGCGGAGCTCGGACGGTGCGGTGCCGGCCTGGTCGGGCGTCGAGGAGGGCGTGGTCATGGCGGGTCCACTGTACGTGGGTGCTCCCCTGCTCGTCGTGCCGATTCCTGCGCGGGGACGGCAGCGTCGCGGCCGGAGGGGGCGAGAGGTTCGATATCCGCTGTGGAGGACCGGTCAGCGCGGCGGCTGACCAGCGCAGTGTGCACGCCGGAGGGCTGCAGCGGCCGGGGAGAGGCAGGATCTGCGGCATGATCTATCGCATCGCCTTCTGGATCGGACCTGAGCTGGCCGGCACCGACTCCGCCTGCGCGGACCTGCACACCGCCCTGCACGTCGCAGGGCAGTTCATCGACGGGGTGCATGAGCCGCAGCCGGCCGTGCCTCGCATCGCGCGCTTCGTCGAGGGGGTGCTCGAGGAGTTCCCCGAGGACGGCCTCGATCCGCGCTCCCCATGGAAGTACGGCGACGTCTCCGAGAGCGCTCTGGGCACGACCTTCGTGCCGGTGCTGTACGGGCCGCTCCGCCCGGTGATCGGCTGGCTCGCCCGGCGTGCGCACGAGCATGGTCTGCGGGTGTTCGACCTCGCGGCCCACCGGCTCCTGCTGCCCCAGGACATCATCGAGGAAAACGGCTCCGTGCTGATCGGCGGCCCGCTCGGCGGGAACGGGGGCTCCCCAGAGGGCGTCGCGTGCCAGGGTCCGGAGATCGCGCGCGAACGGCTGGGGCTGCCCGATCCGGCAGTCCTGGATGACGAGCTCGCAGACCTCGCAGACCCGGATGCCAGGGCCTCCTGACCCCTGCGCGGCATGAGCGGTTCAGCGCGGTGGCGCGCTCTCTGCGAGGAGCCGCCGTGCAACGCTCCCGAGACCGTGCCCCGGAGGGTAGGTGAGCACGAGGGCGAGCGCCATGCGCGTCGCCCATGCCCAGGCCCGTGCCTGCAGCGCCGCCCAGAACTGCGGGTCCTCGATCCCGGTCCACACCGCGCTCTGGCGATAGGTCTCGAGGAGCACCGGTGACGGCAGGTGCAGCAGCAGCCCGCCCAGATCGCTCGCCGGGTCGCCGCGGGTGGTGTCGCCCCAGTCGATCAGCGCGGCCCTGCCGCCGGTCCCTGGCGGCGGCACCACCACGTTCCCTGGATGGGGGTCCCCGTGCAGCAGCAGCGCGCGGCCCTGCCAGGCAGGAGCGGCGAGGCCGTCGGCCCACAGCACCTCGGCCCTTTCCCGCATCGCAGGAGACAGCGCAGCCCGTTCAAGATCCGTGGCGAAGGCGCCGGCCCTCGTCGCAAGGGGAACGCCGCGCACCGGATTGCGCCCCACCTCGGGCGCGGGCCCGGAGTGGACGGCGGCGAGCATGTGCGCCAGGTCCACGGCCGTGGCTCGGCGGGTCGCGGGGGCCGCCTGGTCGGCGGTGGTGCCCTCGATCCAGGGCACCAGGACCGCGTCGTCGGCGGTCGCGAGGATCGTCGGCAGGCCCATCGGCAGCGCCGTGCCCAGGCCGCGCAGCCGCCGCAGCACGGTCACCTCGCGGGACAGCAGCCCGCGCGTCGATTCTCGCCGTGCGACCCGGAGCACCAGCTGGTGCCCGTCGAGCATCCCGATCGGCCACAGCACGTTGTCCCAGCCCTCTCCGCGAGGACCGCGCCCGATCGCCCAGCTGATCCGTTCGAGCTGGACTTCGTCCTCCGGGCGGAGCCGGGCGCACAGCAGCTCGATGCGGCGCAGATCCACCGGCAGGTCAGCTGGAGGCAGGGAATGTGTAGCAGGCGTCACGCCGGTCATCCTCACACCGTACGAGGGGGCCACCGAGAGGGCAATGCACCTGCTGCACCTGCTGCACCTGCTGCACCTGCGACAGCTTCGAGACCTGGAGCCGCTCGGGCAATCCGGGACAACTGCGCCACCCGGTGCGATGCGCTCACTACGGTGAGCGGACGGCGACAGGGAGGTGCGCACCGCACCGCTCTCCCGAGCACCGATCACCCCAGGAGGACAGCGATAGCCGAGCAGGTTCACCTCGACAGCAGGATCAAGCAGATCATCGAGGTCGACGGGCTGCGCTTCCGTGACCTCGACGGCGACGGGCAGCTCACCCCCTTCGAGGACTGGCGCCTGTCCCCCGCCGAGCGCGCGGCGGATCTGGTGCGCCGCATGTCCCCGGACGAGAAGATCGGCTTGATGGTGATCACCTCACGGCCGATGGGCCTCTCCCAGCGCAACAAGGAGATGACCAGCCACGACGGCGTGCTCGACGAGCAGTACCCGCCGATCAAGCTGGATCCGCACACCAGTGCCGGGATCCCCTTCGAGGGCACCACGCAGATGATCTCGGAGCTCGGCATCCGCCACTTCATCATGCGCGAGGAGCCCACCGGCTCCCGGATCGCGACCTGGATCAACACCATGAACGAGGTGGCCGAGCACTCCCGCTTCGGCATTCCCGTGATCGTCGCCGCGAACTCGAAGAACAAGGCCGGCGCCTTCAAGATGGGCGGCACCCCCGAGGATCTTCCCTTCACGCAGTGGCCGGGCACCCTGGGGCTGGCCGCGACCGGCTCGCTCGAGCTGATCGAGTCCTTCGCCGAGCACTCCCGCGCGGAGTGGAGCGCCTCCGGCCTGCGCAACGGCTACATGCACATGGCCGATGTGCTCACCGATCCGCGCTGGTTCCGAGGCCAGGGCACCCTCGGCGAGGATCCCGAGTTCGTCAGCGCCGCGATCTCGGCGCTGGTGTGCGGCTTCCATGGCGGCGAGGGCCTCGACACCGACGGCGTAGCCCTGACGATCAAGCACTTCCCCGGCGGCGGGGCGCGGGAGAACGGCACCGACCCCCACTACGCGGAGGGCCGCTTCAACATCTACCCCACCCCCGGCTCGCTCGAGGACTATCACCTGCCGCCCTTCCAGGCCGCGGTGGACGCCGGCACCTCCTCGGTGATGCCGTACTACGCGATCCCCTCGGAGGAGAAGTCCTCCACTCCGCAGGGACGGGTGAGCGAGTTCGAGCAGGTCGGCTTCGCGTTCAACCGCGAGATCCTCTCCCTGCTGCGCGAGATGGGGCATCGCGGCTACATCAATTCCGACTCCGGGGTGCTCTCGAAGATGGCCTGGGGCGTCGAGGAGCTCACCACCGCCGAACGCGTGGGCCGTGCAGTCATGGCGGGGACCGACATGTTCGCCGACACCAACGATGTCGCCTCGGTGCGCGAGGCGTACGTGAAGGGTCACTTCACCTCCGAGCGGCTCGACGAGTCCGCCGCGCTGCTGCTCGAGGGGCTGTTCGCGCTCGGCCTGTTCGAGAACCCCTACGTCGATCCCGAGCAGGCCGACGCAGTGGTCCAGAACCCGCAGGCGCAGGCGGCGGCCGAGGACGCGCACCGCCGGTCCGTGGTGCTCGCCAAGAACCACGACGGGGTGCTGCCGCTGAGCGAAGAGGCCCTGGCGGGCAAGCGGGTCTACGTCGAGCTGTTCGCGACCGAGCTGACGGTCAGGCGCCTGGATGCGCTGCGCCGGCAGCTCGCCACGGCGCATCCGGGCATCGACTTCACCACCGATCACCGCGAGGCGGATGTCGCGATCGTGCTGCTGCGCCCGTTCATCGGCTCGTACTTCGAGTACGTGGGCATCGGCGACCTGAGCATCGGCGAGCACTCCCACATCGACATCGAGAAGGTGCGGGAGATCCGCGAGGGCGTGGACACTCTGGTGATCGGGCTGAACACGCTGTTCCCGTGGCTGCTCGACGAGATCGAGCCGCTCGCGGACACGCTGCTGGTCGGGTTCGCGACGGACGACCCGGTGATGGTGGACGCCATGCTCGCCGGCTTCGCGCCGACGGGGAGGCTGCCGCTGACGTTCCCGATCGACGCCGCGGCGATCGCGGTGGACGAGGATGGCCGCTGCGCCTCCCCCAATGACGTGCCCGGCTTCGCGAAGGAGCAGCACATGGACGGGCGGCCCTACGTGTACGTCGACGCCGATGGCAACCGTTACCGGCTCGGCCACGGCCTGACCTACGGCTCCTGACCCCGCCGCGAAAACGGAAGAAGCCCCCTCCCCCGCGCATCAGCGCAGGTGAGGGGGCTTCTCATGGTGAGTGCAATGGTGGAGCCGGCGGGAATCGAACCCGCGTCCGATAGTGCGGAGCGAGGGCTTCTCCGGGCGCAGTCCGTATTGACGTCTTCTCAGTCCCGACGCTCGCACGGACACGTCGTCGACGGACTCAGTCACTCTGAGGTGTTCATCCTTCCCCGATGACGAGGGTCGGCAGCAGTGGCTCCTTAGATGATGGAACGATCCGGGTCAGGAGCACTCCCGGGGTTCCAGACTGCTAACGCTGATCAGGCAGCGAGAGCGAAGTCAGTGCGCTTGGGTTCGGCACTTATTGGTTTCCAGAGAACGTTTACGAGATGACTCTGGCTTCTCGGCCCGCTTCCCCTCGCTGGACAACTACCGTCGAAACCGATCGGCCCCTGGCGTGGGTCTGCAACACATATGGCGACGGCCCTGAGGACCGTCCTTGCACTCACTCTTCAGTTGTCAAACAGCCACGGATGCCGAGTCTCCACGTGCTCTCCACGTGGCCGCCTCGCGCATCGTCCCCCTAGTCTACCGCGCCACGGGGACGATCTGAAGCGAATATCCCTCAGCTCACGGCGAAGCGCCCGGTGATGGCTACTCCGCACCGCAGCGGCGATGATGGGGAGGTGAACAGCTTCGAAGCAGGTGAGGTGCAGGTCCGGATCGATGACGACAGCCTGCGCGAAGTGGTCAAGGACCCCCAGGCGCTGGCGGTCTGGTGCGCGGAGCATCCCGAGGATCCTCGCACCGTCGCCTATCTGCGCATGCTCGGCCGTCTCGACGAGGCCGCGATCGCCGGCCGTGCGGCACTCGCGCCGAGCGACCTCTCGCCGGTGATGCGCGCGGTGCGCCGGGTGCGCTACGCCCAGGTGCTGCAGTGGCAGGGTGCGCATCTGGCCGCCGAGGAGCAGCTGGACCTGGCGGCAGAGGAGACAGGGCTGGAGGATCCCACCTCCCCGTCGTCCCTGTCCGTGCTGGCCTCGGTGTTCCAGCATCGTGCGAAGTGCCGCTTCGAGCATGCTCTGGCCGAGGAGCGGGCGGAGCGTCCGGCGGCGGCCGCACGGCTCTGGGAGGCGGCGCTCGATGATGCGCGCAGGGCCTTGTTCATGCGCGAGCGCCTGGGTGTGGCCGATGAGACCCTGATCGCCTCGAGCCGTCAGACCGTCGCCCGGCTCGAACGTCGCAGCCTCCGCAGCACGAACTGAGACCCGCAGGAGGAAAGGCCCGGCGCGCGCTGCCGCATGGCACGCTGCGCCTCGCGGGAGGGTCGGGCCGGGCGGGGGCGGTCAGGCGAGTTCGCGCTGCCGCATGGCGCGCTGCGCCTCGCGGAGATCCTGCTTCTCGCGCAGGGTCTGGCGCTTGTCCCATTCCTTCTTGCCGCGGCCCAGGCCGATGACCACCTTGGCGTGCGAACCCAGGAAGTACATCTCCATCGGGACGATGGTGAAGCCCTTCTCCCGGGACTTGCTGGCGAGCTTCTCGATCTCCGCCTTGTGCAGCAGCAGCTTGCGCTTGCGCCGGGCTGCGTGATTGGTCCAGGTGCCCTTGACGTAGGGGGCGATGTGGGCGTTGTCCATCCACACCTCGCCGCCCTCGATGTAGCAGTACCCGTCGATCAGGGAGGCGCCGCGATCCCGCAGCGACTTGAC
Organism: Brachybacterium massiliense; assembly: GCF_900184245.1. Classification (GTDB taxonomy): domain Bacteria; phylum Actinomycetota; class Actinomycetes; order Actinomycetales; family Dermabacteraceae; genus Brachybacterium; species Brachybacterium massiliense. Next base: position 203,553 of record NZ_FXXB01000004.1, on the reverse strand, counting down.
CTCGGTGCCGGTCAGGACGATGCCCGCTTCCCAGGTCTGGTCGATGTAGTAGTCGTGCCGGGCGCGCTTGTTCGAGGCGATGAGCTTCTTCGGGGGCCCGTCGTCCGCTGCGGCCTTCTTCGCCGCGTTCTTCTTCGCCGACATCGCGTCCCTCCTGTCATTCGCCGCGGTCCGTGCGTGCTCGGCCGCACCGAGCGACCGGACACCACAGCTTACGCGGTGGTCATCACCGGTCGCGAACGGTTTTCGCGCTCGGTGATCAACCTGTCCCCGGCAGGGTTCAGATGTACTTGCCCGGGTTGACGGCGTTGCCGTCCTCGTGGATCTCGAAATGCAGATGGCATCCGGTCGAGGAGCCGGTGGTGCCCACGTAGCCGACGGTGGTGCCTGCGGAGACCTGCGCACCCACGGGCTTCGCGAAGCCCTGCAGGTGGTGGTACGAGCTGGTGACCAGCCGGCCGTTGTGGATGCCGTGGCTGAGGATGATCTTGTTGCCCGCACCGCTGTTGTAGGTCCGTGCGATCACGCGACCGGAGTGGGTGGCGCCCACCGGCACACCGCAGGCGACCGGGAAGTCCACGCCGGCATGGAGGCGCCGGGTCCCGTAGATCGGGTGTACTCGCCAGCCGAAGTTGGAGTTCAGCCGGGCGTTGACCGGGTAGACCCAGCCGCCGCTGTTCGAGGAACCGCTCGAGGAGGATCCCCCGCCTCCGCCACCGCCGCTGCGGCTGGCGCTGTTGCTCTGCTCCCGCTCACGGCGCTCACGCTCCTTGCGCTCGCGCTCACGCTCCTGACGGGCGAGCTCCTCGATCTCGCTGTCCAGGGTGCTGCTGCGCGTCTCGAGGGTGCTCTGATCGCCCTCGTACTGCTTCTTCTTCTCCTCGAGATCGTCACGCTGGATCTGCTGCTTCTCGTAGAGGTCATCGAGCTCCTGCTTCGCCCGGGAGGCCTCCTCCTCGGCCTTCTCGGTGCGCTCGACGGCTTCCTCCGCGTCCTTCTTCAGCTCGTTGATCTCCTCACGGACTGCCGTGAGGCGCTCTGCGGAGTTCTCGGTCACCACCTGGTCGGTGCGCAGGGTGTCCAGGCGCGTGCCCTGGGAGGCGAGAGTGAGGCGGTAGTTCATCGAGCGGTCCACCGCGTCCTGGGGGGACTGGTTGCCGAGGTAGATGGTGGAGGGGCTGGGCATGCCGCCGCCCTTGTAGGCGTTCAGCGCGGTGGTCGCGAGCTCGCCGCCGCTGCGGTCGACCTCCTCCTGGCCCTCCTCGACGGCGCCGGAGAGCCGCTCCTCCTCCTCCTCGGCAGCGGTGAGGCGCTCACCGATCCGGCGATCCTCCTCGCGGGCCTCCTCGAGCTCGGCCTGTGCCGTCTCGAGGTCCTCCTGCGCCTGGGGGATCATCAGCTCGGTCTCGGCCAGGGCGAGATAGGTGTCGGCCAGCTCGGTGTTGACGTCGCCGAGCTCGATCCGCAGGTCCTCGAGCTGCCGCTCGACCTCCTCTCGCTCGGCGATCTTGTCCTCCTTGCTGCCCTCGGCCATCGCCGGGGAGTACGGCGAGATGACCATCGGCAGCGCCACCAGCACGGCGGCGATCATGCTGAGCGGACGGTGCAGGCTGCTCCGGGACATCGTCACACCTTCAGGTAGCGGTTGAGGGAGACCACCGAGGAGGCGATCGAGAGGACGGCTCCCAGGGCGATCAGGAGCGGGGCGGCCCAGGCCAGATCGGCGACGCCGACGGTGATCAGCTGCTCGCCCAGGGTGGGGGCGAGCCAGCCCTGGACGATGTAGTGCAGTCCCACCCACAGCATCCCGGAGGCGATGACGCCGCCGATGATCGCGGCGACGGCCCCTTCCAGCAGGAACGGCAGGCGGATGAACAGGTTCGAGGCACCGACCAGGCGCATGATCGCGATCTCCCGGCGCCTGCCCGCGACGGACATGCGGATCGTGGTGGCCACCAGCAGCAGCGCAGCGATCAGCATCAGCACCGCCAGGCCGAGCGCGAACAGGGTGGACTGGTTCAGCACGTCGATGAAGGGGGCGAAGGCGTTGAGCAGGTCGGTGACCTCGTCCACCCCGTCACGGCCCTGGAAGAACTCCACCACGGCGGCGGAGTCGTCCGCGTTCTCGAGGGTGATGTGGAAGGAGACGGGCATGTCCTCCGCGGTGAAGTTGGAGACGAAGCTCTCCCCCGCGAACTGCTCCTGGTAGACCCCCAGCGCCTCCTCCTGGGAGCGCTCGGAGTAGGAGGCGACGTACGGGGAGAGCACGTCTCCCTCGAGCGCCTCGCGGACCGAGGCGATCTGGGCGTCGGTCGCGGCGCCTCCCGCGCAGGAGGCGGCGGTCGAGTGCGGAGAGCACAGGAAGATCGTCACCTGGGCCTGTTCGACCAGGGTCGACTTCATGTCCATGATCTGCTTCTGCATCAGCGCACCGGTGCCCACGAAGGTCAGCGAGACGGCGGTGACGATGATGACGGAGATGACCATCGAGATGTTGCGCCACAGGCCGGTGAGGATCTCTCCGAGGATGTACCGCGCTCTCATCGCAGCTCCTCCTCGTCGTCCGCGGCGAAGGGGTCCTCGTCCCGGACCCGCTGCGCCTCCCGCTCGTCGATCAGGTCCTCCTCGAGGATGTCGCGGGCGGCCGGGCGGTCCTCGCCGTCGTCCTCTCGCACGTCCTCGCGCGTCTGATCCGTCTGCGGCTCCGTGCTGCGGGCGCTGGTCTCCGGCTCCTGCTCGGGCGCGCCCTCCCAGTCCGGCACCAGGGACTCGTCATCCAGGGGATGCTCCTCGCGGTGCGAGGAGTCGTCGGGCAGGTTGCCGGAGATCACGCTCACCGGGGCCGGCGTCTCGTATCCGCCGCGCTCCTCGTCGCGCACCACCTGGCCGCCCACCATCTCGACCACGCGACGCTGCAGGCGGTCCACGGCGCTGCGGTCGTGGGTGGCCATGACCACGGTGGTGCCCCGCTCGTTGATCTCGGTGAGCAGATCGAGGATCCCCGAGGCGGTGGAGGGGTCGAGGTTGCCGGTGGGCTCGTCGGCCAGCAGGATCGAGGGCCGGTTGACGTAGGCGCGGGCGATCGCGACGCGCTGCTGCTCACCGCCGGAGAGCTCGTGCGGCAGTCGCTTGCCCTTGTCCTCCAGGCCCACCATCTCGAGCATCTCGGGCACCAGGCGGCGCACCACCTTGCGGGGCGTGCCGATCACCGCGAGCGCGAACTCGATGTTCTGGTACGCGGTCTTGGACGGCAGCAGTCGGAAGTCCTGGAACACCATGCCGATGTCGCGCCGCAGCGTGGGCACCTTCCACGAGGGCAGCCGGGAGAGGTCCTTGCCCGCCACGTACACGGTGCCGCGGGTCGGGTTGACCTCCTTGAGCACCATGCGCATGAGGGTCGACTTGCCGGATCCGGAAGCGCCCACGAGGAACACGAATTCCCCGCGCGAGAACTCGATGTCGAGATTCTCCACCGCGGGGTGCTGGCCACGCATGTACGTCTTGGTGACGTCGTCGAACCGGATCACAGGCGCCTGTCACATCTTGGGGAAGGAGTGCTCCTCCAGAGTAGGGGCGCAGGATGCGGATTCCGGGAAGGTGAGAGCGCGGCCCAGGTCAAAACTTCGCCAAGTGTGCGTGCCTCTGGTCACCCGCCGCTGCGGCCGACGCGTGCTCCCGGGACGCACCGGGCCTGGGCCTCCGCTCCAGAGATCAGCTGTCGGACTTGCCCTGCTCGGCGCGCCAGCGGATCCCGGCGTCGATGAACTCGTCGATCTCGCCGTCGAACACCGAGGAGGGGTTGCCCTCCTGGTACTCGGTGCGCAGGTCCTTGACCATCTGATACGGGTTCAGCACGTAGGAGCGCATCTGGTCGCCCCAGCTGGCCTTGACGTCACCGGCGAGCTCCTTGCGCTCGGCGGCCTCCTCGGCCTTCTTCAGCAGCAGCAGGCGCGACTGCATCACGCGCAGCGCGGCGGCGCGGTTCTGGATCTGCGACTTCTCGTCCTGCATCGACACCACGGTGCCGGTGGGGATGTGGGTCATGCGCACGGCGGAGTCGGTGGTGTTGACCGACTGGCCGCCGGGGCCCGAGGAGCGGAACACGTCGACCTTGAGGTCGTTCTCGGGGATCTCGATGGAGTCGGTGGACTCGATCAGCGGGATCACCTCGACCGCCGCGAAGGAGGTCTGGCGGCGGCCCTGGTTGTCGAAGGGGCTGATGCGCACCAGGCGGTGCGTGCCGCCCTCGACGGAGAGGGTGCCGTAGGCGAACGGCGTGGAGACCTCGAAGGTGACCGACTTCAGCCCGGCCTCCTCCGCGTAGGAGGTGTCCAGGACCTTGGTGGCGTAGCCGTGGCGCTCGGCCCAGCGCAGGTACATGCGCATGAGCATCTCCGCGAAGTCCGCGGCGTCGACACCGCCGGCGCCGGCGCGGATCGTGATCACGGCGTCGCGCTCGTCATACTCGCCCGACAGCAGGGTGCGCACCTCGAGCTCGTCGAGGGTCTTGTGGATGCTGGCGAGCTCCTGCTCGGCCTCGTCCAGGGTGTCGGGGTCGTCCTCCTCGGCGGCGAGCTCGACCATCACCTCGAGGTCCTCGATGCGGGAGGCGAGCTCGCTGATGCGGCGTCGCTCGGACTGCGCATGGGACAGCGCGGAGGAGACCTTCTGGGCGTTGTCGACGTCATCCCACAGGTCCTGGGCCGAGGCCTGCTTCTCGAGGTCGGCGATCTTGGCGTCGAGCGCCTCGATGTCCGTCACCTGCTCGATGGAGGACAGGGTCGAGCGGAGCTGGGGGATCTCTGCAGAGAAGTCGATGGAAGCCACGATGCGGGAGTCTACGGCAGAGGGCTGGGCACGCGCCTCGCCTAACCGTGAGGGCGTCGTGCCCGGGGCGCGCTCAGGCCGGGGCCGCGGGATGCTCCGAGGCCGCCTCGAGCAGCCAGGTGCCGAGGTCGTGGCCCACTTCGCTCAGCAGCTGCTCGCCGTGCTCGAGGGCGCGGCGGCTCGATCCTACGCGGGAGGTGAGATCCCACGCCTCACCGATCCCGGCCTCGCGCAGCTGCGCGGGATCGAGCGTGATCGCGCCCGCCACAGCGGCCACCGGCAGGCCGCGCTCGCGCGCGCGGCGTGCCACTTCGGCGGGCCCCTTGCCCTGCAGGGTCTGGGCGTCGAGCTTCCCCTCCCCCGTCACCACCACGTCGGCGCGGTCGAGCAGCGCGTCGACGCCGATCAGCTCGAAGACGGCGTCCGCGCCGGAGCGCTGCTGCGCGCCGAGCAGGAACAGGGCGAAGCCGGTGCCGCCGGCCGCACCGGCCCCGGGCCGGTCACGATGGGCGTAGGTGGGGTCCAGGAGCGCGGCGGCGGCCTCGAGCACGGAGTCGGCCGGTGCGATCTCGTGGGCGGTCAGCCCCTTCTGCGGGCCGTACACGGCGGCGGCGCCGTCCTCGCCCAGCAAGGGGTTCGTGACGTCGTTGGCGGCGATCAGGGTCACGCCCTCGAGGGCATCGAGCGCGGGGGCCAGATCGGCGGTGGCGAGGGAGCGCAGCCCGTCGAGGCCCTGCGCGATGTCCGTCCCGTCGGCATCCAGCAGTCGCGCGCCGAGCCCCTGCAGCAGGCCGGCGCCGCCGTCGGTCGAGGAGCTGCCCCCGAGGCCGACCAGGACGGTGCGCGCACCGCTCGCGGCCGCGGCATGGATCAGCTCGCCGAGGCCACGGGTGGAGGCCGTGTGCGCCGCGAGCTCACCGCCGGGAAGGGCCTGCAGGCCGACGGTCTCGGCCAGCTCGAGCACGGCGGTGCCGTCCTTCAGCGCCCAGCGCGCCCGGTGGGGAGCGCCTGTAGGACCGGTGACGGTGGCGGTGTGCGCGGTGAATCCCGCGGCGAGCGCGGCATCGAGCGTGCCGTCTCCCCCGTCGGCGATGGGGCAGGACAGCAGCCGCAACTGGGGCGCGGTCTGCGCGATCCCCCGCTGCAGGGCGTCCACCACCTGGGCGGCGCTGAGCGTGCCTTTGAACTTGTCCGGCGCGAGCAGCACGGTGCGGGTGGTGGTCATCGGGCGCGAGCCTCTCCTTCGACGGTCAGCGGGACGGCGGTGCCGGTCCCTCGCAGGAACCATCCTGCCAGCGGCGGGTAGGTGCGGGCGGTGATGACCACGCGCACGGTTCCGTCCGCGCCCACGGAGACGTCGGCGAGCTGTATCTGGCCGGTGCTGGTGGTCTCCATCGGGTAGCTGCGCAGATGCTCCTCTGCCGCGGCGCGGGCGGAGCCCTCGTGGATGACCGGCCCGTCGCCCCCGGTGTACAGGCGTGCGGGATCCACGGCCTGGGAGGCGGCCAGGGCGGCGCTGTCGGCAGCGTGCTGCAGCCCGTTGCGCTCCAGATGCACGCCGGTGATGGCGGTGCCGACGCCGATCACCATCAGGATCACCACCAGCACGCCGGTGGTCAGGATGGTCATCGAGCCCCGCGCATCGGCGAGGCGTTCACGCAGGTGGCGCAGGGTGCCGGGCATCAGCCACCTGCCCGGTACAGGTCCACGGGAACGGCGTGGGAGGCGCCGACGACGACCGGCCCGGTCTCGCCGAGGACGGGGCCGAGGCCGGGTACGGGCACGCCGATGCGCACCTGGGCCGAGACCGTGCCGCCAGGCGTGGCGCAGGGATCCTCGCTGCAGCTGAGGGTGACCACGTCCCTGGGTGGGAGCCCATGGTCCTCGAGCACCATCTCGGTGTGACGGGTGGACCGTTCGGCGGCCCGCTGCGGGTCCGTCTCGGTCGCGTGGATCCGGGCGACGTCCCGGGAGATGGTGTCGGCGGCGAACACTGCGGCCTGGACGTTGCCGAGCGTGAGCACCAGATAGAGGGAAGGGATCAGCAGCGCTGCGGCGAGCACCACGAACTCGAGGATCGCGTTGCCCTCGTCCTCTTTCAGCGCGTGGCGGAGCGGGAGCTCGCTCTGCCGACCGGATCGCACGCTCACAGCGTCTCCTCGTCGAGGGCGCGCCCCTGCGCGGAGAGCGATCCGCTGGGGCCGAAGAGCCCCACCAGCGGCAGGGTCGCGGTGACGTGCACGGTGATCACGCCGTCCGCCCCTTCGGTCGCCGTCGCCTGCGCCTCCATCCGCTCGCCGAAGCGTTCCTCGATGAGCCGCTCGGCACGGGCGGCGCCGTCCTGCGGGGTGGATCCGATCAGCGCCCCGTGGCGCGCACCCTGGACCGCGGCATCGACCAGCGTGTTGCGGGTGTGGACGATCACTGCGGACTGCACGATCAGCAAGCCGATCATGACGATCAGCACCGCCACCATCGGGAACTCGGCGACCGCGGCACCTGAGTCCTCACGCAGCCTGCGCACCAGCGCACCGCTGCGGCGCGGGGCGCACACGCGGGCCGTCGCCGCGGAGGGCTGCTCCGCGGGAGGTCGGGCGATGCGCGTCATGGTCATCCTCGAGATGCGGGCTCGCTCAGAGGCTGCCGCCGAGGAACGGCGCCATCGCGTTCTCGAAGATCTGGACGATCTGCTCGGAGGCGACGGCCCACAGCGCGACGACGATCCCGGCGGTCATCAGCGTGATCAGCACCCAGCCGGGCACATCCCCGCGATCGGACTCCAGGCGGGTGAACAGCCTTCGCATCAGCGAGCTGCTCGGTGCCTCGACGGGTGCGTCGGGACGCTGCCGAACGACGCGGTCGCGGCGGTGCAGGGTGGTGCGGTGAACAGACATATCGGCCTCCTCGGCAGATGGCGCGGGGGACGCGGGTCGGGGACAGGGACGATCTCTGGGGTCACAGGCTGATCTCCAGGACGGCGAGCCCGGGGAAGATCGCGAACAGGATGACCAGCGGCAGAACGAAGAAGACCACGGGCACAAGCATCATGATCTCCCTCTGACCAGCGGCTTCCATGAGCTCGCGCTTCGCTGCTTCACGCGCGTCCTGGGCCTGGGCGCGCAGCACGTCTGCCAGAGGGGTGCCGCGTTCGATGGCGATCGCGACGCCCTCTCCGAAGCGGCCGAGAGACTCCAGCGGTGTGCGGGAGCCGAGCGAGGCCAGCGCCTGGGAGACGCTGGTCCCGGCGCGGATGTCGGCCACCGTCGCCGCGAACTCGTCCGGGAGGGCGCCCGAGGACGTGCGCGCGACGCGTTCCATCGCTGCGATCGGGCTCTCCCCCGCGGCGACCGCGAGGGCCAGCAGATCGGCGACGGTCGGGAACTCCCGTGCCATGCGGGCGGCGCGGCGCTTGATCTCCACGCCGAGCAGGTAATCGCGCAGCAGAACCCCGCACACCGCCCCGAGGATCACCAGGACCAGGCCGAGCAGCACGCTGCTGTCGCGCAGACCGACAGCCGCGATCGCGGCGAGCACGCCGAGCACGAGCCCGGCGGCGCCGAACACCACCTGCTCGACGCGGAAGGAGTCGATCGAGGTGCGCCGGCCCGCGAGCCGCAGCCGGCGCTCGAGCTGCTCGGGGCCACCGGTCAGCCTCTCGAGCACGCTCATCCCCCGCTGCGCGACGGGGCCCATCAGGTTCTCCAGCACGGTCCGCGCGCGGCCGGCGGAACTGGGCGCGGCGAACAGCGAGGAGGACGGTGAGCGTCGCAGGTACGGATCCACCCGTGCCGCGAGGTCGCGCGACCGCAGCCACGGCAGCTGCCAGACGAGGAGGGTCAGCCCTGTTCCCAGCAGCAGCCCGAGCAGGACTCCCGCGATCGTGGTGCTGGTGAGGGTCATCGCAGGACCCTCTCGTCCTGCGGCAGCCGCGCGATCTGAAGCATCACCCGGTACGCGATGAAGGAGACTCCGGCGCCCCCCACGATCAGCACCAGTCCCATCATGGAGTCGTAGGCCTGCGCCGCCTGCGGACGGGTGGCCATCAGGCCGAGCACCACCCAGGGTGCGACCAGGGCCAGGCGTGCGGCGTTGACCGTCCAGGACTGCCTCGCCTCGAGCTCGGCACGGGTGCGCGCATCCTCCCTCAGGAAGGCGGACAGGGTGCGCAGCAGGCTCCCGAGGTCCGTACCGCCCACGTCCCGGGTGATCCGCAGCGCCTCGACGATCCGGTCGCCGACCGGGTCGGCCAGACGCACCTTGAGACGATCCAGGCTGTTCGCGAAGTCCCCGCTGGTCTGGTAGTCGAGCGCGAACTCGGTGAATGCGGGCCGGAGCTCCTCGGGCCCCTTGCGGCTGAGCTGGACCAGCGCCTCGGGCAGGGACAACCCGGCACGGATCGCCGAGTTCACGTGATCCACCGCCTCGGGCCATACCTCGCGCATCGCGGTGGTGCGGCGCCGCGCCGCCGAGCGCAGCACGAGCACCGGCAGCACGGAGGCGCCGATCCCGATCGCGAGAGAGGGAACGACCGCACCGGAGACCGCCCACAGCACGGCGGCGACCACGAGGCCCAGCCCCGCGCTCAGCGCCGGCACCGCGGCGGGCGGCACCGTGTCGAGACCGACCTTGATCAGATCGTCCCGCAGCCGTGCCATCACCCGCTCGAGAACTCCCTGCTTGGAATCGGTCTGCTCCTGCTCCCACATCGACCACCAGATCGAGAGCAGGCCGAGCCCGGCGACCAGGCCCAGGAAGGCGCCGTCGCTCATGCCGCGACCCGCTGACCCAGCAGTGCGGACAGATCGAAGTCCGCCCGGGCGAAGCGCTCCGCATGGGGCGGCTGCCCCTCGCCGCGCACCAGCCGATCCCCGCGCAGGGAGAAGATGTCCGAGACCTCGATCGTCTCGTCCTCGACCCTGCCGCTGAGACCCACGATCTCCCGGACCCGGCGGCGCCCGTCGGCGAGCATGTCCAGATGCACCACCAGATCGATGGCGCTGGCCACGGTGGGCACCACGAATCTGCTCGAGACGTTCTCCCCGGCCAGCAGCGGCAGGGTGCAGAGCTTGGTGACGGCATCGCGCGCCGAGTTCGCATGGATCGACGCGAGCCCCGGAAGTCCGCTGTTGAGGGCGATCAGCATGTCGAGGCTCTCCGCCTCGCGGACCTCGCCGACGATGATTCGACTGGGCCTCATCCGCAGCGCCTCCTTCGCGAAGCCGCGCAAACGCTACACACCGTGCAGCGGCTTCACCTTCACGCTTCGGTCACCCGCGAAGTCGACCGTGACCGTGAACAGACGACCGAGCATCTCGCGCCGCAGAGCGACCGACAGCACGTCCCAGTCCTCGAGCAGCGACAGCACCTGATCCTGGTCCGGTGCCGGCGCCGCGACAGAAGCCCGCGCCTCAGCGATCTGCGCATCCAACCGATCACGCTTCACCACCAGCTCCGCCATCGCCTCATCCACCACGTCCTTCGGCACGCCCTCAGCGACCTGCAGGGCGAGGTTCGCCATCGCCTTCGTCGCTCGCTTCCGCCGAGCCTCCAACGACGCCACCGAGGGCCCCTCCTGCCGTGCCACTCCCCCGCTGTCGAGCACCCCGTCGGCGGCGCGATCGAGCCGGTTCGCTCGGCGGCGCAGCTCGGCCTTCACCTCGGACTCGACGGTCGAGCAGCGGATGTACCCTCCGGTGTGGGTGCCTCGCGTGAACCCGGTCGCGCATCGGTAGTACCGGTTCCCGCCCGTCGCTTTCGAGCCCGTGAGGACGGTGCCGCAGGCCTTGCAGCGCACGATCCCGGAGAGCAGGTACGGGGATACCTCGGCGCGCGGGCGCGTGGCCCGCCTCTCTCTCCTCGCTCGGTACGCCTCCCACAGCTCGAGCGACACGACCGGCTCATGGGCGCCGTCGACGGTCTCGCCGCGGTAGACGAACCTGCCCGTCGGGAAGGGATTGTCAAGGATGCCGCGGAGCGTGGACTCGGCCCAGGACGGGGCGCCGCGCTTGCTGCCGTGCTCGACGGTGGGGATCTGGTGCTCGTTGAGCCACTGCACGAGCCGGTAGATCGACTCCCCGTTCACGTACCGCTGGTACAGGTCGGCGAGGATCGGGCCCGTGACGGGGTCGGGGATGTGGAGCTTCTGCTCGGCGTCGTATCGGTAGCCGAACCGGTTCTTCCCGTGATGGGGCTTCCCCTGCCGGACCCTGCGCTCGTGCGCTTCACGCCACTGGTCGCCGGCGCGCTCGGATTCGAACGCCGCGATCTCGATCATCATCCCGCGGGAGAGCCGACCGATCGAGGTGCTGGTGTCGATGGGTTCGGTGGCGGATTCGATCCGGCCCCCGGCCTGCTGCGCCTTGTCGGCGGCGACGTACCAGTCCAGCCGGTTCCTCGACCAGCGGGACCATTTCCAGAGCAGGATGACGTCGACTTCGCCCCGCTCGACCATCGCCATCACGGCCCGCACACCTGGTCTGGCGAACGTGCGGCCGGAGATGCCGGGGTCGGCTTCGACGGCGACGATGTCGTAGCCGTGCTGGGTGGCGTAGTCGCGGCAGGCGGTCTCCTGCAGCTCGAGGGAGATGCTCTCCTCGCGCGCGGTCGACTGGCGCTTGTAGATCACCGCCCGCTCCCGCGGACAACGCTGCCTGGTCATGCTCCCCACCATCCTGTGTCCTGGTCTCCTTCGGTCTCGTGCTCGAGCGCGCCAGCCCAGGACGGCTCCGCCACTGGCTCCCACAGCTCTAGCCCAAGCTCAAACTGCTCGGGCGTCTCCTGGCCTCCCGTCACGAGACCCAGTGCGCGTCTGCGAGCCGCGCGTGCAGCGCGGAGCGCTCGGCGGGTGTGAGGGCGTGGACGCGGTGCTCGACGGTCTCGGGCATGACGTCAAGCTCCTCGGCGATGACGACCGGGTGCGGGGACCAGGCGGCCGCCTCGCCGAGGTCGTCGAGGTGGATGAGGCCGGTGGCGACCTGGCGGTCGATGCCGTCCTCGACGACGCCAAGGCAGTGGCCGCGGTGGCCGCGTACGTAGTGGACCATCTCGTGGTCGAGCACGACTCGCCGGTCGACTGCGGTTAGCTGCTCGTCGAGCCAGATCCGCGCGACGCCGTCGGTGTACCCCAGCACGCCCTCGGGCAGTGGTGCATCGATGATCTCCGGTGGACGCATGGCATTGAGGCTAGGTCCCACACCCGACAACCGAGCTACTAACGGTAGAGGTCCTTCGCGTCACCGAAGCTCTTGCTCTTCTGCAGTTGCGCGGAGTCTTCGACCCCTACTGCATCGACCAGGAGCCGGAGCAACCAGAGCATGGTCAATGCGCTCTGGATCGAAAGAGCGACGGAGGCGAAGAGCAACGTCCGCGCCCCGAGAGGGAGGTCAAGAGCAAACGCGCCTGCTGAAAGTAGAGAAGCCGCTGCCGCGAGGAACGAAACGCGAACCAGGAAGAGCCACGCTCGTCGGAGCACAGCTCCACCTTCGGCTCGGAAGCTTACGAACAGGGCCGAGCCGCTCTGGAGCGCGAAAACTACGACAACTCCCGCGAAACCGGCGAGGATGCTCGCGAGCGCCAACACGCCAAGTGCGAGCTCGACGCCGTTTAAGTCGAGCCCGAGTCGTAGCTTGCATGGCAAGAACGCGGAGAGCGCACCCAGCAGGAGCGAAACGACCATCGATACGCACAGGACCCTCCACGGACGCTCCTGCGCGTACGTGAGTCCCGCTCTCCATTTCGACCGGAGCCACTCCTTCACAGCGCGCTCCTAGAGTTAGCAACCGACTGTCAGCCCATTCTAGCCGTGGGCGACTGACAAACGACGGAACTCATCCGTAGCCATGAAGGCGCCGATCGCCTCCCTCAGAGCAGGCTCTGCAGTCTCGACGCTCAACGAAGTTTCCGAGTCCCCGACCTTCACCTTGTGGGTGAACCGATGAGCGACAAGGTCGAGGAACTCGGACCTGAAGCCACCGTCTTCGGTCGGGAGCAACAACGTCGTCTCGCCCTTCAAGAGCGAGTCGTCACCGTTCAGGCGCTGCGCGCCACGCAGTAGTTCCAGGTCGCCTTCGCTGTGACGTCCGGCGCCCATCGACATCGTAAGGCCGATCCGCTTAAGCGCCGGGGAGGCCGTAGCGGCAGCCTCCAAGCTCCGCTCGATGTGGCTGTCCGATTGGGCCTCATACTTCGAAGCCTCGACCGCAATCTCTAGTCGCGTAGCCCCAATGGCAGCAGCGAGCTTCTGCTCTCTTCCTCCGAGTAGCACCGGGTGGAGTTCAATCGAGAATCCGTGTCGCGAGGCGTCGAGGAAGGTCGTGAGCCACCGACCCAGCGCTGAAGGGGTAGCGGCCCCTGAGGTCCCCAGGACCGCGATGGCCGGCGTTCCGTGGATCGGCAGCACGAAAAGTGGCTCATGGATCTGTAGATCGAGCGGAACTCCCTGACGCGTAGGCCCCCACGTGCTCGGAAGATCCTCAGCGTTCCGTTCCTTTGCCATGTAGAGCAGCGGCTCCCTCGGCAGTGACGTCGGTTGGTAGACACCGGTGAAGTGATGACCAGCGTGGAAGTGGGTCTGTTCGCCGTCGGGTCGATCCCGCAGCATGCCCATGACGACATCCCAGAACGAGTTGCTCTCGAGCTCTGCCAGACCTTGCGTCTCGTCGTCAATCCGTACAGCCTGCAGCACGCGGACTGTGCGCTTCTTTGCCATAGTCCTACTCCTACTTCCCGAGACCTAGAGGTCCACCGATCGATGAGTTCACGCTCCGCCGCCTTCGGCATTGCGGTCCTGCTGCTCGCGCGCCTCGCGGCCGCGGTTCCGGCCGCGCTTCGCGGCGAGCCCGTACTCGTTCTGCTCCCACGGGCGATCGTCCCGCTCCGGCATCGGGCCAGGGAATGCGATGTCGGTACGGCCGCTTGTTGCGCCATGCGTGACAGCTGGATCCGCCAGGTCGTCTCGGTCCGGCGCCGGCGCTGCTGCTGCGGGGTCTGGTGCTGGTTCATGGGTGCCACCTCTGCTCAGGCGCTCCGCGAGGACGCGGAGCAGCTCTTCGTTACTCAGGGCAGAGACGTCCGACACCGGGATCCGCGCGGGCTTGAAGCCCATCGCCTCGGCCACGTAGCTCAGAACCTGGTCCTCGGTCATCCGGAACGCTCTCGCGAGCCCGGTGATCGTGGACGGTTCCGGCCGCCTCTGCAGCACGTCCCGGTCGTCGTTCAGGAGGCGAGAGAGGTTCTGGCGGCTGAGTCCGGATGCTCGGCTGAGCTCGGCTGCTGTCCATCCGCGCTTGTCCATCTCGTCCTGGACGAACTTTCGGTATGCGTGCATGAGCCAAGGTTCCTGAGGTCGTGGCGGGGGTGCAACGTTGCCGGCGGCAATGTGTCACCCAAGGGTGGACCCACTTTCCCATGTTTCGTGTCAACCGACTAGTTGGATCGGCAAACCGGTTCCCACCTGCCACCTGCCGAACTACACCCCTGCGAGCAGTTGACACTCTGTCAACCCAGGCGGTACATTCAGTCCCATCACAGTTGACAACCAAGACATTCAGAGGTGACACTTCATGGCACGACGACCACGAGCACGAAGGGATCGATGGATGAAGCTCCGCGACGCCGAACTCCTAGCCCGCTACATGGAGGCCAAGGACTTCTCCCAGGCTCGACTCGGCCGCTACGCAGGCGTCTCCCGCCAGTTCATCCACAAGCTGGTGACCGGGGAGGCGCGGACATGTTCCGAGAAGGTCGGAACCCTCATCGAGGAGGGCCTGAGCGTCCTCCCGGGCACTCTTTTCGTGCCCGAGGTGTCCAGCCAGAAGCGACCCGCTGTCACCCCTGGAAGAACTCGCTCACGTCAGACCGTCGCGGCCTGACACCGAGCGCACACAAGAAAGCGCCCCCACCCGGGCAATGGGTGGAGGCGCACGAACCCCGAAGGGAACTCTCATGCGCCACTCTACCGCCCGCACCGGCCCCACCGGCCATGCCCGCCCCATGCCCGTCCCGCCGTGGATGGCGATGGTCCAGGCCCACGCCGACCGCGCAGAGGCCGCCCTCGCCGCCGGCGCCAAGCACGTCGTGGTCGACATGCCGCGCCGCGCCGGCACGGAGCAGCTGGCCCGCGACATCGCCAACGCCGCCGTCTCGTCCTGCCCTGACGACAACCCCACCTGCCCCGCCTGCACACCCGAGGAGCCCCAGCCATGAGCACCACGATCCGTGAACAGATCCAGGCAGGGATCGACGCCCGCACCGACCAGCCCATCCTCCACGCCGCCAAGCCCCTCGCCCTCGCCTACCGCACCCTCCTCGGCTGGGACGGCACCAGCATCGACGACGCCGTCGACCAGGCCTACACCCCCACCGGCCCCAGCAAGGCGATCATCCGCCAGCGGATCGAATTCCGCCGCGCCAACCCCCACCTCCTCCACCCACCAGCCCAGGCCGACGCGGCATGACCGGGCTGCTACTCGCGACCGCGACCCTGCTCGTCCGCGCCGCGCTCCTGCTCATCATCCTCGCCGCCATCGCCTTCATCACTGTCCTGCTCGCCGAGCAGGTGTCCCTGATCCGCACGTCCACCCAGAAGGAGAACCGCCATGACCGCACTCACCACTGACCAGACCGCCGAGCTCGAGCAACTCGCCATGCACCGCGCCAAGATCGCCGAAGAGGTCAAGAACCTCGAGGAGCTCCGCAAGGAGTACGACGAGAAGATCGCCGCCCTCGCCGGCGAGGGCACCACCAAGGCCGGGCCCTACAAGGTCACCGTCACCGTCCCCAAGCGCCTCGACGCCAAGAAGCTCGAGGCCGCGTTCCCCGTCGCCCAGCACCCCGAGCTGTACAAGCGGGGCGTCGACACGGCGAAGGTCAAGGCCGCCGGAGAGCTCGGCCAGCTCGTGCTCGCCGACTACCAGACCGCCGGGTCCCCCACGGTCCGGATCTCGTAACCGATGTCCACCCTCGAGCAGCTCCTCGGGCACAAGGCCGGGACGGACACCATCACCGATGCCCTCACGGTGATCGAGAACGGCATCCGCCACCAGCCCCGCTCCCAGCAGAAGCTGATCGGCCCGTCCGAAATCGGCACCGACTGCGACCACTGCCTCGCGGCGAAGCTCGCAGGTTGGGAAGAGACCGAGCGCGACGTCGCATGGCTCCCCTTCATCGGAACGGCCGTGCACGCCGAGCTCGCGAACATCTTCGAAGCCAGCAACGCCCGAGCCATCGCGGCCGGGCAGCGGGCCCGCTGGCGCGTCGAGAAGCGGGTCGAGGTCGGCACCATCGGAGGCCATCACATCTCCGGGACCTGCGACCTGTACGACACGTTCGACGGCACCGTCCTCGACTGGAAGATCGTCGGCGCCCAGACGCTCCGCACCGCGAAAGCCGCCCCGAAGCCGGTCTACCGGATCCAGGGGCAGCTGTACGGCCTCGGCCAAGAGAACGCGGGACACACACCGCGGCGGGTCGCGATCGCGCACCTTCCCCGCAACGCCGTGTCCCTCGCGCAAGCCGTGATCAGCGTCGAGGACTACGACCCCTCGGTCGCCCACCAGGCGCTCGAGCGGGCCAACCGCATCCACGCCAACCTCACCACCCTCGCCTCCATCGGCGCCGAGGTACGGGACGCGTGGATCACCGACCAGGCACGGGCCGAGGGCTGCTTCTCCTGCCCCCGCTACCCCGACTGGACCCCTACCTCCCGACTCGCCACCGAGTTCGGGACCACCACCAGCACCACCAACCGAAAGGCAGCATGACCATGAACCTCTCCACCCTCGACGACATCCTCTCCGGCGGCGGAGCCACCGCGAAGTTCGAAGCCCCCGGCGAAACGTACGCCGGCGAGATCGTCGACATCGCCGTCCGCCAGGTCAACGACTACGACACCGGCAAGCCCTCGTTCTGGGACGACGGGAACCCGCAGGAACAGATCGTCGTCACCATCGCCACCGCCGACTCGACCGGCCCCGACGACGACGGCCACCGGAACGTCTACATCAAGGGCTGGGGCGACCAGCTCAAGCAGTTCCGTCAAGCCGCCAAGGCGCTGGGCCGCAACCCCCGCGCCGGCGACATCTTCACCGCCACCTACACCGGGGACGGGGAGAAGAAGAACGCCCGGTTCAACGCCCCGAAGCTGTTCCAGTACGAGATCACCGCCGGGTCGGCAGGCCTGTCCAACCTGACCGACCAGCCCGCCACCCAGGCCCCGGCCCAGCAGGCCCCGGCCACCCCAGCGGCCCCGGCTGCTCCGGCGCCCGACGCCGCACCGGCCGGGGAGAAGTCCCCGAACGAGAAGGCGCGACAGCTGATCGAGCTCGGCCTCGACGACAACACGATCGCGGCACAGCTCGGCCTCGACATCGACGTCGTCGGCATCCTCCGCCAGACCCTCCAGGGCTGACCTATGGGACGCGTGTTCACCGCCCGCTAACCCGGCCGCTGCCCCGAGTGCAGCGAGCCGATCGATGAGGGCGACGACGTCTCCTTCAACGCCTTCAACGAGGTCGTGCACGAGGACTGCGATCCGGACGCCTACTTCTGACCCCTCCATCGCCCCGGTGATGCCGACACGAGGACGGCTCACGGCCCGGACCCGCACCGGGGCACCCAACACCAGCACCCACCAACGCCAGGAAGGACACCACCAATGCCACGCCTGCCCCGAACCCCGATCATCCGCGGCCTCGCACGCGACTGCGACTGCAACCCACCACGCCCCCACGGCGGGATCCACGGCTACGACTACCACGCCTGCGGATGCGAGCCGTGTCTCAAGGGCGCGACCCGGTACAAGAAGATCGGCACCCACCTCAACGCCACCGGCCGCACCCGCCGCCGCGCCGCTGAACCCGTCCGCCGCCGCCTCGAGCTCCTCAAGGAACGCGGCCTCACCGTGCGACAGATCGCCGACGAGTCAGGCATGTCGTTCACGAACCTCCACCTCATCCTCCGAGCTGAGCAGCCCACCGTCACCGAGCGGACCGCCGTCGCAGTGATGTCCGTGAAGGTCCCCTCGCGGAGGGCAGCCGCATGACGTGCCTGTGGATCGGATGCGACCGGGCCCCGTCCAGGCGGGGGATCTGCGGCCGCCACTACCAACGCACCCTCGCCGCCGGCATGAAGGCGTCGAAGCCGATCCCGGTGTCGGTGCCGGAGCGTCTGGACGAGCTCGCGCACCTGCTGTGGGGAGGGGAATGGCCCACCCGTGCAGCACAGCGGTGTGGCTGGACCCTCGCGGGCGCTGAGTCCGCGGCCCGGGACCACGGCCGTCACGACATCCTCTCGTCGCTCATGTGGGAGCGCTCGTACGTGGAGGGCGCGGCATGAAGTGCACGCACGTCCATCCGATCATGCGCACCCGATGCACCCGCCGCGCTGGACACGACGGCGAGCACATCGCTGGATCCACAGACAGGAGAACACCGTGAAGACCCCGAGCAACCGCGCCCCCCGCATCGCCCGCGAATGCACGCACGGCGGTATCCATGTCCACGGCACCCGGGTCGCGTACGTGAAGGACCGGTGCCGGTGCGAGGACTGCACGACCGCGTCCCGTGTCGCTGAGCAGAAGCGTCGCCGCGCCCGCCTGTACGGCATCGACGCTGGCCTGACCGATGCGCAGCCCGTCCGTGACCATCTCGCCGTCCTCTCCGAGGCGGGGATCGGGTACAAGCGCGCCTCCGAGGTCGCGGGCGTGTCCCTCACAGCCGTGCAGACGATCCTCTACCACCACCCCGACCGTCCCGACGCGGGGCCGGCGAAGCGGGTGAAGCGGGAGACCGCGGAGAAGATCCTCGCGGTCGAGCCTTCGCTCGACATCCTCGGTGACGGGGCGCTCGTCCCATCCCGTGGCACGGCCCGCCGTGTCCAGGCGCTCGTCGCTCGTGGCTGGTCCCAGGAGAAGATCGCGGCCCGTGCCGGGATCACCTCCCAGCGGATTCGACCCATCCTCGACGGAGCGCCCGCCACTGCCGCGACGGTCCGTGCGGTCAACGCGCTGTACGAGGAGCTATGGGACCAGGCCCCACCCGAGGAGACGCATCGGGACAAGATCGCGGCGTCCCGTGCACGGGGCCGTGCCGCCCGCATGGGCTGGGTGCCACCAGCAGCGTGGGATGACATCGACCACGACGAGCACCCGTACCAGGGAGCCGATATTCGTGCGACAGCGGAGGAACGGCTCGACGAGCTCGAGTTTCTCATCGACGCCGGAACGCCCGTGCATGAAGCGGTCCGCCGTGCTGGCTTCCCCTCGATCCCTGCCGCAGAGCGCGCTGCGCACCGCGCGGGCCGCAACGCTGTGGCGTCCACAGTCCACGGAGCGGTGGCGTGATGGCTCTTGTTGATCGTGAGCAGATGACCGACGCCACCGGCACCACGCGCCTTTACAGGCCGGTGCCGGACAACACTCCGGGCGTCCCACCCGAGCACCCGCACCCGGACGCGACCCACCAGGCCCGGTCCTCCGGGCGGGGCCTGCACCCGTGCTTCCACCTCCACCCCCTCGCCGACGTCCTCGCCTACTACGAGGAGCGGGGCGTGGAACCGGACATGCCCGTCGACGGAGACCAGACCGCCCGCTGGCGACGGTTGCAGTGCTGGGACGACGTCACTGGTCGCCTTCAGCAGAAGACCTACCCCGGGTCGGAGCCGTGCGAGAACCCTGAGTGCCCCCACCCTCAACCCCACTGCGCCGGTCAGTGGTTCTCGGACGAGTGGCCGCGGTTCCGGGATATCGCGCATGTCCTCTACCCGGAGGGCCGCGTCCCGTGGCCGCTCGGATTCAACGGGCCCCGCATCTACGGCCCCGGCGAGGACAAGTACCAGTGGCAGCCGTTCAAGGACTACGCCCCCGAACCCGCGCCGGATCCCGCACCCGAGCCGCCAGCCGAACCCGGCACCCCGCCCAAGCCGGAGCCCGTGCAGCTCGACCTACTCGACTACCTGGAGACCACGTGACCATGACCCACCCCGAGCCAGCACCCCAGCACCTCGAGGTCCCCGACATCACCGGCCTCGACCCCATGGCCGCAGCCTTCGCCTACGCCAAACACGGCTGGTACGTCGGCCCCGTCCGCCAAGGCTCCAAGAACCCCGGCTCCATCCTCGGCAAGCAATGGCAGTCCAAGACCACCCGCGACCCCCAGATCATCGCCGACTACTGGATGACCCACGACAACGCCGGCATCTTCCTCCACGTCGGCCGCTCCGGCGGCATCGTCATCGACGTCGACAACCCCACCGCCGGCATGCCCGACGTCCTCACCGACACCCTCACCGAACACCCCGCACCCTTCCAACGCACCCGCCGCAACGACGCCGCACGCCGCCACTACGTCTACCGCCAACCCGAAGGGCGCACCCTCGGCAACGGCCTCGGCGCCCTCACCCCCGGCTGGGGAGACGTCCGCGGCGCAAACGGCGTCATCATCGTCGCCCCCACCGAACACGTCGACCCCGACGGCCACTACGTCTGGTCCCGTCAGCGACCTCGACCGCCTCCTCGACCCCACCACCGCAGCCACCACCGCCGCGGACGAGCCCGCCCCGTCCTGGCGGCCCCTCGACCTCACCACCATCCTCTCCGGCACCTACACCCCGCCCGAGCCCACCATCATGCGCCGCACCGACGGGCCCGGCCTCTTCTACCCAGGCAAGGTCCACACCGTCTACGGCGAATCCGAGTCCGGGAAATCCTGGATCGCACAGCACGCCACCAGCACCGTCCTCCGCGGCGGAGGCCGCGTCCTCTACATCGACTTCGAGTCCGACGCCCCCGACGTCACCGGCCGCCTCACAACCATCGGCACCACCCGCGACCAGCTCCTCTCCGACGCGTTCGCGTACGTCCGCCCCGAAGCCTCACCCCACACCTTCGCCGAAGCCCCAGAGTTCCGGCAGCTCCTCGAGCAGGAGTGGGACCTCGCCATCCTCGACGGCGTCACCGAAGCGCTCGGCCTCTCCGGCAAGTCCACGATGGACAACGACGAGATCACCGCCTGGATGCGCGACATCCCCCGCACCATCGCCCGCCACACCGGCGCCGCCGTCATCCTCGTCGACCACGTCGTCAAAGCCACCGAAGGCCGCGGCCGCTTCCCCATCGGCGGGCAAGCCAAGATGGCCGCGATCGACGGCACCGGCTACCTCGTCGAACCCCTCACCGCGCTCGGGCGAGGCCTCGACGGCTCCCTCACGGTCCGCGTCGCCAAAGACCGGCCCGGCCAAGTCCGCGCCCATGCCGGCGACTGGCGGAAGACCGACCGCACCCAAGAGGCAGCGCGCATCCGCATCGACTCCTCAGCGGAAGACGGCACCACCGACGTCACCGTCCAACCCCCCGAATATGGCGAAATCCAGGCCCACGACAACGACAAGCCGTTCCGCCCCACGAAGGTGATGGAGAAGATTTCCCGCATTCTCGAAACAATGCGCGAACCCGTGTCCAGGCAAGCGGTCATTCGTGCCTATCGGGAATCCGGGCGGGCGAAGGAGACCACCATCGTCGAGGCGCTGAACCTCCTCCGCGAGCTCGGCAGCATCACCGAGACGCAGGGGCCGCGGAACGCTCGCATGTTCCGCTCCGCTCGCGTCTACCGCTCCGCGAACGACCCGCTGAGCGAGGACTACCGAGGCGACCTCAGCGCCTACGACACCACCTCATCCCGACCTCATCCCGACCTCATCCCGGATGAGGACGCGACCTCATCCCAACGACCTCATCCCACCCCCTCCCCTTTACGGGAGGGGGTAGAGGTCGAAGAGCGCGTAGAGAACCACGGAACACCTCGACCTCATCCCACCGGGCAGACCTACATCGACAAGCACACCGGAGAGATCCACGGCGGAGAGGACCACCACCCATGAGCACCACGCCGTTCACCCCCACGCCGTTCCCCTACCAACTCCACGGCGCCTGCCGAGCAGCCTGGGACGGCCACACCCTCATCGCCGACTCCCCCGGCCTCGGCAAAACAATCCAGGCACTTCTCGCCGCCCGCCTAATCGGCGCACAACGAATCCTCATCATCTGCCCGCCCATCCTCGTCACCAACTGGAAAAAAGAACCCCGCCGCACCGGAAACGCCGAACACATTGGCGGGGAAATCCTCACCATCACCGCCGGATCGAAGACCCCCACCCAGCTGCCCGACACCGGCTACGTCATCGCCTCCGACGCGCTCGTGAGCTCACGCCGCAGCCTCGACCCCCTCCTCGACGGCTGGGCCGCGGACCTCCTCATCGTCGACGAAGCCCACCGCTTCAAGAACCCCGGCACCCGCCGCACCAAGGCTGTCACCCGCGTCGCCAAGACCACGAAGCACCAGATCCTCCTCACCGGCACCCCCATCGTCTCCTCGCCCCTCGACGTCCTCCCCCTCCTCCGCATCCTCGGGAAGCTCGAGACCATCGGCTACCCCACCGGCCGCGCCTTCATCGACGAGTACACGACCCCGGCGCCGTGGAAGGGCGGCCGCCTCCCCATCAAGGCCAAGCTCCCCCACCTCCACGCCCTGCTCGAGCAGCACGTGTGGACCCGCCGCAACAAGGCCGACGTCCTCACCGACCTCCCCGCCAAGCTCCGCGGCATCCAGCACGTCACCCCCGACGGCGCTGAGATCCGCGACGCCTACACCGACGTGACCGACAAGATCGACGCCTGGCTCGAGCGCCACCCCAACCCCACCCAGGACGACATCAGCGAGCTCGTCGGCGACGCCCTCCCCTTCGTGTCCCAGCTGCGCCGCGCCACAGGCATCGCCAAGATCCCCGCCGCCACCGACTGGATCGCCACCCACCTCGACGGCTCCCCCGACGAGCCCCTCATCGCCTGGACCATCCACCGCGACGTCACCACCGCCCTCGCCCAGCAGCTCTCCACCGAGCGGCCCGACGCCCGTATCCGCGTCCTCGACGGCTCCACACCCCACGAAGCCCGCGACGAAGCCGTCACCGCCTTCCAGGCCGGGGACGTCGACGTGCTCATCGCCCAGATCGTCGCCGCCGGCGTCGGCCTCACCCTCACCCGCGGCTCCACCGCCCTGTTCGTCGAAACGGACTGGACCCCCGCCAACGTCGTCCAGGCCGAAGACCGACAGCACCGCATCGGCCAGACCCAGCCCGTCCAGATCACCACCCTCATCGCCGAGAACACCCTCGACGCCCGCATCCACGCAGTGCTCGCCCGAACCATCGACGTCCTCGACGACCTCACCCCGAACAGCGACCACCACGTCACCACCGGCACCGGAACCGACCAGACCGGGCCCCGCGACATCCTCACCCAGCTCATCAACGACCGCGTCACCCACACGAATGGAGCAGCAGCATGACCAACCGCCCGAAACAGATCGGCACCTGGACCGAGTCCGCTGTCGTCAACGCCGCGATCCCCCTCGGCTTCCCGCTCGCAGAGCGGCTCGTCCTCCACGGCGCCGACGACCTCGGCGACGTCCGCCTCGCCCCCTACGTCCACCTCGAGGTGAAGGGCGGCAAGGCCGCCGAGCAAGCCTCGGACGCCCAGATCGAGGCGTGGATGCTCGAGACCGAACGCGAGCTCGCCAACGCCGGCGCCCTCGCCGGCGCTCTCGTCCTGAAGCGGAAGGGCGTCGGTGCTGCCCGGGCACACCTGTGGTGGGCGTATGTGCGGGCCTCGTGGCTCGCGACCTGGCGGGCCTACCCCGGCGAGCTCGCCGCCGAGCTGCAGGCCGGCCCCGACCACACCATCCGCATGACTCTCGACTCCCTGCTCGCGCAGCTGCGCGCGAGTGGGTACGGCGACCCGTTGCCGACTGCCCCGACCACCGACACCGTCCTGGAGATGACCCGATGACCACCACCGAGAACCCCTACGCCCCCGCTCTCCCGACCGATGCGCAGCCCATCGCGATGCTCGCCACCACCCGCCACTCCCCCGTCCGCGAGATGACGGAGCTCCTCACCCGCCGTTTCGGTCAGGGGCTGCAGGTGCGGCGCGAGCACGGGCGCACCGTCTGGCTCCTGCCCGTGGCCCGGAAACAGGCCCCGTCGCGGGTCTCGCATCTGCCTGTGCCGGGACGGAGCGACCGATGAGCCCGCAGCGGATCCAGCAGCGCCGCACGAAGGGCTGGCGGAAGCCCGAGGGCGCGGTCGCCGTCGGCCGCGGCACGAAGTGGGGCAACCCGTTCAAGGTCGGCGACGCCCAGGTGAGGATGCCCGCACTCGACGGCGGCGATTGGGAGCACGAGGGGCGACTGCACAAGACATCCGGTGAGTCCCACGCGTTCTACCACTCGGCGCCGCTCGGAGAGCCGATGCCTGTCACCTGGCATCAGGTCGAGGACGCGACCGCCGAGCAGTGCGTGCGCCTGTTCGCCGAACGGATCGGTGCTGAGCCCCTCGTCCACTACGGCGTCCGGGTGACGGACCACGAGGAGTTCCGCGCCGCCGTCCGCGCCGAGCTCGCGGGCCGGGACCTTATGTGCTGGTGCCCCCTCGATCAGCCCTGCCACGCCGACGTCCTCCTCGAGCTCGCGAACGGAGATCCCCGATGACCACGTCACCCGATCACCAGCACGACGTCGACTACTGGCGGAACACCCTCAACGCCATCGACCGCATGCTCACCGAGATCCCCGACACCATGCTCACCATCTCGAGCTACGCCATGGACCTCGCCGGCCCCTCCACCAGCACCGAACCACCCCTCCCCGGAGGCGACGCCCTCGTCCTCACCGGCCCCTGGGCGTCCGATGCCACCCACGGCGACGACACCCCGCACCCCGCGCAGACGATCGTCGAGTGGGCGCACACCATCTACGACGCCCACGGCACCATCCCCACGGCACGGCTCCGCTATGCCGAAGCGCTCCGCTACCTCCGAGACCAGACCCCCTGGATCCTGGAGTCCCCGTGGACGACCGCCTGGCGCGACGACATCGAAGCCGTCCACGGCCGCCTCCGAGCCCTCGTGCCCGCCGAGGTCGACGACCGCCACGACTCCACACCACTCGAGGAGACCATCGACCTCACCGCCATGGCCGACCTCATCCCCGAAGACAAGCTCCTCACCCGCGACGAAGCCGAGCACTTCTGGCCCAACCGCCTCGACCCCACCGCCTGGGCCACCCTCCGCAAACGCGCCCAACGCGCCCGCGAAGACGGCCACAACATCCCCCACCGCCGCTACCCCGTCGAATGGATCAAAGACACGCTCGCCCGACGTGTTTGCGCATAATGCAAACACCTGTCACACTTGGGCGTGGAGAAGTGTTTCTCCACGAAGCCCCGCGACCACCACGGTCCGGGGCTTTCCCCATACCCCCGCTCGAAGCAGCCCCTGGACAGGCAAGCTCGCGGGCCGCGCGCGCGACTCCTTCCCGCGCAGCGCAACCTCGAAGGCCCGGCACCAGAGCGAACAATCCTGGTGCCGGGCCTCGAGGACCACCCACACATTCCCCAGACGGGACCCTCATCGAAGCGACCAGCGGAGAACATTCCGCGACAGCGCCATGCGTGCGCGCGCGAGACACGGGTCAGAGCCTCCGGAGGTGACCCATGGCAAACCCGTGGACCGCCGAAGACGATGCCAAGCTCCGCGCCCTCCATGCCGAGGGCCGCACCCTCACCTCGATCGCCCGAGAGCTCGGCCGCTCCTCGTCCACCATCGCGAGGCACGGCAAGGCCGCCGGCCTGTCCTGGTCAAGGGCGAAGGTGAAGGCAGCGAACGAGGCCCGCACCGTCGACGCGAAGGCACGCCGCCTCGCGATCGTCGAGAAGCAGCTCACCATCACCGAACTGCTCCAGGCGTCCGTGGAGCGGGGCGCGGCCGGCCACGGCTGGCAGACGATCCTGAAGGGCGACGGCGGGGCCGAGCACACCCAGCGGCTCAACCACGTCCCAGCACGGGACGCGAAGGACATGATGTCCGCGCTGAACTCCTCGTCGACGATCATCGCCCGCCTCGATGACCAGACCGGCGACCACGACGACGCGAAGTCCGTCCTCGCCGACCTCATCGGAGGGCTGAACGCCGACTACGAGCGGCGGAACCCGCAATGAGCCTGTCCCCGAAGCAGGTCGACTCCATCGTCGAATGCCGCGGCGCCCGCATCAGCCTCTGGGAAGGGGCCGTAAGGAGCGGGAAGACGTTCTCGGCGATGCTCGCGTTCTTCGACGCCGTCGCCGAAGCACCCGCCTCCGGCCTGATCATCGTCGCCGGCCGCACCCTGCAGACCATCGAACGGAACATCATCGAACCGATGATGGACGCCGCGATCTTCGGCGCCCTCGCCGCATCCGTCACCCACACCCGTGGCTCGTCCATCGCCCGGATCCTTGGCCGGGACGTGCACCTCATTGGTGCCGCCGACGCCCGCGCCGAGGAGAAGCTCCGCGGCCTCACCGCGTGCCTCGCCATGCTCGACGAGGCGACGCTCGTGCCGGAGGCGTTCTGGAACCAGCTCCTCGCCCGCCTCTCCATCCCCGGCGCCCGCCTCCTCGCCACCACCAACCCCGGCAGCCCCGCGCACTGGCTGAAGAAGAAGTTCATCGACCGCAAGGCCGCGCTGTCCATGGTGTCGTGGCGGTTCACCCTCGACGACAACCCCAGCCTCGACGAGGACTACAAGACCTCGCTGAAGGCCGAGCAGACCGGCGTGTTCTACCGCCGCAACATCAACGGCGAATGGGTCGCTGCCGAAGGCTCCATCTACGAGCAGTTCGACGAGGACCGGCATGTCATCCCCTTCGCCGAGACGCCGCAGATCGCGCGGGTGCTCGCGGCTGGGATCGACTACGGCACCACGAACCCCACGAGCGCGCTGATTCTCGGCCTCACCGCCGAGCAGCACCCCAGGCTCGTGTTCCTCGACGAGTACCGGCACGACCCGGAGACGCACGGGAAGCTCACCGACGCGGAACAGTCCCGCCGGATCCGCGTGTTCCTGAACGGCCGGCACCACCCCACCCAGGCTCTCCCGCAGCCGCCGTACACGGTCATCGACCCCGCCGCCGCATCGTTGAAGGTGCAGCTCGCCCACGACGGGCACCGCGGCATCTGGGACGCCGCAAACGACGTCCTGCCCGGCATCAAGCTCATGTCGTCCCTCATCGCCACCGACCAGCTCCTCATCACCGACAGGTGCAAGGGCCTGATCGGTGAGCTCCCCGGCTACGTGTGGGACGACAAGAAGACCGAGAAGGGCGAAGACGCACCCGTGAAGGCGAATGATCATTCCGCAGACGCCGCAAGGTACGCGATCTACACGACCCAGGCCCTGTGGCGCACCGCGCTCCGCTTCACCGAGGAGGTCACGAATGCTCCCAGTCAAGGACCAGGTCTGGCCGCCGCGTGAACTGAAGCCCGTCATGATGCAGGCCGCCGTGCATGACGCATGGTGGGAGGGCGACGCCAACAGGCTCGCCGCCGTCTACGCCGGCACCACCGACGGGCAGCGACGGAACCTCCGCGGCCGCGTCGCCTCGTTCTTCTGGGGCAAGGAACAGCCCGCCCGCGAGGCCCGCACCCGTATCCACGTCCCCGTCGCCTCCGACATCTCCGAAGCCGCCTCACGCCTCCTGTTCGGTGAAGCACCCACTTGGGCCGCTGACGACCAGCGCACCCAGGATCGGCTCGACCTGATCATCGGGTCCGAGCACGCGAACGGGATCCTCCTCGGTGCGGGCGAGATGCAGTCCGCCCTCGGTGGCGTCTACTTGAGAGCGTTGATCGACAAGACCGCGTTCGACCACGCCACGTTCACGTCCCACGACGTGGACCAGGCCGTCCCCGAGTGGCGGCACGGGAAACTCACCGCGGTCACGTTCTGGACCGTCACCCGGCATGAGGGGCAGCACGTCTACCGGCACCTCGAGCGGCACGAGCCGGGCGTGATCCTGCACGGCCTCTACCGCGGCACCGCGTCGAACCTCGGCACCCGCGTCCGCCTGGTGGAGGATCCGGCGACGGAGCATCTCGCGCTCGAGGTCGGCACGAGCGGGGAGATCCCCACAGGGATCGATCAGCTCACCGCCACCTACGTGCCGAACAAGACCCCGAACCGCCGCTTCCGCACCACCCCGGGCCTAGCTGATCATGGCCGGTCGGACTTCTACGCGGCGGAGGGGATCTTCGACGCGATCGACGAGACCTACTCCTCGTGGATGCGGGACGTCCGCATCGGCAAGGGTCGCATCATCGTCCCCCAGATGTATCTCGAGGGCACCCGCCCCGGTGACGGTGTGTCGTTCGACGAGGACCGGGAAGTGTTCCAGGGCCTCGAGATGCTCGCGACCAGCAACGAGTCGTCCCCGTTCACGGTGGCGCAGTTCAAGATCAGGGTGCAGGAGCATCAGGAGACGATCCGGGAGCTCACCCGCGCCGCACTCCGCGCCGCGGGGCTGTCGCCGGCGACGTTCGGTGACGACGCGGTCCCGGTGAACACGACCGCGACGGAGATCAAGGCCCGCAAGGAAACGTCAGAGGGGACGAGGGAGATCAAGCTCGGCCACTGGCGGCCCCGCCTGACCGAGTTCGCTCGGGCGCTGCTGGACCTGGACCGGGTCCACTACGGCGGTGCCGCACCGGCCGGTGAGGTGAACGTCCTGTTCGCCCGCGAGGCGCAGGCGGATCCGGAGGCTCTGGCGCGCACGGCGGGGCTGCTGTCGACGGCTCAGGCCGCATCGACCGAGACCCTGGTGCGCACGGTGAACCCGGGCTGGGATGACGAGCAGGTCATGGCTGAGGTCGCGCTGATCCGTGCCGATCAGGGCCGTGATGTGGCTGACCCGACGGGCTGGCCGCTGTGAGCAGAGAGGAGCGCCCATGAGCGTCGACACCCCGATCCCCGCAGACGTCGCTCAAGCTGTCAACGACCACATCGAGAACGAGCTGCGACAGATCACCCAGTACGACAACCGGGAAGCGCTGGACGAGTCCGGCATCGGCGACCTGCACCGGATGGCGGCGCGGATCTACGCGCTCGGCTACGGCGCGGGCAGGCGCTACCAGGCGGCGCTGGCCGAAGGTGAACGGCGGCGCGAGCGAGAACGGGAACGCAGGGGACCCAGCCTCGCTGAGGCGATCCAGCAGCTCAGCTGATCGGAAGGGGGTATGAATGGCTCGTCGTCCCCTCCCACCAGACCCCTGGCCCCAAGTGCTCGAAGCAATCATCGGGGACGTCACCGGAGTGTTCGCCGCGACCGAGGAACGCCTCATCCGCTCTGTGGCCCTCGAGCTCCGGGCACGAGACATCACCGAGCAAGCCCCCCGCCTCGCCGCCATCCAGCGGCTCCGCGCGGCAGGCGAGGCCGCTGCTGCTGAGGTGCAGGAGCAGGCCGGGCCGCTCGCCGATGACGTGATAATGCGCGCCCTCAGCTCGGGCGAGACGTTCGCCGAAGCATGGACCCGTTCGATGCTCGGCGACCTCCCCGGCAGTCCCCTGCCGCACGGCACCCTCGCCACGTCGCTGCTCGCCCAGGACCTGCACAACAGGTTCGAGGACGTCACTAGGCGGATCCTCCGCTGGCCCGACGACACCTACCGCGAGGTCATCGCCCGCACCGTCCCCGGGATCCTGATCGGTGGCGACACCGGCAGGCAAGCCCAGGTCCGGGCATGGCGTGAACTCCGCCGCGCCGGCGTCACGGGGTTCATCGACTCTGCTGACCGGCGCTGGAACCTCGCCACCTACGTCGAGATGGCGACCCGCACCGCCACGAGGCGGGCGTTCATGGACTCGAACCTCGCCACCCTCGCCTCGTACGGCATCGACCTCGTCACCGCGATCGGTGGCGGCGGGCAATGCGAGGCATGTGGCCGCTGGGCTGGTGCCGTCATGTCCCAGGGCGGGACCGGCGCCCGCACCGTGCAGGTGCCGCACTCGACCCGTGACACCACCGTCACCGTCCGGGTGCGCGGATCTGTGGATGATGCGATCGCTGACGGGTTCCAGCACCCGAACTGCAGGTGCACTCTCGTCGGCTACTTCCCCGGCATGGCCCAGAACACCGGCCCCGCATGGACGCAGGAGTCCGAGGACGCGCAGGCCCGGCTCCGGGCGCTCGAGGTCGAGGTCCGCAAGTCGAAGCGCGACGAGATCGGCGCACTGGACGAGGACGAAGCGAAGGCCGCCCGCTCCAAGACCCGCCGCCTGCAGGCGAAGATCCGTGACCACATCGACGAGACCGGCGAGCCGCGCCGCCGCGAGCGCGAGCAACTGAACTACGGGCACCACCCCGGTCCCCGCTGAACACCACCACCAGGAGGCAGACCCTCATGAAGATCACCCGCACCCAGCTCCTCGCCCAGCTCGGCCACCTCGTCCTCGCAGAGGGCGACGGGAGCGCCGATACCGGTGGCTCCGTCGCTCAGGGCGACCAGGCCGGCACGGACGGGCAGGACGGCGCGCAGCAGGCCGCCCAGCAGGCCCAGGACGACAAGGGCAGCGACGGCAAGGACGCCGAGGACTGGCAGATGGACCAGCTCCCGCCCGGCGCCCAGGACTACATCCGCTCCCTCCGCGCCGAGAACAAGCGCGACCGCACCGCCCAGCAGGAATCCGCCGCCGACAAGGCCCGCCGCGAGATCACCGAATCCATCGCAGCCGCTCTCGGCCTCGGCGAGGCAGACCCCGACAAGGTCACCGACCAGCTCGGCACCCTCACCCAGGAGCGCGACCAGGCCCTCGCCGCCGTGAAGGCGTACGAGACCCAGCAGACCATCCGCGCCGCCGCCCAGACCGTGGCGATCGACGCGGACAAGGCCCTCGACCTCAAGGCCACCGACAAGGCCCTCGAGGGCATCGACCTGACCGACACCAAGGCAGTGCAGGACGCACTCCTCCAGGTGGCGGACCAGCACCCCCACATCAAGGCCGCCTCGACGGTGGGACGCACAGGGGGAGACCACCACAGCGGCGAGGCCACCCGGCCCAAGCCGAAGGACATGACGGCCGCGATCGCGGCCCGATACCAGTGAAATAGGAGGCGGCAATGCCGATCACTCTCGCGCAGGCAGCGCAGAACACCCAGGAAGACTACGACCCGTTCGTCATCGACGAGTTCCGCAAGGACAACCCGGTCCTGGACACCATGCAGTTCGACCAGGCAGTGAACCCCGCCGGTGGCGGCGCGACCCTCACCTACGGGTACCGCCGCAAGGTCACCCAGTCCGGCACGGACTTCCGTGCGATCAACTCCGAGTACCAGCCCAGCGAGGCGACCACGGAGCAGTTCACCACCGAGCTGAAGGTCCTCGGCGGCTCCTTCCAGATCGACCGCGTCCTCGCGAACCTCGGCCCCGCCGCGTCCGGCGAGATCGCGTTCCAGATGAGCGACAAGATCCAGTCGGCCCGCTCCACCTTCGCCGACGCCGTCATCAACGGCGACTCCGCGGAGAACGAGGATTCCTTCGACGGCCTGAACGTGGCCCTCACCGGCTCGTCCACCGAGTTCCAGGCCGCCGACCTCGGCAACGCCGACTGGACCGCCGTGGACGAGTCCGCCCAGTACCACGGCGTCATCGACCTGATCGATGAGTGGCTGTCCAACCTCGACGGCCAGCCCACCGTGATCCTCGGCAACAAGCGGGCACTCGCCCGTGTCCGCGCCGTCGCCCGCCGCGCCTCGATGTACACCATCTCCCCGATGGTCGGCGTCGCCCAGTACGAGAACGACGGCAACACCATCGGCCGCACCGAGCGGTACGGGAACATCTACCTCCAGGACCCGGGCACCCGCTCCGGCACCAACGAGCAGATCATCCCCGTCACCGGTGGCCTCACCGACCTGTACGCCTACCGCGTCGGCCTCGACGGCTTCCACGGCGTCGCGACCGTCGGTTCGCAGCTGGTGCAGTCCTGGCTGCCGGACTTCTCCCGCGCCGGCGCGGTGAAGACCGGTGAGGTCGAGATGGGCCCCGTCGGTGTCGCGCTGAAGAAGACCCGCGCCGCCACCGTGCTGCGCGGTGTCCGGGTCGCGAGCGCCTGATGTCTGCGGATCCGCGTGACTACGTGAACCCGACGCGGGTCGGCACTCGTCTTCGTGACGCTGCTGTCGACCCGCGCCCGGGTGACTTCCTCCCTCCCGTGAACGCGGGCAAGAGCGGGGAGGAAGGGAATCCGCACGGCCCGAACGTGTACGCGCCGGGCATCCACGGCGAGCAGGGCATCCGCCCGGTTCGTCCCGGCGCTGTCTCCGCAGATGCCGCCACCCAGTCGACGGAGGAGTCGGCGCACGCCTCGCAGTGGCAGGGCGTGGAAGACGCTCCGGAGCCCGATCCGGAGCCGACTGACCCTGAGGAGGGCACCCCGTGAAGATCCGCACCAAGAACCCCGAGTTCACCGGTACCCGTGCCGGTATCAAGTTCGTGAACGGCGTCGGTGAGACCAGCGACGAGAAGGCCATCGGCCAGCTCAAGCGTCTCGGTTACACCGTCGAGGACGAGAGCGACGAGGACGGCGAGGCCCCCGCGGGCAACGCCTCCCGCGACGACTGGGCCGCCTACGCGAAGTCCAAGGGCTTCGACGTCCTCGAGGACTGGAAGCGGGACGACATCAAGGCCCTCTTCCAGGGCGAGCCCGAGCAGGACTGATCGAGAGGGGAGGTGGGCGGCCATGCGTGACTACACCAAGGTCATGGACGCGGAGACCCGAGAGAAGTGGGGCATCCAAGACCTGGATGACCATGATCTCGAGTCGGCGTCCGCGACGGTCGCCCACCTCACCCGCGCCGCGATCTACCAGACCACACCCGACGGGTACCCCACCGGGGACCTCGCCGACGTGTTCGCCGCCGCGACCGCCGCGCAGGCCGTCTACACGGCAGAAACCGGCGACCCCACCGGTGCCGCGGCAGAGTCCGGGAGCGTGTCCCTGGGGCCGCTGTCGCTCACCTCGCGGCCTGGTGGCGGGCAGCGGTCGGCGCAGGCCCGGATGGCGGCACTGTATGCCCCGAAGGCGCTCGAGATCCTCGCCGCGAACAGCCTCCTCAACGGGACAGTCGGCAACAGCGCATGGGGGTGAGCCTGGTGAAGATCCCCCGCCGCCTCGTCCCCCACACCATCGTGTGGGAGCAGAAGCTCACCGATGACCAGGGCTGGGGCGACGACGAATACGCACCCCCCGTGGAGGTGCCGTGGGTCCTCACCGTCGACGCGACCGAGGAGGAGCAGGCCACTGGCGCGACCGAGCTCGTCTCGTCCGCGCGGGTCCACACGAACGGCGACCCGATCATCTCGGTCGGTGACCGGGTCACGATCTGGCCCGGGCAGCCGCGGGAGCGGACCGAGACCGTGGAGCGAGTCGACCACTACGAGCACCCCCGATCCCCCACCGTGGACGTCCTCCACCTGAGCTGACGGGAGGTGCTTCATGGCTGACTTCCACGTCTCCTGGCGAGGCCCCCAGATCGCCCAGCAGGTGAATGGCGCGACCCGGGCAGCGCTCGGCAAGGGAGCCTCGTTCATCCTCGCCCAGGCCATCCCCCGCACCCCGTTCCGTGACGGTGACCTCCGCTCGAGCGGCG
Organism: Brachybacterium massiliense; assembly: GCF_900184245.1. Classification (GTDB taxonomy): domain Bacteria; phylum Actinomycetota; class Actinomycetes; order Actinomycetales; family Dermabacteraceae; genus Brachybacterium; species Brachybacterium massiliense. Next base: position 170,217 of record NZ_FXXB01000004.1, on the reverse strand, counting down.
GCACAGACGTCGACGACGACCGAGCGAGCATCTACTTCGACACCGAGTACGCCGCACGGCAGCACGAGGAACTCGGGTGGCGGCACCCCAAGGGCGGACAGGCGAAGTACCTCGAGAACACCATGCTCGAGGAACGCGGCCGCGCCCAGGACATCATGGCAGCGGAGGTGCGGCGTGCCCTCGGTGGATGACGAACAGCTGACCAGGCACCTGCGCACCCTGCTGCAGGGCATCGAGTTCCGCGACGGGCCCGCCATCGCCGCGAAGCGCCTCGCCTCCTCCCCCGATGCTGGCATCGCGATCACCGTGTACGCCACCGAGGACGACACCACCGCCCGGATCCGCAGGGTGCAGTTCTGGTGCCGCGGCCGCCCCGGTGACCCCTTCTCTGCGGACCGCATCGCCGACGACCTCCTCAACGCCCTGCACTGGCTCCACGCAGACGCCGTGATCAGTCGTGCGCAGCGGCTCTCCTTCGCCCTCCTCGGCCAAGACGGCAACGGGCGTGACGAACGCACCGACAACTACCAGATCATCCTCCGACCCTGAAAGGGGCCCACCCATGAACACGTACGACCCCAGCATCGAAGACTCCCAGTACGGCTTCTCCTACGAATACGGCGTCGACATCGAGATCGCCGGCGCCTGGCAGCCGATCCGCCGCATCACCGGCGTCGACCCCCAGGTCACCCCCGTCACCGTCGAAGCCGCAACCTACGACGACCTCGGCTCCCCCAACTCCCCGAAGATCGGCGAGAACTGGACCCTCGGCTTCCAGGTCCAGCAGCAGCGCCTCGCAAGCGGCTCCTTCACCGAGGAGGTCGAGGCGCTCCTCGCCCTCGCCGAGCCCGACGCCGTCGGAGAGCTCGCGTTCGGCAGGTTCCGCTGGTACGACAAGCCCGCCGACGGCACCCCCAACCCCGACCACGCATTCGAGGGCGAGGGCACCGTGCAGATCACCCGCGCCCAGACCGGGAACGCCGAGATCGGATCGTGGACCGTGTCGATCACCGGCCGCGGCCGCCGGAAGAAGATCGCGAACCCGTTCACCGGCTGGGTCGAGGAGACCGTCCCCACCCCCTGACCCACCACCTCTTGAGGGCCCCGTCGAGCACATCGGCGGGGCCCTCCCCATCTCACAGGAAGGGCCAGACGCCCGATGAAGGACCTCTCCGCATTCGCCGCCGACACGCTCGACATCAACCTCGGCAGGGGCCGCAAGGTCTCCATCGACCCCCCGTCCGCCGCTGACGGCGCGAAGCTCGCCGCGCTCGTCACGCTCGGCGCAGCCGTCGCCACCAACGACGTGAACGACGGTGTGAACGCGATCGCCCAGAACCTCCTCAAGGACCTCGACACCGAAGGCCTGCACCGCCTCGCAGTCGGCGACGCGTACGACACCATGCTCGAGCAGGGCTGGCCCGGCAAGGACGTCGAGACCGTCTGCACCTACGCCACCTACTACTGGACCTTCGGCGAGGACACCGCTGATCAGATCCTCGAGTCGCGTGAGAAGGGGCCGCGGGGAAAACTCCGACGACGTGGGAGGAACTAGCCCCCTACGGGGTCGGCACCCCCGACGCTGACGGGATCTACCCCGACTACCGCCTCCCCGCTGAAATGACGAAGGCGGAAGAGCCCGGGGTCAGGGTCCCGTGGGCCGCGATCTACCGCGACTGGCCGACCGTGGTCGTCGACCTCGCGCAGACCTACCACGTGCACTGGCATCAGGCGCTCGCCTGGCCGTGGCCGGTGATCCGCGGCTACGTCGAGGGCCTGTTCACCGAACCGTCCTCCCGCGTCTACCGCACCCACATCCAGCCCCTCGTGAAGGGGTGACAACCGAATAGCAGGAGGTTGCCCATGGCGCTCGAGGTTGGCGAGCTCGTCTCCTACCTGCGGATGGACGACAGCGATTTCCAGCGGAAGCTGTCCAGGAACGGCATCGACCTGCAGCGCTTCGGTCAGGGCGCCATGCGTGCCCTGCAGCCCGTCGCGACCGGGTTCGCGGCCGGCACCACCGCCGCCGCTGGCCTCGCCGCGGCTCTCCTCCGCCAGGGCGTCGCCTACAACACCCTGCAGCAGGCCTCCCGTGCCGCGCTCACCACCATCCTCGGCTCCGCCGAGGCGGCGAACGCGCAGATGGACAAGCTCGACGACTTCGCCCGCAACTCCCCGTTCGCGAAGCAGGTGTTCATCGAGGCGCAGCAGCAGCTGCTCGGCTTCGGCGTCGCCGCCGAGGACGTGATCCCGGCCCTGTCCGCGATCCAGGACTCCGTCGCCGCCGTCGGCGGGTCGAACGAGGACATCTCCAACGTCACCTACGCGCTCGCGCAGATGCAGGGCCAGGGCAAGCTGACCGGCGAGACCCTGAACATGCTCGGCCAGTACGGCATCGACGCCGCCTCCATCCTGGGCGAGTCGATGGGGAAGACCGGCGCGGAGATCCGCGACATGGCCTCCAAGCCCGGTGGCATCCCCGTGGCCGAAGTGTGGACTCCCCTCGTCGAGTCGCTCACCGAGCGTTTCGGTGGCGCGGCTGAGGGTGTGAAGAACACCTGGGTCGGTGCGACGGACCGCATCAAGGGCGCGACCCGCGACCTCGGCTCCGCCCTCGCCGCACCCTTCGTCGACCCCCAGGGCGGCGGTAAGGCACTCGACTGGGCGAACGGGTTCGCGGACCTCCTCCGCGCCGTAGAGCGCCAGGCCGGCCCCCTGATCGAGGTGCTGCTGCCGAAGATCCTGCCGCTCGCGGACGGGATCACCGCGCGGCTCGAGGACGCCGCAGCCGCGGTCGACAGTCTCGACATGCAGCAGCTGATCGCACAGCTCGGCGGTGTCGGCGAGTACGCGGCGCCCCTCGCTGCTGTGTCGGCGGCGCTGTTCGCGATGGGTACGCAGGCCGCGCCGATCAAGGCGCTCGGCCTGTCCCTGAACCCCGTCGCCGCCGCGCTGGTCGCGATCGTCGCTGCGTCTCCTGACGCACGGGGCGCGGCTCTCGACCTCCTCTCCTCGTTCGCCGAGCTGAAGGACGAGGCTGGCGACCTCGTCCTCGCCGTCGGTGACCTCGGGAACGTCCTCATCGACGGACTGGTCCAGATCCTCACCGCCATCGCCGGCCCCGCTGGCGAGGCTGGTGGAGCGATCGACCTGCTCGAGCTCGGCATCGATGGACTCACCGCCACGATCCGGCTCGTCACCTCCGTTGCGGAGCCGCTGCTCGGCTTCCTTGCGGGGCTGATCGAATCCGCGTCCGGTGCGGAGGGGCCGATCCTCGGCGTCGTCGCCGCGCTCGTCCTCATGCGGGGAGTGGACGTCAGTGGTGTCATCACACGCCTGACCGACGCTCTCGCCGCTGGCAGGACCACGTGGGCGGCCTCCCAGGGCACGCTCCAGGCGCTCGGCCGTGAGGCCGGGATCATGAACACCTCGATGATGACCGCACGGGCCGGAGCGATCGCGCTCGGTACTGCGGTCAAGGGACTCATGATCGCGAGTGCCCCGATGCTCGCGATCACCGCCCTCGCCGGCGTGATCGGCCACTACATGCAGCAGTCGGCAGAGGCGAAGGCGCTCACCGACGACCTCGCAGACTCGTTCGATGAGCTGACCGGAGCAGCCACGGCAAAGACCGACCGGCTGATCCTCGACCAGCTGAACGAGTCGCTGACCGCTGGTGACTGGGACGTGCTCCGCGAGATGGGGTACGACTACACCGCCATCATCGAAGCGGTGAAGGCGGGCGGGCCCGAACTCGAAGCGCTAGAGGCTCAGCTGGATCGCACCACGTCCGCAGGGCGGAAGCGTTCGATTCAGACCGGTGAGACGATCGAGGTGACCGAGGCTGAGGCTGAGGCATCCCGTCGCCTCAAGGGTGAGCTGGAAGGTCTCGGCCCGGCCTATCAGGACGCGATAGCGGAGGGCGAAGAGCAGCAGAGACAGCTTGAGGCCACCGGCCAAGCGGCAGAGCTCACTGCCGACCAGCTCTCTGGCGTTGCGCGGAGCACGAAGCTCCTCGAGGACGCACTCGCGGTCCTGTCGGATGAAACGTCGTCGGCGGATGAGAAGCTGCGTGCCCTCAAGGAGGCTCTCGACCTCATCGCGGGCGGCACCCGCTCCGCAGAGGATGCCGCGTTCGCGTACGCCGACAACGTCAGGGAGACCACCGATGCTGTCTCGGAGCTCGCATACGAGCAGGAACAGCTCGACGAGATCCTGAACGACGACGGGTCGCTCAACAAGCAGTCGAAGGCAGCATCGGAGCTGCGAGACCACTTTGGTGGCCTGGCAGACGACGCCAACACCTGGGCGGTCTCTCTCGCTGAGCTCGGCGACACCGACGGCGTCAGGGACGTATACGACGGGCTCTACGAGGACATCCTGGCCGTGGCTGAGGCCGCGAACCTGGGCGCCGAGGAGACGAACGCGCTCATGCTGTCCCTCGGGATCCTCCCTCCGGAGGTGATGACCGACGTCGTCGTCAACGGCGAGGACGCCGAGCTCGCGACACTCCGCGTCGGAGACATGCTCGACCGTCTCCCCGCTGAGGTCGTCGCCGCGATCTACGGCGACACCACCGGCCTCGACGAGGCGGTCAACAAGACCGACCTCCAAATGGCCTACGTCGCCGGCCTGTCCGCTGATCCGATGATCGGCGCGGACGAGTCGGAGAACCTCCGCATCGTGTCCGCCGCAACGGCAAGGCTCGAAGAGCTCGACGGGATGGAACCCACCCCGGAGATCAACGCGGAGAAGGCGCTGCTCGAGAACGTCGTCGCCGGCGCGAAGATCGACCTCGACTCGATCCCCGACAAGACCGCTGAGGTCATCGCCGAAACGTACGGGTTCGACTCGGTGGAGGCGCTGAAGCGGGCGATTGACCGGCTTCAGTCGAAGACGATCCAGGTCCGGACGAACTACGTCACGTCCGGGACACGGCCCCGCATCGCTACTGGTGGACGGAACATCGCGACAGTCGACGCGGATGGGTCCGTGCACCTCCCCAAGGGGAAGCGGTACGCGGACGGCGGCGTGGAGCATCGCGTCGCCCAGATCGCTCCTGCTGGGGCGTGGCGGGTGTGGGCGGAGGAAGAGACCGGCGGGGAGGCGTATGTGCCTCTCGCGCCGCACAAGCGTGCCCGGTCCCTCGCGATCATGCACGACGTCGCCGCGAGGTTCGGACACGTCATGGTCCCTGTCGGCGCTCAGCGGTTCGCGGACGGTGGCATCTCAGGGCGGGGGCGCAGCACCGTCGCCCAGCCGGTCGGGAATCAGTTCTCCTACAGCCCAACCATCACGGGGCCCGACGCTCACGTGGTTGAGGCTCGAGCGTTCCAGTCGTTCAAGCACTGGACCGAGACTCAGTCGACAGGAACCAGGGGGGCTTGATGGACGCGTTCTCCTGGTGCGAAGACGACGACGTTTCGATCGAATGGGCCGGGATCGAGTTCTCCTCTAGGCATGACCGGTTCGAGTACCCGAAGTGGAAGCTACGGGAAACGGACTGGTTCAATGGCAGCGCCGATGAGCCGGAGAAGACCCGAGCACCGCGCGGGATGTGGGCGGGCGCGTCCCACTTTGCGTCCCGCACGGTGTCCTGGTCCGGGATCCTTGAATGCGAGTCGAGCGTCGAGCTCGTCGATGAGATGCGCGCCCTGCAAGGCGCGCGCGGCGACTCGCTAAAGGTGTGGGAAGTCGACGTTGGGCGGCAGGCGGTGTGCGAGAAGGTCCAGACGCAGATCACTCGCTTGTCGGATCGATTCGCTCGCTATTCGGTGGTCGTGGTGCTCGATGATCCACTGATCTCGTCCATCGATGAGCTGTCGCTCGCTCCGTCTCGAGCTGTGACGAATCACGGTGCGGTGCGGGCTCGTCCGGTGGTGTCGGTGACGGCACCCGGGCAGCGGCCGACGGTGACGATTGGGTCGTGGTCTACGCGCGCGCCACGGAACCTCGGAGCCGGGGAGGTGTTCACGGTGGACTGCCGCACCGAAACGATCTACCTGGGCGGTTCCGCGGTGTTCCCGATCCTCCCCGCCTTCCCGTCGATCCGGCCCGGCGCGACCGCGACCATCTCAACATCGCACGGGACCGGGACAGTGGATGGGGTGTCGGCATGGATCTGAAGACCTGGCTGGTCGACTCTCTGACCGGTGACGTGATAACCCGCGTGCACATGACGGATCGCTCGAGATTCACGTCGGTGATCGGTGGCGGGCGGATGACCGGAGAGGTCGTCCTGTCGTCGCTGCGGGACCGGGACGGATCGAGAGATACGAGTGCTCTGCTGACCGTGCTGCAGGCGATGGGCGGTGGCCGACATTCGATCCTCCTCACCTCCGGGACGGAGACGCTCGGTGAGTGGGTGGTGTTCGGGTACGTCCGGGACCACGACGCTGCCACCGCTGCCGTGTCGGGGTTCGAGTGGGACGACTACCTGCAGTACCGGTCGATCCACACGGACTTCAAGTACACGAACGCGGACGCCGGCCAGATCTACCACGACGCGATGGTCGACGTGTTCAACACCTTCCAGCCAGCGGATCGGGAGATCGTCGTCTCGACCGCCCCGACGCTCGGGCACCGCATGGACATGAAGACCCTCCCCCGCACGGGCTATTACTCCGACCTCATCGGGGATCTGGACGCGCTGGGGCTGACGGAGTGGCGGATCGTCCCGACCGCTACCTGGGCCGACGGCGCGCCCGTGAAGGTGACGCGCACGGTCACGTATCAGCAGCCGATCCTCTCGACGCCGCACCCGGACCCGCTGGTCAAGGCGGGGCCAGGTGAGCGGGGCGGGAACCTCACCGAGTTCTCCCGCTCCTACGATTTCTCCCGCATCGCTGGGACCGTGATCGGGTGGGGTGCGGGGAAGGGCAAGAAACAGCGCTACGCGATGTCGCAGGACGGGAATCACCTGTCTCGGGGGCATATCGCGATCACCCGCAACGTGCACCATTCCGGCGAGTACAGCAATGCTCAGCTGCAGATGAAGACCGACCAGGTGCTCGCTGACAGCAAGGACCCGTGGCAACCCACCCAGGCGACGGTGGATGGTCGTCGCCTCTCGCGGCCCCCGGTGATCGGTGGGGTGCATGACGTGTCGGTAGCGCCCGCGTGGACCTACCCGGAGGGCGGGTCGTGGCGGATGCGCGTCGGCCAAGCCACCTACGCGTATGGGTCCCCGCTCGTGGATGTGGAGATGGAGGAAGTCGAATGACCTGGAATGGCAGGGTCACCGTGCATGATGATCTCTCCCGCCTCCATGCCTCGTCCCGTGCTGGGGATACGTCCCGCGAGATCGGGTACTCATCGGTGACGGAGGGTGAGGGGTCCCTCGATCTCCTCACCGAGTCCGGGGATGTCCGCGCTTCGCTCGGGGACCAGCCCGATGGGCGGTTCGGCGTGTCGATCTGGCACCGCGGCTCCCTGCGTTTCATCCCGGATCTGATCCAGGATCTGCAGGACGAGGACGACTCCCTGTCGGGACGGATCACGACCGCGCAGGACACGGCGACGAACGCCCGTGGCCGCGCGGATGCCGCGTACACGCGGGGTGATGATGCGTGGGACCGTGCCGGGCGTGCGCTCGCGGATGCGGCGACCGCGCAAGCGACGGGGACTAACGCCCGTGGGCGCGCGGACGCCGCGTACACGCGCGCGGATGACGCCTGGGATCGTGCGGGGCGTGCGCTCGCGGATGCCGCGACGGCGCAGTCCCGTGCCGACTCGGCGCACAACCGGATCGACGGCCTGGATTACGCGACGCCGGGGGAGCTATCTGCGCTGCGGGACCGGGTCGCGTCGGTCGAGTCCCAGATCGATGTCATCGACTCGTGGCTGCGTCAGCACACCGGCTACCCCAGTGGTGGCCTGAACCCCAACAGCTGACTCTTCCCTCGTTCTCGCCCCTTCGCCGCTCGGTGCCGGGGGCTTTCTCTGCTGCCTAGGAGGCACCTATGACCAGCACTATCGTGCCGCCGGTCGATCTCGCGCCCGGAATGCCGTCCCGCGTCGTGACAATCTCGGCCACCGATGTGACCGAGGGCGGCACGTCTCTTGAAGGGCAGATGGTCCGCTTCGCCCTGTCCGACACGCTCGACGTCACCTCCGGTGGTGACGTGATCGCGAAGACCCAGGCCGAAGTAGTCCTGGACAGCAACGGTGAGGGGCGGATCCGTCTCCCCGTCTATGACGAGGACGTGAAGACCTGGTGTGGCAAGGACTGGGCGATCCTCGTCACCGCGTCGTGGGGGTCGCAGAAGGCGATCCGCGTCCCCGCTGGCACGTCCGCGATCGCGCTGTCGGCTCTCCCGAACATCCGCCCGCTGCGCGGCCGGGAGGTGCAGTGGGCGCTCACGGGTGCCGGGATCACTGTCGTGGAAGGCTCGCAGTGGGGCGCGACGGTGTCCCTCGATGGCGGTGTTCTTCAGTTCGTACTCACCGTCCCGCCGGGCGGCACCGCCTGGTACAAGGGCGCGCTGGGATCGAGCGCGGACCTGGACACCCTGGCAGATGGTGCCTACGTTGTCGTCAACGGGGACGTGGCCGAAGCCATCGGCCTTCCGGAGAGCCTGAACGGCGTGGTCGAATCCTACGAATGGGTCGGACTGCAGCGCTACCACGTGAAGACGACGGGCGAGCAGCGCACATGGCAGCGGTCCAGGTTCAGCGACGGCTGGGCGTCCTGGGAGCGAGTCGATGGGAACTCGTGGTTCAAGGGGAACCTGGACGAGCAGGATGCTACAACGCTCGCCGGGCTCGGGCCCGGCCTGTACCTGGTGCGGTACGTCGGCACCGCCGAAGCGTTCGGGCTCCCGCAGCGCCTCATCGGGCAGCTCGAAGTTGTTGATGCGGGCACGCAGCGCCGGATCACCTTCGCGCCGAACGATTCGGGGTCCGGGTTCGGGGCGAAAGCGGTCTGGGAGGTCGCCACAAACTCCGAGGGGAATCTCCGCGACCGGTGGCAACGCTCGGACAAGCACATCATGCGCTCCGCTCCGGTGGTGCTCACGGCCCCGGCTGGCGAGTATGGCCCGGTCGCTGTGTCGCGCGAGGCGGTGCGGCTCCCGTTTACCGTCCCCACCAACGTTTCCCGTGTCCGCGTGCACATGCGGCCCTGGAACTACCGCACCGAGATCGAGTGGGGTCCGGCACGGCTCGAGGGCGTGATGATCGCTCAGGCTGCGCAGAACGGCCTCGGCACGATCACTGGCTCCCGCTGGTACGCCCCGAACGCGGCAGGCGCGACAGTGCCCGGAGCGGGCTGGACGTCCGAGTGGTTCCATGTCGGCCTCACTCCCGGCAGCACGTTCCTGCTGTCCTACGGAGCAGAATGGCTGGACGCTTCCCGCGACCTCGTCTCCGGCAAGTGCTGGGCGCACGCCGACCGGGCGAAGTACGACACGACCGAGGAAGCGGTCTACGGCAACGGCTGGGGCGGGTTCACGCTGCAACCAATGGATATTTGGATTGAGTGCGAGGCCCCATCGAACGTGCCGATCAACATGTATATCGGCGCGTCGAACAACGTGTTCGCTGGCACGTCCTCGGTGTTCATGTCCTACCCGACCCAGCACGCTCGCCGCAACGGTGCGTTCTGCGCCCTGACGGCAGCGGGTGGCTGGTCGATCATGGACGCGTCGATGCACAAGGCCGACATCATCAACCGCTTCGGCTACCCGACCCGCATCGCTGACCGCATCTATCTCGACATGGGATCGAACATTGAGGCCCGTGGCGCGACCGCTCAGGAAGCTATCGCCGAGATGGAACGGTGGATGAACACCCGCCTCAACGCGCTCGGGAATCCTCCGGTGCATCTGCTGACGCAGATTTCGCGGTGGACCAGCGACAGCACGGGCGACTCTTACGGCACGCTCTCCGACTGGAACCAGTGGATTCGGTACGAGGCGACGAAGCGGCCCGAGGTCGTGGCTCTGCACGATCAGGCCGCGATGTTCGCCGACCCGGAGAAGCCGTGGACGGCGAGGGTCGAGCTGCGGGAGTCGCCGACTGATGTGCATTTCAGCGAGATGGGGCAGAAGCTCCGGGCGCAGGCCCTCGATGGGGAAATCACCCTGCCGATGCTGACCGCGAAGAACCCGTCCGAGATTGGCGGCGTCACTTATGTGGGTGATGGCGTGTACGAGATTAACTAGCCCCGCCCGTTAACCCGTTGGCCCCCGCGCAGTTCCTTGCCGGGGGCTTTCTGTATGCCCTGTTTTTGGGGCAGGAACAGGAGCATCATGGCGCAGATTCACGCGCTCACACCAGAAGGCAGACTCCCCACAGCAGCAGTCGCGCATGTCGAGGAGGTTATCGACGCCGCCACCCCCCACGTCGGGCCGTGGCGGGACATCACGGCGAGGCTGGACTCCTCACGGGTCATCGGTGGGCGCGTCTACATCCGCCGCAGTGAGGGTTTCGTCGAGTACAGCATCGCGGGGCTGGCGACGGACAGCAACGGGGTGATTCTGACGTGGGGAGACCTGCCTCTGGAATACCGCCCCACTGCGGGAACGAGTTTCCTGGTCTACGGAGAGAACGGGTCTGATGCCGACCTCACCCCGAACTACGGCGGGGGGATGTCCCTCGCCCGGAGCGACCAGGGGGTCCCCTACTGGGGCACCGGGAGGCTGGCAACGGATCAGCAGTGGCCGACCGAGCACCCGGGAGTCGAGGCGGGCTGGGGAGAACAGCCCGATCTGGCGCTGTCCCCAGCAGACGCGGCCCAGATGATCGGTCGGGTCTCCACGGACGTGGACGGGCTCGGTGCACGGCTGGCAATCGTTGGCGCGGGACGTCCAGACGTCACCGGGTCCATGATCGGTTCCGTCGCATCCGCTGTCGCCGACGCCCCCTCCGGGACGACGTTCGTTTCCACGGACGGGCCGCAGGGCGCGTGGCAGTGGCAGAAGCGCGGCACCACCTGGACTGTCACGGACGGCACCATCGCCCCACGGGACGTCCCGTTCATCGACGGGACGATCCTGACGACCCGCCCAGGCATCTCCACGACAATCTCCCGCACTGGAGACCGGGTGACGCTCTCCATCGTCAACGTGCTTGCCGTGTCGTCCGCCCCGTTCTCGCAGGCCCAGCAACCCATCCCTGCCGGGTTCCGGCCCGCGCAGGAGTTCAACGGCCTCCTCACGAAGGGGAGCGCGGAGCAGCACGCCCGACTCCTCGTGCAGACCTCCGGCAACGTGATCGTCGCGTCCGCTAGCGGGCTCAGCGGTGCGTGTGCCGCAACGGCGTCGTGGGTGACTACGGACCCGTGGCCGACCACCCTGCCCGGCGACCCCGCCTGAAAGGCGCACCAATGGACCTGACCACCCTCACCGATGAGCAGCTCGACGAGCACCGGCGTGCGGTGCTGATCGAGCAGGAGCGCCGCGCCAAGCTCGCGCAGCTCCCCGACCAGCTCGCCGCGATGGCGCGTGATGCCGCCGCGGCGGGCTGTGACCGTGACGAGCTGCTCGAGCGGGTCGCCGACGCGCTCACGCCGGAGCGGGTCGCATTTGAAACATGACCCGCCACAGAGCAGAGGTCAGCGGCTCTCGCGCCACTTCCGCCACGCCTGCATAGCGTTGCCAAAGTGATGGCGGAACTCCTTCGGTGTGACCTTCCCGTGCCCCTTCACCTCGCCCTTGTAGAGCGCGAAATGGCGGCTGCCCGACTTCGAGACGCCGGCGTCTTCCTTGACCCCCATCGCGTCCTTGAACGGGCCGTAATGGCTCTCCCGGAAGCGGGAGTCGTCCTCGCTCTGCGCGAAGTACACGAAGTTCTCCAGCGGCCGTCGACGGTAATGGCGGACCATGTCGAACCGCTCGGGAAAAGCGCTGATGAGCTTCACGGGATCCCAGCCCGGCCAGATTTTCGAGAAGTACCGCTCCGACTGCACGGGCAATGCGCGGGCGATACTGGTCGTGCCTTCATGGAGATAAGCCATCGACCCCGGCACCAAGGCAGACAGTCGCAGCGCCGGGAACCCGCCACCAGACCCGCCGACGAACACGACATGCTCCGCGCCGGTCTTCCCTTGCGCCTTCCGCACTGCCTTCAGGATGGAGTCCAAAGGGTCGAACCCAGGTCCTCCGAGGAACCATGCCAGCAGCAGCTCACCGTCCGGGTCCATCGGGATCGTTGGGTCCGCGAACGCCATGAACGCTGGCGACTTCATCGCTCGGAACGTGGCGACGCGAGCGAACAGAGGGTAGATGTTCTTTCCCGGCCTCGCAGCGCCGGGGAACGTCACGATGAGTTCGTCGCTGCGCTTGAGGTGCGCGTAGAAGTCCAGGGTGAGTCCGCTACCGATGGGGGCGGTGTGCACGGCGGTCGCCTGACCGTTGAACCGAAGCATCCCGAGGCTCTTCTGATGCACCAGCGGCACGCCGTAGAAGTCGTTCCACGTCTCGCGCAGTCCGGTGTGCGGGTTCGTGGTGGCGGCGTGCTGATCCATGCTTGGAATTGTCGCGGACGCCGCGAGCGAGATGCGCCGTCGTCATCGGTTCGTGATCCCACCGGCACCTGGGCAGGGGCCGGAATCACACAGTCGCGACTACAGCTCTCGGAGCTGCTGCACCACGTCCTCGATCCGGGACAGGGTTCTGCCGAATTCGCCATCGTCTGCGCGGTGCAGATCGTCGGCCAGCGCATGCAACTCCCCGACTCGTGCGAGGAGATGGTCGCGCCGAGCCTCAGCTTCTTCGGCCTCAGCAGACGCGACTTGAGGGTCCGAGTGTTCCCGCGGCATCGAAGACATGCCTCCTTTCTACCGGAGCATTCCGGCAACTACCTGGTAGGTGGGGTCGCCGTGACCAGGTTGCAACTCCTTTCACAGCCCGCGCTCAGCGGGCATCTCATCACGCCCCATCTACCGAAGGAGCACCACCATGAGCGTCCCTGACTACCGCGAGGACCCCGAGCAGGAGCTGTACGGCGACGAGCACGAGCCGATCGAGGACGACACCGCCGACCAGATGATCGACGGCGAGCACCCCGATGGCGACTACCCGCCTGAGATCTACGACGACGACCCGGAAGAGCCGATCGAGGACGAGCCGGCAGTCGAGGACGGAGAGGACTGATGGCGCACAAGATCCTGCCGAGGTCGGCGTGGTCGTCGACCAGCGCTCGCGGCACCGGCATCACGTGGTCGCGAGTCCGCGGCATCGTCTGCCACTACCCCGCTATGGGGAAGGCGGTCGGCGTGCTCACCCGGGCGCAGGAGGCGGCGCGGTTGCGCGGCTGGCGCTCGTACCACGTGAACTCGCTCGGCTGGATGGACATCGGATACTCCTACGCGATCGGCCAGTCGGGGCGGATCTACTCGCTGCGCGGTGATCGCGTCGGTGGCCACACCTACGGTCACAACTCCACCACCCTCGGCGTGCTGTTCATCGTCGGCGACAACGAGCCCCTGACCGCCGCGGCGAAGGCCGCGTTCCGGGCGCTACGGGCCACGCTCCGCAAGCGCGGCGCGTCCTCGGGCGTGTGGGGGCACCGGGAGATGTCCGGGAACTCCACCCGCTGCCCTGGCCCGTTCATCATGGGCTCGATCCGTGACGGGTCCCTCACGGGCAGCTCCGCCGGAGCGTCGAATCCGAGCACCCCCTCGAAGCCGAGCACTCCGAGCACCGAGTTCGCGGACGTGGACAAGACCCAGGCCTGGCTGAAGGAGCTCGGCTTCGACCCGGGGCCGCTAGATGGCATCTACGGCACGAAGACCGCTACCGCCACGAGGGCGGCGCAGGAGGCTCTCGGAATCACCCCGGTGGACGGCCGCCCCGGCCCCACCACTCGCACCCATCTGGAGGATGCAGTGACCACTCTCGACAAGATCAGCAAGGACCTCGCGACGATCAAGCGGACGCTCGAGCCCGGAATCGCGGGGAAGCGCACCGACGGCGAGCTCGTCTCCGCGCTCCGCGGGTTCCGGAACGACATCCCGGGCATGGTCCTCGACGCCCCCGTCGACCTTGAGGGGAAGTGGAAGGGCCAGCAGTCCACGCTGCGCCGGATGCGGGCCTGGTACGCGGAGGATCTGCGGCAGATCAAGGCGGGGATCGCCACGTCCCGCGCCGCGGTGCTCGAGGCTGTGCAGGAGACCGGCAAGGCGCAGGGCCTCACCGATGAGCAGGTGCAGGCGATCGCTACCGCTGCGGCGGAGGCGTCGGCGCGGGTGTCTGCGGAGGACGTGGCCGGGCAGCTCGAAGTCAGCGTTCGAGACGAGGACTGATCCATGCTCTCCTCGCCGTACCCCGTGCCGCCTGATCGGTGGCTGCGGGCCTTCATCATCGGTGCGTGGCTCGCCGCGACCGCATGCGGGATCTGGGTCCTCGCCTACCCTCCCCGCACCTACGCAGGATTCGGGCTGATCGTCACGTTCCTGTGGGCCGGGCTGATGATCACCGGATCACTCCTCGTCCTCGCCGGGAACATCACCCAGCGATACCGGATCGAGCTGCCCGGCCTGATCTTCGCACTCGGCGGCGTGATCCTCTACGGGCTCCTGTCCTGGGATCAGGTCATCTCCGGGACGTGGGGGTCGGGGCCGCGCGCCCTGCTGCTGGTCATGCTCGCGTTGCTGATCTCGCACCGCGCCCGGATGCTGACCCTGATCCACCGCAGGCTGCAACGACTCGACGACGTGGCACGGGGGTAAGCGTATGGATGTCCCCGCCATCCTCACCGGGGCAGTCGCGGCCGTCTTCAGTGGCGGCGGTATCTGGGTGGGTCTACGTCTGTGGGTGGACCACCGCAAGAACCGGTCCGACGGGCGCCGCGCTGACCGCGACATCGAGGCTCAGCGCGAGGAGCGCGCGATCTCTGTCATGGAGCGTGCGATGACCCGCCTCGACTCCGAGGTCACCCGGCTGTCGAAGAGTGACGAGTCGAACCGGTCCCGCATCACCGACCTCGAGAAGTCGAACCGCGAGCTAGCGGAGGAGAACCGCGTGTTCCGCAACGTGATCGTCGGCGTACTCGAGCGCCTGCGCCGGCAGCCCCCGGATGAGCCCGCGTCGATTCTCGAGTACATCCTCAAGCACCTCCCGCACTTCCGAAAGGACCCCACCCCATGAACAAGTACCGCGCCAACGTCCCGACCGTCATCGGCAACCCTGCCCGTGTCATCGCGCAGCCGCGCACGCGCCGCTGGATCTACGGCATCGCCGTCGCCGCCGTGCCCCTCCTCGTCGCGTACGGCGTGATCGCGGAATCGGACGCGGCACTGTGGATCGGCCTCGCCGGCGCGCTGCTGGGTAGCGGTGTGCCGGCCCTCGCCACCGTCAACACGGACGTGCCGGCAGAGCGGGACCCGAACCTGCGAGCCGGGGACGCCTGATGTACGTCTGCCCCCGCTGCGGCGCGACCTACGAGGACCACACGAGCGCCGAGTGGTGCAAGCGCGAGGACGACCTCGACCGGTACGCCGACCACGACACTGACCTCGGAGCATGAAGAAGCGCCCCCATCCTGGCCTCACGGTCGGGATGGGGGCGCTTCTTGCTGTGTTCAGGCAGGCAGTGCCACCTTGATCGGCTGGCTGAATCGCACGGACTGGCCCACAAGGGTGTCGGTGAACCGGAAGCGCTCGCGACGCTTGCTCTGCGCGAGAGCGTCGAAGAGCATCCCGATGCACGAGTAGCGCGACACCTCGCTCGACTCATCGCTCGGGGACGTGGCAGTGAAGCCCACGACCTGGATACCGGAATCGCGGAGCATCGCTACAGCGACCTGGTCGCCGCGGTACTGGGCCATGCGCCGGAGGACGTCATCGATCGAGTCCTCGTACTCCACGGCAATCACGGGGGTCCCGGACAGGAACTTGTTAGCTCGCAGGTACTCTCGGCCGTCAGCGGTCTTCGAGAGTTCGCCGAACGCACGCGCGACCTCGAGCCTTGCTCGTACGGTGTTCATCGCTTCCACCTCCGGAAGTACTCCTCAGCTTCGTCGATCATCTGGTCGAGATGCTGATCATAGTGCGAGTTAACCACTTCCCACTCCGAACCGTCCACAAGGATCCTGTGAATGATCTGTGGATCACCGAGCTCTTCCTTCGATCCCTGCGTGAAGCGGTGGCGGTGAACCGTGCCATGACAGGTGTCGATCCTCGAAATCTCGCTGATCAGACCCTCCGGTGACACGTAGTAGAGCATGATCGCGAATCGGACGACCAGACCACGATAGATGTACTGGACGGTCTGGAGCTTCAGCTCGTCAGTGAGATCGATCGGGATGACGAGGTTCTCGCACGCGCTCTGCGGCGGTGGCTCATACTCCACCTCTTCGGGGTAGATCGTCATGTCAACAAGGCGGCGCGCAGTGCGATCGCTTGGAGCCATGCATCCCCCGTGAACAGTCGCGCCATCGTTAGAACTCTTGAGCCCGAATCCTACAGGCGTCAATCACCAGCGCGGGCTCGCACTCCGTACTCCTCCATCGGCCCGGCACCCACCCGACCCACACACCCCACGAACGTCCGAGCACCACATCCCCGGCACTCCCAGGTCCGGTGCCCACCCGTGAACGGCCCGGCCCCGCACTGGCAGGCCTGCCACCCGATCAGGTACCGGTCACTCCCGCACCCACAGGTCGGTGGGGTGGGTTCGGCCCAGCCGTGGGGAGTACGGAGCAGCCAGGACTCGATGATCATGCCGTCGGGCGCACAGTGTGGTCACGTTCCCAGGCTTCGACGTCCTCGCGCCGGTACCGGACGAGCCCGCCGTCCTTGACGTAGATGGGCCCGCGGCCCAGGTAGCGCCAGTTCGCGAGTGTCTTCGGCTCCACCCGCAGGTGGGCCGCTAGTTCCTCGGTCGTCATGAAGTCCATGTGCTCGAGTCTGTCGTGCAGGTCAGACGAACAAGACGAGCGCACGTCACCTGAGCGCGTCATCCACGGCGTCGTAGTGCTCGGGGCAGGCATAGTGCACGGTGATCCGGATCGCGTCCTTGCCAGCATCCCAGTCGGAGACCCGCCTCGTCAGGGATCGGAGCTGGCTCCGCCAGATCACTCCCAGCGCTTCATCGTCTTCGTCGTCTGGCGGGTCGCAGGCTGCATCCCGAGCCCACTCCCTGGGGAAGTCGTCGCCAGCAACCGCAGCGATGTCGGCATCTGGGTCGCCTGTCAGCTCGAGCGTCCCCGTTGCCCCCTCGAGCGTCACCGCCGCGGCGGTGGTCTCCACCGGCTCGGGCGCAGTAGCGGTCGGCTCCGGATCAGCTGCGCACCCCGCGAGGACGAGCAGCGCGGCACCGGCAGCCAGCCAGCGGACGGGGAGCGACGAGGAAGTCATAATCTGAGCATAGCCAGCGAGGGCGATGATCGAGCCTGCGCTAGCGGATCAGGCACCCACGGACTCAAGCGGCTACGTAGCGTTCGCGAGCACTGGTGTTCACCAGCCGGCGCATCGAGATCTCCCCCGTGCCCTCGAGGTTCGCCTGACGGGTCTGCATCGCGACCACATCGCGCAGGGCGAGGTTGAGCTCGAACACCTCCTCGATCGTGACCACGCGCTCCCGCGCCCCCACGGACTGCGCCAGACAGCGCAAAAAGGTTGTCTTTCCCGCGCCGGTCGCCCCGGATGCGATCACATTGAGGCCGGAGGCGATCGCGGCGTCGAGGAAGTCCGCCGCCTGCTGGGGCAGCGAGCCGAGCGCGACGAGGCCCTGCATGTCATGGGCTCGGGCGACGAACTTGCGGATATTGATCGCCCAATGCGCACGGGTGACGCTGGGGATCACCACGTGCAGGCGCGAGCCGTCCGGGAGTAGGGCGTCGACGAACGGGGTGCTCATGTCGAGCCGTCGGCCGCTGCTGACCAGCATCCGCTCGACAATCCCGCGGACCTCGACATCGCTGAGGACGACGGTGGTCAGCTCGCTGCGGCCATTACGTGCGACGAACACCTGCGAGGGCGAGTTCAGCCAGATCTCCTCGATGCCCGGATCGTCGAGCATCTCCTGCAGCGGACCGAAGCCACCGATCCGGGCGGCTATCTCGGCGACCAGGGTGTCGTCGTCATCGCGCATCACCGGCACCTCACCGGAGGTGGAGCGCCGTTCATAATCGGCCACGACCTCGCGGATGAGAGGCTCCAGCTGGTCCGCGTGCACGTCCAGCCCGCGGCGGCGGATCAGCTCCCGCGACTCGCTCTCGATGATGGTGGCGGTGTCCATCGATTCCCCTCCCGGACCTGACCGGCCGGTAGCCCTTCCCCCTCTGTGAGGTGGCGCACCCTCCGCGCCTCCGCCACTCTAAGGGGGAACGGCCCTCAGCGCCTCCGCCTCCCAGCGATTGTGGACAACTCTCCCCGGTCCTGTTCATGGCAGGATGACAGCTGTCAGTGAGCCGCACCGACCCCAGGAGCCCTTCCCATGGCCGAGCCCCGCAGCAAGGACGACGACGCCCCTTCGATGTCGGGCACCACGCTGAAGTACATGGCCAAGCGGGTCCTCACGGAGTTCCTGCGGGATGGTGGCACCGATCAGGCGGCGAAGCTGACCTACTTCATGGTGCTCTCGATCGCCCCCACCCTCCTGGCCCTGTTCTCTCTGGCGACGTTGCTGCTGTCGGACCTCAAGGACGAGATCGCGCAGCTGATCACCGAGGCGATCGAATCCGCCGCCAGCGGTTCCGAGCTGGGCGCGGGCGACGCGGTCAAGTCGACGATCGACTCCCTGATGGGCTCGGCGGCCGGCGGGACGGTCGCACTGATCATCGGTATCGCCACCGCCCTGTGGTCCGCCTCCGCATATATCAAGGCCTACGGCCGGGTCGCCAACCACATCTACGAGGTGCCCGAGGGGCGCGGACCGGTGCGGATGAACGCGACGATGCTCGCGCTGACCGTCGCGATGATCCTGGGCATCCTGCTGGTCATGGTCTCGATGCTGCTGAACGAGACGATCGTGGAGAGCCTGCTGGGACCGATCGCCTCGACCATCGGCGCCGAGGGCGTGCTGGAGTTCCTGATGAGCTCCTTCCTGCCGATCTGGGCTTGGGTGAAGTGGCCGGTGATCCTGGTGATCGCCTTCGCGCTGATCTCGTTGCTGTACTGGGGTGCGCCCAACGTCGACAAGCCCTTCCGCTTCATCTCCCCCGGCGGGGTCTTCGCGATCCTGGGGATCGGCGTGGCAGCGGTGGCGCTGTCGATCTACATGGGCACCGTCGCCGGGTACTCGAGCTACGGCGCGATCGGCGGCATCATGGCGGTGCTGTTCGCCCTGTGGGTGATGAACATCGTGATCATCATGGGCGCGGAGGTGGACGCCGAGTACCAGCGGGCCCGCGAGCTCGCCTCGGGCAAACCCGCCGAGGAGTCCCTGACCCTGCCGATGCGCGACACCTCCGCCGCGGAGAAGGCCGAGGCCAAGCACGAGAAGATCGTGGACGAGGGGCGAGACATCCGCCTCCAGAACCTCCACCACGATTCCGAGGCCTACACGGGCGAGAGCGCCCGGCTCACGCCCCGCCACGGGGTGCCCTCCGTCGACCCGGACGAGGCCGAGGCACCGTCGAAGGACTCCTGAGATGTGCGGGCGCTTCGCGTTCTACCAGGAGATCGAGCCGCTGATCGACGATCTCGACGCCGTCGACCTCAGTGACCCCCGGCTGCGCGCCCGATGGAACATCCCGCCCACGGCACCGATCCACGTGGTCACCGAATCGATCGACAAGGAGACCGGCGAGGTGCTGCGCGCCCTGCGCATCGCCCGCTGGGGGCTGCTGCCTCCGTTCGCGAAGGACGCCGCCTTCTCCTCGCGCACCTTCAACGCGCGCCGGGAGACGCTCGGGCAGAAGCCGAGCTTCCGCGGGAGCCTGGGCCGATATCGAGCGCTGGTGCCGATGGACGGATACTACGAGTGGGTGCGCGATGCGAAGGGCGGGCGCAAGCAGCCGTACTTCATCTCCTCCGCCGACGGCTCCCCGCTGCTGATGGCGGCGCTGGTGTCGTGGTGGCGGGGCCCGGGCGGGCATGAGGGGCCGGCGGCCAGCGAGGACGGCGCCTTCCTCCTCAGCGCCACGATCATCACCCGGGAGGCGAGCGGCGAGCTGGCGAGGATCCACGACCGCACCCCGGTGATGCTGCCGCGCAGCGAGATCGACAGCTGGCTCGACACCGCGATGGATGATCGCCACGCGGCTCAGGAGTGGATCCTCGAGGACTCCCACCTGCTGGACGACGCGACCCTCTCGGTGCGCGAGGTGGATCCGGCGGTGGGGAAGGTGGGCAACGACGGCCCGGAGCTGCTCGAGCCGCCGCAGACCCTGCTGTGATCCGCGCAATCCGACCGCGGTCTGACGCGCCGCGCGATGCAGCCGCCGTACTCTCGAGGCCATGACCGACGGACCCGTGCAGAGCCCGGACGCGCCCCGCAGGCGCGTCCGCCTCAGCGACCCGTTCCGCTGGGTGATCGAGAATCCCGGGAAGGTCGACCTGATCGTCTTCGGCGGCGCCGCCGTGATGGTGCTGCTGTTCGCCCTCACCACCAGGTCCTACGGCTGGTGGACGCTGTTCAGCGTGCCGATGGTCGCCGCCGGGGCGCTGTGCCGGATCCGGCCGCTGCCCGGGGTGATCGTCATCGGCGCGATCGCCGTGCTGCACGTGCTGGTGAACGTCCCGGTGGTGCTCGGCGATGCGATGACCTTCTACGCGATGTTCTGCGCGGTCGCCTACGGCCGCCCGCTGGTGCACGGGATCGGCATCGCAGCAGGGATGCTCGGCGTGCTCGTCCAGGCGGCCTACTGGTCCGTGCAGTCGCTGCGCTCGGAGTACGGAGGAGCGCTCGAGGCGCTGGCCAGCTTCGTGGGACTGACCGTCGTCGGGACCATCACCATCGTGGCGGTGTGGGCGCTGGCGAATCTTCAGCGGGCCCGAATGCGTCAGCTCGCCCTCACCCGCGAGCGGGCGGAGCAGGCGGTGCGCGAGCGCGAGCAGCGCACCGCCCTCGCCGTCGCCGACGAGCGCGCCCGCATCGCCCGCGAGATGCACGACGTGGTCGCCCACTCCCTCTCCGTGATCATCGCGCAGGCCGACGGCGGCCGCTTCGTCGCCTCCCAGAAGCCCGAGAAGGCCGCCGAGGTGCTCGGCACCATCGGCGAGACCGGCCGGGCGGCGCTCGCGGACATGCGCTCCCTGCTGGGCGTGCTGCGGCAGGAGGACGAGACCAGCTTCGGCCCCCAGCCCGGCCCGGAGATGCTGCCCGAGCTGGTAAAGCGAGTGCATGCCGCGGGCCTGGCCGTCGACCTCGAGATGGACGACTCCCTCGAGGACCTCCCCCAGGCACTGGGGCTGTCCGTCTTCCGCCTGGTGCAGGAGGCGCTGACCAACGTGCTCAAGCACGCCGGGCCCGGCAGCAGCGCCGCGGTGCGGATCCGCCGCGACCCCCAGCAGCTGCTGATCGAGGTGCTCGACGACGGCCAGGGCACCGATCCCGCCTCCGACGGGCAGGGCCACGGCCTGACCGGAATGCGGGAGAGGATGGCCGTGTTCGGGGGCACGCTGCAGGCCGGCCCGCTCCCCTCCCGCGGCTTCCGGGTGCGCGCCTCCGTGCCGCTGACCGGTACTCTCGCACCGCAGGTGGACCGCTCCGCGCATCCACCCTCCCCTGCTCATCACCTCCGAGGAGAGACCCGATGAACGCTCAGCCGGACCGCCCGCTGCGCATCGCCCTGGTCGACGATCAGCCGCTGGTGCGCGCCGGTTTCGCGATGGTGATCGACTCCCAGGACGACATGGAGGTCATCGTCCAGGCCTCCGACGGCCAGGCCGCCGTGGACGAGTTGCGCGCCCGCACCGTGGACGTGGTGCTGATGGACGTGCGCATGCCCCGCAAGGACGGCATCGAGGCCACTGCCGAGATCCTCGACCAGGTGCCCGTGGACCGGGCCCCGAAGATCATCGTGCTGACCACCTTCGATCTGGACGAGTACGTGGTCGCCGCGATCCGTGCGGGCGCCAGCGGCTTCCTGCTCAAGGACGCCCAGCCCGAGGACCTGCTGGGCGCGATCCGCACCGTGCACCGCGGTGACGCCGTGATCGCGCCCTCGGCCACCCGGCGTCTGCTCGAGCGGGTGGTGCGGGCGCCGGAGCCCGAGGAGAAGGACACCTCGGTGCTGTCCCCTCTCACCGAGCGAGAGCTCGAGGTGCTCACCCTGATGGGTCGCGGGCACTCCAACCGGGAGATCGGCGCGGAGCTGTTCGTCGCCGAGGCGACGGTGAAGACGCATGTGGGCCGCGTGCTCGCGAAGCTCGGCGCCCGCGACCGGGTGCAGGCCGTGATCATCGCCTTCGAGACCGGACTGGTCTCCCCGGGCGCGGAGTGAGCTGACCCTGGCGGATCAGACCACGGTATGACCCCGCCGTCGTCATGGTCTGAGCATCAGGGCCCGGGCCGCGACCACGGGTGGACGACTCCGTGAGGGCGGATCTCACAGGATAGACGATGACCGCTAACCCTCGTTCGAAGGAACCTGATGACCGCCTCGCCCGCCCTCCCTGCGGAGTCCCCCGCGATCATCGCGCGCGGGGTGAGTCGCCTCTATGGCACCGGCGCCGGCGCTGTCACGGCGCTGGATGCCGTGGACGTGGACATCCGCCGCGGCGAGTTCACCGCGATCATGGGCCCCTCGGGCTCGGGCAAATCCACCCTGCTGCACGTCCTGGCCGGTCTCGACGAGGTCGACCGCGGAACCATCCAGCTGGACGGCACCGAGATCACGGCGCTGGGCGACGATGCACTGACTCGCCTGCGTCGCGAGCGGATCGGCTTCGTGTTCCAGTCCTTCAACCTGCTGCCGATGCTGACCGCCGAGCAGAACATCCTGCTCCCCCTCGAGCTGGCCGGGAAGCGCCCGGACCGTGCCTGGCTGGAGACCCTCACCTCCGCCTTCGGGATCTCCGACCGGCTCACGCACCTCCCCTCGCAGCTGTCCGGCGGGCAGGTGCAGCGCGTCGCGATCGCCCGCGCGCTGGTGACCTCGCCCGCCGTGGTCTTCGCGGACGAGCCCACCGGGAACCTCGACTCCCGCACCACCGAGGAGGTGCTGGACTTCCTGCGGCTCTCGGTCGACGAGCTCGGGCAGAGCGTCGTCATGGTCACCCATGAGCGCGACGCCGCCGAGCGAGCCGACCGCGTCCTCACCCTGGCCGACGGTCGGATCAGCAGCGACGAGGACCTGCGGGGGCAGCGCTGATGGCACGCCGCACCACCGTGAAGCTCACCCCGCTGCGCCGGCACCTCGCAGCCGTGCTGACCATCGCGCTGTCCTGCGCCTTCGTCGCCGTGATGGTCGTGGCGGGGAGCCTGATGCAGGATTCCCTGCGCGCCGAGGCCGCGCAACAGTTCGACGGCGCCGATCTCGAGATCACCCGAGAGCTGACCGACGACGACTGGGCGAGCGTGCAGCCGCTTGCGGCGCCGGAGGTCGCGGGCGCCGAGGCCGTCTGGCCCCTGCTGAACCATTACCTCCCTCTCGAGGGTGAGGGGACCAGCTCCTTCCTGCAGGCCACGATGGCGCCTCCGGGCCAGGACACCGCCGAGCACCTGCTCGAGGGCGTCCCGGCCGCGGAAGACACCGAGATCGTGCTCGACGAGAACGCCGCCTCGACCCTCGAGGTCTCCCTCGGGGACACCGTCACGTTGCCGAAGGACAGCACGGCCACGGGCCAGGAGCAGAGCTTCACCGTCGTCGGCATCGCCCCGGCGCCGTCCGGAGCCGCCTTCGGCAGCACGCCGCGCGCCGTGATCTCGGAGTCGAACGCCGAGGCCCTGCTCGGCCCGACCGCCGGGACGATCACCGAGACCTGGCTCGCCACGGTGCCGGCCGGGACCGATCCGGCGGAGGTCGCGGAGGCGGCCGACACCGACGGGCTGAGCGTGCGTACCGTCGACGAGGCCGAGGACGAGGCAGCCGAGACGTATCTGCGGGGCTTCGGGGCGCTGGGGATGATGCTCGCCGTGTTCGTGGTCATCGCACTGTTCACCAGCGCCGTGGTCATCGCCAACACCTTCGCGGTCACCCTCGCCCAGCGCACCCGCGCCCTCGCCCTGCTGCGCACCCTCGGCGCGACTCGCGCCCAGGTGCGGGGCACGGTGCTGCGCGAGTCGCTGACGGTGGGACTGCTCGGCGCCGTGGCGGGCATGCTCGGCGGGCACCTGCTGGCGCAGGCCGCCCTCGCCGGGGCCGCCGCGCTCGGCTGGCTCGACGGGCTGGCACCGGTGCCCGTCTCGGTGCTGTCGGTGCTGCTGCCCGTGGTCGCGGGGGTGCTGATCACGCTGCTGGCGAGCCTGGCTCCGATGCGTGCGGCCACCCGTGTGGCCCCGCTGCAGGCGCTGCGCCCGGCGCCTCCGGCGACCCATCGCGGTCTCGGGGTGCAGGGTGTACTGGGCCTGGCGGCGGTGGTGCTGGGGATCATCGCGCTCGGGGCGGGCACCCTGCTGTCCCTCGCCGGGAGCGTCGCGCCGGGGATCCTCGCCGCGATGATCGGCGGGGTGGTCTCCTTCACCGGCGTGCTGCTGACGCTGGTCGTGCTCACCCGACCCCTGTCCGCGCTGGTGGCACGCGCCGTCGGCCGTCTGGGCGGGCTGCCCGCCCGGATCGCCGGCGCCAACGTGGCCCGCAACCCGCGGCGCAGCGCCGCGACGATCGCCGCGCTGCTCATCGGCACCACGCTGATGACGATGATGGCCGTCGGCGCCCGTACCGCCGAGGCCACCCTGACCTCCGAGGTCGACTCCCGCCGTCCCATCGATCTGATCGTCAGCGCCGAGGAGATGCCCGAGGACGCCCCCTCACAGATCGCCGCCCTCGAGGGCATGGACACCGCCCATGCCTCCGCCCGGGGAGACATCGAGGTAGGTGCTGAGGAGCCGATGACCCTGTACTCCGCCACGCCCGAGGCGCTGCGGGAGACCTCCCACCGGCCCCTGATGGCCGAGGAGCTGCGCGACGGCACGGTGCTGCTGGGTCAGGAGCGCGCCGAGCGCTTCGGGGTGCAGGACGGGCAGGTGCTCGAGATCTCCGGGGACGACGGTCGGTCCCATGAGCTGCGGGTGCAGGTCGATGCGAACCTGCAGATGTCCCTGGTCACCCCGGCCACCCTCGAGCAGCTGCTCGGCGATGCGGTCTCTCCGGTGGTGCTGGCCGACTTCGCGGATCCGGGCAGCCCCGCTCGTGCAGGCGTGGACGCCTTCGAGCTGATGAGCTCGGTGGACGAGCTCACCGGAGGCAGCGGCTGGTCCGAGGCCTCGGCGGTCGCCGGCGGCGCTGAACGGGAGTCCTATACCCAGGTCCTGAATGTGCTGCTGGGCATCACGGTCGCGCTCCTGGCGGTCGCGGTGCTGGTCGCGCTGGTCGGTGTGGCCAACACGCTCAGCCTCGGCGTCGTCGAGCGCACCGGGGAGAACGCGCTGCTGCGTGCGCTGGGCACCACGCGACGGCAGATGCGCGCGATGCTCGGCTGGGAGGGTGTGCTGCTCGCCCTCGTCGGAGCGGTGCTCGGGCTCCTGCTGGGGAGCATGTACGGCGTGCTGGGCATCAACGCGCTGCTGGGCTCGACCTTCCCGGTCTCGATCACCATCCCGTGGGGGCAGCTGGGGCTCGTGCTGGTGCTCGCGATCCTCTCCGGCGCTCTCGCCTCGGTGCTGCCCGGCAGGGCGGCCGCACGGACCGCACCGGCCGCCGCTCTGGCCGACGCAGACTGAAACACCCGGCCGCCCCATCGACCGGGGCGGCGGCCATCGTCCCCTCGCAGCTGACGGGCCGTGCCTCGGAGTTCTCCGGTGCACGGCCCCTCGGCCCGACGGCGCCGGCGGGTCGCGGCGGCTCTCAGTCGCCGCGCGAGGGCAGCGGGGTGGAGTGGACCAGGCGGGTCAGCTGCACGAACAGGGCGATCGCCAGCACCAGCGCGAGCGCCCCCTGCCAGTACAGGGCCGCGTTCAGCATGCTCGCCCCCACGAGCGCCTGGAACAGCTGCCAGGTGATGCCCCAGCCCAGGCCGAAGCGCCCCTTCACCAGGATCGACCGCGCCGCCAGGCCGAGCAGCACCGCGAACAGGATCAGGAAGATGCCCAGGCCGATGCCGAGCCGGGCCTGGAGCCCTCCCCCGGAGACGGAGACGAAGCAGTACACCGCGGCGGTGAGCAGCAGCAGCGCTTCGAGTCCCAGCAGGAGGGAGACGACGGGCCGGATGCGCGGGCTCGGGTCCGTGGCCGTGGCCGGTCCGGAGGCGCGATCATCCGCAGAGCGGCCCCGCCGCGCGGAAGAGGAGTCAGTGGGCATGGTGGCACTGTAATCGTCGTGCCCGTCCGTGTGCCCCTCGGGGGCGGGTGCCGCTCAACCATCTTCCGCACCCGGATGCAACGCCTTCGTGCCAGGCATCACGCCCTCCCGGGCTCCGCACCGACGGGTGTGGGAAGTGCCACCAGGCTTGCGCATTCAGACCCTTGTCGAGGCGCGGGGCGCTCCGCAGAATGGAGAACGGCTCGTCGGATCGAGGTCCGTCGCAGGAGCACCCTGCGACCGTCACCGCCCGGAGGAGCCAGAGACCCGAGAACGCCCCGTCAGGGGGTGACCCTCGCCGCGCCGGGCCCCTGGGGCCGGGCGGGGCGTCCTGGAAAGAGAGAGTGACGATGGACTGGCGCCACCGTGCCGAGTGCCTCAACCATGATCCCGAGCTGTTCTTCCCCATCGGGAACACCGGACCGGCGATCACCCAGATCCAGGAGGCGAAGGCGGTGTGCCAGAAGTGCGACGTCATGACGGCATGCCTCAAGTTCGCGCTCGAGTCCGGCCAGGACTCCGGCGTCTGGGGTGGCCTCTCCGAGGATGAGCGTCGCTCCCTCAAGCGCCGCAACGCTCGCGCCCGTCGCGCGAGCTGAACTCCCCGGTCCTGCGGCACGCCCCCTGAGAGGCGCCGCAGGACCCCGCTCCGGGCCCGCATCGCATGAGTGGCTCGCCCGGAGCGCCCCGATGGGCGATCCCTCCCCCAGGCGGATCCCTCAGCGCGTGAGTGGATCTCCCTCAGAGCGTGAGCGGATCCAGGTAGACCTCGACCACCGCGCGAGTCCCACCCTCGGGGCGGTCCTCCCAGGTCAGGGTTCCTCCGAGCTGTCCCTGCACGAGGGTCAGCGCGATGTTGGTCCCCAGACCGGTGGGCTTCGCGGCCCCCATCCCCTCACCGTCGTCCTCGATCGAGATGACGAGATGGGATCCCTTGCGGTCGCTGCGGATGGTCAGGGTCCCCCCGGTCTCGGACAGCCCGTGCTCGACCGCGTTGGTGGCGAGCTCGGTGACCACCAGCGCGAGCGGAGTGGCCTCCTCCGCCCGGATCGAGCCGACCCGGCCCACCTTCCGGGTGCGCACCTCGACCTGGGTGTCGGTGAGCTTCTGGGTCCCTGCCCGGTGGACGGTCGCGCTCGCGGCATCCACGGCCAGGCGCAGGCAGCGGTCGATCACCTCGTCGAAGTGGACGGCCTCCTGAGAGCCCTGCAGCAGCGACTCGTGCACCAGAGCGATCGTCGAGACCCGGCGCATCGCCTCGGCGAGAGCCTCGCGCGCCTCCTCCGTCTTCATCCGCCGCGACTGCATGCGCAGCAGCGCGGCCACGGTCTGGAGGTTGTTCTTGACCCGATGGTGGACCTCGCGGATGGTCGCATCCTTGGTGATCAGCTCCCGCTCCCGCCGGCGCAGCTCGGTCACGTCCCGCACCAGGATCACCGCTCCGGTCCGTGTCCCGTTCTCGGTCAGCGGCACCGCCCGCAGGGACAGGGTGCCTCCGCGGGCCTGCATGTCCGAGCGCCAGGCCGCACGGCCCATCAGCACCAGCGGCAGCGACTCGTCCACCGGTGAGCGGGACTGCAGCACCTCGGTGGACAGCTCCGCGAGGGTGATGCCCTCCATCGCGCCGGCGATGCCGAAGCGGTGGAAGGCGGAGCGTGCGTTCGGGGAGGTCCACTGGACGACTCCGGCCTCGTCGAGCTCGACCACGCCGTCGCCCGCTCTCGGTGCGCCTCGCCGGGGCGGGATCGGGGCGCCCTCGATCGGGAAGGCACCGTTCTGGAGCATTCCCAGCAGCCGGTGACCCAGAGCTCGCTGATGGATCTCGTTGTCCGAGGGCTCGTGCTCGGCGACGGGGACCTCCGCGGCCAGCACCGCGAGGGTGCGCCCGTTCTTGCGCACGGGCACCAGCGTGCCGGTGGCCGGACGCCCTTCCCGCTCGATCGGCAGGCGCCGGTGATCCGGCTCGCCGCCGTCCAGGAGCCGGGAGACTTCGGTGCTCTCCTCGCCGCCGTCGCCCATGCTGCCCACCGGGTCCTCGTAGTAGACCGTGGCGCCGGTGGCAGGGCGGCAGTGCGCCACGGCCAGCGGACCCTCCTCCTCCTTGATCCACAGCACCAGGTCGGCGCGCAGCAGATCGGCGAGCAGATTCCAGTCACCGACCAGATGCTGCAGCCAGTCGGCCTCCTTCTCGGAGAGACCACGGTTGTCGGCGAGGAACTTGGACAGGCTCGGCATGAGGACAGAATAGGGGTCGCAGCGGTGTTCTCCGAGTCGGTCCGCGACGACGGCCGCTCCGTCACTGCCCTAGGCTGAGACCGATCAGTTCCGAGGAAGGACCAGGATGAAGCTTCGCGAAAATCTGTCGCTCCCGCTGCCGGCACGCTCGGCCGCGGACATGTACGCCGACCAGGAGTACACCGAGATCCGGCGTCGCACGCTCGGTGCCACCCGGGCCGAGTCCACCGTGGAGGGCAGCCCGGAGGGAGCGTTCACGGTCCGCACCGAGCTGTCGATGCCCACGGACCGGGTGCCGGACATGGTCAAGCCGTTCGTCGGCTCCTCGGTGACGATCCATGAGAAGCAGTCCTGGTCCGCGCCCGCGGCGGACGGCGGCCGCGAGGGGACGATGACGCTGGAGGTTGCCGGCACCCCTGCGGGCCTGACCGCGACGCTGCGCCTGTCGCCGTCCGGTGAGGCGGCGAGCTCGGTGGACATCGACGGCGATCTGGTCGCGAAGATCCCGCTGCTCGGCCCGCGGCTGGAGAAGGCCGCGATCCCGTACGTCTCCACGGTGCTGCGCGCCGAGGAGCGCTCGGCGAAGACCTACCGGGAGTCGCAGGCGGGCTGAGCCTCCTGCTGCGGCGGCCCTTCCCTCACTCGGCGGGGCCACCGGCGAGGAACTCGAGCGCCGCGGCGCCCTCGGAGGCGTCGAACCACAGCAGCGCAGGATCCGTGTCGTCAGCCGCCGCCGCTGCGGCATCGAGCTCGGTGACGTGGAAGCTGGCGATCCGCGCGGAGGCCGTCTCGCGCAGGCTGACACCGAAGGCCCCGCCCTCCTCCGCGGCGGGTGCGGTCATCGCATCGGGGACGTCGGCGGCGATGACGAGCGCCCGCGCGTCGTCGGCGCCCTGGCTGAGCGCGATGTGGACGGCATCCTGCAGGGCGTCGTACTCGAGGTCCTCCTCGTCCTCACCGGGCCGGTCCGCACGGGCCTCCGCGGTGACGGCCCATGCAGGGCGCCCTGCTGTGAGCTCGAGGTGCCCTCCGGCGTTCTCGAGCGCCGGGGGGTCGGTCGGGGTCAGCGGCAGGTAGATCCTCATGGGGTCATCTTCTCACCGGCTCCGTGTCACCGCTGGCGGCGACTCCCTCCCCGCTCAGCGC
Organism: Brachybacterium massiliense; assembly: GCF_900184245.1. Lineage (GTDB taxonomy): Bacteria > Actinomycetota > Actinomycetes > Actinomycetales > Dermabacteraceae > Brachybacterium > Brachybacterium massiliense. The sequence goes on along the minus strand of NZ_FXXB01000004.1, from coordinate 140,547 downwards.
CGGTGTCCCAGCCAGCTCCCGCAGTCCCTTGCGCAGGGCGGAGCGGGGAGCGGCCTCGGCCAGCAGTGCGCCGTCCCAGCCGGCGGTGCGGCAGGCGACCGGATCATCGGGCAGCAGCGTCAGGGAGGCAACCGGGAGCCGGGTGGTGATCAGCTCCCGCACCTTGTCCCCGAGAACGGGCGGTCCGACCCGGTTGACCACCACATGCAGCTCCTCGACACCGAGCTCGGCGAGCCGGCTCTGCTCCCGCATCAGGCGGGTGATGCTGATCGGGTCGGCGGTGACCACGGCGATCACGGCGTCCGACGCCTCGATCGCGCTGATCGCCGCGGCGTTGCGCTGCGGTGCGATGGTGTCGTAGCTGAGCTCCTCGTCCTCCTCCAGCAGCGGTGCGACATCGGCGATCACCAGACCACCTCTGCGCCTCAGGGCCGACCAGACGCCGTCCATCGAGGTGCGGCGCAGCTCCGCCCAGCGCCCGGGGACACCGATGCCGCTGAGCAGGCGCAGGCCCGGCTGGACGAGGGGCAGGAGCGATTCCATCGTCTCCGCGTCGAGTGTGTCCCGATCATGGGCGCGCGCCGCCGCGACCAGCCCCGGCGACTCGTCGAGCACACCGAGCAGCTGGCTCTGCGAAGGTCCGTAGGTGTCGGCGTCGACCAGGACGGTCTCGGTCCCGGCGGCAGCCGCCTCGGCGGCGAGGTTCACGGCGACGGTGGACCTGCCCGGCGCGCCGACGGGGCCCCAGATCGCGACCAGGCGCCCTCGTTCCTCCGTGACCTCCTCCGGCTCCTGGATCCAGACGGTCCCCTCGCTCTCGCCGGCGACCGCCGTGCTCACCGTCGCGAGGATCTCCTCGATCGGGGCGCTCGCCGCGAGGACGTGCCGGAGACCGAGAGAGGTCTGCCCGGAATCCTCCTGGGAGGTCAGGCCCACCACCGAGGCATCCCGCATCATCGCGGCGATCGCGTCGCGTCCCAGGCCGCGCACCGAGACGTCGATCAGCACCACGTCCCCGATGCCGGCCGCGGTGACGGCGAGCGTCTCGGCGAGGTCGGCGCAGCGGCGCACGACCCTCGCCGTCCGGCTGCGGTCGACGGCGAGATCGTGGACGATACGGACCTCGTCACTCCCGGAGGCGCAGAGCACGATGTCGATCATGGCGCCAGTCCGTGGGCTCCGGGCACGCCGATCACGTCCAGGCGCTCGTCCTCGGAGAGGACCTCGAGCACCTCGTGCACGCTGTCACTGGGCACGAGCACCTCGACGGACATCGAGCGCATGCCCAGGGAGCTGCCCTCGTCGACCCGGCGGACCACCGCATCGGGCACCAGCAGCACGGCGCTGGCCTCCTCCGACTCATCGGTGGCCGGCGAGGTGTGCCAGAGCTCCACCGTGGCACCCGGGGCGACGGACTCGGCCACCGTGGCGTCGACGGGGATCAGCACCGGCCGCAGGGTGACATCCGCTGCCTGACCGATCGCGGACATCGGCAGCAACTCACCCTCCTGCACCGCCTGCATCGCGACAGCTCCGTCGGGCACGGCCTCCACACTGCCGGCATAGCGTTCGGTGTGATCGCCGAGCCGCACCTCGGCGACGACGAAGTCGGAGGCCTCGATCGTCTGACCGGGCACGATCGCGGAGCGCGCGACCAGCACGGGCGTGGTCGCGGACAGTCGCGAGACCAGCAGCGCTCCCATCAGCACGCTCGCCACGACCAGCACGATCCCCACGATCAGCCTCGGATCCTTCCACCGCGGCTTGCGCAGCCTCATCACCGGTGCAGTCGGCCCCACGACGTTCTCCTCACCCCAGGCGGTCATCGTCCCGGACTGCCGGGATCTCCCGGGAGAGTACCGGCACTGCATGCTCCCAGGGGTCGGAGTCGGCGCATTGTGGACAACTTCGGCGACGGAGCCCAGAGAACGCGCCACCGGGCCCCGACGACACACTGTCCACATCGGCGCAGGCAGGCGCTGAGGGATGATGCGAGAATAAGAGCGCACCCGCAGGGGTCTTCCCCGGAAGGAACGTCCATGCCGCCACGCTTCGTCCCGCTGTCCGATGTCGCAGAGACCCTCTCGATCTCCGCCTCGCAGGCATACGCCCTGGTGCGCTCCGGAGAGCTGCGAGCGATCAAGGTGGGCGGTCGCGGGCAGTGGCGGGTCGAGGTCAGCGAGCTCGAGTCCTATATCGAGCGGAGCTACCGGGAGACGGAGCACATCCTCGAGGAGGAGCGACGGCGGGCGGAGCAGAAGGGCTGAGCTCCATGCTCCCGACGCCGCACGGCATCCCGCCGGCCTGAACCGGCCATCCGTCGAGCCCTCGAGGTCACCGGGGCAGCACGGCGAGCAGCGATGTGCTCGTGATGGTGAGCCGCTCGGTGCCCGGCACCATCACCGACTCCCCCGTCGGCAGCGACTGGACGTCCACGGAATCCGCGCCGACAGCGGCGATCCTGCCGATCACCCCGCCTCCGGTCGTCTCGATCCGCACCACGGACCGATCACGCGCGATCTCGCGCAGCACGGACCCCAGGCCCAGCGGTGAGCGCAGCGACTCCTCCTGGGTGCGCGCCCTGGTGGGCAGTCCGTGCACCAGCACGATCGCGCCCAGAGGCACCAGGGAGCGACGCACGGCACCTCCGTCCCGCAGCATCACCCAGTCGGCCCCGACCTCGTCGACGACGCCGCTGATCTGCAGTCCTGCGCCGAGATGAATGGTCAGGCGCTGGTCACCGGCGCCTCGCAGACGGTCAGCGAGGGTGAGCTGAGCTCGCTCGGCGCGCGCGAGATCCTCCGAGACCGCGCGCATCTCCTGCTGCTCATGATGCGCGAACCGCCCCTCGAGGTCGTCGAAGAATCGGTCGAATCGCATGGGCCCACTCTACGCACGGCGCCGCCTCCTCCCCTCCCGATCCCGTCTGGATCCACAGACTTTCGCGCACTCATTGCGCCCTGCATCACAACGCGTTAGGTTGCTTCATATCGATGCAGACAGCATCAAACTGCATCAAACGACATAGTTGGCAGGGTCGGCCCACGCCGGGCTGCTGCGTGAAGGGGGATCCATGGAGAACGTCAGAATGCTCCGGCCGGCTTCCGGCCCGGGCCCCGTGCTGCTGCGGGCACTGCTCGCCGCAGCGGGCGCTGCGGCCATGACGGCCGCGGCAATCACGCTGTGGATCGATGCGTCCTCGAGCCCTCCGACCCAGGCGCTGATCACGTGGGTGCTGGTCGGCGTCGCCGCGACGGGGTTCCTGCTCTGCCTCTACCTCACGCTCATCTGGGCTCTGGCCGCTGCGGTGCTGCTGAGCGGCCCGGCCACCCGGACCGGCGCCGCCCTGCTGGGCGCGCTGAAGGTCCTCGCTCCGCACCTGGCGCGAAGGGTCACGACTGGCGCCGCTGTCGCCACGACGGCCACCGCTCTGGTCCTCGCCCCGTCGATGGCCTCCGAGGCGCCGCCGCAGCCCGCGCCGCTCTCGGAGCACGCGCCGGCTCACAGCGCCCAGTACCTGCCGGCAGAGCGCGTCATCCCGGATCCGGCTCCGGAGGCCGCTGCCCCGGGAGCTCCCGAGGGCACGAGCAGTCGCACCGAGGGTGCGCCGCTGCCGGGCCTCGGCTGGACCGAGTCCGAGCCCGTCGCGCCCGAGGAGCCTCGAGCAGTCGATGACCCGGCGCCGCAGGAGCCGCTCACAGTCACCGTGCGGCACGGCGACAGCCTGTGGAGCATCTCCGAGGACCTGCTGGGCCCTGCGCCTTCCGACTCTGCCGCGATCGCCGCCGCCTGGCCGCTGCTCCACGAGGCCAACGAGGACCTCATCGGAGAGGACCCGGACGAGCTGCACCCCGGAATGGAACTGACCGTGCCCGCATCACTGACCCCTGAGGATCTGCCATGAGCACCACCGATCAGCGCCCCGCGCCCGTCACCTCCCCCGCGGAGTCCTACGCTCCCGAGGACCCTCGCACCGTCGAGCAGCTCATCGCTCCGGTCGCCCGCCGCGCGGTCGAGATCGTCCGCGACATGCGCCCGGAGAACTCCCTGTCACGGTGGGTGACCCCGGAGATCACGCAGCATCTCGCGCGCCGTGCCTCACTGACTCGGCGTCTGCGGGCGAGCACCGGCTACGCACCGCCCCGGCAGCTGATGGTGACCGGGGTGCGCTGCTGCATCGTCAACGATCAGACCGTCGAGGCCAGCTGCGTGCTGCGCGAGCCGGACCGGGTCCGCTTCCTCGCGATGCGCTGGGAGCTGCGGCACACCGGCTGGCGCGTGACCGTGCTGGAGATCGGCTGAATCAGCCGCGGCGGCGCTTGGCCCGGCGCTGAGCGCGGTTCTGGCTCGACTCCACGGGAGCGCCCTCGGGCTTGTCCTGCACCTTGTCCGTCGAGGCGGTGCCGGAGGCGCCCGCACGCTCCTGACGCGCCTGGCGACGGCGCTGGGCCCGCGAGAGCGTCGAGGAGTCCTGGACCCCGCTGCCCTCGGAGGAGGAATAGCGCAGCTGACGCTCGCTGGGGCCGTCGTCCAGACCCTTGGCGCGCAGCACCACCCGGTTCTCCTCGGCGAGCTGGGCGGACCGCTCATCGGTCTCGGCCGCTCCGTCGGTGTCTGCGTCGGTGTCGGTGTCGGCAACGCTGTCCTGCGCCTCCGCGTCCGTCTCATCGGCCTCGGCCGGCGCAGCGGCCGTCTCCGCCTTCTCGGCGTTCTCGCCCGTCGGCCCGTCGGTCGGAGCGGATCCGCTCGCCATCGTGGATGCGCCTGCGGCCTTCGCCGCGGCGGCGACCTTCGAGGCGCTGCGCAGCAGATCGCTGACGGCCTGGGGGACCACCGGCTCGGGCTTCTCGACCTGGACCTCGAGGTTGTAGACGTAGCCGACCACATCCTCCTTCACGCCCGCCATCATGTCGTTGAACATGAGGTGGCCCTCGCGCTCGTACTCGATGAGCGGATCGCGCTGGGCCATGGCACGCAGGCCGATGCCCTCCTTGAGGTAGTCCATCTCGTAGAGGTGCTCGCGCCAGCGACGATCCATCACCGACAGCAGCACACGGCGCTGGAGCTGGGCCAGGCCCTCCTCGCCGAGCTCCTCCTTCCGCTTCTCGTAGGCGACGCGGGCGTCGGCCAGGATCTCCGCCTTCAGCACACTCGCCTCGAGGTTCTCCTTGCCGCCCACCTCCTCGATCAGCTCGTCCGCGGTGAGGGAGACCGGGTAGGCAGGGCGCAGCGCACCCCACAGCTCCTCGAGGTCGACGTCCTCGGCGGGCTTGCCCTTGGTGTGCGCATCGACGGTGCCGCCGATGACCTCCTCGATGAAGCGCTCGACGTGCGCGTCGAGCTCCTCGCCCTCGAGGATGCGGGAGCGCTCCTCGTAGAACTTGCGACGCTGCTTGGTCAGCACGTCGTCGTACTTCAGCACGTTCTTGCGGATCTCGGCGTTGCGCGACTCGATCGAGTTCTGCGCACGCTGGATCGCACCGGAGACCATGCGGCCGGTCAGCGGCACGGACTCGTCCACCCCGCCGCGGGCGAGCAGGGACTCGGCCGCACCGGAGTTGAACAGGCGCATCAGATCGTCCTGCAGGGACAGGTAGAACCGGGACTCGCCCGGGTCGCCCTGGCGCCCGGAGCGGCCGCGCAGCTGGTTGTCGATGCGGCGCGACTCGTGACGCTCGGTGCCCAGCACGTAGAGCCCGCCGATCTCGACGACCTCGTCATGCTGCTCGGCGACGGCCTTCTTCGCGCGCTCGAGCTCCTCGTCCCACGCGCGCTCGTAGGCCTCCCGATCCTCCTCGGGGTCCAGGCCCCGCTTCTCGAGCTCGGCGTGGGCCATGAACTCGACGTTGCCGCCGAGCATGATGTCCGTGCCTCGGCCGGCCATGTTCGTGGCCACCGTGACGGCGCCCTTGGCACCGGCCATCGCGACGATCGCGGCCTCCCCGGCGTGGTTCTTGGCGTTGAGCACCTCGTGCCGGACACCCTGGGCGGTGAGCATCTTGGAGAGGTACTCGGACTTCTCCACGCTGGTGGTGCCCACCAGCACCGGCTGGCCCTTCTCGTGCCGCTCGACGATGTCCTCGACGACCGCGTCGAACTTCGCCTTCTCGGTGCGGTAGATGCGGTCGGGCTGATCCACACGCTGCATCTCGCGATGGGTGGGGATCGGCACGACGCCCAGGGTGTAGGTGTTCATGAACTCGGCGGCCTCGGTCTCGGCCGTACCGGTCATGCCCGAGAGCTTGTCGTAGAGCTTGAAGTAGTTCTGGAGGGTGATCGTGGCGAGGGTCTGGTTCTCCGCCTTGATCTTCACCCCCTCCTTGGCCTCGATCGCCTGATGCATGCCCTCGTTGTAGCGGCGACCGGCGAGGATGCGCCCGGTGTGCTCATCGACGATCATCACCTCGCCGTTGAGGACCACGTAGTCCTTGTCGTTCTTGAACAGTTCCTTGGCCTTGATGGCGTTGTTCAGGAAGCCGATCAGCGGGGTGTTCAGCGACTCGTAGAGGTTCTCGATGCCGAGGTGGTCCTCGACCTTGTCGATGCCGCTCTCGAGCACTCCGACGGTGCGCTTCTTCTCGTCGACCTCGTAGTCGCGGTCCTTGCGCAGGAGCTTGACCACCTTCGCGAACTCGCTGAACCACTTGTTCGCATCGCCCGAGCCGGGACCGGAGATGATCAGCGGGGTGCGCGCCTCGTCGATGAGGATCGAGTCGACCTCGTCGACAATCGCGAAGCTGTGGCCGCGCTGGACCCGGTCCTCGGGCGAGAGCGCCATGTTGTCGCGCAGGTAGTCGAAGCCGAACTCGTTGTTGGTGCCGTAGGTGATGTCGGCGCTGTACTGCTCGCGGCGCTCGGCCGGGGTCATGCCGGACTTGATCACACCGGTGGTCAGGCCCAGCGCGCGGAACACTCGGCCCATCAGATCGCTCTGGTAGCTGGCCAGGTAGTCGTTGACCGTGACGACGTGGACGCCCTTGCCGGAGAGGGCGTTGAGATAGGCGGGGAGGGTGGCGACGAGGGTCTTGCCCTCACCGGTCTTCATCTCCGCGATGCGGCCGCGGTGCAGGGCCGCGCCGCCCATGATCTGCACGTCGTAGGGGCGCTGGCCCAGGGTGCGGCGCGCCGCCTCGCGCACGGCGGCGAAGGCTTCGACCATCACGTCATCGAGGGTCTCGCCGTCCTCGAGCCGCTCCTTGAAGTGAGCGGTCTCGGCGCGGAGCTCGTCATCGGTGAGCTCGGTGAAGACGTCCTCCGCCTGGCCCACTCGCTGGGCGATGGCTTCGAGCCTGCGCAGCTCTCGGCCTTCGCCGGCGCGCAGGATCTTGTCGAAGAGGTTGACCACTCGTGCTCCCGTAGATCTCGTTGCCGCCCTCGGGGCGGTTGATGCCTGCCCCATCGTATGCGTCACCGTCCCCGAAGGTGACCACCTGCGCGCTTCCTCACCCGCGCAGGTCGGCCCGGCGGTGCTCGGCGCGGCGTGCCGGGCGAGGGCCTTCCCCCGTTCACCGGGCCGTGATGACCTCCGCGAGCGGGGCGGCCAGCTCCCCCGTCCCCTCCCCCGTGCGCACCTCGATGCGAGTGAGGTCCTGCCAGCGGGCGGCGCGCCCGAGCTCCTCGGCGAGCGCCTCGAGCACCCGCTCCTCCGCCGGGCGCCTCCGCCCGGTCAGATGGGGCAGGGGCTCGCGGTAGGTGCCGCGCACCTCGAGCACGCCGCGCGCGCGGTCGGCGCGCAGATCCACCCGTGCGGGAAGCAGGTCGTCCAGCAGGAACAGCAGGGCGTAGTAGCCGGTGGTGCGCTGGGCTGCGGGCGTGTAGATGCCGATGCGGTAGTCGACGTCGAAGAGGGTCTTCAGCCGGGGCCGGTGGAAGACGATCGGGTCGAAGGGGCTGACCAGTGCGGCGGTGCGCAGCGGCGAGGGTCGCGGCGCCTCGCGATGGAGCAGCATCGTGCGGGGGCCGGCCGGGTGGCTCACCTCGGCCTCGAGCAGCTCTCCCGCCTCGAGCAGATCCTGCACGGCGGGGCGCACCTGCCCGATGCGCAGCCGGAAGTAGTCGGCCAGCGAGTCGATCTCGGCGATGGCGAGGGAGCGGGCCGCTCGTGCGACCAGTTGACGGATCGCCGTCGCCTCGTCCGCGGCCTCCGCGTCCGGAGCCGCCGGTTCCGGTGCCGGTGGGAGTGGGACTGGGACATAGAGTCGTTCGAACTGGGCGTTGCGTCCCACGCAGTCCAGGGCGCCGCTGCGGAAGAGGTACTCGACCGCCCACTGGCTGGCGGTGCGGCGCCATCCCCAGCCCTCGCCGCGCTCGGTGTCGCCCAGGTGCCGGGAGACGGCGGCTGCGCTGCTGGGGCCGAGCTCCCGCAGGGCCTGTGCGATCCGGGTGAACAGCTCGGGCGAGGACTCCAAGTTCTCAGCGATTTCACGGATCACGCCCCAGTCCCGCTGAGAGGTGGCGTGGCGGCGGAAGGCCAGCAGGTCGTGGACGTCGATGTCGGTGTAGGCGGCCTCGTGAGCGAGGCCCTCGCGCAGGGCCCGGTGCGGTCCGGGGCGCACGGCGCGATCCAGGGCGGCCGGGTCCCAGATCCCGCTGCGGGTGTAGACGGGCAGGTGGTGGGCGCGGGCGAAGACGTTCACCGAGTCGATCTGGAACAGGTGGGTGTGCTGCAGGGCGCGCAGCATCGCGTTCCTGCTGGCGGCGGGCTGCGGCATCCGGCTTCGGCGAGCGGCGCCCATCCCCTGCGCCCGCAGCGCGATGCGTCGGGCGGCGGTCCAGCTGAGGGTCTCGCTCATGCGGGAGTGCTCCTGCGGTGCGCGGCACGGCGGAGGGCGGGAGGGCGCCGGTGCGCTCCTCCCGCCCTCTTCCGGGGGTGGGTGCTCAGGATGCGGTCTTCTCCGCTTCGAGCTCGATAACCCCGTAGTTCCAGCCCTTGCGGCGGTAGACCACCTTGGGGTTGCCGGAGTCGGCGTCGACGAAGAAGAAGAAGTCATGGCCGACGAGCTCCATGCGATAGAGCGCGTCGTCGATGCTCATCGGGGTCGCGGAATGCTTCTTCTCGCGGATCACCACGGGGCTGCCGGCATCCGCCAGATCGTGCTCGTCGGCGCGAGGGGTCTCCTCGGTCTCGACGGCGGCTGCGGGCGGATCCTGCTGGAGCGCTGCGGGCAGCTCCTGATCCGCCGGCATGGTGCGGAGGCTGGCTCCGCTGCTCTGGTGGGCGCGGTCGCGGCCCCGGCGGTGGTCCTTCCGGCGGTCGCGGGCGCGGCGGAGGCGTTCGAGGAGCTTTCCGTAGGCGACGTCGAGCGCACCGTAGAGGTCGTCCGCCCGGGCCTCGGAGCGGATCACCGTGCCGTTCTCGTGCACGGTGAGCTCGACGCGGTCGCTGAGCTCGGCCTGCCTGGGATTCTTCTCCTGTGAGATCTCGACATCCACGCGGAGGGCCGCGGGAGCGAACTGGGTGACCTTGTCGAGCTTGTCGGCGAGATGACGGCGGAAACGGTCCGGGACGTCCATGTGGCGTCCGACGACGTTGATCTCCATGAGTGGGTTCTCCTCCTATCCGGGTGCGGCCGCTCTGAGCCCGGCCGCGATGGCTCTTCGGCTGGGTGTCGCACCTCCTGATGAAGGGGGTCCCGCCCTTCTGTGGCGGGGGTCACCAGCATGCCATGTTTCGCCGCATGTTTCCTGGGCGTTGGTCCCGAATTCTCATCTCGTCCCGTCGGATCCCGGCGGCATCCGTGCCGAGGCGATCACGACGGCGCCCAGCACGTCCATCCCCGCGTCCGTGAGGGCTCGGTGCATGCCGCGCAAGGTGGAGCCGGTGGTGACCACGTCGTCGATGATCACCACGGGTCCGGGGACGCGCTGCGCTCGGCGGATGCTGCGCGGTGAGAGCACGATCCGGCGGGTTCGGCGCTGCCGCGCCCCCTGGCCGTCCTGGGCGGTGGTGGGCCGCGCCTCGAGCGTCAGGGCGTGCCCTGCCCCGCAGCGCTGCATCGCGCGGACCAGCTCGGCGGTGTGGTCCTCCCCGCGGCGCAGCCGTGCGCTGCGCTGGGAGGGCACCGGCACGAGGTGCACCGTCGCCGCGCCGGTGGGAGCGGTGAGCCGGTGGACGGCGGGGAGCAGGGCGGGGGCGAGCCGCGCTGCGAGGTGGAGCATCCCGCCGTTCTTCCAGGCGAGGATGAGGCGCTGGAGGTCGCCCTCGTACTCGCCGAGCGCGAGCACGGGCAGCAGCGGGGTGTGGTCCACCCCGGCGGGGAGCAGCTGGGCACCGACGCGGACGTCCCGCACCCGGGCGGCGCTGAGCTCCTGCAGCGCGTCGCAGCACTGTTCGACCCGCTGCGGCTCCGCCTCCAGCAGCGCGATGCAGCGGGCGCACAGCAGCGTCCCCTCCTCGCCGCAGGGACACTGCCGCGGCGCCACCAGCGAGCAGGTCTGCGCGGCGATCTCGCGCAGGTGGCCCCACCAGCTCGCGGAGTCCTCGGGGTGCATCCTCCGAGTCCACCGCAGCGGGCCGGTTCGTGGATGCTTCCTGTTCTCGCTGTGGACGAACCGGCGGTGTGGAGGGACCGTCCGGCATGGGCCCGCGGTGGAGGGGCGCTGCGGCTGTCGCGGGTCAGTAGAACGACGGGTCGACGCCCTCGATGTCGACCGCGTTCCAGGTCTCCCCGTCGCTGCGCAGCAGCTCACCGTCCTCGGTGCTGATCCACACCGTCTCGGCCACCACGGATCCCGCGATCTGCGCGGCGCCGGGGGTGAGGGTGGGCAGCGGGTCGCGTCCGGCGGCGAGGTCGACGATCAGGGCGCGCCGGTCCCCGGTGGCGGGGTCCGTGCCCAGCACCACCACCGCGATCTCGTCGTACCAGCTGGCGTCGGTCATGTCCGTCAGGGAGGTGCGCACCACGACGGGCTCGGTGAGGGAGGAGGGTGCCCCGTCGGAGCCCCGCACCACCGCGCACAGGTCCAGCCGTGTCCCGGCCGCATCGTCGGAGAGCACCAGCATCCGGGTGGCGTCGGCGGCGATCGCCAGGGAGCGCACCTCCCGGCCCGTCAGCCAGGGGGCGTCGACCTTCGCATCGAGCTCCGCCCCGTGGCCGGACAGGGCCAGCAGCGCCCCCGCGCTCGAGACGGTCGAGGTCCAGACGTAGCCCGCGGCATCGATCGTGGGCGGCACGAAGGACCCGCCGGTCGCCGCCTCGCGCACCGGGACCGAGCCGTCCGTCGAGGCGATCAGCACCACGGATCCCTCCGGGTTCCGGGCCGCCGCGAGCACCCCTCCGTGGGAGATCACCGGGGAGGACACCTCGACGTCCGCGAGCGCGGGGACCAGCTGGACGGCGGGGGCCGACGCGCCGGGATCGGCGAGCGAGATGACTCCGGTGGGGCCGGCGGCGATCGGCCGGTGCCCCGGCAGCGCCCTCTCGATTCTGGTGTTCTCGTCGAGGTTGACCTCCACCTCGTCCAGAACCAGCCGCACCCCCGCCATGGTGCGCATCGAGCGCAGCGAGGCCTCGAGCTGCGAGAGCGCGAGCATCCTGGGGCCCTGGGGCAGATCCGCGATCGCGCGCGGCACGGCGATCTGTGCGGTGCCGTCCGCGCCGGTGCCCATCATCAGCTCTGTGCCGCTGGAGATGCTCGGGATCCGGCTGGTGACCGCCCCGTCGAGGAAGGGCGTCGGCCCGGCGGCGAGCGCCTCGAGGACGGCGGTGGGTCCTCGCCGGAGCGAGAACCAGCGGTGGTCGGGGACCAGCAGCTCCTCGCGGGCGTCGAGGAAATAGAGGCGGGCTGGGACGAACAGCGACTCGAACGCGGCTTCGGACAGGAAGATCCCGTCGGGCACCGCGCTGAGACGCCATTGGCCCTCGACCTGCTCGACCGCGACCTCCACCTCCCGCACCACGGGGCCGGCCAGCAGGTGGCGCACGCCCTGCCGGTCGACGCTCGCGACGACCTGGAGCATCAGCAGCAGGCGCCCCTCCTCGACCTCCTCGACCTTCAGCTCCTGGCTGCCGGAGTAGACGGTGATCCCTGCCGCGGGGTCCCAGCTGTTCCTGGCCTCAGGGGTGAGATAGGCGCGGGCGACCGCAAAGTCCTCCTCGGAGCCGACGCCGGCCTGCACGAAGCCGTTGACCACCTCGGGAGCGGTGGCGTCGGGCGCGGGAGGCAGAGCGCGCACGTAGGGGGCGCCCGGCTGCGACTGCCCCGTCAGGGGTCGGGAGTCGATCGGCGAGTCGGTGGGAATGCGGGCGCAGGCGGCGCCGAGCCCCAGCAGCGCCGCGGCCCCTGCCGCGCGCAGCACATGGCGTCGTGCCGGTCTCATCGCTCGCCTCCGCTCTGCTCCGCGTCGTGATCGTCCTCGAGGCTGGGCAGCTGACCGGGATCGATCCGGATCTCCCCCGTGGGCGTCGCCGAGCCCGGCGCTTCCATCGCGCGCAGGTCGAAGGGGCGCTCCAGCCGCAGCGGCGAGCGCGTCAGCACCGCTCCCGGCCTGCGCGGCAGGGTCAGCCGGAACACCGCACCCTCGCCCTCCTGCCCCCAGGCCTGGAGCCAGCCGTCGTGCAGGCGAGCGTCCTCGACCGAGATCGACAAGCCCAGCCCCGTGCCGCCGATGGTGCGTGCCCGGGAGGGATCGGCGCGCCAGAAGCGGTCGAAGACGTGCTGGGCGTCCTCGGGCGAGATGCCGCGCCCGAAGTCCTGGACCACCACGGCGACGGCCTCGTCGTCGGCGCCCGTCTGCACCAGCACCGGATGCCCGGCGCCGTGCTCGATCGCATTGGTGAGCAGATTGCGCAGCACGCGATCGATCCGGCGGGCATCGACCACGGCGCGCACGTCCACGCCGGACAGCTGCACCTCGAGGCGGCATCCGCGCGCCGCGGCGAGCGGTCGCACATCATCCAGCGCCCGCTCCATCAGGGCGTTGAGATCCTCGCGGTGCGCCTCGAGCTCCGCGGCCCCGGCGTCGAAGCGGGAGATCTCCAGCAGATCCCCCAGCAGCACGTCGAAGCGCTCGACCTGTGCGACGAGCAGCTCGACGGTGCGCTGCAGCTCACCGGGCAGCTCCGCGCGCTGGGAGTCGAGCACCGAGGAGGCCATGCGGATGGTGGTCAGCGGCGTGCGCAGCTCATGGGAGACATCCGAGACGAACCGCTGCTGCAGATGGGAGAGCTCGGTGAGGTCGTCGACCTTCTGCTCGAGGCTGCGGGCCATGTGGTTGAAGGACTGCCCCACCCGCGCCAGCTCGTCCGCCCCGGAGACCTCGACGCGGCTGGTGAGATCACCGGCCGCCATCTTCTCCGCAGCGAGCGCGGCGCGCTTCAGCGGCGTGGTCACCAGCCGCGCCACGACCGTGCCGATGCCGATGATCAGCGCCATCAGCACCCCGCCGCCGCCGAGGATCACCCGCTGCACGAAGGCGAGGGTCTCCTGCTCCTCCTGCATCGAGTACACGAGGTACAGGTCGTAGGACCCGGCCCCCGGCACGATCACGCGCGTCCCCACCAGCAGCGCGGGATCGACCCGTCCGGAGGGATTCTCGCGGCCGATCGAGCGCCAGGACATGGTCTCCGGGTTCTCCGCGACGGCGGCGGCGAACTCGGCATCGACCTCGTCGAACAGCGTCCCGTCCGAGGACGCGACGGGGAAGACGTTGCCGGTGGTCTCCACCGGCACCAGGGCGACCTCCCGGCGGTCGCCGCCGCCCTGCCCGCCGGAGCTCTGCACGAAGGCCCTCACCGCGTCCTGATGCTGGGTGGTGGTCGCGCCGGAGACCTGCGTCAGGGTGTCGGTGAGGTCGCTCGTCACCTCGAGGGTCTCCTCGAGCACCCGGTCACGTCGCTGCTCGTAGAGACCGTCGGCGATCACGGAGGAGAGATAGGCGCCCACCGCCAGCAGCGCGACGATCGAGAGCAGGGTCGTCACCAGCACCACCCGCAGCGCGAGCGGCCAGCTGCGCGGGTCGGGGCCGAGCACCATGCCGGTCGCCTCGGGCGCGGGTCGCCGCTCGGCGTGGTCGGAGGTGCTCACGGTCGTGCCGGTGCTCTCAGGATCCGCCCCCGGCGCGGTAGCCGACGCCGCGCACCGTCACCACGATCGCGGGCTTCTCCGGATCGTGCTCGATCTTGGAGCGCAGGCGCTGGACGTGGACGTTGACCAGGCGGGTGTCCGCGCTGTGGCGGTATCCCCACACGTCCCGCAGCAGCACGTCACGGGTGAAGACCTGCCAGGGCTTGCGGGCGAGCTGGGTGAGCAGATCGAACTCGAGCGGGGTGAGCGAGATCAGCTCGTCCCCGCGGCGCACCTCGTGGCCGTCGACGTCGATCGTGAGATCACCGATCGTGAGCTGCTCGGTGGTGGGCGCCTCGACGCGGCGCACGCGCGCCTTGATCCGCGCCACCAGCTCCTCGGGCTCGAAGGGCTTGGTCAGGTAGTCATCGGCGCCCGCCTCGAGACCTTCCACCACATCGGCGGTGTCGGTGCGGGCGGTGAGCATGATGATCGGCACGCCGGACTCCCTGCGCAGGCGCCGGCACACCTCGATCCCGTCCATGCCGGGGAGCATGAGGTCGAGCAGGACCAGGTCGGGCCGCAGGCGCGGGAAGGTCTCGAGCGCCGAGGCTCCGTCAGGAGAGGTGGCGACCTCGTAGCCCTTGCCGCGCAGGACGATCCCGACCATCTCGGCGATCGCCTGATCGTCGTCGACCACGAGGATCCGTGAAGGCGTCGTCATGCGGTCATTGTGCCACCGCCCGCGGCGTGCACCTGGGAGGCGGGCCCCGAGGGTGTCCGGAAGACGCGCGGTCTTCGACGTTCGTCGGATCGGCTGCGGCCCCTGCACTCCGTAGGGTCGTCCCAGGAGCACCGGTCCCGGCCCGCCAGGGCGCGGCGGTCGATGCTCGGACAGCACCAGCACCAGGAGGACCGATGAGCACGCAGTGGACCGCCCCCGGGACGAGCGCCGCCGGCGAGCCCTCGCCGTCACCGGCTCCGGGCGGCGGCCCCTTCGCCGCCGGGCCCGGCGGCGGGGAGCCCGCCGCTCCCGGCGGCCCACGGCGCGAGCTGGTGCAGTCGATGCCGCTGTTCCCGCTGCGCCCGCTGGGCCTGGGCGAGATCCTCGGCGCCTCCGTGCGGATCTACCGCTTGCGCGCCCGGTCCGTGCTCGGCGTCGCGGCCATCGTCTACGGGGTCGCCTTCGTGATCATGACGTTCGCGACCGGCGCGAGCATGGTCCCCATGCTCGGGGACATGCAGGCCACCCTCGAGGATCCGGAGGCTGTGCCCACCTGGACCGGCAGCGTAGGCGACGTCGTGCTGACGGTCGTCTCGAGCCTGGTCACCGGGATCATCTCGTTGGTCTCCGCGGCGCTGGTGACGGTGGCCTTGACCCGGGTCGCCCTGGGAGAAGCGGTGGGCACCCCCGTCAGCAGCGCCGAGATGTGGGCGACCATGCGGCGCAAGGGCCTGCCCGCGATGGTGGTGAGCCTGCTGATCGGTGTTCTCTGCTCCGTCGTGTTCGTAGTCGTGCTCGGCCTCGCGATGCTCCCGCTGATCCTGCTCGGGGAGCCGACCGTCCTGACCGTGGTGCTCCTCCTGCTGGGTCTGGTCCTGGCGGTGCTGGGCGTGCTGTGGGTCTTCGCCCGCACGCTGCTGGCCATCCCGGCCCTCGTCCTCGAGGACACCGGCATCCTCGGCGCGCTCCGCCGCAGCCTCGAGATGACCCGTGGACGCCGTCTGTGGAGGGTGCTGGGGATCGGGCTGCTGCTGTCCCTGCTGTACATGGTCGCCGTGCAGGTGATCGCCGGGGTGTTCGGCACCGTGGCCGTCATCGTCTACATCGGGATCCTGCTGATCAGCGGGTTCGAGGCGCTCCTGTTGGGCATGATCGTGCTCACCGTGCTCACGATGCTCGGCAGCTACGTGGCGACCGTCCTGCTGGCGCCCTTCCTCTCGGCCGGTTTCGTGGCCGTCTACGCGGATGGCCGGATGCGTCATGAGGCCTGGGACGTCGAGCTGATCCGGCGGGCTCGCGAGAGCTGGGACGGGGCGCAGCAGCGGTGAGACCCGCCGGGCCGCCCCTGGACCCCGACGAGGCGCGCTCGCGCGTGCTCGAGGAGCTCTCGAAGCCTGAGTACGACGACTCCCCCGGCTTCATCCCCTGGCTGCTCGGTGTGATCGAGGACTGGCTGATGTCCGTGATCGACGGGATCGACGGCTCCTCGACCGCGCAGGCCGGCATCGCCGTGCTGATCGTGGTCGCTCTGCTCACGGTGGTGTTCCTGGTGCTGCGTCGCACCGGTCTGATCCGCCGCTCGCATGCTCTCGCCGTCGCGTCCGAGCTCGACGCCGAACCGGTGCTCAGCGGGTCCCAGCTGCGGGACTCGGCGCGCGAGGCGATCGGCGCCGGCCGCACCGATGACGGCACGGTGCTGGCGCTGCGGGCCCTGGTGCGCGATCTCGAGGAGCGCACGCTGATGGATGTCACCGCGGGGATGACCGCGCACGAGGCCGCCGTGCTCGCCGCCGCTCCCTTCCCCGAGCTGCGCGGGCGCCTGCAGCGCGGGGCGGTCGCCTTCGACACCGCCGCCTACTCCCATCGTGCGGCCTCGCCGAAGCAGGCGGATGATCTGCTCCGCCTGGCGGAGTACATCGCCGAGTCCGTCCCTGATCTCACCGCCGTCGAGGACGAGCCGCCCGTGAGCGCCGCGTCGGCCGGAGCGTCGGCATGAGCATCCAGGCCGCGCCCGCTCCGTCGGCCCCCTCCCCCGCGCCGGCCGCGCCCGCGCCGGGAGCCGCCGGCGCGCCCGCCGCGCCGCGCTCGGGCCGCCGGCACTGGTTCACCGTGCTGCTCGTACTGTCGATGCTCGCCGCGGTCCTGGTCTCGATCGCCCGCGGCTACTACCGCGATGGCCCGCTCGAGCCCGACGCCCCCACCGGGCAGGGCTCGAAGGCGACGGTCCAGGTGCTCGAGGACCTCGGCGTCGAGGTGGATGTGGACCGCCACACCACCGATGCCGAGGAGTCCCTGCTCAGCGGCCGCACCGTCCTGGTCACCGCGCCGCGCACTCTCAGCGCCTCACAGATCACGGCGCTGTCCGAGGCGCATGAGCAGGGCGGCGGGCGGATCGTGCTGGTCCAGCCGGACTTCGTGACCCTGTCCTCCTTCACCTCCCAGATCTCCCCCGCCGGTGCGCTGCGCTCCGGCGGGCAGGTCCTCGCAGGGCCCGACTGCGGGGACCTCGCCCACGGCGCCCGGACGCTCGAGCTGCCCGGCGCCGAGGACGGGATCGACGGCGCCGCCTCCCTGTACCGGGTGGGCGAGGAGGGCACCAGCTGCTTCACCGCGCAGGAGGGAGCCCTGGTCGCCGAGCATGACGGGGTGCTGGTGCTGGGCAGCGCGGATCTGCTCACCAACGATGGTGTGGGCAGTGCGGACAACTCGGCCCTGGTGCTCAACGCTCTCGGCGCCGACGGCGCGCTGAGCTGGTATGTCCCCTCCCCCACCGATCCCATGGCCACGACCTCCCAGACCCTGCTGGGATATCTGCCGGACTGGACCGGGCCGCTGCTGCTGTGGCTGGGGCTGATCGCCGTGGTCGCCCTGGTGGCGGTCGGCCGGCGCTTCGGGCCCGTGGTGGTCGAGCCGCTGCCGGTGACCGTCCGCCCCCAGGAGCTGGTGCTGGGCCGAGCCCGGCTGCTCGAACGCTCCAGCTCCCGTGACGCCGCGGCGCGCTCCCTGCGCTCGGCCACCTCGACCCGCCTCGCGGACCGGCTCGGCCTGCGCCACGAGACCGCCCTCGACGGTCTGCTCGCGGCGCTCGCCCCGCACGTGGACCGCACCCCCGAGCAGCTGCGCACGCTGCTGGGCCCCACCCCCGTGACCAGCGACCAGGACCTCGTGCGCCTCGCGCACGACCTCGACCGTCTCGAGAAGGAGATCGACCGATGACCGACACCACCCCGGATGCCGCCGCGCACCCCGCACCGCAGGGCGATGCTGCATCGGCCGACGGGCCGGACGTCGACCTCGACACCCGCGCCCAGCTCCAGCAGCTCTCCACCGAGATCCACAAGGGCGTGGTGGGCCAGGACGCCGCCGTGACCAGCCTCGTCGTCGCCCTGCTCTGCCGCGGCCACGTGCTGCTCGAGGGCGTGCCCGGCGTCGCCAAGACGCTGCTGGTGCGCTCCCTGGCCGCGGCGCTCGACGTGCGCATGCGCCGCGTGCAGTTCACCCCGGACATGATGCCCGGCGACATCACCGGCTCCCTCGTCTACGACAACGCCAGCAGCGACCTCGTCTTCCGCGAGGGACCGGTGTTCACCAATCTCCTGCTGGCCGACGAGATCAACCGCACTCCCCCGAAGACGCAGTCCGCGCTGCTGGAGGCGATGGAGGAGCGGCAGGTCAGCGTCGACGGCGCGAGCCGCCCGCTGCCGGACCCGTTCCTGGTCGTCGCCACACAGAACCCGATCGAGTTCGACGGCACCTACACTCTGCCCGAGGCGCAGCTGGACCGCTTCCTGCTCAAGGCCGTGATGCCGCTTCCGGAGCGGGAGGTCGAGGTGGACGTGCTGCGCCGCCACGCCGACGGGTTCGACACCACCGATCTCGCCGCCACGGGGCTGCGCGCCGTGGTCGACATCCCCTCCCTGCACCGCGCCCAGCAGGACGTCTCCGCGGTGAAGGCCGAGGACCCCGTCGTGCAGTACATCGTCGACGTGTGCCGGGCGACGCGCCGCTCCCCGAGCCTGGCCCTCGGGGTCTCCCCGCGCGGCGCGATCGCGCTGCTGCGCACCTCGCGCGCCTGGGCGTACCTCTCGGGACGAGACTTCATCACCCCCGACGACGTCAAGACCATGGCCCCCTCCACCCTCTCCCACAGAGTGCGGCTGACCACCGAGGCCGAGCTCGAGGGCACACAGGTCGAGGCGGTCCTCGCCGCCACCCTCGCCTCGGTCCCGGTCCCCCGCTGAGGCTCGCTTCGATGAGGATCTCCCTGACCCCGCGCGCGGCCCTGGTCGCGCTGATCGCGCTGCCCGTGATCGTGCTGTGGCCCCACTGGTGGGTGCTGCTGATCCTGGTGACGCTGTGGGCGCTGGTGATCCTCGCCGACGCGCTGCGGGCCACCGACCCGCGACGCCTCCGGGTGCGCCGCGAGGCTCCGACGCAGGTACGGCTCGGCAGCACCGTCGGCGGCAGGCTGCTGCTGACCAACCCGACCTCGCGCGGCGCCTCGCTCGCGGTGCGGGACGCCTGGAACCCCACCGCGGGTCTCGCCGAGCAGCGCGCCCGGATCGAGGTGCCCGCGCAGGAGCGCCGGGCGATCGCGCAGTCCTTCACCCCGACCCGCCGCGGCGAGCACAGCTCTCGGGCCCTGCTGGTCAGCTCGCTGGGCCCGCTGGGTCTGGCCCGGCGCACCACCGAGGTCGACGCTCCCGGGCGGCTCCTGGCCCTGCACCCCTTCGGCGCGCGACGTCACCTGCCCTCGCGGGTGCAGCGGCTGCGGGAGATCGAGGGCCTCGCGGCGATCCATCAGCGCGGCCAGGGCACCGAGTTCGACTCCCTGCGCGACTTCGTGGACGGCGATGACGTGCGCTCGATCGACTGGCGCGCCACGGCCCGGCGCCGCAGCGTGGTGGTGCGCACCTGGCGCCCCGAGCGCGACCGCCACGTGCTGATCGTGGTGGACACCTCCCGCACCTCCGCAGGCCGGCTCGGGGACTCCACCCGGTTGGACACGGCCTTCGACGCCGCGCTGCTGCTGACCGCCCTCGCCGGTCAGGCCGGGGACCGGGTGGACCTGATCTGCGTGGACCGCATCCCCCATCTCTCGGTGATCGGCTCGACCCGCACCAAGGTGCTCCACGACATGGTCACCGCCACCGCGGCGATCGAGCCGGCGCTGGTGGAGACCGACTGGGAGCTGGCGGCGGCCACGATCGCCCAGCGCGCCCGTCGCGGTGCGCTGGTGGTGCTGCTCACCCCGGTCGAGGCCCCCGTGGTCCACACCGGGCTGCTGCCCATCGCGGCCCGGCTCGCCAAGGATCATCCCCTCGTGGTGGCCTCGGTGGCCGATCCGGCGCTCGAGCAGCTCGCCGCCGGGCGCGGCGATACCGAGGCGGTCTACCAGGCCGCGGCGGCGGAGCAGGCCCGCTCCGAGAAGGCCGGGGTGGCTCACGCCCTCGAGCGGGTGGGCGCGCACGTCGTGGACGCCCCGCCGGAGCGGGCGCCGCAGGCCCTCGCAGACGCCTACCTCGCCCTCAAGGCCGCCGGGAGGCTCTGAGCCCACCGCTGCCCGTGCTCGGGGCTGGCCGTGCCTGGGCTCGGGGCTCGGGATGCTGGGGCATGGTCGGGAGGTGGCGCAGGAGCGATGACTGCGGAGATATCGGCATACTCCTCGCTGTGGCGCCAGTCCCGACCACGCCGCACCTCACGTGCGCCGAGCGAGGACCCGGTAGGTGTGCCAGTGCTTGGGCCCGCTGAAGGACCGGCCCTCCCGCTCCTCCTCGACCAGCTCGAGCACGTCGGTTCCGCGCAGCAGCTGCTCCACCTCGTCCCGGGAGAGGAAGGTGCCGTCTGTGCTGGCCCAGTCGTCACGGTCACCGAAGAGGTCCACGGCCAGGATCCCGCCCAGGCGCAGCGAGTCCAGGATCCTGCGCCAGAGCGCCGGGAACTCGTCCCGTCGCACGAAGGGCAGCGTGGCACAGGACAGCACGAGATCCGCTGCCGGGAACGTCTCGATCTGTGCGAGGTCCGCCGTCGTATGGCTGATCGGCAGACTGCGCGCGAGCTCGGCGTAGGCATCGGCGACGCTGGGATCGGCGTCATAGCTGTGCACCTCGAAGCCGTTCTCGGCGAGGAACCGTGCCTCCACCCCGGCTCCGCTGCCGAGCTCGACTGCGACCCGCGGGGCCAGGGCCGCGAGAGCACCGGGTACCTGCCCGGCGGCGCGGGGTCCTGCGAGCGCCAGCGAGACCGCAGCTCGGGCGAGTGGGCGCACCGGTCGCTCCGCCTGCGCGGCGTTGTATCCGGAGAAGTCCCGCTCGGGGCTGCGACGCGGCATCTCGCCCATCCGTTCGTCCCGCGCGCTCACCACTGCGGGTCCCCGCTGCGAATCCTCAGAGCGAAGTTGGCCAGGGCGTGGTCGCGCAGCTTCCCGTCCCCGCGGAGCTCGGCAGCTGCAGCCA
Source organism: Brachybacterium massiliense (assembly GCF_900184245.1). Classification (GTDB taxonomy): domain Bacteria; phylum Actinomycetota; class Actinomycetes; order Actinomycetales; family Dermabacteraceae; genus Brachybacterium; species Brachybacterium massiliense. The sequence continues at coordinate 119,364 of NZ_FXXB01000004.1, read as the reverse complement.
CCTGCAGCGAGAGCACGCGTCGGTGCGCGACCGCCCGATCGAGGACCTCCCCGGGAAGATCCGCGGCCAGAGCGTCGCGGCCGTAGGCGCTGAGCAGGGGCGCGATGTCGATCGCGCGATCCGCCCACGCCGCGTGATCGGTGTCGATCAGCACGGCCGATCCGTCTCTCTTCCACAGGATGTTGTGCATCCCGAGGTCACCGTGGACCGCATAACCCTCTGCGGACGCCTCGAGCTCGAGGACGGTGTCCATCCGAGCCCGCGCCCCCTCCTGCACCTCGGGATCCGCCGCGGTCATCTCCTCGACCAGCATCGGCCACAAGTCACCGCCGCACCAGGCACGCGCCGAGGGGAGGGAGACGGCGAGCTCCGGATGCTCAGTCGCGGCCGGGGTCCAGGACTCCAGCAGGGCAAGGACGCCGATGCGATCCTCCGACCAGGTCCTCGGCTCGCGCGAGTGCCCGTCCACGAGCTCCGCCACCATGACCGACCACTCCGCGGCGTGCACCGGGTCCAGGAGCGGTCGCGCCACCGGGAGGTCGGCGGCTGACAGTGCTGCCGCCGTGTCATGCTCCCGTCGGATCGCGGCCTCGTGTCCTGTACCCGTGCGCACCCGAAGCGCTGCGCTCGGCGGGAGCAGCAGCACGTGATGGAAGGCGCCATGGGTCTCGCGCACGTGATCCCAGGGCAGCTCCGGCAGGCGCCGCCGCAGCTCCGGCAGAACATCCGGCGGGAGCCCCTCGAGCGTGTTCGACACGCATCCAGTATCGCGGATCGGCACGTGCAGCAACGCGGATCAGCACGCGGTCACCTTCGGCCCCATTCCCGCCGACGGCGAATGCAGGCCCGTGCCTCATGGTCGGGTACCGGCGCAGGAGCGATGACTGCGGAGATATCGGCATACTCCTCGCCGTGGCGCTCGTGATCGACCATCCCGTGATCGACCGTGCAGCGCCGATCTCGCCCGGAGCACACGAGCCATGGTCAGGGAGCGATGGTCAGGGATGCGAGATGCCAGGCACCGGGTGCCGGCTGCGGGGTGCTCAGCACTCAGCACTCAGCACTCGGCGCTCAGCAGTGCCCCGGCCTCAGCCGGCCGTGGCGACCTTCGCGCCGACCAGCTCCTCGGAGAGGTCGCCGGTGACCCCTGCGCGGCGCACCTGGCGACCCCGGCCCAGCATGAACACCATGAAGGCGAGCCACGCGGCCGCACCGATCGCGATCCGCACTGCCGGGGGCAGAGAGCTCGGCGTCACGAAGGCCTCGATGAAGCCGGCCACCAGGAGCACCGGCACCAGGCCGATCGCCACGGTGACCAGGGCGCGGGCCGCGCGGGAGAGCGCCCACAGGCGCGGCACCGGGCCCGGGCGCACCCACGCCCAGAAGGTGCGCAGCCCGGCCCCCGCCCCCACCAGGACGGCCGTGATCTCGAGCAGGCCGTGCGGAAGGATGAAGACGAAGAACGTGTCCAGCCCGCCGTAGGCGCCCATCACCCCGGCCGAGAGGCCGATGTTCAGCCCGTTCTGGACCAGCATCACCACCGGCCAGAAGCCGGTGACCCCGAAGACCACCGCCTGCACGGTGATCCAGGCGTTGTTGGTCCATACGCGGGCGGCGAAGCCCGAGGCCTCGCCCTGGAAGTAGTAGCTGACGAAGTCGCGCTGGGCGAGCGTGCGCTGCTGGGCCTCGGGCACCAGCAGTTCCCGCGCCGTCGCATCGAAGCCGAAGTAGAGCCCGGTCACGATGCTCGAGAGCAGGAAGATCCCGGCGGCCAGCGCCACCGTCCAGCGGGCGTCGAACAGCGCGGCCGGCAGGTCCTCCCAGAAGAAGGTGCGGGCGTGTTTCCACAGCGAGGTGCGCGCCCCGGTGATGCGCAGCCGGGCACGATGCACCAGCAGCGACAGCCGCGAGATCAGCACCGGGTCCGGGTTGGTGGAGCGGATGGTGGACAGATGCGTCGACGTCTCCTGATACAGGGCGAGCAGCTCGTCGATGCCGGACGCGTCGAGCTCCCGGCTCCGGGTCAGCTCCTGGAGACGGTCCCAGCGGGGCCGGTGCACGGCGATGAAGGCGTCGGTGTCCACGCCTCCAGACTAGAGTCCCGGCCGCAGCAGGACCGCCGACGAAAGTCGGAGGCCAGCGCGTCGGAAGCCGACGGTCGGTGCTGACCCTCGCGCGGCGCCGATGTAAGGATGGGGGCATGACATCCACGCTCTCGCCGGCGCAGGCACCCTCCGCCGAGCGCGACGCGCTCATCACCGGGGATGCGGTGCTGCTGGATCTGCGCACCGCCTCCTTCGCCACCCGCATGCTCTCGGCGGTGATCGACGGGGTGATCCAGCTCGTGCTCCTGGTGGGCGGGAGCATCGCGATGGCCTGGACCGCGGAATGGGCCGATCTCGACGACGGCCTGGTCGTGGCCGGCGTCCTGGTCGCCTCCGTCACCGCGTACGTCGGCTATCCGGTGCTGTGCGAGCTGCTGCTGCGCGGCCGGTCGGTGGGACGGCTCGTGATGGGCACGCGCGTGGTGCGCGACGACGGCGGTCCCGTGCACGTGCGCCAGAGCCTGCTGCGCGCCGTGATGGCGATGCTCGAGATCTGGTCCACCTCCGGGGCGATCGCGCTGACCTGTTCGGTCATCGACCGAAAATCCCGCCGGGTGGGAGACCTGCTGGCCGGGACCATGGTGGTCCAGGAGCGGATGCGCGATCTGACCCCTCAGCGTGCCGCGGTGCCCGAGGCGCTGCAGGACTGGGTGCGCGGTGCGGACGTGGGCCGGCTCCCGCTCACGCTGATGCAGGACATCCGCTCGTTCCTGCCCCGGGCCGGCACGATCAATCCCGAGTCGCGCCGCCAGCTGTCGCGGGACCTGCTGCGCCGCACCCTGCCGCATGTCGCTCCCGCTCCCCCGCCGGGCACCGATCCGGAGCAGTTCCTCACCGCGGTGCTCGCCGAGCGCTCACGGCGCGACGAGTCACGGCTGCGCCGTGCCCAGGAGCGTCAGCAGGAGCTCTCGGCGGAGGTCCGCACGGTGCCCTTCAGCGCGTGAGCCCGGCGCCGGGCGCCTCGTGGCGGCCGGCGATCAGTACGGGGATCCCGCCCTCGACGGGGTGGACCCGATGGCAGCTCTCGCACTGCATCGCCGCGTCGACGTCGCGCAGTGTGCCGCCGCAGTCCGGGCAGCGCAGGATCGCCCGCGCCCAGCGCGGCACATCGGCGCCGCTGGCTCCTGCGGGCAGCGCATCGGCGCGGCTCTGCTCCTCGCCGTCGCTCGTCCAGAGCGAGGCGGCGCTCTCCGCCGACGCCGCTGCGGGTGCGGGCGCGACGGCGCTCGTGTCCTCCTCGCGCACGAGCGCAAGGATCTCCTCGCGGATCCGGATCATGGTGGTCTCCCGCTCCGCCTCGACGTTCAGCCGCAGCAGCGGCTCGGTGTGGGACGAGCGCAGAGAGAACCACCAGCGGTCCTCCGCGGGCAGCTCCTGGTCCCAGTGCTGGACGGTGAGCCCGTCCAGGTCGTCCGTGACGGCGCCGGGCAGGGCGGCGACATGCTTGCGCACCCGCTCGCGGGAGGCCTCGGCGTCGACCACGCGGAAGTTGATCTCGCCGCTGGCGGGATAGGGATCGTGCGCGGCGACCAGTGCGGAGGCCGGGGCGTCGGTCGCACCGAGCGCGGCCAGCACGTGCAGCGCGGCGAGCATGCCGGAGTCGGCGAAGAAGAAGTCGCGGAAGTAATAGTGGGCGGAGTGCTCCCCGCCGAAGACCGCATCATGATCGGCCATGAGGGTCTTGATCCGGGAGTGCCCCACGGGCGAGCGCACCGGCTCCCCGCCGGCGGCGCGCACCGTCTCGGTGACATGGCGTGAGGAGACCAGGTTCACGACCACAGCGGGCCGCTCCTGCCCCTCCTGGCGGGCACGGCCGATCTCCCGCTCGGCGATCAGTGCGGTGATCGCCGAGGGCCGCACCGGCACGCCCTTCTCGTCGAGGACCACGCAGCGGTCCGCGTCGCCGTCGAAGGCGAGTCCCAGATCGGCGCCCTCACGGACCACCGCCTCCTGCAGATCGTGGAGGTTCTCGAGGCGCAGCGGATCGGCCGGGTGGTGCGGGAAGGTCCCGTCGAGCTCGAAGTGGAGCGGGATCAGCTCGATCTGCGGCAGCGCGCCCAGGACCGCGGGGGCAGTGTGCCCGGCCATCGCGGAGGCCGCGTCGACCACCACGCGCAGGGCGCGCTCCTCGGGCAGGGGCACCAGAGAGTGGAGGGTGCGGGCGTAGTCCTCCAGGGTGTCGAGCGCCTCGGAGCGTCCTTCGCCGTGGACCGGGATCTCCCCCGCATCCAGGTACTCCTCTGCCCGGCGGCGGATCTCCTCGAGCCCGGAGTCACGGCCCACCGGGCGCGCGCCGGGCAGGCACAGCTTCAGCCCGTTGTCCGGGCCGGGGTTGTGGGAGGCGGTGATCATGGCACCGGCGGCGCGGTGCAGGCCCGAGGCCGCATAGAGCTGATCGGTCGAGGCGAGGCCCGCGTCGGCGACGATCGCGCCGCGGCGCACGGCCCCCTCGATGACGGCTCGGGACAGCTCCGGGGAGCTCAGTCGCATGTCATGGGCGACGATCAGCTCGGGGGCCTCGAGGAAGTCCGCGAAGGCGGCTCCGAGCGCCCGGGCGACCTCGACGGTGAGCTCCTCGCCGGCGAGGCCGCGCACGTCATTGGCCTTGACGATGCCGGACAGGTCGTGGCGTCCCGACGCGGTGACGGGCCGGGAGTCGCGGGTCTCAGTCATTCGTGCTCCTGATGACGTGCAGGTGGCGGGACGGCGCCGCGCCGCGTTCGGAGGGGAGCCGGGGAGCTTCGGCAGAGCCCGGCGAGGCGGGAGAGGAGGACCCCTCGCGGCGGGGACGGACCGCGTCGGCGAGGGCGATCAGATCGTCGCTGACCTCCTCGCCGCCGGGCACGCGAAGCAGCTCCCAGCCGCGCGGAGCGGTCATCCGGGTGGCGTGCTCACGGCACAGGTCGTAGGCGTGGGGCTCGCTCAGGCGGGACAGCGGGCCCAGCACCGCCGTCGAGTCCTCGTACACGAAGGTCAACGAGCTGACAGCCGGCCTGGAGCAGGCGGTCCGGGAGCATTCACGAGCAGGCACGTCCAGCAGTGTACGGCGGCCGGGCGGCACGAGGTGCGAGGCGCGCCCGGGGCGGGGCGCCACACACCCCGCTGCGGTCCTCTCCGCGCAGTCCCTGGCGCTAGAGTGCGGGCCATGGATGTCGAGCCACTGCTCCCCGGCCCTGCCGGTCCCCGGCAGAGTCCCCGCCGCCGGGACCGTCGTGGGCGCGGCAGGCGCTGGGACCTGATCCCCCCGCACCTGCCCGGCCATCGCACCCGCCGCGAGCGCTTCGACGAGCTGGTCACCGATGCCGGAGCGATGATCGCCCAGCGGTTCCCGCGGCGCCTGGCGCACATGCAGGTGCTGGTCGAGGAGGTGCCGCCGGCGGATCCGGGCCCCTGGGACGATGCGACGGTGCTGCTGGGCCGGGTGATCCCGCCCTCGCGCACCCATCCCGCGCGGGTGATCGTGTACCGGCGGCCGCTGCAGACCAGGTGCAGCACCGAGGCGGAGCTCGAGATGCTCGTGCGGCAGGTGCTCGCCGAGCAGATCGGCTCGCTGCTGAACATCGCCCCCGAGGACATCGACCCGGGGGCCTGGACGGACTGAGTCCGCCCCTCTCAGCCCCGCCGGATTCGCCGAGCTCCTGCCGTTCACGAGCTCACAGCACGTCGCTCAGCCCTCGAGACGCACGGTCACGGGGGCACCGCCGCCCTCGGCGCCCGGCACCGGGACGGCGGACAGCAGCAGGCCGCCGGCGCCATCCCGCACCCGGTGCGTCCACGCGGCGTGGACCGTTCCGGGCACCTCCGGCACGACGGTGATCCCCACGGCGGGCGCGTCCCCGACCGTGAGCTGGGCGGCGGTGAGGGTCGCGGTGGCGTCAGCGCCGACCTCGACGCTCAGCGCCTCGCCCGCGGAGCCGTCTGCCGCGATCGGGATGACGGTGACCGCGGAGTCGGCGGTGCCGGTCAGGGTGAGCTGCCCGATGCCGCCTGCGGGCAGGGCGCTCATCCCGTGCGAGCGCAGGGCCGGCGCGGGCTCCACCAGGGTGAAGTCCACCGGCGAGCCGACGGTGTCTCCGGGGAGGTCCTCGCCGGTGCGCTGGCTGCGGGTGACCGCGGTCAGCGCCTCCTGGGAGCGCACCTTCACCGCGTAGGTGCCGTCGGGCAGTCCCTCGAGCGGTGTGCTCACCACGGTGCCGGCCGGGATCTCGACATCCTCGAGGGTCGCGGAATCGACCGGTCCCTCGGCGCTGAGCACCTGGATCGTGGCGGTGGTGTCGGTGCCGCGAGGGTTGGCGAGCACGACGGTCGGGGCGGTGCCGGCGACGTCCACGCCCGGCATCACCTGCTCCGTCGCGGGAGCGGGCAGCGGTGCGAGGATCTCGGCGCCGCCCGGGGTGAGCCCGTCGCGCTCCGTGGTCTGGACGTGCATCGACAGCGGCGAGCCCATCACGGAGACGTCCACGCCCACCGCGTCGTGCCCGGCGGCCACGGATTCGAGCAGCACCCGCTCCTCGGTGCCGGGGGCGACGACCACCTGGCTGCGGCCCTCCATCGCGGCGGGGCCGTCCTCGGTCCACAGCTGCACCGAGGCGGTGGCGGGACGCTCGGTGGGATTGCTCAGCACGAGCGCGGAGCTGTCGCCCCTCCCGGTGGAGACGCCGAGGAAGCTCGCCTCGGTGGCGGGCTCGGTGCAGCGGGTCATGGCCAGGGAGCGGTAGTCGCCGCTGGTGGTGGCGGTGGCCTGGATCGTGTCGGCCACGGGCCTCTCGCTCTGGGAGGTGGCGGAGGTGACGTGCGGTGCGCCCTCGATGCCGCCCATGCCCTGCAGGGCTACGCCCATGTCCTGGGAGGCGGCGTCGTCGCCGAGCACCGTGCCGTCGGCGCTGCGGGTGGTGATCGAGGGGGCGCGGACGGAGCCGTCCTCCTCCTGCAGGGTCGCCGAGCCGCTGACGGTGCCGAACAGCAGCGAGGAGGCCGGTTCGGCGGAGACCGTGCGCAGGGAGATCTCGGGGCTCGGCGGTGCCACCGCGAGCTCGGCGTCCGTGCCCGTCCCGAGCAGCTCCTCAGGCAGCTGGAGCGCGCCGTGGCAGAAACGGGTGCTCGCGCCGGGCCGGGACTCGGCCTGCGCGTGCTGCACGCCGACGGGCTCCGGCGGCGGGGTGAGGGCGAGGGCGCCCACCGTCGCGCCGAGCGGGATCAGGGCCGCGAGGGCGAGCAGGCGCCGCACGCCGGTGCGGTCCGTGCCGGCGGCGGGGGTCTCCGGCTCGTCCGGGCTCTGCGCAGGGGCATCGTGCTCAGCCATACATCTCCTCCGCCGTGCGTGCGCGCAGTCGCCACGGGATCGCCAGCAGCGCGGTCAGGCCCACCGCCGCGGCGAGCAGCAGCTGCCACAGCAGCGTCAGGGGCTGGTCGCGATGGATCTCGATCTCGCCGGCCGCTCCGGCGGGGACCTGGAAGCCCTGCGCCCAGCCGTCGACCTCGGTCGGGGCGAGCTCGGTGCCGTCCAGGGTGGCCCGCCAGCCGGTGTCGAAGCGTTCGGAGAGCACCACGGTGCGCTCGGCCTCGTCGGCCGGGATCGCTCCCGCGGCGTCGATGACGCCGCTGGACAGGGGGGTCTGCTCCGCACCGCCGGTGACCAGCGCGCGCGGGGAGGCGTCGATCACCCGCCACATGCCGCCCCAGGTGCCCTCGGTGACCTTCTCCAGCTGCGGGGAGGTGTCCAGGGTGCGCACCAGCTCGGCCTGCTCGTCGCGGTCCCCCTGGACCACCACGTAGGCGATGGCCAGGTACGCGGAGGAGCCGTCCTCCGTCTGCACATCGGCGACAGGAGCGTCCTGCGAGAGCATCCCGGCGACGGTCTCCCGCAGCGCCGCCGAGGCGGGGTCCGCATCGATGGCGGTGCCGGCGCGGACGGTGTCCACGTCGCGCGCATCGGCGAGGGCGGCGTGCTGGATGATGCTGTCGCCGCCGTGGACCACGAGGCCGGCGTCCACCGCGCCGTCGTCGGCGAGCTGGAGGGTCAGCACGCGGGCCCGGGCGTCGGTGCGTCCCTGGTCGGCGGCCGCGGCAGGGACCTCCCCGCCCTCGACCCGCTCGAGCCGCAGCTGTCCCGGCAGCAGCAGGGACCAGCCGGCGACGGTGACCAGGCAGCAGGCGGCGACCACGGCGCCGACCACCCCGGTGATCGCGCGACGGGCCCGATGGTCGCCGCTCTCGCGGCGGGCGAGCCCGTCGAAGGCCGCCGCGGCGCCCACGGCGAGGGCGAGCAGGGCGACGCTCAGCAAGGCGTGCAGCGGCGGCGTGACCAGCTGCCCGTCCGCAGCGGCGGTCCAGGTGCCGCGGGCCAGCAGCACGGTCGCTCCAGCGGCCGCGGCCAGCAGCACGCTGAAGCGGCCCGCGCGACCGGCCGCACCGGACATCAGCGGGGACAGCAGCGCAGCGAGCACGACCGGTGCCACCGGCAGCAGGGGCAGCAGCGAGGCCGCTCCCTCCCCGACCAGCGGGGCGAGCTGCTCCTGCACCCCGGGGGTGACGGGCCACAGACCTGCGAGGTCCAGCAGGGAGGGGCCGGCAACGCTCGGCGGCACCCCGGCCACGGCGAGCAGCAGCTGGGGATGTCCCACGTAGAGCGGCAGGTACGGGGCGTGCAGGGCGAGGGACGGCAGCAGCACCCACAGCAGGCGTCGGCGCCGTCCGGGGGCGGCGAGGGCGAGCAGCAGCACGGCGAGAGCCCCGAGCAGCACCAGCACCGGCTGCACCGCGCCGATCACCAGCAGCACGAGACCTCCGGCAGCGGCGGCGGAAACGCTCGCCTGGGAGACCTTGTGGGGCAGTCCGATCGCGCGGCCGAGCGCGAGGGCCAGCAGCGGCAGCAGCATGTGCACCAGCAGCAGCGGCCAGGCGCCCACGGCGAGCGCGGCCAGCAGCGAGGGGGCCAGCGCCCAGAGGGTGGCGATCACCAGGCGTGCGCCGACGGCGCGGGTGATCGCCCCCGAGGCCCACCACGCCAGCAGCGCGCTCAGCGGCACCGCGGCGAAGACGAGCACCTCCACCAGCAGGTCGCCGCCGAGCGGGAGCGGCCCGAGCACACGCACCAGGGCATCGCCGGGGCCGCGCTCCCCCAGCCCGCCGGGGACCCAGCTCGACCAGGCCGCGCTCCACAGCTCCTGCCAGCTGTCCGGCAGGGGGCGCAGCCCGGGGCCGGTGATCTCGCCGCGCCCGAACAGGCCGCGCAGCGCGAGCACGCCCAGCCCCGTGGCGACCAGGGCCACGACCGCGGTCCACACGATGTGGCGTCCGTAGTCGGCGTCGTCGAGGCCATGACGGGTGCCGGCGATGCCCCAGGTGGTGCGGCGGATGTGGCGGCGCCGGTCGTCGTCGGCGAACAGCTGGCTCCACAGGTCGTCCGCCCAGCGCCGCGTGCCCTCGCCGCGCGGGACGTACAGGGGTGCCAGGCGCCCGCGCGGCACCCGGGAGCGTCGGCGATCGCGCAGGGCGCGGCCCAGCACGCGCCGTGCACGCGGCAGGACCGCCGCGGCCGCTCGCAGCTCCATCAGGGCGCGGCGCGGTGCGGAGGCGGCGATCGCTCCGCCCATGCGCAGGAGGGTCTCGAGAGGCAGCAGCACCAGGGTGAGCAGGGCGTGGATGAGGGAGCGCTGCTTGAGCAGGGTGAGGATCTGCCCGGTGCGCTGCTCCTGCAGCCGTTCGAGCAGGGGCCGGGTGGGATGCGGGTGGAGCACGCGGGCACCGGCCTGCACGGCGACCCGTTCGCCCGAGCGCCAGATCCGCCGGCACAGGTCGATCTCGGCCCAGGGGGTCGGCAGCTCGGGATCCAGGCTCCCCACCTCGCGCAGGGTCTGCTCGCGCACGAGCATGCCCGGCAGAGGCACGGCGAGGACGTCCTGGCGCCAGTCCGCCTGCCCCTGGTCGATCTCGCCGGGGTCCACACCGGTGACGATGCGGCCCCCATGGGTGAGGGTGAGGCCGACGTCGACGAGCGCGTCCGCGCTCTCCGCGGTCAGCGGCAGAGCGTCCTCGGGCTCGACGTGGCGCACGCGCTTGGCGCCGACGACGGCCGTGTTCGGGGAGACCTCGACGATCTGCAGCAGGTGCTCGAGCGCATCGATCCCGGGGGTCGAGCCGTCCACCACGAACCACAGCCAGGATTCACCCTCGGCGACGGCGCCGACGCGGCGTCCCGGGCGCAGCGGCTCCTCGCGCAGGCGCAGCGGGATACGGGCCAGCTCCTCGGCGCGCTGGGTGCGCTCGCGCTCGACCGCGACGGGATCGACCTCGCGGGCGCGGCGCCGACGGGGCGCGGCCTGCTCCGTCTCAGCGTGCTCGGCGCCCGGCTCCGGCGCGGTCTCGGCACTGCGCTCGAGCAGCTCGAGCGTCTCGTGGATCGCCCCGGAGCGGCTCACGGAGGAGGAGACGGGCAGGATCTCGTCGATCCGGCCGGTGAGGAGATCCGACTCGACGGCGTCGTGGACCTCGCCCGCGAGATCGGAGGGGGCGACCACGACGATGCGGTCCGGCGACCGTGACTGCTCGGACAGCGCGGTACGCAGGGCACCGTGGGTGGACGCGGTCGTCGTCCCGCTCAGCAGGACGACCGCGGTGATGTGACGATCGCTCACCAGGAAGGGTGTCAGACCACCCGGCGCTTGAGCTTGCGACGCTCGCGTTCGGACAGCCCGCCCCAGATCCCGAAGCGCTCATCGTTCTCGAGGGCGTACTCGAGGCACTCCGCGCGCACCTCGCACGAGACGCACACCTTCTTCGCCTCTCGGGTGGAGCCGCCCTTCTCGGGGAAGAACGCCTCCGGATCGGTCTGCGCGCACAGGGCGCGCTCCTGCCAGGTCAGCTCGGCCTCGTCGGAGTCCTGCCCGGCGAGGTCGAGCAGAGTCAGCTCTGCGCGCGTGTCGTCATCGACCCGTTCCTCGTCCATGGCCACCATTCCTTCCACTGCATTCGTCGACCACCGGGGGCCCGATGCGCCTAAAGTACACCGGTGTAGTTATGGTCCGTCAAGCGGCATCGGCGCGTCGCCTTGCATGTCGCATCCGAATCACAGTCCGGGAGGCCCCGTGCCCGATGTCGCCCCGCCCGCGCAGACCATACCGCCCCCTGCTCCGCGGGAGGTGAGCGTGCTCCCGATCACCGGACTCCCCGAGATCCGCGAGGGAGATGATCTGGGGGCGCTGCTCGCCCGTGCGCTCGCCCCTCTCGGCCCGCAGGACGGTGACGTGCTGTGCCTGTCCACCAAGGTGGTCTCGAAGGCGCTGGGCCTGCGCATCGCTCCCGAGGAGCGGGACGAGGCGGTCCGCGCCGCAGCGGTGCGCACCGTCGCCCGCCGGCTGCACACGCGCGTGGTGACCTCCGTGGTGCAGATCCCCTCCGGTCCGGTGATGGCGGCCGCGGGGGTGGACTCCTCCAACGCGCCCGAGGGGCCGCTGCTGCTGCCCGAGGATCCCGATGCCTGCGCCCGCGCTCTGCGCGATCAGCTGGTCTCCGTGCTCGGCGTGGAGCTGGGCGTGCTGCTGACGGACACCTCCTCCCGCGTCTGGCGGGTGGGCGTCGGTGATATCGCGCTCGGTGCGTCGGGGGTCTCCTCCCTGCAGGATCTGCGCGGCGGCACCGATGCCGACGGCCGCGCGCTCACCGTCACGGTGCGCAACCTCGCCGATGAGCTCGCCGCCGCCGCAGACCTCGTCAAGGGCAAGGCCAGTGGGGTGCCCGCCGCCCTGGTGCGGGGCGTGGCCGCGGCGACCGCGTCGGACGTCCCCGCCCGCCAGCTCTCCCGCACCGGGCCGGAGGACTGGTTCCGCCGCCCGAGCCTCGAGTCGGTGTGGGAGGCGCTCGGGCTGAGCGCCGAGCAGGAGCCGATCGCGCGGATGTCCCCCGAACCGGCGCGCGAGCGGATCGACCGCGCGGTCGGGGTGGCCTCGATCCCTCGTCCCGGGCAGAGCAGCCCCTCCGCGAGCTCGCGGATCAGCACGCGCCCCGACGGCTCCACGCATATCGTGGTGGAGGCGGCCGAGCGCTCCCCCGCCGCGCTGATCGCCGCCGCGACCCTCGCCGAGAGGATCCGCACGGCGCTCGGCGCCGAGTCGCTCTCCGCCCCGCTGCCGGAGATCCTCGTGGAGGTCTCCGTCCCCGACTCCCAGGAGGATCTGTCGTGAACGTCCGTCCCGCCGCCCCTGCGGACACCGCCGCGCAGCTGCTGCGCGTCCTCGAGGAGAAGGGGCCCGGCCCGGTGCTGGCCTGGTACGGCGAGGCGGCACGCATCGAGCTCTCCGGTCACGTGCTGGCCAACTGGGTGATCAAGACGATCGGGCATCTGCATGACGAGATCGCCCTCGCACCCGGCGAGCTCGTGGTGCTCGACCTCCCGCCGCACTGGAAGCGCCTGGTGCTCGCGCTCGCGGCCTGGTCCCTCGGAGCCGAGGTGGTGGTGCTCGAGCGCGACGAGACGACGCAGCCTCCCGCCGAGGACGCCGTCCCCGAGGAGCCGCGGGTGGTCGCGACCGATCGTCCTGCCTCCCCGCTCGCCCAGAGCGCCGACGAGGTGCTCGCCCTCCAGGCGGTCTCGCTCGCCCCCCGCTACGACGGCGAGCTGCCGCCCCTGGCCCATGACTGGCTCGGCGAGGTGCGCGGCAGCTCCGACCGGCTGGGAGTGGCCCTGCCGGGCTGGAGCGGGCCTGCCGCCGCGCCGGAGCCCGAGGGCTCGCCCTCGCACGGCGAGCGGATGCTGGTGGAGGAGGACGGCCTGCGGTCGGCGGCGCCGCTGCTCGCGCTGCTGCTGGCGGGGGGGGGGCTCGTCGGCCCCGCCGCTGCGGTCACCGAGCGTCAGGCGCAGGAGGAGGCCGTCACAGGCCGACTCCCCCGCTCCTGAGCCGCTCCAGACCCGCGGCCCGGTCCGTCCGGCGCCGGGCGCCGCGGGGGTTCAGCTGGCGCGCAGCGTCCGCACCGCCTCGGCGGGATCGCCGTCGAAGATGGTCCGGCCCTTCTGGAGCACCACGATGCGGGTGCACAGCCGCTCGAGCATCTCGAGCTCATGGGAGACGACCACCATCGTGCGGCCCGCCTTCTGCAGCTCGCGGATGCGCTCGAGGCACTTGCGCTGGAACGGCTCGTCGCCCACCGAGAGGATCTCGTCGACCAGGAAGATGTCCGGCTCGGTGTGCACCGCCACGGAGAAGGCCAGGCGCAGGAACATGCCCGAGCTGTAGTACTTCACGTCCGTGTCGATGAACTCCTCGATCTCGCTGAACGCGACGATCTCGTCGAACTTCTCATCGATCTGCTCGCGCGACATCCCCAGGATCGCGCCGTTGAGGTAGACGTTCTCGCGGCCCGAGAGATCCGGGTGGAAGCCGGCGCCCACCTCGATCAGACCGGCCACGCGGCCTCGCAGCAGCACCCGCCCGGTGTCCGGGTAGAGCACCCCGGAGATGGTCTTGAGCAGGGTGGACTTGCCCGAGCCGTTGAAGCCGATCAGGCCCACGGTCTCCCCGGCGTGGACCGTGAGATCCACCTGGTCCAGGGCGAGGAAGGAGTCGGCGAGCTTCTTGCGCTGCAGGGCCGAGAACACCAGCTCCTTCAGGGAGTGGTCATGGCGCAGCGAGAACTCCTTGGTGACCTTCTCGATGCGCACCATCTCGCGGTCGGTGGGCACGGCGGCGGATTCCGGCACCGCGTCGATGTGAGGGCTCATGCTCTCTCCTCCCTCACAGTTCCTGGGCGAAGCGACGCTTCGCGCGCTCGAAGACCACGGTGCCGATCACGAAGGTCGCCACCGCGATCAGCATCCCGGCCCACCACAGCCCGAAGGGCTCGCCCGGGGCGCGCAGCCAGGGCTCCGCGTCGATGACCTCCACCACGGGGCGCGAGTAGCGCCAGAACGCGGTGTGGAAGAGCTCGACGACGATCGTCAGCGGGTTCAGCTGGTACACCCACCACCACAGGGTCCCGCCGATCTGCTCCTCGACCATCGAGATGCGGTAGAGGACCGGGGAGAGCCAGGTGGCCACCATGACGATGAGGTCCACGAAGTTCTCGACATCGCGGAAGGCGGCGTTGAGCGCCGCGGTGATCATCCCCAGCCCCATGGTGAACCCCACCAGGATGACGATGCCGAGCACGAAGGCTATCGCCGCGGTGGTCGAGGGCAGCCAGCCGAACAGCAGCGCCCCGATCACGAGCACGACCAGCTGGGGCAGGAAGTGCACCAGCGCGACGATCATGCTGGCCCAGGGGAACAGCTCGCTGGGCAGATAGATCTTGGAGACCAGCGCCTGGTTCCCGGTGATCGAGCGGGTGGCGTTGCCGAACACCTCGCTGAAGAGGTTGATCACCACGATGCCGCTGAACAGGTACACCGCATAGGCGGGGGTGTCGCGCTGCAGCTGCAGGAAGATGCCCAGCGCGATATAGAAGACGATGAACTGCACCGCCGGCTTGACGTAGCTCCACAGCATGCCCAGCGCACTGCCGCGGTAGCGCACCCGCAGCTCCTTGCGCACCAGCAGGCGCAGGAGGAAGCGCTCCCGGATCGGGTTCAGCCAGCCCGCGTCCTGCCCGGGCGCTCGCCAGCCGGCGGCCTGCTCCTGCCGGGTGGGCATCCGGCCCTCGGCCCCGGTCGTGCTCACGCCGCGGTGCCCCCGGAGCCGCCGGAGCTCGCGGTCGCGCTCCTGGCCTCATCCTGCGGACGCACCGGCGCCGGGTTCTCGGCGAAGGTCCGCTCCCAGGCCTCGAAGGAGGTGATCCTCTCGGCCGCCTCGCGGTAGGTCTCGCGCAGGCTGTTCCACTGCATCAGCAGCGCCGCGTGGGTGCGGAGCGTCTCCACCAGCATCCCGCGGACCTTCTCGGGGTCGCGCTTGTACCAGGCGGCCTTGGTGCCCTCGGCGTTCGAGACCACGGCGCTGTCGTAGCGGCTGAGCCTCCACCACTTGGCGTCCTGGTGGGCGATCTCCGCCTGCGGGTGCTCGCGGGAGAGCTCTGTGGTCGGGGCGGCGACCTGGCGCATCATCATCTTCAGCGTCCAGGCGGGCAGCAGGGCGCGGTGCGGGGCGCGCATCTCGCGGCCCTTGCGCGGCAGCCGCTCGCGACGCACCGCCGGGAAGGACTCCGCTCCCTCCTTCGCGGAGGAGTCGTCGAACTCCGCCACCATCTCGCGCAGCTGCGGCAGGGTCGTGCCGATCGCGCCGTGCAGGTAGTCCGGTCCGCGCAGCACGTCGGCCTGGGCCTTCAGGCGCGCCCGCTCCGTGTAGTACTGCATCGAGATGAGGTGCTTGATGTCGATCGACTGGGACTCGCCCAGCACGCCGCCGCCGCGCTCGTAGTGCGAGTGCAGCAGCGCGGTGATGATGCGGTTGCGCTCGTGGAAGTAGACCTGCCAGTCGAGGGCGTCGTTCTTGTCCGCCCAGGTGACGTGCCAGACGGCCGCGCCGGGCAGGGAGACCGTCGGGTAGCCGTGGCGGCGGGCGCGCAGGCCGTACTCGGTGTCATCCCACTTGATGAACACCGGCAGGCTCAGGCCGATCGCGCGCACCGTCTCGGTGGGGATCAGGCAGGTCCACCAGCCGTTGTAGTCCACGTCGGTGCGGCGGTGCAGCCACGGGGTCGAACGCAGTGTCTCCTGGGCGAAGTCGTGCTGCATCTCGGGCGCCGAGGTGGGCAGCGCGGGCTGGATCGTCCACGGGTCCACGATCTCGCCGAAGGCGTGCAGCACCGAGCGGTTGTTCAGGTCGAACATGTGGGCGCCGACGAGGGTGGGGCGGGTCGCGAAGTCGGCGAAGGTCACCATGCGCAGCAGGGACTCGGGCTCGATGACGATGTCGTCGTCGCAGTTGATGACGTAGGTGGCGGAGCCGGAGGTCGAGGCCTCGTACATGCCGCGGGAGAAGCCGCCCGAGCCGCCGATGTTGCCCTGCTCGATGACCTCGAGCTGCGCGCCGAGCGCCTCCTGCAGCGGGGCGAGCTCCTCGGGATGATCGTTCAGCCGGTCAGAGCCCTGATCGACGACGTACATGACGTCCAGCAGCTCGCGCAGCGCCGGCGCCTCGGCCACGGTGCGGATGTTCTCGAGGCAGTACTCGACCTTGTTCATCGTGGTCATCGCGATGGAGAACGTGCCCTCGGTGCGCGCGAGGTCGGCATCCGCCGTCCACTCCGCGCTGAGGATCACGAAGTCCTCGTCGCCGGCGTACGCATCGAACCAGTACCAGCCGCCGTCGCCGAACGCGATCAGCGGCAGATCCACGGTCTGCTGGCCGTCGGCGGTGATGTCGAGCGTGGTGTGGCGCTGCAGGCTGCCGCGCGCGGTCGAGCGCATCACCACGAGCTGGCCGCTGCCGACGGTGCGCACGCTCAGGCGGATCTTCCGCACCGGGGTCCAGCGCCGCCAGTAGCTCGCCGGGAACGCGTTGAAGTACGTGCCGAAGGAACGCATCGAATGCGCGGGGATGCGCACGGAGTACCGCTCGCTGAGCTCGTTGACGTCGACGCGCGTGCGCGCCGACGTGCTCTTGACCGTCTCCTCCTCGGCGCGGGAGGAGGAGAGGCCCTCACCCCGCAGCCCGAGCGAGCCGCTCGAGGCCCGCGAATGGGCCTCCTCCGCCTCGATGTACAGCGGGACGATGTCGGGCGAGACCTCGGCCGGGAGGATCAGCCGCTGCAGGATCCTCTGCGCAGGGGCGGTCGGGCTCGTCGACTCGGCGGTGGCGGTGGCGTTCATGGGCGGTGGGGCTCCTCGTAGGCGTCGATCGGTCGTCCCTCGCACGGAGGGGCGGACTGCTCAGGCGCGCAGCAGGTCGGTCAGCTTGTTGTCGGCCATGGACAGGGCGGAGCCGATGGCCATGTGCATGTCCAGGTACTGGTAGGTGCCCAGGCGGCCCCCGAACAGCGTGCGCGGCTCGGAGTCGGCGAGCTCGCGGTAGGCCAGCAGCCGCTCACGGTCGCTGCTGGAGTTGATCGGGTAGTACGGCTCGTCCCCGGACTCCGCGAAGCGCGAGTACTCGCGCTGGATCACGGTGCGGTCCGTGGGGTAGTGGTCGCGCTCGGGGTGGAAGTGGCGCGGCTCGATGATGCGGGTGTAGGGGACCTCGGCGTCGGCGTAGTTCATCACCGAGGTGCCCTGGAAGTCGCCCACGTCGAGGTGCTCGGTCTCCAGGTCGATGGTGCGCCAGCCGAGCTCGCCGAGCTCGTAGTCGAAGTAGCGGTCCACCGGGCCGGTGTACACCACGGGGATGTTCCCCCGGGTGGCGTCCTTGTTCAGCGGCTGCGAGGTGTCGAAGTAGTCGGTCTCCAGCTGCACCTCGATGTTCGGGTGGTCCGCCATCCGCTCCAGCCACGCGGTGTAGCCGTCCTTGGGCAGGCCCTCGTAGGTGTCGTTGAAGTACCGGTTGTTGTAGGTGTACCGCACGGGCAGGCGCGAGATGATCGAGGCGGGCAGGTCCTTGGGGTCGGTCTGCCACTGCTTGCCGGTGTAGTTCTTGATGAACGCCTCGTACAGGGGGCGCCCGATCAGGGAGATGCCCTTGTCGTTGAGGTTCTCGGGGTCCTTGCCCGCGAACTCCCCGGCCTGCTCGGCGATCAGGGCGCGCGCCTCGTCCGGCGTGTGCGCGGAGCGGAAGAACTGGTTGACGGTGCCGAGGTTGATCGGCATCGGGTACACCTCGCCCTGATGGTTGGTGTACACCTTGTGCTGGTAGCCGGTGAACTCGGTGAACCGGTTGACGTACTCCCACACGCGCTGGTTCGAGGTGTGGAAGAGGTGCGCACCGTACTTGTGGACCTCGATGCCGGTCTCCTCGTCCGCCTCGGAGTAGGCGTTGCCTCCGATGTGGGGGCGCCGGTCGATGATGGTCACCTTCGCGCCGTGCTCGACGGCCGCTCGCTCGGCGATGGTCAGTCCGAACAGGCCGGAGCCGACGATCAGGAGATCAGGAGACGACACAGAAGGTCCTTTCGATTCGTGCGGAGGGTCCGCCGACAGTGGGTTCACAATATCCACGGGAGGTGAACGGCAGGCCAACATCCCGGGCCGCGGCGGCGTGTGTGTGCCAGTTCATGAGGCCCTCTCCGGCGGCACGCTGCGCTCGACGAAGCGGCGGTAGCCCACCCGCCGCACCCAGCCCGGGGAGAAGCGGTAGGCGGCCCGGATCACCAGGTTGCGCAGGAAGTGGCCCGGGCTCAGCACCCGGTCGCGCAGCATCCGCCACTGCAGGCGCACGTCGCTCGCATACAGCTTCCCCCCGCCGCGCCGGGCGAAGAGCTCCTCGTCGACGCGATAGTCCACGAGCACCTCGGGCAGGTTGCCCATCCGCGCGCCGCCCAGCATCATCCGCTCCCACAGCCAGTAGTCCTCGAGCAGCGGGAGATCCCGGTAGCCGCCGACGGCGAGCGCCACCGAGCGCCTGAGCACCACGGTGGGGTGATGGAAGGGGCTGTGGTAGGGCAGGTAGCGCACGATCTCCTCGTGCTCGAGGGGGCGCGTGCGCAGCGGCCCGGTGCCGGGGGCGATGCGGTCGCTGAATTCCCGCATCGCGCTGCCCAGCAGGTCCAGCCCTTCCCGCTCCATCCGCGGGATCTGCAGGGCGAAGCGGTCCGGGCGGCAGATGTCATCGGCGTCCGCCCGGGCGACCAGGTCGTAGGGGCTGGTCTCCAGCCCGTCCTGCAGCGCTGCGGCGACTCCGCGATGGTCGTCGTGGCGAAGCACCTCCGCGCGGCCGAACTCGCCGTTCGCGACGCGTTCGACGATCGCCTCCAGCCCCGGAGGCAGCGGCCCGTCGATGGTGAGGATCAGCAGGTCCGGGCGCTGCCGCTGCCCCAGGGTGGCGGAGGTCAGGGCGAGCTCGAAGCGGTCGGGGAGGTCCCTCCCCCACAGCGGCATCAGCACGGCGAACCGCGGGAACCCTCCGGCGGCGTGCCCGGGTGAGGGAGTCGTCACCGCCCGGCCGCCCGTTCGATCGCGCGGACGTCCGCCGCGGCGTCGCCGTCGGCCTGGAGCACGGTCGCCGAGGGCCGCGGTCCCCGCCGCAGGGCGGCAAACAGGCCGCGCAGCCCCACACCGAGCAGGTCTCCGCGGTGACGGACGAGCAGTCGCAGCCAGCCCAGCGCCGTCGCGCCTCCGTGCAGGATCCGCTCGAGCGGGGTGAAGGAGGAGGTGCGCAGCAGCGCCCAGAGGCGGTTGCGCACGTCGTAGTAGAAGCGCGAGCCCGGGTGGGACTGGGCGTTGCCGAACTGGGCGGTGCGGTGCTCGACGATCGAGGCGGGCACGTGGAGGCCGCGGCCGCGGCGCAGCAGGCGCCCGGTGTGCTCGAAGTCGTCGGACCAGATGAAGTAGTCGGCATAGGGCAGGCCGAGGCGGCGCACGTCCTGTGCGTTCAGCAGCGCGGAGACATAGCTCGCGGTGCGGATCGGGCGGCCGCCGGCGCGGGCGGCGTCGCGCTTCTCCTGGGCGCTCGCGTCGCGGCGGGTGCGCTGGGTGTTCATGGGATGATCGCGGCCGTCGATCCAGACGGCGCGCGAGCTCAGCACGCTCAGCCGCACCGGGGAGGCCTCGAGGGAGTCCAGCAGCGCGGCCAGCGCGCCCGGCCGCGGGATGGTGTCGTCGTCCATCACCCACACCCAGTCCGCGTCGTGGCGCATGATCGCGCGGGCGATCCCGGCGGCGAAACCGCCGGCGCCGCCGACGTTGCGGCGCAGGTGGACCACGTCCGCCGCGAGGGGGTGCTCGTCGGCGACGCGCCCGCTGCCGTCGGTGGAGGCGTTGTCGATGACCACGACCGCATCGGGCCGGCGCTCCTGCGCGGCGAGGCCGTCCAGGCATTCCTCGAGCAGGGTCTCGCGGTTGTAGGTCACCACGACGGCGACCACCCGTGCCGAGGCGGCGTCGGGATGAGCGGTGCTCTCCTGCGGCGTCGTATCGCCCGCTGGTGCGGAATGGTTCACTGCGTCTCCTGCTGCTGGTCCGTGCCGCCGAGGCGGTGCCTGCCCCAGTGTACGGAGACGACCACGGCCGATCCGGCAGCCACGATGACCGGGGTGTGAAGGTTCTCGGGAGGTTCGCGGGATCCGCCCCGTTCCACCGCGCAGAGGGCGCGCCGGGGGCTCCCGGCCCGCTACCCTGACGAGCGCCGCACGCACCGAGGGTCCTCCTCCGCACCGTGCGCACCCCTGCCCGAGACCGCACGGCCCCGCCGGAAGGAGACAGCTGTGAGCGATATGCCGCCGCCACGCTCCCCGCGCCCCGGAGGGCCGCGCCGCCCCCATGGACATCGCGCACGCGCAGGCGGGAGCGCTCGCCCGCTCCCCCGCCGCTCCGCACCGCGCTCCTCCGCCTCGGAGCCGGCGCCGACGCGCCCGCTGCCGCGGGCGGAGCAGCACCCGTCCGCGCAGAGCCCCCGCTCCCCCTACGGCGAGAGCGCGCAGCCGGCCCACCCCCAGTGGGATCCCCCCTACGGCGAGAGCGCGCAGCCGGCCCACCCCCAGTGGGATCATCCCGAGCAGGCTCCCGCGCCCGCACGCTCCCGCAGGCGCCGCTCCCGGGTGCCGCGCCCGCTGCGGCTGGGCGCCACGCTGCTCGCGCTGGTGCTGGTGCTCGTGCTCGGCTGGGGAGCAGGGCTCGGCCTGTGGGCCGACAGCCGCATCGAGCATGTCGAGGCGCTCTCCGGAGCGGAGAACACGCCCGGGACCACCTACCTGATCGCCGGCTCGGACCGTCGCGACGGGGAGTCCGTCGCGGACGACGGCACCGCCGGCGCCCGCACCGACACGATCATGCTCCTGCACAAGGCCCCCGGCGGGAACAGCTACCTGATCTCCCTTCCCCGCGACACCCTCGTGGACATCCCCGGGCACGGCGGCTACAAGCTCAACGCCGCCTACGCCTTCGGCGGAGCGCCCCTGCTGGTCGAGACCGTCGAGCAGTTCACGGGCCTGACCATCGACCACTACGTCGAGGTGGGATTCGACGGGGTGGCGCAGGTGGTCGACGCGGTGGGCCATGTGAACCTGTGCATCGACCGCGACGTCGACGACGAGCGCTCGGGGCTGGTGATGACCGAGGGCTGCCATGACGTGGGCGGCGAGCAGGCGCTGGCCTTCGTGCGCGCCCGTTACTTCGACCCCACCGCGGATATCGGCCGGCAGCAGCGCCAGCAGCAGTTCGTGGGGGCGCTGATGGACCGGGCCACCTCCCCGGCGGTGCTCCTGAACCCGGTCAACCAGGTCCAGATGGCGGGGGCCGGTTCGGAGGCGCTGACCACGAGCGAGGGCACCGGCATCGTGGACGTGGGCCGGATGGCGCTGACCGCCCGCTCCGCCATGAACTCGGGCGGCACGCTCAGCATCCCCGTGGAGAACCCGGAGTACCAGACCAAGCACTCGGGCGTCGCGATCCTCACCGACGATGCCGAGATCGCCGCTTTCTTCGAGGCCGTCGCGGACGGCTCCGCGGAGGTCCCCGCCGCGGAGTGAGGCCGTGCGGCGGGGATGCGGAGTCCGTCAGCGGAACAGCATGTCGATCACGATGTTGACCGAGTTCAGCAGGGGCTGCCCCTTGGACCGGGAGTAGTCGGTGTAGATGATGTGCACGGGGTGCTCGGCGACGGTGAAGCGGTGCCGGCCGATCTCCTCGACGATCTCGGAGGCGTGCGCCATCCGGTTCTGCTCGATGGCGATCTTCTCGCACGCCTCGCGCCCCAGCACCCGCAGGCCGTTGTGGGCGTCGGTGAGCTTCACGCCCGAGGTGAGGTTGGTGTAGAGCACCGCGCCGCGCAGCACGGCCCGCTTCAGCAGGCCCGGCCGGGTGCGGTCATCGAGGAAGCGGGAGCCCAGGACGATGTCCACGCCCTTCTCCTCACGCGTGGCGATCATCGCGGCGGCGTCGTCGACCCGATGCTGGCCGTCCGAGTCGAAGGTCACCACCTGGCGCATGGCCGCATCGCGCAGGGCGTAGTCGATCCCGGTCTTCAGCGCGGCACCCTGACCCATGTTGTAGGGGTGGCGCACCACCACGGCGCCGGCCTCCTCGGCGATCCGGGCCGAGTCGTCCTCGCTGCCGTCGTCCACGCACACCACCAGCGGGTAGCGGGTGCGCAGGTCACGGATGACGTCCCCCACGACCTGCCCCTCGTTGAACAGAGGGACCACGAACCAGGTGGTGTCGGATCCGGGGGACGACAGCGCGTCGGGCTGCTCGGGGGCAGGATCGGACGTGCTCAAGGGCTCTCCTCCTGGGGTGCCGGTCGGACGTGAGATCACCGATGGCAGCGTGCCGCGGGGCACGGGTTCCGCGATGGCCGATGAGGATACCCTGTCACGGTGGGCCGCCCCTGGTGGTCACCGACGCGCATGCGGCACCGAGAGGTGCCCCACGAGGAGGAGCCGAGTTGAAGACTGCTGTTGTCGCCCTGGGGAAGATCGGACTGCCGCTGGCGGTGCAGTTCGCTGATGCCGGTCACGAGGTGGTCGGAGTCGATGTCAATCCCCGTCAGGTGGAGCTGATCAACCAGGCCACGGAGCCATTCCCGGGCGAGGCGCAGCTGCAGGAGAAGCTCTCCGAGCTCGTCCCTGCGGGGAAGCTCCGTGCGACCACGGACTATGCCGAGGCGATCCCGGGCGCGGACGCGGTGGTGATCGTGGTGCCGCTGTTCGTGGACGATGCGTCCTGGGAGCCGGACTTCGCCTGGATGGACGCCGCCACGCGCTCGCTGGCCGAGCACCTGAGCCCGGGCACGCTGGTGTCCTACGAGACGACGCTGCCGGTGGGGACGCTGCGGGGTCGTTTCGTGCCGATGATCGAGGAGATCTCGGGGCTGAAGGAGTCGAAGGACTTCTTCGCGGTGTTCTCCCCCGAGCGGGTGCTGACGGGCCGGGTGTTCGAGGACCTGCGCAAGTACCCCAAGCTGATCGGTGCGCTCAGTGAAGAGGGCTCGCGGCGGGCCCGGGAGTTCTACGAGTCGGCGCTGAGCTTCGAAGAGCGCCCGGACCTGCACCAGCCCAACGGGGTGTGGGATCTGGGCTCTCCGGAGGCGTCGGAGCTGGCGAAGCTCGCCGAGACCACCTACCGGGATGTGAACATCGGCCTGGCGAACGAGTTCGCGCTGTTCGCGCAGGACAACGGCATCGACGTGTACAAGGTGATCGAAGCCAGCAACTCGCAGCCCTACTCGCACATCCATCAGCCCGGCATCGCGGTGGGCGGGCACTGCATCCCGGTCTACCCGCGTCTGTACCTCTCGACCGATCCGCTCGCGCAGACGGTCCGCACCGCCCGCACCCTGAACGCGTCGGTGCCGGCGAAGCTCGTGGAGCGGGCCGCGAACCTGCTGGGCGATCTGCAGGGCATGAAGGCCGTGGTGCTGGGAGCCTCGTACCGGGCCGGGGTGAAGGAGACCGCGTTCTCGGGAGTGTTCCCGGTGGTCGAGGCGCTGCGCGAGCACGGCGCGGACGTCGCGGTCCACGACACCTTCTACGACGAGGACGAGCTGCGCGGCTTCGGCTGGGAGCCCTACCGGATCGGTGAGAGCGCGGACCTGGTGATCGTCCAGACCAACCATCCCGAGTACCGGGAGATCAGCGCCGCCGACATGCCCGGGGTGAAGCTGATCGTGGACGGCCGCAACATCACCACCGCCGCGCACTGGGCCGGCACTCCCCGCCTCGTGCTCGGCGACGGCTCCGCCTCCACCCACCAGACCCCCGACCAGGCCTGAGCCGATGGGTGAGCACGAGCTGATCCACGCGCTGGGGCCCACGCTGGTGGGCAACCGCACCTTCATCATCCAGCTGCTGCTGGTGCTGGGGATCGTGGTGATCATCGGCTGGCTGTTCATGAAGCGCGGCGCGAAGCAGCTCGCGGTGCGCCGCCTGCTGATCCTCGCCTTCGCGGTGTTCGCGGTGCTCACGGTGCTCTTCCCCGGCATGCTCACCCGGGTCGCGCATCTGGTGGGAGTGGGCCGTGGCGCCGACCTGCTGCTGTATGCGACGGTGCTGGTGCTGCTGGGCTTCCTCGCCCTGCAGGAGGCCCGCACCAAGGCCGCCGAGAAGCGCACCACCTATCTGGCGCGCCGGCTCGCCCTCGACGAGGCCGAGCAGCCGGCGGCGTTCCGGGATCGAGCACTGCACCGGCACGACTGATGGCGACCTGGCTGACCCTGCTCCTGGCCGCGCTGCTGGCTCTGGCGGCCGTCCATGTCCCCACCGCGCTCGCGCTGCGCCTGCTCGGCGCGGGCAGGCTCCCGGCCCTGGTGCTCGCCCCGCCGCTCGCCGCGGCGCTCGCGGGAGTGGGTGCGATCGTGGCGCAGCTGATCGGGCTGCCCTGGAACCTCGCCACCTTCGCGGGCTGCGCCCTGGTGCTGCTGGGGCTCTCGTGGGGGATGGCGAGGCTGGGGCTCGTGCTGCCGCCGCTGCACACGCAGTCCCGAGCGGGTGAGGACGACCCGGCCGACGGGGGCGCGCCCGAGCGGCCGGGTCCCCTCCGCCTCCCCCGGTGGGCGGCGCCAGCGGCGCTGGTCTTCGCGCTGGGGGTCGCCGTGGTGCCCGTGCTCGCGGCGATGCGCCGCCCCGACGCGGTGCTCGAGCGCTGGGACACGCTCTATCACCTCAGCGCCCTCGCCCGGATCCGCGGCACCGGAGAGGGCTCCTCGCTGACGCTGGGGATCCTCTCGAACACGGTGGGCGAGCCCGTGTTCTATCCGGCGGCCTTCCATGACCTGGCCTCCCTGATGCCGTGGGGGTCGATTCCCGCGATCCTCAACGGCACCGCCCTGGCCCTGGCCGTGGTGCCGTGGGTGCTCGGCACCGGGGCGCTCGCCCACGTGCTCTGGCCGCACCTGCGCTGGGCCGGTATCGCGGCGGCGCTCGGTGCCGCGATCGTGCCGGCCGCGCCGATGAACGAGTGGATCCACCTCTCCCCCCTGCCGAACCTCGTCGGGATGGCGATGATCCCCGGCGCGCTGGCCGGTGCGGTGCTGCTGTGGCGCGCGGTGCTCGCCCGCCAGGTGAGCACCCCGCAGCTGCTCACCACCGCCGGGGTGCTGATGGCTGTGCTGCTGGGCCTGGCCCTGCTGCAGCCGAACGTCGCGGTGACGCTGCTGCTGCTGATCGCCGTCCTCACCGCGGTCACCGGCGCCCCGCACTGGCGCGCCCGGCCCCTGCTCGCGGCGGTGCCCGTGCTGGCCCTGACCCCGCTCGCGGTGCTGACCTGGACGCCGCTGGGCGCCACCGTCACGAACTTCTCGGGCGGGCTCGCGGTGCCCTGGTGGACGGGGCTGGGCGAGGTGGTGCTCGGGCTGTGGACGGTGTGGCCGATGGCGCTCGGCGTGGTGCTCGCGCTGCTGTGGTGGCCGGGGCTGATCCGCACCCTCACCACGCCGCAGCGCTGGGTGGCGGTGGCCTGGGCGGTGTTCGCCGTGCTGTACCTGGACGCCGCGGTGGATTCCCCGCTGAACCTGTCCGTGCTGTTCTATCGCGGGCAGGACCGCCTGGCGATGCCGCTGGCGATGCTGAGCGTGTTGCTGGTCGTGCCCGCGCTGGAGATGCTCCTCGCCGCGCTGCGCAGATCCTCGCGGCGTGCGCGCCCTCTGGCCGTGGTGCTGCTGTGCGCCGTGCTGGTGGCCGCCGGCACCTCGGTGCCGGTGCGCTATGACAACGCGATGAAGAACCTCGCCCCCGAGTACGAGGGCCGCGGCCGGTTCCTGCAGCCCGATGAGCTCGAGGCCTTCGCCGCCGTCACCGATCAGATGGATCATCGCTATGTGCTGCTGGCCAGCCCGTTCTCGGGAGCCGCGCACATGTACGCGTTGCACGGGATGAACGTGCGCTTCCCGGTGGCGGGGATGTCCTTCAAGGGCACGGACCAGGAGGTGGTGGATGCGGTGCCGCTGGCCGCGACCGATCCGGAGGCCTGCCAGGTGCTGCGCTCGGCGCACGTGAAGTACATCTACCAGGAGCGCACGCCCTATCAGTGGGACGCCCGCTACGGGCCGATCGAGCAGGCGGACGAGAGCCTCGGCCCGGTCCTGTTCGAGACGCCCCACTCGCGCCTGATCGAGGTGGACTGCGTGTACGAGTGAGCCCTCCGGCTCGCGGTGCTCGAGCGAGCCGGGCGGCTCAGTCGCCGCTCGCCCGTGCCTCGTGCAGGGGTGCGAGCACCTCGGCGGCGCCCTTCGCGGCGCAGCCGGCCAGGGACGCGTTGTGCATCGTCCACTCGCGCAGGTCCTCCGCCGGGGGAGTGCCGTGGCCGCGCAGGGCCGCGTCCATCGCCGCGGCCACCTGCGCGGTGTCGTAGTCGCACGCCCAGCCCAAGCGGTTGTCGCGGATCCGGTCGTGGGCGGCGCCCTCCCCGGCATGGATCACGGGGGTGCCGGTGGCGGTGGCGGCGTAGATCTTGGTGGGCAGCGCGAACTCGTAGCCCTGCCCGGGCGTGATCGAGGACAGCCCGGCCACGGCTCCGCGCAGGTGCGCGGCGACCTGCGTGGGCGGGATCTTGGCGCGGAACTCGATGCCCTCGATGCCCTGCTCGCGCACCTGCTGCTCGAGCTGGTCCCGCCCGGAGCCCTCGGAGAAGAACAGCAGCCGTGCCTCGGGGTGCTGCTCGCGCACCTGGGCGAAGGCGTCCACGAAGACCTCTGCGCCCTGCCATTCGGAGACGGTGCCGGCGTAGACGAAGTAGGGGCCCTGCTCGCCGCCATCCGGCCCGTGGTCGCTGAAGGTCTCGGTGTCGATCCCGTTGCCGACCATGATCAGGTGGTCGCTCGCGTCGATCAGCTCCTCGAGGCGTCGCTGCACGCCCGGGGAGATGGTCAGCACGCGTTCGGCACGCCTCCACACGGTCTTCTCCGCCCAGCGCACCGTGGCGCGCACCCAGGAGGGCACGCCCTCGACGCTGTCGGTCGCATCGGACCACACGTCGGCGGCGTAGAAGGTGAACGGGATGCGGCGCAGCGCAGCGGCCACCATCCCGACCATGCCGGTGGTGGGCGGCGGTTCGATCACGAGCGCGTCCATGGGGCGCTGCAGCATCAGGCGCAGCGCGAGCGGGAGGTCGAAGCTGAGGTAGGAGAAGTAGCCGCGCACCTGTCCCTGCGCATCGCGCCTCACCGGCCAGCGGGAGACCTTCCGGTGGCGGGAGCGGGCCGTGCCCGTCCCGGGCGCGGTCGAGGTCAGCACCGTGACCTCGGCACCCGCCCGCTCGAGGGCGAGCACGAGCGCCTCGAGCCGGAACGCCGCGGCGACGGGCTCGGGGGCGTACACCCGGGTCGCGACCACCACATGGGGCGGGCGCTTCGCGCCGCGCCGGCGGGGCGTGCGGGAGGACGTCCCCATCAGGCGCGCTCCCGCAGCGCGTCGACGCTGCGCAGGGTCCGCGGGGTCGAGGATCAGGCGGTTCCAGTCGTTCTCGAGGGTCTCGACCCATTCGGTCTCGGTGCGGACCGTCGAGCACGGTGTGCCCAGCAGGTAGGCCTCCTTCTGCAGGCCGCCGGAGTCGGTGACCACGGCCGCGGCCTGCTGGACGGCGCCCACCAGGTCCGGGTAGGCGACGGGCTCGGCCACGTGGACGGCGCCGCCGGCCAGCTCGATCCCGGCGGCCTGCGCCTTGGCGACCAGGCGGGGGTGGGCGAACAGGGCCAGCGGGATCTCGAGCACCTGGAGAGAGGCGACGATCGCGCGCAGGCGCTCGGGGTCGTCGGTGTTGTCGGCGCGGTGGATGGTCGCGACCGCGTAGGGGGAGGCGGGGTCGATGCCCTCGGGCAGGGCCGGCGGGGCGCCCTCGACGGAGGCGGCCACGCGCAGGCACACATCGGTCATCACGTCGCCGGTGACCAGGGTGCGCTCGGCCAGGCCCTCGGCGGCGAGGTGGCCGCGGGCCACCTCGGTGGGGGCCAGCAGCAGGTCCGCCGCGTGGTCGGTGAGGACCCGGTTGTGCTCCTCGGGCATGCGGCGGTTGAAGGAGCGCAGCCCCGCCTCGAGGTGGGCGACCTTGAGGTGCATCTTCACCGCGGAGAGGGTGCCGGCGAGGGTGGAGTTGGTGTCGCCGTAGACGAGGGTCCAGTCGGGGCGGTGCTCCTCGAGCACCTCGTCCATCCCGGCGAGCATCGCGCCGGTCTGGCGTCCGTGGGAGCCGGAGCCGACGGCGAGGTTCACATCCGGTGCGGGGATCCGCAGGTCCGCGAAGAACACATCGCTCATCGCGGCGTCGTAGTGCTGGCCGGTGTGGACGATGACGTGCTCGACGTCGTCCCGCTGCGCGGCGGCGTCCGCGATCGCGGCGAGCTTGACGAACTGCGGGCGCGCGCCCACGACGGACAGGATCTTCATGGGAATGGTCTCCTGGGCAGGGGTCACGACGTCCTCGCAGTCTACGGAAGCGAGCAGAGGTGCGGGGCAGCGGCGCGCGCCCCGGGAGCGCCCCGGAGGGCCTCCTATACTGGCGCCCGTGTCGCAGTCCTCGCTCCTCGTGATCAGCCTCTCCCCCATCCACCGGGATGCGCGGGTGCTCCGCCAGCTCTCGGTGGTCGCCGAGCACGGTCGTGTCACGACCGTCGGCTACGGCCCCCGGCCCGAGGGCGCCGACGAGCACATCGAGGTCCCCGAGCACCTCGCGACGCTGCCCCAGACTCCGGCGGGGGTCGCGAAGCTGGGCCTGCGCCGGCTGGCCGCGGCGGAGCTGGCCGCTCCCGCGGTGCAGTGGGTGCTGAAGGCTCTCGAGGGGCGCCGCTTCGATGCGGTGGTCGCCAACGAGGCGCGGATCCTCGCCCTCGCGGACCGCGTGGCCGACGGGGCCCCGATCTGGGCGGACATGCACGAGTGGGCTCCCGAGGAGCGCACCCACATCCTGTCCTGGCGCCTGCTGGTGGCACCCCTGATGGACCACCTGTGCCGGACGTACCTGCCCCGCTGCGCGGCGGTGACCACCGTCGGCGACCGGATCGGGGAGCTCTACCTCTCGCGCTACGGGGTCGAGGCCCGCACCATGCGCAACTCCTCGCCGCTGCGCGATCTGCCCGTCGGCGAGGTGTCCGAGGACCGGGTGCGCCTGGTGCATTCGGGGGCGGCGGTGGCCGGGCGGAACCTCGAGCTGACCATCGACGTGGTCTCCTCGTTGCCCGAGCGCTTCAGCCTGGACCTGTACCTGGTGCCGGCCAATGACGGCGGGAAGTACATGCGCAGCCTCACCGAGCGCGCGCCGGCCGGCGGGCGGATCCGCTTCCTGGATCCGGTGCCGCCGATGCAGCTGCCGGACACCCTGAACCGGTACGACCTGGGCGTGTTCTGGCTGCCGCCGGTGCACACCAACGGGCACCTGACGCTGCCCAACAAGTACTTCGACTACGTCCAGGCCCGGCTCGGGATCGCGGTGGGCCCCTCCCCCGAGATGGCCGACCTCACGCGGCGGCACGAGCTCGGCGTGGTCTCCGAGGACTTCGCGCCGGAGACGATCGCGGCCTCGCTGCGCGATGTCACCGCGGAGGACCTGCGCACCTGGAAGCGCAATGCGGACCGGGCCGCGCCCGAGCTGTCCTTCGAGGCCGATGCCCAGGTGGGCCACGAGATCCTGCGGGAGCTGCTGGCGCGCTGAGCTTCCGGGGTGCGGGGCGGCTCAGCCCGCCTCGTCCTCCGGCGGATCGCCGCCCGCGGGCTGCTCGGCGTCGTCGTCCTCCTGGGCGGGATCGCCGGTGACGGTGAAGCCGCGCCAGTCCTCGTCCCACCAGTCCTCGCGGGTGGGGATCTCGCCGCAGGCGTCGATCCGCCACAGGCTCGCGTCCCCGGCGGAGGCGACCAGGGTGAAGCCCTCCGAGGTGTCCACCCCGTACAGCCCGGGCAGGCTCGCATCGCGCAGCTCGCCCTCGTAGCGCGCCGGGGCGTCCTGGTAGTAGTGCGTGATCCCGTAGTGGCGCACGATGTCGCACACCACCGGGTCCTCGTGGATGTCTGCGAAGTTCTCGGCCAGGTAGTTCCCGTCGACATCCAGGGATCGGGCGGAGACCTGCGTGAACACGGAGTCGACATCGCTCAGGGCGGGGGCGTATCCGATGCCGCTGAGGGAGTCCCCGAGCACCAGCGAGTCCTCGGGCAGCAGCGCATCGAGCTCGCCGAGCAGCGCCAGCTCCTCCTCGGAGCCGATCACCGCCTTCTCGCCGATCGAGGGACCGGCCGGGGCGTAGGCGGAGAAGCGGGCCATGAACGCGCCGAGCCCGAGGTGGACGAGCACGAAGCCGATCACGGCCAGGCGCAGCAGCGTGCGCCCTGCCAGGGGTCGCAACTCCTCGAGGCAGCGGGGCCACAGCGCGCGCTCCTCGCCCCCGCCCGCCTCCGGTCCGGACCACAGCGCGCCGAGCGCCATCGACAGCAGCAGCGGCAGGAACACCACCTGCACCGCGAACAGCCGGTAGACATCCGAGTACCACAGGCCGGAGATGTTCGAGAGCAGCGGGAGCGGGAAGTACACCCCGATGATCAGCAGCATCTGCATCGCCCAGGCCGCGAGCGCCCAGCGGGCCCGCGGCTCGCGCGCGGCGAACAGGGCGCCCAGCAGCGTCACCACCCCGTAGAACAGCGCCAGGCACAGCAGCACCAGCACGTTGCGGCTCGCCGGCCACAGCACGATGCTGCTGGTGACCCTGGCCAGGATCCCCTCCCACTCGCCGATCACCGGGCGGGAGAGGGCGGCCTGGACCTGCGGGTGGGTGAGCACGACGCCCAGCACGGCGAGCACCCCGAGCGCCGAGAGGACGGAGACGGCCAGGAAGCGCCCGCGCGGCCACACCCTCCAGAGACGGCGCAGCAGCCTCACCAGGATCACCAGGAGCACCGGTGCGCCCACCCATAGCGGGGTGAATATGAAGGTGGGGTGGGCGAGCACGAGCCCGGCGGTGCCCGACAGGAGCACGAGCACGCTGCCGGTGTAACGCACGAGGTGACGGTCCAGGCGGCCCTTGGCGATGTCCAGGAACACGCCGACGGCCATCGCGAGCACGCCCGGGAACAGGGCGAGCGCGAGGGAGTTGGGCCAGAACCCCTTGCCTACCGTCATGTAGTCCGGGAAGGCCACGAAGCCGGCGGCCAGCAGCGGGGTCAGCACGGTCATCAGCCGACGCAGCGGGAACACCTCGGCGCCCAGGCAGGTCATCCCCACCAGGAAGATCACGGGGGTGATCAGGTAGCTCAGCACGTGAGCGACCTCGACCACGGCGGTCGGCCCGGCGACCAGGGCGGCCAGCGCGTGCCAGACCGACGGGTAGGTCACGTCCAGCACCCGCAGCCCGTAGTTCCAGTCCATCGCACCGAACATCGAGGCGTTGCCGGTGTTCATCACGGCGTTGATGCCGTTGTAGTGGAACATCGGATCCGACAGCGAGGCGGGGAAGTAGGGATCCACCACCATCATCACCGGCACCCAGTGGAAGGCCACGGCCACGACCAGTGCGGCGACCACCACCAGGCGCTGGCGCGGGCTCCAGTGCACGCGCGCGATCCGGCCGCCGATCGGGAGGCGCTCCTGGCCCGAGCGCGCCAGCACCGCGCGGTAGGCCAGCACCAGGGCGCATCCGGCGAGGGTGACCAGCAGGAAGGTCACCGGGTTCCACGGCACGCCGAGCAGGTCCAGGGTGATGCCGCCGACGCCGACCAGACCACAGGTCACCGCGGGGGCGATGGCGAGGGCGAGGTTGCGCCGCACCTCGGCCAGGCGCAGCACGGCAAGGCCCGGCAGATACACCACCACGAGCAGCGCTGCCAGGAGCGGGGCGGTGCTCGCCCAGGCCTGGAGGTGCTCCATAGGGGCCCTTTCGTGACGAGACGGCGGTAGAGGGGCGGGAAGAGGGCACCGGGGGGGGGCGGTGCCCTAGGATCGTGGCGTCCGCGGCAAGACTATGCGGTGCAGATGATCGTCCGGCGCAGGGGCCTCGTGTCCCGGTGCACTGTTGCCGGCCCGTCATCTCCTGCGTGATCGGCACCACCCGCATCCGACCGTCGAGAGGGAGTGAGCGCACGCCATGGCCGAGCCTGACTACCTCAGCGTGCTCCATCTGAGCGATCCTGCCTACACCGCGACCCTCCTGGCGCGGGCGGCGGAGGGGACGGGGCGCCGCTGGCGGGTGCTGCCGCTTGCCACGACTCCCCCGGCCCGCGGCACGGCGCAGCAGGTCCTTCGCAAGGCGGCGCGCGGCCTGGGCTGGGAGGCCGAGCTGCTCACGGCGCGGATGCGCTCGCGCCGCCTCCACGTGCACAGCGCCCTGGCCCGTCGCCATGCCGGCTGGGCCTTCGGCCGCAGCTTCGCCCTGCACCTGCACGGCACCGACATCCGCTCCCGCCAGTACGAGCTGGCCCACCGCGACCTGGTGCGCGGCACCGTGCGCGATGCCCACGTGGTCTTCTACTCGACCCCGGATCTGCGCGAGCACG
Organism: Brachybacterium massiliense; assembly: GCF_900184245.1. Classification (GTDB taxonomy): domain Bacteria; phylum Actinomycetota; class Actinomycetes; order Actinomycetales; family Dermabacteraceae; genus Brachybacterium; species Brachybacterium massiliense. Next base: position 86,845 of record NZ_FXXB01000004.1, on the reverse strand, counting down.
TCTCCCCGCTGCGCGGGGACGCCCGCCTGGTGCCGGTGCCGGTGCCGCTTCCGGAGCACGGCGCCGCCGAGCTGCCCGGGCCGGTGCGCTCTGCGACCGGGGGGCGCGAGTACCTGTTCTTCCCCTCCCGCTGGGAGGAGGTCAAGGGCGGTGCGGCCCAGATCGCGCTCGCGCGCACCCTCGCCGCGGCGGTCACGGGCCCGTCGGCGCCCGTGCTGCTGGGACTGGACTGGGGACCGCTCGCGGCCGAGGCCGCTGCGGCCGGGGTGCGGCTGCTGCCCAAGATGCCCCATGCGCAGTTCCTCGCGACCGTGGCGGGGGCGCGGCTGTGCATCGGTCAGCTCTCGGGGGTGCTCGGCGCCTCGGAGCTCGATGCCCTGGCCAGCGAGGTGCCGCTCGCGGCGCCGCTGAACCCGAGCTGGTACGACGGCAGCCATCCCTCGCTGCGCATCCCGCCCGTGGTGGGCGGCGTGGATCTGGGCGTCGGCGGCGGGCCGGACGAGCTCGTGGACTTGGTGCTCGAGGAGCTCGCCTCCCCCGCCTCCCGGTCCACCCGGGAGTGGGTGCGGGAGCATCACTCCCCCGAGGCCGCGCTGGCCGAGGTGCTGGCCGGGTATCGCGACAGCGGCTGGTGAGCCCCGGGGCGGGCGTCCCCGTCCTCAGGCCCGTCCGGGCACGAGCCGGGCGATCGCCTGCTCGGCGCGCGCCGTCCAGGTCTGCTGATGGCGGACGCGACGGGCGCTGTCCGCATACTGCGCGAGGCGCTCGGGATGGGCGTGGAGGTCCTGCAGCTCGGTGCGCAGCGCCTCGGCGGAGTACTCGATCACCGGGCCCACGCCGAGCGCCTCGCCGAGGTCTCCGGCGTAGGTGCCGCGGCTGAGCAGCACAGGCTTGCCGTGCCCGATGTACTCGAAGAACTTCACCGGGGCGGCGAAGGTGCGGTACTCCCCCGGCTCGACGAAGAGCACGCACGCCGAGGCCGCCGCGTAGAGCGGCTCGAGCTGCGCGCCGGAGGCGTGGACCACGCGGATCCGCTCGCCCAGGTGCGGTGCGTAGCGCTCCCGGTGCGCCTCCCACTGCGCCTCGGGCACGCACAGGGTGAGGGTCGCCTCGGGGGTGCCGGAGACCGCCTCGACGCAGGCGTCGAGCCCGTACTCGGGGCCCAGCCCGCCCACGTACAGCAGGTGCAGGCCCTGCGGTGAGCCGGTGTCGACCACGGTCGCGCCGGGCGGGAGCGCGCTGCTGTGCTCGGGCGGCACCGGCACGATGGGCGCCATCCGCTCGGAGGGCAGGAACAGGTGCGTGCGGCTCAGGCGCAGCGCGGCGAGGTCCAGGCGGTACAGCAGGTTCATCAGCGCCGCGCGCGGGGTGCGGACGCTGCGCAGGGAGGTCGAGAACCGCCAGTACACATCGCGGTAGAACTCGCCCGCCGGGATGCCCGTGCGTCGTGCCCACAGCAGGATCCTCGCCTCCAGCAGCGGTGCGATCCCGCCGCGGATGCTGGTCGCGAGCAGGTTCGGCTGGGTGGAGTTCTCCGAGTACAGCAGCTCGAAGCGCTGCCCGGCGCGCACGCGCCGACGGGCGGTGCGATAGGCGACGGCCCGCTGTCGGGGCGCGCCGGTGAGCGGATGCACCCGGTACCCGAGACCGTCGAAGGCCTCGAGCATCCGCAGCGGCCGCAGGCGGCTCGCGCTCGCGGGATGCGGGTCGATCGGGAAGGGGGCGTGGAAGAGCATCCGGGGCCCAGCACCGCGATCGATCGCGCGCTGGTACATCGCGATCTGCTGCGCGAGGAACGCGTCGGTCGAGAAGATCTCCCGGGCCGAGGCGCGGACGGCCTCGCGCCCGGCACGCTCGCGCCCGCGGCCCTCGCGGGCCAGACGGGTCATCGCCCCGCTCAGCGCGGCGGGATCGTCGATCCCCACGAGCTCGCCGGTGCCGGCCTCGACCCAGGCGCGTCCGGCCCAGGTCTCGGTCGCGATCACGCTCAGGCCCGCGGCGCGCGCCTCCCCGAGCACGGTGCCCCCTGCCTCGACGGCGCTGGCCAGCACCAGGCAGTGGGAGCGGGACATGAGCTCGGGCAGGCGCTCGCGCTCGACCCGGCCGAGCACCTCGACCTGCTCGACGACGCCGAGGGCCTGCGCGTGCGCGCGGATCTGCTCGGCACGCTGCGGGGTGCCGCCGGCGATGAGCAGGCGGGCGTCGACCTCGGCGGTGGTGGCGGCGAAGGCCTCGAGGGTCTCCTCGGTGCGCTTGTTGCGCACCAGGTTGGAGACGTGCAGGAACGTGTACGGAGCCTGGGGCCCGGGCACGGCGCCAGCGGCGAAGAAGGCATCGGGCACCGGCAGCGGGATCACCTCGGGCTGCGCGATGTCGTAGTGCGCGGCGATGGCCTCGGCGAAGGGTTCGCTGACGGTCGCGATGACCTCGGCGTCGGCGAGGGCGTGCTGCAGGTGCGCCTGCCGCGCCGTGGAGCGCGGGGTGCTCAGGCTCGAGGGTCGATGCTCGGTGAGCACGAGCGGGCGCCCCCAGCGCACGGCGAGGTCCTGGGCGATCAGCAGCGCGGGCATCACCGAGTGGGCGTGCAGCACCTCCGGCGGCTCGCCGGCGATGCTGCGGTGGGCCCGCTCGGCGAGACGCCCCATCAGCTCCTGCTCGAGCCGCTGCAGCGGACGGGGAAGCGCGGGGACGCTCACCCGCAGCACGGTCAGCGGGCCGTCCTGCTCACGGGTGTGCGAGGGGCCGCGCCAGCGGACGAGGGGCACCAGCTGGGGCACCAGCACGGTCACCTCGTGACCGGCGCCCGCCACCATCAGGGCCTGCTCACGGAAGAACGAGCCGTTCAGGGGCTCGGCCGCATCCGGGTACCACGAGGGGATGACGAGGATTCTCATGCGCTGGCTCCTGGGGTCAGACGGCCGGCTGCGTGGGCTCGGGGTCGGTCTCGGGATCGGCATCCGTCGCATCGGGTCCCGACGGTCGCCTGCGATCGTAGCCGCGCGCCGCGAACAGGGACATCACCAGCATGATCACGAGCATCGCCGCCATCAGCAGTCCCAGCCAGAACACGGTGTCCAGCAGCGCGAGCGGCGAGAAGTACAGCAGCGAGAGCGGGGCGGCGCAGAAGATGATCGAGAACACGAGCATCCACTGCTGGTTCTCGGTGACCACGAAGACGGTGGAGATCGGGGAGGTCACCAGCTGCATGGCGAGCCAGGGCGTCAGGGCACGGGCGAAGTCGCCGGCCATATCCCACTGCGGCCCGAACACGAGAGTGAACAGCCACGGCGAGACCAGGTAGATCAGGCCGAAGGGGACGATCGCGATCAGCAGCGAGCGCAGGATCGTGGCACGCACCAGCGGCAGCATCTCCCCGGGACGGATCCGCGCGAGCTTCTGGAAGAACACCTGGGAGATGGCGCTGTTGATCAGACCGATCGGCACCTGCAGGATCCGCCAGGCGAGGTTGAACTGCCCCACCGCTCCCAGCGCCACGGTGCCGATCAGCAGGGTGATCCCGTTGACCCGCACGGAGTCCACCAGCGCCGTGGGCATGTTCAGCAGCGGCATCTTCTTGTACCGCTTGACCAGGTCGAGTCCGCTCGCGGTGCCCTCCGGGATCGGCTGGTACAGGGACTTCGCCCGCAGCCGCAGGTTCACGAAGGCGAAGGCCTGCCCGATCAGCGTGCCGAAGATCAGCCCCGGCAGGCTGCGCAGGCCCAGCAGGCCGAAGCCGAGCTGGCCCCCGGCGGAGCCGATCGCCTGCTGCACCCGGTTCACGGAGATGGTGCGGTAATCGGTGCGGCGGTTGTACCAGTACTGCATCATCGTCGCCTGCGCCACGAAGAACACCGTCAGCCCGCCCATCAGCAGCCACGAGGCGAGCTCGGGATCGTCGTACTGGGCGATCACCAGATCCCGCAGCGCGAAGGCGGCGACGGTGAACAGCCCGGCGACGATCAGATTGCTGACGGTGGCCACGCGCGCGATGCGGCGCGCCTCGTCGTCGTCCTCCGGGAGCATGATCGTCATGTCCAGGCGCATCGAGGCGATGGTGATGGCGATCGCCGTGAGGGAGCCGTAGACGGCGAACTGGCCGAAGGCCTCGGGGGTGAAGAGGCGGGCGGTGATCACCGAGACGCCCATCACCACGGCCTGCGCCATGGCGGTGCCGGTCAGCAGCACCATCACGTGGCGCAGTGTGGGGTACTTCCTGACCAGCTTCTCGACCCGTGCCCGGATCCCGGTGGCGGAGCCCAAGTCCGGACCACCTCGCGATCGGTATGCGTACGATGAACTGGCGGGTCACCTCGACTCGCGTCCCGGCGCGTCGCCCACGAGGAGCCCATGCTGACCGTCGTCCCGCATCTTAGTACACGGTGGACCGCCGTCGGCCGCGACGGATTCGTGCGCCTGGCCCCGGGCGCCGCGGTCCCCGCGGAGCTCACGGCCCAGGCCCTGCGCCGCGGCGGCGAGCTCTTCTCCGCCGTGCTGGTCACCGAGGACGAGATCCAGCTGCTGACCGATCACCTGCGCTCCTGGCCGCTGTTCTACGCGGTGCAGGGCGAGCAGGTGCACGTGGGCGAGGACGCCTTCGCCGTCGCCGACGCCCTGGGCGGCAGGCGGCTCGAGGCGGAGGCCGCCGCAGAGTTCCGCCACATCGGGTTCGTGCTCGGCGACCGCTCCCTGCTCGAGGGGGTGCGTCAGGTCCCCTCGGGCACCACGGTGCGCATCGACCGCCGCACCGGCGAGATCACGGCGCGGCTCGAGCGCCGCCTGCAGCTGCAGCGGCCCGGCTTCGAGGACATCCCCTCGTTCACGGCCGCCTTCGCCGCGGCGCTGGATGCTCAGATGCAGCGGCTCTACGAGCGGGCCGACGGTCGTGTGATCGCGCTGCCGCTCTCGGCCGGCCTCGACTCCCGCCTGCTCGCCGCGCTGCTGGCCCGCGACGGCTATCCGCGTGTCCAGACCTTCACCTACGGACTGCCGCGCAACGCGGAGGCGCGCGCCTCCGCCCGGATCGCCGAGAGCCTGGGCCTGCCCTGGCAGCAGGTCTCCCACACCCCGCAGCAGCTGCGCCAGGCCTGGACCGACCCGTCCACCGGGTCCTTCCTGCGCGAGGCCTCCTCCGGCGCCTCCCTCCCCCACGTCCAGGACTGGTACGCGATCCGGCGGCTCACCGCAGAGGGCACCCTGCCCCCGGGCAGCATCGTGATCCCGGGCCACACCGTGGTGAGCTCCGCGAAGGACGAGCCGCTGCGGCACGGCCGAGAGGTGACCCCGGCGGGCATCGTGCGGTGCCTCGAGCCCTGGCACTTCGCGCTGCGCTCGCAGTCCCGCCGGGCGGTGCGCCTGCCCTCGGTGGTCGAGGAGCTGCAGCGCTTCTTCACCGAGGTGCGCCTCGAGGACGCTCCCCGCGCGCGGATGGACGCCGTGCGCTGGTTCTGGCAGCGGGAGCGGCAGGCGAAGTACATCCTCCAGTCGATGCGCGGTTACGAGCACGCAGGGCTCGAGTGGGCGCTGCCGATGCACGAGCTGGGGGTGTGGGAAGTCTACGAGAGCGCCCCTGACGAGGCGATCTCCTCCCGTGAGTGGTACCGGGCGATGACCGAGGAGCTGTACGCGTCGGTCAGCGGGGAGCCGGCGCCCACCGCGGCGCCGCGCGCCCTCGAGCGCTCCCGGGCACGACGCACGGCCGCTGCCGTCGCCAAGAGCACCGGCATCCCGCAGCTGCGCTCGCGGCTGCGCACTGTCCGGGCCGTGGTGGATCACCCGCTCGGCTTCGATGCGCTGATCACCGGGGCATCGCCGCGCCGCATCGCCTGGCGCACCGCGGCCGGGATGACGCCGCTGGGCGAGTTCGCCGAGCAGTTCCTCGCCGACGAGTGGGTGCCGGGAAGCAGCCTGTTCGGCTCCTCCCACGAGTGACGGCGTCCCGCCGGCCGTGCGGCCGGTGGGACGCCGTGGGGTGCTCGTGGCGGAGCGTCTTCGAGGTCAGTCGAGGCTGACCACGGTGCCCTCGCGCGCGCTCTCGAGCACGGCCTCGACGGTGCGGACGGTGTGCAGGCCCTCGCGCATGGTCACGATGTTGGAGCCCTTGCCGAGGATCGCGTCTCGGAAGGCCTGGTGCTCGGTGGCCAGCGGCTCCTGGCGGTGCAGGGCGTAGGTGATCGAGTCGCCCTCGCTGACCCCTCGGAACGAGGCCATCGACTCCCAGAAGTTGGTCGCCGCCTCCGCGTTGGAGTGGAAGGTGAGGTCCGCGTTGAGGGTGTCGCCCACCAGGGCGCCCTTCTCGCCGGTAACCACGGTGACGCGCTCCTTGAAGGGGGTCAGCCAGTTCACCAGGTGGTTGGTGATGGTGCCGTCCTCGAGGCGTCCGGTGATCGAGACCATGTCCTCGTCCCTGCGGCCGGAGCGGCGGGTGGAGGTCGCCGCGACGGACGCGTACGGGGACTGGGCCACCCAGGCCGTGAGGTCGAGGTCGTGGGTGGCGAGGTCCTTGACCACGCCGACGTCGGCGATGCGGGCGGGGAACCCGCCCTGCCGGCGGGTGATGATCTGGTAGATCTCCCCCAGCTGCCCCTCGGCGATGCGCTTGCGCATCTCCTGCAGCGCCGGGTTGTAGCGCTCGATGTAGCCGACCGCGCCCACCAGGCCCGCCTTCTCGAACGCGGCGGTGATCTCCTCCGCCTCCCCGATGTCGAAGGCCAGCGGCTTCTCGACCAGGGTGTGGATCCCGGCCCCGGCCAGCGCCATCGCCACGTCCCGGTGGAACTGGGTGGGCACCGCGACCACCGCGTAGTCGATCCCCGCGGCGATCAGCGCCTCCACACCCGGCAGCACCTCCAGGCCCGGCGCGGCGCCATGCGGATCGCCGTGCGCATCGGCGACGGCGACCAGCTCGACATCCTCGAGGGAGCGGAGGTTGCGGGCATGGTGGCGACCCATCATGCCCAGACCGATCAGGCCCGCCCGCAGCGTCTTCTTCCTGCCCAGCATGCTCACGCCCCCGCCTTCGCCACAGTGTTCACCGCAGCCACGATCCGCTCACGATCCATATCCGTCAGGCTCGGATGCACCGGCAGCGACAGCACCTCGCGCGCCAGCATCTCCGTCACCGGCAGATCCACCTCGGTCCGGAACGTCGCCAGCCGGTGCACCGGCGTGGGGTAGTACACCCCGCACCCCACCAGATGCTCCTCCCGCAGCGCCGCCGCGAACGCATCCCGCTCCGTGGCCGAGGCACCCTCGATCCGGATCGTGTACTGGTGATACACATGCGAGGCCCCCTCGACCACCACCGGCGTCACCACCCCCTCGAGATGCGCATCGAAGAACGCCGCGTTCTCCTGCCGCGTCGCCGTCCACCCCGGCAGCCTGCCCAGCTGGACCCGACCGATCGCCGCATGGATATCGGTCATACGGTTGTTGTACCCCGCGACCTCGTTCGCGTACTGCGTCTCCATCCCCTGATTGCGCAGCAGCCGCACCTGACGAGCCGTCTCCGGCCGCGCGAGCGAGACCATCCCACCCTCGCCCGAGGTCATGTTCTTCGTCGGATACAGCGAGAACATCGCCCCATCCCCGAACGTTCCCACCTGCGCGCCCTGCCACATCGCCCCATGCGCCTGCGCCGCGTCCTCGAACACCCACAGACCATGCCGCTCAGCGATCGCCAGCAGCGCATCCATCGGCGCGGGATGCCCATACAGATGCACCGGCTGGATCCCCACCGTCCGCTCGGTGATCGCCGCCTCCACCGCCGCCGGATCCACCGTGAACGTGCGCGGATCCACATCCACGAACACCGGCGTCGCACCACTGACCACGACCGTGTTCGCCGTCGCCGCGAAGGTGAACGAGGGCACGATCACCTCATCGCCCGGGCCCAGACCCAGCGCCAGCATCCCCAGATGCTGACCCGAGGTGCCCGAATTCACCGCGACCACCTCACGGCCGCCCACCAGCGCCGCCGAGAACTCCTCCTCGAACGCCGCGACCTCCGGCCCCTGCGCCACCATCCCCGAGGCCAGCACGCGATCGACCGCGTCCCGCTCCTCCTGACCGATCAACGGCCTCGCCGGCGGGATCATCGTGAGTTCGCTGTTCATGCGGGAAGTCCATCCTGTGCGTCGGGGTCGGTGAGCGTGGCCGGGCGCGGTGCATCGGCCAGCGGCGAGGAGGCGAGCAGCAGCCCGCCGGTGGAGTCGTCGGGGACGTACCACTCCCCTGTCCTCGGGCAGACCCAGGCGTCGGTGCCGTCGGAGGCCGGGACGAGCTTCTCTCCCGAGCGTCCCACCCAGCCGAGCCGCCTCGCGGGCACTCCCGCGACGAGCGCGTGCGGGGGGACGTCCTTGACCACGGTGGCGCCCGCGGCGACCATCGCCCAGGCACCGATGGTGACGGGGGCGACGCACACGGCACGCGCTCCGATCGAGGCACCGGTCTCGCAGGTCACGCCGACCGGCTCCCAGTCGTTCGCGGACTTCGGGCTCAGGTCGGGGTTCACCGCACGGGGGAAGTGGTCGTTGGTGAACACGGCGGCGGGGCCGACGAAGACGCCGTCCGCCAGCACGGCCGGTTCGTACACCAGCGCGTAGTTCTGGACCTTGCAGCCATCGCCCATCTGCACGCCGGAGCCGATGTAGGCGCCGCGGCCGATCACGCAGCCGGTGCCGAGGCGGGCTCCTTCACGCACCTGGGCGAGGTGCCAGACGGAGCTGCCCTCCCCGATGGTCGCGTCCTCCGAGATGTCAGCCCCCGGGGCGACCCGGTAGGCGGGGGTTTCGCTCATGGGGGCGACGATACCGCGCCCGCACCCCGGGCTCAGGGACTCCCCGGGCGCGCCCCGCCGGTGGTGGTGTTCCTCTCCCGTGCGCGCGGGAACTCGAACAGCCAGCCCAGGCCCGGGCGGGCCGCGAGGGTGTGGGCGAGCAGCCCGGCGCCGAGGGCGAGCGCCGAGACCGCCGGAATCAGCAGCAGATCCGCCGTCCATGTGCCGTGCAGCGCCGCGTCGAGCGCGCTGCCGGGGTAGAGCACCACCACGGCGTTGAGCACCAGCGGATGGATCATGTAGATCTCGAGCGTGCGGCTGCCCACCAGGGAGCCGGCACGGGCGATCGGTGCGCTGCTCGCGGCACGGGGCAGCAGAGCCATCACGCCGAGCACTCCGGTGAGCGAGGCGGCGGCATGCAGCGCGCGCTCGAGCAGCGGGGCGTACTGGCCGAAGAACATGGTGGCGGTGACCACGGCGAAGAGGCCCAGGATCAGCAGGCCCCGCAGCGCCCCGATCCCGCCCACCAGGGCGATGATCCGGTCCCGCAGGACGAACCCGCCGAGGTACCACACCGCGTAGATCGTGAACCGGTAGAGCCCCTCGCTGACCAGTGCGGGGATCCACTCCTGGGTGAGCATCAGCATCTTCAGCGGCCAGGCCAGGAGGTAGACGGCGAGCGCTGCGGCAAGCAGCAGGCGGGGCCGGTCCCGGCCCAGCCGGGCGGCGAGGAAGAACACCGGCAGCACGGCGATGAACCAGTACGGTCCCATCACCACCAGGGTCGCCTCGGCCTGGCTGCGCATGTAGCCCACCGGGTCCTCGGGGGCGTAGCGGGTCCACGCGGTCACGGCGAAGACGGCGCTCCACAGCAGGTAGGGCCATGCCATGTCCAGGATCCGCGGGCGCACCACCCGGGCGAACGGCCGGTGCACGGCGCGCACCGCGAACATGCCCGAGATCAGGAAGAACAGGTTCATCGGGATCGGCGCCAGCATGATGTTGACGGACGACCACCAGTAGCCGGCCGCGCCGCCGTCCCGGGGAAGCAGGTCGTATCCGGCGCCCGAGGCCACGTGGTAGACCACCACGAGCACGATCGCCGCGGCGCGGGCGAGATCGAGCCAGGCGATCCGTCCCGTCGGCGCGGCGGGGGCGGAGGAGCTCACCGGCTCTCTCGCAGCTTCTCCCCTTTGGCAAGAGCGATCTGGCGCAGCTCCGCCTGGAACGCGATCATCCGCTCGCGCAGCGCGGCGGCCTCGGGGTCCCCGCCGGCGGCGAGGATGCGGGCGGCCATCAGCCCTGCGTTCCGGGCCCCGCCGATCGAGACGGTCGCGACCGGCACGCCGGCCGGCATCTGCACGATCGAGAGCAGGGAGTCGATGCCGTCGAGGTGCTTGAGCGGCACCGGCACCCCGATCACGGGCAGCGGGGTGAGGGAGGCGAGCATGCCGGGCAGGTGGGCGGCGCCGCCGGCTCCGGCGATCACCACGCGCAGTCCGCGCTCGGCGGCGCCGCGGCCCCAGGCGACCATGTCCTCGGGCATGCGGTGCGCGGAGATCACCTCGACCGAGGCGCTGAGGTCGAACTCGGCGAGCGCCTCCTCGGCGGCCTTCATCACCGGGTAGTCGGAGTCCGACCCCATCACGATGCCCACCCTCGGGTGTGCGGTGCTCTCGGTCATCGGTGTCCTCCGGGGGTGGTGGGTGCGGGCTGGGGCGGTCCGTCGATGATCAGGCGCTCGGCGCGATGGGCACGTTCGAGCAGTGCGGCGGGATCGTCGCCGACGAGGGTGACGTGGCCGATCTTTCGGCCGGGACGTACTGACTTGCCGTAGAGGTGGATCTTCAGCGCCGGATCGGCGGCGAGCGCGGCATGCGCTCCGGGGGCGAGGTCCTCGGCGATGCCGCCGAGCAGGTTCACCATCACGGCCGCGGGGGCGATCGGGTCGGTGGCCCCGAGCGGCAGATCCGCGACGGCGCGCAGGTGCTGCTCGAACTGTCCGGTCACGGCGCCGTCCATGGACCAGTGCCCGGTGTTGTGGGGGCGCATGGCCAGCTCGTTGACGAGCACCTGGCCGTCCGCGGTCTCGAACAGCTCGACGGCGAGCATCCCGGTGACGTCGAGGTCCTCGGCGATCGCGAGGGCCAGGGCCTGGATCCGCTGCTGGCTCTCCGCATCGAGATCGGGGGCGGGGGCGACGACCTCGTAGCAGACCCCGTCCTTCTGCACCGACTGCACCACGGGGTAGGCGATCGCCTCTCCTCCGGGGCGACGGGCGACCTGGGCGGAGAGCTCGCGGGTGAAGGGCACGAGCTCCTCGGCGAGCAGCTCGCCGTGCGCTTCAAGCCAGTCCTCGCCCTGCGCGGCGTCCTCGATGAGTCGCACGCCGTGGGCGTCGTACCCGCCGCGCGGGGTCTTGACCACGATCCGGCCGCCGGACTTGGACAGCGCGTGCTCGAGCGCGGCGGCGGACCCGATCCGCCACCATCGCGGGCACGGATGACCGAGGGCCGTGAGCCGCTCGCGCATGACGAGCTTGTCCTGAGCGTGAGCGAGGGCGGCCGACCCGGGTCGAACCGCGGCGATGGCGTCACGTTCGATCCCCTCGAGGATCGCGGTGGGAACGTGCTCGTGGTCGAAGGTGAGGGCGTCGACCGCTCCGGCGAATTCCCGCACGGCCGTCTCGTCGTCGTGGCGTCCGAACTGCATTACGGCGGCGACGGCGGCGGCGCTCTCGGCCGAATCTATGGCGAGCACCTCGAGCTCGAGGCCCAGTTCGATTGCGGGACCGAGCATCATACGGGCAAGCTGGCCCGCGCCGACAACCCCGATCCGGCGGGCGGGCGCCCCCTCGGGAGCGGCGGGGCTGGTCGGGGCAGGGCGGGGTCGCAGACACGACCGCCAGTCTAACGAAGCCTCCGCCTCCATGGCTCACTGGCACCGGACAGCGTCATAGCGCCGAAGTGAATCGGCCCGGGTTCTCTGCCGCTACTTTGCGGGTTCGGGCTCTCGGGTGAGGGCCTCGTAGTGGAGCGTCTCGAACTCTATCGGGGTGAGCATCCCGAGCGAGCCGTGGAGGCGCCTGTTGTTATACCAGTCGACCCACCCGGAGGTCGCGTACTCGACGTCTGCGAGGGTCCGATAGGGGCCGGTGTGGAAGACGGTGGTGCGGATGCACTCGGTCCTGAAGAGCCCGTTCACGGTCTCCATCAGGGCGTTGTCATAGGCATCGCCGACGGTCCCGATCGACGGGGAGATGCCCTCGAGCGCGAGATGCTCGGTCAGCCGAATCGCTGTGTATTGAGACCCTGCATCGCTGTGATGGGCAAAACCCCCTGGTGAGACGGGCTTTCCTTCCCGTTCGCGTTGCCAGAGCGCGATCCGCAGCGGGGTCATGACCAGGTCGACCTTTTTGCTCGCGCTGGCGTGCCAGCCCACGATCCGCTGAGCGAAGACGTCCACGACGAACGCGACATAGACGAACCCCGCCCAGGTGCGAAATTAGGTGAAGTCGGTAACCCAGACCAGGTTCGGAGCCGCCGCGGTGAAGCCACGGTTCAGCAGGTCACCGGCACGTTTCCCGTCCGGATCAGGGATGGTGGTGCGCAGCTTCTTCGCCCGCCGAACACCTTCAAGCCCGAGGGTCCTCATCGCTCGGTCCACCGCACCGCGAGACGTGGCGGTGAGACCAGCCTGGCGGCGGAGCAGGGCGACCCACTTCCGTCGCCCGTAGAGACCCTCGGGAGTCATCTGGACCAGTCCAGTGGCCTCGTTGACCTTCTAGGCCAGGGCACGGATCTGGTCTTCGACCAGGGCATCTGTGACGGTGCGGGCTGTGATTCGGGCCGGGCTCTTCCAAGACCGGTAGGTCCTTGCAGCGATCCTCAGGCCCTGTTGGCGCAGGACGCGGAGGATCGACTCGACTGCGAAACCCTCGGCTCTCATCTCGTCGATGAACGCGATGATCAGCGGTTGCGGGGGTCGAGCTCCCCCGCGAAGAAAATCGACGCCTTCCGGAGAATCTCGTTATCCTCCCGCAACCGCCGGTTCTCGGCCTTCAAGCGCTTGACCTCGGCGGACTCCTTACTGGTGACGCCGGGGCGGGTGCCGTCGTCGACGCCAGCCTGGGCCAGCCACCGTCTCACGGACTCCTTCGAGACGCCTTCCTGGCGGGCGACCGCGACCAATGCGGCGAACCGGGAGGGGTACTCCTGCTGGTGCTCTCGCACGAGGCGCACGCACCTCGCGCGCAGCTGGGGATCGATCTTCTTCGGCATGCTGTCCATCCTTCCGGACTCAAACAGCAGCGGCATCAAACCTGGGCCGATTCAGAGTGTCAGAACTTCCATCTTCGGGAGACCTCGACGTCTATCCCGGCACCGACGCGCCCACCCCACGCCCCACCGCTACCCCCTAATCTGGGAAGAGCCACTCAACTCTCCGGACACCATCCCACTTGCTCGATAGGGTGGCTGGAGAACCGAGAGGAGAGAGCAAATGGATCCACTGACCTTACTCGCTCTGACCGCTCTCGCAATAGCGGTCACGGGCTACATCGTCTATCTAGCCGTGCGCCGAGGAGTCCGCGATGGGCTCAAGGATCGAGACGCCGAACGTGCACAGGAGCAGACCGAACCGGAGGTGCAAAAGAAGGACTGATCAGGCTCTTCCGGACGTGCCATTGATTTTTACGGGCTCTTGCAAGATTCTGGTCAGCGTGCGCAGGGTGGTGCGACATGGGGCCAACGAGGACCTCGCAAAACGACGTACGACGTCGTCAGCCTGATGAGGGGACCGCAAGGCGACCGCGTCTTCATAGCTTCTGCGGGTGCCCTTGGACGGCTGCAACTCCCGACAAGGAGTCCAGTCATCAGGACCACAACTCGAACAAGCAAGATCCGCACACTGGTGGCCGCCTCGGCCGCCGTTCTTGTTTCGCTCGTCCTCACACAACCTGCGATGGCAGAGGTCAAGAAGAGCGATCCGGACGCGTTCTTCGTAGCTGTTGAGGAGTATCAGAGAGCTCATCCCACGGACTATGAGGGCTCTTCAGAGTTGAGTGTGGGGTGAGGCGTCGAGGCCGCCGGTGATGAGGAGCATTCGGAGGCGGTAGTGCTCGAAATTCCGGAAGCCGCGGGCGATGCGGCGGCCGAGCTCGATGATCCCGTTGACGGCCTCTGTCCCGCCGTTGCTCGCGCCGTCGGTGTCGAAGTAGGCCAGGAACGCTGTATTCCATCGACTCAGCGTCTTCTCGAGCCGTGCGATCTCGGGGATCGGGCAGGAGGGGAGCGTGTCGATGAGGCGCTGGGCGATCTGGCAGCCTCGTGCGGGTGTGGGCCGGTGGAACACTTCGCGGAGGCCCTGGGTGAATTGGTCGGCGACCTCGACCGCGAGGCCTGCGGGAGGTGCGGCGAACGCGGTCTCCATTCGTGCCTGCTGACGAATGCTCAGCCGGTCCCTGCCGGCGTGCAGGAAGTGGCGGATCCCGTAGAGAGGATCACCCGTCCGGTCGCGATGGCCCAGGGTCTCCTGCTGGATCCGGCAGCGGATGTCATCGACCGCGGCCCCCGCGCTTGACGATGTGGAAAGCGTCCATCACGCAGGTCGCGTCCTCAAGCCGGTCATCGATCGCGTTCTTGTATCCCTGGGACGGGTCGAGCGTCGCGATCTTGATCCCCTGGCGGAACGACTCGTCCAGCTCGTCCGCCCAGTTGCGGCAGCCCATCCCGAATCTACCCGGGACCAGGTCCAACAGCCTCGCCATGGGGTGGGTGCCGCGAGTCACGTCGACCATCCCGGCGAGTTCCTTCGGGCCTCGCCGGCGCGGGTCACGGTGGTGCCAGATGTGCTCGTCCACGCCCAGAGCCTCCACGCCCCTCGAATCGGGCAGGGCCCGCCGTGGCCCGCGCGAGGATGGGCTGGACCTGGGACCAGAGCGTGTTCCAGGTCGTCCCGAGCTGCTTGGCCAGGACGTGGATCGTTACGCCCTCGTGGCACAGCTGTCTGATCGCCCATGGGAACGCGCGAGTGCTGAGCAGACCCCGCAGCGCGTGGGCGTCTGGGTCCTGCTTGAGGAACGAGACCACCTCGCAGAGCTCCTCGCGGCAGATCCAGCGACGCTTGTGCCACCGGATCAGTACTGGCCTGCCGGCCCAGGGCGCGTCGACCGGCCGGGTCATGATCCGGCCGTGACCAGTTGCGATGACACCACATCCCGGGCAACCCGCCACTGCGTCGCAGGACTCGACCTCGAGGACCAGGTCCGGCTTCACGTTCGTGACCTCGACGAGGTGCAGGCCGGAGAAGTCAAGGGGAAGATCGCGGTTTCAACAGCGGTCGAGCACGTCGGGGCACGGGCAACTATGGTGATGCATCGTCGAAATCCTTGGTGCGAGCAGAGGTAAGAGTTCGCTCATCATCGAGGACCTCGACGTCTATCCGCAGCCACCCAGCACCACCGGCGCGCCCACACTCAATTCTGAAGAGCCGCCATATGGCTGTCCTGAATCGGCGATTCACACCTCTTTGAGCGGTTTCGAACAAACGCTTGATCAGGATCGGCGCTCGGAACTGTAACGAGCGAGTCCTCGCCGAGCAGCATCGACGCATGACACGTTTCACTACCTCAGCGCGGACGCGGGCGGCGCCGCACCACGGACCCCTGGGGCAGGGAGTCGAGGTCGTCGCCGCCGGAGTCGGCGCGCGGTGCGTCGCCGCCGGACATGTCGGCGCGGCGCGTGCTGCCGCTCTTGGCGAAGCGCCCGCCGCGGGTGTCCCGGGACGGGCGGGGGCTGCGGCCGGTCCCGACCACGTCGTAGTCCTCCACCTCGGTGTCCCCGGGCGCGGAGATGAGGAACACACCGAACGTCGTGGGGTTCTCGGTGAGCAGCTCGAGCCGCCCGCCGTCGTCCTCGACCAGGGTGCGGGCCAGCGCCAGGCCCACGCCGGTGCCGCTCGAGCCGCTGCCGGAGACCGAGCGCTCGAAGATGCTCGAGCCGAGCTCCGGCTCGATGCCGCCGCCCTCGTCGGAGACCTCGACTACGGTCGAGTGGTCGTTGCGGCGCACCTTGACGGTGGTGCGGCCCGCGCCGTGGGCGAGGGCGTTCTCGATCAGGGTCGCGATCACCTGGGTGAGCGGGCCGTTGGATCCCCAGACGGCGGCGCTGCGCGGCACCTGCACGCGCAGCTCGCGGTGGGCGCGGCGGTAGGCGGGCGACCACTCCTCGCTCTGCTGGGTGAGCACGTGGCGCAGCTCGACCACGCCGGGGGTGCGGCGCTGGGAGGAGCGCGGGGCGTTGATGAGGTCGTGCACCACCTCGGTGAGCCGGTCGATCTGCTCGAGCGAGATGCGGGCCTCCTCGCGCACCCATTCCTCGGAGCTGGTCGCGAGGATCTCGTCCAGCCGCATGGACAGCGCGGTCAGGGGCGTGCGCAGCTGGTGGGAGGCGTCGGAGGCGAGCCGGCTCTCCGCCTCGAGCCGTTCGTTGAGCATGGCGCCGGAGCGGGCGAGCTCCTCGGCGACGTCGTCGATCTCGGCGATCCCCGAGGGGTACCAGGGGCCGCGGGAGCGACCGGCGCCCATCTCCTCGGCGCGGCGCGAGAGGCGGGCCAGCGGCAGCGAGATGCGCTGGGCCTGCCACAGCGCGACGGAGACGCCGATCGACAGCGCGGCGAGACCCGCCACGGTGATCAGCACCCAGGCGCTCGCGGTGTGGGCGCGCACGTCCCTTTCAGGGATGTACACCGCGATCGACTGGCCGGAGGCACCGTTGGTGTTCCTATTCACCGGCTTCTGACCCGGGGGGTCACCGACCGCGGTGGTGGTGCCCTCGTAAGTGACCGAGATCGCGATGTTCAGGTCCGTCTGCGCATCGACGTGGCGCTGCAGCTGCGCCTCGTCGATCTCCCCGCCTTCCTGGATACGGGCATCGGTGTCGACGCGCACCGCGTCGAGGATCGAGGTGGCCTGGTTGCTGAGGTTCTGCTCGACGAGCTGCAGCCACGAGATGCCCAGCGGGATGCCGAGCATGAGCACGGCCAGCAGCACGGTGATGATGGTGGCCTGCAGCACGCGCTGCCTCACCGGTCAGCTCTCCGTGCCGGTCTCGAAGCGGAAGCCCACTCCCCTCACCGTGGTGATCCGGCGGGGATCGGTGGCGTCGTCGCCGAGCTTGCGGCGCAGCCAGGAGACGTGCATGTCCAGGGTCTTGGTGGAGCCCCACCATTCGGCGCCCCACACCTCGCGCATCAGGTCATCGCGGGTGACCACGCTGCCGGACTCGCGCACCAGCACGGTCAGCAGGTCGTACTCCTTCGCGGAGAGGCTCAGCTCCTCGCCGTCGGCGTAGGCGCGGCGCGCGGAGACGTCGAGCATCACACCGTTGACGTCGTAGCTGTCGCCGGACTCCTCCGTGGCCTGGGAGCGCCGCATCAGGGCGCGGATGCGCGCCTGCAGCTCGCCGAGACGGAAGGGCTTGGTGACGTAGTCGTCCGCGCCGGCGTCCAGGCCGACCACCGCGTCGACCTCGTCGGCGCGGGCGGTGAGGATCAGGATCGGGCACTCGAGCCCGCCCTTGCGCAGGCGCCGCGCGACCTCGAGGCCGTCGAGGTCGGGCAGGCCGAGGTCGAGGATGACCAGGTCGATCGGGTCCGGCCCCGCCGCGATCGACAGCGCGTCCATCCCTCGCGATGCACGCGTGACGGTGTAGCCCTCCCGGTCCAGCGCGCGGGAGAGGGGTTCAGCGATGGCCGAGTCGTCCTCGACGAGTAGCAGTCGTGTCACGCGATCCATCCTACGTCGGTGCCTGCAGGGACCGCCCGATCCGGTGAGGGGCCGGGCTCTTCTCCATCATCACAGGTCCGCCGTCGCGGCGGTGGGCGGAGGTCCTCCGCGCGCCGCGGCCGGCTCGGTCACAGGCCCAGATCGAGCGGTGCCGAGCGGTCGCGCCGCATCTCCTGGACGTGCACGGTGCCGATCCCGTGGAGCTCGACGTCGTCTCCCTCGGCGAGCGCGAATCCGCCCGGCATCGCCTGCGCGACGGCGTCGGCGGTGTCGGAGTCGACCAGCACGGCGCCGGGCCGGGCCACGGACTCCATGCGGGCGGCGAGGTTGACGGTGGGACCGAAGACGTCGCCGTATCGGGAGAACATCGACCCCCAGGCCAGGCCCACCCGCACCGGTGGGAGGTCCGGGGACTCCGTGATCATCTCGGCGAGGCTGACGGCGATCTGGGCGCCGTCCTCGGGCGTGTCGGCGAGGAACATGATCTCGTCGCCGACGGTCTTGACCACGCGGCCGCCGCCCACGGAGATGATGTCGCGGCTGACCGACTCGAAGCGGCCCACCATGTCCGCCAGCTCCGCGCCGGGCAGGTCCTGGGCGAGCCGGGTGAACTGCACCAGATCGGCGAAGCCGACGGCCCGCTGCAGCGGGAACAGCTCGTCGGTGTCGCGGTGGAGCACCTCGCTGCCGGCCCGGGCGGCATAGGCGGCCAGCTGCCGCCGGAAGGCGAACATCACCTGGGACTCGAAGATCTCCAGCAGCTCGGGGATGGAGTCCAGCATCTGCTGGCGCGCCTGGGCGTCGTCGAGGCCGTCGGCGTACTTCGCCTCGTCCACCAGCGCCTCGGTGATCCACATGGCCAGCCGGCCCATGTGGAAGCCGAGGCCGCGGGAGATGCTCGAGAAGGCGCGCTCGGTGATCACGCCCTCCTCGACGATCGCGGCGAGGTCGCCGATCGCGTAGGCGTCCTCCTCGGTGAAGACCACCGTGTCCTCGTCCACCGGGGTGAAGCCCAGCGAGCGCCAGTACACGGAGGTGAGGCGCTCGGGGATGTCCTGCTGCTCGGCGAGGTCGCGCCGGGAGTACTTGCGCGGTCCCTGCAGCAGCACCTTCTCGAGCGCGCCCACGCTGCGGCGCACCGCGGCGAAGCGCTTGTTCAGGTCGAGGATCTCGCTCTCGTCCAGGGAGGCCGCTCCCGCCGCGGCCTCCGAGAGGTCGGGCAGCTCCGTGGTCTCCACCGGGACGGAGTCCTGCGGCACGGATGGCTCCCGAGCGGGGGTGCTCCCCTCCCGGGCTGCGGCGCGCTCCAGGTCTTCCATGCCTCCGGTCACGTGACGTGCTCCTCCTGCTCGATGTCCGACGCCCCATCCTCCGGGGTGCCGGCGGTCGCCTCCGGCCGCAGGTGCCTCACGTCGCCGACGTCCACGGCCCTGCGGCCGTCGCCCTCGAGGTCGACGACCAGCCTGCCGTGCTCGTCGATCTCTCGCGCAAGGCCCGACCAGGAACGAGGAGGGTCCCCGCCACCGGCCCGGCGTCCCAACGGATCGATCCGCACCCTGCGCCCCAGTGTGAGGCACGTCATAGTGTACCGGTCGCGCACTCCCGCGCGGACGGCGTCTCCCTGAACGGACTCGAGGCGCTCCAGCTCCTCGCGCAGGGTCGTGACCAGCGCAGTCTCGAGGGACTCGCGCAGCACCTCCCCCGTGGACGGGCCCTCGGGCGGCGCGGGCGGTCCGTCGTCCTCGCACAGCCCGTCCTCTCCGCGCAGCCACGCAGCGCCGGGCACGACGCCGCCGTCGGCCGGGGAGAGGGGCGCGCGCAGGTTCAGGCCGATCCCCACCAGCACGTGCTCGGCACCGCGGCCCTCGACCAGGATCCCGCCGAGCTTGCGCCCGTCGGGAGTGTGCAGATCATTGGGCCATTTCAGCCCGACCTGCGCGGGGGCGAGCCGCCCTGTCACCTCGGTGAGCGCCCGCACCGCAGAGAGGCCCGCGACCAGCGGGATCCAGCCCCGGCGGGTGGGGTCCAGGGCGGTGCGGTGGACATAGGTGCACGAGAGGCTCGCACCCTCGGGGCTCTCGAAGGGGCGTCCCAGCCGCCCCCTGCCGGAGGTCTGGCGCCGCGCGGTGACGGCGAAGGGCGCGGGCGTCCCCTGCTGCAGGCGCCGGGAGGCCTCGTCCTGGGTGGAGGTGACGGCGCCGAGGCGGAGGATCCGCGGAGCGAGGGGGTGCGGTGAAGCGCCCATGAGGTCCGTGCTGTCCTTGCCGTCGCTGCCGTCCGTGCCGTCCATGCGTCTCCCGTCCTGCCTCGTGCGCCGTTGTTCTCTCCCCCACGGTCGCGCGCGCCGTCGAGGGACGGGGCGGCCGTCGTCGGACCTGCGTAGCGTAGTATCCCGGTGTCCATCCGCCGTATGACCACGCGGCCCAGCAGGCCGCAAGGAGGCCCCGTGACCGACGCCCCGCGGCCGCTCACCACCGCTCAGCGACTCGAGGACCTGCGCGAGCGTGACGCCGCCGCGGTCTCCGCGGCAGACGAGCTGGCGGTCCAGAAGCAGCATGCCCGAGGGAAGAAGACGGCCCGGGAGCGGATCACCGACCTGCTGGACGACGGCTCGTTCGTGGAGACCGATCGGTTCGTGCGCCATCAGGCGCGCAGCTTCGGCATCGACCGCAAGCGCCCCGACGGCGACGGCATCGTCACCGGCTACGGCACCATCGACGGCCGCCAGGTGTGCGTCTACTCCCAGGACTTCACGGTCTTCGGCGGGTCGCTCGGCGAGGCGCACGGCCGCAAGATCCAGAAGATCCAGGACCTCGCGCTGAGCACCGGGGTGCCGATCATCGGCATCCTCGACGGCGGCGGCGCGCGCATCCAGGAGGGTGTCGCCTCGCTCGCGATGTTCGCCGGGATCTTCAAGCGCAACACCCGCGCCTCCGGCGTGATCCCGCAGATCTCCCTGATCATGGGGCCGGCCGCGGGCGGCGCCGTCTACTCCCCCGCGCTGACCGACATCATCGTGATGGTCGAGAAGACCTCGCACATGTTCATCACCGGGCCCGACGTGATCCGCACCGTCACGGGTGAGGACGTCGGCTTCGAGGAGCTGGGCGGCGCCCGCACCCATTCCTCCCGCTCCGGGGTCGCGCACTACATGGCGCCCGACGAGGCCGAGGCGATCGAGTACGTCAAGGACCTGCTGAGCTACCTGCCCTCGAACACGCTGAGCCCCGCGCCCTCTTTCCCGGTCCCCTTCGACCAGGACCCCACCCCGGCCGACACCGCCCTGGACACGCTGGTCCCGGACTCCCCCAACCAGCCCTACGACATGCTCTCGGTGCTGCGGGCGGTGCTGGACGACGAGGAGTTCCTCGAGGTCCAGCCGCTGTTCGCGCAGAACATCATGGTGGGCTTCGGCCGCGTCGAGGGCTACAGCGTGGGCATCATCGCCAACCAGCCCTCGCATCTGGCCGGCACCCTCGACATCGACGCCTCCGAGAAGGCCGCGCGCTTCGTGCGCCTGTGCGATGCCAACAACATCCCGGTACTGACCTTCGTGGACGTGCCCGGCTTCCTGCCCGGCACCGATCAGGAGTACGGCGGCATCATCCGTCGCGGCGCGAAACTGCTGTACGCCTACGCCGAGGCGACGGTCCCTCTGATCACCGTGATCACGCGCAAGGCCTACGGCGGTGCCTACATCGTGATGGGCTCCAAGGAGCTCGGGGCGGACATCAACCTCGCCTGGCCCACCGCCCAGATCGCGGTGATGGGCTCCCAGGGTGCGGTGAACATCCTCCACCGCGGCGATCTGCGCAGGGTCGCCGAGGAGGGCGGGGACGTCGAGGCCCAGCGCGCGCAGTTCCAGGCGGAGTACGAGGAGCAGTTCGCCACCCCGTACACCGCCGCCGAGCGCGGCTGGATCGACGGCGTGATCCGCCCGGCGGACACCCGCCTGGAGATCGCCCGGGCGCTGCGCGCGCTGCGCACCAAGCGCGACACCCTGCCCACCAAGAAGCACGGGAACATCCCGCTGTGAGCGCGGTCGAGGACACGGCCCCGGCGCAGCCCGGGCCGGAGCCTGCGGTGCGCACCTCGGATGTGCGCCTCGTGCAGGGATATCTGCGCGATGACGAGCTGGCCGCGATCGCGGTGGTGGTCTCCGCCATGAGCGTCACCAGCCGGCTCGAGGCGGAGGAGCGCCTGCTCGCCGAGGGTCGGGGGCCGGGTGCTGGGGCGTGGAGCGATCCGGTCCACTGCCATCCGCGGGCGCACGGACTGCGCGGCATGGCGTCGGCCACCGCCTGGCAGTTCTCCGACCGCTGAACCCCGCTCGGGCCCTGCTGGACTTCTCCCGGGACGTTCCGCAGCGCCCGGCCGCGTGCGCCGTGAGCACCGTCCCCGCACGTAGACTCCCGGTCATGCCGACCACACCCCCTGAGGCCGTGCGCGCCTCCACCGCGCTGGACCGTCTCGCCGACGAGTACGTCGATCTCAGCGCACGTCTCGACCCGTACCTGGCCACCTCGCTCGGGGTCCCCGGCCATGACGGCGAGGTCACCGACTACTCCCCCGCCGCGACCGCCGAGCGCACCGAGGCGGCCCGCACCCTGCTCGCCCGCGCGGCCGAGGTGCCGGATCAGGACGCGGTGGACACGGTCACCCGCGCCGCGCTCACCGAGCGGCTCGGGCTCGAGATCGAGCGGGCCGAGCAGCGCCTGGACATCTCCGCGGTCAACAACCTCGCCTCGCCGCTCCAGTCCCGGGACATCCTGGACCAGATGCCCACCGACACCGCCGAGGACTGGCAGGTGATCGCTCAGCGCATGGCGGCGATGCCCGCCTCCCTGGCCAGCTGGGTCGAGTCGCTGCACGAGGCCGCCGAGCACGGGGTCCTCTCCTCCCGCCGCCAGCTGCTGCTGGGCGCCGAGCAGGCGCGGGGCTTCGCCGCACAGGACGGCTTCTTCCACAGCTTCGCTCAGGACGCCGTGGGCGATGACGCCCAGCGCGCCCAGGTGACCGAGGCGGCCTCGGCCGCGGCGCGCGGCTACCTCGCTCTCGCCGACCAGCTCGAGGCCCTCGCGCCGCGCGCGCCCGAGCGCGACGCCGTCGGCCGCGACGCCTATGCGCTCGCCTCCCGCACCTTCCTGGGCACCACGATCGACATCGACGAGACCTACGCCTGGGGCATCGAGGAGCTGCGCGCGATCGTCGCCGAGCAGGAGGAGGTGGCCTCCCGGATCAATGAGTCCGCCGGCAACGGCGGCGGCCGCTCGGTCGAGGCCGCCAAGCGGGCGCTGGACTCCGATCCGGCCCGGGTGCTGCACGGCACCGACGCCCTGCAGGCCTGGATGCAGGACCTCAGCGACCGCGCGATCGACGAGCTCGCCGGCACCCACTTCGACATCCCCGAGCCGCTGCGCCGGCTCGAGTGCCGCATCGCCGCCACCGGCTCCGGCGGGATCTACTACACCGGCCCCAGCGAGGACCTCAGCCGTCCCGGCCGCATGTGGTGGGACGTCCCCCACGGCACCACCGAGTTCCGCACCTGGCTGGAGACCACCACCGTCTACCACGAGGGCGTGCCGGGCCATCACCTCCAGGTGGGCATCCAGACCATGCAGGCGGCCACCCTGAACCGCTGGCGCGCGCTGATGTGCTGGGTCTCCGGCCACGGCGAGGGCTGGGCCCTGTACGCCGAGCGCCTGATGGAGCAGCTGGGCCATCTCTCCGACGACGGGGACCGGCTGGGCATGCTCGATGCGCAGCGTCTGCGCGCCGGCCGTGTGGTGCTCGACATCGGCCTGCACTGCGGTCTGCCGATGCCCGAGGGTCTCGCCGGCTCCGCGGGAGGCGCCTGGACCTACGAGAAGGCCTGGGACTTCATGAGCGCCCACTGGGGCGTGACCGAGGCCGAGCAGCGCTTCGAGCTGCACCGCTACCTCGGCTGGCCCGGCCAGGCACCGTCCTACAAGATCGGGCAGCGGGTCTGGGAGCAGCTGCGGGCGAGCTCCGCCGCTCCCGCCCGCGACTTCCACCGGGACGCCCTGGCCCTGGGCAGCCTCCCGCTCTCCGTCCTCGAGGAGGCTCTGCGATGACCGCGCCCGACCACGATCCGCTGCTGCTGCTCGCCTCCGCCTCCCAGGGACGGCGCGCCGTGCTCGACGGCGCGCGGATCGAGCACTCCGCGCTCCCGGTCGATCTCGACGAGACCTCGATCCTCGAGCGGGCCCGTGCGGCCGCGCTCGAGGCCGGTGAGGAGCTCGGCGCGGCCGAGGAGGTGCTGCTGCTGGCCCGTGAGAAGGCGCAGACCGCGACCGCGCGCAGCGAGGGCGGCTACGTGGTGCTCGGCTGCGACTCGATGCTCGAGCTGGACGGCGAGGTGATCGGGAAGCCCCACACCCCCGAGCGGGCCCGTGAGCGGTGGCGTGCGATGCGGGGTCGCACCGGCGTGCTCCATTCGGGGCACTGGCTGGTCGATGATCGCGACGAGGAGGACGGCGGCACCGGCGCGACCTTCGGCGCGACCGCGAGCTGCGAGGTGAGCTTCGCGGAGATCACCGACGAGGAGATCGACGCCTATGTCGCCACCGGCGAGCCGCTGGGCCTGGCCGGAGGCTTCGCGATCGACGGGATGGCCGGGCCCTTCATCGAGCGCATCGCCGGCGACCCGCACACCGTGATCGGGCTGTCCCTGCCGCTGCTGCGCCGGATGCTCGGGGAGATCGGTCTGGGGGTCCACCAGCTGTGGTCCGCTCACGGCGACGACCTCGCTGCGAGCCCTGGCGACGCCTGAGCATCTGCGGTACTAGACTCGACCACTGCTGACTCCCGGAAGGAACCATCGCCAATGCCCGCACGCTCCTCCAAGCCCCGCCCGCTGTCCACGGTGCTCATCGCCAACCGTGGGGAGATCGCGGTGCGGATCGCACGGGCCTGCCGGGATGCAGGGCTCCGCTCGGTCGCCGTGTACGCGGATCCCGACCGCGACGCCCTGCACACGCAGGTCGCCGACGAGGCCTACGCGCTGGGCGGCACCACGGCCGCCAGCTCCTATCTCGTGGTCGACAAGATCCTCGACATCGCGCACCGCTCCGGTGCGGATGCGGTCCACCCGGGCTACGGCTTCCTCTCCGAGCGCGCTGACTTCGCCCAGGCCGTGATCGACGCCGGGCTGACCTGGATCGGCCCCCCGCCCGGGGCGATCGAGAAACTCGGGGACAAGGTCTCCGCCCGACACATCGCCCAGAAGGCGGGCGCGCCGCTGGTCGCCGGCACCAAGGATCCGGTGAAGAACTCCGACGAGGTCGTCGACTTCGCGCGCGAGCACGGCCTGCCGATCGCGATCAAGGCGGCCTTCGGCGGCGGCGGCCGCGGCCTGAAGGTCGCCCGCGAGGAGTCCGAGGTCCGTGAGCTGTTCGACTCCGCCGTGCGCGAGGCGATCGCGGCTTTCGGACGGGGCGAGTGCTTCGTGGAGCGGTACCTCGACTCCCCCCGCCACGTCGAGACCCAGTGCCTGGCGGACATGCACGGCAACGTGCAGGTGGTCTCCACCCGTGACTGCTCGCTGCAGCGCCGCCACCAGAAGCTGGTCGAGGAGGCCCCCGCGCCCTTCCTCTCCCCGCAGCAGAACGCCCAGCTGGTCTCCGCCTCGAAGGCGATCATGCGCGAGGCCGGCTACATCGGTGCCGGCACCTGCGAGTTCCTGGTCGGCAAGGACGGCACCATCTCCTTCCTCGAGGTCAACACGCGCCTCCAGGTCGAGCATCCGGTGACCGAGGAGATCGCGGGCGTGGACCTGGTGCGCGAGCAGCTGCGCATCGCCGCCGGCGAGCACATCAGCGAGCAGGATCCGGTGGTGCGCGGCCACTCCTTCGAGTTCCGCATCAACGGCGAGGATCCCGGCCGCGGCTTCATGCCCGCCCCCGGCAGGATCCAGCGCTACGAGGTGCCCTCGGGCCCCGGCGTCCGCATCGATTCGGGGGTGCGCGCGGGCGATGAGGTCTCCGGCGCGTTCGACTCGATGCTCGCCAAGCTCGTGGTCACCGGCGCCACCCGTCAGGAGGCGCTCGAGCGCTGCCGCCGCGCCCTGGCCGAGTTCCACATCGAGGGCATCCCGACGGTCCTGCCCTTCCACCGCAGGGTGGTCGAGGACCCGGCCTTCGCCCCCGCCGATCCGGAGCAGGCCTTCGAGGTCCACACGCGCTGGATCGAGACCGGGTTCGACAACGATCTGCCCGCCGCGCCGCTGCCCTCGCAGCCCGAGGAGCCGGAGGATCGCGAGTCCGTGGTGGTCGAGGTCGACGGCCGCAAGGTCGAGATCAGCCTCCCCGCCTCGCTGCGCGCCCCGCAGGCCCCGGTGCGTCAGCGCCGCAAGCGCCAGCATCGCGGTGCCGAGGGTGCTGCGGCGGGCGGCAACGCCGTCTCCGCCCCGATGCAGGGCACGATCGTGAAGGTCGTCGTCGAGGAGGGCCAGAGCGTCGCCGACGGCGATCTGCTGGTGGTGCTCGAGGCGATGAAGATGGAGCAGCCCATCACCGCGCACCGCTCCGGTGTGGTGACCGCGCTGAACGCCGAGATCGGCGCGACGGTCTCCGCCGGCGCCGTGCTCTGCCAGATCGAGGACTGACCCCGCCCCCTCCTGCTCCGCGCACGCCGCCGCGCGGTCACTCCTGGGAGTCGAGCACCTGGCGCCGGGCCACCTCGGCGAGCGAGCCGGTGAGCGAGGGGTAGACGGTGAAGGTGCCGGCCACCTGCTCGGCGGTGAGCCGGTGGGCGACGGCGAGGGTGTACGGCAGGATCAGCTCGCTGGCCCGCGGGGCGACCACCACCGCACCGATCACGGTGTGGGAGCCGGGGCGCACGATCAGCTTCACGAAGCCCTCGGTGATCCCCTGCATCTTCGCGCGGGGGTTGGTGTCCAGCCCCAGCACCAGCACCTCGCCGGCGGCCTCGCCGCTGAGCACGTCCTCCTCGCTCACCCCGACCACAGCGATCTCGGGGCTGGTGAAGATGGCCGAGGAGACCTGCGTGGAGATCAGCGGGGAGACCGCATCGCCCAGCGCATGGTGCATCGCGATCCTGCCTTGCATCGCCGCGACCGAGGCGAGGGGGTACACCCCGGTGCAGTCGCCTGCGGCGTAGATCCCGCGCACGGAGGTGCGCGAGACCCTGTCAGTCTCGATGTGGCCGGAGTCCCTGACCCGCACTCCGGCGGTCCAGAGACCCAGGTCCGCGGTCCAGGGGATCCCACCGAGCGCCATCAGCACGTGGCTGCCGGTGATCTCCTCGCCCGAGGTGAGGGTGACCACCACCCCGTCGTCGGTGCGGCGGGCGGTTTCGGCGCGCGAGCGGGAGCGCACGGTCACGCCGCGACGCGCGAAGGCGCCCTCGAGCACGTCCGCGGCGTCCGCGTCTGTGCCGGGCAGCACCTTCTGGCGGGAGGAGACGAGCGTGACCTCGCTGCCGAGCGCCCGGTAGGCGCTCGCGAACTCGGCGCCGGTCACGCCCGAGCCCACGACGATCAGGTGCTCGGGCAGGCGGTCCAGCTCGTACAGCTGGGTCCAGTTCAGGATCCGCTCTCCGTCGCAGGGGGCGGACTCGAGCTCGCGGGGCCTCGCGCCGACGGCCAGCAGGATCACGTCGGCCTCATGCTGGCCGAGGCGCTCCCCTGCGGCATCGAGGACCTCGACCCGGTCGGGCCCGTCGAGCCGGCCGCGGCCGTCGACCAGCTCCACCCCCGCCTCCGTGAGGCTCGCGCGGATGTCCGCGGACTGCGCGGCGGCGAGGTCCTTGACCCTGCGGTTCACGGCGGCGAGGTCGACGTCGAGGGTCTGCCCGGTGGGGGCCGCGCCGGTATCGGCGTCGCGGATGCCCAGCTGCGGGGACCCGGCCACCTGGTCGAGCACGTCCGCGGTGGCGATGAGGGTCTTCGAGGGCACCACGTCGGTGAGGACCGCGGCGCCGCCCAGGCCCCTCTCCTCGATCAGGACGGTCGCCGCGCCGTGGCGTGCGGCGGTCAGCGCGGCCTCGTAGCCGCCCGGTCCGCCGCCCACGATCACCACGCGGGGACGGTCTCCCGCGCTGGGGACGCGTCGCGGATCGGAGGGCAGTGCTGTGCTGGGATCGCTCACCCCGCCATTGTCACAAAGACGGGCCGGTGGGGGGCCGTTTTCCGCCACTGGGGGAGGACCGCAGGCCGTCGGCCCGCCCGGTGCGAGATCCACCTCTTTCCGGGCCGTCCCCTCCCGCCGACGGGGTCACGCAGGGCGGCGGTCTGCGCTACCTTCGGTCCATGACTGATAGCGCATCCGCTCCGTACCAGCTCGCCCGCGACGCCGCCGCCGCGATCGCCGAGGCCAGCGGTGTCCCCGCCCATGATCTCGCCCTCGTGCTCGGCTCGGGATGGGCCGGTGCCGCGGACCTCCTGGGCGAGACCGTCTGGCAGGCCGACGCCACCTCGATCCCCGGCTTCCGCCCGCCCGCGGTGGCCGGTCACGTGGGCACCCTCCGTTCGATCCGCGTCGAGGGCACCGGTGCCCGGGCGCTCGTGCTCGGCGCCCGCACCCACTACTACGAGGGCGCAGGCGTGGACGCCGTCGTCCACGGCGTGCGCACCGCCGCCGCGACCGGGGCCCGCACCATGGTGCTGACCAACGGCTGCGGCGGCATCAACCCGGACTGGGCCCCCGGCACCCCGGTGCTGATCCGCGACCAGATCAACTTCACCGGCGCCACTCCCCTGGTGGGCGCGAACTTCGTGGACCTCACCGACCTGTACACCCCGGCGCTGCGCCAGATCGCCCACGAGGTCGATCCGAGCCTCGACGAGGGCGTGTACATGCAGTTCTCCGGCCCCAGCTACGAGACCCCGGCCGAGGTGCAGATGGCGAAGGTCATCGGCGCGGACCTGGTGGGCATGTCCACCACGCTCGAGGCGATCGCGGCGCGCGAGGCGGGCCTGGACGTGCTGGGCATCTCCCTGGTCACCAACCTCGCCGCCGGGATCAGCGGCGAAGCGCTCAGCCACGAGGAGGTGCTGCAGGCGGGCCGGGACGCCGGTCCCCGGATCTCGCGCCTGCTCGCCGAGACGGTGCGGCGCATCACGGACGGCGCGGCATGAGCCTGGACGCCGCCCTCCACTCCCGCGTCCAGGAGTGGATCCAGGACGATCCCGATCCCGTCACCCGGGCCGCGCTCGAGAACCTGCTCGAGCAGGCGCAGGCGGGCAGCACCGTCGCCGGCGAGGAGATCGCCGACGCCTTCGCCGCGGATCTGCAGTTCGGCACGGCGGGACTGCGCGGCGCGATGGCGCCCGGCCCGAACCGGATGAACCTCGCGGTGGTCTCCCGCGCCGCGCGCGGTCTCGCGGATCATCTGCGCGAGGACCTGGGCCTGGACCAGCCGCGCGTGGTGATCGGCTACGACGCCCGCTACAACTCGCGCGACTTCGCGCAGCGCTCGGCGGAGATCATGACGGCGGCCGGCTGCCGGGTGCAGCTGCTCGAGCGCTTCGGCCCCACTCCGCTGGTCGCCTTCGCGGTGCGTCATCTGGAGGCCGACGCCGGCATCGTGGTGACCGCCTCGCACAACCCTCCGGCGGACAACGGCTACAAGGTCTATCTGGGCGGTCGCGCGGCCGGGCCCGAGGGGCGCGGCGTGCAGATCGTGCCTCCCTCGGATGCGCAGATCGCGGCGCGCATCGCGGCCGTGGGCCCGGTGCGGGACATCCCCGTCGCGCAGGCGGGCGTGGAGCTGCTCGGGGAGCAGCTGCGCGAGGACTATCTCGAGGCGATCTGCGCGCTGCCGGACCCGCAGGGCCCGCGCGAGGTGCGGATCGTGCACACGGCGATGCACGGGGTGGGCACCGAGACGGCGCTCGCGGCGCTGCACCGCACCGGGTTCACCGATGTGCACCCGGTCGCGAAGCAGGCGGACCCCGATCCGGACTTCCCCACCGTCGCCTTCCCGAACCCCGAGGAGCCGGGGGCCATCGATCTCGCGCTCGAGCTGGCCCGCACCCTTGAGGCCGATGTGGTGATCGCCAACGACCCCGACGCGGACCGCTGCGCCGCGGCGGTGCTGGATCCGCACCGGGGCAACTGGCGCATGCTCACCGGGGACGAGCTCGGCGTGCTGCTGGGCGAGCACCTGGTGCGCCGCCATGGCTACCGCGGGGTGCTGGCCCGCTCGATCGTCTCGAGCCGCTGGCTGGGGGCGGTCGCCGAGAGCGGCGGCCTCGAAGCCGCCGCGACGCTCACCGGCTTCAAGTGGATCACCCGCGCGCCGGGGATCGTCTTCGGCTACGAGGAGGCGATCGGCTACTGCGTGCTGCCGGAGGTGGTGCGGGACAAGGACGGCCTCTCCGCGGCGCTGGTGGTCGCCGAGATGGCGGCGGAGGCGAAGGCGGAGGGCACCACGCTGATCGGCCGGCTCGATGAGCTCGCCGCCCGGCACGGCCTGTTCTCGACCTCGCAGCTGTCGATCCGGGTGGAGGACCTGTCCCTGATCGGTCAGATGATGGAGCGTCTGCGGGCGGCGCCTCCGGCGACGCTGCTGTCCTCGCCGGTGGTCATGAACCAGGACCTCTCGCAGGGGTCGGTGGAGACCACCGGGCTGCCGCCCACCGAGGGGGTGCTGCTGCGCAGCGAGGACGACACCCGCGTGGTGGTGCGCCCCTCGGGCACCGAGCCGAAGCTCAAGTGCTACCTCGAGGTGGTCACGCAGATCCCTGCCGACGCCCCGGCCGCACGGATCGGCGAGATCCGGGCACGGGCCGACGAGCGGCTGGAGACGCTGAAGGACGAGCTGCGCCTGGTGCTCGGCGCCGCCTGAGCCGAGGACGCCCGCGCAGGACGCCCCGTAC
Organism: Brachybacterium massiliense; assembly: GCF_900184245.1. Classification (GTDB taxonomy): domain Bacteria; phylum Actinomycetota; class Actinomycetes; order Actinomycetales; family Dermabacteraceae; genus Brachybacterium; species Brachybacterium massiliense. Next base: position 56,425 of record NZ_FXXB01000004.1, on the reverse strand, counting down.
CGGGGCCCCTGCGCGGGCGTTCCTGCGCTCGCACGGGTGCGATGCTCGGCCGCGCGAGCGCGATGCTCGGGGCCGGCACCTGCTCGGCGCGGGCCCGGGCGGCTCAGTACCCGGTGCCGGTGCCGCCGTCGAGGATGGCCTTCGAGGAGGACAGGCCCAGGCGGCTCGCGCCCGCGGCGACCATCGCCTCGGCGGCCTCGCGGGTGCGGATCCCGCCGGAGGCCTTGACGCCCAGGCGATCGCCGACGGTGCTGCGCATGAGCTGCACGGCGTGCTCGCTCGCGCCGCCGGCGGGGTGGAAGCCGGTGGAGGTCTTCACGAAGTCCGCGCCGGCGCGCTCGGCCGCCTCGCACACGCCGACGATCTGCTCATCGGTGAGGGCGGCCGACTCGATGATCACCTTGAGCACGACCGGGGACTTGGCGACATCGCGCACCGCGCGGATCTCGTGCTCGACGGCCTCGAAGTCGCCGGCGCGGGCCTGGCCCACGTTCAGCACCATATCGATCTCGTCGACGCCCCTGCTCACGGCCTCGCGCGCCTCGAAGGCTTTGACCTCGGCGGAGTGCTGGCCGGAGGGGAACCCGCAGACGGTGGCGACCTTGACGGTGGTCTCGACGGGGAGCATCGAGGGCGAGACGCAGATGGAGTAGGTGCCCAGCTCCTCGGCCTCACGGGCGAGGGCGGCGACGTCCTCCGGGGTGGACTCGGGCTTGAGCAGGGTGTGGTCGATGAGGGAGGCGAGCTGTGCGCGATCGAGAGAGGTCATGGACAGATCCTGGCAGACGGGCGGGGCCCCGCGCATCCGCCGCGGCGTCGATCCGGTCACGGCGCAGCCCTCAGCGCGGCTCAGCGAGCCCGGGCCCGCGCTCGCGCACCAGCCCCGCCGGGCCCGCGCTCGCGGACCGGCACCGCCCGCTCCCCCGCCCCTGCGATAGGTTGCGATCACCGATGCGGCGCCTCCTCTGCTCGCCCGACACCCTCCGGCGGCTGCGCCCTCGGTCCTCGAGAGCAAAGGTCACATCCATGCGTGCACTGGAGATCCACGGCGTCGGCGACCTCCGCCTCGTCGACCGCCCCGTCCCCGCACCGGCTGCCGGTCAGGTGCAGATCGCGATCGAATGGGGCGGCATCTGCGGCTCCGACATCGCGTACTGGCGCCACGGCATCTCCGGCACCGCGGTGATGTCACACCCCTTCGTGCTGGGCCATGAGGTCTCCGGGCGGGTGCTGCGCCTCGGCGCCGACGTCGACGCTCTGAGCGTGGGGCAACCGGTCACCGTCCATCCCGCCCGCACCACCGGTCCGCTGCCCGAGCGTCTGGCCGGGCGGGACAACCTCCACCCGCAGCTGACCTATCTCGGCTCCGCCGCGCAGGAGCCGCACACCGACGGCGGCTTCGCCGAGGTGCTCACCGTCGGCGCGGAGCAGGTGGTCGCGCTCCCCGAGGGGCTGGACACCCGCCGCGCCGTGCTCGCCGAGCCGCTCGGCGTGGCGATCCACGCGGTGCGCCGCGCGGGCGAGGTCGAGGGCGCCCACGTGCTGGTGGCCGGCTGCGGTCCCGTCGGCCTGCTGGTCATCCTCGCCGCCCGCGCCGCCGGTGCCGCACGCATCACCGCCGTGGACCTGGCCGGCCCGGCCCGCGAGCGCGCCCTCGCGGTGGGCGCGGACGAGGCGCTCGGCTCCGCCGAGGGCATGGCCGAGTCGATCACCGTCGCCTTCGAGGCCTCGGGCGCCCCTGCCTCGCTGGATGCGATCTTCCGCTCGATCACCCGCGCCTCGGTGGTGGTGCAGGTGGGCAACCTCCCGCCCTCCCCGGTCTCGGTGACGCTGGGACCGGTGGTCTCCAAGGAGATCGACTACCGCGGCACCTACCGCTTCGTCAGCGAGATCGAGGACGCCGTGCAGCTCCTGGCCGCGACCGATCTGGCCGACCACGTGATCAGCCACGTCCACGACCTCGAGGACGCGCCCGCCGCCTTCGAGACCCAGGTGTCCGATCCCACCAGCAGCAAGGTGGTGCTGCGGATCTCGTGAGAGAGGCGCTGCGAGGACGCTGACCTAGACTGGACGGCCGTGACCTCCTCCCTGCCGTCATCCCGGGCCCCGCGCCGCATCGTCCTGCTCGTCGGCCCCTCGGGCAGTGGCAAAGGCGAGCTCTCACGCCGCTCCGGGCTGCCGGTGCTCCCGCTGGACGAGTTCTACCGCGATCTCGACGAGCCGGGTCTCCCCCGCCGCTACGGCATCGTGGACTGGGACGATCCCGCCTCCTGGGACGGCGAGGCGGCCCTCGAGGCGCTCACCTCGCTCGCCCACGACGGCGCCGCCGACGTGCCCGTCTACTCGATCTCGGTCTCGCGCCGCCAGGGGATGCGGCGGCTCGAGGCGGGAAATGCCCCGTTGCTCATCGCCGAGGGCATCTTCGCCGCCGAGCTGATCGCGCCGCTCGCGGCCGCCGGTCTGCTGGCCGATGCGATCGTGCTGCGCCGTCCCGTGCCGGTGGTGTTCGCGCTGAGGCTGGCGCGGGACCTGCGCGAGCGCCGCAAGCCGCCGCACACGCTGCTGTGGCGGGGCTGGTCCCTGGCCCGCGCCCAGCGCGGCGACATCGCACGCTGGATCGCGTCGGGGATGCGCCCTGAGGGCCTGCACCGCGGCACGGACTGGGTGCGGCGACTGACCGGATGCGCCGAGGCCTCCCAGCATCTGCGAGCACGATCCCCGCGCCATGCGGTGCTGCGGATCACCGCGGTGTGCTTCCTGCGCGAGGGAGAGCACGGTCCCGAGGTGCTCGCGGTGCGCAAGCGCGGCACCGGCAGCTACATGCAGGTGGGCGGGAAGCTCGAGGCGGGTGAGAGCGCGCTCGAGGCGGCGCTGCGAGAGTGTCGTGAGGAGCTCGGGGTGGAGCTCGATGCCGAGGAGCTCACGCTGCTGGGCGATTTCGAGGCGCCGGCCGCGAACGAGCCGGACACCCTGGTCCGCTCGACGGTCTGGACCACGCGTGCTCCCCTGCCCGCGGACCTCGCCGTGCGGGCGGAGCTCGCCGAGCACCGCTGGATCGGGCTCGACGCTCCCGCGCCCGGGGTGCGGCTGGCCCCGCTGATGGTCGAGCACATCCTGCCGGCGCTGCGCGCTGCGAGCACGTCGGCCTCCTGACCTCCCCTCCACGCAGCGAGCGGCGCCGGATCCCCTCCCGGGGGCCGGCGCCGCTCGTCCTGGTTCAGGACCCGCTCAGGCGATGCGGTCCTTGACGATCGTGCGGGCCGGGACCTCGGTGCCCGGGGCGGCGAGGGTCCAGGAGCCGTCGATCGCCTCGAGCGCGCGGGGCATGCGCTCGGCGGTGTCGGTGTGCAGTCGGGCGAGCACGTCCCCGGCCTTCACCTGCTCACCGATGTGCGCCTCGATCTCGACGCCGGCCGCGGCCTGCACGGCCTCGCCGGGACGGGAGCGGCCGGCGCCGAGCCGCCAGGCGGCCACGCCCACGCCCATCGCGTCGAGCCCGGTCACCACGCCGTCCTCGCTCGCGCGGATCTCCTCGACGTGCTTCGCCGTGGGCAGCGGCGCGTCCACGTCCCCGCCCTGGGCGGAGATCATCGCGCGCCAGGAGTCCATCGCCCGGCCGTCGGCGAGCGCGGTCTCGACGTCGGGATCGCGCACCCCGGCGGCCTCGAGCATCTCGCGGGCCAGGGCGCAGGTCAGCTCCACCACGTCGGCGGGGCCGCCGCCGGCGAGCACCTCGAGGGACTCGCGCACCTCGAGGCCGTTGCCGGCCGTGCGCCCCAGGGGCGCGGACATGTCCGTCAGCAGCGCGACGGTGCGCACGCCCGCGTCGGTGCCGAGGTCGACCATGGTGCGGGCGAGCTCGCGGGCGTCGGCCTCGTCCTTCATGAAGGCGCCGGCGCCGGTCTTCACGTCGAGGGTGAGCGCGGCGGTGCCCTCGGCGATCTTCTTGGACATGATCGAGGAGGCGATCAGCGGGATCGCCTCGACGGTGCCGGTGATGTCGCGCAGCGCGTAGAGCTTCTTGTCCGCGGGGGCGAGGCCGGAGCCGGCCGCGCAGATCACCGCGCCCGCGCTCTCGAGCTGGGCCATCATCTCGGCGTTGCTGAGGTCAGCCCGCCAGCCGGGGATGGCCTCGAGCTTGTCGAGGGTGCCGCCGGTGTGGCCGAGCCCGCGGCCGGACAGCTGCGGGACGGCGACGCCGTAGGAGGCGACCAGCGGCGCCAGCGGGAGGGTGATCTTGTCCCCCCCCCCGCCGGTGGAGTGCTTGTCGGTGGTGGGCTTGGACAGGGCGGCGAAGTCCATCCGCTCGCCGCTGTCGATCATGGCGTGGGTCCAGCGGGCGATCTCGATGCGGTCCATGCCGCGCAGGAAGATCGCCATCGCGAGCGCCGCCATCTGCTGCTCGGCGACCACGCCGCGGGTGTAGGCGTCGATGACCCAGTCGATCTGGTCATCGGCCAGGCGGTGGCCGTCACGCTTGGTGCGGATGACGTCGACGACGTCGAACGGTTCGACGGCGGTGGCTGCGGGGGCGTCGTTCATGGGTGCTCCTCGGGGTCGGGGCGCGGCCGCCGGTGGGCCGGGCGGTGGCGGGGCCGGGATGGCCGGCCGGCCGGTCGGGTCAGAGTCGGAGGTCGGCGGGTCCGAAGGCCTGCGGCAGCACCTCGTCCATGCTCCGCGGGCCCTCGGGGGTGAGGATCACGAGGTCCTCGCCGGCGTGCTCGGACAGCAGCTGGCGGCAGCGGCCGCAGGGCATGACCACGTCACGCTCGTCGCGGCTCAGCCGCTCGTCGCCGCCCACGCACACGAAGCGGCGCAGCCTCCCGCCGCCGCTGGCGATCAGCTCGCTGATCATCCCGCACTCCGCGCACAGGGTGACGCCGTAGCCGGCGTTCTCGACGTTGCAGCCGCGCACCAAGCGGCCGTCGTCGGTGAGGCCGGCGGCGCCCACCCGGTAGTGCGAGTACGGGGTGTAGGCGCGCTCGGCGATCTCGCGCGCCGCGGCGAGCAGCTCGTCGAACTCGTCGTGCGCTGTGCCGTCAGCGGCATGCGCGGGGCTCTGGTTCGTCCTCATGCCCACGATCGTCTCACTGCTTGACGTAGGGCTGGCCGTTCGCGGCCGGCACCCGCACCCGGCCCACCACTCCGGCCACCGCGAACAGCGCGACGATGTACGGGAGCATCAGCAGGAAGTCGCCCGGGATGGAGACCCCTCCCTCGGCGGCGGACATCGTGCCCAGGCGCAGCTGGAGCGAGTCCGCGAAGGCGAAGGTGAGCGCCGCCAGCAGGGCGCCGACGGGGTGGTAGCGGCCCAGGATCATCGCGGCCAGGGCGATGTAGCCCTTGCCGGCGGACATCTCCTCGCCGAAGGCGACGCCCGTGCCGATGGTCAGGGTCGCGCCGCCCAGGCCCGCGACGGCCGAGCCCAGCAGCACGTTCTTCCACCGGGTGAGGTTCACGGCGATGCCGACGGTGTCCGCGGCCTTGGGGTGCTCGCCCACGGCGCGCACGCGCAGACCCCAGCGGGTGCGGAACAGGGCGATGGTGAGCCCGGCGACCACGATCCACATCAGATACACCAGGATGTTCTGCTCGAACAGCACCCGGCCGAGGACGGGGATGTCCGCGAGCACCGGGATGCGCAGGGTGGGCAGTCGCATCGGGGCGTTGAACATCGCGGGGTTGTCCCGCATGACGGTGCCGAAGAAGAACGAGGTGATGCCGATCGCGAAGACGTTCAGCACCACGCCGACGATGATCTGCTGGACGTGGTAGCCGACCGCGAACAGCGCCAGCATCGCGCCCATCACCAGGGCCATCACGGGCGCGGCCAGCAGGCCGATCCACACGCTGCCGGTCATCGAGCCGATCAGGGTGGCGCCGAAGGCGCCGAACAGGAGCTGTCCCTCGATGGCGATGTTGATGACGCCCGAGCGCTCGGAGAGCACGCCCGAGAGCGCACCGAAGGCCAGCGGGACGGCGAGCACGATCGTGCCCTGCAGCAGGGTGGTGACGTCGAGGGCGCGCTGGGAGATCACCCAGGTCATGAAGGCGAGGATCCAGGCCACTGCGAACAGGGCGATCACGGCCAGTCGTGCGCCGCGGTGCGGGCGCGCGCTGCGGGCGTGCAGCACCCACAGGCCCGCCGAGGCGGCCAGCGCCAGGACGGACAGCGCGATCGCGCCGCCCATCGCGGGCACCGCGATCCGCTCGGGCACGATGCCCAGCGGGTTGAGGTCGCCCTCACGGGCGAGGACGTAGGTGGAATTCACGCCGGGGATGCCGCGCAGCCCGAACAGCACCAGGGCGATCAGGGCCATCACGGTGGTGGTGGCGGGCAGGTGCCACCAGCTGCGGGGGCGCCTGTCGTCGAGCTGCTTCTCGCCGGCGGAGTCGTCCGTGACGCCCACGGGTGCGGTGCTCATCGCTCGTCCTCCTGCGCGTCGGTGCGGTCGGTGCTGTCAGCGCTGTCCGTGCTGCCAGCGGTGGGGCCGTGCGGGCCCTCCGGCGGGGTCGGGTCGGGGCCCGGCGGCTGCGTCGGGCGGTCGCCCGGCCCGGGCCCACCCTCGGGGGCCGAGGCGGGGCTGTTCGCGGAGGAGGATCCGTCGGGGCTCGCCGAAGGGGCTCCGGTGCGGGAGGCGGCGGAGCTCTCTGCGGCCACGGCGGCGGCGCCGGAGGCAACGGCGGCGGTGTCCGCGCTGCCGCGGGCCCGGCGCGCGCGGCGCACGCGTGCACCGGCGGCGGGGTTGTCGATGCGGCGCAGGCCGATCAGGGTGCGCACCAGCGGCGGCGCCGCGATGAACAGCACCACCAGCACCTGGATCACCTGGACCAGGTCGAGCGGGACGCCCTGGTTGGTCTCCATGAAGCGGCCGCCGGTGGACAGCGCGGCGAACAGCAGGCCGGCCAGCACGATGCCCACCGGGCCGGAGCGTCCCAGCAGCGCCACGGTGATCGCGTCGAAGCCGATGTTGCCGGCCACGCCCTCGGTGAGGCGGCGCTCGGTACCCAGCACGTGGACCGCGCCCGCGAGGCCCACCAGGGCGCCCGCGACGGCGAGCACCAGGAAGGCGGTGCGGGCCGGGGAGATGCCGGCGACCTGCGCGGCGCGCGGGTTGGAGCCGACGGCCCGGAAGTGGAAGCCGATCGTGGAGCGGCTCATCAGCCACCACAGCAGCACGGCCGCGCCTGCGGCGACGAACAGGCCCGCGTGGAGGCGGAAGCCGGTGCCCAGCAGCAGCGGCAGGGCCGCGTTCTCGCCCACGGACGGCGAGGTGGGCTGGGACTGGTTCGCGCCGGTGAACGCCGCGGTCTTCAGCGCGAAGAACAGCAGGTAGGTCGCGATCCAGTTCAGCATGATGGTGCTGATGACCTCGTTGGCGCCGAAGCGGGCCTTGAGGAAGCCGGCGATGCCGCCCCACAGTCCGCCTGCCAGCAGGCCCGCGAGGAGGCAGGCCAGGAGGTGGACCACGACGGGCAGGTCGAAGGTGAAGCCGATGTAGCCGGCCGCCATCGCGCCCACGATCAGCTGGCCGGTGCCGCCGATGTTGAACAATCCGGCGCGGAAGCTGACGGCCATGCCGGCCGCCGCGATGATCAGCGGGGTGCCGACGGTGAGGGTCTCGGTGAGGGGGCGCAGGCCCGCGGCCAGGGCGGGCAGCAACACGTAGGTGCCGGAGCCGCCCGCCTCGCGGACGTCCTCGGCCACGCGGGAGAAGCCGGGCCCGTCGAAGACGGCGCCGCGGAACATCGCCCCGTAGGCCTGGGTGACGGACTGCCAGATGGCGGTCAGGGCGTCGGAGGGCCGGTCGAAGAAGTAGCCCAGGGTCGCGCGGACCTCCTGATCGGCGATCAGGATCAGCACCGAGCCGATCAGGAACGCGAACACGAAGCTCATCACGACCACGAGCACGTCGCCACGCGCGATCCTCTGCAGCGTCCTGGCCAGCGCGGTCTCCGCCGTCTGCTCGGGCGGCGGGGCGTCGGCGCCGCCGGTGCCGACGCCAGGTGCGGAGCCCGCGGTGTGGGTAGAGGTGCTCATCAGGCGATCTCTCCTTCGTCGGCGAGCTGGGAGTCGGCGGTGCGGGCACCGGCGGCGACGGCCTCGCGGGCCGCCTCGGCGGTGTAGCCGGCCATCATCAGGCCCAGCACGTCACGGTCCTCGTCACCGGGCACGATCCCCAGGATCCTGCCGCGGTACATCACGGCGATGCGGTCGGCGAGCTGGGTGACCTCGTCGAGCTCGGTCGAGACGATCACCACCGGGGTGCCCTTGTCCCGCTCGTCGAGGATGCGGCGGTGGAGGAACTCGATCGAGCCGACGTCCACGCCGCGGGTGGGCTGGGAGGCGATCAGCAGCGCGAGCTCACGGTTGAGCGCACGGGCCATCACGACCTTCTGCTGGTTGCCGCCGGACAGGGTGGACACTGCCGCGGCCGAGGAGCCGGTGCGGATGTCGAACTCCGGGATCAGCTTCTCGGCGTTCTCCCGGATGGGCTTCAGCCGCATCGCCACGGGGCTGCCGTAGGGCGCCCGGTCGTGCTGGTCGAGCACGAGGTTCTCGGCGACCGAGAAGTCGGCCACCAGCGCATCGTGGGTGCGGTCCTCGGGCACGAAGCCGACGCCCGCGTCGAGCACCTGCTTGGTGCTGCGGCCCACCAGCTCACGGCCCTCGAGCCGCGCCGAGCCGTGCACGTTCTCCTGCAGGCCCAGCAGCGCCTCGGTGAGCTCTGTCTGGCCGTTGCCCTGGACGCCCGCGATCGCGAGCACCTCGCCGTGGCGCACCTCGAAGGAGACGTCGTCGAGGGTGCGGATCCCGGCGGCGTCGGTGACACGCAGGTCGGTGACCTCGAGCGCGACCTCGCCCGGTGCCGCCTCGGCCTTGTCCTGGGCGAGGGAGACCTGGCGGCCCACCATCAGCGAGGCCAGCTCGGCCTGGTCGGCGGAGGGGTCCGCCTCCCCCACCACCTTGCCGCGCCGGATCACGGTGATGCGGTCGGAGACCGCCTTGACCTCGCGCAGCTTGTGGGTGATGAACACGATCGAGGTGCCCTCGGCCCGCAGCTGACGCATGATCTCCATCAGCTCGTCGGTCTCCTGCGGGGTGAGCACGGCGGTGGGCTCGTCCAGCACGAGCACCTCGGCGCGGCGGCTGAGCGCCTTGATGATCTCGACCCGCTGCTGGGCGCCGACGGGGAGGTCCTCGACCAGGGCATCCGGGTCGAGGTCGAAGCCGAAGCGGGCGGAGATCTCGCGCACCAGGCGGCGGGCCGCGGCGAGGTCGAGCAGACCGCCCTTGGTCGGCTCGTGGCCCAGCACCATGTTCTCCGCGACGGTGAAGACGGGCACGAGCATGAAGTGCTGGTGCACCATACCGATCCCGGTGTCCATCGCATCCCCGGGATCGGAGAAGCTGACCGTTTCCCCGTCGATCACGATCTGTCCGCCGTCGGGCCGGTAGAGCCCGTACAGCACGTTCATCAGGGTGGATTTGCCGGCCCCGTTCTCGCCGAGCAGGGAGTGGATCTCCCCGGGCTCGACGACGAGGTCGATGGCGTCATTGGCCACGAAGCTCCCGAAGGTCTTCGTGATCCCGCGCAGTTCGAGCTTCACAGCACTCGCTTCCGTCGGTGCGGGCCGAGAGGCTCGGCCGGTCGATGTCGAGACACGGGACGCGGTCCCCGCCCTCGCGGGCAGGGACCGCGCTCCGGTCAGCGGATCAGGCTCCTGCGGGAGAGGCCTCGGACTCGACGACCACGGTGCCGTCGATGATCTCCTGGGTCAGGGTCTCCAGCTCCTCGGAGAGCTCTGCGGGGACCTCGTCCTCGAAGTCGTGGAAGGGGGCCAGGCCCACGCCGCCGTTCTCGAGGGTGCCGACGTACGGGTTGGCGTCGAACTCGCCGCCCGCAGCGCCCGTGATGACGTCCTCGACGCCCACGGTCATCTCCTTCATGACGGAGGTGAGGATGACCGACTGCGCCTCGGGATCGGAGGAGTTGGTCTCGTAGCCGTCGGCGTCGACCCAGATCACCTTGCGATCATCGCCCTCCTTGGCGGAGGCGAGGGTGCCGGCGCCCACGGGGCCCGCGACCGGCATGACGATGTCCGCGCCGGCGTTGTAGAACTCGTCGGAGACGGCCTTGCCCTTGGACTGGTCCTCGAAGGTGCCCACGATCGAGCCCTGCTGGGACTCCTTGTTCCAGCCGAGCACCTCGACGTCGGAGTCGTGGGTCTCGTTGTAGTGCGCGACGCCGTCGACGTAGCCGTCCATGAAGATGGTGACGGTGGGGATGTCCATGCCGCCGTAGGTGGCGACCTTGCCGGTCTCCGTCATGCCCGCGGCGAGGTAGCCGGCCAGGAACGCGGCCTGGGCGGTGTCGAACTCGAGGGGCTTGACGTTGTCGAGCTCGATCGGGTTGCCATCGGCGTCCTGGGCGGTCGAGTCGACGATCGCGAAGTCGGTGCCCTCGTTGGCCTGCGCGGCGGCGCCCGTGGCCGGGGCCAGCAGGAAGCCGACGGTGATGATGAGGTCGCAGCCCTCGGTCACCATGTTGTTGATGTTCGGGGCGAAGTCCGAGTCGGAGGTGGACTCGGCGGTCTGCTTCTGGATGCCGAGGTTCTCCTCGGCGGCCAGCAGGCCGTTGTAGCTCGACTCGTTGAAGGACTTGTCGTCCCAGCCGCCGGCGTCGGAGACCATGCAGGCCTTGTAGTCGCTGCCGGCGCCACCGGCGTCGCTGCCGCCACCGCCGCCTCCGGCGGTCTCCTCCGGGGCGGTGCCGCAAGCGGCGAGGGTCAGGGCGCCGGCGCCGACCAGGGCGAGCGCACGCGTGATGCTCTTCATGAGGGTTCCTTCGATTCAGAGGCGGGGACGGATCGCCCCCGTGGGGTCCGTGGCGACAGCGCTGTCGCAGTGCGACTCGGACCATATCCGTGCCGAGGCCCCGCGGAGCCCGCTTCGGTCCCACTTCGTGGAACCGTTATGAAATCGACGCGGATCTGGCGTAAGCGTGAACGCCGGGTGTCGCGCCCGTCTCCTGCAGAGCGCTCAGCGCGGCAGCAGGTCCCGCTGCACGCAGGCGGCCGCGAGCACGCTCGCGCCGATGCCGATCGCGCGCTCGTCGATCATCAGGTCGCCCATGTGGAGGTCGTAGGTGCGCCCGCCCGGAGTGCGGGTGCCGAGGCGGGCGAGGGCTCCGGGGACCTTCTCGAGGTACCAGGCGAAGTCCTCGCCGCCGAGGGACTGCGCCGTGGGGTCGAGGTTGTCCTCGCCGAGGACGCCGCGCACCGCGGCGGCGAGCACCTCGACGCTGCCGGCGCTGTTGGACACCGGCGGGACGCCCCGGTCGTGGGTGACCCGGGCCTCGACTCCCCAGGGGCGCACGAGGTCCGCGAGGACCGTCTCGAGCAGCTCCTCGGCCCGGTCCCAGGCCTCGTGGTCGAGGCAGCGCAGCGTGCCCTCGAGGGTGCCGCTGCTGGGGATCGCGTTGAAGGCGGAGCCGGCGTGGATGCTGCCCCAGGTGAGGTTCACCCCGGAGCGCGGGTCCATGCGGCGGGTGAGCGCGGCCGGCAGCTGGGTCGCGATCGAGCTGAGCGCGTAGACCAGGTCCTGGGTGAGGTGGGGGCGGGAGGTGTGCCCGCCGGCACCGCGCACCTGGATCGTCACCGGGTCGGTGGCCGAGGTGATGGGGCCGGTCTTCAGGCCCACATGGCCCACGTCCACCCCGGGGTCGCAGTGCAGGGCGAGGATGGAGTCGACGCCGTCGAGCACGTCCTGGCCGATCAGCTCGAGCGCCCCGCAGGGGTGCATCTCCTCGGCGGGCTGGAAGATCAGCCGCACCCCGCGGTGCAGGCCCCCGGCCTCGGCCACGCGCACCAGCGCGGTGGCCGCGCCGAGCACGGCGCTCATGTGCACGTCATGGCCGCAGGCGTGGGAGACCCCGTCCACGGTGGAGCGGAAGGCGACGGGGCTGAGCTCAGGGATGCCGAGCGCGTCCATGTCCGCGCGCAGCGCCATCAGCGGCAGGCTCGGGTCGCTGCCGGAGATGTCGCAGATCAGGCCGGTGAGGGACATGCGCACCGGGGACAGGCCCAGCGCACGCAGCTGCTCGACGACGAAATCGGTGGTGGCGTGCTCCTGATGGGAGAGCTCGGGATGGCGGTGCAGGTGGCGCCGGATGTCCCTCAGCTCGGTGGACTTCTCCCTCACGGTCGAGGCGATCAGCCCCTCCGGGCCGAGCATCGATCGCTGCCGGTCGGTGCCCAGCAGCACCTGCTGCGTCTGCTCCACCTGTGCACTCCCTGTGTTCCGTGCCGAGGGCCCACGGCGCGGTTCGCCGGGGTCGTGCGCCTGTCGCGGTGGTCGCGGAGGGCGGCGTCAGCGCAGGTGCCCCCGCCCCTGCTCTTCGAGGCGGGCGACGAGCGTGGCGAGGTCCTGCGCCTGCTCGTCGGCGAGCACCAGCAGCACGTCCTCGGTGTCGACGATGCTGATGCCGTCCAGCCCGACCAGGGCGATGTGGCGATCCGTGGCACCGTACACCGTGGCGCGGGAGGAGAGCGCATCGACGTGGGCGCTTCCCAGCACCTGGACGTCGCCGTCCCCCGTCGAGGCCTCCACCGCACCGCGGCGCTCGCGCAGCTGGCGGGCGAGGGCCGCGAAGTCGCCGACGTCGTCCCAGTCGAAGCGTGCGGGCACCAGCGCGACCTTCCCGGCCGCGGCGAGGGGTTCGGCCAGGGCGTGGTCGATCGCGATCGCGGTGAGCGTGGGCCAGACCCTCTCGAGCACCTCGTCATGGCGCTCGCTCCCATGGGCGGCGGCTATCTCCCGGGCTCCCCGTGCCAGGGGCGGGATCTGGGCCTCGAGCTCGTCGAGCAGCACGCGGGCGCGCACCACGAACATGCCGGCGTTCCACAGGAAGCGGCCGCTGTCCACGAACTCCTGCGCCAGCGCGCGGTCGGGCTTCTCCACGAAGCGCGCCACGGGCACCGCACCGGTCCCCTCGAGCACCCGGTGCGCCTGCCTCGCCTGCGCATCGCGCTCGATGTAGCCGAAGCCGGTGGCCGGGCCCGTCGGCTCGATGCCGAGGGTGACCAGGTAGCCGTGCTCGGCGGCCCGGCGGGCGGCGTCCACGGCGCGAGCGAAGGCCTCGTCGTCCTCGATCAGGTGGTCCGCGGCGAAGGAGCCGATCACCGCCTCCTCGTCATCGCGCTCCGCGAGCGCCGCCGCGAGCGCGATCGCCGGCATCGAGTTGCGCGGGCTCGGCTCGGCGACCACCCGCACCGCCCCGGGCGCGCCGAGGGGCGCTCCGAGCTGCTCGCGCACGGCCTGCTCGTGCAGGGCGCCGGTGACCACGATCGGCGGACGGTCCGCGAGCGGCGCGAGCCGCTCCAGCGTGCGCTGGAGCAGTGAGCGCCCCTCCCCTGTCAGGTCGAGCAGGAACTTGGGCCGCGACCGGCGTGAGAGCGGCCACAGTCGCGTACCGGCGCCACCTGCAGGGATCACGGGGACGAAGGGAGAAAGCGGCATAGGCCCAGCGTATCCCGGCGGGCGCGGCGCCCAGGGCGAGTTCCGCGAACCTCCCGCGCGGTGATCGAGCGGCACATCACCCACCCTGCCTGGTGCTACGCTGGAACGGCCCCTGTCGGGGGCGATGATGATGTCGCCGTGTCGTGAAGTGGCTTCCCGCGTCGCCACGCCGTGACAGCCGTCCGGCCATGAGCCGGCCGGGCCGTGCGCCGCACTTCGCGGCATCTCATCACCGTTCCCGGCTTCATCCCGACGCTTCTGGAGGAACTCCGTGGCTTCAGCCCAATCCGGGACGCTCTATCGCGGACGCGAGGGCATGTGGTCCTGGGTCGCCCACCGCATCTCAGGAATGCTCATCTTCCTGTTCCTGCTGGTCCATGTCCTGGACACCGCTCTCGTGCGAGTCTCCCCCGAGGCGTACAACGAGGTGATCGGGCACTACAAGACCGTGGTGTTCGGCCTCGGGGAGGTCGGCCTCGTCGGCGCGATCCTCTTCCACGCCCTCAACGGCCTGCGCATCATCCTGGTGGACTTCTGGTCCCAGGGCACCAAGCGCCAGCGCGGCCTGTTCTGGGGCGTCGTGGTCGTGTGGGTCGTCCTCATGGCCGGCTTCCTCCCCCGCCACCTCATGCACATGTTCGGAGCGTGACCATGAGTGCACAGACCGGAACCTCCCTGCCCGATCCCACCACCCGCTATCGCCGCACCGGCCAGCGCGGGATCAACTCCGAGATGCTCTCGTGGTTGTTCATGCGCGCCTCCGGCGTGCTGCTGGTGATCCTCGTCTTCGGCCACCTCTTCGTGAACCTGTGGCTCGGCGAGGGAGTCAAGGGCATCGACTTCGCCTTCGTCGGCGGCAAGTGGGCCTCCCCCTTCTGGCAGGTCTGGGACCTGCTGATGCTGTGGCTGGGCCTGATCCACGGCGGCAACGGCGTGCGGACGATCATCAACGACTACGCCCGCAACGATCGTGTCCGCCTGGTCCTCAAGGGCCTGCTCTACTTCGCCGTGATCGTCACGATCGTCCTGGGCACCCTGGTGATCTTCACCTTCGAGCCGTGCCCCGTCGGCGCCGAGCCGAGCCTGCTGCCCTCCTTCTGCGAGGGCTGACGCCCCCGGGCGGCCGGTGAGCTCACCGGCCGCCCCCTTCTCTTCCCGGTCGACCTGAAACGGAGCAGTCACCAGACATGCAGACCCATAACTACGACGTGGTGATCGTCGGCGCCGGTGGTGCCGGCATGCGCGCAGCCCTGGAGGCCTCCAAAGACGCGCGCACCGCGGTCGTCACCAAGCTCTACCCCACGCGCTCCCACACCGGCGCGGCGCAGGGCGGCATGTGCGCAGCCCTGGCCAACGTCGAGGAGGACAACTGGGAGTGGCACACCTACGACACCGTCAAGGGCGGTGACTACCTGGTGGACCAGGACGCCGCCGAAGTGATGGCCAAGGAGGCCATCGACGCGGTGCTCGACCTGGAGAAGATGGGCCTGCCCTTCAACCGCACGCCCGAGGGCAAGATCGACCAGCGCCGCTTCGGCGGGCACACCCGTGAGCACGGCGAGGCCCCTGTGCGCCGCGCCTGCTACGCCGCGGACCGCACGGGCCACATGATCCTGCAGACCCTCTACCAGAACTGCGTGAAGCAGCAGGTGGAGTTCTTCAACGAGTACTACGTGCTCGATGTGCTGATGACCGGCGACCCCCGCACCGACGAGGGCGTGCGCGCCTCCGGTGTGGTCACCTACGAGCTCGCCACCGGTGAGATCCACATCTTCCGTGCGAAGTCTGTCGTGTTCGCCTCCGGCGGCTTCGGCAAGATCTTCAAGACCACCTCCAACGCCCACACCCTCACCGGTGACGGCCCCGCGATGGCGTTCCGTCGCGGCATCCCGCTCGAGGACATGGAGTTCTTCCAGTTCCACCCGACGGGCCTGGCGGGCCTGGGCATCCTGCTCTCGGAGGCCGCGCGCGGCGAAGGCGGCATCCTGCGCAACAGCGAGATGGAGCGCTTCATGGAGCGCTACGCCCCCACGCTGAAGGACCTCGCCCCGCGCGACGTCGTGGCGCGCGCGATGGCCAACGAGGTACGCGAGGGTCGCGGCGCCGGTCCGAACAAGGACTACGTCTACCTCGACCTGACCCACCTCGAGCCCTCGCACATCGATGCGAAGCTCCCGGACATCACCGAGTTCGCCCGCACCTACCTGGGTGTGGAGCCGTACACGGAGCCGGTCCCCGTCTTCCCGACCGCCCACTACGGCATGGGCGGCATCCCCACCAACATCCGCGGTGAGGTGCTCGCCAACGCGACCGACGTGATTCCCGGGCTCTACGCCGCGGGCGAGACCGCCTGCGTCTCGGTGCACGGCGGCAACCGGCTGGGCACCAACTCGCTGCTGGACATCAACGTCTTCGGCCGCCGCGCCGGCATCGCCGCCGCGGAGCACGCCGCGACGGTGGACATGCCCGAGCTGCCCGAGGGCCTCGAGCTGCCCACCGTGGAGCTGCTCGAGCGGCTGCGCGACCGCCCTGCCACCGAGGATCGCATCGCCGACATCCGCAGCGCCCTGCAGGAGACCATGGACGCGAACGTCCAGGTGTTCCGCACCGACGAGACCTGCCGCAAGGCGCTCGCGGACATCAAGGAGCTCAAGAAGCGCTACGAGACCGTCGCGATCCAGGACAAGGGCCGGCGCTACAACCTCGACCTGATGGAAGCGGTCGAGCTCGGGTTCCTGCTGGACCTCGCGGAGATCGTCGCCCTCGGCGCGCTGAACCGCAAGGAGTCCCGCGGCGGCCACTTCCGTGAGGACTTCGAGGCCCGCGATGACGTCAACTACCTCGAGCACACCATGGCCTACCGCACCCTCCCGGGTGAGGAGGGCGCCGAGGGCACCTCGATCCGTCTGGGCACCAAGCCCGTCGTGATCACCCGTTACGAGCCGAAGGAGCGTACGTTCTGATGACTGCCGTCGCTGAGAAGCCCAAGGCTGACGCGGGCGCCGAAGAGGTCCCCTCGTTCGAGGTCACGCTGCGCATCGCGCGGTTCAACCCGGAGGATGACAAGGGCACCCACTGGGAGGACTTCACCGTCACGATGCACGGCACCGACCGTGTGCTCGATGCCATGCACGAGATCAAGTGGCATCTGGACGGGTCCCTCACCTTCCGCCGCTCCTGCGCCCACGGCATCTGCGGTTCTGACGCGATGCGGATCAACGGCCGCAACCGTCTGGCCTGCAAGACGCTGCTGAAGGACCTCGACATCTCCAAGCCGATCACCGTCGAGCCCATCAAGGGCCTGCCGGTCGAGAAGGATCTGATCGTCGACATGGAGCCGTTCTTCGACTCCTACAAGGAGGTCATGCCGTTCCTGATCGCGAAGGGTCAGGAGCCCAGCCGCGAGCGGCTGCAGTCCGCCGAGGAGCGCGAGCGCTTCGACGACACCACCAAGTGCATCCTCTGCGCCGCCTGCACCTCCTCGTGCCCGGTGTTCTGGACCGACGGCCAGTACTTCGGCCCGGCCGCGATCGTCAACGCGCATCGCTTCATCTTCGACTCGCGCGATGACGCCGGCGAGCAGCGCCTGGAGATCCTGAACTCCAAGGAGGGCGTGTGGCGCTGCCGCACCACCTTCAACTGCACCGAGGCGTGCCCCCGCGGCATCCAGGTGACCAAGGCGATCGCCGAGGTCAAGCAGGCCGTGATCACCGGCCGCGTCTGAGCGGTCGGCGCTCAGCCCGCCCAGCACCACAGAAGGCCCGGTCCCGCGACATGCGGGGCCGGGCCTCCTGGTGTGTGCGCCGGGTCAGGAGTAGCTGATCACCAGCGGGGCGTGGTCGGACCAGCGGGTGTCGTAGCTCGGCGCGCGATCCACCTGCGCGGAGGTGGCCTTGGCGGCGAGCTCCTCGGTGGTCAGCTGGTAGTCGATGCGCCAGCCGGCGTCGTTGTCGAAGGCCTTGCCGCGCTGCGACCACCACGTGTAGGGGCCCGGGCCGTCGCCGTGGAGGCTCCGGTGCACATCCACGAAACCGGCCTCGGTGGTGAGACGGTCGAGGTAGGCGCGCTCCTCGGGCAGGAATCCGGCGGACTTCAGGTTGCCCTTCCAGTTCTTGATGTCCCACTCGGTGTGGGCGATGTTGATGTCACCGGTGAGCACCACGTGGCGTCCGTCGGCCCGCAGCTCCTCCAGGCGCAGCATCATCGCGTCGAGGAAGGCGTACTTGTCGGTCATTGTCTGCGGCTTCTCGGTGTTGCCCGAGTGCATGTAACAGGAGATGACGGTGAGGTGCCTGCCGTCCCCGAGGGGGTCCTCGAGGTCCGCCTCGAGCCAGCGGCCGGTGTGCGCATCCTCGTCGAGCCCGGGCAGGCCGCGGCGCACACCCTCGAGGTCGATGCTCTCGAGCGAGGTGCGGGCGGCGATCGCGACGCCGGCGCGTCCCTTGAGCAGCGAGGCCTCGCCCACGATGGTCCAGCCCTCCCCCACCAGGCCGGCCAGCAGCTCCTCGGGGGCGCGCACCTCCTGCAGGGTGATGACGTCCGCGGAGGTGGAGGCGAGCCAGTCGCCCATCCCCTTCCGGGCGGCGGCGCGCAGGCCGTTGACGTTGACGTTGGCGATGGTGAAGCTCACGCGGACTCCTCGATGCCGGCGGCGCGCTCGGCCGCCTCGACGACGTTCTTCAGCAGCAGCGCACGGGTCATCGGCCCGACGCCGCCCGGGTTGGGGCTCAGCCAGCCGGCGACCTCGGTCGCGGCGGGATCGACGTCCCCGACGAGCTTCGCCCTGCCGCCCTCGGGAACCTCCCGGCGGGAGACGCCCACATCCAGCACGATCGCGCCGGGCTTGATGTCCTCGGCGCGCACCAGGTGCGCGGCACCCGCGGCGGCGACGATCACATCGGCCCGGCGCAGGTGGGAGGGGAGGTCGGTGGTGCCGGTGTGGCAGAGGGTGACGGTCGCGTTGTGCTCGCGCCGGGTAAGCAGCGCCCCGATCGAGCGGCCGACGGTGACGCCGCGCCCGACGACCACCACGTCCTTGCCGCGGAAGTCCTGCCCGTGGCGCTCGACCAGCTCGATCACCGCGCGCGGGGTGCAGGGCAGGGGGGTGAGGATGGGCTTGTTGGCGTTGAGCACCAGGCGGCCGAGGTTGGTGGGGTGCAGGCCGTCGGCGTCCTTGGCCGGGTCGATCCGCTCGAGGATCGCGTCGGTGTCGATCTGCGGGGGCAGCGGCAGCTGCACGATGTAGCCGGTGCAGGCGGGATCGGCGTTGAGCTCGTCGACGACGGCCTCGACGTCGGCCTGGGTGGCGTCCGCCGGGAGCTGACGCTGGATCGAGTGCAGGCCGATCTGCTCGCTGTCGCGGTGCTTGCCGCGCACATAGGCGGCGCTGCCGGGATCATCGCCCACCAGCACGGTGGCGAGGCCCGGGCGCTGATGACCGGCCTCGACCAGTCGCGTGACGCGCCGGGCGAGCTCCTCCTTGATCGCTGTCGCTGTGGCCTTGCCGTCGAGGATCTGGGCCGTCATGGCGCTCCTTGGTGTCGCGGTGGGTGTCGCGGGGTGTGCGGGGCGGGCCGGCGTCTGCGGCCGCGGGGACAGCCGTGGGGCCCGGCGCGATGTGCCGGGCCCCACGGTGCTGCTCAGTACTGCTGCAGGTCTGCGTACAGCGGCTTGGCCGCGGCCAGGGCCGCGGTGCGCTCGCGCAGCTGGGCGAGGTCCGCCCCGCCGGTCAGGGCGAGGGCGATGATGTCGGCGACCTCGGTGAACTCCTCGGCGCCGAAGCCGCGGGTGGCGAGCGCCGGGGTGCCGATGCGCAGCCCGGAGGTGACCCGCGGCGGGCGCGGGTCGTTGGGGACCGCGTTGCGGTTGACGGTGATGCCGACCTCGTGGAGGCGGTCCTCGGCCTGCTGGCCGTCCAGCTCGCTGCCGGTGAGGTCCACCAGCACCAGGTGCACATCGGTGCCGCCGGAGATGACCTTGACGCCTGCGGCCTTCGCATCCTCCGCCTGGAGGCGCTCAGCGAGGAGCTTCGCGCCCTCGAGGGTGCGGGCCTGGCGGTCCTTGAACTCATCGGTCGCGGCGACCTTGAGCGCCACGGCCTTCGCCGCGATCACGTGCATCAGCGGGCCGCCCTGCTGGCCGGGGAAGACCGCGGAGTCGATCTTCTTGGCCCACTTCTCCGTGCACAGGATCATGCCGGAGCGGGGGCCGCCGATGGTCTTGTGGATGGTGGTGGAGACGACGTCCGCGTAGGGGACGGGGCTGGGGTGCAGGCCCGCAGCGACCAGCCCGGCGAAGTGCGCCATGTCCACCCAGAGGGTCGCGCCGACCTCGTCGGCGATCTCGCGGAACTGCGGGAAGTCGAGCTGGCGGGTGTACGCGGACCAGCCGGCGACGATCACCCTGGGCTGCTCGGCCACGGCCAGCTCGCGCACCTTGTCCATGTCGATCAGCCCGGTGCCGGGCTCGGTCTCGTAGGCGACGATGTCGTAGAGGCGGCCCGAGAAGTTGATCTTCATGCCGTGGGTGAGGTGGCCCCCGTGGGCGAGGGAGAGGCCCATCAGCTTGTCGCCCGGGCGGGCCAGAGCGTGCATGACCGCGGCGTTCGCGGAGGCGCCCGAGTGGGGCTGGACGTTCGCGTGCTCGGCGCCGAAGAGCTCCTTCGCGCGCTGGATCGCGATCTCCTCGGCGACGTCCACCTCCTCGCAGCCGCCGTAGTAGCGGCGACCCGGGTAGCCCTCGGCGTACTTGTTGGTGAGCACCGAGCCCTGCGCCTCGAGCACGGCGCGGGGGACGAAGTTCTCGCTCGCGATCATCTCGAGGGTGCGCTGCTGGCGCTCCAGCTCGCGATCGAGAACCTTGGCGATGTCCGGGTCGAGCTCGGCGATGGACTGGTCGAGGACGTTCACGGGGCCTCCTGCGGGGACGGGGCGGAGCGGCGATATGGGCCGCCGTGCCATCTTAGGACGGCGGGTGCGGTGCCTGCTGTCGAGGTCAGAGTTCGAGGCCCAGGCGCACGGGCTCGGGCTCGAGGTGGAT
The DNA here is from genome assembly GCF_900184245.1 of Brachybacterium massiliense. Lineage (GTDB taxonomy): Bacteria > Actinomycetota > Actinomycetes > Actinomycetales > Dermabacteraceae > Brachybacterium > Brachybacterium massiliense. The sequence continues at coordinate 35,865 of NZ_FXXB01000004.1, read as the reverse complement.
GCCGAAGGCGCCCTCGACCCGTGCCTGGACGTCCCGGGCGAGGGCCACGAGGTCCTCGCTGCGGGCTCCGCCGCGGTTGGTCAGGGCGAGGGAGTGCTTGGTCGAGACCGACGCCCGCTCCCCCAGCGCATGACCCCGCTCGATGCCCGCGCTGCTGATCAGCCAGGCGGCGCTGGTCTTGATGCGGCCGTCACCGGCGTCGAAGCGTGGTGCCTGCTCGGGCAGGCGTGCGGCGTCCTGCGCCGAGAGGATGGGGTTGGTGAAGAAGGAGCCGGCGCTCCAGGTGTCGTGGTCGGCGGCGTCGAGCACCATGCCCTTCTCGCCGCGGATGCGCAGCACCGCCTCGCGCACCTCGGACATCGGCACGCGCCGGCCCACCTCGACGCCCAGGGCGTCGGCGAGCTGGGCGTAGCGGATCGGCGCCGAGAGCGAGCCGATCGTGTGCTGGAAGGTCACCGAGAGCACCACGTAGCGTCCGGTGGCCGAGGGCACGGGGCCCGAGTAGCGGGTGCGCTTGAAGACGCTGTCGCGGTAGGCGAAGCCGCAGTCGGCCGCGAAGAAGGTGCGCACCGCGTTCTTCTCCCGGTCCCAGGTGCGCACGCGGGAGATGGTCGAGGCGACCTCCTGCCCGTAGGCGCCGACGTTCTGGATGGGGGTGGCGCCGACGGTGCCGGGGATGCCCGAGAGGGCCTCGATCCCGACCATCTCGCGGGCGATCGCATAGCGCACCGCCCGGTCCCAGTCCACGCCTGCGAAGTACTCCACGATCGCGCCGCCGCAGGTGGGGTCCAGCGGGGTGAGCTCGGACGGGTCCACGGGGATCCCGTCGGGCTCGCCGGAGGCGCCGACCTCGCAGGTGGCGTCCAGCAGCGGCGGGTCCTCGGGGTCGCGCAGGAGCACCACGGTGCCCTCGAAGGGCTCGTCGGAGGCGACCAGGTTCGAGCCGCCGCCGAGCACGAGCAGCTGTTCCCCGGCGGCGTCGGCGGCGGAGACCGCCTCGATGACCTCGTCGGGTGGGGGTCATGTCTGCTCCTGGGTTCCGGGGAGTCGGGAGGGCGGGCGTGGTCAGGCGCCGCGGACGATCAGCATGCTGCGCACGCTGGCGACGTCCGCGCCGGACTCCTCGGTCATGTCCACGCGGGTGGTGATCATGGAGTGGCCGCCGGCCGCGCGGACGGACTCGACGGTGAGGGTGGGGATCAGGCGGTCCCCGGCGACGACGGGTCGGTGCAGGGTGAACGTCTCCTCGCCGTGGACGACGCGGGTGAAGTCGATGCCGGCGTCGGGGTCCTCGATGTACTGCGCCTCGGTGGCCTGGGCGAGGGAGACCAGGAAGGTGGGCGGAGCGACCACGCCCGCGTGCCCCGCCTCACGCGCGGCCTCGGGGTCGGTGTGGAGCGGGGAGGCGGCACCGGTGGCGCGTGCGAACTCGATGATCTTCGCGGCCGAGACGGTGTGCACGGGGCCCGCCGGGTAGCTGCGGCCGGCGAAGGCGGGATCGGGTGTGAGGGTCATGGCATCTCCCGAGGTCTGGTCGGCGGGGCCGAGGGAAGGGTTCTCCCCGATCATCTCACCGGCGAGGGGCCGGGGTGGCGCGACCGCCCGCGGCGCCGGGCCGATGTGACGTGTTCGCGGGAACGACGAAGGCCACCCGGTGATGTACCGGGTGGCCTTCGTGGAAGTGCGGTGGGCCCGCTCAGCGGGTCTCGCGGTGCGCCGTCTGCTTGCCGCAGGTCGGGCAGAACTTGGAGAGCTCGAGCCGATCCGGGGTGTTGCGACGGTTCTTCTTGGTGATGTAGTTGCGCGCCTTGCAGTCAACACAGGCCATGGTGATCTTGGGACGCACGTCAGAGCTCTTGCTCGCCACGGTTCGCCTCTTTCGTCCGGGTGGCGCACTCCGCAGCGCGCCTCGTGGGTCCCCGTGCTCGGGGGATGTGGATTCTGCACTCCGGTGTGGACCGGTGTGGTACCGAGGGCGGGGATCGAACCCGCGACCTCACGATTATGAGTCGTGCGCTCTGACCGTCTGAGCTACCCCGGCATGACCGATGAAGCGGCCCGATCTCGAATGAGACCGGGCCGCCACATCCAATCAGAGCCCTGAAAGGGAATCGAACCCTTGACCTTCTCCTTACCATGGAGATGCTCTGCCGACTGAGCTATCAGGGCAACCCTGTGAACCTTACCCGTCTCCTTGCCCGGAGGCAATTCGGGGGCGGGCCCCGGTGCTTCGGATCACATGGATCCTCCGCAGTGGCAGATGAGGGATTCGAACCCCCGTAGGCAATGCCAGCTGATTTACAGTCAGCTCCCTTTGGCCGCTCGGGTAATCTGCCGTGACTGCTCCCGTTGCCCACCCGATCGAGATCGTGTGGCCGCCGGAAGCGGACTCGAAACAGCATAGCGGGACCGCGGGCTCGGCGCGAACCGAGAAGCGGTCCGAAGTGCATGAAGAGCGTCACAGCCCGTCCAGGGCTCGTGTGCAGTGAGGCGGCCGGCCCGCGCGGGCGGCCGCGAAGAGGGAGGAGCCCCCGTGGCAGATTCATCGTTCGACATCGTCAGCAAGCTCGATCGCCAGGAGATCGACAACGCCGTGAACCAGGCCGTCAAGGAGGTCGGGCAGCGGTACGACTTCCGAGGCACGGGAGCCTCGATCACCCTCAGCGGTGACGAGATCGTGATGACGGCCAATGCCGAGGAGCGGGTGCTCGCGGTGCTCGACGTGCTGCAGTCCAAGCTCGTGCGCCGAGGCATCTCCCTCAAGGCGCTGGACGTGGGCGAGCCGAAGCAGTCCGGGAAGGACATGCGCCTGGCCGCCGCGCTGAAGGAGGGCATCGCCACCGAGGACGCGAAGAAGATCTCCAAGCTGATCCGGGACGAGGGGCCCAAGGGTGTCAAGGCCCGGATCGAGGGCGACGAGCTGCGCGTCTCCTCGAAGAGCCGCGATGATCTGCAGGCCGTGATCGCCCTGCTCAAGGGCAAGGACCTGGACGTGGCGCTGCAGTTCGTCAACTACCGCTGACCCGCCGGGCGGCGTGCTCTGCCGTGCTCTGCGCTGCCCCGCCCCGTCGTGCAGCATCCGCGGAGCGGGCTCGGACATGTGAGTGCCCGTGACTGGCCGTCAGCACCCGTGAGTGCCCGTGAGCACCCGTGAGTGCCCGTGAGCACATACGAACAGGGCCCCGCACCCCCGAGAAACGGGGTGCGGGGCCCTGCCCGTCGAAGACCAGAGATCAGTTCTGGTTCGAGGTCGTGTCCTGCTCCTCAGCATGCTGGGTCAGCAGCTGACCCTTCTCCGACAGACCGTTCACCAGACCAGCCACCGGACCACTCACGAAGGAGTTCCACTCCTCACGGAACGCCTCATAGTCCGGACCGACCCACTCCACGGAGTTCACGACGTTCGTGACGGCGCTCACCACCTCATTGATCTGCTGACCCGCCTCGCTCACGCCCTGCGCGACCTCGCGGCCCTCCTCCGGATTCATACCCTTGAAAGCCATGACCTACCCCTTCCGCCCCATCTCAGAGCTGCACAACAAAGAAAGAAAAACTGAAGAAAAGAAAACTCAGGAAGACGCCTCACGCTGCGCCGCAGCGTTCTGGGTCGCCCGCTGCGACAGCTCGCCGGCCTGATCCGCCACCTGCTGAGTCAGCTGACCCAGCGCATCACTGAACTCGCTCACGAAACGATCGCGATCCTCACCCGTCCAGTCGAAACCCTCGACCCGACCCTGGATCTGCTGAAAGATCTGACGAGTCTCCTCGCCGGCATCCTGGATCTGCTGAGCCATCTGCTCAACCGCCTCAGGAATCATGCCCTTCTTCATGGTGTCCTCCATCTCGTCGTCACAAACACGGTCCCACCCACCGGAGAAGACCTCCACGGAGCAGCGCCGCATCCTCGACCCTGTCCCCCAGGTGATGACACCACCCTAGAACGCCCACCCCCACCTGACGATGGGGACAACTCCCCATGCTCCTCCCCATCCCGAGAACCGGCATCGCCGCAGGTCACAGGACTTCGGTGGGGAGAGGGCGTTGTGGACAACCCTCGGCGCCGCTCCTGCGCCGGCCCCGCTCGGCACGTGCTCGAGCACGCGCTGGGGCACAGGGGCGCGCCGTGAGCGGCCGTCAGCACTCGTGAGTGCCCGTGAGCGCCTACGGGCAGGGCCCCGCACCCCCGAGAAACGGGGTGCGGGGCCCTGCCCGTCGAAGAGCAGAGATCAGTTCTGGTTCGAGGTCGTGTCCTGCTCCTCAGCATGCTGGGTCAGCAGCTGACCCTTCTCCGACAGACCGTTCACCAGACCAGCCACCGGACCACTCACGAAGGAGTTCCACTCCTCACGGAACGCCTCATAGTCCGGACCGACCCACTCCACGGAGTTCACGACGTTCGTGACGGCGCTCACCACCTCATTGATCTGCTGACCCGCCTCGCTCACGCCCTGCGCGACCTCGCGGCCCTCCTCCGGATTCATACCCTTGAAAGCCATGACCTACCCCTTCCGCCCCATCTCAGAGCTGCACAACAAAGAAAGAAAAACTGAAGAAAAGAAAACTCAGGAAGACGCCTCACGCTGCGCCGCAGCGTTCTGGGTCGCCCGCTGCGACAGCTCGCCGGCCTGATCCGCCACCTGCTGAGTCAGCTGACCCAGCGCATCACTGAACTCGCTCACGAAACGATCGCGATCCTCACCCGTCCAGTCGAAACCCTCGACCCGACCCTGGATCTGCTGAAAGATCTGACGAGTCTCCTCGCCGGCATCCTGGATCTGCTGAGCCATCTGCTCAACCGCCTCAGGAATCATGCCCTTCTTCATGGTGTCCTCCATCTCGTCGTCACAAACACGGTCCCACCCACCGGAGAAGACCTCCACGGAGCAGCGCCGCATCCTCGACCCTGTCCCCCAGGTGATGACACCACCCTAGAACGCCCACCCCCACCTGACGATGGGGACAACTCCCCGGTCAGCACTGCCCATGCAGAACGACCCCGGACCTGGCGGTCCGGGGTCGTCCAGAGGTCTGCACGGCTGCTTGCGGCAGTGCTCTGCCGCAGCGGTGCCGGCGTGAGCCGAGTGCGAGTCAGTCGAAGGCCAGGGTGATGGAGTCCTGGATAGCGCGGACGGTCTCGATCTCGTCGTCGGCGCTCTCGGCGCCGCAGCTGCCCACGATCTCCAGCACGTCCTTGGCCGCTCCCCCGCGGTCCACCACGGCGTAGCGGGCGGCCTGCACCACGGTGGGCCGGCCCGGCTGGGTGTATCCGTACTCGCTGGCGATCCAGGTCATCCCCTCGATCTCGATCTCCCCCGTGCCGAGCTCCTCGAGCTCGGGCAGCGCGGCCTTGCGTTGGACGAGCCCCTCGCGGGCCGCGTCGAGGGTGAAGTCGGAGCCGAACCGCTGCATGGTCACCACCACGTTCGCGCGGAAGCTGCCCTCCACCCGGGGCTGTGCGACGGCCACCTGGACACCGGGGACGGTGAGCGTCTCCCAGTCGTCCGGCACCTCGATGCTGATCTGCGGCGGCCCCGGGAAATCAGCGCTCGGGTACTGGATCCTCTGTGCCATACGTCGCTCCGTTTCCTCCCACCACTGACGGCGCCCAAGATACCAGCCGACGACGGAGCCCGAACGGTTCTCCGTTCGGGCTCCGGGTGCGGTCGCGAGCGTTGCCTCGGTCAGTTCGAGGAGGTCGCCTCCTGCTCGGCGGCGTTGCGGTCCGCCGAGTCCCCGAGCTCGTTGACCGAGTTCATGATCTGCTGCAGCGCCGGGACCATCTCCCCGGCCCACTGCCCCCGGAATCGATCGGCGTCAGGCCCGGTCCAGTCCACGTCCTCGAGGCCGCGGGTGAGCTCCTGCTCGATCCGTGTGATCTCCTCGGCGGCCTCGCGGAGCTGTGCCGACATCCGTCGGACCTCTTCGACGTTCATACCCTTCGTGGCGTTCACGGCTCGGGCTCCCCTTCCTGATGTCTCGCGCCCGCGCTCCTGTGCGGTGCACCGGCCTGCTGTCGTTCTCGACAGCATTCACTGTAGAGCGATCGGTGCGCTGCGGCGATGGGGAGGAGTCCCCATGTGGATGACGGCCCGTCCCGGCAGCGGGGGCGGGCCGTCGGAGCCGGACCGGGGCGGGTCTGCCGGCCGCCCCGCCCCGGCGATCAGCCGGTGGTGATCTGTGCGACCTGCAGTTTCATCGCCCGGCCGCTGTGGACGAGGAATCCGCGGCCCGCCGGGAAGTCCGCGCGACGGATCCTCCCCAGTCCGGTGCCCAGCAGTGAGTCGCCGTCCATGTCCCCCGGCTGCAGCAGCAGGCCGCGGCGGCCCGCCTTGAAGGGCTGGGCGAGCACGTAAGCCTGCGACCAGGAGGCGGATTCGTTCTCGCCCACCACGAACTGGCCCTCGCGGGTGCTGGCGCGGATGAGCTTGTCGAGGTCGTTCTCGATGCCGCTGCCGGTGAAGTCGGCGACGCCGTCGATGAACAGGGCGAGCCTGCCCTCGCCCACGGCGCCGGACTCGATGGTCTGGCGCAGCTGCGCGGCGAGGTCCTTGACGGTGTCCGGGTCGGAGGCCTCGACGTCCCAGATCGGCAGGCCGGTCAGCGGGGTGCGGCGCGAGGAGAAGCGCACCAGGCGCATCGGCTCGTCCATCGCCTTCAGACCGGTGGCGATGGTCAGCATCGCGGTGGTGCGGCCCGAGCCCATGGGCCCGGTGACCATGAATGCTCCGCGCGGTTCGAAGGTGAGCTCGGAGAGGGTCTCGTCGGCCAGGCCGAGCACGGGCAGGCCGTCCACGACGGGGCGCAGCGAGGAGAACTCCACGCGCTCGGGCAGGCGCCTGATCTCGGGGGCCTCGGGCACACCGGCGCGACGCATCGCCTGGGCGAGCTTGGCGACCTCGCGGGACTGGATGGCGACGTTCGCGTCACCGCCATGCACTGCGATCTGCACCTCATGGCCGTCCTGGATGGCGCGGCCGGGGGGCGAGGCGCCCTCGAGCACGTCCTTCGGCTCGCCGAAGGCGGCGTAGTCGTCGCTGCTGGCCATGCGGTGGATGAGGCGGCGCTGGATCGAGGAGCCGAGCGAGGTGGGGATGGCGTTGGGGCGGTCGCCGGTGACGATCACGTGCACGCCCACCTGGCGCCCGTCGGTCGCGATCTGCACGAAGGCGGTGAACCACTTGCTGAGGTTGGAGTAGTCGTACGCCTCGCGGAAGGCGGCCATGCCGTCGACCAGGAGCAGGATGCGCGGGGTGTCGGGCCTGCCGGCGAGCTCGCGGTACTCGGAGACGGAGCCGGCGCGCACCTTCGCGAAGACCTTCGCGCGCTCGTCGATCATGCCGCGCAGGGTGCGCAGCAGGCGGATCACGCGCTCCTCGTCGTCGCCGGGGACGATCGAGCCCACATGCGGCAGCTCCTCGAGCATGGTCAGGCCCGAGGCGCCGAAGTCGAGGCCGTAGACGTGCACGGGGCCGCCGCGCACGGTCGAGGCGGCCGAGATCGCGATCGTGCGCAGGGTGGTGGACTTGCCGGAGCCGCCGGTGCCGTAGATGGCCATGTTGCCGTCGCGGTCCGGGTAGTAGGAGATGGTGGGCTGGGCCTGGTCCTCGGGGACGTCCATGACGCCCAGCAGCAACTCCTCGTCGGTGCGGCGGGTGGGCAGGCGGGAGAGGTCGTAGGCGTCGGCGAGCTCGGACAGCCACGGCTTGCGCGGTGCCGGCACCCCGGCGTTCTCGGCCGCGGCCTTCACGGTCGCGACCACGCGGGAGATGTCGTTGGGGCCGGGGTCCTTCACCTCCTTGGTGGGCGGGGAGGGGATGTCCCACTGCTCACCGGTGCCGAAGTCCTTCTCGACGATGTCGATCCGGGCGCGCTCGGGCTCGTCGGTGGTCCAGCCGCCCGCGTACCCGGTCTGGAAGGTGGCGATGCGTCCCGGTCCGGTCTTGGCCGCCCCGCGACCGGGGATGCCGGGATCGAAGTGCGCGGCCATCTTGTCGCCCAGGATGTCCTTGGAGTCGGCCTCGTCGGCCATCCGCAGGGCGATGCGCAGGTTGGTGTTGGCGCGCAGGTTGTCCTTGATCACGCCGGCCGGGCGCTGGGTGGCGAGGATCAGGTGCAGTCCCAGGGAGCGGCCTCGCGCGGCGACGTCCACGACCCCGTCCACGAACTCGGGGATCTCCTTGGCCAGGGCCGCGAACTCGTCCACGATGATGATCAGGCTCGGCGGCGCCTCGGGGTCGCCGGTGCGCTCGAGCGAGATGAGGTCCTTGGCCTTCTTGCGGTTCAGCAGGTGTTCGCGGTAGTGCAGCTCGGCGCGCAGGGAGGTCAGGGCGCGTCTCACCAGGTGCTGGGAGAGGTCGGTGACCAGGCCCACCGTGTGCGGCAGGTCCACCGCGTCGGCGAAGGCGGCGCCGCCCTTGTAGTCCACGAACAGGAAGGTGACCCGGTCGGGGCTGTGGGCGGTGGCCATGCCCAGCACCCAGGCCTGCAGGAACTCGGACTTGCCGGCGCCGGTGGTGCCGCCCACCAGGGCGTGGGGGCCGTTGGTGCGCAGGTCCAGGTGGAAGGCGTCCTGGCCGTTGTGGCCGATCAGGCCGCGCAGGTTCGCATCGTGCTTGCGGCGCTGCGGCTCGGAGCCGTCGCGCGGGGTGAGAGAGTTGTTCTCCTTCCACCGCTCGATGATGTAGTTCGCGTCCTCGGCCATCTGCATGCCGCCGAGCTTGAGATAGGAGATCGCGCGCGGGAGGTCGGAGTCGTCGTCGATGGGGACGCCCGCGTCCACCACCGGGGAGAGGTGCCGGGCCACGCCCGAGGCCACCTCGACCGAGACCGTCTCGACGGTCACGGGGTAGAACCGCTCCCCCACCCGCACGTGGCCGGCGCTCGCGCCCTCCACGGACTCCTCGACGGAGACATAGGTGCGGCAGGCGGCGGGCAGCGCCGCGATGTTCGCGGCGCACCAGATCACGTGCACGCCGACGTCCGGGCCGCGCTCGGCGATGCGCACCAGGCGGGCACGGTCCACCGGGGCGTCGTCCTCGATGACGACCACCAGGTTCGGGGTCATCGGCTCCGGCGGGGCCTGCGGCTCCTGGGTGACGTCGGAGGTCATCGGGGTGCGCAGCGTGGGCGGGGCGTCGCCAGCGCGCTGCTCGATCAGCTCCTCGATGCGCGAGAGCAGGGAGGTGCCGCGCCCGGGGGTGTCGGCGAGATGGTCGCCGGGCAGCGGGGAGTGAGGGCTCGAGGTGTGCGGCAGCCACTTCAGCCACTGCCACATCTCCCGGCTCGAGCGGGAGGTGATCGCCGCGATCGCGACCTCCGCCGGGGAGTGCAGGGAGAAGATCTGGGTGACGATGCCGCGGGCGACCCCGTCGGCCTCCTCCCCACCGCCGGCGACCCCGAGATTGCCGGCATAACGGAGCTCCGCGACCACCGGCACCCCGGCGATCATCTTGTACTCCTCGTTCATGTCATCGAGCATGTCGTAGTACTTGGGGATCGCATCGTTCTCCCCCGGCATCTCGATCCCCACCCGGGACTCGGCGATGCCCAGGCCCAGCCGCACGGTCCCGAAGGCGTTGTGCTCGGGCCGGTGGGTCCACAGCAGTCGGCCCAGGCGGAAGGCCGCATCCACGGTGTCCGCGGCCGACGGCGCCTCCACCAGGCGCACCGCACGCTCGAGGTCCTGCGCGGCGGTGACGCGGCGCTTGAGGGAGGCCAGTCCCTCCTCGAAGTTCTCGATCTGCCTCTCGAGCATCTTCTTCTGCTGGAACTTGCGGTTGAGATACCCGGCGGTGGCCATCATCGGCATCATGAACACGAACATGAGCGAGAACGGGCTCTGAGTCATCGAGAACATGAATCCGCCCATCAGGATGGGCGCGAACATCATGAAGATCGGGAAGAACTGGGGCTGCGGCTCCTTGGGCGGGGTGGGCGCCTTCAGCGGCCGGTAGGGGAAGCGGGGCACCACGCGTGGGGAGCGGTTGAACTCCACCACCGGCGAGCTCGGAGCGGTGCCGCCGAGCCGGTGCAGCGCGATCACGGAGAAGGTGGTCTGGCCGATCAGCACCGTGTCCGAGGGGCCCACCACGGCGCGCTGGACCTGCTCGCCGCCGATGACCACGCCGTTGGAGGACTGCAGATCGACGATCTCGATCGTGTCGCCCACGTTGATGCGGGCGTGGCGCTTGGAGAGCATCGGGTCGGCGATGCGGATGTCGAGATCGCCCTCGCGGCCGATCACGCTCGAACCGGTGGGCAGCGGGAACTCTCGCCCCGCCTCGGGGCCGGAGAGCACGCGCATCAGCGCGACTGCCGCGCCGCGCGACTCCGAACGGGTCGCGTACTCGGTGGAGGAGCGGGCGATGGAGACCACGCTGCCGGAGCGCAGGCCCGCCTGGATCAGGTCGATCTCGCGGTCCAGCGAGCGCACGCCCTTCGCCCCGGCCCCGGCGCCGGGGTCCTGGACCTGCAGGGTCAGCCCCTCGGGCACCTCCGCGTCGCCGCGCAGAGGGTCCGCGGAGTAGAGCGCGCCGGCGACGTCGGCGACGGTGGCCGTGGCGTCGGCGGTGACCTCGAGGTCGGTCAGTCGGTCCTCGGGCCTGCGCAGAGTGAGCTTGATGCGCATCTGTGGTCCTCCCCCTCAGCGGGCTCCCGGCCCGCCTGATACGGCGGCCTCCCGGCCGTCCGCTGGCTGTGCTGCAGTGCGCCTCCTCCGCCCGTGCGGGCGGTGGGGCGTTCAGTCCTCGTCCGCGTCCTGGGCCTCGTCCAGCAGCGGCAGATCGTCCCGGGTGACCAGGCGCGAGAAGACAGCGTGCTCCACCAGTCGGGCGCGCCGGTTGCTGGCGAGCTTGCCAGGACCGCCGCGCAGTCCGCGCACGCCGAGCCGGTCCAGCTTGTCGCAGACGTTGTCGAGCTTGCGGTTGAACTTCGTCAGCGGCCATCCCAGGCGCGAGGAGGCCTGCGCCGAGGTGGGCACGGCGCTCATCCCGGAGCCCTCACGGGTGAGCATCGGCTCGGCGAGCGCGAGGATCAGCAGCTTCTGGCTCGGGGTCAGCTGCACCGAACCCACGGTGGTCTCCCCCGCCGGATCCTCGGGGCCCGCGATCCGCGCGAACTCCGGCGAGTCCGCGTGCACGGACAGGTCGTAGGTGGTGGGGCCCGCGGTGAAGACCACCTTGGTCACGTCGAAGACCAGCGGGATCCGTGCACCGGGCGCCAGCCACGCCTGCATCGAGCCGGTGCCGTCGGTGACCGTGGCCGACAGCCGCGAGCCGATGTTCACCAGCCACCACATCGACTCCACCTGCACGATCGTGAGGAACCGTCGGTGGAGGAAGGGGTTGTCCTCATCGACTCGCAGGTCGGCCTCGCGGCCGATCGTGAGCTCCTCGCCGTCCTCGACGCGGAACCATTCCCCGCAGAACTCGACCGAAATCGTCGACGCCATCGTCAGCTGTCCCCTCTGTCACCGTCACCGCACATGGCAGAACCGTACCCGTCACTGCTCATCCAGACACTCCTCGACCGGTTGGCTGGCGTTGCCGTTGGGGTTGACCGTCTGCACGGTGATGCAGCGCTCGGGCAGGTTCGGCGGCAGCTCGAGGACGGTCGAGTTCTCCCCGTGCACCTCGACCGGCACATCGAAGCGGTCGTAGTTCTCGGGGATGTCCTTCCAGCGGACGAGGTAGTGCTCGTCCTCGGTGACCCCTGCCGGGGGCTCCCAGGAGACCTGCACCCGGCCGGTCTCGTTCGCGCCGTCCCCTTCGGGGGCGATGATCTCGATCGTGAGATCGGTGGGCGGCTCGAGCGGTGCACCCGCCCGGGTCACGGTGTTGACCTGCGAGGTCGCGATCGGCTCCGGTTCGGGGATCAGGAAGTGGCGCACGCCGAGCGTCGCGCCCACGCCGAGTATGATCACCAGCACCGCCGCGAGCGTCACGAAGGGCCACACGGGGGTGCCGCCGCTCTCCTCCTCCGCAGCCTCCGGCGCGGCCACGGCCGACGGCGGCGAGGCCGCGGAGAGCCCCGGCTGGCGGGCGCCGACGGGCCGCAGCACCGTCGACTCCCCGGCGCTGTCCATCGGTCCGGCGGGGCCGGGCCCGATGCCGGGTGCCGACGGGGAGGCCAGGGCGGGGGCGACCCCGGCGTAGGGATCGAGCCGGCGCCGCATTCCCGGTCCCGTGGTCCCGCCCGAGTCCGGGTCGACGGTGGCGACCTTGCGGATCCGGGTGTGCATGTCGAGGTCGTCGTCCTCGGCGCTGTGCGGCATGCCCGTGCCGCGTTCGTCGAGCACGTCCATCTGCGTGACCGGCAGGGAGAGGGACAGCTCGACCTGCTGCAGCCCGCGCCCGAAGGCGAGGGCGGTGTCGTAGCGCCCGGACTGCTCCTTCGCCATCGCGATCGACAGCACCCGGTTCAGCTCCGGGGGAACATCGGGGCGGTTCAGCGGGGCGAGCGGCTCGCTGGAGATGCGGTGGATGAGGTCGGAGGCGGTGTTGCGCTGCCGGGGCCGCTCGAACGGGGTGTGCCCCGCCAGCAGCGAGTACACGGTCGCGGCCAGGGAGAACACGTCTGAGCGCACGTCGGCCCGCGGCGGATCGGCGAAGAACTCCGGCGGGGACCACGGGATGGACATCCCCTGGGAGTCTTCGACGTCATCTCCCTGCCCGGTGGCGATGGAGATCCCGAAGTCGGTCAGGGCCGGTCGGTTGTAGTCGGTGACCAGGATGTTCGCGGGTTTGATGTCGCGGTGGAGGATGCCTGCGCGATGGGCGGTTTCCACGGCGCCGGCGATCTGCACGCCCACGCGCAGCGCCTCGGCGACGGTGATCCGCTCCTTGCGGAAGCGCACCCCGTAGTTGGGGCGCGGGCAGTACTCCATGACGAGGTAGGGGCGATGGTCCTCGGAGACCTCGGCCTGGTGGATCGTCACGATCGAGGGGTGGGTCGACATCTGCGCCATCACGTTGGCCTCGGAGTCGAACTGTCGGCGCACCGACTCGTCGAGGACGTTGGACAGCAGCACCTTGATCGCCACCCGCCGTTGCGGGCGGAACTGTCGGTAGAGGAACACGTCGGCGAAGCCGCCCGAGCCGAGCAGCTGCTCGTACTCGTAGCCGGGCAGCCGGGGCGGCGGTGAGGGTGGTCTCGAGCTCATGCCCTCTCCCCATACATCAGATGCACTCCGTCTCCCAGATCCAGGCGGTCCCCGTGGCGCAGGACCATCCCCTCGCGCGGTCGCAGCCGCACCGGCTCGTAGCCCTCCCGGTACAGGGTGGTGCCGTTGGTGGTGCCCAGATCGAGCGCCACCACGTGCCATCCCTCGAGCCGCAGCTCGAGGTGCGAGCGGGAGATGTCCTGCTGGGGGCTGGGCACCGTGATCAGCTGCGGCACCTCGTTCCCGCTCACCCGGGAGGCGCGGGGCCGACGGCCGATGATCGCGGTGCGGTCCAGCAGGATGCGGCCGCCACCGGTGATCGCGACCATGCCCAGCGGCGGGCGCACCACGGTGCGCGGCTCCCGAGGCAGCGGGACGCCGCAGACGCGGCAGGCTGTGTGCTCGGGGGAGTTCGCGTGACCGTTGGGGCAGACCAGTCCGGTCAGCGTCACGCCGCCGCCGACCACCTGCCCCGGTCCGTTCGCCGAGGCGGGCATGCCCGGGCCGCTCGACGGGGGCCGTGCCTGCTGGGCAGCGGCCGGAGCCGGTGCCGACGGGGGCTGGCCGTCGGGCCCGCGGTGGCCGACCTGGTGGCCGGCCGCGCCGGCGTCGGCGTATCCGGCGGGCCTGGGGGGCTGGCCCGGTGTGCCCTGCATGCCTTCGTAGCCGCTCGGGGCGGGTCGCGGGGGCTGCCCGCCGGGCCCGGCGCAGTCCGCCGAGCCGACGCCTGTGCCTGTTCCGTCGCCGGCGCTGGGGCGGCAGGCTGCGGCGGCGCGGGCGGAGCAGCGGGCGGGGCCTCGGCGGCGGGAGGTGCGCTCGCGAAGAGTCCCTCGAACATGTTCGGGCCCGTGGATTCGGGCTCTGCGGCGGCCGGCGCGGTGGAACGTCCGCCGGATCCGCGGGAGAGGGACGGCGGCATCGATCCCGTGGGACGGTCCGCGGTGGCCGGCTTGATCAACGGTGCGGAGGCGCTGCTGCCGGCGGGCCGCGGCGGGGGCTTCGGGGCGGCGGCGCGCCGCTTCTTCGCCTCGGGATCCTCGATCGAGCGGCCCTGCTCCTCGACCTGCTCGGCCAGGGCGGTGCGCTCGGCCTCCGCGAGGTCGGCAGGGTCCACGGTGGCGTGCACGAAGCCACGCACGGGGATGATCCCGGCGCTCACCCGGGGCAGCCCCACGGCGTCCTCGGCCGGCAGGTCGCCGAAGGCGGTGCGCCGCACGCCCTCGAGGGTCTTCAGCACGAAGGGCTCCTCCTCCGTGCCCGCGATGAGCTGCGCACCCTCCGCGGTGTGGACGACGATCGGTGTCGAGCCCTTGACGCCGAAGGTGCCGGTGGTGCCGTCGTGGAAGCCGAACAGCAGGGCTTTGAGCTTGTCGATGCTCTCGAGCTCACCGGCGTCGAGGAACGCGTCGAGGAACTCCTCGGGGGCAGGCTTCCGCCCGAGCACCTCCCAGGCCGCCTCGGTGACCTGCTTGCGCATCCCCGGGACCAGCACCACCCAGCCGTTCTCGCGCACCACCAGCGTGGCCGGCCCCTGACGCACCCAGGTGCCGACCCCGAGCAGATCCTCGGGGGTGATGCCCTTCTCCTCGCTCATCGACGCTCGTCGCCACCGTCGCGAAGGCCTCGCGGAAGGGTGTCCTCGTCGATCTCGAAACCATCGTCCTGCGGCTCCGCACCGTCACGGGAGGCGGTGTCCTCGGCGATCCGGGACTGCCCGACCACCTCGACCGCCTCGACCAGGACCACGCTGATGTTGTCGTGGCCGCCGCCGTCCAGTGCCCTGCCCACCAGGTCCTGGCTGAGCGTGCGCACATCCGAGGGGCTGCGCAGCAGCTTCTCGATCGCGGCGTCGTCGACCTCGCCGGTCAGACCGTCCGAGCAGATCAGCATCCGGTCCCCCGCCTCGGCGGGGATCAGCCAGTAGTCCGGATCGGAGTCCGGCCCGGCGCCGAGGGCGCGGGTGACCATGTGGCGGTAGGGGTGGATCTTGGCCTGCTCGGGGGTGAGCTCGCCGCGGTCCATCAGCTCCTGGACCACGGAATGGTCCACGCTCACCTGCTCGAAGATGTCGCCGGAGAGCCGGTAGACCCGGGAGTCGCCCAGGTTGAGCACGACCCAGTAGCCCACGCCGTCCAGCACCATCGTGGCGACCACCGCAACCGTGGTGCCGGCGCCCAGGGTCGCCTCGCCGCCGAGCTCGCCGATGCGGATCGCCGCGGAGCGCAACGCCTCCCCCAGCTGCTCGACGGTCACGTTCTCCTGGATCGTGAGCTTCTCGAACTCCTCGACGGCGATCGCGCTGGCGACCTCGCCGGCGTTGTGGCCGCCCATGCCGTCGGCGACCAGGTAGATCGGCGGCGCGTTGAGGATGCTGTCCTCGTTGGTGGCGCGCACGTGACCCACATGGGTCGCGGCGGCGGAGACGACGCGGATCGTGCCCGTGAGATCCGGGTCGGACAGGGAACGGTCGATCACTGCGTCCTCTCCACGGACAGGGTCCGGTCGCCGAGCGTAAGCTGCGCCCCGGTGGGCAGCACGGTGGGCGAGTTCGGCACGAGGCTCTCGCGGGAGCCGTCCTCGCGCAGGATCGCCGAACCGTTGGTGGAGCCCAGATCGGTGACAGTGATGTCCTCTCCCGTGCCGTCGATCAGCAGATGGGTCTTGGACACCGAGCGGGTGTCATCCTTCATCACGAACAGCACCTCCGTTCCCGGTGCGGAGGGGTTGCGCCCGATCACCACGGCCTTGTCGACGACGCGCTCGGCGCCGTCGTCCGTGGTCAGCCGCAGCTGCTTGACCTGCGGCAGGCGGGCGGGCGAGAGGCGGGTCTGCTCGAGATCGCCGAGCGCCCCCTCCGGCGCGGTCAGTCGCGTCTGCTCGTCGACGCCGGAGTCCCAGGCATCGGCGGTCAGCTCGCTCGGAGCGTTCGGTGCCGGGTCGTGCACCGGGGCAGGCTCCTGCACGGGGGCGGGGTGCTGGGCCGGGGCGGGCGGGGCCCATCCCTGCGCGGCGTCGGCCGCGGGAGCCTGCGGTGCGCTGGGCTGACCCTCGATGGGCTGGTCCCAGGACTGCGCCGGCTGCGCATCCCATTCGGGCTGCGGCGCAGGCGAGGGCTGACCCCACTCCGGCTGCGGCGCCGACGACTGCTGGCTCCACTCGGGCTGGGGCGCGGGCGACGGCTGACCCCACTCCGGCTGCGGGGCGGGCGAGGGCTGACCCCACTGAGGCTGGGGCTCCGGCTCGTTCCAGCCCTGGGTCTGCCCGGCCGGCTCGTCCCACGACGGCGCCGGCGGCACCGGATCCACCGGCGGCGGGGCCCATCCCCCGTCACCGCTCGCGGACGGTACCGAGGGGTTCTGTGCGACGGGCTGTCCGTCCCAGCCGGTGCTCGGCATCGGGGCTTCCGGGGCCGAGGCGCTCGAGGACGGGGGTGCGTAGGGGCTCGGGGCCATCTGCTGCGGTTCGCCCCAGGCACCGGCTCCCTGGACCGACGGCTGCGCCGGCTCCCCGGAGGACTCGTCCTGCCAGGCCGCGCCGGGCTCGGCCAGGAGGTTCTGATGAGTGGAGACCGCGACCGACGGGGCGCCGAGGTAGTGCTCGGCGCCCTCGCGCTCGAAGTCGTCGGGGCGCGGCTTGAGGGGGTTGCGCCCCTCCTTGAGGTCCACCACCACCGAGTCGACGGCCCGGTCGTGGACGCCGCGCAGGTGCTTCTTCGGGTCGATGAAGATCGACAGCGCCATGATCAGCGGGATCAGCCCGTACAGGAACCAGCGGCCCAGGGACCGCACGAAACCGATCGGGCCGGCAGCGCTGTAGCGGGTCACACGCAGGCCCAGGATCAGCTTGCCGATGCTGAAGCCCTTCGCGCCCACCAGCCAGATGATCAGGACGGTGTACGCGGCCGGGAGCGCCACCCCCACGCCGATCAGGATCTGCGGCAGCAGCCCGATCGACTCGGAGAGCAGCAGCATCATGCTGCCGATGAGCAGCGGCAGCGTCACCAGCGAGACGAGCACCGAGTCCACGAGAGCGGCCAGGAACCGCTTCAGCGGGGAGGCCGGGGCGCACCCGTCCAGCGGCGGTTCCATCTGCGCTCCCGCTCGCGGTGCCCCGGCCGGGGAGCCCGGCCCCTCGGGGGCGCCCGAGGCGGAGCCCGGTCCTGGCTGGTGCATCGGTGACTGGGTGACCATCAACTGATCGTACTGTTCCTGGCTCCGCAGCGACGTCGCCCCGGGAGCCTTCGGCTCGAGCGACTCGCGCGAGACCAGCTCGATGCCCTCGTCCTGCCCCTCCTGCTCCGGTGCGCTGCCGAGGTCACGGCGTCGCGGCATCGGAGCCTGCGACCAGGCGCCCGGCGCGTCGGTGGCACGACGCTCGTAGGGGGACTCCTGGTAGCGGGCGCCGCATTCACCGCAGATCGCCGCGCTCTGGGACAGCAGGGACCCGCAGGTGCTGCAGTATCGCGTCTGGTTCATCAGGCCCGGCCCTTCTTCGACGATCTCGACTTCTTCGCTGCTACGCGGTGGGAGGAGCGGCTGCGGCGCATCGCCTCGGCACGTCGCAGCGCCTTGGCCCGGGCCCGGGAGTTGGCCCGGTCGCGCCTGCGCTGAGCACGCCGCTCCGCGGAGCGGCGCCGGAAGGACCGCAACGAGAGTGCCGCACGCACCCTCTTGTGCCACGGCACCGCAGCGGACATGCTACGCCGTGCCTCCATCACCTGCGCCCAGTACTCCTCGGCCGCCGCCTCCGGGAGGTCGTCGGGGCCGAAGACCGCGCGATCCGCACGGCCGGCGAGGAGCACGGCGCCCATCGAGGGGATGTCCGCCTGGAGCATCGCCGCGGTCTCGGCGCGGGTGCGGAGAGGATCCGGGGCGCGCCCCAGGTCCGTCATCAGGTCGAGGATCTCCTGCCAGCCGCCGTCGATCCTCGACGGCAGCTCGCCGCGGGTGCGTCGGCGCCCTCTCCTGACCCGCTTCGCGATGAGAACGGTCAGCATGGCGAGGATCAGCAGCAGCACCGGGATCGCCGCGAACCCGAGGTAGACCACCCACGAGTCGGTCTCCTCGACGGGCTCGTCCTCGTCCTCGCTGTCCTCGCTCATCGCGCCGGGCGGCGGCGTGGGCGGCTCGGCCGGCGGAGGCGGAGGCTGCGCCACCTGGGGAAGCGGCTTCTCCACATCCTGAGGCTCGGGCTGGGTGAGTTCCTCGTCCTCGTCGGGCGCCGGATCGAAGCGCACCCAGCCGATGCCCTCGAACTTCACCTCGACCCACGCGGTGACGTCCTCGCCGGTGATGGTGACGTTCCCATCCTGCCCGGCGGGGACCTCGAAGCCCATCGCCACCCGAGCGGGCATGCCGATAGAGCGGGCGAGGACCGCCGTGAGCACCGCGTACTGCTCCTCGTCCCCCACCCGGCCCATGGGCTGGGCATCGGGCGCGTCCTCGTCGAAGCCGAACTCCTCCATCATCGCCATCAGCCGGCTCGCGCCGTGGCCGGACAGCGAGGCCGCCTCCCCGTCGAGCCCATGGGAGTAGTAGGCGTCCTTCTGCACCATGCGCGAGAGGTGCTGGAACCGCTCGAAGTCCGAGTCGGAGGTGCCCGCCCACTCCTCGGCCACCGCCGTGATCTCCTCGAAGGGCAGGTCCTCGGGCAGGTCGACGTCGGCGAACTCGGCGGTGCGCTGCTGCTCCGCGGTGGGCTCGGTGTACGGCTCGTAGGTGAGCTCGTAGACGTCCCCCTCGCGCACCCCCATCGCGTTGACCGCGGTCTGCGACTGCTCGTTGAGGTAGAGGTTCTCCGCGGTGACGCTCGAGCGCTCGGGAGTCATCTGCTCGAGGTCGATGCGGTTGGTGCGCTGGCCGATGGTGGGCAGCCACACCCCCGAGTAGGCGCCGATGGTGATCGTGGAGACGCGCTCCTGACCGCTGCCGTCGTGCAGGTCCACTCCGGGGGCGGTGCGCAGGAACGCGCCGGAGCCGCCGTCACGGTCGCGGCTGCTGGCGACATTGTAGACCTGCAGGTCGTACTGGTCCATGGTCGCCAGGCGCACATGCTCACCACTGCTCATGCCGGAGACGGTCAGCAGCGTCTCAGCCCGCTGGTGCTTGTGATACCCGCGGAACTCGGTCAGCGGGGAGACGTACTCCTTCGGATCGAACGGCGGGGTGATGTGGTCACGGGCCGCATACCGGATCGACCCCGCGGGCGGGTCCAGCAGGGACTGGGCCGCGACGGCACCGCCGCCGGCGAGCACCATGATCAGCGCGCCGCCGATCACGCGCCGACGCAGCACCGGGTTCTTCCAGGATCCCGGTCGCACCGAGTCGGAGATGATCGTGGAGCGGGCGCTGGACAGGCGCCCGGCCTCGAACCGCCAGGTCAGCCAGGCCACGGAGAGGATCGCGTAGAGCACGCCGCGGGTCACCGCGAGGAAGGCCTGGTCGGTGCCGAAGAAGATCGTCACGCCCACCAGGGCGAGCGGGAACAGCCAGGCCAGCACGTACAGCCGGGAGCGCAGCACCACGCTCATCCCCAGCAGGGACAGCAGCAGCGCGCTGATCCAGACCACCGCGAGCACGCCCTGGGCGACACCCACGGGAGGAGCGACCGTCAGGACGGACTTCCAGCTCGAGATCGGTGCCTTGACCAGCTCCCACAGCGCGCCGGGGCTGGGGATCACTCCCCAGAGCGCACGCGTGGGCGCGGCGAGCATCGGCCCGAACAGGAAGTAGACCACCAGCAGGGCCGGGGCGATGCGCAGCGGCCCCCAGCGCCAGCGAGCGCCGATCAGAGCGATCAAGGTGCCGAACACGAGCGCCATCACACCCGTGAGCAGGTACTGGATCCCGCCGTAGACGTGGTGGAATCCGAGGATCGCCAGCAGGAACATCCCGCCCATCGCGAACAGGTCCAGGGCGCGGCGCGTGGTGGTCACGCTAGAGAAGTGGCTGGGCGGACGCTTGGCCGCAGCGGTCCGGCTCATCGTCCCACCGCCCTCAGGGCGCGCGCCAGGGTGTCGAGCGAGCCCAGTGTCACCACGTCGAGGCCGCCGATCGCCGAACGCTTGACCTCGGCATCGTCCACGCAGCGGATCGCCACCGCCATCACCCCGATCGGCAGCTGGTTGGCGGCGGAGTTGAGCTCGCGGGCCGTGGTGTGGGAGCCGACCACCATCATCACCGCGGAGGCGTTGGGCGCCAGATCAGCGGCCTTCTGCCCCAGCTCATGGAAGGAGAGCCGGCCCCCCAGCTGCTCGATCACGGTGTAGTCATCCATCATCGAGCGCATCGTGCGAGTGCTCTGCCGCTCGTCGAAGGAGAAGGGCGTCAGCTCCTTCTCCTCCCGGAAGGTCTGTGCGGAGATCGAGGCGGCCACCGAGACGGCCAGCTCGAACTCGTCATCGCTCGCGTAGTGCTCGGCGAGGTTGTCGAGCGCGACGACCACGTGCGAGCGCCGGGTCTCCTCGAACTGGCGGACCATGAGCTTGCCGGTGCGGGCGGTGGTGCGCCAGTGCACGTGCCGACGGTCGTCGCCCGGGGCGTAGTCGCGCAGCGCGTGGAAGGCGATGTCGGAGCTGGAGAGGTCCGAGGACGGGGTTCCCTCGAGGTCGCGCAGGAAGCCGCTGGCGGCCTCGTCGAGCCGCACCGTGCGCGGGTGCACGAACAGCTCCTGCTCCTTGGCCCAGGTGACCTGGCGGCGCATCAGCGAGAGCGGATCATCGCGCACCGAGCGCACCGGGCCCACGACCAGTACCGCGCGCCGCTTGGTGGGCACCGCGAAGAGCTCCTCGTGCTCAGCCCCGGCGCGCAGCCGCGGCACCATGAACTGGGCGGTGGCCGAGCCCACCGCGAGCTCGATCCGCGAGGGCAGGATGTCGCGCGTGGTGGGGTTGGCGACCTCGACCCGGCCAACAGCACGGGTGCCGACGACCACACGGTGGGTCTGCAGGTCCAGCGTCACCCGGTAGGAGGCGCGCCCGAGGACGAACAGCGCAGCGATCACCAGCGGCACGGTGAGCGCGAAAGCGATCACGTTCAGCTCGGTCACGTGCAGGGTGAGGCCGACGAACCAGCACACGGCGGTGACGGCGAGCACCGCCCATCCGATCGGGGAGACCACGTCCAGGACCGGGTGGATCCGACGCAGCCACAGCTCCACGAAGCGGTCGCGCAGCCCGGCCACACCGGTGCTCTGCCCGGCCTCGGCCTGCTGCACGCCGCCTGCGGTGTCCTCGGAGGCGCCGCGTGCGACGGCCCGGGCGCGCTTGCGCTCGGCGCGCGCCGCCGCTCGTGCCTCGGCCTTCGCGGACCTGCGGAGCTTCTTCGCCTGCGCCTTGGCCGCCTTCGCGTCCGCGGTGTCGCTGGGCAGAGAGCTCTCGGAGCTCATGCGCTGCTCTCCCCCTCGTCA
Source organism: Brachybacterium massiliense (assembly GCF_900184245.1). Lineage (GTDB taxonomy): Bacteria > Actinomycetota > Actinomycetes > Actinomycetales > Dermabacteraceae > Brachybacterium > Brachybacterium massiliense. Next base: position 14,300 of record NZ_FXXB01000004.1, on the reverse strand, counting down.
TTGCTCACAGTGCCTCGACGCACGGCGCTCACGCGTCCATCTCCTCCCGCTCGTTCCTCGCAGTTCGTCGACGGACGGCGCTCATGCCGTCTGCTGCCGCGCCTGGGGCGGTGCCACCTCGCTGAGGATCTTGGTCATCACGCTCTTGGCCGTGGTGCCCGCGAACTCTGCCTCGGGATCGAGCACGAAACGGTGCAGCCAGACGGGCTCCACCAGGTGCTTGACGTCGTCGGGGATCACGTAGTGACGGCCGTTGACGGCCGCCCACACCTTCACCGCGCGCATCAGCGCGAGGGCGCCGCGGATGGACACCCCGACCCGCACCTCGGGCGCCAGGCGCGTCTCCTCCATCAGGCGCGAGACGTACTCGAGCACCGCCGGGTCCACGTGCACGGTGGCGGCCAGCTGGGTCATGTCGTTGACGGCCTGCAGGGAGATGCGCGGGGTGAGCTGGGCGCTGCGGTCCCGCGCGGCCGAGCCCTGCAGGATCTGGACGCTCGAGGCGTGATCAGGGTATCCGATCGAGGTCTTCATCAGGAAGCGGTCCAGCTGCGCCTCGGGCAGGCGGTAGGTGCCGGCCTGCTCGATGGGGTTCTGGGTGGCGATGACCATGAAGGGGTTGCCGACCTCATGGGTGACGCCGTCGACCGTGACCCGCCCCTCCTCCATCACCTCGAGCATCGCCGACTGGGTCTTGGGCGAGGCGCGGTTGATCTCGTCGGCCAGGACCACGTTCGCGAAGACGGGTCCCTTGTGGAACTCGAAGGACTTCGTGTTCTGGTCGTAGATCGTCACGCCCGTGACGTCGGAGGGCAGCAGATCCGGGGTGAACTGGATGCGGGTGCTGGTGCCCTGCACGGTCGCGGCGATCGAGCGGGCCAGCGAGGTCTTCCCCGTGCCGGGTGCGTCCTCGAGCAGCACATGGCCGGGAGCCATCATCGCGGTCAGCACGAGGCGGACCACCTCGTTCTTGCCGAGGACGGCCTGACCGACGCTCTGGACGAGCTTGTCGAAGGTCTCGGCGAACCAGCGGGCCTGTTCGGGGGTCATGGTCATGGGAGGAGGGGATCTTTCTGTGGGAGGGACGGGAGCGGAAGGCCGGGCATCGGGCGGAGTGTCATCACGGTCTGTAGATGCCGTCCGCCACCTTCACCCACTTGCCGTTCACCTCGACGTCGACGGTCATCGGCCAATCGGGTACCCCGCCGCGGACGTACCCGTAGAAGTTCTCCTGCGACGCCGAGGTCGCCGTGCCGTTGCTGTTCGCCGTCATCTCGATGATCTTGTAATGCGTCTCGCCCTCGTTGGAGAACGCGACCCGATAGGTCTCACCGGGAGTCATGTTCCGCAGCGAGAGCCGGAACCACTTGCAGTTGTTGTTCGAACAGCCCTTCGTGCCCGGCGGGACGTACGAGCCCCAGGTGACCTCGCTGAACTTCGGGGTCTTCTGCCAGGAGCGCGCCTTCTGGGACTTCGAGGCGGTGGAGCTCTTCAGGCCTTCGTCGATCGAGACGTAGGCCTCCGCCTCGACCGTCGTGCCGGCCTTGATCTCCTTGTTCACCGTGATCTCGCCGTTGGTCGTGGTCTGGAAGTCGCCGCCGCCGATGCGGTAGTGGAGCGTCCGGCCGGATCCGCCGCCGTCGCCTTGGGCGGTGAACGTGAATTCAACCGGGCACGAGTTCGCGCCGGTGCACTTGCTGCTGGTCGAGGTGATCGATGGGCGGTCCGGAGTGGTGTACGGCCGCACGGCGTTGGACTCCTTCGACCGCTTGCTCACACCACCGTTCTTCTCGAAGCCGTTGCGGGCCTCGACGGTGAACCGGTAGCTCGTACCGTTCTTCAGGCCGGAGAACTCATGGCTGCGTTTCGAGGCATCGACGGTGACCGGTGAGGGGCCGCCGTAGATCACGTACTTGGTGATCGTGGTCCCGTTGCCGTCGGCGGCGTCCCAATGGACCGTCGCGCGGCCGTTCGGGCCCTTGCCCTCGCCCTCGCTGGGCATGCTCGCCGTCACGTTGGTCGGCGGCGAAGGCTTCGCCCACGGCGTCACCGCGTTGGAACGGTCCGAGGACTCGGGCCCCTTGCCCACAGAGTTCACGGCGATGTACGTGAATGTGTGCTCCGAATCGGCGTCCATACCGGTGAAGGTCGCGGAGGTCTTGGGCGCCTGGACGGTCTGCGACTTCCCCGAGGAGGACGTGACGACGTAGCTGGTGATCGGCTCGCCGTTGTTGCGGTCCTTCCCCATCGCCGCCCAGGTGACCGTGATCGCGCCGCCGCGCGGATCGTTGACGCGCTCGGCCGTCGGCGCGCTCGCGGGCTTCTTCGGCTTGCCCGCGGGATGCTCCAGCTGCGACCACTCGGACCACTCCGAGGGCTCCTCGGAGAGGTTCCGGGCCAGGAGCCGGAACCGGTAGTTCACCCCGTTCTCGAGGCCGGAGAACACGGTCTGCGTGGTGCCGGCGGCGACCTCCCGGCTACTCACAGCCTGGTTCGAGGAGTCGTAGATCTGCACGGTGTAGGACTGCAGCGCCGAGCCGCGGTTCGTGGGCGGGGTCCAGGTGACGGTCAGCTGACCATCACCGCGCTCGACCGTGGGCTGTGCAGGCTTGTCCGGGCGCACGTCAGGTCGCGCCACCGCCGAGGCGGCCGAGGGGTCGGACTCGCCGACCTCGTTGATGGCGATCACCTGGAAGGTGTACTCCGAGCCGTTGGTCAGCCCGTCGATGGTGCACGACGTCGAGGAGCACGTCTGGCTGATCGAGGGACCGGTCACGCTCGTGACCTCGTAGCCCGTGATCGGGGCGCCGTTGTCAGGGCCCGCGGAGAAGTTCAGCTCGACGAATCCGTCCCCCACCTCGCCGATGCGCGGGGCAGAGGGGGCATCCGGCAGGCCGCGCACGGTCACCCGGATCTCGCCGCTGACCTGACGATCGGGGTCGCCGGTCTCGTCCACGACCGTGTACCGGGCGTTGAGGATGCCGGAGTACTGCGCATCGGGCGTGATCACGACCTGATCGCCGTCCAGGGAGACCTCTCCGTCACCGGAGATCAGGCCCACGTCGAGGATCTCCCGATCCCCGCCCGGGAAGGGGTTCGAATCGTTCTCGAGCACGGCGATCGAATCGGTGCGCCCCGCATCGATCGTCGCCTCGTCCAGCGCGGCGGAGATCGTGGGTCGCTGCGAGCCGCCGACGGTGATCTGCACACTCGCCGTCACCGCAGGGTTCGTCCCGTCGGAGACGTTGATCGGCACCTCCAGGATCGTGTCCTTGGGTGAGCTCGTGGACGCGCCCGCGCTCAGGGTGGAGCCGTCCAGGGACACGGAGATCTCCGGGTCCTCCGTGTACTCGCCGATCGCGTAGGTCAGCTCATCGCCCTCAGGATCCTCTGCTCCCGCGGAGAGATCGATGGTCGACTGCGGCCCGCCCTGCTCGATCTCGAGCTGCGCGCCCTGCAGCGTCGGCGGGAGGTTCGTCTCCTCCGGGGTGACCACGACCGGGATCGCGAGCGTCGCGACCGCCGCCGTCGGATCGCCGACGGGGCCGTCGGTCACCTCGGCGGTGATGGTGTCGTTGCCGGAGAAGTCCGCTGCCGGCCGGTAAAGAAGGGTGTTCTCGTCCTGGACCAGCTCACCGCCGTCGTGGTGCTGTGCGGTGACCGAGCCCGGGTCGGTGACCTGTGCGGGCTGGCCGCCGGGGCGCACGCGCACGTTGTTGGGATCGGAGAGGTCGACGGTCCCCTCGGAGCCGGCCTGCACCTCGAGCGGCTGTCCCACCCAGACGGGGGCCTGCTTCGCCGTACCGGGGACCCAGATGTACCCGGCCGAGGTGCGGTCGTCCACATCGGTGATCGTGTACCGCAGGCGCTGCTGCTCCTCCTGCGGCGTGACCCGGACGGTGCCGTCCTCGTCGAGCAGCTGCGCGCCCTCGGGCGAGCCCTCCAGCTCGACCACCAGGTCGCTGGTGCTGCCGTCGGGGTCTGAGTCGTTGTCGAGCACGTTGATGTCCACCGCCACCTGGTCGGGGTCCATCACGTCCTCGACCGGGACGAAGTCGTCCCGGGCCACCGGGGAGCGCTGCGGAGCGTTCTCCGCGACCTTGACGGTCACGGTGGCCGAGCTCTTGAGCTGGCCGTCGGAGGCGGCGTAGAGGAGGGTGTGCGTGCCCGGCTCGGACGGGGTGGTGACGGTGACATAACCGTCCTCCGCGCCCTCGGCCGGCGGATGCTCCTCGATATCGGTCATCGCCTCGACATCGCTGCGCACCACCGAGAGCTGGTCGCTCTCGGGGTCGGTGTCGTTGTCGAGCACCGGGATCTGGACCTCACGGTCCGGTCGGACCTCGACGGTGTCGTCGACCGCGTAGGGGGCCTGGTTGCGATCGTTGGGAGAGGCGATGCCGACCAGCACCTCGGCGGTGCCGATCGCGCCGTGCCGATCCATCACCTGGTAACGGAAGCGGTCGGTGCCGACGGAATCGTCGTACGGGAGGTATTCGATCCACTCCCCGTTCGCGCTGACGATCTCGCCGAGCGTGGGCATCGGGCTGGTGACGCCGGTGAGCATCACCGAGTCGCCCTCAGGGTCGATCCCGGTGGTCTGCACCGGGATCCGCACGGGTGTGCCGGCCACCGCACGGGCCGTGAGGTTGTCCGGCTTGGGCGCGGTGTTGTCGGCGTCCCGCGGCACGATCGTGATGTACGCGAGGGCGGAGCCGGTGCGGCCGGTGGAGTCGACCACCTCGTACTGCACGACGGCCTCGCCGGAGGCGTCATCGTTCGCCCGGAAGCGCACCTGGTCCTGATGGGGCTCGGTGTCGCCCAGGTCATCGGCGCGGGTGCTGTCCAGCTCCTGGCCCAGATGCAGATCCGCGCCCGTCGGCGAGATGTCGTTGCCCAGCACGTCGATGTTGACCATGTCGCCGGCGCGCACCACCGCGCGATCCGGTGCGGCCACCGGGTTGGCGAACTGGGTGTCGGTGCTGGCGACCATCACGCGGATGGTGCCCGTGGACCGGCCGGAGGAGTTCGCGACCTCGTAGGTCAGCGGGACGGGCTCGGTCGCGACCACCGCGCCGGGCTCGGCCTCGACCCGGACCAGGTGGTGGTTGACGACGGTGGCCTTCAGGCCGCTGCCTTCGGGGACCTCGACGGTGTTGACCACGAGCACGCCGCCGGTGGGATCCACGTCGTTCTCGAGCGGGTCCAGCAGCGTGTCGGTGCCGGTGGTGACCGTGCCCATGTCGTCCACGGCGACGGGGGCGAGGTCCTCGGCATCGGGCTCGATCACGTCGACGCGGATCAGTCCCATCGACGAGGCGCTCGAGCCGCCGGCACCGACCGTGTACTCGAGGTAGTAGACGCCCGGGGTGCTGCCCTCGACGTTGACGGTGCCGGCGTCCAGCACCGGCTCGACGTCGAGTCCGTCCGCATCGCTCACGCTGATCAGCTCGAGGTTCCCGCCGTTGGGGTTCAGGTCGTTCAGCAGCGGCTTGATGGTGGTGTTGCGCCCGGCGACGATCGTGGCGTGATCTGCGGTCGTGATCGGGGTCAGGTCGCTCTCGGTGACGGACTCGATCTCGACGATGCCCTCACCGGTCTGGCCGTGCTCGTCGCGGAAGGTGAGCTGGACCTGCTTGGTGCCCGGCGCCAGGCCGGCGTCATTGAACGTGATCAGGCCGTCGGGACGGAAGGTGACCAGGTCCTCGGGGGCCACGGTGGCGTTGGCCAGGTAGAAGGCGTCGCCGTCGGGGTCCTCCCAGTACGGGAGGATGTTGAAGCTGACCTCCTGGCCCGAGCGGACCTGGACCTTGGTCACCCTGTCCTCGGCAGGCCGCGGCCCGGAGTTCTCCCCGTCGGCGCGAACCTCGAGCGTCACGGTCGCGGTGTCGGTGCCCCCGCGGCCGTCATCCGCCTCGTAGACGAAGGTGGCAGTGCCTGAGGCGTCCTCGTCCACATCGATCTGGAGCTGGGTCCCGCCGCGGATCGGGGTCACCGTGCCGATGCTCGGCTGGTCCCCCTCCACGCTCGCGGTGAGGATGTCGCCGTCGGGGTCCGAGTCGTTGCGCGTCACCGGGAGCACCACGCTCTGGCCGGCGCGCACGCCGAAGGAGTCGTCCTTCGCCGTGGGCGCGCGGTTCTCCTCCTCCCGCTCGGCCGCGGTGTTGGTGATCGTGGTGGTGAGGGTCTCCCGCTCACGCTTCTTGGAGTCGTCGGTCTGGATCTCCTGCTCGATGACCCAGTCGTCGACCAGCTCCATGCTGTCCATGATCTGCCAGGACAGCCCGAACCGCTGGTCGTTGAGGATCACCAGGTCCTGGTTGACGCGCAGCTTGAGCTCGTCGGAGTCCTCGGCGTCGGGGATCGACTCCTTGACGGGCTCCTGGCCCTCGCAGGCCCGGACGTAGCGCAGCGAGCCGCCCCAGGCCCCGTAGGCGCATCCCTTCACCTGGGCGGGAGGCACCACGGTGCTGCCGTTGCCGCCGGCCGGGATCGCGGTCGCCTCGCCCCCGTCGAAGGGGATGACGAACAGGGTGTCGACGGTGGCGAGCACGAAGTCGTCCGAGGCGGCTCCCGCCTGCTGGAGCTCGGCGTCGTCGAGGGAGGAGACACCGTACTCTGTGAGGTCGTAGGCCTTGAGCTCCGTACCGACGCGGAGCTGCCGATTGGGCCGGTCCATGATCACGGGCTGGTCGCCGACGGAGGTGAGCTGGACGTCCTCGGGCTTGGTCGACAGGTTCCCCGCCACCAGGGGATCGTCCGCGGCGGTCTCCCGGGTGGACTCGGCGCGAGGGAACTTCACCAGCTCGTTGCCGTCGAGGACGTAGACGTGCCCCTGATCGGTGACGGTCACGGGCAGCGGCCCGCTGCCGCCCTCATGGACGGGGTCGACGGTGGCGGTGCTGAACGCGGCGGCTTCATCCGGGGAGACGATCCAGACTTTGCCGTCGGGAGCGGAGATGACGACGCGGTCGTGGCCGAGCTTGACGACGGACCCCTCGGGCAGCTCGACGAGCCCGCCCCGTGTGACGGAGGTGGTGTTGATCGGGGTGATGCCGCGCGGCCCTGTCTCGAAGACGTGGTAGCCGGACTGGATGATGTCGAGATCCTGGCCGGTCGACGCGACCTTGCCATCGATCTCGCCGGCATCGACGTTCACCCGGCCGAGGAGCCCGCGGTCCTGGTTCGCGACCCAGACGCCGCCGTTGGAGACGTCGACCTCGGAGGAGGTCAGACCGGGATGGGAGAGGGCGAAGCCCGTCAGCACCAGCGCGATGACCGAGAAGACCGCCGAGGACACGACGGTGACGCGGTTCCTGCGGCGCCGCTTCGGTCGCGCAGTGACAGACATGGACGTACCCCCAGCACATCGCTCAGTTCTCAGCGCGCCGACGACCCCTGCCCGCTCCGCCGCCGCCAGGGACCGGGCCCCGTCGCGCGCACGCCGTGCCCAGGGTACTCGTAGACAGCCGTCAGCACCACGGAGTCCGCATCACGCCACACCCGTGGGCCACTCCCCCGGCTCACACCGGGCCGCGGCGCTGTTCTCCCCGCCGCGAGGGTCAGGACTTGCGCTCGACCAGAGTCCGCGTGAACGCCGTCAGTGCGTCGCGCACCGGTCCGGCCGGCAGCTCGGCGAGGATCTGAACCGCTTCGTCGGCAGTGCGCTGGGCGAGCTCGCGGGTCTCCTCGAGGGCGGGGTCTTCTCGCAGCAGGGAGACCAGCTCGTCGAGAGCAGCATCGGAGCTGAGGTCGCCGTCGAGGCGGGCGACCATGTCCAGCGAGCGGGCGTCCTGCTTCTCGGCGGCGCGACGGCGCACCAGCAGAGTCGGCATCGTGGGAACGCCTTCGCGCAGATCGATCCCAGGAGTCTTCCCGCTGGTGGACGCATCGCTCTCGAGGTCCAGGACGTCATCGGCGAGCTGGAAGGCGACTCCGATCTTCTCGCCGTAACGACGCAACACCTCCGCCGATCCCTCAGGTCCCCCGCCGAGGGACGCCCCGAGGCTGCCCGCGAGGGCGAGGAGCGATGCGGTCTTGTCCGAGAGCACGGAGATGTAATGCGCGAAGTGGTCGTCCTCAGCCGTGGGGCCGACGGTCTCGTGCAGCTGGCCGAGGCACAGACGCTCGAAGGTCTCGGAGTGCTCGCGCACCGCCGAGGTGCCGATGCGGGCACTGAGCGCGCTGGCCCGTGCGAAGAGGAAGTCTCCGGTGAGGATGGCGACGTTGTTGCCCCACAGCGCGTGAGCGCTGTCCGTGCCCCGACGGGTTGGAGCAGAATCCATGACGTCGTCGTGGTAGAGGCTCGCCAGGTGCGTGAGCTCGACGAGGACGGCAGCCTCGATCACACTCTCCGCCTTTATGTCACCGAGGGATGCCGCGAGCAGCACGAGCATCGGACGCACACGCTTGCCGCCCGCATCCATGAGGTGCCGGCCAGTCCAGCGGACCATGTCATCGGACGTGGCGACGGAGGCACGCAGCCGTTCCTCGACGACTCCGAGCTGCTCGAGAACATCGGCTGCGAGCTGCTCATCGATGTCGGGAACTCCCGGCAACGTGGACGGCATGGCTCTCCTGGTGGTCCGAGGGGGCACCCCGTGAGGGCGCACCCCGTCTGTGGTGTGCTGTCGCTCGAGACGGTGAGTCATCGAGCTCCTGGGCGGTGCGGCGCGGCTCTGCCCAGCCACCGAGTCTACCGGGGAGAAGGGTGACCGGGCCGCCGCGGTGGTCCCGGCGTGAGCGGTACGACGATCTCTGGACCCTCCACGCTCACGAGCGTTGCGCAGTCGGCGCTCTTACGGCTCAGAAGGCCGTCTGTGCAACGCTCGAGCGCCCAGAGCGCCGGCTATGCAGCGCTCGAGCCGAGCATCATGGCGGAAGCGGGGGTGGTGCACGGGATCAAGGGACCACCGCCGCGAGAATGGCAGCCCAGCCAACGCGCGTGGCCTTCCGAGTTTTGGGCATAAAAAAAATGGGAGTGGAGGAGGCGAACACCCATAAGGGGTTCAAGCACTCCTCCACTCCCAGTGAAGATGTCCGGCGGCGACCTACTCTCCCACACCCTCCCGAGTGCAGTACCATCGGCGCAATCGAGCTTAGCTTCCGGGTTCGGAATGGAACCGGGCGTTTCCTCGACGCTATGACCGCCGTAACACTATGAGACAACAAGCCCCTCCAGAACCAGACACACCCCCCCCCAAGAGTGATCCAGCTCCGAGGAGTTGTTTCCCAAGAACCGCACAGTGGACGCAAACACACACGCAAACAATAGTGTTGAAGTAAGTCATCGGCCATTAGTACCAGTCAGCTCCACACATTACTGCGCTTCCACATCTGGCCTATCAACCCAGTCATCTACTGGGGCCCTCCCACACCAAAAGGTGCACGGATATCTCATCTCGAAGCAGGCTTCCCGCTTAGATGCTTTCAGCGGTTATCCCTTCCCGACGTAGCCAACCAGCCATGCCCTTGGCAGAACAACTGGCACACCAGAGGTCAGTCCATCCCGGTCCTCTCGTACTAGGGACAGGACTTCTCAAATATCCAACGCGCGCAGCGGATAGGGACCGAACTGTCTCACGACGTTCTAAACCCAGCTCGCGTACCGCTTTAATAGGCGAACAGCCTAACCCTTGGGACCAACTCCAGCCCCAGGATGCGACGAGCCGACATCGAGGTGCCAAACCATGCCGTCGATATGAGCTCTTGGGCAAGATCAGCCTGTTATCCCCGGGGTACCTTTTATCCGTTGAGCGACACCCATTCCACAATGAGGTGCCGGATCACTAGTTCCTGCTTTCGCACCTGCCCGACTTGTCAGTCTCGCAGTCAAGCTCCCTTGTGCACTTACACTCAACACCTGATTGCCAACCAGGCTGAGGGAACCTTTGAGCGCCTCCGTTACTCTTTAGGAGGCAACCGCCCCAGTTAAACTACCCATCAGACACTGTCCCTGATCCGGATCACGGACCGAGGTTAGGAATCCAGAACGACCAGAGTGGTATTTCAACAACGACTCCACACTCACTGGCGTGAATGCTTCCCAGTCTCCCACCTATCCTACACAAGCCGTCCCGAACACCAATATCAAACTATAGTAAAGGTCCCGGGGTCTTTCCGTCCTGCTGCGCGTAACGAGCATCTTTACTCGTAATGCAATTTCGCCGAGTTCGCGGTTGAGACAGTGGAGAAGTCGTTACGCCATTCGTGCAGGTCGGAACTTACCCGACAAGGAATTTCGCTACCTTAGGATGGTTATAGTTACCACCGCCGTTTACTGGGGCTTAAATTCTCAGCTTCGAACCCCGAAGGGCTCTAACCGGTCCTCTTAACCTTCCAGCACCGGGCAGGCGTCAGTCCGTATACAGCGTCTTACGACTTCGCACGGACCTGTGTTTTTAGTAAACAGTCGCTTCTCCCTGGTCTCTGCGGCCCTCACCGCTCTCACGGATAGGGCCCCCCTTCTCCCGAAGTTACGGGGGCATTTTGCCGAGTTCCTTAACCACGATTCTCTCGAACGCCTCGGTATTCTCTACCTGATCACCTGAGTCGGTTTAGGGTACGGGCGACCGTATTCGTCACGCCGGAACTTTTCTTGGCAGTACAGGATCACTCACCTACGCCCATACGGGATCCCCATCACGTCTCACCCTCAAGGCCCCAGCATTACCCGGGGCCGGGCTGCACGCTTAGACGGACTATTCCATTAAGTCCGCGGAAGCTACCTCTCTGCGTCATCCCATGCGCTGACCTACTACAACCTTGGTTCCCAGCCTCACCACCAACCCCACCCCGAAGGGTGAAGAGACGGCTCGGGTGGTTAGCATCGACTGCCTCGGTATGGGTCCTCCTACGATCGGTTCGGGAATATCAACCCGATGTCCATCGACTACGCCTGTCGGCCTCGCCTTAGGTCCCGACTAACCCAGGGCGGATAAACCTGGCCCTGGAACCCTTGATCAATCGGCGGACGGGTTTCTCACCCGTCTTTCGCTACTCATGCCTGCATTCTCACTCGTACAGCCTCCACCACTGGGTTCCCCCGCAGCTTCGCTGGCTGTACGACGCTCCCCTACCCACCCCAGTACAAGACCGGAGTGACACAGCTTCGGCGGTGTGCTTGAGCCCCGCTAAATTGTCGGCGCAGAATCACTTGACCAGTGAGCTATTACGCACTCTTTCAAGGGTGGCTGCTTCTAAGCCAACCTCCTGGTTGTCTCAGCAACTCCACATCCTTTTCCACTTAGCACACGCTTAGGGGCCTTAGCTGATGTTCTGGGCTGTTTCCCTCTCGACTATGAAGCTTATCCCCCACAGTCTCACTGCTACGCTCTCACGTACCGGCATTCGGAGTTTGGCTAAGGTCAGTAACCCGGTGGGGCCCATCGCCTATCCAGTGCTCTACCTCCGGCACGAAACACGTAACGCTGCACCTAAATGCATTTCGGGGAGAACCAGCTATCACGAAGTTTGATTGGCCTTTCACCCCTATCCACAGGTCATCCCCTCCATTTTCAACTGAAGTGGGTTCGCGCCTCCACGCGGTCTTACCCGCGCTTCACACTGCCCATGGATAGATCACTTCGCTTCGGGTCTAGAGCCGGCGACTGAACGCCCCGTTCAGACTCGCTTTCGCTACGGCTACCCCACACGGGTTAACCTCGCCACCGACCACTAACTCGCAGGCTCATTCTTCAAAAGGCACGCCGTCACCCCTAAAGGCTCCGACGGATTGTAAGCACACGGTTTCAGGTACTATTTCACTCCCCTCCCGGGGTGCTTTTCACCTTTCCCTCACGGTACTTGTCCGCTATCGGTCAAGAGGTAGTATTCAGGCTTACCAGGTGGTCCTGGCAGATTCACACCGGATTTCACGGGCCCGGTGCTACTCGGGAACAGCATCACGCCGCACATCGATTTCGTCTACGGGGGTCACACCCTCTACGCCGTCGCACTCACCACGACTTCGACTACCGCTGCACGTCCACGCCGAACTGCCGGCAGACAGTTCTGATACGTCCCACAACCCCCAACCTGCAACCCCTGCCGGGTATCACACAGACCAGGTTTAGCCACCATCCGCTTTCGCTCGCCACTACTCACGGAATCACTATTGTTTTCTCTTCCTGCGGGTACTGAGATGTTTCACTTCCCCGCGTTCCCTCCACACCACCTATACATTCAGTGGCGGGTACCACGACATGACTCGTGGTGGGTTTCCCCATTCGGACATCCTCGGATCACAGTTCGGTTGTCAACTCCCCGAGGCTTAACGCAGACTCCCACGTCCTTCGTCGGCTCCTCTTGCCAAGGCATCCACCGTGCGCCCTTTAAAACTTACGGCAACACAAAGACACAATGTCAATAAAAATTGCTTACAAGATGCTCGCGTCCACTATGCAGTTCTCAAGAAACAACCCCACACCAACACCACCTACGCATTCGCGCCAAGCAGCATCAGGGAGGACCAGCCACACACCCCCACAACGCCCTTCCAAAGAAGGGCCCGTCGGGGCTGCGTGCAGCCTCACAACCCAATAGCGTGTCTCCACCTCAAACCCACCGGCCATTCCCGTTCCAGACCCCGAAAGGTCGTACTAGAAGACATCGCCGGCAAGCGAAGTGCCCATTCGTTGATGTTCCACCCTTGAGCAACCACCCCCACCACACTCGGGCAGGCAGATGGCCACCATAATTGGTGATGCTCCTTAGAAAGGAGGTGATCCAGCCGCACCTTCCGGTACGGCTACCTTGTTACGACTTAGTCCCAATCACCGATCCCACCTTCGACAGCTCCCTCACGAGGATGGGCCACTGGCTTCGGGTGTTACCGACTTTCGTGACTTGACGGGCGGTGTGTACAAGGCCCGGGAACGTATTCACCGCAGCGTTGCTGATCTGCGATTACTAGCGACTCCGACTTCATGGGGTCGAGTTGCAGACCCCAATCCGAACTGAGGCCGGCTTTTTGGGATTCGCTCCACCTCACAGTTTCGCAACCCATTGTACCGACCATTGTAGCATGCTTGAAGCCCAAGACATAAGGGGCATGATGATTTGACGTCGTCCCCACCTTCCTCCGAGTTGACCCCGGCAGTCTCCTATGAGTCCCCACCATCACGTGCTGGCAACATAGAACAAGGGTTGCGCTCGTTGCGGGACTTAACCCAACATCTCACGACACGAGCTGACGACAACCATGCACCACCTGTGCACCAGTCCGAAGAAAACCCCATCTCTGGAGTCGTCCGGTGCATGTCAAGCCTTGGTAAGGTTCTTCGCGTTGCATCGAATTAATCAGCATGCTCCGCCGCTTGTGCGGGCCCCCGTCAATTCCTTTGAGTTTTAGCCTTGCGGCCGTACTCCCCAGGCGGGGCACTTAATGCGTTAGCTACGACGCGGAAAACGTGGAATGTCCCCCACATCTAGTGCCCAACGTTTACGGCATGGACTACCAGGGTATCTAATCCTGTTCGCTACCCATGCTTTCGCTTCTCAGTGTCAGTAATGGCCCAGAGACCTGCCTTCGCCATCGGTGTTCTTCCTGATATCTGCGCATTTCACCGCTACACCAGGAGTTCCAGTCTCCCCTACCACACTCTAGCCTGCCCGTACCCACCGCACGCCCGAGGTTGAGCCTCGGGTTTTCACGGCAGACGCGACAAGCCACCTACAAGCTCTTTACGCCCAATAATTCCGGACAACGCTTGCGCCCTACGTATTACCGCGGCTGCTGGCACGTAGTTAGCCGGCGCTTCTTCTGCAGGTACCGTCACTCTCGCTTCTTCCCTACTGAAAGAGGTTTACAACCCGAAGGCCGTCATCCCTCACGCGGCGTCGCTGCATCAGGCTTTCGCCCATTGTGCAATATTCCCCACTGCTGCCTCCCGTAGGAGTCTGGGCCGTGTCTCAGTCCCAGTGTGGCCGGTCGCCCTCTCAGGCCGGCTACCCGTCATCGTCTTGGTGAGCCATTACCTCACCAACAAACTGATAGGCCGCGAGTCCATCCCCCACCGATAAATCTTTCCAACCCCCGCCATGCGACAAGGATTCATATCCGGTATTAGCCACGATTTCCCGAGGTTATCCCGAAGTGGAGGGCAGGTTACTCACGTGTTACTCACCCGTTCGCCACTAATCAGACCGTGCAAGCACGGTCGTCATCGTTCGACTTGCATGTGTTAAGCACGCCGCCAGCGTTCGTCCTGAGCCAGGATCAAACTCTCCATGAAAAAACATGAAAAACAGTATCCTGACAATAGAAACAAACAACCAGCATATAACTGCTGTATCATCCG
>NZ_FXXB01000005.1 GCF_900184245.1 Brachybacterium massiliense | reverse complement strand
AGGGGTTCAAGCACTCCTCCACTCCCAGTGAAGATGTCCGGCGGCGACCTACTCTCCCACACCCTCCCGAGTGCAGTACCATCGGCGCAATCGAGCTTAGCTTCCGGGTTCGGAATGGAACCGGGCGTTTCCTCGACGCTATGACCGCCGTAACACGATGAGACAACCAGCCACTCCAGAACCAGACACACCCCCACAAACGAGTGATCCAGCTCCGAGGAGTTGTTTCCCAAGAACCGCACAGTGGACGCAAACACACACGCAAACAATAGTGTTGAAGTAAGTCATCGGCCATTAGTACCAGTCAGCTCCACACATTACTGCGCTTCCACATCTGGCCTATCAACCCAGTCATCTACTGGGGGCCTCCCACACCAAAAGGTGCACGGATATCTCATCTCGAAGCAGGCTTCCCGCTTAGATGCTTTCAGCGGTTATCCCTTCCCGACGTAGCCAACCAGCCATGCCCTTGGCAGAACAACTGGCACACCAGAGGTCAGTCCATCCCGGTCCTCTCGTACTAGGGACAGGACTTCTCAAATATCCAACGCGCGCAGCGGATAGGGACCGAACTGTCTCACGACGTTCTAAACCCAGCTCGCGTACCGCTTTAATAGGCGAACAGCCTAACCCTTGGGACCAACTCCAGCCCCAGGATGCGACGAGCCGACATCGAGGTGCCAAACCATGCCGTCGATATGAGCTCTTGGGCAAGATCAGCCTGTTATCCCCGGGGTACCTTTTATCCGTTGAGCGACACCCATTCCACAATGAGGTGCCGGATCACTAGTTCCTGCTTTCGCACCTGCCCGACTTGTCAGTCTCGCAGTCAAGCTCCCTTGTGCACTTACACTCAACACCTGATTGCCAACCAGGCTGAGGGAACCTTTGAGCGCCTCCGTTACTCTTTAGGAGGCAACCGCCCCAGTTAAACTACCCATCAGACACTGTCCCTGATCCGGATCACGGACCGAGGTTAGGAATCCAGAACGACCAGAGTGGTATTTCAACAACGACTCCACACTCACTGGCGTGAATGCTTCCCAGTCTCCCACCTATCCTACACAAGCCGTCCCGAACACCAATATCAAACTATAGTAAAGGTCCCGGGGTCTTTCCGTCCTGCTGCGCGTAACGAGCATCTTTACTCGTAATGCAATTTCGCCGAGTTCGCGGTTGAGACAGTGGAGAAGTCGTTACGCCATTCGTGCAGGTCGGAACTTACCCGACAAGGAATTTCGCTACCTTAGGATGGTTATAGTTACCACCGCCGTTTACTGGGGCTTAAATTCTCAGCTTCGAACCCCGAAGGGCTCTAACCGGTCCTCTTAACCTTCCAGCACCGGGCAGGCGTCAGTCCGTATACAGCGTCTTACGACTTCGCACGGACCTGTGTTTTTAGTAAACAGTCGCTTCTCCCTGGTCTCTGCGGCCCTCACCGCTCTCACGGATAGGGCCCCCCTTCTCCCGAAGTTACGGGGGCATTTTGCCGAGTTCCTTAACCACGATTCTCTCGAACGCCTCGGTATTCTCTACCTGATCACCTGAGTCGGTTTAGGGTACGGGCGACCGTATTCGTCACGCCGGAACTTTTCTTGGCAGTACAGGATCACTCACCTACGCCCATACGGGATCCCCATCACGTCTCACCCTCAAGGCCCCAGCATTACCCGGGGCCGGGCTGCACGCTTAGACGGACTATTCCATTAAGTCCGCGGAAGCTACCTCTCTGCGTCATCCCATGCGCTGACCTACTACAACCTTGGTTCCCAGCCTCACCACCAACCCCACCCCGAAGGGTGAAGAGACGGCTCGGGTGGTTAGCATCGACTGCCTCGGTATGGGTCCTCCTACGATCGGTTCGGGAATATCAACCCGATGTCCATCGACTACGCCTGTCGGCCTCGCCTTAGGTCCCGACTAACCCAGGGCGGATAAACCTGGCCCTGGAACCCTTGATCAATCGGCGGACGGGTTTCTCACCCGTCTTTCGCTACTCATGCCTGCATTCTCACTCGTACAGCCTCCACCACTGGGTTCCCCCGCAGCTTCGCTGGCTGTACGACGCTCCCCTACCCACCCCAGTACAAGACCGGAGTGACACAGCTTCGGCGGTGTGCTTGAGCCCCGCTAAATTGTCGGCGCAGAATCACTTGACCAGTGAGCTATTACGCACTCTTTCAAGGGTGGCTGCTTCTAAGCCAACCTCCTGGTTGTCTCAGCAACTCCACATCCTTTTCCACTTAGCACACGCTTAGGGGCCTTAGCTGATGTTCTGGGCTGTTTCCCTCTCGACTATGAAGCTTATCCCCCACAGTCTCACTGCTACGCTCTCACGTACCGGCATTCGGAGTTTGGCTAAGGTCAGTAACCCGGTGGGGCCCATCGCCTATCCAGTGCTCTACCTCCGGCACGAAACACGTAACGCTGCACCTAAATGCATTTCGGGGAGAACCAGCTATCACGAAGTTTGATTGGCCTTTCACCCCTATCCACAGGTCATCCCCTCCATTTTCAACTGAAGTGGGTTCGCGCCTCCACGCGGTCTTACCCGCGCTTCACACTGCCCATGGATAGATCACTTCGCTTCGGGTCTAGAGCCGGCGACTGAACGCCCCGTTCAGACTCGCTTTCGCTACGGCTACCCCACACGGGTTAACCTCGCCACCGACCACTAACTCGCAGGCTCATTCTTCAAAAGGCACGCCGTCACCCCTAAAGGCTCCGACGGATTGTAAGCACACGGTTTCAGGTACTATTTCACTCCCCTCCCGGGGTGCTTTTCACCTTTCCCTCACGGTACTTGTCCGCTATCGGTCAAGAGGTAGTATTCAGGCTTACCAGGTGGTCCTGGCAGATTCACACCGGATTTCACGGGCCCGGTGCTACTCGGGAACAGCATCACGCCGCACATCGATTTCGTCTACGGGGGTCACACCCTCTACGCCGTCGCACTCACCACGACTTCGACTACCGCTGCACGTCCACGCCGAACTGCCGGCAGACAGTTCTGATACGTCCCACAACCCCCAACCTGCAACCCCTGCCGGGTATCACACAGACCAGGTTTAGCCACCATCCGCTTTCGCTCGCCACTACTCACGGAATCACTATTGTTTTCTCTTCCTGCGGGTACTGAGATGTTTCACTTCCCCGCGTTCCCTCCACACCACCTATACATTCAGTGGCGGGTACCACGACATGACTCGTGGTGGGTTTCCCCATTCGGACATCCTCGGATCACAGTTCGGTTGTCAACTCCCCGAGGCTTAACGCAGACTCCCACGTCCTTCGTCGGCTCCTCTTGCCAAGGCATCCACCGTGCGCCCTTTAAAACTTACGGCAACACAAAGACACAATGTCAATAAAAATTGCTTACAAGATGCTCGCGTCCACTATGCAGTTCTCAAGAAACAACCCCACACCAACACCACCTACGCATTCGCGCCAAGCAGCATCAGGGAGGACCAGCCACACACCCCCACAACGCCCTTCCAAAGAAGGGCCCGTCGGGGCTGCGTGCAGCCTCACAACCCAATAGCGTGTCTCCACCTCAAACCCACCGGCCATTCCCGTTCCAGACCCCGAAAGGTCGTACTAGAAGACATCGCCGGCAAGCGAAGTGCCCATTCGTTGATGTTCCACCCTTGAGCAACCACCCCCACCACACTCGGGCAGGCAGATGGCCACCATAATTGGTGATGCTCCTTAGAAAGGAGGTGATCCAGCCGCACCTTCCGGTACGGCTACCTTGTTACGACTTAGTCCCAATCACCGATCCCACCTTCGACAGCTCCCTCACGAGGATGGGCCACTGGCTTCGGGTGTTACCGACTTTCGTGACTTGACGGGCGGTGTGTACAAGGCCCGGGAACGTATTCACCGCAGCGTTGCTGATCTGCGATTACTAGCGACTCCGACTTCATGGGGTCGAGTTGCAGACCCCAATCCGAACTGAGGCCGGCTTTTTGGGATTCGCTCCACCTCACAGTTTCGCAACCCATTGTACCGACCATTGTAGCATGCTTGAAGCCCAAGACATAAGGGGCATGATGATTTGACGTCGTCCCCACCTTCCTCCGAGTTGACCCCGGCAGTCTCCTATGAGTCCCCACCATCACGTGCTGGCAACATAGAACAAGGGTTGCGCTCGTTGCGGGACTTAACCCAACATCTCACGACACGAGCTGACGACAACCATGCACCACCTGTGCACCAGTCCGAAGAAAACCCCATCTCTGGAGTCGTCCGGTGCATGTCAAGCCTTGGTAAGGTTCTTCGCGTTGCATCGAATTAATCAGCATGCTCCGCCGCTTGTGCGGGCCCCCGTCAATTCCTTTGAGTTTTAGCCTTGCGGCCGTACTCCCCAGGCGGGGCACTTAATGCGTTAGCTACGACGCGGAAAACGTGGAATGTCCCCCACATCTAGTGCCCAACGTTTACGGCATGGACTACCAGGGTATCTAATCCTGTTCGCTACCCATGCTTTCGCTTCTCAGTGTCAGTAATGGCCCAGAGACCTGCCTTCGCCATCGGTGTTCTTCCTGATATCTGCGCATTTCACCGCTACACCAGGAGTTCCAGTCTCCCCTACCACACTCTAGCCTGCCCGTACCCACCGCACGCCCGAGGTTGAGCCTCGGGTTTTCACGGCAGACGCGACAAGCCACCTACAAGCTCTTTACGCCCAATAATTCCGGACAACGCTTGCGCCCTACGTATTACCGCGGCTGCTGGCACGTAGTTAGCCGGCGCTTCTTCTGCAGGCACCGTCACTCTCGCTTCTTCCCTACTGAAAGAGGTTTACAACCCGAAGGCCGTCATCCCTCACGCGGCGTCGCTGCATCAGGCTTTCGCCCATTGTGCAATATTCCCCACTGCTGCCTCCCGTAGGAGTCTGGGCCGTGTCTCAGTCCCAGTGTGGCCGGTCGCCCTCTCAGGCCGGCTACCCGTCATCGTCTTGGTGAGCCATTACCTCACCAACAAACTGATAGGCCGCGAGTCCATCCCCCACCGATAAATCTTTCCAACCCCCGCCATGCGACAAGGATTCATATCCGGTATTAGCCACGATTTCCCGAGGTTATCCCGAAGTGGAGGGCAGGTTACTCACGTGTTACTCACCCGTTCGCCACTAATCAGACCGTGCAAGCACGGTCGTCATCGTTCGACTTGCATGTGTTAAGCACGCCGCCAGCGTTCGTCCTGAGCCAGGATCAAACTCTCCATGAAAAAACATGAAAAACAGTATCCTGACAATAGAAACAAACAACCAGCATATAACTGCTGTATCATCCGTTAAAAATTGCCATTCAAAATAATGGCATCAACAAACAGACACGCTATTGAGATATCAAGCAACACGCGCACTCACAGCTACTGAACTCTTCTCGAGTCCCTCGCTCCGAGGCAACCCCTCAAACTTACCGGGGCCGGTTCTCCGAGTCAAATCCGTGCGGTGTGATCCGCGCCGCGATCCTCTCTCGGAAGACCTTCCATGCCTGGTCAGAGCCAGGATCTCGGTCCAACCTCTCGGCCGTTCCTCGTTCCCGTTCTCCGGGGCACGAGGAAGAACATTACGGGCCCCCAGCACCCCGGTCAAGCCAGAACAGCCATTTCCGAGGTGGCCTCCGCCACATCCCATTTTGCGACGTTGTAGGAGGTCAGCACCGGGCTACTGGAAAGTAGCTTCCGGCGCCCCTGAGCGCGCCCCGCGGCCTTCGCTCTGGGCCCTTCACCGCACCGCAGGGCACAGCCGCTCAACGCACCGCAGGGCACAGCCGCTCAACGCACCGCAGAGCACAGCCGCTCCACGCACCGCAGCGGGCAGACGCTCACCGCGCCGCTGGGCGCCCGCTCACTGCCCTAGTGGTACGGCTGTTCAGTGCCCCGCGGGGCGCAGCCGCCACAACGTGGTGACCTCACGAGAGCGGGCGGCGTGCAGGAGATCCTTCGGATCCTTCGCCCGTGGGTGGCGCGCCTCGGTGGAGAGGTGCCCGATCACCTCGAGGCCGGCGTCCGCGATGAGGCCTGCGAGCTCTCCTGGGGCGCGCAGCTGCAGATGCTCGGCGAGGTTCGAGATCACCAGCCAGGCCTCCCCGCCCGGGGTCAGGTGCTCCTCGACCCCGGCGAGGAAGCCGCGCAGCATTGCGGAGTCATCGTCATAGACCCCGAGCTCGAGGCGGGAGCTGGCGGCGCCTGGCAGCCAGGGCGGGTTGCAGACGATCAGGTCCGCGCGACCTTCGGGGAAGAGGTCCGCCTCGAGCACCTCGATGCGCTCCCCCAGGCCCAGTCGCTCTGCATTCTCGCGTGCGCACTGGACGGCGCGCGGGTTGAGGTCCGAGGCGATCACGCGCTCCACCCCGCGCCGAGCGAGCACTGCGGCGAGCACGCCGGTGCCGGCGCCGAGGTCGAAGGCCCTCAGGCCCCCGTCGACCGCAGGCAGCGGCGCCTCGGCCACCAGGTCCACGTACTCCGCGCGCACCGGGGAGAAGACGCTGTGGCGAGGGTGGATGTACGCCTCGAGCGCCGGGATCCACACTCCCTTCTGCTGCCATTGGTGAGCGCTGAGCACACCGAGCAGCTCGGACAGCGCGAGCAGCGTGGTCTCCTCCCACTCCCCATAGGCTTCACGGCACGCTTCGCGCACATCCGGAGCGCGGCGCAGGTCCAGGCGGTGGCCGGGCTCGAGCTCCACCAGCACTCCGCCGAGCAGGCGGGCTCGTTCGGCGCGCTGGGTGCGGTGGCCGGTGAACAGTCGGGCGATGTCCTGATGCGCCGGTGCGCGGCGGCGGTCCAGGCGCCTGCCGATCGCATTGAGCAGCTGCCGGGCGCCGGGGTAGTCCCCGCGCCACAGCAGAGCGGTGCCGGTGCGCAGCCGGCGCAGGGCCTGGTCTGCAGTGATGGCGTCGTCGATGATCTCGATCCGCTCGGGGGCGGGGGTGCCGTTCTCGGAGTGCCAGCGCGCGCTGCGGGTGGCGCCGTCCTCGGTCCAGCTGATCTCGGCCACCTCATGCTCCCGGAACGTTCGCGCTGCGGGGCCTCCGCGCCCGGGGGAACCGGGGCGGTGCAGGCTCTCGCGACGAGGCTCTCTCGTCGGCCCCAAGTATTGCCGACCGCACACAGTCCCTACCGCACACAGTCCCTACCGCACGCATTCTCGATCGGACTCCCGAACGTCGCCGCAGCCAGGCGTCCCGGGCTCCGGCCGGTTCCTACTCCTGCGAGGGCGTGAGCTGCGCGGGCACCGCCTCGGAGTCGAGGTGTGCGGCCATCGCCTCCAGGAACGCGATCGCCGCGGTGCGGGATTCCTCGGGCACGTGCCGGGCGATCTCGAGCATCCGCTCGTGCATTCGGCTGAGGCGTTCGCGCACCTGGGAGTGGGCATGATCGGTGGCGATCACTATCCGGGAGCGGCCGTCGGCGGGGTGGGGCGCGCGGCGCAGATGGCCGGAGGCGGTGAGGCGATCCAGCAGCTTGGAGACGGAGGGGCCGGAGATGTGCAGGTGCTCGGCGAGCCCCCTCGGGGTGACCGTCTCCCCGCCCAGCTCGCGAGCGATCACGAAGCGCAGGGCGGCGAGGTCGGTGGTGTTCATGTCCATGCCCTCGCTCATGCGTCGGCGCAGATCCTGATCGGCCATCCGGAAGCTGCGCAGCGCGCTGAGCAGGGCCACAGAGGAGTCATCCCCGCCGTACCAATACGCGCCGCCCTGTTCCTGCGGGCCGGAGGGTGTCTCGCTCATGGGCAGGATGGTACAGTCTATATAGATAGCCCGGCTAACTAGATGATTGGGGGCGGCATGCACGCACCATCGACGCTCGAGGCAGAACCGCACATCGAGGACCACGTGATCTTGATGCACGAGGACGGCACCCCTCGCGGCCTCGCGCCCCGCGCCACCGTCCATACCGCCACCACCGAGCTGCACCTGGCCTTCTCCTGCCACCTGGTGCGGGCCGACGGGACGGTGCTGCTGACCCGTCGGGCGCTCAGCAAGCGCACCTGGCCGGGCGTGTGGACCAACTCCTTCTGCGGCCACCCCCGCCAGGGCGAGACGATGCCCGAGGCCCTGGCCCGCCACGCCCAGCACGAGCTGGGAATGGAGATCCACTCCGTCCGCGAGGTGCTGCCGGACTTCCGCTATCGCGCGGTGGACGCCTCCGGGATCGTCGAGAACGAGATCTGCCCGGTGTTCATCGCCGAGACCGACAGCGAGCCCCGTCCCCACCCGGACGAGGTCGCCGAGCTGCGCTGGGTCGAGCCCGAGGCGCTCCGCTCCCTGGTGGAGCTCGCGCCGTGGACGCTCAGCCCGTGGTCCATCCAGCAGCTGCCGGCGCTGCACGGCCTGCTGCGCCCGCAGGGCGGTGGCAGCTCATGAGCACCGCCGAGCTCGCTCAGGTGGAGCGCGCGCTCGAGCGCCTGCTGAGCACCGGCACCTCGCTGCCCGGGCGTCTGCCGCTCGAGGACCACCACGAGCTGTGGTCCTCCTTCCGCCGCGCCTCCGGCGGTGGCAAACGGTTCCGTCCCGCTCTGCTGCTGTCCACGCATCAGGCTCTCGACGGCCACCGCCCCGCAGCGGCGGTGCAGGTCGCGGCCGCGATCGAGCTGCTGCACACGGCCTTCGTGGTCCAGGACGACGTGATCGACGGGGACCAGCTGCGCCGCGGCGCCCCGAGCCTGCCCGGCGAGTTCGCCGCGCGCGCCCGCACCCAGGGCGCTCCCGCCGCCGGTGCGCGCCGCTACGGCGCGGCGGCCGGGATCCTCGCCGGGGATCTGGGGATGCTCGGCGCGGTGCGCGCGATCGCCCGCTGCGAGGCCCCCGCCCCCGTGATCGACGCGCTGCTGGACCTGGTGGAGACCACCATCCACGGCACCGTGGCCGGGGAGCTCGCGGACGTGCGCCTCCAGCTCGACCTCGACCCGCCCGCCCCGATGCGCGAGGTGCTCGCGGTCGCCGAGCTGAAGACCGCCCTGTACTCCTTCCAGCTGCCGCTGCACGCCGCCGCGCTGCTCGCCGACGCCGAGGAGCCCGTGCTGCGCGCCCTGGACGAGATCGGGGTGCTGTTCGGGATCGGGTTCCAGCTCTTCGACGATCTGCTGGGCGTGTTCGGCGACGAGCGGCGCACCGGCAAGAGCACCCTCGGCGATCTGCGCGAGGGCAAGCGCACTGCGATGCTCGCCCATGCCGCGACCACCGAGGCCTGGCCGCAGCTGCATCCGCTGATCGGCCGCCCGGACCTCGACGAGATCGGCGCGACGGATGCGCGGGCGCTGCTGACCCGCTGCGGCTCGCGCGCCTGGACGGAGGAGCTGGCCCGCTGGCACCTCGAGGGCGCGAACACCGCCGCCGCCCGGCACGGACTGCCCTCGGCGCTGCGCCAGGAGATCCGCACCGCGAGCGACGAGGTGCTCCGAACCGCCCAGCACGCCCTGCTCCCCTCCCCCGCCGTCCAGCCCAGGACCGAGCAGCCCGCCTGACCCGCCTCTGGCCATCCCGCCTGAACGGAGCTCCCCATGAACACCGCCTCTCTCACCGCCACCAGCTCGCCCCGCTCCCCGCTGCCGCGCCGCCTCGCGGTGACGGTGAGCTTCCTGCTGGCGATCGCCGGCAGCGCCGTCGGCGTCGGCGCCTTGGGCGGCCAGCAGATCTCCGAGGCCGCTGGCGGCCTCCTCGCGGCCGACGCCACGCACCTCGCTCCGGCCGGTCCCGCCTTCTCGCTGTGGACCGTGATCTACCTGGGCCTCGGCGCCTACACGCTGTGGCAGTGGTGGGACAGGGACGATGAGCGGCGCCTGGCGGGCCTCGCGATCGCCTCGATGCTGCTGAACGCGGCGTGGATCCTCTCCATCCAGGCCGGGGCGGTGTGGCTGAGCGTGCCCGTGATCGCGGTGCTGCTCGCCGTGCTCGCCACGCTCTTCCGCCGCCTGACCGAGATCGCGCCCCGCTCCCTCGTCGAGCGGCTGGCCGCGGATGGCCCCTTCGGGCTGTACCTCGGCTGGGTGAGCGTCGCGACCTGCGCGAACATCGCCGCCGCGCTCAAGGGCGCGGGCTTCACCGGCTTCGGCGTGCCCGCCCTGCTGGCCGTGGTGGTGCTCGCCGCGGTGGTGGTTGTGGGCGTGGGGCTGACGCTGTACGGCCGCGCCCCCGTGGCGGCGCCGCTGGCGATGATCTGGGGACTGGCGTGGATCGCCGTCGGCCGCGCGACCGACGCCCCGGACTCCTCGGCCGTCGCGATCGCGGCGACCGTCGCGGCCGTGCTGATCGCCGCCTCCGCCGTCATCCAGCTGGTGCGCCGCCGCTCGAGCGGCTCCGCGCGATGAGGGGCCGACGCCACCGCGGCCGGCCCGCCGGGACCCGCTACGACCACGCCTCCCAGCGCAGCGCCGGAACCGTGATCCAGGAGTACTCGACCTCCTTCGGCTGGGCCTCGCGCCTGCTGCACGAGCCGGTGCGCACTCACGTGCGCAGCCTCTACGCGCTGGTGCGGATCGCCGACGAGATCGTGGACGATCCGGCGCTGGACCTCGCGGACGAAGGACGCCGCCAGATGCTGGAGGCGCTCGAGCAGGAGACCGCGCAGGCGATCGCGCAGGGGCGCAGCACGAATCTGGTGGTGCATGCCTTCGCCCTCGCCGCCCGCGAGCACGGCATCGGCCAGGAGCTGATCGGTCCGTTCTTCGCCTCGATGCGCGCAGATCTGGAGATCGCCACGCATGACGAGGCGAGCCTGGCCGAGTACGTGCACGGCTCCGCGGAGGTGGTGGGGCTGATGTGCCTGCGCGTGTTCGTGGCCGGGGATGACGCGCAGTACGAGCGGTTGCGCGAGCCCGCCCGGGCGCTGGGCTCCGCCTTCCAGAAGGTCAACTTCCTGCGCGATCTCGCCGAGGACCACGACCAGCTGGGACGCAGGTACTTCCCGGGCCTGGACCCGGAGGACTTCGATGATGCCCAGCGGGACCTGCTGCTGGACGAGATCGATGCCGAGCTCGAGCTCGCCCGCACCGCGATCGGGCAACTTCCCGCCTCGAGCCGCTCCGCGGTGGCGGCCGCGCACGGCCTGTACCGGGCGCTCTCCGAGCGTCTGCGCGCCCCCCCCGCCGCTCGGATCCGCGAGGCACGGGTGCGCGTGCCCGATCATCACAAGGCCCGCATTCTCGCGCAGGTGCTGATCGGTGGCAGGTCATGACCGCGAGGGCACGCACCGCCGTGGTGATCGGCGGTGGGATCTCGGGGCTCGCCACCGCCGCGCTGCTGGCCCGGGACGGGTACCAGGTGGATCTCGTCGAGGCCCGGGATGCGCTCGGCGGCCGTGCCGGTTCCTGGGAGCAGGGCGGGTTCCGCTTCGACACCGGGCCCTCCTGGTATCTGATGCCCGAGGTGTTCGACCACTTCTTCCGCCTGCTGGGGACTTCCGCCGCCGAGCAGCTGGATCTGCGGCAGCTGGATCCCGGCTACCGGGTGCTGTTCGAGGGGCATGAGGAGGGGCTGGATGTGAGCGCCTCCGCGGCCCGCAACGCCGACGCCTTCGAGCGGATCGAGCCAGGTGCCGGGCTGCAGCTGGCGAAGCACCTGGACTCCGCGGCCCGCACCTATGACGTGGCGCTCGAGCGGTTCCTGTACTCCTCCTTCACCTCGCTGCGGCCGTTCCTGTCGCCGCGCCTGGCGCTGCAGGCCCCTCGCCTGCTGCAGCTGCTCACCGAGCCGCTGGACCGCTTCGTGGCACGCCGCTTCCGGGATCCGCGGCTGCAGCAGGTGCTGGGCTATCCGGCGGTGTTCCTGGGCTCCTCCCCGGACCGTGCGCCGAGCATGTACCACCTGATGAGCGCCCTGGATCTGACCGGCGGGGTGCAGTACCCGATGGGCGGCTTCGCCCACCTGATCGAGGTGATCGTGGAGCTCGCGGAGCGCGAGGGCGTGCGGATGCACACCTCCACGCGCGCCACCCGGATCCTCACTGAGGAGCCCGGCGAAGGGTTCGCGGGCCGACGGGGGCGGCGCCGGGCGCGAGCGCGCGGCGTGGAGGTGCGCGGGGCCGACGGGAGATCGCGCACGCTCCCCGCGGACGTGGTGGTCGCGACTGCTGACCTGCACCGGGCCGAGACCACCCTGCTGCCACCCCACCTGCAGACCTACCCCGAGTCGTGGTGGCGGCGCCGCACCCCCGGGCCCGGCGCCGTGCTCGTGATGCTGGGAGTGACGGGCGAGCTGCCGCAGCTGGCGCACCACACCCTGCTGTTCACCCGGGACTGGGAGGAGAACTTCTCCGCCCTGCGCGAGGGGCGGATCCCCTCCCCCGCCTCGGCATACGTGTGCCGTCCCTCCGCGACGGATCCGTCGGTCGCGCCCGCCGGGCACGAGAACCTCTTCGTGCTGGTGCCGATGCCCGCCGATCCGGGGATCGGACGCGGCGGGCTGGACGGCGGCGGCGACGCGGCCGTGGAGCGCGTGGCCGAGGAGGCGATCGCGATGCTCTCCGCGCAGGCCGGCATCCCGGATCTCACGGCGCGGATCGTGGTGCGCCGCACCGTGGGTCCCGGGGAGTTCGCCGAGGATCTCGGGGCGTGGCGCGGCAGCATGCTGGGCCCTGCGCACACGCTGGCCCAGAGCGCGTTCTTCCGCGCCGGCAACGCCTCACGGAAGGTGGAGTCTCTGCTGTATGCGGGCTCGAGCACGATCCCGGGGATCGGTCTGCCGATGTGCCTGATCAGCGCGGAGCTGGTCGCCAAGCGTCTGCGCGGGGACCGCTCGGCCTCCCCGCTGCCCGAGCCTGCGGCGGAGGCGGTGGCATGATCTCGCTGGTGTATCTGTGCGCGCTGCTGGTGCCGATGGCCTGCATGGGACTGCTGGACAGACGCTTCCGCCTGGCGCTGTGGCGGGCGCCGCGGCGCACGCTGGTGGTGGTCGGCGCCGGGATCGGGTTCTTCCTGCTGTGGGATCTGGCGGCGATCGCCGTGGGCCACTACCGGATGGGGCAGAGCCCGCTGATGACCGGGATCATGCTCGGGCCCGAGCTGCCGCTCGAGGAGCTGGTGTTCATCACCTTCCTGAGCTACCTGACACAGGTGCTGCACGGCCTGGTGGGCCTGCTCCGCCCCGCCATCGCGCGGTCGCGGGCCTCCGCACCGACCTCGAGACCGCAGGAGGAGCGATGAGCTACGCAGGGCTGGCCGGTCTGTTCCTGATCGTGCCCGTGCTGGTCACCGCGCTCGCGGTGGTGCGGCGCCGGCCGGGCCGAGGCTGGTGGGCGGTCACCGCCGGGACCATCGTGGTGCTGTGGGTGATGACAGCGGTGTTCGACTCGCTGATGATCGCCGCGGATCTGTTCCGCTTCGAGGAGTCGGAGCTGCTGGGCGTGCGGATCGGCCTGGCCCCGATCGAGGATCTCGCCTGGCCGCTCGCGGCCGGGCTCCTGCTGCCCTCGCTGTGGCTGCTGCTGACCCCGGAGAGTGAACGATGAGCACGATGACCACGGCGAGCTCGTGGGCGGGGGCGGCGCGCCAGCTGCTGGCCTCCTCCCGCCCGCTGAGCTGGATCAACACCGCCTATCCCTTCGCCGCGGCGTACCTGCTGGCCGGCGGCGGGGTGGATATCCCGCTGGTGGTGGGCACCCTGTTCTTCCTGGTGCCCTACAACCTGCTGATGTACGGCGTGAACGACGTCTTCGACCATGAGTCCGATCTGCGCAACCCCCGCAAGGGCGGCGTGGAGGGGAGCGTGCTGGATCGGCGCTGGCATGCGGTGACGCTGTGGTCCGCGGGGCTGCTCGCGCTGCCCTTCGTGATCGCGCTGCTCGCCTGGGGCGGGCTGGTCTCCGCGACGGTGCTGGTGATCGTGCTGGCCGCGGTGGTGGGGTACTCCGCGCCCGGGCTGCGGCTGAAGGAGCGGCCGGTGGCGGATTCTCTGACCTCCTCGACCCATTTCGTGGGCCCGGCGGTGTTCGGTCTCGCGCTGACCGGGGCGCCGCTGAGCCTCACGGCGGCGGCGAGCCTGCTCGCCTTCTTCCTGTGGGGCATGGCCTCGCACGCCTTCGGCGCGGTGCAGGACGTCCAGCCGGACCGCGAGGCCGGCATCGGCTCGATCGCCACGGTGCTCGGCGCCGCGCCGACGGTGCGGCTCGCGATCGCGCTGTACGCCGCTGCGGGGCTGGTGATGCTGCTGGCCGGATGGCCGGCGATGCTGGCCGGTGCGCTGGCGCTGCCCTACATCCTCAGCACCTGGCCGTTCCGCTCGCTGCCCGATCAGCGGGCCGACGAGGCGAACCGGGGCTGGCGGCGGTTCCTGTGGCTGAACCTGCTCTCAGGCTTCCTGCTCACGCAGCTGCTGATCGTGATGGCGCTGACCGGCTGAACAGCCCGTCGGAGGAGCACGAGGCGCCCCTCCGGTAGCGTGAGCACCTCGCGATCCGAGAAGGAGCCAGCCCGATGACGCACCGCACCCCGTCCCAGCGCCGCGGGGACCATGTGCAGGGATACCTGGTGGGCCTCGCGATCGTGCTGGCCGGTCTCGCGCTCGCTCTCGGGCCGATCGCGCTGGGCCCGATCGAGCTGCCCCGCAGCGTGCCGGCCGGGGTGCTGGCGGTGCTCGTCGGCCTGCTGTGGATCCTGCGCCGCGTGCTGCAGCAGCGGCGCGAGGCGCGTGAGCTGCGCACCGGGCGTGCGGAGCGCGCGCTGGCCGCGCAGGAGAGGGAGCAGCGCGAGCTCGGCGGAGGGGTCACGGACTCCCGCTGACCAGCACAGCCGTCCAGAGCAGAGCCCCGACCCGAGCGAGCGCTCGCGCCGGGGCTCTTCCCATTGCTCAGACGGACCCCACGGCTCAGACCGCGGCAGAGGCCTCGGTGAGCGTGGCGGCGAAGGGGTCGAAGTCCGCGGGCATCGGCTCGACCTCGGTGAAGGTCGAGGAGATCTCCACGATCGAGTTCTCGGCGATCGCGGTCTCGATGCCCACCATGATGTCCAGGACGTGCGCGGCGATCTCGCCCTGCGCGCGGTGGGGGACGCCCGCGCGGATCGCCCGGGCCATCTCGAGCACACCCAGGCCGCGGCCCGTGGTCGCGCCCGTGGCCGGCACCGTGGTGGCCTCCTCGCCGCGGTAGACCGTCAGGGCCGAGTCACCGTCGAAGACGTTCGGGTCCGGGAAGGCGAGCGTCGCCTCGGTGCCGTAGACCTCCACGAAGCCGGTGCGCGAGTTCGGGGAGTCGAAGCTGAGCAGCACGGTCGCGTTCTGCCCTGATCCGAAGCGCAGCAGCGCCGCGACCTGCGTGGGCACCGTGACGTCGAAGACCTCCCCCGCCTTCGGGCCCGAGCCGATGGTCCTCTGCTCGCGGGCCTTGGAGCCGACCGCGCTGACGGAGACCACCGGGCCGAGCGCGAGCACGAGCGTGGTCGCGTAGTACGGGGCGATGTCGTACAGCGGCCCGGCACCCTCCTGGAACAGGAAGGCCGGGTTCGGGTGCCAGGACTCCGGGCCCGGGGACTGGAACAGCGTCAGCGCGCTGGCCGGGGCGCCGAGCGCGCCGTCGCGCAGGGTGCGCAGCGCAGTCTGGATCCCGGCGCCGAGCACGGTGTCGGGAGCGCCGCCCACGCGCACGCCAGCGGCCTCGGCCGCGGCCAGCAGCGTCTTCGCATCGGCCGGAGAGGTGGTGATCGGCTTCTCGGTCCACACGTGCTTGCCGGCGGCGACGATCGCCTGGGACACCTCGAAGTGCGCGGTGGGGATGGTCAGGTTGATCACGATCTCGACGTCCGGGTGGGCGAGCACGTCCTCCGTGCTGCCGGAGGCCGGGACCCCGAACTCGGCGGCGCGCGCGGCGGCCGCCTCGGGGAACAGGTCGCCGACGATGTGGACCGTGACGTCGGGGAAGGAGGTGAGGTGGGTGAGGTATTGGACGGAGATGGTGCCGGCGCCGATGATGCCGACGCCGACGGGGCCGGTCGGGGACTGCGGGGTCATGGGGTGTGTTCCTTGGTCTCGTGGAGGGGTGGAGAGGTGGTGCCGACGGGTGCCGGCGGGCTGTGTCGCCGCGGTGCGTCAGGCGAGCATGATCCCGGCGATTGTCGCGCTCATCAGGTTCGCGAGAGTGCCGGCGAGGATCGCCTTGAGACCCAGCTGGGCGATCTCGGAGCGGCGCTCCGGGGCGATGCCGCCGAGCCCGCCCAGCAGGATCCCCAGCGAGCTGAGGTTCGCGAAACCG
This sequence comes from Brachybacterium massiliense, assembly GCF_900184245.1. Lineage (GTDB taxonomy): Bacteria > Actinomycetota > Actinomycetes > Actinomycetales > Dermabacteraceae > Brachybacterium > Brachybacterium massiliense. The sequence continues at coordinate 273,557 of NZ_FXXB01000005.1, read as the reverse complement.
GTCAGGGCGAAGCTGGTGATCGCGGCGGCCTTGGGGCTGAAGGTCTCGATCTCGGGGCCGAAGCCGGCGAAGGCCACGAACTCGTTGACCACGATCTTCTGGCCCACGTAGGAGCCGGAGGCCACGGCCTCCTCCCAGGGCACGCCGATCATGAACATGACAGGCGAGAACACCCAGCCGAGGATCTGCTGGAAGGTGAGGTCCCCGGCCCCGAACCAGCCGCCGACAGTGCCGATCAGCAGGTTGATCAGGGCGATCAGCGAGATGAAGGCCAGCAGCATGGCCCCCACGTTCAGTGCGAGCTTGAGGCCGTCGGCCGCACCGCCGGCGGCGGCGTCGATGACGTTGCTGTAGCCGGAGGAGGTGGGGTCCTCCTCCTCGTCCTCCCCCTCCTCGCCGGAGCCGCGGCGCACAGTGCCCTCCGCAGTGCTCTCGTCGATGCCCTCCGCCGTGCGCTCGGCGGTGCTCCCCTCGCTGCTCTCGGCGCCGAGCGAGCGCCCATGGCTGGTCGCGGCGACCATCTCGGCCTCGCGCGCGAGGGCGTCCGGATCGTCCTCCGGCATCAGGATCTTCGCCATCAGCAGCGCGCCGGGCGCGGCCATGAAGCTCGCCGCGATCAGGTACTCCAGCGGCGCACCGAGCAGCGAGTAGCCCACCAGCACGGAGCCGGCGACGGTGGAGAGACCGCCCACCATCACGGCGAACAGGCCCGAGCGGGACAGGCCCTTGATGTAGGGGCGGATCACCAGCGGCGCCTCCGTCTGCCCCACGAAGATGTTCGCGGCGGTGTTCACGGACTCGGCGTAGCCGGTGCCGAGCACCTTGCCGAGCCCGCCGCCGAGCCATTCCACGATCTTGGGCAGGATCCGCCAGTGGTAGAGCACCGCGGTGAGGGAGGCGAAGAAGACGATCACCGGCAGCACCTGCAGGGCGAAGATGCTCCCCTGCCCCTCGGCGGGCAGCAGCGGCCCGAACAGGAAGGCGATGCCCTCGCCGGAGGATTCGATGACGGACTGGAAGCCCGCGGAGACCTTCTGCAGCACCCATCGGCCCGGGGCCCAGTACAGGACGATCACCCCGAGCCCCAGTTGGAGGGCGAAGGCACCGATCACGGTGCGCAGGCGGATCGCGCGGCGGTTGCTCGACAGCGCGACGGCGATCAGGAGCAGGCCGGCCATGCCGCCCAGGCCCCAGAGCAGGTCGACCATCGCACTCACCTCACAGCGGATCGGGGACACGGCGCGGTCGTGCGCGCCAGTGTAGGGGCGGGCCGGACGCAGGGAGAACCGCTGTACCGTGTCGAGCCATGGACCACCATGAGCCGCTGCATGTGCGGGCCTCCCCCGAGCGGCCGGAGGACGAGGCACTCGTCGCCGAGCTGCGCAGCGTGCTGGCCGAGGCCGGGGAGATCGAGGCGCTGGCCGCATGGATGGGGCTGCTGGCGGATCCTCGGCGGCTGCAGATCCTGTTCTGCCTGCACGCCCATCCCGGGGTGCGCAGCTCGGACCTGGCCCGGGCGATCGAGGCGCATGAGTCCACCACCTCCCATGCGCTCGCCGTGCTGCGCGAGGCGGGCTGGGTGCGGGCCCGGCGCACCGGGCGGGAGGTGCGCTACGAGCTGGCCGACGATCTCGCCCACGAGCTCCTGCACACCCTGGGGTCAGAGCACCTGCCCGGCATCCACCACGCCGCGGATTCTCCGGGCGCGGGGCACTCGCACTCCTGAGCTCAGCCGGCCTCGACGAAGACCCGTCCCTCGGGAGCGGTCGCGGCGGGACCGACGCCGATCGCGCCCTCGCCCTCGTCCTCCTCGGGGAGCAGGAACACCACCTCGAACTCGGCGCTGGTGCCGTCGGTGAACTCCGGCAGCTCCTCCGGCGGGTTCTTCGTGGTCACCCCGAGCGCCTCATCGTGCTCGGCGCCGGTGGCGTCCAGATAGACCATGGACACGATCTCGTCATAGATCGCGGTGCCCTCGCCGCGATAGGTGGCCGTGACCGGGAACTCCACGTAGACCATCCCCTCGGGCGGGGCCTCTCCACCGCGGTCGGGCAGGGTCGGCTCGACGTCCCAGGCGGGCTCACCGATCGTGATCTCGAAGGCGCGGCCCGGCTCGAGCGGGACCATCCCGGTGCTGCCGAACGGGGCGGGATCGTCCCACGAGGCGCCCGGAGCGCCGGAGCTGGCGGCGTATAAGAGACGGTCGGTGGGATCTGCGGGGGCGTCATCCGCTGCGGTGGAGGCGGGCGCAGAGGCCTGGTCGTCCTCACCGAGCAGCCGCACGGCGACGCACCCGCCCACGCCCGCCATCACCAGCATGACCAGGATCAGCACGCCCACCACGATCCACGGCGCGCGGCTCCTGCGCGGGCCCGGCGAGTCGGAGGAGCCGGGAGAGGGCTGGGGAGGCGGCGACGTCATCATCGGAGCGCACCTTTCCGCTGGCGAGGCCGAGCGGCTCGTCGGCATCGGCAGAGTAGCAGCGCAGGCCGCGCCCGCCCAGCAGTCGCGGCGCCCGACGAGCACGAGCTGCGTCGGCAGCTCCGGCGGGTCTCGTGGGTCGACAAGCGACGGCACGGGCGGGGCACCTTCCCCGCACACTTGTATATTCGCCCAAGTATCGACCGCGTGCAGGGAGGGGACCAGGTGGCTCTCACGCCCGCCACGATGCGTCGGCCCGCCGTCGTTCCCGCACCGTCCGCTCCCCACGACCCGCTGGGGATGCGTTCCCGCAGCCGCCGTTCAGCGGTGCTGCTGATGGGTCTCGCGCTCGCGGTCACGCTGAGCCTGCTGCTCTGCCTGGGCATCGGCCCGGTGCCGATCTCTCCGCTCACCACCGCGCAGGTGCTCGGCCACCGACTCGGACTGCCCGTCCCCGTGACCTGGGAGCCGTCTATCGAGTCGATCGTGTGGCAGGTGCGCCTGCCGCGGGTGCTGATGGGCGCGGCCGTCGGCGCATGCCTCGCGATCAGCGGCGCGGCCCTGCAGGCCATGGTGCGCAACCTGCTCGCCGATCCCTACATCCTCGGGGTCTCCGGCGGGGCGTCCACCGGCGCCGCGGCGGCGATCCTGTTCGGCGCGGGGGCGGCGCTGGGCGAGTACGGCCAGCCGGTGCTGGCCTTCGTCGGCGCGCTCGGCGCGGCGCTGCTGGTGTTCGTGATCGCGCGGGCGAACGGCCGGGTGACCTCGCTGCGGCTGCTGCTGTCCGGGGTCGCGGTGGGGTACGCGCTCTCGGCGGTGACCAGCCTGCTGATCTTCTCCTCCGACTCCGCCGAGGGCTCCCGCTCGGTGATGTTCTGGATGCTCGGCTCGCTCTCGCTGGGGCAGTGGAACGCCTTCCTCGCGATCGCGCTCGGCGCCGCGCTGCTGGGCACGGTGCTGCTGACCGCCGGGGCCTCGCTGCTCGACGCGCTCGCAGCGGGGGACGGCACCGCGCACAGCCTGGGCATCTCCCCCGATCGCGCCCGGATCGCCCTGCTGGTGGTGGTCTCGCTGTGCACCGCCGCGGCGGTCGCCGGCGCCGGGGCGATCGGCTTCGTGGGCCTGGTGGTCCCGCACTTCGCACGCCGACTGGTGGGCGCACGGCACCACCTGGTGATCCCCGCGAGCGCCCTGCTCGGCGCGGGCCTGCTGCTCTGGGCGGACGTGCTCGCCCGCCTGGTGATGGTGCCGCGCGAGCTGCCGATCGGCGTGATCACCGCCGTCGTCGGCGCCCCCTTCCTGCTGGTCCTGATCCGAAAGGCCTCCCGATGACCCCTCTCCCCCTGCCGCGCCGCCCCCTGCCGCGCCGCGCCCTGCTGGCCCGGTGGCCAGCAGGGCGCGCCGCCCCCTGCCGCGCCGCGCCCTGCTGGCCACCGGGCTGCTCGGCGCGCTCGGTCTTGGCGCGAGCGCCTGCGGAGGGGTCGACGGGCCCGGGTCCGGTGGATCCGACGGCGCCGGGGCCGATGGAACGGCTGGTGGGGGCGGCTCTGCCGGGGTGGCCGACGGGTTCCCGCTCGCCCTCGACAACTGCGCCGAGCGGCTGCTGCTGGAGGCACCGCCACAGCGGGTGGTGCTGCTGGAGAGCTCCCCGGTGACCCTGCTCGAGGGGATCGGGGTGCTGGATCGGGTGGTCGCGCGCGCCGGCTCCTTCCCCGCGGAGTACTTCACGCCCGAGCTCGCCGCCCGCCTCGAGGCGATCCCGGCGCTGTCCGAGGAGCTCGATGCCACCGGGCACCTGCAGATCAATCAGGAGGTGGTGATCGCCCAGCAGCCGGATCTGGTGATCGGCCTTCCGGACGGCATCACCCGGGAGGGGCTGCGCGGGGCGGGCGCCGAGGTGCTCGTGCCGCGCACCTTCTGCGGGCAGCTCCCGGAGCGGGCGAGCTTCGAGGACCTGTTCGCGGAGATCGCCACCTACGGCCGGCTCTTCGACCGTGCGGACGAGGCGGAGGCGCTGACCAGCGCCCTGCAGGAGCGGATCGAGGCGGTGCAGGCCGCCTCCGGCGAGCGCACCGCGCGCACGGCGGCGGTGCTGTACCCGAGTGTCGGCGGCGGGCCGCTGTACACCTACGGCTCACAGTCCATGGCGACCGCGCAGCTGGAGGCGCTGGGCCTCGTGAACGCCTTCGGGGACACGGCGGAGCGGGTGTTCGAGATCAGCGCCGAGCCGCTGCTGGCCGCGGATCCGGACGTGCTGATCGTGCTCCATCAGGGCGAGACCTCCGGTGAGGAGGCGATCGCGGAGGTAACCGGCGCGGAGCGTCTGGGCGGCCTGCGGGCCGTCACCGCGCAGGCGGTGCTGCCGCTGCTGTTCAACGTCGTCGAGCCCGCCTCCCCGCTCACCGTGGACGGGCTCGAACAGATCGCCGACTGGCTGGACGAGCAGGCCACCATATGACCGCCCCTCCCCCGCTGCTCGAGGCGCACGGCCTCGCCCACCGCTTCGGCGCCCTGCAGGTGCTGGGCGGGATCACCCTGACCGCCGCCCGCGGGGAGGTGGTGGGGCTGGTGGGCCCCAACGGCAGCGGCAAGACCACCGCCCTGCGCATCCTCCACCGCGAGCTGGTGCCGGAGGCGGGCCGGGTGCTGCTCGAGGGCGAGGATCTGGCCACCCTCTCGGGGCGGGAGAGGGCGCGGAGGATCGCGGTGATGAGCCAGGACGGCACCGGAGAGCTGCCGATGACGGCGGCGGACGCGGTGATGCTGGGGCGGATCCCGCATCGCGGCGCGCTCGGCGCCTTCACCCGGACGGACCAGGAGATCGTGGCCGAGGCGCTCGAGCTCGCGGGCGCCCTGCACCTGGCCGGGCAGGACGTCCGCTCCCTCTCCGGCGGTGAGCGGCAGCGGGTGATGATCGCGCGCGCCCTCGCGCAGCGGCCCCGCCTGCTGCTGCTGGATGAGCCCACCAACCATCTCGACATCGGCGCTCAGCACCATGCGCTGCAGCTGGTGCGCTCCCAGCGCCTGACCACGGTGGTGGTGCTGCACGACCTGAACCTCGCCGCCCGCTACTGCGACCGCGTGGTGGTGCTCGCGGGCGGGTTGGTACGGGCCGACGGGCCACCCGGCCAGGTGCTCGACGAACAGCTGGTCAGCGAGATCTACGAGGTCGCCGCCGATCGGCGCCTCGCGGCCGACGGCACCTCCCAGCTGCTGTTCCGGGGTCAGCCCCCGATCGGGTAGTCCACGTAGGCCAGGTGACGCGAATCCGGGGCCCAGCTGTTCACGTTCATCGTGCCCTGCCCGCCGTGCAGATGCACCAGATCCCGGATCCCGGCGCCGTCCGGGGCGGCGAGGCGCAGGATCACCTCGCGGTCCGCGGGGTGACCCTGCGTGCCGGGAGGGAAGCTGACATAGGCCATGCGCTCCCCGTCCGGGGAGAGGTGGGGAAACCAGTTCACGCGCTCGTCGTCGGTGAGCTGCTCGATGCCGGTGCCGTCGGGGCGCATCCGGAACAGCTGGGCGTGGCCGGGGGCGGTGCCGCCGCGCTCGGAGTTGAAGTAGATCCAGCGACCGTCCGGGGAGTACTCGGCGCCGTCGTCGGGGTGCTCGCCGTCGGTCAGCTGGGTGCGCCGCCCGCCCTGGGAGGGCACCGCGAACACCTTCGGCGGCATCCAGGTGCCGTCGGCGAGCCGCTCCACGCCCACATAGCTGAGGGTCGCGCCGTCCGGGCTGACCCCGTGCAGGAAGTGCAGGTGGTCCTCGTGCTGGGTGATGCGGGTGGCGGGGCCGCCGGTGAGCGGAGCCCGGTGGATGTGGCCGTCGTCGGCGGAGACGTAGATGTGGTGACCGTCGGGGCCGAGCACGTGATCGTTGTTCAGCGCCGGCAGATCCCCGAGATCGATCCGCTCCGGCTCGCCGCCGGTGGCAGGGAGACGGAACAGGTGCCCGTCACCGTTGATGATCAGCCAGGCGCCGTCGGCCGTCCAGTTCGGTGCCTCGTAGAGCACCTGGTCCGATTCGTGGACCATGCGCTGCTCGCCGGTGTCGACGTCGAGCACATGGATGCGGCATCGCTGGCCGTCCGCGAGGGTGCGGGGCATCGCGGTCAGAGCTCGGTGGTGGCCGTGCCACCGGGAGGCTGATCACCGGTCACCCGGGCCTTGAGGATCTGGGCGAGGCCCGCGACCTTCCCGCCGGGCATCCCCCAGAACTGGGCGGAGTCGCCGCTGAGCTGCAGCAGGCCCAGGTTCGGATCCTCCGCGCCCTGGGGGAAGTACTCCCGGGCGCTTTCGGTCCACAGCTGCTCGATGAGCGCGCGGTCCTCCACCAGGCGGGCGCGTCCGGCCACGGAGAGCCAGGAGCCGGCCTCGGCGACCGCGAGGTTCACGTGGGGGTCACCGCGCAGGGCGTCGGCCTGCCCGCCGTCGAGCGCGAGGAAGAACCACACGTCCACATCCTCGGAGACGCCCTGGATCGACATCGGATGCGACAGCAGCGTGCCGTCCGGGAGCGCGGTGGTGAGCATGGCCAGTTTCGTGTTGCGGAGCTTCTCGACCACGTCCTGCTGGGTGAGGTCCTGCTCGGTCATCTCGTCCTCCTCGATCAGCCTCTGCTGTAGGGGCCGACGCTACACAGCGCGGCGCCGCCACCTCGAGGGCTCGACCGGTCGGTCCGGGTGCGGCGGGCTGAGCGGGTTCCTCGGGCTGCCCGGGCCCCTCGGACTCTTCGGGTTGCTCGGGCTGCTCGGGTTGCTCGAGCTGCTCGGGTCCCTCGGCTTTCGAGGGTCCGACGGAGAGCACGCCCGCTCGCCCGCGCGACGCACGATAGTTTCCTCTTGCCAACACTGTGCGACCCACACTATCGTGTGATGCATGAGCGACTCCCATGATCTCCATCTGCAGGAGCTGCGGCGCGGCACCGTCGTGCTCGCCTGCCTGCAGCTGCTGCGTACCCCCGGGTACGGCTACGGGCTGCTGGAGGATCTCGAGCGCCACGGCTTCGCCACGGATGCGAACACCCTCTACCCGCTGCTGCGCAGGCTCGAGAAGCAGGGCTTCCTCACCAGCGAATGGAACACCGAGGAGGCGCGGCCGCGGAAGTTCTACCGCACCTCCGACGAGGGCGAGCGGCTCGCCGACACCCTCACCACCGACTGGCGCGCCCTGACCGGCGCCATCACCTCCCTCACCACCGAGAGCCCCAGGGCCGAGGAGTCCTGACATGAATACCGAACTCACCGAGCGCTATCTGCAGGCCGCGATCGCCGGCCTGCCCACCTCGACCCAGGACGACGTGCGCACCGAGCTCACCGCCCTGATCATGGACGCCACCGAGGACCGGACCGAGCAGGGCGTCGACCCCGTCGAGGCAGAGCGTGCCGTGCTCACCGAGCTGGGCGACCCCGCGATCCTCGCCGCCGAGTACGCGGACCGTCCGCTGCAGCTGATCGGCCCGCGCTTCTACCTGACCTGGAAGCGTCTGCTGATCCTGCTGCTGTGGATCGTGCCGCCGGTGGCCCTGGTGGGCGTGGCGATCAGCCAGGCCCTCGTCGGTGCGCCGATGGGTGCGCTGATCGGCGAGTCACTCGGCGTGGCGCTCAGCACCGCGGTGCACGTGGCGTTCTGGGTGACCGTGGTGTTCGCGGCCCTCGAGCGCACCGGCGCCCAGACCGGTGTGGAGTGGGACGTGGACCAGCTGCCCGAGCTGCAGAGCTCCGGCACCACCCGCACGGACACGATCGCCTCCGTGGTGCTCGCCGGAGTGTTCTCGGCGGCGCTGATCTGGGATCAGCTGCGCGGCGCGGTGCGGCTCGAGGGGGAATCCCTGTCGCTGCTGAATCCTGAGCTGTGGCCCACCTGGATCCTCGCCCTGGTCGCACTTCTGGTGCTCGAGGTCGCACTGGCCGTGGTGGTGCTGATCCGCGGCCGCTGGACCGGGATGCTCGCGGCGCTGAACACCGCACTCGCGGTGGCGTTCATCAGCTGGGCGCTGACCCTGATCGGGCGCGGCGAGCTGATCAACCCCGAGTTCATCGACCTCGCCCTGCACGCGAACGGGGTGGACGAGCCCACCGTGCGCATCATCGCCGTGATCCTCGCGGTCGCGGTGGTCGCGAGCTCGATGTGGGACATCGTGGACGGCTGGCTCAAGGCCCGCCGCGACCGCCGCCACTGACCCCGGGGGTGGGGCCCGCAGCCCGCGCGAGTGGGCGAGAGCGAGCCCCACACCCACGAGTGGGTGTGGGTGCGGGGTGCGGGGTGAAGGGTGTGGTCAGGCAGCGGTGCGGGCGCGGTGGGCGGTGACGGCCGCGTCGGCGTCGGCCATCACGAGCATCCCGTGGATGTGCCCTCCGGCGAGCGCGCCGCCTGCGGCCGAGGCCCCGACCTGCGCGGCGGGGTCCGCGGCATTGCCCGCGACCCACACCCCGGGCACCTCGGTCGCGCCCGCGCTGCCGGTGGCGATCTTCTGCCCCATCCCGGCGGGGAGGTCCTCGAGGGCGAGGCCGAGCTCCTCGAGGCCATCGAGGCACGGGCTCAGCTCGGTGGCGGTGGTGAGCACCTCGCGGGCCACGACCTCTCCGCCGGCAAGCCTGACCCCGGCGATGCCGCCCGCCTCATCGGCGACGATCTCCTCGATCGGTGCCTCGATGAGTGTGATGCCGAGGGCCTCGAAGCGCTCGCGGGTGGCGGCGTCGATCTCGAGCCCGTCGGTGGCGAAGACGGTGAGGTCCTCGCTCAGGGCGCGGAACATCAGAGCTTGGTGGAGGGACATGGGGCGGGTGGCGAGCACGCCGATGGCGCGGTCGCGCACCTCGTAGCCGTGGCAGAAGGGGCAGTGCACGAGGCCGCGGCCCCAGTGCTGGGCGAGGCCCGGGATCTGGGGCAGCGCATCGCGGGCGCCGGTCGCGATCAGCAGGCGGCGGGCGGTGAGGGTGCGCCCGTCGGCAAGGGCCACGGCGAAGCGCAGGTCGCCGTCGGCCGAAGGCTCATCGGCCCGCGCTGAGGCGACCTCTCCCTGGACGATCAGGCCGCCGTACTGGCGCACCTCGGCGCGGCCGCGTTCGAGGTACTCGCCGGGCGGGGTGCTCTCGTTGCCGAGCAGGCCGTGGATCCCCTCTGCGGGGGCGTTGCGGGGGTCGCCGCTGTCGATCACGACGACGCTGCGGCGGGAGCGTGCGAGCATCAGGGCGCCGTTCAGTCCGGCGGCACCGCCGCCGATCACGGCGACGTCCACGAGGGTGTCGGGAAGGGCATCGGACGGGGCGAGGGCTTCTGGAGTCATCGGTGAGGTCATGGCGACGACGCTAGACACCGTTGCCCAAAGTGCATAGCCTTTTGCGCATGACGCAAAATATCGGGGATGTGGACGGCCTGGTCCGGCAACGCATCCGTGCGCTGCGTCTCGCGCAGGGCCTCTCCCTCGGGGAGCTCGCCGAGCGGGCGCACCTCAGCCCCTCGACACTCTCGAGGATCGAGAACGGACAGCGGCGCCTCGCCCTCGACCAGCTGGTCACCCTCGCGCGGGCGCTGGACACGAGCCTCGACGCCCTGGTCGAGACCCAGGACGTCGAGGTGGTCTCCCACCCGATGACCGATCATGGTGGCGACTCGCTGCGCTGGCGGATCCGCCACTCCCCCGACCTGGTGATCCTGCGTCAGCGGGTCACCGGGCCACCGCCCGAGCCGTCGCGGATGCGCGCCCATCCCGGGCACGAGTGGCTGGTGGTGCTCTCGGGCACGCTCACCCTGCTGCTCGGGGAGCGTCGCTACCGGGTCCAGGCGAACCAGTCCGCCGAGTTCGACACCATGCTCCCCCACGCCTTCGGCGCCGCGGGCGGCCCGGTGGACGTGCTGCTGGTCGTGGACCCCGAGGCCCGCAAGGGGCACCGCGACGACACTGCGAGCACTGCCTCGACGAGGGGGACGAACCAGGGGGAATAGCTCAGCCATTCCACCGATTTCGTCACGCCCGCCGCGCGCTTCTCGCTTCCTCGACCTCTCTCCACGGCGATGAGCGCTGGAGACATCGGCGAGACCCCGGGAATAAAGCCTTGGGCTTCGTGGTTGATCACTGGTAGCGTCCGACAGGTCCACGGGTGGTCGAGCCCGGGGAACACCCTGACGGCGTCACGTCAGACGGCGAACGAACTCGCCGACCGGGCGGAGGATCCGCCCTCTCGACCACTGCGAACCCCGCGGCTCGCGCATCGCCATGGAAGGCGGAGCGTCCCGAGCCCGACTCGCAGGGCATGCGCACCCGCGCCGCCTCCATCCCGCCGACAAGGCGGCCTCCCGAGGAGCGTCGCGGCAGGTGCGCGCCACCGGTCACGGTCCCGCCCCAGCGGGCCCCGGCCAGCGAGCATCCGCCCCAGCGGACAGCTCGTACCCCGCGCAGACCGCGCATCCCGGCACCTCGCCGGACACAGACATCCGTCGGCCCCGCGCCGACATCGAAGGAGTATCCATGCAGTACAAGACCACGACCCCGCATCATCGACCTCAGCCCGGCACGGGCCGCTCCCACCTGGTCGTCTTCCGCGACCAGAGCGCTGGCCTGCGCTACCTCACGCGCTCGGAGCGCACCTCGGAGCACACCACCACCTGGAAGGACGGGAACATCTACCCCGTCATCGAGGTGGATCTGTCCTCCGCCGCGCACCACGCGCGCCAGCATTCCGCCGAGTCCCGGCGAGGGCTGGTCGGCGCCTCGGCCTGAGCCGGCCGCATCGAGCCCGGAGCCTGATCAGGCTCCGGGCTCCTTCACGTGCCGGGGTCGCCAGCCGAGCAGGCGCTCGGCCGCGTCATCGTCGATCGCATGGGGCGCAGCGGTCACCGCGATCGCCTCGTAGACCCCGCCCCGCTCCCGCTGCGCGGCCGCGCGCACCGCGACCCGCTCGGCTCAGGGCTGCCCGGCGTCGAAGTAGTCCCTCACGTCCTGCGGGATGGCCGGGACGTCGAGCGGGACGCCGCCGCCGCGGATCGACTCCGCGCCGTAGACGCCGGTGGCCACGGCCTCGCGAGCCGCGACCGCGGAGACATCGGTGGTACCGCCGGCACGGGCGAAGCGCAGGAACTCCTCGACCAGGCTCGGATCGGCACCGCCGTGGCCGCCGTCGGCGCGGGCGATGACCTCGACCGCATCCGGCCGGCCCGGCCCGGAGCGGCGCGACTCCCAGATGTGGATCTGGTCGCCACTGCCGTCACCCATGTTCTCGATCCGGCCGGCGTCACCGATCACGGTGTAGTTGCGGAAGTAGTCGGGCGTGAAGTGGCACTGCTGGTAGGAGGCGAGCACTCCGTTGTCGAGCGTCATCTGGATCATCGAGATGTCCTCGACGTCGATGACGGGGTTCAGCTCCTTCTGCGCCGTGGGCGGCCAGATGTCGGCGTCGTACCAGTCACGCATCAGGCGGTCCGAGTTGTCACGACGATCGGTGATGTCGCCGTAGACCGCGAGGTCGCCGATGCCGGAGACCCGTCGGGTGTAACCGCCGGCGAGCCAGTGGATGACGTCGATGTCGTGGGCGCCCTTCTGCAGCAGCAGGCTCATGGATTTGGCGCGCTCGGCGTGCCAGTCCTTGAAGTAGAAGTCGCCGCCGGCGCCGACGAAGTGACGGCACCAGATCGCCCGCACCCGGCCGATCCGGCCGGAGTCGACGATCGCCTTCATCTGCCGCACCACCGGCATGTGGCGCATGTTGTGGCCGATGTACAGGCGGGCCCTCTTCTCCTTGGCGAGGGCGAGCATCGCGTCGGTGTCCTCGACGGAGATCGCCATCGGCTTCTCGCAGAAGGTGGGGAGCCCTGCGTCGAGAGTGGCCAGGGCGACCGAGGCGTGCGCGAAGTCGGGGGTCAGGATCATCACCGCATCGACCTCGTGCTCGGCCAGCAGCTGATCGACGGTGTCGACGGTGGCGATGTCGTCACCGAGTGCCTCGCGGGCGTTCGCCTTGCCGCGTTCGCTGGGGTCGGCGACGACGGTGATCACCGAGCCGTTGCCGGGCTGATGGGCGTGGAGCGCCACGGTGTGGCGCGAGCCGAAGCCGATGACGCCGATGCGGAGGTCGTTCATGAGGGGGTACCGCTTTCGAGAGGAGCCGTGTTGGCATCGTTCACTCATCACGGCGTCGCGGCCGGCGTGCGATGCCCGTTTTTCGTGAACCGATTTACAAATCTGGTGAAAGAGCATTGACGATCTGCATCACCCTGTCAAGCAGAGCTGCTGGCGCTGCCTCTGCGCTCCCTGCCCAGGGGTGACCGCGAGGACTCAGCTCGTGACGATGCGAAGCACGGCCGACACCGTGGCGCCGCCCGGCGCCCGCCGCAGGACGTGGATCCCTCCCTCGGGGGGGGCGCGGCCCCTCCCCGACCTCCCGCCGCAGCGACGGGAGCGATGCGGTGAGGCCGAAGAAGTCCCTGCGCACCCGGCTCCGCAAGGACTGACGTCGAAGGTCCTCTCGGGTCAAACGTCTTACAGCAGTGTGACAGGTGCGGCGGGCGAGGGGACCACGGCGCGCTCGGGCGCGCATCCAAGCGGACGGTGCGGGAATCGAAGCGGACACCTCGCATCGCCCGCCGCGCAGTCGGCGTTCCCAGACCCACCGTTGCGCAGTCGGCGTTCTGAGGCTCGAGAGCGCCGACGACGCAACGGTGGAGGGGTACGTGGGGTGGGGACCCATGCCCCGGCCCGGTCAGCTCTCCCGGATCACCGCGACGGCGCCGGCGGGGACGGTGTGGGCGCCGTCCGCCTCGGTGCCGCGCAGCAGCTCCTGCCCGCTGACCTGCACCACCTGGTCACGATCGGAGTGGTTGAGCACGAACAGGTAGGTGGTGCCGTCCTCGGCGAAGCGGCGCACCGCCTCCACGTCGCGGTGCAGGCCCGGCACCGCGGGCTCCACTCCGGCGGCGCTCGCGATCTCCTCCACCAGCGTCTCGAGCCCGTCGGCCGCGGGACGGGCGGCGACGTACCAGGCGGCGCCGCCCTCCTCCCCCACCACGTGGCGGGTCACCGCCGGCCAGCCGTGCAGCGGCCCGTCGGCCCAGGTGCGCACGGCCTCGGCGCCCTCGAGATGGGTTTTCTCGCTCCACATATCCGCGGCAGTGCCGTCGTCCAGGTGCAGGATCTCGTGCTCCTGCAGGGCGTAGAACTCCTCGGTGCGCACGCCGAGCAGGTCCCGAAACGCGCCCGGATAGCCGCCGAGGTGGATGTGGTCGTTCTCGTCCACGATGCCGGAGAAGAAGGTGATGACCACCTGCGCGCCGGCACGGGCGGCCTCGGCCAGGCGCTCGGCCTCGGGCGCGCTCACGGTGTAGAGCGTCGGAGCGATCACCAGCTCGTAGCCGGTCAGGTCGGTGCTGGTGGAGACGATGTCCACGCCGATGCCCAGATCCCACAGCGCGGTGTACCAGCGCAGCATCTCCTCGCTGTAGCGCAGCGCCTGGGTGGGGTGGGAATCCAGCTCGCTGCCCCACCATGAGGGATAGTCCATCACCAGCGCCACGCGGTTGAGCACCCGGCTGCCGCGCACCTCGGCGAGGGATTCCAGCGCCCGGCCCAGCCCCACGGTGCCACGCCACACATCGGTGTCGCGCCCGCCGTGCGGGACCATCGCGGAGTGGAACTTCTCGGCCCCGGCCTTGGACTGGCGCCACTGGAAGAACATCACCCCGTCGGCCCCGCGGGCGACGTGCGAGAGGGAGTTGCGCAGCATCTCCCCGCGGCCCTTCGTGCGGTTGCGGGGCTGCCAGTTCACCGCCGAGGTGGAGTGCTCCATGATCAGCCACGGGTCACCGCCGGCGACACCGCGGGAGAGGTCCGCCGCGAAGGCGAGCTCGATCTGGCCGCGGGGGTCGGCGGCGATCAGGTAGTGGTCGTTGGCGACCAGGTCGACGTCCTTCGACCAGGAGAAGTAGTCCATCCACTTGGTGGCGGAGGAGAGCATGAAGTTGGTGGTCGCCGGGATGTGCGGGGTGACCTCGCGCAGCACGTCGCGCAGGGCCCGGTAGTGGGTGAGCAGCTCGTCGCTCGAGTAGCGGGCGAAGTCGAGCTGCTGGCTGGGGTTGGCGTAGGTGGGGGCGACGCGCGGCGGGAAGATCTCCTCGAAGGAGTCGTAGCGCTGGGACCAGAAGGCGGTGCCCCACGCCTCGTTGAGCGCCTCGATGGTCTCGTAGCGGGCCTCGAGCCAGCGGCGGAACGCGGCGGCGGCGTGGTCGGAGTAGTCGTGCGGGACATGGCAGCCCAGCTCGTTGTCGACGTGCCAGAGCGCGAGCGCGGGGTGGTCGCCGTAGCGCTCGGCCATCACGCGGGTCATCTTCGTCGCGTACTGCCGCAGCAGCGGTGCGGAGACGGCGTAGGCCTGGCGCCCGCCCTGGCTCAGCACGGTGCCGTCCTCGGTGACGGGGAGGATCTCGGGGTGGCGGCGGGTCAGCCACGGCGGCGGGGAGGCTGTCGCTGTAGCGAGGGCGACCTTGATGCCGGCGTCGGCGAGGTTGTCCATCACCTCGTCGAGCCAGGCGAAGTCGTACTCGCCCTCGCGCGGCTCGAGCATCGCCCAGGAGAAGATCGCGACGCTGAGCAGGTTCACTCCTGCCTCGCGCATGAGCTCGATGTCCTCGAGGCGCACCTCGCGGGGCCACTGCTCGGGGTTGTAGTCCCCGCCGTAGGCGATGCCCTCGACTCCGAGCGGCCAGGGTCGTGCAGCGGTCATGTCTCCTCCATTGCGAGAACGATCCGGAAGTGCGTATGACCAGGGTAGGCGCCGCACGTGCGGCGGGGGGCGCGCAGTCCGTCAGCGAGTCAGGGAAGGGTCCCCGATCCATCCGGCCACCAGGGGCGTGCGGGTGGTGGTCTCGTAGGCGATCACCAGGAACGGCGCATCGAGCACGAGGCGGCACTGCGGCGGGGCGGCCGCGGCGAGACGGGTCATCAGCGCGGTCGCGGCGGCGGCCTCCATCCCGTGCTCGTCCACGGTGAGCACGGCCTTGTGCAGCACCTGCGAGATGAACCAGTGCGCGCCCTCGACGATCCCGGTGAAGTCGGCGCCGGGCCCGAAGGGGGCGGTCATGCCGAGCTGCCGCAGGGGCGCGCTGAGCTCCTCCTCGAAGGAGACGTCGAGCGCGGGGAGGGTGAGGCCGACGGGCTCGTGCGAGCCGGCGACCCCCTCGAGCACGGCATCGAGGCCGACGCCGGGCACGCCGCTCCGACCGGGCTCCACCGCGCACGCCGCCCAGGCATCGAGCACGTCCTCGGGGCCGACGACGGGCTGGATCAGGGCGAGCGCGATCTCGCCGCCGGCGGTGGGCAGCGCGGTCGCGCGGCAGTGGGCGTCCTCGTACCAGCCGCGGGCGGTGCCGCTGAGCGTCGTCACCTCGCGCTGCTGGCCCTGGGCGGTGGTGAAGGTGCCGGGGGCGGTGCTCAGCGGTGAGGGCCAGGCGGCCTTCACGTGCAGGGCGCTGACCAGCACGAGCCGTTCGCGGGCGGTGAGGGCGCCGGGCGGGATGAGGTCCTGGATCAGCTGGTGGGTGCGCTCCTCGACCCAGGCGTTGATCTCGCGGCGACCCTCCTCGCGGGTCTCGGCCTCGCGCACGTCGAGCCGCCCGAGCGCGGCGCCGAAGTCCTCCTCGAGCAGCGCCCGGTACTGCGGGAGCACCGTCACGCCCTGCTCCGCCCAGGCACCGCCGACGAGCGAGGCGCGGGCGGGCTCGGGGCCGCGTCCGCTCTCGCGAGCACGGGCCTCCTCGCCGACGGCCGCGAGCTCCTCGCGCAGCTGCGCCGCGGCGCGGGCGAGCTGCTCCATGTCCCCGCCGAGCTCCTGCTCCATCTGCTGCCGCGTGGCACCGCGGGCGCCGAGCCCGGCCATGGTCAGCGCGATCTGCACGGACAGCGGGGAGCAGACGGCGTTGGCGGGGCGGCGGTCGATGCTCGCGAGCAGGCGGGCGGTGAAGGCGGTGACCATCGCCCCATCCAATCCGTCGGCGGCCGACGGGGCAAGCAGCCCGGCGCGCCGTGGGCGTCGGGCACGGCGGGCCGCCGGTGCGCAGGGCGTGCGCTGCGCGGCCTGCTCAGCGGGTCTGCGTCGGGTCCCCGATCCAGCCGACCACCAGCGGCGCGCGGGTCTCCCGCTCGTAGGCGACGAACAGGAACGGGGAATCCAGCACCAGCTCCTGCTCGAGCACCGGGGCGGAGGTCTCGCCCACCATCACGGCGGTGGCCGCGGCGGCCTCCATGCCCTGCTCGTCGATCGTGATCACGGCTTTCTGGACCACGTCGGTGATCCGCAGGTCTGCAGCGCCGGTGATGCCGGAGAAGTCCGCCGAGCCGCCGAAGGCCTCGGTCATCCCCAGCCCTTCGAGGATCTCCTTCAGGGAGGCGTCCCAGTCGATGTCGAAGGCAGGCACCGTCAGCTGGGTCGAGGCCTCGGAGTCCTCGAGGCCGCTCAGCAGCGCGGAGAGGCCGGCGCTGTCCTCGGCCCAGGCATCGAGCACCTCGGAGACCTCGGCGGCGGGCTGGACGAGCGCGAGGGCGAGGTCGCCGCCGTAGGTGTCGAGCGAGGTCGCACGGCAGACCTCGTCCTCGTACCAGGTGGAGGTGGAGCCGTGCAGCATCTCGGCGCTGCGCTCCTCACCGTCGGTGGTGGTGAAGGTGCCGCCGCTCGCGGTGAGCTCCTGCGGCCAGGCTGCCTTCAGGTGCAGGGCGTTGACCAGCACCAGGCGCGTGGTGGGGCTGAGCGCGTCCTCGGGGACGAGCTCCTCGATGAGGTCATCCGTGGAGTCGGCGACCCAGCCGTTGATCTCCTCGCGGGCCTCCTCGCGGGACCCCTGCTCGGTGAAGTCCGCTTCCCACAGCCCGCTGCCGAACCAGGTAGCGAGATCCTCGAGGAAAGCATCCTGGACCTCGAGGCCCTCCTGCAGCCAGGTCCCGTTCACGAGCGAGGCGCGGGCCGGCTCGGGCGCCTCGTCATCCTCCGCCTCGCGCTCGGCGTCTCCGATCACGGCGAGCTGCTGGGAGAGGGTGTTCGCGCTCGCGACCAGCTCGTCCATCCCGCCGCCGAGGGTCTCCTCCATCTGGGCGAGGGTCTGCCCGGCAGCGCCCATGCCCACCATGGTGAGCGCGACCTGCGCGGACAGCGGCGAGCAGACGGCGTTGACCGCGGCGCGGTCGATCGCGCCGAGCAGCGCGGCGGTGAAGGGGACGACGAGGTCCCCGGCGCCCTCGACGGGGCCCGGCTCGGCGCGCGGCAGCTCGGCGACCAGATCCGGTTCACCGCCCTGGCCTCCCTCTCCCCCGCATGCGGTGAGGGCGAGTGCGAACGGCGGAAGCAGCGCCGACGCGCGCAGCAGCGAACGGCGTGCGGGGGTCAGCGGCGCGTGGCCGGCGGTCAGCGGCGCGTGGTCGAGGCTCATCGGCGCGTGGTCGGGGCACATCCACCTATCGAACTGTGCGGACGCGTCCATAGCAAGGGCCGACGAGGGATTCGCGAGATGCCTGCACAGCGCGATGGCCGGGCTCCGGAGCAGTCGCCCCGGTGTCCGGCCATCGCCGCGGGCCTCTCATACCAGCCCGCCGTGATCGAGCACAGGCCCGTGGTGGTCAGTTGCTGGCGCGTGGGAGCACGCTCTGGCTATATCGCCACAGCGTGCTCCCTGACGCCAGTACTCGTCACCGGAGCCGGTCCGCGCGGTGCGGGGCCGGGCACGCCAGCCTGGCCCCGCAGCTGGCCCTCACCGGGGGTCAGCCCTTGACGGAGCCCTCCGTGAGGCCGCCGCGCCAGAAGCGCTGCAGGACCAGGATGAGGATCGCCAGCGGGATCACCGACAGCAGAGCGCCGCCGGTGGTGAGCTGGTAGAACTCCGGCAGGCGGTCCGTCTGCGCCCTCCAGTTGTCCAGTCCCAGGGTGATCGGGTACAGCCGCTCGTCGGCCAGCATCACCAGCGGCAGCATGTAGTTGTTCCAGATCGCGACGAACTGGAACAGCAGGATCGTCACCAGCGCCGGGACCAGCTGCGGCAGGGCCAGGCGGTGGAACAGGCCCAGCTCGCCCACGCCGTCGATCCGGCCGGCCTCGAGCATCTCGTCGGGCACCGCGGCGCTCGCGTAGATCGAGGCGAGGAACAGCCCGAAGGGGCTCACCAGCGAAGGGATCAGCACTGACCAGTAGGTGTTGGTGATGCCGATCGAGCTGAACAGGAAGAACAGCGGCAGGGCCACGGCGGTGCCGGGCACCAGCACACCGCCCAGGACCAGCACGTACACGAAGCGTCGGCCCGGGAAGCGGTACTTGGCCAAGGCGTAGCCGGCGGCAGTGGCGAAGTAGGTCGCCACCACGGAGCCCACACCCGCGTACAGCAGGGAGTTCACTCCCCATCGAGGGAAGATGCCGCCGTTGGCCGAGAGCACGGCGCCGAGGTTCTCGAACAGCTGGAAGCTCTCGCCGAACCAGAACCCGCTGGTGCCGAAGAGGTCCTCGGTGGACTTGGTGGCGTTGATGACCACCCAGTAGACGGGGACGAGGAAGTACAGCGCGATGATCGCCAGCAGCGCGGTGACGATGATCGTGGTGGTGGGCTTGCGGCCCGCGTCACGGCTGCCGGCGCGGGAATCCGTGGAGGCGGCCCGGCGGCGCGCTGCGGGGGCGTTCTTGGTGGTGTCCGTGGTGGTCATCGACGCTTCTCCGTCCAGGAGGAGATTCCCAGCGCGATCGCTGAGAGAGTGAAGGCCGCGACCGCGATGATCACTGCCTGGGCGGCCGCCATGCCCACGTCGTTGTACTGGAACGCGAAGGCGTAGGCGGACATGTTCGGGGTGTACTCCGAGGTGATGCCGGCGCTCATGGTCTGCAGCAGGCGCGGCTCGGCGAACAGCTGCAGGGTGCCGATGATCGAGAAGATGATCGTGAGCATCAGGGCGGGGCGGATCAGCGGCAGCTGGATCGCCATCGCGACGCGGAAAGAGCTGGCGCCGTCGATCTTCGCGGCCTCGTAGAGCTCACCGGGGATCGACTTCAGCTGAGCGATGATGATCAGCATGTTGTAGCCGGTGTAGGTCCAGGTCACGATGTTCGCGATCGACCACAGCACCATGTTCGGGCCCAGGAAGTCGATGTTGATCCCCACCACCTGGAGCACGTCCACGATCGGCGAGAGGCCGGGGACGTAGAGGAAGGACCACAGGATCGTGGCGATCACGCCGGGGATGCCGTAGGGCAGGAAGTAGGTGGCGCGGAAGAAGCCGGGCCACTTGGCCGCGGCGCTCTCGAGCAGCAGCGCGAGGACCGTCGCCGCCACGATCATGACCGTCACCTGCACCACGCCGAACAGGATCATGCGCCCGATCGACTCGATGAAGTTCACGTTGGTCAGGGCGGCGATGTAGTTGGACAGGCCCGCGAAGGTGCTCTCGGTCCCGGCCTCGCCCAGCAGGCCCGAGCGCTCGACCCGGGTGAAGCTGTAGCCGATCGCCATGATGATCGGGATGATCATGGTGCCGATGAACAGCACCAGGAAGGGTGCCAGCAGCACCCAGGGGGCGGTCTTCGATCTCATCGTGCCTCCTCCGCGTTCAGGCCGATGGTGCGCATGATGTCGACGATCTCCGTCTGCGCCTCGGCAAACATGTCTGCCAGCGGGACGTCACCGGTGACGGCGCCCGTCATCCCGTCGCCGATGATGGCCTGCACGCGCTGCATCAGCGGCGCCCAGGTCCACTCGAGGTTCTGTCCCTCGGCCATCGGCACGATGACCTCCTCGTTGTAGTTCTGTCCGGAGAAGAACTCGTCGGGCTGCTGGCGCGGCTCGCCGATGTAGTCGGCGGCCGGTGACCAGCCGATGCCGGAGTGCTCGATCATCGCGTCGATGCCGGCGGGGTCGGTGCACATCCAGGTGAGGAACTCGAGCGCCTCGACGGGGTGCTGGCTGTTGGAGGCGACGGCGGCGGCGGAGCCGCCGTGGCCGCCAGAGGCGTAGCCGTCGGGCCAAGTGGGCATCGGGGCCACGGCCCACTTGCCCTCGCCGCCCGGGACGGTCTTGACCAGAGCGTCGGACCAGGAGCCGGAGATCGAGGCCAGCACGTTGCCCTCGGCCGCCGCGGCGTACCAGGGGGTGGTGAAGGAGCCGTAGCCGACGCCCACGAGCTTCTCGGCGAAGATGCGGTCCCAGTACTCGGCCACCTGCATCGAGGCGTCGCCCACCATGTCCACGATCCAGCCGTCGCCCTCGGGGCGGAACCAGTTGGCGCCGGCCTGCATCACCCAGGCGATCGGGTGGGAGCCGTCCGAGGGGTCCAGGCTGATCAGGCTCTTGCCCGCCTCGGAGACGATACCGGCGGTCTCGTAGAACTCGTCCCAGGTGGCGGGGGCCTCGAGGCCCAGCTCGTCCTCGAGCACCTCACGGTTGTAGAAGGTGGCGACGGGGCCGGTGTCCTGCGGGACGGCCCAGTAGGAGTCGCCCACCTTCGCCTGGCTCATGGCGCCGGGATCGAACTTCGGCTCCTGCTCGGCGAAGCCGTAGCGGGTGAGGTCCACGAGCGCCCCGGCGAGGGCGAACTCCGGGACCTGGCGCAGCTCGACCTGGGCGATGTCCGGACCGCCGCCGGCGGCGATCGCGGAGAGGATCTTCGCGTAGCCGCCGGTGTTGCCGCCGGGGATCCAGACGGCGTCGACCTGGATGCGGTCCTGGGACTGGTTGAAGACATCGCAGACGTTCTGGAGGTCCTTGAGCCACGCCCAGTAGGTCAGGCGGACCTTGCCGTCGGCCGGGGGGATGGTGGGCGCGGCATTGACCTCACCGGGATTCGGCGGCGCGCAGGCGGCGAGCCCGGCGGTCAGCGCCGCACCCCCTCCCACCAGTGCTGATCGGCGTGATAGACGTGGCTTCATCGCTCTCCCTGTCCGTGTTCTTCGTTGAAAATCCACCAGAGCGTAACGTCACTCGGGCCGCTCTCCAGAGACAGGCCGTGAACGTTCACTACACGAGACGTTACCAGCGGCACAGCCCACACAGAAGTCTCGATACAGACACGGCGGCCCTGCGGCGCTGCGGAGCCCGTCCCATCAGTCTCTCCCACCCGGGGTGCGGCGTATAGCACATCGCGCCGCGCTTGTCTGGCGTTTGTGCATTCCCGGCGCACAGATTTGCCCACCCGGTGGTAACGTGCCGGCGCGGCCTCGCGTTCAGGCCGCGTCACCTGCGGGTGCTTCCCCCGGCCATCGCCGATCGCGCCCGGACTCCCCCGTCCCCAAGGAACTGCCTCATGGTCGACCTCCGCCTCGACGCCCAGTGGATCGACTACGCGATCATCGCGTTGTACTTCGTCTTCGTGCTCGGAGTGGGCTGGTACGCCAAGCGCGGCGTCTCCACCTCCATCGAGTTCTTCCTCTCCGGCCGCTCCCTGCCCGCTTGGGTCACCGGACTCGCCTTCATCTCCGCCAACCTCGGCGCGGTCGAGATCATGGGAATGTCTGCCACCGGCGCGCAGTACGGCATGCCGACCATGCACTACTTCTGGGTGGGCGCCGTCCCGGCGATGCTGTTCCTGGGCGTGGTGATGATGCCGTTCTACTACGGCTCCAAGGTGCGTTCGGTCCCCGAGTTCATGCGTATGCGCTTCGGCACCGGGGCCCACCTGGTGAACTCGATCAGCTTCGCGATCGCACAGCTGCTGATCGCGGGCGTGAACCTCTCGCTGCTGGCCACCATCGTCAATCGCCTGCTGGGCTGGCCGATGTGGGTGGGCCTCGTGCTCGCCGCCGCGTTCGTGCTGTTCTACATCACCGTGGGCGGCCTCTCCGCCGCGATCTACAACGAGGTGCTGCAGTTCTTCGTGATCGTCGCGGCGCTGCTGCCGCTGACCCTGATCGGCCTGCACCGCGTGGGCGGCTGGAGCGGCATGAAGGAGCGCATCGCCGGTGACGGCATGGGCGGCGCCGAGCAGCTGCACACCTGGCCCGGCCAGGCGCTGTCCGGCTTCGACAGCCCCGTGCTGTCCGTCGTGGGCATCGTGTTCGGCCTCGGCTTCGTGCTCTCCTTCGGCTACTGGACCACGAACTTCGTGGAGGTCCAGCGCGCGATGGCCTCGAAGTCCATCACCGCCGCCCGGATGACCCCGATCATCGGCGCCTTCCCGAAGATGCTGATCCCCTTCATCGTGATCGTGCCCGGCATGCTCGCCGCGGTCCTGGTGGGCGAGCTGACCGAGTTCAAGCAGCTCGACCACGCCGGCGATGCCGCCGGGGCCGCCGCGACCGGCGTCACCTACAACGACGCCCTGCTGCTGCTGATGCGGGACGTGCTGCCCAACGGTCTGCTGGGTGTGGCGATCGCGGGCCTGCTGGCCGCGTTCATGGCCGGCATGGCCGCGAACATCTCCGCCTTCAACACCGTGGTCACCTACGACCTCTACGAGCAGTACGTGAAGAAGGACGCCCCGGACGGCCACTACACCCGCATCGGCCGCATCGCGACCGCTGCGGCGTGCGTGATCGCGATCTTCACCGCCCTGATCGCCGGGCAGTTCTCGAACCTGATGGACTATCTGCAGACCCTGTTCGGATTCTTCAACGCGCCGCTGTTCGCCACGTTCATCCTGGGCATGTTCTGGAAGCGGATGACCCCGGCGGCCGGTTGGACCGGTCTGGTCGCGGGCACGCTGGCCGCGGTGGTCCTGTGGGCTTCCTCCACCTTCTTCGGCGTCTTCGAGCTGCCGGGCCAGGGCCTCGCCTTCGTGAGCGCCGCGACCGCGTTCGTGGTGGACATCGTGGTCTCGGTGGTGGTCACCCAGTTCACGGCCCCCAAGCCCGCCCACGCCCTGAAGGGCCTCGTCTACTCCGAGACCCCGAAGGCCGATCTGGTCGATCCCGAGGAGAAGGACCTGCCCTTCTGGCGCCGCCCCGCCCCCATGGCCGGCATCGCCCTCGTCCTGGTCATCGCCCTGAACATCGTCTTCGCCTGAGCGCGGACCGAGGAGAGAACCCATGAGTGCACACAAGGATCACAGCCCTGGCGCGCAGGACACCCCTGAGCCCGCCGGCGCCGCGGGCGAGAACGCCGAGGTCCAGACGGCCGGCGCCTTCGACATCCGCAACTTCATCGGCGTGCTGCTGGGTCTGTTCGGCCTGGTCCTGCTGGGCGCGGGCCTGTTCGCCTTCACCCCCGAGGAGGCGACCAAGACCGACGGGCTGAACGCCAACCTGTGGGCGGGCGCGGCGATGCTGCTGGTGGGCGTGCTGTTCATCGTCTGGACGAAGCTGGACCCGATCCGCATGGTCGTCCGCGACAACGAGGACGGCGCCGAGGAGTCCCGCGACATCGCAGCGCTCGACTGAGCCCGCGCGGGCGGCGCAGGCCGGGCCGGCCCCGTGCCCCTCACATAGCATCGTGGGGACGCCGGATCCGATGAAGGAGCACGAGTGACCGATCAGCACCGCCCCGCCAGCAACGACGAGAGCACGAAGCCAGGCCCGTCGGCCGCCGGGGAGAAGCCCGCGCCCGAGGACCACCTGGTCACCACGCTGCACTCGCTGACCCTGCCGGATGGCACGCTCGACTACACCGCGACCACCGGCACCGTGGTGCTGAAGGAGGAGCCGGAGGGCGAGGAGTACGGGCGCGGAGCGGCGTATGCGGAGCTGTTCTCCGTCTCCTACCTCGCCCAGGGCGTCGAGGCGACGGAGCGTCCCGTGGTGTTCGCCTTCAACGGCGGTCCGGGCGCCTCGACGGTGTGGCTGCACCTGGGGCTGCTGGGCCCGCGCCGCGTGGACTCGGGAGATGCGGGGGCGCCCGCCGCTCCCCCGCACCGGCTGCTGGACAACCACGAGACGATCCTCAAGGACGCGGACCTGGTGGTGGTCGATGCGATGACCACCGGCTACTCCCGGCCCGCGCCCGGTCAGAAGCCGAGCCGTCATCACGGGCTGGCCGAGGATCGGGATCTGATCGCCGCCTTCGTGATCGACTGGCTCACCCGCCACCAGCGCTGGACCTCGCCGCTCTATCTGGCCGGGGAGTCCTACGGCACCACCCGCGCCGCGGCCGTCGCCGCGCACCTGATGGACCGCTACTACGTGGCGATCGCCGGGATCGCGCTGATCTCCCCGGTGCTCGACTTCGGCACCCTCCGCTTCCATCCCGCCAACGACCGCCCCTACATCCACTACCTGCCCACCTATGCGGCGATCGCCCATGCGCACGGCAAGCACGAGGACCGCCTGCTGCAGGACGTGGTGGACGAGGCCGAGGCCTTCGCGGAGCAGAAGTACCCGGCGCTGCTCGCGGCGGGCCTGCGGCTCGCCCCGGAGCAGAAGCAGGAGGCCGCCGCGCGTATCGGCGCTCTGATCGGCGTGGATCCGGACTGGGTGGAGCGCGCGGACCTGCGCGTCGAGCACATGGCGTTCCTGGCCGAGCTGCTGCGGGATGAGGGCCTGGTCACCGGGCGGATCGATGGCCGCTTCACCGCCCCGGCCGGGGACGGCAACTCGCCGCGGATGGAGACCGATCCGTCGATCGACCAGCTCGCCCCGTCCTACACCGCGACGATCAACCAGTATCTGCGCGGCGAGCTCGAGTTCTCCTCCGACGTGGTCTACGAGATCATGTCCGGCCGCGTGCACCCGTGGAGCTACAAGGACTTCGAGAACCGCTCCGTGGAGGTCGCCTCGGACCTCTCGCGCCTGCTGCGGAAGTCCCCGCACACCCGCGTGCTGGTCTCCCACGGCTACCACGATGCGGCCACGCCGTTCCATGCCAGCGAGCACGTGCTGGCGCAGCTGGCGATCCCGCGCGAGGACTACAGCGAGCGGATCCGCATCGAGTACTACGAGGCGGGGCACATGATGTACTGCCACGAGCCCAGCCGCCTCGCCCTCTCGCAGCACCTGAGCGAGTTCGTCACCGGCGCGGAGGCTCAAACGGAAGCGGAAACGGAGAACGCCGACTGACCCTTCCCTCTCAGGACATGGTCAGTGCGTGCCTGGGGTGGTGGACTCCCGCACCACGAGCTGGACCGGGACCACGACGTTCGTTCGCACACCGCCGTCGATCTGCTTGCCGAGAGCATCGACGAGCTCCTCGGCGATGCGCCGGAAGTCCTGTCGCACCGTGGTCAGGCGGGGGGCGTCGGACTCTGCGCCGACGGAGTCATCGAATCCGCCGACGAGCACGTCGCCAGGCACCGTGCGTCCCCGAGCGTGCAGAGCCTCGATGACACCACGAGCCATCCTGTCGTTGGCGGCGAAGAACGCATCGACCCTCGGGTGCGCGCGGAGGATCGCCGTGGCCGCTTCCCGCCCGCTCGCGGTGGTGTAGTCACCGTGCTCGACTGCGACCACCCTGGGCACGAGATCGGAAGCGGCAGAGGCCTCGACCGCCTCGACGAAGGCAGCCGGGCGCAGGATCCCGCCCGGGGTGTGCTCGGGGCCGGCGATCACCGCGAGCTCGCGGGCACCGCGCTCGAGGAGATGCTCGGCCATGAGGCGGGCACCTTCACGATCGTCGGCGGCCACGAAGGCGATGCGGTCGTCGGCTCCTGCCGGGCTGCCGACGTTGACCAGCGGGATGTTCGCCGCCTGGATCCGCTCGAAGAGCAGATGCTCGGGCTGGGCCGAGGCGGTCACCGCCCCGTCCACGCCGCTGGTGCGCAGGAACATCTCCGCGCGCTTCGCGCTGTCCTCGTCCCCGGCGAGGAGCAGCACCATGGTCTGGTCCCGTGCGGCCAGTGCCTGCCCCACCTCGATCACGAGGGCCTCGAAGTTCGGGTCCTCGAAGAAGCGGGCCGGCGGCTCGTCGACCACGAAGGCGACGGTGCCGCTGCGCCCCGTGCGGAGGCGCCGTGCTGTCGAGTTGGCGACATAGCCGGTCTCGCGGATCGCCCGGGTGATCGCCTTGGTCGATTCCGCGGAGACCCACCGGCCGCCGTTGAGGTATCGCGAGACGGTGCCCGTCGAGACCCCTGCGCGTCGCGCGACGTCGGAGATCGTCGGACGCCGCGCCGGCTTCGGCTGGGCTTCTGCCACGTCTGTCGCTCCTTCTGTACAGCGGCTCCACTGCGGGAGCGAGGGTGTGCAGGCCAGTATCTCCGACGGCACGCAGGCCGGGCGCCACGCAGTCGAGGCATGACGGGTTCCGCCCGTGCCTCGACCGCGCAGACGTCAGCCCTTGACGGCCCCGCCGGTGAGATCGGACTGCCAGTAGCGCTGCAGGAGCAGGAACAGCGCGATCAGCGGCAGGATCGAGACCAGCGCACCGGTGATCACCGTGGTGTACATGGCCGGCTGCGAGGCGCCCTGGTTCATCAGCGTCGACAGGCCCACCGTGATGGGGAACAGCGAGTCGTCGCCGAGCATGATGTACGGGAGCATGTAGTTGTTCCAGATCCCCACGAACTGGAACAGGAACACCGTGACCAGGCCCGGCAGCATCATCGGCACCGCGAACCGGGTGAAGATCCGCAGTTCGCCGGCGCCGTCGGTGCGCGCGGCCTCGATCATCTCCCGCGGTATCGAGGCGCCGGCGTAGATGCGGGCGAGGTAGATCCCGTAGGGGTTCAGGATGCTCGGCAGGAACACCGCCCAGTAGGTGTTCGCCAGGCCTGCCTGCGCGAACAGCAGGTACTGCGGCACGGCGAGGATGACCGCCGGCACGAGCACTCCGGCGAGGATCAGGTTGAAGAACAGCTTCTTGCCGCGGAAGTCGAACAGGGCGAGGCCGTAGCCGGCCGCCGCGGAGACCAGCGTGGAGACCAGGGCGCCGCCGATGGCGTACAGAGCGGTGTTCCCGGCCCAGCGCAGGAACAGTCCGTCCCGGTACGAGAAGAGGTCCTGGACGTTCTGGAGCAGATGGGTGGAGGGCGCGAAGGTGAAGGTGGAGAACAGCTCGTCCGCGCTCTTGGAGGCGGCGAACAGCACCCAGATGATGGGGATCAGGCAGTAGAGAGCGCCGAGCAGCAGCACTCCGGTGGCGATCACGGAGGGCTTCTCCGCACCGCCTCGCCCGGCGGAGCGGGAGGCTCCGGGTCCTCCCGGCGCGGGGTCGGAGGCGGCGGTGCTCGAAGCAGTCTTCGGCGGGGTCGAGAGGGTCATGGCGGTGCTCACCGTTCTTCCTGGGCGAAGGCCTGACCGCGCACCAGGCGCAGGAAGCCGAAAGAGATCACGAAGGTTGCGAGGGCCACCAGCACCGAGCCGGCCGAGGCCGTGTAGATGTCGTTCTCGATGAAGGCGTCCCGGTAGATCCGCATCAGCGGCGACCAGGTGGTGGATATCGAGTTCGTCAGCGGCCGCAGCAGCATCGGCTCGGCGAAGACCTGCAGCGTCGCGATGATCGAGAACACGGCGGTCATGATCAACGAGGGCAGGATCATCGGCACCTTGACCCGCAGCGCGGTCTGCACCTCCGAGCAGCCGTCGAGGGTCGCAGCCTCGTACAGCTCGGAGGGGACGGACCGCAGGGACGTGTAGAGCACGACCATGTTGAAGCCCGTGCCGCCCCAGATGCCGATGTTCGCGATCGCCAGCAGTACCAGCCGGGGGGACAGCACATCCGGCAGGCTCATGCCTGCGGCGTCGGCCAGGAAGTGGAAGGGGCTGGTGCCGGGAAGGTAGAGGAACCCCCACAGCAGCGAGGAGATCACGGCCGGCACGGCGTAGGGCAGGAAGATCGCGATGCGTGCGATGCGTCGCAGGCGCGCCGATCGGGAGTCCAGCAGGAGGGCGAAGAGCAGGGCGAGGCCGAGCATGACCGGCACCAGCACCAGCCCGTAGACCAGCACGCGGCCGGCGCTCGCGAGGAACTCGCTGTCCTGGAGCACGGCGAGATAGTTGTGCAGCCCTGCCCACACCTCGGTCCGGCCTCCCTCGCCGAGGCCGAGGCCGACGACCCTCTCCCGCCGGAAGCTGACGTAGAGGGCGTACAGGATCGGGATGGCGAGGAAGGCGAGGAAGCACAGCGCGGCGGGGGCGATGAACAGGTAGCCGAAGCGATCGGTGCGTCGGCGCAGGGACGAGGTGGTGGCGTTCATGCGAGCTGGTACCCCTGGTTCTCGAGATCGGCGACGGTGCCGGCGTGGACCGTAGCGACCGCCTCGCCGAACGCGGCGGCGGTCCCGGCCTGGGTCGCTGTGGCGAAGGCGTCGTTGAAGAGCGAGTAGGCAACATTGACGTTCGGGCCGAACACGAACGGGCGCACGCCCTCCGCATTGCTCGTCGAGAGCTCGTAGAAGTCCGGCTGCTCGGCGAAGAACGTGGGCGGCTCGGCGAGCGCGTCCTCGGCGTGGGGCAGGTCGGCGGGGAAGATCCCGCTGAGCTGGACCAGGGCGTGCACCCCCTCGGCCGAGGTGTTCATCCATTCCGCGAATCGGACCGACTCGGCCTGGTGAGCCCCGCCGGTGACGACGGCGGTGCTCGATCCTCCCCAGTTCCCGGTGGCGTTCTCCCCGGCGCCCCATTGGGGGATCGTCGCCATCCGCCATTTTCCGGCGGTGGATCCCGCATTGCCCTCGAGCACTCCGGGGGCCCAGGCAGCGGAGACCCAGCCGATCTGGGTGCCGGAGTTCAGGGCGGCGTTCCACTGCGGGGTGTACATCGGCTCTGCGGCGATCACGCCCTCCTCGACCAGTCCGCCCCAGAACTCGGCGACCCGACGGGTCGGCTCGGCATCGATGTCGACGCGCCAGCGCTCCCCCTCGATCCCCCACCAGGAGGCACCTGCCTGCTGGACGAGACCCACGAAGAGTCCCGGATCGGTGGAGGAGAAGGTGCCCAGGTACATCTCGGGATCGGCCTCGTGCACCTCCCTTGCGGCGTCCGCGTACTCCTCCCAGGTGGAGGGGGCGGCGAGTCCGAGCTCGTCGAAGATGTCCGCGCGGTAGTAGAGCTGCAGCGGGCCCGTGTCCTGCGGGACGGCGTAGACGGCGTCGTCCCCGACTCCGACACTGGACCAGATGCCTTCCGAGAAGTGCTCGGGCGTCTCGGGCGCGAGCTCAGCGGAGATGTCTGCGATCGCATCGGCGGCGACGAGCGAGGTGATGGTCTGGTACTCGGCCTGCACGAGGTCGGGGGCGCCGTTACCGGCGCGGACCGCTGTCAGCAGCTTGGTCACGGCGGCGTCGCCCGCGTCCTGGCGGCTGACAAGGACCTGTACGTCAGGGTTCTGCTGGTTCCACAGCGCGACAACCTCTTCGATGCCCGGCGCCCAGCTCCAGAAGGTCAGCTCCACCGGGCCGCCGCCGGCCTCGGAGCCGCAGCCGGCGAGGGCGCTGGCGCCGAGTCCCGCCGTCCCGAGCGCGCCGGCGGCCTTGAGCAGCCCGCGGCGCGAGGGCTGCCGGGACGGCCGAAGGTGTTCGTCACGGGTCATGCTCGCCTCCTTGCGATGGATGGACCGCTCGGATGCGAGCGGCAGTGGTCGGAATCGTAGAACCGTGATCGTTTACAGTCAATATCTCCGCTGTCGCTTGCGATCCCCCGCGAGTCCGTGCCAAAGTCCCGCAGTATGACCCGTGATCGATTCCAGTCCCTTGACCCCTCCACCCCGTCGGATCGCCTCGAGCATGCGCAGCGGACCGGCCGCCCGAGCTGGCCGCTCGGTGCCACCGGACTCGTCTACGGCGGCGACTACAACCCCGAGCAGTGGACCCGTGAGACTTGGGTCGAGGACGTGCACCTGATGCAGGAGGCGGGGGTGACGATGGTCAGCATCGGGATGTTCTCCTGGGCGAGCATCGAGCCGCGCCGCGGGGAGTTCCACTGGGAGTGGCTCGACGAGGTCTTCGCTCTCCTGCACGAGGCGGGGATCCGGGTCGACCTGGGCACCCCCACCGCAGCGCCCCCGGCCTGGTTCTTCCGCGAGCATCCCGAGGCGCGGGTCGTCGACCGCGACGGACGGGCCCTGGGCCCCGGCTCTCGCGGGATGGCCTGCCCGTCCTCTCCCGCGTATCGGCTCGCGGCCACCGGGATCACTCGTGCACTCGCCGAGCGCTACGGTGACCACCCGGCCCTTGCGCTCTGGCACGTCCACAACGAGTACGGCGCCCCGGTGGGCGAGAGCTTCTCCCGCTTCGCGCAGGACGCGTTCCGCGACTGGGCGCTGCGTCGGCACGGTTCGCTCGACGCGGTGAACGCCGCCTGGGGCACCGCGTTCTGGGGCCAGGCCTTCGGGGTGCCCGAGGAGATCCATGCCCCGCTGCCCACGCCGTCGATGCAGAACCCCTCGCTCGAGCTGGATTGGCGGCGCTTCAGCTCCGAGCAGATCCTGGAGTGCTTCCGCGCCGAGCGGGACGTGCTGCACGAGCTCACCCCGCATGTCCCCGTGACCACGAACTTCATGGCGCACACCTGCCCGAACATCGATCTGTGGAAGTGGGCCGACGAGGTCGACGTGGTCTCCAACGACCACTACCTGATCGCCGCCGACGCGCGGAACTTCGTCGAGCTCGCCCTGGACGCCGATCTGACCCGCTCGCTCGCGCGGGGCCGTCCGTGGATGCTGATGGAGCACTCCACGTCCGGGGTGAACTGGCAGGGGCGCAATGTCGCCAAGCGGCCCGGGGAGATGGCGCGCAATTCGCTGTCCCATGTGGGACGGGGCGCCGATGCGGTGATGTTCTTCCAATGGCGCGCCTCCCTCAAGGGCGCCGAGAAGTTCCATTCGGCGATGCTCCCGCACGCCGGGACCAGCTCACGGATCTGGCGTGAGGTCGCCGAGCTCGGTGCGCAGCTGGAGGAGCTCGCGGACCTGCAGGGCACGCGCGTGCACGCCGACGTCGCGATCCTGTGGGACTGGGAGTCCCACTGGGCGCAGGATCTGCCCTGGCGGCCCGCCGATGATCTGAGCCACCGTGCGCAGATCCAGACCTGGTACGAGCGGCTGTGGCGCGATCACATCGCGGTCGACTTCGCGCATCCCGAGGATGATCTGAGCGCGTATCGCCTGGTGCTCGCACCGGCCTCCTACCTGCTCTCCGACGCTGCGGCGAGGAACCTCGAGGCCTACGTGCACGACGGCGGGAACCTTGTGGTGGGGCCGTTCTCAGGGGTCGTCGACGGCGAGGACGGGGTCCGTCCGGGGGGTCTGAACGCCGCTCTCGCCCCGGTGCTCGGGCTGGAGGTGCACGAGTTCTGCCCGCTGCGCGACGGGGACGAGGCGCGCCTCGTGCTGGACGGCAAGCCGCTGCGCTCACGGCTGTGGTGCGAGGACCTGCAGCTGCGCGGCGCCGACGCGATCGGCAGCTACACCGACGGTCCTGTCGCCGAGGGGGTCGCCGCCACGCGGCACGCCTACGGCGACGGCGCGGCGTGGTACCTCGCCTCGGATCTCGACGTGGAGGACCTCGCGGCCATGTTCAGCGGGCCCTACCTCGCCGCGGGCCTCACGGCGAGGGATCTTCCCGAGGACGTGGAGCTGCTCGAGCGCCGCGCCGAGGACGGCACCCGGCACCTGATCGCGCTGAACCACACCGCGCAGCCCGTGACCGTGTCCGTCGACGGCGCCGCCCCGCTCGAAGTCCCGGCAGGAGGCGTGGCCACCGCGCGGGTGCCCGCGTCCGTCACGGCCGGCTGACGGCGAGCTTCCCGAGGGTCTCGTTGAGCGCCTCGGTCGAGGAGGGGTGGGTCCAGATCCCGTCCTTCAGCCGGGTCGCGGTGGTGCCGGTGCGCATCGCGAGCGCGGTCAGGTTGATGACCTCCTGCGCGTCGACGTGGAACAGGCGGGCGCCGAGGATCTGATCGGTCTCGGCGTCCACCACGACCTTGACCAGGCCTCGCGGATCGGCCACGGCCTTGGGGCGGGGCATCGCCTTGATCGTGGCGACCTTCTGCACCGCGGCCAGGACCCGGTGTCCCTCGGCGAGCGCCTCGGCCTCGGTCAGTCCCACGCTCGCCAGCGGCGGGGTGTGCTCCACCGTATGCCTCCCCGGCCGCCCTGTCCCGTGATGGACTGGAGGCATGGCTGCCCCGTTCATCGAGGATCATGCACTTCTGTCCGATCAGCGCTCCGCGGCGCTGGTGACGCGGGACGGGGATGTGAACTGGCTGTGCCTGCCGCGCTTCGACTCGGGCGCGCTGTTCGCCTCCCTGCTCGGGGAGGACGAGCACGGCCACTGGTCGCTGCGCATCGCGGGCGGCGAGGTGGTCTCGCGCCGCTATCTGCCGGGCACGATGGTGCTCGAGACGCTGTGGCGCTCCCCCACCGGCACCGCCACGGTCACCGAGTTCATGCCCATCGCCGAGCACGGCTCACCCGTCGCGGGCCCGCCCGGTGGGGAGGCGACGGGCGGGGCGGGCAGCACACCGGGCTCGGCCACTTCCCTGCGCGGGGACGTTGAGGACCATGCCGACCTGTTCCGCCTGGTCACCTGCACCAGCGGGGAGGTGGAGGTGGTCCAGGAGCTGAGGATCCGCTTCGAGTACGGCCTGGTGGTGCCGTGGGTGCGCCGAGGCACGGACGCGGCCGGGGAACCGGTGCTGATCGCGATCGCGGGAGGGGACGCCGTCGCCCTGCACGGACCGGCCCTCACCGCCGGGGAGGACCGCCGCCACGAGGGCGGCCACCGGCTGCGCGCCGGCGAGGAGAGCGCATGGAGCCTCACCTGGTTCCCCTCCTGGCTCGAGGTGCCGCCGGCCCGGGATCCGCGTGCCGAGCTCGAGCAGACCTGCGCGCAGTGGAGGGACTGGCTGGGCCGGGTGCGGGTGGAGACGGAGCATGCC
Organism: Brachybacterium massiliense; assembly: GCF_900184245.1. Taxonomy (GTDB): domain Bacteria; phylum Actinomycetota; class Actinomycetes; order Actinomycetales; family Dermabacteraceae; genus Brachybacterium; species Brachybacterium massiliense. The sequence goes on along the minus strand of NZ_FXXB01000005.1, from coordinate 240,451 downwards.
GAGCAAGTCTCCCGCTCGCTGCTGGTGCTGCGGGCGCTGACCCATCGCCGCACCGGCGGGATCGTCGCCGCGGCGACCACGAGCCTGCCCGAGGACTTCGGCGGGGAGCGCAACTGGGACTACCGCTTCTGCTGGCTGCGCGATGCGGCGCTGTCGCTCGAGGCGCTGCTGACCCACGGCCACGTGGATGCCGCCGCAGGCTGGCGGCAGTGGCTGCTGCGCGCGATCGCGGGCGATCCCGAGCGCCTGCAGATCATGTACTCGATCACCGGGGACCGGAAGCTGCCCGAGGAGGAGCTCGATCACCTGCCCGGCTACGAGGGCTCGCTGCCGGTGCGGATCGGCAACGGCGCCGCGGGCCAGTTCCAGGCCGACGTGGTGGGCGAGGTGATGATCGCGCTGTCGATGATGCGTGAGGCCGGGCTCGAGGAGACGCAGTGGTCCTGGCCGCTGCAGAAGGCGCTGGTGCGCTTCACGATCGACCGGCTCGACGAGCCCGACCAGGGGATCTGGGAGATGCGGGGCGAGCCGGCCTTCTTCACCCACGGCCGGGTGATGGTGTGGGCGGTGTTCGATCGCGCGATCGACGCGGTGCGCACCCACGACCTGCCGGCGAGCGCCGAGGAGCTCGCGACCTGGGAGCGGCTGCGCGAGCAGGTGCGCGCCGAGGTGCTCGAGCGCGGCGTGGGCGAGGACGGCGCCTTCACCCAGACCTACGGCTCGCGCGAGGTGGACGCCTCGCTGCTGCAGATCCCCCACACCGGCTTCGTGCCCGCCGATGATCCGCGGATGCTCGCCACGGTGGCGCGGATCGAGCAGGACCTGCACGTGGCCGACGGGCTGATCCTGCGCTACCGCACCCAGGGCCAGGACGTCCTGAGCGGGGACGAGCACCCCTTCCTGGTGTGCTGCTTCTGGCTGGTGGAGCAGTACGCCGCCTCGGGCCGCGTCGAGGACGCCGAGAAGCTGCTGGGAACCCTCCTGGAGTGCACGAACGATCTGCACCTGATGGCGGAGGAGTACGACGTCGGCGCCCGCCGCATGGCCGGGAACTTCCCGCAGGCCTTCAGCCACCTGGGCCTGATCCGCGCGGTCGACGCGCTCGCCGACGCCCGCGGCTGAACCGGTCCCGACCGGTCGGCCCGCGAGCACCCCTCGTACCCGGCGCGGGTGCAGACTGGCAGAGCGCCCCCGCAGGCGCACCCACTGGGCACGCACCCACCCGCAGGAGGATGTTCCGATGGCCGACCGCACCGCTCTGACCCCCGCCCACGTCTCCGACCTGCTCGAGCGCACGCCGCGCAGCTCCTTCGTGGGCGGCGGCTTCCTCGGCGGCACCGCCTCGCTCGAGGTGATCGACCCGGCCACCGGCGCCGCGCTCACCCAGGTGGTCGATGCCGACGCCCGGGCCGTCGGCCTCCAGGCCCTCGATGCGGCGCACGCCGCGCAGGAGGACTGGGCGGCGACCACTCCGCGGGAGCGCTCGCAGATCCTGCGCCGCGCCTACGAGCTGTGCCATGAGCGCGCTGATGACCTCGCGGCGCTGATGACCCTCGAGATGGGCAAGCCGCTTGCGGAGTCCTACGGCGAGGTCACCTACGGGGCCGAGTTCCTGCGCTGGTTCTGCGAGGAGGCGGTGCGCCTGCCCGGCCGGTTCTCCCACGCTCCGGCGGCCGACGAGGCGATCGTCACCGCGGCGAAGCCCGTGGGCCCCTCGCTGCTGATCACGCCGTGGAACTTCCCGCTGTCGATGGGCACCCGCAAGATCGCCCCGGCCCTCGCAGCCGGCTGCACCGTGGTGCTCAAGCCCGCCCAGAAGACCCCTCTGACCTCGCTCGCGCTGATGGCCATCCTCGCCGAGGCGGGCGTCCCGGACGGCGTGGTGAACTGCGTGGTCACGAGTGACTCGAAGGGACTGTCCTCGGCACTGATGGGCGATCCGCGGCTGCGGAAGGTCTCGTTCACCGGCTCCACGTCGGTGGGCCGCACCCTCATCGCGCAGTCCGCCGAGCACGTGCTGAAGACCTCGATGGAGCTCGGCGGCAACGCCCCCTTCCTGGTGCTGCCCTCGGCGGATATCGAGACCGCGGTGGACGCCGCGATACTCGCGAAGTTCCGCAACAACGGCGAGGCCTGCACCGCCGCGAACCGCTTCTACCTCCACGCCGACGTGGCCGAGGAGTTCACAGCCCGCTTCGTGGAGCGGGTCGAGCAGCTGGTGCTCGGTGCGGGCTCCGCGGAGGGCACCACCCTCGGTCCGCTGATCGACGAGGCGGCGGTCGAGAAGGTCCAGGAGCTCGCGGCCGACGCGATCAACCGCGGCGCCCGCGTGCTCACCGGCGGCGGCCGCGACGAGGGCGAGGGCTTCTTCCACCAGGCCACCGTGCTGGCCGACGTGCCGCTCTCAGCCCGGGTGCATCGCGAGGAGATCTTCGGCCCGCTCGCCCCGCTCACCGTGCTCGAGGACGTCGAGGAGATGATCACCGCCGCCAACGACACCGAGTTCGGGCTGATGGCGTACGTGGCCGGGGAGGATCTGCGGGAGGTCACCCGCGTCGCCTCCCGCCTGGAGTCGGGGATGGTCGCGGTGAACCTCGGGGTCGCCTCGGACCCGTCGGCGCCCTTCGGCGGGGTCAAGGAGTCGGGGCTCGGCCGGGAAGGCTCCCACGAGGGAGTCGCCGAGTTCCTCGAGACCACGTACGTGCGTCTCCCCCTGTGAGCAGGGCGGGGGCGTCTAGGATCCGTGCATGGCCCGCACCATCTACCTCACCGAACCGGATCCCGGCGGAAGCATCGCGAGCGCGCCTGCCCGCAAGCGCGGCGCGTGGTCCTGACCGGCTGAATCGGGGATGCTGCCCGCCCCCACACGGCTGATGGTCGGGTACTGGCGCAGGGGCGATGAGTACGGCGATATGACCGTACGCATCGCTGTGACGCCGTCACCTGACCACCGGCATGTCAGTCCTCCGGGCCGGTGAGGTTGTCGCACGCTCCGGCACCGACGTGTTGGTCGCGCGGCAGCGTGGCGCAGGTGGCGAGGTCCCCGCACAGCTCGCGCACCAGGTCCTGGATCCGCGGATCCGCCTCGTCCTGAGGGAGGCCGCCGGTCATCACGGCGAGCACGCGCAGGAAGGTGCACGCGGCGGGCACCTCGGCCATCACATCGAGCCTGCCCTCGTCGGCGGCGCGCAGCGCTGCCAGCAGCACGTGGAGCTTGATCGTGCTCGCGGCGTAGAAGGGCAGATCCGGCGCATGGGCGGAGAGGACGGTGCCCTGCGCATCGAGCAGGCAGTGCGCGAGGCGCACGTCAGCGGGCGGGGCGGCGGTGGGCAGGGTCATGCATCGACCCTACGCGCGGGTGGCCGCCGGGTGGCCGCCCCGATGCAGTCGATGGTCAGGTACTGGCGCCTGCGCGATGTGTACGGATATATCGCCGTACGGATCGCTGTGACGCCAGCACCCAACCATCGCAGCCAGGCCGGGCGGGACCGGGCGCAGCCAGGCCGGACGGGGCCGGGCGCAGCCAGGCCGGGCGGGACCGGGCCGGGCGGGGCCGGCCAGGGCTCAGGCGCCCTGGTGCCCGGCGAACTCGTCCGGGTTCGGGCCGCGGCGGCCCGCCGTGCCCTTGTCGAGGGCGGAGATCTGCGCGATCTCGTCCTCGGTGAGGGTGAGGTCGAGGGAGGCGAAGTTGGAGATGATCCGCTCGGGGGTGACGGACTTGGGGATCACCACGTTGCCGAGCGCCAGGTTCCAGGCGATCAGAACCTGGGCCGGAGAGGCGCCGTGGGCCTCGGCGATCCGGGTGACCACCGGGTCTTCGAGCTCGCCGCCGCCCTGGCCGAGCGGCGACCAGGACTGGGTGACGATGCCCTTGGCGGCATGGAACTCACGCAGCTCGGGCTGGGTGATGTAGGGGTGCAGCTCGATCTGGTTCAGCACGGGCAGCACGCCGGTCTCGGACTCGAGCGCGATGAGGTCCTCGATGCGGAAGTTCGAGACGCCGATCGAGCGGAGGCGGCCCTGCTCCTGCAGCTCGATGAGCGCCTTCCAGGTGTCCACCGCGAGGCCCTTGGAGGGGGCGGGCCAGTGGATCAGGTAGAGGTCGAGCTCGTCGAGGCCGAGGTCCTCCATGGTCGCGTCGAAGGAGGCGAGGGTCGCGTCGCGGCCCTGGTCCTGGTTGGGGACCTTGGAGGTCACGAACACCTCGTCGCGGGCGAGGCCCGCGGCCTTCAGCGCCTGGCCCACGCCGGCCTCGTTGTTGTAGCCGCGGGCGGTGTCCACGTGGCGGTAGCCGGCCTCGAGGGCCTTGACCACCACGTCGGCGGCGACCTCGTTCTCGACCTGCCACACGCCGTAGCCCAGCTGCGGGATCGAGCGGCCGTCGCGGAAGTCGATGCGGGGAGAGGTGGTCATGATGCTCCTTGCTCTGGGGCGTGTCCGGGCACAGCGGGGCGCCGTTTCCTTGTCATGTGCTCCCAGCCTAGCGGCGAGCTCAGAACGTGCAGACCCCGAGCGAGAACGGCCGGTCGCTGGGATCGGCCTCGAGCCAGCGGGCCAGCTCGGGCGGGCGCACCCGGTACTCGGCCAGCCGGTCCAGCGGCAGCCACGCGGTGCCGTCCTGCCCGGCATCGGGCTCGGTGCCCTCGCCCGGCTCCTCACCCTCGGCCAGGCCGCACCAGTAGGCGACGTTGACCTGGTGGAACGGGGGCAGCGAGGAGGCGCCGACGGTGACGGGCGGGCGCATGATCTCGAACAGGCAGGCCGCCTGGTGCACCTCGACCCGGGCACCGATCTCCTCGCTGCACTCGCGGATCATCGCGGCCACCTGGTCCTCGCCGTGCTCCTGACCGCCGCCGGGCAGGGCGAACACCGCGTCGCCCTCCGGGTCGCGGTAGCGGTTCATCAGCACCTGGCGGTCGCGGATGATCAGGGCCTTCACGCCCAGTCGCGGGGTCCTCATGCGTGCGGCTCCGCCGGTCGACGGGTCGGCAGCGCGGCGGCCAGGCGCACCTCGGCCCGCTCGCGCAGCTGCTGGTCGTCCTTCGCGTCGAGCAGCTCCTGCACCGCGGTCTCGTCGCTGAGCAGGCCCATCAGGCGCTGCAACGCCTCGAGGTGCTCGCGGGCGTCGGTCAGCAGCGGCATCGCGATCAGGCGCACCTCCACGGTGCTGTCGCGGGTGCCCATCTCCCCGAAGGGGACGGGGCGGGCGAGGGTCGCCAGCGCCAGGCCCGGGGTGAGCACGTGCTGCGGGTCCGCGTGCGGGATCGCGGTGGGCACGGGGGTGGGCAGTCCGGTGGGGTAGGTCCGCTCGCGGGTGCGCAGCGCACCCTGGGCTGGTCCGGACGGCGCGTCCCGCCCCGCCGGCGCCGCCCGCCGACCCCAGGAGAGCCCCATGCCCGCCCCTCGTGACACCGCCGTGGTCGTGCGCGCGGCGCGGCTCTACTACGAGCAGGGCAGGTCGCAGACAGAGGTGGCGCAGGAGCTGGGGCTGTCCCGCTCGAACGTCTCGAGGATCCTCACCCAGGCCCGGGACCGCGGGATCGTGGAGATCACGATCCATGATCCGGAGGGGCCGCCGCGCCGTGACGAGGTGCTCGAGGCGGCGCTGCGGGCCGCGTTCTCGCTGCGGGAGGCGCATGTGGTCTCCGCGCCGCGCGCCACCTCGATGGAGTCCGTGGCGCGCGAGGGCGCCTCCGTGATCGCCGAGCGCGCCGCGTCGGTGCGCAGCATCGGGGTCTCGTGGGGGCGCACCGTCCAGCAGGTCGTCGCCCAGCTCGACACCCTCTCGCTGCGTCCCACCCCGCAGGTGCTGCCGCTGGTGGGCGGGCACAGCGCCCTGGACCAGTTCGACTCTGGGGAATCGGTGCTGCGGGTGCTCGCCTCGCGCCTGGGGGCGACCCCGCGCACCCTGTACGCGCCGGCGGTGCTCGAGTCCGCGACGGCGGTGGCCACGCTGCGCGCCGAGTCCAGCATCGGGGAGGTGCTCGCGGCGGCCGCGCAGGTGGAGCTCGCGATCGTGGGGATCGGCTCGCGCGGGGTGCACTCCTCCCCGCATGTGCTGGATCTGATGCGGCTGAGCGAGGCCGAGCGCGCGGCCTTCGACGCCCAGGAGCCGGCCGGTGACGTGTGCGGGCGGTTCATCGACGCGCACGGGGTGCCGCTCGGGGCGCCGACGGATCAGCGGGTGCTCTCGGTGACCTTCTCGGAGCTGCTGCGGATCCCGGAGGTGCTGGGCGTGGCCGCCGGGGCGGAGAAGGCCCCCGGTGTGCTCGGGGTGCTGCGCAGCGGCGTGATCGACACCGCCGTGTTCGACGTCGACCTCGCCCGCGAGATCCTCGCGCACGTCTGAGCGCCCCGCACGCCCGCCGGTCCCTCTCTCCGGCGCCTACGGGCGGGGCGGCAGGGGTCAGATCGCGCCGGTGAGCACCTGTTGGAAGCGGGCGGTGAGCGCGCGGTCCACCGGCAGCTCGGCCTCGTCCAGGTGCGTGATCGGGGCGGCCAGGCGGGTCGAGGACAGCAGCCACGCGCCGTCGGAGCCGGTCACGTCCTCGATGGTCATCAGCTGTTCGCGCACTCCGGTGCCCCGCTCCGCCTCGAGGTGGTCCGACAGCGACCTCACGCTGGTCCCGGCGAGCACCCCGGCGCTGACCGGGGTGGTGAGGAACTCGTCGCCGCGGCGCACCAGCAGCGTCGAGGTGGGCCCCTCGAGCACGTAGCCGTCGCTCGCGACGAACAGCACGTCGGCCGCGCCGCGGCGCTTCGCCTCGCGCACCGCGGCCATGTTGACCGCGTAGCTGAGGGTCTTCGCGCCGGGCAGCAGCCAGGGGCTGGTCTGCGCGCTGGTGGTGGGCAGGCCGCGGTCCAGCAGCGCGACCTTCATCCCGGCGCGGTAGGGCGCCCAGTCGTCGGAGACGCGGGCGTGGATCCAGCAGGTGGGGGTGCCGGTGCCCTCGATGCCGCGGGTGTACATCACGCGCACGCTCAGCTCGGAGACGGGCTCATGGGCGGCGATCGCCGCCTCGACGGCACCGACGACGGTCTCGAGATCAGGGGCGGGCAGGTCGACCATCGCGGCGCTGCGGGCGAGCCGCTCGAGGTGGGGGATGACGTTGACGGGCACCCCGTCGAAGGCGCCGATGGTCTCGAAGACGCCGTCGCCGCGGGTGGCGACCAGATCCGTGACCGCGAGCTGCGGGGCGGTCTCGTCGGCGACGTGGAAGCGGGCCCCGCCGTCCGCGGGGGCGCCGGCGGCGCCCGGGACGAGGATGAGGACCGGCGCGGGGACGTCCGGGCTGTGCGTGGTCATGTCACGACTCCTGATCGGGTGGCCTCACGGGGAGGGAGGCGTTCGATCCAGGGTAGACCCGTCAGCGTCGGGCCTCACCCAGGGCGGAGGCGCCGATGTCGTCGCTGAGCGCGGAGGCGCCGCCCGGGGCGGGGACGGGGCCGATCGCGTCGCCGAGCATCTCCAGCAGCCGCTCGAGCAGGGAGCGCGGCTCCTGCACGGCATCGACCACGAAGCGGCCGCCGGGCCCGGAGCCGGCGCTCTGGCCGGGGCCGTGCTCGAGGCCCTGCAGGCCCAGCGGTCGCACCTCGCCCGAGGGCTCCCCTGCGCCGGTGTCGGCCTCGGCGCCGCCGGCCTCCGCCGCACCGCCGCCGGAGCTCGAGCCCCCGCTGCCGCCGCCGGAGCCTCCCCCGGCGTCCCCGCCTGTGCCGCCCTCGCCGGCGGCGGAGCCGACGCCGGATGCCTGACCCCCCGACGCCTCGGCCGGCGCGCCGGCCGGTGCCTCGGAGGGTGCCTCGAGGGGCTCATGCAGTCCGCTCTCGCCGATCAGATCGCTCAGCGCACCGGCGGTGCCGAGGCCCGCCAGCAGCTGCTCGAGCGCGACGTCCAGCACCAGCGCACGCAGCAGGAGATCGCCGAGCAGCCCGCCCAGCAGGCGGCCCAGCAGCGCGCCGTGCAGCAGGGCCCGGCCCTCCGGGGTGCCGAGCAGCGCCCGCAGCAGCTCGGCGAAGGGCTCCTCGCGTCGCGCCATCATGTCCTGCAGCGGCCCCTGGGCGAGGTCCGCCACCCCGCCGCGCAGCAGGCCGGGCCCGCTGTGGAAGCCTGGCTGGGTGCGGAAGATCGGGGCGTCCACCGCGGAGGCCTCGTCCTGCTCATCGGCGTGCTGCAGCAGGTGGCGCGCCCGCTGGCGCAGCACGATCTCCTGCTCCTGCAGCGCCGGTCGCACGATCCCGGTCCAGTCGGCGCGGAAGCGGTCGGCGTCCTCCCCGATCCATTCGACGCCGTCGACCGTGGCCGCCAGGTGCGTCACGAGATCCGCGAGCAGCTCCGCGCGCCGCGCGCACACCGTCCCCATGGTGCGCAGCGCCTCGGTGTCAGCCCCCATGAATGCGTTCATCCGCCGCCGCTCCCCCGTCCATTTGCCCTGCTGTCGACATCACCGTACCCAGCCTCTCCCGCTGCGACCATGGGGAGGACTGCCCATGCAGCCACCTGCAAAGATGCCGCCTCTCAGGAGCTCTCGAGCAGCTCCTGCATCCAGCCCGGGAGGCGCTGCGCCCCCACCCGGTCCGCGAGACGCCGCGCGTAGTGCGCGTCGATCCCGCCGAGCCCGTCGAAGCTGCCGGGGTCGCGGTCGTAGTTGACGTCCGTGCCCAGCCGGATCCGCTCGGGCTCCTCGATGCTGCGCGATGCGGTGAGCCGGAGGGAGGCGAAGGCCTCGCGCTGCTCGGCGGAGGCCTGCTGGAGGGCGTTCAGCAGGGTCGTGATCTGCGAGTCCTCTGCGAAGGGGGCGTCCCCGCCCGAGGTGGCGCCGTCGCGGCCCGTGATCACGAGGCGCGCGGCCCATCCCTCGCCGTGCGGGAGGAAGGCGGCGCCCACCGAGGCCCAGTCGTCGGGCAGGTCGAGCGCGTCCAGCAGCACGCCCGCGAGCTCCTGGAGCAGCGCGCCCTGGCGCTCCATCGGAGAGCGGGGCGGGGGCGGGTTCTCGGTCACGGGGTCCCTCCACAGGGGGTCGATCTGCAGGAATCATCAGCGGCGCCGGCACCGGGTGGCTCAGGCCAGCTCTGGTCAGCTCGGGCCGGCTCAGTCGGGGAAGCGGGCGCCTTCAGGGTAGTTCGGCAGGTGCGCGTCCACGATCTGCTCGCCGTCCTCGTGGATCCGCACGTCGTAGCCCTCGGGCACGTACTCCCAGGGGGCGCTGTCGTGCTCGGGGCCCACCCCTGAGGGCTGTTCATCGCCCCAGGTCACGAGGGTCTCGTAGGAGTAGGAGCGGCCCTCGTCGGTGATCCCGTCGGCCATCAGCGACTCGTAGCTGTAGATGGTGTCCTGGCCGCTGCGGGCCTGGTTCACCTCGTCCCACTGGCGGGTGTAGTTGATCTCCTCGCGGATCCCGCCGAGCTGGCGGGCCAGCACGTGCCCGGCGTTGAACTCGACCGGTTCGGAGGTGCCGTCCCCGGCCATGTCCCAGCGCTCGGCGATCTTCGACTGGATCGACTGGCTGCGGGCCATCTCGCGGTCCACGATGACGTCGGGGACGTACATGTGCTCGGTGCGGCCCAGCTCGTCGGTGCGGTAGTAGGTGGATTCGTTGACGTGATAGGTCGTCTCGGGCAGCACCTCGCGGAGGTTCGGGTTCATCTCCTCCCCGCCGCCGGTGGCCTCGACATAGCTGATGCGGCCCTCGCCGTCGGTGTAGTACGTGCCGTGGTCTCCCACGTCGTAGGCCGTGTCCGGGGCGAGCTCGAGCGGTGCGCCGTCGGCGTCGAGGCCGAAGGGCTCCTCCGCCCCGTCGGGCGCGAGCTCGTGGTCCGCGTCCACGCGCACGGTGTGCGCGGTCTCGGGCGGGCTGAGCTCCATCCCGGTCTCGGGGAAGGCGAGGTCCCCCTCGCCGATGCCCTCGGAGACCTCCGCGGCGCTCGCGAGCGGGGTGCTCGCCGCCATCAGGCGCAGGCCCACCGTCTCGGAGCCCGCGCCGCCGAGGGTGTGGCCGGGCGAGGCGGGAGGAGCGGCCGACGGGCCGGAGCCGGGCGAGGGCGCGGCATCGGCTGCCGGGCGGCCCGGTGCTGAGGCGCCGTCCGTGCCGGGGGCCGAGGCGCGGTCCTGCTCCTCGCCGTGCGCGTTCAGGGCGCGGGCCTCGGATCGCAGGTGCTCGCCGCGCTCGAGGAGGCCGGGGCGCACCCGGGCGGACCAGTCGGCGCGGAAGGAGTCCGCATCCGGTCCGGTCCATGCCACGGACTCGATCAGGGCGCCCAGGCGCAGGGCGAGGTCCTCGATCCGCTCGGCACCGGATGCGACGGCGGCGCCCTGGTGTCGGAGCGCCTCGGGATCGGCCCCCTGGAATCCGTTCACGTGCTCTCCCCGCTCGTGGTCACGACAAACTCACCGTAGGGAGCGCGGTGCGGCGCCGACCATGGGGAGTTCTCCCCATCCCGCACGGCGGCGCCGAGAGTTCACTTGCCGGTCACCGAAACGCCCCTGCGGGCGGGGCACGAGCCTCGGCCGGGCGCGAGCGAGGGCGCGGCTCAGCCTCCCAGCAGGGCGATCACGCGGCCGCGCTCGCTCCAGGCCACGTGGAGCTCGAGCGGGTCGCCGGGCACATCCACGTCCATCAGGTCCACGCGCGCGCCGACGGGCGCCTCGCGCAGATCCGCGACGGCGAGGGCGCCGGCGGGCAGGCCCGGCAGGCCCGAGGCGGCGGGGGCCTGCAGCGGCACGACGGAGATGCCGGTCCCGGCGGTCCCGTCGGTACCGGTGGTCTTGTCGGCCCCGGCGGTCTCGTCGGCCTCCTCGATCTCGCGCATGCCCAGCAGCTCCGCGAACAGGTGCTGATCCATCAGCTGCTCGGCGGCGTCGGTGCGGGCGTCCTCGGAGTCCTCCTCCGCCGGGCCGCGCTCGGCGAGACCGGCGAGCGTCGCCTCGAGGGCCGCGGCGAAGCGCTCGAGGTAGGCGCCCAGGTCAGGGGCCGCGAGCTGGAGAGCGAGGTCCTCGCCGATGCCGTAGACCGCGCCGGGGGTGCCGTCCTCGTCGAGCGCGAGCACCACCGCGGAGTCCGGGGTCTCGTACAGGGGGTAGTACGTGGTCGCGGGGCCGAGCAGGGTGTAGGGGCCCACGTCGGTGCGGTCCTCGATCTGGAGAGTGAGCATGGTCAGCCCGCGCACCGTGATCCCCCCGAGCTCGTCGACGATCTGCTCGAGGGCGGGCGGCGGATCGGCGCTGACCTCCTCCTCGGTCACAGCGAGGCCCGGGATCGCGGCGGCGTCCTGCGCATGGGTGGTCACCAGGGAGGCCAGGCGGTCCAGAACCGGTCGTACGGAGGCCACCGGCAGCACCTCGGCGTCGGCGGGCCAGGGCAGGGAGTTGTTCATCGGCGTGCTCACCCGTTCAGTCTGGCACGACCGCCGGCCCTGGGCAGGCGGCGCCCCATGGGCTCGCTCGGCCGGGCGGGATCTGGCCGGCGAGCATCGCCCTCGAGTTCGAGCCCGGCGCGCCGTGCCCGGTGCGTGTTCAGCTCCGCACCGAGGCCGTGCAGCACGGCATCGGCACGCAGCGCCTCCCCTTCCTCGGGGTGCAGCAGTTCGTCTCCGGCGTCGAGTCCCGCCACCGGCCCCTACCACCCGTTCCGCCGGGCGGCGCGGCGCCACCCTCACGGGACGGACATGCTTGGATGAGCGCACCTCATCCCCTCACCACCCGGAGGACCGCCATGGGACGCGAGATCGGCACCACGGAGTACACCCGCTCCCAGCGCACGCACTACCGCCGGGAGCTTCGCCGCAACCTGGACCTGTTCGAGTCCTTCCTCGACACCGCGGAGTTCATCGACGAGGGCACCGTGGGCGTCGAGCTCGAGATGAACCTCGCCCGCACGGACACCATGGCGCCGGCGCTGCTGGCGGACCGCCTGCTCGAGGATCTGGATGACGAGGACTACGTCCACGAGATCGGCCGCTTCAACCTCGAGGCGAACCTCCCGGTGACCCGCCCCCAGGGCGGCGGCCTGCGCGAGCTCGAGCAGGAGTTGAGCGAGAAGATCGCCCGGGCCGACGCCGCCGCGCAGGAACGCGGCGCACGGGTGGTGCCGATCGGCCACTTGCCCACCGTGGACGAGGAGCTGTTCGCGGACGACGAGTGGCGTGCCCCCGGCGCCCGCTACGAGGCGCTCCAGAACAGCGTGCTTGAGGCGCGCGGCGAGGAGATCCATCTCAGCATCGAGGGCGAGGGCAAGGGGCTGGACCTGCTGTTCGACTCGATCGCGCCGGAGTCCGCGTGCACCTCGATGCAGCTGCATCTCCAGGTGCCGCCCGAGCATTTCGCCGCGACCTGGAACGCCGCTCAGGCGATCGCCGGGCCGCAGGTGGCGCTGGCCGCGAACTCCCCCTTCCTGCTGGGCCGCCGCCTGTGGCACGAGACCCGCGTGCCCACCTTCGTGCAGGCCCTGGACACCCGCCCGCCCGAGTACGCGGCGCAGGGTGTGCGGCCGCGGGTGTGGTTCGGCGAGCGGTGGATCACCTCGATGTTCGACCTCTTCGAGGAGAACGTGCGCCTGTTCCCCGCGCTGATCCCCGAGTCGCGGGAGATGGCCGCGGAGCCGTTGCTCACCGAGGGGTCGGCGCCGCGGCTGCATGAGCTGATGCTCCACAACGGCACGGTGTGGCGCTGGAACCGGCCGATCTACGATCCCGGCACCGACGTCCCGCACCTGCGGCTCGAGAACAGGCTGCTGCCGGCCGGGCCCTCGCCCGCGGACATGGCCGCGAACGCCGCGTTCTTCTACGGGATCCTGCATTCGCTGGTCCACGAGCGGCGCCCGCTGTGGTCGAGGATGAGCTTCGAGCAGGCGGCCGAGACGTTCCAGCAGTGCGCCCGCTGGGGCCTCGAGGCCCGGGTGCAGTGGCCCAGGATCGGGCGGGTGCGGGTGGCGGATCTGCTGCTGGAGCAGCTGATCCCCCAGGCCATGGAGGGGCTGGCGGCGCTCGGGGCCGACGAGGACGTCACCGCCCACTACTGCGGCATCCTCACCGAGCGCGCCCGCACCGGCCGCAACGGCGCCCGCTGGCAGATCGACACCGTCACCTCGCTCGAGCTGCGCGGGGCCAGCCGTCCGGAGGCTCTGGCCGAGATGACCCGGCTCTACCGCGCGGCGGTGGACACCGGGGAGCCGGTCCACGCCTGGCCGGTCCCGGCCCGCCAACGGGACAGTGCGTCCACATCCCGGACGCCCATCTCATAGCTCGGCACGATGGGGGTATGGCCACTCCCTCCCCCGCTCCTGAGGACGTGCGCGGCGCCGCTCCGTCGGCCGCCCGCACCTCCGAGGACCGCTCCGCGCGCGTCGCGGTGACCGTGTTCCCCGTCCTGATCCTCGCCGTCGCGGCGTTCGGCTTCTTCGTGCCCAGCGTCGGCCAGTCCCTCGCGCAGTTCACCAGCATCTACCTGGGCATCATCATGTTCGCGATGGGCCTGACTCTCACCATCCCGGACTTCGCGCTGGTGGCGTGCAGGCCGCTGCCGATCCTGATCGGCGTGGTCGCGCAGTACGTGATCATGCCGCTGGTGGGCCTCGGCGTCGCGGTGCTGCTGCAGCTCCCGCCCGAGCTCGCGGTGGGCGTGATCCTGGTGGGCTCGGCGCCGGGCGGCACCAGCTCGAACGTGATCAGCTACCTGGCCAAGGCGGACACCGCACTGTCGGTGACGATGACCTCGATCTCGACCCTGCTGGCCCCGCTGCTGACCCCGCTGCTGACGCTGTGGCTCGCCGGCTCCTACCTCCCTGTGGATGCGGGCTCGATGGCGATGTCGATCGTGCAGATGGTGCTGATCCCGGTGATCGGCGGCCTGGTGATCCGCCTGCTCGCCGGGCGCCTTGTGGACCGCATCCTGCCGGCACTGCCGTGGGTGAGCGTCGCCGGCATCTCGCTGGTGGTGATCGCGGTGGTCAGCGGCTCGACCGAGGCGATCGTCTCCGCCGGTGCGCTGGTGCTGCTGGCCGTGGTGCTGCACAACGCAATCGGCTACCTGCTGGGCTACTGGGTGGCGCGTCTGCTGCGCCAGGGCGAGCGCGCCGCGCGCACCACCTCGATCGAGGTGGGGATGCAGAACTCGGGCCTGGCCGCGACGCTCGCCGCGAGCGCCTTCGCACCTGCGGCGGTGCTGCCGGCCGCGATCTTCTCGATCTGGCACAACCTCTCCGGCGCGGTGCTGGCGGTGTACTACCGCCGCCGCGGCGAGGCGCATCAGGTCGATCCCGCCTGAGGCTCGCCGCCTCACTCCGCGGGGCCGACGCAGAAGGGCCGACGCACCGCTTCCGCGGGCGTCGGCCCTTCTGTCCGTCCTGCCCCGTTCGGGACGGGTCAGTGGGACTGGTTGCGGCCTCCCTCAGGCAGATCCGCCTTGGAGCTGCCGGTGCGGGAGGGCAGGGTGCCCTGCTCCGGCTGGTAGTCCAGGTCGACGTCCGCGATCTCCTCGTAGGGATCGGTGAGCACCGGCACCTCGGTGGTGAAGGTCGGCTCGACCACGTAGTCGTCGGCGTCGTACTCCTCGTCCTCCTCGCGGCGCTCGTACTCCTCGGGCGGCAGCACCTGGGCCCACTCGCGGGTGCGGATGGGCGGCAGCTCGCCGGCGTCCTCCTTGAGCGCGCGCAGCAGCGCGTACATCTGGAACCAGCCCATCACGAAGAACGGCAGGCCCACCAGGATGATCGTGGACTGCAGCGCCGTGAGGCCGTCGGAGCCGGAGAACACCAGCAGCGCCGCGGTGACCAGCGCGATCGCCACTCCCCAGAAGATGCGTTGGCCGAGCGGGTTGAAGTCCTCGTGGCCGTTGGCCATCGAATCCGTGATCAGGGCGGCGGAGTCCACCGAGGTCACGAAGAAGATGATCACCAGGACGATGGCGACCGCTGAGACGAAGAAGGCCGCGGGATAGTTGTCCAGCAGGCCGAACAGCGCACCCGGGATGTCGCCCTCCTCGACCACGCGCTCGACCAGTCCGCCCTCGCCGCGCAGCTCGATGTCGAAGCTCGCGTAGCCGAACACGCCGAACCAGATCACGGAGAAGCCCGCCGGCACCGCGAGCACGCCGGAGACGAACTGGCGCACGGTGCGGCCACGGGAGATGCGGGCGATGAAGATGCCCACGAAGGGCGACCAGGTGATGGTCCAGGCCCAGTAGAAGACCGTCCAGGTGTTCTGCCAGCCGGTGTCGGCGAAGGTGTCGTTCCACAGTGCCAGCTCGGGCAGCGCCACCAGGTAGTTGCCGAAGGACTCGAAGGTGCCCTTGAGGATGTACAGGGTCGATCCGCCGGCGACCAGCACGAAGATCATCAGCAGCACGGCCACCACGATGTTGAAGTTGGAGAGCAGCTTGATGCCCTTCTCCAGGCCGGCCGAGACCGAGATCAGGGCGAGCCCGCACACCACGCCGATGATGATGAGGTTCCAGCCCGCGTTCTCGGGGATCCCGAACAGCTGGTTCAGGCCGCCGTTGATCTGCAGCGTGCCCAGGCCCACCGAGACGGCGATGCCGAAGATGGTGCCGATGATGGCGATGATGTCGATCGTCTTGCCGATGGGGCCGTGGATGCCCTCGCCCAGCAGCGGCTGGAAGATCGAGCTGACGCGCGGCGGCAGGTTCCGCTTGTGGATGAAGTAGGCGAAGCACAGCGCGGGGAGCGCGAAGATCGTCCAGGTGTGCAGCGTGAAGTGGTAGTACGTGAAGTTCATGGCGTCGCGCGCCGCCTCCACGGTGCCGGCCTCGATGCCGAGCTCGCTCGCGCGCGGTGGGTCGCCGAAGTGGCTGACCGGCTCGGCGACGCCCCAGAACATCAGGATCGAGCCGATGCCGGCCGCGAAGAGCATCGCGAACCAGGCGCCGCCGGAGTGCTCGGGCGGCTCATCGTCCGGGCCCAGCTTCACGCGGCCGAAACGTCCCGCCGCGATGAACAGCAGGAAGGCCAGGAACACGGTGACGCCGAGGATGTAGAACCAGCCGAGGTTGGTCATCAGCCACTGGGAGGCGGTGTCGGTCGCCTTCCCCATCGGCTCGGTGAAGGCGATCGTGGCGACCACGAAGGCGATGATGATCGCCGCCGAGCCGAAGAAGATCACCGGGGAAGTGCGCAGACGCAGCGCGTCATGGAGTTTCGTCAGCAATGTCCAGTCTCCTCGTGATGCGACAGGTCGTGCGGAGCGACGCTCGTTCCGGCTCTCCCGCTGCGGCGGGAGGCCCGGGTGTCGGACAGTATGGCAGGAACTGGGCAGATGTCGGGGGAGTTCTCCCCATCGCCAGCACCGGCGAGGGCGCATAGCGTGGTGGGACGAGCAGAGGATCCACGCGGAGGAACACCATGAGCACCCCCTACGGAATGCCGGCCGGACCGCCGCAGAGGCCGCCGGCCCCGCCGCAGAAGAGTCGGACCGGCCTGTACGTCGGCGTCGCCTGCGGGTGCCTTCTGCTGGCGACCCTCCTGATCGCCGTCGTCGGCGCCGGGCTGTGGCTGTTCTCCAGCGGTGACACCACCGCGGATCCCACCGACGATCCCACCACGAGCGACTCCCGCTCGGAGGATCCTCACTCGGACGATCCTGAGGAGGACCCCACCTCTGATGCGCCCATCAAGACGCCGAGCGAGGATCCTGACGATGATCCGACCTCCGAGACCGGCGGCGACCAGGGATCCTCGTTCACGATCCATGTCTCCGCGCCCGAGGAGGGCACCACGTTGGAGACGAACGACGACGAGGTGCTCGAGACCCAGAAGGGGAAGTTCGTGGGCGTGGCGGTGACGCTGACGAACAACGGCTCGCAGGACATCGGGCTCTCCGGCGAGAGCTTCCGCTTCTACGACGCCGACGGCGGGCAGCACACCATGCGCTACGCCTCCTTCTCCACCACGGGGCCGCAGGTCACCCCCGGCGAGGAGGCCACCGCCCTGCTCTATGCGGACGTCCCCGAGGACACGGAGCTCGCCTCGGTCAGCTACACCGACGACGTCGGCACCGACGGTCAGGAGATGACCTTCCCGGTGGGATGAGCGACCGCTCGGTCAGCACGCTGATCCTGCCGGCCCTGGATTCGTCGTCGCAGGCAGGACGCCACGTTCAGGGAAAGACCAGCCTCGCCACAGCGGTTCTTCTGACAGGGCATGTTCACTGTTCTCAACGCGTCACCGGAGGACCCGCCGACTGAGGAGGAAGCGGGCTCCACTGATCCGGGACGCGGGGGAAGGGATGGCCCCGGCCCGTGGGGACGGGCCGGGGCACTTTTCTGCGCAGGCGCGCTCCGCACCGCGGCAAGGGGGCCGACGGCGCACTGACGCGCTCAGCGCCGCAGATCGATACCGAACACACGCCGGATCTGCGCCACCGCATGCCGCGTGAAGCGCCGATCCGAGGGGGTCGAGGCGAAGGGCAGCACGAGCCCCGGATGCTCCGGATGGGTGACCCGGCCGTGCGTCGCGCCGGGGGTCACCACGAATCCCGCGCCCTCCATGCGGCGCAGCAGCTCCCGGCGCGAGGTGGGATGGCGGGTGCCCTGACCGCCGCGGGCGCTCGGCCCGGCCGCGTCCTCGGCGACATCGAGCGCCGGCTCGTACTCCTCCGGCCGTACCGACAGCGCGTAGCCGCGGGAGAACAGGCCGATCACGGTGTTGTCCGCACGCCTGACCTGCGCCACCAGCGCGCCGCGCAGGAAGTGGTCGCTCACCCCGGCATCCGCGGTCCAGGCGTCCTCGGGATCGGCGACCGTCTGCACGATCTGCTCGGTGCTCGTGCCGCGCACGCCCACGGTGCGCAGGTCCTCGTCACGAATGCGCAGCGGGCGCGGCAGGGGCCGCGGGTCCTCGGCGCTGAGCGTGTGCACGGCGTCCTCGGGCGCGGCGGGCAGCGGACGCGGCAGCTCGAGCGTGCGGGGCCGGCGGCGCGGAAGCCGCGCCGAGGGGCTCGAGTCCTCCTCGTCGGGGCGAGATGCGGGCTCCGGCGCAGGCCGACGGGGTACGGCGGACCAGTCCACCGGACGGACCCGCTTCGCGGGATCGGTGCGCCCTCCCATCGCCTTCGGGGTGGGCCGCGGAGCACGCCCTGCGCTCATCGCTTCTCCTCTCCTCGCCGCCGATCGGTACCCACAGATGGTGGCACGAGCGGGCGGTCCGCTAGCGTGGCGTTCGTCGTCGACGCTTCCAGCCGTGAGGAACCCGTGTCCGCTCGCACCGCTCCATCCCGCCCCTCCGCAGCCCGCCTCGTCGGCGTGATGCTGGCCCTGACCCTGCTCGCCGCCGGATGCGGTGGTGAGGACCCCGCCCCGGAGGCCACCACCTCCTCCTCCGCGGCCTCCGACGGCGGCGGCGCCTCCGAGGCCGCCGAGCCCTCCGACGGCGGCGGGCAGTCCGTGGCCGGCGTGCCGCAGGACCCCTACCCCGCCACCCCCGCGCCCGACGACTTCGAGGCCCCGGACCCGTGCTCCGGTGAGGGCGCCTACTTCGCGGAGGTGGGCGGCACCGCGACCCCCGACCTTCCCGAGCGCGCCGGGGAGACGCTGACCATCGAGGTCACCGGCATCGACGGCGCGGAGGCGCAGCTGACCGCCACCCTCGGCGAGGGCATGCCCCGTGAGGTCGAGCCGCTCACCCTCGGCGAGACCACCACGATCGACCTGTGGACGATCTCGGTGACCAGCGTGTGCGAGGACAGCGAGCAGGTGGAGTTCGACCTGATCGACTGATCCGCATCGACTGATCCATAACAGCGGAGGGGCCCGGCATCAGCCGGGCCCCTCTCGTCTGTCAGTGCGGGTCGCGCTCCTCTGTCAGCGCGGATCGCACTCCTCTGTCGGCGCGGATCGCGCCGGGGAGGGGCGGATCAGGCCTCGCGGGAGCGACGCACCATCCATGCCCCGCCGGTGACCGCGGCCGCCGCGGCGGCGAGCAGGCCGATCACCTCGGCGCCGGTGCGGGCCAGGGAGCCCTGACCCGCGGTGCCGGACGAGCTCTGCGCGCCGCGGGAGTCCCCGGCACCGCCGGAGCCCGTGCCGGCGCCGGTGCTGGAGCCCGTGGCGTCGTCACCGGCGCCCCCGCCGTCGGACGGCGCGGGAGCGGCCTGGTCGCCCTCACCGGTGCCGTCCTCGACAGCGTCGTCCTCACCGGTGCCGTCCTCCTGGCCGGGATCGTCCTCGCCGGGCTCGTCCTCGCCGCCGCCGGTGCCGTCCTCCTCATCGACCCCGCCGTCGCAGGCGGGGACCACGAGCTCGATGCCGCGCAGGGCGTGACCGTCGGTGTCGTTGTCATCGGAGAACCAGGCCTGGCGAACGCCGTCGGCGCAGAGTTCCGTGGGCTCGAGGGCCACGCCCTCGTTGGCCACGCCCGGCAGGCCCGTCGGCGCCGCGTTCAGCTCGGAGGCGGTGACCGTCTCGGCGGAGAGGTCGTAGCGCACCGACTGCCCATCATGGGCGTCATCGGCGAAGGCCCACAGGGTGTTCGTGGCGGTGTCGAAGTCCAGCGCCATCAAGCCGGGCAGCGGGGAGGGCATGGTGGCGACCACCTGCGCCTCGCCGCCCGTCTGCAGGGCCACGGCGTAGACGTCTCCGGTGGCCTCGAGCACCACGAAGGCGTAGGCCTCGGCGGCCGGGACCTCCGCGCCGAGGTGGGCGAAGGCGCTCGCGGGGACGATCTCGATGCCCTCGAGGCCGGAGTTCGCGCCGGTCGCGGGCAGCAGGGGGGTCAGGTTCCACTCCGCCGCGGCCACCAGCTCGGAGGCGCCGGAGGAGGTGTCGACGGCGAGCACAGTGTTGCGGGAGGTGCCGGAGGCGGAGTTGTCACGCTCCACCGCAAGGTAGATCCGGCCGTCCAGGCCCACCGAGATGCCCTCGCCGTCGGGGGTGCCGGTGCCGTCGGCGAAGCGGGTGAACTGGCCACCGGTGGGCCATCCCTCCGACTGCACCCAGGTGCCCTCGGCGTTCTGGACCAGCCGCGAGATCTGGCCGGCGTCGTTGTTCACGCCCCACAGCACCTGGGAGCCGTCCTCGAGGGTCTGCAGGTCCAGGCCCGAGAGGTCCTCGCCGAACTCGGCCGCCTCATCGGCGACGGTCGCCGGGCCGGTGGTGGGCAGCTCGAGGCCGGCCGGGGCCTCGACCGTGGCGCAGTCGTTCTCCTCGCCGGGGGTGGCCGAGCCGGACTCGACGTAGGTGCCGGTGTGGACGTCGCCGCAGAACGCGTTGGAGGGGTTCCGGTGGCCCTCCCAGGCGGTCCTGCCCAGCAGCAGGCCGGAGGCGTCGAACAGGCGCACCTCGTCGTTGCCGCCCAGACCGTAGCCGAGGTCGCCCTGGTCGCCGCCGGTGATCAGCAGCAGCTCACCCGCACCGAGGGTGGTGCCGGCGGGGAGGGTGTGGACGTGGTCGTCCTCGGAGTCGAGGATCCGGTAGCCGGAGAGGTCCACGGCGGCGTCGGAGAAGTTCTTCAGCTCCACGAAGTCATCGCCCTGGGAGTTGGTCTCGTGGATGATCACGGGGCCGAGGATGTTGGCCTCGCCCTGGGTGGCGACGTAGCTGGGGGCGAACTCGCCGTCGGGGAACTCGGCGCGCTGCCACGACGGGGTCGCATGCTCACCCTCGGTCCAGGTCACCGAATCGACCAGGTAACCGTTAGGGGCGAAGAGGCGGGCGGGGGCGCCCTTGCCGAGGCCGAAGCCGAGGCCCGCGTCGCCGGCGAGGACGATCCGCTCGCCGGGGGCGAGCTCGCCTGCGGGCAGCTCGGCGGGGGTCTCGGTGTCCTTGTTGTCCAGCAGGTACCAGCCGGCCAGCTCGATCGGGCGGTCGGAGACGTTGAGGATCTCCACCCAGTCCTCGCCGATCGGGTTGTCGGAGGAGACCTCCGAGAGGCGCAGCGCATCCGCGTCCGCGTGCTCCTCGGCGGGCGGAGGCGGCACGTACACCCCGGAGTTGGGGGCGCCCTTGGTCTCCTCGGCGGAGAGCACCACCTCTCCGTCGACCACGATCCAGCTGGTCAGCGGGTGCTGGTCGTAGGTGATGCCGTCGATCAGGGTGGCGTTGTCCTCGAGGAACAGGCGCACCTGGTCGCCGTTGCCCAGGCCGAAGTCGAAGCCGCCGGTGCCGGCGTCCTCGTGCTCGATCACGAGGTGCTCGCCGGGGGCGATCACGGTGCCGGCGGGGACGGTCCAGTCGCGGGCGTCGTCATCATCCTTGAGGTACCAGCCGGAGAGGTCCACGGCCTCGGTGCCGGTGTTGGTCAGCTCGACCCAGTCGACGTCGCCGTCGGACTGCACCTCCGAGATCGCGACATCGGTCGGGGCGGCGTGGGCGGGGCCGGCGGTGCCGAGCACGGCCACAGCGCCGAGCGGGGCGGCGAGCGCGCAGGTCGCAGCCAGCGCGCCGAGGCGGCGCGTGCGGCTCAGGTCCGGCGAGGAGGCGCTCACGGCAGGGATGAGAGGAGGCATGGGATCTCCAGACGGGAGTGGCGGGATGAGCCGGCGGGCATGACTGCTGTGCCCACCGGGGCGGGGATGGGCCGACTCCATCACCGACGGGTGAACGGAATCCGCCGACGGGTGAACGCGTCGTGCCGGGGGGATGGCGGAGTGCGGAACAGTCGCCTCGGGCCCGTGCGCGGGTGCGCGATGATGGGGTGATGAGCTCTGCCCACCGCTTCGACCTGGATGCCATCGGGGCGGGCCTGCCCGTTGCCGCTTCGCGCAGCGAGCTCGAGGCGGCGGTGCACAGCGGAGCGCTGGTGGTCACCGCGCCGCCCGGCACCGGCAAGACGACGCTGCTGCCGCCGCTGGTCGCGAACCAGGTCACCGGCCTCACCCTGGTCACCCAGCCGCGCCGGGTGGCGGTGCGGGCGGCGGCCCGTCGGATCGCGGCCCTGGACGGTTCGCGCCTGGGCGGCCCGGTCGGGTTCACCGTGCGCGGCCAGCGCGAGATGAGCGCGGACACCCGCGTGGAGATGCTGACGCCAGGCGTGCTGCTGCGCCGGCTGCTGGCCGACCCCGGGCTCGACGGGGTCGGGGCGGTGCTGCTGGACGAGGTCCATGAGCGGTCGCTCGAGACGGACCTGCTGCTGGGTATGCTCGCCGAGGCCCGCCAGCTGCGCGAGGACCTGGTGGTGGGGGCGATGTCCGCGACGCTCGATGCGCAGGCGGTCGCCGCCGTGCTCGAGGACGCCGCGATCGTGGACGTGCCCAGTCCCCTGCACCCGCTGACCATCGAGCACTCCCCCTCCCGGGCGCCCCGTCTGGATGCCCGCGGCGTGACCCGCGAGCACCTCGATCACCTCGCGCGCACCGCGGCGGCGGCGCGGCAGGCCGCCGGGGACAGCGATGCGCTGGTGTTCCTGCCCGGCGCGCGGGAGGTCGACGAGGTGGTCTCCCGCCTGCAGGGCCTGGTCGGGGACGAGATCGAGGTGCTGGCCCTGCACGGCCGGCTGCCCGCGGCCGCGCAGGATCGGGCCACTGGCGGCCGACGTCCCGGCGAGCGCCCCCGGATCGTGGTCTCCACCGCGATCGCGGAGAGCTCGCTGACCGTGCCCGGGGTGCATCTGGTGATCGATGCGGGCCTGTCCCGCGAGGTGCGGCGAGACCGCGGGCGGGACATGTCGGGCCTGGTCACGGTGAGCGCATCACGGGCGGCGGCGGAGCAACGGGCCGGTCGTGCGGCACGGCTCGGCCCGGGCCGGGCGGTGCGGGTGTTCGCCGAGGCGGATCTGGCCGGGATGCCCGCCCAGTCCCCGCCGGAGATCAGCAGCGCGGATCTCACCGATGCGGCGCTGTGGCTGGCCTGCTGGGGCACACCCCGCGGGGAGGGTCTCGCGCTGCTCACCCCGCCACCGCGCACGGAGATCACAGCGGCCGAGCGATCGCTGCAGGCCATGGAGCTGGTGGACGGGCAGGGACTGCCCACCGCGCTGGGCACGCAGGTGGCGCGGATGCCGGTGGGGGTGCGGGAGGCGCGGGCGCTGCGGGACGGGGCCCGCAGCCTGCCCGGCGGTGACGGCGCCCGCCGCGCGGCCGAGGTGGTCGCCGCGGTCTCCGATGATCACCGGCCCACCGGCGCGGACCTGCCCCGCCTGCTCGCCGATCTGCGCTCCTCCCGGGCGCCCGGTGCGGACCGCTGGCGGCGGGAGGTGTCACGGCTGACCCGCATCGCCGCCGACGTCGCTTCCGACGGCACTCACGGTGGGCACGGCGGGCCCGGCTCCCCCGGTGCCGCGCAGCAGGGCACCGCGATCCGGGCCGATGATCCTGCCGAGCAGGCCGGGGCCGTGCTCGCGCTGGCCCGGCCGGAGCGGATCGCGCGCCGCACCGCGCAGGGCTCCCGCACCTACCTGCTGGCCTCCGGCACCCGCGCCGCCCTGCCCGAGGGCAGCGGTCTGCTAGGGCAGCAGTGGCTGACGGTCTGGGAGGTGCAGCGGGCAGCGGGCCGCGCGGCCGACGGCACGGGAGCGGTGATCCGTGCCGCGGCCCCGCTGCATGAGGAGGATGCGCTGCGCTGCGGGGCGGGCCTGATGGTGCAGGGCCGCACCGCCGTGCTCGAGGACGGGACGGTGCGGGCCCGGGAGCGCAGGGCGCTCGGCGCGATCGAGCTCACCTCCACCCCCGTCGCGGCGACCGCGGAGGACACCGTGCCCGCCGTGCTCTCCCATGTGCGCGAGCGCGGGCTCGAGGCGCTCGGCATGCACGATGCCGCCCGGGAGCTGCGGGCACGTCTGGCCCTGGTGCATCGCGAGCTCGGGGCGCCCTGGCCGGCGATGGACGAGGCAACGCTGCTGGAAGAGGCGGAAACGTGGCTGGCCCCGCAGCTCTCGGCGCGCACCACGCGCCTGGACCGGATCGACGTGACCGCGGGGCTGCGCCTGCTGCTGCCCTGGCCGGAGGCGGCCGCGCTCGAGGAGCTGGTGCCGCAGCGCCTCGCGGTGCCCTCGGGCGGCACCGCCCGGATCGAGTATCCCGTCCCCGGTGCGGAGGACGGCCGGCCGGTGGTGGCGGTCAAGCTGCAGGAGCTGTTCGGCCTGGCCGAGACCCCGCGCCTGGTGCAGGGCAGGGTACCGGTGCTGTTCCATCTGCTCTCTCCGGCCCGTCGGCCGCTCGCGATCACCGATGACCTGCGCTCCTTCTGGGACGGGCCGTATCGGGAGGTGCGCAAGGAGATGCGGGGCCGTTACCCGAAGCATCCCTGGCCGGAGGATCCGTGGACCGCTCCGGCCACCGCGCGGACCACGCGGGGTGCGCTCAGGTCGCCACGGAGGTCGTGATCATCACCGCGGTCATGTCGTCCATCAGCTTCTTCACGGCGCGAGCGGCGGGATGCTGGACCTCGAGCGCCCTGATCCGCTGATCGAGCTCCCTGCGGGAGAGCTCGGGCAGGTCGTCGCGGAGGATGCGGTGCGCGATGCCGAGGGCGCGCAGCAGGTCCAGCAGGATCCGGTCCTGCAGGCTCGCGGTGCCCGGGTCGCGCACGGCGCCCGCGATCCGGGCGCGCAGGGAGGTCTCGTAGGTGTCGTCGTGGGTGGGCCAGCTGGTGGTGAACCAGCCGTCCTTGCGCTGCACCGCCCCGACGGCCGCGAAGCCCTCCCCGATCACCTCGGTGAGATCCATCGACCGGTGCCCGATCACGGAGCCGAGCGCCTTGCCCTGCAGCTCCTCGAGCGCGCCGAGCGCCTGGTCGAGCACCGGCAGGTCCAGCGGGGTGCGGTCCCGCACGGTGATCTTCGGGGAGCGCTCCTCGGTGAGGGTGAGGCGCTCGTAGAGCATCAGCTCGGTGATCGCCGCGGCGGCGAGCGCCTGGCGACGGTACGAGGTGGAGTCCTGACGGCCCGCATCGTTGGTCAGGAGCAGGAACAGCTGTCCGGGGATGGTGTGCGTCGTCATGGCTCCAGTGTGAGCGTGCCCACGCCGGCTGGTCACCTCTGATGGTCCACCGGCGGTGACGTCTTTCGTCGGCCCGTGCACCCAGCGTCCGTCGAGCACCGCCTGGCACCATCGTGCCCATGCGCCTGCTCTCCACCCCCTCTCGTCTGTATCGAGTGCTCGCCCTGGCCGAGGTCGTCACCTGGACCCTGCTGCTGGCCGGCATGTTCCTGAAGTACGTGCTGCAGTCCACCGAGCTGCTGGTGCGGATCGGCGGCGGGCTGCACGGCTTCACCTTCATCGCCTACGTCGCCGTGACGGTGCTGGTGGCAGTGGATCAGCGCTGGATCCTGAAGGATCTGTTGCTGGGGATCGGCTCTGCGGTGATCCCGTATCTCACGGTGCCCTTCGAGCGCTCGGCGCTGCGCAGGGGCCTGCTCGGCCAGTCGTGGCGCCTGCGTGAGGAGGAGCCGGCCTCCGCACCGCAGAAGGTGGTGGCGCTCGCGCTGCGCCATCCGCTCCCCGCGGCGCTGCTGACGATCGTGGGGGTGTCGGTGGTGTTCGCGGTGATGCTGTCGCTGGGCCCGCCCACCGAGTGGTTCGCCTGATCCCAGCACACCCGAGCATCCCGCCTCAGCGCGGCGGCGCGATCGGATCGATGCGCACCACCTCGCCGTCGCGCAGGTGGAGCCGGTCGATCTCGACGACGGGGGTCCTCGGCGCGAGCCGCGGCACCTGCGGCTGATCCGGTTCGGGCGGCAGCGCCTCCCCGAAGCACACCCCGCATCCCTGCACGGAGAGCGCCTGGGAGCGGCGCGCCTCCCAGTCCACCTGCGCGGCATGGGCTCGGCGGATCCACGGCCCGCCGACAGGACGGCACGGGCCTTCCCCGTCCCGCCCGTGCAGGGGGCACTGGGCCGGCCGGGCGGTGACCAGCAGCTCGATCCCCTCGAGCTCGGGGATCCGGGGATCGGAGCCCGTGGGCACCACGTCCAGGCCTCCGGGCCCGATCCTCAGCACGGCGCCCTGCCCGTGCTCGACCGCGATCAGCAGCGCCCGCTCGAGCGCCTGATCCGGGTGCGGGGCCAGGAGATCCTCCCGTGCGGCGGCGGCCGGTTCGAACCAGTCGCGCCGCGGGCCGACGAGGGCTCCCAGCGCGACCGGTCCGCCGCGACGGCGCAGCGCCCCGGCCACGGCAGGACGGCGGAACCAGCTGCGCGCCGGGGGACGCACCCGTTGCGGCGCTCCCTCGACGAATGCGCCGGCCCGCACGCCCTCGCGGCTCGGGCGGGAGAGCTCCGGATCCCTGTCCGTGCGCACCTCGAACGGGGCCACCGCCCCGCTGACATCCGCGATGATCGGCCCCTCGGGGGCGAGGGTGGGCAGCACCGGCCCGAGCGCGGGCACCACCAGCCAGGAGTGGGCGAGTTCGAGCGGCGGGCGATCCCGCAGCGTGGCATGCACCGTCCCCGCCTCGGGCGGGCCGGTGGGCTGGCGTCGATGATGCTCGAGCTCCGCCTCCTCCTCGGCCTCGTGCGCTGCCGCCAGTCCCTGCTCGTCCTCGAACAGGGCCGGCGCCGCGCTCGCGGTGATCGGGCCCACGCCCGGCAGGTCCAGCTCGATCAGCTGATCCCGCCAGGTCACGGCCCAGGGATCCTCCGGCACATGCATGCTCTCCACCTCCGCCGCCGACGCTAACGGCGGGGTCCGACAGACGAACGCCATCGGCGCCGCGGCCTGTGCGGGCCTCGTAGACTCCTGGGGTGCGGTGCCACCATTTCGACTCCGGCGCGTGCAGGTCCTGCACGCTGCTGGACCTCCCCCGCCCCCGGCAGGTCGCCGAGGGCCGTGCGCGCATCGAGCAGCTGCTGGAGCCCTTCCTCGCCCCGGGCGCGGAATGGTCAGCGCCGCTCGTCGGTGCGGAGTCCGGGTTCCGTGCACGCGGCAAGATGGCCGTGGCCGGTACCGCGCAGGAGCCGCGGCTCACCCTTCCCGGCCAGGCCGCGGGCGCCGATCTGTGCGGCTGCCCGCTCTACCCGCCGGGCGTCGAGTCCGTGCTCGAGGGTGCGAAGGCGCTGATCCGTCGAGCGCAGGTGCCCCCGTATGACGTCGCCCGCCGCCGCGGTGAGATCAAGAACGTGCTGGTCACCGCCTCACCTGACGGGGAGCATGTGCTCCGTCTGGTGCTGCGCAGCGAGAAGGCGCTGGACCGGGTGCGCGAGCACCTGCCCGCCCTGCTCGCAGCCCATCCCTCGGTGGTCTCGGTCTCGGCGAACATCCACCCCGAGCACACCACCGCCGTCGAGGGAGATCACGAGATCCCGCTGGCCGGGGCCGCCTCGATCGCGGTGCGCACCGGGGACGTGCCCCTGTTCGCCCGTCCCCGCTCCTTCCTGCAGACCCACACCGAGGTGGCCGGTCAGCTGTACCGCCAGGCCGCGTCCTGGGTCGCGGAGATCGTCGCCGAGCAGGGCGGTGCTCCGCGGCTGTGGGACCTCTACTGCGGGCTGGGCGGTTTCGCGCTGCATGCGGCGCTGGCCGCACCCACCGCGCAGGTCACCGGAGTGGAGGTCTCCCCGGAGGCCATCGACGGGGCTCGCGAGGCCGCTGCGGCCCAGCATCTCGAGGCGCGCTTCCTCGCCGCGGATGCGACCAGCTGGGCGATCGAGGAGGCCGCGGGCGCCGAGGGCCCGCCCGAGATCGTGATCGTGAACCCGCCCCGTCGCGGGCTCGGCGAGCGCCTGGCCACCTGGCTCGAGGGCTCCGGGGTGCGCGATGTCCTCTACTCCAGCTGCAACCCCGCGACCCTCGCGACGGATCTGGCCTCGATGCCCTCCCTGCGGATCACCGCGGGGCGCTTCGTGGACATGTTCCCCCACACCCAGCACGCCGAGGTGATCGTGCGGCTGCGCCGCAGCGATCCCACCTGACGGCGCTCCCACCTGACACAGTGGTGCCATCACCCCGCCTCCGAAGGAGCCCCATGACCGCCTCTCCTGCCGCCCAGCTGACCGACGTCACCCGCACCGTCACCCTCACCCATGACCGCGCCGCCGTGGCGCTCGAGCAGACCTTCCCCGTGCATCCCGAGGAGCTGTGGTCCGCGCTCACGATCGGCTCGCACCTGGAGGCATGGTTCGGCCGTGCCACCGGTGAGGTGGTGCAGGGCGGCCGCTTCGAGCTGCCGGACATGGAGACCCGCGGCGAGGTGCTCGCCGTCGAGGAGCCGCGCAGCCTGCAGCTGAGCTGGAACCAGGGCGGCAGCCGCAGCGAGATGGAACTGCTGGTCGAGCCCGTCGAGGACGCCTCCCGCTTCACGCTGCGCCACACCGTCCCCACCGATGCGCACTGGAAGACCTTCGGTCCCGCGGCGACGGGCTGCGGCTGGGACGCCGCGCTCTACGCCCTCGCCCTTCACCTCGAGGACCCGGCCGCGGATCTGATCCGACGCCTCGGCGACTTCGCCGGCTCCGCCGAGGGCGAGGAGTTCACCCACGCCACGGCCGAGGCCTGGTCCGAGGCGCATGTCGCCGCGGGCGAGAGCAGGAAGCCGGCCCGCAAGGCGTCCCTGCGCACGGCCGCTTTCTACCTCGGCGAGGAGCCGGAGCTGTCGTGACCGGCACGTCCGAGGCGGTGCCCGCCGTCACCCTGCTGACCCTGGGCGGCACCATCTTCATGGCCCAGGGCTCGGGCGATGGCCACGCGGTGCCGGACGCCGCCGCCGCGGAGCGCCTGCACGCCACCCTCGTGGACGGGGTGGAGCTCACCGCCCGGGGGATCGCGAACATCTCCTCCTCCGATGTGCGGCCCCACCACCTGCGCGAGGTGCTCGAGCAGGCCCGCGCGGCGGTCGATGAGGGTGCCGACGGGGTGGTGCTCACCCACGGCACCGACACCCTCGAGGAGACGGCGTTCCTGCTGAACCGGTTCTGGGACCGGCAGGCGCCGCTCGTGGTGACCGGCGCGATGCGTCCGGCGAGCGCGCTGGGCGCCGACGGGCCCGCGAACCTCGCGGGCGCCGTGCACGCGGCGGTCTCCCCGTCGGCCCGGGGGCTGGGCGTGCTGGTGGTGTTCGACGGAGAGGTCCACCTCGCGGACCAGGTCACCAAGGCGTCCTCCCGCTCGGTCTCGGCCTTCGCCTCGGCGCCGTCCGGGGCGGTGGGCATGATCGATGCGGGCCAGGTGCGGCTGCTGCACCGTCCCCTGCCCCGACCTGCACCGCAGGCGGGCTCGCTGCCGGAGCGCTTCGCGCCGGTCCCGCTGCTCACCGCGGGGCTCGACGAGGACTTCGCCCTGCTCGACGCCCTGGGCCCCGAGCACCTGGCGGGAGTGGTCATCGCCGGGGTCGGGATGGGGCACGTCTCCCCCGCCGCGATGCCGCGCCTGCGCCGCCTCCTCGGAGAGGGCATCCCTGTGGTGGTCGCGACCCGCATCGCCGCGGGCGGCACCTCGACCCACCACTATGCCTATCCGGGCAGCGAGGTGGACCTGCTCGAGGCGGGCGCGGGGATGGCCGGGGTCCTGCCGCCGGCGAAGGCACGCCTGCTGCTGCAGGTGCTGCTCGCCGACGGCGCGACCCCGGACCGGATCCGCGAGTCCTTCGCGGCCTACGCGAGCTGAGCCGGCACCCGGAGCGTCTCGCTGACCACGGCGCCGTCGGCGTCGGGCAGCTCGAGGCCCAGAAGGTGCGCGAAGGTGACCGCCTCGTCGGAGACGGTGCAACCGGTGAAGCGTACGCCCTGGGCGATGTCGGGCCCGGTCATCGCGAACACGGCCTGGATGTCCTGCTCGGGCAGGTGTCCGTGCTGGGAGATCAGGAAGGTGTAGTCCTCGTCGAAGCGGCCGTAGAGCGAGCGGCCCTCCCAGAGGTTCTGGAAGTTGGTGCCGCTGGTGCCCTCGAGCACGCCGAGGAAGGGACCGGAGTAGCCGTAGTCCTCGCGCATGTCCGCGAGCGGGTGGAAGGCCGCGACGGGCACCTCGGGATCCTCGACCCATTCCTGGACCACCGCGAGCACCTTCTCGCGCGCGGCGTCGTCCGCCTCGGGGTGCAGATGCAGCTGCCCGGTGAGGCCGCAGCCGTGCACCCAGGCGTCCCAGCTGCTCACCTCGCCGGCCTCGTCCAGGCGCACCAGCCCGTTCTCGACCAGCACGCGGTTGGCGCGGAAGCAGCGCCCCACCTCGACGTGGCCGTGATCGGAGACGATCGCGACGTTGGTCTCCTCGGCGATGCCGGCGTCCTCGAGGGCGGTGAGGATCTCGCCGATCCACCCGTCGACCCGCTCGAAGGCCTGCTTCACCTCGGGGGTGAAGCGGCCGGTGGAGTGGCGGGCGGAGTCCACGTCCACCAGGTGCACGAACAGCACGTCGGGCGTCTCGGTGCGGATGATGTCGGTGGCGACGGAGGTGTTGAAGCGGCCGAAGACGTGCTTCTTCGTCCAGCTGATCTCGTGCGCGTGACGGTCCACGTATTCCAGGCCGCGCGGCGAGGAGGCCTCGCGCAGGATCGCGAGGGTCTGCTCGAGACCGGCGCGGTCCCAGATCTCGGGCACGGCGATGTCGATCGACGGGGACCAGCCCGTCACCGGCCAGCCCACGGACGCGCTGGTCAGCCCCTTCTCCTTCGCGAGATCGAAGATCGTCGGGCACGCGATGTCGCGCGCGTCCCAGAACCAGCTCGGCAGGCGCACGCCCGGGGAGACCTTCTCGTTGGCGTAGATGCCGTGGCCCGCCGCGGTGCGGCCGGTGGTCTGGGAGGTGTGGTTGGGGTAGGTGACGGTCGGGTAGATCGCCTGGGCGCTGCCCCAGGCCCCGTCGAGGATGCGGGCGAAGTGCGGCAGGGTGCGGGCGAAGGGCACGTCGACATCGCTCATCGCGTCGATCGAGAGCACCACGAGGCGCCGGCGCTCGCCGTCGACGGCAGGTGCGGGGCGTACGAGCTGGGCGGCGTCGGTCATGGAAACTCCTCGTCAGGGGCGCTGGTGGAAGCGCTCCCACGCTAGGAGGTGCTGGTCACGGGCCAGGGACGGAGCGGTGAACGCTGCCCGAACAGGTCGCCGGGATCTGTTCATGCTCGACCCGGCGCCGCCTGTGCCAGGGCCTCACGCTCAGGCTGAGCGGCAGAAGCAGAACGGGTGACCGGCCGGATCGACGTACACCCGGAAGCTGCCCGAGGCGGAGGGCTGGTGCTCGTGCACGATCGCACCGAGCGCGAGGGCGCGCGGTTCGGCGGCGTCGATGTCCGTGACCGAGAAGTCGAGGTGGAACTGCTGGGGGTGCTCGCCATCGGGCCAGGTGGGACGCTGGTAGTCGTCGATCCGCTGGAAGGCGAGGGAAGCCTGTCCGCCGGGCTCGCCGGCCGAGACCCGTCCTCCCGGAGGGAGCAGCTCGGCCCAGTCGGCGTCGCTCCCCTCCTCGAGGCGCCAGCCCAGGAGCTGGGCGTAGAAGGTCGCGAGCTGCAGCGCGTCGGGGCAATCGAGAACGGTCACATCGAGGACGGGGATCGCGGGTTCCTGCTCCATGTTCTCCATGTGCTCACCGTAGGAGCCGCGAGGGTCCAGCGGAAGGCGACACGACTGTCCGCCCAGGGCGAAGTCTCCCGGATGCCACGCCGCACGCCGCGGTGACAGACTGGGGGCATCCTCGCGAGCCATCGACCGTCGAAAGGTGAACTGATGACCGTTCCTGCTGACCCCACCCCTGCGCTGCAGGAGTACGCCCGCCCCGAGAAGCTCGTGACCACGCAGTGGCTCGCCGATCAGCTCGCCGCAGGCCGTCCGGAGAACCTGGTCGTGGTCGAGTCCGATGAGGACGTGCTGCTGTACGAGACCGGGCACATCCCCGGCGCGGTGAAGATCGACTGGCACCTGGACCTCAACGATCCCGTCACCCGCGACTACGTCGACGGCGAGGGCTTCGCGAAGCTCATGGACGCCTCCGGCATCACGCGTGAGACCACCGTGGTGCTCTACGGCGACAAGTCGAACTGGTGGGCGGCCTATGCGCTGTGGGTGTTCGAGCTCTTCGGCCACCAGGACGTGCGCCTGCTCGACGGCGGCCGCGCCGCCTGGCAGGCGGAGGGCCGCGAGATGACCACCTCCGACGAGGGCCGCCCCGCCGCCACCACCGGCTACCCGGTGGTGAAGCGGAAGGATGCCCCGATCCGCGCCTACCGCGAGGACGTGCTCGACTTCCTGGGCGGTCCGCTGATCGACGTGCGCTCCCCGCAGGAGTACTCCGGCGAGCGCACCCACATGCCGGACTACCCGCAGGAGGGCACCGTGCGCGGCGGGCACATCCCCACCGCGCGGTCGGTGCCGTGGGCCCGCGCCGCCGCCGAGGATGGCCGCTTCAAGTCCCGTGCGGAGCTCGAGGAGATCTACCGCGGCGAGCTCGGCTTCGAGCCCCAGACCCCCACGATCGTGTACTGCCGCATCGGCGAGCGCTCGGCGCACACCTGGTTCGTGCTGACCTACCTGCTGGGCTTCGAGAGCGTGCGCAACTACGACGGCTCGTGGACCGAGTGGGGCAACGGCGTGCGCCTGCCGATCACCCATGGCACCGAGCCGGGCGAGGTCCCCGCACGATGAGCGACGCACTGCCCGGCGCCTTCGCCGAGATCGCCGACGACTTCCACGCCCTGACCGGCCGGGACCGGCTGCAGCTGCTGCTGGACTTCGCGAACGATCTGCCCGCGCTGCCCGAGCGCTACGCCGAGCATCCGGAGCTGCTCGAGCCCGTGCCCGAGTGCCAGTCCCCGATCTTCCTGATCACGGAGGTGGAGGGCAGCGGCCGGGAGGCGACGGCGCGGCTGTTCTTCTCCGCCCCGCCGGAGGCGCCGACGACCCGCGGCTTCGCCTCGATCCTCGCGGAGGCGCTCGACGGGCGCACCGTCGGCGAGGTGCTCGACACCCCCGAGACGGTCACCGGAGAGCTGGGGCTGGCCGAGGTGGTCAGCCCGCTGCGGCTGAACGGGATGGCGGGCATGCTCGCCCGGATCAAGCGTCAGCTGGCGGAGAAGGCGGGCGCCTGAGCGTCGGCCCCCTTCGTCTCTCCTGCGCCGCGGCGCCGTTCCCTCTGCGGGGGCGGCGCCGCGATGTTCTCCCGACCGGCTCGGCTCAGCGCGGCGGCGGGGGCGGGTTGCGCGGGATGCCGTACCGCTCGTAGGCCTTCGCTGCCCCGGTGCGCAGCGCGCCGAAGGCGGCGCGCCCGGCCTCGTTCTGCGCGAACTCGAAGGCCGCGCGGGCGCGCTGCGGGAAGTGGGAGTCCTCGGCGTCCGCCGGCCCTGCGCCGTCGGCGTCCGGGAGGAAGCCCGCCCCCGGGCCGAGGGCCTCGATGCGCTCGTGCCGTTCGCGGGCCACCTGCAGCTCGAGCGGCACCCGCACCTGGCGCACCAGCGCCTCGCGTATGTCCTGCCGGATCAGCGCCGCCTGCTCCGCCAGGTAGGCCTCGAGCGCATCGGATGCGTCCGCCTCCGCGCCGGTGCCGTCGTGCAGCGTGAACGCCCGGCTGAGCAGATAGGAGGCGAGGTCCGAGGCGACCTCCGGGGAAAGCCCGTAGGCATCGGAGGAGCCGCGCGCCGCGCGCAGGTCCACCGCGTCGTCGCGTTCGAGCAGGCTGGGGGCGATGTCGACGGCGCTGAGCACGTCCTCGACGAAGGCGTGGAAGCTCGCATCCCCGGCCACGTCGGCGCGGCGCAGATCGGCCCGCCCCGCCTCCTCGGGGAGGTTCACGCGGGTCACGCCTTCGCGCGCGAACTCGTCCTGCGCGGCGCGGCGCAGCAGGCGGCGCGCCGCGCGCTCGAGATGCCCGGCCTCCGCATCGCGCGGGATCTCCGGGGCCACGGCCCGGGCGTCGGCGATCACCGACAGGCGCGCCTGCGTGGACGCGGCGCGGCGTCGCACCGTGCCCGGCAGCATCGCCAGCCGCTCTCGGAGAGTGAAGATCTGCACCACGGGAGCCTCCTGCGGGATGGGGCGGGTGCCCCCATCGTACGGAGGGGAGGCGGCTGATCGACCGATCGATCGACTGGAGCCCGCGCCCGGGCAGGGACCGGCCATCCATGCAGGTGAGCCTCACCTGCGTGAGGGAGGGATCATGACCTGCAGGAACAAGTTCCTTCCCTCGTCCGTTGTGATGGACGAGACTTGGAGACAAGACTTCCGAACCCCGACAGAGGAGATGACATGGCTGACCTCGCCTACACCGTTCCCGGACTCGGCACGGACGACTCCGTGCGCCTGGTGGAGTCCCTGCAGGACCGGCTCCACGCGATGAACGACCTCCACCTGACCCTCAAGCACGCGCACTGGAACGTCACCGGCTCCCGCTTCATCGCGGTGCACGAGATGCTCGACCCCCAGGTGGAGCTGGTGCGCGGCTACGCCGATGACC
This sequence comes from Brachybacterium massiliense, assembly GCF_900184245.1. Classification (GTDB taxonomy): domain Bacteria; phylum Actinomycetota; class Actinomycetes; order Actinomycetales; family Dermabacteraceae; genus Brachybacterium; species Brachybacterium massiliense. The sequence continues at coordinate 206,206 of NZ_FXXB01000005.1, read as the reverse complement.
TGGCCGAGCGGATCGCCCAGCTGGGCGCCTCCCCGGTGGGCACCCCTGGCCGCCTGGTCTCGGACCGCGGCTGGTCCGACTACACGCTCGGCAAGGCTGATGCGCAGGAGCACCTCAAGGCGCTCGACGAGGTCTACAACGGCGTGATCGCCTCCAACCGCAAGTCGATCACCCTCGCCGGCGAGCTGGACCCCATCACCGAGGACATGCTGATCGGTCAGACCGCGGAGCTCGAGAAGTTCCAGTGGTTCATGCGCGCCCACCTGGAGGGCTGAGCACAGCAGGCCGAACGCAGCAGGCTGAGCACTCCTTCGGGGGTCGGGTCCCGCCGAGTACGGTGAGTGCACCCGACCCCCAGGAGGATCCCGGTATGCCGATCGCCGCCCCCACCGCCGATGAGCTCGCCCTGCTGCAGGACGAGGCGGTGCGCTTCACCCGTGAGCTGATCCGAATCGACACCACCAACTTCGGCGGCAACGATCCCACCACCTGGGGCAACGGCGAGAGCGAGGCCGCCGAGCACGTCGTCGGCCTGCTGCGCGAGGTGGGCCTCGAGCCGGTCGTGGTCGAGTCCGCGCCGGGCCGTCCCAGCGTGATGGTCACGATCCCGGGCGAGGATCGCTCCCGCGGCGGCCTGATCCTGCACGGCCACCTGGACGTGGTCCCCGCGAAGGCGGAGGACTGGTCGGTGGATCCCTTCGGTGCGGAGCTCATCGACGGGATGATCTACGGCCGCGGCGCCGTGGACATGAAGGACATGGTGGGGATGATCCTCGCGATCGCCCGCCATCTCGCCCGCTCCGGGCAGACCCCTCCGCGCGATCTGATGTTCGCCTTCTTCGCCGACGAGGAGAACGGCAGCGTCTGGGGCGCGCAGTGGCTGGTGGAGAACCATCCCGAGCTGTTCGACGGCATGACCGAGGCGATCAGCGAGGTGGGCGGCTACTCGATCACCCTGCCGGAGAAGGACACCGGGAAGGACGTGCGCGCCTACCTGGTGCAGACCGCCGAGAAGGGGATCGCCTGGGGGCGCCTGCGCGCCCACGGCCGGGCCGGGCACGGCTCGGTCCCCAACGACGAGAACGCGATCGTGCGCCTGGCCCGGGCGATCACCGCGATCGACGAGCACGAGTTCCCCGTCGAGTTCATCGCGAGCGTACGCGCCCTGTTCGACGGGATCACCGAGATCACCGGGCAGGGCTGGGACGAGGAGGACATCGCCTCCTTCCTGCCGCTGACCGGCGGGGCCCGCCACTTCGTCACCGGCACGCTGCGGGACTCGGCGAACCTGACGATGCTCTCGAGCGGCTACAAGGTCAACGTCATCCCGCAGACGGCCGAGGCCGGCATCGACTGCCGCTTCCTGCCCGGGCACCAGGAGCAGCTGCTGGAGCTGCTGGACGAGCTCACCGGGGAGCACGTCGAGGTGATCATGGACCACATCGGCGTCTCGGTGGACTCCCCGCGCGAGGGCCCGCTGGTGGAGGCGATGACCGCGGCGATCCAGGCGGAGGATCCGGGCTCGCGGGTGCTCCCCTACTGCCTGAGCGCCGGGACGGACAACAAGCCGTTGAGCGCACTGGGGATCACCGGGTACGGGTTCGCACCGCTGCAGCTGCCGCCCGATCTCGACTTCGCCCCGCTGTTCCACGGTGTGGACGAACGGGTGCCGGTCGAGGCGGTGCGCTTCGGTGCGCGCGTGCTGCTGCGCCTGGTGAGCGACTGCTGAGCCGGCCCGCGGGGCTGAGCCCGCAGCGCCGCGCCCGACGGGCCCGCGCTCAGGCCTCGGCCGTGCCCTCCGAGGAGTGGGCACGGCACATCGCGAGGACCTCGGAGGCGGGGATCGGATCCTCCGGGCCGAGTCCCGTGTACCAACCGGGGGCGAACAGCAGGATCTTCTCGAGCAGCTCCGTGGCGTCGAGCTCCTGGCCCTCGAGGGACTGCTGCTCGGTCTCGACCAGCCACTGCGCGGCCAGTGCGAGGGCCGACCCGGCGATGCTGCGGCCGGCCGATTCGCCCTGCAGGCGGGCCGGGACCTGATCGCCCAGACGGGCCAGCGCCTCGCCGTGGAGACGCGTCAACGTGTCGACGAGGATCATGTACGTGCGGTGGGAGAACTTCCAGTCCAGCGCTCCGCGGAGGAAGGTGTGGTGGCGCTCGACGTAGGCCGCGAACATCCCGAAGCCGAACCGCACCGCCTCGTGGAGGCCGTACCCCTGCGCGGCGAACAGGCCGCCCCGTTCCCAGGCGGCGTCGAACATCTGCTGGAGCATCGCGCCCATCAGGTCGTCGAGACCGGAGAAGTGGCTGTAGAAGGCGGCTCGGCTGACCCCGGCCCGTTTCGCGAGCGCATTGACGGTGACCTCTCCGTCGGCGGAGGTGAGGTCACGGGCGGCGGTGAAGATCGCCGCTCTGGTCCGTGCCGGGCGGGGGTCCTGAGCGCGGTCACTCGTGCTGGGCATCTGCCCATGGTAGCCCCGACAAGATCACGCGGGCCTGTGTGTTTGCCACGGGGCGTGCGGCAGGATGAGGGCATGCGCTCCTTCCTGTCCGGGCTCTCCGGGCACCACCAGGGTCGGCGCCCTGCGCTGCTCGAGGAGCTGCGCGGGCAGACGATCCTGCACACGCGTGTCGCCGCGCGCGGCACCTGGACGGTCACCGCGCGCGGATGGGTGCTGCATTCGCGGATCCAGCAGGTGGAGGGGCCGGGCCGGGACGGGATCGCCGCGTCGGCCGTGGGCCTGCGCGATCCGCGCCTGGTGGGGGCGGCGCTGCAGGGCGCCGAGCTGCTGCCCGATGGTCAGCTGCACCTGTTCCTGCAGGGCGCGGCGGGGCCGCTGCGACTGAGCACGGTGCCGCGCTGGCAGCTGGAGGGGCCGCGCGGTGCGCTGCTGCGCGCCGAGGAGCGCGGGGAGATCTCGCAGCTCCCGCCGGGTCCGCCGGTGCACGCCGCCCCGGACCAGCTGGCCGAGCATGCCGCCTCCGCCCGCAGCGGGATCGAGGATCGCCTGCTGGCGCAGGGGCGGGACGAGTGGCTGCACCCGGGGCACGTGGTGACGGTGCTCGCGAACGCGGGAGCGCTCGAGGACGAGGAGTTCGAGCGGCGCGGACCTGTGCTGCTCGCGCGGATGCTGGCCCGCGGGGAGCTGCGCGCCGGTTTCGTCACCGCGGGCCGCTTCCGCGCCTGGGACATGCCTCTCGCGGAGGTGGTCGAGCACATCGGCACCACCTGGACCGCGCTCGGCGGGCGCACCCCCGGACCGGACATGATCGCCTGGTTCGAGCTCACCCGCGCCGGCCGGGAGGCGCTGGGGCCCCGCAGCGAGCTGACCATGCCGCCGGGGATGTCGGGCTACGACTCCCCCGGCGTGGTCGGCGGCTTCCGGTGACCCCTCGCCGGCGCTCCACCCGTCACCCCTGACGGCCGGTCCACACTACTCAGCTCGCAGGCGCCCCAGCCAGGGGTTCTGGTCTGCTGTAAGGATTCTCTCCGGTAACCTCACGAGCAGGTGAACGGGAGACGAACACCGGCCGAGTCCGCATCACCAGGTGAGCGGCGTTACGCTGTGGGTCGCCCCCAACGTCGAGAAAGGCGTCCAGATGCCAGCACGAACCGTGAAGGTCGCGAGCAGCAGCGGCCTGCATGCTCGCCCCGCCGCGATCTTCTCCCAGGCCGCGAGCGAGCAGCCCGTCGCCGTCACGATCGAGACGGCCGATGCCGGCCCGGTGAAGGCCTCGAGCATCCTCATGCTGCTGACGCTGAACGTCGGCCACGGCGACGAGGTGACGCTGCGCGCCGACGGGGAGCAGGCCGAGCAGTCCCTCGACGCTCTCGCCTCCCTGCTCGAGAGGAATCTCGACGAGGACTTCCGCGAGCGCTGACCTCGCGAGCGCGCCCTGCCGGCACCTCGCCGCCGGCATACGAGAAGGCCCCCGTCGGATTCCGACGGGGGCCTTCTCGACCCGGTATAAGTCCAGGTCATGGGCGGTAGCGGCGGGATTTGAACCCGCGGTGGCTATTAACCACACATCATTTCGAGTGATGCACCTTCGGCCGCTCGGACACGCTACCGTCGAACAGCTTAACGGTCGCGCCGCCGAGCCTCCAAACTTCCTGCCGCAGGACGCGAGTCACATCACGTGCCCTCGGGGCGGCGGACCACCATCACGTTCCCCGTCGCGTGCAGCACGGTCGCGTGCGCGGTGGAGCCGAGGCGGCTGCGGCTGAGCCCGCGGTGGCCGAGCACCAGCAGGCGTGCACCGGCGGCCGCGGCGAGCAGACCCTCGGCCACGGAGCGGTCCTCGAGCATCCGAACCTGCACCTCGAGGCCGTCCTGGCGCTCGGCGGCCCTGGCCGCTCCCTGCTCGAGCAGGTCGCGGGAGCGGCGGCCGGCGCCCCATGCCTCGGCACCGCTGTCGTAGGGGGCGTGCGCACCGACGCGCACATGCACCACCCGCAGCGGCGTCCCCCAGAGGGCGGAGAGATCCGCGGCCCGGTCCACCGCCTCCCCTGCCGCGTCGGAGCCGTCGTAGGCGACGAGCACGGGGCCCGCGCGATGCTGATCGGAGCGGATCACCGCGACCGGGCAGCCGGCGTCGTGGAGGATGCCGCGGCTGACCGAGCCCAGCAGCACGCCCATCACCGCGCCGAGGCCGCGCGTTCCCACCACCAGCAGCTCGGTCTGGCCGGAGATCTCCTCGAGGACCTCGCGCGGCATGCCGGGCAACAGCTCGGAGCTGACCATCAGGTCGGGGTACTGGTGGGTGACGCGCTCCGCGGCGTCCTCGAGCAGGCGGCTGGCCTGGTTGCGGGGGCCGGCGGGATCGATCACGGGGATCCCGGAGACTCCCTGTCCGATCAGCGGCCAGGTCCAGGCGTGGACGAGGTGCACGCCCGCCCCGGCGTCCTGGGCGAGCTCGGCGGCCCAGCGCACGGCGGCCGTCGCCGCGCTGGTGTCGTCATAGCCCACCACGATGCGGGAACCGTTCAGGTCCATGGTCCACACCTCCCCGTGCGGCCCTGCAGAAGTGATCCCAGGATACGCCGGATCGGAGACGGCGAGGAGGCACAGGTCCCTCCGTTGCCGTGCCGGGCAGCCGTGGCGGGCTGCGGCGCCGGGCGGCGTTCAGAGCCCCGGGTCGTCCGCCTCGAGATCCTCGAGGTCCTCGTCGGTGAGGTTCTCCCACGCCCACCGCAGACCGGCCGGGGGCTGTCGAAGGCGAACTCCCTCGACGACTTCGTGGCCTGCGCGGACCACCTGGTCTCGACAGGATGGGCGGCCGAGGACCGGCTCGGCGCGGTGGGCCTCGGCGCGGGCGCGCTGCTGGTCGGGGCCGCGGCCAACCGTGCCCCCGAGCGGTTCCGGGCGCTGGTGGCGGGGACACCGCTGGTGGACCCGCTCGAGACGCTCCAGGACGAGGACGTGATGCTCACCCTCGAGCAGTGGATCGAGTGGGGTGATCCCGTCGGCGACGAAGCGAACTACCACGCGATGCGCAGCTACAGCCCGGCGGAGAACATCCGCGAGACCGAGTACCCCGCGATCTACGCGTGGACCGCGCAGGAAGGACCCGACGCCCCGGCGGCCTGCGCCGCGATCTGGGTCGCGCAGCTGCGGGACCGCGTCACCTCCGATCCCACCCAGCGGCCGATCCTGCTGCGCTCCGTCCCGTCACTGGCAGCCTCCGCCGGGCCGAAGATCGAGAGCATGGCCTGGATCCTCGAGCAGCTGGGCGCGGTTACCCTCGGGGAATGACCGAGCACCGTCCTGAAGCCCCCGTCCCCGCGCACCGCCCCACCGAGCGGACCTTCCACGGCGACACCGTCGTCGACCCGTACGAGTGGATGCGCGACAAGACCGACCCCGAGGTGATCGCGCACCTCGAGGCCGAGAACGCCTACGCCGACGCCCGCACCGCCCACCTCGAGCAGCTGCGCGGCACGCTGGTCGAGGAGTTCGTGGGCCACACCCAGGAGACCGACCTCGGCGTGCCGGTGCGGCGCGACGCGTGGTGGTACATCACCCGCACCACCGCCGGGAACGACTACCCGGCCTTCACGCGCGTCGCGGATGCCGGCGCGATGCCGCAGGTCGAGCCCGGCGTGATGCTCGAGGGCGAGCAGATGCTGCTGGATGCGCAGGCCGAGGCGGCCGACGCCGAGTTCTACTCGCTGGGCGGCCTCGCCCCCTCCCCCGATCACACCCTGCTCGCCTACGCCGTGGACACTACGGGCGATGAGCGCTTCACCCTCGTGGTCAAGGACATCGCCAGCGGAGAGATCCTCGATCAGGCCGTCACCGGCGCCGGCTACGGCCTGGCCTTCTCGAGCGATCAGCAGTGGCTGTTCTACGCCCGCGTGGACGAGGCATGGCGCCAGCACCAGATCTGGCGCCACCGCCTGGGCACCGCCATGAGCGAAGACGAAATGGTGATCGAGGAGCCCGATGAGCGCTTCATGATCGGCTTCGACCGCTCCCGCGACGGCTCGACCCTGGTGATCCAGGCCGGCTCCACCTCGACCTCCGAGGCCTGGCTGCTGGACCTCGCAGACCCCACCTCCGCGCCTGTGCCCGCCGGCGGCCGACGCGACGGCGTGGACTACGGCGTCGAGCACGCGGGCGACCGCCTGCTGATCGTGCACAACGACGGCCACCGGGGCTTCGCGCTCGCCCAGGCCCCGCTCACCGCGCCCGAGGCGTGGGAGGAACTGCTGGTCGCCGGCGAGGGCGAGCGCCTGCTCGCCGTCGAGGCCTTCGCCGGCTTCGTCGCGCTCGAGCTGCGCAGCGGCGGGCTCGCGAGCGTGCGGGTGATCCCACGGGCGGCCGACGGGTCGCTGCTGCTCGAGCAGGCCGCGGACATCAGCCACGGCGGCGAGCTGGACACCGTCGAGCTGGATGCGAACCCCAACTGGGACCAGACCTCGGTGCGCTACGAGCTGACCAGCATGCTCACCCCGCCCACGATCGCCGAGCGCGAGATCTCGAGCGGCACCACCACCGTCCTGCGCGTCACCCCCGTGCCGAACTACGACCCCTCGCTGTACGTCGAGCGCCGCGAATGGGCGCAGGCGGCCGACGGGACCGCGATCCCACTGAGCATCGTCGCCCACCGCGACGTGCCCGCCGACGGCACCGCCCCCGGCTACCTCTACGGCTACGGCTCCTACGAGGTGTCGGTGGATCCCTCCTTCGTGCCCACCCGCCTGTCCCTGCTGCACCGCGGAGTGGTGATCGCGATCGCGCACGTGCGCGGCGGCGGCGAGATGGGCCGTGACTGGTACGAGCACGGCAGGCTGCTGGAGAAGAAGAACTCCTTCAGCGACTTCGTGGCCGCGGCCGAGCACCTGATGAGCACGGGCCTGGTGGCCGAGGGGCGCCTGGGCGCCGAGGGCCGCAGCGCGGGAGGGCTGCTGATGGGCGGCATCGCGAACCTCGCCCCCGAGCGCTTCCGCGCGGTGATCGCCGGGGTGCCCTTCGTGGACGCCCTGACCACGATCCTGGACCCGTCCCTGCCGCTCACGGTGGGCGAATGGGAGGAGTGGGGGAACCCGCTGCACGATCCGGCGGTGTACGAATACATGCGCGAGTACACCCCCTACGAGAACATCCGCGCCGTCGAGTACCCCGCGATCTTCGCCTCGACCTCGCTGAACGACACGCGCGTGTTCTTCGTCGAGCCCGCGAAGTGGGTGGCGCGCCTGCGCGAGACCGTCACCTCGGACCAGGCCGAGCGCCCGATCGTGTTCCGCTGCGAGATGGTCGCCGGGCACGGCGGTCGCTCGGGCCGCTACCGCAAGTGGGAGCAGCGGGCCGACGAGCTGGCCTGGCTGCTGGACCAGCTGGGGGCGACCGAGCTGCTCTGAGCGGGCCGGATCCGGCCGGGCGGGATCGGAGCGGGCGGCGCGGGCCGGGCTGGACCGGGCGGCGCGGGCCGGGCTGGACCGGGCCGACTTGTCCCGTGATGGCCGATGGTGAGGTGTACTGGCAATATTGCCAGTTCACCTCACCATAGGCCCGGCCACGACACCGGCGACCGACCCCGGACCCGGCCCACGCGACCGGCAGGGCGGGCGGCTCAGAAGGCGGGGATGACCGCGCCGTTGGTGTAGGTCTCCTCGATGTAGGCGCGCACCTCATCGCTGTGGAGCAGACCGTCGAGCGCCACCAGCGCCTCGTTCTCCTGGTCCGCCGCACGCACCACCATCATGTTCGCGTTCGGGTTGCCCTCACCCTCCTCGAGCACGATCGACTCCTCGGCGGGGTTCAGGCCCGCCTCGAGGGCGTAGTTGCCGTTGATGACGCCGGCGGCGAAGTCGGCCAGCGACCGCGGGATCTGCGCGGCCTCGAGCTCGACGAACTGCAGGTTCTTCGGGTTCTCGGCGATGTCGCCGGTGGTGGCCGAGGTGGGGGCGATGCCCTCGGCGAGGGTGATCACGCCGTTCGCGGCGAGCAGGTCCAGGCCGCGGCCGCGGTTGGTGGGGTCGTTCGCGATCGCCACCTCGTCCCCGTCCTGCAGCTCGTCCAGGCTGGCGATGCTCTCGGAGTAGATGCCCAGCGGCTCCACGTGCACGCCCTCGAAGCCGAAGAAGTCGAAGCCCTTCTCCTCCATCTGCCCCTCGAGGAAGGCGGGGGTCTGGTAGAAGTTCGCGTCCAGGTCGCCGTCGCTGAGGGCCTGGTTGGGGATCTGGTAGTCCGTGTACTCGGTGATGTCGAGCTCGAGGCCGGCGTCGGCGGCGAGGTTGTCCTGCACGAACTGGAGGATCCCCGCGTGCGGGGCCGGGGAGGCGCCGATCCGGATGGTGGTCACGCCACCCTCCTCCGTCGGCCCCTCGGTGCCGCCGGCACCGCAGGCGGCGAGGGCGAGCGCGGCGAGGCCGGTGCCCGAGGCGAGCAGGGTGGTGCGGCGAGAGATCATTGCCATGGGGTTCTCCTTGGAGAGTAGTGATGGTGCAGGTCAGCGGGCGGAGGCCCGGTGGTCGACGGCGCGGGACAGGGCAGAGCCGAACGCCTGGACGGCGATCACGATGACCACCAGCACCACCACCGTCGCGATCATCACGACGTTGTCGTAGCTCTGGTAGCCGTTGCGGATGGCGAGGTCGCCGAGCCCCTTGCCGCCCACGGTCCCGGCCATCGCGGTGTAGCCGATCACCGCGATCGCGGTGGTGGTGAGCGAGCCGATGATGCCGGGCAGCGCCTCGGGCAGCAGCACCTGGCGGATGATCTGGCCGCGCGAGGCGCCCATCATCTGCACCGCCTCGACCTTGCCGGCGGAGATCTCGCGCAGGTTGATCTCGATCAGCCGGGCCAGGAACGGGATCGCGGAGATGACCAGGGCGAACATCGCAGCGTTCGGCCCGGTCACGCGACCCACCACGAAGCGGGTCACAGGGATCAGCGCGATGATCAGGATGATGAACGGGAAGGACCTGCCCACGTTCACCACGAAGCCCACCACGCGGTTCGTCCAGCGGGCGAGACGGCCCGAAGCCCCGGAGGTCTCGAACAGCAGCAGGCCTAGCGGGACCCCGATGAGGGTGGAGAACAGCATGGTCCCCGCGGTCATGTACAGGGTGATCAGGGTGTTGGACCACAGGGACGTGTTGGAGTCCCAGGTCGTGAACACGGGGTTGTCGAGCCACTCCATCAGGCCGTCACCTCCGTTGCGACCACGCCGGCCGCCTCGAGCTCGGTGAGGAAGGCGTCCAGGCCCTCCCGGGAGATCGGCTGCCCGGACCGATTGCGCAGAGCGAGCTGGACGCGTCCCACCTGACGACCGCTGATGGTCTCGATGGTGCCCGCGACCAGGGTCGCCTCGGCCTCGTAGGTCTCGGCCAGGTGGATCAGGTCATCGGTGGTGCGGAACCGCTCGGAGTCGCCGTAGTCGCAGTTGACCACCAGCGCCTCGATGCCGGTGGGGGCGGGCGGCAGCGGGATCAGCTCGGCGCTCAGCGGGCCGTGGGGGTCCGCAGCGACGTCGAGCAGGTCACCGCTCTGGGTGATCGTCCCGTCCTGCAGCAGGGTCACGGTGTCGCAGACCTCGCGCACCACGCCCATCTCGTGGGTGATGATCACGATGGTGATGCCGAGCCGCTCGCGCAGGTCACGCAGCAGGCCGAGGATCTGGCGGGTGGTGCCGCCGTCGAGCGCGCTGGTGGGCTCGTCGCACAGCAGCACCTTCGGCTCGGCGGCGAGGCCGCGGGCGATGCCCACACGCTGGATCTGCCCGCCCGAGAGCTGCGCGGGATAGTTGTGCTCGCGGCCGCTGAGGCCCACCAGCTCGACCAGCTCCGCCACGCGCTTCTCCCGCTGCGCGCGGGGCACCCCGGCGATCTCTAGCGGGTGGGCGATGTTCTGGGCGGCGGTGCGGGAGTCCAGCAGGTTCGCGTGCTGGAAGACCATCCCGATGTTGCGCCGAGCGGCACGCAGCGCCTTCCCCTCGAGGGCGGCGATGTCGGTGCCGTCCACCTCGACGCGCCCCGAGGTGGGCTTCTCGAGCCCCGTCAGGCAGCGGATGAGGGTCGACTTGCCAGCGCCGGAGCGGCCCACGATGCCGTGCACGCGGCCGGGCTCGAGGTGGAGGTCGATCCCGCCGAGCGCGACGACGGGGTCTCCGCCGCCGGGCGCGGGGAAGACCTTCGTGAGGCTGTCGAGAGTGATCACCAGGGCAGTGAAGCACCCGCGCCCGCCTCCCCCGAAGCATCGCGTCACAGTGCGAAACAAACCTCACAGACCTGCAGGTCCGTGTGTGCACGGGGTCACGTCGCAGCGCATCGGCGCGCTCTCGCGCTCCCATGCTGACATTCGTCACGGGTGGGGCGTGAGGACTGCACCTCTCCCCCGCCACCCGCTGCCTGATCCTCACCTCGCATGCCCGCCCCGGCTACCTCAAGCGGGCCCTCGCTCAGGGCGTGCTGGGCTTCCTGCCCAAGACCACCTCCGCCGATCAGCTGGCCCGCGCGGTGCGGGCGGTGGCGGCCGGGCGTCGCGTGATCGATCCCGAGCTCGCGGCGGAGACCATCTCCTCAGGGGACTCCCCGCTCACGCCGAGGGAAGCGGACGTGCTCGAGTTCGCCGCCGACGGCGCCCCGATCGAGCAGATCGCGCGCCGTGCCCATCTCGCCGAGGGCACGGTGCGCAACTACCTCTCGAGCGCACAGGCGAAGCTGCAGGCCGCGAACCGGCACGAGGCCGTCGCGATCGCGCGCCGCCAGGGCTGGATCTGAGGCTCAGGCGCCGGCGCCCTCCGCGAAGCTCGAGTCGACGATCCCAGCCACGTCGAGCGGGTCGGTGTACGTGATCTGCTCCGCCGCGATCCACGCCTCCTGCATCGCCTCGAGCTGATCAGGCTGCGGGGCGAGGTCCGGCAGGTAGCTGTACATCGGCGAGGCCTTGAGCACGTCGATCTCCTGGCCCAGCGTGTCGGCGAGGATCTGGTAGACCTCGTCGGTCTGGACGCCGTCCGTGGCGAGCTCCTGGGCGCCGCGGGTCAGCGCGGTGAAGAAGGACTGCGCGAGCTCGGAGCCCAGGAACTTCTCGGAGTAGATGACGCCGGTGCCGGTGGTGCCCTCCGCGGGGACCGCGATCGGCGAGGCGACGCCCGCCTCCTCCATCGCGCTGGAGAACGGGGCCGACGGGGTGGCCGCATCGATCGAGCCGTTGGTCAGCGCCGGCTCCTGGTCGGGGGTGGAGAGGTTGGAGATCTCGACGTCGGCGAGGGTCAGCCCGCCCTCCTCGAGCATCGCCGCGAGCAGGTAGCCGCCGGTCGCACCGGGGCCGCCGGCCACGCCGATGGTGCGGCCCTTGAGGTCCGCGACCGAGGTGACCGAGCCGTCGTCGACGAGGTCCTGGCGCACCTCGAGGGCAGTGGGCGAGTTCTCGGGGTCGCCTGGGGAGATGCCCATGGAGCCGACGACCTTGAAGGCCAGGCCCTGCTCGAGCGCGTTGAACATGCCGGCGCTGAAGCCGGCGATCATCACGTCGAGCTGGTCGTTGGACAGCATCGGGATGCCGTCCTGACCGGACTTCAGCGGAGTGAGCTCGATCGTGATGCCCTCCTCCTCGAAGAAGCCCATCGAGTCCGCCACGTACAGCGGCGAGAACAGCGCGGAGGGCAGGTGGCCCACACGCACAGTGCCCGAGCCGGCGTCACCGCCGGAGCCGGAATCCTCGCCGGTCACGGCGGAGCCGCAGGCGGCGAGGGCGCCGCCCAGGGCGGTCGCGGAGGCGAGGGAGAGAAGGGTACGACGACGCATGACATGCTCCTATGCAGGGGTCTTGAGGCGGAGGTCCGGGTGGACGGGTCTCGGATGAGGTCGGGGGTCAGCGCTCTCGGCGCCAGGGCAGCAGCAGCTTCTCCGAGCGGCTCAACAGTGTGGTGACGGTGGCGCCGATGATGCCGATGACCACCAGGCCCACGTAGAGCTTCTCGGGGATGAACAGCTGCCAGGAGTTCCAGATCAGGTAGCCCAGGCCCGTCGTGGTCGCGCCGGTGAACTCGACGGCGGTCACCACCACCACGGCGGTGCCGGTGGCGGTCTTCAGGCCCGAGAACACGAAGGGCATCGCACCGGGCAGCACCACGAAGCGGAAGCGGTCGAAGCCGCGGGCGCCGTACGCGGCACCGGCCTCGAGCAGCTTGCGGTCGATCGCCCACACGCCGGAAACGGTGTTGATCTGCATGATGAAGAAGGTGGTGATGAAGACCGCGATGACCTTGGGCACCTCGGTGGGGCCGAAGATCATCAGCAGGATCGGGAAGATCGCGATCTTGGGCAGCGGGTAGAGCGCCGAGAACAGCGGGCCGAGCGCCGCGTTCAGCGCGCGGGAGGAACCCATCAGCAGTCCCACGACGATGCCGGCGAGCGCGCCGAGCCCTCCGCCCACGAACAGGCGCATCAGCGTGGGCGCGGTGTGCTCCCACAGCTCACCGTCGAGGATCATCTCGTAGGCGGCGGTGACGATCTGGGTGGGCGGTGGGAAGAAGCGCGGGTCGATGATCTCGACCCGGGCGGTCACCTCCCACAGGAGCAGCAGCAGGATCGGGGTGGAGATCGACAGCACCAGGTCGCGGGTGGCCAGCGAGCGCTCCTTGGCACGCTGCGCGCGGGCGGCGACGAGGGTGCGCTGCTCACGATCGTCCTGCAGGGAGGAGCCGGTGGTGCTCATGCGTTCTCCTCGGCGGTGAGTGCGTCCTCGCGCAGCAGGTGCCAGATGCGCGAGCGAAGCTCGGTGAACTCGGGGGTGCGCTCGATGTCGAAGGAGCGGGGGCGCGCGAAGGGGACGGTGATGTCCTCGCGCAGGGTGCCGGGGCGGCCGGACATCACGATCACGCGGTCGGAGAGGATGAGCGCCTCGTCGATGTCGTGGGTGACCATCAGGACGGTCTTGCGCTCGGCCTCCCACAGAGCGGTGAGCTCCTCCTGCATGAGCATGCGGGTCTGGGCGTCGAGCGCGCCGAGCGGCTCGTCCATCAGCAGCAGCGGGGAGCCGGTGGCGAAGGCGCGGGCGATCGCGACGCGCTGGCGCATGCCGCCGGAGAGCTGGTGGGGGTAGGCGTCGGCGAAGTCCCCGAGCCGCACCCGCTCGATCCAGTCACGGGCGATGCGGGTGCGCTCGGCCCTGCCCACGCCGCTCATGCGCAGTCCGAAGGCGATGTTGTCCAGCACCGTCATCCAGGGGAAGACGCCGTGCTCCTGGAACACGAAGGCGGCGGGGATCCGCTGGCCCTCGTCGGGGATGGTCACGGTGCCCACGGTGCGCTCCTCGAGCCCGCCGAGGATCCGCAGGAAGGTGGACTTGCCGCAGCCGGAGGGGCCGACGATGCAGGTGAAGGACCCGGGCTCGAGGGTCAGCGAGAAGTTCTCGAGGGCCCATACCGGGTCGCGCCCGGAGAAGAAGACCTTCGAGACGTCCTCGGCGACGACGGCCGACTGTGCGCCTGCGATGCTCATCCAGCCACTGTATCGAGTACGTTCGAATGGTGAGACGGAACGCCCGCCTTTCGGACAGGACGGTCAGGGCACTCAGGGGCGGCGGGCCCGCCGGGCACGGAAGAACTCCCGCAGCAGGTCCCCGCACTCCTGCGCGCGCACGCCCGTGGTGAGCTCGACGCGGTGGTTCAGGCGGGGTTCGCGCACCAGGTCGTAGAGGGAGCCGGCGGCACCGGCCTTGGGATCCATCGCGCCGACGACGACGCGCTGCGTGCGCGCCAGCACGATAGCGCCCGCACACATGGTGCACGGCTCGAGGGTCACCACCAGCGTGCAGCCGGTGAGGTTCCAGCGCCCGGTGACCTGCGCGGCGCGGCGCAGGGCAAGGATCTCGGCGTGGGCGGTGGGGTCCTCGTCGGCCTCGCGCCGGTTCCCGGCGGAGGCGAGCACGGCGCCGTCGGGGCCGACGACGACCGCGCCGATCGGGACGTCGGCCGGCTCCCGGGCGGCGGCCGCCCGCGCCTCGTCGATCGCCAGTCCCATCAGCTCGTCATCGGTCATGGAGACATTCTCGCCTCTGACGAGGTGCGCCTCACTCCAGCCCGACCTCCGGATCGCACGTGCACGCCGCGGCACTCCGGTAGATTCGACGCATGCGCGTTCTCCAGATCGACCACCCGCTCGTCGCCCACAAGCTGTCGGTGCTGCGCAATCGTGCCACCCACTCCTCGGTGTTCCGTCAGCTCGCCGATGAGCTGGTGACGCTGCTGGCCTACGAGGCGACCCGCAACGTCGCCGTCGCACCCGTGGAGATCGAGACCCCGGTGACCACGATGACCGGCACCCGCCTGACCAACCCCAAGCCGATGGTGGTGCCGATCCTGCGCGCGGGCCTCGGCATGCTCGACGGCCTCACCCGCCTGCTGCCCACCGCCGAGGTGGGCTTCCTGGGCATGGTGCGCAACGACGAGACCCTCGAGGTCACCACCTACGCGAACCGCCTGCCCGATGACCTCACCGGCCGCCAGTGCTTCGTGCTGGACCCGATGCTGGCCACCGGCCACACCCTGATCGCGTCCTGCGAGTACCTCCACGAGCGCGGCGCCCGCGACATCACCTGCGTGACGCTGCTGGCCGCCCCCGAGGGCCTCAAGGCGATGGAGGAGCGGATCGACCCCTCGATCGATCTGACCATCGTCACCGCCGCGATCGACGAGAAGCTCGACGAGAACGGCTACATCGTGCCGGGCCTCGGCGATGCGGGCGACCGTCTCTTCGGGGTCGTCGACTGAGCGACTGATCAGCGGACTCACTGAACTCGACGCCGGCCCCGGAGCATCTCCGGGGCCGGCGTCGTTTCACAGTGTGAACACCCCCTTGCACCGGATGGCGAGGGGGTGCACTATCGATCCATGACCACGAACGCCGCGCTCCGCGAGACCACCCGCCGGGTGGTCTCCCGCGCCATGCGTTCGATGATGTTCATGATGATGATGCCGATGATGCATCGTCAGCCGAGCCTCTGAGCGCTCACGACACCTCCGAGGTCGGCTGACAGGAGCCGGCCGGAAGGCGCGGGCTCCAGGTGCTACCGGGAGCACACCCCTCACCGATCCGCCTGACGGCGTCGATCTCCCAGGGATCCCGGGTCCACCACCCGCCGCGCCTCACGCGCCGCACCTCGGAGAACTCGCATCATGACCATCGCCCTGGATCGCCCCACCACCTACTCCGCCGCCCGCACCGGCTCTGCCCGCGCGCTCTACCGCGTGGGCGGCACCGCCCCTCGTGGCACCGCCCCGCGCCAACAGGTCGCCGAGGACACCGTGACCATCACCGTGTCCGTCACCCTCCCCGCCGGCACCGGCGACGTCGAGGCCGCACTGGTCGCCGACGAGCTGCGCACCCACGCCCAGCGTCAGGTCGCCTCGCGCAACGGCCGCACCACGGTCGCGGTCAACAGCCCCAACACCTTCGCCGCCGCGCGCCGCTCGGCAGCCCGTCCGCTGCCCCCGCGGGCACAGGCCGTCGCCCCGGTGAGCCCGCTGCGTCCGCGCCGCACCGGCGTGGTCTCGCCCAACGCCCCCGCCCGCCGGGACGCCGAGCTCGCCCGCCGTCGCACCCTGCAGGCCACTGCGGTGAGCCCCTCCAGCCCGTCGTCCGCTCCGTCGGACAGCCTGGTGATCGACCTGTTCGGTCGCCGTGTGCGGATCGACGGACAGGACGTGGACTTCACCTACAAGGAGTTCGAGCTGCTCGCCGAGCTCGCGAAGAACGCGCGCCGCACCATCGGGCGCACCGAGCTCATGGAGACGGTGTGGGCCGAGTCGCCCGAGGACACCGGTGAGCGCACGGTGGACGTGCACGTGCGCCGCGTGCGCACCAAGCTGGGCCGCTACCGCCGCCTGATCTCGACCGTGCGCGGCGCTGGCTACCGCCTGGACCCGGGCAGCGACGTCGTCATCCTCGGCTGCTGAGCAGCGTCCGTCGGCGGTCGTCGCGCGGTGTCGGATGCCCGGTGCTCCGTCGACCCGTCGTCCCGCCGCTCCATCGCACAGCCCGCTGACGAGCAGCCCCCACGAACAGCCCACTGACGAACCACTTCTGCCCTGAAAGTGGATCGCCAGCGGGCTGTTCTCGGGCGGGGCGAACCGTTGCGGCTCAGCGGGCTGTTCGCGGGCGGAGCGGCGCCGACGTCCGGAGCTGCGGCAGCGGGCTGAGCTGCGCGCGGGTGGGGCGGAATGCGACGAGCGGCCCGGAGCGCTCAACCGACAGTGTCGGGGGCTCACGGACCGCTCGTCAGAGCCTGTCGTCCGTCAGGGGTGGGTGCGGGCGAACAGGCGGACGGGCGCCATAGGTGGGGGAACCTGGCATGTTGCCCGTCTGGCCGCTCCCCATGAGGGGGGTCTTGAGGAACGGCACATCTGTAAAGTTTTCAACGTCTTACGACTCTTCGAACAATACCAGTCGAAACTGGCTGACGCACCACCACGGAATGTCGGGCGGGACACTCTTTCGGAGTATGCGTCCTGAGGTCGAGCATAGGCCTTCCGCGCCGGTCTGTAAACGCAGCACGACTGAGCGTTACTGCAGGTGGCATGCAGGTTCTACTCAGGTTTGCCGAAGGTTTGCGTGGTCCTGAACATCGGCTGGCGACGTCGGCGGGCCGGCCGCCGCAGGAACCCGCGCAGGAGCCGCCGCGCGAGCCGACTGCACACCGCACGCGCGCCGCCTGCGCGGCACAGCAGACCATCGCTGCCGGCCCGTTCAGGCGTGCCGTCCTGCTCAGGCGAGATCGCCGAGGTGGACGGTGAGCACGGTGGCGTCGTCGTGGAGTTTGCGGGGTCGCTGACCGATCGGCAGGCCGCGCTCGGCCTCGCGAAGGGCGCGCACCAGTTCGGCCGGGTCCTCTCCCGCGGCACGGGCGAGCGAGGCATCGTCATGCAGGCCCAGCAGGTCCACGGCTCGCGTGATCCCATCCGAGACGAGGTGGGCGCCGCTGAGCTGGGACAACGGGGTGCGGCCCACGAGCGCCTGCGCCGCGGCCTCGGGCTCGTGACGCGCCACCCAGAAGCCCCCGGGCGCGTTGCGGTGGGACTCGATCACCTCCGCGGAGGTCTCGGCGCGGACCACGTCCTCCACGCGGGCATCGCTGATCCGCGAGACCGTGCCGTCGATCCCGCACAGCAGCAGGGAGGAGTCGCACAGCACCAGGTGCTCGAGATGATCGTGCGTGCGGCGCACCGCGACCACCGTCGCGGAGGGTCCGCCGGCTGCGAGGTCGCACTCCCCCGCATGCAGGGCGCTGACCTCGGTGATCGCCGCGGCGAGCGCGTCGCGCAGGCCGACGGCAGGGTCCTGGGCGCGGCCCAGCAGATGCGCGGCCAGGGTGTGGGAGTACCAGGCGACGCTGTGGTGGCAGCCGGCGCGGAAGCGCTGCGGCACCCCGGCCCCGTCGAGCACCACCGCGACCTCGCCGAGCACTCCGGCGGCGTCCTCGTCGGCATCGGGAACGGCGGGGGCGGTGAACGTGGTGGTGTGCACGCCGCCACTGTAGGCGGGCTTCGACCCTGGCCGGGTCGCTCACGGCCGTAGAGTGGACCCGGACCATGCCGCCCGTCCCCGGACGCGGCGGCGCTCAGGACGCGGAAGGAACCCAGATGATCGCGCAGGCGCGGATCACCTCCGACACGACTGCCACCGTGCATCTCGCCGAGGAGACCATCGAGGTCTCCGGTGCGGATCTGCCGGCGATCCGGGACCGGGTGAAGCAAAGCTTCATCGCCGCCGCGAAGAGCGCCGGGCACGACGTCGACGTGGTGATCGTCGAGCCGCACGTCCAGCATCACCTGCGGGTGGAGCCGAGCGGCCGGATCACCGGTCGCGAGGAGGATGACCGCCCCCTGTACGGCCCCTCGATCGACGAGCCGCTGATCGCACCGCCCAGCGACGACACCGTCGACCTCAGCGGCATCGATCGGCGCGCGCTGCGCGGCCCAGCCACCGGCGAGCACGCCGCGATCGGCTCGGCCGCCACCGGTGAGCACGCCGCGATCGGTTCTCCCGCGACCGGCGAGCTGCCGACGGTGCGCGCGCACGGCGCCCGCCGCCGACGTGTCGCGGAGGCTCCTGCCGGAGCGCCGACGCCCTCCGCCAGCCCCGCGACCTCGAGCGCCTCCACCGGATCCATCGCCCCGACGACCCGAACCGCCGCGGGCTCCGGCGCGTCCGCGGCCTCGGCTTCGTCGGCGACGTCCGCGACCTCCGCCCCGTCGGCCTCGTCGGCCGCATCCGCACCGTCCGCTCCGTCGGCTCCGTCGGCTCCGTCGGCGAAGTCCACCCCGTCGGCGCAGTCCGCCACCTCCGCCCCGTCAGCGTCGTCCGCGCCGTCGGCTCCGTCGGCGGCCTCGCCCGCCGTGGCCCCCGACGCGCGCGAGACGCCCGTGCGCAAGCGCCCGCTGCCGGCACGAACGGTGCCCGAGAGCGATCCCTCCCGTCCCACGCTCCAGGATCTGCAGTCCTCCACCAGGCGTCCGGAGAAGGTGAAGGCCACCCTCGGTTTCCCGGGCTTCATCACCCGGGTCACCGGCGGCGTGATCTCCCCGCGCCCGAACCGTCGTGAGCGGCGCGAGACGGAGCGACTGGAGCGGATCCGTCGGCCGCTCGAGGGTCCGCGCAACATCGCGGTGGTGAACCTCAAGGGCGGCGCCCACAAGACCACCGCCTCGCTGATGATCGCCGCGACTCTGGGCGTGACCCGCGGCGGCAATGTGCTGGCCTGGGACAACAACGAGACCCGCGGCACGCTGGGCTGGCGCGGCATCCCCACCGACCACCACCGCACCGCGGTGGACCTGCTGCACGACATCGAGACGTTGCGCGCCCCGCGCGCGAGCAGCGCGGATCTGGACCCGTACGTGCGCCCCCAGGGCGAGATGCGCTTCGACATCCTCGCCTCGGACGAGGACCCGGGCTCGGCTGCCTCGATCGATGATGCGGCCTTCGCCGATCTCAACGACGCGCTCTCGCGCTTCTACCGGATCAAGGTCATCGACACCGGCAACAACGTGCGCGCCTCGAACTGGCTCGCCGCCGTGGAGAGCGCCGATCAGCTGGTGATCATCTCGACCGTGCGCGAGGACACCTTCAACGCCGCCGCCTGGATGATCGACGAGCTGCGGGCCACGGGCCTGGCCGAGCAGGTCGATCATGCGGTGACGATCCTGTCCCATTCCTCCAAGGGGAAGTTCGACTCGACCCTGCGCGGCCGTCTGCTGGCCCACTTCGGGGCGCACACCCGCGCGGTCACCGAGGTGCCCTACGAGGAGCACTTCGTGGACGGCAGCCATCTGGACTGGTCACGGGTGTCCCCGAAGACCAAGGAGGCCTGGCTCGACGCGACCGCTCTGATCATCGACGGTCTCTGAGCGTCGCAGCCCTCTTCTAGTCTGGGACCATGCCGCTGCGTCGTCTCCACCTCGTCGTCGATGACGACCTGGGCCCGGCGCTGTGGGCGCGCGAGCAGACGGGTCCCGGCCGTTCTCGAGCGCTCGAGAGCCTCACCACCCTGCGAGGCGAGGCCCCGGGCCTCCTCGGCACGGCGCTCGAGGATGCTCCGGACCTGCTGCGTCACCGGGTGCGGATCCCGGGCCGCGACGGGGACCGCAGGGTGCCCGCGCTGCCGCTCGAGGGTGCGGCGCTGACCTCCTTCGTGGGCGCGGTCGGTGAGCTGCTCGCCGAGCGCTTCGGGGAGGAGCTGCACGAGCATCTGGCGTCCCTGCTCGCCGACGGCGCCGCTGCGCGGCTGAGCGACGAGCTGATCGCGATGCCCGATCTGGTGGTCGCGGTGGTGCTGGACCTGCGGGCCCGCTCCCTGGTGGAGGAGCGTCACCTGCGCGCCCGCGCCGTGGAGCGGTACGGCCGCCCCGTCATGCAGTGGCGCGCCCCGGCGCAGGACTCCCCGCCGCTGCTGCACGCGCTCGTGGACGGTCACGCCCGGCAGGCCTTCGCCGCCCACCTGCGCACCATCCCGGCCCCGGCCGAGGACCGTCACGGAGTGCTGTGGGCCCTGGCCGACGAGGGCGAGCTGCGCGCCGACCTGCCCACCCAGCGCCGCATCACCGCGGCGATGGACGCCTTCGTGGACTCCGGCCGCCCCGGCGTGAAGCTCAGCTCCGGGGACAGCGAGCTGGTGGTGCGTCTGTTCGAACCGCCGCTGGGCACGGCCTGGCCGCTGCAGACCTGCCTGCGCGAGCCCGATGGGACCGTGCATCCGGTCGCGGATCTGCGGGCCGTGGGGGATCTCACCACGGCCGGCGCGGCCGAGGCCTCCGCCGCGGTGATGCGCCTGGCGCCCACGGTGCGCGGCGCGGCGGTGGACGAGACCGGGGTGGACTGGCTGCTGACCACGGCGGAGGCCTCCGAGTTCCTCTCCCGCGACACCCCCTCGCTCGAGGAGGCCGGGG
This sequence comes from Brachybacterium massiliense, assembly GCF_900184245.1. Classification (GTDB taxonomy): domain Bacteria; phylum Actinomycetota; class Actinomycetes; order Actinomycetales; family Dermabacteraceae; genus Brachybacterium; species Brachybacterium massiliense. The sequence goes on along the minus strand of NZ_FXXB01000005.1, from coordinate 185,308 downwards.
TGACGGTGCTGCTGCCGCGCGAGTGGACGAAGCAGAAGACGACCCTGCGCCCCCAGGAGGTCGACGAGGAGCCCGGCGAGCGCAAGGGCTCCGGCGTGGGCCTGGGGGCGATGGTCTCCTTCCGCTGGCGGGTCGCGGTGGGCGAGACCGAGCTGACCGAGGAGGAGATGGAGGAGATCCGCGCGGCGCAGTCCGAACTGGTGCAGCTGCGCGGGCAGTGGGTGCGCCTGGATGCCTCCACGCTGCGCGCCGCCGAACGGTTCCTGGACGCCTTCGGGGCCCGCACCCGCGCCGAGCGCACCGGAACCGCTCCCCCGCGCCCGGCCCGCACCGCACCGCCCGCCGAGCAGCCGCCGCCCGTGCCGGAGCCGGCGGAGGTGGCGGGGCGCGCGCCGTGGATGGAGATGTTCTCCCTGATCCTCTCGCCGGAGGCGGCCGACGTCGATTTCGGGCTCGCCGCCCTGATCGCGGGAGGCAGCAACGGCCTGGCACGACTGCTGCCCGGCGCGCAGGGCCCGCAGCCCTATCCGCAGCCGCGCTCGCTGCAGGCCACGCTGCGGCCCTATCAACTCGAGGGCGTGGACTGGATGTGGGCGCTGCACCGGCAGGGCCTCGGCGGGATCCTCGCCGACGACATGGGGCTGGGCAAGACCATGCAGGTGCTCGCGCTGCTGTGCCGGGAGCGTGAGGGCGTGTACGGGCAGGAGGCGCCGGAGACCATCGGCCCCACCCTGCTGGTGTGCCCGATGTCGGTGGTGGGGGCCTGGCAGCGCGAGGCGGCGAAGTTCGCGCCCGATCTGCGGGTGCACGTCCACCACGGCGGGGACCGGCTGCGGGGCGAGTCCTTCGTGGCCGGCACGCAGGATGCGGACCTGGTGATCACCACCTATTCGCTGCTGGCCCGGGATCTGCCGGTGCTCTCGGCCGTGCCCTGGCACCGCCTGGTGCTCGATGAGGCGCAGCACGTCAAGACGCCCGGCACCCAGGTCACGCGCGCGGCCCGAGCATTGCAGGCCCCGCACCGCCTGGCGCTGACCGGCACCCCGGTCGAGAACCGCCTGGCGGATCTGCACGCCCTGATGGAGGTGGTGAACCCGGGGCTGCTGGGCAGCGCCGCGAGCTTCCAAGAACGGGTGGCGACCCCGATCGAGGAGGAGGGCGACGGCGGCGCGATCAGCCGGCTGCGGCTGATCACCGCGCCGTTCATCCAGCGACGCCTGAAGACGGACCGCTCGATCATCAAGGATCTGCCGGAGAAGATCGAGCTGACCCGCGTGGTGAACCTGACCCCCGAGCAGGCCGGCCTCTACGAGGCGATCGTGCAGGACCTGATGGTGCAGATCGACGGGGCGGAGAAGAAGACCCGCCGCACCCTGGTGGTCTCCGCGATCACCCGGCTGAAGCAGGTGTGCAACCACCCCGCCCACTACCTCGGCGACGGCTCGCCCCTGGTGCGCGACGGCGAGCACCGCTCGGGCAAGCTCGAGATGGTCGATGACCTGCTGGGCGCCGCCTTCGAGAAGGGGCAGAAGGCTCTGCTGTTCACCCAGTTCACGACCTTCGGGCAGCTGCTGGTGCCCTACTGGCAGGAGCGCTTCGCGGATCTCGGGGTGACCTCCGTGCCGTTCCTGCACGGCGGGGTCTCCAAACGGGACCGGGACCAGATGGTCGCCGAGTTCCAGGAGGACCGCGACCGGCCGGGCCTGATGCTGCTGAGCCTGCGCGCGGGCGGCACCGGGCTCACCCTCACCGCCGCCAATCACGTGGTCCATCTCGATCGCTGGTGGAACCCGGCGGTGGAGAACCAGGCCACCGACCGTGCCTTCCGCATCGGTCAGCGCCGCGACGTCTCGGTGAACAAGCTGGTCAGCGCAGGCACAGTGGAGGAGAAGATCGACACCGTGCTGGACGACAAGCAGGCCCTCGCGGATCTCACCGTCGGCCCCGGCGAGGACTGGCTGGCCTCCCTCGACGACGACCGCCTGCTGTCGCTGCTCTCCCTGGATGAGGAGGACGGGCTGTGAGTCTAGAGCTGGTCGACGAACTGCGAGGCACGAGCGGGAGGAGATGAGCTGATGGGAATCGAGCTGGTCGACGAACTGCGAGGAACGAGCGGGAGGAGATAGCTGATGAGCATTGAGCTGATCTCCCGTCGCGGCCCGATCGGGAAGGGCTGGCACGCGGTCGCTCTGCGGGACGGGGCGGAGCGGCTGCTGGGCGCCTCCCGGGTGGGTCGCGGGAAGTCGGACGCCCGCGCCGGGAAGGTGCAGTGGCTGGATGTCGAGGCGGGCCTGGCCCGCGGTGACGTGCTGGATGCCGACGGCGAGCTGTACCAGGCCCGGCTCGAGCTGCCCGCCTTCCGGGAGGGGGATCGTGAGGCGTTCCTGCAGGTCGCGCGGGCCCGCCCGGAGCTGCCGGCGCGGATGGCCGGCGGCACGTACCCGCAGGAGATCGAGGCGGAGCTCGCACGCTCGGAGGTCTCGCTGCTGCCGCGGGACGCCACCGAGCTCTCCCACGACTGCTCCTGCCTGGACTGGCCCGGACCCTGCCGTCACGTGGCGGCGCTGCTGTACGTGCTGGTCGAGGCAGTGGACGAGCAGCCGGTGCTGCTGCTGACTCTGCGCGGCCTCGCTCTCGAGGACCTGGTGTCCCCGCGCGAGCCCGCGACGCCGCCCGCAGGCTCGGGGGCCGACGGGCCCGGGGGCGCCGACAGGGCTGACGGAGCCGACAGCGCCGAGGGAGCCGGTGACGGGGAGTCCCTACCGCCCGCCGCGGCGCGCGGTGCCTGGGACCCCGCGCACACCGATCCCGCGAAGCTCGCCGAGGTGCTCGGCGAGGACGTCGCGGCGGTCATCCACCGCTTCTACTCGCACCCTCTACAGTGACCCTCATGCCTGAGACCAGTCCTTCCTCCCCCGTCCTGCCCGATGCCGTGCACTCCGCCGTCGCAGCCCTGTTCGACTCCGCCGTCGACGAGCACAAGACCTCCGGGGTGACCTGGGCGATCATCGGCGGCCATGATCACGAGCAGGCGATCCTCGCCCACGGCGCGGCCGGGCACCGGAAGCTCGACGGCGGCGCACCCCCGGCGAGCGGCGCGCCGATGGACCGGGCGACCATCTCCCGCATCGCCTCGATGACCAAGTCCTTCACCGCCGCGACGCTGCTCGCCCTGCGGGACGAGGGCCGGGTGCGCCTGGAGGAGCCCGTCTCGACCTACGTGCCCGAGGCCGCGGGTGCCTTCGATCTCGGGGCCGATGAGCGCGAGCCCACTCTGCGCGAGCTGCTCACCATGAGCGCGGGCCTGGTGACGGACAATCCCTGGGGCGACCGTCAGGAGACCATGACCCGCGAGGAGTTCGCCGCGACGCTGCGCGAGGGTCTCGGCCATGTGCACCGGGTGGGCACCGGCTTCGAGTACTCCAACACCGGCTACGCTCTGATCGGCCGCGTGATCGACGAGGTCACCGGCTCCGACTACGCCGCCGAGATCCGCCGCCGCTTCCTCGAGCCGCTGGGGCTGGGCAGCACCGGCTGGTCCGCCGAGGAGATCGACACCGCCTACCTCGCGACCGGGCACCGCCTGGCCGATCGCAGCGACGCCACCCGTTTCGAACCGGTGCCGCTGGACTCCCCCGGGGTGTACGGCGCGATGGCCGGACTGTTCTCCACCGTCGACGATGTCGCCGCCTGGGTGCGCTTCCTCGCCGCGGCGGATGCGCCCGACGCCGCTGAGCGCGAGGCCGGCCCGCTGGCCATCGCGTCCCGTCGCGAGATGCAGCAGCTCTACCGCCACCAGGCCCTCGCGCCCCTGCCGGTGGATCTCGATGACCCCGCGCGCACCTCCCCCGGTTTCGACCGGGTGCGCGGCTACGGCTTCGGCCTGGTGATCGAGCATTTCCCCGATCTCGGCCAGGTCATCTCCCACTCGGGCGGCTACCCCGGATACGGATCGTTCATGGTGTGGCACCGCGACTCCGGGGTGGGCGTGGTGGCGCTGGCGAACTCGAAGTACGCCCCGGCCACCCCGCTGTCGATGCAGACACTGCGCCTGCTCCAACGCGAGGTCCCCGCCCTGCTGGCGCGCCGGCCGAAGCAGGCCGCACCCCGCACCCTCGAGGCGGCGCAGGCGGCGCTGGACTGGCTGCGCACGGAGGATCCCGCGATCGCCGACGCGTGGTTCGCGGACAACATGGACCTCGATGTGCCGCGCGCGGAGCGCCGTCGGCGCCTGGCCTCCGCCCTGGAGCGCGCGGGACTGGACAGGGGCGCGCTCGAGACTCTTCGGGTCCAGGACGCGCAGGTGCTCAGCCGTGCCCAGCTGCGCTGGACGCTGCCGGGACGGGGCGAGGGCGCGGCCTCGCTGCGGATCGATCTGCTGATGGATCCGCGGCGGCGCGCCCTGCTGCAGGCGCTCGAGACCACCGCGGTCGCCCCCCGCTGAGGCGGGCGGCCGGACCGCGCAGCCAGCGGACGGGGCCGATCGACGGGCTGGCTCAGACGGCGCCGGGTCCTGCGGGCACAGCGTCGCTCGCGGGCATCGCCGGCTCGGTGAGCGCCGCAGGCTGGTGCTCGAGCACCAGGCTGTGCGTGGTCGGCGCGCTCGCGGGCGGGACGCTCGCGGCCGACGCCGACGCGCCGCTGCCGTCACCGAAGATCATCAGCAGCACGGCCGCCGTGATCGCGCCGAGCACCACCGCGGCGACCACCCCGAGCCCCACCGCGATCAGCGTGCTGCGGTGTCCCGCGCCGCTGCCGCCGGTGGGACCCGTCGAGGTCTGCGTGGCGGTGGCGGGATGCGGGGAGAACTGCGGCCCGGAGTGCACGGGACCGCCGGGCGGGGTCTGGCGGGCCCACTGCGGTCCCGTCTGCGGAGAGGGGGAGCCGGAGCTGAAGCCCTGCTGCACCTGCCCGGCCCGGATCGCCTCGAGCGAGGAGGGCGCGACCTGGGGCGCGGGACGCTCGGGACGGGCGGCGCCGGGAGCGTTCTCGGGCAGCGGCTCGAGAGTGTCGTGGAACTCGAGCGGCGCGCCGTCGGCGTGGGTGAGGGGGTAGCCCTGCGGCACGCGCGGCAGGTCCCGTCGCACCGCGGCGGCGTCCTGGTAGCGGTCCTCCGGCTGGGCGGCGACCAGCCGGCGGATCACCGCGGAGAGCTTCGGGGTGACACCGCGCAGGTACTGGCTGAGCTCGTCGGGGCGGAAGGCGCCGTCATGGAGCTTGATCGGCCCGTTGAGCGCCACCAGGGCCACCACCCCGGCCGCGTAGAGGTCGTGGGAGGGGGCGGGCTCGGCCATCGAGAACAGCTCGGGGGCCATGTAGCCGGGGGTGCCGTTGACCATGCCGACGTGGGTGAAGCGCACATCGGACTCGTGGACTGCGATGCCGAAGTCCGCGAGGCGGGAGGCGGGATGGGCGCCGCCGCGCGGCTCGAACATGATGTTCGCGGGCTTCACGTCGCGGTGGATCCAGCCCTCGGCGTGCACATGGGCGAGACCGTCCAGCAGCTGGTCGAGGATGACCACCACGGCGGGCTCGGCGAGCTTTCCGCGCTTGCGCACCACGGATTCGAGGGTGCCGCCCGAGACCAGCGGCATCGCGATCACCACGTGCTCGTCCTCGGCGCCCCAGCCGTAGGGGGTCAGCAGATGCGGGTGGTCGAAGCTGACGCCCTTCTCGCGCACGAAGCGCATGAGGTCGGCGGAGTCGCGCTGGCGCAGCACCTTCGCGGCGCACAGCTCCTGGGCCTTGGAGTCCCAGGCACGCCAGACGGACCCGGAACCGCCCTTGGCGATCAGGTCGATGAGCGCGAAGCGCCCGACTATAACGTCAGCCATGATTTTCCCAGCATAACCGCAGGATCCGGGACGGCGTTATGCTGACGTGGATCTCTGCGGCCCCGGCGCTCGGCCGGGACCGTGCCGCGCATCCGGAGGGAGGGCCCGTGCAGCTGCTGGCGTTCGTCGGCGATCCCTTCTGGGATCCGGTCCCCTTCTCCTGGCCGCTGTTGCTGATCCTCGGAGCGGTCTTCCTGCTGCTGACGATCGGGGCGGTGGTGTGGCTGGTGCTCCAGCCCGAGGAGCCGGATCTGGACACGGGGCCGCTGGTGGACAAGGCCACCCGGCAGGACCGCGACAGCGCCGCCACGATCCGGCGCCGCCTGGATGCGGAGACCGGTCGCGCCGATCCCACCGAGCCCGAGCTGCGTTGACCCCTCCCCGCGACGCGACTCCCCCACGAACGCCCGCGGCGCCGACCGGCCGTGCGCACAGGCTGTTCATCTCGCGTCGACCCGGTGCTCACCGCGATCTCGCACCCCGGCCAGTCGCCCTCACTACGGTGCTCTGACCGACGTCGAGACCACCCAGGAGGAGCGCCATGGAACCCGGCCGCACCCTGCTGCTGGCCATCGACGGTCTCGACACCGCCGCGCTGCAGGCCTCTCCCGACGGCGAGGGCGCACCCCATCCGCTGCTGGTGTGCACCTCGCTGGCCGACGCGACCCCGCTGACGATCCACCCCGGCGGCCCGTCGGAGCCGCCGCCGGCGCTGGCGAGCCTGGTCACGGGCGCGTCGGTGGCTCACACCGGCGTCGCCACCGCCGATCCCCTACCGCCCGAGAGCCCCGAGAGCCGCTCCACCTGGTATGCGCGCTCGATGGCCGCCCCCACCCTGTTCGACGGTCTGCGCGCACAGGGCGGTGTGGCAGCGGCGCTGCAGTGGCCCGCCACCGCGGGCGCCGAGATCGACCTGTGCCTGCCCCTGGTGGAGGATCTGCGCCACTACCGCAACCGCTGGGACATGGCGCTGTCCACCAGCTCCCCACGGATGGTGCGCGAGCATCTGGAGCCGCGCCGCGAGGCCGGAGTGCAGCTCTCCCAGGTCCCGCCCGATGACCTGGTCGCCGAGATCGCGGCGGAGGCCCTCGAGAACGGACCCATCGACCTGCTCGCGGCGCGGCTGACGGGCCTGGGCGCCGTCCAGCGTGCGCAGGAAGCGCAGACCGGCGCGGTGCAGCGGGCGATGCTCGACAGCGCCGATGCGCTCGAGCAGATCGTCACCGCCTTCCGCCCCACCGACCAGGACCGGGTGCTGCTGGTGCCCGGCCGGCCGCTGGTCCCCACGGCGCTGCTGGTGCATCCCAATGCGGCGCTCGCGGCGCACGGGCTGCTGCGCACAGACGGCCCGCGGCTCGCGGACTTCCGGGCGCTGGTGTGGCCCGACGGTCCGCGCGGCGTGGTCCATGTGCGCCGTGAGGAGGGCGTGGCGCTGCGGGAGATGACGATCACCGCGCTGCGCGAGCTGGCCGCGCACGTGCGGCTGACCCTGCGTCCGGTCGACGACGGGGTGGGGGCCACCGAGCAGACCGACGTGATCGCGGTGCTCGAGGGGAGCCCCGGCACCGTCTTCGGGCTCTCGGCCACGCACCGTCCCCTGGTCGAGGGGGACGATCCGTACTACGCAGGCCCGGCGATGGTCTCGGACCCGTCGGCCGCCGCCGTGGCGCTCGCCCGCGGGCCGGGCCTGCCCGCCGCGCCGGTGGCGGGCTCATGGGCGGATCTCGGGGTGACTCTCGCGACGGCGATCGGGGTCGAGCTGCCGGGCGCGACGGCCGACGGGATGCGGCCCGCGCCGGCGGTCGCGGAAAGATAGCGGCTCGGGGCCACTGCGGCTCCGCGCAGAATCGGCCGGCTCTGCTCAGCCTGATGCTCAGCTTGAGGTGCGCCGGAGGCCGGCGAGCCGGTCGCGCAGCCGCTGCAGCAGGCCGGGCGGCGGGCCCGCCATGCGGTCGCGCAGATCGTCCAGGGCCGGGGCGTGATGGGAGATGTGGTGGCGGCCGTCATGCACGGCGGGGTGCGGCGGCCTGCCGGTGACCTCCTCGGGGGAGACCTCGACCGAGAGCACGAACCGCACCTGACGGGTGCCGTCGGCGTTGGTGATCACCTCGAGGGAGTCCACCGTGGTGCCCAGATCCGCCTCGAGATCCGCCCGCAGCCGGGCGAATCCCGCATCCAGGGCGGAGGAGGACGCCGGATCGGCGCGCACCGTCTCGGCCAGGGGCATCACCACGAGGTTCCCGCCCACGTCGACGATCGCGTCGATCACCTCGTGGGTACCTGCGGGGCGTCCTTCCCGGTGCAGCGTCAGGCGCTGCAGCACCAACCGCAGTGCACCAGCGGCGCTGTGCTCGATCACCGCATCACGGATCGACTCCACCGCCGGGGACGTTCCGTCCCAGGTCACAGGCTCACTGCGCTCCATGGGGTCAGAATAACGCTCGAGGCTGGGTTCAGTGAGCGGCGGGGGCAGGGGCGGGATCGTCGAGGCCGAGGGTCGTGCGGACCGCGGCGATCTGGAAGCGCCGCGCCTGCTGGGAGCCGGGCCCCTGCTCGTTCGTGGCCACCGCGCCGCCCGTTCCGGGGATCTCGAGGTGGTCGTGCTCGGCGCCCGCCGCGGTCAGCGCCGAGGACAGTCGCCGGGCGTCCCCGGTCATCGCGTCCAGCGCGCCGCTGACCAGGTGCACGGGCGGCAGCGCGGAGAGGTCGCCGTGAAGGGGGCTGAGCCGCGGCTCCGTGCGCGGCACCGGCCCGGCGTACAGCCGAGCGGCGGTGAGCAGCTCCTCGCGACCGTGGTCCTCACGGCTCAGATCGGCCCACGGGGACTCCAGCAGCAGCGCGGCCGGGGAGTCCAGCGCCTCGTCGGCGAGGACCTGCGCGACCGCGAGGGCGAGACCCGCACCGGCGCCCTCCCCCGAGAGCACCCAGCGGCCGGGCCGCAGCTGCGCCGCGGTGGTGAGCGCGTCCAGGGCGCGCAGCACGTCCTCGATCGCGGCCGGGAAGGGGTGGCGCGGGGCGAGGCGGTAGTGGATCATCGCGCCCGCCGCGCCGGAGCGCCGAGCGACCTCCTCGAGCCAGCCCCAGGACTGCGGGCTCTCACCACTGAGGTAGGAGCCTCCGTGCAGGTGGACGATCGTCCCGGCACCCGAGAGCTCCCGATCGATCCAGGTGACCGGCACGTGGCCGTGGCGGGGGCGCTGGACGCGCGCGGGTGCCGCGACGGAGCGCGGGGGCGTGGTGGGCCGCTGGGAGGCCAGGATGCGCAGGGTGCGGACGAGGCTCATGGGAGCATCCTGCCACGGAACCCCGGGCACGCAGGGGTGAGGATCAGGCGGAGATCTCGTCGTCCACCATCCGCGGCAGCGCCGCACGGTAGCCCGAGACCGCCATCACCAGGCCCGTCCCGGCGAGGAACCACAGCACCACGTCCGTGGACCCGGTGGCGCCGAGCAGGGCACCGGCCACGATCGGTCCCGCCGCGGCGAGGATGTAGCCGTAGGGCTGCGCCATCCCGGACAGCCGCGCGGTGACCAGCGGGTTCCGGGTGCGGGCGGGCAGCAGCGCGATCGAGGTGGGGAACACGAATCCGGCGATGCCGAGCACGCACGCCCACAGCAGCGGGCTCACCTCGGGCGCGAGCAGCAGGCCGACGTACCCGGCCGTGGTGAGCAGACCGAAGCCGGCCACGATCCAGCGCAGCTGGCGGACCTTCGCGATGACGCTGGGCATCACCAGACCGCCCACCAGGCCCCAGCCGGCGATGATGGCGACCAGCACCCCCGCCCGCGCCGGGGTGACTCCCGCATCGGTGAGGATCTGCGGGAGCATCCCGAACTGCGTGTACGCGTTCAGCGACTGCATCGAGAAGGTCAGCATCAGCGCGATCGCGGTGGGCGAGCGCAGCAGGGAGCCGCTCAGCTCGCCCTTGGGCGGGGCGGGCGGGAAGTCGTGCCCGGTGCGGGTGAGCACCACCGCCCACACAAGCACCGGCACCACCGCCACGATCCCCCAGAAGCGCAGGGAGTCCTGCCAGCCGTCGGCCACGCCGCCCGCGAGCGGCACCGCGAGGGCCGATCCCGCCGACCCGCCGATCGCGAGCATCACGCTGTACAGCGTCATCAGGCCCACCGTGCGGGCGCCGCCGTGCAGCTTGATCCAGGCCGGCACCAGCACATTGCCGAGGGCCGGTCCCAGCAGCGCGAGCACCGACAGGGCCACGAACACCGAGAACACCCCGGAGACGGGGCGCAGCAGCAGCGCGATCGCGACCAGCACGAACGAGGCGACCAGCGCACCGGTCAGGCCCACGCGGCTCGAGATCGGCACGGCCAGCAGGCCCAGCACGCCGAAGGCCAGGCACGGCAGCGCGGTCAGCAGCCCCGCGGCAAAGGCGCCCTGCCCGTAGGCGGCGACCAGATCCTCCATCAGCGGGCCGACGCTGGTCGCGCCGGGGCGGAGGTTCAGGGCGATGGTGGCGATCGCGAGCACGGCGAGCGCCGTGCCGATCGCCGTGGTGCGGGCAGGGACGCGCGTGGGCGTGTGGTCACGAGGAGGGGAAGCGGTCACGCTCCCCTTCTACCCCGTCCTCCGCACGGATTCCACCTGTTGCCATCTTGTCCCATCTCACGCAGGGACGGGGTGCTCGCGCCGCACCGCAGAGGCCTACCCTGGTGCGCGGACCGCTCGTCGGCCCCTCCTCCTCACCCCCGTCGGCGCCCCGCGCCCGACGCATCCCAAGGACCTCCATGACCACCGCCTCCCCCGCGCTCGACGCACCTCGCAAGCACCCCGTCGACCAGGTGCCTCCCGCCGGGAAGCTCAGCGTGCTCTCGATCCAGCACGTGCTGGCCTTCTACGCCGGGGCGGTGATCGTTCCGCTGCTGATCGCGGGAGGGCTGAACCTCACTCCCGAGCAGACCATCCACCTGATCAACGCGGACCTGTTCACCTGCGGCATCGCGACGCTGATCCAGTCGGTGGGATTCTGGAAGGTGGGCGTGCGCCTGCCGATCATCCAGGGCGTGACCACCACCGCGGTCAGCCCCATCATCGCGATCGGCCTGGCGGCCACCGGCGGCGAGGGCGGCGCCGAGGGCCTGCCGATGATCTACGGCTCGATCATCGTGGCGGGCCTGCTGACCTTCCTGGTCGCCCCCTACTTCGCGAAGATCCTGCGGTTCTTCCCGCCGGTGGTGATCGGCACCGTGCTGACCACGATGGGCATCACCCTGCTGGGCGTCTCCGCCGGGGACATCACCAACTACGCCGAGGGCACCCCCGCCACGCGCGACATCCTGTACGCGCTGGGCACGCTCGCGATCATCGTGCTGGTGCAGCGGTTCTTCCGCGGCTTCCTGGGCACGATCGCGGTGCTGCTGGGCCTGGTGATCGGCACGGGCGTGGCGGTGCTGCTGGGCGACACCTCCTTCAGCGGCGTCACCGAGGCCTCCGCCTTGGGGGTCACCACCCCGTTCTACTTCGGCGTGCCCACCTTCTCGCTGACCGCGATCATCTCGATGTGCATCGTCATGCTGATCACGATGGTGGAGACCACCGGTGACGTCTTCGCCGCGGGCGAGATCGTGGGCAAGCGGATCCGCCCCAAGAACATCTCCGAGGCGATCCGGGCCGACGGCCTCTCGACCCTGCTGGGCGGTGTGCTCAACTCCTTCCCCTACACCTGCTTCGCACAGAACATCGGCCTGGTGCGCCTGACCCGCGTGAAGTCCCGCTGGGTGGTCGCCGGTGCGGGCGTGATCATGATCGTGCTCGGCGTGCTGCCCAAGGCGGGGGCCGTGGTCGCCGCGATCCCCTCGCCCGTGCTCGGCGGCGCCTCGCTCGCGCTGTTCGCCTCGGTGGCGCTGGTGGGCATCCAGACCCTGTCCAAGGTGGACCTGACCGACAACCGCAACTCGGTCATCGTGGGCACCTCGCTGGGCCTGGCGATGCTCGTCAGCTTCAAGCCGGACATCGCCGGGGTGTTCCCCTCCTGGGCGCAGGTGTTCGTCTCCTCCGGTGTGACCGTGGGCGCGATCAGCGCGATCGGGCTGAACCTGGTGTTCTTCCACCTGGGCCGTCAGCGCGGCGCGATGGTCACCACCACGGCGGGCGGCGAGCGGATCGGCATCGAGGAGGTGGGCGAGATGGACCGCGAGACCTTCGTGGCCACCTTCGGCTCGCTGTTCAACGGCGCGACCTGGCCGCTCGAGCGGGCATGGGAGGCGCGACCTTTCGCCGACGCCCCCTCCCTGCGTGCCGCGATCGAGGACGCGGTGCTGACCGCCGAGCGGGCCGAGCAGGACTCCCTGGTGCGCGCCTACCCCGACATGGCCACCCTGCTCACGGCCGACGAGGAGCAGGCCGGCTCGATCAGCCAGGACGTGGGTTCCTTCGCGCTGGACAACCTCACCGACGAGGACCTCGAGGCGGTGCGCGACCTCTCCGCCCGCTACCAGGAGAAGTTCGGGATGCCGTTCGTGGCGTTCCTGGGCCGCACCGACACCTTCGCGAAGGTCATCGCAGACGGCGTGCGTCGCCTGGACCACTCCCCCGCGCACGAGCGGCGCGTGGCCCTGACCGAGGTCGCCGAGATCGCCGAGGACCGCTTCGGGATCATGGTGGCCGACGCGAACCCCGTCGGCTCCGCCTGGATCCGCAAGTTCGAGTCGCTGCAGTAGTCGGGCCCCGCCGGCCGTCCCCACGCAACAGCCTGCTCACGAACCAGATTCGCGCGGGAAGTGGGTCGCGAGCGGGCTGTTGAGGGCCGGAGCCGGCCCTGGCGCGAAGGCATGGCCGACGCGACCGGACCGCGTCAGCGCAGGATCGAGCGCGGCACGATCCCGATCCCGCGCACGTCCCGCACCATGCGCCGGTCGATGGTCTCCCCGCGGCGCACGATGGTGAGGCCGCCGCGCGGCTCCATGATCACCAGGTCCGCGTCCGCCACGTGGCGCACCCCGGCCCGGCGCAGCTGGGCCAGCAGCTGGACCTCCAGCAGTCCCACGTGGCGCAGCTGCCAGGTGAGCATGTGCCCGTGGACCATCACCACGGTGGGGCGCGGGCCGCGCAGCGCGAAGCGGCGGGTGGCGCCGAAGCGCACACTGCCCAGCGCGTACTCCATCACCAGCAGCGTCGCCACCGCGATCAGGCCGCCCACCAGGGTGGGTGAGTTGCCGAGGATCGCGCGGGCGGTGAGCGCGCCCAGCAGCGCCATCACGGCGACCGAGAGCACCGAGGGGTTCGCACTCAGCCGCTGCCCGGCCACCTGCAGGATGGTGGTGAAAACCAGGTAGAGAACGATCGAGGCGAGCAGCACGCCGACGGCTCCGGGCAGGTCGAGGCCGATCTGCCACCACAGCCCTTCCCAGAACGTCATACGTCCCAGTGTCTCGCACGGAAGGCGGGCAGGCTACGGTCGGTGCATGCAGCCGCTCCCCCGCTACTGGGCCACCGTTCGCCGCACCGTCTCCTTCCCGCAGACGAAGGAGTACGCGCTGACGATCCACGGCGCCTCGGATATCTCCGTGCAGGAGGCGCAGCGCGACGCCGAGCAGCGCATGGAGCGACTGATCGCGGCGGGCGGTCCCGAGCAGCTGCGCCGCAGCGGGCTGGAGTACTACCCGCTGCGGCGACTGCCCGAGGAGCTGCTCGAGGAGGTGCGCTCTCCCGACGGCGCGCTGGTCGCGGCGATCACCCGCAACCGCTACGGAGTCGCGGTGCTGAACACCGATGCGGTGCTGATCAGCGATGTCGACCTGGTCGCCCCGTCACCGCAGGATGTGGTCACCGCGGGCGGCGGGCTGCTCTCGCGTCTGTTCGGCGGCGGCCGCGGCGCGGAGCTCGGCGAGCAGGAACGGGACCCGGATGCCTTCGGTCTGCGCTCCCCGGGACGACGCGGCGAGCACCATGCCCGCACCCTCGCCCTGATCGACGACTTCACCGCCCGCCACCCGGAACTCGGGGTGCGCACCTACCGCACGCGCAACGGCTTCCGCCTGATCATCACAGGCACCGGGGCCGGTCCCGCGAGCCAGCGGGCGCGCGAGCTGATGGGGCAGGTGCACAGCGATGAGCTGTACATGATCCTGTGCCGGGTCCATGACACCTACCGGGCGCGCCTGACTCCGAAGCCGTGGCGGATCGAGGTGGACCGCTTCGAGGACCTCGGCACCCGCACCGCAGCGGACGAGGTGCACCGCGCCTGGGTGGAGCGCTACCGGAAGGCCTCCTCGGAGGTGGCGGTGTGCCGACTGCTCGCGAGCACGGGCCCGGCGCCGTCGGCCGTGGAGCAGCAGATCATCGACCTGCACGACCGGGCGGTGCGGGCCGAGTCAGGGCTGCGCCTGGCCTGAGCCGGGCGGGCACCGGTAGAGGAAGTTCTGCGCCCTGAGGACCGGTGTCGGTGTCCGGATCGGTCCTCAGGGCGCAGAACCTCGGGCGGCCGCCACCGGGCAGCACGCCGCCGGCCGGGGTGGGCCGTCTGCTCAGTGGTTGACGGTGGCCTTCTCGGAGCCGGCCCCGGTCATGGAGCGCACCTCCATCTCGGCCTGCTTGAGCTCGTTGGTCTCCGGGGAGGTGACCGAGCCGAGCCAGCCGAGGAAGAAGCCCAGCGGCACCGAGATGATCGCCGGGTTCGACAGCGGGAACCAGGCGAAGTCCACACCCGGGATCATCGCGGTCTCCGAGCCCGAGACCACCGGGGAGAAGGCGATCAGGATGACCGCGCGACCTGGGAGATCTACCAGGCCATGATCGCTGCCTATCGAGAACCCGACCGGACCAGAGCCAGAATGATGATGGAGAAGGTCATCGCGGCCCTCAGAGCGAAGGTCCCAGACAACCTCGTCGAGCTGGGAAAGCTCGGCCGGACGCTGACCGGACGCGCTGACGACATTTTGGCGTTCTTCGATCGCCCAGGCACCAGCAACGGGCCCACCGAGGCGATCAACGGCCGGCTTGAGCAACTCCGCGGTTCGGCCCTCGGCTTCCGGAATCTCACCAACTACATCGCCCGCAGCCTCCTCGAATCAGGCGGCTTCAGACCCTGGCTACACCCTCAAATGCGATGAGCCGCATTTCCGGTGAAGACAAAGACCGGCTACAAAGAGAGCCGCGGGCAAGCCTGGTCGATCGATAAGGACACGGCCGGGCATGGAGATCGCGCTTGGAAACTTAAGGACACCAAAGGAAAGCGTGTCGCATCTCTATACGCTGACGGCATGATTGCGAAGATCGACTGAGGGTTATTTCAGGGAGGCTCAATGAACGCGAAAGGTGTCTGGGAGCCCTGGCCCTCGGCCTCGGACGCGCCCGCCGGGTTGCTGCGCCCCGGCGCGGCCGTCCTCGGCATTTGCCACGAGGGGGAGCTGGGCGCCGTGCTGCGCCGCTGGGTCGGGGACGGCTCGAGGTGGTTCACCCGCTGGCCGGACGACGATCCGTCGGAGGCCCAGGCACCATCGATGTTCTTCGGCAGGGCAAGCAGCACCGACACCGCCGAGGCCTGGTTCGAGATGACCGGCGTCGACGGTCAGGACCAGGTGCTCGCCCGCGCCGCGATCGCACCCGGGGAGGAGCTGCGATGGCTCGACGAGCCGCCGGTCGGCCCGCTCGGCGCTGTGACCGCCGGCCTCGCCGAGCTGACCGCCCGGGCGTTCGGGCCGGGCGCCGCGCCGCAGCTCCGCGACGGCGAGGTGCTCGCCCTGCCCGGGCCCGAGCTGCCCGGCCTCGCCGAAGACCTGCGCCAACGCTCGTGGCATGTGCGCGACCATCGCGGATCGGCAGGAGACTCGATGCTTCGAGCCCTTGAAATGCCGCCCCTGCGAGATCCGGAGGAGGGCACTCTGCGGGCCCGGCGCGCCCACCTCGTCCACTCGTCGGCCCCGCTGTCCGCACCGGGGCTCATGGTGTGGCGCACGGGCGGCGTCCGCCTCTGGCGCGGCGGCATGCATCCGCTGCTCGACGCTCCGGTCACGCGGAGCGATCTCACGGAGGCCGAGTCGCTGCTCGCCGAACACGTAGCGGGCGAACCGTTCGCCGACGCCTGACCGGGCGCGGCGAGTCGACCGCCTCAGCCGCTGAAGCCGCCGCCTCCGGAGTGGGCCATGTCCTTGAAGCGCGAGTAGTGGCCCTCGAAGGCGACCGGGATCGTCTTGGTGGCGCCGTTTCGATGCTTGGCCACGATGAGGTCCGCCTCGCCGGCGCGCGCGGACTCCTTCTCGTAGTAGTCCTCGCGGTGGATCAGGAGGATGACATCGGCATCCTGCTCGATCGAGCCGGACTCGCGCAGGTCGCTCATCATCGGGGTCTTGTCCGTGCGCTGCTCGCTGCCTCGGTTCAGCTGCGAGATCGCGATGACCGGGCAGTCGATCTCCTTGGCCAGCAGCTTCAGGGCACGGGAGAACTCCGAAACCTCCTGCTGACGGGACTCGACCTTCTTGCCCGAGCTCATCAGCTGCAGGTAGTCGATGACCACGAGCTTGAGATCGTGCTTCTGCTTCAGCCGGCGGCACTTCGCCCGGATCTCCATCAGCGACATGTTCGCCGAGTCGTCCATGAACAGCGGCGCATCGGCGATACGGCTCATCGCACGGGCCATCGCCTGCCAGTCGCGATCGTCCATCGACCCGTCACGCATGCGGTTCATCGGCACCTGCGCCTCGGCCGAGAGCAGACGCATCGTGATCTCGGTCTTGTCCATCTCCAGGGAGAAGATCACCGAGGTCTGGCCGTTGTGGATCGAGGCGGAGCGCAGCACGTCCATGCCGAGCGTGGTCTTACCCATGGCGGGACGGCCGGCGAAGATGATCATCTGGCCGCCGTGCAGGCCCTGGGTCAGCTCATCGAGCTCGGCGAAGCCGGTGGGCACGCCCGTGACCTGGCCGCCGCGGTTCTGGGTGGCCTCGATCGTGTTCAGGGTCTCGTCGATCACCTCGCCCAGCGGCAGGAAGTCCTCGCTCTGGCCGCGCTCGGTGACCGCGTAGATCTGCGCCTGCGCCTCGTTGATGACCTCGTCCACCTCGCCGCCGTCGGCCGCGAAACCGAGCTGGACGATGCGGGTGCCGGCCTCGACCAGGCGACGCAGCTGGGCGCGCTCGACCACGATCTCGGCGTAGTAGCCGGCGTTCGCGGCGGTGGGGACCATGTCGATGAGGTCCGCGAGGTAGGCGCCGCCGCCCACCCGGGCCAGCTCGCCGCGCTTGGTCAGCTCATCGGAGACGGTGACGAGGTCCGCCGGTTCGCCGCGCCCGTACAGGTCGATGATCGCCTCGAAGATCATCTCGTGGGCGGGGCGGTAGAAGTCGTTGCCGCGGACCGTCTCGACGACGTCCGCGATCGCGTCCTTGGACAGCATCATGCCGCCGAGCACGCCCCGCTCGGCGGGGAGGTCCTGGGGAGGGGTGCGCTCCAGGCCGCGGTCGGGTCCGGCGTCGAAGGCTTCGGTGGATGTCACCGGGCCAGTGTAGGAACCCCGCCTGACCGTCGGGACGTGATCTTCGCGGCGGTGGGCGCGGGCCCGGTGGGGAGGGAGCGTCGCGCCCGCTGCGCCGCGCTCATCCGCGCTGCGGCATCCCGAGCACGTAGGCGCCCTGGGCGAGGTGCTGGATGGCGTCATCGGCGATGCTGATCAGGCGCACGCCGCGGGTGACGGGCGGGTCCCACTGCTCGTCGATCACGTCGTCGAGATCGGCGGGGGGGAGAGTGCCCAGGTAGCCCTCGAGCGCGGCGAGCGCGGCGTCGACGTAGTCCAGCAGGTCCGGGCCGTCCTCGATGATGATGCGGCGGGCCCCGGCGGGGCTGTGCCCGTAGCCCACCGAGTCGCCGAGCTCACCGAGGTCGAAGCGCTGGTCGAAGCCCTGCGAGGTCCACACCTGCTCGTCACCGGAGAGGTCGGCGAGCTGCACGTCGATCTCGCGGCCGGAGTGCCACAGCAGCCAGGCCACGGAGTTGTCGTGCCCGCCGGGGCGGGCGTTGAGGATGCTGGGATCGAGGCGCCCGCGCAGGGCTGCGGCCGCGTGACGGGGGCGGGAGGCGAGGTCTCGGAGCACGTCGAGGGAGTCCATGCTCGAACGCTACTCCTGATACGTGCGGAGCGGGCCGCCCGCGGCGCTCAATCCTCGGCCACGACTCCGACGGACTGCTCGGGGTGGCGATGCAGCCAGCTCTCGATGAACGGGCAGATCACCAGCACCGGCAGCTCGATCGCGCGGGCCTCTGCCAGCACGGTGCGCACCAGCACCGAGGCCACTCCCTCGCCGCGGTGAGCGGGATCGGTGACGGTGTGGATCAGCTCGATGCGCCGGCGCTGCGCTCGTACAGGAGGATGCCCACCACGTCCCCACCGCGCACCGCCTCGTAGCGGTCCGCCGCGGCATTGTCGCGCACGGCGATCCGCTCCTCGGGGCCGTAGACGTGCTCCTCGTACTCGGGGCTCATCTCGGGCTCCTTCCGGCCTCTGCCTCCACGGTACGGCAGGCGGGGCCGAGCTGTCAGGGGTCCCCGTCGGCCGCCCGCATGCGACCATGCTGGACGTGACCCGACCACAGCGCCCCCGCCCTCCCGGATGCCGCGACCGCCTCGGCGGAGCGCAGCGCCTTCTCCGACGCCTCGGAGGCCCTGCAACGCCACCGGCCGCCCTCCCCGATCTGGGGCGATGAGAGCGAGGCGGTGAGCATCGCGCTGCACTGGGCCGCCTCCCACACCACGGTCGCCACCGATCCCAAGACCACCGCGCGCAGCGCCGCGGAGCTGCAGGCGGATGTGGGCGAGACGATCACCGCGGACGGCATCGGCGCGGCACGCGCGATGGAGCTGTTCGACCAGGTGCTGCTGCCGGCGACGCGCTCGGCCGAGGATCCGATGAACCTCGCCTACATCCCCGCCGCGCCCACCCGGGCCGCGGTCGCCTTCGACACCGTGGTCTCGGCCGCGAACGTGTTCGGCGGGATCTGGGAGAACGGCGCGGGCGCGATCTTCGCCGAGAACCAGGTGCTGCGCTGGCTCGCGGACCTGCTGGGCTGGCCGGAGGAGTCCGCGGGCGTGTTCGTGGCCGGAGGCACCCACGGGAACCTCTCGGCGCTGGCCACCGCCCGGGAGCACGCGCTGCAGCGGCGCGGGCGCCGGCCCGAGGGCGGCTGGGCTCTGGCCTGCGCCTCGACCGCGCACTCCTCGATCTCCTCGGCCGCACGCCTGCTGGACATGGACGTGGTGAGCGTGCCCGTGGATGATCGCGGCCATCTCACCGGGGAGGCGCTCGAGGAGGTGCTCGCCGCCGATGACCGGATCTGCGCGGTGGTCGCCTCCGCGGGCACCACCAACGCGGGGATCGTGGACGATCTGGCCTCGGTGGTCGAGGCCGCGCACCGTCACGGGGCCTGGGTGCACGTGGACGGCGCCTACGGCGGCGCGGCGCTGGCCGCCCCGAGCGTGCGGGAGCGCTTCACCGGCATCGAGCAGGCCGACTCCTTCATCGTGGACCCGCACAAGTGGCTGTTCGCGCCGTACGACTGCTGCGCACTGCTGTACCGGGACCCGCGCCCGGCCGCTGCCGCGCACTCCCAGCACGCCGCCTATCTCGACTCGATCGACCGCGGGGAGTCGAACCCCTCGGACCTGGCCGCGCACCTCTCGCGACGTACCCGTGGCCTGCCGCTGTGGTACTCGCTGGCCACGCACGGCACCGCCTCCTACACCGCGGCCGTGGAGCGCTGCCTGGCCTCCTCCCGCACGGTGGCGCGCGCGATCGAGGAGACCGAGCACCTGGAGCTGCTGGCCGAGCCCGAGCTGTCGGTGGTGGTGTTCCGTCGGCCCGGCTGGGCCCCGGCCGCCTATCGCCGCTGGTCGCAGCGGTTGGCGAAGGAGGGGACTCTGCTGTGCGTGCCCACCGCGTTCCGGGGCGAGATCGCACTGCGGCTCGCCTTCGTGAACCCGGGGACGGATCCGGAGGCAGTCATCAAGGTGCTGCGCACCACGATGCGGGCGGCCGACGGCAGCTGAGAGCCGTGGGGCCGCGCGCGAGCCGCGCACCCGGCGCTCCGAGCGGTGACCTGCGCTCAGGCGCCCTTGAGCGCCGCCTGCAGGGCCGCGACCCGTGCGGCGTCCTCTTCCATCCCCAGGCGCTGCCAGCCCTCGTGGGCGCGCCGGGCAGCCTTCTTCGCCCGCCCCGTCTCGCCGCGGGCCGCGAGCAGGTGGGCGTGGCGGTCATCGAGGTAGGTGGCCCAGTAGCGGGCGCGCTGGTCGTGGCCGGCGGGCATCTCGTCGATCGCCTGCATCGCCTCGCGGCGGCGCAGCTCGCAGTCCTCGGCCGAGACCCCCGGCACCTCCCGCGCGTGGGCATCGCCGGTGGCGAGGAACAGTCCCACCCGCGCATCGACCCGGTGGTCCCACAGGAACTCGGCCGGCAGCGGCGCTCCCCCGCCCCCTTCGCGAGTGCGGCGCTCGATCGCGCGCACGGCCGCGACCACCGGGTCGAGCCGCCCGAGATCCAGCGCACGGCGCATCATCAGTGCGTTCGCCTCGAGCTCGGTGCGGATCAGCTCGCCCTGGGCGGAGGTGGGGGTCTCGAGGTCGTCGGCCAGCCAGCGGGCGTGGGAGGCCATCTGGCGCAGCTCGACCAGTGAGGAGGCGTGGTCGCCGCGCCGCTCGTGGATGCTCGCTGCCAGGCGCGAGGCCTCCAGCAGCGCATGGTGATCCCGTTGTTCCCGGGCGATGGCGCGGGCCTGCTCGAGCGGCACCTGGGCGGCGTCATAGCGCTCGGCCTGCACGCGCTGCGCGGCCACCGCCAGCAACGGCGCGATCCGCAGCGAGTCCCGGCCCAGGGTGCGCTGGAGGGAGGCCAGCCGGCCCGCTGTGAAGGAAGCCTGGGAGGTGGCGCCGGCGGCCATCAGGGCCTCCAGCAGGGAGGTGATCAGGCCGATCCGCAGCGGCGGATCCTCGACGTCATGCAGCGACTCCAGTGCCTCCAGTGCATGGTGCACGGCCGGGAGCGGCCGTTCGCGGAAGAGGGTGCGGGCCAGCACCGCATGTGCCGCGATCACGCTGCGCAGGGGGTCCATGGGGGGCTGCTCGGACTCGGTCTGCTGCTCCTCGACGAGCTCGAGCAGGTCCAGCGCCGCGGTGGTCGCCGCGGCAGGATCACCGGCGCCCTCGAGCGCCTGCGCGAGGCGCACCCGCAGCTCGCGCTCCGGATCCACCAGCAGCTGCTCGCGCACTGCGGGCAGTGCGCTCAGCGCGGCCCTCAGCCGCGCGGCATCGCGCCGCGGATCGGTGACGGCACGGCGCGGGGCGGCGAGCGCGGGCCATTCCAAGGCTCGCACCACCACGAGCATCTCCGGGGGCGCCTCCGGGGTGCGGCCACGGCGGCGGCCGACGCCGGAGCGGCTGAGCGCCTCGCGCGCCGTACTCGGCGCACCGCGTTCCGAGGGCCACCGCTCGAGCAGGACGGACACCGTCGCCGCGGCCTGGGAGGCGAAGCCCTGGCGGTGCAGCAGGGAGACGATCGGGGTGAGCGCGCGCTCGATCCGTGCAGGATCGGCGCTGAGCAGCGCGGCGTGCAGGCCTGCGCGCAACAGGTGGAAGCGGTGCGAGGAGGGGGCCTGTGCCGTACGGAACTCCTCGACCAGGCGGGCGGCATCGCGGGCGTGCTCCGCGTGGAGCAGATCCCAGGCGCGGTGCGCCGCCTCGAGCACGCTGCGGGGGTGCGGCAGCGGCAGCTCGGCGGGGCGCAGGGCGGCCCGGAGGCGACCCAGGTCCGGAAGGTCGTGGCCGACCATGTCACTGTCGGGGCCCGGGAGCGAGGAGGCACCGGGAGTGATCACAGCCTTGAACTTACCAAGCACGGCCCGATCAGCACATGAACACCTGTCCTCCGTACAATGACCGAGGCCCGTACGGGCCAGGTGAGCAGAAGAGGTGGACTGTGGCAGTGGATCTGGCAGGGAGCCCCACGACCTCGTCGTCCCCTCCCCCGACCCCCGATCCTCATGCCGCGATCCGGACCTGGGTCGCCTCCGGGCCGCCCTGCGCCCCGCCGAGCTGCCGCTGCCGCAGCCCCGCAGCGGGCCCTTCGCGGGGCATCTCCACTTCGATCGCACCGTCACCCCCGTGCTGCGCACCGACGTCGACGTCGACGCCTACGTGCGCCGAGGCTCCTCCCGGCTCGAGGTGGACACCGCACTGCTCGTGGCCGAGGCACCGCTCGGACCGCAGGAGCGCCTGGCGCTGGGCGTGCTGCAGCGCCTGGAGTCCTCGGCGCTCGCGGAGTCCCGGGCGATGCTCTCGACGACCACCGGCAACGAGGCCCGGATCACCGCCTTCCTCGCCACCTGGATGGTGGACCGCTTCTGGCAGTCCCGCGCCCTGCGGGATGTGCTCACCGGGGACGCTCCGACCGTCCGGCCGGTCCCCCGGTCCCGGCCCCGCCCCGTGCACGTGCTGCGCAGGATCCACATCGATCGCCTCCAGCCGCTGCTGAGCCCGCTGTGGACGGGCCTGGGCGGCGAGGCCGTCCCCGCCGGGCACATGGCGCGGATGGCGATCCAGGAAGCGTCCCTGCAGGCGGCACTGCTGCTCCTCGCACAGCGGCTCGACGGGGAGGCCCGCCGGGTCCTCGAACTGGTGGCGGAGCGTCATCAGGCCTCCGTCGACTTCTTCACCGCCGAGGCGATCGCCCGGGTGAACCGATCGCGCCGCGAGGCCGCTGCTGCCCGCCTGGTGCTGGCTCTGGGCTCCCCACTCGCAGGAGGCGGGGTGCCCGATCCGGACCTGTCCGCCGCGCTGCGGATCCTCGGCGAGACCGCCGCCGATCGCGCCGCTCTCCGGCGCGCCCGGTTCGAGGTCACGCGCCTACTGCCCGGCCCAGACCTTCCGGACCCACACCTCAGCTCACTGCCGCGAGGAGGATGACATGGCCTTCGACCTCGAGCAGTTCGCACAGACCTCGGTGCCCGTCAAGTACGAGGACCTCGACTTCGACACCTTCGAGTCGCAGCCCCTGGACGCCCAGACGCTGCGCTCGCTGCGCTACATGTGCGACGTCGAGTACCACACCTCCTGCTTCCTGCGGGATCTGCTCGTGACCCCCTCCCATCGCGAGGAGGATGCCGGCGGTTTCATGACCATGTGGAACCGCGAGGAGTTCTGGCACGGCGAGGCGCTGTCGATGGTCCTGGCGCGCCACGGGATCATCGTGGACTACGACGAGGTGAAGGCGAAGCGGGAGAAGCTGGGCTGGATGGGGGCGCTGGGCCCGCTGAAGCAGTCGGTGCTCACCAACCTCGCCGGCACCGACTTCGTGGCCGTGCACATGGTGTGGGGCGCCGCCAACGAGCTCTCCGCGGTGGCGGCCTACCGTCGGCTCTCCGCGATGACCGATCACCCCGCCCTGTCCCCGTTGCTGAAGCGCATCGCCCAGCAGGAGACCCGCCACGTCGCGTTCTACACCACCCAGGGCCGTGAGCGGCTCGAGGCCTCCCAGACAGCGCAGAAAATCGTGCGGATGGTCATGTCCCGGGTCTGGAAGCCCGTGGGCAGCGGCATGATGGACGAGTCCGAGGTGCGGCACGTGATGGGCCACCTCTTCGGCGGCCACGGCGACGAGATGGACAAGCTCGACAAGCGGATCCAGAAACTGCCCGGGCTGGACGGGCTGACGATCTTCCGCAGCGCCTTCGCGCGGCTCGGCGTGCCCGCCTGAGGTCGGGGCCGTCGGGGCCGGAGGCCCGGCCGACGGGTGCGGTGGGAGTCAGGCGCCGCGGCGCCGCTCAGTCGTCATCGTCGTCGTCATCATCGTCGTCATCATCGTCATCGTCATCGTCGTCATCGCAGTCGAGCTCGCCGTCGTCCCATTCGCACACGCCCGAGGGACGCGTGGGCTGTGGCTCGGCGGTGCGTGAGCTGCTGGTGGAGGAGCTGCCGGAGTCCCCGCCGCTCGGCGCAGGGGCCGGGGCGGGCTTCGGCGCCGGCGTGGGTGAGGGCTCGGCCTCCATGGTGCCCACCTCGGGTTCGGATGGCGTGCCGCCTGCAGCACTGGCCTCGGGCAGTGCGATCGCGCCCCCGTCGGCCCCCTGCTCCACGGCGGCGGAGCGGTCCCCGGCAGCAGATTTCTCGCCCACGACGATGCCCTCCCGCGCGGCCGGGAGGCCGTCGGACGAGGGCAGCACGGTCACCGCGATCACCGCGAGCGCGATGACCGCGAGGATGCCGATCACCCGCAGAGTCTTCATGTCAGGCATCATCGCCACCTGCGATGAGATGTCGGTGAAGGCGCCATGAGGGCTCTCTCATCACGGTGGTGACCTGCGACGCAGCAGCTCATGCGGTGGGATCGACCAGCTTGTAGCCGGCGCCGCGCACCGTCACCAGGCGCGCCGCGCCGAGCTTGCCGCGCAGGTACCCCACGTACACGTCCACCACGTTCGAGGCGCCGTCGTAGTCGTAGCCCCACACCTTGGACAGCAGCAGGTCCCGGGTGAGCACCTGGGAGGGGTTCTCCAGGAACACGCGCGCCATCGTGAACTCGCGCGAGGACAGTTCGACCGAGCGGGTCTCGCCGTCCACCGTGCAGGTCGCGATCCTGGAGCGCAGATCCAGCGAGAGGTCCCCCAGCTCGAGCACGTCCGCGCTCACGCTGCCCGCTCCCGCGCTGGCCTCGCGGGCGCGCAGCTTCACGCGGGCCAGCAGCTCCTCGAAGCGGAAGGGCTTGGCGATGTAGTCGTTCGCGCCGCCCTCGAGCCCCTGGACGGTGTCGTCCACACCCGTGCGGGCGGTGACCATCAGGATCGGGATCTGCACGTCCATCGCCCGCAGGGCCCTCAGCACCTGGAAGCCGTCCATGCGGGGCAGTCCCACGTCGAGGATCAGCAGGTCGAAGTCGCCGCTCGAGGCGAGGTCGAGGGCGGAGATGCCGTCCTCCACCACCGTGGAGGCGTAGCCGTTGGCCTTCAGCCCGCGCTCCATGAACCGTGCGATGCGCGCCTCGTCCTCGGCGATGAGGATCCTCATGCCTGGTCCTTCCTGGATGCGGTGGGGGTCTGTGCGGGGCCGGGCCCCTCCGTGCCAGTATCGCCTGCGGGGGCCGACGGGGTCTCACCGTCCGTCTCGGCCCGGTCCCCGGCGGCGAACTGCGGGAACACGATGGTGAAGGTCGAGCCCCGGCCGGGCTGGGACAGCAGGCGCACCACACCGTCGTGACCCTCGGCGATCGCGAGCACGATCGGCAGCCCCAGGCCCGTGCCGGAGCCGCGACTGCCGTCCACTCGGGTGAAGCGCTCGAAGATGCGCCGCTGATCCTCGGGCTCGATGCCGATGCCCTCATCCTGCACGCTCACGTGGATCTCGGGGCCCTCCGGTCCCAGCACCCGGTCCACGCCGAAGCGGATCCGGCTGCCCTCCTCGCTGTAGCGCACTGCGTTCGCGGCCAGCTGGACGACCGCCTGGGTGAGGCGCTGTTCGTCGGCGTCGGCCACCACGTCGACGCTCCGGGCGAGGATCCAGTCGCGCGGGGCGATGTGCTCGATGCGGGCGAAGGCGGAGCGGGTGAAGGCCGCGAGGTCCAGGGGACGGGGCTTGACGTAGTCGGGGCGGGTGGAGGCCGCGAGCTCCGAGAGGTCGCCGACCACGCGCCCCATCCGATCCAGCTCCTCGATCGCGATGCCGTGGGCCTCGCGCACGTCCTCGACGTCGTCGACATCGGTGGTCTCCAGGGTGCCGCGCACGATCGTCAGCGGTGTGCGCAGCTCATGGCCCACATCGCTCATGAACCGGCGCTGCTCGGAGAAACCCGCCTGGATGCGCGCGAGCATCCGGTTGAAGTTCTGCGCGAGCGCGGCGATGTCGTCCCGCTCATCGGGGACGGGCACGCGGTACTCGAGATCCTCGACGGTGATCTGCTCGGTGGCCGAGCGCAGATCCTCGAGGGGACGCAGCAGCCGCCCCGTCACCACGTACCCCACCCAGCCGGCGATCAGCAGGGTGATCACGGACAGCGCCGCGAAGGTGAACACGCTCTGCCACAGGTCGCGCCGCTGGGCGCCGATGTCGTTGGCGACCACGAAGACGCCCTGCGCCTGGTCCCCCTCGACGTTCACCGAGGCGATCAGCACCTGCAGGTCCCGGCCATGCGCCTCGAGCGGCACGATCACCGACCTCTGCGGCTGATGGGCCGCCAGCAGCTTATCGCGCACCTGCGGGGAATCCGGGGAGTCCCGCGGCAGCATCGCGAAGTCCTGCGCCTGCGGCTGGTAGAGCGGCTCGTCATCGAGGAAGGTGATCACGGATTCATAGTCCGACGGGGCCGCGGACTCCGTGGCCTGCAGCAGCACGCTCTCCACCGTGGTGTGCGCCGGGCCGCCGGCCTCATCGGTCGCCTCGGCGATCAGGATCAGCTCGCTGTGCTCCTGCCACAGCTCGGCGTTGATGCGCTGCTCGAGCGCGCGGAACTGCGCCGCGTAGGTGAGCACGCCGGTCACCGCCAGGCCCACCGCCATGAACGCCATCATCACCGTGAGCACGCGCATCCGCACCGACCACCCGCGGGTGAGCAGATCGGTGAAGCGCTGACGCAGGCGCGGCTGGGGCATGGTGCGCATGGTAGGCGACGGGGGCGGGGCTCGGCGCCGCCCCGCCCGTCACGTCAGCCCCGGCCCAGCCGACGCCTGACGATCCCCACGATGCCGCCGCGCTCCTTGAGCGAGCCGCGGGGATCATCGGTCGCCGGAGCCGTGGTCACGGCGGCACCCTGGGCGGTCTCTGCGGTGGCGGTCCGCTCCTGGGCGCGTTGCTGGGCACGCTTCTGCGCCTCGGCCTTCGCGCGCTTCTCGCGCAGCTCGGCCTGGGCGGCCTCCTCGCGCAGGCGCCTGCGCTCCCCCGGGCCCTCGGCCATGCGGTAGAGCACCGGCACGATCACCAGGGTCAGCAGCGTCGAGGAGATCAGGCCGCCGATGACCACCACGGCCAGCGGCTGGGCGATGAACCCGCCGTTGCCGGTGATGCCCAGCGCCATCGGGATCAGCGCGAAGATGGTCGCGGCGGCGGTCATCAGGATCGGGCGCAGGCGCTTCGCGGAGCCCTCGTGCAGCGCCTCGTCGAGGCTCATGCCCGCGCGCCGGTACTGGTTGACCAGGTCGATCAGCACGATCGCGTTGGTGACCACGACGCCCACCAGCATCAGCAGACCGATCATCGAGGGCAGGCCCAGCGGCACCCCGGTGATCAGCAGCAGACCCAACGAGCCGGTCGCCGCGAAGGGGATCGAGACCAGCAGGATCAGCGGCTGGATCAGCGACTTGAAGATCCACACCAGCAGCACGTACACCAGCAGGATCGCGGCGAGCATGGCGACGCCGAGCTGGCCGAAGGTCTCGTCGATGTCCGCGGCGGTGCCGCCCACGGTGGCCTCGACGCCCTCGGGCAGCTCCGCAGCCTCGATCGCGGCGTTCGCGGCCTCGGTCGCGGGCGAGACGTTCTCCCCCTCGGGGGTGACCGACACGGTGACGGTCTCCAGGCTATCCTGGGTGGCGATCGAGGGGCGTGAGAGCTCCTCCTCGACGCTCGCGACGTCCTCGAGCGGGATCGAGCCCATCAGCTGGATGTCCCGCAGCTGGTCGAAGGTCTCGATGCCGTCGCCCGTGGCGACGTGGATGTCCAGCTCGTTGTCGTCCAGCGTGATCGTGCCGACCGCGCCGGGGTACATCTGCTGGGCGACCATGCCGATCACGGCCTCCTCGGTCAGCCCCAGCTGCGCGGCGGCCTCGCGGTCCACCGTCACCACGGCGGTGGGCTGATCGGCCTGCAGGTCGCTGGTGACCTCGGAGACACCGCTGGGGACCGGGTCGAGCTCGGCCAGGAGCGCGTCGTTCGCCTCCTGGCGGGCGTCGGCGGTGGGGCCGGTGATGAGGATGTCCACGGAGTTCGAGCCGGTGGGCGAGGCGATGTCGGCCGCTTCGATCGTGCCGGGCTCCGGCAGCTCCTCGAGCGCGGCGACCATCTCGTCGAGCAGCGCCTGCTGGTCGGCGTCGGGGTCGGTGGTGATCGAGAAGCTGACCTCGTTCCCGCTGCCGCCGCCGAAGCCGAACTGTCCGCCGCCGATGGTGGTCTGCACCGTCTGGACGCCCTCGATCTCCAGCAGCGCCTCCTCGGACTCGGTGGCCTTCTCGGAGGACTGCTCGAGGTCGGTGCCCGCCGGGAGGGTCTGGGTGAGCGAGGCGATGTTCTGGCCGGTGTCGCCGAGGAAGTTGACGTTCACCAGCGGGATCAGGAACACGGTGCCCACGAGCACCAGGATCGAGGCGCCCACGGTGAGCAGGCGGCGCGGGAGGGTGTCCAGGACCAGGCGCAGCACGGGGGCGTACATCCGGTGCAGCCAGGTGCCCTCCTCCTTCGCCTCCGCCTGCTCGCGGATCGCGGCGACCTCGGCGGCATCGTCGGGGTCGACCTCCTCATGACCCTTCGGCACCTTGAGGAACCAGTACGCGAGCACGGGCACGATCGTCAGCGCCACCAGCAGGGAGGACATCATCGCGATGCCGACGGTGAGCGCGAAGGGCCGGAACAGCTCCCCGGCCATGCCCGCGACCACGGCGACGGGCAGGAACACCACCACGGTCGCGAGCGTGGAGGCGGTGATCGCGCCGGCGACCTCCGCGACGCCGTCGAGGATCGCCCGGCGCTTGGTCTTGCCGTAGGCGAGGTGGCGGGTGATGTTCTCGATCACCACGATCGAGTCGTCGACCACGCGGCCGATCGAGATCGTCAGCGCCGCGAGGGTGAGCATGTTCAGCGTGTACCCGGTGACGTACATGCCGATGAAGGCGATCAGCAGCGAGGTGGGGATCGAGATCGCGGTGACCACCGTGGGGCGCACCCGGCGCAGGAACAGCAGGATCACGCCGACGGCGAAGAGCAGGCCCAGCAGGCCCTCCTCGGCGAGCGCGAGGATCGACTCCTGGATGAAGGGCGCCTGGTCGAAGACCACATCGGCCTCGGCGCTGCCGCCGACGCCGGGCAGCTGCTCCGCGAGCACGCTCTCGACGTCCTCGGAGACGTCCACGACGTTGCCGTCGACGGTCGCGGTGACCATCAGCACCAGGGACTCGCGCCCGTTGGTGCGGGAGATCGAGGTGGCCTCCTGGGTGGTGCGCTCGACGGTCGCGACCTCGGCGAGGGTGACCGGCTCGGCCGGCTGCTGCGGCTGTGCATCGGGCTGCGGCATCTGCCCGTCGGCGCCCGGGGCGGCCTGGCCGTCCTGACCCTGCTCGTCCTGCTGAGCCGATTCCCCGCCCTCGGCGGGCATCAGCACGATCTGCTCGAGGCTCTCGAGCGACTCCACGCTCTGGCCCAGCACCACGTCCAGGGTGCGGTCGCCGTCGGTCACCGAACCCCCGGGCAGGGACAGCCCGTGGGCGTCCAGGGCGGTGGTGATGTCGTTCTCGGTCAGGCCGTTCTCGGCCAGCGCATCCTCATCGGGGGTGATCTCGACGATCTCCTGCGGGGCACCGATCACGGCGACGGAGGAGACCCCGCTGACGCGCTCCAGCTCCGGGGTGACCGAGGACTCGAGGCGGGAGGCGAGCTCGGAGGGGTCCAGGTCCGAGGAGACGGACAGCACCACGGCCGGCAGGTCGCTCGTGCCGCCGGAGATGACCTGCGGGTCCGCGTCCTCCGGCAGCTGACCCTCGATGCGGGACAGTGCGGCGTCGACCTGGTTGGAGGCGCGCGCCACGTCGCTGCCGTAGGTGAGCTCGACGGTGACCATCGACATGCCGGCCTGCGAGCTCGAGGAGGTGCCCTCCACGTTCTCGAGCCCGCTGAGAGACTGCTCGACGGGCCCGGTGATCCGGTCGCGCACCTGCTCGGAGCTCGAGCCGGGTGCGGTGGTCATCACCTGGATCTGGGGCAGGGAGACCGACGGGATGAGCTCCTGGCGCATCGTGGTCATGATGAACACGCCGATGATCGACACGGCGATGCAGACCAGTGCGATGAAGGACCGGTTGTTCAGGCTCAGCGTGGCCAGGCGGTTCATCCTGCTCCTCAGGGGATCGTCTCCGACGGGGAGGTACTGCCCCGCCGTCCCGCGCAGGGAACGAGCGTCATGTCCTCCGCGCGCACTCTCTCACGGGTTCCTGGACGGAAGGATCCGACGAACGTCGGAACCCTCGTCGCACAATGGACGAGTGCCCTCCCTTCCCGCCTTCCCCGCCCGCGCCGCCGCTCGGCCCGTTCACGCCCCGCACCCGCGAGGTCTGCTGCGACGATGAGCGCTGCTGACGGACCGCGCGAGGAGCGTGCGCGGCGGACGGTCGACCGCGACATCCTGCGCCTGGCGATCCCGAGCCTCGGGGCACTGATCGCCGAGCCGATGTTCCTGCTGGTGGACTCGAGCTTCATCGCCAGGGTCTCGACCACCTCGCTGGCCGGACTGGGCCTGGCCTCCACGGTGCTCACCACGATCGTGGGCCTGGCGATCTTCCTGGCCTACTCCACCACCGCCGCCGTGGCGCGCGCCTTCGGTGCCGGCCGCCATCGCGAGGCGATCAGCCGCGGCATCGACGCGTGCTGGCTCGCGCTGCTCGTGGGCGTCCTGTCCACCCTCGGCCTGCTGCTGGCCGGTGAGCCGCTGCTGGATGCCTTCGGCCCCTCCCCCGAGGTGCTCGCCGAGGGGCTCGTCTACCTGCAGATCAGCGCCTGGGGACTGCCCGCGATGCTCGCCGTGCAGGCCGCGACCGGGCTCGTGCGGGGGCTGCAGGATGCGAAGCTGCCGCTGATCGTGGCGGTGGGCGGGGCGCTGGCGAACATCCCGCTGAACGCCGTGCTGATCTTCGGGCTCGACCTCGGCATCGCCGGTTCCGCGATCGGCACCATCGTGTGCCAGTGGGGAATGGCGCTGGTGCTGCTCGGGGTGATCGTGCGCCGGGCCTTGGACGAGCAGATCCCGCTCGGGCTGAACGTCTCGAACCTCGTGGCCGTGGGCCGGGACGCGGTGCCGATGTTCGTGCGCACTCTCGGGCTGCGCGTCGTGGTGATCACCGCGACGGTGGTCGCGACCCGGCTCGGCGACGTGCAGCTCGCCGCTCATCAGCTGGCCACGACCGTGTTCGCGATGCTCTCCCTCGCTCTGGACTCGCTCGCGATCGCGGGGCAGGCCCTGACCGGCCGCTATCTCGGCGCTTCGGATCCGCGCACGGTCCACGCCGTCACCCGGAGGCTGATGCTCTGGGGCGTGCTGGGCGGCGCGGTGGTCTCCGTGATCCTGCTGGCGGGCAGCTACGTACTGCCCGAGCTGTTCACCCCGGATCCCGCGGTGCAGGAGAGCCTGCGCGCCGCGCTGTGGGTGCTGGTGATCACCCAGCCGATCGCCGGGTACGTGTTCGTGCTGGACGGGGTGCTGATGGGGGCGGGGGACGCCCCCTACCTCGCGAAGGTCGGCTCGGTGATCGCGCTCGCGATCATGCCCGGTGCGGCGCTCGTGGCCTGGTGGATGCCGGCGGGCCCGCTGGGTCTGGCGATGCTGTGGCTGGCCTGCAACTTCCTGTTCATGGTGCTGCGCGCGGTGAGCCTCGGACTGCGGGTGCGCACCGACGCATGGATGCGGCTCGGCGGCTGAGGCCGAGCCGCACCGCACAGGCTGGATTCAGCCCTGGA
This sequence comes from Brachybacterium massiliense, assembly GCF_900184245.1. Lineage (GTDB taxonomy): Bacteria > Actinomycetota > Actinomycetes > Actinomycetales > Dermabacteraceae > Brachybacterium > Brachybacterium massiliense. The sequence continues at coordinate 153,839 of NZ_FXXB01000005.1, read as the reverse complement.
CGACCTCGCGGGAGGCGACGAACGCCGCGACCACGGCCTCGATGTCCTCCTCGGTGTGCGCGGCGGAGAGCTGCACCCTGATCCGAGCCTGGCCCTGCGGCACCACCGGGTAGGAGAAGGCGGTGACGAACACGCCCCTCTCGAGCATGGCATCTGCCATCCTCCCGGCGAGCGCCGCGTCCCCGAACATGACCGGCACGATCGCGTGCTCGCCCGGAAGCAGGTCGAAGCCCTCCTCGCTCATCCGCGCGCGGAACAGCTCGGCGTTGCGGAACAGGGTCTCGCGCAGCTCGCCGCTGCCCTCGACCAGCTCGAGCGCGGTGAGGGTCGCGGCCACGATCGAGGGAGCCAGTGAGTTGGAGAACAGGTAGGGCCGGCCCTGCTGGCGCAGCATGGCGACGATCTCGCGGCGGCCCGAGACGTATCCGCCGCTCGCCCCGCCGAGCGCCTTGCCGAAGGTGCCGGTGTAGATGTCGATGCGGTCCGAGACCCCGAAGTGCTCCGGCGTGCCGGCGCCGGTCTCCCCCATGAAGCCCACCGCATGCGAATCGTCCACCATCACCAGCGCCCCGAACTCCTCGGCGAGGTCGCAGATGCCCTCGAGCGGGGCGAGGTAGCCGTCCATCGAGAAGACGCCGTCGGTGACGATGATGGTGCGCCGCGCGCCCTTCCCGTCATGCAGCGCGGCGGCCGCCTCGAGCTGGGTGCGCAGATCCTCGAGGTCGGCGTTGCGGTAGCGGAACCGGGCGGCCTTGGACAGTCGGATCCCGTCGATCAGCGAGGCGTGGTTCAGGGCATCGGAGATGATCGCGTCCTCCGCGCCGAACAGCGGGCCGAACACGGCGCCGTTCGCGTCGAAGCAGGAGGAGAACAGGATCGTGTCCTCGGTGCCGAGGAAGGCGGACAGCGCCTGCTCCAGCTGCAGGTGAAGATCCTGCGTGCCGCAGATGAACCGCACCGAGGCCATCCCGAAGCCCCGCTCGTCCAGCGCCCGCTTCGCCGCGGCGACGATCTCCGGGTGATCGGCCAGGCCCAGGTAGTTGTTGGCGCAGAAGTTCAGCACCTCGGCGCCGTCCCGGCCGAGAGGTCCGGCGGTGATGCGGCCCGACTGCGGGGTGGAGATGACGCGCTCGTGCTTGAAGGTGCCGGCCTGCTCGATCGCCTCGAGCTCGGCGGTGAGCTGGTCCTTGAGATCGGTGTACATCGTGGTGGTTTCTCCATGCGAGGTGGTGAACGGTGTGTGAGGGCGATAGCGGCAGTTTCCCGTGCGGTGACGAGAAAAGTACCGCCCGGGTGGAACTTCTCGCGCCGCGGCGAGCGGGCCTGCGGCGGGTGGCCGTGGCATGCGCCCGTGCCGCGGGGTCAGCTGTCCAGGGTGCTCCAGTCCAGCACGACCTTGCCGGCGGTGCCGGCCTTGGCGATCTCGAAGCCGCGCTGCCAGTCCGCGGCGGGGAGCACGCCGGTGATAGTGCGCTCGATCGCAGCGCGCAGCACCTGGGAGGTGCTGAGCATCGCGGACATCGCGTTCCAGGTCTCGAACATCTCCCGACCATAGATGCCCTGCAAGGTGAGCATGCGGGTGACGACCATGGTCCAGTCGATCTCGAACTGCTGGGCAGGCAGCCCCAGCAGCGCGATGCGCCCGCCGTGGTTCATGTTCTCGATCATCTCCTGCAGGGCGCGCGCCTGCCCGGAGATCTCCAAGCCCACGTCGAAGCCCTCACGCATGCCGAGCTGGCGCTGCGCGTCGCGCACCTTCATGCTCGCCACGTCCAGCACCACGTCGGCGCCGCAGCCCTCCGCCATCGCCAGGCGTTGCGGGGAGATGTCGGTGATGGTGATGTAGCGGGCCCCGGCGTGGCGGGCGACGGCTGCGGCCATCTGCCCGATCGGGCCGGCGCCTGTGATCAGCACGTCCTCCCCCACCAGGGGGAACTTGAGCGCCGTGTGCACGGCGTTGCCGAGCGGATCGAAGACGGCTCCGAGCTCGGGGCTGATCAGGTCCTCGCCGCCGCCCGACTCATGCACCCACACGTTCTGGTGCGGGAGGGTCACGTACTCGGCGAAGGCACCGTCACGCTGCACGCCGACAGAGCGGGTGCGGATGCACATCTGGCGTCGGCCGGCGCGGCAGTTGCGGCACATGCCGCACACCACGTGACCCTCGCCCGAGATGCGGTCGCCCACCCTCACGTCGGAGACCTCCTGCCCGACCTCGACCACCTCGCCGTAGAACTCGTGGCCCGGGGTGAAGGGCACCGTGTCGCACATGGTCTGCGCGGAGGTGTCCCAGTCCAGGATGTGCAGGTCGGTGCCGCAGATCCCGGTGCGCAGCACCTTCACCGTCACGTCCCAGGGACCGCAGCCGGGCTCGGGGACGGTCGTCCACTCCAGGCCCGCTCCGGGCGCCGTCTTGCGCAGTGCGCGCATCTGCTCTCCTCCTCGAGACTGTGCGATCGCGCCGACCGGGGCGGCGCCGGGCCCAAGGTATCGGAGATCGGGGCACGGAGAGTCCGCTTCGGTCCCGACGAGGAAGATCCCGGCCCCGACGCCTCTGCGGGGTCGGGACCGGGATCTTCGCGGCATGGCCGCTCAGCGCGGCACTGCGGTCAGCTCACCAGCACTCCACGGTGAGGGTGCCGTCCTCCGCGAGGGTCACGGTGCCGCTGACGTGGAATTGCATCGCGACCGTCTCGTCGGTGGGCTCGTCGTCCTCGCTCCAGCCCTCCTGCTGGTAGGAGAACGTGGCCTTTCCCAGTCCCCCGTCACTGGACAGGGTCCAGCCCTCTCCCCTGTAGTCCTTCTCGAGCTTCACCGTCGGGTAGGAGTCGACGGTCCAGGAGCCGGAGCCCTCGACCATCCAGCTGGGTGCCCATGCGAAGGGGCACCCGTCTCCCGGAAGGGGGTCCTGGGACGTGGCGCACTCGTCGATCACGGCGTCGACCTGGGACTGGACCTCGGTCAGCCCAGAATCGTTCAGGGTGTAGACCGGGGCGGCGCGCAGCTCGTACCACTCGTCCGGGTCTGCTGAGACGAAGACCGTGCTCTCCTCGGCGTCGACGAACTCCGAGGATGCCGGCAGGCCCACGGTGTACTGGCCCGGCAGCACGGCGGCGACGGCGAAGCCGTCCTCGACGGCAAGGCTGTCCACCGCCACCTCCTGGCCGTTGACCAGGATCGAGGTGGTGCCGGAGGGGATCTCCATGCTGAGGAAGGCGTACTCGGTCTGGCCCATCTGCCAGTCGGGGAACACCAGGGCCGCGCGACCGGCCCGCTCGACGTGGAAGACGCGCGTGGTGGTCACGCTGTCCTGCGTGACGCGTGCGGTGACCAGGTATCCCTCATCCCCGTCGCTCTCGGAGCCGGTGATCTCGAACCCGCTGATCCGCTCCCCGGCCGCGCCGGCGATCGCGTCGGTCAGCAGGGCCTGCTCCGCGGAGGGCGCGTTCGGCGCGGAGATCTCCACGGCGGTGGAGGCGTCCCCCTCCTGCAGAGCGCTCAGGTACTGCTCGACCTGCTTCTCCGGGGAGTACAGGGTGCTCGAGACAACGTTGAAGGTGATCGTCAGCCCTGTGACCAGGACCAGTGCGGCGCCGACGGCGATGCCGCCGCCGATCAGGAGCTTGCGCGCCGCCGGCGACAGCGGCACGGGCGCCGGTGGCTGCTGGACGTCACCCGCAGCGGCACCATGCATCGGCACGGGCGCCGGCACGGACTCCGCGGCCGCCGGGGCGCCCTCTGCGGTCGCCGAGGTGGCACCGGTGCCGGGCACCGTGGCACCGGCGGCCGCCGGAGCCAGCGGACGCCGGAACCAGGACAGGGCCCTGCCCGGCAGGTAGGGCGCGACCAGCGGTGCCACGAAACGGGAGAGCAGCTCCACGAGCACACCGGCGACGCCCGCGAGCAGCGGCGTCCACGCGGCGAGACCGAGGGACGCACCGAAGCGCTCGTTCTGCAGGAAGCCGCCGGAGACGGCGAACTGCATCGAGACCACGCCGAGGATCATCAGCGCCAGCGCCCCGATGAAGTAGGCGATCGGGAGCGCCGCCCACGAGACCGCGAGCGCGATCACGTTGCCGGGCACCACCTGGCGCTGGTGCTGCCACAGCAGCGAGGCGATGCACAGGCCCACGGGGATGAGCACCAGCGCGCCCAGCCACGCGTACCAGGGCATCGAGAAGACAGAGATGTACTCGCTGCCGGAGAGACCGCCCGCCAGGAAGTCGAGCATGCCCGCGCCGCGGGAGGTCGCGCTGAGCGCAGACAACATGTCCAGGCCCGTGAGGTACGAGAGCACATAGCCGCCCAGCAGCGGCAGCAGCAGGATCACGTAGATCACCGGCGGCATCTCGCCGTTCACCAGCGCCTGGATGGTGGTGACCACGGCGATCGCGAGGAAGGCGACCACGGTGACGAGCAGGGCATGGACGGTGGCGAGCTTGAACCCGGCCGCGAGGTCGGTGAGCAGGGGCCACCAAGCGGGGCGGGACCGCAGGCTGACCCTGCCGAGACCGTGCGCGATCGCGATCAGGAAGAACGCGCCGAAGAAGGAGTCGAAGCCCGCGGCATGCAGGCGCAGCGTGATGCCGTCACCAAGCGGGAGGGGCTGCGCGAAGATCAGCGCCGCGAGCACCGTGACCAGGGCGACCGCGAAGCCGGCGACGACGGCGGACACCCAGATGCCCAGCTGCCCGCCACCCTGACGACGCTGCACGAAGCGCCCGCCGTAGAAGCTCAGCAGCACCATCACCAACGTGATCATGGCCGGCAGGAGCCGGACCGAGAGGCTCGCGCTCACTCCCTCGATGGTGGCCGAGAAGCCCAGGCCGCCGAGCATGGCGAGAGCGACCAGCTGGAAGGGGAAGCGCAGCGCCATGGCGACGCCGCTGAGCGCCTCCTCGGGCCCGAGATCCATGCTCTCGAGCGAGGCTTCCACGGGGTTGCCGATGCCGGTGAGCATCGCGGCGACCGCGACCAGCACGATGGTCACGATCGCCATGACGATGCCGCCGGCGTAGGTCGCTCCGCCCACTGCCAGCGACGGCAGCGGATTGATCAAGCCTGCGGCGCCGAGCTTCTTGCTCAGATCGGCCGCGGTCAGGCCCGTCGCGGCCGGAGCCGCTGCGGGCTGCGGCGCGGAGTCCGGCGAACCGAACTGCGGAGCCTGCGGAGCGGAGTCCGGCGACCCGAACTGCGGGGCCTGCGGCGGCTGCTCTCCTGAGTGCTGCGAATCCTGCGAGTGCGGATCCGTCGGCGGGGTCTGCCCGTCGCCCGGGACCGTCATGGGGTTCCCCTTCGTGTCGTCGAATTGATGCGGAGCGTCATGGGCCCGATCCTCGACAGCGCGACAGGGCGCACCTCAGCGCGCTGTCGTCATTCAGTTCCCACCCAGGATTCCCCCACGACGCCCCCAGGCTACCCTCATCCCCCTGGGGAGCGGGCTGGCGTGAGACGGAGAAGACCCTGCTCAGCGCCGCCAGAGATCCTGGGCACGGCCGCCGGCACGGAACCCGAAGCTCTCGACCATCGCGACCGCCTCGGGGAAGCCGTGGGCGAGAGCGTAGGTGGTGTGCGCGTCACTGCCGAAGCTGATCGCGCGTCCGCCCTCCTCGGCCCACCACTGAGGCATCCACGGCCAGAGCCGGCGGGTGTTCATCTCGAGCGCCCGTCCGCTGGCCGCGATCGCCCGCATCGCGGCGCGGAACTCCTCCTCGAAGGCACGGGGGTCGACGGGCCCGCCCTCCTCCGCGGGCCAGTACCGCAGGGCATAGTCGAGATGGGTGACGATCTCGAAGGGCTCGTCCCCCGCGACCAGTGCGGGGATCTCGGCGAGGTAGCGGCGCAGCACCTCGCCCGCGGGCAGGCGGCGGAACAGGGTGTTCGGCTCGGCCCGCCCGCCCTCGAACTCGAGGGTGTGCAGGGAGCCGAGGATCCGATCGAAGCGCGTCAGGTCCAGCTGCTTGCGGGCGGCGCCCATGCGCAGATGGGGCTGGCCCATCTCAAGCCCGGTGCCGATGTGCAGCTGCGGGAACATGGCACGGCAGCGCTCGATCGCCTCGAAGTAGCCGTCCGCGTCGAAACGCGGCACGGCGACCACTCCGTCGGCCCCCACCAGGTGCTTCTCGTGGTCGCCGAAGTCCTCGTGATCGGTGAACCAGGCGTCCTCGAGATCGAGATGCTCGGTGAAGAACAAGGCGGGCAGCCCGATCCGCACCGCGCGGGCACAGGTGGCCTCCATCGTGCCGCGTGCGGCGGAATCCGGCCCTCCGGTGTCCCAGGAGAACTCGCTGTGCACGTGGCTGTCGGCGGGGAGGCTGCTCATGGGGTCAGGGTGGCACGTCGCCGAGCAGGGCCGCAGGGTGGTTCACCGCGGCCAAGCGTCTTCGCTGGTGCGATGAGAACCGAACCGCATGTCCGATTTCCATGTTTTTCCCGCTTTATCCGGCAGGCTTCTCCGTGATCGGCATGCACCAGGGGCAGACCCGCCCCGGGCCTCATCCGGATCCGATCGCCCGAGATCTCTCTGCCCCTGGGGACCACGATGACGCCCACATCGAGCCCCTCGAGTTCCCAGGCCACGCGGCGGAACTCCTCGGCGCTCGCAGAGCAGCCCGCGGCGAACAGCACGATGCCCGGTCGCTGCGCGCGCACCAGATCCAGCAGGTCTGACTCGACGCCGAGGACAGGCACCTCGGCCTCGTCCTGGGGCAGATCTCGGGCCCGCGGCAATCAAGCGGGGATTGACCGCACCGGAGACCAGGATCGCGAGCATCCAGGCATCGACGATCACAACAGTGAGCCGCAGCGCGGACTCCGACAGTTACGGTGCCGGGTTCAGGAAGGCCAGGCTCTGCCTGATCACCAGCGCGATGGACCCGACCGTCCTCGCTGTGCGCGGCAGCAGTGCCACGTGTGCCTCCCGATGCTGAGCTCAGTACCGGTTCGGGCGTGCGGTCGGGAAGCTCGTCCCGTCGTCGCGACGAAACGCCCGGCACCCGTATTGCCCGGCTTGCCCCTATAGCCCGAGTCGGGACAGCGCCGTGCGGGCACGCAGAAAGAGAGGTCTGGTGCGCACGAGCTTCCTCGGACCCAGGCCTCCCCCGCGCGAACAGCATGAACAGGGGGTGCTCGACGCCGCAGTGCCCCGCCCGCCGCCCACGCGCACGCCTCGTCAGCGCGCGCCGCGCAGCGTCCGGTGCGCGACGAGTGCCGCGATCACCATGAGCACGGCGCCGATGGCGCCGGTGACCACCACGCCGGAGTCGAAGGCGCGGTGGGCGGAGTCCAGCATCGGGCCGGCGACCCGTTCGGGCAGGCGTTCGGCGACGGCGGTCGCGCCGCCGAGGGTCTCGGAGGCCGCGGCGCGCTCGACATCGCTCAGCTCCGCCGGCAGCTCGACGCGGGAGCGGTAGGCGAGGTTCAGCAGGCTGCCGAGCACGGCAGTGCCGAGCACGGCGCCCGTCTCGTACGCGGTCTCGGAGATGGCCGAGGCGGCCCCGGCACGGTGCGCGGGCACCGCGGAGAGGATGAGATCGTTGCTGATCGTCTCTGCCGCGCCCACCCCGGCCCCGAGGAGCGCGAAGGCGATCACCAGCATCAGGTCGGAGCCCCAACTGCCGGTGAGCGCCACCATCACGAAGGCCACGGCGTTCAGCAGCAGGGCGAGGGTCGCCACGGTCGCGGGGGCGAGGCGGCGCACCAGGCGCACCGCGAGCAGGCCGGCGAGGATGGTCACGACCAGACCGGGCACCAGCAGCAGCGCCGCATTCATGGGCGAGTGGCCGCTGACCAGCTGGAGGTGCTGGGAGACGAAGTAGAGGAAGCCCACCAGCGAGAAGACGCTGAGCAGGTTCGCGCTCACCGCGCCGCTGAACACCGGGCGCGTGAACAGGGAGACGTCGAGCATCGGCTCGGGACGCGAGAGCTGGCGGCGCACGAAAGCGACACCCGCCACGACGGCGACCGCTGCGCAGAGGATCACTGTCAGGTCGAGCCCGCGCACGGCGGCGGTCTTGATCGCAAAGACGAAGGGGGCCATCGCCAGCAGCACGAGCAGCACGCTGAGCGGATCCACCGGCCCGGGCGCCGGATCACGCGACTCGGGGATGAGCACCGGGCCCAGCAGGAGCAGTGGCAGCATCACGGGCACCGCCATGAGGAACACCGATCCCCAGGCGAAGTTCTCCAGCAGCAGCCCGCCGACGACGGGGCCGAGCGCGGCCCCGGCCGAGAACCCGGCAGCCCAGATCGCGATGGCGGTGCGCCGCTGGGTCGGATCCTCGAAGAGGTTGCGGATCAGGGAGAGGGTCGAAGGCATGAGCATCGCGCCGAACACGCCCATCAGGGCACGGGCGGCGATCAGCGTGGGCGCGTCCGGTGAGAAGGCGGCGAGCGCCGAGACCAGGGTGAACCCCGTGCCGCCCACCAGCAGCAGGCGTCGGCGGCCGAGGCGGTCGCTGAGAGAACCCATCGGCACGAGCAGCCCCGCGAGCACGAGCGGGTAGATGTCCACGATCCACAGCAGCTGCTGGCCGGTGGGGGCGAGGGCCTCGGAGATCGCGGGCAGGGCGAAGGCGAGCACGGTGTTGTCCACCGAGACCAGCAGCACGGGGAGCATGAGCACCGCGAGAGCGAGCCAGGGGCTGCGGGCGGGGCGCGCGAGGGTCTCGGTCCGGGTATCGGGCTGCACGGGGGGCCTCCGGGGCATGGCGGGAGCGCTCCGCCGAGGTGCGGAGCGCCACCACACTAAACCGTCCAGACGGTACAGTTCAATGGTCGGCGACTCCTCCCGCAGTAAGGTCGGTCTCATGTCAGCTCGCGATGCCCTGCTCGACGCCTACCAGGCGACGCTTCTCGAGGACGGGCACCGGGCCACCACCCTCGCGGTCGTCGCCGCCCGGGCCGGGGTGTCCAAGGGCGGGCTGCTCTACCACTTCGCCTCGAAGGAGGCGCTGGCGGAGGGGCTGATCACCAGGATGGACGCGCTGCTGGAGGAGGACGTCGCAGCGATGGCCGCCGCGCAGGAAGGCCCCTCGCGTTACTACGTGCGCACCTCGGTGTGGACGGGCGGCGACTTCGATCTCGCCTTCGTGGCGGTCGCCCAGCTCGCCCAGGAGTCGCACACCGGTGCGCAGGAGGCGATGCGACGCGCGCGCGAGCGATGGCTCGAGCTGATCCGGGCCGAGGTGGGCGAAGAGGCCACCGCCCGGGCAATCCTGCTGCTGGGCGATGGCCTCTACTTCGATGCCGCACTGGGCGGCGCGGCGGAGCCGTCGGGCGGGCTGTCCACCTCGCCCGAGGAGCTGATGCCGATCGTGGACCGACTGCTCGCGGCCTCCGAGAGCGCGCGTGCCCGCTGAGTGCACGAGGGCCCCGCGGCGCAGGGACCCTGCAATGGAGCGCGGACCTGTGGCTCAGCCGTTGAGGAACTGCTGGAGCGCCTTGACGGTGGAGTAGCTGGTGCGGAAGTCCCACACCCCGTTGTTGCCATGGCCCATCGCGGCGCGGAGCTTGCGGGTGGTCTCGGCGCCGATCTTCCCGTCCGGGACGGCACCCACCTTGGTCTGCAGCGCCTTGATGTCCGAGGTGGAAAGAGAGCCGTCCTGGCTCACGCCCACCCAGGCCTGGAGCGCGCGGGTGGTAGCGGGTCCGAACTTGCCGTCCACCACGAGGGTGCGGCAGCGTCAGAGGTGTAGAAGAGACAGCCGCTGTTGAGATGCTGCTGGAGCGCCTTGACGGTGGAGTAGTTGCTGCGGAAGTCCCACACGCCGTTGCTGCTCAGGCCGATCGCGGCGCGCAGCTTGCGGGTGGTCTCGGCGCCGATCTTCCCGTCCGGGACGGCACCCACCTTGGTCTGCAGCGCCTTGATGTCCGAGGTGGACAGAGAGCCGTCCTGGCTCACGCCCACCCAGGCCTCGAGGGCGCGAGTGGTCGCCGGGCCGAACTTGCCGTCCACCACGAGGGCGCCGGGGGAGGTGCGCTCGGCATCACGGGAGGCGGAGCCGCCGCGATCGCCGGGTTGCGCGTTCGGATCAGCACCGCCGTTGGTCTTGGTCAGGCCCGCGCGCTTGCCGCAGGTGGGCCAGGCGCCGGGGCCCTGCTGGTGCAGGGTGCGCTGGGCGACGGCGATCTGCTCGGACTTGGTGGCCTGGTGGGCGTTGCTCGCGTACTCGTGCCCGCCGAAGGCCTTCCAGGTCGAGGGCGAGAACTGCAGACCGCCGTAGTAGCCGTTGCCGGTGTTGATCGACCAGTTGCCGGTGGACTCGCAGTGGGCAACCTTGTCCCACACGCTGTCATCGGCGGTGGCGACGCCGCCGCCTGCCACGCTCGCTCCGGCGGCGATCACCGCACCACCGGTGGCGGCGGCGATCCTCGGAGCCACGCGCACGTTGCGGAAGTACACGGCGGAGCCATCGGCACGATGAGTAGGGACACGGCGGGGCACAGACATCTGAGGCTCCTGGGGGAAGTGAGCATGGTCGATGCACTCACCGTGCCCCGGATCAGGCACTCCAGGGCGCCCGAGACCAGTTTCAGACCACTTGTTTTAGAGAACTTTTACCCAGAACGACGATTTCTCGAATCACACACACGGAATTACTGAGTACAAGGTCAGGTGGGGATTACCGGTCGCCGGTGCCCGTCCGTCGTTCGCGGGTCGCTCGTCGTTCATGGGTGATGCCGATCCTCCGCCCCTTCCCGGGTTCGGACAAGGCACCACGCCGCACGCTCCGGGCCCGGCGCAGCTGGCTCGCCGGATCCCGATACCCTTCCCAGGTGCCCTCCACGACCCCGCTCCCCCTGGCCTCCCGGGCCTGGCGACTGCTGGCGGTGCTCGGGTGCGTGGGGGTGCTGCTGGTGGGCGGGCTGACCCGGTCGAACGACCTGTTCCCCTTCGGGGTGCTGGATCAGTTCTCCACCGGCACCGATCCGAACGGCGAGGTGGTCAACACCTGCCTGCAGGGCGTGCGCGAGGGCGAGGAACCCTTCGACATCCCCTTCGGGCAGCGGACCGTCGGCATCGAGCGGGCCGACGTGGAGAACAACCTCCGCAGCATCGAGGCGGATCCGCAACTGCTGGCCCCGCTCGCCGCCGAGCACGACAGGCGCCACCCCGAACAGCCGCCGCTGGATGCGCTCATGCTGTGCCAGCGGATCACCACGCTGAAGGACGGCACCGCGCACGGGGAGGACGAGTTCGTGGAGGTCGTGCGATGGGAGGCGCCGTGAGGGGGTTCCTCTTCCCGGCGCTCCCGCTGGCCCGGATCCGGGTGCTGCGGGTGATCGTCTACGCCTTCGTGATGCTGGACGTGCTGACCTTCTCGCGCGATGTGCTCTCCCATGCCGACAACGCGGGGTTCTACACGCCGCTCGCACTCGCGCGGCTGCTGCACCTGCCGCCGGTGACGGCACCGGTGGCCTGGATGCTGCTGGCCGTGATCCTGGCGGGCTGCGCCGCAGCGATCGCGGGATGGCGGCCGAGGCTGACCGGCGCGGTGGTCGCGGCCGCGTTCTGGGTGTGGATGCTCTACAGCAACTCCTACGGTTACATCGCCCATGACCACATGGCGCTGATGGTCGCGACCGCCGTGCTGCCCACCGTCGGCGGTGCCGCACGGCCCGAGCTCGAGGGCTCGCTGGAGGCTCCTGCGCGCAGCGAGGCGGCGGGCTGGGCGCTGAGGGCGATCCAGATCGCGGTGGTGTGCACCTACTTCTTCTCGGTGATCCCGAAGATCCTGTACTCGGGCTCCCTCGCGAACTGGGGCAACAGCGCGATCCTCACCTGGGCCTCGATCCGTCGCGGCAGCCCGCTCGCGCACCTGCTGGTCGAGCACGCGCCGTGGGTGTTCGTGCCGGCGCAGTGGGCCGGGCTCGCGCTCGAGGCCCTCTCCCCTGTGGTGCTGTTCCTGCGCGGCCGGGCCCTGCACCTCGCTGTCGTGCTCTACCTGGGGTTCCATCTGTCCACCCTGGTGCTGCTGGGGATCCACTTCCTGCCCACGGTGATCTGCTGGGCGGCGTTCCTGCCGCTCGAGAAGCTCCGCCTGCCGCAGCGGGTGGGCGGGCGGTCGCCGTCGCTCACGCGCAGGAGCCCGACCACTCCTCGATCTCGTCCTCGTCGCTGAGCATCAGGATCCCGGTCACGGTGCCGGTCTCGGCGTCCATGCAGAGTGCGTAGCTGAAGGACGCCGCATCTCCGGATCCATCCGACCGGTACCGCAGCTCACCGGAGGGGTCGATGTACGCGATGCCGACGACGTCGAAGGGGACGTCCACGCCCGGTCCTCCCTGAGGAGCGAAGTGCGCCGCGGCACCGCCCCACACCTGCCAGAGCAGTCCATCGGCGCTCGAGTGCACGATCTCGAACTCGGGCTCCTCGAGGAGAGCCCACTCCCCTTCGGCGCTGACTCCCGGCGCCTCGAACGGACATCCCTGCGGAGCGGGCGAAGTGCTGCGCAGACAGTCCGCGAGGTCGGCGTCGATCTGGTCCCGCACCTCCTGCTCCCCGTCCTCGGTGAGCTCGATCTGCAGATCCCGCGCGGGCTTGCGCCAGGCCCCGAAGGTCATCGGCGCTTCGAGCGAGAGCGTCGCGGTCTGTGTCCAGTGGCTGGAGCGGAGGATGCTGAGCTCGTAGCCACCGGGCAGCAGTTGCAGTGCCAGCTGCGGCGAGCGGCCCGGTGGTGCGGGCTCAAGCGCCTCGATCGGCAGTGAGACTCCGTTGAGCGTCATCTCCTCGACACCGAAGGGCACATCGATCACGAACTCGGGCAGGGCGACCGGGTCCAGCTCCCAGGCGACGGGTGCGAAGGCGCTGTCGGAGCGAGAGCTCACCGCGAACGCGACGGTCTCCGTGGAGGCACCGCCGTGCAGCAGCGCGGTGACCGTCGCGGTGTCGCCGCGGACCTCGACCCCGGCGATCTCGAAGGACTCGAGGCGGCCCGTGGCAGCGCGCAGGATCTCGGGCGTGAGAGCGGCGGGGCTGGCGTCCGGGGCCTCCTCGACGGCCGTGCGCACCTGCTCCGCATCGCCCTCCACGACGGCCTGGAGGAAGTCCGTGACCGCGCGCTCGGGTGCGCTCGAGGTGGTGAGCAGCCGGGGCAGCCCCACGGTCAGCGCGGCCACCAGCAGCGTCGCCGCCGTGATCGCGAGGATCCGGCGAGCGCGCGGCGAGAAGCGCGACGAGGAGGGCGGCGGAGCGCCCGTTCCCCCATCGGCGGTGCCTGGAGCGGTCGCCGGATGCCCGGCCTCGTCCCAGCCGAGGCTCAGCCCCCGGCCCCGCTCACGGTCGCGTCCTCGCGGCCCCATCCGGTCTCCTCCCCGGGGCGTGGTCTACAGCGCTCCCTTGCCGAGCTTCTCCCGGGCGCGGTCCGCGAAGCTCACGCCCATCGCCGCCAGGGTCAGGGCCATGATGATAGCGATCGCGATGATGAACGCCTCGAACCAGGCATGACCGCCCTCGGTGAGGGAGAAGATGATGCCGGGGATCATCGCAGTGCCGATCGCGGCGCCCGTGCGCTGGCCCAGCTGCAGGATCCCGCCGGCCACGCCGCCGAAGCGGGGGTCCACGGAGTTCAGGGTGAGGGTCTGGTTCGGGGAGATGGTCATGCCCTGGCTGAGGCCCATCAGCATCAGTGGTGCGGCCAGCCACCAGAAGGCGATCATGCCGTTCTCCACGAAGCCGGCGAGGATCCCGGTGCCCAGCAGGCCCAGGAAGGCGATCCCGAAGCCCACGATCACCATGCGCCGGCCGAGGGTGAGCACGTAGCGGCCGGCGATCTGTGAGGAGAAGGCGGCCGCGATCGAGGAGGGCAGGCCCATCAGCGAGGCCTCGAAGGCGGTGTGGCCGAGGTGCATCTGCAGGTAGAGCGGCACGATGATCCACACGCTGGTGGCGCCGAGGAAGTACACCGAGACGATGAGAATGCCGTTGCGGAACGCCTTGTTGGAGAAGATCGCGGTGTCCACCATCGGCGGGCGGCCGGCGCGCTTGTAGCGCTGCTCCCACCACCACCACACGCCCAGCACCACGAGACCGGCGGGGAAGCACAGCCACACCAGGGCGCTCGTGCCGCGCTCGAGGAAGGGCAGCATCACGCCGAGGATCGCGATGCACAGCAGCAGGCTGCCGATCGGGTCGAGGTCCGGCCGGGCCTTCCCGCGCGCCTTGTCATCGGGGATGAACCTGAACGCACCGGCGATCGCGAGCGCGCCGATCGGGACGTTCATCAGGAACATCCAGCGCCAGCCCTGGTCAGGGCCGAGGATCTGGATCAGCAGCCCGCCGATCACGGGGCCGACGGCGGTCGCGACCGCGACCGTGGTGGCCAGCAGCGCGAAGGCGCGGGCGCGATCCTGGCCGCGGAAGTGCTGCTGGATCAGGGCGACCGTCTGCGGGTTCAGCAGGCCCGAGCCGAGGCCCTGCAGGATGCGGGCGATGTTCAGGGTCTCGACGCTGCCTGCGAAGCCGGACAGCAGCGAACCGAGGGTGAACACACCGACACCGATCACGAACATGCGGCGACGCCCCGTGGCATCGCCCGCCCGGCCGGCGGGGACCAGCAGCATGCCGAAGGCGAGCGCGTAGCCGGAGATCACCCACTGGAGCCCGCCGGAATCCGCCTCGAGGCTCTCCCCGATCGCGGTGAGGGCGACGTTGATGACGCTCACGGCGATCAGGGCCATGAACAGCGGGGCGAGGAGGACGGCGAGCAGGGGCTTGCGACGCACCGGAGGAGTCGGCGCGCTGGGGTCGGGGATCACCCGTCCACCATATGCACTCAGTGCACCTTTGAGGAGGGGCGAGTGAGGGGACGGACATGCGCTCCCCTGCACCCGCCCGTCGGCTCAGGAGCCCGGCTCAGGGGTGCTGCTGGGGCGGTGCCGACGGGGGTCCACCGGGGTGCGGCCTCGCGTCGGGGCGGGGACGCCTGGCGTCCTCCCGGTAGGGGCCGTGCGGGATCGCGTAGGCGGTGCGCTGGGAGAGCAGCGGCGCGGAGGTCTGCAGGGCCCGCATCGCGGGGCGGTCGGAGTAGTCCGCGCCGGGGAAGCGGCCGAACTGACCCTCCGCACCGGCGGGCCGGCGGGCGTCGGCCGCATCGAGCATCGCGAGCGCATCGCCCGGGGTGGGGTAGGTCGAGGACCAGGTGTGCCCGGGCGGGAGCGGCGAGGTGAACATGCTGCCGCCGGGCCGGAACCACAGCGAGCCGGGCTTGGAGCGATCGCGCAGGGCGTGGGCGCGCCAGGTGGTGATCGGGTGGGTGGAGAGCCAGTTCACGATGTGCACGAACAGGCTCGGATCGGTCGCGGCACGATCGGCGAGCTCGTTGACGTTGACCTCGGCGTTGAGGTACTTCCCGCCCGAGAGCACGCCCATCACGCCGGGCGCCCCGGCGGGCGCGAAGGCGTAGCCGTAGTTGTCGGCGGTGTACTCCTGCGAGCGGGAGAAGGCGGTGCCGAGGATCGGGATCATGCCCAGCACGTACGTGAAGACCAGGCGGAAGTAGGAGATGTGGCCGGCGGCGAGGTGGCCCACCTCGTGGCCGATCGCGAAGCGCAGCGCCTCGGGATCGCGGGTGCGCCCGCCCACCTCGAACATGTCGGAGTGGATGATCACGAAGCGGCGGAAGCCGTGGCCGGACGCGAAGGCGTTGAGCACGCCGTTGCCCATCATCACGTAGGCGTCCGGCACGCGGCGCATCCCGAAGTGCTGGGCCGCCTCGGCCACCATCCGGTACCCCTCGGGGAACTGGGTGGGGCTCATCCGCACGGCGGTGGCGCGCATCTGGGCGTACATGATGGCGCGAGCGACCCACAGGATGAGCGGGACCAGGGGCAGCAGCAGCCCGAACTGGATCAGGAGGTCGGCGGCGCCGAGCTCCTCGAGCCAGTCGAGGAGCATCTGCTCCTCGTTGACCAGCGCGCGCCGGGCGGGGAAGGCGAGGATCCACACCCACAGCGCGTAGGCGATCAGCGCGAGCACCACGCCCACCCCCAGCAGCGGCAGCTCCCAGGGGTGGCGGATGCGTCGGCGTCCCCGGATCCCCTCGGTGGTGGCGCCGTTGAACAGGCCCGGACGCTTCGGGCGCTGCGGTGCGGGCGGCGGGGGCAGCGGCGGCTGGGTGCCGGGCTGCGGCGCGGGTTGCGGGCGGCGGGGGCAGCGGCGGCTGGGTGCCGGGCTGCGGCGCGGGTCCTGGGGGCAGAGTCGTCATGGCGGTGCTTCCTGTGCGAGGGGACGCGGTGCGTCGTCGGCTCCGACGCTATCCCCGCACAGCACCGCGCGACCACTCGAGAGGGCGAATGTGCACAGATCATGGCCGCAGGTCGGAGGCGCGAGAGCCGATCGGCGCCGGGGCCGTCGGCCGAACGGCTGATGCCGGGCCGACGGACGGCGGAGCCGCACCGGCCCATCCCCTGCAGACCCCTCCCGTGCGGACGCGTCCCTCACGGGCGCCCGCGCTGCGCTCAGCGGAACAGGCGGCGCAGCAGGCGGCGCTTGATCCCCCGGTAGGGCGGGTACACGAGCCTGAGCGTGTCCGGGCTCAGCGGCTTCTTCACCACGGGCTTGGCATGGGTGAACGCCTCGATGCCGGCACGGCCGTGATAGGCGCCCATCCCGGACTCCCCCACCCCGCCGAAGGGCATCCCGGGGGTGCCCACGTGGGCGAGGGTCACGCCGAGGGCGAGGGAGCCGGAGGAGGTCTCCTCGGCGAAGCGCTCCTCGACGGCGCGGCGCGGGGAGAACACGTAGGCGGTCAGGGGCTTGTCCCCGGAGCGGATGCGGGCGATCGCCTCGTCGGGCCCGGAGACGGCCAGCAGCGGCAGCACCGGCCCGAAGATCTCCTCCCCCATCACCGCATCGTCCCAATCCACGTCCTGCATGATCGTGGGCGGGATGAAGCGCGCCTCGCGGTCGGCGTCACCGGTGCCACCGCAGATGACCTTGTCGTCGTCGATCAGGGCGAGCACGCGGTCGAAGTGCCTGGCGCTGACCAAGCGCCCGTAGTCCAGGCTGCGCCGGGGAGCGCCGCTGTACAGGGCGCGCGTGGCCCGGCGCAGGTGGGGCATCAGGCGCTGGAGGGTGCGCGGGGTGGCCATCAGGTAGTCGGGGGCGATGCAGGTCTGCCCGGCGTTGGTGAACTTGCCCCACACGATGCGGCGGGCGGTGACGGCGAGATCCGCTCCCTCGTCCACGAACACCGGGGACTTCCCGCCCAGTTCGAGCACGGTGGGGGTCAGGTGCTCGGCGGCGGCGCGGGCCACGATCCGGCCCACGGCGCCGTTGCCGGTGTAGAAGATCAGGTCGAAGCGCTGCTCGAGCAGGATCGTGGTCTCCTCGACACCGCCCTCGACCACTCGCACCCACTCGGGATCGAGGTGGGTGCGCAGCAGATGGGTGAGCGCCGCGGAGGTCGCGGGCGCCACCTCGCTGGGCTTCACGAGCGCGGTGTTCCCGCCCGCGATCGCCGCGACCAGCGGTGCGAGGGTGAGGTTCACCGGGTAGTTCCACGGCGAGATGATCAGTGTGGTCCCCAGCGGCTCGCGGCGCAGCTGCCCGGTGGCGGGCGCGAGCATCGGCCCGAGGGACAGGGGCGTGGGCTTCAGCCAGGATTTCAGGTGCTTCGCGGTGTGCGCGATCTCCTGGGCGACCACGCCGATCTCGGTCATCGCGCTCTCGGTGCGGGACTTGCCCAGATCCTGCGCGAGGGCGCGGGCCAGGCGCGGCTCCTCGCGGCGCAGCCCGCAGCGCAGCGCCTCGAGCTGGGCCAGGCGCGCTTCCAGGCTGCGGGTGGTGCCGGCGTCGAAGGAGCGGCGCAGCGCGGTGACGTCCGCGTCGATGCGGGCTCGCGCAGCGGTGTCGTCGCTCGCGGCGTCTTCGGGAGCGGCGAGGTCGGTGGGGGCGGTGTCGTGCTCGGTGGTCGACATGGCCTCAGGGTAGGGCCTGCACCTGCACGCGCGGCCCGTCGGCGACAATGGGTCGGTGGAAGGAGTGAGCGCATGCCGAGTCTGCTGATCGCCGCACCGATCCTGCTGACCCTGACGCTGCTGGCCTCCGGGCTCGCGAAGCTCGGGGCGCGGCAGGACACCGAGGACGCGATGACCTCGCTGCGGCTGCCGCTGCGGCCGTTCCACCGCTCGGTGGCGACGCTGCTGCCGGTGGTCGAGGTCGCGCTCGCGCTCGTGCTGTGGGTGCCCTCGGCGCCGCTGCAGACGCTCGTGGCCGTCGCGATCACCGCGCTCATGCTCACCTATCTGGTGATCATCGCCAGAGCCCTGACCTTCGAGGAGAGGGTGGAGTGCGCCTGCTTCGGCACGCTCGCCTCCCCGACGGTCTCCCGCACCACGCTGGCCCGCAACGTGCTGCTGAGCATGCTGAGCCTGCTCACCGTGGTCTCCGCGCTGTCGGGGCTGATGGAGACCGCGCTGGTCCGGCAGCCGCTCACGGTGATCGGCATGGGCGCCGCCCTGCTGCTCGCGATCGTGCTCACGGCCCTCGCGCTGGGCGGGATCTCCGCCCGCGAGGCCGACGCCGCACCCTCCGACGCGGCCGGCGAGCAGCTGGCCGCCGAGGAGGAGGACGAGGAGCTGCTCGACTACGAGCGCGCTCCGATCCCGCCCGCAGTGCTGCAACAGGCTGACACCCGCCTGATCACGCTGCAGCAGCTGGCCGGGCAGCGTGCGGCGCTGCTGGTGTTCGTCTCCGAAGGTTGCGGGCCCTGCGAGCGGGTGCTGGACGAGGTGCCGGGCTGGCTCACCGCTCTCTCGCCGTTCCTGCAGGTCAAGGCGGTGCTGTCGCGTCCTCTGGACCAGCTGAGGGAGCGCACGCTCGAGCGGGTGGGCGAGCATGCGCTGCACGATCTGCAGTTCACGGCACGGCGTGCGCTGGGGGCGCGCACGGCGCCGTCGGCCGTATTGCTGGGAGCCGACGGCCTGCTGGCGGGCGGGCCGGTGGACGGCGGCAGCGCGGTGATCGAGTTCGTCGAGGAGATCATCGAGCAGCTCGGCGCGGCGCAGGAGGCCGGTGAGCTGCAGGGCCCCACCGCCTGAGCCCCTCTGCACGGCGTCCCTCGTGCCGGGCTCTGCTGCCGGAGCCGCTCAGGGCACGCTGGCCTGGGCGAACCGTCCGTGGCCCCGCGCATGCAGGGGACCTGCCGAGGCCGGGACGAAGACGGCGCGTCCCGCGGGCAGGGTGCGGGAGCCCGTCGCCGTGAGCAGGGTGGTCTCCCCGTCCAGGCCCAGCACGATCCGGGGGCCGGAGCCCGGCACCGGATGCGGGGCGGTCTCGACGCCTGGCGGATCCTCGAGCGCGGTGACGGCCAGTTCGAAGTCGTCCACCGGCGCGTAATAGGCGATCGAGGTGGGGTTCTGCCGCTCGGGGGCGACCCGCAGGGGTGGTGCGGCGGTGACGCTGACGCACTGCAGCACCTCGTCGGCGTCGACCTTCTTCGGGGTGAGTCCTGCGCGCAGCACGTTGTCGCTCGCGGCCATGATCTCGATGCCCACCCCGTGGATGTAGGCGTGCAGCGCCCCGGCGGGCACGAACATCGCCTCCCCCGGCTGCAGGGTCACCGGGTTCAGCAGCAGCGCCGCCACCACGCCCGGGTCGCCGGGGTGGTGCTCGGCCAGCAACGTCACGAAGCGGTCGATGCGCAGGGAGGGGGAGGCGCCGGCGTCGGCGCGGGCCCGGCAGGCGGCGACCACCTGGTCCACGGCGTCGGGGCCGGGCCGCATCGAGGCCGAGACCAGGATGCGGAAGGCGGCGCGCATGCCGTGGGCGGTGGGGTTGTCCACCAGCAGGCGGTGGAGCCGGTCGGTGAGATCCGTGCCGAGGCCCTCGAGGATCGCGGCGGCGCGGCGCGGGGTGCGGAAGCCGCACAGCGCCGTGAAGCGGGTCAGCGCCACCAGCATCTCCGGCTTGTGGTTCGCGTCGCGGTAGGTGCGCTGCGGGGAGTCCAGCGGCAGGCCCGCGGCGTCCTCGGCGGCGAAGGATTCCGCGGCGTGCTCCCGGGAGGGGTGGACCTGGAGGGACAGCGGGCGCTCGGCGGCGATCACCTTCACCAGATAGGGCAGGTGGCCGCCGAAGGCCCGGGCGACATCCTGCCCGAGCATCCCGGCAGGGTCCTGGGCGATCGCGTGCTCGAGCGTGCCTCCTCCGGGCAGGGTGGCCGGGGCCAGCGGGTGGGCGCCGAACCAGTGCTCGGCCCAGGGCTTCCCGTCGGCGGCCTCTCCGAGGAAGTCCGGGATCGCGGTGGAGGATCCCCACAGGTAGCGCTGGCGGCGCCCCGTGAGGTCGAGCAGGCTCATGCGCCGCCCTCGAGGATCTGGGCGATCAGGCGCGCCGGCTCGTCGGGGCTCGCCGCCGGTGGGGCGCATGTCGTAGCGCTCCCAGTGCTCGTGCACCCAGGCGGGGGCGTGCGGGGCGTGCACCCAGGCGGGCAGGCCGCGTACCGCGGCCTCGAGGATGTCCGCGGAGAACACGGCGACCACGGGACGGCTCTGCGCGGCGAGCGGGAGCGGCGGGTCCTGCAGCTCGATGCCGCGGCGACGCAGCAGGGCGTGGGCGAGACGGGCAGATCGGTCGGTCTCCCCGGGCCCGGGCCGGTAGAGCGCCTGGGCGCTGCGGGCGTAGGAGTGGGCGGCGCCGAGGGTGACGCGGCGGGGCAGCTCGATCTCGGCGAGCTGGCCCAGGAACACCGGGCGCTCCTCGAGCTCGGGGGCGGCGTCGGAGGCCGCGTGGCTCGCCTCCCACAACCTCTGCGAGCCGACCACCCGCACCTCCACCTCGTCCCGGCCGGCGCTGTGGAACCGGCCGTCCTGCGCCGTCCAGGCCAGCAGGGTGGTCTCGGGCGGCAGGGGCGGGGCGAACGGAGTGAGCACGTCGTGCTGGATCACCGCGCCGGGGATCCCTGCCTCGCGCGCCCAGGCGTGCACGGCACTGCCCACCTCGAGATGCCAGCCGAGGGTGAGCACGGAGGTGATGCCGAGTCCGTCGAGAGCCCGGGCGGGCTCGGCGATGTGGCGGCGGTGCCACTGCGGGCCGCTGAGCACCTCGAGCGTGAGACCGGCGGGCGTGATCACGTCGGCGCTGCCGTGGATGTACGGCAGCACGGCGGGCAGGCCGCCGTAGGAGGCGCCGTCAGCGGTATCGATGCCGAGCAGGGTGCGGGCCGGTCCCTCCCCCTCGCGGCTGTGCAGCGTGTATCCAGCCAGGGCCTCGGCGCGGTGCGGGAGGGCCCGGTGGATGCCGGGGACCCGACGGCGGGAGCTGCGCCATTCCTGCCAGCGCTCGAGGCTGCGCGGATGGATCAGGGTCATTCTCGGCACCCCTTGTTCGACGACGGTTCCTCCCGACCGCCCAGCATTCCACACGGACGCGCCGGTGACGGGCGGATCTGGGTGTGCGGTGCCGCGTCAGGGGGTCTGTGCCGGCGCCTCCCGGCGCTCGCGGTCGACGCTCTGCTCGCCGAGGTGCTCGGCGAGGGCGTCGAGCTGGTCGCGCGGGGTGAAGCCGGTGGCGCGGAGCTTGGCGAGACAGAGGGTGGAGTGGGCGGGGCGAGGGGCGATGCCCGTCGTGCCCGCGTAGTACTCGGCCGTGGTCACCGGGCGCACCCGGACGGGGTCGTGGCCGGTGAGGCGGTAGACCTCAGCGGCGATGTCCGCCCAGCTGAGGGGCTCGCCCTCGTTGGTGACGTGATAGGTGCCCGGCTCGGGGCGGGCGGTGAGCAGGTGGTCGATCGCGGCGGCGAGGTCGGCGGTGAAGGTGAGGCGGCCGATCTGGTCCTCGACCACGGACGGGTCGATGCCGCGGGCGGCGAGGTCCGCCATCGTGGCCACGAAGTTTCTCCCGTCGCCGATCACCCAGCTGGTGCGCACGAGATAGTGGTCCCCCAGAGTGCGCACGAGCTGCTCTCCGGCGGCCTTGGTCTGGCCGTAGACGCCGAGCGGGCTGGGCGGCTCGTGCTCATGGTGGAGCTCGACAGCGCCGTCGAAGACGTAATCGCTCGAGACATGCACGAGGGTCGCACGGTGGGCACGGGCGGCCTCGACCAGGCGACCGACGCCGCTGACGTTCACCGCCCAGGCCTCGCGCCGCCCCTGCTCCGTCTCCGCGGCATCGACCGCGGTGTGCGCGGCGGCGTTGACGATCGTGCCGTACGGAGAGAAGTCGAAGACCTCGATGCTCTCGGGATCGGCGAGATCCAGCTCCGCGCGGGTCACGACGTCCACCTCCGCTCGCTCTTCCCAGAGGCTCGTGAGGGCGCGGCCCAGCTGGCCGTTCCCGCCGAGCACCAGGGTGCGGCGCGGCGGGACGGGCACCACCTCGGCCAGTCGCGGGTGCTGCTGGTCCTTCGCGGAGAGCTCTGCCTGGTCGAGCGGGATAGGCCAGGGGATCGCCGCAGTCTCGTCGGCCAGGTGCAGGAAGGTGTATTCGGCCTGCGCGGCCGCGGACCAGTGATCGTTGACGAGGTAGGTGTAGGCGGCGGGCGCCTCGAGGGTCTGGAAGGCATTGCCCACCCCGCGCGGCACGAACACCGCCACGCCGGGGGTGATCTCGTGCCAGAAGGCCGTCCCGAAGCTGGGACCTTCGCGCAGATCCACCCAGGCGCCGAACACGCGGCCCGAGGCGACGGAGATGTACTTGTCCCATGGCTCGGCATGGATCCCGCGAGTGACTCCGACGGCCTGGTTGTACGAGATGTTGTTCTGCACGGGGCCGACGTCCGGCAGGCCCGCGGCGAGCATCTTCTCCCGCTGCCAGTTCTCCTTGAACCAGCCGCGCGCATCGCCGTGCACGGGCAGGTCCAGCACCAATAGCCCGGGGATCGGGGTGGTGCGGACGGCGAGCTCGCTCATGGGGTCCTCTCGATCGCGGGAGGGCAGCAGTCCGCCTGCGCGATCACTGCCCGACGGCCATGTACTTCGCTTCGGTGGCGGCCTTCTGCGGGCGCCACCAGTCCTCATTCTCGCGGTACCAGAGGATCGTCGCGGCCAGTCCCGCCTCGAAGTCCCGGAACCGCGGGGACCAGTCCAGCTCCTCGCGCAGCGCGGTCGCGTCGATCGCATAGCGCAGGTCGTGGCCAGGGCGGTCGGTGACGTGGTCGTAATCGTCTGGGTCCCAGCCCATCATGGCCAGGATCAGCTCGACGACCTGCTTGTTGCTCTTCTCCCCGTCGGCGCCGATGAGGTAGGTGCGGCCGATCTCGCCGGCCTCGAGGATGCGCAGCACAGCACTGGAATGGTCCTCGGCATGGATCCAGTCGCGCACGTTCAACCCTGCCCCGTAGAGGCGGGGACGGATCCCGTCGATCAGGTTCGTGATCTGGCGGGGGATGAACTTCTCCACGTGCTGGCGCGGCCCGTAGTTGTTCGAGCAGTTCGAGAGCGTCGCCTGCACTCCGAAGGACCGCACCCACGCCCGCACCAGCAGGTCGCTGCCCGCCTTCGTGGCGGAGTAGGGGCTCGAGGGGTTGTACGGGGTGGTCTCGGTGAACCGCTCCGGGGTGTCCAGGGCGAGGTCGCCGTAGACCTCGTCGGTCGAGATGTGGTGGAAGCGGGTCCCGTGCCGCCGCACCGCCTCCAGCAGTGTGAACGTGCCGACCAGGTTGGAGTGCAGGAACGGGGCCGGATCGTGCAGAGAGTTGTCGTTGTGGGACTCCGCGGCGAAGTGCACCACCGCATCGGCCTCGGCGACCAGCGGCTCCACGATCGCCGCCTCCGCGATGTCTCCCACCACCAGGCGCACCCGGTCCCCGGGCAGACCCTCGAGGGAGGCGCGATGCCCCGCATAGGTGAGCTTGTCCAGCACCGTGACGGTGTTCTCGGTGCGCTCGATGACGTGGTGGACGAAGGCGGAGCCGATGAACCCGGCCCCACCGGTGACCAGCAGGTGACGGGCGCTCATGCCGAGGCTCGCAGGGCTGCGGTGGAGGGGCTGAGGTCGAGCGGGCGGTCGGCGATCTCGCGTTCGAGGGCATCGAGCAGGAACCTGCCGTATCCGGACTTCACCAGCGGCTGGGCACGCTCGCGCAGCTCCTCGTCGCTGAGATAGCCCATCCGCCACGCCACCTCCTCGGGGGCGCCGATGGTCAGGCCCTGGCGCTGCTGGACGGTGCGGATGAAGTCGCCGGCCGCCGCGAGGTCCTCGAAGGTGCCTGTGTCCAGCCAGGCCGTGCCCCGGGTGAGCACCTCGACGTGCAGGCTGCCGTCCTCGAGGTAGCCGCGGTTCAGATCGGTGATCTCGAGCTCCCCGCGGGCGGAGGGCTGCAGGGACTTCGCCCGTTCCACCACCGTCTCGTCGTAGAAGTACAGGCCCGGCACGGCGAGGTTCGAGCGGGGCTGGGCGGGCTTCTCCTCGAGGGAGAGCGCACGGCCGTCCTCCCCCATCTCGACCACGCCGTAGGCGCGGGGGTCGCTGACCCAGTACCCGAACACCGCGGCGCCGTCGACCTCCTCGTAGCGTCGCAGCTGCGCGCCCATGCCCTGGCCGTAGAACAGGTTGTCGCCGAGGACCAGTGCCGCCTTCCCGCCCTGGAGGAATCTCTCGCCCAGGGTGAAGGCCTGCGCGAGCCCGTCCGGCGAGGGCTGGACCGTGTACTGCAGGGTCACGCCGAAGCGGTCGCCGTCCCCCAGCACTCGTCGGAACGCGGGCTGGTCCTCGGGGGTGGTGATGATCAGGATGTCGCGGATCCCGGCGAGCATCAGGGTGCTCAGCGGGTAGTAGATCATCGGCTTGTCGTGCACCGGCATCAGCTGTTTGGAGACGCCGATCGTCAGCGGGTGCAGTCGCGACCCGGTGCCACCGGCAAGGATGATCCCTCTCATGCAGGCATGATGCCAGAACTATCCGTCAAATGCACCCATATCGGACATCTTGCCGTGGGTGCGGTGCTCAGCGCGGCATATTCCGCAGGTTCGACGAGGCCATGTCGAGCATCTTGCCCACGCCGCCGCCGAGGACCACCTTGGTGGAGGCGCTCGCGAACCCGCGGATCTGCTGAGCGGTGATCTTCGGGGGCATCGAGAGGGCGTCCGGGTCGGTGACCACGTCGATCAGCATCGGGCCGGGGGCCGCGAGAGCCAGGGCGAGCTGCTTCTTGAGCTTCTTCGGATCGGTGATCCGCACCGAGGGCAGGCCCACGCCATTCGCGATCGCGGCGTAGTCGACGTCCTCGTGGTCGGTGCCGTGATCGGGCAGGCCCTCCACCAGCATCTCGAGCTTGACCATGCCGAGGCTGGAGTTGTTGAACACCAGGATCTTCGTGTTCAGCTGGTGGAGCTTCACGGTGAGCAGCTCGCCCATCAGCATGCCCAGCCCGCCGTCGCCGCTGAGGGAGATCACCTGCCGGTCCGGGAACGCGAGAGAGGCGCCGATCGCCTGCGGCAGCGCGTTCGCCATGGTGCCGTGATGCCAGGAGCCGAACAGGCGGCGCTTCCCGTTGGGGGTCAGATACCGGGCGCCCCATACGTTGCACATGCCGGTGTCCACGGTGAAGATCGCATCGTCCTCCGCGAGGTCATCGAGGGTGGCGGCGACGAACTCCGGATGGATCGGAGTCATCTTCTCGACGTTCTTGGTGTACGCGGCGACCACGCCGGTCAGCGCCTTGTGGTGGGCCTTGAGCTGCTTGTGCAGGAAGCGATGGCTCTTGCGGGAGGTCAGCAGCGGCAGCACCGCCTGCAGGGTGAGGCCCACGTCGCCGTGGAGAGCGAGATCCAGGGGGACGCGGCGGCCCAGGCGGGAGGCGTCGGCGTCGATCTGCACGATCTTCGGGGCTCGCTTCCCGTCGGCCCCCGGCAGGAACTCGCTGTAGGGGAAGTCGGTGCCCAGCATGATCAGCAGGTCCGCCTCGTGCATCGCCTCGTAGCAGGCGCCGTAGCCCAGCAGACCGCTCATGCCCACGTCGTACGGGTTGTCGTACTGCATCCATTCCTTGCCGCCGAAGGCGTGGCCGATGGGTGCCTTGACCTGCTCGGCGAGCGCGAGCACCTCCTCGCGGGCGTCGCGCACCCCGGCGCCGGCGAAGAGGGTGACGGTGTCCGCCTCGTCGATCAGCTCGGCGAGTCGGCCCACGGGGCCGGCGGCCGGCTGGACGCGGCCCAGCTCGGTGGCGAGGTCGCGGGTGAGCGGGCCGTCCACCTCCTCGTCGGCGACGTCTCCGGGCAGCACGAGCACGGAGACGCCCTGCTTTGCGATCGCGGTCTGCACCGCGGCGTGGAGCAGGGTGGCGCCGTGGCCGCCGGAGTTGACCATCTCGCAGAAGTGGGAGCACTCGCGGAAGAGGGCCTCCGGGTGGGTCTCCTGGAAGAACCCGGTGCCGATCTTGCCCGAGGGGATGTGGGAGGCGATCGCGAGCACCGGGGCGTTGTCCCGGTGAGCGTCGAACAGACCCTGGATGAGGTGGGTGTTGCCGGGGCCGCACGAGCCGGCGCATACGGCGAGCCTGCCGGTCACGCGGGCCTCGGCCCCGGCGGCGAAAGCTCCTGCCTCCTCGTTGCGCACGTGGATCCACTCGATGCCCTCGGTGGTGCGCACGGCGTCGACCACGGGGTTCAGGGAGTCCCCGACCACCCCGTAGATGCGCTCGACGCCGAGGTCGCGGAGCTGGGTGACGAGGAGCTGGGCGAAGGTGCTGCGGGCCATGCGGTGCCTCCTGGGATGTCGCGTCCGGATGGGCGCCGGCCCCCAGGCGCGGCGCCCGTTCCCTTCACCCTAGCCTCGTAGCCCCCTCCTGCCGCGGGTTCCGGGCCGATCGGTCAGCGATCCGCGAGCACGGCTCAGCTTTCCTCGGGCTCCTCGAGGGAGCTCTCGCTCGCGGGTTCGGCGGGCTCCGCGACGATGAAGCGCACGGTCTTGACGCGCCGCTCGTCCACCTCGGTCACCTCGAGCACGCCGCCGTCGATCTCGACGCTGTCGCCGGCCTCGGGGATCCGGCCCAGCTGCGCCATCAAGAAACCGCCCACCGTCTCGTACCCGCCGGTGTCCGGAAGGGCGATGTCGGTCGCGGATTCGAACTCCTGCAGGATCAGCCCGCCGTCGAAGGTGCCGTCGGCCTCGACGATGCGGTCCAGGCCTCCGGGGGAGGGCCAGCTGTCGCGGTCGAACTCGTCGTAGATCTCGCCCACCAGCTCCTCGAGCAGGTCCTCCAGGGTGACGATGCCGTCGGTGCCGCCGTACTCGTCGACCACGACGGCGATCTGGTCGGCGTGGGCGCGCATACGGTTCAGCGCCACCAGCACCTCGACGGTGCCGGGGATGTGCTCGATGGGCCGCACCAGCGAGGCGAGGGTCGTGCCCTCCGGGTCCTCGACCAGCAGCATGTCGCGCACGTGCACGAAGCCGAGCACGTCGTCGACGTCCTCGCCGGTGACGGGATAGCGGGAGTAGCCGGAGTCGCGGATCTCGGGGCGGGCCTCGACCACGGTGCGGTCGCCGTGGAGGAAGTGGACCTGGTGGCGGGGCTGCATCACCTCGACCACGGTGCGCTCGGAGGCGTCGAACACGTCCGCCAGCACCCGCGACTCCGCCTGGTCCAGCGCCTCGGAGCTGCGCACCATCGAGCGGATCTCCTCGGCGGAGACGGATTCGCGGTTGGCGTCCGGATCTCCGCCCAGCACACGCACGACGAGGTTCGTGGAGACGGACAGCAGCCAGATCACCGGGCGCATCAGACGCCCGAAGAGGTTCAGCGGAGGGCCGACGATCTTGGTCATCCCCAGCGCGTTCTGCATCGCCAGGCGCTTGGGCACCAGCTCGCCGAAGACGAGCGAGAGGTAGGCGATGACCAGCGTCATCCCGATCAGCGCCACCGTCGAGGCGGTGGCGGCGGGCACACCCAGATCCGTCAGCACCGGCACCAGGGAGGGCGCGATGGTGGAGGCGCCGTAGGCGGAGGAGAAGAACCCGGCGACGGTCACGCCGATCTGCACGGCGGAGAGGAACAGATTGGGATTGCGCACCAGCTTCGCGGTGCTCTCACCGCTGCCGCCGCTCTCCTCGAGCTGCTTGATCTGCGATTCGCGGAGATTGACGATCGCCATCTCCGTGCCGGCGAACACGCCGCCGATGAGCACGAAGAGGAACACCAGGCCGAGGTTCAGGAGCGCTGTCCAATCCATGGCGCAACGCTACCGGGTGCTCGTGGGTGCTCCGCTGAGAGCTCTTCTCGCCCGCGGCCGCTCACAGCAGCGGCAGCAGCTCCTCCCACACCGCCCGCAGGATCTCCGCCGCGCCGCGCCCCTCGAGCCGGGAGGTGATCGTGACGGCGGCGTCCTGCTCGGGCAGCACGATGATCAGCTGCCCGTAGGCGCCGTCCGCCCGCCAGGCGCCCTCGGGCGTGCATCTCCAGATCCCGTAGCCGTACTGCGCGCTCTCGGGCTCGGGGTCGCCGGTGGCCACCCACGCATCGTCCGAGCGCATCGTCTCGAGCCAGGCGGCAGGCACGAGCTGTGCGCCGTCGTACATCCCGTCCTGCAGCAGGAGCCGACCGATGCGGGCGAGCTGGCCGCTCTTCAGATGCAGGCCGGTGGCGCCCCAGCTGTGGCCGTCGCGGGTGGTGTGCCACTGCGGGTTGAGGATCCCCAGCGGCTCGAACAGGCGCGGCATCAGCCAGTCGCGCAGGCTCTGCCCGGTGCGCTCGCTGAGCACGCGCGAGAGCAGGAAGATCGAGCCGTTGGAGTACTCCCAGCGCTGCCCGGGCTCGGCGATCAGTCCCGTGCCCAGCAGGAGGGAGGTGAGGTCGGGGTGGTCGCGCTGCTCGTCGAGGAAGCCGAGGATCGGGGACCCGGAGGTCATGGTCAGCAGGTGGCGCAGTCGCACCTGCTCGAGGCCGGCACCGTATCCGCCCTGTGGGGCGTCGAGGTGGTCGATGAGCAGGTCCTCGATATCCAGCAGGCCCTCCGCGGCGGCGATGCCCACGGCGAGCGCGGTCACCGTCTTAGAGATCGAGTAGATGTTCTCGGCGGTGTCCTCGCTGAAGCGGTGGCTGAGCTCTGGGCGGCCGGTGCGGTGCAGGTGCACCGCGCGAACGCCGAGACGCTGCTCAAGGAACCGCTGGCGCAGCGGCAGCAGCAGGAGCGGGTCGGGCACGGCGGGGCTGGCGGCGTCGACGGTCATTGCGTCACGGTACGCCCGCATCAGACCACGGGACCATCCTTCTGCGCAGAATCTCCACCGAAGTCGGTGGTCACGGCGCACCGTACGAGACACACTGGGAAGCTCGCGCACCGCTCCGCCCTCCTCATCATCCCCCGTCGAGCGGTCGCGGATCCACAGTCCCCCTTCCCCGTCGGCACCGTCGTCGACCTGAACGAAAGGCGCCCATGGACGCCCTGCGCCGCTATGTCTTCCCCGTGATCTGGATGCTGATCCTCAGCCTGATCGCCCTGGCACTGGTGAAGATGGCCTTCTTCCCCTCCGGCGCGGATGCGGCGGAGGAGGATCCGCAGTTCCCCACCGCCGAGTTCGACCAGTACGCCCTGGTCCCCGTCGAGACCGGCGACCTCTCCTCCGAGCTGGTGCTGGCAGCAATGGTCCAGCCCGACGCAGGCACCCCGCTGAAGGCCACGGCCGACGGGGAGATCACCAAGATCTGGCTGCACAACGGCGATCACGTGGAGCAGGGGCAGCGGATCCTGCAGGTGCGTCAGGTGGTCGAGCCCGAGATCATCGAGATGCCCATGGCACCCGAGGAGCTGGGCGAGGGCGAGGAGGCCGCCCGGGCGCCGGCACCGCAGGCACCCGCGACCGAGTACCGGTATCTGAACCTCGTCGCCACCGCGACCGGCACCCTCCGCGGGATGGAGGTCGCCGAATGGGACGTGCTCGCCAAGGGCGATGCCGTGGCCACCATCTCCCCGGGCACCTACTCGATCATCGCGGACCTCACGCCCGAGCAGCAGCTGTCCCTGCTGGACGTGGACCTGAAGGCGACCGCCGCGCTGCCCACCTCCCAGGACCCCGTCACCTGCGGCTCCCCCGCCATCACCGAGGACTCGGAGGTGGAGCAGCCCGAGGCGCCGCAGGGCGAGGTCGATCCCTTCACCGGTGAGCCGCTCTCCTCCGGCGGTGAGGTCTCCGCCGCGCAGCTGACCTGCCCCGTCCCGGCCGACGCACGCGTGGTCCCGGGGCTCGGCGTCCAGGTGACCGTGGATCTCGGCTCCCGCACCGGCGTGCTCACCGTGCCCACCACCGCGGTGGAGGGCGAGGGCACCTCCGGCACCGTGTACGCGATGGACGAGGAGACCGGCGAGCCGATGCCCCTCGAGGTCACCCTCGGCATGCGCGGCGAAGGCACCGTGGAGGTCACCGAGGGGCTCGAGGAGGGCCAGGAGGTCCTCCAGTTCGCTCCCGGTGTGGACGCCGAGGACGACATGCACAGCGTGGACGCCTGGTGAGCGCGCCCCTGCTCGAGCTGCGCGACCTGCGCCGCTCCGTGCGGCTGCCCAGCCACGAGGAGCTGCACATCCTGCGCGGCATCGACCTGAGCGTCGAGGCCGGTGACCATGTCGCGATCGTCGGCCGCTCCGGCTCCGGTAAGACGACCCTGCTGAACCTGCTGGGCCTGATCGATCACCAGACCGGCGGCGAGCTGCTGTTCGACGGGCTGGACGTCTCCCGCCTCGGCGATCGTCGGCGCGCCCGCCTGCGCGGCGCCTCGATCGGCTTCGTGTTCCAGCAGTTCAACCTGCTCGAGGGGCGCACCGCGCTCGAGAACGTGATGATGCCGCTGATGTACGGCAGCGCCGGTCAGTTCTGGCGGCGCGAGAAGCTCGCCCTGGAGATGCTCGAGCGGGTGGGTCTGGCCGATCGGGCCCAGCAGCTGCCCTCCCGCCTCTCCGGCGGGGAGCAGCAGCGGGTGGCGGTGGCCCGCGCCCTGGTGCGCAGGCCACGCCTGATCCTGGCCGACGAGCCCACCGGTGCCCTCGACGTCACCACCGGCGAGGCCGTGATGGCTCTGTTGGACGAGATCGCCCGCGACTCTTCGGCGGCGCTGGTGACCATCACCCATGATCTGCAGGTCGCGGCGCTCTCCCGGCGTTCGTTCCTGCTCGATGAGGGCACCCTCCACGACGTCCGCACCGACGGCGCGCGCGAGGCGCTCTCGGCGACCGTCGGGATCCGCGCGGGCCGCGAGGCCGTCGGCGCCCCGTCGGCCGGCACCGCCCCGCCAGTCAGCACTGCCCCGTCGGCCCGCACCTCCCCACCGGCCGACGCCGCACGGACCGCACCCCTCCAGGAGACCCAGGCATGACCGGATTCCTCGCCTCGATCGTCGAGGCCTACGGCGAGCTGCGGGTGCACAAGGGCCGCATCCTGCTGTCCCTGATCGGTGTCGCGTTCTCCGTGTTCGCGCTGACCGTCGTGATGGGCGGAGGCGGCATGCTCGGCGGAGCGCTGCAGCAGTCCATGGAGAAGAGCAGCGGGCGGGACACGCTGCTGTCCATCCAGCCGCTCGGCGACCAGCACCTCACCTTCGACGAGGCGGGCGACATCATCGAGCAGTCCTCGAGCTCGGCGAAGGAGATCACCCCCGCGGAGCAGGATGCGATCGTGCTCGAGCAGCTGGACCGCCTCGGCATCACCCAGCGCAGCCGCCAGGCGTATATGAGCACCCGCATCCAGACGCCGCAGGGGGTGGTGAGCGCCGAGCTGACCGGGGTGGATCCCGCCTACGGCGCGATGTACCGCGTCCAGCTCGCCGAGGGGCGCTGGCTGGCCGATTCCGATCACCGGCGCCTGGCGCCCGCGCTCGTGGTGAACCAGCCGCTGTACGAGCAGCTGGGCCGCCCTGACCTCGGCACCGAGACCATCACGCTGTACGGCCCGAGCGGCACCAGCGAGAAGGAGATCGCGACCGTGGTGGGGGTGATGGCCGCAGATCCCTCCACGGACTGGGCCCCGCAGGCGTACCTCGCGATGGGCGGGATCGCCGCGCTGCCGGGCGTGGGGCCGGAGGGCGCGGCGGCCTCGCAGTACCTCGCCTGGGTCCCGCCCGAGCAGGGCGAGGAGGTGCGCGAGCACCTCGCCCAGCGCCTCTCGGACACGCCGGCCGGATACTTCGAGGTGTACCCGAGCTCCTTCGGCATGGAGCAGATGCAGGTGTTCTCGATGTTCGGCTACGCCATCGCGGGGGTGGCCGTGGTGATCCTGCTGCTGGGCGCGATGGGCCTGGTGAACATCTCCCTGGTGACCGTGCGCTACCGGGTGCGGGAGATCGGGATCCGCCGCTCCTACGGCGCCACCGGCGGGAGGGTCTTCATGGGGGGGCTGATGGAGTCCGTGGTCGCGACGGTGATCGCTGGCGCGGTGGGCGTGGCGGCGGCGGTGGCGCTGGTGAAGGCACCGTTCGTGACCGACGTCTTCGCCCGGGCCGGCCTGGTGGATCTGCCGCCGTTCCCGGTGGGCGCGGTGATCACGGGCCTCGCCGCGGCGACCGCAGTGGGTGTGCTGGCCGGCGCACTGCCCGCGCTGATCGCCACCCGCATCCGGGTGATCGACGCGATCCGCAGCTGACGCGGCACCGCCTCGGAGACCTCAGAAGGGCACGGCCTCCGGAACGGGCTCGCCGGCGGCGCGGGTGACGGGCTGCAGCAGCCCGATGCGCTCACGGGAGCTGATCCAGTGCAGGCTCGCGCCGGTCAGCACCAGCAGCGTGATCGCCGCGCCGATGCCGCCGGCGAGCGCCGCGTCCCCGGCCCGGGCGGCGCTGTCGGTGAGGGCGGCGGAGGAGGTGCCCGGGGCGGCGGCCGCCGCGTTGAGCGCGGCCGCGCCTGCTCCCGCGCCGGTTCCGACGCCGACGGCGGAGACCAGGTGGGAGCCGATCATGACGCTCCCGCTCAGCACGATCGGCAGCTCCAGGCCGCCGGTCTTCCAGGCCAGCACCGCAGCGGCGAGGGCGAGCGCGAGGGCGGGCACCACCACGGCCGCGGTGAGCTCCCGGCCGATCAGCACCACACCGGTGGCGGCGAGGATCGGCAGCACGGGAGAGCGCAGCCAGGTGCCGACGGCCTGCATCACCGCGCCGCGCAGGGTCATCTCGACCCCGATCGCCTGCACCGGGGCGAGGACCAGCACCACCAGGGCCACCAGCAGCAGCTGCGGCGCAGAGGCCCCCGCTGCGGCGGCACCGTCGCCTGTTCCCGCGATCGCCCCGGCGGCCGCGGCGACCGCGACCACCACCGTGCCCATCGCCGCACCCCAGGCCCCGTAGCCGCGCAGCAGCCCCCGGCGCACCCGTGCAGCGACCGACCAGATCGTGCCCAGCGGGCGCCAGCCGCCGAAGCGCACCCCGATCATCCCGGCGGGCACCCATGTCGCCCCCATCGCGAGCGCGAGCGTGACGTCGAGGGGGCTGGCGGGATCGCCGCTGGCCACACCGAGGGTGACGTTCTCGCCGGGCACCAGGGCGAGCACCAGGATCGCCAGCACCAGCACCACGGAGATCAGCACGATGTAGGCGAGGAATGCCGCACCGAGGGTCAGCAGCGGCTTGTGCCACCTCCCCCAGGCGGGTCGCAGTGTCGCGAGGCGGTGGAAGGGGGCAGGCCGCTCGGCGGGAGCGAGCTGGTCCTCGGGGGTGTCGGTGTGTCGGCGCATGGCGTACCAACTCTAGAGCGCCGGTGCTGGGAACCGGTTCTGCAAAGTGGGTCGGGCAGAGCTGTGCGCTGTTCGAGCAGCTCGCGGGATCCGGCGGGAGCGAGAGCGGTCACTGCCCGGAAGCTCCCGCCCGCGGCGGGCGTTGGGACGGGCATGACCACCACGACTCCTCGCACCCTCGGGATCCTCGGCGCCGGCAAGGTCGGCACCGTGCTGGCGCGCCTCGCCCTCGCCGCCGGGCATGACGTGCTGCTCTCCGGCTCCGGGGATCCGTCCCGGATCGAGCTGATCGCCCAGATCCTCGCTCCCGGCGCCCGCGCCGTCACCGCCCGTGAGGCGGCCGAGCGCGCGGACCTGGTGATCCTTGCGCTGCCGCTGGGCAAGCACGCCACGATCCCGGCGGAGGCCCTCGCGGGAAGGACTGTGGTCGATGCGATGAACTATTGGTGGGAGACCGACGGGATCCTCGAGCAGTTCTCCCGCGCCGGTGCCTCCACCAGCGAGTTCATCCAGGAGCAGCTGCCCGGCGCGACCGTGGTGAAGGCCTTCAACCACATGGGCTATCACGACCTCGAGGACCTCGCCCACCGCCCCGCTCCCCGCGCCGCGATCGCGATCGCCGGGCCCACGCCCGCCGCGGACGAGGTCGCGCAGCTGGTGGACGAGCTGGGCTTCGACCCACTGCTGATCGGGCCGCTCGCCGAGGGGGTGCGGCTGCAGCCGTACACCGAGGCGTTCGGCAGCAGCGCCGATGTGGCGGGGCTGCGCGAGATCGTGGAGCGCTTCGAGCAGACGGAGCGGGGCCGCGAGGTGATGGCGGCGCTCGGCGAGGGGGTCTGACCCGCCGATCGGCGGAGGGCGGACGTCACAGGATCGGCCGAGCGGCTGATCCGTCGGTCGAGCCTGCTCCCTACGCTGGTGCCATGACCCGTCTCGTGCCCCGCGCCCCGGCGCCGCCCTCGGTGCGCAGCCGTGGCCAGTGGGTGATCGCGCTCGCGCAGAGCCTGGTCAGCGCGGCGCTGGGACTGCTGGTGATCCTGATCAGCTTCGGCACACTGCTGACGGAGTTCTCCGATCAGCCGCCGCAGGGGCTGGTGGGGATGTACGTCCTGGACGCGCTGATCGGCGTGGGCGCGACCTTGCTGATCGGGCCGCTGCGGTTCCTGCCTCCCGGCCGCGTGCACAGCGCGCTGCACCTGCTGATCGCCGCCTCCGTGGGGCTGAGCAGCTGGGCGGCGCCGGCCGCCGGGATCGCCCTGTATCGGATCGGGCTGCGACGCCGCACTGTGCTCGATGTCGCGGTGATCCTGCTGGTCGCAGGCACCTCGATGACGGCGATGAGCCTCGATTCCCGGTTCCGGCGCGCGGAGCCGGAGGCCGAGGTGCTGGTCGCGGCGGGGATCATGATGGTGCTCGCGCTGATCCCGCTGCTGATCGGGCATGTGGTGGGCACCCGGCACGAGCTGCTCGCCTCGCTGCGGGAGCGGGCCGCCTCCGCGGAGCGGGAGCGGGAGACCGCGCGGCGCGAGGCCGCCGCCGCGGAGAGCGAGGCCGCGGCGCTCGTGCGCGAAAGGGACGCCGAGGCTGCTCGGGTACGGGCCGAGGAGCGGGCGGCGCTGGCCCGCGACATGCACGACAGCATCTCCCACCACCTCGCCGCGATCGCGATGCACGCGGGGGCGATGGCCTATCGCGAGGACCTCTCGCCGCAGGCGCTGCGCGCCGCCGCGGGCACTGTGCGGGATGCCGCGCAGCAGGCCAATCGGGAGCTGCGCACGGTGCTGTCCGGTCTGCGCACCGCCGAGGACGATGCCCCGCTGGCTACCGCCCCCACCCTCGAGGGGATCATCGAGCGCGCCCGCGTGGACGGCCAGGACGTCTCCCTGACCTGGGAGAGTCTTGCCGCAGAGGAGCTCGAGTGCCGGGATCGCAGCACCGTGGTGGCGCTCGCGCGGATCCTCGGCGAGGTGACGCTGAACGCCGCCAAGCACGCCCCGGGCTCGGCGCTGCGGGTCACGATCTCCCGGAAGGGAGAGCAGGTGCATCTGCGGGCCCGCAACCCGCTTCCCGCGGCGCCGTCGGCCGCACCGTCGACGGGGCACGGGCTGCTGGGCGTGCAGGAGCGGGCCCGGCTGCTGGGCGGGGACGCCCGCCACGGCGTGCGCGGGGACGACTTCGAGATGGAAGCATGGATGCCATGGTGAACAGCACGCAGCCCGAGCGGCCCGGGCAGTCGGAACCGTCTGGGCAGTCCGACGCCGGCTCCTGCGGCGGCGTGCGGGTGCTGCTGGTCGATGATGAGGCGCTGATGCGCGCTGGCCTGCGGCTGATGATCGACGGCGCCCACGGCATCGAGGTGATCGGCGAGGCGGCCGACGGCGCCGCGGCCCTCGAGCAGGTGCGCGCCCTGGCCCCTGACGTGGTGCTCATGGACATCCGCATGCCGCGCATGACCGGCCTCGAGGCGCTGCGCGCCCTGCAGGCCGAGGGCGACGCGGCGCGGGTGGTGATGCTGACCGCCTTCGACACCGATGACTTCCTGCTCGAGGCGCTGCGCGCAGGGGCCGTGTCCTTCCTGCTGAAGGACTCCCCGCCCGCCGAGGTGGTCCAGGCGGTGCTCGATGCCGCCGCCGACCGTCCCCGCTTCTCCCCCGACGTGCTCTCCCGCCTGGTGCGCCTCGCCGCCGACGGCGAAGCGGCCGCCGCGGGTCCCGGTCCCGGCGGGGCCGACGGGTCGCCGTCGGCCGACTCGACGGCGCGCTCCCGTGCTCCCGAGGGTGTGACAGGCCGGGAATGGGAGGTCGCGCGGCTGGTCGCGGAGGGGCTCGCCAATCAGGAGATCGGTGAGCGGCTGTTCATGTCGATCGCGACGGTGAAGACCCACCTGGGCAGGCTCTATCACAAGCTGCAGGTCACCAACCGGGTGCAGCTCGCGATCCGGGTGCTCGAGCTGGGCGGCTGAGCCGCACCACCGCGCCCTACACCACCGCGGAGATCATCGCCGCGGCCCCCACCAGGAGCGTGGCCAGGCCCAGGCCCAGCACCCAGTGCGGGATCCCGCCCGGCTTCGCGGTGACGTTGGTGATGTAGATGCCGATGATCGAGGCGAAGAACAGGATCCCTGTGAGCAGGACCAGCACGAAGGTCAGCGTGGTCACGACGCCTCCCCCGCTCCGCTCTGCCGGCGCATCATCCTCGGTCCTCTCTCGACGGCGCTCACGGAGGCGCCGGATCGTCTCGTCCTCGGCAGGCCGTGCGCGCGACCGCGCCGCCAGCAGGCTCAACGATACGCCGCTCCGCACGGCATACTGGCACCGCACCGACCGCACCGTCCCCGGAGGACCAGATGGCCCGCATCCTCATCGTCGAGGACACCCCGGAGGTGCACGCCCTGCTGACCGAGACCCTCCAGGCCGAGGGGCATGAGGTGCGCGGCGCCCGCGACGGGCTGGAGGCCCGCGCCCTGCTCGCCGCGGACCCGCCCGGGGCGGCGTCGGGCCCCGACCTGGTGGTGCTGGACCTGATGCTCCCGCACGTGGACGGCTCGGTGCTGCTGGCTGAGATCCGCCGGGCCGGCGAGGTGCCGGTGCTCGTGCTCTCGGCCAAGGACGCCGTGTTCACGAAGGTGGACATGCTGCGCCTGGGGGCCGACGACTACGTGACCAAACCCTTCGACCTCACCGAGCTCACCGCCCGGATCGAGGCGCTGCTGCGCCGCGCCTCCCCCGCCGCCTCGGCGCCCGGACCGCTGGTCCACGGCCCGCTCGAACTCGACCCCGCCAATGCCCGCGCGACCCTGGACGGCACATCGCTCTCGCTGACCGCGACCGAACTGCGCCTGCTCCAGCTGCTGCTGGAGTCCCCCGGCCAGGTGTTCTCGCGGCCGCGGATCTACGAGGCGGTGTGGCAGGAGCCGTTCGTGGGCGATGACGCCGCAGTGAAGACCCACGTCTCCAACCTTCGGGCGAAGCTGCGTGAGGCCGCACCGGCGCTCGATCCGATCGAGACCGTGTGGGGGCTCGGCTACCGACTGCGCGCCCTGCCCGAGACCTGAGCGTCCCGGAGATCCTCACCTTTTCCTGACCTTCTGCGGCCACCTCCTGACCTTTGCCCCACTCCCGGCCCGTAGCGTCACAGCATCGACGGCAACCTGGAGGAGGTGCGGGACGTGAACGAGGACGTCCTGGTGACGCGTGATCTCACCAAGCGCTACGGCGAGCACACAGCGGTGAGCTCGATGAGCATCCGGCTGCGGCGCGGGCGGATCTATGGACTGATCGGCCGCAACGGCGCCGGCAAGACGAGCCTGATGAGGCTGGTCTCCGGGATGAGCACCCCCACCTCGGGCAGCATCGAGCTGTTCGGCTCGGGCGCGGACGCGCCCCGCCAACGGGACCTGGCCCGCATCGGCACGCTGATCGAGTCCCCCAGCCTGCACGGCGGGATGACCGCGGCCCAGAACATGCACCTGCACCGCCTCCAGCGGGGCGTGCCCGATGCGGCGATCGAGCAGCAGCTGCTCGAGCTGGTGGGCCTGCCCGACACCGGCCGGAAGAAGGTCAAGGACTTCTCCCTCGGCATGCGGCAGCGGCTCGGGATCGCGCTCGCCCTGATCGCGGATCCGGAGCTGCTGATCCTCGACGAGCCGGTCAACGGCCTGGACCCGCTCGGTGTGGTCGAGGTGCGGCGCCTGGTGCAGCACCTCGCCGCGGAACGCGGGATGACGGTGCTGATCTCGAGCCACAACCTGCCCGAGCTGTTCCAGACCGCCACCGACTACCTGATCGTCGAAGCCGGCGAGGTGCGCATGACCCTCACCCTCGAGGAGCTCGAGGCGCAGACCCAGCAGTACCTCGAGGTTGCCGCAGGGGACACCGAAGCCCTGGTCACCGCGCTCGAGCAGGCACTGCCCGGCTCGGACGCGCGGGTGATGCCGAGCGGCACGGTGCGCCTGCCCCATCACGCCGATCAGGCCGAGCAGGTGCTGCGCCACCTGATCGCCGCAGATGTCTGGCCCACGCGGCTGGCCCGTGAGGGCGAGAGCCTCGAATCGTTCTTCCTGTCCGTCGTCGGAGGTGAGTCATGATCAACCAGCTGCGTGCTGATCTGTACGTGCTGCGACACAGCGGCCCGGCCGTCCTGTGCCTGCTGGCCTGCACGGTCGCGGCCGTGCTGTACACCTGGCTGCAGCACGTCCTGGCCCAGGGCTCCCTGGGTCCGGAGGCCGCGAGCGGGGTGCAGGGGTTGAGCGACATCCTGCTCGTCTCGCTGCTGGGCCCGCTGCTGTTCGGCGTGGTGGTCTCCCAGCCGTTCGAGACGAAGTCGGTGCACAATGCACTGCTCGCCTCGGGGCGCGGCGCCTTTGTCGCCTCGAAGACGGTGATCGCGGCAGGCCTGGTCACAGCGTTGTCGCTTCCCTACGGCCTGGCCGTGCTGGTGGGTCGGGCGACCGAGGCTGAGTTCGCCCCGGCGATCCCCACCGCCTTCTCGCTGCTGCTCGCCGAGGGAGGGGCACTGGATGCCGGGGAGGTCCGGTCGATCCTGGCGATCACGCTGACCAGCGGACTGCTGACCGCGGCGAAGCTCTCCGTGTGCCTACCGCTCGCGATCTGGCTCAAGCGCCCGCTGGTGGTGATGGCGGCCGGATTCGTGTGGTCCTTCCTCGCGGATCTGCTGGCCGGCGAGCTCTCCGAGATCCAGGGCCTCGACGCGCTGGTGAGGCTGACCCCCTTCGCGCTCGAGCACCTGCCCACGGTGGATTCCAGCGGCGGGGAGCTGCTGGGGACCCTCGCGGTCTCTGCGGTATTCATCGCAGTGATGGGGCTGGTGTCCTGGCTGATCTTCCGCCGGGCCGACGTGAAGTGAGGGCGGGATCCACTCCGAGCTACGGTTCTATCTGTTGCGGGTCACGACGTTGTAGTCCCGGAGCGGCGACGAAGGAACGGGTCCCTGACTGGCACTATGCGCAAAGGCTTCACATCGCCTCTTCGCGTCACTTCGTTTCGCATTCGGCCGGAGCACATTCAAGACACGCGCCATATCCTGCCCAAGTGCCCGGCGCTCATGCCCAGTGATATGTGCACTACAGATCGGATAACTCCCGAGAGCCTTTGCGACCTTGAGCGCGATGGCGCTCTGCAGCAACACCACCTATGAACGCCATTGCCAGAAAAGGAATGGCAACTACTACACTTCCGAATACATCAGCAAGCATATCCATCAACCTCCCAAACTTAGCTCACGGTGAGACAAACGTTCTTTGGCCAAGTCCGTTCATTCGCCCAGTTCTTGAGACCTTCGCCGGTCATTCCAACGCCGACACCCAGCGACCCAAGGACTGCGGCGGCAGGAAGCCCAGCAACGGTGAAAGCAACGAGGCCAGCCCCGACACCCATGACCGCGCCCCTGAGCCTCATCTCCCAGCTCAACGCAATGATCATCCACTTGTAGACGGTCACGCAGACTCCACCTGCGGGACGAATGTCACCACCATCCCTGGAGCCCCTAGTTCCGCCTGAAGGAGCGGCGTCTCCCGCATCCTCAAGTCGTCTCAACTCGGCCAATGCGCCTCGTAGACTCTCATTAGAGGCGCCCTCCATGTCTTCTTCAACAATCGACCTCAATTCAGGGCGAGAGTCGAGATACTCGAGATCGTCGGCGCCAAACACTTCCTCAAGCACCTTCGACCGCCCAGGCTCAGCAAGTGCACTCGAACCACCCGCGATCGATGCGGTGACGGCTACCGCCCCCAGCAGAGCAACGCGACCAAAATTCCTGCGGCGCACAATATCCTCCTCAAAATACGCCGTCGCCGCGAATCGGCTGTCGCCCCGAGGCCAACGTTTCGGCTATGACAACTCTCACGTTAGGCACAGGTTGCGATAGACGTCAACCTACGAGGACCACCCTCCGCCAGTTGGGTGCGCTACATTTCATGGTCGGCATCCATAGGCAACAGGTGCTGGGTACGACTCGAGGTCCAGTTCGTCGGAGCCGGAGTGAAGGCCCTGACGAGGCTCCTCAACTAGCTCTCTAGGTGGACGCTGGAGGCGCCTTTCCACCCACCCAGCAATACTCCGTCACGTCAGTGCTGGCATCCTGGACGTAGGCTCACCAGGGTGATCGTCCTCCTCGTGGTGCTGGCTGTGCTGTGGCTGGCCACGCTCGCCTACCTGCTGATCGTGCTCCGGCAGATCGTGCAGGTGCGCCGGCAGCTCGAGCGGCGCCTGGCGGAGGATTCCCAGGCTGTCGTCACGCTGTCTCTGGTGACGCCGCAGCTCGAGCGGCTCGCCTCGAGGGTCAACGACACGGTGCGTCAGGCTCGGGAGGCCTCGACCCGCACCCGGCAGGAGGAGCGGCGGATCCGCTCCTTCATCGCGGACATCTCCCATGACCTTCGCACTCCGCTGACCACGGTGCGCGGTTACCTGCAGCTGCTGGAGCGCACCGACCTCGATGAGCTCCAGCGGGAACGCCTCGCGGTCGCGCACCGGCAGACGGTCGAGCTCGGAGCCCTCGTGGACCGACTGTACGAGTACGCCTACTTGCTGGATGCGCAGGCGGAGCTCGAGGTGGAGCAGGTCGATCTCGGAGTGCTGACCGGCGAATGTCTGCTGGGGATGGCGGGGCCGATCGAGGCGGCCGGGCTCGAGGTGGAGTTCGATCCGCCGACGCAGCTGGTCATCGCAACCGATCGCGAGAAGCTCACCCGGATCGTCCAGAACCTGCTGCGCAACGCCGTCCAGCACGGACAGGACCGGCTCCACATCGCTCTCTCGATGAACGACGGGGAGGCGCTGCTGCAGGTCACCAACGGTGTGGAGGGCGAGCATCGGCTCGAGGCCGCGAGGATGTTCGACCGTTTCTACACCGCGGACTCCTCTCGCACCGCCCGCACCAGCGGGCTCGGCCTGTCGATCGTGCGCGTCCTGGCCGAACAGCTCGGCGGAGAGGCCACCGCCCGGCAGGACGCCGCCGGCGGGCCGGTGACGATCGCGGTGCGGGTGCCGCACCCCACGGAGAACCACGGAGCGATGTCATGACCATGAAAGATCCTGCCAAGTCCCTGCCCGCGGCTGTCGTCGAAGCCGCGCATTCTCCGCTGGTCCCGGAGGCCCGCAGCCCGGCACTATGGTCTCCATGCATTCCGCTGAACAGCTGATCGCCCAGGCCGCTGCGGCGGATGTCACCGGCTGGGGCTTCGACGCCCTCGAGGGCCGGGCCACCGAGGAGCGCCCTCCGTGGGGCTACGCGCACCTGCTCGCCCGCGCGGTGGCGGAGGCGCAGGTCGCGGTGGATCTCGACACCGGAGGCGGCGAGGTGCTCGCCGAGTGCCCGGTGTTCGCGGCACAGCAGCACGCCACGGAGTCGTGGCCGCCGAACGCCGAGAGAGCCCGGGAGCTGCTGGGTCCGCGCGGGGTGCAGGTCCATGAGACGTCCCCGGGCGCGCCGATGCCGCTCGCCGACGGCTCCGCTGACCTGGTCACCTCCCGCCACCCGGTCGCCCCCGACTGGTCGGAGATCGCGCGCGTGCTCGTGCCGGGCGGTGAGTACCTCGCCCAGCACGTCGGCCCGGCCTCCGCCTTCGAGCTGATCGAGCATTTCATCGGCCCCACCACCGCGCAGCAGCGACGGGGCCGACACCCGGACATCGAGGTCGCCGCTGCGGAGGCGGCCGGGCTGGAGGTGGTCGAGCTGCGCACCGCACGGCTGCGGATGGAGTTCTTCGACGTCGGCGCCGTGGTGTGGATCCTGCGCAAGTGCGTGTGGTGGGTGCCGGACTTCGACGTGAACCGCTACAGCGAACGCCTGCTGGAGATGGATGAGATCCTGCGAAGTGAGGGAGTCTTCGTCGCCCATTCCACACGCCACCTGATGCGCGCCCGGCGGCGCTGAGGTCTCGCACCCGGTGACGGCATGCCAGGCTGGGTGCAGTCCCGCCCGACGAAAGCAGGATGAACGATGCCTTCCTCCTCCGATCTCGCCCAGCCGCTGGGCCGCGCCCGGATGCTGTTCGCGATGCTCTCCGCTCCAGCGCTGCGCGAGGGCGTGGCGCGGATGCTGCTCGGCGAGGGCGCTCCGGCAGAGCCCTCGGTGCGCGGGCCGCTCTCCCAGCTGGACTGGCTGCAGGACAATGGCGAGGTACAGCTCGAGTCCCTGCGCGAGACCACCGCGGCGCTGAGCCTGATGCGCTCGGATCAGGCGATCCTCGAGGTGGGCCGCCTGGACGGGATGCCGGTGAAGACCGAGGAGTCCCGCGAGGTCAGCGCACGGATCGCGCGGATCGTGTTCGAGCGGCTCGGCGAGGATCGGGCCCTGACCGAATCCGAGCTGAACGCGGCGAT
Source organism: Brachybacterium massiliense (assembly GCF_900184245.1). GTDB lineage: Bacteria > Actinomycetota > Actinomycetes > Actinomycetales > Dermabacteraceae > Brachybacterium > Brachybacterium massiliense. The sequence goes on along the minus strand of NZ_FXXB01000005.1, from coordinate 110,906 downwards.
CGCGATGTTCGCCGCCGACGTGGCGCTGGTGCGGCGCGATGCCGTGGACGCGGGGGTGCTGACGCGCTCGGCCGACGGTGCCGTCTACCGGCTCGCGCGGCCCGCCTGACCCGGCCGGAGCTGTCTCAGAGCCCACCCACCGTGGACGGAGCGGCCACTGCGCGCCGACGACGCGATGCGGGACGTACGGCGCCTCGAGCGCGGCGATCTCCTCGGCGCTGAGCTCGAGATCGAGCGCGCCGAGGGCCCGATCGATATGGCCGGTGCTGGTCGCACCGACGATCGGTGAGACCACCGGGTCCTTGGCGAGCAGCTCGACCTCGGCCAGGAGCGCCTCGCGGGAGAGACCGGCCCCGTTGGGCCCGTCGTGCATCCGTCCATGCACCTTGATGGCCGGCACGATCCCCTCACGGCGTGACAGCGGCGTCACCCATGCATGCTGCGCCGCAGGATCCGTGCACCCCGGTTGATCAGCGGCACGCCGACCACCAGCAGCGCCCACCACATGTCCATCCCCGCCCGGTACGCGAAGACCGCGAACACGATCAGTCCGACGACCGAGCCGAGCAGACCGGTCACCTGGGCTTTGACCGAGCGTGAGGAGCGACCGCCGCCGTTGCGCCCGCCCCGCCTCGAGCTGCTGAAGTCCGAGGTCCATTGTGCGGAGTCCTGACGGCTCACGCTCCTGCCCCCGCTCTCCCCGAAGCGCGGGGCCATGCTGTCGGCATCCTGCGCAGGAGAATCGGCGGACGGAGCAGGCTGGTCGTCGAAGTCCGAGGACGGCCGCTGCGGCGCGAAGTCCGAGGACCAGCCGCTCGAACTCCGCGGGTCCGGGCCTCGGTCCTTCCCGCCCAGCCAGGACGGGTCCCCGCCTGGTTCATGGTCGTTTCTGTTCCCCCAGTGACGTGCCATGCACCCATCCTAGGCGGGCTCGTACCCGATGTCGGCGGTACTCTCGGGCAGGAAGGCGAGCGCCGCGAAGTCCGAGGACGGACGTGCCACCTCGAAGGTGTCGGCGACTTCCCGGGCGTCGCCGAACAGGGAGGTGTCCACCTGCCAGCCGATGAAGCGGCGCGGTCCGGGATGATCGAACTCCTCGCCGGTCACGAAGGTGCGGCCGAGCTCGCGCAGCGCCGCATCGGTGGTGCCGAGGCGCAGCGGCGGCAGGGGCACGGCGGTGTGGTCATCGCCGCCGGTGGAGGGGTCCACGGCCCGGCACTCCCCGTCTCCGCAGAGCATGCCGACGGGGTAGTAGCGCGAGCCGAGCGATGCGCGGAGCACGTGCCCCATCGTCGGCCCGCCCCAGCCCTCCGGGTTCCGAGCGAGGTGCTCGTTGTGCGCCCAGAGCACGGTGATCCCGCGATCGGGAAGGTTCTCGAGCAGCGTGTGCGCCATATGGCTGTCCCGGAGGTGCAGACGGGAGAGATCAGGGGCCGCCGGGTAGGCGTCGGCCCAGCGGCGGAGGTTCCGCGCCAGGGCGGAGGCGGTCGGGTCCGCCTCGTCCTCGAGGGACCGGCAGAGCAGTTCGAGGTCTGCGGCGTCGGCGATCGAGAGGTGTGCTCGATCGGCGACCGCTCGCAGCAGCGAGGCGTCATGCCCGCGCTCGAGCAGGGCCCGTGCCGTGCGATAGGGCTTGGAGACATCGACGCCCAGGAAGCGGGGCCGCCGCTCGGGCGAGAGGGTCGCGCTGATCCGCTGCAGGGTGCGCAGCCCCTCGAGGATCGTCGCCGTGCGCCAGATCGAGCTGCCCTTCGCCCAGGCCCGGCCGAGGTCACCGCCCTCGCGCAGCACCGCATCCACCTCGAGGCCGACGGTGAAGGACTCCTCGAACGCGAGGGCCGCGAGCACGCCCCGTCGGGCCAGCTCGCAGATCAGCTCGAGCTTCCAGGCGAAGGCGTTCGCGCTGCCGTGCGTGGGCTCGCCCAGTCCGAGCACCCCGTTCTCGCCGAGCGAGGGCATCACCTGGTCGATGAGGGCGTCAGTCACGGTGACATCGTGCCAGCATCTCGGACACATTCCCGTGCGACCTGCACATCTTCTCGATATGATGTTTTCATCATGCCACTATCTCAGAGTCAGCGTCCCCTCTACGAGGTCAAGGCCAATCTGTTCAAAGGCCTCGCCCACCCGTACCGCATCCGGCTGCTCGAGCTCCTGGCCGACGCCGAGGAGGTCTCCGTCGCCGCGCTCCAGGCCGAGACGGAGCTCGAGGCCTCCCATCTCTCCCAGCACCTGTCCGTGCTGCGCCGCCATCACCTGGTGGTCTCCCAGCGGCGGGCGAGCCACGTCTACTACCGCCTGGCCGATCCGCGGATCCGCGAGCTGCTGGCCGTGGCACGCGCCCTCCTGCTGGGGATGCTGAGCGAGGACCGCACCCGGCTCGACGCCGCCCAGAGCCTCCCCGCGATCGCGGGAGGGAGCCGGTGATCACGAGTCGCACGTCCCACACTTCCCCGTCGGCCGCCCCGTCCGCTGCGCAGAGACTGCGCGGCGCGCTCATGCGCTCACGGGATCTGTGGCCCACGCGCGAGGACTACCGCCTGCTGCCGAGGACCTGGCGGAAGGACCTCGTCGCGGGCTCGACCGTCGGCATCGTCGCGCTGCCGCTCGCCCTCGGCTTCGGCGTCAGCTCCGGGCTCACCGCTGAGCAGGGCCTGATCACCGCGATCGTCGCCGGGCTGCTCGCGGCCGTGTTCGGCGGCTCGAACGTGCAGGTCTCCGGGCCCACCGGCGCGATGGTCGTGGTGCTCGTACCGATCGTCGCGAACTACGGCGTGGGCGCGATCGCCGCTGTGACCCTGCTCGCCGGACTGATCGTGCTGGTCACCGGGCTGCTGCGACTGGGGAAGGTCGTCTCGATCATCCCCTGGCCGGTGATCGAGGGGTTCACCCTCGGAATCGCCTGCATCATCTTCCTGCAGCAGATCCCCCAGATCACCTCCGCCTCGCCGGCTGCCCCGGGCGAGCTGAGCTCGAACGCGCTGATCGCAGCGGGGCAGTCGCTGGCTCGCGCCGATGCCGCACACCTGGCGTGGGCGATCGGCGCGGTGCTGATCGTCGCCGCGGTGATGGTGCTCGCCCCGCGGATCCATCCCTCCGTCCCCGGCTCGCTGATCGGGATCGGCGTCGTCGCGGTGCTCGCCGTGCTGCTGCCGACGCCGCTGGCCACGATCGGCGCGATCCCCGCCTCGCTGCCGGCGCCGTCCCTGCCCACGATCGACCCGGAGCTGCTGACCGTGCTGCTGCCGGCTGCGGCGACCGTCGCGGCGCTCGCGGCGATCGAGTCGCTGCTCTCCGCGCGCGTGGCCGGCTCCATGGCCGACACCGGCGCCTTCGATCCGGACCGGGAGCTGGTGGGCCAGGGCATCGCCTCGATCGGCGCATCGATGTTCGGCGGCATGCCCGCGACCGGCGCGATCGCCCGCACCTCTGTCTCGATCCGGGCCGGGGCCCGCACGCGCCTGGCCTCGATCGTGCACGCGCTGGTGCTGCTCGCCGTCGTCTACGTCGCGGCAGGGGTGGTCGGGATGATCCCGCTCGCGGCGCTCGCCGGGGTGCTGTTCATGACCGCGATCCGGATGGTGAGGGTGGCGACCGTCCGCTCGATCATGGCCTCGACCCGCTCGGACGCCTGGATCTTCGCGATCACTGCGCTGATCACGGTGTCCTTCGACCTGATCTGGGCGGTGCTGATCGGGGTGGTGCTCGCCGCGGTGGTCGCGCTGCGCGCCGCCTCCCGCTCGACCGGCGTGAGCCTCGAGCGGATCGAGGCCGCCGAGCCCAGCGAGCTCGACGACGCGATCGTCGCGGTCCGCTTCCAGGGGCCGCTGTTCTTCGTCTCGGCCGAGCGGGTGTTCGAGACCGTGATGGACGTGGGCCGGCCGACGGTGGTGATCCTGCGGCTCGCCCGCCTCGAACGGGTCGACGCAAGCGGCGCGCAGGTCCTCGCCGAAATCGTTCGCGGCCTCGAACGACGCGGCGTGACGGTGCTGATCAAGGGGGTGCAGAGCGTGCACGAGCCGCTGTTCCGACGCGTCGGGGTGCTCGCCGCGCTGCGCCACCACAAGCATCTCTTCGTCGACTTCGACAGCGCGCTCGAGCATGCCCGCTCCCACGTGGAGCGGGCACGGCACGGCGTCGAGGCGTGATCCACCTGCGCACCGTCCCACTCGACGAGGGGACCGAGGCGCTGCTCAGCGAGCGACCGAGAGCTCTGCGGTGACGTCGGCGGTGGAGTCCGGAAGCATCACGAGCGCCTCGAAGTCGCTGCTGTGCCTGGGCACCTCGAAGGTCGCGCGCACCGCGTCCGGATCCTCGAACAGCGAGGTGTCGATCCGCCAGCCGTCCTCGCCGAGCAGGGGCAGGATCCGGTCGAGGCAGGCGCCGCTCATCACGGCATCATCCCACCGCACCCGCCGGCGCCGAACCGCCCCTCAGGCAGCGCGGACCTGGGAGGCGCGGCGCAGGCCGAGCTCCTCGCTCGTGCTCCATCCGCTGAACAGCACCTCCCCGGGCTCGAGGTCGCGGCCTGCGGCGAGGGCGCCGAGGTGCACGGGCTCGTAGCCGAGGCGATGCAGCAGCGCGCCCACGAGCTCCGCGGCCCGGTCGTCGTCGGCGGCGAGCGCGATCGCCCGACGGGACGGGTCGCTCTGGTCGCGACCGTGCTCCTCGACGTCGTGGTAGCCGATGTGGTTCAGGGTCTTCACCACGTGCGCGCCGGGCAGGCGTGCGGCGAGCAGTTCGCTCGTGGACAGCTCACCGGCGCGGTTGCCGAGCTCGGCGCGGACGGCGTCGACCGCCGCGGCGTCGGCCTCGCCCCAGGGGTTGGTCGCATCGATCACGACGGCGCCGTGCAGGGTGCTCGGATCGAGGCAGAGCGCCACGTGCAGCGGCACGGTCACGGCAATGACATCGCTGGTCGCGACGAGATCGGGGAGCCCGACGGGGCGAGCGCCCGGGAGCCTTGCGGCGAGCTCGCTCGGGGCGGCGCGGCCGGTCACGGAGACCTCGAGCCCGCGCCGCAGCGCCGCGCGGGTGAGGGCGGAGCCGATCTTGCCCGGGCCGAGCAGGCCGAGCCGCAGGCTGCGCGTCGCGCGCACGGCGAGATCCACGGGGCGGCGCGCGGGCAGGGCACCGACCTCCGCGACAGGCAGGGTGTGGGCCGGCGCGCCAGCGGCGTCCCCGCTCCTGGGCCGGGGCGCGCGGCGATCCCGCGCCGCCGCGAGCAGGTCGCGAGCGAGGGCGTCGTTGCGGCGGTGGCAGGGCGCGTTGGTGTGCGGGCGGGCGAAGGCACCGATGGGCAGCTCGGAGGTCCAGGGGCCAACGGCCCACAGCCTTCCGCGCGGGGTCCCGTCGGGACCGAGCACCCGATGGCGGGCGTCGACGTCGAGGGTCCCGGGTGAGGAGGCCGACTCCCGGCCCACGGGCTCCCGGCCTGCGGGCTCCGCATCGGCGGCGATGAGGTCGCGCAGCAGAGGATTGGTCGACTCGGCCAGGGACGGCTCGGGCAGGAAGGCATCGACGAGGGCGTCGGCGGCCACCTCGATCCCGGTGGCGCCGCGCGCACGGAAGCATCCGGCCCCCTCGTCGGCCGTGATCGAGACTCCGGGACCGAGGAAGCGGACCACGCCGGCGCGCTCGAGAGCCAGCAGCTGGTGCAGGCGGTGGGGCGGCGGGCCGGAGTCGACGAAGCTGAACAGCGAGTGCCACCAGCGGGGGTAGCCGCTGGTCGCACCGCCGCGGAGACGTGCGGCGGGCAGCTGGTCCACGAGCACGCCGTGCACCCGCAGCAGCAGCTGGAACAGGGTGCGGGCGGCGGTGACGTCGCCCTGGGTGCGCTCGCGCAGATCCGCCTCGATGTGGCCGACGACGGCGTCGCGGGTCGCCTGCTCGGCGTACTGCGGCAGGACCGTCGCACCGAGTCCGGCGAGCGGCTCGTCGAGCCAGGCCAGCGGCTCCTCCCCGGGCTGCGGCGAGGGGGCTCCGGGGACCTGGTGGGCGATCTCGGCGGCGATCAGCGGCACCACGTCGGTGCGGAAGTCGAGCAGTCCGTGCTCGTCCTCGCGGGCGCGGAGGTTCTCGGCGGTGACGTGCACGAGCTCGCCCAGGCCGGTCGGGGCACCCTCGTCGCGCACCTTCGAGTGGTACGGCACGCCGCGGCGGGATCCCACCCAGAGCCGGGGCTCGCGCCCGGAGGGCAGGTAGGTCAGGCGCCCGGGCGTCGCGGTCCCGCGGTCCCCGTCGGCGGGGACGAAGCGGCCGCCGCGCCCCTCGGTCAGCAGCGCCATGAGGTCCACGAAGGCGAGCCCCATGCCGCGCACGATCACGTCCTGGCCGCCGCCGAGCAGGTCGAGCTGCGCGTCGGAGGCCTGCGAGGGGCCGAGGTAGGCGGCGCCGTGACGGCGGGCGAAGGCGGCCAGCTCGTGACGGGCCGCGGAGGGGCGGGCGTCGGTGTGGCCGGCGGCGAGCAGGAGCAGGTCGGCGGTGAGCGGGGCGCGGTCCTCGAGCTCGATCTGCCAGGTGTCCGCGCCGAGCGCACGCACCGCGGTCGCCGTGGTGCGGTGCACGGTCACCGTGACCGTGGCGGGCAGGGCCGCGAGGACCTGGCCGAAGAACCACTCGAGGTAGAGGGCCTGGACACGGCGGGAGGCGAAATCGGTGGGCTGCAGCGCGTGGATCTCGGCGAGGCGAACGGTGCCCGCGGTGGGCGCGGCGATGGTGCCGCGTCGGATCCCGTCGGCCCATTCGGCCAGCGACGGGCCGGCGACGACGGGCCCCTCGGCCTCGACGGTCTCGTCGGTGAAGATCGAGACGTCCGCGGCGCGGGAGTTCATCAGCAGCAGCGGGCTCTCCTCGGCGCGCCAGATCCGGCCCGCGCCCGGCATGTGCGGATCCACGACGTGCACCTCGAGCGGCACCTGGCGCAGGGCGGCCTGGTTGCCGGGCAGTGAGGCGTGTGCGCCGAGGCGCTCGAGCACGCCGATCGCGCGCGGCCCGCCGCCGACGATCACCAGCTGTGCACGAGGTGTCACATCCGAGGAGTTCATCGAGGTGTCCCTTCCGAGGTGCCTCTGTGTCGCATCATGACGACCCATAGTCGCCGCCTTGCATCTTCATTAGAATGGCTTATACCGTCTGGTCCTGCAAGCCGGGACCGCATCGCGGTTCACGCCCCGTCACGGAAGGCACTCCCATGACCTCCTCCGTCGTCTCCCCCGAGACCGACCGCCGCCTGCCCGCCGCCGCCACGGCCGCCGGGCACACCCCCGTGCCGGAAGCGCAGCGGACCGCGTGCCGCACCGCACCCGCACCGCCGGAGGACCTCTCCCACCTTCGTGTGGTCCCGGCCCGCCATCCCGGACGCGTGGTGCTCGCCGTCGCCGCGGGCCTCGTGGTCGCGGCGGTGCTGTACTCCTTCGTCACCAACCCGCGCTGGGAGTGGGGCGTCGTGGCGCAGTGGTTCCTCGCCGAATCGATCCTGCGCGGCCTGTGGGAGACGCTGAAGCTCACGGTGACGGCCGGGGCCGTCGGCTTCGGCCTAGGCCTCGTGCTCGCCCTGATGCGACTGTCGAAGTCACCCCTCATCAGCGGTGTGAGCTGGACGTTCTCCTGGATCTTCCGCTCCACGCCGCTGCTGGTGCAGCTATTGCTCTGGTACAACCTCGGCTATCTTTACGAGCGCATCACCCTCGGCATCCCGCTGACCGAGGTGACCTTCCTCGATGCGCGCACGAGCGATCTGATGACCCCGATGCTCGCGGCCGTGCTGGGCCTGGGTCTGCACCAGGCCGCCTACGCCGCCGAGCTGATCCGCGGCGGCATCCTCTCGGTGGATCAGGGACAGCTCGAGGCGGCCAGCGCCCTGGGCATCCCGGCCCGGGACCGCTCGCTGCGGATCGTGCTGCCGCAGGCGATGCGGGCGATCCTCCCGCCCGCCTTCAACGAGATCATCGGCCTGGTCAAGGGCACCTCGATCGTGTACGTCCTCGCCCACGCGGAGCTGTTCTTCACCATCCAGCTGATCTACGGCCGCACCCAGCAGGTGCTGCCGATGCTGCTGGTCGCGACGCTCTGGTACGTGGTGATCACCTCGGCACTGTCCATCGGGCAGTACTACATCGAACGCCACTACTCCAAGGGGGCGCTGCGCACCCTGCCGCCCACCCCGCTGCAGAAGCTCCGGGCGCGCCTGGCCCGACTGCGCCCCACCCCGACAGGAGCCACCGCATGAGCCTGCTGAACCGACTGACCCGCCCCTCCCGCGAGGCGAGCATCGAGCACCCCGCCGCGCGGCGCCCTGACACCGCCCGGAGCGCCTCGACCCCCGCCGCCGACGCAAAGTCCGACGGACTGGTCGAGATCCGCGGCGTGCACAAGTCTTTCGGGGACCTCGAGGTGCTGCGCGGCATCGACCTGACCATCGCACCGGGCTCGGTCACCGTGATCCTGGGCCCCTCGGGCTCGGGCAAGTCCACGCTGCTGCGCGCGATCAACCACCTCGAACCGGTCACCCAGGGGCTGATCAGCGTGGACGGCGAGGTGATCGGATACCGCCGCGAGGGGGACCTGCTGCACGAGCTGCACGAGCGCGAGGTACTGCGCCAGCGCACCGCGATCGGCATGGTGTTCCAGAGCTTCAACCTCTTCGCCCACATGACGGCCCTCGCGAACGTCGCCGAAGCACCCCGGCGGGCCCTCGGTGTGCCGCGGCGGGAGGCCGAGGAGCATGCGCGCGAGCAGCTGGGCCTCGTGGGCCTGTCCGAGAAGGCCTCGGTGTACCCGCGGCAGCTCTCGGGCGGTCAGCAGCAGCGCGTCGCGATCGCCCGAGCCCTGGCCCTGCGGCCGAAGGTGCTGCTGTTCGACGAGCCCACCAGCGCGCTGGACCCCGAGCTGGTCGAAGAGGTGCTCACGGTGATCCGCTCCCTGGCGCGGGCCGGCACCACACTGGTGATCGTCACCCACGAGATCTCCTTCGCCCGGGACGTGGCGGACACGGTCGTGTTCATGGACCGCGGCCGGATCGTCGAGCAGGGCCCGCCCGCCGAGGTCCTCGACCGTCCCTCCCATGAGCGCACCCAGGCCTTCCTGCAGCGGGTGCGCACGGGCACGGAGCCGGGGTCGGCGGCTGCCGGCCCTGGCAGCCCTATCGACTCTGCCGGCCCTGCCAGCCCTGCCGTCGCTCCCGGCTCCGCCGGCCCTGCCGGCCCTGCCAGCCCTGTCGGCTCCGCCGGACCTGCCACCGCTCCCGGCTCCGCCGGACCTGCCGGCCCGCCGCCCGATGGTCGGGTACTGGCGGCTGAGCGATGAGTATGCCGATATCTCCGTACCCATCGCCCCTGCGCCACCACCCGACCACGGGCCTCCACCGCCCACCCCACCTTCGCTCCCCGAGCCGCCACCTCCTGAGCCGCCGCACCCTCGCGGCCGCCGGTCTGCTGCTGCCCGTCGGGCTGCTCGCCGCCTGCTCCGACCCCGCCCCCTCGGCGAGTGCGGCCCCGGGCGGGGGCACAGGAAGCGGGACCTCCGGCTCCGGGGCGTCCGACGGAGGCGGCGCGCCTGCCTCGGGGATCGACACCTCCGGCACCCAGGAGCTGATCCGTGCCGAGTCCGATCCGGAGATCGCCGCGCAGCTGCCTGCGGAGATCGCCGACTCCGGCGTGCTGCGCGTGGGCATCAACGGCACCAGCGCCGCCCCGCTGTCCTTCCTCGCCGACGACAACCAGACCTACATCGGCTCCGAGATCGACATCGCCCGGATCGTGGCGGACAAGCTCGGCCTCGAGTTCGAGCTGAAGCTGACCACCTGGGAGAACTGGCCGCTCAAGCTCGAGGCCGGGGAGTTCGACGTGGTCCACGCGAACGTCGGCATCAACGCCGAGCGGCTGCAGAAGTTCGACTTCGCCTCCTACCGCGCCGCCTACATGTCCTTCCTCGTGAAGAAGGGCGCGGAGGGCTGGCTCGAGGATCCCGACTCCCTCAGCGGCAGGATCATCGCTGTGGGCGCTGCGACCAACCAGGAGCGGATCCTCACCGACTGGAACGCCGAGCTCGAGGCCGCGGGCAAGGAGCCCGCCGAGCTCAAGCACTACTCGAGCGATGCCGACACCCTGCTCGCCCTCGGCGCGGGACGCGTGGACGGCTACCTCTCCCCCTACGCCTCGCTGAGCTTCATCGCCGCCCGCCGCGACGACTTCGAGCTGCAGGGGCGGATCAACGCCGGCTGGCCGGACGAGACCCTGGTCGCGGGCACCTTCGCCGCGGGCAGCGGGCTGGCCGAGCCCTACGCCGCGGCACTGAACGCCCTGATCGCTGACGGCACCTACGCGCAGGTGCTCGAGCGCTGGCAGATCTCCGACGAGGCACTCGCCGAATCCCGCGCCCACACCCAGGAGAACCCGTGAGCACCACCACCCCACAGACCGTCACCCGCGCCGAGACCGCAGCCCCCGGCCCGACGCGGCCCGTGCTCGCGGTCGACCTCGTCACCGATCCCGCGTTCGTGGGACGGTTCGCGGCGCTCGCCCGCCGCCTCGAGGAGGCCGGCGCCGGGGCGCTGACCCTGAGCGACGGCGGTCTGCACCCGATCCACGTCGCCGCGCACCTCGCGCCCGTCACGCGTGCGGTGGGTCTGCTGCCGCGCACCGACGCGGTCTACGTCGAACCGTTCCATCTGGCCACGCAGCTGATGAGCCTGGATCACATCAGCCACGGCCGCGCCGGCTGGCTGGTGCATGCGCAGACCGATCCGTCGGTCCCCGCGACCGTGGGCCGCTCGCCGCTGGACCGCGCAGCCACCGCCCGCGAGGCGGCCGACGTGCTCGAGACGTCCCGCCTGATCTGGGACTCCTGGGCGCCCGACGCGGTGGTGCGCGACACCGCCGGCGGGAAGTATCTCGACGCCTCGCGCCTGCAGTACGCCGACGTCGAGGCGGAGACGTTCTCGGTGCGCGGCCCCGCGATCACCCCGCGCTCTCCGCAGGGGCTGTTGCCGGTGCTGGTCGCGGACGCGGATCGTGCCGCAGCCGGTGAGCGCGTCGCCTCGGAGCTGGCCGACGGGCGGGTGCTGGATCTCGATCTCCGCTCCGGCGCCGACGGCGCGCTCGAGGCGGTCGCGGCGGCACGTGAAGAGGCCGACGGGCCCGTCGTGCGCCTGGTGCGCGTGGTGGGCCTCGACCTCGGAGCCGATCCCCTGGGGCCGGTCCCCGAGCTCATCGACGCCCTGCGGGAGCAGGGCCTGATCGCCCCCGCACCGGTGGTCGGGACCAGCCTGCGCGAGCAGCTGGGCCTGCCGCCCGCGCCCCATCATCTCGATCCCGTGCGCCGCGCCGACCGCGCCCGCCTGACCCGTGAGGACCACTCGTGACCAGCACCGGCACCTCCCCCACCCCGCTCTCGGCCGAGGCGGCGGCACTCGCGACCGGCCCCGCCGAGCACCCCCTGCATCCTGCGCACGCCCCCACCGGGCAGCTCTCCTTCGGGGTGTTCTTCCAGGGTGTGAACTCCTCGACCATCTGGCGCCTGCCCGAGAGTGGCGACCAGGTGGCGTGGGAGTCCTTCGAGTCCCTGATCCGCACTGCGGAGCGCGGGAAGTTCGCGGCTTTCTTCCTCGGGGAGGGGCTGCGGCTGCGGGAGCATCGCGGGGTGCCCTTCGAGCTCGATGTGGCCGGGCGCCCCGACGCGCAGACCCTGCTCGCGGCGCTGGCCGCGGTCACGGAGAAGATCGGGCTGGTCGCCACCCAGAACACCACCTACAACGACCCGGTGGACCTGGCGCGGCGCCTGCAGACCCTCGACCTGCTCTCCGGCGGGCGCGCCGGGTGGAACATCGTGACCACCGACAACGCCTGGACCGGGGAGAACTTCCGCCGCGGCGGCTACCTCGATCACGCGGATCGCTACATCCACGCCGAGGCGTTCGTGCGCGTGGCCGAGCAGTTCTGGGCCGGGGAGCAGATCCACCACGACGGCGCCCACTACAGCGTGCGCGCCCAGGGGGATCTGCCCCGCTCCGCGCAGGGCCGTCCCGTGCTGTTCCAGGCCGGGGCCTCCCCCGCAGGGCAGGACTTCGCCGCCCGTACCGCGGATGTCATCTTCTCCCCGCACGGCGGTCTCGAGGCGGCGGTCGAGTTCCGACGCAGCGTGGTCGAGCGCACGATCGCCGCGGGCCGCGATGCGAACGCGGTGAAGATCCTGCCGGGCGCCGAGATCGTGCTGGCCCCCACCGAGGCCGAGGCGGAGGAGAAGATCCGCTGGGTGCGGGACCTGCAGATCGGGCCCGAGCAGGCGATCGCGCTGCTCGAGCAGTACTGGGGCCGGGATCTGTCGGAGTTCGACCCCGACGGGCCCCTGCCGGACGTCCCGCCGGAGGTGTCCGAGTCCGGGGTGACCCGCGGTGCCGGCTTCCAGTTCGCCAAGGCGGAGGAGCTCACCCGCAGCTGGCGGGAGGAGGCCGCGGAGAAGGGACAGACGATCCTCGAGTTCGCACGGGTCAAGGCCGGTGCTCGGCGCGGCAGCTTCTCCGGCAGCTACGAGACGGTCGCCGACCGTCTCGCCGAGTACGCACGACTCGGTGCGATCGACGGGCTGAACATCACGCCCTGGCTGATCCCTTCGGGGCTGGACGACATCGTGGACGAGCTGATCCCCCGCCTGCAGGAGCGGGGTGTGTATCCGGACGAGTACGCGGGAGAGACACTGCGGGAGAACCTGGGGCTCTAGGGGACTCGGAGGAGGGGTCGGCCCAGGGTGTGGGGGTGGGTGCCCGAGCCCGACCCATAAGCCTGGCTTGCAACGCGCGCCTAGGATGGAGACATGGATCCTCGCAGGCTTCTCATCTTCCGCACGGTGGTGCGCAACGGCTCGATCGGCGCCGGCGCCCGTGAGCTGGGCTGGACGCAGCCCGCCGTCTCCCAGCACCTCGCGGCGCTCGAGAAGGAGGTGGGCACCCAGCTGCTGTTGCGCTCCTCCTCCGGTGTCACGCCCACCGAGGCGGGCGGTCGGCTCGCCGCGCACGCCGAGGCGATCGCGGCGCAGCTGCACGCGGCCGAGGAGGAGCTCGCGGACATCACGGCTCTGCGCCGCGGCACGGTGAAGTTCGGAACCTTCCCGTCGGCGGCCGCGGTGCTGCTGCCGCCGATGCTCAAGCGGCTCTCGGAGTCCGCGCCGGAGCTGGACGTCACCTTCGCCGAGCTCGAGCCGCCGGATGCCGTGACGGCGCTGCGCGAGGGCGATCTCGACCTCGCCCTGGTGTTCCGCTACCCCTGCAGCGACATCGGCGACGAGGGCACCCTGGAGTGGACCCCGCTGATGGAGGACCGGGTGATGGCGGTGCTGCCGCATGACCATCCTCGCGCCCAGGACCCGAATCTCACCCTCGCCGACCTCGCCACCGATCCGTGGATCGCGGGCTGCGAGCGGTGCCGGGCGAACCTCATCTCGAGCGCCCGTACGGCAGGCTTCTCCCCCACGGTGCGCCACTCGACCGACGACACGATCGTGGTGCAGCAGCTGATCATGCACGGCGGCGGCGTCGCGCTGATCCCGGAGATCGCGCTCGAGGCCGCCCCGCCGGCCGATCTGGTGGTGCGCGCGCTGCCCGATCTCGACAACCGCATGATCGGCCTGCTGAACCGTCGCGGCGCTCTCGCGATCCCGGCCGTGGGCGCGCTGCGCGATGCGCTCGTGGCCGAGACCACTGCTCGCCTCGCGACCGCGGTGATGATGTGAGCGCCTCCCGGAGCGGTGTCCCTGCGAGCGCCTGGGTGCGTCCCGTCCTGCTGCTGGTGGGCGGAGGGCTGCTGGCCGTGCTGCTGTTCCTGGCCGATCAGCTGATCGCCGCGATCGCGGTCTCGCTCTTCTCCCTGTTCATGGCGTACTGGACGAGCCCTCTGCGCTCGGGCCCGCACACACCGCTCGCCCAGGCGCGCACCCGCGGTGCGGACACCGCGATCATCCTCTGGGCACCGGGCGATCCGCTCTCGGCCCGGCTGCAGGCGGCGATCCGCGGCCCTCGTGAGGACGTGGTGTGGGTGAACGTGTTCCGTGACCCGCACGCCCAGGAGGTGCTGACCTCCCACGGCGGCAAGGGTGCCCTGCCGCTGGTGATGGTGGGCGAGCAGACGATGGTGAACGCCACCGCCGGTCAGCTGCTGGATCTGCAGGCGTCCGTGCGGCGCGATCAGGGGCAGGCCGACGACGGGACCGACACCGAGCGCTGAGCCCCGCGCGAGACCGCACCGCTCAGGCGCCGGGCAGCTGCCCGATCACGACGGTCCACTCCCGCACGCTGCGGTCCACGATCACGCGCTCGCGCTGGAAGGGGTCGCCGTCGAGCGCGGCGAGCGCCGCGTCCTCGGACTCCGCCTCGACGATCAGCAGCGCGCCCGGTGCGCCGCCGAGCGGCCCGGACAGCAGCAGCGTGCCCTCGCGGTGCAGCTCGGCGAGGTGCTCGCGATGCTCGGGCCGGAAGGTCGCGACCCGTGCGGCGTCATCGGTGTAGGTGTACTGGACGGCGTAGGTGGCCACGGTGTCTCCCTGAATGCGTGGGGCCGACGTCGGCGCGGCCCTCTGGTCTGCGCCCATCGTGCCGCATCGGTCGCGCCGAGGGCGGGACGTCCGTCGGATCCACTCTTCCGCCCTTCCGGAATTACGGATAATATGATCCTCGGGCCGACCCGGAGCGCCCGTCGGCCGAGAGGAGACCCGCGTTGCCCACCGATCCCGCACACGCCGATCCCGCATCCACGGACCCCGCGCCTGCCGAGCTGCTGGCGCGTCTCGATGCCCTCGAGGCGCGCATCGCGGACCTCGAGGCGACCCCCGCACCGGCCATCCCCTCGACCACAGGACCCGCTGCCTCGCAGGCCCCGTCGCCGAGCGACCCAGATGACCCGTTCTGGGCGCTGACCTCCCTCAAGGAGCGCATCCCGGCGCCCGGCGGAGTGCTGCTGGCCGGAGCGGTCGACGTCGGCGCCGGGCACCTCGAGTACCAGTGGGCGCGTCCCACCGAGCACCTGCTGGAGGTGGACTGGCAGCAGCATGCGGACTCGATCGCCGCGCTCGGCCATCCGCTGCGGATGGCGATGCTGCGCCGGCTGCTGGACGGAGGGCACACCGTCGCCGAGCTGGTCGAGGAGCTCGAGCTCGGCTCCACCGGCGTCGCCTATCACCACCTCGCCGCCCTCCAGACGGGCGGCTGGGTCCACTCCCCCCGCCGCGGCACCTGGGAGCTGCCCGCCCCCCGCGTGATCCCGCTGCTGACCATCCTCATCGCCCTCGAGAAGGGATGACAATGAACCCGGCCGACGATCCCGACCAGCCCACAGCTCTCGACGCTGACGCCCTGCCCGATCCCGACCAGCAGACCCCGCCCCCGCCGTTCACCCGGCGCACCGTGCTCGCCGCCGGTGTGCCCGCCGCGGCGGCCCTGCTCGGCATGGCCGCCGCGACCAGCCCCCGCCCCGCGATCCTGGGAGATCCCATGGGAGATCAGCAGCTCACCGACGCTCTCGCCCCGCATCTGACGCGCCACCGCCGCGTAGCCGTCGCCCTTCTCGACGGTCAGGGCGCCCCGCGCTTCGCCGGCTTCGGGGCGGATGAGAGCACCGAGTTCGAGATCGGCTCGGTCTCGAAGACCTTCACCGGCGCGCTGCTGGCCGAGGCGGTCGAGCGCGGTGAGGTCACGCTCGAGACCACCGTCGCCGAGGTGCTCGGCGAGCAGGCCAGCGGCAGCGAGGCCGCGGAGATCACCCTCGCCGAGCTCGCCACGCACACCTCGGGGCTGCCGCGTCTCTCCCTCAAGGGCCTCGGCGGCTCCCTCGTGGCAGGCTTCCTGCGCAAGGATCCCTACGCGGGCCGTGATGCGGAGCAGGTGATCGCCGATGCGCTGGGCAGCAGCCTTTCAGGCCGCGGCAGCTACGCGTACTCGAACCTCGCCGTGGCCCTGCAGGGCCAGCTGCTCGCCCGAGCGGCCGGCACCGACTACGCCTCGCTGCTGAACCAGCGGATCCTCGAGCCGCTCGGCCTGAGCAGCACCTACGCCCCGATCACGGCGGAGAACCTGCGCGAGAGCGCCCGCACGGGGCAGGGCACCAACGGCCTGTCCCAGGCGGCGTGGGCGATGAACGGCAGCGCCCCGGCGGGCGGGATCCGCTCGACCGCCGCCGACATGGCCGCCTACATCGCCGGCACGGCGAGCGGCACGGCACCCGGTGCGGCCGCCGCGAGCGAGGTGCTGTTCGAGGACGGCGCCGAGAGTCGCCACGCGATGAACTGGTTCCAGCAGGACATCGGGGACGGCGTCTGGAGCACCTTCCACAACGGGATGACCGGCGGTTATGCCGCGTTCGCGGGATTCGTGCCCGAGACGGGCCGGGGGATCGTGATCCTCACCGACACCGCCCGCAGCGTCGACGCTCTCGCGATCGGGATCCTCACCGGAGAGGTGGCGCTGTGATGCAGTGGCTGCCCTGGATCGTCGGCGCCGTTCTGACGATCGGGCTGGCGATCACGGCGTCCGGTCTCTTCCGGCACCGCCAGCACCCGTGGCGGATCCTCACCCAGGCGCTGAGCGCAGCGACCGTCCTGGCGCTGATGAGCCTGGTCGGGGCGGTCCCGGCAGTCCTGTGGTGGGCTCCCTGGCTGATGGCCGGGGCGCTCGTGGCCGGCGTCGTGGTCGCCTGCCGGCGGCTGCTGGTGAGCGAGGCGCCCGCGGGGCCGACGGAGCGCGAGGCCGCCCGGATGCAGCCGCCCGGGAAGCTCAGCATGGGAGGCGAGGCGGCCGGCTTCCTCCTGCTGCTGGGGATCGCCCTGGTCGCCGGCTGACCCGTGCGGCCCGCGCGCCTCAGCCGCGCAGCGGCAGCCAGTCCAGCACGTCCTGGATGCCCTGGTCCCAGAACTCCCAGGTGTGCGCGCCGGGTCGCAGCCGCGAGGCGAGCTCCACGCCCCGCTCATCGGCGACGGCGAGGAAGCGGCGGTTGTGGTCCAGCAGCTGGTCCTCGGTGCCGCAGTCCAGGAACAGGGCAGGCAGTGCGGCTGGATCGGAGGCGGCGAGCAGGCCCAGCAGGTCGTCGGCGGTACCGGCGGTGTCGCGACCGTCCCACACGCGCTGCCCGAGGGTGCCGGCCCAGTCCAGATCGAGCGCCGCGACGTCCAGCGCCCCGGAGAGGCTCGCGGCGGCGGCGAAGCGCTCCGGGTGGTTCAGCGCGAGCTTGAACGCGCCGAAGCCGCCCATCGACAGCCCCGCCACGAAGGTGTCCTCGCGGGCGGTGGAGACGCGGAAGGTGCGGGCGATCAGCTGCGGCAGCTCCTCGGCGACGAATGTCCAGTACTGCTCCCCCACCGCCTCGTCGGTGTAGAAGGAGCGGCGCACCTCGGGCATCACCACCGCGATGCCCTTCTCGCTGGCGTAGCGCTCGATCGAGGTGCGGCGCTCCCAGATGGTGCAGTCATCGCTGAGCCCGTGCAGCAGGTAGAGCACCGGCACACCGCGCTCCGGCGCCGCGCCGGCGGCAGCGTCTGTGCCCTCCATCCCGATCCCGGCAGCGGCCTGCGGCATCAGCACCACCATCGAGGTGCCCATCCCGAGGGACTCGGCGAAGAAGTCGGTGCGCATACGGATCATCGGTGGCTCCTGGTGGCGGGGCTGCGGGGGTCGTGTCCATTGAACACCGCCGCGCCTACGATGGCGGGATGAACACCGTGACGACGCCGTCCTGGATCCGCGATGCGATCTGCTGGCAGGTCTATCCGCTGGGCTTCTGCGGGGCGCCGCAGCGGCGCGAGGACCTGACCGGTCAGGGCTACGGCGGGGCCGCCGGGGAGAATGTGGTGCACCGCCTGGGACGCCTGCACGGCTGGCTCGACCATCTGCTGGGCCTGGGTGCGAACGTGCTGCTGCTGAACCCGATCTTCGACTCCGTCTCCCACGGCTATGACACCCTCGAGCATCGCCGCCTCGACCCACGGCTCGGCGATGATCGGGACGTCGACGCCCTCATCGCCGCCTGCCACGCGCGGGGCATCCGGGTGGTGCTGGACGGGGTGTTCAACCACGTCTCGGACCGTCACCCGGTGGCGCGCGCCGCGATCGCCGCCGGTCCTGACAGTCAGGACGGCGCCCGGATCCGTTGGTCGGAGGGCAGTCCGTACGGTTTCGAGGGCAACGCGGACCTGATCGAGCTGGATCTGACCGACTTGGTGGTGCAGGACCGGATCGTGGAGATCATGGGGCGCTGGCTCGAGCGCGGGGCCGACGGGTGGCGGCTGGATGCGATGTACGCCGCGGGCACCGACGCCTGGGCGCCGATCCTGCAGAGGGTGCGCGCCGCGCATCCGGAGGCGTGGATCCTCGGGGAGGTCATCCACGGCGACTATCCCGGTATCGCCGAGGGCTCCGGGGCGGATTCGATCACCCAGTACGAGCTGTGGAAGGCGATCTGGTCGAGCCTGCACGACCACAACCTCTTCGAGCTCGCCCACGCGCTGGGCCGGCACCAGGAGTTCCTCGACGCCGCGGGCGGGGCGCATCCGCTCACCTTCCTCGGCAATCACGACACCACGCGCATCGCCACCCAGCTGCCCGACGGGCGGGATCTCGCAGCGGCCTACGCGCTGCTGGCCCTGCTGCCCGGCATCCCCGCGATCTACGCCGGGGATGAGTTCGGTGCCGCGGCGCTCAAGGAGGAGCGTGCGGGCGGGGACGATGCGATCCGGCCCTGGTTCCCCGACAGCCCCGACGAGGTGGTCGCCGCGGCCTCTGCAGGCCAGAGCGCTCCGGGCGGCCCGCATCCTCTCGAGCTGCTGAAGCCCGAGGCCGCCGGCCGCATCCTCGAGGTGCACCAGCGGCTGTTCTCGCTGCGCAGGCGCGAGCGGTGGCTCGCGACCGCCTCGGTGCGGGTGGACGAGGACTCGCTCGAGAACACCTGGGCGCAGATCGTGCTCACCCCGCGGGCGGGCGGCGGTGGGGCCGACGGGGCCGACGGCGCCGACGGGGGCGACGGCGCCGACGGGGGCGACGACGCAGCGCCCGCGCCGCTCACCCTGGTCCTGAACCTCGGGGACGAGGCTCGCCCGGCGCCGGGCGAGGTGCTCGAGGCGGTCAGCGGCGCGGACATGCTCGACGGCGTCGGCCCTTCCGAGGCGGGCCTGGTGCCCGCGCACGGCATCGCCGTGCTGCGGTGAGCGGCAGAGTCGACCACTGACCCCGCCGCACATGTTCCCGCGAGAGCGCCCGCGCGGGGCCGTGCGCGCGGACCGTGCTCGCGGACCGGGCTCGCGGACCGGGCTCGCGGACCGGGCCCACCGACCATCCGCCCCCGGCGAGCACGTCGTAGGCTCTGGACCATGAGTACCGCGATCAAGCCTGCAGCGTCTGTGAACACCGCCCCCGTCGTGGCCCTCGGCCTGGTCGGCGGCTGGCTGACCGCCCGCGAGACGGGGATCCGCCCGCTCGGCGGCGTGGTGCTCGCCGCGGCCGGGCTCTACGCGGGCCGCACCTGGCTCGCGCGCCGAGGCCCCGCCACCACCGCCGTGCTCGGCGCGACCTACGTGGTGGGCTTCGGGCTCTCCCACCCGCTCGCGAAGAAGATCGGTGCCTGGCCCGCGGTGCTCACGGTCACCGCCGCGGCGGCCGGTGCCGCCGCTGTGCTCTCCGACGCCGCCTACAGCGACTGGTCCCCCGCCGACGGCGAAGGCTGACGCTCGCGCGGCGGGCCACGCCCACGCCTGGGCGGCACCCCTGTCGCCGCGGAACCGCGTGCCGGGCACGTTCACTCAACCGGCCCGGAATGCGCTTATCCACTTTCGATCGTCCGGATAGTTGACTAGGCTAAACCTCTGACTCCGATCGTCGGAGCCTCCCAGTCCCCCCGAGGTTCACTCTCCCCATGCTCGGCACCATGCGCCGTCTCTGGCAGACGGTCCGTCCGATTCGCTTCCGTCTCTACCTCGGCCTGCTGAGCGCCATGACGGCCTCGATCGTCGCGCTGATGATCCCGCAGGTCCTCGAGTTCATCGTCAACCGCCTCGGCACCGACGCCACCGCCGCCACCATCTGGACCGGGGGCGCGATCGTGCTCGCCCTCGGCATCGTCGAGGCCTCCCTGATCTGGCTGCGCCGCACCTTCGCGGTCGCGCCCTCGACCACCGTCGAGAAGCAGATCCGGGTGAACTTCTACGAGAAGGTCCAGAACCTCCCCGTCTCCTTCCACGACGGGTGGGGCTCCGGCCAGCTGCTCTCGCGCATGATGAGCGACATCAACCAGATCCGCCGCTGGATCGCCTTCGGCATGATCATGGCGGTCACCAACGTGGTCACCATCTCGGTGGGCATGGTGCTGCTGATCCGCTCCTCCGCGGCCCTGGCGCTGATCTTCTTCCTGGCCGCCGTGCCGGTGACGATCATCGCCTACCGCTTCAACCGCAGCTTCTCCGTGCTCTCGCGCCTCTCCCAGGACCAGAACGGCGATCTGGCCACCACCATCGAGCAGTCCGTGCAGGGCATCCGCGTGCTCAAGGCCTTCGGCCGCGGCCCGTCGGCCCTCGAGGGGTTCACCGAGCAGGCCGAGGAGCTGCGCCGCACCGAGGTGCGCAAGGCCACAGCGATCGCGCGTTTCGACATGTTCATGTTCATGCTGCCCGAGCTCGCGCTCGGCGTGGCGCTGCTGGTGGGCCTGCACCTGACCGCCTCGGGCCAGATCACCACCGGCCAGCTCGCCTCCTACTTCGCGACCGCCACCCTGGTGGTGGGGCCGGTGCGCATGCTCGGGATGCTGCTGGGCCAGGCCGTCAACGCCACCACCGCCCTTGACCGCCACTACGAGGTGATGGACACCGCCAACGAGATCACCTCCCTCGAGGACGCCGCCCCGATCGACCGCGCGGCCGCGAAGGGCGCCGTGCGCTTCGAGGGCGTCCACTTCCGCTACCAGGATGCGCCGGACCACGTCCTGGACGTCATCGACGGGGTGAACCTCGAGATCCGCCCCGGCGAGACCATGGCCCTGGTGGGCGTGACCGGCAGCGGCAAGTCCACCCTGCTGCAGCTGGTGCCGCGTCTGTACGACGTCACCTCCGGCGCCATCACCATCGACGGCGTGGACATCCGCGAGATGAGCCTGCTGGACCTGCGCTCCCTCACCGCGGTCGCCTTCGAGGACGCGACCCTGTTCTCCGACTCGGTGCGCGACAACGTGTTGCTGGGTGCGGACCCCTCGCTCAGCGACGCGGAGGCCGAGGAGCTGCTGCACCTCGCGCTGCGCACCGCCGATGCGAGCTTCGCCCTCGAGCTGCCCGAGGGAGTGGACACCCGCATCGGCGAGGAGGGCATGAGCCTCTCCGGCGGCCAGCGCCAGCGCCTGGCCCTGGCCCGTTCGATCGCCGCGAAGCCCGCGGTGCTGCTGCTGGATGATCCGCTCTCGGCGCTGGACACCAAGACCGAGGAGACCGTCACGGGGCGTCTGCGCGAGGTGCTCGAGGGCACCACCACGCTGATCGTCGCCCACCGCACCTCGACCGTCGCCCTCGCGGACCGCGTCGCCCTGCTCGAGGGCGGCCGCGTCGTCGCCGTCGGCACCCACGCGGAGCTCATGGAGAGCTCCGCCCGGTACCGGTGGGTGATCGCCCACCAGGCCGAGGAGAGACGCCGCGACCAGGACATCGAGACCCTCACCGGTGAGCTCGAGCTTCGTGCGATCCAGGAGGAGGGCCGATGAGCACCGCTCCCGCCACGAACCAGCAGCCGGATCAGAACGATCCGGAGCACCAGACCTTCACCGCCGCCGAGAACAAGGCCTCCCGCAAGCGCTCCTTCGCGCTGCTCGGAGAGCTGATCTCCCCGGTCAAGGGCCAGTTCGTGCTGATGGCGATCATGGTCGTCATCGCGCAGCTCGCCGTGGTGGCCGGCCCCGCGATCATCGCCTGGGGCATCGACCACGGACTGCCCTCGCTGATGGCCGGCGATCCCGTCCCGGCCTACCAGGCCGCGGGCCTCGCCGTCGGCGCCGCGATCATCGGCGGCGTGCTCACCTACGGGTACGTGCGCCAGTCGGTGGTGGTGGGGCAGCGGATGCTGCTGGCGCTGCGCCGGAAGGTCTTCCGCTTCACCCAGAAGCAGGACCTCGAGTTCCACGAGTCCTACACCTCGGGCCGGATCGTCTCCCGCCAGACCTCCGACATGGAGGCGCTGCGCGAGCTGCTGGACTCGGGCGTGAACGTGATGGTCGGCGCCTCGCTGTCGATGGTGTTCACGATCGTGCTGATCGTGACCATGGACCCGGTGACAGGCCTGGTCATGCTGCTGATGCTGATCCCCTGTGTGATGCTCACCGTGTGGTTCCAGAAGCGCTCTCGCATCGAGTACCGCGCGATCCGCACCCACTCCGCACGGCTGATCGTCCACTTCGTCGAGGCGATGGCCGGGATCCGCGCCGTCAAGGCGTTCCGCAAGGAGGAGCGCAACCAGGCGGAGTTCGACACCCTCGCCCAGGACTACCGCGACGCCTCGATGCGCTCGATCAACGTCTTCGGCATCTACCAGCCGGCGCTGCGCGTGCTCGCCAACATCACCATCGCCGCCGTGCTGGTGGTGGGCGGCTTCCGCGTGCTCGAGGGGAACCTGCAGGTGGGCGTGCTGGTCGCGCTCGTGCTCTACTCGCGGCGCTTCTTCCAACCCGTCGATGAGATCGCGAACTTCTACAACGCCTTCCAGTCCGCGGTGGCGGCGCTCGAGAAGATCGCGAACCTCCTCGCGGTCCAGCCGCACGTCAAGGAGTCCCGCACCCCCACCCCGCTGCCCAGCTCCGATGGGCAGGTTGACTTCGAGAACGTGTCCTTCCGGTACACCGAGGACGGTCCGCTCGTCCTCAAACCACTGGATCTGCACATCCCCGCCGGTCAGACCGTCGCCCTGGTGGGGCAGACGGGCGCCGGGAAGTCCACGGTCGCGAAGCTCATCGCCCGCTTCTACGACGCGACCGAGGGAGCGGTGACGCTCGACGGCGTGGACCTGCGGGACATCTCGATGACCGATCTGACCCGCAACATCGTGATGGTCACCCAGGAGGCGTACCTTTTCTCCGGCACCGTCGCGGACAACATCGCGCTCGGCAAGCCCGGTGCGAGCCGGGAGGAGATCGAAGCGGCGGCCCGCGCGATCGGTGCGGATGAGTTCATCGAGAAGCTCCCCTACGGCTACGACACCGACGTGAGCAAGCGCGGCGGGAGGGTCAGCGCAGGGCAGCGCCAGCTGATCTCCTTCGCGCGCGCCTTCCTCGCCGATCCGCGGGTGCTGATCCTCGACGAGGCCACCAGCTCCCTGGACATCCCCTCCGAGCGGATGGTCCAGGAGGGCCTGACGAAGCTGCTCGGCCAGCGCACCTCGCTGATCATCGCGCACCGTCTGACCACGGTGATGATCGCGGATCGGGTGCTGGTGGTGCACGGCGGCGAGGTGGTCGAGGACGGCTCCCCCACCGAGCTGGTCGCCGCCGGGGGGCGTTTCGCCGCGCTGTACCAGGCGTGGCAGGACTCGATGTGAGCTGAGGGCCGCATGCGGTCAGCGGTGGGCGGCGCGGGCGGTGTGAGCGAGCCGTCGCAGCCGGGGCCGGAAGTCCCTTCTGCCGGAGCGGATCCCGCGCTACATTCCTCTCAGAACCACCCACCTCGATCCTGAGGAGCCAGAGGAGCGCTGCCGCTCCTGCGGCCGGCCACCCGCGGATCCCTCTCACACCCTCAGGATCACCATGTCCCTCGCCCTCGCCCCGCGCGCCCGGTTCCTGGTCGCCCTGCTCGCCGCCGTCCTGGTGGCCTCTCTCCTGGCGATCGCTCCGCCCGCTGCGGACGCCGCAGTGAAGAAGCCGCTGGACATCGTGAAGGTCTACTACGATCCGCCCGGCAAGGACCACTCGAAGAACTCCGACTACACCAAGGAGTACATCCAGGTGAAGAACACGGGGAAGAAGACGTTGACGCTGACCGGATACACGATCCGCGACAACGGTCCGCAGAAGTTCACCTTCCCCAAGGGGACGAAGCTCAAACCCGGCAAGACTCTCACCCTCCGCTCCGGCAAGGGCAAGAGCAGCTCGAGCACGCTGTACTGGGGCAAGTCGAGCTACATCTGGAACAACACCGGCGACACCGCCCGGCTGTACTCGAACAAGGGCAAGCTGCTGGAGTCCTGCGCCTACAAGGGCGGCACCCACAAGAAGGCGACGAAGAAGTCGGTGCGCACCACCACGACCACGGCGTTCTGCTGAGGCCGCGGCCCTGACGGGGACCGCTCAGGCGCCGAGCATGGCGCGCAGCTGCGGCGTGAGCCCCTCGACCTCGACACCCACGCTCGGCCGTCGGAACGACTCGGGCGTGACCAGGAAGCGCTGCTCGGGCTCGACGCGGCCGGGCAGAGCGGAGATCTGGGTGCCGTTCTCGACGTAGCCGCAGGCACGGGAGACCCCGAACGAGGCGTCGTTCCCGAGCACCGCGGAGGATTCCGCGCGCTCGGCGCCGAGGTGGTCGAAGGCGAGCACCAGCATCGCCTGGCGCATCAGGGTGCCGTAGCCCCTGCCGTGCGCCTCGAGGGTGAGCCAGGAGCCGGAGCTGACGGTGCGGCGCTCGGCGAATCGCTCCGCGGAGACGTCCTGGCAGCCGATCAGCCGGCCCTGCGCCCAGATCCCGAAGGGGAGCGTCCACTTCTCGGGGCCGACCGCGCTGCGCAGCTGCCACTGGAAGCTCAGCGCATTGCGCACCCTTTCCTCGGGCTCGGCGCGATACCAGTGGAACACCGCCGGGGACTGCGGGTCCTCGAAGATCGGCCGACGCAGGAGCTCGGCGTACTCGGGCAGGTCCGCATCCCTCAGCGTGCGCAGGGTCAGGTCCCCGGCGCGCAGGACGAGACCGAAGGGCGGGTGCAGGAGCGCGAGGTCCGGGCGTTCGGTCATCGCCACAGGATAGACCGCGGCACTCGGGTGCCGAGGGCGCCGGACGACCGGCCACCTCCACCGCGGAGGAGACGCGTGCCACGCACTTCGCCATGACCAGCCGAGACACAGCCGGCTCCCAGACGACACCCTGTCAGAATCTTGTAGGCTCCGCCTCATGAGCGTCCTGCACACCGTCATCCTGCTCGCCCACATCTTCGGCACCGCCGCTCTGGTCGGCGGCTGGCTGGCCACCTTCCGCACCCCTACGGTCGGTGTCTGGCAGCACTACGGCGCCTGGATCCAGCTGGTCACCGGGCTGCTGCTGGTCGGTCTGCTCGAGATGGGCGACGGCACCGTGAACCACATGAAGATCGGCATCAAGCTGCTGATCGTGATCGGCATCGTGGTGGCCGCGGTGATCGGTCGCCGCAAGATCGCCCGCGGCGAGGAGGTCTCCAAGGGCCTCGCCCACGCCGTCGGCGGCCTCGCCCTGATCAACATGGCGATCGCCGTCCTCTGGTGATCTCGCTCCCCGACTGATCTCGGTGCCCGCCTGAGCCCGCTCCCCGACTGAGCCCGCCGCGCGCGCGAGCGCCTGCGCCTGCGCCTGCGTCGGCCAGCACCCGCAGCTCCCCACTTACGCTGGGACCATGACGATCGACGTGCTGCTGACCGGCTTCTCCCCCTTCGCCGGAGCGGCGCGTAACGAGTCGTGGGACGCCGTCGTGCTCGCCTCGCCCATGCTGCGCGAGCAGGGCCTGGATGTGGTGGAGGTCGAGCTCCCGGTCGAGTTCGGCCGCGCGGGTGCGCTGCTGCTGGAGGCGCTGAGCGCACATCGCCCGCGCGTGGTGATCGCGACGGGCCTCGCCGCAGGGCGCACCGCCATCACCCCCGAGCGGGTCGCGATCAACGTGCGCGACGCGCGCATCCCCGACAACGCCGGCGCGAGCCCGATCGACGAGCCCGTGGTGCCCGGCGCGCCGGTCGGCTACTTCTCCACTCTGCCGATCAAGGCGATGGTCGCCGCGCTCGCGACCGACGGGACGCCGGGCTCGGTCTCCCAGACCGCAGGGACCTACGTGTGCAACGACGTGTTCTTCCAGCTGCAGCATCGGCTGGCCACGGATGCGGCGCTCGGTGGGATCCGGGGCGGGTTCGTCCACGTGCCGTCAGCCGATGTGGTCGACGCCCGCAGTGCCGCCCGAGCCCTGGTGCGGCTGGTCGAGGTCGCCCTGCGCACCCAGGCGGATGCCCCGCTCGCAGGCGGCGCGGAGCACTGAGGAGCACTGCTGTCCACCCTGAGAGGGAGGCGTGGACAGGCCTGCGCTCCTGGCGGCTCGGTCGCTGTGCACAACCGGTGCGTCGAGGCTGTCATCCCCATTCTCGGACCGGTTCTCCACACCACAGGACCAGTTATCCACATCGTTGTCCACAGGCGTGGACGAATGACATTCGTGTAGTTCCGCAGGTCCCGCGAGGACGTCGGGCGTGTCGCGCCCGGGGCGGTGCCATGGCGCCCTGACGCCCCTCCCTCCGCCGCCTGAGACGTCCTCTCACGACGACGACGCTATTTCTGCAGGTCAGATCGATGCTGCCGGGTGGAGTGCGAGTCTCACGCGCGAGCTCGCGCGGCATCGCCGCAGACTGCGGGACTGTGGGATGACCGACAGCAGCGGCGTCTCCTCCTCGGGGCCGCCAAGTTCTCCCCACCGTCCGTCCACAACAGATCTGTGGTTATCCACAGCAAGTGCCTGCAATCCCCATCGACGCCACGAGTTATCCCCATTTTCGTCCACAGCTGGGGAAAACCACACGCATGTAGTTCGCCGGGACGTCCGCGAACGGGCGCGCGGGGAGGTATAGGGACGAGGTGTAGGGGGCGGCGCGGCGACTCAGGTCTGCGGGCTTCGAGTCCGTGCGACTCAGGCCCTCGCGATGCGGGACCGCGCGAGCCAGGCCCGCGCGAGCCAGGCCCGCGCGGGCGCGAGGAGGGCCCTCAGAGGGCCAGCACCATCATCGTCTTGACGACGATCAGCACCACGCACAGCACCGTCGCACCGACGAAGACTCCCGTGTGCACGAGCGCGGAGCGCCGCGCGAGAGCCTGACGGTCCGCACCGGGCGAGGCCTTGGGCCGCAGCGCGAACATCGCCGCGGTGACGATCCCTCCCAGCACCAGGCCGCCCAGGTGCCCCTGCCAGGAGATGCCGGGGACGGTGAAGGTGATGACGAGATTCAGGCCGATGAGCACCAGGATGCTGGCGGTCTGCCCGCCCAGCTGGCGGGTCACGATGAGCATCGCGGCGAACAGGCCGAACACACCGCCGCTGGCGCCGAGCGTGCCGGAGACCCATGCCATGCCGAACGGATCGGCCAGGAGGTAGATGGCCGTGTGACCGCCGAGCACGGAGACCAGGAACAGCGCGGCGTAGCGGATGTGACCGAGCACGCGCTCGAGATGCTGACCCACCAGCCACAGCGCGATCATGTTCAGCGCGAGGTGCACGAGGCTGCCGTGCAGGAAGCCGGCGCTGAAGAAGGTCCACGGCATCATCACCGCGCGGATCGGGACGAACAGTCCCAGCTGCTCGACGATCTGGGGCACCAGCATCTGGCCCACGTACGTCACGACGCTCAGCGCGATCAGCGCATAGGTCACGTACGGGGTGCTCTGCCCCATGCGGCCGCCCATCGCGTTGCGGGGGCGGGTGGAGGCCTGCTGACGCATCACCTCGCGCTCGCAGTCCGCGCACAGCACGCCCACCGGGGTGGGGCGCTGGCAGTCGGGGCACGCCGGACGCTCACAGCGCTTGCAGCGCACATAGCTCACCCGGTCCGTGTGGCGGGGGCAGACGGGCTGTGCCTGCGGCTCCGGGGAGTTCTCGGCGCTGTAGCCGTAGCTGGGTCGATCCATGGAGTCCATTCCACCACGCACAGCTGTGCCCGACCCGAGCAGGCGATGCCCCTTCTGCGCACGTGGCGCGGTGCGGGGTGTGATCTCCCCGGCACTCTTCCCGGCCGCTTTCTCCGATCCCCGCCGAATAGCTAGCGTGGCCAGGCAATCCCCTCCTCGCAGAAAGCACCCCATGACGTCCCGACGCCCCGCCCACCGTTCCTCGACCACCTCCGAGATCGCGCGTCGCGGCGTGCTGGTCGCTGGCCCGGCACTGCTGCTGGCCGGGTGCGGGATGCTCCCCGGCGGCGAGGAGGACGGCAGCGCGGCTGACGGCGCAGACGACGCGGCCGAGGCCGAGGAGGCGCCGCAGGAGGAGTCCGCGCCTCCGGCCGACACCGTCGCCACCGCCGACTTCGACGTGCTCGAGGTGGAGGACGAGACCGCCGCGGGACGACTCATGTCCCGTGTCGAGGACTCCGAGACCATGATCCACCCCTACGCCCAGGCCACCGTGATCGCCACGACCCTGCTCGACAGCCTCACCGCCGAGCAGTTCACCGCCCTGACCGGCGAGGAGGTCCCCGAGGTGGACAGCCCGGACCCGGACGTCGACGAAGAGCAGCTCGCCACCGTGATCCTGCCCGGGGAGATGAAGAAGTTCCTGCTCACGGCGTGGGAATCGACCGATCCTGAGTGGGCCCCCGCGGTGGACCCCACCTACACCGAGCTGCACATCACCTACGCGGGGAACCAGAGCATCCGCCTGGACTCCACCAGCGACGGGGACGCCGAGCGCAGCGGCACCGTGCTCGCGATCGTCGATGCCACACCCGATGCCGGCACCGTCGCGCTGCGCGCCGAGATGGGGAACGGCGTGCAGGAGCTGTCCCTGGTCGACGGCACGATCCTCACCACCCCAGCCCCGCGGATGTACGACCGCGGCCTCGAGGTGGAGATCTCCGAGGCGACGACGCTCGATACGAAGGTCCCCGACGGTCTCGGTCAGGACTTCATGACCCTCCACGGCACGGTCGAGGAGGCCTACCTCTCCCCGTACGTGAGCGCCGGTCTCGATTACGGAGGCAGCCTGGGCTGGGCGAGCGAGGACGAGATCCACCTGGTGATCCCGCTGACCTGGGACCGTGATTTCTCCTCCAACGTCAAGGAGCTCACCGAGGTCGTGCTGGTGCTGCCCGACGGCACTGAGCTGCGCCCCGCTCAGGACCAGAGGACGATGTTCCGGAGCGCTCACAGCCAGCCGATCGCGACCTTCACCATCCCCGCCGATCTGGACACGGCGACGGTGAAGGTCATGCCCCGCTTCGGCCAGGTGCTGGACGAGGACTTCGAGCAGGTCGAGGACCCGGTCACTGCGACGCTGACCTTCCCCTGACCGGGGACGCCGGGGCCCCGCCGCGCCCCGCACTGCGTCGACGCACAGCGAAGCAGCCCGCCCCCGGGAACCGGGGACGGGCTGCTCGTCGCGTCGGACCGGCCACTCAGCGCGGCGACGGCCCGTGTGGGATCACTTCTCGATGGTCACCGAGTTGATGACGACGTCCTCGAGGGGACGGTCGCGCATATCGGTCTTGACCTGCTCGATCGCGTCGACGACCTTCTTGGAGTCCTCGTCGGCGACCTGACCGAACACGGTGTGCTTGCCCTGCAGGTGCGGGGTGGGGCCCACGGTGATGAAGAACTGCGAGCCGTTGGTGCCCGAGGGGCGGCCGGTCAGCGCGTTGCGGCGCTTGCCCGCATTGGCCATCGCCAGCACGTAGGGCTCGTTGAAGTTCTTCTCCGAGATCTCGTCGTCGAAGGTGTAGCCGGGGCCGCCGGTGCCGGTGCCCAGCGGGTCACCGCCCTGCAGCATGAAGCCCGCGATGATGCGGTGGAAGATGACGCCGTCGTAGAACGGACGGGTGACCTTCTCGCCGGTCTCCGGGTCCGAGAACTCCTTGGAGCCCTCGGCGAGGCCCACGAAGTTCTCGACGGTCTTGGGGGCGTGGTGGGGGAACAGCTCGAGACGGATGTCCCCGTGGTTGGTGTGAAGAGTTGCGAACATGGCGTCATCCTCGCATACGGCGACCTGACCGAACGGACGGGCCAGTCCGTGCCCACCTTCTTCACATCGCCTGTGAGCGGGTGGGCCCGATCGCGTTAGAGTTGAGACACACGGGTCCGCGCAGCCACGGCTGCGTCGGCCCAGGGACCACCGTCGGCCCGACCCGACGGATTCGACCGAGAGGGGAACCCCATGGCGCTGTCCACCAAGCGGAAGGCCAAGAAGGCCGCGAAGCAGGCGGAGAAGGTCACCGACGCCGCCGGCTCGACCGCGCAGAAGGCCGAGAAGGCCGTCGAGGAGCTGCAGAAGCTCGCCGCGCAGGTGGGTCCTGTGGTGTCCGAGGGTGCACGCGAAGCCCGCACCAAGGCCACTGAGCTCTACGACCAGTACGCCCCCGAGGCCCAGGCGAAGCTTCGCGAGCAGTCCGACAAGCTCACCCAGAACCTCGGCCCCCGCGCGGACAAGCTCCGCCACGACGTGCAGGACGACTACCTCCCGCGCGCCCGCAAGACCGCCGAGACCACCGGCACCGTCCTGAAGGCGGCCGTGGACGCCGCCCGCAAGGAGCTCGACAAGGGCCAGGGCGACATCCGCTCGGCCGTCCTCGAGCCCACCCCGCAGCCCAAGAAGGGCCGCGCCGGCAAGGTGCTGCTGATCCTGGGCCTGGCCGCAGCGGGTGCCGCCGCCGGCTACGTGGTCTGGCAGAAGACCCGTCCGGTCGAGGATCCGTGGGCTCCGCCCGCCGACTTCGCCCGTGCGCACTACCCCGCGTCTGCTGCGAACGAGTCCGACTCCTCGACCGTCTCAGACACCGTCGGTTCGGCCGACGCCGGTGACGTGGCCTCCGCCCTGAAGGGCGAGGACCGCGCCTCCGACGTGGAGCCCAAGGAGGTCAAGGTCGATTCCGATCCGGAGGCCTCGGCCGACGACGAGAAGCGCGGCACCCACCGCAACGACTCCTGACCCAGCGCCCTCGGCGCCGCACGGAGGAGCCCGTGCCGTACAGCGCGGCGGTCCCGTCCCCGGACGGTGACCGCCGCGCTGACGTCGTGCCGCCGCGCAGGACCCTGCCGCGGATCCGCACCGCCCGTCTGGTGCTGACCCCGGTGCGCGGCGACGACCTCGACGCGCTGTTCGCGCTGCACTCCGATCCCCGGGCCTTCGAACGGGACTCCACCCCGCCGCTGCGTCAGCGCGCCCAGATGCGGCACGTGCTGGTGCAGTGGTGCCGGGCCTGGGTGGAGCACGGGCAGGGGTACTTCACGGTGCGGGCCCGCGAGGATCTCGCTCTGGAGACTCCGCTGCCGGCGGGCCTGCTGGGGGTGGTCGGCCTCACCGCGCTGCCCGCCGAGGAGGGTGCGCCGCTGAGCGCGTACTGGCGGCTGCGGCCCGAGGTCACCGGCCGGGGCGTCGCCTATGAGGCGATGCGGGCCGTGCTCGCCGACCCGCGCTGCGGGGCGCCGCGCCGCGAGGTGATCGCGGTGACGGCCGCCCGCAACCTGTCCTCCCGCACCCTCGCCGCCCGCCTCGGCTTCCGCCCCGCTCCCTCCCGACGGAGCGTTCCAGGCGGGCGAGCGGGCGATGTGCTGCTGGTGCGTCCCGCTCCCTCCGATTCCTAGACTGGCGAGCATGTCCACCGCTCCCACCACGCCCGGCGCAGGCCGTTACGCCCCCTCTCCCAGCGGCGACCTGCACCTGGGGAACCTGCGCACCGCGATCCTCGCCTGGGTGCTCGCCCGACGCACCGGCCGCGCATTCCACCTGCGCGTCGAGGATCTGGACCGGGTGAAGGAGGGCTCCGAGCAGCGCCAGCTCGAGGACCTCGCCGCCGTCGGCCTGGACTGGGACGGCGAGGTGGTGCGCCAGAGCGGGCGCGGCCCCGCCCACCAGCAG
Source organism: Brachybacterium massiliense (assembly GCF_900184245.1). Taxonomy (GTDB): domain Bacteria; phylum Actinomycetota; class Actinomycetes; order Actinomycetales; family Dermabacteraceae; genus Brachybacterium; species Brachybacterium massiliense. Next base: position 79,138 of record NZ_FXXB01000005.1, on the reverse strand, counting down.
GCGATCACGAAGCTCGAGGCGCAGGACCGGGTGTTCGAGTGCTACTGCACGCGGCGCGAGATCCTCGAGGCGCCCAGCGCCCCGCACGCCCCACCCGGCGCCTATCCCGGCACCTGCCGTGACCTGAGCGCCGCGAAGCGTGAGCAGGGCCGGGCTCGCATGCGGGAGCTGCGCCGGGAGCCTGCCCTGCGGCTGCGGTCCGATGTGACGTCCTGGCAGGTGCAGGACCTGTGGGCCGGCGAGGTGACCGGGGCCGTCGATGATCTGGTGCTGCAGCGCGGCGACGGCGTGGTCGCCTACAACCTGGCCGTGGTGGTCGATGACGCGGCCGCTGGTGTGGACCAGGTGGTGCGGGCCGATGATCTGCTCAGCTCCGCACCGCGGCAGGCGCACCTCGCGCAGCTGCTGGGCCTGCCCGAGCCGGGCTACGCGCACGTGCCGCTCGCGGTGAACGCGCACGGCACGCGCCTGGCCAAGCGCGACGGCGCGGTCACGCTGCGGGATCGACGTGACCGCGGGGAGACGGCGGAGGAGGTCGTCGAGCGGATCGGGCGTTCGTTAGGGGTCGTCGGCGCTCGCAGCGCACGCGACCTGCTCGACCGCTGGGACCCGGCCACGTTGCCGAGGCACCCCTGGACGGTCGATCTGCCGGACTGAGACCGACGGGCAACGTCAGCCTCGTCGGTCTTACCACATTTCTCTCCAACCTCTGACGCCTCTCGATACGCGAATGTATCGTGTGCGCTGTGATGTCCCTCCTCCGTGCACTGCTCTCCACCGTCTCCTCGGCCGCACGCGCCACGTTCGATGTGCTCTCCCGCAGCCTCGAGGCGACGGGTCAAGGACTCTCCGCTCTCGGGCGCGGGTTCGTGGCGCTGCTGCCGGGAGAGTGGAAGAAGCCGATCGCGGCCCTGTTCGTCGCAGGCCTCGCCACGGTCCCCCTGGTCTACTCTGGCAACATGACCTGGTCGTTCCTCGACCCGAGCAACAATCTCGACCAGGTCACCGCCGCCGTGGTGAACGAGGACGAGGGCGCCACCGCCACCGCCCCGGACGGCCAGGAGACCGAGCTGGAGGTGGGCGCGGAGTTCACGGAGACGCTGCTTGACCTGGACAAGGAGACCGTCTACCGCTTTGTCGAGGTATCCCCCGGAGAGGCACAACGGGGGCTCGCCGACGGCACCTACGGTGCGACCGTCGAGATCCCCTCCGACTTCTCCGCGAACATCGCCTCCCTCGGCGGGGACGCCGAGGAGGCCGCCCCCGCCCTGCTGACCGTGACCACCAACGACTCGATCAACTATGTGGGCGGCAACTTCACCAAGTCGGTGGGCACGGCACTGACCGATTCACTGCGCTCGAGCGTGCTCGAGCAGTACCTGGGCCAGATCTACGTGGGCTTCACGACCATCCACGACGGCCTCGGCGACGCCGTGGACGGAGCGGGCGAGCTCACCGACGGCGCCACCACCCTGCACGACGGCACCGGGGACCTCGTCGACGGCAGCGCCGAGCTCGCCGACGGCACGGGACAGCTGGTGGACGGCAGCGCGGACCTGGCCGACGGGGCCGGCGCCCTGCACACCGGCGGACTCGACCTCGTGGTGGGCCTGGACCAGCTCAGCGCCGGTGCGGTGACCCTGCGTGACGGCACCGCGCGACTCGACGCCGGTGCCCAGGAGCTGCGCACGGGCCTGGTGACCCTCGACGAGAACGGACAGCCGCTGCGCAGCGGCGCCCAACAGCTCGCCACCGGCACATCGGAACTGGCCACCGGCGCGGGCACCCTCGCCGACGGCGCGGGGCAGGTCGCCCAGGGCACCCGTCGGCTCGACGAGAGCGTCACCGCCGCGCAGCAGCGCGCAGAGGAGCTGGGCGTGACCTCGCAGAGCGTCCAGCGCACGAGCGAGGACCTCGTCACCGCGATCGATACGCTCGAGGAGATCGCCACGGACCTCCCCGGGCGACTCGAAGGCCCGGTCACCACCGCCGGCACCCTCTCCGAGACCGCCACCGCGCTCGACGAGACCGCGACCGGGCTGGACGAGACCGCGCAGAACCTCGACAGGTCCGCCGCCGACCGCACTGAGGACGCTCGTACGCTGCGCGACGGCGCCGCCACGATCGGCGAGGACGCCACCGCATCGGACGAGGAGATCCAGACCGCGGACGAGGCCGCCACCACCGCCTCCGGCAGCGCGGCCACCGCCGAGGAGAGCGTGCGCGAATACACCGGGCAGGTCGACGACCTCGCCGCACGCTGCGAGGAATCCGGCGCCGACGCCGCCTTCTGCGAGGAGCTCACGCGCATCGCGGATTCCTCGCCGCAGGTGCGCGAGGACGCCACGCAGGCCTCCACCGACGCGCGCGCGACCGCAGAGGCCACGGGTGCCGCGTCCGAGCGGTCGACGGAGATCGCCGAGACCGCCTCCGGCATGAGCGACTCCGCGGACTCGATGGTCACCTATCTCGAGGGACTCTCGGAGACCACCTCGACTCTCGCCGGCACCACCTCCTCCGTCACTGAGCGCACCGGCACCCTCGCCGAGAGCGCCTCGACCCTCGAACAGGACCTCACCGGCCTGCGCGATGAGGCCGTCACGGCCGCACCCGCCCCCGAATCGAGCACGAACGCCTCCGACCTCGCCGCTGATCTCGCCGAACAGGCCCGCACCGCCGCAGAGGCGCTGCCTGAGGCCTACGGTGCACTCGAACAGGGTGCACAGGACGCGCGCCGCCTGAACACCGGCGCTCAGGAGGTCGCCTCGGGCGCGGACCGTCTCGCCGAGGCGAGCGGCACCGCGAGCGAGGGCGCACAGACCCTCTCCGGCGGCGTCACCCGCTACACGGACGGCGTGAGCACCGCCCGCGGCGGCGCCGAGCAGCTCGCCGGAGGCACCGGTGCCCTCAAGGACGGCGCCAGGCAGCTGGCCGACGGCACCGCAGAGGCGGGCGAGGGTGCCCAGCGGCTTGCTGACGGCGCCGGGCAGCTCGAGGACGGCGCCACGCGCCTGCACGACGGGGCTGAGCGCGTCGATGACGGTGCGGGCGACCTGGCCGAAGGCGCGGTCAGCCTCGACGACGGAGCCGGCGAGCTCGCGGACGGTGCGGAGGAGCTGCGCGACGGGCTCGCCGAATCCCAGGACGACATCCCCGCCTACAACGACGACGAGAGCGACACCCTCTCGGAGACCGCCGCAGAGCCCGTGAAGATGAGCTTCGAGCGCGAGCACGAGCTCGGCCGCTTCGGGGAGGGCCTCGCGCCGCTGTTCCTGGCGATCAGCCTGTGGGTGGGCGGTATGGCGATCTTCCTGATGATGCCGCCGTTCTCCGCCGCGGCCGCAGCCCGCGGCGTGGGCCCGGTGCGGTTGCTGGCCGGCGGTCTGCTGCCCGCACAGCTGCTGGGGCTGGTGCAGACCGCCATCGCCGTGAGCGCCCTCCACTGGCTCGTTGGGGTCTCGGTGGACGATCTGCCGCTGATGATGGGCCTGGCCGCCCTCACCTCCGCAGTGTTCGTGGCCCTGAACCATGGCTTCGGCGCCCTGTTCGGACCGGTCGGGAAGTTCGTGGCGCTGGTGCTGATCGCGATGCAGATCTCGGGGGCGGGCGGCACCTATCCGGTCCCGACCCTGCCGCAGTTCTTCCAGGTGATCCACCCGTTCCTGCCGATGACTCACGCCGTGGACGCCTTCCGCGGCGCGATAGGCGGAGGTTGGATCGACCCGACCGGAGATCTGCTGTGGCTGGGCGGCTGGCTCGTGCTCGGCCTCGCCCTGGGTCTGGCCGGCGCCGTCGTCCAGCGCCGCCGAGCCCTCACCGCCGATCGGGTACAGGACCAGGAGCGATGACTACGGCGATATCGGCATACGCCTCGTCATAGCGCCAGTACTCGACCATCCGCCCTCGCGGTGACACGGCTTCGGCCCGGCACGCGGCACCCGGCACCCAGCACCCAGCACCCAGCACCCAGCACCCAGCACACGGACCACGGACCACGGACCACGGACCACGGACCACGGACCACGGACCACGGACCACGGTCGCCTTCTGGTCCTGGGGCGATGAGTACGGAGATATCGGCGTACGCCTCGCCAGAGCGCCAGTACTCGACCAACCACCGGGAAGGTGATAGGGCTCCGGCCCGACCTGCCACGGCCGTCAGCCGGCGAGGGGGCGCCGGTGGTCGCGGCGGCGGAGGATCGTGAGGAGCTGTGCCTTGGTCTCCTCCCAGTCGAGGAAGACCTGCTCCCAGGTGAGTCGGGTGACCATGTAGCGACGAGCCTGGAGGCGCAGATCACGGGCCCGGTCCCGGTGGTACTGCTCGGGATTGTCGTGATAGGTGGTGCTGTCGCACTCGATGATCCAGCTCGTGCCGAGCTTGAGGTCGACACGACCCACCCCGGGGATCCGCACCTGCGGGGTGACCGGCACGTGCAGCGACTCCAGCCACCACCTCACCGCGGTCTCGGTTCCCGATTCGGACAGCGGGGTGACCCTCGAGAGCTGCGCGCGAAGCGCCGCGGGCAGCGACGCGAGGAGTCGTACCACCTCGCTCCTCGAGATCTTCCGCCGGTTCAGCGCGGATTCGAGCAGGATCGCGGCGTCCCGGACGGACAGGCAGCGCATCGCGTGCTCGAGAGCGAGAGGCAGGTCGGCGATCGGATCGCGGTCCGGCCAGCTCCTCATCGCGGAGCCGTGCATGACCAGGTCCCCACCTGTCACCAGGGCGTCCCCACCGATCGCCGCGGCTCCCCCGCCGCTCGCCGCTGCGAGCGCGCCCGTCATCACTGCTCCGCCGCCGGTCACCACGGCGTCCCCGCCTGTCATCGCTGCTCCGCCACCGGTCACCTCGGCGTCCCGGCGCGGCTCCACGGCTGCGAGCCCGCGGGGGCGGTACACGTGGTCACCCTCGTGCAGCGGCACCCAGAGTCCGTGATGCTGAGCCGCGGAGACACAGGTGGGGCGCACCCCGCGAGCGAGCAGGCGGACGAGGTCCGCGGGCGCTTCATCGGTGACGTACCAGGTACCGGTCCGCGACATTCGTCCTCGGCGGAGCAGACGCCGGCGATCGGCATCACTGATGCCGAGCCCGGCGAGGTCCGACCTGTGCGCGACTCCCGGGATCTTCATCCGAGCAGTACAGGCGAAACTGGGCCGGGGCGGGAGTGAGGGAGCGGCTTTGTGGACGGACCGTGGTCGGGGAGGAGAGGTCCGGGTGCTCAGACCCCGGTCCGGGGTCGCCGAGTACGGGACCGGTGGTCGAGTACGGGACGAGGGGCGATGACTACGGAGATATCGGCATACGCCTCGTCATGGCGCCAGTACTCGACCGTCCCTCCCGCCCACCGTGCCGTCCACACCGGACACGCAGACCTCACCGGCCACGCAGGCCTCACCGGCCCCGCCAGGACGCCCGGCCCCGCCGGCCGTGCCGTCCGCAGCGGAGGTGCCGGTGGGGTCAAGGGTCGCGGCGAAGGCGTGGGCCGCACCGCGCCAACGGGGCCGGAAGGCGTACACGCAGGCAAGGCGGGCGATGGTCCCGCTCTCGTAGGCGGCGAGGGTCTCGGGGCGGATCCCGCCGAGGGCCGCGACGCGGTCCACCTCCTCGCGCACCACCGCGGCCTGCTCCTCGGTCCAGATCCCCTGCAGCTCCCGCCAGGTGGCATGGGCGCGGAGGTTCGCGGCGTCGAGGGCGGGATCGCCGAGGGTCGCGGTGTCCACGTCCAGCAGCGCGGGTCCTGTCACCGGAGACCACAGGACCTGCTTGTCGTGCAGGTCTCGGTGGATCAGGGCGGGCCGCTCGACCTCGCCGAGGCCGCGCAGAGCCCGGTCGGCGAGGCGGAGCGCGCGCCCGCGCACGGCGGTGCCGGCGGGGTCGACGGCGGCGGCACGGCCCGCCCAGTCCCCGAGCACGGCGAGCTCGGCGGAGGGGCCGTGGAGGTCCGCTATCTCGGCGCCGGCGGGCAGCGCGGCGTTGAGGTCCCGACGGGAGGCGTCCACCGCCTCGGCCCAGGCGCTCAGCGTCTCGCGCCAGGCGCGTCGCCAGGTGCCGTCCTGCACGCTCAGCCCGTCGTGCAGGAGGCGGCCCTCGAGCGCGGCGAAGGTGACGGTGTCCTCGTCGGCGGCGAGCACCTCGGCGGTGCGGAAGGGGCCGTCGAAGGCGCTGGAGCGGTCGATCGCGCGCAGCAGACGCTCGGCGCGGCCGGGGCGGACGATCTTCACGAACCTCTCGCCGCTCGCCCCCGGCTCGCCGTCAGCGGCCGCGTCGATCCGCACCACGGCGCGTTTGCCGGGCCGGTGGGAGACCACGGCGGCGCCCGGGTGCTGGGCGAGCATGCGGGCCAGGCCCGGCAGGCGCGGATCGGTGCCGGACTCGAGCACGGTGACCTCGCCGGTGGCGGGGTCGAGGCGGGCCGCGCGCAGTCGCTGCCCGGCGCTCTCGGCGCCGGGGTCGGTGAGCTCGAGGGGCAGGCCGCGGCCGTCGTCCGCCCAGGCACGGCCCACGGTGAGCAGGCGTCCTGCATGCTCGACCGTGGCGGGGACCAGCGGGATCTGCGCGCCGCGGCGCACCTCGACGGCATCCGGGGCGGGCAGGGGCAGGCGGCCGGGCCGCTCGAGCACGATCTCGGCGAGCGCGAGGCGGCGGGCGACCTTCTCGGGCCAGTCCGCGCTGTAGCGGCGCATAGGGTCCAGGGCGGAGGAGAGCAGGGCGCGGGCGGTCCAGGCGGCGAGCTCGGTGCGCGGCGGCAGGTCGAGGTGGCGGGCGTAGCCGCGCAGGAAGGCGGTGGCCTGCTCCTCCACGCCGGCGAGCAGGCAGGAGGCGATCCAGGTACCGAGGTCGGCGCCGCGCGGCCCCAGTCCCGAGCGGTCCAGGTCCACCACGCGCAGCGGCAGGTGGCCCTCGCCGGGCACGGCGGTCTCGTCGACGGAGACGAGCACCTGGTCGGGTGAGAGGTCTCCGTGGATCAGCACCCGGTCACCGCCCGTCTCGAGCATCTCGCGCAGTCGCTGCGAGAGCCGCTCGATGCGGTGCGCGCTGGCGGGGAGAAGGTCGGCGACGGCCCGGCTGGTCACCGGGATCAGCTCGCCCACTCGCGCCTCGGGCAGGTCGCGGCCGGTGACGTCGGCCGCGTGGAGGCGGGCTATGATCCCGCCGAGCCGGGTCGCAGCGGGCATGGACAGGGGGTGGTGCGCGAGCCGGGCGAGGTCGCCGTGGCCCCACTGCTCCCCGATCAGCACGCCGGGGCGATCGCGCCAGCGGCGCTGAGGGACGGTGGGCAGGCCCAGCTCGCGCCAGCAGCCCTCCACCCTCAGCAGGTCGTCCAGGGGCTGCGCGGAGACCCGCAGCACCTCGCGGCTGCCGGGCAGCAGCAGCACGGCGTGGCGGGCGGGGTTGTAGCTGAGCACCCGCAGCGGGGCGCCGCGCAGGCGCCCGAGCAGGCGGTGGATCTCGCGGCCCAGCTGCGGATCGGAGTCCAGGCCGCCGCTGAGCAGGTACGGGCCCTCGGGTGCGATCGTGTGCTCGTCGATCCGCACGCCGCTGCGGGCGGCGCGTCGCAGCGCGTTCTCGCGCTTGTCGGCGGAGGCGACCAGCTGGGCCCAGCCGACGTCGGCGACCGCGCGGCCGGCGCCGTCGGGCCCGTGCTCACGCGCGGGGGCGCGGTGGGAGACCAGCACCGAGGCGCCGGGCTTGATCCGCACCCGGTCCAGGTGGACGTCCCTGCCGAGCAGGGCGGACAGCTGCTGGGCCTCCAGCACGGCGCCGGCGCCCGGCAGGCGGGCGTGGTCGTGGAGGAGCTGCAGGGCGGTGGGGGTCGTCTCCATCACCGGACCTCCTGGTCGAGGGGCTGCGGGGTGTCGTCGTCCTGCTCTGCGGCGCGCTGCTCGATGATCCAGCGCGAGTAGCGGGAGTCGGGATCGGCGGCGAGCTCGGCGGGGCTGCCGTCCTCGAGGATCTGGCCGTCCTCGAGCCACAGCACCCGGTCCAGGCCCGCCACGGTGGTGGCGTCGTGGGTGATCGAGATGGTGGTGCGGGCGCGGGCGAGCTCGCTGAGGGACTCGTTGACCTGGGCCTTCGCCGAGGGGTCGAGGCCGGTGGTGGCCTCGTCGAGCACGACCACGGGGGCGCGGCGGATCATCGCGCGGGCGATCGCGATCCGTTGGCGCTGCCCGCCCGAGAGGGTGTCGCCGCGGTTGCCGAGCACGGTGTCGTAGCCCTCGGGCAGGCCCATGATGAAGTCGTGCGCGCCGGCGCGGCGGGCGGCCTCCTCGATCTCGGCGTCGGAGGCGTCGCGCCGGCCGAAGCGGATGTTGTCCCGCACCGATTCGGTGAACAGCACCGATTCCTGGGGCAGGATCGCGACGTGGCGGCGCAGGTCGTCGAGGCTCACCGAGCGGGTGTCGTACCCGCCGATTCGGATCCGTCCCTGCTGCGGCTCGTTCAGGCGCAGCAGGTAGGACACGAGCGTGGACTTGCCGCCGCCGGAGGGGCCGAGGATGCCCAGGTGCTGACCGGCGGGGATCCGCAGCGACAGGTCCTGGAACAGGGGGCGGCCGTGGCCGTCAGGCGAGGTGATGCCGCAGAACTCGACGGTGCCGCGCACCTTCCGCATCGGCACCGGCGACTCGGGGCCGCGGATCTCGATCTCCTCATCGAGGAGGTCGGCGATGCGCTCCCCGGAGGCGGAGGCGCGGGCGATGCGGCCGGTGTACTTGGCCATGTCGCGCAGCGGCTTCATCGAGATCTTCAGGTAGGTCAGGAACAGCACCATGTCGCCGGGGGTCATCGCGCCGCGCAGCACCTGGAGGCTGCCCGCGACCAGCACGGCGCCCTGGGCGATGCCCACGAGCACGTCGGTGGCGCGCTCGAGGCCGGCGGCGAGCTTCTTGGCCTTCACCCCGGCCTTCATGGCGCGCTCGTTGCCGCCGGCGAACTCGTGGGCGACAGTCTTCTCGAGGCCGTAGGACTGGACCACGCGGATCGCGCCGAGCGCCTCGGCGGCCGCGCCCACGAGGGAGCCCTCGCCCTTGCGGGTGGAGCGGGAGGCGCGCACGATCTTCGGCGAGGAGCGGCGTGAGAGGAGCAGGTAGACCAGTCCCGTGGCGATCACGATCGCGGAGAGGATCGGGTCCAGGATCACCATCACCACCAGCAGCACCGAGAGGGTGATGAGGTTGCCGATCAGCGGCAGCCCGGCGGTGACGGCGACGTCCTGCAGCCGGCCCACGTCGCCCACCAGGCGCTGGGAGGTGTCGCCGATCGAGGCGCGCGAGTGGTAACGCAGCGAGAGCGCCTGGACGTGGTCGAACACGCGGGTGCGCAGCTCGGTGGCGATGCGCGCACCGACCTTCGCGAAGGATACGGTGGCCAGGTAGTTCGAGCCGGCGCGGCCCGCGATGATCACCGCGAGGCCGAGCGCCGCCGCGATCACGGTCTGCTCGATGTTCAGCCCGAAGGGCGAGGCGTCGGCGGGGAGGTCCGCGCCGAGCGCCGAGGTCACGGCGTCCACCGCGTACTTCAGCGGCCACGGCTCGAGCACCCGGAAGGCGACGTCGAGCAGCAGCCCCACCATCCCCACCAGGCACAGCAGCAGGTGGCGGGGCAGGTGCGGGCGCGCCACCTGGAGGGTGCGGCGCAGGGCCGACGGGTCCAGGCGCTCCTTCTTCGGCACGGCGGAGGTGCCGACGAGCCGGCGCAGCAGCGAGGGGCGGTCGGTGTCGGAGGAGGTGCCGGTGCGGGACGTGCCGACGGCCATCAGGTCAGCACCTCCGCCGGTTCCTCCAGACGCTGCAGCAGCTCGCGGCAGCGGATCCGCCAGTCGTGCTCGCGCACGGCGGCCTCGCGGGCGGCCGCGCCGAGGCGGGCGCGGTGGGCGGTGTCCGCGGCGAGTTCGTCGAGCGAGCGCGCGAGGTCCACCACGTCCCCGGGCGCGACCAGCACGCCGAGCTGCCCGTCCTCGAGCAGCGCGGGGATGGTGCCGATCCGGGAGGCGATGGTGGGCAGGCCCGCGGCGAGGTACTCGTACACCTTCAGCGGGGAGAAGTAGTGCTCGCCGGCCGGGTAGGGGGCGGCGGCGATGTCGATCTCGTGCAGCACGGCGGGCACCTGCTCGGGCGCGACGGCGCCGCGGAAGCGGACCCGTTGCGCGATGCCGAGCTCGGCGGCGAGCTGCTCGAGCTCCTCCTGCTGCGGGCCGGTGCCGCAGATGTCCAGGCGCAGGTTCTCCCGGGTACGGGCCAGCGCACGCAGCAGCAGGTCGGTGCCGTGCCAGGGCTTCAGGGTGCCCACAAAGCCGACGGTCACGGGCGCCTCCGGGCCTGGAGCGGTCACGGGCCTGCGGCCGGGGGTGATGCGGCGGGGGTTCACGCCGTTGGGGGTGACGACCACGTGGGCGGGGTCGGCGCCCTCGTCGAGCACCCATTCGGCCACGGCCCGGCTCACGCAGGAGACGAGGCTCGCGCCGTGCAGCTGGCGGAGGGTCGCGGCGAGGGCCGCTGATTCGTCGATCAGGCTGCGGTGTTGGCGCTGCTCGGCGATCAGCGGCGCGTTGACCTCGAGGATCGAGGGGATCGGCGAAAACGGGGTGGTCCCGTCGGCCGCCCCCTGCGGGACGGACAGGCGTGCGGAGACATCGGCGAACAGGGAGTACCGCTCGTAGACGAGGTCGAAGCCGCCGCGCGCGATCTCGTCGGCGATCTCCCGGGAGGCCGCGGCGACGGCCTGCTCGCGCTCGCCCGCGTCGAGCCCGCGCGGCAGGCGGTGGCGGCGCACGTCGAGGTCGGCGAGGTCGGCGGGGACGGCGTCGTCGGTGCGCACGCAGAACACGGTCACGTCGTGCCCGTCGGCCCGCAGTGCGCGGATGACCTCCTGGACGTGCACGGAGGCGCCCTTGGTGCCGAACACGCCGATGCCGGGGTCCAGCAGTGCGTAGGCGATCCTCATGAGCGGCTCCTTCCGGTGGGGGCGGTGGCGACGCCGGCCGACGGGGATGCCGCCGGCGAGAGCGTCGGCGCGGAGGGGCGCCGGCCCTTGGGGGCCTGGCCCGTGACGGCCTGTGCCGCATCGAGGTCGGCGAGTGCGATCGGCTCGGTGAGGATGTTGCGGTGGGCGGAGCGCTCGGCGAGCGCACGCAGGGCTCGGGCCTGGCCGCGGGAGTCGTAGTGCGCGGCGACCAGCTCGCGGGCCGCGGTGGTGCGGGCGAGACGGTCGGTGGCGGGGTCGAGCGCCTCGCGCACGGCGTCGATCAGGGCGGGGGTGTCGCCGGTGGGGACCAGCCAGCCGGTGGTGCCGTCGATGATCACCTCGCCGACGGCGGTGACCGCGGCGGCCACGCACGGGATGCCGGTGGCCATCGCCTCGAGCAGCACGGTGGGCAGGCCGTCGGCGTTGCCGTCGGCCCCGATCACGAAGGGGGCGACGAACAGATCCGCCTGCGTGAGCAGGCCGCGCACCTCCTCCTGCGTGCGGGGGCCCAGCAGGCGCACGTGCTCGGTGAGCCCGAGCTGCTGGATGCGGGCGGCGAGGTCCTCGCGCAGGGGTCCGTCGCCGATGATGTCGGCGTGCACCTCGCGGCCCTCGGCGCGCAGCGCGTGGACGGTGTCGATGAGCTGGTCGAAGCCCTTCTTCTCGACCAGGCGGCCCACGCCGAGCAGGCGCGGCACCTCGCCGATCTCGGCGTGGCCGCGGAAGGGGAAGCGCTCGAGCTCGAGCCCGTTGCGCACCAGCTCGAGACGGGCCGTGGTGGTGGCGCCGAAGCGCTCGACCAGGTGGTGGCGGTTGTACTCGCTGATGGTGACGGCGTGGTCGGCGTCGCGCAGCTTGCGGGCCAGGTCCGCATCCTCCACGTCGCGGTGGAAGATGTCCTTGGCGTGCGCGGTGAAGGAGTAGGGCAGGCCGGTCACGAGCGCGGCGAGGCGCGCCACGGTGGTGGCCATCGAGGCGAAGTGGGCGTGGAGGTGGGTGACGCCGTGCTCGCGGGCGAGCATCGCCACCTCGAGCGCCTGCTCGGCATCGTCCACGCCGGCGCCCACCAGCTCATCGAGCTGCGCGGACAGGCCGCGGGCCAGGTCCGGGGCGGACATCGCCCTACCCCACACCTCCCACAGGCGGCGCGGGCTCGAGGAGCGGCCCACCTGGATCACGGGGGCCTGCACCCTGGCCAGCTCCGGGTGGAAGCGGGCATCATTCGGCGGGCGCAGCGAGAAGATCACGATCTCCTCCCCCGCCGCCTCGCGGGCGAGGATCTCCGAGACGATGAACGTCTCCGAGAAGCGGGGGTACATCTTCAGCACGTAGCCGATGCGGTGGGGACGGTCAGCCGACATGGCGTGACACCTCCTGGAGAGCGGTGACGGACACGGGGGCGGGGGCGGCGGCGGGCAGGAGCTGCGCGGCGAGGTGGGCGACCACGCCCAGGCCGCCCAGGTCGATGTGGCTGCGGGAGGTGCGGCCGGTGACCGAGCGGGCCCACCAGTCGGTGATCTGCTCGGCGGTGACCTCTCCCGCGTCACGGGTCTCGACGGCACCGAGGGCGGCGAGGGCGCGGGCGCGGCGGGGCTGCTCCTGGCGCCGACGGCTGCGGGGCACCACGAGCGCGGGCGTATCAGTGGCCATGACCTCGGCCATCGTGTTGTACCCGCCCATGCACACCACCGAGGCGGCCTCGGCGATCAGCTCGGGAACATCCGGGGCGCTGCGCACCACACGGGTCGCCTCGCTGGTCGCGGCGGCCAGCTCACGGATCTCGTCGATCTGGTGATCGGGCATCTGGGGGCCGGTGATCAGCAGGTGGCTGTGCCCCCCGGGCAGATGGGAGACCGCGGCGAGACGGGCGAGGTCCGCCCCGTCGGAGCCGCCGCCGAGAACGGTCAGCACGTAAGGGGGCGGCGGCTTGAGGGAGGCGCGGGGCATCGTGGAGACGCGCGCCGCGGGGCGGCCGTGGGCGAGGAACCCGGTGGCAGTGGCCAGGCGGGCCAGCGCCGGGGGCAGCTCGCCGGTCAGGCGGAGGTCGTAGACGCGGTCGTCGCCGTAGATCCACACCTTGTCGAGGTAGGAGGCCACGTGCTCGGCCCCGCCCAGCGCGTCCCATTCCGCGGCGGCGACGCGCGGGGTGTCGAGCACGTCGCGCAGGCCCAACACGGTGGCGGTGCCGCGGGCGCGGAGGTTCGCGAGCACCGGGCGCAGCTCGCCGTCGATGCCGAAGGGGTGGCGATCGGCGATGAACAGGTCCGGGTTCAGCGCGGTGAGGGCCGCGTCGATGGTGGCGCTGCGCAGGTCGCGCAGGGCCTCGGCGTCCATGCCGAGGGTGCGGGGGCCGTAGCCGCCGCGCACGCGGGTCATGCCCGGCAGCACCAGCCAGTCCCAGCCCTCGGGGAGCGGGTCACGGCTGGCATCGGCGTGGCCGGCGATGAGCAGGCCGCCCACGCTGCCACCGGTCAGGGCGGGAAGGTGCTCCGCCAGCGCATAGGCGAGGGCGCGATTGCGCCGCGCGTGGCCCAGACCCACGGAGTCGTGGGAGTACAGCGCGATCGTAGTGTCCATCGGGGCCTCCTGGTCGTTCGGTGACGATCAGAAGGGTGCCAAGTGGCGATGAGGTGGCCATGAGGCGTCGATGAGACGCCTCTCATCGCGGGTAGGGGTGGCTGGGGTGGACCGGGCTGGGGAGGACTGATCGGGGCGCGCCAGGGTGTGCTGATCGGGGCCGGCCTGAGGAGCTGACGAGTGCTGGCGTCCTGGCGACCTCTGCGGAGATATCGGCATACCCATCGCCCATGCACCAGTACCTGACCACCAACAGGCCCCCACGGGCGTGCTGACCGCTCAGTCCAGTGATCGACCCTCAAGCAGCTCACCTGGCAGTCCACGATGACACCTGAGCCCGGCCGTCCCGGTCAGGTCCCCGCTGGCCGAGGCCGTGCCGGGGCTGGCCGAGACCGGGCCGGGCTCGGCGAGGCCGCCGCCGGGCTGGGGCTCAGCGGGGCAAAGGCTGGACCGGGCTCAGCGAAGCCGCAGCCGGGCTGGGCTCAGCAGGGCCGAGACCGGGCCGGACCGATCTGGGCCGGGCAGGTCAGAGGTGCTCACGAGTACTGGCGCTCTGGCGACCTCTGCGGAGATATCGGCATACATATCGCCCATACGCCAGTACTCGACCACCAACAGGCCGCAAAGGTCGCAGAGGCCGCGCGGGACGCAGAAAACGCCCAGGCTGGGCAGGCAATGCTGAACCCGACGAACGCCCAGGCTGAACTTCGGCACCCGCACGCCAGCCCCGGCACCCGCACGCCAGCCCCGGCGCCCGGCGCCCGCACGCCAGCCCCGGCACCCGGCACCCGGCAGCCGGCAGCCCGCGTCACCGCGACCGAACCGGCACGCCGGTCCACGCCGGTCCACCCCGGCCTTCTCAGCCTGCGGTCTCCGCTGCGGTGTGGAGCCAGACGGAGAGCCAGCTGTCGGGATCCTCGGCGAGCTGCGCAGGCGCGGCGTCCTCCGCGAGCACCCCGGACTCGAAGCACAGCACCCTGTCGGCGGCGAGGATCGTCTCGGGCTCCTGGCTGCTGAGCAGCGTGGTGCGGCCGTCGGTCAGCGCCGCGAGCGCCCGCTGGACGAGGTCCCGCTCGGCGGGGGCGAGGTCGGCGTCGGCATCGTCGAGCAGCACCACGGGGGCGTCCCGCAGCAGGGCGCGGGTGATCGCGATGGCACGCCGCTGCCCATCGGTCAGGGCGGCGCCGCGGCGGGACAGGTGGGTGTCGTAGCCGTCGGGGAGCAGGGTGATGAACTCATCGGCTCCGCTGCGGCGTGCGGCCTCGACGATCTCGTCGTCGGTGGCGCCCGGCCGACCCACTCGGATGTTCTCGCGCACGCTCTCGCTGAACAGCGCCGATTCACGCTGCACCACGGCGAGGCCGCGGCGCAGGTCGGCGAGGGAGAGCTCGCGGGTGTCGTAGCGGTCCAGCAGCACGCGGCCGGAGTCGGGCTGGTCGAAGCGCAGCAGGTAGGACAGCAGGGCGGAGGCCTCGTCCCCGTCGCGGCCCACCAGGGCCACGTGCTGGCCAGCGGGGATCACCAGGGACACCCCGTCGAACAGCGGGCCGCGCCGGCCCTGGGCGCTCAGCGCCGAGTACACGACCTCGCCGCGCAGGGCGCCGATCTGCTGGGAGCGGCCGGGCTCGGTGATCGCGGCGCGGTGCTCGAGCAGCTCGCCCACCCGGTCGCCGGCGGCGATGGTGGCACGCAGGCCCACGGAGTGCCGCACCACCTCGCGTGCGAGGAGCACGGCGATCAGCACGGCGGCGACCACCATGGTCAGCTCGCCGGGGGTCATGGTGCCGGCGTTCATCCGCCAGCCGCCCAACAGCAGTGCGGCTCCTACGCCGAGGCCGGTGATCAGCTCGGTGAGGAAGCTGCCCACGGCCGCGCTGCGCCGAGCCGCGGAGCGGGAGCCCCCGGTGCGGGCGCCGAGCTCACCGAGGCTCTGCGCGGCGCGCTCCTCGAGGCCGTAGGACTGGATGGTGCGGGTGGCGGAGAGCAGCTCGTCGGCAGTCTCGGCCAGCAGCAGCTCGTCCGCAGCGGCGGCGGCCTCGCGACGGCGCTGGTGGGCGAGCGCGGCGCGGGCCGCCAGCGCCGTGAGCGCGGCGGTGACCAGCACTATCGCGGCGGCGAGCGGCTCGATCACGAGCAGCATGATCAGCAGCGAGGCGAGCGCAAGCAGCCCGGTCACGATCCGCGGGCCGGTGTGGGAGACCAGGTCGCGCAGGCGGGCGACGTCCTCGATGAGCGGGGAGGCGCTGCGGCCGAGGTCGTCGATGTCGCGGCCGGGGCTGAGGCGGTGGAGGTGGTTCAGGAGCCTGCCGCGCAGGTCGGTCGCCACCCTAGCGCCCATGCGGTTCAGAGCGGAGACGGACAGAGCACGGAACCCGGCCTGGGCCGCGACCAGGACGGCGAGCGCTCCGGCGGCGAGGAACAGGGCGGTGCTCGGGTCGGCGCCGATGCCGTCGGGCGCGGTGGATCCCGCACCGGCGGCGGCGAGCGCGGCATCGATCGAGTACTTCAGCGGGAAGGGCAGCGCGACCAGGGACCACACGCTGAGCACCAGCGCGATCAGGCCCGCGATGAGCGAGCCGCGGTAGGGCGCGAGGTGCGGGAGCACGAGGTCCAGGGCGCCGCTGAGGGTGCCGGCCTTGCGAGGCTCGGCGGCCTCGGCGGAGGTGGTGGGAGCTGCGGAGTCGGTTCCGTCGGTCTCGTCGCTCACGGTGGTCTCGCGGACGGGCGCGACCTGCGGCTGCGCCACCGGCGAGTGCGGAGCCTGCGCAGGGGGAGACTGCGAGTGCGGGGGCTCCTGCGCGTCGGCCTGCGGAGCATCGGCCACCACGGCGTTGTTCGGCATGGTCGGCGACGCCTTCGGCATCGTCTTCAGATCATCGATCGGCACCGGGAACGCCTTGGTGCGGGGCTCGGTGCGAGGGGCGTGCGGCTGCGAGCGCTCGGAGCGGGATGCGGGATCGTCGGCGAGCGGGATCGGCGCGGTGGGCGCAGTCTCCGCCGGTGCCGACGAGTCCTCGGCGAGATCCAGGGGGCTCTGCGCGGCGGCGGCGGTGGGAGAGAACACCGCGGTCTCGTCCGACGGCTGCGCGGGTGCCTGCTCGGAGACGACCTGCCAGCGGTCCCCGGACTCGGGGTCCTCACCGGGCGCGGCGGGCGGAGCCTGGTCGGCGGGCTCGGCGGGTGCAGTGTTCTCGGTGTGCTCCGCGGGTTCGGCGGGCTCGTCGGGTTCGGCCGCCTCGGCGGCCTCCTGGACCCAGACGTCGAAGTCCGACGCGGGGGCCTGCGCACCACCCGACACGTCCTCGTCGGCTGCATCGACGACCTCGTCGGCCGTCGCGTCATCCCTGTCGGCGTCATCCCCGTCGGCCGCAGTGGCGCCCTCGGGCGCCTGCGCGGAGCCGCCGTCGGCCGATTCCTGGACCTCCATCACCTCGAAGCGGGCCGGTGCGTCCGACTGCTCGGGCTGGTCGGCGGAGTCCCGGCCGCCCCAGGCATCGCGCGGGATCTCATCCGACCACGCGGGCGGCCCGGTGCGGCGCTTGGGCGATCCGACCTCGATCCACGCGGGCTCGGCGCCGGCCGCGACGTTCTCGGCGGCGTCCTCGACGGGGGTCTCGGGGGTGGCTCTCGAGGTCATGCGCTCTGCTCCTCCTGGCGTTGCGGGCCGACCCTGCGCGGCGCGGCGAGGGCGGCGCCCGGGCGTTCGGCCGGGTGGCTCGTGATGATCATGGCGGTCCTGGACGTCGAGAGGGCGGGGCGGGGTCCGGCGCCGGGCGCGGCCGCCACGAGGTGGCAGCGCTCCAGTCTGGCACCGTTCCTTACGGGTCCATCATCCCCTGTGCAGGTGAACTGCCGGTGAGACGACGATGAGGACTTCCTCAGCCTGCGCCGTGAGCGGAAACCGCCCGGTGCGCCACCCCTCGCGACCGCTCCGCAGTACAGTTTTCAATGATACCGGTGGGAGCCACCGGGCCCCGCCGACCGACGGAGAGCACGATGACCCAGACCCCGGGCCACCGGGCCGCCCCGAGCGATCCCACCACGCCCCTGATCACCGTCGACGTGTGGACCGACGTGGTGTGCCCCTGGTGCTACATCGGCGAGTCCCGCCTGCTGGACGCGATCGAGGCGGAGGGCCTGACCGGCCAGGTGCATCTGCGCGCCCACTCCTTCGAGCTGGACCCCACCTCCCCCACCGACAGCGTGAAGGACAACGTCACCCATCTCGTCGAAGCGAAGGGGATGGACGAGGCGAAGGTGCGCGAGATGGAGTCGCAGATCCAGCAGATGGCGCAGGAGATGGGGCGCGAGTACGTGACCGGGCGTCCGATGGCGAACACCCGCGGTGTGCACCGGGTGATGCAGGCCGTGGGTGAGGCGCAGGGCGTCGACGCGGCCACGGACTTCTTCCTCGTCCTGCAGCGCGGCTACTTCACCGGTGCCCTCGACCCCTTCGACGCGGAGGTGGTGATCGCCCGGGCCGTCGAGGCCGGGCTCGAGGAGTCAGTGGCTCGCGCCGCTCACGCCGGTGACACCCACGACGCACAGGTGGACGAGGACGTGCGCGAGGCCGCCGCCCTGGGCGCTCGCGGGGTGCCGTTCTTCCTGTTCAACGACAAGTACACCGCGCCCGGCGCGCTGCCCGCTGAGGCGTTCCGCCAGGCGCTGCGGCAGATCGCCGAGGAGGCGCGGGCCGAGCGGGAGCAGGCATGAGCGGCGAGCGGCACGGCGCGGCCGACGGGGCCGTCAAGTCCGGGGCGCACACGGACAGCGCCGCGGCGCGCAGCACCGCAGCGGCCGACGGCACGGCGACGAACGCGACCTCGGATGCACCGGCGAGCACGGCGCAGACAGACTCCCCCGCCCCGCTGACGTCTCTCACCTCCCTGCTGGGCGGCTCCTTCGAGGGCGGCGCGACCTGCGGGCCGGACGGCGTCTGCGATTGAATCGCGTCTGAGCGACGGCGGTGCCGCGGCCTGACTGCCGGCGCCGCAGCCTCCCGCCGATGCACGAGCCCGGGCGCACCATGACGGTGCGCCCGGGCTCGTGCCGTGCGAGGTGCGTGCTCAGCGGGTGAGCAGCTCCTCGGTGCTGGTGCCGGGCAGGCTGAAGGTGACCGGGGTGCCCCACGGGTCCTTCACGGAGACGGAGCGACCGTCGTCGGCGAAGCTCAGCCCGGCCATGCGCAGACGTCCGGTGAGCGCGTCCAGATCCTCGCGCGCGGGCAGGCTGATGGCGACGTCCGCGAGACCCAGGCCGGCGGCGCGCGGGCCCGCGCCGCGGCTGTTCCAGGTGTTCATCGCGACGTGGTGGTGGTAGCCGCCGGCCGCGGCGAAGAGGGCACCGGGATGGTTGCCGACGGTGACCTCGAAGCCGAGGGTGTCGATGTAGAACTGGCGGGCGACGTCCACGTCACCGACCTGCAGGTGGACGTGGCCGACGATCCCGGGACGGAGGCCCGGATCGGCCTGGACCTCCTCGGTGAGGTGCTCGCCGAGGTAGCGGTTCGGGTCGATGAACGTGGTGTCCATGGCGACCTCGCCGTTGGTCCACTGCCACTGGTCGCGGGGGCGGTCCCAGTACAGCTCGATGCCGTTGCCCTCGGGGTCGGTGAAGTAGAAGGCCTCCGAGACGAGGTGGTCGCCGGTGCCCGCGAAGCGGGAGCGGGGGTCCTCGGCGGCGCGCAGCACGGTGCCGGCGAGCGAGGCCTGGTCCTCGAAGAGGAAGGCGGTGTGGAAGAGGCCGGCCTGGCCGGGGTCCACGGCGGGCAGACCGGGGGTTGCGACCAGCCGCACGAAGGGGACGCCGCCGCGACCGAGCACGCGGTGGATCTCGCCACTGGTGCGCGCCTTCTCCTCGATCGGGGTGAGGGCGAAGGCGTTCTCATAGTAGGAGCTCATCAGCTCGAGGTCGCCGACCCGCAGGGTGACGGCGTCCATCGCGAGATCGGCCGACAGGTGCTGGTCGCCGACGGCGGACGGGCCGGGCACGGTGAGAGGAGAGGTCATGGCGATCCTTTCGCGAAGCGTCTGATGGCACCACCCTCCCCCATGTTGATAGAAAGTTCAACCATTAGGGTCTGTGGGGTGGCTCATGGGGCGGCGCGCTGTGCGTGACGGCTACTGGTGCCCAGCGTCACGCTCTGCCGATATCGGCAGAGCACGTCGTATGACACCAGTACTCGTCGGCGGCCAGCCGTTCCCGCCCCGCGCCGAACCGCGCGGGTCCACGGGCACAGGGCGGCGGACCGAGCCCGCCGCCCTGTTTCCGAGTCCGCTCTCCCCTGCCGACCCGGGTCCCGCGGGCCTCGACTCCCGTTCCCGGGAGGAGGCGCAGAGCCCACGATAGGTATGCGCAGGCCCGCGCCGGCGGGACCCAGGTCCCGCCTCGGCCTGGTGGTGGCGGCATTTCGACCGGGCGCCGCCCGGACTGCTCGTCAGAGGCTCAGGCCCTCTCCCCCGTCGGCCCGCCCATCGCCTGCGCGAGCTGCGCGGCGCGGTCCAGGATCGCGGCGCGGGACTCCGCCGTGGCGGCGACCTCGCGGATCACCCAGGCCATCGCGATCGCGGCATCGTCCATCAGGCGGTAGCCCTGCTCGGATCCCGCATGGGTGGCGAACTCGCGGGTGTGCAGCGCGCCGCCGGCGCCGGTGATGCCGACGAAGGGGTGCAGGCCGGGCACCCGCTGGGTCACGTTGCCCATGTCGGTCGAGGCGGCCATGACGCCGAGGGAGCCGTTCAGCGGCCTGCCCAGGCGCTGCATCGCCGCGTTCCAGGCCGCGCCGAGCACCTCGTCCTGGCGCAGCGGCTCGTAGACGGGCTCGGTCTGCTCGATCGCGAGCGACGCACCGGTCGCGACGGCCCCGCCCTCGAGGCAGGCGAACAGCGCATCGCGCAGCTGCTCGAACTCGGGCATCGTCAGCGCCCGGCACTCGAGGTCGATCACGGCGGTCTCGGGGACGATGTTGGTGACCCCGCTCTGCTGCGGGACGAGGGCCAGGCGCTGGCCGTCCTTGATCCGTTGGCGCAGCAGACCGGCCGCGACCTGCGCGATCACCGCGGCGTCGTTGGCGTTGATGCCGTCGGTGGGGTTGGCGGCGGCGTGGGCGCCGCGCCCGGTGTAGGTCGCGCGCCAGCGGCCGACGGCCTGGCTGGTCGAGCCGAGCACGTCATAGGTGTCGGTGTGCGGGGTGGGGTGGGTCATCAGCGACAGGTGGATCCCGTCGAAGATGCCCCGCTCGATGAGGAGCTGCTTGCCTCCGCCGTGCTCCTCAGCGGGGGTGCCGATGACCTGGAGCGTCAGATCCAGCTCGTCCACCGCGCCGGCCAGCGCGAGGGCCGCGCCGAGGGAGGCGCCGGCGATGAGGTTGTGCCCGCAGCCGTGGCCGACCCCGGGCAGCGCGTCGTACTCGACGCACAGCGAGGCCACCAGGGAGCCGGTGCCGAGCGTGGCACGGAAGGCGGTGGGCAGCTCGGCGATGCCGCGCTCGAGGGTGAACCCGGCCTCCTCGAGCAGGTCGGCGCTGCGGTCGTGGGCGCGGTGCTCCTCGAAGGCCGTCTCGGGGTCGGCGTGGATCGCGCGTGCCACGGCGTGGACCCGGTCGCGGTGCGCGGCATAGGAGACCACGACGGGATCTGCGGCGTCGGACGCTGCTGCGGGCGCTGCGGGATCGGACACTGCGGGCTCGGGAGCTCCCACGACGGGAGCTGCGGCGAGGGGGTCCGGGCGGGTGGGGGCGTCATCGGTCACGAGATGATCCTGCCACGGCGCTCCGTGCGAGGGGCCGCGGAAAGGGAACCGCCCAGATGCCCCACCGAGCGTGACAGAAGTGGGCGAATGGACGCCCCATTCCCCCAGTTCTGCAACGCTGGCCGGGGTGATGTGGGGAGGGGCGCCCTGGCCCGGCACGCGCGGACTCAGTCCCCTGCGCGGAGCAGCGGGGGCATGAGGGAGGTGCCCTGGCCGGCGCGGTAGAGGCGGGCGGGGCGGCCGCCGGTGGGGGCGGCGTGGCGGTCGAGCTCCTCGAGGGGGGCGGCGTGGCGGTCGAGCTCCTCGAGGAAGCCCTCGGAGCGGGTGGCCTTGCGGTGGAAGTTGCCGGCGTCGAGGGTGGTGCCCCAGACGCTCTCATACACCCCGCGCAGCTGGGAGACGGTGAACTCCTCGGGCAGGAAGGTCACGGCGAGGGTCGTGTACTCGAGCTTGGAGCGTGCCCGCTCGATCGAGCTGGCGAGCACCTCGGCGTGATCGAAGGCCAGCGGCACGTCGCCGAGGTCCTCGAGCGCCCACCAGCGCGCATCGGCGACGTCGTCGCCGCGGAGGGGGTCGGGGAGGTTCGCGCCGAGCGCCATGAACGACACCGAGACCACGTGGCCGCGGGGGTCGCGGCCGGGAGCGCCGAAGGTGCGCACCTGCTCGAGATGCACGGCCCCGCTGCCGAGGGACGCCTCGTCGGAGAGCACCCGGTAGGCGGCCGCCTCAAGGTCCTCGCCGTGCTGGATGAACCCGCCGGGCAGCGCCCAGGCCCCCCGGTGCGGGTCGTCCTCGCGCTGGATCAGCAGCACGTTCAGCGCCCCGTCCCGGAGAGTCAGGACGGTGAGGTCGACGGCGACGTGGATCTCGGAGGAGGGAGGAGCCATACCGTCAGGGTATGCGCAGTCATTGTCAGGATGACTGCATCTGCAAGGTGACTCACCGGTAGTGACCGGGTGGTCGTCGTGTCAGTCCTCGAGCCAGCGCTGCCACTTCTCCGCGCGGTGCTCGGCCTCGACGATGCGCACGGTGCCGGAGGTCGAGCGCATCACGATCGACTCGGTGAACAGGCGATCGCTGCGGTAGCGCACCCCGCGCAGCAGGTCGCCGTCGGTGATGCCGGTGGCGGCGAAGTAGCAGTTGTCCGAGGTGACGAGGTCGTTCGTGGTCAGCACCCGGTCCAGGTCGTGGCCGGCGTCGAGCGCCTTCTGCCGCTCGGCGTCGTCGATGGGGGCGAGGCGTCCCTGGATCATGCCGCCGGTGGCCTTGACGGCGCAGGCGGCGATGATGCCCTCGGGGGTGCCGCCCTGACCCAGCAGCATGTCCACCCCGGCGCCGCGGGCGGCGGCGATCGCCCCGGCCACGTCGCCGTCCATGATGAACTTGACCCTCGCACCGGCCGCCCGGATCTCATCGACCAGGTTTTCGTGGCGGGGGCGCTCGAGCACGCACACGGTCACCTCGCGTACGGGCTTGTCGAGCGCCTTGGCCACCAGCTTGATGTTCTGCTCGACGGGCAGTCGCAGGTCCACGTACTCCGCGGCCTCGGGCCCCACCACCATCTTGTCCATGTAGAACACGGCAGAGGGGTCGTACATGCTGCCCTTCTCGGCGACCGCGAAGACGGACAGGGCGTTGTTGTAGCCCATCGCGGTCAGTCGGGTGCCGTCGATCGGGTCCACCGCGACATCCACCTCGGGCCCGTTGCCGTCGCCCACGGACTCGCCGTTGAACAGCATCGGCGCCTCGTCCTTCTCACCCTCTCCGATCACCACCGTGCCGTTCATCCGCACCGTGTCCATGAAGGAGCGCATCGCATCGACCGCGGCGCCGTCGGCCCGGTTCTTGTCACCGGCGCCCACCCAGCGTCCCCCGGCGATGGCGGCGGCCTCGGTCACACGGACCAGTTCGAGGGCGAGGTTGCGGTCGGGGGAGGTGGAGGCAGGTGCGGTCATGGAGATCTCCTCGTCGTCGAGTGCTCGGGCGGCGCCGTCGCCCCCGACCCGCAGTCCTGGCGGGCCGAGCGGCACCTGACGTGCTCCTCGGAGCCTACCTGCGGAAGCTCTCGCGGTCACTGCCTCGGCGGGGACGGGTCCGGCCCCTCCCCTGCCCGCGTCGGCGGGCGTAGTCTCGCCCCGGGCCCGCCGACGTCGGCGGCCACCATCGCCGACTCGAAGCCGAGGTCATGCCATGAAGCAGTTCACCATGCCGCACACCGAGATCACCGCGCCCAACGTGGTGCTCGGTCTGATGCGCATCGCCGAGAAGTCCGACGAGGAGATACGCACGCTGGTGCGCACTGCGCGCAATGTGGGCATCGACTTCTTCGATCACGCCGACATCTACGGCGGCACCACCCACCGCTGCGAGGAGCGGTTCGCGCAGGCGATGCAGCTGAGCCCCTCCGAGCGCGAGCAGGTCACGATCCAGTCCAAGGCCGGGATCGTGACGGACGGCCCCTATTTCGACTACTCCTCCGAGCATCTGGTGCGCTCGGTGGAGGGCTCCCTGAAGGCTCTGCAGACGGACCACCTCGACATCCTGCTGCTGCACCGCCCCGATGCGCTGGTCGAGCCGGAGGAGGTGGCCCGTGCCTTCGACGAGCTGCACGCGAGCGGCAAGGTGCGCCACTTCGGCGTCTCCAACCACACCCCACGCCAGATCGAGCTGCTGCAGAAGCATCTGGACCAGCCGATCGTGGCGAACCAGCTGCAGCTGTCGATCACGCACTCGACGTTCATCGCCCAGGGCGTGGCCGCGAACATGCAGGGCACCGAGCAGTCGGTGGTGCGCGACGGCGGCGGGATCCTCGACTTCTGCCGCCTGCACGAGATCACCGTGCAGGCCTGGTCCCCGTTCCAGGCGAGGTTCTTCGACGGGGTGTTCCTGAGCCATCCCGAGTACGCCGAGCTCAATGCCGTGATCGACCGGCTCGCGGCGCAGTACGAGGTGAGCCCGGAGGCGATCGCGACGGCCTGGATCACCCGCCATCCCGCGCAGATGCAGGTGGTGCTCGGCACCACCACCCCGCAGCGCGTCGCTGACTCCGCGGACGGCTCCGAGATCCCGCTGACCCGGGCCGAGTGGTACGAGCTGTTCCGCGCGGCGGGGTGGATCGTGCCCTGAGCCGGTTCGTCACGCACGCATGACAGCGCCCGCCGTCCCGTCTGGTCACGGGGCGGCGGGCGCTGTCATGAGGCGGCGGATCAGATGATCATGCGGCCTTCCTTGCGGGCTGCCTTCGCGTCCTTCAGGAAGCCGCGGGCGATCGTGACCAGGATGCCGAGCACGATCACCGGCCACATCAGCAGATAGGCGGTCAGCAGTGCGGTCATGGCTGTTCTCCTCTCGTGAGGTGGGGTGCGGCGCCCCGGCGGGGCGCCGCGGATGAGCGGGTCAGTTCTTTCGGGCGCGCGCGGCGGCCGCCGCACCCTCGGGGCGCATGGCGTCCTCGTCGGCGGTGAGGGTCTCCTCGTCGAAGTCTCCGGTGACCTTGCGGATCACGGAGAAGTCGAAGTCCTGCGTCGAGCGGAAGCTCAGCAGGTAGCAGACCAGGAAGGAGACCGAGTAGGCCACCAGCGAGCCGGAGAGGGTCTCGTAGTCGCGCAGGAAGCCGAAGCCGAAGGGCAGCGTGGCGAGGGTGGCGACGGCGCCGACGATCACGGCGACCCGCTTGCCGAAGAAGCCGAAGGACATGATGCCCAGCACCACGCCCACGCCGATGATGGCGAGCAGCTCGACCGCCAGCGCCCAGGCGCCGGTGAGCGGGATGAGCGTGAAGCGCACCGGCAGGAACACCGCGAGCGCCGCGACCACGGAGAGGGAGAAGGCGAGGTTGGTGACCTTCTTCCAGTAGAAGGAGGCGATGACCGGGAACACCAGGCAGCCCCACAGCGCGCCCACGAAGACCAGCAGGTCCAGGATGTTGAAGCGGGCGGTGGCGAAGAACAGCGCGAGGCCCGTCGCGACGATCATCGTGATGCGGCCGATCAGCAGCATCAGCTTGGGGTTGACGTTCTTGCGACCCACGGACTGGCCGTAGATGTCCGCCATCACGATCGAGCTGAGCGCCGCGAGGTCGGAGTCCGCGGTCGAGGAGAGCGAGCCGATGATCATGATGAACGCGAGCGCCACCAGCACGACGGGCAGGTAGGTGCCCACCATCTGCGGCATCAGGTTGTTGACGTCGCCGCCCATGGGCTCGATGCCCAGGTACAGCGCCATCACGCCGAGCATGCCGATACCGATCACGGTGCCGCCGTAGCCGACGGTCGCGGTGATGAAGGTGGGCTTGATGAGGTCCTCGCGCACGGCGAAGAGGCGCTGGGCGATGGTCTGGTTGCCGATCGCGTAGGCGAGCACGGCGGCGATGTAGGGGGCGCCCTGGTTCATGAACGCCTCGGAGGAGAAGAAGCTCTCCTGCTGCGGGGTGACGTTGCCGCTGGCCACGCCCTCGGCGAACATCGAGGGGCCGCCGGCCAGGAAGAACACGGCCGGGATGATCACCACGGCGGCGCCGAGCATGGCCATCACCTGCGCGAAGTCGGTGAGCACGGAGGCGCGGAAGCCGGACCACAGGGTGTACAGCAGCACGCCGCCGGCGATGATCAGGATGCCCGCGCCGAAGCTGAGGGGGGAGAGCATCGCGATGATCGCGCCGCCGGCGATGAAGTTCGAGGTCAGGGAGATGACCGAGCCGAGCACGTTGGAGCCGGCGAGCATCAGCTGCGAGGAGCGGCCGTGGCGGGCGTACATCACCTCGGCGAGCGTGTGGGCACGCGGGGCGACCGCGCGGATCCGTTTGCCGAAGGGGTAGATGAACAGGATCATCAGCGCGCCCCAGAGCCCGTAGTGGATGGGGCCGGAGACGCCGTAGGTGTAGCCCGCGGTGACCGAGGCGTACATCGAGGACGCCCAGATCCAGGTGGCGGTCATCGAGGCGGCGGAGACGCCGAAGCCGATGGAGTTGCCGGCGGTCATGTAGTCGTCGGCGTTCTCCTTCTTGCGGGAGATCGCCACCGACATCCATATCGTGCCCCCGTAGAACAGGAGCAGGAGCGCGATCACTCCGACGACCCCGAGCTGGACTATCTCTCCTGAAGAGGGCGGCACTGAACTTCCTTTCATCGCGGCGAACTGTGGCACTTCTGCACTTCGACCGGTCCGTCACCCTGACGTCGCTATGCCCGAGCCGCGGTGAGGCGGCGCGTTGCGCTCAGGGGTGGCACCCCCAGTGGGCCGACCGGCAATCAACCCCCTGGGCGCATGCCGTCCGGTGTCGACTCGGGCGGTTGCTCACCTGCTCCGAGGAGGGGACCGCGACGGCGAGGGGCGGGCTCCGACCCCTCGTCGGGGCGGCGCCGCCAGCACTCTGTGCGCTTGGGGCCGCATAGATACTCGCACAGTAGGCGCGAGATATCCACCTCGACGGTAACTTATCGATTACATCCACAGGTCACAGACAACAAAGGCATTGTCAGACAACCGGATCCGAAGGGTGTCGCGCATCTCCATTCACTCTGGTGCACATCCACGAACGGCCGACGGAACAGCCCGCAGGGCCGTGCCGCGTCGGCCCTCAGGGCACTGCCACTACAGTGATCCTCGAGCGGCAGCGGCCCCGCAGAGGCGGCCAGGGATGAGGAGACATGACCAGCAGGCGCATCGGCCTGATCGGATGCGGAGATGTCTCGGTGGTCCACGTCGAGGCGATCCACGACATCGAGGGCCTCGAGCTGGTGGGCGTCGCCGACACCGACCCGCAGGCGCTCGCGCGAGCAGTCGAGCTGACCGGGGTGCCCGGGTTCGCGAGCACGCAGGAGCTGATCGACGGCGTGCACCCGGAGGCGGTGCACGTGACCACCCCGCACCACGAACACATCGACCCCTCCCTCACCGCTCTCGCCGCGGGCGTGCACGTGCTGCAGGAGAAGCCCATCGCGCACACCCTCGACGAGGGGCAGCGCCTGGTGGACGCGCTCGAGAGCGCACCGGGCGCAGCCAAAGTGGGCATCTGCTTCCAGAACCGCTACAACCTCGCCAGCCAGCGCCTGCACGATCTGCTCGCCTCCGGAGCGCTGGGCGCGGTGCGCGGTGCCTGGGCCTCGGTCGTCTGGACCCGCAGCGCCGACTACTACCGCGCGAAGCCCTGGCGCGGCACCTGGGAGGGCTCGGGCGGCGGACTGCTGATCAACCAGGCGATCCACACCCTCGACCTGGTCCAGTGGCTGCTGGGCGGGGTGGAGCGCACCGATGGTCACGTGGCTACCCGCCGCTTCGCCGACGTGATCGAGGTGGAGGACACCGCGGAGCTGCTGCTGCACCATCCCGGCGGCGTGACCACCTCCTTCTACGCGACGCTCACCGCTCCCCAGCACCGGCCGGTGGAGATCGAGCTGGACTGCGAGAAGGCGTATGTGAGCCTGCGCGGCGGCACCGAGGGCGGGCTGACGATCCGCTGGGCCGACGGGCGAGTGGACACCGTCGGCGAGCGCTCGGTGACCTCGGGCGGCCGCTCCTACTGGGGCGTCTCCCACGAGCTGCTGATCCGTGACTTCTACGAGCGCCTCGAGGAGCCGGAGCCGTTCTGGATCGGTCCTCGCGAGGCGATGGCCTCGATGGAGATCCTCACCGAGGCCTACCGGCTGAGCGGCGTGGGCCCGGGCGCCTGACCTGCGCCGGGCCCGGTCACCTCCGGTCGAGCCGCTCCGAGGCAGTCCGCCCCGGGCGGGTCACTCTCGCGGGTCCTCGAAGGTCTCCGGGTCGATCGGGCGCAGCCTGCGCGGCAGAGCGGCGACCACGAGACGGTAGGAGTCGGTCACCAGGTCGAGCAGCAGCTGCTCGTCCAGGCCCTCCCCGGCCTCCGCGGTGATCCAGTGGCGCTTGTTCATGTGATAGCCGGGGCTGATCGCGGGGACGTTCTCGCGCAGCACCTCGGCATCGCGCGGATCGGACTTCAGCGTCACGATCGGTGTGCCGCGCAGCTCCGTGGCCAGCAGGAACACCTTCCCGACCACCTTGACCACCTCATGCTCGGGGCCGAAGGGCTTCTCGAGGGCGGTGGCGGGCAGCTGCAGCGCGCGCTCGAGCGCGATCTCGTGCAGCGCGGCGGGCTCCAGGCCCGACGGGCCCGGTGTGTGCGGCGAGCGGGGCGGGTGCGGCATGCGGTCATGATGCGCGGCGGGCACGGCCCAGTCCACTCCCCGCCTCCGCCCGTCCCCTCGCCGCGCGGCCCCGCTAGGGTCGGCCCATGCCCTCCCTCGGACTCGTCATCACCGATCCCGCCCGCTTCACCGCCGCCGACACGATGCTCGATGTGCACCCGCTGCTCGAGGCGCTGCGGGCACGTGGCGGCGACGCCCGGGCCGTGGATTGGGCGGACCCCACAGTGGACTGGTCGGAGTTCGACCTGGTGGTGCTGCGCAGCCCCTGGGACTACTCGGTGCGCCCTGCGGAGTTCGACGCCTGGCTCGACCGGGCAGGGGCGGCCACCCGGATCCTCAACGATCCTGAGCTGGTGCGCTGGAACATGGACAAGCGCTACCTCGCTCAGCTCGAGCGCGCCGGGATCCCGGGGATCCCCACCACCCTCCATGTGGACGAGTCCTCCCTGGCCGCGGCGCTGTCTGCGGCGTCGGCCGGAGCCCACGACGGGCATGTGGTGCTCAAGCCGACGGTGGGCGCGGGCGCGCGGCTGACGGGACTGCTGCACCCGGGCGACCCCGCGGCCCTCGCGCTCGGCCGCGAGATCCTCGCGACGCGAGGCACGGTGATGTTGCAGGAGGAGGTGCCCGAGCTCTCCGCGGGGCGGGAGAAGGCGCTGTATCTGATCGATGGGCGCTTCACCCACGCGATCGCCAAGGGCGCCCTGCTGGCTCGCGGCGGCGGACTGCGCGGGGGCAACTACCGCGAGACGCCCGAGCGCGTCGAGCCCACCGAGTGGGAGCGGCAGTTCGCCGAGCGCGTGCTCGCGGCGACCGCCGAGGCCACCGGGCTGCAGCTGCCGCTGTACGCGCGGATCGACCTGGTCGACACCGCCGCGCACGGCCTGCTGCTGCTCGAGGCGGAGCTGTTCGAGCCCCTGTTCAACCTGCACCTCGCCCCCGAGGTGGCGGAGGTGTTCGCCGAGGCGATCCTCGCGCGGGCGGCGCAGGACGGCTGATTGCGGCCGCCGTCACCCCGGTCGGCGTTCGGTGATGCCGCTGCGCAGCAGGTAACGCAGCACGTTCGTGGCCGTGCGCTGCATCTCGCCCAGGGTGATGCCGTCCTCGCTGCGGAAGGAGTCCATGATCGAGTCCTCCCGGGTGATGCCGAAATGGACCTCCGAGCCGGGCATCAGCACATCGACCTGGGCCCGCACGCGGTACGCGCTGTCGCGCAGGGCAGGGAAGTGCGGATCCGGCTCCATACGCATCCACCAGTCGGTGACGACGTTGCCGTCATAGCCCCACTCCCCGCGCAGGACGGTGGTGGCCAGGTCGTAGTGGTAATGACCCCACACCCCGTTGATGCGGTTGTACGACGTCATGATGTTCTGCGGGGAGGACTCGCGGACCATCATCTCGAAGCCGCGCAGATAGATCTCGCGCAGCGCCCGTTCCGAGACCCGGGAGTCGTTGACGGTGCGGTGGGTCTCCTGGTTGTTGGCCGCGAAATGCTTGGGGCAGGCGGAGACGCCCTGCGCCTGCACGCCGCTCACCACCGCAGTGGCCATCTTCCCGGTGAGCAGCGGGTCCTCTGCGAAGTACTCGAAATTGCGACCGCACAGCGGGTCGCGATGGATGTTCATCCCGGGGGCGAGGAGCATGTCGGAGCCCTTGTCCAGCATCTCCCTGCCGTGGAGCTCGGCGAGCTCACGCACGGCGGCGACATCCCATGAGGAGGCGAGCGCCGTCCCGCAGGGTAGCAGCGAGGCGATGCTCGACAGCCTCAGTCCCGAGGGTCCATCGGTGGTGATCGCGGGCGGGATGCCGCGGTCCCGCAGCGCCTGCGTCACGCCTCCGAGAGCTCCCGCGTTCCCGGGCGGGCCCAGGGGGCTGTCCATCACGATGTCTCCGTAGGCGAGGCTCGTCAGCTCCTCGGGGCGCAGCGCCGCCACGAAGTGCTCGAGCTCGGCGCGCCCCGCGAGCACGTCCTCGAAGCGCACCGTCGGCTCCTCGACGGGGTCGAGCGGGGCCGGGAGGCGGTCCAGGATCCGCTCGGCGAGGTCGACGGTCGAAGTGGGCACGGGCTCCCAGCAGATCTGCGCGCGACCGTCGGCGTCCCGGTGCAGCGCCATCCTGTCGAAGCCGTGGCCGGGTGGGACCGCGGCCACCTCCTCGAGCTGCCGCACCACGGCGAGCTCCCCGAGGTGGAACGAGCCGACGGGCTGCGCGTGCCGTACGTCCGCGCCGAGGAAGATGCGGTATTCGCCCGGCTCGAGCACCCAGGCGCTGCGGTGCCCGGTCGTCCCCGCGTCGTCGTAGGAGGCGAGGTCCTCCATGGCCACCTGCAACGACAGCTCCGTGCCGCGGCTCGGTGCGATCTCGTCGGTGCGTGCGAAGGCGGCGAGCGACCGGGCGGGCTTGGAGAGCGCGCCGTCCGGCGCTTGGACGTAGAGCTGCACGACCTGGGAGCCCGGGCGGGCCCCGGTGTTGGCGACATGGGCGCGGACGGCCAGCACGTTCGCCTCGAGCGCGACGTCCTGTGCGGTGATCTCGAAGGTGGTGTAGCTCAGCCCGTGACCGAAGGGGAACAGGACCCTCTCCGGCGCGAAGGTCTCGAAGTAGCGGTAGCCCACGAAGACGTCCTCGACGTACTCGCTCACCTCCGGGTCCCCGAAGTGCCCGGCGGAGGGGTAGTCCTCGTAGCGGCGGGCGATGGTGTCGGTGAGCCGCCCGCCCGGCTCGGCGATCCCGGTGAGCACATCCGCTGCGGCGCGGCCTCCCTCCATCCCGCCCGACCAGGCCAGCACCACGGCCGAGAGCGGGAACTCCTCGGTCCAGGCGAGGTCGATGACGTTCCCCGTGTCCACCAGGGCGATGGTGCGGGGGAACGCGGCGGTGACCTGGCGCAGCAACTCTCGTTCCGCGGCGGTGAGGTGGTACGCCCCCGGCTCCAGGACGTTGTCGCGGTCCTCGCCCGCCGCGCGGCCGATCACGACCACCGCTGTGTCGCTGCGCTCTGCGGCGACGGACACCTCGGCCTCCGTGAGGTCGGGCTCCGGGAAGGAGCGAGGCCAGCGGCCCCATTCCTGGCCGGGTTCCGCAGGGTGCTCGCGACTGTGCCTCTCGTAGCGCGCCGCGAGTTCCTCGTCGAGGAGGACCCGCCGGCCTTCCCGCAGCGAGTCCAGCAGGTTCGTGACGTACGGCGGGTTGACGTCACCGCCCGAGCCGTAGCCGACGGCGATCCAGTCCTTCTGGGTGCGGCCGAAGACGGCGAGGCGCGCACCCGGTGCGAGGGGCAGCGTTCCGTCGTTGCGCAGCAGGATGATGCCACGAGCAGCGAGGGAGCGGGCCCGTGCGGCGAGGGCCGGGTCGAGCTGCGCGCTCTGGACGCGCGCGCCGGAGGTGGAGGACTGTGAGAGCAGGGTCTCGGTCATGGAGCAGGAGCTTTCGTCGGCGGCTCCGCGTTCTGCGAGGAGTATCGTCGGCAGCGTCTGATGGGTATAAGAGACAGCTTGATCGCCCCCGTGAGCACGCCCTTGGTGAAGAAGCGCTGCGCGAACGGGTAGACGATGAGGATCGGCACCGTGGCGACCACGACGATCGCCATCTGCACGGTCTGGGCGGGCGGGGCAGGACGGTCCGGCGCCTGGAGGTCGCTCATCGCATTGCCCTGCACGACGTACTGGTTCAGCACCAGCTGGATCGGCCACTTGGTGGTGTCGTTGATGTACAGCAGCGCATTGAAGAACGAGTTCCAGTATCCGACGGCGTAGAACAGCGCGATCACGGCCAGCACCGCCTTCGACAGGGGTAGCACGATGGATCCGAAGATCCTGAACTCGCTGGCCCCGTCGATGCGGGCGGATTCGAGCAGCTCTTGCGGCAGCTCCATGAAGAAGTTGCGCATCACGATCATGTTGAACGCACTGATGAGCCCGGGAAGGATCAGCGCCCAGTAGCTGTCCAGCAGCCCGAGCTCCTTGATGAGCAGGTAGTTCGGGATGATCCCGGCGCCGAAGAACATGGTGCACAGCACCAGCACCATCGCGCCCTTGGAGAAGGGGACGTCACGCGTGCGGGTCAGCCCGTAAGCGAGCATCGAGGTGAACAGCAGCGACAGCAGGGTGCCCACGATGGTGATCCCGGCGGTCACCATCAGCGACCTGGTCACCACGCCGCCGGCGAAGATCGACTCGTAGGCCGCGGTGGAGAAGGAGGTGGGGAAAAGCTGCCCCGAGGTCACCGATCTGCCGTCCGCGAAGGAGAACATGATGACGTACAAGAACGGGTAGAGCATCACCAGCACGATCACGGCGATGACGACGACCTTGAGGGCCTGCATCGTCGGGGAGGGCCGGTCCATCCAGGGCGGTCGCCCGGAGGGCGCGCCCCGGGAGCGCCGTGCGGCACGGCCGGTCACGTCGGGGCGTGCGATCTGGTCGATGACGGCCATCAGTAGATCCCTCCGGTTCCGAGACGCTTCGCGATCCGATTCGCGAAAATGACGAGGATGGTGGCGATGACGCCCTTGAGCAGGCCGGCGGCTGCGGAGAGTCCCCAGTCGCCCCCTGCGATGCCGCGGAAGTACACGAACGTGTCCAGCACCTGGGCGGCGTTCGCGCCGACGGCGGGCTGCTGCAGCAGCAGCTGCTCGAAGCCGACGGTGAGCACGTTGCCGACGGTGAGAATGAGCAGCAGGGAGATCACGGGCACCAGTCCCGGCAGGGTGATGTGCCACATGCGGCGCCAGCTGCCTGCGCCGTCGGTGGCCGCCGATTCGTAGAGCTCGGTGGGGATCGACGAGATCGCCGCGAAGAAGATGATCGTCCCCCATCCGACGTCCTTCCAGATCACCTGGCTGACCAGGAGGATCTTGAAGGTCTCCGGGTTCGTCATGAGGTTGACGCCCTCGACCCCGATCATGTCGAAGAGCTGCGCGATCGGCCCGGCCCCGCCGAGGATCTTCTGCCAAATCGCGATGACAATGACCCAGGAGATGAAGTGCGGGAGGTAGACGACGGTCTGGATGATGCGCTTGATCCGCTCGCCCAGCAGGGAGTTCAGGAACAGCGCCAGGATGATCGGCGCGGGGAACGCGAACACGATCTGCAGGAACGAGATCACCAGGGTGTTGACCACCGCTCGCAGCACCTCGTCGTCCGTGAAGAGGTTCGCGAAGTTCTGCAGGCCCACCCACTGGGAGTCGAAGACTCCGCGGAAGGCGGAGTAGTCCTGGAAGGCGACCACGTTCCCCGCCAACGGCACGTACGCGAACAGGAGGAAGAACGCGACACCGGGCACGATGAACACGTACATCTGCCACTCGCGCTTCATCCGCTGCCACCGGGACCTGGTGCGAGGGCGCGATGCTCCACCCGCGCCGGGATTCGTGGGGCTCTCCTCGGGGACGCCGGCCACCGCCTGCTCGAGCGAGGGGGCTTCGGTGTCACGTGCTTCGATGCTCATCGGTTCGCTCCTTCCTGCAGCACGCCGGGGATCCGGTGGACGGACGGGGCGGCGGCGATCCCCGGGAGGGCGTCGAGCACGGCGGCACGCACCGTGCATCTCGAGGCCGCGACGTTCTCGAGGAGCTGCTCGAAGATCTCGTGCGCGCGCGGCGGTCTGGGCCCACGTCCGGCGGCGAACTGCCTGATCTCCTCCCACCTGTCCGGTGACGGGATGATCCGCGGCGAGGTGTCGCGGTCGATCTTCTTCCAGGTCCAGAAGGTCCAGGGGATGCCGTGCTGTGCGAACAGCGAGAACGCCTCGGCGTACCACCGGTCGTCGTTCTCGCCGCTCTCCCCCATCCACAGGGGCAGGCCCAGGCGCTCCCGCAGGTCGAGATACTGCTGGATGCTCCGGGTGGTGGGCTCCGACCAGTACTTGTGGAAGTGCAGGCAGGCGTTCTCGTCCCAGAGCCGATCGATCCCCTCGAAGCGTGTGGCCCAGTTCCAGCCCTCGATCGAGAGGAGGTGATGGGGGTCCTCCGCACGGATCACGGCGATGACGTCGCGGTAGAAGTCCGCGAGCCGGGGCACGAGGGACTCGTGCTTCTGCGGCAGCGGCTCGTTGAGGAGGTCGTAGGCGCTCACGGTCGTCTCCTCGGCGTAGCGCTGCGCGAGCAGCTCCCACAGCCGCAGGCCCTGGCGGTAGGCGGCCGGGTCGGTGAAGAGCTCGGGAAGCCGGTGCGGGGAGTCGTCGATGTTCGCTCCGGTCTGACCGCCCGGTGCCCCGTGGAGGTCGAGCACGCAGCTGATCCCGGCCTCGCGGCACCAGGAGATCGCGCGATCGACGTGCGCGATGCCCTCCTCGATCAGCTCGTCCCCGTCGAAGATCCCCCGGGCGTTCATCGGCAGTCGCACATGGTCGAAACCGGCGGCGGCGATCTCGGCGATGTCCTGTGCCGTGATGAACCGTGCGCGGTACTCCTCCCAGAACTCGGCGCCGGTGACCGGACCGATCAGCTCGGCGACGAGCTGCTCCATGCGCCGCGGGGAGTCCGCAGGCCCCTCGAGGTCCCACATGTAGCCCTCCGGGAGCAGCCAGCCCCCGAGCCCCATGCCGCGCTCGAAGGGCAGCGCCCCCTCGGGAGCGCGGATGCGATCACCCTCACGTCGGTAGTAGTCCTGTCCCGTCATCCCTGTCCCTCTGTTCTTGGTCGACGTGGTGAGGCGTTATGGTGCCGACCATGTCCAGCCCCACCACGGATCCGGCCGACGCCTCTCTCGGCCCTCGTGCGCGTCGCTCCGCGCTGCGGCGCAAGGAGATCCTCGAATCCGCCGTTCGCACGATCGGTCTGCGCGGCTATGCGGGGGCGACGCTCGCTGCGATCGCGGAGGACGTGGGCATCTCCGCCCCGAGCCTCCTGCACCATTTCCGCAACAAGCAGTCCCTGCTCATCGAGCTGATCGACTATCGCGACGACCTCTCGCGGCAGATCGGGGGCACGTCCTTCGACAGCGGCGGCCAGGCGGCGCTGGACCACCTCGGCGACACCGCAGCGGCCAACGCTGCCAGTCGCGGCCTGACCCAGCTCTACGCGGTGCTGCTGGGCGAGTCGATCACCGAGGACCACCCTGCGCAGTCGTACTTCCGGCGCCGGCTCTCCGGCCTTCGAGCCATGGTGAGCGATGCGATCCTCACGGCGATCGCGGATCCCGCAGTCCCCGAGGGCGATGTGCTCGAGACGGCGGCGGCGATCGTGGCCGTGATGGACGGCGTGCAGTACCAGTTCCTGCTGGACCCAGACGCGGTGGACATGGCCGCGGTGACGCGGAGGACCATCCGGGCGCTGCTGGCGGATCTGCGAACGGCCTCCGGCAGCGACGAGCGCTGACATTCCTCAGTCCGCCCCGTCGAGCGCGGCGGTGAACTCGTCGCACAGGGTCTGCCCGCCCGCGCTGAGCCAGGCCTCGCGGTACTCGGAGAGCTCACTGAGGGGCCGGCGGCCGGTGATGAATCCGTTGCGGTAGTCCTCATTGAGCGAGTCCAGCTTCGCGTTCAGCGACGCCGCGCTGGGGGCGACGATGCCCGCCACCGGGTTGGGGACGGTGGAGGCGACGAGCTGCTCCATCGTGGTGCGGAAGTTGTCCACGTAGTCGGTGAGCGTGGGGGCGATGGAGTAGATCGGCGAGTTGAACGCACCCAGCCACTGGAGGGCGGCACGGTCGGCATCGGCCTGGTCGTCACCGAGCCCGACGACCTCGTGGTCCGGGCCGAACTCGTAGTTGACGCCCTCCGTGCCGGATCCGATGAACAGGGCCTCCTCGGAGCCGAACGGCGCACGCCAGTAGTTGATGATCCCCAGCAGTTCGTGCAGGCGGGCCTCGTCCTCGGCGGCCGCGGCGGAGATCGCCACGATGCCCCAGTAGCCGTCATCCCGCTGGATGACGATATCGCCGCCGTCGAAGGCGGGCGGGACGAAGAACTCGGGCTCGGCCTCCGGGGTCGAGTCCACGACCTGGCCGATGATGGGGTTGCCGAAGAATCCGTTGAAGGAATCGATGGTCAGGGCGATCTGTCCGGTGGTGAAGAGGTCCCCGAGCTCGCCGCCGATGCCGTCGGGGTGGATGACCCCTGCATCCCACAGCTGCTTCTCGAACTCCATGACCTGCTCGAAGGCATCGGTCATGAGCACATTGACGATCTTGCCGGAATCGTCCACCTGCCAGGTGGTGCCCGCCCGGAACATCCACTCGAACATCGCCTGCTCGTTGCCACCGATGGTGGCCATGCCCCAGATCTTCTTGCCGTGGGCGGTCCCCAGCGCGGCGATGTCGCTCATCACCTGCAGCCACTCCTCCGCGGTGGAGCCCATGGACTCGTGGCCGGCGAGCCGCATGAGGTCGCCGCGCACCAGGGGGAAGTTCGTCAGGAACGGGTTCTCGTTCGGGACGCCGTAGATGTGGCCGTTCTTGGCGGAGACCTGCCAGGCGTTGGTGGAGATGTTGGCGAGGTTCGGCCACTGCAGGATGTTGTCTCCGGCGAGCACCTCGGAGAGGTCGGCGAACGCGCCGTCCGCCAGGGCTCGCTGTCCGATCGCGTCGGTGTCCTGCACGAAGGAGAGGTCCGGCACCGAGCCCGAGGCGATGGTGGTGGAGAACTTGTCGTTGTAGCCGTCCGCCGCGGTCAGCGTGGGGGTGAACGTGACGTTCAGCCGCTCCTCGAGCTGCTGCCAGTAGTCGTTCTGCTCGCGCGGACGAGGAGGCGCACCCCACAGCACCTGGAAGGTCGTCACCTCCTCGCCGCTGCCGGGCGGCTCCTCGACCGAGGTGAAGTACTCCTGCAGGGGCGAGGTGAAGATCATCGGCATGCCCTCGACCTCGGAGGCGATGCCGCCTTCGGGGACCGGTGGCTCGACGTGGGTGGGCAGAGTGAGCTCCTGCTCCTCGAAGCCGCCGGAGCCGGAGCCGCCGGAGGACCCGGAGCACGCGGCGAGCCCGGTGACCGAGACGGCGGCGGCGCCGAGGCCGAGGACGGAACGGCGCGAGGGACGGAACTGCGGGGATGACACGGTGGTCATGACGCTCTCCTTTGAGGTCGACTGGCACGATGCAGACCAAACGCCTAATAGCCGTTAGGCGTTCATGTCGAGGGACTCTACACGCCGCGCGACGATCCGCCAGAGGTCGACGATCACGATCGGGCAACGGCCCGGTGCCGAGGTGCACGGGGAGCACGCTCCGTCGCGACGAAGGCACGGCACTCACCGGTCGGAGGACGCACATAGACTCGCTCGGGTGATCACGGGAGAACTGAAGAACCGCGTGGACCGCGTCTGGGACGCCTTCTGGTCCGGAGGCATCTCGAACCCGCTCGAGGTGATCGAGCAGGTCACCTACCTGCTGTTCATGCGCCAGCTGGACGAACAGCAGATGCGAGCAGAGCGCGAGCTGCGCCGTCTGGGTCGCACCAGCACCCCCATGCCGTTCCCGGAGGGGACCTCGCACCTGCGCTGGTCGAAGATCAAGGTGATGACCGACACCGCGGAGATGCACCGCCTCATGGGTGACGAGGTGTTCCCGTTCCTGCGGTCGCTCGGAGACACGCCGGATGGTGCGACCAGCTCATACGGCGAGCACATGGCCGGGGCTCGCTACACGATCCCCAGCGCCGGGCTGCTGAGCAGGGTCGTGGACATGCTCGACGAGATCCCTCTGGATGATCGGGACACCAACGGGGACCTCTACGAGTACCTGCTCTCGAAGCTCGCGACCTCCGGCACCAACGGCCAGTTCCGCACCCCACGGCACATCATCTCGCTGATGGTCGACATGATGGCCCCCACCGCGCAGGACGTGGTCTGCGACCCCGCATGCGGCACGGCCGGCTTCCTGATGGCCGCGGGCGAGTACGTGCGCACGCACCACGGTGACGCCCTGATCGACCGCGCCCAGACCCCGGGCCGGGCTCCGGCGATGTTCCACGGCTTCGACTTCGATACGACGATGCTGCGGATCGGCAGCATGAACATGCTGATGCACGGGGTGGGCTCCGCGAAGATCGAGTACCGCGACTCGCTGTCCGAGGGGGCGGCGGGTGAGGCCTCGCGGTACACGATGATCCTCGCGAATCCGCCCTTCGCCGGGTCACTCAACTACGAGGAGACGAGCAAGGACCTCCAGAGCGTGGTGAAGACGAAGAAGACGGAGCTGCTGTTCCTGGCCCTCTTCCTGCGCCTGCTGAAGACGGGTGGTCGCGCCGCGGTGATCGTTCCGGACGGCGTGCTGTTCGGCTCCTCGAAGGCGCACAAGGATCTGCGGAGGTCCCTGGTCGAGAACCACAAGCTCGACGCGGTGGTGAAGCTGCCCTCGGGGGTGTTCAAGCCGTACGCCGGGGTCTCCACCGCGATCCTGTTCTTCACGAAGACGGGCGCCGGCGGCACGGAGGACGTCTGGTTCTACGACGTCACGGCCGACGGCTTCTCGCTCGATGACAAGCGCACCAAGATCACCGACGACGATCTGCCCGACGTGCTGGCCCGCTGGCAGAACCTCGACGGCGAACGAGATCGCGCCCGCACTGATCAGAGCTTCCTGGTGCCGAAGGCGGACATCGTCGCCGAGGGCTACGACCTCTCGATCAACCGCTACAAGGAGATCGAGCACGAGGAGATCGAGCACCGCCCGACAGCGGACATCCTCGCCGACGTCGAACGGCTGAACGGCGAGATCGCCGAGGGTGTGGCGCGGCTGCGGGAGGCGCTGGGGTGAGCAAGTGGGCCAGAGAAAAACTCGGTGACGTCGCGACGATTGACCGCGCCACAGTTAACCCGCGCAACCTTCCCGAATCGACTTACTATCTCGGGCTCGAGCATATCGCGCGCGGCGGGGAGATCATCGCTTCAAGCACTGTGGGCGATGCACAGCTGTCCAGCAACAAGTTCCACTTCGATACGCGGCACATTTTGTACGGAAAGTTGCGACCGAACTTAGTCAAGGTAGCCAACCCTACCAGGCACGGGGTCTGCAGCACAGATATCCTCCCAGTCCTGCCCGGAGAGCGCCTAACCCGACACTACCTACTTCATTACCTACGTCAGCCGTCAATGGTATCACTCGCTTCGTCACGAGCCTCTGGCGCAAATCTACCTCGGCTGAGTCCGGCGGAGCTTTTATCTTTCACAGTGCCGCTCCCACCCATCGAAGAACAGCGCCGCATCGCCTCAATCCTCGACGAGGCCGACGCGATCCGCGCGAAGCGCCGAACCCAGCTCAGCCACCTCGACAAGCTCCCGCTGGAGTTGTTCCACCAGCGGTTCGCCAACACCAACAATACGCACCCAACCATTCCACTCAGCGATATTGCTCGCTGGTCGAGCGGAAAATTCTTACCAGCCTCTAAGCAAGCAGGAGGTGACGTCCCCGTATATGGCGGCAATGGAATCACTGGCACTCACGACCGCGCCATGCACAAGCCGCGCCGACTGATAGTCGGGAGAGTTGGGGCGAACTGTGGCGCCGTGCACGTAACACGACCAAACTCTTGGGTTACCGATAATGCATTAGTCGCCGAGATCCTGCGCCCTGACGTTGATATCTCATACCTGGAATATGCACTCCGGTCTGCAGACCTGAATCAGTATTCAGCCCAGTCCGGCCAGCCTTCAATTAACGGTGCACGGATATCTGGAGTCCCAATCCGGCTGCCACCTCTCGAAGCTCAAGAGTCCTTCGCCGACGCTCTTAGGGAGATCCGCGCTGAGCGCGACCGCGTCGCCAAGGCGCTCGAAGCCGACGAGGAGCTGTTCGCCGCGCTCCAGCATCGAGCGTTCCGCGGCGAGCTCTGACCGGCGGCCGACGGCTGGACCACCGCTCTCCGGCGCGCCGGTCAGCGGATCGACCACCCCAGGCGCTCCCGCACCCGCGCGGCGAGCGTCAGCACATCAGCGTGCTCAAGGTTGCGGGAGAAGCTGGGCGCGGCGGGGAAGGCAGCGACCGAGCGGGAGAAGAGCACGATCACCGGGTCGCCGGTGACCGTCGAGGGGACCAGCAGCCCGTCGAGGCGATCTCCCAGCTGGTCATGGATGGCCGCGGCCCACGCACGGCAGATGTCTTTCGAGGCCTGCGGGAGCGAGGCGGACGCTCCGTGGCGCACGGCCCAGTCCCCGTTCCCCTCCCCGCCGATCAGGTTCAGCAGGTCCAGGGGTCGCGATGGGCGCCAACCGGACAAGGCTCGTTCGGCGGTGAGGGTGATCGCCCGGTCCCGTTGGAAGAGCTCGGCGAAGGCCGTGGTGTAGGCGGGTGCCGTGTAGGAGACGCCGGCTACGGAGCGGACGGAGAGCGGACCTGCCTGCGGGTCCCAGCGGTTGCTGCGGATCGGCCCGTTCCATCGCAGCTCGTCCCACGCCATCGGGTGCCTTCCGGCCACCGCATGGATCCTCCACAGCGGCCCGCCGAACGAGGCGACGGTGCCGTCCGGGAGTGTGAGCGGAACCGACGGGCGGCGGGGATTCTTCGCGTGCGCCGAGTTCACTCGTAGCCGAGCTCGTCGACCAGTGAGACCACAGCGTCCACCTGTCCCCCGTCGAGCAGCCATCGCACGGGAGACCGCTGATCGAGCGACTCGTTCGGCGTCGTCATGAAGCGCTGGATCGACAGAGGGTGCGTGTACTGCGGGAACGCCGGGATGATCGCGCGCAGCCCCGGAACCACCTCCCCGTCGTCGAACTGCCAGTGCGGGAATCGAGTCGTGCGCCCCCCGCTGCTCGGCAGCGCATACAGATCGCCCGTCGCCTTCGACCGCCGGATGCTCGCCTCATGTCGCTCGAGGAGCGTCGCGACCTCCGCCGTGCTGAGCGAGGCGCTGTGCACCTGCTCCTGCGCCGCCGCCCTGTCCCGTGCGACGCGGCTCTGCGAGAGGGTGCGCGCCGTGGGAGTCAGATCCTCCTCCGTGAGGTCCGTGTTCTCCAGCAGGAACTCCCGCTCCCCTGCGGAGAGCGACTCCGAGGTGGCATCGCTGGCCTCGCGCAGGAGGTCCAGGAGCGCGTCGACGCTCAGAGGATTGCCTCGCCGGTCCAAGGCGTCCTCCAGGCGAGCCGTGAAGTCATGCGTCGCGCTGCTCATGAGTATCATGTTACGCCGTAACCGTCTGCAACAGAAGGGTTCTCGTGGACTCACGGGAGATGCCTGCAAGGCGGCGCCCACCAGCATCG
The DNA here is from genome assembly GCF_900184245.1 of Brachybacterium massiliense. Classification (GTDB taxonomy): domain Bacteria; phylum Actinomycetota; class Actinomycetes; order Actinomycetales; family Dermabacteraceae; genus Brachybacterium; species Brachybacterium massiliense. Next base: position 37,551 of record NZ_FXXB01000005.1, on the reverse strand, counting down.
TTTCTCGGTTTACCGTGTTTCCCGTAGCGAGAAGCACGCTCGATCGAGAAGCAGTCGGTGGGCCACCCCTTCGACGTCGCGTCTCCCTACCCTCCGACATTCCCCGCCGTCGCACCCCGTCGATACACTCTGACCTGGGAAGCGACCGAGGAGGGCGGCAGTGAGCAACTTCGGATTCATCCGGGGGCAGTGGCCGGAGCTGTTCGACGTGTGCCAGCGCGCCGAGTCCTACGCCCTCTCCGACCCCGACAGCGCCGCCTTCCATGCTCGCGTCGCGGTGGAGAAGGTCGTCGAGTACCTCTTCGTGGACGTGTTCGGGCTGCCTGAGGGCTACCGCTCGGACCTCAGCGCCCGGATGAACGACCCGGCGTTCAAGAACCGCACCTACGCCATCAACAATCAGCTGAACCTCCTGCGCCGGCGCGGCAACGACGCTGCGCACGGCAACCGTCGACTCTCCCGCCAGGAGGGCGTCGCCACACTGCGGGATCTCTTCGACGTGATCGTCTGGACGGTCAAGCACCAGTCCACATTCCCCGAGGCCGCACCACTGGGCACCGCCTTCGACGTCTCCATCGTTCAGAAGCGCGCCCCGCTCGGCCCCGCCGAGCTCGCCAAGCTGGTGAAGCGCTTCACCGAGCAGCAGGAGACCTCCCGGCGCGAGATCGCCGAGCGCGATGACAAGCTCTCCGCCCTGGAGGAGGAGCTCGAGGCGCTGCGGAAGCAGATCGCCGACGCAAAGGCAGCCGACACCGCCGCCGACACCCACGACTACCGCGAGGACGAGACCCGCAACGACCTCATCGACGAGCAGCTGCGCGATGCGGGATGGGCCCTGGAGAACCCCGAGAATCGCGAGTACCCCGTGGACGGGCTCCCCGTCCTGCCGGGGGTCAACGAGAGCGGCACCGGCAGGGTCGACTACGTGCTGTGGGGAGAGGACGGCCGGCCGCTCGGCCTCGTCGAGGCCAAGCGCACCAGCCGTGACCCCTCCGTCGGCGCCCGCCAGGCCCAGCTCTACGCCGACGCTCTCGAGCGCAAGTTCGGTCGGCGGCCGATCATCTTCCTGACCAATGGCCGGCAGCACGAGATCTGGGACGATGCACCCTGGAACGGTGCTCCCGGCTACCCCGCCCGTGCGATCGAAGGGTTCTACACCCGCGGCGAGCTCGAGCAGCTCCACCACCGACGTACGCAACGCCGCCCGCTGAGCAGCGCGGGCGTCGACGCGGAGATCGCCGGTCGCCCGTACCAGCAGCGAGCGATCGCGAAGGTGGGAGCGCACTTCGACGCCCGTCAGCGCCGTGCCCTGCTGGTCATGGCAACCGGAACCGGCAAGACCCGCACCGCGATCGCCCTGGTGGACCAGCTGATGGAGCGCGGTTGGGCCAAGCGCGTGCTGTTCCTCGCCGACCGCACCGCCCTAGTGCGCCAGGCGCACAAGGCGTTCTCGAAGCTGTTACCGGGTGTGACGAGCATCGACCTCACCTCGGACAAGCACTCCGAGGCGCGCGTCCACCTGGCCACCTATCCCACGATGATGAACCTCGTCGATGCGGCGCGCGACGGCGGCGGGCGACGCTTCGGCCCGGGCTATTTCGACCTGGTGATCATCGATGAGGCCCACCGCTCCGCCTACCAGAAGTACGGAGCCCTGTTCGACTGGTTCGACGGCCTGCTGCTGGGACTGACCGCCACCCCGGTCGATGACATCGCCCGCAGCACCTACCGCCTCTTCGAGCTCGAGCCCGGCGTGCCAACCGACTCCTACCCGCTGGAGGAGGCCATCGGCGAGGGCTATCTCGTGGGCCCGGAGAACCTCGTCTACGACCTCGGCTTCCACCGCAGCGGCATCCGCTACGACCAGCTCTCCGAAGAGGAGAAGGAGCAGTGGGAGGAGATCGACTGGGACGAGGGCGAGGACTCCGACCCGGTGGAGGAGATGCCCACCGCGGTCGAGGCGCCGCGCGTGTTCCGCTCCCTGTTCAACGCCGACACCGCGGACAAGGCCCTCGCCGAGCTGATGCGCGCCGGCCACCACGTGGCCGGCGGCGACCGTCTCGGCAAGACCATCGTGTTCGCGATGAACCAGCGCCACGCCCAGTTCCTCAAGGAGCGCTTCGACGCCCAGTACCCACATCTGGGCGGAGACTTCGCCCAGGTGATCACCAGCGACTCCGCCTATGCGCAGGACCTCATCGAGTCCTTCTCGATCAGCGACCGGGCCCCGCACATCGCGATCAGCGTGGACATGCTCGACACTGGGATCGATGTCCCCGAGGTGCTGAACCTGGTGCTGTTCAAGCAGGTGCTCTCCAAAACCAAGTTCTGGCAGATGATCGGGCGCGGCACCCGGCTGTGCCCTGACGCCCACGGGGACGGAGCCGACAAGACCGGGTTCCGCGTCTTCGACTTCTGCGGCAACGTGGAGTACTTCGGGCAGGACCCCGCGGACCGCGCCTCGAGCGTGCAGAAGCCGCTGTCCCATCGACTGTTCGCCACCCGCGCCCGGATCGTGGCCGGCATCGACCTCACCGCAGGGGACCTGCAGGTGCGGGAGGGCGCGGTGGAATGGCTGAGCGAGTTCGTGGGCGGCATCCCCACCCACTCCTTCCTCGCGCGCAGGCATGGCGAGGCGATCTCGCGGTACTCGCGTCCCGAGGGCTGGGCGGCGCCGCTCGGCAGGATCGACGCGGAGGATGCCGCAGAGTCCCTGGGGTCCCTGCCCTCGGCCGGCACCACAGAGGACGAGCACGCCAAACGCTTCGACCTGCTCGTGCTGCGTCGCGAGCTCGCCCAGCTCGAGGGAGACGAGGCCCTGGCCGAGCGCACTCGCTCAGCGGTGCAGGAGGTCGCCTCTCAGCTGCTCGAGAAGCAGACGATCCCCCAGGTCGCCACCGCAGCCGCTCTGCTGCAGGAGGTCGCGGGCGAGGACTGGTGGGAGGGGGTCACCCTCGCGATGCTGGAGCGAGCCCGCCGAGAGCTGCGCTCCCTGGCGCAGTTCCTCGACGCACACCGACGCTGGAGCGTGGTGACCGACTTCGAGGACGACCTCGGCGAGGCCCGCTCCGCCGACCTTCCGCTGGTCGCCGTGGGCGTGGACCAGGCCAGGTTCCGGGAGAAGGTCACCGCGTACATCCGTGAGCACCGCGATCACGTCGCGATCCAGCGTCTGCGCCGCAACCTGCCGCTGACCGAGACGGATCTCAGTGAGCTCGAGCGGATCCTCGTCGAACAGGGAGACGGCACCCCCGAGGCGCTGGCGGCGCTCAGCGGCGAACGGGGCCTCGGAGTGTTCGTCCGCTCGCTCGTCGGCCTGGACCGCGCAGCCGCCGAGTCAGCCTTCGCCGAGAAGATCGCCCTGGGCGGCCTGAACTCAGCGCAGATGGAGTTTCTGACGATGGTGATCGACGAGCTCACCCGGCGCGGCGAGATGCGGCCCGAGCGCCTGTTCCAGTCGCCCTACGAGGACAGGGCCGCGACCCGCATCGACATCGTGTTCCCGGACGAGGCGGAGGCCGATGCGGTCATCACGGTGCTGCACGACATCGAGCGCGCCGCCACACCCGTCGACATCATCACGGAGAAGTCGCTGGCCTGACCTCGGGCAACCTCAGGTGCTCCCGCAATGTGGTCCCCTCGTACTCGCGCCGGAACCGGCCGCGCCGCTGCAGTACGGGCACGACCTGATCGACGAAGTCTGTGATCCCGCCGGGGAGGGTGGGCGGCATGAGATTGAAGCCGTCGGCCGCTCCCGCGTCGACCCAGCGCTCGATCTCGTCGGCCACCGACTCCGGTGTACCGATGACGGTCGCGTGGCCGCCACCGGCGGCGAGCAGACCCAGCAGTTCACGCACCGTCGGTCGCACAGAGTCGACGATGCGCAGCACCGTGGCATAGCGCCCCTTCGGGCCGGTGAACTCCTCGAGGGGCGGGAGCGGTGGCACGGAGGCGTCGAGCTCCCAGCCTGAGGCGTCCTGGCCGATGAAGAAGGAGAGCTGGCGCAGGGAATCCGCGACCGGCAGGCGGGAGTCGAGATCCGCGCGTATCCGCCGGGCTTCCGCCTCGGTCGAGGCCACGTGGACGACCAGGCCTGGCATCACCGCGATCGTCTCCGGGTCGCGGCCCAGCGCGGCGGCCCGCGCGCGGATGTCCGAGCGGTAGGCGCGCGCGGACTCGAGGTCCCAGGCCACCGCATAGATCCCCTCGGCGTGGCGGGCGGCGAGATCGCGACCCGGTTCGGAGGCTCCAGCCTGGAACAGCACCGGGCGGACCTGCGGCGGCGTCGGCACGTTCAACGGCCCGGCGACCTCGAAGGACTGACCGCGATGCTGCGGCGGTCGCAGCAGGGACGAGTCGACGTACACCCCCTCCGGATCGGCCAGGATGCTCTGAGCGGGCCAGGAATCCCACAGGCCCTGGAGCACCTCGATGAACTCCCCCGCGGTGGCGTAGCGCTTCGCATGATCGGGCAGCGCGGGCATGCCGTGGTTGCGAGCCTCCGCGTCGGTCATCGAGGTGACCACGTTGATCCCGGCCCGGCCGTGGGAAATGTGGTCGAGGCTCGCCAGCAGGCGAGCGGCGTGGAACGGGTCCCAGAATGTGCTCGACACCGTCGTGACCAGCCCGATCCGTGCGGTGGCGCGGGCCATCGCCGTGAGCACGGTGATCGGTTCCAGGAACCATGTCGGCCCGCGCTCGGCCCCGGCGGGCGCGATCGACTGGCCGTCGGCGAGGAAGATCGCATCGAGCCGTCCGCGCTCCGCGATCCGTGCGAGCCCCTCCCAGTACGTGATGTCACCCAGTCGCGATACCGAGGAGCCCGGCGCCCGCCAGGCCGCGGCGTGGTGGCCGCACGCATGGGCGAACAGGTTCAGCCGCACCTGGCGGCGAGGCGCAGCGATCCTCAATCCTTCACCAGCCCGCCGTCGACGACAAGGTTCTGCCCGGTCACGGACCGGGACCACGGAGAGGCGAAGAAGAGCGCGGCGTCGGCGAACTCCGCGGGTGTGGTGACCGACTGCAGCGGGGTTCCCGCGGCGATCGCGTCGAAGACCTCCTCGGGGGTCGCGGCGCTCGCGTCGGTGGTGCGCAGCAGCCCGCCGCTGACCATGTTCACGGTGATGCCGAGCGGGCCGAGGTCGGCGGCGAAGGTGCGTGTCAGCGCGAGCAGCGCCGCCTTCGCCGCGGTGTAGTCGTGATACGGAACGACCGGGTGCTGGAACAGGTTGGTGCCGACATTGACGACGCGCCCCGAACCTGCCCGGGCGAAGCCGGGCAGCGCCGCCTGGATCGTGTTCAGAGCGCCCTGCACCGCGCCGGAGAACTGCGCGGAGAAGGCGTCGTAGGAGATCTCGTGCGCCTTGGCGCGTGCGTCGCCGTTGAAGGAGAAGCCGGTCAGAGCGTTGTTCACGACGGTGTCGACAGGAGCGCCGAAGGCGTCCTCGGCCTGCGTGAACAGGGCCTCGACCTGGGCCCGGTCCCGCACGTCGGCGCGCACGGCGACGGCACGACCCGGATGGCGCTCGGCGAGCTCGAGTGCGGCGCCCTCGCTGGTGAGGTGGTTGATGACCACCCGGGCCCCTTCGTGCAGGAAAGCTTCGGTGAGTGCGCGCCCGAGGCCGCGGGCACCGCCGGTGACCAGCACGATCTGCTCGGCGAGGGCGGGCGTGGGGCGGGAGGTCTGCTCGGTGGTCGGTGAGGTCATGGTCGACAGGTCCTTTCGGGGCCGGCGAGCACGCCCGCCGCACAGCGGGCGGGAGCACATCGCGGAAGGAGCGACGCCGAGTGCCGGCGCCGCGTGGAAGAGGACACGGGGATCCGCCGGCGGACCCCGGTGAGCCCGTCTGCACGAAGGGGCCCGGACGCACTGCGGCGCCTCCTCCGACGGCGCGGCGAGGCCGGCGCAGCGAGGATCGATGCATGGGGCGACGGCGTGCATGGCGGCAGCACACAGCTCATCGACGACATCCCTCCGCGAGTACGAACTCGATCAGGTTCACCGGGTGTGATCTCAGCCCCCGTCGGGGCACCCCGTGTCACTCATGGATGCTACCCGCAGATCCACCGCCGTAAAGGTGCCGCCCACCGCTTCCACGACTCACCCACGGAAAGCGCTTGACAATTGCGCACCTTTGTCTGGACCATATGGGTCACCAGTCCTTGCTCCGCAGCCCAGCGTCGTTCGCGGTGGAGCGTCGGTCGCGTCAACGAAGCGCAGTCCTCCGAGGAGATCACCATGCACAGCCTGAATCGTCGCACCCTGCTCGCCGCAGGTCTCGCCGCCACCGCGGCACCCGCTCTCGCCGCCTGCGGAGGCGGCTCCTCCGCCTCCCCGGACGCCCCGGTCCAGTTCATGCTCTCCGGCGACGCCAACCAGGGCGGTGGCTACGCCGCGATGGCCGAGAAGTACCTCGAGGAGACCGGGATCCAGATCGAGATCGTCGATGTTCCCTACGATGACCTGCAGACCAAGGTGCGCAACGCCTCCAAGGCGAACGACCTCCCGGCGATCGGCCGCATGCCCTCGATCGACCCCGTCTGGCTGGATCGGACGGTGGACCTCTCGGAGGTCGCCGCCGAGGTCAAGCCCATCGAGGGCATGTACGCACGCGACGAGGAGGGCAAGGTCCCCGCGCTGCCGAGCGATCTCACCGCCGTCGGCATGTTCCTCAACAAGGACCTCTGGGACGAGGCCGGCGTCGAGTACCCCACTTCGTTCGACGATAATGTGTGGACATGGGATGAGTTCATCGAGTCCGCGAACAGCGTGCGCGAGGCGAACGGCATCCGGTTCTCTCTTGTCATGGACCGCAGCTCCCACCGGCTGAACTCGTTCCTGTACCAGAACGGCTCCGAGGGGCTGCGCCTGAACGAGGACCTCTCCCAGTACGAGGCGAACGATGCGACCGTCGAGGCGCTCGAGCGCTTCGTCGCGATGAATGACGACGAGGTGATGCCGCGCTCCGTCTGGCTGACGGAGGAGGATCCCAACGCCATGTTCAAGACCGGCCAGATCGCGGCCTATTACTCGGGCTCGTGGCAGATCGCGGACTTCGTCGCGAACATCGCCGATTTCGAGTGGGTCAGCGTGCCGATGCCGGCCCAGCCCGATCAGGCCACGAACTTCGGTGCCGCCGCCCAGATCGTGGTGTTCGAGGGGACGGGCCAGGAGCAGCAGGCGCTCGACTTCGTGAAGTGGCTGTACAGCCCGGAGAACTACGCGGAGATCTCGCGGATCTCCGGGTTCCTGCCCGCCACCGAGGGTGTGGAGGTCAGCTACGAGGACCGTCAGGAGGATTTCGACCTGTACAACGCCGCGATCGCGGCCTCACCCGCCTTCGTGGGCGAGATCAAGTCGCGCGACCTCGCGCTGCAGGCGGCCGGCACCGCCGCTCCGCTCAGCGGAGATCCGGTGCGTGACGAGGCGGTCAAGGCGATCGCCGGGGACATCTCCGCTGCGGACGCCGTGACCGCTGCGCTCGAGCAGCTCAACGAGAGCCTCGCCTGATCGCATGTCCACCATGACCACCCAGAGCGACCCCGCCGCGGGCCCGCGGCCGGTCCGTGCCGGCGACGGCGCGCGGCGTCCCAACGCCGTGCGTGAGCGTCGTCGGCGCGGGGTCATCGCCACGATCTTCCTGCTGCCGGCGATCGTGCTGTTCGTGATCTTCTTCGTGGGCCCGGCCGGGCTCGGCATCCTGTACTCCTTCACCGACTACCGGGGATACGGGGAGGCCGAGTTCGTGGGGGTGGAGAACTACACCTCTCTGTTCGCGGACGAGGAGTTCTACTCGAGCCTGCTGCGCACGGTGCTGTACACCGTGGTGGCGGTGCCCTTCGGGTATTTCCTGTCCCTGACCATCAGCGCGCTGCTGGTGTCCAAGGACGTCAAGGGCTCCGCCCTCGCCCAGGTGATCTTCTTCTTCCCCTGGCTGGTCTCCCCCATCGTCACCGGCGTCATCTTCCGGTGGCTGTTCGGGGAGAACTTCGGCCTGGTGAACTACCTGATCACCTCCGCGGGCCTGAATCCGGTGAAATGGGCCGCCGATCCCAACCTCGCCCTGGTGGTGGTGATCCTCGCCGGTTCCTGGGGCGGCACCGCGTTCTCGATGCTGCTGTTCATGGCCGCGATGCGGAACATCCCCGCCTCGTACCTCGAGGCGGCATCGCTCGACGGTGCCGGGCCCCTCACACGGTTCCGCCGGATCACCTGGCCGCTGCTGCGTCCCACCTCGTTCCTGGTGATCCTGCTGGGCACGATCGGGGCGATGAAGGAGTTCGCGATGATCCAGGCGCTCAACGGAGGCGGCCCCGGCACCTCGAACGTGCTGATCGTCCAGTACATCTACAAGACCGGCTTCGAGCAGTCCAAGATCGGCTACGCGAGCGCCGCCTCGATGGTGCTGATGGTGATCCTGCTGGCCATCGCCCTCATCCAGAAGCGGTTCGACAGGAGTGATCTCGAGTGAGCTTCTCTGCGCGTCAGATCGCGCCGAACATCCTGCTGTGGGCGCTCGCGGCGCTGTTCCTGTTCCCCGTCCTGTGGTTCCTGCTGAGCTCCTTCAAGCCGGGCAGCGAGCTGTTCACCTGGCCGCTGCGACTGTTCCCGCAGGATTGGACGCTCAGCGGGTATCAGACGGCCTGGACCCGCTTCGACTTCCAGACCTACTTCCTGAACACCGCGATCGTCGCAGTGGTCTCCACCGTGTTCACGGTGTTCGTCAGCGCGTGCACCGGCTTCGCCCTGGCGAAGTACCGCAACCGCCTGGTGCAGATCTTCTTCCTGCTGATCCTGGTCACCACGATGCTTCCCACCGAGGTCATCATGCCCTCGACCTTCGCGGTGATCCTGGGGCTGGGGCTGTACAACTCGCTGGCAGGCATCATCATCCCGTCGATCATCACGGCGACCGGCATCTTCATGTTCCGTCAGTTCTTCCTGACGGTCCCCGACGAGCTGCTGCAGGCCGCCCGCATCGACGGCGCGGGCGAGTTCCGGATCTTCTTCCGCCTGATGCTCCCGATCGCCCGTCCGATCATCGCGGTGCTCGCGATCTTCTCCTTCCAGTGGCGGTGGAACGACTACATCTGGCCGCTGCTGGTGCTGAACGACCAGAAGAAGTACACCCTGCAGATCGCTCTGCGCTCGATCGTGGGCGCTGAGAACATCGACTGGGCGGTGCTGCTGGGCGCCTCGGTGATCTCGCTGATCCCGATGGTGCTGCTGTTCCTGGTGTTCCGCCGTCAGATCATGAACTCCGACATCAGCTCCGGACTGAAGGACTGAGGACCCCTCGATGACCGCTGGCACCGCCCGCGCACCGTCTGCGCTCCTGGATCAGCTCCCTGCCGAGCACCGCCTGCTCGTGCAGGAGGCGGCGCGGCGACTGCCGCCGCATGCCGAGGAGATCCTCGCCGCCCCCACGCACCGTGCGCTCGGCAGGGTGGTGCGCGATGCGACGCTGCTGCTGCAGCTCGGGGCGGCGGCTCGCGATGTGCAGGCCGACGGGCCGCTCGTCGAGGCGGCGAGCACCGCGCTGCGGGCGCTCCGCGAGCTCCAGGGCCCCTCGGGCACCTTCCGCGGCGGGGACAACGTCGACTCCCCACCGGATTCGGCGTTCACGGTCAACGATCTCGCCTGGGCGCGGGTCCAGCTGGGCGGACTCCCGGCGAGCGTCTCCCCCGCCAAGGGTCTCATCGATCTGCTCGATGAGCTGCTCGGCGCGGTCGCACCCGCGCTCCTGCAGGGCGGCGTGCACACCCCGAACCACCGCTGGGAGATCGCCTCGGCGCTCGCCCGGCTGTGGGAGTCGGGCGGGTCCGAGCAGACCCGCGAGCGCGCTCTGCAGTGGCTCGCGGAGGGTGTGGACCTGCAGGCCGACGGCATGTTCTCCGAACGCAGCGCGAACTATGCAGCTCACGTCTCGGTGCCGTCGCTGCTGGTGATGGGCCGGATCCTCGAGCTGCCCGCACTTCGGGAGGCGGCGGATCGCGGCACGCGCATCCAGGCCCGGCTGACGGACGCTGACGGGCGAGTGGAGACCCTCGCCTCGCGGCGCCAGGACCAGTTCGAGCGCTTCGACGGCGGGGCCCTGCACCCCTGGTTCCGCTCCCACGCCGCCCGGACCGGCGATCCGTTCTCGGCCCGTGCCGAGCGCCGCACCTCGGCCCTCGCCGACGCGGACGCAGTGCTCACCCTGCTCGCCCACGCCCTGGAGGACCCGTCGGCCCTCGACCCCCTGCCCGACCCCGCCCCGTCGGCCGCTCCGGATCGCCCGGAGCTCGTGGAGCTCGATCCCTCGGGGCTGGTGCGCATCGATCACGGCGACTCGCGTGCGGTGCTGTTCGGCGGGACGGACACCGCCGCGATCGGACGGATCGCCTCGGGCACGTCGAGCCGGCCAGTGCTCGCGCGGCTCGTGGGGCGGAGCGTCGGGGTGCCGGAGGTGCGACTGTCCCGCGACTTCTTCTCGCTGGGGCCGCTGCGTCCGGGCCCGCCGCGACGGGTCGACGGCGACGAGGAGGCGGGCCGGTTCTCCTATGAGCTCCGCGAGGAGGTCCAGGCCGAATACTTCCATCCGCTCGCCCCCGCCCACCTCGACCCGCACGGCGTGTATCCGCTGGGCTTCAACGGGCGCTTCGCCGCCGCGATGGACTTTCCGCACCGGCCCGTGGACGTGCTGGCTCTGACCACCACGCTCCGTGCGGAACTGGCCCCAGGTCACCTCAATCTGCACTTCCGCTTCACTGGAACGGACACTCCCCTGTGCCTGCTGCTCGCTCTCGACGGCGGAAGTCTCTCCCCCGGCCTGCGGCGGGACGAGCGGGGGCGGCTCGTGCTCGAGCCTGCGGACGATGGCGCACCGGCGTCGGCCGGGGCCGTCTCGCGGGAAGCCCACTGCACCCTCGCAGGCGACGGCGAGACCCTCGAGATTTCAGCCGTCGGCGCTCTCGGAGGCCGCGCCTTCTACGACCCGGGTGAGCAGTACACCTTCCTCGGCGCGACCGACGAGCCGCGCGGCGAGGTGCTGCTGATCCCCGCGCGCTCCTCCGCGCCGCTCACGCTCAGCCTGTGCCTCGCCGCATCGAGCGCCTCGCCTCCCCGCGACGGGGGCGTGCGGCTGGTGTGAGCGGAGGCCGCAGGCGGTGCAGCGGGTCCGTCAGTCCGGTCGACAGGAGGAAGATCAGTCGAAACAGCCCGGCGTTCTTCGCGTCGGGGAGGATTCCCTACGTGCGCGATCGCCGCAGGCTCAGCCCCAGCTCTCGGTGCGGTCCTTGAGCTCGCGATACGCCTCGAGCACCTGGGGCGTCGGCTCGGCGCCGACGGTGCGGGAGCCGGTGATCTCCCAGGCCGGGGGCTGCTGCGCGCCGGAGAGGGCCCAGGCGGCCTGGCGGGCGGCGCCGAGGGCCACGTACTCGCCCTCGGGGGCGATAGTGACCTCGCGGCCGAAGATCGCGGGGGCCAGCTGCTGGATCGCCTGGCTGCGGGCGGCGCCGCCGATCAGGGTGATGCCGGCGGGGGCGGTGCCGGTGCGGTCCTCGAGCGCGGCGATGCCGTCGGCGAGAGAGCACAGCAGGCCCTCGACGTAGGCGCGGGCCACGTCCTCGCGGGTGGTGGCGGTGCTCATGCCGGTGAGGGTGGCGCGGGCGGTGGGACGGTTCGGGGTGCGCTCGCCGTCGAAGTAGGGCAGCAGAGTCACGCCGTTCGCGCCGGGCACGGAGGCGAGCGCGAGGCGGGAGAGCTCCTCGTGGTCCACGCCGAGCAGGGCGCGGGCGGCCTCGAGGATGCGGGAGGCGTTGATGGTGGTGGCCATGGGAAGGAACCGGCCGGTCGCATCAGCGAAACCGGTCACGGCGCCGCTCGCGTCACCGGGGCGGGAGTCGCTGACCATCGCGCACACCCCGGAGGTGCCGATCGAGACGGACACATCGCCCGGACCCTGGGACAGGCCCAGCGCGGCGCCCATGTTGTCCCCGGTGCCGGCGGCGATCACCGCACCGCTCGCGGTGCGGGCCATGATCTCCTGCGGGGAGCCGGGCAGGCGCGGCAGTTCGAGCGCGCGGCCCAGCGCCCGCTCGGCCAGCTCGGGGGCCCAGGCCTCGGCGCGGGTGGAGTAGTAGCCGGTGCCGGAGGCGTCGCCCCGGTCGGTGAAGGCGGCGGTGCCCTGCTCGGCCAGGTGCAGGGAGACGTAGTCGTGCGGCAGCAGCACGCTCGCGGCGCGCTGCGCGCTCTCGGGCTCGTGGTCCCGCACCCAGCGCAGCTTGGAGGCGGTGAAGGAGGCGACCATGAGGCTGCCGATCTCCTCGACCGAGGCCTCCGGCCCGCCCATCTCCTCGATCAGGGTCTGAGCCTGCGGGGCGGAGCGGGTGTCGTTCCACAGCAGCGCATCACGCACCACCTCGCCCTTCTCGTCCAGCAGCACCATGCCGTGCTGCTGACCGCCCACGGCTACGGCCTCGGCCCGCTCCAGCAGGGGTCCTGCGGCCTCGTCCACCGCGGCCAGCCACGCGCGAGGATCCACCTCGGTGCCGTCGGGGTGGGAGGCGCGACGCTCCTCGAGCACCTCCCCCGATTCCGCGTCGACCAGAAGGGCCTTGGTGGCCTGGGTGGAGGAATCGATGCCGAGGACCAGAGGTGCCATCAGGAGGCCTTTCCGTCAGTGAAGCTGGATGGAGCGCGGATATGTCGGGGTGTCGGGCGGGTGCGAGGGCGGGTGCCGGCGACAGCCCGCACGACCCACGCGCCCGGGCCCACCGGGCCGGGCCGATGCCCGAGAAATGCGCGCTGAGGACCGATGTCGGCGTGCGCATCGGTCCTCAGCGCTCAGAACTCCTGCCAGCGGGGCGAGGGGCAGGCCCCACCGGCGGAGCGAGGCTCAGGCGCGGAAGCCCAGCAGGTGCTGCATGGCCAGCTGCTGCAGGCGCACGAAGCCGTAGTTGCGCTCGCCGGCCTTGTCGGCGTCGAACTCCTCGAAGGTGGAGCGGTCCGCGAGGAGGTCCTCGAGGGTCTCGCCCTCGCCGAGGGTGGGCTCGGCGAGCTCCTCGATGCCGGAGTACTTCAGCGCCTCCTGGACCTCGGAGTCCTGACGGAACGCGAGCGCGCGCTCCTTGAGCATCAGGTACATCTCCATGTTCGCCGCGGCCGAGTCGTACTGGCCCTTCTCGTGCTCGGTGCGCGAGGGCTTGAAGTCGAAGTGGCGGGCACCCTCGTAGGCGCCCGGCTTCGAGGGGAAGCCGTTCTCGAGCAGGTCCACGGTGAAGAAGGCGCTGATCAGGTCGCCGTGACCGAACACGAGGTCCTGGTCGTACATCGGGCCGTGCTGGCCGTTGAGGTCGATGTGGAAGAGCTTGTCCGCCCACAGCGCCTGGGCGAGGCCGTGGGTGTAGTTCAGGGTGGCCATCTGCTCGTGGCCGGTCTCGGGGTTGATGCCCACGATGTCGCCGTTCTCGAGCTGCTCGATGAAGGCGAGGGCGTGGCCCACGGTGGGCAGGAAGATGTTGCCGCGGGGCTCGTTGGGCTTGGGCTCGAGGCCGATGCGCAGGTCGTAGCCCTTGGACTTGATGTAGCCGGCCACGGTGTCGACGCCCTCGGCGTAGCGCTGGTGGGCGGCGAGCAGGTCCTTGGAGCCGTCGTACTCGGAGCCCTCACGGCCGCCCCACATCACGAAGGTGGTGGCGCCGAGCTCGGCGGCGAGGTCCACGTTCGCGAGCACCTTGCGCAGGCCGAAGCGGCGCACAGAGCGGTCGTTGGAGGTGAAGGCGCCGTCCTTGAAGACGGGGTGGGCGAAGGTGTCGGTGGTGATCATCTCGATCACCAGGCCGGTCTCCTCGGTGACCTTCTTGAGCTCATCGATGATCTGCTGACGCTCCTGCGGGGTGGCGTCGAAGGGCACGATGTCGTTGTCGTGGAAGGTGAAGCCCCATGCGCCGAGCTCGGCGCATGGGGCTTCACCTTCCACGACAACGACATCGTGCCCTTCGACGCCACCCCGCAGGAGCGTCAGCAGATCATCGATGAGCTCAAGAAGGTCACCGAGGAGACCGGCCTGGTGATCGAGATGATCACCACCGACACCTTCGCCCACCCCGTCTTCAAGGACGGCGCCTTCACCTCCAACGACCGCTCTGTGCGCCGCTTCGGCCTGCGCAAGGTGCTCGCGAACGTGGACCTCGCCGCCGAGCTCGGCGCCACCACCTTCGTGATGTGGGGCGGCCGTGAGGGCTCCGAGTACGACGGCTCCAAGGACCTGCTCGCCGCCCACCAGCGCTACGCCGAGGGCGTCGACACCGTGGCCGGCTACATCAAGTCCAAGGGCTACGACCTGCGCATCGGCCTCGAGCCCAAGCCCAACGAGCCCCGCGGCAACATCTTCCTGCCCACCGTGGGCCACGCCCTCGCCTTCATCGAGCAGCTCGAGAACGGCGACATCGTGGGCATCAACCCCGAGACCGGCCACGAGCAGATGGCCACCCTGAACTACACCCACGGCCTCGCCCAGGCGCTGTGGGCGGACAAGCTCTTCCACATCGACCTCAACGGCCAGCACGGCCCGATGTACGACCAGGACCTCGTGTTCGGTCACGGCGACCTGATCAGCGCCTTCTTCACCGTGGACCTGCTCGAGAACGGCTTCCCCTCGAAGCCGGGCGCCTACGAGGGTGCCCGCCACTTCGACTTCAAGCCCTCGCGCACCGAGCACGAGAAGGGCCAGTACGACTCGGCCGCGGCGAACATGGAGATGTACCTGATGCTCAAGGAGCGCGCGCTCGCGTTCCGTCAGGACTCCGAGGTCCAGGAGGCGCTGAAGTACTCCGGCATCGAGGAGCTCGCCGAGCCCACCCTCGGCGAGGGCGAGACCCTCGAGGACCTCCTCGCGGACCGCTCCACCTTCGAGGAGTTCGACGCCGACAAGGCCGGCGAGCGCAACTACGGCTTCGTGCGCCTGCAGCAGCTGGCCATGCAGCACCTGCTGGGCTTCCGCGCCTGAGCCTCGCTCCGCCGGTGGGGCCTGCCCCTCGCCCCGCTGGCAGGAGTTCTGAGCGCTGAGGACCGATGCGCACGCCGACATCGGTCCTCAGCGCGCATTTCTCGGGCATCGGCCCGGCCCGGTGGGCCCGGGCGCGTGGGTCGTGCGGGCTGTCGCCGGCACCCGCCCTCGCACCCGCCCGACACCCCGACATATCCGCGCTCCATCCAGCTTCACTGACGGAAAGGCCTCCTGATGGCACCTCTGGTCCTCGGCATCGATTCCTCCACCCAGGCCACCAAGGCCCTTCTGGTCGACGCGGAATCGGGGGAGGTGCTCGAGGAGCGTCGCGCCTCCCACCCCGACGGCACCGAGGTGGATCCTCGCGCGTGGCTGGCCGCGGTGGACGAGGCCGCAGGACCCCTGCTGGAGCGGGCCGAGGCCGTAGCCGTGGGCGGTCAGCAGCACGGCATGGTGCTGCTGGACGAGAAGGGCGAGGTGGTGCGTGATGCGCTGCTGTGGAACGACACCCGCTCCGCCCCGCAGGCTCAGACCCTGATCGAGGAGATGGGCGGGCCGGAGGCCTCGGTCGAGGAGATCGGCAGCCTCATGGTCGCCTCCTTCACCGCCTCCAAGCTGCGCTGGGTGCGGGACCACGAGCCCGAGAGCGCGCAGCGCGCCGCGAGCGTGCTGCTGCCGCACGACTACGTCTCCCTGCACCTGGCCGAGCAGGGCACCGCC
Organism: Brachybacterium massiliense; assembly: GCF_900184245.1. Taxonomy (GTDB): domain Bacteria; phylum Actinomycetota; class Actinomycetes; order Actinomycetales; family Dermabacteraceae; genus Brachybacterium; species Brachybacterium massiliense. Next base: position 21,841 of record NZ_FXXB01000005.1, on the reverse strand, counting down.
GCCTTCACCGACCGGGGCGACGCCTCCGGCACCGGCTACTACTCCACCCGCGCCGAGGCCTGGGCCCCCGAGCTGGCCGAGCGGGCGCTGGGCCGCGCGCTCGAACTGCCGCGCCTGCCCGGCTCCCCGCAGGAGATCATGGCCCGCACCGCGAGCGGTGCGGTGATCGCCGCCGGCACCGGGGACAACATGGGCGCCGCGCTGGGCCTGTCCCAGGGTCCGGGCGATGTGTCCGTCTCGATCGGCACCTCCGGGGTGTGCGCGATGGTCAGCGACTCCCGCCCCGGTGACGCGAGCGGCGCCGTGACCGGTTTCGCTGATGCGACCGGCCGGTTCCTTCCCATGGCCACCACCATCAACGCCTCCCGCATCCTCGAGGCCGCCCGCGCCCTGCTCGGCGTGGACCACGAGGAGCTCTCCCGCCTCGCGCTCGCCTCCGTGCCCGGCGCGAACGGCGTGACTCTGCTGCCCTACTTCGACGGCGAGCGCACCCCGAACCGTCCCACCGCCCGCGCCACCCTCACCGGCATGAGCACCGCCACCACCCGCGAGGACGTGGCCCGCGCCTACGTCGAGGGCCTGCTGTGCTCTCTCGCCGACGGCATCGCCGCGCTCGAGGACCGCACCGGCACCGCCCCCGCCGGCATCACCCTGATCGGCGGCGCCGCCCGCAGCCAGGCGATCCAGCAGCTGGCCCCCGCGATCTTCGGCCGCGAGGTCACTATCGCCCCCGAGGGCGAGTACGTGGCCCTCGGCGCCGCCCGCCAGGCCGCCTGGGCCCTCTCCGGCGCGCAGCAGCCCCCGGCCTGGGAGATCACCGGCTCCCGCACCGTCGGCGCCGAGCCGACGCCCCAGGTGCTCGAGGCGTATCGCGAGCTCAAGGACCGCACCGAGAGCTGGGGCTGAGCCTGCGGCGATCGCGCACGTAGGGAATCCTCCCCGACGCGAAGAACGCCGGGCTGTTTCGACTGATCTTCCTCCTGTCGACCGGACTGACGGACCCGCTGCACCGCCTGCGGCCTCCGCTCACACCAGCCGCACGCCCCCGTCGCGGGGAGGCGAGGCGCTCGATGCGGCGAGGCACAGGCTGAGCGTGAGCGGCGCGGAGGAGCGCGCGGGGATCAGCAGCACCTCGCCGCGCGGCTCGTCGGTCGCGCCGAGGAAGGTGTACTGCTCACCCGGGTCGTAGAAGGCGCGGCCTCCGAGAGCGCCGACGGCTGAAATCTCGAGGGTCTCGCCGTCGCCTGCGAGGGTGCAGTGGGCTTCCCGCGAGACGGCCCCGGCCGACGCCGGTGCGCCATCGTCCGCAGGCTCGAGCACGAGCCGCCCCCGCTCGTCCCGCCGCAGGCCGGGGGAGAGACTTCCGCCGTCGAGAGCGAGCAGCAGGCACAGGGGAGTGTCCGTTCCAGTGAAGCGGAAGTGCAGATTGAGGTGACCTGGGGCCAGTTCCGCACGGAGCGTGGTGGTCAGAGCCAGCACGTCCACGGGCCGGTGCGGAAAGTCCATCGCGGCGGCGAAGCGCCCGTTGAAGCCCAGCGGATACACGCCGTGCGGGTCGAGGTGGGCGGGGGCGAGCGGATGGAAGTATTCGGCCTGGACCTCCTCGCGGAGCTCATAGGAGAACCGGCCCGCCTCCTCGTCGCCGTCGACCCGTCGCGGCGGGCCCGGACGCAGCGGCCCCAGCGAGAAGAAGTCGCGGGACAGTCGCACCTCCGGCACCCCGACGCTCCGCCCCACGAGCCGCGCGAGCACTGGCCGGCTCGACGTGCCCGAGGCGATCCGTCCGATCGCGGCGGTGTCCGTCCCGCCGAACAGCACCGCACGCGAGTCGCCGTGATCGATGCGCACCAGCCCCGAGGGATCGAGCTCCACGAGCTCCGGGCGATCCGGAGCGGCCGACGGGGCGGGGTCGGGCAGGGGGTCGAGGGCCGACGGGTCCTCCAGGGCGTGGGCGAGCAGGGTGAGCACTGCGTCCGCGTCGGCGAGGGCCGAGGTGCGGCGCTCGGCACGGGCCGAGAACGGATCGCCGGTCCGGGCGGCGTGGGAGCGGAACCAGGGGTGCAGGGCCCCGCCGTCGAAGCGCTCGAACTGGTCCTGGCGCCGCGAGGCGAGGGTCTCCACTCGCCCGTCAGCGTCCGTCAGCCGGGCCTGGATGCGCGTGCCGCGATCCGCCGCCTCCCGAAGTGCGGGCAGCTCGAGGATCCGGCCCATCACCAGCAGCGACGGCACCGAGACGTGAGCTGCATAGTTCGCGCTGCGTTCGGAGAACATGCCGTCGGCCTGCAGGTCCACACCCTCCGCGAGCCACTGCAGAGCGCGCTCGCGGGTCTGCTCGGACCCGCCCGACTCCCACAGCCGGGCGAGCGCCGAGGCGATCTCCCAGCGGTGGTTCGGGGTGTGCACGCCGCCCTGCAGGAGCGCGGGTGCGACCGCGCCGAGCAGCTCATCGAGCAGATCGATGAGACCCTTGGCGGGGGAGACGCTCGCCGGGAGTCCGCCCAGCTGGACCCGCGCCCAGGCGAGATCGTTGACCGTGAACGCCGAATCCGGTGGGGAGTCGACGTTGTCCCCGCCGCGGAAGGTGCCCGAGGGGCCCTGGAGCTCGCGGAGCGCCCGCAGCGCGGTGCTCGCCGCCTCGACGAGCGGCCCGTCGGCCTGCACATCGCGAGCCGCCGCCCCGAGCTGCAGCAGCAGCGTCGCATCGCGCACCACCCTGCCGAGCGCACGGTGCGTGGGGGCGGCGAGGATCTCCTCGGCATGCGGCGGCAGTCGCCGCGCCGCCTCCTGCACGAGCAGGCGGTGCTCGGCAGGGAGCTGATCCAGGAGCGCAGACGGTGCGCGGGCGGTGCCAGCGGTCATCGAGGGGTCCTCAGTCCTTCAGTCCGGAGCTGATGTCGGAGTTCATGATCTGACGGCGGAACACCAGGAACAGCAGCACCATCGGGATCAGCGAGATCACCGAGGCGCCCAGCAGCACCGCCCAGTCGATGTTCTCAGCGCCCACGATCGAGCGCAGAGCGATCTGCAGGGTGTACTTCTTCTGGTCGTTCAGCACCAGCAGCGGCCAGATGTAGTCGTTCCACCGCCACTGGAAGGAGAAGATCGCGAGCACCGCGATGATCGGACGGGCGATCGGGAGCATCAGGCGGAAGAAGATCCGGAACTCGCCCGCGCCGTCGATGCGGGCGGCCTGCAGCAGCTCGTCGGGGACCGTCAGGAAGAACTGACGGAACATGAAGATGCCGGTCGCCGTGATGATCGACGGGATGATGATGCCTGCCAGCGAGTTGTACAGCCCCAGCCCCAGGATCACCGCGAAGGTCGAGGGCATGATGACCTCGGTGGGAAGCATCGTGGTGACCAGGATCAGCAGGAAGAAGATCTGCACCAGGCGGTTGCGGTACTTCGCCAGGGCGAAGCCGGTGCACGCGCTGACGAACACCGTGAACACGGTGGAGACCACTGCGACGATCGCGGTGTTCAGGAAGTAGGTCTGGAAGTCGAAGCGGGTCCAGGCCGTCTGATACCCGCTGAGCGTCCAATCCTGCGGGAACAGTCGCAGCGGCCAGGTGAACAGCTCGCTGCCCGGCTTGAAGGAGCTCAGCAGGAACCACAGGACGGGGAACAGGAACAGCGCCGCGAGCGCCCACAGCAGGATGTTCGGCGCGATCTGACGCGCAGAGAAGCTCACTCGAGATCACTCCTGTCGAACCGCTTCTGGATGAGGGCGATGGCCAGCAGGATCACCATCAGCACCATCGAGGCGGCGCTCGCGTAGCCGATCTTGGACTGCTCGAAGCCGGTCTTGTAGATGTACTGGACGATCAGCACGTTCGAGGTGCCGGGGCCGCCTCCGTTGAGCGCCTGGATCATCGCGAACTCCTTCATCGCCCCGATCGTGCCCAGCAGGATCACCAGGAACGAGGTGGGACGCAGCAGCGGCCAGGTGATCCGGCGGAACCGTGTGAGGGGCCCGGCACCGTCGAGCGATGCCGCCTCGAGGTACGAGGCGGGGATGTTCCGCATCGCGGCCATGAACAGCAGCATCGAGAACGCGGTGCCGCCCCAGGAACCGGCGAGGATCACCACCACCAGGGCGAGGTTGGGATCGGCGGCCCATTTCACCGGATTCAGGCCCGCGGAGGTGATCAGGTAGTTCACCAGGCCGAAGTTCTCCCCGAACAGCCACCGGAAGATGACGCCGGTGACGATGGGGGAGACCAGCCAGGGGAAGAAGAAGATCACCTGGGCGAGGGCGGAGCCCTTGACGTCCTTGGACACCAGCAGCGCGCTGATGGTCAGGGACAGGAAATACCCGAAGGGCACCGCCACCACGGTGTACAGCACCGTGCGCAGCAGGCTCGAGTAGAACTCCTCGTCCGCGAACAGAGAGGTGTAGTTCTCCACCCCCACGAACTCGGCCTCCCCGTATCCCCGGTAGTCGGTGAAGGAGTACAGGATGCCGAGCCCGGCCGGGCCCACGAAGAAGATCACGAACAGCACGATCGCCGGCAGCAGGAAGATCGTGGCGATGACCCCGCGCCGACGACGCTCACGCACGGCGTTGGGACGCCGCGCGCCGTCGCCGGCACGGACCGGCCGCGGGCCCGCGGCGGGGTCGCTCTGGGTGGTCATGGTGGACATGCGATCAGGCGAGGCTCTCGTTGAGCTGCTCGAGCGCAGCGGTCACGGCGTCCGCAGCGGAGATGTCCCCGGCGATCGCCTTGACCGCCTCGTCACGCACCGGATCTCCGCTGAGCGGAGCGGCGGTGCCGGCCGCCTGCAGCGCGAGGTCGCGCGACTTGATCTCGCCCACGAAGGCGGGTGAGGCCGCGATCGCGGCGTTGTACAGGTCGAAATCCTCCTGACGGTCCTCGTAGCTGACCTCCACACCCTCGGTGGCGGGCAGGAACCCGGAGATCCGCGAGATCTCCGCGTAGTTCTCCGGGCTGTACAGCCACTTCACGAAGTCGAGCGCCTGCTGCTCCTGGCCCGTCCCCTCGAACACCACGATCTGGGCGGCGGCACCGAAGTTCGTGGCCTGATCGGGCTGGGCCGGCATCGGCACGCTGACCCACTCGAAATCGGCGATGTTCGCGACGAAGTCCGCGATCTGCCACGAGCCCGAGTAATAGGCCGCGATCTGGCCGGTCTTGAACATGGCGTTGGGATCCTCCTCCGTCAGCCAGACGGAGCGCGGCATCACCTCGTCGTCATTCATCGCGACGAAGCGCTCGAGCGCCTCGACGGTCGCATCGTTCGCCTCGTACTGGGAGAGGTCCTCGTTCAGGCGCAGCCCCTCGGAGCCGTTCTGGTACAGGAACGAGTTCAGCCGGTGGGAGCTGCGGTCCATGACAAGAGAGAACCGGATGCCGTTCGCCTCGCGCACGCTGTTCGCGGACTCGATGAACTCATCCCATGTCCACACATTATCGTCGAACGAAGTGGGGTACTCGACGCCGGCCTCGTCCCAGAGGTCCTTGTTGAGGAACATGCCGACGGCGGTGAGATCGCTCGGCAGCGCGGGGACCTTGCCCTCCTCGTCGCGTGCGTACATGCCCTCGATGGGCTTGACCTCGGCGGCGACCTCCGAGAGGTCCACCGTCCGATCCAGCCAGACGGGGTCGATCGAGGGCATGCGGCCGATCGCCGGGAGGTCGTTCGCCTTGGAGGCGTTGCGCACCTTGGTCTGCAGGTCATCGTAGGGAACATCGACGATCTCGATCTGGATCCCGGTCTCCTCGAGGTACTTCTCGGCCATCGCGGCGTAGCCACCGCCCTGGTTGGCGTCGCCGGAGAGCATGAACTGGACCGGGGCGTCCGGGGAGGCGGAGGAGCCGCCTCCGCAGGCGGCGAGAGCGGGTGCCGCGGTGGCGGCGAGACCTGCGGCGAGCAGGGTGCGACGATTCAGGCTGTGCATGGTGATCTCCTCGGAGGACTGCGCTTCGTTGACGCGACCGACGCTCCACCGCGAACGACGCTGGGCTGCGGAGCAAGGACTGGTGACCCATATGGTCCAGACAAAGGTGCGCAATTGTCAAGCGCTTTCCGTGGGTGAGTCGTGGAAGCGGTGGGCGGCACCTTTACGGCGGTGGATCTGCGGGTAGCATCCATGAGTGACACGGGGTGCCCCGACGGGGGCTGAGATCACACCCGGTGAACCTGATCGAGTTCGTACTCGCGGAGGGATGTCGTCGATGAGCTGTGTGCTGCCGCCATGCACGCCGTCGCCCCATGCATCGATCCTCGCTGCGCCGGCCTCGCCGCGCCGTCGGAGGAGGCGCCGCAGTGCGTCCGGGCCCCTTCGTGCAGACGGGCTCACCGGGGTCCGCCGGCGGATCCCCGTGTCCTCTTCCACGCGGCGCCGGCACTCGGCGTCGCTCCTTCCGCGATGTGCTCCCGCCCGCTGTGCGGCGGGCGTGCTCGCCGGCCCCGAAAGGACCTGTCGACCATGACCTCACCGACCACCGAGCAGACCTCCCGCCCCACGCCCGCCCTCGCCGAGCAGATCGTGCTGGTCACCGGCGGTGCCCGCGGCCTCGGGCGCGCACTCACCGAAGCTTTCCTGCACGAAGGGGCCCGGGTGGTCATCAACCACCTCACCAGCGAGGGCGCCGCACTCGAGCTCGCCGAGCGCCATCCGGGTCGTGCCGTCGCCGTGCGCGCCGACGTGCGGGACCGGGCCCAGGTCGAGGCCCTGTTCACGCAGGCCGAGGACGCCTTCGGCGCTCCTGTCGACACCGTCGTGAACAACGCTCTGACCGGCTTCTCCTTCAACGGCGACGCACGCGCCAAGGCGCACGAGATCTCCTACGACGCCTTCTCCGCGCAGTTCTCCGGCGCGGTGCAGGGCGCTCTGAACACGATCCAGGCGGCGCTGCCCGGCTTCGCCCGGGCAGGTTCGGGGCGCGTCGTCAATGTCGGCACCAACCTGTTCCAGCACCCGGTCGTTCCGTATCACGACTACACCGCGGCGAAGGCGGCGCTGCTCGCGCTGACACGCACCTTCGCCGCCGACCTCGGCCCGCTCGGCATCACCGTGAACATGGTCAGCGGCGGGCTGCTGCGCACCACCGACGCGAGCGCCGCGACCCCCGAGGAGGTCTTCGACGCGATCGCCGCGGGAACCCCGCTGCAGTCGGTCACCACACCCGCGGAGTTCGCCGACGCCGCGCTCTTCTTCGCCTCTCCGTGGTCCCGGTCCGTGACCGGGCAGAACCTTGTCGTCGACGGCGGGCTGGTGAAGGATTGAGGATCGCTGCGCCTCGCCGCCAGGTGCGGCTGAACCTGTTCGCCCATGCGTGCGGCCACCACGCCGCGGCCTGGCGGGCGCCGGGCTCCTCGGTATCGCGACTGGGTGACATCACGTACTGGGAGGGGCTCGCACGGATCGCGGAGCGCGGACGGCTCGATGCGATCTTCCTCGCCGACGGCCAGTCGATCGCGCCCGCCGGGGCCGAGCGCGGGCCGACATGGTTCCTGGAACCGATCACCGTGCTCACGGCGATGGCCCGCGCCACCGCACGGATCGGGCTGGTCACGACGGTGTCGAGCACATTCTGGGACCCGTTCCACGCCGCTCGCCTGCTGGCGAGCCTCGACCACATTTCCCACGGCCGGGCCGGGATCAACGTGGTCACCTCGATGACCGACGCGGAGGCTCGCAACCACGGCATGCCCGCGCTGCCCGATCATGCGAAGCGCTACGCCACCGCGGGGGAGTTCATCGAGGTGCTCCAGGGCCTGTGGGATTCCTGGCCCGCTCAGAGCATCCTGGCCGATCCGGAGGGGGTGTACGTCGACTCGTCCCTGCTGCGACCGCCGCAGCATCGCGGTCAGTCCTTCGAGGTCGCCGGGCCGTTGAACGTGCCGACGCCGCCGCAGGTCCGCCCGGTGCTGTTCCAGGCTGGAGCCTCCGAACCGGGTCGCGATCTCGCCGCCCGCCACGCCGAGGGGATCTATGCGGTGGCCTGGGACCTCGAGTCCGCGCGCGCCTACCGCTCGGACATCCGCGCGCGGGCCGCCGCGCTGGGCCGCGACCCGGAGACGATCGCGGTGATGCCAGGCCTGGTCGTCCACGTGGCCTCGACCGAGGCGGAAGCCCGGCGGATACGCGCGGATCTCGACTCCCGCCTGCCGGTCGCGGATTCCCTGCGCCAGCTCTCCTTCTTCATCGGCCAGGACGCCTCAGGCTGGGAGCTCGACGCCTCCGTGCCACCGCTCCCGCCCCTCGAGGAGTTCACCGGCCCGAAGGGGCGCTATGCCACGGTGCTGCGCATCGTCGACTCTGTGCGACCGACGGTGCGTGAACTGCTGGGTCTGCTCGCCGCCGGTGGCGGCCACGCGACCGTCATCGGTACACCGGAGTCGGTGGCCGACGAGATCGAGCGCTGGGTCGACGCGGGAGCGGCCGACGGCTTCAATCTCATGCCGCCCACCCTCCCCGGCGGGATCACAGACTTCGTCGATCAGGTCGTGCCCGTACTGCAGCGGCGCGGCCGGTTCCGGCGCGAGTACGAGGGGACCACATTGCGGGAGCACCTGAGGTTGCCCGAGGTCAGGCCAGCGACTTCTCCGTGATGATGTCGACGGGTGTGGCGGCGCGCTCGATGTCGTGCAGCACCGTGATGACCGCATCGGCCTCCGCCTCGTCCGGGAACACGATGTCGATGCGGGTCGCGGCCCTGTCCTCGTAGGGCGACTGGAACAGGCGCTCGGGCCGCATCTCGCCGCGCCGGGTGAGCTCGTCGATCACCATCGTCAGAAACTCCATCTGCGCTGAGTTCAGGCCGCCCAGGGCGATCTTCTCGGCGAAGGCTGACTCGGCGGCTGCGCGGTCCAGGCCGACGAGCGAGCGGACGAACACTCCGAGGCCCCGTTCGCCGCTGAGCGCCGCCAGCGCCTCGGGGGTGCCGTCTCCCTGTTCGACGAGGATCCGCTCGAGCTCACTGAGATCCGTCTCGGTCAGCGGCAGGTTGCGGCGCAGACGCTGGATCGCGACGTGATCGCGGTGCTCACGGATGTACGCGGTGACCTTCTCCCGGAACCTGGCCTGGTCCACGCCCACGGCGACCAGCGGAAGGTCGGCGGAGCGGGCCTCGCCGAGGTCGTCCTCGAAGTCGGTCACCACGCTCCAGCGTCGGTGTGCGTCGAGGAACTGCGCCAGGGAGCGCAGCTCTCGGCGGGCTCGCTCCAGCATCGCGAGGGTGACCCCCTCCCACCAGTCCTCGCCCGCGACCTCCTGCAGCAGAGCGGCTGCGGTGGCGACCTGGGGGATCGTCTGCTTCTCGAGCAGCTGAGAGGCGACCTCCTGCACCGCTGAGCGAGTGCGCTCGGCCAGGGCCTCGTCTCCCTCGAGCTGGGCGAGCTCGCGACGCAGCACGAGCAGGTCGAAGCGTTTGGCGTGCTCGTCCTCTGTGGTGCCGGCCGAGGGCAGGGACCCCAGGGACTCTGCGGCATCCTCCGCGTCGATCCTGCCGAGCGGCGCCGCCCAGCCCTCGGGACGCGAGTACCGCGAGATCGCCTCGCCATGCCTGCGCGCGAGGAAGGAGTGGGTGGGGATGCCGCCCACGAACTCGCTCAGCCATTCCACCGCGCCCTCCCGCACCTGCAGGTCCCCTGCGGTGAGGTCGATGCCGGCCACGATCCGGGCGCGGGTGGCGAACAGTCGATGGGACAGCGGCTTCTGCACGCTCGAGGCGCGGTCCGCGGGGTCCTGCCCGAAGTACTCCACGTTGCCGCAGAAGTCGAAGACGCGGAACCCGGTCTTGTCGGCTCCGTCCCCGTGGGCGTCAGGGCACAGCCGGGTGCCGCGCCCGATCATCTGCCAGAACTTGGTTTTGGAGAGCACCTGCTTGAACAGCACCAGGTTCAGCACCTCGGGGACATCGATCCCAGTGTCGAGCATGTCCACGCTGATCGCGATGTGCGGGGCCCGGTCGCTGATCGAGAAGGACTCGATGAGGTCCTGCGCATAGGCGGAGTCGCTGGTGATCACCTGGGCGAAGTCTCCGCCCAGATGTGGGTACTGGGCGTCGAAGCGCTCCTTGAGGAACTGGGCGTGGCGCTGGTTCATCGCGAACACGATGGTCTTGCCGAGACGGTCGCCGCCGGCCACGTGGTGGCCGGCGCGCATCAGCTCGGCGAGGGCCTTGTCCGCGGTGTCGGCGTTGAACAGGGAGCGGAACACGCGCGGCGCCTCGACCGCGGTGGGCATCTCCTCCACCGGGTCGGAGTCCTCGCCCTCGTCCCAGTCGATCTCCTCCCACTGCTCCTTCTCCTCTTCGGAGAGCTGGTCGTAGCGGATGCCGCTGCGGTGGAAGCCGAGGTCGTAGACGAGGTTCTCCGGGCCCACGAGATAGCCCTCGCCGATGGCCTCCTCCAGCGGGTAGGAGTCGGTTGGCACGCCGGGCTCGAGCTCGAAGAGGCGGTAGGTGCTGCGGGCGATGTCATCGACCGGGGTGGCGGTCAGTCCCAGCAGCAGGCCGTCGAACCAGTCGAACAGGGCTCCGTACTTCTGGTAGGCGGAGCGGTGGGCCTCATCGATGATCACCAGGTCGAAATAGCCCGGGCCGAAGCGTCGCCCGCCGCCGTCGCGCGCCGCATCGACGAGGTTCATCATCGTGGGATAGGTGGCCAGGTGGACGCGCGCCTCGGAGTGCTTGTCCGAGGTGAGGTCGATGCTCGTCACACCCGGTAACAGCTTCGAGAACGCCTTGTGCGCCTGGCGCACTAGGGCGGTGCGGTCGGCGAGGAACAGCACGCGCTTGGCCCAACCGCGCTCCATCAGCTGGTCCACCAGGGCGATCGCGGTGCGGGTCTTGCCGGTTCCGGTTGCCATGACCAGCAGGGCACGGCGCTGACGGGCGTCGAAGTGCGCTCCCACCTTCGCGATCGCTCGCTGCTGGTACGGGCGACCGGCGATCTCCGCGTCGACGCCCGCGCTGCTCAGCGGGCGGCGTTGCGTACGTCGGTGGTGGAGCTGCTCGAGCTCGCCGCGGGTGTAGAACCCTTCGATCGCACGGGCGGGGTAGCCGGGAGCACCGTTCCAGGGTGCATCGTCCCAGATCTCGTGCTGCCGGCCATTGGTCAGGAAGATGATCGGCCGCCGACCGAACTTGCGCTCGAGAGCGTCGGCGTAGAGCTGGGCCTGGCGGGCGCCGACGGAGGGGTCACGGCTGGTGCGCTTGGCCTCGACGAGGCCGAGCGGCCGGCCGTCCTCTCCCCACAGCACGTAGTCGACCCTGCCGGTGCCGCTCTCGTTGACCCCCGGCAGGACGGGGAGCCCGTCCACGGGGTACTCGCGATTCTCGGGGTTCTCCAGGGCCCATCCCGCATCGCGCAGCTGCTCGTCGATGAGGTCGTTGCGGGTCTCGTCCTCGCGGTAGTCGTGGGTGTCGGCGGCGGTGTCGGCTGCCTTTGCGTCGGCGATCTGCTTCCGCAGCGCCTCGAGCTCCTCCTCCAGGGCGGAGAGCTTGTCATCGCGCTCGGCGATCTCGCGCCGGGAGGTCTCCTGCTGCTCGGTGAAGCGCTTCACCAGCTTGGCGAGCTCGGCGGGGCCGAGCGGGGCGCGCTTCTGAACGATGGAGACGTCGAAGGCGGTGCCCAGTGGTGCGGCCTCGGGGAATGTGGACTGGTGCTTGACCGTCCAGACGATCACGTCGAAGAGATCCCGCAGTGTGGCGACGCCCTCCTGGCGGGAGAGTCGACGGTTGCCGTGCGCAGCGTCGTTGCCGCGCCGGCGCAGGAGGTTCAGCTGATTGTTGATGGCGTAGGTGCGGTTCTTGAACGCCGGGTCGTTCATCCGGGCGCTGAGGTCCGAGCGGTAGCCCTCAGGCAGCCCGAACACGTCCACGAAGAGGTACTCGACGACCTTCTCCACCGCGACGCGAGCATGGAAGGCGGCGCTGTCGGGGTCGGAGAGGGCGTAGGACTCGGCGCGCTGGCACACGTCGAACAGCTCCGGCCACTGCCCCCGGATGAATCCGAAGTTGCTCACTGCCGCCCTCCTCGGTCGCTTCCCAGGTCAGAGTGTATCGACGGGGTGCGACGGCGGGGAATGTCGGAGGGTAGGGAGACGCGACGTCGAAGGGGTGGCCCACCGACTGCTTCTCGATCGAGCGTGCTTCTCGCTACGGGAAACACGGTAAACCGAGAAACGATGCTGGTGGGCGCCGCCTTGCAGGCATCTCCCGTGAGTCCACGAGAACCCTTCTGTTGCAGACGGTTACGGCGTAACATGATACTCATGAGCAGCGCGACGCATGACTTCACGGCTCGCCTGGAGGACGCCTTGGACCGGCGAGGCAATCCTCTGAGCGTCGACGCGCTCCTGGACCTCCTGCGCGAGGCCAGCGATGCCACCTCGGAGTCGCTCTCCGCAGGGGAGCGGGAGTTCCTGCTGGAGAACACGGACCTCACGGAGGAGGATCTGACTCCCACGGCGCGCACCCTCTCGCAGAGCCGCGTCGCACGGGACAGGGCGGCGGCGCAGGAGCAGGTGCACAGCGCCTCGCTCAGCACGGCGGAGGTCGCGACGCTCCTCGAGCGACATGAGGCGAGCATCCGGCGGTCGAAGGCGACGGGCGATCTGTATGCGCTGCCGAGCAGCGGGGGGCGCACGACTCGATTCCCGCACTGGCAGTTCGACGACGGGGAGGTGGTTCCGGGGCTGCGCGCGATCATCCCGGCGTTCCCGCAGTACACGCACCCTCTGTCGATCCAGCGCTTCATGACGACGCCGAACGAGTCGCTCGATCAGCGGTCTCCCGTGCGATGGCTGCTCGACGGGGGACAGGTGGACGCTGTGGTCTCACTGGTCGACGAGCTCGGCTACGAGTGAACTCGGCGCACGCGAAGAATCCCCGCCGCCCGTCGGTTCCGCTCACACTCCCGGACGGCACCGTCGCCTCGTTCGGCGGGCCGCTGTGGAGGATCCATGCGGTGGCCGGAAGGCACCCGATGGCGTGGGACGAGCTGCGATGGAACGGGCCGATCCGCAGCAACCGCTGGGACCCGCAGGCAGGTCCGCTCTCCGTCCGCTCCGTAGCCGGCGTCTCCTACACGGCACCCGCCTACACCACGGCCTTCGCCGAGCTCTTCCAACGGGACCGGGCGATCACCCTCACCGCCGAACGAGCCTTGTCCGGTTGGCGCCCATCGCGACCCCTGGACCTGCTGAACCTGATCGGCGGGGAGGGGAACGGGGACTGGGCCGTGCGCCACGGAGCGTCCGCCTCGCTCCCGCAGGCCTCGAAAGACATCTGCCGTGCGTGGGCCGCGGCCATCCATGACCAGCTGGGAGATCGCCTCGACGGGCTGCTGGTCCCCTCGACGGTCACCGGCGACCCGGTGATCGTGCTCTTCTCCCGCTCGGTCGCTGCCTTCCCCGCCGCGCCCAGCTTCTCCCGCAACCTTGAGCACGCTGATGTGCTGACGCTCGCCGCGCGGGTGCGGGAGCGCCTGGGGTGGTCGATCCGCTGACCGGCGCGCCGGAGAGCGGTGGTCCAGCCGTCGGCCGCCGGTCAGAGCTCGCCGCGGAACGCTCGATGCTGGAGCGCGGCGAACAGCTCCTCGTCGGCTTCGAGCGCCTTGGCGACGCGGTCGCGCTCAGCGCGGATCTCCCTAAGAGCGTCGGCGAAGGACTCTTGAGCTTCGAGAGGTGGCAGCCGGATTGGGACTCCAGATATCCGTGCACCGTTAATTGAAGGCTGGCCGGACTGGGCTGAATACTGATTCAGGTCTGCAGACCGGAGTGCATATTCCAGGTATGAGATATCAACGTCAGGGCGCAGGATCTCGGCGACTAATGCATTATCGGTAACCCAAGAGTTTGGTCGTGTTACGTGCACGGCGCCACAGTTCGCCCCAACTCTCCCGACTATCAGTCGGCGCGGCTTGTGCATGGCGCGGTCGTGAGTGCCAGTGATTCCATTGCCGCCATATACGGGGACGTCACCTCCTGCTTGCTTAGAGGCTGGTAAGAATTTTCCGCTCGACCAGCGAGCAATATCGCTGAGTGGAATGGTTGGGTGCGTATTGTTGGTGTTGGCGAACCGCTGGTGGAACAACTCCAGCGGGAGCTTGTCGAGGTGGCTGAGCTGGGTTCGGCGCTTCGCGCGGATCGCGTCGGCCTCGTCGAGGATTGAGGCGATGCGGCGCTGTTCTTCGATGGGTGGGAGCGGCACTGTGAAAGATAAAAGCTCCGCCGGACTCAGCCGAGGTAGATTTGCGCCAGAGGCTCGTGACGAAGCGAGTGATACCATTGACGGCTGACGTAGGTAATGAAGTAGGTAGTGTCGGGTTAGGCGCTCTCCGGGCAGGACTGGGAGGATATCTGTGCTGCAGACCCCGTGCCTGGTAGGGTTGGCTACCTTGACTAAGTTCGGTCGCAACTTTCCGTACAAAATGTGCCGCGTATCGAAGTGGAACTTGTTGCTGGACAGCTGTGCATCGCCCACAGTGCTTGAAGCGATGATCTCCCCGCCGCGCGCGATATGCTCGAGCCCGAGATAGTAAGTCGATTCGGGAAGGTTGCGCGGGTTAACTGTGGCGCGGTCAATCGTCGCGACGTCACCGAGTTTTTCTCTGGCCCACTTGCTCACCCCAGCGCCTCCCGCAGCCGCGCCACACCCTCGGCGATCTCGCCGTTCAGCCGTTCGACGTCGGCGAGGATGTCCGCTGTCGGGCGGTGCTCGATCTCCTCGTGCTCGATCTCCTTGTAGCGGTTGATCGAGAGGTCGTAGCCCTCGGCGACGATGTCCGCCTTCGGCACCAGGAAGCTCTGATCAGTGCGGGCGCGATCTCGTTCGCCGTCGAGGTTCTGCCAGCGGGCCAGCACGTCGGGCAGATCGTCGTCGGTGATCTTGGTGCGCTTGTCATCGAGCGAGAAGCCGTCGGCCGTGACGTCGTAGAACCAGACGTCCTCCGTGCCGCCGGCGCCCGTCTTCGTGAAGAACAGGATCGCGGTGGAGACCCCGGCGTACGGCTTGAACACCCCCGAGGGCAGCTTCACCACCGCGTCGAGCTTGTGGTTCTCGACCAGGGACCTCCGCAGATCCTTGTGCGCCTTCGAGGAGCCGAACAGCACGCCGTCCGGAACGATCACCGCGGCGCGACCACCCGTCTTCAGCAGGCGCAGGAAGAGGGCCAGGAACAGCAGCTCCGTCTTCTTCGTCTTCACCACGCTCTGGAGGTCCTTGCTCGTCTCCTCGTAGTTGAGTGACCCGGCGAAGGGCGGATTCGCGAGGATCATCGTGTACCGCGAGGCCTCACCCGCCGCCCCCTCGGACAGCGAGTCGCGGTACTCGATCTTCGCGGAGCCCACCCCGTGCATCAGCATGTTCATGCTGCCGATCCGCAGCATCGTCGTATCGAAGTCGAAGCCGTGGAACATCGCCGGAGCCCGGCCCGGGGTCTGGGCGCGGTCGATCAGGGCGTCACCGTGGTGCGTGCGCACGTACTCGCCCGCGGCCATCAGGAAGCCGGCCGTGCCGCATGCGGGGTCGCAGACCACGTCCTGCGCGGTGGGGGCCATCATGTCGACCATCAGCGAGATGATGTGCCGTGGGGTGCGGAACTGGCCGTTGGTGCCGGAGGTCGCGAGCTTCGAGAGCAGGTACTCGTAGAGGTCCCCGTTGGTGTCCCGATCATCCAGAGGGATCTCGTCGAGCATGTCCACGACCCTGCTCAGCAGCCCGGCGCTGGGGATCGTGTAGCGAGCCCCGGCCATGTGCTCGCCGTATGAGCTGGTCGCACCATCCGGCGTGTCTCCGAGCGACCGCAGGAACGGGAACACCTCGTCACCCATGAGGCGGTGCATCTCCGCGGTGTCGGTCATCACCTTGATCTTCGACCAGCGCAGGTGCGAGGTCCCCTCCGGGAACGGCATGGGGGTGCTGGTGCGACCCAGACGGCGCAGCTCGCGCTCTGCTCGCATCTGCTGTTCGTCCAGCTGGCGCATGAACAGCAGGTAGGTGACCTGCTCGATCACCTCGAGCGGGTTCGAGATGCCTCCGGACCAGAAGGCGTCCCAGACGCGGTCCACGCGGTTCTTCAGTTCTCCCGTGATCACCCGAGCGAGTCTATGTGCGTCCTCCGACCGGTGAGTGCCGTGCCTTCGTCGCGACGGAGCGTGCTCCCCGTGCACCTCGGCACCGGGCCGTTGCCCGATCGTGATCGTCGACCTCTGGCGGATCGTCGCGCGGCGTGTAGAGTCCCTCGACATGAACGCCTAACGGCTATTAGGCGTTTGGTCTGCATCGTGCCAGTCGACCTCAAAGGAGAGCGTCATGACCACCGTGTCATCCCCGCAGTTCCGTCCCTCGCGCCGTTCCGTCCTCGGCCTCGGCGCCGCCGCCGTCTCGGTCACCGGGCTCGCCGCGTGCTCCGGGTCCTCCGGCGGCTCCGGCTCCGGCGGCTTCGAGGAGCAGGAGCTCACTCTGCCCACCCACGTCGAGCCACCGGTCCCCGAAGGCGGCATCGCCTCCGAGGTCGAGGGCATGCCGATGATCTTCACCTCGCCCCTGCAGGAGTACTTCACCTCGGTCGAGGAGCCGCCCGGCAGCGGCGAGGAGGTGACGACCTTCCAGGTGCTGTGGGGTGCGCCTCCTCGTCCGCGCGAGCAGAACGACTACTGGCAGCAGCTCGAGGAGCGGCTGAACGTCACGTTCACCCCCACGCTGACCGCGGCGGACGGCTACAACGACAAGTTCTCCACCACCATCGCCTCGGGCTCGGTGCCGGACCTCTCCTTCGTGCAGGACACCGACGCGATCGGACAGCGAGCCCTGGCGGACGGCGCGTTCGCCGACCTCTCCGAGGTGCTCGCCGGAGACAACATCCTGCAGTGGCCGAACCTCGCCAACATCTCCACCAACGCCTGGCAGGTCTCCGCCAAGAACGGCCACATCTACGGCGTCCCGAACGAGAACCCGTTCCTGACGAACTTCCCCCTGGTGCGCGGCGACCTCATGCGGCTCGCCGGCCACGAGTCCATGGGCTCCACCGCGGAGGAGTGGCTGCAGGTGATGAGCGACATCGCCGCGCTGGGGACCGCCCACGGCAAGAAGATCTGGGGCATGGCCACCATCGGTGGCAACGAGCAGGCGATGTTCGAGTGGATGTTCCGGGCGGGCACCACCTGGCAGGTGGACGATTCCGGCAAGATCGTCAATGTGCTCATGACCGATGCCTTCGAGCAGGTCATGGAGTTCGAGAAGCAGCTGTGGGATGCAGGGGTCATCCACCCCGACGGCATCGGCGGCGAGCTCGGGGACCTCTTCACCACCGGACAGATCGCCCTGACCATCGATTCCTTCAACGGATTCTTCGGCAACCCCATCATCGGCCAGGTCGTGGACTCGACCCCGGAGGCCGAGCCCGAGTTCTTCGTCCCGCCCGCCTTCGACGGCGGCGATATCGTCATCCAGCGGGATGACGGCTACTGGGGCATCGTGGCGATCTCCGCCGCGGCCGCCGAGGACGAGGCCCGCCTGCACGAACTGCTGGGGATCATCAACTACTGGCGTGCGCCGTTCGGCTCCGAGGAGGCCCTGTTCATCGGATCCGGCACGGAGGGCGTCAACTACGAGTTCGGCCCGGACCACGAGGTCGTCGGGCTCGGTGACGACCAGGCCGATGCCGACCGTGCCGCCCTCCAGTGGCTGGGTGCGTTCAACTCGCCGATCTACTCCATCGCCCCCACGCTCACCGACTACGTGGACAACTTCCGCACCACGATGGAGCAGCTCGTCGCCTCCACCGTCCCCAACCCGGTGGCGGGCATCGTCGCCCCCAGCGCGGCGTCGCTGAACGCGAAGCTGGACTCGCTCAATGAGGACTACCGCAACGGATTCATCACCGGCCGCCGGCCCCTCAGTGAGCTCTCCGAGTACCGCGAGGCCTGGCTCAGCGCGGGCGGGCAGACCCTGTGCGACGAGTTCACCGCCGCGCTCGACGGGGCGGACTGAGGAATGTCAGCGCTCGTCGCTGCCGGAGGCCGTTCGCAGATCCGCCAGCAGCGCCCGGATGGTCCTCCGCGTCACCGCGGCCATGTCCACCGCGTCTGGGTCCAGCAGGAACTGGTACTGCACGCCGTCCATCACGGCCACGATCGCCGCCGCCGTCTCGAGCACATCGCCCTCGGGGACTGCGGGATCCGCGATCGCCGTGAGGATCGCATCGCTCACCATGGCTCGAAGGCCGGAGAGCCGGCGCCGGAAGTACGACTGCGCAGGGTGGTCCTCGGTGATCGACTCGCCCAGCAGCACCGCGTAGAGCTGGGTCAGGCCGCGACTGGCAGCGTTGGCCGCTGCGGTGTCGCCGAGGTGGTCCAGCGCCGCCTGGCCGCCGCTGTCGAAGGACGTGCCCCCGATCTGCCGCGAGAGGTCGTCGCGATAGTCGATCAGCTCGATGAGCAGGGACTGCTTGTTGCGGAAATGGTGCAGGAGGCTCGGGGCGGAGATGCCCACGTCCTCCGCGATCGCAGCGAGCGTCGCCCCCGCATAGCCGCGCAGACCGATCGTGCGAACGGCGGATTCGAGGATCTCCTTGCGCCGCAGCGCGGAGCGACGCGCACGAGGGCCGAGAGAGGCGTCGGCCGGATCCGTGGTGGGGCTGGACATGGTCGGCACCATAACGCCTCACCACGTCGACCAAGAACAGAGGGACAGGGATGACGGGACAGGACTACTACCGACGTGAGGGTGATCGCATCCGCGCTCCCGAGGGGGCGCTGCCCTTCGAGCGCGGCATGGGGCTCGGGGGCTGGCTGCTCCCGGAGGGCTACATGTGGGACCTCGAGGGGCCTGCGGACTCCCCGCGGCGCATGGAGCAGCTCGTCGCCGAGCTGATCGGTCCGGTCACCGGCGCCGAGTTCTGGGAGGAGTACCGCGCACGGTTCATCACGGCACAGGACATCGCCGAGATCGCCGCCGCCGGTTTCGACCATGTGCGACTGCCGATGAACGCCCGGGGGATCTTCGACGGGGACGAGCTGATCGAGGAGGGCATCGCGCACGTCGATCGCGCGATCTCCTGGTGCCGCGAGGCCGGGATCAGCTGCGTGCTCGACCTCCACGGGGCACCGGGCGGTCAGACCGGAGCGAACATCGACGACTCCCCGCACCGGCTTCCCGAGCTCTTCACCGACCCGGCCGCCTACCGCCAGGGCCTGCGGCTGTGGGAGCTGCTCGCGCAGCGCTACGCCGAGGAGACGACCGTGAGCGCCTACGACCTCCTCAACGAGCCGCTGCCGCAGAAGCACGAGTCCCTCGTGCCCCGGCTCGCGGACTTCTACCGCGACGTCATCGCCGTGATCCGTGCGGAGGACCCCCATCACCTCCTCTCGATCGAGGGCTGGAACTGGGCCACACGCTTCGAGGGGATCGATCGGCTCTGGGACGAGAACGCCTGCCTGCACTTCCACAAGTACTGGTCGGAGCCCACCACCCGGAGCATCCAGCAGTATCTCGACCTGCGGGAGCGCCTGGGCCTGCCCCTGTGGATGGGGGAGAGCGGCGAGAACGACGACCGGTGGTACGCCGAGGCGTTCTCGCTGTTCGCACAGCACGGCATCCCCTGGACCTTCTGGACCTGGAAGAAGATCGACCGCGACACCTCGCCGCGGATCATCCCGTCACCGGACAGGTGGGAGGAGATCAGGCAGTTCGCCGCCGGACGTGGGCCCAGACCGCCGCGCGCGCACGAGATCTTCGAGCAGCTCCTCGAGAACGTCGCGGCCTCGAGATGCAC
The DNA here is from genome assembly GCF_900184245.1 of Brachybacterium massiliense. Lineage (GTDB taxonomy): Bacteria > Actinomycetota > Actinomycetes > Actinomycetales > Dermabacteraceae > Brachybacterium > Brachybacterium massiliense. The sequence goes on along the minus strand of NZ_FXXB01000005.1, from coordinate 2,089 downwards.
GGTGCGTGCCGCCGTGCTCGACGCCCTCCCGGGGATCGCCGCCGCCCCGTCCGTCCACCGGATCCCCGGCGTGCTGCAGGAAGGAGCGAACCGATGAGCATCGAAGCACGTGACACCGAAGCCCCCTCGCTCGAGCAGGCGGTGGCCGGCGTCCCCGAGGAGAGCCCCACGAATCCCGGCGCGGGTGGAGCATCGCGCCCTCGCACCAGGTCCCGGTGGCAGCGGATGAAGCGCGAGTGGCAGATGTACGTGTTCATCGTGCCCGGTGTCGCGTTCTTCCTCCTGTTCGCGTACGTGCCGTTGGCGGGGAACGTGGTCGCCTTCCAGGACTACTCCGCCTTCCGCGGAGTCTTCGACTCCCAGTGGGTGGGCCTGCAGAACTTCGCGAACCTCTTCACGGACGACGAGGTGCTGCGAGCGGTGGTCAACACCCTGGTGATCTCGTTCCTGCAGATCGTGTTCGCGTTCCCCGCGCCGATCATCCTGGCGCTGTTCCTGAACTCCCTGCTGGGCGAGCGGATCAAGCGCATCATCCAGACCGTCGTCTACCTCCCGCACTTCATCTCCTGGGTCATTGTCATCGCGATTTGGCAGAAGATCCTCGGCGGGGCCGGGCCGATCGCGCAGCTCTTCGACATGATCGGGGTCGAGGGCGTCAACCTCATGACGAACCCGGAGACCTTCAAGATCCTCCTGGTCAGCCAGGTGATCTGGAAGGACGTCGGATGGGGGACGATCATCTTCTTCGCGGCGATCTCGTCGATCCCCACCGAGCTCTACGAATCGGCGGCCACCGACGGCGCAGGCAGCTGGCGCCGCATGTGGCACATCACCCTGCCGGGACTGGTGCCCGTGATCTCCCTGCTGCTCATTCTCACCGTCGGCAACGTGCTCACCGTCGGCTTCGAGCAGCTGCTGCTGCAGCAGCCCGCCGTCGGCGCGAACGCCGCCCAGGTGCTGGACACGTTCGTGTACTTCCGCGGCATCGCAGGGGGCGACTGGGGACTCTCCGCAGCCGCCGGCCTGCTCAAGGGCGTCATCGCCACCATCCTCGTCATTTTCGCGAATCGGATCGCGAAGCGTCTCGGAACCGGAGGGATCTACTGATGGCCGTCATCGACCAGATCGCACGCCCCGACGTGACCGGCCGTGCCGCACGGCGCTCCCGGGGCGCGCCCTCCGGGCGACCGCCCTGGATGGACCGGCCCTCCCCGACGATGCAGGCCCTCAAGGTCGTCGTCATCGCCGTGATCGTGCTGGTGATGCTCTACCCGTTCTTGTACGTCATCATGTTCTCCTTCGCGGACGGCAGATCGGTGACCTCGGGGCAGCTTTTCCCCACCTCCTTCTCCACCGCGGCCTACGAGTCGATCTTCGCCGGCGGCGTGGTGACCAGGTCGCTGATGGTGACCGCCGGGATCACCATCGTGGGCACCCTGCTGTCGCTGCTGTTCACCTCGATGCTCGCTTACGGGCTGACCCGCACGCGTGACGTCCCCTTCTCCAAGGGCGCGATGGTGCTGGTGCTGTGCACCATGTTCTTCGGCGCCGGGATCATCCCGAACTACCTGCTCATCAAGGAGCTCGGGCTGCTGGACAGCTACTGGGCGCTGATCCTTCCCGGGCTCATCAGTGCGTTCAACATGATCGTGATGCGCAACTTCTTCATGGAGCTGCCGCAAGAGCTGCTCGAATCCGCCCGCATCGACGGGGCCAGCGAGTTCAGGATCTTCGGATCCATCGTGCTACCCCTGTCGAAGGCGGTGCTGGCCGTGATCGCGCTGTTCTACGCCGTCGGATACTGGAACTCGTTCTTCAATGCGCTGCTGTACATCAACGACACCACCAAGTGGCCGATCCAGCTGGTGCTGAACCAGTACGTCGTGCAGGGCAATGCGATGAGCGACCTCCAGGCGCCGGACCGTCCTGCCCCGCCCGCCCAGACCGTGCAGATGGCGATCGTCGTGGTCGCCACGGTGCCGATCCTCATCGTCTACCCGTTCGCGCAGCGCTTCTTCACCAAGGGCGTGCTCACGGGGGCGATCAAGCTGTCTCTTATACCCCTCTGACGCTGCCGACGATACTCCTT
>NZ_FXXB01000008.1 GCF_900184245.1 Brachybacterium massiliense | reverse complement strand
AGCCGAACTGGTCCTGGGCCTGCCAACCGGTGGTCCACAGGCCGAAGGAGAACTTGTCGTCGCGGGTGGGGGTGGGGGCAGTCATTCGTGGGCTCCTTCGTCGTTGAGCGGCCGTGCGCCGTTGTTAGTAAGTTACCGTAACTAACGCGGACATGCCAAGCTGTGCGCAGAACTTCCGGGGCGCGCACCGCGCGACCCCGTCGGGGCCGACGGAAGGGGGCACGGGTGCAGTCCGCACATCTGCGCGAGCACAACCTCTCGACGCTCCTGACCGCCCTCGCGGCCGCCTCGACCGTCGACTCCCCCACCTCGCGGGCGGGCCTGGCGAAGCTCACCCGCCTGACCAAGCCCACCGTCTCGAAGCTGATCGAGGAGCTCGTGGGCGCGGGCCTGGTCGAGGAGGGCGCACCGATCTCCGCCGGAGCCGGGCGGCCGATGGTGCCGCTGACCCCTGCGCGCGGCACGCTGCTGGCGATCGGGCTCGAGATCGCCGCGGACCATATCGCCTGCCTGGGCATCGACCTGGCCGGCCGGACGCTGAGCCACCACATCGAGTACCGCAAGGTCACCGCGGGCTCCGCCGAGGCCGCGATCGATCTCGCCGCCGAGCTGGTGGGCCTGGTGCGCGCCGAGGCGGGCGATCTGCCGACGGAGGGCGTGGTGGTCGCGGTGCCGGGTCGCATCGCGCCCGACGACGGCCGGGTGCTCTCGGCACCGAACCTCGACTGGACCGAGGTGCCGCTGGTGAGCCGCCTGCTGGCGCATCCCGAGCTCGAGGGCCTGGCCGTGCGGGCGCAGAACGACAACCGCCTCTCGGTGCTCACCGAGATCGATCACCGCCCGGGCGAGTCCTTCATCTATCTGCGCGGCTCGACCGGCATCGGCGGCGCGGTGGTGCTGGACGGCGCCCTGATGACCGGCGCGCACGGCTGGGCCGGCGAGTTCGGGCACACAGTGATCGAGCCCGGCGGCGCGAAGTGCCGCTGCGGCCGACGGGGCTGCCTGGAGGCCTACGTCTCGTATCACGCGCTGCGGGAACGGGCGGGGCTCGACGACGACGTGCTGATCGAGGATCTCGTCGAGGCGCTCTCTCGCACGAGCGACCGCACCGAGGTGATCGGCATGATCGGCCGCTCGCTCGGACTCGCGATCGCGAACGCGCTGAACGTGCTGGACCTGACCACGGTGGTTCTCTCGGGCTATCTCGCCCCGATCGCGGACGAGCTCGAGCCGGTGATCCGCGGGACGGTCGAGCGGCACGCCCTGGCGGCGGAGGCCGGACCGGTGCGCATCGAGCGCTCGGATGACTATGCCGACCCCGCCCTGCACGGCGCGGCGCGTGCGGCGCTGCAGCCGGTGTTCAGCGCTCCGGGGGCGTGGATCCTGGGGCGGCGGTCGACTCGCGCTCGATCAGATGGGTCTCGAGCTTGAAGGGGTGGGCGAACAGCCCCGGATCCGAGGACAGCGCGAGCAGCCGCTCGACCGCGACCTGCCCCATCGAGAACAGCGGCTGGCGCACGGCGGTCAGCTGCGGGTGGGTCCACTGGGCGATCATCGTGTCGTCGAAGCTGATCACGCTGAGCTGCTCGGGCACGTCCACCCCGAGGCGGCGTGCGGCGCTCAGGGCGCCCACGGCGAGGGTGTCTGCCACGGCGAAGATCGCGGTGGGCGGCTCGGGCAGCTGGAGCAGGCGCTCGGCGCCGCTCTGGCCGTCCTCGTAGGAGAAGTTCCCGTGCGCGATGAGCTCCTTCTCCCACACCACACCGGCCGCACCGAGCGCGGAGTGGTAGCCCTGCAGGCGCTGGCGGGCGGGGACGGAGTCCTTCGGGCCGGCGAGCACGCCGATGCGGCGGTGGCCGAGGTCCAGGAGATGCTGGACGGCGGTGCTGCCGCCCTCCCAGTTGGTGGCGGAGATGGTGACGATCCCGTTGACGTCGGGGTCGATCGAGACCGGGTCGATCGCGATCAGCGGCAGGCGCAGGTCCCTGCTCCAGCGGGCGTGCTGGGCGCCGATCGGGGTGGTCACCAGGATGACGCCCTCGACGCCGCGAGCGGCGGCATCGGCCATCCAGGCGCGGGTGAGACCGGCGGGGGTCTGGTCGCCGCTGATCACCAGCAGGTCCACGCCTGCGCGGTGGGCGGCCTGCTCGGCACCCTCGAGCACCTGGAGCGAGTACGGGCTGGTGAGGGTGTCGAAGTGGATCAGGGCGGAGCGGCGCCCGTCGGTCTCGCGGCGCTTGGGCTCGTAGCCGAGCTCGCGGGCGGCCTGGGCGACGGTCTCGCGGGTCGCCTGGCGCACGTCGGCGCGGCCGTTCATCACCTTGGAGGCGGTGGCCAGGGAGACCCCCGCCTTCTCCGCCACGTCCTTCAGGGTGACGCGCTCGCTGCGCGACTCGCTCTGCGCCATGTCCTCACCTCTTCCCTCCTCCGGCGGCACCGGCTCTGGCGCACCACCACGAACGGTATCCGGAGGACCAGGCCTTGACCGGCATCTCCGCCACACATAGCCTAAACCACGACGCAAGTTTCAGTAGCATTTTCGCCAGTTTCGCCCACCGGTGCGCGAGCACGCTCTCCGCCCGGTCCTCACTGTGGAGGCCACCCGTATGGCGCTGTTCGACATGCCCCTCGAGGCGCTGCGGGAGTACCGCCCGCAGCTCAGCGAGCCCGAGGATCTCATGCCCTTCTGGGAGCAGACTCTCTCGCAGGCGCGCGAGGCCTCCGACCCGCTCCTCGCGCTCGAGCGGGTCGACAACGGCCTGACGCTGATCGACACCTGGGATGTCACCTTCGCCGGGCACGACGGCTCCCCCATCCGGGCCTGGTACAACCGCCCCGCCGGGGTCGAGGCGGAGCTGCCGGTGGTGGTCGAGTACCTCGGCTACGGCGGCGGTCGCGGCGAGCCCCTCGAGCGCCTCGCCTTCGCCGGGGCCGGCTACGGGCACCTGGTGATGGACACCCGTGGGCAGGGCTCCACCTGGGGAGCGGGCGGCCACACCGCCGATCCGGCCGGTTCCGGCCCTGCCGCCTCCGGGGTGATGACCCGCGGCGTCGCCTCCCCGCACACCTCCTATCTCACGCGCCTGTTCACCGATGCGGTGCGCGCCGTGGACACGGCCCGCCAGCTGCCCGGTGCGGACGGCCGCATCGCGCTGACCGGCAACAGCCAGGGCGGCGGGCTCGCGCTCGGCACCGCCGGGCTGGTGCCGGAGGTCGACGCCCTGGTCAGCAACGTCCCCTTCCTCACCCACATGCGCCGCGCGGTCGAGATCACCGATGCGGATCCGTACCAGGAGATCGTGCGCTACCTCGCGGTGCACCGGGAGCTCGAGGAGCAGACCTTCCGCACCCTGTCCTACGTCGACGCCCTCCACCTGGGCCGCCGTGCGACCGCGCCGGCGATGTTCTCGGTCGCGCTGCGGGACGTGATCTGCCCGCCCTCGACGGTGTTCGCCGCCCACAACCTCTACGGCAGCGCCACCGACGCGGAGCCCGAGCGGGAGATGGTCATCTACCCCTACAACAACCACGAGGGAGGCGGCCCTGCTCAGCAGCGCCGTCAGCTCGACTGGCTGCGAGATCACCTGTGAGCGCAGTGATCGAGGATTTCGCCTGGCTCGGTGCGCAGGCCGCCGCGCGCCTGCCCCGCGAGGTGGACCTGCAGGCGGGCGGGCCGCTCGCCGCGACCGTCCGCGCCGAGATCGCTCGCCTGCGCGCGCTCGCGGAGGGGGCCGACGGATCCCTGGTGCTACACGATCCGGCCACGGCCCGCGCGGCGGGGATCGACGACGGGGTGCTCGCGCAGCTCGCCGCCGCGGGCGAGGAGTCCTTCGCCCTGCGGTCCGACGGCGAGCGCCTCCTCGTCGCCGGCGGCGACCGGGGCCTGCTGCACGGCTTCTACGCGGTGCTGCTGGGCCTCGGGGATTCCGCGAGCGAGGACTGGTCGCTGCGCTGCCCCGCGCAGCCCATCCGGATGCTCGACCACTGGGACAACATGACCGTCCACCCGGTGATGGGGCAGGTCGAGCGCGGGTATGCCGGGGGCTCCCTGTTCTACGAGCACGGCGAGCTGCGCGAGGATCTGCGCCGAGTGGAGCACTACGCGCGCCTGCTCGCCGCCGTGGGCATCAACCGGGTCTCGCTGAACAACGTGAACGTCCACGCCCACGAGGCCACGCTGCTGACCACGCGCCTGGACCAGGTGGCGCGCCTCGCGGAGATCTTCCGCGCCCAGGGCATCTCGGTGCTGCTGTCGGTCTCCTTCGCCTCGCCGCGCCTGCTGGGCGGGCTGGAGACCTCCGACCCGCTGGACATCGAGGTGCAGGACTGGTGGCGGCGCGCCGCCGACGCGGTCTACGCCGCGATCCCGGACTTCGGCGGCTTCGTGGTCAAGGCCGACTCGGAGGGCCAGCCCGGGCCGTTCGCCTACGGCCGCGACCATGCCGATGGCGCGAACCTGCTGGCCCGGGCTCTGGCCCCGCACGGCGGGGAGGTGTTCTGGCGGGCCTTCGTCTACGACCACCACCAGGACTGGCGCGATCGGCGCACCGACCGGGCGCGCGCCGCGCACGATCACTTCGCCCCGCTGGACGGCCACTTCGACGAGAACGTGATCGTGCAGGTCAAGCACGGCCCGATGGACTTCCAGACTCGCGAGCCGGTCTCCCCCGTGATCGGCGCGATGCCCCGCACCCGCCTCGCCGTCGAGATGCAGGTGACCCAGGAGTACACCGGGCAGCAGAAGCACCTGTGCTACCTCGCGCCCTGGTGGAGCGAGAACCTGCGCTTCCCCTTCGGTGAGGAGGAAGCCGGGGCGCCCACGCTCGCCGAGCTGGTCGCGGGCACCGCGGAGCATCCGGGTGGGCTGGTCGCCGTCTCGAACGTCGGGGCCGACGAGTTCTGGACCGGGCACCCCCTCGCCCAGGCGAACCTGTTCGCGCTGGGACGCCTGGCCTGGGACCCGCAGCTCGACCCCGCACGGATCCTCCAGGAGTGGATCGAGGCGACCTTCGGCACCGACCCCCTGGTGGGTGAGGTGCTGGGCGAGCTGCTGATCGAGTCGTGGCAGCTGTACGAGCAGTACACCGCCCCGCTCGGGGTGGGGTTCATGGTGCGGCCCGGCCACCACTACGGCCCCGACGTGGACGGCTACGAGTACACCCCCTGGGGCACCTACCACTTCGCGGACCGCGACGGCATCGGCGTGGATCGCAGCGTCGCCACCGGCACCGGCTTCGCCGGTCTGTTCCCCGAGCCGTGGGCCTCTCGCTACGAGGACGTGCGCACCTGCCCCGACGAGCTGCTGCTGTTCTTCCATCACGTGCCGTACACGCACCGGCTGCACAGCGGCAAGACCGTCATCCAGCACATCTACGACTCGCGGGCCGACGCCTACGAGCAGGTGCTCACGCTGCGCCCGCGCTGGCAGGAGCTCGCCGGGCGCGTCCCGTCGGCCCTGCACCAGCGGGTGGAGGAGCTGCTGCGCGAGCAGGAGCGCTCCGCGGAAGAATGGCGCGATCAGCTGCGCACCTACTTCTACCGCGCCTCCGGCATCCCCGACGCGAGCGGGCGACCGATCTACTGACCCCGGCTCCTCCGGGAGGCCGAGCGCCGAGGGAGTCGGCGCAGAACAGCGGGGGCCGTGCCGTGGCACCGCCCCCGCTGCTTCCTGCACAGGCCCGTCGTCCCTGGGGGCCGACGGCCTCAGGCGCTCTCAGCGCCGCAGCGCCGGGTGCCCTGCCCGTCCGCTCGCCTCAGCGAGCGCGTCCTGCACCGCGTAGTAGGCGGGCTTGCGGGTGAAGTCGTCCCACAGCACGGTCGCCGCGCCCTCCCCCGGGAAGGTGCCCGGCACCCACGAGTACTTGTCGAGCACACCCCACAGGGTCAGGGAGTCGCAGCCGTCAACGGCCAGCGCCGCCTCGGTGGCGCGGCGGTAGTAGTCGGCCTGCTGTTCGAGCTGCGCCTGCGTCGGCTCCCCGCCGTCCGGCAGATCCATGCGCACGTCGAGCTCGGTGATCGCGGTCTGCAGGCCGAGGTCGGCGAAGCGCTGGAGGTTCTCCGCGAGATCGCCGGGGAAGCCGTAGCGGATCGACAGATGGCCCTGGGTGGAGAAGCCGTGGATGGGCACGCCGTCGGCGAGCAGGTCCTGGATCAGCGTGTAGTAGGCATCGGACTTGGGGTTGATGCCGTCGACGTTGTAGTCGTTGAAGAACAGCAGCGCCTCCGGATCCGCCTCGTGCGCCCAGCGGAAGCAGTCGGCGATGATCTCGGTGCCGAGCTCGCGCAGCCAGATGTTCCCCTCGAGCCGCAGCTGCGCATCGTCGTCGAAGATCTCGTTGACCACATCCCACTGCTGCATCCGGCCGGCGTAGCGGCTCACCACGGTGGTGATGTGGTCTTTCAGGATCTCGCGCAGCTGCTCGGGGCTGTAGTCGCCCTCCGCGAGCCAGGCAGGGTTCTGGTTGTGCCACATCAGGGTGTGGCCGCGCACCACCTGGCCGTTCGCCTCGGCGAAGTCCATGATCGCGTCCGCGTCCTCGAAGGCGTAGACGTCCGGCGCAGGGCGCAGGTGGTCCCACTTCATCTGGTTCTCCGCCGAGAGCGAGGTGAACTCCGCGGCGAGCACCTCGCGGTAGGGCTCATCGCTCGTGAACGGGTCGGGATAGTCCTGCTCGGTGTGGTGCCCGCCGCCCGCGACAGCGCAGCCGATCTTCAACGTGCTGCCTGCGGCGAAGGCGAGGTTGTCCTTCTTGGCCAGGCCCGGAGGTTTCGTCTGCCCGTTGCCGGGCGGCTTCTTCGGTCCTCCGCCCCGTCCGGGGGCGGCGGCTGCCGGTGCGGCGGCGGCCATCGTGGTGGCCACTGCTCCGGCGGTGAGGATCTCGCGGCGTCTCATGGGTCTCCTTCGACATCGTCGTCTGATCTGCATGGTTCGGGACTGCCACTTCTCGTGCAGGCGCCCCGCCCGCCACCGAGGGCCGACGGGGCGCCGGGGACTCAACCCTTCACAGAGCCGAGCATGATCCCCGAGACGAAGTACCGCTGCACGAACGGGTACACGCACAGGATGGGGATCAGGATCAGGATCATCGTCACCGACTGGATGTTGGCGTTGATGTCGCTGACCGCGGAGCCGGAGGCCGCAGCGCCCTCCGACGCGGCGGTCGAGGCGCCGGCGATCAGGTTCCTCAGGAACAGCGTCACCGGGAACAGGTCCGTGCGATCCAGGTAGAGGAAGGCCGCGAACCAGTCGTTCCAGTACTGCACCGAGTAGAAGAGCACCATCGTGGCGATCACCGCCTTGGACAGCGGCAGCGTGATCCGGAAGAAGATCCCGAACCAGCTCAGGCCGTCGATGTGCGCCGCCTCCTCGAGCTCGGTGGGAAGGTTCTCGAAGAACGCCTTCATCACCAGCAGGTTGAACACGGACAGCGCCGGCGGGAGGATCACCGCCCACATGGTGTTCTTCATGCCCAACGAGGAGATGAGCACGTAGTTGGGCACGATGCCGCCGTTGAAGAACATCGTGAACACGGCGATGCCGATCAGCAGGCTGCGACCGCGCAGATGCTTCTTCGAGAGCACGAAGGCGTACGTGGTGGTCAGCACCATCGCGATGGTCGTGCCGAGCACCGTGTAGACCACAGTGTTGCCGTAGCTGCGCCAGAAGCTGTCGTTGTTGGCGACGGCGCGGTACGTGTCGATGTTGAAGTCGACGGGGAAGAGGTTGACCTTCCCGGCGCTGATCGCACCGGCCGAGCTGAACGACTGCGCCAGCAGCATGATGAACGGGTACAGCATCACCGCGCACATCAGCAGCAGCGCGATGGTGTTCACGGCCGTGAAGACCTTGTAGGACCTGGAGTCCTTGATGCGGGAGGACCGCGAAGCCGCCGCCGACTTGCGCGGTCGCTCCGGGGCCATAGCTTCGATCACCACAGGCTCGTCCCCACCAATCGTCTCGAGATGTAGTTCGCGGACATGACCATCGCGAATCCGATGATGGCCTGGAACAGACCGATGGCCGCCGCATAGCTGAGGTTGTTGGACACCAGACCCACGCGGTACAGGTACGTCGAGATGACATCACCGGTCGAGTAGGTCATGGGGTTGTACAGCAGCAGCACCTTCTCGAACCCGACGTTGAGGAAGTTGCCGATGTTCAGGATCAGCAGCGTGATCATCGTGGGGCGGATCCCTGGGATGGTCACGTGCCAGGTCTGCTGCCAGCGGTTCGCGCCGTCGATGCGTGCGGCCTCGTAGAGGGCGTCGTCCACGGCGGTGAGCGCGGCGAGGTAGAGGATCGTCCCCCAGCCGACGGTCTGCCAGGCCTCGGAGGCCACGTAGATGAACCGGAACCACTCGGGCTTCTGCAGGAAGGCGACCGGGTCGCCGCCGAAGGCCTCGGTGATCTGGTTGACCGTCCCCTGCAGCGAGAGCAGCTGGTAGACCATGCCCACCACGATCACGACCGAGAGGAAGTGCGGCAGGTAGCTGATCGACTGGACGATCTTCTTGAAGTGCTTGCGCCGCACCTCGTTGAGCATCAGCGCGAGGATGATCGGCAGCGGGAAGCAGACCACGAGGGTCATCGCGCCGATGATCACCGTGTTCGAGAAGACGTTCCAGAACGCGGGGTCGCGGATGAACATGTCGACGTAGAGGGTTCCCACCCACTCGTCGCCGAAGATGCTCCCGCCTGGGCGGAAGCGTCGGAAGGCGATCACGTTGCCGAGCATCGGCACGTACCGGAAGATCGCCAGGAAGATCAGCGGGAGGATGGCGAAGGTGTACAGCGGCCAGTCCCGCCGCAGTGCACGCTTCCACCCTCCCGGACGGCGTTTGGGGGCCGGGGGCCGCGGCGCAGGCTCCTGCGCCGCGACCTCCCGGGTCTCCGTGATGGTCATGAGCTCCCCTCCTCCTCAGTCGTCGTGGAGCCGCTCACCCGGCCCCCTCTTCGAACCGCTTGCGCGCACCGTTGAGCAGCTCGAGATAACGGGGAAGACCGGCCGCTTCGAGCTCGCCGACGAAGGCATCCCACTCGCCCATGTCCCGCTCGCCCATGATGAACTGCAGCGTCGCAGTGTCCACCGCGTCCTTGATCGGGGTCGCCAGGAGCGAGGCCTGCTCGAGCTCCATCTCGTCGAGCGGCGCCGGCGGGTAGGGCTCGCGGGGCGTGCGCGTGGTGAGCACGTCGTCGATGTACTGGACGAACGCGTCGGTGCTGTAGGACTCCTTGAGCGCCCGGGACTCGGTGGACTCCGCGGGGAAGGTCGAGTAGCCGAGGTCCACCTTGATGTCGGTCTCGCCGTCGGGGTTGATCGCGTAGTCGTCGAGGGAGAACTCGGGCTTCAGCTCGATGGATCCGTCGTCGGCCTTGGTGAAGTGGACGTCCTTCTCGCCCCAGCGCAGCATGTCCCGTGCCTCCGGGTTGAAGTACAGCCAGTCCACGAACTGCAGGGTGGCCAGGAAGTTCTCCGACTGGGTGACCTGCGAGCTGAGCATGAAGCCGTGCCAGAAGTTGCGCGGCTCGATGTTCTCGCCCGCAGGGCCGGCGGGCGGTGGGATGAGGGCGACGTCGTGGTTGCCCTCACCGACCGTCTCGTTCAGCGCCTGCGCGAACTCGATCGCGGTGCCGGAGGAGCCCGAGGCCGCGAAGCAGGTCTCGTTCGCGAACTTCTCGTCGACGCCCGCCGCGCCGCTGCCGTCGTTGGAGGCGGTGAGGGACTCGCGGTCCAGCAGGCCCTCCTCGACCAGGGTGCGGAAGAACTCGACCATCTGCTTGTACTCGTCGGTGGTCGCCGCGTAGACGAACTCGCCACCGTTGTCGATCATGCCGTCGCCGAAGCCCCAGCCGGCCTTGGTGCCGAAGGCGTGGGAGGCGTAGTTGAGCATGGACTGCGCCTCGAAGCCGTCCGCGAGCGGGGTCGCGTCCGGGTACTCCTCCTTGATCATCCGCAGGCCCTCGTGCAGCTCCTCCCAGGTGTTGGGCACCGAGCCGGTGAGCTCCTCGAACACATCCTTGCGGACCACGAGGCTGAAGACGGGGACGGAGACCTCCTGCAGGCCAGGCATCATGTAGTACTTGCCGTCGGCCTGCTTGATGTTCTCGATCATGTCGGCCAGGTCCCACTCCTGGACGTACTTCTGGAAGTTGGGCATCTTGTCCGCGTAGTCGCTCAGCGGCACCACGGCGCCGGAGGAGACGAACGGGGCGTCCTCACCGGTGTAGACCAGCGGGATCAGGGTGGGTGCATCGCCGGCGCTGATCAGCAGCGAGCGCTTCTCGGTCGCATCGCTGAAGGGGATGTGCGTCAGCGTGATCTCGACGTTGGTGAGCTCCTTGATGTGGTCGAAGAGCCGCCAGGTGTCCTCGACCGGGACCTCGGGCCAGTCGGTCCACAGCATGCTGACCTGCATCGGCTCGGTCGCCTTGAACTGCATATCGGCCGCGTAGTCATCCATCGCGCCGACGTTCTGGGTCTCGAGATCGACCTCTTCGGCGTCGCCGGAGCCGCAGGCGGCCAGCGCCACGGTGGCGAAGGCCGCGGCCGAGAGGCCGACGAAGCTGCGTCGGCTGGGAGCGAAGGGGAAGGTGCGGGGCGTCGTCATTGCCGTCTCCTCATCAGGGTCAGTGCCACGACCGGTCGGTGCGGCGAGGGTGAAGCTGTTCGATCCGGTGCTGCAGGTGCGTCGACACGGGATCCCTCACGTCACCGTGGAGGTGCCCGATCGTGCCGGACGATCCGTCTCGTGCGAGCTGCTCTCGCCGGCGGCTGTACCGGGGAGTTGCCGAGACTTTCGTCAAGCTTTCGTTGCTGGCCTTAACTTAACCGCCGATGTGACCTCGGTCAAGAACTTCACGAAAACACGCAGGCACCCGTCGAGGCTCCTGCGACCCAGCTGCGACCAGGAAGATTGCGGGCCATCAGGAGTCATCACCCCCACACAGGGGCGACGCCCCAAGGTCACAGTCCTGCAACTTCAGCTCGACAAGGGCCGAAAGTTTCGGGCATACTGGGGGGTGTCGTGTCCGGCGGCACTCCGTACGTCTCCAGGAGGAGCAATGACGCCACCTCGTCGCCCGCGCGGCCTGTTCATCGATCTCACCGAAGGGGTCTACTGGTTCCTCGCGCTCGACGTGCTGCTGGTGCTCGCCTCGGCGCCCACGCTGGTGCTGTGGACGGTGATGTCGCCCGGCCCGATGAGCTCGCTGCTGTTCGTGCTCGGAGCCTTCCCGCTGCTGCCCGCGCTGGCCGCAGGGCTCTACGCCTGCCGTGCCTGGCGCGAGGAGCGGGAGCTGACTCCGGCCCGCCATGTCCTCAAGGGCTACCGGCTGAACGCGGCGGACAGCCTCAAGGTCGGCATGCCGGTGCTGCTCGTGCTCGCCCTGCTGGCCTTCAACCTCACCTCCGCCGGGGCGGCGGCGAACCGGCTGCTGACCATCGTGCTGCTGGTGGCAGGCGCGGCCGCGCTGCTGGTGCTCGCACGAGTGCTCTCGATCGTGTCGACCTTCAGCTTCCGGGTGCGCGACGTGTACCGGCTCGCGGCCTTCACGCTGCTGGTCAGGCCGCTGTCCACGCTCGCGCTGCTCTCGCTGGGCGTGCTGGTGCTGGGCATCGTGCTGCTGGTGGGCGAGTTCCTGCTGCTGTTCACGGCCTCACTGCTGGTGTTCGCGCTGTGGGCCTCGGAGCGACCCGTGGTGCAGCTGCTCACCGAGCAGTTCGTCAGCCCCGCGGTGCCGGACGAGGTCGCCTGAGCTCCTGCTCCCCGCCCCCTCGGGGGATCGTGAGCGGGATGCTCTCCCCGTCGAGCTCGAGGACGTACTCGCCGGCGAAGCCGTGCAGTGCCAGCACGCCGTCTCCGTCGGCGTGCACGGCGTGCCCGTCCACCCACCATTCCTCGCGGATCAGGGAGCGCAGGGTGTCATAGCTCGGCTTGGGCGTGCCGTCGGCCCGCACCAGACCGGCGGGCGCGCCGAGCCAGGCACCGGCGTCCCCCATCCCCCAGTAGGTCAGCGACTCGACCGCGGGCTGGGCGAGCACGGTGCGGTAGTGGCGCTCGATCTCGTCGGCCTGTCGCGCCTCGCCCTCCTCCGTGGAGGGCCAGGAGTCCACCACGTAGTCGTTGAGATCCACGATGTGGCCGGGCATGATCTCGCCCGAGAGCAGGGTGGTCTCGGTGAGCTGGAGCGGCAGGCCGAAGCGGGAGAAGCGCTCGATGACCTCGGCGATCTGCTCCTCGCCGCGGTAGCCCTGGTGCATGTGGGTCTGCAGCCCGATCGCGTCGATCTCGAGCCCGGCCTCGAGGCACTCCTCGATCACGTCCTCGAAGGCCGAGGACAGATCGAAGTCGTTGAGCACCAGGCGGGCCGACGGGTCGGCGGCGCGCGCCGTCTCGAAGGCGAGGCGCACCACCTCCATGCGGCCGCGTGCCTGCGCGAGACGCGTGACGGCGTTCTCCTCGGCCTCGAACACCGGCAGGATGACGGTCTCGTTGATCGCATCCCACTGCTCGATGAGGCCCGCGAAGTCGGTGGCCTCGCGGGTGATGCGCTCACGGATCAGCCGCTCGACCTCTGCGTCGTCCTTCTCCAGCAGCCACGTGGGGGCAAGCGTGTGCCACAGCAGCGGGTGCCCCTTCAGGCGCACCCCGTGGCCGCGCAGCCCCTCGGCCAGGCGCAGCAACCGGTCGGTGTCCGGCTGTCCCGGAGCGGTCTCGAACCACCGCCAGTAGAAGGGCAGGGTAGCCATGTTGAACAGGTCCAGCCACAGCCGGGTGTGCTCGTCGGGCTCCTCGGGACGCAGCTCGAAGGCCGAGCAGCCGAAGCCGAAGGTGTGACTGACCTGCGTGAGGCGGGCGTCCTGGCCCGCGCGGGCCTGGCCGTGCTCGTCGAGGATCCTCAGGCGGAGGGTCTCGACCCGTCCGCCCGGTGCTGTGCGGGGCGTGCGAGTCGTGGTCACTGCTCGCTCCCGCCGGTCGCGACGGCGGCGCCGGCCGCCGCGCCCTGGGTCGCGCCGCGCAGGGCCACGGGTGAGACCGTGACAGGCGTCCGCAGCTCGGCCCGGCCGGGCTCGACCACCCGCACCTCGCCGCCGATGCGGAAGGAGCCCTCGAGGGTGACGTCCTCGCTCGAGGCGCCCAGGCGCACGCGGAACTCGCCGGGCTCGACGATGCGCTGCAGGTCGGGGCCGGTGAACGAGGTGCGGTCGGCGTGGAGGCTGAAGCTCACGCGGGTGCTCTCGCCGGCGGCGAGGCCCACCTTGGTGAAGCCGACCAGGCGCTTGAGCGGGCGCACCACGCTGGCCACCGGGTCGCTGAGGTAGAGCTGGACGACCTCCTGACCGTCGCGGTCGCCGGTGTTGGAGACGGTCGCGGAGATCTCGACGGTGCCGTCGCCGGCGATCTGCTCGGCGGAGATCGCCAGGTCGGTGTACTCGAACCGGGAGTAGCTCAGACCGTGCCCGAAGGGGAACAGCGGCTTGGGGTCGAGGTTGGAGATGCCGTCGCTGACCCAGGCGAGCACGGGGGCGAGGTAGGTGCCGGGCTGACCGCCCACACCGTTCGGAATGCCGATGGGCAGGCGGCCCGAGGGGTTCACGCGGCCGGAGAGGACGCCGGCGATCGCGCTGGCCCCCTCCTCGCCGGGCATGAAGGCCTGGATGATCGCGCGGGCACGGCCGGCGTAGGCGCCGAGCGAGTAGGGACGGCCGGTGACCAGCACCAGCACCACGGGCGTGCCGGTCGCGAGCACCGCCTCGACCAGCTCGTGCTGCGCGCCGGGCAGGCGCAGGCTCTCGACGTCGCAGCCCTCGCCGGAGGTGCCGGCGCCGAACAGGCCCGCGAGGTCGCCCACCGCCAGCACGGCCAGCTCCGCGGCCTGCGCCGCGGCGACGGCCTCGGCGATCTGGGAGGTGTCACCGTCGGAGAAGCCGGTTCCGCCGACGGTGGTGATCGCCGACTGCGGGAACTCCGCGGTGAGCGCATCGGTGAGGGTCGGGACGTCGACCGAGCTGCCGTTGTCCTCGAGGCGGGAGAGGACGTGGTTGGTGAAGCTGTAGCAGCCCAGGAAGCTGCGAGGCTGCACGGCGGCCGGTCCGATCAGGGCGATCGAGGCGGGGGCGCCGCCGTCGGCCGGAGCCGCGAGCGGCAGCAGGCCCTCGGGGTTGTCCAGCAGCACGATGGACTCCTCGGCCATGCGCCGCGCGAAAGCGCGGTTCTCGGCGGAGTCCAGGTCGAGCACCTCGCCGGTGGCGCCGGCGTCGAACTCGGGATCGAGCAGGCCCAGCTCGACCTTCTGGCGCAGGATGCGGCGCACGGCGGTGTCGAGCACCTGCTCGTCGAGCTCGCCCTCGCGCACGGCGGCGACCAGGTGCGGGTACGCGGTGCTCTCGGGCAGCTCGATGTCCAGCCCGGCGCTGAGCGCCGCGATCGCCGCGGCCCGGTCGTCCTCGACCACGCGGTGCATGGACTGCAGGAAGCTCACGGCCCAGTAGTCGGCGACCACGGTGCCGTCGAACCCCCAGGTGTCGCGCAGCAGATCGGTCAGCAGCCAGCGGCTCGCGGCGGGCGGGGTGCCGTCCAGGTC
Source organism: Brachybacterium massiliense (assembly GCF_900184245.1). Taxonomy (GTDB): domain Bacteria; phylum Actinomycetota; class Actinomycetes; order Actinomycetales; family Dermabacteraceae; genus Brachybacterium; species Brachybacterium massiliense. The sequence goes on along the minus strand of NZ_FXXB01000008.1, from coordinate 1,739,298 downwards.
CGCGTAGGAGTTCATCACCGCGCCCACCTCGCCGTGGCGCACCGCCATCTCGAAGGGCACCAGGTCGATGTCGTGCAGCTCGCGCATGCCGATCGAGACGGGAGCATGGTTGCGGCCCGCGCGGGAGGCGGCGTGGCCGGCGAAGTGCTTGAGGGTGGCGATCACGCCGGAGGACTGCAGGCCGCGCACATACTCGGTGGCGAGCATGCCGGTGAGGTAGGGGTCCTCGCCCATCGTCTCCTCGATGCGGCCCCACCGGTAGTCGCGCACGATGTCGAGCACCGGGGACAGACCCATGTGGGCGCCCATCGCGCGCATGTCCGCGCCGATGCGCCGCGCCATCTCGCCGATCAGCTCGGGATCGAAGCTCGCTCCCCACGCGATCGCGGCGGGGTAGGTCGTGGCGCCGTGCGCCATGACGCCGGTCAGGCACTCCTCATGGACCAGTGCCGGGATCCCGTGCGGAGAGCCGGAGACCACGGCCTGCTGCATCTTCCGCAGGTTCTCGACGCCCTCCTCGGGCTCGAGCGCCGCGCTGCCGTAGGGGCGGGTGAGGTGCCCCAGCCCGCCCTGGACGGCGGCGTCGAAGGGATCTCGGCCCTCCTCGAAGGTGGACTGCATCGGGGCGAAGCCCTCCGCATCGCCCAGGGTGGGGCGCTTCCAGTAGCTGCCCAGCTGGGCAGTCTTCTCCTCGAGGCTCAGCTCCGCGAGCAGCGCCTCGACGCGCTCCTCGGTGCTGCGGCTCCGGTCGTTCCACGTCGGAATGGTCATGACGCTCCTTCGCACGGCCCGTGACGGTCGCGCGCGAGCGGCCGACGGCGGCGTCGGTCCCGGTCGCCACGAGGCACGCCCCGGAGGCAGTTTCAGTTTGGGTTTAGCAATCTTTTCGCTTGCTTTCGGTAGCGTGAGCGTACGACAGCAGGGATGATGGGGTCAACAGTCACCGTCCGCTAGGCTGTGACGAGGACCGCTGCCCCGCCGAGAATCCGGTGCGGAAAGCGCTCCTTGCTCGCTCATCCGTCGAGAGGCGAGAGGCTCGGCGCCGACGCCGCACCACGGCGCCCGCCCCTCCCCCGCGAACCGCGACAGCCCCGAACCCACACCGAAACTTTCACTCAGGAGCAGTGCTTCACCGATGACCACCACGCACGACCGCGCGGGCACCCTGAACGTAGGCATGATCGGCTACGGCTTCATGGGCGCCGCCCACTCGCATGCCTGGCGCAATGCCCACCGCTTCTTCGACCTGCCGCTGACCCCGCAGCTGCGCACCCTCTCCGGCCGCACGGAGAGCGCCGTCGTCGAGGCGGCTGAGCGCTACGGCTTCGCGCAGACGACCACCCGCTGGCAGGACGTCATCGAGGATCCCGAGATCGACGTGGTCGACATCTGCACCCCCGGCGACACCCACTACGAGATCGCACTGGCGGCGCTCGCGGCGGGCAAGCACGTGCTGTGCGAGAAACCGCTGGCGAACTCGGTGGCGCAGTCCGAGGAGATGACCGCGGCGGCCCAGCAGGCCCGTGCACAGGGCGTCCGCTCGCTCTGCGGCTTCTCCTACCGTCGCACCCCGGCCTTGGCCTACGCCCGGCAGCTGATCGGCGAGGGCGTCGTGGGCGAGATCCGCCAGATCCGCGCCCAGTACCTGCAGGACTGGCTCTCCGATGCCGACGCCCCGATGACCTGGCGCCTGAACAAGGAGCTCGCCGGCTCCGGCGCGCTCGGCGACATCGGCGCCCACATCATCGACCTCACCCAGTGGCTGACCGGCCAGCAGATCGCGGAGGTCTCCGGGACGCTGCAGACCGTGGTCCCCACCCGCCCGTCGGCCGGCACCTCGCAGGGCCTCGGCGGGCGCGGCGATGTCTCCGGCGCGCGCGAGCAGGTCACCGTCGATGACGTCGCCCTGTTCACCGCCCGCTTCGACTCGGGCGTGCTGGGCTCCTTCGAGGCCACCCGCATGGCGCAGGGCCGCAAGAACGCGATGCGCGTGGAGATCAACGGCTCGGCCGGCTCGGTCGCCTTCGACTTCGAGCGGATGAACGAGCTCGAGGTCTACGACGCGACCGCCCCGGGCGGCCGCCAGGGCTTCACCCGCGTCCTGACCACCGAACCCGAGCACCCCTACGCCGCGAACTGGTGGCCCACCGGGCACGGCCTCGGCTACGAGCACACCTTCACCCACCAGATCGCCGATCTGGTCACGGCGATCGGCGAGGGCACCGACCCGTCGCCGTCCTTCGAGGAGGCGCTGCAGGTGCAGCGAGTCCTCGACGCCGTCGAGGCCAGCTCCGAGGCCGGCTCCCGCTGGCAGAGCACCGATCCGCAGTCCACCACCGCCCAGGAGGGCACCCGATGACCGAGCAGAGCACCACCGCCCCCACGACCGACGACGCCGTCGAAGCGCCGAACGCCTCCCGTGTGGCGCTCGTCGTGCGCGGCGGCTGGGACGGCCACCAGCCGATCGAGGCGACCGACATGTTCCTCCCCTTCCTCGAGGAGAACGGCTTCGCCGTGCGCATCGAGGACTCCCCCGCGATCTACGCGGATGCGGAGTACATGGCCACGGTCGATCTGATCGTCCAGTGCAACACCATGAACACCATCGAGCGGCCCCAGTTCGAGGGGCTGCGCGCCGCGATCGAGGCGGGCACCGGCATGGCCGGCTGGCACGGAGGCATCGCCGACTCCTACCGCAACGAGTCCGACTACCTGACCCTGATCGGCGGCCAGTTCGGCTGCCATCCGGGCAAGCACCCCGAGGAGCGCACGGGCGAGCAGTCGGACAACTACGTCCCCTACACGGTGAACATGCTGCCCGCGGCGGCCTCGCACTACATCACCGAGGGGATCACCGACTTCGACCTGGTCACCGAGCAGTACTGGGTGCTGGCAGATGACTACTGCGATGTGCTGGCGACGACCACGCAGAAGGTGCGCGAGTGGGATCCGTGGACCCGCGAGATCACCTCGCCGGCGCTGTGGACCCGACAGTGGGGCGAGGGCCGCATCTTCGTGACCACGCCCGGCCACCGGGTCGAGGTGCTCGAGGACCCGAACGTGCGCACCATCATCGAGCGGGGCATGCTCTGGGCCGCGCGCGGCTCCGAGCAGCCCTACGGCGGCCACGGGCGTCCGGCCGTGACGAAGGAGGCGTCCCTGTGAAGATCGGGATGATCGGCTGCGGGGTCATCTCGCGGCAGTACCTCGACAGCTTCGACACGCTCCCCGACGTGCAGCTGGTGGCCGTCGCGGATCTGGACCCCGCCCGTGCCGCCGCGGCGGCGGAGGGCCGTGAGGGCGTGCGCGTGCTGACGGTGGACGAGCTGATCGAGGACGCCGAGGTGGACACGATCCTGAACCTCACGATCCCTGCGGCGCATGCCGAGGTGGATCTGAGGGCGATCGCGGCGGGCAAGAACGTGTACTCGGAGAAGCCTTTCGCGGTGACCACGCAGGAGGGCGCCGAGGTGCTCGCCGCGGCGCAGGCCGCGGGTGTGCTCGTCGGCTCCGCCCCGGACACGGTGCTGGGCACCGGCACCCAGACCGCTCGCGTCGCGATCGACGAGGGCGTGATCGGCATGCCCACCGCGGCGATGGCGACGATGGTGTGCCCGGGCCATGAGCGCTGGCATCCGCAGCCGGACTTCTACTACGTCCCCGGTGGCGGGCCGCTGCTGGACATGGGCCCCTATTACATCCACGCGCTGGTCACCCTGCTGGGCCCGGTCTCCGCGGTGATCGGGGCGGCCAGCCGCCCGCACGAGACCCGCACCATCGGCTCGGGCCCCCGCGCCGGGGAGGTGATCCCGGTCAGCACCGACACCCATGTCACCGGTGTGCTGGTGCATGAGTCCGGGGTGCTGTCCACGCTGGTGATGAGCTTCGACGCGGTCGCCACCTCGGCCCATCCGATCGAGGTCCATGGCACGCAGGGCACCCTCGCGGTACCCGATCCGAACCATTTCGACGGCGAGGTGACGGTGCGTCGGCTGGCCGGTGAGGGCTGGGAGGCTCTGCCCGTCGGCGGCGGCTACGTGGGTGCGGGGCGCGGCATCGGCCTGCAGGACATGGCCGTGCGCGGCCGGGAGCTGCGGGCCAGCGGCGAGCTGGGCCAGCACGTGCTCGAGGTGATGAACGCGGTGCTCGAATCCGCGCACAGCGGCTCCCGCCTCGAGATCGCGAGCACCGTGTCCCGCCCCGAGGCGGTCGCGCTCACCGAGCTCACCGCCGCAGAGCCTGCCGCGGAGCCCGCCACGACGCAGTCCGCTGCCTCCTGAGCGCCCCGGAAGGACGCTGACCATGCTCTCGATCGGCATCATCGGCACCGGGAACATCTCCCGTGCCCATCTGCACGCCTACCTCCAGTTCCCCGAGGAGGTGCAGGTCGTGGCCCTGGCGGACATCGAGCCCGGCAAGGCCGAGACCGCCCGCGCCGAATTCGCCCTGGACGGGGCCCGGGTGTACGAGGACGCGACCACGATGCTCGCCTCGGAGAACCTGGACCTGGTCTCGATCGCCACTCCCCCGGGCACGCACTGCGAGCTGAGCGTCCAGGCGCTCGAGGCCGGGGTGCACGTGATCGTCGAGAAGCCGATGGCGCCCTCGCTCGAGGAGTGCGATCGGATGCTCGAGGCCCAGCGCCGCTCCGGGAAGCTCCTGTCGGTGATCGCGCAGAACCGGTTCCGGGACGACATGGCCCAGCTCAAGGCCGTGCTCGACTCCGGCCGGATCGGCCGCATCGCCCATGCCCGCATCGCCTCGGCGTGGTGGCGCGGACGCGCCTACTACGACCTGTGGTGGCGCGGCACCTGGGCCTCGGAGGGCGGCGGCCCCACCCTGAACCACGCGATCCACCACATCGACCTGGCGCTGTGGCTGCTGGGCCGGCCGCAGGCGGTGGCGGCGATGATGACCAACGCCGGCCATGACAACGCCGAGGTGGAGGACCTCTCGGTGGCGCTGCTGCAGTACGAGCGGGGCCTCGCGGAGCTCACCAGCTCCGTGGTCCACCACGGCGAGCAGCAGGAGATCATCGTCCAGGGCGAGCACGCCCGGATCGGGCAGCCGTGGTCGGTCGCGGCCGAGACCGCCCGCCCCAACGGCTTCCCCGAGACCGGCGGCGATGCGGAGCTGGTCGCCGAGCTCGAGGCCCTCGCCGCGGGCCACGCCCCGCTCGAGCACACCGGTCACACCGGCCAGCTCGGGGACGTGATCGCCGCGATCCGTGAGGGTCGTGCGCCGCTCGTGGACGGGGAGGCCGGCAAGCGCGCGATCGAGCTGGTCACCGCGATCTACGCGGCGGCGATCGAACGTCGCACCATCGATCTGCCGATCACGGCGGAGAACCCCTGGTACCGCTCCGAGACGCTGCTGGAGCGCGCCCCGCGCTTCTACGAGAAGACCGCCTCGGTGCGCTCCCAGGAGGGCGAGGCCATCATCGGTCCCACCCACTGAGCCGCTGCCGACGGGGCGGGCCGCTGGGCCCGCCCCGTCGCAGCGCGCCCCGTAGTCACAGGTTCCAGATGACCGGGACCAGCAGGATCTTCACCACGATCGAGAAGGCGAACAGGGTGGCGTAGGCGGCCTCGATCCGCTCGTCGGCCGCCTTGGCGTTGGCCGCCTCGAGCACCGCGGGCTGCCCGAGGAACCCGGCCACCGCGCCCGCCGCCCGGGGCGCGGAGAGGTCCAGCACCCAGCGCGCGGCGATCAGCAGGGCGAGGCAGCTCAGCAGCGCCACCACCGCGGAGAGCACGGCGGCCCGCCAGGCGGTGGGCGAGGCGAGCATCTGCGCGAACTCGGGTCCCGCCGTCAGGCCCAGCCCTGCCAGGAACAGCAGCAGGCCCAGCTGGCGCAGGGTGCGATTCGCGCTGCCGGGCAGGGCCCACACCACGGGTCCGGTGCGGCGCAGCGCGCCCAGCACCATGCCCACCAGCAGCGGCCCTGCGGCCGGGCCGAGGGCGAACATGCCGCCGCCCGGCATCGGGAAGGACAGCAGACCCAGCGCCACGCCGAGCACCAGCCCGAGTCCGAGGGAGAGCACGTCCAGCTCCCCGGCCTTGCGGTCGGAGTCGCCGAGGAAGGAATGGACGGCATCGAGCCCGCGACGGTCCACCACCACGGCGATGCGATCCCCTGGCTCGAGCACGAGGTCGTCCCGGGCGAGGAGCTCGAGGTCGCCGCGCCGCACCCGGGTCACCACCGCGCCGAAGCGCACCGGGAGGTTCAGCTCGGCGATCGAGCGGGAGGCGAGATCAGGGTTGGAGACGGTCAGGCGCGTGAACTCCACCAGGGAGCGGTCGTGGGCGATGTGCTGGTCGCTGGTCTCGCCCAGCTCCTCGGTGACGGCACGGACCTGGTCCGGCATGCCGACGGCGACCACCTCGTCCCCCTCCAGCAGGTCCTCTCCGGGCACGATCACGCGCACCCGCCCTTCGCGGCGCAGGTAGGAGAAGCGCACCAGCTGCTCGTGCCACTGGGGCACATCGCGCAGGTTCACCGAGCGCTGCACGCGCACCGTGGTCGAGGACAGGCTGGTGCCGGCCCGCGCCGGGGTGTCCCTGCGTCCCGGCCAGGCGCGGCTCACCACGGCAGAGACCAGCACGATCCCGACGATCACACCGATCGGGTAGCCGAAGGAGTACCCGACCGAGGGGCCGCCGGTGCCGGTGAGGCGGGCAGCGGCATCCAGCGCCGGGGCGGCGGTGAGCGCACCGGTGAACAGACCCAGCGACAGGTCCCGCGCCAGTCCCAGCACCTGCCCGAGCGCGAGGGTCGCGGCCGCCGCCAGGACGGTGCTGACCGTCGCGGCGGCCAGCAGCGAGAGCTGACGGTTCAGGGTGCCGAAGAAGGCGGCGCCCGCGGAGATGCCGACGGTGTAGACGAACAGGGCCAGTCCGAGGGTCTGGACGATCTCCATGCCCTCGCCGAGGTGCGGGGCGATCGCGGACAGCGCCAGACCCGTGAACAGCGCGCCGGCGGCGCCGAGGCGGATCCGGCCGAAGGGGATCGCGCCGAGCACGGCGCCCGTGGCGACGACCAGGAACAGCGTGAGGAGCGGGCTCCCCTCGAGGGCGGCGATCACGGTGAACCTTTCAGGGCCCGCGGCCAGGCACCGGGTGGGTGCGCGCATCGCGCGGGCACCGCTGTGTGGACTGGCCACCCACGATAGCCCCGGGGTGGGGCGCTGCGGCAGCAGGCTTGGGCGAGGTCACTGCCCCGCCGCCCCGTCGGCCGCACCTGGCAACATCCGGCACCTCTCACCCGAGCTCCTGGTGATGCAGGACACTGACATCGAAGCCACCCTGCGGCGCCCTGCGTCCGCCCGCGACGACGCGGTCCATCATCCGCGCTCGATCGGCCGGGACCGCGCCCGCGCCGCACCCTCGATGGAAAGGACATCCCATGGCTGTCTCCGAAGGAGCCGACTACGCCCCCGACTCGATGCCGCAGCCGGTGGTCGAGCCCGGGGAGTTCGTCTTCGCCGCGATGCACCTCGACCACGGCCACATCGGCGGCATGACGCAGGGCCTGCTCGACGCGGGCGGCACCCTGAAGTGGGTCTACGACACCCAGCCCGAGCGGGCCAAGGCCTTCCAGGAGAAGTTCCCGCAGGTGAAGATCGCCTCGAGCGAGGAGGAGGTGCTCTCCGATCCCGAGGTGCTGCTGGTCGCCGCCGCCGCGATCCCGGTGGAGCGCGCGCCGCTGGGCATCCGTGTGATGGAGGCCGACAAGGACTACTTCACGGACAAGGCCCCGCTGATCAGCCACGAGCAGCTCGCCGAGGCGAAGGCCGCGGTGGAGCGCACCGGCCGGAAGTACGCGGTCTACTACTCCGAGCGGATCCACGTGGAGGCCGCGGTGCTGGCCGGGCAGCTCATCGAGCGCGGCGCGATCGGCAAGGTGCTGCAGGTGCAGGGGATGGGCCCGCACCGCATCGGCGATCCCGCAACCCGCCCGGACTGGTTCTTCGAGCGCGCGAGCTACGGCGGCATCCTCACCGACATCGGCAGCCACAACTTCGAGCAGATGCTCACCTTCACCGGCTCCGAGGACGGGGAGATCCTCTCCTCCTCGATCGGCAACTTCGGCAACCCCGAGCACCCGGAGCTCGACGACTACGGCGATGCGCACATCGCGCTCTCGAGCGGCGCCACCGGCTTCGTGCGCGTGGACTGGTTCACCCCCAAGGGCCTGCGCACCTGGGGCGACGGGCGCACCTTCATCCTCGGCACCGAGGGCTACATCGAGCTGCGCAAGTACATCGACGTCACCACGGACAACGGCGGCGGCCAGGTGATCCTCGTCGATGCCGAGGGCGAGCACCGCCTCAACGCCACCGGCGCGGTGGGCTACCCCTTCTTCGGCGAGCTGATCCTCGACGTGCTGCACCGCACCGAGAACGCGATGACCCAGGAGCACGCCTTCAAGGCCGTCGAGCTCGCGCTCGATGCGCAGCAGCAGGCCCGGGAGCTGACCGGCCGCGCCTGAGCCGCCCGGCGCGCCTCCCGCGCCGTCGGCGCCCGAGCACTCCGCACGACGCCCCCGCCTCCCGCCGCACGCGGCGGGAGGCGGGGGCGTCTCGTCGTGCGCCCGCTCTCCCGCACCGCAGGACATCGGACGACTCGCGCTGCGGCACGAAAGTTTTCTTCCCTTCTCGCCCACACCCTCCACCACCGCACCCCGCGCAGCACCCTGCGACGACGCTGGCCATCTGCCGCCTGGACCTCCTGGATCCGATCCCGCTTGACCCAGGGCGGGAAGCAGGATTTACTACTGCCTACCGACATTAGTTTCCGAAATCTTTCTGTAGAGTGTCGGACCGTGATCTGGAGGCAGCAATGATGCAACCCACTCGCCGCGCAACTCTCGCGGGCCTCGGCCTGACGATCCCCGCCCTGGCAGGCCTCAGCGCCTGCGGCGGCGGCACGCAGCCCAGCGGCGGGGGCGGCTCTCCGTCGAGTCTTTCCGTCTGGGCCCTGACCGGCGCGAAGCAGGACACCTACGAGCAGTCCTTCAACGCCTGGAACGAGGCGAACCCCGACAACGAGTTCTCCATGGAGTTCTTCGCGAACGACTCCTACAAGGAGAAGATCCGCACCGCGATCGGCTCGGGCAACGCCCCCACCCTGGTGTTCAACTGGGCCGGCGGCACGCTGGCCGACTACGTCGCCAACGGCTCCGTCGTGGATCTCTCCGGCAAGGTCGATGACGTGCTCGGCCGCACGATCGAGTCGATCGGTCAGGTGGGCCAGGTGGACGGCGCCCAGTACGGCGTCCCCAACAACGACACCCAGCCGGTGATCCTCTACTACAACACCGCGCTGTTCGAGGAGCACTCGGTCACCCCGCCCACCACCTGGGACGAGCTGATGACCGCCGTGGAGACCTTCTCCTCCGCCGGGATCACCCCGATCTCCCTGGCCGGTCAGAGCGTGTGGCCCGAGCTGATGTACATCCAGTACCTCACCGACCGCATCGGCGGCGAGGGCGTGTTCCAGAAGGCCGTGGCCGGCGAGGCCGATGCGTGGTCCGATCCCGCGATCACCTCGGCGCTCGAGTCGATCATCGAGCTGGTGGACGCCGGAGCCTTCGGCAACGCCTTCGGCTCCGTCTCGGCCGACGCAGGCGCCGACGCCGCCCTCGTGCACACCGGCCAGGCCGCGATGCTGCTGCAGGGCAGCTGGGTCTACGGCACCTTCAAGCAGGACGCCCCGGACTTCGTCGCCGACGGCAACCTCGGGTTCCTCAACTTCCCGGCGATGGACGGCGGCGCGGGCGATCCCGCGAACGTGGTCGGCAACCCCGCCAACTACTGGTCCGTCTCCGCAGATGCGGACCCGGAGGTCCAGGAGCTGGCCATCCAGTACCTCAACGAGTTCAACCTCAACCAGGAGATGGTGGACAGCTTCCTGGCGATGGGCGCGATCCCGGCCGTGGCCGGTCTCGAGGACTCCTTCGCGGGGCTGGACGACGAGGACTTCCTCTCCTTCGCCTACGACATGGTGCTGAACGCCCCGCACTTCCAGCTCTCCTGGGACCAGGCCCTGGCCCCGGCTCCCGCGCAGGAGCTGCTGAACAACCTCTCCCGGATCTTCCTGGGCGAGATCCAGCCGGATGAGTTCGTCACCAACATGAACGCGACGCTGGACGCATGACCGCCGGGCAGTCGAACGCACCCGTCCACGGTGCCGCCGCTGCCGACCCCGCCGCCGCCTCGCCCGAGGGCACCACGCCCTCCCGCGAGGCGGCCCGCGGACCCGTCGGCTCCCCGCGCGGCCGGCGCAACCAGCTCAGGACCGCACCCAGCAACTGGCTGCTGGTGCCCGCGCTGAGCTTCTTCGGCGTCTTCGCGCTGCTGCCCCTGGCGGGCGTGGTGGTGCTGTCCTTCTTCGCCTGGGACGGCCTGGGCACCCCCGAGTTCGCCGGCCTGGACGCCTGGTTGCACGTGTTCCAGAACCCCGTCACGCTCAACGCCATGTGGCTGACGCTGCTGATGACGGTGCTGAGCTACGCAGTCCAGTTCCCCCTCAGCCTGCTGCTGGGGACCTTCATGGCCGGGCACCAGCGCTACCGCGAGGTGTTCTCCATCCTGTACTTCCTGCCGCTGCTGTTCTCCGCGGCGGCTGTGGGCATCGCTTTCAAGGCGCTGCTGGACCCGAACTTCGGCATCTCCCGCGCCTTCGGTCTGGACTTCCTGCGCCAGGACTGGCTGGGCTCGCCGAACTTCGCCTTCTACACGGTGATCATGGTGATCTCGTGGTCGTTCGTGCCGTTCCACTCGCTGCTGTACCAGGCCGGGGTGCGGCAGATCCCGAAGTCGATGTACGAGGCCGCGACCCTCGACGGCGCCGGCCGTGTGCGGCAGTTCTTCTCCGTGACCCTGCCGCAGCTGAAGTACACCATCGTCACCAGCTCCACCCTGATGCTGGTGGGCTCGCTGACCTACTTCGACCTGGTGTTCATCCTGACCATGGGCGGGCCGGGCAATGCCACGAGGATCCTGCCGCTGGACATGTACCTGACCGGTTTCCGCTCCTACCAGATGGGTCCGGCCAGCGTGATCGCCGTGATCCTGGTGGTCGTGGGACTGACCCTGTCGCTGATCCTGAACCGCATCTCGGGTGCGGATCGCATGGAGAGCCAGATGGAGGGCGCCTGAGATGAGCACGACCACCCACCGCTCCCCCAACGTCGTCGGCGGCCTCCTGGGCTTCGCCTGGCTGCTGGTGATCCTGGTGCCGATCTACTACATCGTGGTCACCAGCGTGCGCCCGCGCGAGGACTACTACTCCTCGAACCCGCTGTCGCTGCCCACGGAGTTCACCCTCGAGCCGTTCCGCTTCGTGCTCGAGAACGACTTCCTGCGCTACTTCGCGAACTCGGTGTTCGTCACGGTGATCACCGTGATCGCCGTGGTGACCGCCTCGCTGCTGGCCAGCTACGTGATCGTGCGCTCGAGGACCCGCCTGGCGCGCTTCAGCCAGAAGCTGTTCCTGATGGGCATCGCGATCCCGCTGCAGGCCACGATCATCCCGATCTACTACCTGATCGTGCAGCTGGGCCTGTACGACACCCTGTGGGCGCTGATCCTGCCCTCGATCGCCTTCGCCATCCCGATCACCGTGCTGATCCTGACGAACTTCCTGCGGGATGTGCCCAAGGAGCTGTACGAGTCGATGACCGTCGACGGCGCCTCGGACTGGCAGATGTTCCGCTCGTTGGTGTTGCCGCTGGCGAAGCCGGCCGTGGTCACCGTGGGCATCTACGACGCGCTGCAGGTGTGGAACGGATTCCTGTTCCCGCTGGTGCTCACCCAGAGCTCCGAGATGCGCGTGCTGCCGCTGTCGCTGTGGGCCTACCAGGGCGAGTTCACCGTGAACATCCCGGCCGTGCTGGCCGCGGTGATGCTCTCCGCGCTGCCGATCCTGGTGCTGTACATCGCGGGCCGACGCCAGCTGATCAGCGGCCTGACGGCGGGCTTCAGCAAGTAGTTCAGGGCCGACGGGCCTGAGCCCGCTCGCTCGGCGATGCCCGGGTCTCCTTCTTCGGGAGGCCCGGGCGTTCTCATGCCGCGCCGGGGGCTGTGCGAGGGGTGCTGGATTCGTCGATCAGGCTCTCGCACAGGGCATCGACGCACGCCGCGAAACTGAACCCGATGCCGTCCACAGCCACGGCGATCGGACCGAGCGGCGACTGTGCTGCTCCTTCCTCCGCTGGACCGTCACCGGCGTCGGCCCTCGACTCAGGCTCATCTCGGCTCGGCTCTCGGACCCGGACGTGTTCGAGCATCGCCGGCCAGCGAGCCTGGACGGGACGGCCGGAGCTGTCGAGCACCAGGAGCCGAGCCCGGTGGGACGAGGATCGGCCTGCATCGTGCACCACGCGCATCCCGCCCTCATGGACCATGACGTGGTGACGGCGGCACAGCAGCGCGAGGCCGTCGATGTCCGTGCGCCCTCCCTCGGACCATGGGACGAAGTGATGGGCGTCGAGGTGGCGGATCTGGTGGCAGCTCGCAGGTCGCCGCCGCGATCACCGCGGCCTGGTGCTGGATCCTCTCCTCGGCGCCCGTCCGATCCAGGCGTTCGTTCTCCGGGGCATTCGGTGCCAGCGGAACGATGGTCATGACGGTCTCCCACCTGTGGGGTGCTCTGGGTCCGTCACCAGCCCATCAACTTCTCATCCCCCGCACCAGGACCCTCCCGGAGATCTGGACGAGGCTGGGATGTGGAGGAACGGCCGGGCCCTCCATCCGCCTCTGACCTGGGCCGAAAGCTTGACAGACCTCAACCCCTTCCCCGCGCACGCACCCGTGCATAGGGTGGCGGGACCGGCACGACCACGAGTCCAGGAGGCCCCATGTCCCGCACCGCCGACCACGCCACCACCCTCGCCGACCTGCACGACTCCGGAGAGATTCTCGTCCTGCCCACCGTCTGGGACACCTGGAGCGCCCAGGTCGCCGCTCAGGCGGGTTTCCGCGGCCTCACCGTGGGCAGCCATCCCGTCGCTGATGCGATCGGCAGCGCCGACGGCGAGAACATGGACTTCGCCGACTACCTGGCGGTGGTCGGGAGGATCGCGGGATCCGTCGACGTCCCCGTCAGCGCGGACGTCGAGTCCGGGTACGGCCTCGGCGCCAAGGAGCTGATCGAGCGGCTGCTCGACGCCGGGGCCGTGGGCGCGAACATCGAGGACGTGGTCCACCGCGAGGACAAGCGGGTGCGCGATCGCCAGGAGCACGCCGACTACATCGCCGCCGCCCGCAGCGCGGCCGACGAGGCCGGGGTCCCGTTCGTGATCAACGGGCGCACCGACGCGGTCAAGCTCGGCACCGACGTCTTCTCCGATCCGCTGGCCGAGGCGGTCGAGCGGATCCGGCTGATGGAGTCCGCGGGCGCCCGCGCCGTCTACCCCGTGGGGCTGAGCACGGCCGAGCAGGTCACCGCACTGGTCGAGGCGGTCTCGGTGCCGGTGAACGTCACCGCCCACCCCGTCGACGGGCACGGCGCCGGGTCCCTGGCCGAGCTCACCGAGCTCGGCGTCCGCCGCGTCACCTTCGGCCCGCTGTGGCAGAAGTGGCTCGGCGATGTCTCCGCCGAGAAGCTCGCGAGCTGGGCCCCGCAGGGCTGAGCGAGAGGCCGGCCGGGTCAGGCGCCACGACGCCCGACCCGGCCCGTCCTCACACCCCGAGCGCCGCCGGGTCGATCCCGAGCTCCGCGCCCTCGCGCACGTACAGCGGGAGGGTCATGACGCCGTGCTGCTGGCGCAACCAGCGGCCGCCCTCTTCGACGCTGCCGTCGAACACGGAGGTCCAGCGCCCCTCGGGCAGGTACACCTCGACCTCCCCGTCGGGTGAGAACACCGGCGCGACCAGGAGCGAGTCACCGAGCATGTACTGGGTGTCGATCGCGTGGCAGGTGCGGTCCTCGGGGAACTCGAGGACCATCGGTCGCAGGATCGGGGTGCCCTGCTCGTGCGCCGCGATCGCCATCTCCTGCAGATAGGGCACGAGCTGCTGCTTGAGGAGGGTGAAGCGTCGCGCCACCTCCACGGCCTCGTCGTCGAACGCCCACGGCACCCGGTAGGAGCTCGAGCCGTGCAGGCGCGAGTGGGAGGAGAGCAGGCCGAAGGCGAGCCAGCGCTTGAACACGGTGGGATCCGGGGCCCCTTCGAAGCCGCCGATGTCGTGGCTCCAGTAGCCGAAGCCGGACAGCGCGAGCGACAGCCCGCCGCGCAGGGTCTCCCCCATCGAGGGCAGTGAGGAGTCGTTGTCCCCACCCCAGTGCGCGGGGAACTGCTGACCACCGGCGGTCGCGGAACGGGCGAAGAGGATCGCCTCGCCCTCGCCGCGGCGCTCCACCAGCAGGTCGAAGGCGGTGCGGTTGAACAGATGCGTGTAGTAGTTGTGCATCTTCTCGGGGTCGGAGCCGTCGTGCCAGGCGATATCCCGCACCGGGATCCGCTCCCCGAAGTCGGTCTTGAAGCAGTCCACGCCGATGTCCAGCAGCCCCTCGAGCTTGCCGCGGTACCAGGCTGCGGCCTCGGGGTTGGTGAAGTCCACCAGCGCCATCCCGGCCTGCCAGAGGTCGGTCTGCCACACGTTGCCGTCGGCCGTGCGCACCAGGTAGCCGTGCTCGAGGCCCTCGTCGAAGAGCACCGACTTCTGGGCGATGTACGGGTTGATCCACACGCACACCTTCAGCCCGCGCTCGTGCAGTCGGCGGATGAGCCCGGCGGGGTCGGGGAAGGTCGCCGGGTCCCACACGAAGTCGGTCCAGGTGAAGCCGCGCATCCAGAAGCAGTCGAAGTGGAACACGGACAGCGGGATGCCGCGCTCCTCCATCCCGTCGATGAACGACATGACCGTGGCCTCGTCGTAGTCGGTGGTGAAGGAGGTGGACAGCCACAGCCCGTAGGACCATTCGGGCACCAGCGGCGGGCGGCCCGTGAGGGCGGTGTAGCGGCGCAGCACGTCCTTGGGGGTGGGACCGTCGATCAGCAGGTAGCTCAGGGACTGGCCCTCGACGGAGAACTGCACGCGGGTGGTCATCTCGGAGGCGACCTCGAAGGAGACCCCGCCGGCGTCCTCGACGAACACTCCGTAGCCGCGCGAGGTGAGGTAGAGCGGGACGTTCTTGTAGGCCTGCTCGGAGGTGGTGCCGCCGTCCTCGTTCCAGATGTCGACGCTCTGGCCGTTCTTGACGAAGGCGCCGAAGCGCTCGCCCAGCCCGTAGACGCTCTCCCCCGGCTGGAGGCTGAGCTGCTCGTGCATGTACCGCTGGCCGTCCGGGGCGATGACGTGCGCGATCGAGCGGGGCATGGAGCTGGTCAGGGCGCGCCCTGCGGAGGTGAACTCGGCCAGCCACTGCTCACCCTCGCCGATCGTGAGGGCGAGGTCGCCGGCGCGCAGAGTGGTGCGCCCGTCGGCGACGGTCTCGACGGTGCCGCGGTAGGCGGCGTCGGCCGCGATCTCGAAGCGCGGCTGCGGGGTGCGGGTGCCGCGGTGGTTCTCGATCCGCACCCGGATCACGCCCTCTGCCACGGCCTCATAGGTGACGGTGAGCTGAGGATTGTTCAGGGTGTCGCCGCGGCCGCGCACGGGCCGGGTGGGGGCGAAGGCGCGCAGCCGGCCTGCCTCGGCGTCGACCTGCAGGTCGTGGACCTGACGGCCGCGCTGGACCGTGTATCCCTCTCGGTCCATCCAGTATCCGTTGGTGAAGCGCACGGTCGGCGCTCCTTTCTGCTCAGGGGTGGGGAGCCTCGGTGCGCCATCATTGTCGAAGCGCTTCGACAGCAAGTTGCCCGCAAGTATGCGGCGCAGTCCGAGAGGCGTCAAGCATCCGCCCGTCGGCGCAGAAGGAATCCGAGCCTCAGAGCCCCAGCACAGCCGTGGCGATCGAGAAGTAGATGATCAGCCCGGTGGCATCGCAGAAGGTGGAGATGAAGGGGTTGGAGAACACGGCCGGGTCCGCTCCCACCCGCCTCGCGATGAGCGGCATCATGCCGCCCACGATCGCCGCCATCGCGCAGATGGACAGCAGCGTCAGCCCGATCACCGCGCCGATGGAGAGCCCGTAGACGAGCCCGGCGACGACGAATCCCAGCGAGCCGAGCACCGCGCCGAGCACGGTGCCCACCCGCAGCTCCCGCCACACCACACGGGGCAGGTCGCGCACGCGCACCTCGCCCACGGCGAGGGCGCGGGTCACGGTGGTGGCGGCCTGGTTGCCGGTGTTGCCGCCGGTGCCGGTCAGCAGCGGGATGAACAGCGCCAGGATCACCACCTGGTCGAGGCGGTCCTCGAACACCTCGAGCACCTGCACGGTGAGGATCGCGGAGATGGCGAGTACCAGCAGCCACACGATCCGACTGCGCACCACGCGCAGGATCGGCGTGGAGAGGTAGGCGCGCGGCAGGGGCTCGGAGCCGCTGGCGCGGGCGGAGTCCTCGGCGTTCTCGCGTTCGATGATGTCCACTGCGTCGTCGACGGTCACGATCCCCACCAGGCGACCCTCGCCGTCGACGATGGGCATGGCCAGCAGCTTCGCGGCGAAGAATCGGCGGGCGGCCTCCTCCCTGCCGTCGGTCGCCGCGGCGTGGACGGCGTCGTGGGCGAGGTCGGCCACGAGGACGTCCTCGTCGGCCACGAGCAGCCGGCGCAGACCCACCACACCGAGCAGCACGCGGGAGCGGTCCACGACGGGCAGGAGGTAGATCGTCTCGGCCTCCTCGGCGTGCGCTCGCACGTGGGCGCGCGCCTCGCGCACCGTGAGGTGCGGGTCGAGGGTGAGCACCTCGGGGGACATGTAGCGGCCGATGGCGTGGCGCGGATAGCCGAGCACGGCGGTGGTCATGGCGCGCTCGTCGGCGTCCAGGCCGCGCATCAGACGCTCGGCGACCGAGGCGGGCAGCTCGTCGAACAGGGAGGCGCGGTCGTCGGGGTCGAGATCGCCGATGATGTCGGCGACCTGCTGAGTGCGCAGCGCGGAGATCAGCTCGGCCTGGTGGTGGGCCGGCAGTGCCTCGAACACGGCCAACGCGCTGGCCTTGCCGAGCACCCGGAACAGCAGGGCGGCCTCGGTGGCGGGGCGGGTCTCGACGAGGTAGACGAGCTCCGGGGTGGGCAGGGTCTGCGCTTCGAGGGCGAGCTGCTCGAGCTGGGCCTCGCCCTGCGTCTCACGGCGCAGGAGGGCCAGGACGGTGTCGATGGTGGCGCTCGCGGGGGTCACGGAACCATTCTGTCCGACAGGCCTCTTTCTGGCCCCCGCAGGTGTTCGGAGGGGCCCGGACAGATACAATGTCACGCATAGCGGAACTATCGTTCCGTATCGCGAAACTATCGGCGTCGGATCTCTCCGTCGCCCCGTACCCGCCGAGCCCACAGGAGCCCCGCCATGGCCGTCGACTCCCGCCCCCAGCTTCCCGAGCGCACCGCCGCCGCGCGCCTGATCGTGGTGATCCGCGGCGAGCGCGCCGACCAGTACGCCCCCGTGCTCGAGACCCTCGCGGGCGCCGGGATCCGCTCGGTGGAGCTGACGCTGTCCACCCCGGGCACGCTCGATGAGCTGCCCGCACTGCTCGAGAGCTTCGGGGAGCGCCTGGACATCGGCGTCGGCACCGTCACCGCCCCGGAGGATCTGCGGATCGCCGCCGAGCGCGGCGCGCACTACATCGTCACCCCGATCACTCGCGCCGACCTCCTCGAGGCGGCGGCCGACGCCGGGATCCCGATCGTGCCCGGCGGCCTCACCCCGAGCGAGCTGCACGCGGGATGGGCGGCGGGTGCCGCGGCGGTCAAGGTGTTCCCCGCCTCCGTGGTGGGGCCCGGGTATGTCAAGGATCTGCGCGGGCCCTTCCCCGGGATCCGCGTGATCCCCTCGGGCGGGGTGGACCTCGAGGCGGCCCGGGCGTGGCTGCAGGCGGGGGCCGAGGCGGTATCCGTGGGCGGGCCGCTGCTGGGCGATGCGCTCAGGGGCGGCAGCCTCGAGGAGCTGGCCGAGCGGGCCGTGCAGTTCGTGGGCGTGACCACTCGGGAGGAGGGAGCGTGAGCACACTGCAAGTCGTGACGGTCGGCGAGACGATGGCAATGATGCGCAGCGGTACCATCGGCTCCCTCGCCCACCTGCCCTCAATGGACATCTCCCTGGGCGGAGCGGAATCGAACCTCGCGATCGGGCTACGCCGGCTCGAGGTGCCCACCGCCTGGATCAGCCGGGTGGGCGACGATCCGCTAGGACAGCGGGTGGTGCGCGAAATCCGGGCCGAAGGAGTCGAGGTGCATTGCGACTTCGATCCGAAGCGTCCGACGGGACTGATGATCAAATCTCGACCCAACGTCACGAGCACACGGGTTGATTACTACCGGGCAGGATCGGCCGCGTCCGCACTCGAGCCCTCCCATCTCCCCGAAGGCTTGATCGAGCAGGCGCGCATCCTGCACATCAGCGGAATCACTTCGCTCCTCTCAGCGAGTGCACACGCCACCGTGGTCGCTGCGGTCCGGCGCGCGGCGGCGGCTGGCGTGCAGGTCAGCCTGGACGTGAACTACCGCTCCCGGCTCGGCTCACGGGAACGCTTGGCACAGCTATTGGGCGACGTGCTTGGGCAAGTAGACCTGCTCTTCGGCGGCACGGAAGAGCTTTCGATACTCGCACCAGAGGCCGACGAGTCCTCCCCCCACAGCCTCCTCGAAGCACTCGCAGCAGAGGGGCGACAGGTGGTCGTGAAACTCGGGGCCGATGGGGCGTCCGCCCTCGCTAACGGGCGGCTCTATGAGGCGCCCGGGCGCGCGGTGGACGTGGTTGACACCGTGGGCGCGGGAGACGCATTTGTCGCCGGCTACCTCAGCGCGCAGCTGGACGGGCTCGATGTCCCCACACGATTGAGAAGAGCGAATGCCTGCGGGGCTGCAGCCTGCACAACTCCCAGTGATTGGGAGGATGCTCCGCGGCGGATCGATCTGGACGCACTTCTGACCGGCGGAGTTTCGGATCCCGTCTCGCGCTAACGCCCCATCCACATCACGAAAGTCGCGGCCCGAATCTCATCGGACGCCGGGTCGCGCCCCCACCACAGGCCTTGGTGGTGTCAAAGCGTCGAAGCAACATGGGGCTCGCCGGCCAGTAGTCGAGTGAATGATTCTGTCGGTGTCAGGAAGCCGAGCCGGCGGCGGGGACGGTTGTTGATCTCCTCCGCGATCGTGGTGAGGTAGGGCTGGTGATCGGGGATCGCGGTTCCCTTGGGCAAGTACTCGCGGTAGAGCCGGTTGGTGTTCTCGTTGGACGGTCGCTGCCACGGGGAGTGAGGGTCGGCGAAGTAGACCGGCATCGACGTGGCCAGGGAGACCTTCGCGTGCTGAGCCATTTCGCTGCCCTGGTCCCAGGCCAGCGAGGCTCGCATCATCTCGGGCAGCTCGTTGAAGTACTCAATGACCGCGTCCGCCGTCGTCTCGGCGTGCTTCGAGGGCAGGGCCAGCAGGCCGGTGAACCCGCTCATCCGCTCCACCAGCGTTGCCGCGCATGAGGTGCCGTTCTTCCCGATGATCAGGTCGCCCTCCCAGTGCCCGGGCACGCGTCGCTCAGCGGCGTCCTCGCCCCGCTCGCTCAGCGGCACCATCCCCACGATCGGCCCGCCCCGAGACCGGCCGGTCGTGCGGGGCTTGCGCCGAGTGCGCTTGGACTGCAGGAAGATGCCGCGCCGGGCGAGCTCGCCTTTGGGGATGGCGTAGATGTACTGGTAGATCGCTTCGCCGGAGACAGTGCGGCCCTGCGCGTCGGGTGAGTTCGCCATACGGCCAACAGTCGGGTCTGCGGCTTCCAGACGCAAGCGACCCGCGATCTCGTTCGGCGTCCACGACGCGGCCAGATCCGCCTCCACCCTCGCCTGCAGCACCGGATCTCTGGCGACCTTCCGCTGCTGCGGACGCGCCCGGCGACGCTGCGCGGCCACGTCCGCGGTTACGGCCTGATAACCGCGGGTCTTCGTCGTGTTCCGCCGGATCTCCCGCGAGACTACCGACGGACATCGGCCCAGGTGACGAGCGATTCTCCGTACGCCCCACCCTGCCTTCGACGCGGTGGAAATCTCCGACCGCTCACCAAACGACAACCCCACCCGCGCCATCAGCACCCTCACCCGTCGATACCCCCACCGACCGGGAGTGTTGCTACGACGCTATGACACCACCCTTTGCATCGGGTCGCAATGCATCTTGACGACTATGCAGATGGATGTTCGAATTGGAGTGGGACCAAAGCGCTTTCACCATTCAGAGAGCGACCCATCACGGTGGCGCCAGATCGGATTTCGCCAACGGTGACCCAAGGCCGCACGCCCCTTTAGGTAATCCTCATCAATCTGGACACCGAGGCCCGGACCCGTCGGAATCTTGACCATGCCGTCGACGTACTCGAAGACGGAACGATCGACAACATAGTCGAGCAAATCATTGTCGTCGTTGTAATGAATTCCGAGACTCTGCTCTTGAATGAAAGCATTGTAGGCTCCTGCGTCGATCTGAAGACAGGTGGCCAAGGCAACCGGACCGAGTGGGCAATGAAGAGCCAGAGCGACGTCATGCGCCTCTGCCATAGCAGCGATCTTTCGGGTCTCAGTGATGCCGCCACTATGACAGGGATCTGGCTGGATAATGTTCACTGCGCCGGTGGACAAGATACTCTTGAAATCCCACCGGGTAAACAACCTCTCGCCCAGGGCGATCGGGGTAGGAGTCGCACGGAGGGTATCAACCACGGCATCGAGGTTCTCGCTGAGGACGGGCTCCTCAATAAACATCAGGTGGAGTGGCTCGAGCTCGCGGATAAGCACCTTGGCCATCGGCGCGTGCACCCGGCCATGAAAGTCCACCGCAATGCCGATTTCGTCACCAATCGCCCCACGGACCGTCGCAACATTGTCGATCGCTCTCGCAACCTTGTCCCAAGAGTCGATGAACTGGATCTCGTCAGTTCCGTTCATCTTCACTGCCGAGAACCCACGCGCAACTGCGTCCTGCGCCTGCTTCGCGGTCTCGCTGGGCCGGTCGCCGCCGATCCAGGAGTAGACACTGATACGGTCACGGACCCGCCCCCCGAGTAGCTGGTGGACGGGCAAGCCGCACGCCTTCCCCTTGATATCCCAGAGCGCCTGATCGATTCCTGAAATCGCGCTCATAAGAATCGGCCCACCGCGGTAGAAGCCACCGCGGTACATGACGGTCCAGAGGTCTTCGATATTCGCTGGGTCCTGACCGATCAGATAGTCGGACAGCTCCTCGACCGCAGTGCACACCGTCGCGGCACGCCCCTCAATTACGGGCTCTCCCCACCCGACGATACCCTCGTCAGTCTCGATCTTCACGAACGCCCACCGGGGTGGGACTTGGTAGGTGTTGACTGAACTGATCTTCATGGGGCGACCTCCCCGACGTACTGGCTAGCCCAGATCCGCTGCAATGAGCCGGCTTCAAGCCGCACCTCGTCGGCGCTCCGTCCAGGGGTGTACAAGTTGGTGCCGATGCCGGCCCCGGTGGCCCCGGCGGCGAGCCAAGCAGGCAGGGTCTCGGCATCGATCCCACCAACGGGAAGGAACTGCGTCCCTTCGGGGACGGTCGCCGCCCAAGCCTTCATGCCGGCGATGCCCACGCTGGGAGCCGGAAATACCTTCACAGTCCGGGCGCCAGAACTCAGGGCGGAGAAAACTTCCGTGGCAGTGGCGGCCCCAGGGTACGGCTCCATGCCGAGTGCGAGGGTCCTTGCAATGACCTCGGGGTCGGTGTTTGGGGCGATGACGAGCTTCCCTCCAGCCTGGTGGACACGATCGACATCAGCCGGATCGACGACGGTTCCGGCCCCGATCAGCGTGTGACAAGGGAGAAGCTCAGCGAGCAGACGGATGGATTCGAGGGGATTCGGGGAATTCAGGGGCACCTCGATACGTCGAAACCCGGCGTCGTAGAGAGCTTCTCCAATAGCCGGCGCCTCGACAGGCGTGATTCCGCGAAGAATCGCAACTAAACCGGCGGCTTGTGAAGTGGACATGGTTAAGGGCTCCTGGCGGGACTGAGACACTTCGTCTGGCGGAGAACGGGCGCTAGTGCACGGGGCATGTAGTCGACTTCGTCGGGATCGACTAGCAGTTCACCACTGCCGAACGCAGAACTTAAGTGACCCCCATTTGCTTCCGCTCTATTTCCAATTATCGACCGCGACCATCTCACCAATTGCCGGCGTTACGCAATGAATAAATAGCGATCATAAGTCACTGCCTACATCCCCGCCGACCTCGAAAGACCAAGGAGCAACCGGCCGATTCGCAGCGGGCTCGGCACGTCTTATCGCGCCGCTCACCAGTCGTGCACAGACCCGTCGCGCAGGCGGTTCACCGGCAGGTAGGCAGGCTGGTACTCGTGCGCGGCCGCGGCCTCCTCGTCGAGCTCGACGCCCAGGCCCGGGGCCTCACCCGGATGCAGCAGGCCCTCCTCGAATCGGTAGCTGGTGCGGAACACGGACTTCGTGGTCTCGGAGTGGGGCATGTACTCCTGGATGCCGAAGTTGTGGATCGCGAGCCCCAGGTGCAGGTTCGCGGCCATGCCCACCGGCGAGACGTCCGTGGGGCCGTGGAAGCCGGAACGGATCCCGTAGATCCCGGCGAAGGTCATGATCTGGCGCAGTCCCGTGATGCCACCGGCGTGGGTGGCGGAGGAGCGCACGTAGTCGATCAGCCGCTCGGTGATCAGCTGTTGGTAGTCGTGGACGGAGTTGAACACCTCGCCGATCGCGAGCGGGGTCACCGAGTGCTGGCGCACCAGGCGCAGCACGGCCTGGTCCTCGCCGGGGGTGCAGTCCTCGAGCCAGAACGGGTCGTAGGGCTCGATGTCCTTGGCCAGGCGCGCCGCCTCGATCGGGCTCATGCGGTGGTGGCCGTCGTGCAGCAGACGCAGCGCGGGGCCGAACTCCTCGCGCACGCCTTCGAACACGGTGGGCAGGTGGCGGAGGTAGGCACGGGTGTCCCAGACCTCCTCCGTCGGCCGCATCGACGCTCCTGCCGCGGTGCGGCCGGCCGGCTCGTACTCGTACGTCCCGCCGGGGGCTGCGTCGTGGACGCCGTAGATCTGGTCGAGCCCCGGCACGCCCGCCTGGATCCGCACCGCGCCGAAGCCCTCCTCGACGTAGCCGTGGATCGCCTCGTTCAGGCGCTCGAGGGTGGTGCCGGAGGCGTGGGCGTAGGCGAGCAGACCGGTGCGGGAGGCACCGCCGAGCAGCTTGTACAGCGGCACCCCGGCCTTCTTCGCGGCGATGTCCCACAGCGCCATGTCGATCGCGGCGATCGCGCTCATGGTGACCGGCCCGCGCCGCCAGTAGGGGCCGCGGTAGAGGTACTGCCAGATCGATTCGATCTGCGACTCGTCACGCCCGATGAGGGTGGGGGCGACATGGTCTCGCAGGTAGGAGACCACCGACAGCTCGCGCCCGTTGAGAGTGCCGTCGCCGAGACCGGTGACGCCGTCGGTCGTGGTGACCGTGACGGTCACGAAGTTGCGGCCGGGGCTGGTGACGTTCACGTCGATGCGTTCGATGGCCATTATCGAAATCCTAAGTCTCGTATGTGTACGTCGGGAGTGGGTGATGCTATCGATAGATCACCAAAGCGTCACCAATCCGCGACGGCACCGTCTGAATGCCGCACTTGAGGGGTTCTCCACCCTCCGTCGTAGACCCGCTCGATCAGGCTTTCCTCCGAGACCTCCACGCCAAGTCCAGACCGCTCGGGAATAGCAATCCGACTGCCCTCGACAACAAATGGTTCCTGAAGGATTCCATGCCCGAGATCCGAGCCGTCCGGGAGCGTCGGATGCTCCTGAATGAGAAAGTTCGGGGATGCCGCAGCAATCTGAATGCAGGCCGCAAGAGAAATCGGCCCGAGCGGATTATGGGGGGCAATCTGCAGCGAATTGGCTTCCGCGTACGATGCAATGCGCCGCACCTCTGAAATCCCACCAGCATGACAGAGGTCAGGCTGCACGATAGATACGGCGCCAGCCTCTATCGTCTTTCGAAAATCCCAGCGACTAAACAGGCGTTCCCCTGTCGCAATAACCGCCCCCGTAGCACGACGAACCCTCGCCATCTCACCAGGATCTTCCGGCACTACCGGCTCCTCAATGAACAGTGGCGCAAATTCGTCCAACCCGCGAATAAGCGAGATAGCTGCATCGCCCGAAGTTCGGCCGTGAAAGTCGATCGCGATATCTACTTCCCGACCGACAGCTTCCCTCACAACCATCAAGGATGCCAGCTCGGCATCAATCATTGCTGGGCTCGGCTGGACCGGGAAAGGAACTGTAATCCCTAGCTTCAGCGCATCGAAACCTGCTGCGACAAGCCGCGTCGCGGATTCTACGGCGGTCTCCGTCCCGTTCGCACGCGAATGCGCGTACACCCTCACATGGTCACGAACCCGCCCACCCAACAGCTCGTACACAGGAGCCCCAAGGGCCTTACCCTTGATATCCCATAGGGCCTGATCGAGCCCGCTGATCGCACTCATGAGATGAGGGCCGCCGCGATAGAAATTGCCTCGATACAGCATCTGCCAAATGTGCTCGATGCGACGAGGGTCCTGCCCCAGTACCAAGTCGGATAACTCATCAATCAGCGAAGCAACCGTCCTAGAGGCACCCTCGACGATCGCCTCGCCCCACCCCACAAAACCACCTGACGCCTCAACTCGAACGAAAAGCCATCGTGGTTTGATGTGGTAAGTCTCAATCTGCACTATTTTCACTATCGGACCCATTTCTTAGGCGCCGACGCGAGATCCCTTGAATCCCATGCCGAACCGATTCGGCATTCACCAATCATGGACCGCGCCGTCTAGAAGCTGATTCACAGGAAGGTAATCCCGAACGTATGGATACGCTCGAGCGGCAACCTCGTCGTACTCCACCCCAAGGCCCGCCTCGTGCCCTGGATGAAGCAAACCGTCGCGCCAAGTGAAAGTGGTCTTAAAAACACTCGCGGTATCGTCAGGATGCTTTGCGTACTCTTGAATGCCGAAGTTGTGGATAGCCAGACCCAGATGCAATGCAGCAGCCTGTCCGATCGGAGAGATGTCGGCCGGGCCATGGAAACCCGTCTTAATCTGATAAATAGCCGCATATTCGGCAATCTTTCGTAGATGGGAGATGCCCCCGGCGTGCGTCACGGCACTGCGCACGTAATCGATGAGCTGCTCAGAGATCAACGTCTGATAGTCCCACACGGTATTAAAAATTTCGCCTATTGCGAGCGGTTGTGAAGTCATTGATCGGACCACCCGAGCAGATTCCTGATTCTCAGCCGGGGTGAAATCTTCCAGCCAGAAGAGATTGAACGGCTCGAGAGCGCGTCCCAATCGACCGGCCTCATTGGGTGTCAGGCGGTGGTGTACATCATGGAGGAGGGGCAGATCTGGGCCGAAACGCTCGCGCACAGCAGCAAATACTCGAGGGATATACGCAAGGTACTTCGCACTGTCCCAATCCTCCACCACTGGCAGTGCGCCACCGTCACCACCTGTCGGGCGGTCATCACCATGGGCTACGCCATAGACACGCTGCAATCCCGGCACTGCGCACTGCACCCGGACAGCTCGATACCCCTCGTTGAGGAGTCCTTCCACAGCAACGAGGACCTCCTCAATTGTGCTGCCCGAAGCATGCCCATAGGCTCGCAACCCATCGCGTGACGCTCCCCCAAGGAGTTGATAGACAGGCATCCCCGCAATCTTGCCTTTGATGTCCCACAAACACATGTCCACGGCGGCGATGGCCGCCATCGTGATCGGGCCCCTTCTCCAGTACGCACCTCGATATAGGTACTGCCAGGTTTGCTCAATTTGGGCCGGATCCCTGCCGATCAGGAGAGGGCATACATGCTCCTGCAGGTATGCAACAACAGCGAGCTCGCGCCCATTGACTGTTGCATCACCCCAGCCGACGACGCCATCGCTCGTCGAGATCTTCAGAGTTACAAAGTTGCGTCCCGGCGAGGACACCAGAACCTCAGCGCTCTGGATGGTGGCCATGGGAATTTTCTCTTCCTTGTATGGGGCCCGGCGAGATTCGACGGGCCATTGCGATAGTCCGAAATCAGCCCTTCGTCGCGCCAGCGGTCAGGCCGCTGACGACATAACGCTGAGCAAACAGAGCAAACAGAATGATCGGTGCGCTCATGACGGCAGCCGCAGCCATGAGGCCAGCCCAGTCGACCCCGGCATAGGCCATGAATTGATAGAGCGCAACAGGGAGGGTTAGCGTGGTCGAGTCTGTGAGCACCAGGGAGAACAGGAAGTTGTTCCAGCTGAAGATTACCGAGAGCATCGACGCAGTCGCGATTCCCGGGACCGACAAAGGAAGTGATATTCGCAAGAAGGTCCCTGCCTCCGTAAGCCCGTCAACCAGCCCAGCCTCACGTAACTCCTCTGGGAGCGAGCGGAAGAATCCCGTCATGATCCAGGTAACGAGAGGCAAGCCCACGAAGACATGACTGATCACAAGAACCCAACTAGTACCCACCAATCCGGCAAGCGAAAAAACATAGTACCAAGGCACCAGAAGCAAGATTGCGGGGACGATTCGAGCCAGCAGGATCAAGCCATTGAACTTCCCCATATTGAACCGCGCGATAGCCCAAGCTGCCGGAACTCCCAGCAGTAAGGATATTCCAGTAGACGCAACCGCCACAACAATACTGTTGGTAAGATATTGACCATAGTTGTTGGTCTCAAACACTCTGACGTAATTCTCGAGCGTCGGCGTGAAAACAAATGTTTGACTTGGGTCGCTGATCTGCACGTTCGTCTTCAACGAAGCAAGTAGCATCCAGAAGTACGGGAAGGCAAAGACCAGGCACACAACAACGATCAAAGCCATGCGCGCGATGTCAGCAGGACGGGCTCTGCGCTTACGGGCCTTGATAGCGGGGTTCATACTCTTCCTTGGCATGGTGGAGGTAGTCATGTCACACATCCCTCGTCGACTGACGGACCACGAAAACAGCAGCCACAAGTACAAGCACGAAGAACAGCACGAGTATCGCCGAGGCCAGGCCGAACTCCATATAGTCAAAGCTCAAGCCATAGACCAGCACATTTAGCGTCTCCGCCTCGTTCGACGATCCACCCCCTGGCCCTTTTGTGGCATAAATGATGTCGAATGTTTTCAGGGCGTCAATCCCCCGGAGAACTGCGGCAACAACAATTGTGTTCCTGATCATCGGGAGCGTCACGAATCTAATCCTCTGCGAGGTGCTTGCTCCATCAACTAGAGCCGCTTCCTCCGGCTCGTCGGGAACTCCCGCGAGCCCCGCAAGCACGATGAGAATGACCAGGGGGGTCCATTGCCAGGCATCCAAGCCAATAATGGTCCACAAGGCGTAGTCGGGATTGGTGAGGAATCCAATCCTATCTAGCCCCATTGCCGAGATCATCGTGTTCGCGAATCCCGTGTTTGGGTCGAGGATCAGCATCCAGATGGCTCCAACAGCGACCGGGCTGGTAACAAGCGGGACCAACATGATCGTGCGGGCCACCATGCTGCCGCGGAAATCTTTCCGCAGCAGCAGGGCGATGGCGATACCAAGGATCAACTCGATGGAAAGGGCAACCACGGTGAACACGATCGTCCTCCCCAGCGCAGGCCAGAATCTAGCCGTGTCCCTAAGGGCGTCCGCATAGTTCTCAAGTCCAGCGAACGGCGCCGGGCCCGCAGAAGCGGGACCAGAGGTGTCGGTAAGGCTCAAGTTGATCGTGTAACCGATCGGAAACGCAATGAGAGCTACGATCGCTAGAAGTGCGGGAAGAATCATCCCCCACTGCAGCAGCCGAGACTTGCGCTGGAGTGTGCTCATAAATGTCCTTCTAAATGGCGGGAAGGAGCACTTTGTGGCCCCTCGAGGTGTTCCGCTGGCTGCCGCTTTACTCGCCAGTCGCAGTCGCGTCCTCTTCCAGGAAGGCCGCAAAATTGGCCTGAGCAGTCTGCGCAGCCGCCGTCACATCTTCACCGCGAATAGCTGCGATCAGGGGTTCACCTACGATGTCGCGGGCTCGACCGACCTGGACCACGCGAGGACGGTCGTAACCGACTCCGTTTTCTGTGGAGACACGAAGGGTTTCCTGGAAATCCTCCGGAATGCCAGTGAGGCTATCCGGGTTCTCCCACACCGACGTCCGAGCTCCAGAAACTCCAGCCTGCTGTGCAGCCAGAACCATGTCGGGGCTCGTCGCCCACTTCACGAACTCCCAAGAGAGATCTGCCTTTGTAGTCTTCGCGTTCACTGCGAGCGCCCAGGACGGTACGCTGTAGGGCTTGGAACCGGCAGGGCCCGCCGGCAACGGAGCAACACCCAACTGGTCTGCGGCGACCGTGGAGGTCCCTTCTCGGATGAGTTCCGACCAGAACACCTCGGCGTCGATGAACATCGCGATCTTTCCCTGCTGGAACAGCGGGTTGATCTGCTCGGTCGACATCGATTCAACGCCCTCGGGGCCGTAGTTCCGCAAAAGATCACCGTACATCGTATAAGCAGCAATAGCTTCCGGCGTATCGATGGAGGCCTCGCCGGATTCTGTCATAAAATCCGCCCCGTAGCTGTAGAGGAAGCCGGAGAACTGGGTCACGGCTGCTGCTTTCTGCCCCCGCATGGCAATCCCGAACACGCCTGAGGCAGGGTCAGTGAGCATCTCGGCCGCGTCTTCGAGATCCTCCATCGTCTCTGGCACCGAGATGCCCGCTACGTCTAAGAGGTCTTTTCGATAGAAGAGAACCTCCCGCTCCGTAACGATGGGGATCCCGTAAACTGCACTGTCGACCTTCACGACTTCCATAGCGGCTTCCTGGAAGTCCGCAAGATCGTAGGCTGTATCGCCCGCCGCACTCGCGTCGAGATCCAGAAGCCACTCGTTCCTCATGAACTGCACGCCCTCCTGGAGTGGGCGGTACATCATCACATCGAGGTCAGTTGCGTTCGCGCTGAGCCTCGTGCTGTACATGGTTGAGAGCTGATCTGCCTGAAACTCGTTCAGCTGAACCTTTACATCATGCTCTTCCTCGAACTCGGGAAGGAGATCCTTGATGTAGTTTGACCAAGGATGGTTACACGCGGAGACGTTGAGGACGTTGCCGCCTCCGCTTCCACCACCTCCACAGCCGCTCAGGGCTGCGGCACCCGCCACTGTGGCCGCGCCACCAAGGAACTGTCGCCTGTTGAGCCTCATGATGTCTCCTTTGCTCACCACCGCAGGGCTTCATCGACCCCGCGTTTTGCCACTCACGAACTTTCGTCGCCAATACCTTGCGGGCTTAGAGCCACCGCGCGGCGGCCCCGAGTACATGCCCGCCCTGACACTGGCGGTAATGCGACTTCCTACGCCGAGATGACCGTCCGCCCCTCCCTGGGGCGACCGACCCTCTACGCGGGACGGGGGGAGCGGCCAGCGCCAACGCCCCCACATTCCACGTTGCGGAACGTTCGTTTCGCTCTGCGTTGCTCGAGAGTAGATCATCGGCATCGGTCCCGCAACAGACGGAGTCCACACCGAGACCAGACCGCAACCTAGCCCGGAGGTCGTGGTCGCTGGATGCCGGCCCGGACTCGCGGGTCGAATCGGAGCCTTGATTGGGTGGAGCAATCTAGGGCAGGTGCTACCGAAGGAAGGTCTGCGCTATAGTGTTGAGGGATCTCGAGCCTACATTTCACGCACGGCATTGCCTACGCCGCGCCAGTGCATCTCTCGCACACGACTCCAGCGTGCCGCCCCAGCCCCCCAATTGAAATGAAACTTGGCGATCAGTTGGCTTGCCGCAGGCAAGTGATCGCTCTCGACCGATTCTGAAACATGTCGCTTTTACACTGGAGGTGGAATTGCCTTTCTGAGCCATTCGCTCCGAATGGCATACCAAGCAATGAGGCTCCTCCCCAATGACTCTTAGAATTGATTACTCTATGACCATCTCGCCTCCGCCCGAATCTTCCCCCGTCGGCAGTGTCGACAGAGCGCTTATCGTTCTAGAGATCCTTGCCGGGGCTGGACCAACGGGGATGACACTGCGCGAGATCGCCTCGGAGAGCGCGCTCAACAAGGCCTCGGTGCACCGCCTACTACGAGCTCTGATGTACCGAGGATTCGCCGAACAGGTGCTACCTGAGCAGAACTATCGTCTCGGCAGCGCACTTCCAATTCTGGCCAGCCGTTTCGAGCAGGAGGAGAACATGGCACTCTTGCTCGCACCAGCGCTCGCCGCAATTTCACAGGAAGCTCGAGAGCTGGTCCATCTCGGACGCCTGGATGGAGCCCACGTTCTCTACCTGGACAAAGTCGAACCCGAGCGTGCGCTCAGAGTTTGGTCCCGCGTGGGCAGTCGTGCCCTCGCAGCCCGGACAGCCATGGGAAGGGCGATGTTGGCCGCCGACGGGGTGAACGGCCAGGCTCTAGCTCCGTACTCGAGAGCAACCGAAGATCCTCAGCAGAGCCCGGGGGCCGTCATCTCTCTGCCTCGGCTCGAGTCAGTGATTGCCGATACCGCTGCACGTGGCTGGTCTATTGAGGTTGAGGAGAACGAGCCCGGTATTGCTTGCGTGGGGGTCGCCCTCACTCGACCAGGAGGACGCTCCTTCGCAGTGAGCATCACCGGCCCAATCGAGCGGATGGACGAGCAACGGCGCGCGGAGATTGGGGCACTGCTGCGCGACAGACTCACGGAACTCGGACCTCACGGCTTCCAAGTCGCGAGCGTCCCATGAGGCGAGTTGAATCGGCCCGGGTTTGATGCCGCTGCTGTTTGAGTCCGGAAGGATGGACAGCATGCCGAAGAAGATCGATCCCCAGCTGCGCGCGAGGTGCGTGCGGCTCGTGCGCGAGCACCAGCAGGAGTACCCCACCCTGACCGCGGCCACCGCTGCGGTGGCCCGTCAAGAGGGCGTCTCTCGCGAGTCCGTGCGGCGCTGGCTGGCCCAGGCCGAGGTCGACGACGGAACCCGTCCCGGCGTCACGACCGAGGAGTCTGCCGAGGTCAAACGGTTGAAGGCCGAGAACAAGCGGTTGCGGGAGGACAACGAGATCCTCCGCCGGGCTTCAATTTTCTTCGCGGGGGAGCTCGACCCCCGAAACCGCTGATCTGCGCGTTCATCGACGAGATGAGAGCCGAAGGGTATGCAGTCGAGCCGATCCTCCGCGTCCTGCGCCAGCAGGGCCTGAAGATCGCTGCACGCACCTACCGGGCCTGGAAGAGACCGCCCCGCATCGCGGCCCGCACCGTCACAGACGCTCTGGTCGAGGACAAGATCCGTGAGCTGGCCTGGACGTTCAACGCCACCACCCAGCGGTGGCAGATGACCCCTGAAGGCCTCTACGGGCGCCGGAAGTGGGTCGCGCTGCTCCGCCGTCAGGAAGGCCTGGCCGGCACCTCCCGTGGGGCGGTGGACCGGGCGATGCGCACCCTCGGCCTCGAAGGTATTCGGCGGGCGAAGAAGCTGCGCACCACCATCCCGAACCCTAATGGGAAACGGGCGGGTGACCTGCTCAATCGCGACTTCACGGCCCCGGTTCCGAACCTGGTCTGGGTCACCGATTTCACCTACGTTCGCACCTGGGCCGGGTTCGTGTACGTCGCTTTCGTCGTCGACGTGTTCGCTCAGCGGATCGTGGGCTGGCACGCGTCCTCGAGCATGCGCACCGATCTCGTCATGACGCCACTGCGGATCGCGCTGTGGCAGCGGGAACGCGAGGGAAACCAGGTCTCACCAGGCTCTTTGGTGGCGCACAGCGATGCCGGATCGCAGTACACGTCGATCCGGTACACCGAGCACCTCGACCTCGAGGGCATCGCTCCCTCGATCGGGACCGTCGGCGATGCGTTCGATAACGCGCTCATGGAGACGGTCAATGGGCTGTTCAAGACCGAGTGAATCCGCACCACCGTCTTCCACCACGGCCCGTTCCGGACGCTCTCGGACGTCGAGTTCGCGACTGCCGGCTGGGTCGACTGGTACAACAACCGACGCCTCCACGGCTCCCTGGGGATGTTGACCCCGGTAGAGTCCGAGGCGCTCCACTACGAGGCCCTCGCCCGAGAGCCCGAACCCGCAAAGTAGCGGCAGAAAACCTGGGCCGATTCAGTTGGTCGTGTAGATGACCTTGCGCAACATCGGCGGGAACTGCAGGAACGGAATGAACCGCTCCCAGGAGTTCGCCCAGGTCGTAGCAGCGGAGGGGTACTTCTTCCCGAGCTCGGAGGCCTCGAACTCTGCCAGCGCCTTCCGGGCGATCTCCTCGTTGGGTGCGGTGTAGATCGGCTTGAGCGCCTTGGCGACCTTCTTGCGGTCGGAGTAGGCCACGAACCGCATCGCGGCCCGGATCAGGTGGACGACGCAGGTTTGGACCATCGAGTCCGGCCAGGTCGCCTCGATCGCCTCTGGCAGGCCCTTGAGGCCGTCGCAGCAGACGATCAGCACGTCCCGCACGCCCCGGTTGGCCAGGTCCGCGCAGACGTGGGCCCAAAACGCCGAGCCCTCGGTGTCCTGGACCCAGATCCCCAGCACGTGCTTGATCCCCTCGAGGTCCACGCCGACGGCGATATAGGCGACACGGTTGATGACCTGGCTGTTCTCTCGGATCTTGATCCGGATCGCGTCGAGATAGATCACCGGATAGAACTCCTCCAGCGGCCGCGACTGCCAGGCCAGCACCTCTTCGCTGACGGCGTCGGTGATGTTGGAGATCATCTCGTGCGACAGATCCGTGCCGAGCGTGGAGGCCAGATGGTGCTGGATGTCCCGGATCGTCATCCCGCCGGCATAGAGGCTGATGATCATGTCATCAAGGCCTCCCAGCCGCCGCTGACCCTTGGGGACCAGGCGCGGCATGAACGACCCACCCCGATCCCGGGGGACGTCGAGCTGGATCGGTCCGACTTCGGACTCGACCTTCTTCGACGTGGTCCCGTTCCGGGAGTTGGAGTGCTTCGACGCCTCGCTCGAGCCCTTCTCACAGCCCAGATGGCTGGTCAGCTCGGCCTGCAGTCCGCGTTCGAGCGCTGCTTTGACCAGCGCGGGCACGAACCCTCCATCGCCGGTCAGCTCGACCTTCCCGGCATCGATCTGCTCGAAGAGGGCATCAAGCTGGCCAGAGGCCTTCAGCTGCTCGACCAAGTCCTGGCCCGATGGCTCGCCCTGCTTCTTCTCGTCCGTCATGGTCATGATTCTTACCGTTCCTCTCGGTACGGCTTACACAGACCATCTGACACGCCCCGATTCGCGGTCGTCATCGGTCTGGATGTCGGGAAGACCGCCCACCACGCGTGCGCGCTCGACCCGGACGGGAACAAGCTGTTCGACAAGCCCCTCCCGCAGGACGAGACCAAGCTCCGTGAGCTGTTCACCCAGCTACAGAACCACGGCGAAGTACTGATGGTCGTCGACCAGCCCAACACCATCGGAGCACTGCCGATCGCGGTCGCCCGCGACTCTGGCTGCTCTGTCGCCTACCTGCCCGGTCTGGCGATGCGGAAGGCCGCAGACCTCTATCCGTGCAGGTCAAAGACCGACGCGCGCGACGCATTCATCATCGCTGACGCGGCCCGCACCATGCCCCGCACCCTCCGGCAGGTCGATCGCGACAACGACATCCTCTCCGCCCTGAAGGTCCTCGCCGGCTTCGACGAAGACCTCGCCCACGAGACCACCCGGGCGCTGAACCGGATCCAATCTCTGCTCACACAGATCCGCCCAGCGCTCGAACGCGCCTTCGTCGGCGGGACCCTATCGACCGGACTCGTGCTGGACCTGCTGGAGAAGTTCGGCGGCCCGACCAAGTTCAAGACTGCAGGTCGAAGCAGGGTCCTACGGTTCGCCCGGGCCCACTCGCGCCGTGACCCCGAAGCGCTGATCGACCAGATCTTCACCGCGCTCGCGGAGCAGACCGTGATCGTGCCGGCAACCGCGGCAGTGGGACTCGTGATTCCCAGAGTCGCCGGTCAGGTGAAGGAGCTGAAGGAGCAGCGAGCGGCCGTGGCGAGGGAGGTCGAGACCATGCTGGGGGACTTCCTCTCGCCTCGGTCTTAATGAGCATGCCGGGGATCGGCATCAAGACCGCCGCCCAGATTCTCCTGAACATCGGCGACGGCTCCGCGTTCGATACCCCAGGCCACCTCGCGGCCTATGCCGGAATCGCGCCGGTCACGCGAAGATCCGGCACCTCGATCCGCGGCGAGTTCCCCGCGCGTTCAGGTAACAAGCGGTTGAAGAACGCGCTGTTCTACTCCGCCTGGGTCGCCTCGCACTCCGACCCGATCTCCACGGCCTACTACGATCGCAAACGAGCCGAGGGCAAGCGCCACAACGCTGCCGTGATCTGCCTGGCCCGCCGCCACTGCAACGTCATCTTCGCGATGCTCCGCGACGGCTGTCAACAGCACCTACTACAAAGCATCCATACCTGCCCCGACGCCTGAGCCGGCCGCTCTCGCGGCTTGGCTCAGAACATAGGCCCCCTGCATTGGCTGCCCCAGGTGCGCCCTTCCCCGCCGAGGCCCTGCTGGTCGCGGTGCGGAACGGTCGGCCGCTCGATGCGCTCGAGGTGCTCGAGCCGCTGCCCCCCGCGCAGCGCAGGCGCGC
Organism: Brachybacterium massiliense; assembly: GCF_900184245.1. GTDB lineage: Bacteria > Actinomycetota > Actinomycetes > Actinomycetales > Dermabacteraceae > Brachybacterium > Brachybacterium massiliense. Next base: position 1,704,643 of record NZ_FXXB01000008.1, on the reverse strand, counting down.
CTGGACCCCGGCGCTGCGGGAGGCGGCCGACGGCATCGACCTGTCCCCGGACAGCGCCCGCGATCCCCAGGGGCGCTGGGTGGGCAGGCTGCGTCAGGCGCACTGGGATGCCGCGACCGTGGCGAGGCTGGGCACCCGCGAAGCGCAGATCGCAGCCAAGCGGGTCCATCCGATCGAGCTGCCGGTGGCGAGGGATCTCATCCCACGGCTGTTCCCCGAGCAGCTGGACGTCTTCGTGGAGGTGTGGTCGCAGGCCTTCCTCAGCAACCCCAGGGCCTGGGACCGGCTGCGCGGCGTCGAGGCAATGTTCGACTGGGCGCAGCAGGGCCTGGTCCCGCCGCCCACCCAGCGCGGCGCAGTGCTGCTGCTCATCGCGCAGCATGACCTCTCCGGATACCTCGACCAGCACCCGGTGCTGATCGGGACCACGCTGCCGCTGCTGTTCACGGTCGAGGGCCGCTCGGGGGCGTCGACCGCGCAGCGGGACGAGACGATGCCCGGACTGAGCCTGGGCCGGCACCTCGTTCCGCGGCTGATCCGGGAGGGGCACTGGGAGCGTGAGCAGGTGCTGCAGTGGTGCGAGCAGGCGCTCGCGATGCCCCGCAGCGCGTACGAGCTGCGCTGGTTCCGGGCGCTGCGGGAGCGCGTCGAAGCTCTGCGCTGAGCGGGGCGACGGCGCGCTCAGGCCTCCCCGGCAGTGACCCGCTGCCGGCGCGCCGTGACCGTGCCGAGCACGCCCGCGACCACAGAGCCGATCACGAAGGCAGCCAGCGCTGCGATGAGCGTGGCAGGCAGCGGCAGGTGCGGGGGCGAGGCGTCGGTGGCCAGGCCGATCACGTGCAGCAGCGCCGCGACCCCGAGCAGCAGCGCGGCCACCGCACCGCCGGCGGCGACGCCGATCTGCAGCGCCCGCACCCGCCGGGCGGCGGCGACCAGGAAGCCCACCAGCGCGACCAACACCACCGCCTCGACCACCACTGCGGCGATCACCACCAGCAGCGAGGAGCTCAGTCCGAAGATCGTCGGCACGGTCTGGATCGGCTCGCCCAGACCGACCAGCACGCAGGCGAGGATCCCCAGCACCGTGGACAGCACGGTCCCGTCCTCCAGCACCACGATCATCACCGCAGCGGCGATCGCGCAGGTCAGCCCCAGCAGCATTCCGATCCCGGCCAGCAGCTGCAGCGGCCCGAGGCCCACGAAGGCGCTCGCCACGGCCAGGAGCACGCCCAGCAGGAGGCTCACGCCCATCGCCAGGCCCGTGCGGTTCCAGGCACGGGCGGGGGCGGTGACGATCCCGGCGGCGAGCGGGAACGCGAGCGGGACGGCGAGCGTCGCCGCCATCAGCACCGCAGCGAGCAGTTCGAGGGGGTCCAGGTCGAACGACATGCTCCATGGTCTCCCGCGAAGGGTGGTCCATGCGAGGAGTTGACCGAAACGGGATCTCAGTCCGGAGCGGCGGGCAGCAGGCGGCGGCGGTCGGCGAGGTGCCAGGCCCACAGCAGCGCACCGATCACCACGCCGATCAGCGCCGCGATCGCGACCACGGTGAGGTTCGGGGTGATCAGCGGGGCGATCACGCCGGAGAGCAGGGCGTTCATCACCAGGGTGAAGAAGGTGCCCAGCGAGGCGGCGGCGCCGCTCTGGTGCGGGAACAGGTCGAGGATCTCCAGCTGGACGGGGGCGAAGAACAGGGAGGCGGTGAAGGACATCAGCATCGGCCCGATCAGCACCGGCACCAGTGAGAGGTCCAGCTGCCCGGAGGGGTCGGGGAAGACGATCACCAGCACCACGTTGAGCGTGCCGGTGATCAGCGTGCCGAGGTAGCCGAGGGTGATCAGGCGGGCGCGGTCCATCAGATCGGCCGCACGGCCCACCACGTAGGAGCCGGCCATCATCCCGACGATCAGCGGGCCGAACAGCACCCAGAAGTCCTGCTCGCCCAGGCCCAGCAGGCGGGCCACGATGATCGGGGCGGCGGCGACGTACACGAAGTGGGCGGCGAAGCCGAAGGCGGTCGCCGCTGCGATCCGCACCATCGTCAGCGAGCGCCCCACCTGCCACAGCGAGCCGAGCACCGCGCCCAGCCGCAGCGGGGTGCGAGCTTCCGGCGGCAGCGACTCGGGCATCAGCGCAGTCAGCACCATCACCAGCACCCCGTACAGGCCCACGCCCGCGAACACCCAGCGCCAGTCGCCGAGCAGCAGCAGCCAGCCGCCGAGCATCGGGGCGATCACCGGCGACAGCGCGAAGATCATCATCACCCGCGCCATCAGGCGCTGCGCCTCGGCCCCGGCGAACAGGTCCCGGATCACCACGCGGGAGACGATCGTGGCGGCGCCCGCGCTCATGCCCTGCAGCACGCGCAGCGCGATCAGCATCCCCATCCCGGAGGCGAAGATCGCGCCGAACATCGCCAGGATGTAGATCGCGAGCCCGGTGAGCATCACCTTCTTGCGGCCCAGCGCATCGGAGAGCGGTCCGTGGAACACGCTCATCACCGCGAAGGAGGCGAGGTAGACGCTGATCAGCTGCTGCAGCACCACCTCGGAGGCGCCGAACTCGTCCCCGATCTGGGTGAACGCGGGGAAGACGGTGTTGATGGTGAAGGGCCCGAGCATGCCCAGGGACGCGAGGGTCAGGGTGATGCGGGCTCCGGCGGTGCACCGGCTCTTCGGGGTGGACGCGGGATCGGCCGCCTCGGGGGTGGTCACCTGCCCAGTCTAGGCGGGAAGCGCTTCCGGGCCGGGGGCGAGGGTGCCGCGGTGCAGCAGGCGAGGCACCTCGTGCGCGAGGCGCAGCCGGCGCGGCGGATCCTCCAGCAGCGGCGCCGCTGCTGGGTCCGTAGTCCCCCCTTGAGGGCCAGCAGCGGGAGGTCGTGCTCCGTCACGAACTCCCGGAGCCAGGGGCCGGCGGAGGAGGCCCGCTCACACCACCAGCAGGCCGATCGCCGCGGCGACGGTGAGCACCAGGACGAGGTTCTCGAACACCTTCTGCGGGATGCGCCGGGCCACCTTCGCGCCCGCGTAGGCACCCAGGAACACCGCGGGGATCAGCATCACGTCCATCACCAGGGTGTCGCGGGTGATCAGGCCCAGCCCGGCGGAGAACGGCACCTTGAACAGGTTCACGATCGCGAAGTACCAGGCGGAGGTGCCCAGGAACGTCAGTACCGGCATGCGCATCGCGTAGAAGTACAGCGACATCACGGGCCCGGCGGCGTTGGCGACCATGGTGGTGAAGCCGCCGAGAAGGCCGTAGCCGATGCCCTGCGCGGTCGCGGCGGCGCCGGGACGGGAGCCGGCCGCCGCGGCACGGGTGGGCGGCAGCCGGTCCCCTGCCGCGCCGGAGGCGTCGCGGCGCTGGGCGAGCCGGCGCCGGCCGACGGTGACGACCACGAGCACCAGCAGGATCACGCCGATTGTCAGGCGCACCCCGTCGCCGTCCACGCGGGCGAAGTAGAACACGCCGATGACCACGCCGATCATGGCGCTCGGCAGGAGCCTGACGAGCGTGCGCCAGTCCGGCTCACGCCGATAGACCCACAGCGCCATCATGTCGCCCACGATCAGCAGCAGCAGGAGCGCGGCGGTGGACTCCTTGGCGGGCATGGCCAGGGCGAACAGGCCCACGGCGATGGTGCCCGCTCCGGGCAGGGCGGTCTTGGCGAAGCCCACGATCAAGGCGGCGGCGATGACCAGTGCCCAGGAGGCCGGACTCAGGGTGGGGACGAGTACGGCGAGGTCGGGCATGGTGGGTGAACCTATCAGCGCTCGGCGCGCAGCGGCGGTGGCGTCCGCGCCGAGGCGGCCCGGACCGGGGCGCTCAGCGCTGCTCGCCGACCGCGATCGCGCGGTCCAGCAGGCCGGAGATCTGCGAGAGCACCTCGTCCACGGGCCGCTCGGCGAGGGTGGCCATGAACGGCTCGATCTTCACCGGGCCGGTGTAGCCGGCGGCGCCGACGGCGCGGAGGAAGCCGTCGAGGTCGATCACCCCGGTGTCGAAGGGCAGGCGGCGGTCGAGATCCTGCTGCTCGTCCCGCTCACGGTCCGCGCGGGCGTCGTTGAGGTCGACGGAGACGATGTCGGCATCGGTCAGGCCCGCGAGCTGCTCCGCGTCCTCCCCGGCGGTGTACCAGTGGTAGGTGTCCAGGATGAGGCCGACGTTGCGCGCGCCGGTCTCGGCGATCAGCTCGCGCGCCTCGCGCAGGGAGTGGATGAAGGGGAAGCGCTCGGTGGACCAGAAGGTCTTCGGGCCGATGTACTCCAGGCCCAGGCGCAGGCCGGCGTCCTCGAGCAGCGCCGCGACCAGGGCGATGCGGCCCTGGTGGAGGCGCCAGTTCTGGCGGTGGTCGAGCTCGTCGTGCATCGGGCGGATCCAGGTGCCCAGGCGCGTCACGCCCGCCGCGGCGAGCAGCTCGAGATCGGCGGGCAGATCCACCAGGGCGCGACGGAACTCCTCGGCAGGGGCGTCGAGGCCGATGGGCAGACCGGCCATGCCCCACTGCAGGCCCTTCTCCTTCACCGCAGCGCCGTGCTCGGCGGCGCCGGAGGCACCAAGGCTGCGCAGGTGGCCGAGGTCGGGGTCGACGCCGCCGAAGCCGTGGGCGGCGGCGAGCTCCACGGCGCGGGCGTGGTCGAGGTCGAGTCCGAGGGCGCCGGGCGAGAGGGTCGAGAACATGGGTGCTCCTTGGTCAGGGGTCGCGGTGCGGGACGGTCGAGGTCGGGACGGTCGAGGTCGGGACGGGCAGGGGTTGGGGAAGGCAGGGGTCAGAGTCGGGCGGGGGCCTGGCCGCTGAGGTCTTCGAGGAGCACGGTGATGCGCCGGCCGAGCAGGCCCACGGCCATGTCGATCGCGAGGCCCGCGCCGAGCAGCAGGGCGAGCGGCCAGGCCAGGCTGCACAGCACGGCCCAAGCGGCCAGCAGCGCCACCAGCGCGAAGCTGCGGAACGGGACGGCGCCGGGCATCAGCAGGGCGAGACGCCAGGTGACCAGCAGGTGCTGGTCCCGCACGCGCGGGGCCACAGCGATCGCGGCGAGAGAGACCGCCGCCCAGCCGGCCGCGATCGCGGCGAGGGTGCCGAGCACGGCCATCACCGCGGGGTTGCTGCCCAGGCCCGCCGCGGCCTGCCAGAGCATCGCGAGCGCCAGCAGCTGCACCACCAGCAGGGGCAGCATCCGCGCGGTGGCGGGGAGCAGCTCTCGCCGGCAGCTGGCCCACATCAGCGGCAGCGCGCGGGTCAGCTCGCCGCGGCGCTGGGCGCGCAGGGCGTCGGCCGCGGCGCAGGTGGCCGGGGCGATCCCGAGCACTACCAGGCCCAGCAGGGTCAGCGCGAGCCAGGCGAGCTGGATGCGCACCACCGCGTAGACGTGCTCGAGGGTCTCCACCAGCCAGGTGCCGCGTCGGCGCTCGCGCGGCACGAAGGTGTCGGCTGGGGTGTCAGCGGCAGGGCGGTTCATGCGCGCCCCCTGGCCCGGGCGCTCAACCCGCGGCGGGGCGAGAGCTCCTCCTCGAGGAAGAGGCAGGCGGCGCCGATCGCACCGGCGGCGTTGCCGAGCTCGGAGAAGTGCAAGGAGCATCCCGAGCCCTCGAGCCACTCCGCGGTGCGGGCACGGATCTGCTGCGCGGCCAGGGGCTGGAGGGCCGCGAGCACGGGACCGCCCACGATGATCCGCTGAGGATCGTGGACGCGCGCGAGGATGTCGAGCGCGGCGACCACAGCCTGGAGATGCGCCTCGACGGCACGGAGGGCGGCGGCATCGCCGCGCTGCGCCGCGGCGGCGAGCGCGTCCACGGCGCCGGGGAGGTCATCGGGGCTGATCTCCGCGCCGGCGGTGGTGGCCCGCTCGACCATGCGCCGCGCATCGGTGAACAGGTTCAGGCAGCCGTATCGCCCGCAGCGGCAGCGCTCGTCGGTGAGGCCCGTGGGCAGGTGCCCGATCTCCCCCGCCTGGGTGCTGCCGCCGCGATGGACGCGGCCGTCGGCGCTCACCGCGGAGCCCGCGCCGTGGCTGAGGTAGAGGTAGAGCACCGTCTGCTCGGAGGGGAGGTGCCCGGCCCAGATCTCACCGGTCAGCGCCGCATTGGTGTCCTTGTCCAGGAGCACGGGCAGGCCGGTGGCGGCCTCGAGCCGTTCGACGATCGGCATCTGGTGCCAGCCGGGCAGCCAGGGCGGTGTGCGGATCACGCCTGCGGCGACGTCGAGCGGGGCGGGGGCGGCCACGCCGATGCCCAGCACCACCCTGCGGGGCGGCGTCGGCACCCCCTGCTCCTCGCCGTCGGCGGAGTGCCCGGGCAGGAGGTCCGGCAGCGCGTGGATCGGGGTGGCGTCGTGCAGGGCGAGCAGCCGCTCGATCTCGGTGACGATGCGGTCCAGATCCGCGGAGGCGTCCTCGGTGGGGGCGGCGAGGGTGGTCGAGTCCACGGCCTCGCCCTGCAGGTCGCACAGCACGACGGTGAGGTGCGCGGGGTCCACGTGCAGGCCGATGGTCCAGCGGGACTCGGCGACGATGCGCAGGATCGTGGTGGGCTTGCCGGGGCCGGAGATGCGCTGGCCGGCGGTCTCGATCAGTCCGTCGCGCAGCAGGCGGCGGGCGATCAGGGAGACGGTCTGGCGGGACAGGCCGCTGCCGCGCACCACCTGGGACTGGGAGATCCCCATCGGCGCGGCGCGGATCATCTGCAGCACGAGCCGCTCGTTGTAGGAGCCGATGTCGGCCATCGACGTTCCGCGCATGCCGCCCCCTTCCGTGAGCTGGTCCCCCGCCGGGCGGAGACGGGCAGATCTCCCCCGCTGCCGCGCACGATACGCGGGGGCGATCGGGGCCGCGCTGGAATTCGTCGGCCGTGACCCGTTGATTAAGTCAATCAGTGTGAGTAATCTACCTCACCATGGCGCAGGGATCATCGGATCCCCTTCGGACAGCCATGGCGGGAGCACTCCGTCCCGCCCCGTGAACGCACCGCGACGAGGCGGTGCATCGGAAGGAGAGACATGAGCGCGAGCGATGCGATCGCCGCGGTCGGCCCCGCACAGTCCCGGGGAACCCCGACACGCGAAGCATCAGAAGGACCGCCCGGCACGGGCGGCCGCCGTCGGCGCCCGCTGAGCCGGCGCGAGAAGCGGAACCTGCGAGTGGGGCTGCTGTTCATCTCGCCGTGGATCATCGGCGTGGCGGTGTTCGTCATCTACCCGCTGGTGTACTCCTTCGGCATCAGCCTCACCCAGTACTCGGGCATGCAGACCCCCACCTTCATCGGCCTGCAGAACTACGTCTCCGCGTTCCTGGACCCGCTGGTGCGCACCTCGGTGGGCAACACCGTCTACTACATGCTGATCTCCGTGCCGCTGGGCCTGGTGGTCGCACTGCTGCTGGCGCTGGCGATGAACCGCAACGTGCGCGAGGTGGCGATCTACCGCACCCTGCTCTACCTGCCCTCGCTGATCCCGATGTTCGCGATGTCGTTCATCTTCATCGTGTTCGTCAACCCCCAGTTCGGCATCGTCAACCAGGTGCTGGGGCTGTTCGGGATGCCGGATACGAACCTGCTGGGCGAGCCGCGCTACGCGAAGATCGTGATCATCCTGATGGCGCAGCTCGCCGCCGGCAACGCGGCGCTGATCTACCTGGCGGGCCTGCGGAACATCCCCTCCACCCTGTACGAGGCGGCGCGCATCGACGGCGCCGGGCGGATGAAGCAGTTCACCGCGATCACGCTCCCGCTGCTGACCCCCACGATCCTGTTCAACCTGATCACGGGCGTCTCCGGCGCGATGATGGTGTTCACCGAGGCGTACATCATGACCGACGGCGGTCCGGACAACGCGACCCTGTTCTACATGCTGTACCTCTACCGCAACGCCTTCTCCTACGGTCAGCTCGGCTTCGCCTCGGCGCTCGCGGTGCTGCTGTTCCTGTTCGGCATGCTCCTGGCCGGCCTCATCTACTGGCTCTCGCGCCGGTTCGTGAACTACGACGTGGCCGCAGGCTGAGAGGAAGGCACACATCATGGCAATCACTCAGATGAGCGCTCCGGCGACTGCGGCGGACACCGCCCGCCCGCTGAAGTCGCGCTCCGACTACGGCCGCAACCCCGACGGCTCCCGCCCCACCGGACTCAGCGCCTGGATCTCACGCCTGGTGATCCTGGCGGTGCTGGCCCTGTTCTCGCTCCCCCTGTACTGGATGCTCATCTCGGCGGTGAAGGGCCCCGAGGAGCTCGCGATGGTCCCGCCCACGCTGTTCCCGCAGGAGTTCCACTGGAGCAACTTCCGTGAGGCCACCACGGTGATGCCGTTCTGGCTGTTCTTCCGCAACAGCGCCATCATCACGATCAGCGTGGTGGTGTTCTCGGTGATCTCGAACTTCATCGTCGCCTACGGCTTCTCGTGCATCGACTGGCCCGGCCGCGACAAGGTGTTCTTCGTGGTGCTGGCGACCCTGTTCCTGCCGTTCCCGGTCACGCTGATCCCGATGTTCGACATGTGGGCGGCGCTCGGCTTCGTCAACACCTGGGCGCCCCTGATCCTGCCCGCGCTGTTCGCGGGAGGGTTCTTCACCTTCCTGCTGCGGCAGTTCATGCTGCAGACCCCGCGGGACATGCTCGATGCGGCCCGCGTGGACGGCGCGAGCGACTGGTCGATCGCCTGGCGGATCGTCTTCCCCGCCACGCGCCCGGCGCTGACCGTGGTGGCGATCTTCGCCGCGGTGGGCACCTGGAACGACTTCATGGGCCCGCTGATCTACCTGCAGGACCGCGAGCTGCAGACGCTCTCGATCGGTATGGAGGTGTTCCGCTCCGTCAACGCCCAGGACGTCCCGTTCAGCCTGCTGATGGCGGCCTCGTTCCTGGTGGTGCTCCCGCTGGTGATCCTCTTCTTCCTGTTCCAGCGCTATTTCATCAGCGGCATCTCCCTGGGAGGTTTCAAGTGATCGATCGAAGGACACTCCTCAAGGCCCTGGGCGCCGGAGCCTCCGTCTCCATCGCCGGCGGCGCGATCACCGGCTGCACCGACCGCCCCACCGGCGCGGACCGCGACCCGAACGTGGTGCGGCTGTGGGGCATCTGGGCCTCCGACGCGGACGTCGAGGCCGAGATCATCGAGGCGTTCACCGCCGAGAACCCCGACATCACGGTCGAGGTCTCCCAGGTGCCCTCCAACGGTGAAGGCGACGCCTCGAGCGTCATCACCGCCGTGCGCGGGCGCACCGGCCCGGATGTCTACTTCATGGACCGCTTCAACACCTCGCAGTTCGCCTCCCTGGGGCTGCTCGAGCCGATCGATGGGCTGATCGAGGAGCACGAGGGGATGAGCCCGCAGGAGTACATGGCCGGCTGGGTCAAGTTCGCCACCGACGAGCTGTTCTACGACGGCCACTACTACGGCCTGCCGATGGACACCGACACCCGCGGCATGTACGTCAACCTCGACCTCGCGGACGAGGCGGGCATCGATCGGGCGCTGCTGGATCCGGAAAACGGGCCCCTCTCCTACGATCAGATGTGGGAGATCCACGACGAGGTCAGCGTGCAGGATGCGCGGGGCTCCTACGAGCGGGTCACCTGGATCCCGTGGGATGACCAGGCCTCGCTGCTGATGTGGGCGATCGCGAACGGTGTCCCGCTGTACGACAACGCCGAGTGCCGCATGCTGCTGGACGAGCAGCCGATGCTGGATGTCGCGACGATGTACGCGGACTGGGTCAAGCGCCTGAACTTCCCGCGCCTGGACGCCTTCAAGGCGACGTACCAGCCGCCCAACGCCCCGCCCACCCAGACCTCCTTCTTCTCGGACCGGCAGCTGTTCCAGATCACCGGCCCGTGGGGAGTGCAGGGGCAGGCGGACTACAAGCCGGACATGAACTACACCGTCACCCACCTGCCGGTGCCGAACGCGGGCGATGAGCCCTTCACCTGGGCGGGCGGCTTCGCGCTGACCATGCCCAAGGGGGCGTCGATGTCCGAGGCGGCGTGGCGGTTCATGTCCTACTACGCCGGCTACGAGGGGCAGAAGACGATGATGCGCGGCATCAGCCGCATCCCCACCAACCTCGAGACCGTCGCTGATCCCGAGGGCTGGAACGAGGACATCCGGTTCTTCGTGGAGCTGCTGGATGTGGCACAGTCGCGCCCGCCGCTGCCGGTGGGCACCAAGCTCTGGGACGCGATGATGACGATGCAGGGCAGCCTCAACCAGGCCTCCGACACCCCGGAGAACCTGGTCAAGGAGGCCCAGGCCTACGTCGACCCCACCATGCAGCAGTTCTGTCCGTTCCAGCTGCCGGAGGGCTTCGGCCAGCCGGATCCGAATCTTCGCCTGCCCGACTGAGCCGGGCAGGCGCGGCGGGGCCCCGGCCCCGGAACCACGTGCGGCGGTAAGACCTGCGGGCGAGCCGTGAACCATCCCAATGATCGTGAGGAAGCATGACCGCACCACTGCGCATCGCAGCGCTCTCGGCCTGGCACGTCCATGCCGAGGAGTACGCCCGGGAGGCCCAGCAGCATCCCGGCACCGAGCTGGTCGCCGTCTGGGACGAGGAGCCGGAGCGCGGCCGCGCCCTGGCCGAGTCCCTCGGCGTCGAGTTCGCCCCGGACCTCGAGGTGCTGCTGGCCAGGCAGGACCTCGACGGCGTCACCGTCACCACCGCCACGAACGTGCACCGCGAGGTGATCGGGAAGGCGATCGCGGCGGGCAAGCACGTGTTCACCGAGAAGCTGCTGGCCCCCACCGTCGCCGAGGGCGAGGAGCTGATCGCCGCGGCGCGCGAGGCAGGGGTGCGGCTGACCGTCTCCCTGCCTCGCCTGGCCCACGGCTACGCGCTCGCGCTGCGGCGCGTGCTCGAGGAGGGGCGGCTCGGCCGCCTGACCTACTCGCGGGTGCGCCTGGCGCACAACGGCTCCACCGCCGACTGGTTGCCGGCCCGGTTCTACGATCCCGTCGCCGCGATCGGCGGCGCGTTCAGCGACCTCGCCGCCCACCCCGTCTACCTCACCCAGCTGATCCTGGGCACGGACGTGCAGGTGCGCTCGGCGACCTACACCGACATGACCGGCCGCGGCGTGGAGGACAACGCCGTGGTCACCGTGACCGGCACCGACGGCGCGATCGGCGTGATCGAGACCGGGTTCGTGACCCCCACGAGCCCCTTCTCGATCGAGGTGCAGGGCACCAAGGGCTCGTTCCAGCACGGGCTCGGGGCCGACGGCGGCACCAGCGTCGACACCGGCGAGGGACCGGTCCCGCTCGACGTCCCGGCCGATGCGGAGAACCCCTTCGCGCAGTGGGTCGACGCGATCCGCACCGGTGAGGACACCACCGAGAACCTCGAGCGCGCCCAGGCCCTGACCGCTCTGGTGGCCTCGGCGAACTCCGCGGCCGCCTGAGCCCGCAGCATCCCAGATCCGATCCACCCCACGAACCTCATGACCATCGCAGAAGCAGGAGCCTCCATGACCAGCACCGTCCCCTCCCCCGTCCGCATCGGCATCCTCGGCGGCGGTGGCATCGCCACCGCGCACCTGAACGCCTACGCCACCGTCGCGGACCGCGCGAAGGTCACCGCCATCGCCGACGTCGACCCCGAGGCGCTCGCCCGCCGCGAGGCCGAGACCGGCGCGAAGGGCTACACCGACTTCAGGGAGCTGGTGAAGGACGAGAACGTCGACGCGGTCGACATCTGCCTCCCCCACCACCTGCACACCCCCGCGATCCTCGCGGCCGCCGAGGCGGGCAAGCACATCCTGTGCGAGAAGCCGCTGTGCCTCACCCCCGAGGAGGCCAAGCAGGTCAGCGAGGCCGTGAAGAAGGCGGGCGTGACGCTGATGTGCGCGCACAATCAGCTGTTCATGCCGGCCGTCGCGAAGGCCAAGGAGATCCTGGACGCGGGCACCCTCGGCGAGGTCTACGAGGTGCGCACCACCGACTCGTTCTACAACGACTTCGACCCCGATTCGATGGGCTGGCGCGCGAACGCCGCGACCTCCGGCGGCGGCGAGCTGATCGACACCGGCTACCACCCCACCTACCTGATGCTGCACCTCGCGGGCGCGGTCCCCACCAGCGCCTTCGCGATGCTGTCCACGCACCGCCTGAAGTTCATGGAGGGCGAGGACTCGGCGCAGGTGCTGGTGCGCTTCGACAGCGGCGCAGTGGGCCAGATGGTGACCTCCTGGGCGTACCAGGCCGCACCGGGCACCGACCGCTTCTCCGTGGTGGGCGAGAAGGGCTCGCTCAGCTCCGACGGCTCCACCCTGCGCGTGCAGGTGCGCGGCGAGGAGGAGCAGGTGTTCGAGCACGAGCAGGTGGAGACCTTCTCCGCCGAGATCGCGCACTTCGTGGACTGCCTGATCAGCGGCGAGCGTCCGATCAACACGGAGGTGGAGGGCGTGAGCGTGCTCGGCGTGATCCTCGCGGCCTACGAGTCCTCCCGCACCGGCAAGATGGCGGACGTCATCAGCCTCTGAAGCGCGCTCAGCCTCCGAGGCACGCTCGGCCTCCGAGGCACGCTCCTCACTTTCGCGGGCTGAGGACCGGTGTGCATCGACGCATCGGTCCTCAGCCCGCAATTCTGCGGCGCCGGCGAGGCGGGCCCGGGCCAGCGCACCTCTACGTGCCACGCCGAGTTACGGCCCGACACACCGGGTCCAGCGCCGGTGCATGTGGCCCTGCACCGGCTCAGCTGGTCGAGTACTGGCGGAATACGAGGCGCTCTGGCAGAGAAGTGGCCCTTCGAAATTGAGGGTGTAGTCGAGGGTCGGCGGCGGGTTCGTGGATAGGCGTCGAGGTCTTCCAGGATGGAAGTTCTCACACTGCCCATCCGCCGGAAGACCTCGACTTGCACCACCCTACGTTCGCAACTCCTGACCTGACCACGTTCTGCCGCCTCGACGAGCTCGGCCTCGAAGCCGTCGGCCAGCTGCTCGAGCCCGACCGGGCAGTACTTGAGTGCCGTGTCGTCGACGACGACCCGTAGTGCCGGAAGTGCGGCAGCCCGGGCTTGCCGCGTGACACGGTCACGCGGCCGCTCGCGCATGAGCCGTTCGGGCACCGGCCGACGGCGCTGCTGGTGCGGGTGCGCCGCTACCGGTGTGGCCACTGCCGGCGCACCTGGCGGCAGGACACGTCGAAGGCGGCGGCGCCGCGGGCGAAGATCTCCCGCGGCGGGATCGGGTGGGCACTGACCGCGATCGTGGTCGACCACCTCACCGTCTCCCGCGCAGCAGCAGGCCTCGGGGTGTCGTGGCATACCGCGAACACCGCGATCCTCGCCGAGGGCAAGCGGCGGCTCATCGACGACCCGACCAGGTTCGACGGGGTGACCACGATCGGTGTCGACGAGCATGTCTGGCGACACACCAGGCTCGGCGACAAGTACGTGACCGTGATCATCGACCTCACCCCGGCCCGCGAGAAGACCGGCCCGGCACGGCTGCTGGACATGGTCGAGGGCCGCTCGAAGCAGGTGTTCAAGCAGTGGCTCGCCGCCCGGCCCGCGGACTGGTCGAAGCAGATCGAGGTGGTCGCGATGGACGGGTTCTCCGGGTTCAAGACTGCCGCGGCCGAGGAACTCCCCGACGCTGTCCCGGTGATGGACCCGTTCCACGTCGTCCGCCTCGCCGGCGACGCCCTGGACCGCACCCGGCAGCGCGTCCAGCAGGACACCCTCGGCCACCGGGGTCACGCCGGCGACCCGCTCTACGGTGTCCGCCGCACCCTCCACACCGGCGCGAGCTTCCTCACCGAGAAGCAGACCGCCCGCCTCGACGCGGTGTTCGCCGCCGAGGAGCACGTCGAGGTCGAAGCGACCTGGGGCATCTACCAGCGCATCGTCGCGGCCTACCGCGAACCCGACAAGAACAAGGCCAAGGCCATGATGCGGACCGTGATCGACGCCGTCACCAGCGGCGTCCCCGCCGCTCTCGCCGAGATCCGCCGACTCGGGCGGACGTTGAAGCAACGCGCCGCCGACGTGCTCGCGTTCTTCGACCGGCCCGGCACCAGCAACGGCCCCACCGAGGCCATCAACGGCCGCCTCGAGCACCTCCGCGGCTCCGCACTCGGGTTCCGAAACCTCACCCACTACATCGCGAGATCGCTGCTCGAAGCCGGAGGCTTCAGACCTCACCTACACCCTTGATTCCGAAGAGCCGGATATGCGAGGAAGTCGGCCATGCGGGGAGCGTATCGGGTGCGGTGAGGGTTGTGGATAACTCCGCGCGAGTGGCGGCGGGCGTAAGACTTGTCGGGGGCGCCGAATTGCGTCAATCAGGGGTTGACGCGTCAAGGGGGAGTTGACATCATTGCGGATGCGCCGGCGCGGATCATCCATGCCGATCGGCTCCGGCCGAAGTTCTATGACTACCTATGAAGACAACCTCTGACGACACGGGTCTCGACGGCCTCGACCTTGCGGTCACGCCGGCGCGTGATGCCGTTCACTTCCGGCGCATCATCGCAGCGCGCGAAGGTCTCGACGCGGCCGAGGAAGAGCTTGCGGCGGCGGTGCTCGCGGCTCGCGCGGCGGGAGACTCGTGGACGATGATCGGCGCCGCGCTCGGCGTCACCCGGCAGGCGGCGCAGCAGCGGTTCGGGCGCTGACGCGGCGGCGCGGCGGATTTCCGTGTCGAAGCCGACACGTATCGCTCAGCGGCGCTGATCGGCAATGAGATCGCTGACAGATCCGCTCGCGTGAACGGCGTGCGGAAGCTGCATTGCTCGAGGTGCGGCTGGGGGCACGGCGATTCCCTCGCGCACGAGTGCCTCGAGGCCTGCTTCGCTGGTGAGCCCGACATCGGTGCTATCCATGAGGGCAATGTAGTCGCGCATCGGGCGGACGCGGACCCCCGCTGCGCTGAGAGAAGGAAGATTCGCCGAGGATGGGCCCACGCCGCACGCGAGGCTCGTGCCGGCGCGAAGCGACGGGACGAGGTGCGGTGGGGATGGCGATTCGGCCGGATCCGCCCTTCTCTCGGTGAATCTTCCTGCGCTCGGAGCACGCGCGGGCCCGTCCCCTCAGGCGTGGCGCTTGCGGTGGCGGGCCACGTCCTCGAGGGTGCTGCGATCGGTTCGCTCCCACTCCCAGGCTGCCCACGCGGCGGGGCTGGTCGCGGGGGCGATGAAGCGCTCGAAGACGTCTGCGCGGAAGCGGTCGACATCGGCGCGGGCGAGCAGCAGGAAGGTGCCGCCCTCGCCGTCGCGATCGTGCTCGCGCAGCTTGTCGTAGGGATCCACCCACACCTGATCCGGCCCGCGCAGCGCGTTCGCGATGTCGACGACGAGCGGGAGAAGCGGGGTCTTCGGCCAGTGCTCCGTCGGGTCGATCGTGGGCGGGGTCTCGAATCGGCGGAGCTCTCCGTCGATCTCGACCTCGGCGGCGATCACGCCGTCGTCGTCGAGGTCCGCCACGTCGATCGCCCCGATCCGCTCGACCGCGCCTGCCGCGAGCGCGATGTTCCCGACGATCTGACGCACGATGTCGGCGTGGTCGAGGCGTCGCGTGCGCACCGTCGCGTGCGACGCGGTCTCGGAGAAGACGCGCGAAAGCCGATCGAGGTGCGGCGGCGGCCACACGCTCTTCGCCTGCTGATTGAACGCGGGGCGGGTGCCGGCCCGCAGCAGGCCGATGACCGGCCCATCGAGCGGCCCGAAGAAGTGCTTGTTCGCACCGCGTCGCCGCACGCCCTGCGTCGTGATCCGCTTCTCGTTGGAGGCCTCGACGTCGCCGAGCACGCGGATCCCGAAGTCCTCGAGGATCTCGCGCTCCTCGGCGGTCGGGATCGGAGCGAGGGGAGGGGCGTACGGATCCAGGTCGGCCGGATCCGACAGCCCGCTCGTGAGGTAGCCGCGCGGCAGCGTGAAGACGTTGTCGCCGGGGAAGGTCGCGGGCACGCCGGGCGACGTTCGCACGGTGTCCCACCACGTCGCCTCGGCGTCGCGCAGCGGCAGGAGGTACGTGCGCGCGATCGCGCGCAGAGCATCGACGTGCTCGTCGCGGATCCAGAACACGAGCTTGCTGTGCACGACGTCCCAGTCAACCTTCGACGGAGCGTCGTCGACCAGGTCGACCGGCGTCAGTCCGGGCGGGCGCACGGCGTCGAGCACGTCGTCCCAGATGTCCCAGTGCGTCGTGCCGCGCCCCCACGAGAGCGTGCGCTCGCCGACGCGCACGTCGGCGGTCCACCCGTCATCGTCGCGCGCGAAGGCGAGGATCTCGACCTCCCGCGGATCCTCGTCGAACGGTTCGGTCGCGCGCTCGGCGATGCGCGCGACGGTCTCTTGCAGACCCACCTCGGTCCGCACGGGCCCCGCCTCCGGCAGCAGCACCGCCTCGTGCCAGATCGCCGGTGCTCCGCAACCGTAGCTGCCGAGGCCGTGCCGGTCGGCGAGCAGGCGCCAGTAGGCGCCCTGGCGGTAGGGCTCGGGCGGCAGCGTGCGCGCCGCGGCGCCCGTCTGACCGTAGGCGTTCGGCGAGATCCCGGGCGGGTTGCGGCTGATGGACCGGCGCAGGATCTCGGGCGTCAGCCCCGGCGTCAGGTGCAGCCCCAGCGCTTCGAGCGACGCGACCTGCTCGGCCACCGTCGGCCCCGGCTCGTCGCCCAGCGCGTATGTCGGCTTCTTCGTGAACGGCCACCACCCCATGCGGCCAGGGTGCCATGGATCCACGTTGCGCCGAGGGAAGGAAGATTCGCCGAAACTCTGGCGATTCGGCCGGATCCGTCCTTCTCTCGGCGAATCCTCCTGCGCTCGGAACGCCCGCGGGCCGATACGCTCGCAGTCAGCCGTCGAACAGAGGTGTTCCCGATGCAGATTCCGCTCTGGCTGGCCGACTGGGTCGCGAAGGGGATCCAGAAGGCGCCCGCGCGCCTCGCCCCGCCGGATCTCGCGTTCGCCGACCTGCCGGCGCGCGTCGCCTGCGAGACGATCCCCACCCGCCACGGCGACCTCGCCGCGACCGTGTACGCGCCCGAGGGCGACCCGACCGGCGTCTACGTCAACTTCCACGGCGGCGGGTTCGTGATGCGGCATCCCGAGCAGGACGACCCGCTCTGTCGCTGGCTCGCGGCGCACACCGGCCTCGCGGTCGTCAACGTCGACTACGACACGGCGCCCCAGGCGCGGTTCCCGGTGCCGGTCGAGCAGGCCTATGACGCGGCCGCGTGGGCGGCGGATCCGGCGCGGCCGTGGCCCGCGCGCCTCGTCGTGGGAGGGCAGTCGGCCGGCGGATCCCTCGCCGCGGCCGTCGCCCGCATCGCGCGCGACGAGGGCGGCCCCGACATCGCGCTGCAGGTGCTGCTGTACCCGCCGCTCGACCTCACGATCTCGTCGCTCCGCAAGAAGCGACGCGGTACCGAGTGGCTGCTCGTCCCGCTCGGCCCGGTCTTCGACCGCGCGTACTGTCCCGATCCCGCGCGCCGCGCAGATCCGCTCATCTCGCCCGCGCTCGACGGATCCGGCACGCTCGACGGCCTGCCTCCCGCCGTCGTCGTGACCGTCGAACGCGACATCCTGCGCGACGAGGGTGTGCGCTTCGCGTGCCGGCTGCGCGAGGCCGGCGCCCTCGCCGCGCACATCGACGTCGCGGACGTCGGGCACGGCTTCAACCTCGCCGATGCCCCGCGTCGCGTCGTCGAGGGCGTCTACGAGCGGATTGCAGCTGAGGTGCGTCGCGCCGTCACGTGACGTTGTGCAGGGAGGGGTGTGCGATCTGCAGGGAGACACCCTCCGCGCGACGGTCGAAACCGGCCCTTCGAAATTGAGGGTGTAGTCGAGGGTCGGCGGCGGGTTCGTGGATAGGCGTCGAGGTCTTCCAGGATGGAAGTTCTCACACTGCCCATCCGCCGGAAGACCTCGACTTGCACCACCCTACGTTCGCAACTCCTGACCTGACCACGTTCTGCCGCCTCGACGAGCTCGGCCTCGAAGCCGTCGGCCAGCTGCTCGAGCCCGACCGGGCAGTACTTGAGTGCCGTGTCGTCGACGACGACCCGTAGTGCCGGAAGTGCGGCAGCCCGGGCTTGCCGCGTGACACGGTCACGCGGCCGCTCGCGCATGAGCCGTTCGGGCACCGGCCGACGGCGCTGCTGGTGCGGGTGCCGGTAGCGCTGCCGCGAGACTATCCTGCTGTGATGGCGACCACCTCCTCCCCGCCGCGCTCGAGGCTGCTGACGGTGCTCGTCGGCGCCGTGCTGCTGGTGCTCGTAGGAGCACCTTCCGCATACGCATGCAGCTGCATGGGCTACGACTTCGAAGAGGCGATCGAGAACGCGGATCTGATCGCGGAGATCACCGTGCAGCAGGAGCTCTCGGACATCGACGGCGACGTCACCTACTTCGCGGCGGTGAACACGGTGTGGAAGGGCGAGGAGTCCCGCACCATCGAGTTCCGCACGCATGAGCAGACCACCGCGTGCGGGCTGGGACGGATCCCGGAGGGGACGACGCTGCGGGTCTGGGCCTCGGGGGCCGACGGCCGGTACAGCTCGACCTGGTGCGCGCTTCCGATGGACGGCGGCGCCGATGACGAGGAGCGCCTCACCGAGCTGCTGGGTGAGCCGGCCGATCTCACCGATCAGCAGGTTCCCGCGACGGGCGAGCCGGGCGGTCCGCCCGCGGCCTCGCAGAGCACAGTGGTGGTGCTCGCGGTGGGCGGCGCGGTGCTGCTCGCCGGGACCACGCTGGTGCGGCTGCTCGGGCTCGCGATCGCGCTCGTGGTGATCAGCACGCGAGGCCGACGGGGCTGAGGCCGGCCGACGCGGCGGCGGTCCGGCCGACGGGGCGGTGGTCCGGCCGACGGGGCCGCGACCTGGCCTGCGGCTCGCGTGGGCGCTGTGCGCGGCGCCCGGCCAGATCGCATACGGTGCAGGTCATGCGACTTCTCCTGATCCGTCACGGCCAGACCCCCAGCAACGTGCAGGGCATCCTCGACACCGGCTACCCGGGGCCGGGGCTGACCGCCCTCGGCCACCGGCAGGCGCAGGCGGTGCCGGGCGCGCTCGCCCGGGAGGACATCGCGGGGCTGCACGTCTCGCGCCTGCTGCGCACCCATGAGACCGCGGCGCCGCTCGCCGCCGCGCTGGGGATGAGCCCGCGCCTGACCGAAGGCCTCGAGGAGATCGACGCCGGGGAGGTGGAGCTGCAGCGGGACGAGGCCTCGGTCGACGCCTATCAGCACAACCAGTCGCTGTGGAGCGGCGGCGAGCTCGATGGCCGGCTGCCCGGGGGCGAGACGGGTCACGAGTTCTGGGCCCGCTACACCGGGGCCCTGCGGCACATCGCCTCGCTGTACGCGCAGGAGGCGACGGTCGCGGTGGTCAGCCACGGCGCGGCGATCCGAGTGTTCGCCTCGCTCGCGGCGCGGCTCGGCCCTGCCACGCGCCATGACCGCCCGCTGTTCAACACCGGCATGGTCACCCTCATCGGCCATCCGGACGAGGGCTGGGAGCTGGAGGGCTGGATCAGCGAGCCGATCGGCGGCGCGCACCTGCTGGGCGATGCGGAGCACGACGTCACCGCCCATCCGAACGCCGAATCCGTGCGCTGAGCGCGGCGTCGGCCGACGCACCCGTCACGGCGCCACCTGCAGCACGGGCCGGGGAGGACCAGTCCTCGGCGCGGCCGCGCGCGAGGGGCCTCCGCGTTCTAGGCTGGGTGCGGTATCGACCTGGGGGAAAGGGTGTCCGATGGGGTTTCAGGGCTTCAGCCTGATGTTCGTGCTGGTGCCTGCGCTGATCGGGCTGGTGGCGCTGTTCATGCTGTTCACGGCGGTGCGGAATCTGCTCCGCGGCATGAACCTCGCCTCGCGGGGTCAGCGCACCACGGGCCGCGTGATCTCCGCGAATCTGCACATCAGCGGCGGCAAGGACAACCGCACCTCCACGATGATCGAGACGATCGAGTTCACCACCGATCGCGGGCAGACGGTGCGCACCACTCCGCTGCGCGGAGACATCGGCATGCTGGACCGCTCCGGCCAGGAGGTCCCGGTGCTGTATGACCGTGACCGTCCCGAGCGGATGATCGCGCCGAAGAACGGGCGCAGCCTGTCCCCATGGGGGCCGCTCTCGAAGATCGTCTTCAGCCTGGTGATGCTTGGATTCCTGACCTTCTTCGTGGTGATGAGCCAGGGGATGCTGAGCCTCTTCCCCTTCTGAGCCTCGCAGCCCCGGACCCCGCCCGCTCAGGCGGTGGGCCACTCCAGGCGCGGGGTGTCCGGCCCCTCGTAGGGCGCATCCCCGTACTGCTCCTGCAGCTCGGCGGTGAGCGCCTTCAGCTCCTCCAGCACCTCCGCGTACGCGGGATCCGCGGCGACGTTCGTCATCTCGCGGGGATCGGCGACGAGGTCGTAGAGCTCGTCCTCGACAGGCATGATGCGGTCCGAGGAGCCGGGGGTGCCCAGCCCGTCGTTGTAGTAGCGGATGTACTTGTGGGTGGGTGTGCGCACGCCGTAGTGGGCGGGGGCGTGGTGCTCGGGATCATCGTGCTCCCAGTACCGGTAGTAGACGGCCTGCAGCCAGTCCGGCACCTGCTGCCCGCGCAGCTGGCGCAGGAAGCTGCGGCCCTGCTGGTCCGGGAGACTGCCCGGGTCCTCGCCGGCGGCCTCGAGGAGGGTCGCAGCGAAGTCCACGTTGGAGACGATGTCGCTCAGGCGCGTGCCGGCCGCGATCTGTGCGGGCCAGCGCACCAGCATCGGCATGGTCAGCGACTCGTCCAGCATCAGGCGCTTGTCGAACCAGCCGTGGTCGCCGAGGAAGAAGCCCTGGTCGGAGGTGTAGATGACGATCGTGTTCTCGGCCAGGCCCGTCTCGTCGAGGTGGTCGAGGATCTCGCCCACGGAGTCGTCGACGGCCTGGACGCAGCGCAGGTAGTCGCGCATATAGCGCTGGTACTTCCACGCCGACCGGGCACGCCGAGCCTCCTCTGCATCGCCCTCGAGCTCGGCGGGCAGCTCGTCCTTGTAGTCGGTGGGGCGCAGATCGTCCAGCTGCATCGCCACCTCGCGCACCACCTGCGCGCGCATGGTGTGCTCGTCCCACATGGTCTCGGGCTCGGGGATGGTGCCGGCTTCGTACATCCCCTCGTAGCGGGGGTGCGGGATCCAGGGACGGTGCGGGGCCTTGTGGTGCACCAGCAGGCAGAACGGCCGCTCGGGGTCACGGCGTTCGAGGAAGTCGAGGCTCTGGCGGGTGACGATGTCCGTCGCGTAGCCCTCGAAGGTCTCCTCGCCCTCGGGCCCGCTCATCACGGGATCGATGTAGTCGCCCTGGCCGGGGTAGATGCGCCAGTCGTCGAAGCCGCGCGGGCGGGAGACCTCGGTGTGCCCGAGATGCCATTTGCCGTAGAGCGCGGTCTGGTAGCCGCGCTCCTGGAGCACCTCGGGGAAGGTGCGCACCCGGTAGTCGAACTCGGAGTAGATCGAGGGGGCGCGGTTGATGTGGGAGTAGGTGCCGGTCAGGATCGAGGCACGCGAGGGGGTGCAGATGGAGTTGGTGCAGTACACCGCGTCCATCCGGGCGCCCTCGCGCGCGAGGCGGTCCATGTGCGGGGTCGTGTTGACCCGGCTGCCGTAGGCGGAGATCGAGTGGGCGGCGTGGTCATCGCTCATCACGAACACGATGTTGGGGCGGGTCATGTCAGCTCCTGGTGCGGAGGGTCGGCGTCGGTGGCGGGTCTCGGCGTGGCGGCGGGGCGGCGGGGCCGACGGGGGCACCGCCGAGAGCATCCACCCCCGCTGGTGACAGCGCCGGCGGCGGGGCCGACGGGGGCACCGCCGCCGGCGCTGTCACCAGCGGGGGTGGATGCTCTCGCGCAGCAGCTCGTCGTAGGTGGCGTGCACGGCGGCATCGAAGCGCTCGAGGACCTCCGCCTGCTCTGGCGTGGGCACCGAGCCGGCGGCCGCGTTGCGCCGGGCCTGCTCGCCGCTGCTCGCGCCCGGGATCGCAGCGGTGACCCCTGGCTGGGCGAGGATCCAGCGCAGGCTCGCCTCGGCCAGCGGCATCGCCCCGTCGAGGGCCTGCTCGAGCCGGGCCACGGCGGCAAGGCCGGTCTCGTAGTCCACGCCGGAGAAGGTCTCGCCCTGGTCGAAGGCCTCGCCGTGACGGTTGAAGCTGCGGTGGTCGTTCTCGGCGAAGCGGCTGGACGGGGAGAACTTTCCGGTCAGCAGACCGGAGGCGAGCGGCACGCGGGCGATGACCGCCACGCCCTTGGCCTCCGCGGCGGGGAGCACCTTATCCAGCGGCTTCAGGCGGAAGGGGTTCAGGATGATCTGGATCGAGGCGAGGTGCTCGCGCTCGAGGCTGATCAGCGCCTCCTCGCAGGTCTCGACGCTGACGCCCCAGGCCGAGATCTTCCCCTCCGCGGCGAGCGCGTCGAGCACGTCGAAGGTGCGGTCGTCGCGGTAGATCGCGGGCGGCGGGCAGTGCAGCTGCACCAGGTTCAGGGTGTCCATGGCGAGGTTGCTGCGCGAGCGCTCCACCCAGGCGCGGAGGTTCTCCTCGGTGAAGCTCTCCGGCGTGAAGGGGTCCGCGCGGCGGGACGCCTTGGTGGCCAGGAACGGCAGCTGCTCGCCCTGTGCGGCGAGGCGGGTGCGCATCGCACCCAGGAGCTGCTCGCTGCGGCCGTCGCCGTAGACGTCGGCGGTGTCGAAGAAGGTCACCCCAGCCTCGAGGGCGGCGTCGAGCACGGCCCGGGCGGAGTCGTCGGTGACGTCTCCCCAGTCGGCGCCGATCTGCCAGCAGCCCTGTCCGATCGCGGACAGGGGGCGGCCCAGGCGGGCGGGGGTGCGGTACTGCATGGGCATCGTCGTCCTCGCATCAGTTCAGCGGCCTTCCCGCGGTGGGCGGCCCTGCGCAACAGTCTTCCAGAACGGAGCGCCGAGGTCTGCCGGGTGCTGATCGGACGGCAGCGGGAGTAGCGGGGTCGCGTCCGCAGCGCGGCCGGGCGGCCCCGTCCGGCCGCGCTGACGAGGAGGCGGTGGGCCCCGCTCTCATTCCCCGCCGTCGGTGGGCGCCGTCGGTGCGTCGCCGCCTGCCGGCCGCTCACCCCCGGGGCCGCTGCCCTCCGGTGCTCCCTCGGGCGGGGTGCCGCCCCCGTCCGGGCCGCCTTCGCCCGGATCGCCCTCACCGCCCGTGGGCGGTTCGCCGCCGGGGGCGCGTCCCCCGCCGGGGCCGCCGCCCATCCCGCCGGTCTCGGGCTCGGTGGTGGTGTCGATCGGGATGTCGATGCTGAAGGCGTAGCCGGAGGCGCTGTCGCCGCTGAGCACGGCGAGCTGCTGCGCGAAGCTGTCGGAGAAGATGCCGTCGGTCTCGAGGGTGAGCTGGGCGAGGTTCTCGGCGGAGCCGGCGTACTCCTCGAGGGAGAACACCTCGTTCGAGGCGTCCTCGGGCAGTGCGATCTGGGAGGTGAGGATCGCGTTGCTCGCCTCCACGATCGACTCCGCATCGGGGAACACCTCGAAGTGCAGGTGGGGCCAGCGGCCCGCGTAGCAGCCGGGGAAGATGCTGGTGAAGGTGACCTGGCCGGCGCTGTCCGCGATCTGTACCCCGCGCAGGTAGGTCTCGTTCTCCACGCCCTCGGAGTACATCGAGTAGCGGCCTGCGGCATCGCACTGCCACAAGTACACCGTCGCGCCCTCCATCGGGACGTCGCCGCCGGCCATGTCGATGATGTTCATGGTGATCTCGAGCGGCACGCCGTCGACGGTGGTGTCCGAGTCGATGCTGGTGGTGAGGTCGCTGCGCTCCACGCCGCTGGTCTCGAGCACGTCCGGGCCGTTGGAGCCGTCCCCCGGGTAGGGTCCGGCGGTCTCGCCGGGCATCTCCGTGAGCGACGAAGCGCTGGTGCCGTTGCTCGCCCCTCCCCCGTCGCTCGCTCCGCTCGAGGTGGCCTCGCCGGCGGTGCAGGCGGCGAGCACTGCGGCGACCGCACCCCCGCCGAGCACACCGAGCGCTCTGCGGCGGGTGACGGCGGTGGCGATATCGAAGGAGAGGCCCTGGTCCTCGAGGTCCTCCTCGGGTCGGGTGAGGGAGCGGCCTTCGAAGCGGTTGCGGGGGGCGTCCTCGACCGGGACCGCCCCGGCGGGGTTCTCCCCGGCGCCGCGCTCGGGGCGGGCAGGTTCGTGAGCGCGATGCTCACGGGCGGCGGGGAAGGGGTAGCCGACGCGGTGGTGCGGGGTGTGGTCCATTGCGGTTCCTCTCGCTGTCTGTGCTGGAGAGGAGAAGGTAGAAGTGCTGGCTGTGGGTTCTCTGTTACCTCTCCGTGACCATCTGGGAGGGAATCCGGGAGCTTCCTGGGCCGGGCACCCGCCCAGGCGCATGCTCCGTCACATCGACGCGGCGGGATATGAGCGGGCCCACAGGAGCCGGCGGGTGAGCGTGCGCGCTCACGACGCCGCTCTCACGTGGCCGGGGGCCAGCAGGAGCCGGCCGAGCGCCTCGCGATACCGCTCGGCGGCCACGCGGGCAACCCCCGGGTGGGCGCCGAGCGGGGCGGTGGTGAGGTCCGCCCCGGCGGCGCGGACCAGGTCCGCGAAGTGGCCGGGCGCGAGCACGTAGCTCGCCGCGATCACCCGGCGCGCGCCGGCCTTGCGGGCCGCGGCGACGGCCTGCGGGATCGAGGGCGAGCAGCCGGCGCCGTAACCGGTGCTGACGGGGCAGGGCAGGCGCGCGGCGAGCAGATCCCGCATCCTCCGCACCGCCGCAGCGGAATCGGGGTCGGAGGAGCCGGCGGCGGCGAGCACCACGTGGTCGCCCGGCCGGTGCCCGGCGTCGCCGCCGGTGACCTCGGCCAGACGCTCCCTCAGCACCCTGACCAGCAACTCGTGAGGGCCGAGCGCGGGCGCGGCCACGGTGTCGGGATGGTGCTGGACGGCGTAGGCAATGTCGACGGAGGTGTGGAAACCGGTCGAGAGCAGCAGCGGCACCACCACGACAGGCCCCTCGGCCACGGCATCCTCGACGACTTTTGCGACCTCGGGCTGTTCGACGTCCACGTAGGCCTCGCGCACGCGCACCCCGGGCAGGGTGGCGGCGAGGGCCGCGCGGATCCGGGCGATCTCGGCGCGGCCGTCCGGGGAACGGGTGCCGTGGGAGCAGGCGACGAGGGTGGTCATGGGGCGGCCTCCTGGGCGGGGTCGAAGTGCGTGATCACGGCGCGGGCGAGGGCGCCCATCCGGCTGCGCGCGGGCCTCAGGGCGGGCAGGCCGCGCGCCTCCAGGGGTGCGGCGGTGAGCGGGCCGACGGCCGCCATCAGCAGCCGCCCCTCCCGGACCCGCGCGGCGATGCCGGGCAGTGCGCCGGCACGTTCGGCGGCGGCCAGCCAGTTCTCGGTGCCCGGTGCGGCGGTGAACAGCACCGCGTCCACTCCCCCGGCGGCGGCTTCGAGCACGGAGCGGTGCACGGCCCCGAGGTCCCGTGGCGGACCCCATCGGTAGACGGTCAGCGTGGTCACCTCGGCCCCGGCGGCCTGCAGCGCCTCGTCGATCCCGTCGGCCCCCGAGCCATGGTGCTGGACCGCGGCGCGAACCCCGCGCAGGTCATGGCCGGTTTTGCGGTCGTTCTCGCGCGTGAGGTGGGTGAGGTGGGCGATCACCTCGGCGGAGGTCCCCTCCTCCGCGACCCAGTCGACGGTGAGCCCCACCTGCTGGGCGGCGCCGCGTGCCTTGGGACCGCGGGCGATCACGCGGGTATCGGCGAGCGCGGCGCGCAGCGCATCGCCGCTGCCGACGGCGTCAGCCGCTTCGAACCAGCCCCGCATCCCCACCCCGGTGGTGGCGATCAGCAGCTGGGGCGGGCGGGCGATGAGCTCGGCGGTGCGGGCCAGCAGCAGCGGGTCGTCCACGTGCGGGATCATGCTCATCGCGGGGGCGTGGAGGATCTCGGCTCCGTGACGGGTCAGCGCTGCGGCGAGCTCCTCGGCGCGACGGTCCAGGGCCAGCACCAGGCGCCTGCCCTCGAGCGCGGCGGAGAGCCGGGCGGGGGCGCTCACGCGGCGGGTTCCGGCATGACCCGGGCGACGGGAGCGGCGAGCTGCGGGAGGGCCGGCGGGTCCGGCTCGAGCAGCCCCGGGCGGGCGACCTCCCCGATCACGATCACCGCGGGGCTGGCGACGTTCGCCTCCCGCGCGGCGCGGACGGCATCACCCAGCGTGGTGCGGGTGGTGCGCTGGCACGGGGTGTGGCCGTTCTCGATGATCGCGACGGGTCTGCGCGCGGGGACGCCGTGGGCGAGGGCGGCGGTGACCAGTCCCGGCAGGGCCCGCACTCCCATCAGGACGACGGTGGTCACCTGGTCGTCGGCGAGCGCGGCGAGGGTCGCGGCGGAGGGGCCGCGAGGCCCGTCCACGTCGTGGCCGCTCAGCACGTGCACGGTCGCGGCGAGGCCGCGGTGGGTGACGGGCACCCCGGCGGCCTGGGGTACGGCAAGGGCGCTGCTGATCCCGGGGACCACCTCGACCTCGATGCCGGCGGCCAGGCACGCGACCTGCTCCTCCCCGCCGCGGCCCAGCACGAAGGGGTCCCCGCCCTTCAGCCGCACCACGCGTCGCCCAGCGCGGGCGTGCTCGATGAGCAGCTGGTTGATCCGCTGCTGGGGGACAGGGTGGTGGCCGGGGCTCTTGCCGACGTCCACCACGAGCGCGCCGGGTCGCAGCTCGGTGCGGATCTCGGCGCCGGGGCCGAGGCGGTCGGCGATCACGACATCGGCCGCGCGCAGGCGCCGCAGGGCGCGTACGGTGAGCAGGTCCAGCGGGCCCGGCCCGCCGCCGACCAGCGCGACGTGCCCGCTCGCCGGGCCGGTCGCGGGACCGCGCGTCGGCCCGGCCGCGGGCACGTGCGTCGGCCCGCCGGCCGGCTCGCTCGCCAGCTCGCGGTGGGGCCGGGCCGCGGCGCTCACCGCGCACCGCCGCGCAGCAGGTACAGGTCCTCGCCGAGGGTGCGCACGGGCCAGACCCGCAGTCGGCGCACCTCCTTGCCGCGGGTGTCCACGCAGGTGCCCGAGCGCAGGTCGAAGATCTGCTTGTACATCGGGGAGGCGACAGTGGGACGGGCGCCGCGGGAACCGACGATGCCGCGGGAGATGACGTTCGCCCCGGAGTAGGGGTCGTGGTTGTCGACCGCGCGGACGTCCCCGTCGGGCAGCAGGAACAGAGCCACCTGCTCGCCGCCGACCAGGGCGGCGCGGCCCCGCTCGACCTCGAGGTCCGCCAGCGGGCACAGCCGCTCCCAGTTCGCCGCGAGCTGCGGGGCGCGGGCGGGCCCGGGCGAGGCGAGGGGGCCCGTGCTGGTGAGAGTGATGGTCATCGTCGTACCTCCAGGGTCGTGCCGGCGATCAGGACTCCGTGCGCCTCGCGTTCCTCAGGCCGGGCAGGGCGCACCTGCCCGCGCTCGGGCACGTAGGCGAGGCCGGGGTCGGGGGTGGCGGGGGCGTTCACGAACGAGCGGAAGCGGGCGAGCTTCTCGGGGTCGGCGAGGGTAGCCGCCCATTCGTCGCGGTAGCCCTCGACGTGGCGGGCCATCGCGGCGTCGAGATCCTCGGCCAGGCCCAGGGAGTCCTCCATGATCACCGCGCGCAGGCCGTCGATCCCGCCATCGAGGGACTCGAGCCAGGGCGCGGTGCGCTGGAGCTTGTCCGCGGTGCGGATGTAGTACATGAAGTATCGGTCCAGGGTGCGGATCAGGGTGTCGTCGTCCAGGCCCTCGGCGAGCAGCTCGGCGTGGCGCGGGGTGGCGCCGCCGTTGCCGCCCACGTACAGGTTCCAGCCCTGGGCGGTGGCGATGATGCCAGCGTCCTTGGCGCGGGCCTCAGCGCACTCGCGGGCGCAGCCGGAGACCCCGAGCTTGAACTTGTGCGGGGCGCGCAGCCCGCGGTAGCGCAGCTCGAGCCGCACCGCCATGGAGGTGGAGTCCAGCACGCCGTAGCGGCACCAGGTGGAGCCCACGCAGGACTTCACGGTACGCAGGGACTTGCCGTAGGCGTGGCCGGATTCGAAGCCGGCGTCGACCAGGCGCTGCCAGATCTGCGGCAGCTGCTCGAGGCGGGCACCGAACATGTCCACCCGCTGGCCGCCGGTGATCTTGGTGTAGAGCCCGAAGTCGCGGGCCACCTCCCCCACCGTGATCAGGCCCTCGGGGGTGACCTCCCCGCCGGGCATGCGGGGGACGACCGAGTAGGTGCCGTCCTTCTGCAGGTTCGCCATCACGTGGTCGTTGGTGTCCTGCAGGGTCGCGTTCTCGCCGTCCAGCACGTGCTCCCCGCCCAGCAGGGCGAGGATGCTGGCCAGCGCGGGCTTGCACACATCGCAGCCGCGACCGCGGCCGAACCGATCGATCACGGCGCTGAAGGTGGTCAGGCCCGAGACGTGCACGGCGTCGAACAGCTGGCGGCGGGAGAGGTCGAAGTGCTCGCACAGCCCGCTGGACACGGCCTTCCCGAGCTTCGCGAGCTCGCCGGTGACCAGGGATTTCACCATGACGGTGCAGGAGCCGCAGGTGGCGCCCGCCTTGGTGCAGGCGGTGACCTCGGCGGCGTCGGTGCAGCCCTGCTCGCGCACGGCGTGGCGGATGGTGCCGGCGCTCACCGAGGAGCAGGAGCAGACCACCGCCTCATCGGGCAGCTCGGCCTTCGGTGCGCCGGCGGCGCCGGCGGGAAGGAGGTAGGCGGCGGGGTCCCCGCCGAGCGGCCCGCCCACCAGGGGCCGCAGGGACCCGTAGGCGGAGGCATCCCCCACGAGCATCCCGCCCAGCAGGGTCTTCGCGTCGTCGGAGAGCACGAGCTTCTTGTGCACCCCGCCCACGGGGTCGGTGTAGACCACGTCCAGTGCCCCGGGGGTGGTGGCGAAGGCATCTCCGAAGCTGGCGACGTCCACCCCGGAGAGCTTGAGCTTGGTGGAGAGGTCGTAGCCGGCGAAGGTTGCCTGCCCGCCGAGGATCCGGTCGCTGACCACCTCGGCCATCGCGTAGCCGGGGGCCACCAGCCCCACGCACTGCCCGTCGTAGGAGGCGACCTCGCCGATCGCGTGGATCGCCGGGTCCGAGGTGGTGCAGCCGGCGTCGATCCGCACACCGCCCCGTTCGTCGCAGGCGAGGCCCGCGGCGCGGGCGAGCTCGTCGCGGGGCCGCACGCCGACGGTGAAGACCACGAGGTCCGCCGGCAGCTCGCTGCCGTCGGGGAACGCCACGGCGCTGGCCTGCCCGTCGACCCCGGCCCGGACGGCGGAGGCCCTGGCCTCGGTGCGCACGGCGATGCCGCGGGATTCGATGAGGCGGCGCAGCGCGGCTCCAGCGGGCAGGTCGAGCTGGGCGGACATCAGCCGGTCGCTGGACTGGATGACGGTGGCCTCGGCGTCCATGCCCTGCAGGGCGCCGGCGGCCTCGAGCCCCAGCAGCCCGCCGCCGATGACGACCCCGCGAACGGGCCGGTCCAGCTGGGCGGCGCGGGAGGCGACGTGCTCGCGCAGGGACCGGACGTCGTCCAGGGTGCGGTAGACGAAGCAGCCGGGCAGCTCGGCGCCGTCGACCGGGGGTCGGGAGGCGACGGAACCCGTGGCCAGGACCAGGTGGTCGTAGGGGTGGTCGGTGCCGGAGGCGGTGGTGACCGCGCGGGTCCCGCGATCGATCGAGACGGCCCGGTCGCCCTCGAGGAGGGTGACGCGGGGGTCGGCGAAGATCGTGTGCGGGAGGGTGAGATCCTCCTCGGTGTCCCCGTCGAAGAAGCGGGTCAGGCCCACCCGGTCGTAGGGGCGGCGGGCCTCGTCCCCGAGAACGGTGATGCTGAGGCGGTCCTCGGCGCGGGTGACGAGGGAGTCGACCAGGCGGTGCGCCGCCATTCCGGCGCCGATCACGACGATGCGCGCGCTCATCGGGCCGCCCCCACCAGGTCGGAGGTCTCGGTCGGGCCCTCGGCGGCCGGGGCGGCCGGGGTGCCGACGGCGTCGCCGGCCGGGGCGGAGATGGCATCGGCGGGGCTGGTCGCAGTGGCCGTGGCGGGGGTCCTGCGGCGGTGGGCGTAGTAGAGCGGGAGGCCCACGAAGAGGAGCCCGCCCACCAGGTTGCCGAGCACGGTGGGGAGCTCGTTCCAGATCAGATAGTCCATGATCGTGAACTCCGCGCCGAGCAGCAGGCCGGAGGGGAACAGGAACATGTTCACGATGGAGTGCTCGAAGCCCATGTAGAAGAACAGCATCACGGGCATCCACATACAGGCGATCTTCCCGAGGATGTCGTCGGTCATGAACGCGCCCACCACGCCGGTGGAGACCATCCAGTTGCACAGCACGGCCCGGATGAACAGCGTGAGCATCCCGGCCGCACCGTGGTCCGCGTAGCCGACGGTGCGGCCGTGACCGATCTCGGAGATCGCCTCCCCCACCGCGCTGGGCGCGGTGGAGAAGCCGTAGGTGAAGTAGATGGCCATCAGCACCGCGACGGTGAACGCGCCGAGGAAGTTGCCGAGGAACACCAGCCCCCAGACCCGCAGCATCGATCGCACCGTCACGCCGGGCTTCCGGGCGATCAGCGCGAGCGGCATCAGCGTGAACACGCCCGTGAGCAGGTCGTAGCCCAGCAGGTACAGCAGGATGAACCCGACGGGGAACAGCAGGGCACCCAGCAGCGGCTCCCCCGTCTGGGTGGAGACGGTGACGGCGAAGGCGGCGCCGAGAGTGAGGATCGCCCCGGCCATCGCGGCGCGCAGCACGGTGACACCGGTGGAGTAGGAGACCTTCGAGGCACCGGCGGCGGTGAGCCGGTCCACCAGATCGGCGGGCTGGACGTAGGACATGGCAGCTCCTGTCGGGAAGGGTGGCACGTCCCGTGCGCCTGCAACGGGGTGCGGCCATCCTTCGCGCTCGAGGAGCAGGGGCGAAGCCCGAGGGGTCGCCGTGACCTTCTCGTGATGTGGTGTCCACCGGGTGGCCGGGAAGAAGAAGGGGGCGGCGAGCGTTGCTCCCTCAGGTGCTGCGCGCCCGGCGCCGCCACTCGACGAAAGGTGCTTCATGCCTGTCCCGCTCTCGATCCTCGACCTCGCCACCGCCGCCCGCGACCAGACCGTGGCGCAGGCGCTGGAGGGCACCGTGGCGCTGGCCCGGAAGGCGGAGGAGACCGGGTACGAGCGGGTCTGGTACGCCGAGCACCACAACATGCGGTCGATCGCATCTTCGGCCACGTCGGTGCTGATCGCGCACGTCGCGGCGCACACCAGCACCATCCGGCTCGGCGCGGGCGGCGTCATGCTGCCCAATCACTCCCCCTTGGTGATCGCGGAGCAGTTCGGCACCCTCGCAACGCTCCATCCCGGCCGGATCAATCTGGGGCTGGGCCGGGCCCCGGGCACCGATCAGAACACGATGCGCGCGCTGCGCCGCACCGGCGCCGCCGCCGACTCGTTCCCCCAGGACGTCCTGGAGCTGCAGGGCTACCTGCGGGGCGAGTCCCGGATCCCGGGCGTGGACGCCTACCCCGGCAAGGGCACCGACGTGCCGCTGTTCATCCTCGGCTCCTCGCTGTTCGGCGCGGGCCTGGCCGCAACCCTCGGACTGCCCTACGCCTTCGCCTCGCACTTCGCCCCGGGCGCCCTGCATGAGGCGATCGCGCTGTACCGCAGCGAGTTCACGCCCTCGGAGCAGCTCGAGAAGCCGCACGTGATCGCGGGCTTCAACGTGATCGCCGCCGACGATCAGGCCGATGCGCAGCGTCAGCAGGACGAGATGATGCGCGGCCGGGTGGCGCTGCTGCTGCGCCCGGGCACCGAGTACACCGACGAGCAGGCCGACGAGCTGCTCGCCACGCCCCAGGCCCAGCACCTGCACCAGATGGCGACCTACAGCGCCGTCGGCACCGCCGACGTGGTGCGGGACCAGGTCGCCGAGTTCGCCGAGGCCACCGGCGCCGACGAGCTGATCATCGCCCACCAGGGCCCGCGGGTGGAGCAGCGGCTGCGGTCGGCGGAGCTGCTGGCGGAGGCGTACATGGGGTGAGGGTCCCCCTCGGCCGCGACCTGCGCCGCCGCCCTCACTCGTCGGGGTCGTACCGCCCCTGGGTGGGGAGGGCGTCCCAGAAGGAAGTGTCGGCGGCCTGGATGGACCCGTCGGCGATCGCGCGGGTCGTCTCCTCGAGGGTGATGACCGTCGGCCGGATGAGGTAGCCGCTGCTGCGGGCACCGAGCACGTAGCTCTCGCCGGAGTGGTCGGCCATGCCGCGCATCTCGAACAGGAGCGTGGCAATGTCGTACTCGACGGCGAGGCCGTTGCGACTGATGGTCTCGGCGGAGCCGCCGTTGTACTTGCCGATCAGCCCCCAGCCGGTCGAGTCGACCGCGTCGTACACGACGGCGCCGAGCCGCTTCGAGCGCTCGACGAGCTCGGCGGAGGCGTTCGGGGCGGTGGGGTACAGGATCGAGCCGGAGACCCCGTCCTCGCCGATCGCGCTGTAGGCGCCCTGGTGGTGGAGGTCGATCATGTAGTCGATGTCGTAGGCGCCCAGCACGTTCCCGTGCAGCGCCTGGGTCTCGGGCTGGAGCCGGTCGACGTGATCGCGGTTGAGATCGACTTCGCGGGCGTTGTAGCGGGTGAGGTGGCGGTCGCCGTGGGCGATGTAGCCGTCGAGGGAGAAGTCGACGTCGCCCATCGCGCCGTCGGGGTTGAGCATCGGGACGACGAGCACGTTGACGCCGTCGAGCACATCGCGGTTGCGGCCGGTGCCGAGGTGCTTGATGAACTCGAGCGCCCCTTCGGTGGTGAGCTGCTCGTTGCCGTGTTGCTGGGTGAGGAAGAGGATCGTGGGGTTCGCGGGGTCGCCGATCCACGAGGCGAGGTAGAGGTCGCGGCCCTTCACCGACTGCCCGATGACGTCCAGCTGCATCACCGGCTGCTTGTCGGCCTGCTTGTGGAGGAACGCCGCGACGTCGTCGTAGGTGGAGAGGTGGGCGGTGGTGATGTTTCCGTTGCCGCCCCATCCGGGGCCCTTGCCCACGGCGTGGGCCGCCACCGGCACGGAGAGGAGGGGCAGCGCCGTCAGGGCGCCGAGTGCGGCACGTCGTGTGAACTGGGTCACGCCCCGACTCCAGCGGAGACGGTCCGACGCCGCAACGCGATTGGCGCAGTGTTTGCAGAATCCGGGCGCAGGGATGACCGGCGGGTAGGGGGTGAAGCGCTGGGCGCGGTCCGGGACGGGCGGTCAGCCCTGAGTGTCCTGCTGGCAGTTGACGGTGCCGTGGACCACGACCGCGTCCCACCGACGATGGCGAGGCGCCCTAGTCCTCGAGGCCGAAGTGCTGAGCGATGCGCTCGAGAGTGAACTCGTCGCGGAGCGAGCAGGCACTGTTCTGATTCGCGAACATACCCTTCTCCCAGAAGGCCTCCTGCACAGGGACCGTCACGTCCCACTGCACGGGGAGCACCCACTCCGCGACGTCATCATCCTGTGGCGCACCTTCCGGACCGTGGTGATAGCGGCCCTCGAGCGCCTGGTCGGCAAGGCGGCCCAACTTGTCATCAGGCCCGACAAGGGCCTTGTCGAATCGCATCGCCTCACCGGTGGTCGTCCCTACACCCACGTAACCCGCCTTCGGCACGTGCACGTTGACTCTCGCTCCGACGGGCACCGAGCGGAGTGTGCGCGAATACCAATGGCCTCCGCCTGCCGAGACGAAGGAGAAGCGCCGCGCGTCCTGCCAGCTGCGCGAACCGGACTCCTCTCCGAAGGCGATGAACCAGTCGCGGCCGTTCCACTCCGCGCGCTTGCTCCGTGGTGCGGACGGCTTCGGAGACTCAGCCCCCTCGCGCTGCGGTGCGAGCCAGGACCGGGCCAGGTACCGGCGGTCACCGTCTTCGAGATAGGAGAAGAACACTGCGTTGACCGGGACTCCGAGGCCTCGGAGGTAGGTGACGATGCGTTCCAAGCTCGCATCGAGTTCCGTGGCGACGATCGTCAGCTCGAGGTCCTTGTTGAGCTCATCCGGCAGCGTGTCCCCGAAGGTTTCGTCGAAGACGGAAGCGAAGGGTTCGTCGAGGTGGGTGTTGGCGAGGTCGATGATCTCATCCCGCCCCAGCGTGGACACCCACGATCCGTAGTCGAGGACCTGGGCCACGACCTCGCGTGGTGTGCGATCTCGCTTGAGTTCGAGGACGTGCAGATTACCGTCGGCGTCGATTGCCAGCAGATCGAGGAACTTCCCGTACGGTGTTCGCACTTGACGCCCGATCACAAGGAGCTTGGTCCCCAGGAGCGCCGGATCCTGCTCGAGGAAGTTCTCAAGAGTCGCCTCGCTGGGCAGTCGGCTGGCTGTGAGCCGACGAGGAACCTCTCCGTCGATCCTCCAGATCCCCATCTCCACCGGCATCGGAACTCCTTCGCATCGGCTGCGGCGTCATCCCAGTATGCGTCGACGGGACATCGCAGAGCCTGCCGATACGGGGTCGACCCGCGCATTGCTCGCTGCCTGGCCGGACTCGCCACAAGCACGCGGGGTTCCACAGGTCACGGTGCGGTCTCACCATCATGGCAGCAGCGCGGCGCAGTGCACATCGGTTCTACGATCTTCCGCGACCCCTCCCCCGTTCTGCAGGAGCACTCCGCCATGACCTGGACCCCCACCGCCGAGGACGACCGCCGCTTCCTCTCCCTCGCGATCGAGCAGGCGCAGAAGAGCTGGGACGAGGGCGGGGTGCCGATCGGCGCGGTGCTCGTGCACGACGGGGAGGTGCTCGCCGCCGGTCACAACCAGCGCG
This sequence comes from Brachybacterium massiliense, assembly GCF_900184245.1. GTDB lineage: Bacteria > Actinomycetota > Actinomycetes > Actinomycetales > Dermabacteraceae > Brachybacterium > Brachybacterium massiliense. Next base: position 1,669,926 of record NZ_FXXB01000008.1, on the reverse strand, counting down.
TGCAGAAGGACTCCGCGATCCTCCACGGCGAGACCGACACGATCGAGAAGGCGGGCCGGCTGCGCGCGAGCGTGTACCGGGAGTCGGTGCTGTACACGACCCTGTCGCCGTGCATCATGTGCTCCGGCACCGCGCTGCTGTACGAGATCCCGCGGATCGTGGTGGGCGAGAACCGCACCTTCGAGATGGCCGAGGACCTTCTGCGCGAGCGGGGCGTAGTCGTGGACGTGCTCGACGATCCCGAATGCATCGCGCTGATGGAGCGGATGATCGCCGAGCGGCCCGAGATCTGGAGCGAGGACATCGGCGTTGAGACGGGCGAGCTCGGCGCGCCGGCCTCGGACGGGGCCGACGAGGGCGGGGCCGACGGCGAGGGTCAGGGCCGGTGACCGCGGCCGAGCTCGAGGAGGGCACCGCCACCGAGCCCGTCGACCCGGACTACCCGGTCACGCCGGTCCCCCGCTCCGCCCGTCGGGGCGTCGTCTCGATCTCGGTGGTGCTGATCGGGTTCACCGTCTTCGCGCCGACGCTGATGGCTGGAGCGTCCATCGGCGCGGCCTTCCGCTTCTCCGAGTTCCTGGCCGTGCTGCTGGTGGGTTCGCTGGTGCTCGGCGCGTACGTCGCCGCGATCGGCTTCCTGGGTGCCCGCACGGGGCTGACCACCGTGGTCATGTCCCGCTACACCTTCGGCACCGCCGGGTCGAAGCTGGTCTCGGTGCTGCTGGGCGGCACGCAGATCGGCTGGTACGGGGTGGCGGTCGGCTCGATCGGGCAGATGACCGCGCTCGCCTTCGGATGGGAGAGCGCCTGGGCCCCGGCGCTGGTGATGATCGGCGTCTCCGCCCTGATGATGCTCACCGCGCTGTACGGCTACGAGGGCATGTACTGGGTCTCGCTGATCTCCACCCCGCTGATCCTGGTGCTCGCCTTCTGGATCACCGCGCTCGCGCTCGGAGAGGTGGGCGGTTGGCGGGGCCTGTTCGACATCGCCCCCACCACCTCCATGACCTGGGCCGCGGCCGTGACGACCGTGGTGGGCACCTTCGCCTCCGCCGGCACGCAGGCCGCGAACTGGACCCGCTTCGCAAAGCGCGGCCGAGACGCCGTGATCGCCTGCGGGCTCGGCTTCGTGATCGGCAACGGCCTGATGGTGTTCTTCGGCGCCGTCTCCGCGCTCGCGTTCGGCGAGGGCGACTTCACGACCCTGCTGCTGGGCATGGGCATGATCGGCTGGGGCCTGTTCTTCCTGTTCGGCAACCTGTGGAAGTCCAACGCCGATGCCGCCTACGCCTTCGGCGTCGCCGGGGCCGAGCTCGCCAACGCCCGGCGCAAGGGCCCGTTCATCATCGGCGGCGTCGCGATCGGCACCGTGCTGGCGCTCCTCGGCGTGGAGGGGCACATCGTGGGCTACCTCAGCCTGATCGGCATCCTCATCCCGCCGGTGGGCGGGGTGCTGATCGGCGACTGGATCGCCCGCTGGCGCGGCGGGCAGCCGGCGCTGGCGACCTTAACCGAGAAGGTGCGCTGGCAGGCGCTCGTGCCGTACGTGCTCGGCTGCGTGGTGGCGTGGGTGAGCAATGAGTACGGGATCGGCATCGCGCCGCTGAACGGGATCGTGGTGGCGCTGGTGGGGGCGTGGGTGCTGGGGGTGCGGGCGGGGCGACGCTGAGGGCGTCGCGCTCGGCCGACGGGCGGCGTCTGCGGGATCAGCCCCAGGCGCCGCCCTCGCCGTCGGTGAGCGGGAGCGTGCCCGCGGCGCGGTGGCGCTCGTACAGCTCGCGCAGGTGATCCCGGTACTCCGGATCGTCACCGGCCGGCTCCATCGGCGGGAGCGCGGCGAGGAGCTGGTCGGCGATCTGGTCGCGGTCCCACCAGGCGGGGATCATGACGCCCGCGAACTCACGGGCCGTCCTCTGCACGTCGTCGAGCGAGGTGGACAGGATCAGATCCGAGGTCGTCACCTGGAGCGGGTCGCCCGGCATCTCCGACTCCCGGCCGACGTGCAGGCGGACGTGGAGTCCGTCGGGCGCCCATGTCACCGCGAAGCGGGTCCGGTGATAGCCGCGGTCGTGCAGGGCGATGACGCCGTCCAGGATCTGCAGGAGGAAGCCGGTGCCGACCAGGGCGGGCAGTGATGCGGCGCTCGCGACGAGGTCGTCGTAGAGGGCGACGGGCATCGGCACCTCGAAGTAGTGCTTCTCCCGCTTCTGCTCGATCCTCTCGCGGAGCTGGTCCCCCGCGAGGTCGAGGATCCTTATCGCCGACGGGTCCGCCGAGCGGACGTTCGTGACGAGGTAGAGGTGCGCGGCGGGATCCGTCTCGAAGGCCTCGACCTGGTTGGGCTCGAGCCACAGGAAGTCGCCGCGGCCGGCGCCGCCGAAGGCCTTGATCTCGATCAGGCGCTTCTCACCGGTGGTGTCGTCGAAGGACTCGACATCGACCAGGGCGTCCTTCTTGCTGCGCAGGTCGACGGCCATCCGTCCAGCAGCGCGCTCGTAGGCGATCACGGCATCGATGGCCCGGGACTCGATCTCGTAGTTCGACAGCTTCAGCAGGTCCGCCTGGTTCATGGCGTGATCATGACTGAGGGGGCCGACGGCCGCCGGTCGAAGATCCACATGCCATGCGCCTCGAGACACTTGAGAACCCTCGCTTCCCCCGCCGCGGCACCTTTCGACCCTCGGCTTTCGCTGCGCATGTCACCGCCGCTTCGTACGATCGACGGTGTCGGCCCAGGCAGAGGAGATTGCGCGGTGGAGAATCCAGTCATCCGAGTCGTCGGCGCCATCGTCGAACGAAACGGCGCGGTCTTCGCCGCTCGACGCAACGCCGAGCGCAGCGCCGGCGGGCTGTGGGAATTCCCCGGGGGCAAGATCGAAACCGGCGAGACGCCCGAGGCCGCACTGCGCCGCGAGCTTCAGGAGGAGCTGGGTGTCGACGTCGCTGTTGGCCCGTTCGTCGACCGGAGCCTGAGCGATGTTGGCACCGCGCGCATCGAGCTCTCCTGCTACGCCGCGCAGTTCACGGGCGAGGATCCGACTACCAGCAGCGACCACGACGCGATGCAGTGGGTGCCTCTCACGGAGTTGTCCTCGCTGCAGTGGGCGCCTGGCGATGTCCCACTCCTCGAGGACTTGCCAGAGCGGCTCGCAACTCTCCGCGACGAGTCCAAGGCGAAGTGATGGAGGCGCAGCCGGCCCTGGATCCCGGCCTCTACGAACTGCTCCTCACCACGGGCCTCACTGATGCGGTGCAGTCGACCGAAGAGCAGGGCTTCCTCACTCCGACGGAGGACGTGGACGACGCGGATGTCGTGCATGTCCTCTCCCAGCACGTCGCACGAACCGTCGAGCAGGCGTTGAAGACTGCACACCGTGAGGAGCGCATCGCCCTCGCGAACCGTCTCCTCTCGGCGTTGCCCTCCACTGCCCCGGATCCCGAAGTGTCTCCTGGGCCGCGCCTTCTCACCTCGGTGACGCCACCGGAGACACCCCTCCTGCCCCGTCCGTCGACACCGCTCAGCGACGTCGCGCTCTTCACGAACTCACGAATGGATCCGCAGCTCGGCTCGGAACTGCGCCTCGAGATGGCGAGCGCGGATCGCATTGACCTGCTGTGCGCGTTTGTGCAGTGGAGCGGGATCCGCGTGCTGGAATCAGCTTTGCGCGAGGCGGCTGAGCGCGGAGTGCCCATCCGGGTTCTGACTACCACGTATATCGGTGCCACGGACCGGAAGGCGCTGGACTACTTCGTGCGCTCTCTGAACGCCGAAGTGCGGGTGAACTACGACGCGCAGTCCACCCATCTCCACGCGAAGGCGTGGATGTTCCATCGGTCCAGTGGTTACACCACCGCGTATGTGGGCAGCTCGAACATGAGCCGGGCAGCGCTCGTCGACGGACTGGAATGGAACGTCCGTCTCTCGCACCTCGCGACTCCGACCCTGGTCGACAAGTTTGAGTCGACCTTCGAGACCTACTGGGACGACGCGGCGTTTGCGCCGTACAACCCAGACACTGACGCCGAATTCCTCGATGCACTCCTCGCGAAGAACAGCGGCCGCGCCTCCGCGACAGACCTGTCGATCAGCCATCTCGACGTGCGTCCATACCCGCATCAAACAGTGATGCTGGATGACCTCGCCGCCGAGCGGGAGGTGCACGATCGACACCGCAACCTGCTTGTCGCAGCAACAGGCACGGGCAAGACCGTGGTTGCAGCGCTCGACTACAAGCGCTTGCGGACGTCGGACGCCGACCAACCGACCATCCTCTTTGTCGCGCACCGCAAGGAGATCCTTGAGCAGTCCTTGAGGACCTACCGCGACGTTCTGAAGGACGGCGCGTTCGGGGAACTGTTCGTCGACGGGCGGAAGCCCATCCGGCGGCGGCATGTCTTCGCCTCGATCCAGTCGTTGCAGCAGGCCGGCGAGCTCGAGCGATGGGCGCGCGACCACTTCGACATCATCGTCATCGACGAGTTCCATCATGCCGAGGCGGCGACATACCGAAAGGTCCTCGACTACTTCACCCCTAAGGAGCTGCTTGGGCTCACTGCAACTCCCGAGCGGGCCGACGGGGTGGACGTGGCTCAGGAGTTCTTCGGCGGTCGCGTGGCGAGCGAGCTGCGGCTGTGGGACGCGCTCAGCGCCGACCTGCTTGTGCCTTTCCACTACTTCGGGATCGCCGACGGTGTGGACCTCAGCGGGCTGCGATTCACCCGCGGTGCGTACAACACTGACCAGCTGAACAGCTTGTACACCGGCAACGATGCTCGAGCCTCAAAGGTCCTGCAGGCCCTGCGAGACAAGGTCACGGATCCGAGCCGAATGAGAGCGCTCGGGTTCTGCGTCAGTGTCGAGCACGCCCATTACATGGCCGAGGTGTTCCGTCGCGCCGGTCTCCCCTCGCTAGCGCTCAGCGGCGCCTCGGGGTCCGATGAGAGGCAGGAGGGGCTCGCAAAGCTGCGACGCGGCGAGATCGTCTGTCTGTTCGCTGTCGACCTCTTCAATGAGGGCCTCGATATCCCGATGATCGACACGGTCCTGATGCTGCGCCCGACGCAGTCCGCGACGATCTTCCTCCAGCAGTTGGGCCGCGGGCTTCGGCGGTCGGACAACAAGGCCGTGCTCACCGTGCTCGACTTCGTGGGGCTCCAGCACACGAACTTTCGCTTCGACCTGAAGTACCGAGCGCTCACTGGTCTTTCGCGGAACCGACTCGAACGCAGCATTCGCGAGGGGTTCCCGTTCCTCCCGCCCGGAACGCAGATCGTCTTCGACCGCGTTGCGCAGGACATCGTGCTCTCGAACGTGAAGAAGCAGCTCAAACTCTCCACGCGGGACCTGGTGGCGGACGTTCGCCAGCACAAGCCGACCGACGCCAGCCCTGAGGACTACGGCTTAGGCTCCTACCTGCACGCGGCAGAGCGGTCCCTCGCTGACATCTACGGCCCGGGGACGCGCAGCTTGAACAGCCAGAAGCGTTCTGCGAGCTGGTCCACTCTCGTGGACTGGGCCTTCCCTGCCGACCGGGGAAAGCCGCTCTCAGACACGGACGACGCCCTCCTGCGCCGCGTGGGGACGTTGACGCACGTCGACGATCCTGACCGGATCCAGGCGTACCGCCAGCTTCTCACCGCGCCAGCTCTCCCCGCCGGGATTGAAAAGGATCTGCACGCCTCGATGCTGGTGAACTCCTTCTGGCCCAACGGGGAGCGGAGCATTCGTACCGGCCTCGACGAGCTACGGTCACACGCGTCGGTAATCGAGGAGCTACTCCACCTGCTCGCGTTCCAGGAGCAGTCTTCTCGAGTCCGCCCGGAAGCACTCTCTGGTTCAGTCGCGCACTCACCGCTGCGATCGCATGCGAACTACTCCCGCGAGGAGCTCCTGGCCGGATTGGGGCTTGGCACCCTGGATGCCGGCGCTCCAGGTTCGATCCGCGAAGGCGTGAAGTGGCTCCCCGGCATGAACGTGGACGCGCTACTGGTGACGCTCAAGAAGTCCGAAGCGGACTACTCCCCCACCACCATGTACCGCGACTACGCCATCAATCAGCAGCTCTTCCACTGGGAATCCCAGAGCACGACGAACGTGGAGAGCCCCACGGGGCAGCGATATATCAACCACGCAACGCGCGGCTCCAGCGTCGTCCTCTTCGTGCGGCGCACGAAGACCGGCGACATCGGCACCGAGCCCTACACCTGCCTCGGCACGGCCCAGTTCCAGCAGGCGACGGGGTCACGGCCGATGCAGATCGTGTGGCGGCTAGACAGGACGATGCCCGCAGACCTCTTCATGGAAGCGCGGGCGGTGGCGTAGGCACGTCCAACCGGCCGGGTTTTAAAGGCCGCGACGACGAGCGCCCCCAAAGCCCCGCCACCGGCAGCAGCGGCCACCACCACGTCACACCGCTCTCCCCCATCACGCCCACTGACGCCATCACCGCGAGCCCCGCGATGACGCACACCGCCGCGGCGATCGGCTTCCACACCGGCGGTGCGGGACGGTCGTCGCCGCGCGGATCCTCGAAGCGCCCCATCACGAGTACGACTACGCCGGTCAGGGCGAGCAGCACGAGCGCCCACAGCGGCCGGGTCGCCCACCACAGCCCCGTCAGCGGCTCGGGCAGCAGCGCCCGGGCGTCGAGTGCGAGCAGCAGATGCGCCACCCCCACCATGACGGTGAGGTGCCACAGGAACCACGTCATGATCCGCTGGTTCACGAGCACGGTGACGAACCACAGCCGGGGCCGGGCCAGCAGCGCGGTGAGCGGCTTCTCGAGCGACAGCACGAGCCCGGCCTGCAGCATGCCCAGGAACGCCATGGTGATGCGGGTGGGGCTCGAGTTGGAGATGTCATCAGCGGCGGAGGTGATCATCGAGACCGGGTACGGCCCCACGGTCACGAGCAGCAGCAGGCCCACCAGCCCGATCACGGCGAGCAGCAGACGCCTGCCCGCACCGGAAAGCCTGCCGTCCAGCCAGGCGTAGCCGAACTGGTGGAACGCCGCCCACACCAGCAGATAGTTCGGGTATCCCAGCAGCGGCTGGTTCGCCGCGAGGCTGAGAGCATCCACGATCGCGGCGAGCGCGAGCACACCGAGGATCGAGAACCAGCCGAAGCGTTCCCACAGGAGCAGGCAGGGCGGCGCCACGATGATCACCATCAGGTACGCGGCGAGGAACCAGGTGGGAATCAGCGCCATCTGGGAGGCGAGTTGGACGGTGGCATTCGGGGCGCCGGCGGCGACGGCGACCACCCCGATCACCAGCCAGGCCAGCAGCAGCGGGATCAGCGGGATCCCGAGCCTGCGCAGTCTGGTGCGCAGCCACTGCCCGTAGCCCACGTCCTTGCGCCGCGCGGAACGCCAGGAGAGGGCGTTGGAGTATCCGCCCACCAGGAAGAAGATCGGCATCACCTGGAAGATCCAGGTGAGCGGATGGGTCCAGGTGGCACCGTCGAGCACGCCGTGCGGCAGGATGCCGCCGTCGGCGTCCACCGCGATGATCGTCCAGTGCCCCAGCACCACCACGGTGATCGCGGCGGCGCGCAGGAAATCCACCACGCGGTTGCGGGACTCCGGCGTGGCCGCGTCCACCCGCTCGGCGCGGCTCATGCGCGTGCTCGTCATCGGGGAGTCCCTTCGTCAGTGGCCCCGCTCCGGCGCCCGGCAGGGAGCGGATCTGCAGGAAGTGGCGACAATCTACCCGAGCGGCGCGAGGCGCAAGAGCGCCCTTCCCGGTGCGGCGTTCTCCGCCCGAGCACTTCCGCACCTCCCGAGCGTCTGCCAGGCTCGCTCCATGACCCACGAGCACCAGCACGCCGCCCCGCACGATCACGCCGCGCCCGATCCAAGCCTCTCCCCCGCCCAGCACTGGGAGCAGCGCTACGCCGGGGACGAGCGAATCTGGTCCGGGCGGGTCAACGCCACCCTCGCGGAGGTGGTCGGCGAGTTCGAGCCCGGCGCCTCGATCGACCTCGGCTGCGGGGAGGGCGGGGACGTGCTGTGGCTGGCCGAGCAGGGCTGGCAGGCGCGGGGCCTGGACATCTCCGAGACCGCCATCGGCCGCGCCCGCGCCGAGGCCGCCGCACGCGGGATCGAGAGCGCCACCTTCACGGCGACCGACCTCGGTGCCTGGCAGCCGGAGCCGGACACCGCCGATCTCGTCACCGCCTCCTTCTTCCAGTCCGAGGTGGCGCTGGAGCGGATGGAGATTCTGCGCCGTGCCGCCTCCGCGATCCGCCCCGGCGGACACCTGGTCACCATCTCGCATGCGGCCCCACCCTCCTGGGCCGACCACCACCCCGCACACATGATCGACGTACGCGCCGAGGCGGAGCAGCTCGCCCAGCCCGCCGTCGACTGGGCGGTGGAGGTCGCCGAGGAGCGTCGGCGCCCCGCCGTCGGCCCCGACGGCGCGCCCGGCGAGCATCTCGACGCGGTGCTCGTGCTGCGCCGACGCTGACGAGGGCGCGGGCGCCGGTGCGCCGGCACGCGCTGCGACGGCGTCAGCGCAGAGCGGACGGGCCACCCCGATACGAGGAGCACCCTCGGGGCCTGGTGCAGGATCTGGCCCGTCATCGCCCGTTTGCTGGCCCTCTTGGCGCGCTACTCGCAGGCGGTGCCGTCGCCGTCACGGTCGAGGTGCCGGGAGTAGCCGGGATCGCCGGAGCGCACGGGGGCGGCGCCGGCGGCGCGGGCCGCCTCGCAGCTCTCGAAGCGGAGCTCTTCCCCGTCGGCCTCGGGCGGGGGCTCATCGGTGTCCGGTGCCGGCTGGTCCGCGCAGTCCGCGAGCACGCGCCGCATGGCGTCTGCCTCGGCGGGCTTCACCCACAACTCGTAGCGGTGCTTGACCGCGATCTGCCGGGCCACGTACTCGCAGCGGCTCTCCCGCTTCGGCGGCAGCCAGGTGGCGGCGTCACCGTCGCCCTTCTGGCGGTTCAGGCTCGCCTCGACCGCCAGGAGGTTCAGCGGGTCGTTCGCGAACTCGCGCTTGGTGCTGTCGTCCCAGGTGGCCGCGCCCGTCTGCCAGGCGTCCGACAGTGCCACCACGTGGTCGATGTCGATCGTGGAGGCAGTGCGGTCGAAGGCGACGCTCTCGCCGCTGAAGGGCGAGAGGAGGGTGCCGGTGAGCACCACGCATCCGTCGGTGCCGGGCTTGAGCGTGATGTCCTCCAGGTCGCGGCGCAGGATGTCGTTGCGGGTGTCGCAGCCGTTGCGGTCCATGTCGTCGCGCCAGCCGAAGGAGTCGCGGTCATAGCCCGTCTTCGGGGCGCGGCCCTTCTCGTCGAGCTCCTCGAGCAGCGCGAGCGCCGTCCCGTCGGCCGCCGGGGCGCCATCGGGCTGCTCCGCAGTGTCGGTGAGGGGTTCGCAGGCGCTGAGCGGCGCGAGGAGGAACAGGGCGGCCAGGACCATCGGCCACAGCGCGCGGGCGCAGTGCCGGTCCGGGCGGGTGCGGCGGTCGTGGCGGAGGGGAAGGGTCAGTCGCGTGTGCAGGGAAGGTCCTTCGTGCTCGTGGGGAAGGGCCCGGGCGGCCGGATGACCTCGAGATCACCCGCTCGGCCGCCGCGCCGTCGGGAAGCCTACGGCGTGCCCCTGACAGACGAGTCAGGCGTTATCCCTGCTCACTCCCCGTCCTCGAGCCCCTCCCAGAGCCCGAACCGGGCGAAGCCCGCCGAGCGGGCGAGGGCGGCGGAGGGGGCGTTGTCGAGGTCGCAGCGGTACTGCGGCTCATATCCACGGGCCAACGCAGCGGCGCTGATCGCTCGCACGGTCGCCCGGCCCAGGCCCTGACCGCGGAACTGCGGCAGGGTGATCACGCCGAGGTCCGCGATCGTGGTCTCGCCCCACGGGTACATGCTCGAGACGGAGACCAGCTGCTGCTGGCGGAACGTGCCCACCACGAGCCAGTGGTCCAGCTCCACGAAGGCCTCGTCGAGGTCGTCCCCCGGGGCGAGCGCGGTGAACGCGGCGAAGGCGTCGGCGTCCGCCGCGGTGAGCTCGCGGGTGCCCTCACCCCAGGGCTCTGCGCGCAGTCGCTCCTGCTCGGAGAGCGGGAGGTGGAACAGGTGGTCGGCGCTGGCGAGCTCGAGCCCTGCCCGTTCGAGGCGCGCCTCGAGCTCTGCACGGTCCAGGCGCTCGTCGGAGACGAGGCCCAGCTGCGCGGCCAGGTACGGGGCGAGGGAGAGGACCCCGGCCGCACCGTCCAGGCGCAGCAACGACAGCGGGAGCTTCTCCGAGCGAGTCGGATCGATGACCACCAGCAGCTCGCCGTCAGGGCAGGGCTCGAAGGCGGCCGGGAGCCGCTGGCTGGAGATGAGTGCGGAGAACACAGCGGCGGCCTCTTAGGGCTCGGGAACGTGGATCTCCACGGAAGCTACCGGAAGCTGCAGCGACCTGGTAGTTCTTTTCGTCGGCCCGCTGCCGGACCGTCGGGGCGGCACGCTCGGGCGCGCCTCCGCCGTGACTCAGAGGCTCAGAGGCTCAGAGGCTCACCAGGGTGACGGCCACGAAGGCGGCCACGAGCGAGGCCGCGACGGCCAGGCTGCTGCGCCAGGTAGGTGCCTGATCGCTCGAATCCGCAGTGGCAGGGACCGCCGGAATCTGCGTGGTCTCGGTAGTCGCCGGCAGCTCCTGGCCGACAGTGACGTCATGGCGCGACTCCATACGTGGGTCCCTCCTTCTCGCAGTGGTTGGGAGCACCGTTCTCGAGGCCGAGTATCGGCTGATCAGATGCGGTTTCCGGGCATCTTTTGTGCTCGCGACAAGAGTAGGGCCGCGGGGGGTCGCAGAAAAGGGTCCGAGACCATGGGTCAGGCGAATCACACCGCAGTCTCCGTGCATGGTCGTTCTCGAGTCGTACCGCTCGCCCGCCACCGCGCGAGATCGTCACCGCGCAGCTGCGGGAGTTCACCATGCACGCCTGCGGACACGACCTCCACCTGATCGCCGGGCTCGGAGCAGCGACGCTGCGCGCCGGCACCGAGGCCGCGGCGAGCGCGGCGTTCGCGCTGCGGGGTCGGGCCTGACGGTGCGTGCCGCCGTCGGCGCTGCGGGCCGACGTCGGCGCTCTGCCGACGCCGGCCCGCACGCGCGGCGGCGCGCCTCAGACCCCGAACGCGGCGAACTTGGCGTTGATCGCCTCGTCGTTCCAGCCCCACACGTCCTCGCCCCGCAGCACCGCATCGGCGCCGCCGTCGGCGTAGAACGTCTGGCCGCAGCAGTGGGAGTTCTCCACCGACGTCAGCCAGATCAGCAGGCGCGCCACGCTCTCGGCATCCTGATGACCGTTCAGCGGCATCGGCACCACCATGTCCATGAACGCCGCGTACTGAGGATCGGCGAGCATGTCCTGCGTCATCGGGGTGCGCACGATGCCGGGGGCGACGGCGTTCAGCGGGATCCCGGCCCCGGCCCACTTCGGCCCGGTGGACTCGCGCCGCACCCAGCGGGAGATCGCCCGCTTCGAGGAGGCGTAGATGAGGTTGCCGGTGGCGGGATCGGCGGCGAGCTCCTCCGCCCGGGCGAGCGCCGCGGGCTCGTCATCCGCCATCAGCGCCTCGACCAGCGCGGGGTCGAGCGGCTGCAGGGAGGACATCGAGGAGACCAGCGCGACGCGCGGCGCTTCGGAGCGGGCCAGCGCCGGCTGCAGCGCCTCGAGGAACTCGGTCATCCCGAAGTAGTTCACCGCAGCGGTGACGGCCTTCGGGGCGGCGAGCCCGGCCGACGGGATCACCGCATCGACGATCCCGCCCGTCGCCTCGAGGGCGAGCCGGGCGGCCTCGGCGCGGCCGTCCGGGGTGGAGAGGTCCGCGGAGACCTCCACGCCCTGCAGATCGACGCCGACGACCGTATGGCCCTGCTCGCGCAGCAGTTCGGCGGTCTTCGCCCCGATGCCCGAGGCTGCTCCGGTGATGATGTAGGTGCGGGTCATGACGGACCTCCTGGTGAGCGCACCGCATCGAGCAGTGCTCGTACCTCGACGCTATCCACGCACACACCGGATCCAGGGTCATAGGTCACCGGTTCACCGCATACCCTGACCGGCGTGATCGATCCGCAGTGGTGGCAGCTGGGCCTGGCCGCGCTGGCCGTCCTGGCCGGGGCGGTCGCGGTGCGCACCACCGGAATGGGCTTCGCGCTGCTGTCCTCCCCGTTCCTGGTGATGGCGCTGGGCCCCTTCGAGGGAATCCTGGTCACGAACGTGTGCGGGATCGTCGCCGCGCTGCTGAACCTCACCGCCGTGCACGCCGATCTGGACTGGCGGCGGGCCGCGAGCGTGATCCCCGCCGGGATCGTGGGCACAGTGCCCGGGGCGCTGCTGGTGCTGTGGCTGCCCCCGGCGGTGCTCGCGATCTCGATCAGCCTGCTGGTGATCGGCGCGCTGCTGTTCACCCTCGCCTCGCGCCGCCTCCAGGTGCCGAACTCACCGTGGGTGGGCGTGGGCGGAGGCTTCGCCTCAGGACTGATGAACGTGACCGCCGGGGTGGGCGGCCCGGGGCTGGTGGTCTACGCCCTGGCCACACAGTGGGAGCATCGCCGCTTCGCGGCCACCGCCCAGCTGCACTTCGCCGTGCTCGGCGTGGCCGCGCTGATCGCGAAGTGGTCGCTGCCCACGCTGCCGCTCGTGGGCTGGGCGGTGCTGCTGGCCCTGCTGGTGGTGGGCCTGGTGGGCGGGAACGTGCTGGCCCGCTGGGTGCACGGAGCGCAGGCGATGCGCTGGGTGATCGTGATCGCGATGGTCGGTGCGCTTCTGTCGCTGATCCAGGGGCTGATCCAGCTGTGAGTCCCTGCCGCGCTTGCGACCGCGTCACCGCACCGCGGGCCGGCACCCGTCCTGCCGCACGTCGGGCCCCTCGCCGCGGGTGATCTCTGTGGTTCCGTCGGCCTCCCAGGACACCGGCCACGAGGTCAGGAGCGCAGTACTTCCCGCCGCCCGTCCGTCGGCCCCCACCGACGTTCCGGCGGCTCCCGCCGCGCGTGAGCCTCGTGCCGGTGCCTCTCCCCCGGGAGAGTCCCGCACCCGCCACCAAGGAATCTACGAGGCCTCGTGCGGGAGCGCGATGGGGTGAACTGCCTGTGCAGAAGTCCCCGGGGAGAAGTCCCCATTGCGCTCCGGCACTCGCGAGGCTGGCACGGCCCCCTTGGTCTCGTCCGACGCGGGAACTAGACACCACACCCCGCCGCGCCGGTCGTGGAGGCCGCGCACCGGGACGAGGACACTCCGCTCCACGACCACCGAGGAGCCTGTGCGTCCGCTCGTGATCACGCAGAACATGACCGTCGACGGTTCGAGCGAGATGCTCGACGACTGGTTCGACCGGGGCTGGCAGCGCTCCACCGTGATCAGCGGCGACCCCGTCGAGGCGGCGCGCAGCCTGAAGCAGAGCCAGGGGGCGGAGATCTCCGTCGTCCGCACCGTCGCCGCCACGACGGCTGAGGCATCAGCCGCTCGGCTCGGCGCGGCGTGTGAGGCGCGAGGCCAGCAGCGGGAACACGAGCACCGTGAGCGCGCCGCCGGTGACCATCACGGAGGCGGTGGTGACCGAGATCAGGCCCGAGGTCGAGGCGATCTGGGTGACCGCCACGATGATCGGCAGCCCGGTCGCGGCGTACAGGCCGAGCGCCACCTTCTCCCGACGCGTCTCCAGGCCCGAGCCGGTGGGGGTCCACAGCTCGCGCGCGATCACCGGGAGCCCCCGCACCACCGCGATCATCGCGACGAACCCGAGCAGCAGCGGCCAGGCATCGAGCACGGCGACCACGTCGATGCTCATGCCGCTGGTGAGGAAGAAGACCGGGATCAGCATGCCGAACCCCAGCACCTCCACCTTGTGCATGATCTCCTCGACGTGCTCCGGCGCGCCGCCGCGCAGCGCGGCGTGCAGCAGCAGACCGGCGGCGAACGCCCCGAGGGCCACGTCGAGCTCGAGCACCGCCGTCAGCAGCATCAGCGAGATCATCACCCACACGGTGATCCGCACGATGGTCTGCATCGTCGAGTCGGAGGCGGCGGCGAAGGCCCGGCCCAGCAGCGGCACCCGGCGGAAGATCCGGGCGGGGACGGCCACGATCACCACTGCCAGCACCGCGAACAGCACCAGCACTGCCGCCGCCTGCACGGTGGCGCGCGTGGTCAGCAGCAGAGACATCGCGATCACGGGCAGCAGTTCACCGTAGGCGCCGTGGATCATGGTCGCCCTGCCCAGCGGGGCGCCGAGGACACCGGAGTCCTTGAGGATCGGCAGCAGGGTGCCCAGGGCCGTGGAGGTCGCGGCGATGCCCAGCACGGCGGCGACCTGCCAGTCGCCCCCGGTGATCGCCAGCCCGGCACCCACGCCCAGACCCATGCACAGCAGCCACGTCAATGCGGTGCTGCGCCCCGCGCGGCTGCGCATGTCCGAGGTGTTCACCTCGAAGCCGGCCAGCAGGAACAGGAACCCGAGCCCGAGCTCCCGCAGGAAGTCGACGGCCTCGGTGGCGTGGGCGAGTCCCAGCATGTTCGGGCCGATCACGATGCCCAGCACCAGCAGCCACACCACGTCCGGGATGATGCGGCGCGTCGTCAGCGCGAGCACCGGTGCCAGCACCGCCGCAGCGGCGATCCACCACATCGACTGCAGGTTCTCGAGCAGGATCGTCGACTCGTGCATGCGCGAAGACTACGTGCCGCCGCGGAGTGCTGCCACGAAGTTCGAGGAGGCGAAGCGGAGAGTTGGATACGGTGAGGGCATGTCCGTCTCCGAGCTCTCCACCAGTGCCCAGAACTAGTCGAGACGTTCCTGGTGGCGACCCTCGGCTACGGCTGGGAGGAGGTCCACGACGAGGCCGGGCACCTCGAGCATGCCGTCTCCGAGCATCTCCGACGCCGACCCGCGGCTGATGTCCTTCTGCGCCGAGCACGGCATCACCGTCGATGGCCTCGTCCGTCCTCCCGTCACCGAGGCGAACACGGAGATCGTCGGTGCGATCAGCAGCATCCGCCCGAAGCGGTCGGTGAGCAGATGCGCGGTGGCGCCGGGGATGATGAGCATCGCCACGCCCAGCACCACGCCGGGCAGCACCGCATGCGAGACGGTGTCGCCCATCAGCGACCAGCCCACCAGACGGCACCGGGGGAACGGAGCGGCGCGCCTCGTCGCAGGGCACGGGATCGCTCCGTCGGGCCGGCGGCGCGCCCCGTCAGTGCAGCCCGGCGTCCGAGCGCAGAGCGAAGGTGCCCTGGGCGCGGCGGCGGCCCTGGACGGGGTGATCGGGGACCACGCCGTCGAGGAAGCGGTAGCCGGTGCGGGTGTAGGCAGCGCGCAGGTCGCCCCCGTCGGCCGCAGCGCTGAGCGAGCGCCACCAGTCGGTGATGTCGCCCCAGCCCGGGGCGGCGAGCGAGCCGCCGAACTGCTGGACGGCGAGCGCCGAGCACAGCGAGCCGAAGCGCAGCCGCTCCTCGAGCGGCCAGTCCGCGAGGGTGCCCAGCACGAGCGCGGCGGCGAACACGTCCCCGGCGCCGGTGGTGTCGATCGCGGTGACCGGCACGGCCGGGCAGTACGCCTCCTCGCTCGTGGAGGAGTCGATCGCGTAGGAGCCGGAGGCGCCGTCGGTGACCACCGCGAGCGGCACCATCTCGGCCAGCGCCCGCACGGCCCGGTCGGGGCTGTCGGTGCGGGTGTAGGCCATGGCCTCGAGCGCATTGGGCGTGAAGGCGTGGCAGTGGGTGAGCGGTGCGAGGTCGGAGGGATCCCAGCGGCCGGTCTCGTCGAAGCCGATGTCGGCGAAGACCAGCGAGCCGCGCTGGGCCAGCTGCGCCCACCAGGACGTCTCCCCCGCGAGGTCCACCACGGCGGCGCGGGCATGCGGGGCGCGGGCGATCAGCGAGGAGAGCGGCTCGGGCAGATCATGGCCGTGGGTGGCCATGGCACGGTCGCCCTCGGCGGCGATCGAGACGGTCAGCGCCGAGTGGAAGTCGGCGAAGCGTCGCGAGGCGGAGAGGTCGATGCCCTCCTCGTGCGCCATGGTGTGCCACATCCAGTCGGCATAGGCGTCATCGCCGAATCCGGCCACCAGTCCGGTGCGCAGGCCCAGGCGCGCGGCGGCGGTGGCGAGGTTCGCGATGCCGCCGGGGCTCGAGCCCATGCCCTTGGACCACAGCTCCTCCCCGGGCCGGGGCAGGCGGTCCATGCCGGTGAACACGATGTCGAAGAACACCGTGCCGGACAGCAGCACGTCCAGCGGCGGGTCGTCCTCGGTGCGCTGGGCGGCCAGCGGGTCCCAGTCCTGGCACTCGGCGGCCTCGGGCGGCGCGGGGTCCTGGACGGGAGGGTGGGCAGGATCTGTCGTCACTTGGCAGCTCCTTCGAGCATTCCGCGGATGAAGTGGCGTGGGAGGAACAGGAACGGATCGGGGCCCATGATCGCACTGGGGCGGTGCTACGGTGACGGCGCTATGAAGCTCACCATCCTGGGCGGCGGAGGGTTCCGCGTCCCCCTCGTCTATGAAGCGGTCGCCACCGGCGTGACCGGCCTGCGCGTGGACGAGGTCGCGCTGCACGACATCGACCCCGCCCGCCTGCGCACGATCGGCGCGGTCATCGAAGCGCTCGGCGAGCAGCTTCGCGCCGAGGGCCGGGCCGCATCGCTGCCGCGTCTGACCCTCACCACCGATCTGCGCGAGGCGCTGGCGGGCACCGACTTCGTGTTCTCCGCCGTGCGGGTGGGCGGGGCCGAGGCCCGTATCGTCGACGAGCGGGTGGCGCTGGGTCTGGGCCTGCTCGGCCAGGAGACGATCGGCCCCGGCGGCCTCGCCTACGCCCTGCGCACGATCCCGGTCGCGCTCGAGATCGCGCGCGCGGTCGCGGAGGTCGCGCCGCAGGCGTGGGTCATCAACTTCACCAACCCTGCCGGGATCGTCACCGAGGCGATGCGCGCCGTGCTCGGCGACCGGGTGGTGGGCATCTGCGACACCCCGATCGGGCTGGTCCGGCGTGTGGGCCGGCTGCTCGGCGTGGACCTGGTGGCCGGGGGGCCGGGGGCCGACGGGATCCCCGCGGCCTTCGACTACGTGGGCATGAACCATCTGGGCTGGCTGCGCTCGGTCACCCTGGACGGCCGCGACCGCCTGCCGGAGCTGCTGGCCAGCGATGCCACCCTCGAGGAGATCGAGGAAGCCCGCCTGATCGGCGAGGACTGGGTGCGGGCCGACGGCGCGCTGCCCAACGAATACCTCTTCTACTACCTGCACACCTCCGCGGCGATCGACCGGGTCACCGGCGCCGCGACCACGCGCGGGGAGTTCCTCGCCAAGCAGCAGGGGGACTTCTATCTCGCGGCCGACGGGGGCGCGTCGGCCGCGCCGGATGCAGACGCCGACGGGGGCACAGTCGACGGCGCCGACCAGGCCGCGACCTGCTGCACCTCGCCGCTGGACCTGTGGCGCTCCACCCTGCACGAGCGCGAGGCGACCTACATGGCCGAGTCCCGCGACGAGGAGCGCCGCGAGGAGGACGTCGCCGGCGGCGGCTACCAGGAGGTCGCGCTGCGACTGATGACGGCGCTCGCCACCGGCCGCACCGAGCGGATGATCCTGGATGTGGGCAACGCCCCCGCCGGCAGCGCGGCCCCGCCGGAGGCGCGGATCATCCCCGAGCTGCCCGCCGATGCCGTGATCGAGGTGCTGTGCCTGGTGGACGCCGACGGCATCCACCCCCAGCCCGTCGCCCCGGTGGAGCTGGGCAGGCTCGGCATGATGAGCGCCCTGCGCGCCTCCGAGCGGAAGATCCTCGAGGCCGCGACCACCGGCTCCCGCGAGGCGGCCTGGCAGGGCTTCGCCACGCATCCCCTGGTCAGCTCGCCGGAGCTCGGGCAGAAGCTGCTCGAGGGCTACCTCGCCGGACACCCGCAGATCGCGGAGCTGCTCACCGAGCGCTGAGCCCGTCGGGCCCCAGCCCGCCGGCGCGCCGCGGCCCGTCGGACGCACTGGACCGGCGTCCGTCAGATTCGCTGCAACGCGGCCCGTCGGGCTCGTTCAGAAGCCGGGATTCGCGGGATCCGCGCCGATCCGGCCGTCCTCGCGGTCCAGGCCCTCGATCCGTGCGATCTCCTCGGCCGTGAGCTCGAGGACGGCGGAGGCGAAGTTCGAGACGATCCGCTCCGGGGTCTCGGACTTGGGGATCACCACGTTCCCGATCGCCAGGTGCCAGGCGATGATCACCTGGCCGGCATCGACCCCGCGCGCCTCCGCGATCTCGGTGATCACCGGGTGGCGCAGGATGTCCCCACCCTGGCCCAGCGGCGACCAGGCCTCCGTGAGGATGCCCTTGTCCGCGTGGTACTCCCGCAGCTCCCGCTGCTGGAACTCGGGGTGCAGCTCGATCTGGTGCATCACCGGCACCACTCCGGTCTCGGCGATGATCTCCTCGAGCTGGGCGATCGGGAAGTTCGAGACGCCGATCGACCGGGCCTTGCCCTCCTGCTGCAGCTCGATCAGCGCCTTCCAGGATTCGAGGTACTTCCCCCGCTGCGGGCTCGCCCAGTGGATCAGGTAGAGATCCACGTAGTCCATGCCGAGCTTCTCGAGCGAGGTCTCCAGCGCCTGCTTCGCGGAGTCGGAGCCCTGGTCGCCGTTGGCGAGCTTGGTGGTGATGAACAGATCCTCGCGGGGGACGCCGGAGGCCTTCACCGCGCGGCCCACGCCGCCCTCGTTCTCGTACCCTGCCGCGGTGTCGATGTGCCGGTAGCCGGCCTCGATGGCCTGGCGGACCACGTCCGCCGCGACGTCGTCCTCGACCTGCCAGACGCCGTAGCCGAGCTGGGGGACGGAACGGCCGTCGTGGAAGGGAAGGGACTGGACAGTGGTCATGGGGAGCCTCCTGGGTATGCGGTTGCCGGTGCACTCTACGACGCCGCGCCCGCCGGAGGACAGGCCTCGTCCGGTCGGTCGGGAAACACCGACGACCGAGCGGATACCGTGGGCGGGTGAGTCTTCCCCTCTCCCTGACCCTGCTCGGCCTGGTGCTGCTCGCGGCCGTGATCCAGCGGGTGGCCGGGCTGGGCCTGGGCATGCTGTTCGCCCCGTACGCGGTGGTGCTGATCGGCGCGCATGAGGGGATCATGCTCGCGAACTTCCTGGGCACCCTGATGCCGATCCTGCTGCTACCGCGGATCTGGGCCCGGATCCAGTGGCGCACCGTCACCTGGATCGGGCTGCCGGCGGTGGCGGTGATGCCGGGCGCGGCCTGGCTGTCCTCGATCTCCCCGCCCGGGCCGCTGTACATCGTCACCGCCTCGCTGGTGCTGCTGAGCCTGGTGATCTCAGTGGTGCTGGTGCGGGTGAACACCACCGTCGAGGGCCGCACCGCGCAGGTGGTCACCGGTGTGGGATCCGGGCTCGGCACCGTGCTGGGCGGTGTGGGCGGGCCCGCGGTGACCGTCTACGCGGCGCTCTCGCGCTGGCCGGTGCTGCCGATGGTCGCCACGCTCCAGCCGCTGTGGATCCTGATCTCCTCGGTGTCCTTCACCACGAAGTTCGCCTGGGACGACGGCCAGCTGCCCGATCTGCCGTGGTGGATGTGGTGCGCGATGGTGGCGATCGTGGTCGCCTCGATCTTCCTCGGCGAGGCCGTGCAGAAGCGGCTGACGGAGCAGACGATCCAGCGCTTCGTGATGGTGCTCGGGTTCGTGGGCGCCCTGCTCGCGCTCGGCACCGGGATCTCGCTGCTGGCCGGCTGATCCGGCGGGCCGTCACCGCAGCAGATCTCAGCGCAGCGGCAGGGTCACCACATCGACCTCCGCCGCACCCTTCGCCGGGGTGAGCGTGATGCGGTCCCCGCTGGTCATCGCCTCCGGCACCTGCGCGATGCCGCGCACCGCGGCGGAGACCTCGGCACTGAGCGTGATCGGGCCGGTGGCCGGATCCAGCAGCAGGACGTTCAGCGCCTCCCCGCCGTCGGCCCCTGCGCCGAGGGTGAAGCGCACTCCCTCGGGCGGGGTGGTGACCGCGTCGTGGAACCAGGGGCGGGCACCGTAGAGCGCCGCACCGTGGGCGTCCATCCAGGTGCCCAGCTGCTCGAGCGCGGCGGCCTGCAGCTCGGGGATCGAGCCGTCGGCGCGCGGCCCCACATTGATCAGCAGGTTCCCGTTCTTGGAGACCACGTCCACGAGCAGGCGGATCAGCTCCGTGCCGTCGAGGGCGTGCTCGGCGGATTCATCGGCGTTGTACCCGAAAGAGAGTCCCAGGCCGCGGGTGGACTCGAAGACCTCGTCCTGGACAGTGTCGATGTCCTGGTATTCGCGGGTGAGCACCCCGTGCACGGGCACGCCCCAGCGGTCGTTGACCATCCCGCCGGGCACCGCCGCGAGGTAGTCGCGGAAGAGCTGCTGCAGGGAGTCGGGGCCGTCGTACTTGCCGGCGTCGGGCCAGTCGATGTCGTTCCACAGGATGTCCGGGGAGAAGCGCTCGATGAGCTCGCGCAGCTGGGCGGCGGCGAAGGCGGCGAAGGCCGGGTCGTTGCGCCGCAGCGCGAACAGCTCGTCGTTCGAGTGCAGCGGCGGGAAGTCCGTGACATGCCAGTCGTGCGCGCCGGAGTAGTAGAACCCGAGCTTCATCCCCGCCTCGCGCACGGCGGCGCTGAACTCCTCGAGCAGGTCACGGCCGGGCCCGCGCCCGGCGGCGTGGAAGGGGGTGGTCTCGCTGTCCCACAGGCAGAAGCCGTCATGGTGCTTGGTGGTGGGGACGAGATAGCGGGCTCCGGCGCGGCGGGCGAGGTCGACGATCCGCTCGACGCTGCCGTCCGCCGGATGCCAGTCGTCGGCGAAGTCCTCGTAGGAGCGGCCCAGGCCGTAGCGCTCCTCGTGCCGGGCCCGGGTGGGGCTGCCCTCGATCCGCACGGTGTTGGCGTACCACTCGGCGTACTGGTGCCGGGCGTAGGCGTTCTCGGAGGTCACGTCGCTGCGGTCCAGCACATCGGCCCAGGCCGGCACCGAGTACAGGCCCCAGTGCACGAAGATCCCGAGCTTGGCGTCGCGGTACCAGTCGGGAACGGAGAGATCGGGATAAGCGGGCGCGGGGGCGGCGTCGGCCGGGCCGTGACGGTCATCGAAGCTGATCATTCGGTGTCTCCATATCCGGTGCGTCGTACGAAGTCGGCGGTGAGGTCGTGGCGGTCGCGAGCACGCTGCGCCCACAAGTCCGTGGCCTGGGCGGGGTCCGCGGCGCGGTCGTAGAACTGGCCCGCCTCGCCGCCCACCGGGGTCGGGTGCCCGACGGGTTCGCTGAAGCCGCCTGAGCCGGTCGAATAGATCGCGGTCTCTGCGCCCCGCATCAGCACCAGGGAGCCGTCGAAGGCGGTCGCGCCGAGCACCCGGGGCGGGGCCCCGGCAGCGCGGTGCTCGTCCTCGTGCAGCAGATGGTCCTGGCCGTCGAGTCCGGAGGTCGGCACCGGTGCCCCGACCTGCGCGGTGAGGCTCGGGAACAGGTCCAGCAGGCTCACCAGGCGGTGGTCCTCCCCGCAGGGCACGCCCGGACCGGCGATGATCAGCGGCACCCGGTGCCCGCCGTCGTGCACGTCGGCCTTCTGCCCGCGCAGCGCGCCGTTGGGCGGGTGGTCCTCGAGGAGCCCATCCTCGGGATAGCAGATCGGTGCTCCGTTGTCGGAGGTGAAGACCACCAGCGCGGGGCGGTCGGAGCGGTCGAGCTCGGCGAGGAGGCGGCCCACGATCTCGTCGAGCATGAGGATGAGGTCCGCGCGTGTCCCGATCCCCGAGCGGCCGGCGTACTCGGGAGGCGGCACGCACGGGCGATGGGGCGCGGAAGCGGCGAAGTACAGCAGGCGCGGCGGATCCTGGCGGGTGCGCGGCCTGGTGCGGGCGAGCCAGGCCTCGGCCTCCTGGGCGAAGCGCAGGTCCACGGTGGCGTCGTCCCAGCCCGGAGCCGTGGGCCCGGGACGCTGGGAGGTGATCCGCGGCGTCTTCTCGAGCGTCGGGACGGCCTCGACCTCGCGGCCGCGCAGGAAGCAGTAGGGAGGCATGTCCAAGGAGCCGGAGATGCCGAAGAACTCCTCGAATCCCCGGTCCAGGGGGCCGTTCTCGAAGGGGACCGTGTAGTCGACGTCCCAGCCGTCGGCCTCCATCGCGGGGCGGAAGGGCGCTGTCGGGTCGATCCTGCGGCGGGTGCCGTCGCGCAGCTGCCAATCCAGCCCCAGGTGCCATTTCCCGATCGCCGCCGTGCGATAGCCGGCCTCGCCGAGGGCGTGGGCGAGCGTGGGGGTGTCGGCGTCGATCAGTGCTCCGTCGGTGCCGCCGAGCACGTGCGAGCGCAGGGGTGTGCGCCAGGGGTAGCGGCCGGTGAGCAGCGAGTACCTGCTGGGGGTGCAGACGGAGCTGCTGGCGTGGGCGTCGCGGAACAGGCGCCCCCGCCGGGCCAGGGCGTCCAGGTGCGGGGTGGCGAAGGCGGTCGCGCCGTAGCAGGAGAGGTCGCCGAAGCCCAGATCGTCGGCGACGATCACCAGGACGTCGGGCCGCTGGTCCGCGCCGGTCATGCCGGGACCGCCGTGCGTCCCTCGGCGCGGGTCCAGGCCTCGACCGTCCCGGCGTCCCAGGCCTGTGCGCGGTGGCGGCGCTCCGCGGCGGTCAGCGCCAGCAGGACCGCCCCGGCACGGCCGGTGCTCGCCCCGAGAGGGGAGATCGCGAGCTCAGGGGTCGCCTTCCACAGCAGCTGCTCCTCGAGCAGGCAGCGGAGCGGACCCGTCAGCGCCTCCCCGGCGCCGGAGATCCCTCCGGCGAACACGATCGTCCCCGGGTCCATGGTGAGGGTGAGGGTGCACAGGCCACGGGCGAGCGCCTCCAGGCCCTCGTCCCACACCTGTGCGGCCACGGGGTCCTCGGACAGGGTGGCCAGCAGCTCGATCACGTCGTGCAGCTCCCGCGCACCCCCCAGGGCCCGGTAACGGCGCAGCAGCGCCGCGCCGGAGGCGTAGGTGTCCACGCAGCCGGTGCGGCCGCAGGCGCACAGGTCACCTCCGGGGAAAACCGTGGCATGCCCGAACTCGCCGGCGCTGCCGGCCGCGCCGCTGAGCACGTGCCCACCGCTGACCAGGCAGGCGGCGATCCCGGTGCCGACCGAGACCAGCGCATAGTCCTCGAGCCCTGCCGCAGCGCCGAGGGCGCCCTCGGCGATCCCCGCCCAGCGCACGTCGTGCCCCAGCAGCACGGGCACCGTGCCGCCGGTGGCCGCGCGGATCCGTGCCTGCAGGTCCAGCTCGCGCCACTCGAGATTGGAGGCGAAGCGCACCACCCCGCCGCCCTCGTCGACGTGGCCCGGGCTGAGCACTCCCACTCCCAGCACCGAGGTGCCGAGATCGCGGGCGGCCTCCCTCGCGGCGGCGAGCTGGGAGAGCACTCCGTCCAGGGCGTCGGCGCCTCGCAGGGTGGGGCGGGTCGCGGTGAACAGGGAGCGCCCTGTGAGCTCCACGAGGTCGACGGTGATCGAGGTCCCGCCCACGTCGATCCCGATGACAGCGTCTCCGCCGATCATCGGGCGGCCCCGACGCGCGTCGGGAGCGTCCCGTCCTCAGGGAGCGGGAAGTGACAGGCGACCTGGTGCTCGCCCTCCTCCGCCCCCATCTCCACGACGGGCGGGGCGGTCGCGCAGATCTCCTGGGCGAACGGGCATCGGGTGCGGAAGCGGCAGCCGCTGGGCGGGTCCATGGCGCTCGGGAGCTCGCCCTCGACCAGGAGCCGCTCCCGTTCGTCGTCCGGTTCGACGGTGGGGACCGCGTCGATCAGCACGCGGGTGTACGGGTGGCGCGGGCGGGCGCTGACCTCCTCGGCCGGCCCCTGCTCGACCATGGTCCCCAGGTACATCACCCCGATCCGATCGGACATGTACCGCACCACGGAGAGGTCGTGGCTGATGAACACGTACGCCAGGCGGTGCTCCGCCTGGATGTCCTTCATCTGGTTCAGCACCTGCGCCTGCACCGACACGTCCAGGGCGCTGACGGGCTCGTCGCACACCACCACGCGCGGGTCCAGGGCCAGGGAGCGTGCCAGGCCGATGCGCTGCAGCTGCCCGCCCGAGAACTCGTGCGGGTACCGCTCGAGCGAGTCCTGGGCCAGGCCCACGTCGTCGATCAGCTCCTCCACGCGGCGGGCGCGGTCCTTGGCGGTGCCCACGCCCTGGATGTCGAGCGGCTCGGTGAGGATCTCGTCCACCCGCATGCGCGGGTCCATCGCCGCGGCCGAGTCCTGGAACATCAGCTGCACGCTGCGGTGGACAGCCTTGGAGTTGCGGCCCTTGCCTCCCTCGATGTCGGTGCCGTCGAGGTGGATGACGCCCTCGGAGGGCTGCTCGAGCGCCGCGATGACGCGTCCCAGCGTGGACTTCCCGCAGCCGGACTCGCCCACCAGCCCGAAGGTCTCCCCCTCACGCACGCTGAAGGTGACGTCGTTCACCGCGCTGACCGTTCCGATGCGGCGGCGGATCACGCTCCCGCCGAGCGCCGGATAGTTCTTCGAGATGCCGTCGACGTCGAGGACCACCTCCGCCGAGGCGGGGACGTCCTCCGCGGCGCCGGTCTCCGGTGCCGGGGCCTCGCTCTGCGCGGCCAGCACCTGCTTCTCCGCGGCCGCGGCCGGGACGGACAGCTGCCCCAGGTGCTCCTCACCGCCCGGATGCAGGCAGGCGACACGATGCCCGGCGCCATGATCCTCGAAGGCGATGGTGCCGGTGCGGCAGTCGTCCTGTGCACGGTGGCAGCGGGGGGCGAACGGGCAGCCGGCGATCTCCTCCTTGAGGCTCGGCGGCATGCCGGGGATGGCGTACAGCCGGTCGGAGCCGGAGGCTCGTTCGGGGAGGGCGGCGAGCAGGGCCCGCGTGTACTGATGCTGCGGGTTCTCGAAGAGCTCACGGGCCGGTGCGTGCTCCACGACGCGCCCGGCGTACATCACCGCGACCTCGTCGGCCCGGCCGGCGACCACGCCGAGATCGTGGGTGACCAGGATCGCCGCGGAGTCGTACTCCTCCTTGATGTCCTCGATGAGGTCGAGGATCTGGCGCTGGGTGGTCACGTCCAGCGCCGTGGTCGGCTCGTCGGCGATCAGCAGCTTGGGGTGGTTGACCAGGGCCATGGCGATCATGGCCCGCTGGCGCATGCCGCCCGAGAGCTGATGGGGGTAGTCCGCCGCGATGCGGTCCGGCCGGGGCATCCCCACGCGCTCGAGGATCTCGATCGCCCGACGGCGGGCCTCCTTCCGGCCCAGCCGCTGATGGACGATCAGCCCCTCCCCGATCTGGTCGCCGATCTGCATCGTCGGGTTCAGGGAGGTCATCGGATCCTGGAAGATCATTCCCAGGTCGGTGCCGCGCCGTCGCCGCGCCTGCTTCGGGGTGGCCGACACGAGGTCGACGCCGTCGAACTCGATCGAGCCACGGCTGATCCGGCCGTTGGCCGGCAGCAGCCCCATCAGCGCCAGGGCCGTCATCGTCTTGCCGCTGCCGGACTCGCCGACGATGCCGAGGGTGCGGCCCTGCCGGAGGGTCAGGTTCACGCCGCGCAGCGGCGTGACCTCTCCTCGGCGCTGGGGGATGGTCACGTGGAGATCGGAGATCGACAGCAGCGGACCAGCGGTGTTATGAACGGGGGTGCTCACGCGTCACCTCTTCCTGAGTCGGACTTCGAAGGCGTCGCGCAGACCGTCTCCGACGAAGTTGAAGGCCAGCACCAGCAGGATGATCAGGATCCCGGGCGGATACACCAGCCACCAGTTGGCCGAGTAGATCTCCCCGATGCCGGAGGAGAGCATCCCTCCCCAGTTCGCGGCCGGCGGCGGCACGCCGAGCCCGAGGTAGGACAGATAGGCGACGTACAGGATCGCGTCGGCGATCTGGAAGGTGGCGTTGACGATCACCGTGCCGATGGCGTTGCGCACGATGTGGGAGCGCACCGCCCGGGCGGAGCCCCCGCCCATCCCGCGCATCGCGACGATGAAGTCGCGCGAGCGCAGGGCGATCGAGTCGCCGCGGATCATGCGGGCCGGGTTCAGCCAGGCGAAGGCGGCGATGGTCAGGACGAGCATCGGGACCGTGGGCGTGATGATCGTGGCGATCAGCATGAACAGGAACAGCGCGGGGATCGACAGCAGCGCGTCGACCAGTCGCATCATCACGGCGTCCACCCAGCCGCCGAGGAAGCCGGCGGTCGCACCCCAGAGCGTGCCGAAGGCCGTGGCCAGCAGACCGGCGGCGAGGCCGACGATCAGGGACGTCTGCCCACCGAGCATGAGGCGGCCGAGCTGGTCGTAGCCGATGCCGTCCGTGCCCAGCAGGTAGCCCCGCTCGCCCGGGGGGACATAGGCGTTGGCGAGATCGGTGTGGACCTGGTCCGTGCGGTGCAGGAGCGGGCCCACGAAGCTGAACAGCACCAGGCCGACGATGAGCACGAGCCCGAGCACGGCGAGACGGTTCTCCAGGAACATCTCGATGCCCTGGCGGCCGAGGCTGCTGCGCCGCCGGGGACGGCGCTGGGAGCTCTCGACGGGCTCGGGAGAGCCGGGACCGGTGGGCAGGGGTGCTCCTGCCGGGAGATTCTCGGCGGCGGGGGTCTCGTCGGCGCCCCGGGGTGTGGTGGTCATTCTGATCCTCCGCTCAGGCGCACGCGCGGGTCGGCGACGGCATAGGCGATATCGGCGAGCAGGGAGCCGACCACCGTGGCGATCGCGACGATGGTGGTGGTCGCCAGCAGGATCGGGAAGTCACGGGTCTGGGTGGCCTGCCAGAACATCAGCCCCATCCCGGGGTAGTTGAACAGCTGCTCGACCACGAGCGCTCCCGAGAAGAGCGCCGGGATGTACATGCCCAGCAGCGAGATCACCGGGAACAGGCTGTTGCGCAGCGCATGGCGGATCACCACGCGTCCCTCGGACATCCCCTTGGCGCGCGCCGTGCGGATGTAGTTCTCCTGGAGGTTGTCGATCATCGTCGAGCGCACGTACCGCGTGTACGCCGCGAGGGTCACGATCGCCAGCGTCACGACGGGCAGGATCAGCCCGGGCCAGTCGGCGAGGATGTCGAGCACGCTGAACCCCTGCGGAGCCTGCGGAGGCAGCAGCGGGATGGTCTGGGAGAACAGGACGATCAGCAGCATGCCGAGGAAGAACAGGGGCGTGGCGTAGGCGAGCAGCGCGACGCTCGTGACCAGGTAGTCGGGCCACTGGCCGCGACGGGTGGCCTGGACGACGCCCAGCGGGATCGCGATCAGCAGCGCCACCACGGCCGCGAGGAAGGACAGCACCATCGTCTTGGGCAGGCGCTGGACGATCAGGTCCACCACCGGCTGGTTCTGCTGGAACGAGAAGCCCAGATCACCGGAGAAGAGCCTGCCCAGGTACATCGCGTACTGGACGAGGAACGGCTGGTCGTAGCCCATCTGCACGTTGTATGCATCGATCTGGGCCTGGGTGGCGTCGAGGCCGAGTGCACTGCGCGCGGCACCGCCCGGAAGGTTGTGCAGGAGCAGGAAGGTGATGAAGGTGACCAGCAGGATCACCACGAACGCCTGTCCTGACCTGCGAAGCACGTACTGCCACATCGGCGGCTGTCTCCTCGCTGCGGAGTCGGGATGGGGGTGGGGCCGGAGGTCCGGCCATCAGGCCGCGGAGGTGCCCGCAGGCACCTCCGCGGCCGTCGGGATCAGCCGCGCGACCAGTCCTGCGGACGCATGGTCAGCATCGGATCCTGCGGGCTGATGCCCTGGATGTCCGACGAGAAGGCGCTGATGCGGTTGACGGGGTTCGGCATCCACAGCACCGGCAGGTCCTCGGCCAGGAAGTCGTTGTAGTCCTGGAGGGCCTGGGGATCGCTCGAGAACTGCGTGGCATCGATCAGCTCGTCAGCGGTCTCGTTGGAGTAACGACCCAGGTTGACCGGGGCGTCGGTGGCGAACAGGCGCTCGCCCGAGGCGTAGACCGGGTAGTACCAGGAGCCCTGGGAGCCGAAGAAGGACAGGTCCCAGTCGCACTCGGCATCACCGGGCTCGCAGGCCTGGGTGACGGCGACCGAGTCGGGGACCTCGCGGATCTCCAGCTCGATGCCGGCGCGGGAGAACTGACTCTTGATCTCGGCCATCATCCGCGAGGTGGCGGTGAAGCCCGACTGGCTGGTGAGGGTGAAGCGGAGCTCGTCGCCGGCCTCGACGCCCTCGCCGCACTGGCCCTCGCCGGTGCCCGGGTTGTCGCAGGTGCTGACGCCGCCGTCGTTGACGGTCCAGCCGTTGTCCTCGAGCAGCTTGATGGCTGCCTCGGGGTCGAAGCCGTAGGCGCAGCCGTCCATGGTGCCGGAGGCGCCGGGCTCCTGGGGCACGGGACCGCAGGTCGGTGCGGCCGCACCGCGCCAGACGACCTCACTGATGGTCTCCTGGTCGATCAGCTGCTGCATCGCCTGACGCAGGTACTTCTGCTTGAAGAGGTGCCCGGTCTCGGGGTTGTTGAAGTTCATCGGCATGTAGGTGATCGACCAGCCGTGCCACGGCTCGACGGTGTACCCGTTGGCCTCGATCACGGACTGCTGGTCGATCGCGCTGGCGGGGATGTACCCGTAGTCGATCTCCCCCGATCGCAGCACGTTGAACTGCGAGTTGTCATCGGTGAAGGGCTTGAAGACGACCTCGGAGAGGGACGCGGCGTCCGCACCCTGGTAGTTCTCGTTCGCCGCCAGCACGACCTCGCCGCCGGGGGTGTAGGACTCGAGCGTCCAGGCGCCGGAGACTGTGTCCCACAGCGGGTTGGAGTCGTAGGAGGCCGGGTCCTCCGAGGCCGAGACCAGGTAGTCGAACACCTCGGCGGCGGTCTCCGGGTCACGGTCGAGGTCGGAGACCTCGCCGTCGTCGGAGGTCTTGTTCCAGGCGTGCGCGGGCATCGGGGTCAGCGCGTTGAGCTGGTTGCCGAGGTACCAGCCGGGGGCGTAGGCCTCCGTGGTGGTCAGGGTGAAGGTCTTGTCGTCGACGACCTCGAAGGAGTCCACGTTGTCGGGGAAGCCGCCTTCGCGGTACGAGGCCCACTCCTCCTTGTTCGCCTCGACGAGGTTGTACCAGAACTCCACGTCACGCGCGGTGATGGGCTCGCCGTCGGACCACTGCAGGTCCTTGAGGGTGATGGTGTAGGTCAGGCCATCCTCGGAGACCTCGGGGATCTCCGCGAGGGACGCCTCGGTGTCGATGTTGAACTCCGCATCGCCCGCGAGCTGCCAGGAGAACACCGAGGGGTAGAGCGCGTCACCGAAGATCGCGTTCTCGCCGCCGGTCTTGCCGGGCTGGGAGATCGGGAGGATCCAGTTGGGGGTGGTCATCGCGACGCTGACGGAGCCGCCGGACCCCTCAGAGCCCGCGGCACCCTCGGGGGTCGAGCTCGAGCTGCAGCCTGTCATCAGCAGGACCAGGGCGGCCGTGCCTGCAGCCGCTCTGCTCCAGAAACCTGTGGTCGACGTCCTCATGGGAGCGCCCCTTCCGCTGTCGTATCCACATCGGCCGACGTCTGTCGTCCGACCGCCGGGAGGGACTTCTGCGTACCTGGCCCGGACTTATGACAGGTCTGGACGTCCGTTCGCCGGAACCTGCCGTTTGGGTGAATCATCGGGCCGTTACAGCACGAATTGCCCGATCCGAGTCCGAACCTATCCGAATCCATCCGAATTTTCCCCAGACATCGGACCAGTAACCGAATTGTTACCGCACTTCTGTCCGAACTTCGTGCGGTACTGCCTAAAGTGACTGCACCAAAGGATGAACTGGCCCTCCCGTTAGAGTGGCCGCACTCATCGGACGACATCGTCAGGAGCGGCAATGGACACGCCACCCCTCGGAGCCGAGGACGACCGGGCCGGCAACGCCGCCGCGCCCGTCGTGCGCAACGACTCCGACACCCACGCGCTGAGGCTGATCCTCGACGGATCGGCGAGCTCGCGCGGCGAGCTGCGCAGGCAGCTCGGCCTGTCCGCCTCGACGGTCTCCTCCGTCGTGCGCAGGC
This sequence comes from Brachybacterium massiliense, assembly GCF_900184245.1. Taxonomy (GTDB): domain Bacteria; phylum Actinomycetota; class Actinomycetes; order Actinomycetales; family Dermabacteraceae; genus Brachybacterium; species Brachybacterium massiliense. The sequence goes on along the minus strand of NZ_FXXB01000008.1, from coordinate 1,639,919 downwards.
TGATCGACCGTGGTCTCATCGAAGAGGTCGGCAGCGGAGACTCCACCGGCGGCAGGCGTCCCGTGCGGCTGCAGGCCCTGCGCGGAGACACCGCCTGGCTCGTCGCCGAGCTCGGCGGCGAGCACGTGCGACTCGGCCTCACGCGGGTGGGCGGGGACCAGATGACCATCTCCGAGCTGGCCGTCGACGTGCTCGACGGGCCCGGCCCGACGCTCGAGACGATCCGCGCCGGCTGGGAGTCCCTCCTCGCCGAGCACCCCGGGACCGCGGTCGCCGCAGCCGCCATCGGACTGCCCGGACCCGTCTCCGCCGTGACCGGTGAGCTCACCGCTCCCGCCCGCATGCCGGGCTGGCACGGCACCCGCCCCGGTCACGTGCTCTCCGAGGCCCTCGGCGTCCCGGTCGTCGCCGAGAACGACGCCCGCGCAGCAGCGCTCGGCGAGTACGTGGCGCGCGCGAGCGAGGTGCAGACCCTGATCTACGTGAAGGCGGGCTCGGGGATCGGCGGGGCCTACATCCAGGACGGCGCGCTGGTCCACGGCGGATCAGGGGTCGCCGGGGACATCACCCACGTGCCTGTGCCCGACGCCGGCGACCAGGCGTGCGCCTGCGGGCGCATCGGATGCCTCGAGACCGTCGCCAGCGGTGCGGCGATCCGCCGTGAGCTGCAGGCCAAGGGCATCGAGACCTCCTCAGTCGGCGCGGTGGTCGATCTTGCGGTGACCTTCGAGCCCGCGGCCACCTCCGCCGTGCGTCGATCGGGCAGGCATCTGGGCGATGCGCTCTCCCCCCTGGTCAACTTCCTCAACCCCTCGGCCGTGCTCATCGGCGGCTCGCTCTCCGGCATCGACGCCTTCGTCGCGGCGGTGCGCAGCGCGATCTACGACTCCAGCCTCGCTATGAACACCCAGGATCTTCGGATCGAGGCCGCCATCGCAGGACCCGATGCAGCACTGATCGGGCTCACCCGTCTCGCGCAGCAGACCGCTGCGCTCCCCCAGGAAAGGTCGGCATGACCCCCACGCTCCCCCGCATCGGCATCGCCGGGATCGCCATCGAGTCCTCCACCTTCACCCCGTACCGCTCCGGCGAGGCGGACTTCGAGGTGCGCCGCGGCACCGAGGAGATCCTCGGTCGCTACCCCTTCTTCTCCGGAGCGGATGATCCGGGATCCGCGCCCGGCCCGCCCAGCTCGACCGGGCCGGACACCCAGCTCTCCGCCTCCGGACGGGCGCTGCGAGAGGCCGCCGATTACGTCGGCGTGCTCCATGCCCGCGCCCTGCCCGGTGGCCAGCTGGATCGCGACACCTACGAGGGCTGGAAAGCGGAGATCGTCTCGGGCCTCGCCGCGGCCTGCGAGGACGCACCGCTGGACGGTTTCTTCTTCGACATCCACGGCGCGATGAGCGTGGTGGGCCTGGACGATGCCGAAGGTGACCTGATCACCGCGATCCGCGGCGCGATCGGCCCGGACGTCGTGGTGGGCACCGCGATGGACCTGCACGGGAACGTCTCCGAGACCCTGTTCGAGGCGTGCGATCTGCTCACCTGCTACCGCCACGCCCCGCACATCGACGCCTGGGAGACCCGTGAGCGGGGCCTGCGCGATCTGGTGGAGGCGTCCGTGAAGGTCGCCGCCGGGGGTGCGCGACCGCACAAGGCGCTCGTGCACCTGCCGATCCTGCTGCCCGGGGAGAAGACCTCCACCCGCATCGAGCCCGCGAAGTCGCTGTATGCGAGGATCCCCGAGCTCGCCGCGCGCGAGGGCGTCACCGACGTGTCCTACTGGATCGGCTTCGCCTGGGCCGATCAGCCGCGCTGCAAGGCTGCGATCGTCGCCTTCGGGGACGATGCCGACGCGGTGGACGCCGCGGCGCTCGAGCTCGCGAGCGCTGTGTGGGAGAAGCGGCACGACTTCGAGTTCGTCGCACCCACCGGCACCTTCGACGACTGCCTCGAGCAGGCCGTCGCCTCGCCGCTGCGGCCGTTCTGGATCTCCGACTCCGGGGACAACCCCGGGGCGGGCGGCGCCGACGACACCACCTACGCCCTGGCCCGTCTCCTGGCGCGTCCCGATGTCCTCGCGGGCGAGCTGAGCGCGCTGATGGTCTCGCTGGTGGATCCGGAGTCGACGAGCATTGCCCATACGCTCGGTGAGGGCGGTCGCGGGGAGTTCCTGGTGGGCGGGCGGATCGATGCCCGCGAGCCGGGCCCGGTGGCGCTGCGCGCCGAGGTGGCGGCGCTGGACGAGGCCCCGAACACCGGCCGCTCGGCCGCGCTGCGGGTGCTCGACGGCGAGCGCGAGACGGGACTGACCGTCGTGGTCACCGCCCGCCGTTCGCAGTGGGCCACGCACGGGATGTTCGAGCGCCTGGGCCTGTCCATGACCGGCTTCGACGTGGTCACCGTGAAGATGGGCTATCTCGAGCCGGACCAGTACGAGGCGGCCGCCGACTGGCTGCTCGCGCTCACCCCGGGCGGCGTGGACCAGGACCTGCTGCGTCTCGGTCACTCCCGCATCGATCGGCCGATGATCCCGTTCGATCCGGAGATCCCGAAGCCTACGACGGACGATGTGGTGACCGGGGGTGGGCGGTAGTCGCGTCGCCTCCCAGAGAGCCGATGTTTAGGCGGTGGCTCGACAATATCTTCAGGAACTCCCTCGCCGAACGAAGAGTTCCTAGCCCGAATCACCCGAGGTCTGGTTGACTGGAGCCGTGACCTCCTCTCCGCCCCCGCACCTCGTGCCGACCCCCGAGCAGCTCACCTGGCAGCGGGACGGCTTCGGCGTCTTCTTCCACTTCGGCGTGAACACCTTCGCCGGCAAGGAATGGAGCGACGGCACCCTCTCCCCGCAGATCTTCGACCCCACTGAGCTCGACGCCGACGAGTGGGTGCGCCTGGCCCGCGACATGGGCGCGAAGTACGTCATCCTCACCGCCAAGCACCACGACGGGTTCTGCCTGTGGCCCACCGCGACCACCGACTACTCCGTGGCCTCCTCCCCCTGGAAGGATGGCGAGGGCGATGTGGTGCGCGAGGTGGCCGACGCCTGCGAGACGCACGGCATGAAGCTCGGGCTCTACCTCTCCCCGTGGGACCGCAACGCCCCGCAGTACGCGGACGCCGCCGCCTACGACGAGTTCTATCTCGCGCAGCTGCGTGAGCTGTGCACGAACTACGGGCCGCTGTACGAGCTGTGGTTCGACGGCGCCGGGCCCGCGGGACGCGAGTACGCCTGGGACCGCATCGGCGCGCTGATCGACGAGCTGCAGCCCGGGGCGATGGTGTTCAACATGGGCCCGGCCACGATCCGCTGGGTGGGTAACGAGGACGGCCTCGCCGCCGACCCCGTCGAGTACGTGACCGCCTCCGCGGACCTCAACAACTACGACGACGACGTCGTCGAGACCGCCGAGGCCCGCTACCTCCCTCCCGAGTGCGACGTCTCCCTGCGTCGGGGATGGTTCTGGCAGCCGGGGCAGGAACCGAAGTCCCTCCCGCACCTGCTCGCCATCCATGACCGCTCGATCGGCCTGGGCGCGAGTCTGCTGCTGAACATCCCTCCGGACCGCCGCGGTCGCATCGACCCCGAGGACAAGGCGCGCGCCCTCCAGTTCGGGCAAGCGCTGCGCGATCGCTTCGGCAGCCCCCACGAGAGCACTCTCGCGGTCATCGAGGACGGCATCGAGGTGGACCTCGGCGGTGCGCGGCAGCTGGACCACATCGAGCTGTCCGAACGGCTCGAGGAGGGCCAGCGCGTCACCTCGCACCGGATCCTCGACAGCGAGGGCACCGTCCTCGCCGAGGGCAGGACGGTCGGGGTGCGCCGCATCCACCGCCTGGATCAGGCGATCACGGTCTCGGCGCTGCGCATCGAGACTGTCGGTGAGGGCGCGGTGATCGAGCGGGTGGCGGTGCACGACGCCGTCGGCGCTCCCGTGCCGGATCTGACAGATGCCTACCGCGCCTCCACCGAGGAGCCCGGGAGCTGAGCCGCTCCATTCCCCGATGAGGGGCGCGCCCCGGGGGCACATCGGGTGATGTCCCGACCGGGCCGCCGCTCGCTGGCGGCCCTCCCCGAGGGCCCGATGAATGATCGGATGTATGGAGTAGGCTCGGGATGACCCTGTCGTGACTAGGGAGAGGACCCCAGATGGCTTCTGCGGTGACCGATCGTGCGATCAGCGCGATCAAGCAGATGGTGGTGGACGGGACCCTCAAGCCCGGCGACCGCCTGCCCACCGAGGCCGAGCTCTCGGAGCGGATCGGGGTCTCGCGCAACTCGCTGCGCGAGGCGGTCAAGGCGCTCTCGGTGATCCGGGTGCTGGACGTGCGTCAGGGCGACGGCACCTACGTCACCGCCCTCGAGCCGGAGCAGCTGCTCGAATCCCTCGCCTTCGTGCTCGACCTGCATCAGGACTCCAGCTACGTCGAGATCCTCGAGATCCGTCGGCTCCTCGAGCCGGTCGCCGTCGAGCAGGCCTGCCCGCACCTGAGCGACGAGGACTTCGACGCCCTCGAGCGCACCATGGCGGACCTCGACGCGAGCTCAGGGATCGAGGAGCTGGTCGAGGCGGACATCGCCTTCCACCGCCTGATCAACCATCGCTGCCCCAACGACTACCTCAGCTCGCTGCTGGACAGCCTCGCGAGCTCCACCGCACGAGCCCGGGTATGGCGCGGCCTGACCGACGACTCCGCCGTCGAGCGCACCCTCGCCGAGCACCGCCGCATCCTCGACGCGCTCCGCACCGGCCGCGCCGACCTCGCCCGCACCTACTCCGCCGCGCACGTGGCCGGCGTCGAGTCCTGGCTGCTGCACGAGGGAGAGCCGCCCGCGCAGTGAGGCAGGGACTCCCGAGGCCGGTCAGGGGCCAGCGCCTCAGGAGTCGACGAGCGTGACCTCGAAGGAGTACCGCGAGGCGCGGTAGACGTGGTACCCGAACTCGACCACGGTGCCGTCATTCGCGAAGGACTTGCGCTCCATGGTCAGCAGCGCCGCGCCGAGCTGTTCGTCGAGCAGCTCCGCGTGCTCCTCGTCGGCGACGGTCGCGCCGATCCTCTCGTGGGCCAGGACCGTGGTGATCCCGGCTTCGCGCAGGCAGGCGTAGAGCCCGTTCGCGGCGAGGGCCTCGCGGGTGGGGGCGATCCGCTCGGGGATCGTGTTGCGCATGACCGCGAGCGGCTCGTCATCCGCATAGCGCACCCGGATCAGGTCGAGCACCTGCTCCCCCGGGGCGAGCTGGAGGCGGTCCACCGCCTCGGGCGAGGGGCGGCCGATGCGGTACTCGACGATCTCGGTGCGCGGAGCTTTGCCGGCGGCTTGCAGATCGTCGTACAGCGAGGTCAGGGCCACCTGGCGGTTGACCGGTGCCTGCACCACCTGGGTGCCCACGCCGCGCTTGCGCACCAGCATGCCCTTGTCCACGAGCTCCTGGATGCCCTGCCGCACCGTCGGCCGGGACAGGCGCAGACGCTTCGACAGCGCGAGCTCGTTCTCGAGCCGGCTGCCGGGGGTGAGCACGCCGCTGCGGATCGCCTCCTCGATGCCGGTGGCGAGCTGCAGGTACAGCGGGGTCTGGCTGCCACGCTCCACCGTGAGGTCGAGGGTGATCGGGCCGTTGCCGGCCGAGGTGGCGTCAGGGTCCACGGTGATCTCCTTCAGATCGTCCCGCCAGCAGAGCGGGTGCTGCGCAGGTGCGGCGGGGCAGATCCGCATCGCCGCGGATCTGCCCCGAGGATACGGGCACGCGAGTCAGCTCGGACGCTCGAGCAGCTGCACCTCGACCGGCCCGTCGGCCGTGAGCGAGCGCTCGGCGGCCTCGCACACCGCCGCGGCGACGTAGCCGTCCCAGGCGGTCGCGGAGCGGGGTGCGACGAAGGAGCCGTCGGCCACCGCGGCGATCCAGGCCTGCACCTCGGCGTCGTAGGCGTCGACGAACCGGGGTCGGAAGTCGGCGGGCACCGCGCCGCCCCAGCGGCCGCCCGCCTGCTGGGTGGTGACCATCCCGGATTCCTGGCCCACGGTGGCCACGCCCTTGGAGCCCACCAGCTCGGTGCGCACCTCGTAGCCGGAGTCGGTGCTGACATACAGCTCGTCGGTGACCACGGTGCCGGAGGCGGTGCGCAGCAGCAGCAGCATCGGGTCGCTGAGCCCCTCGGGCGCGTTCTCGGTGCTGCGCGGGGTGATGGTCTGGACCGAGACCACCGGCTCCTCGAGGAAGAAGGAGATCGCGTCGATCTCGTGCACGGCGGAGTCGTAGACCATGTGCACGTTGGTGAAACCGGGCAGCACGTCGGCGTTGCGGTGCTTGCAGTTGAGGATCAGCGGGGTGCCGAGCTCTCCCGCGTCGAGAGCGTCCTTCAGCTCGCCGTAGCCCGTATCGAAGCGGCGCATGAAGCCGAGGGAGACACAGCTGCGGCCGGACTCGTGCTCGGCGCGGACCACATCGTAGGCATCCTGCGGATTCATCGCGAGCGGCTTCTCGCACAGCACGGGCTTGCCGGCGGCGATGCAGGCGAGCACCTGGTCGCGGTGGAACTGGCCGGGGCTGGCGATCAGCACGGCGTCGACGTCGTCGGCGGCGATGATCTCCTCGGGGGTGTCCACCACCCGGGACCCGGGAGCGGAGGCAGAGACCTTCTCGGCGGTCTCGCGCAGGTAGTCGCTGACCACGCTCACGCGGGCACCCTTGGTGCGGCGCGAGATGCGCTCGACGTGGTCGGCGCCCATGCGGCCCACGCCGATCACGCCGACGCGGATGTCCTGCGGGGGCGCGGCGGGCGCGGTGCCCGCCTGGGTCGTGGTGTCGGTCATCGGTCCTCTCCTTCAAGTCGGGGGTCGATCCCGGCAGCGTCCCAGGTGCCGCGCACCCAGGCCTGCTCGGGATGGTCGGTGATGTTCCACGCCCGCTCGGCCTCGGGACCGGCCATGACGTTGAGGTAGTACATGTCGTGACCGGGGGCGGCGGCGCAGGGGCCGTGCCAGCCGTGCGGGACCAGCACGGTGTCGCCGCTGCGCACCTCGGTGAGCACGTCGATCGGCTTGTCCGCGCCGCTCGAGGTGGTCTGGTGAAAGCCGAAGCCGGGGCCGCCGCCGGGGGCGTCCTGGATCTCGTAGTAGTAGATCTCCTCGAGCTCGGATTCAGGGTGCTCGGGATCCTCCCGCGTCTCGTCGTGCTTGTGCGCGGGGTAGCTGGACCAGTTCCCTCCCGGGGTGATGACCTCGCAGGCGATGAGCGAGTCCATTCCGTCGAAGGCGCCCACGGCGCCGAAGTTGCGCACCTTGCGGGTCATGTTCCCGCCGCCGCGGATCTCGACCGGGACGTCCTCGGCGCGGATCAGCGCCACGGGGTGGCCTCCCGTGGCGACCGCGGTGGCGATCGCGAAGCGCCCGCCCTGCCGTGAGGAGAGCGTCAGCTGGGAGCCGACGGGGACGTAGAGCACGTCGGTGGCCGAGGAGAAGACGTCCTCGCGGCCGCGCAGGGTGTGGACCTGCCCGTCCACGGAGATGTCGCAGCCGCCGTTCAGCGGCACGATCATCGCCTCGACCCCGTTGGCGGCGAAGACCTCGCTCTGCCCGGGGGCGAGGGCGAGCACGCGCAGGCCGGTGTGGACCCAGCCCTCGCGCGCGCCGGGATCGATGATCGTCTCGTAGGTCCCGCGGCCGGTGGAGCCGGCGGGCAGGTGGAGCTCGGAGCTCGTGATCATGGGGGTTCTCCTGTCGGGAGGGCGGTCAGCGGATCATGTCGACCGAGGCGCGCACGGCCGCGGTGACGTCGTCGCCGGCGGGGTAGAGCAGGGTGCGGCCGACGACCAGCCCGCGCACGTTGGGACGGTCCAGCGCACGCTTCCACGAGGCGCGCAGCACGGCGGGGTCGTCGTCCACCGGGTCGCCGCCGAGGATCAGGGCGGGCATGGTGGTGGCGTCCATGACGCGCTCCATGTCCTCGACCGCGGGGAGCTTCAGCCAGGTGTAGGCGCTGGTGGCGCCCAGGCCCTGGGCGATGTGGATGGACTTGATGACAGCCTCCGGGGAGAGGTCGTTGACGATCTTCGTGCCCGGCCCGCCGGGGCGGCGGGAGAGGAACGGCTCGACCATCGCGATCAGCTCGTGGCGGGCGAGGTCGGTGACCGCGTGCGCGCTGGCCTCGAGGATGAAGGAGGTGCGGTCGTCCTCGAGGTCGATGCGGGTGAGCATCTTCCCGCCGTCGAAGCCGGCCGCCTTGATCGAGGCGGCGTCGTAGGCGGTGAAGCGGTCCTCGACCTCCCAGGAGCCGCCCTGCAGCCCGCCGCGGTTCATCGAGGCGAACACGACCTTATCCTCGAGCGCCCCCATGACCAGCAGGTCCTCGAGGATGTCCGCGGTGCCGAGCACCCCGTCCACGCCGGGCACGGCGAGCGCCTCGCGCAGGCGGTCCAGCAGCTCGGTGCGCGAGGCCATCGCCTGGTGGCGCGGGCCGACGCCGAGCGCGCCGCGGGCGGGATGGTCCGCGGCGATGATCATCATCGTGCCGTCGGTGTCGGCGACCGTGCGGCGCCGACGGGTCGCGGCCAGGCGGGCGAAGCGGCCCGGATCCTCGATGCGGACCCGCGTGACCTCCTCGTAGGTGGAGACGAACTCGTTCGAGAGGGCGTTGCTGCTCATGCGCCGCCCCCCGTCGCCCCCGCCGGCTCGACCACGCCGCGGTTGCGCAGCGCCGAGAGCATCTGCTCGACGGTCTGGCCATGGTTGGGGTCGCCGCCCGCGATCAGCAGGTCGATCTCCTCGCTGGTGGGCATCGCGGTGGAGCACTCCAGGCGGGAGGTGACGATCGCGCCGGCCGCGTTGCAGCGGGTCAAGATGGTCTCGAGATCCTGCCCGGCGAGCAGGCCGTGGCACAGCGAGCCGCCAAAGCTGTCCCCCGCGCCGAGGCCGTTGATCACCTGGATCAGGTTCGGGGCCACCACCACGTGTTCATCCGCCGTCTTGCCGAGCACGCCCTTGGGGCCCTGTTTGACGATCGCGATCTGCACGCCCGCCTCGAGCAGCGCGTCGGCGGCGCGCTCGGGCTCGGTCTCCCCGACCGCGACCTCGCACTCCTCCTTGTTGCCGACCGCGACGGTGGTGTGCTTGAGCGCCTCACGGTACTGCTCGCGGGCCTCCTCCACACTGGACCAGAACATCGGCCGGTAGTCGAGGTCGAAGACGGTGTGAGCGGTACGGCCCCGCGCCTCGAGGGCGGCGAAGTGCGCGGAACGGCTGGGCTCCTCGGACAGGCCCGTGCCGGAGAACCAGAAGAGCGGCACGTTCCTGATCGCCTCGAGGTCGAGGTGCTCAGGGGCGACCTGCAGGTCCGGGGCGCTGGGCTGGCGGTAGAAGTACAGCGGGAAGTCATCCGGCGGGAAGATCTCGCACAGAGTGACGGGCGTGTTCAGCTCATCGTTCGTCACCACGAAGCGGCTGCTCACGCCCAGGCGCTCCATCTCCTTGACCACGTAGCGGCCGAAGGGGTCGTCCCCCACCCCGGTGATGACCGCGGGGGTGCGGCCGAGACGTGCGGCGGCGACGGCCACGTTCATCGGGCTGCCGCCGAGGAACTTGCCGAAGCTGTGGATGTCCTCGAGCCCCTTGTCGATCTCGAGCGGGTAGATGTCCACCCCGCTGCGGCCGAAGGTGATGATGTCGAGGTCTGCTGCCATGAGTCTCCCTGCCTCCCTGCGTCGGGTCCTGGATCGGGTGTCGCGTGCTGCTCTGCGCCGCGGGGCCCGGATGCCTCCATGGTTCCACCACACACGCTACTTGTCCAGACAAATCGTCTACATTGCCGAGTCGCCCCCTACACCTTCTGCCCCTCTGCCGCTCCATCGCGAGGGAAGGGTCCAGGCCTCTGGTGCGGGAAGGCAGGCGGACCCCTGCGCGCACCCGGAAGGACGGCCTGGTCAGCGCGGGGCGAAGAGGACTGTGGCCCTCCGAATGTCTTGACATGATTGCAGGCTCGGGCCATGCTGGGTGCTCGATGAACTCACCGTCGAGCAGCCCGCGCACGACGGGGACACGCACGGCCCGCCCCGGCTGGCCCGCACCACGGAGGCAGCATGAGCCACACCCATCCGGCCCGCCCCGGCACGATCCGGCTGACCGTCGCCCAGGCCCTGGTGCGGTTCCTCGCCGCCCAGCACTCCGAGCGCGACGGCGTACGGCAGCGCCTCATCCCCGGCACCTTCGGCATCTTCGGCCACGGCAACGTCGCAGGCCTCGGCCAGGCCCTCCTCCAGAACGCGGTGGACCCGGCCGAGGGCGAGGCGCCGATGCCCTTCCACATGACGCGCAACGAGCAGAACATGGTGCACACGGCGGTGGCCTACGCACGCACGCGGAACCGCCTGCAGACCTTCGCCTGCACCGCCTCGATCGGCCCGGGCTCCACCAACATGATCACCGGCGCGGCGCTCGCGACCGTGGACCACATCCCGGTGCTGCTGCTGCCCAGCGACATCTTCACCACCCGCACCGTCGACCCTGTGCTCCAGCAGCTCGAGGACGAGACCGCCGGCGATGTCTCCGTCAACGACGCCTTCCGCCCCGTCTCCCGCTACTTCGATCGCATCTCCCGCCCCGAGCAGCTGATCCCCGCAGCCCTGCAGGCCATGCGGGTGCTCACCGATCCCGCCGAGACCGGCGCGGTGACCCTCTCGCTCCCGCAGGATGTGCAGGCCGAGGCCTTCGACTGGCCGCTCGAGTTCTTCCGCGAGCGCACCTGGTACGTGGCCCGCCCGGTGCCCGAGCCCTCCGCGCTGCAGCGCGCGGCCGAGGTGATCCGCTCGGCGGAGCGCCCGGTGCTGATCGCGGGCGGCGGCGCCATCTACTCCGAGGCGAGCGAGGCGCTCGCGGCGTTCACCGATGCCACCGGCATCCCGGTGCTCGACACCCAGGCCGGCAAGGGCGCGCTCACCGCCGACCATCCGCTGTGCATCGGCGGCGTCGGCTCCACCGGCAACAATGCCGCCAACGAGCTGGCCGCCGAGGCCGACGTGGTGATCGGCGTGGGCACCCGCTACACCGACTTCACCACCGCCTCCCACACTGCCTTCCGCAACCCCGACGTGAAGTTCGTGAACCTCAACGTCAAGGCCTTCGACGCCGCCAAGCATTCCGCCACCATGGTCGTCGCCGACGCCCGCGAGGGCCTGGACGCCCTGCGAGAGGCGCTGGCCGGGCATCAGGCACCCACCACCCACGGCGAGCGCGCCCGCGCCCTGCGCGCCGAGTGGGAGGAGCTGGTGGCCCCCTGCTTCGCACCGCACGACCAGGAGCTGCCCGCCCAGACCGAGATCTTCGGCGCGCTGAACGAGATGATGGGCGAGCGCGACATCGTCATCAACGCCGCCGGTTCGATGCCCGGCGATCTGCAGGCGCTGTGGAAGGCCCGCTCCCCGCTCCAGTACCACCTGGAGTACGGCTACTCCTGCATGGGCTACGAGCTGCCGGCCTCCCTCGGCGCCAAGATGGCCTCCCCCGACTCCGAGGTGGTCGCGATCATCGGCGACGGCACCTTCCAGATGGCGCCGCAGGAGATCGCCACGATCGTCTCCGAGCGTGTCAAGGTGATCCTGGTGATCCTCCAGAACCACGGTTGGTCCTCGATCGGCTCGCTGTCCGAGTCGCACGGCAGCCAGCGCTTCGGCACGAAGTACCGCATGCGCGACGAGAAGAGCGGGCTGCTCGACGGCGGGCTGGTCCCGCTCGACATCCCTGCCAACATCCGCTCCTACGGCATCGAGGTCCAGGAGGTCTCGGACACGGCATCGTTCCGCGAGGCCTACCGCCGGGCCGAGGCCTCGACCGAAGCCACAGCGATCGTGGTCAACACCGACCTGTACGGCCCCAACCCGCCCGGCAACAGCTGGTGGGACGTGCCGGTCTCCGAGGTGTCAACCCTCGAATCCACCCAGGCCGCCCGCGGCGTCTACGAGGACAAGCAGTCCCCGCAGCGCCACTACCTCTGACCAGGCCCGTCGGCCCGATGTCCCGCTGTCCCTTCTACACATCTGACGAGACCCCCTGACAGCCCCACCCGCAAGGAGATACCCATGGGATACGAGATCATGCACTGGATAGATGGCCGCGAGACCGCGGGCGAGTCCGGGCAGACCCAGCCGATCATGAACCCCGCCACCGGCGGCGAGGTCGGCACTCTTCACCTGGGCGATGCCGCGACCGTCGACCAGGCCGTCCGGGTCGCCGCCGCCGCGCAGGCCGACTGGGGCAGGGTCTCGCTGGCCAAGCGCACCCAGATCCTCTACCGCATGCGTCAGCTGATGATCGATCACACCGACGAGATCGCGGTGGTCATCTCCCGCGAGCACGGCAAGACCCTCGCCGATGCGAAGGGCGAGATCGCCCGCGGCCTGGAGACCCTCGAGTTCGCCACCTCCATCACCCAGGACCTCAAGGGAGGCTTCTCCCAGAACGTCTCCACCGGGGTCGACTCCCACACCCTGCGCCAGCCGCTCGGCGTGGTCGCCGGGATCACGCCGTTCAACTTCCCGGCCATGGTCCCGTTCTGGATGCACCCGATCGCGATCGCGACCGGCAACGCCTTCATCCTCAAGCCGTCCGAGCGCGATCCCTCCGCCTCGAACATCGTGGCCCGCCTCTACCAGGAGGCCGGGCTGCCCGACGGCGTGTTCCAGGTGGTCCACGGCGGCAAGACCGTGGTCGATGCGCTCTCCACCCACGCCGGCGTCTCCGCGGTGTCCTTCGTGGGCTCCACCCCGATCGCCAAGCACGTCCACGCCACTGCCTCCGCGGCCGGCAAGCGCGTCCAGGCCCTCGGCGGGGCGAACAACCACGCGGTGGTGATGCCGGATGCGAACATCGAGTTCGCCGCCTCGCAGGTCGCCTCGGGCGCCTTCGGCTCCGCCGGCGAGCGCTGCATGGCCGTCCCTGTCGCCGTGACCGTGGGCGATTCCCACGAGGCCTTCCTCGCAGCGATCAAGGCCGAGGCGGAGAAGCTGACAGTGGGCCCGGGCGATGATCCGAGCACGGACATGCCCCCGGTCATCACCCCGGAGGCCCGCGACCGCGTGATCCGCATGACCGACGAGGCCGAGCAGGCCGGCGCCACCATCGTGGTGGACGGACGCGGCCTGGTGGTCGAGGGCTACGAGAACGGCAACTTCGTGGGCCCCACCGTCATCACCGATCTCGCCGCCGACCACCCCACCTACACCGAGGAGGTCTTCGGACCGGTGCTGGTGGTGATGCACGTGAACAACTTCGACGAGGCGATCGCACTGGTCAACGGCTCGCCCTTCGGCAACGGCACCGCGATCTTCACCGACTCGGGCCACTACGCGCGCCGCTTCGAGGACGAGGTCACCGTCGGCATGATCGGCATCAACGTCCCGATCCCCACGCCCGTGGGTTACTACTCCTTCGGCGGTTGGAAGGACTCGCTGTTCGGCGAGCACCACGCCCACGGCCCCGAGGGCGTCGGCTTCTACACCCGCCAGAAGGCCGTCACCACTCGCTGGCCCTCCCAGAACGAGACCGTCGAGAGCTCGATGAGCTTCCCCACCCACGACTGACCGGCCGGGGCGCGGCGCCGCGACACGGGACCAACAGCCCGCTGGCGAACCACTTCGGCCTCGAAAGTGGTTCGCCAGCAGACTGTTCGCTGCGCCGCCGCCCGACCTGCATCGCCCACCCCTTCGAAGGAGAAGCCCGCATGACCTCCACCGCCGCGACCACCTCCCCGCGCATTGACAGGTCCCGCAATCCCGAGCCGCCGTTCGACAAGCTCACCATCGGGGTGTGCCCCGACCAGTGGGGCGTGTGGTTCCCCGAGGACGAGAAGCAGATCCCCTGGCGCACGGCGCTCGCGGAGATGGCGCAGGCGGGCTTCTCCGTGATGGAGACCGGCCCCTGGGGCTACTTCCCCCAGGATGCGAAGCAGCTGCAGTCCGTGATGGACGAGCACGGCTTCCGCGTCGTGGCCGGCACCGGCTGGGGCGTGCTGCACAAGGAGGAGGCATGGGCGGAGACCGAGCGCACCTTCCGGGCGATCGCCGAGACCCATGCCGCGGTGGGCGCGGAGTACATGGTGCATCTGCCGCCGCTGTACCGGGATGACAAGACCTGGGAGTTCACCGATGACCGGGAGCTGACCGGGGAGGCGTGGAAGCTCTACGTCACCAACGCCAACCGCCTGGGCAAGCTGCTCAAGGAGGACTACGGGCTGACGATGGTGCTGCACCCCCACGGGGACAGCCACATCGAGACCCCGGAGGAGATCGCGCGGGTCTTCGAGGCCACCGATCCGGAGCTGGTGAGCTTCTGCCTGGACACCGGCCACATCGTCTACGGCGGCGGGGACCCGGTGCTGATGATCGAGGAGTACCCGGAGCGGATCGGCTACGTCCACATCAAGGCCTTCGATCCGGACATCACCCGTGAGGCGCACGAGAAGGACTGGCCCTTCGGCGAGGCCGTGGCCAAGGGCGCCTCGGTACGGCCACCGGCGGGGCTGCCGGACATGCGCGACCTGGTCCAGAAGCTCACCACCCTGGACCGTGAGCTGTACGTGATCTGCGAGCAGGACCTCTACCCCTGCGACCCCGCGCTGCCGCTGCCCAACGCGATCGCCACCCGTGAGTTCCTGGCCGAGTGCGGCCTGGGCATCAAGTGAGCTGGAGCCGTCCGGGGCAGCCCCTGACGAAGGAGCACACCCATGCGTGAGATCGGCATCGGCCTGGTGAGCCTGGGGTGGATGGGGCGGCTGCACGCCTCCTCCTACCAGCGCCTCCCCTCCCGCTTCCCCGAGCTCGGGATCCGTCCCCGCCTGGTGGTGGCCGCGGACCCGATCCAGGAGAACCAGCAGGCCGCCACGGAGCAGTTCGGCTTCGAACGGGCGGCCCCGGGCATCGAGGAGGTGCTCGCCGATCCCGCGGTGGACGTCGTCTCGATCTGCTCGCCGAACTTCCTGCATCGCGACTTCGCCGTCGCCGCAGCCCGGGCCGGCAAGCCGTTCTGGATCGAGAAGCCGATGGGAGTCTCCGCGGCGCAGTCCCGGGAGATCCACGACGCCGCCGCAGCCGCGCGGGACGGGGCCGGGATCGCCACCGCCGTCGGCTTCAACTACCGCCACGCCCCCGCGATCGCACATCTGCGCGAGATGATCGCGCAGGGACGGCTGGGGCGGATCACCAATGTGCGCTGCTGGCTGATCGCCGACTACGCCTCCTCCCCCGACAGTCCGCTGACCTGGCGCTACGACCGGGACAAGGGCGGCAGCGGAGTGATCGGCGACCTGCTCTCGCACGGCGCGGATCTGGTCCAGCACGTGACCGGGCAGCGTCTCACCGAGGTCACCGCCACCTCGGACGTGTTCATCCCGGAGCGTCCGATCCCCACCAAGCTCGGGGTGGGCCACGGCGGCTTCGAGATCGGGAACGAGCGCGGCCCGGTGCGGAACGAGGACTGGGTGGCGGCGCTCGGCACGCTGTCCCACGGCGCGCATGCCACGCTCGAGTCCTCGCGGGTGGCGCGCGGGCACCGCAGCGACTACGCGCTCGAGGTGTTCGGCACCGAGGGCTCGGCGCGCTGGTCCTTCACCCGCATGAACGAGTTCGAGGTGATGATCGGCGAAGGCGGCACCGAGCACGGCTACACCACCGTGCTCGCCGCCCCCGGCCACGGCGACTACGCCCGATTCCAGCCGGGCCCCGGCATCCCGATGAGCTTCGACGACCTCAAGACGATCGAGGCGGCGGCCTTCCTCTCGGACGCCACCCGCGGCACGCACCTGGCGCCGAGCACGGCCGATGGGCTCGCCGCCGCGGAGGTCTGCGAGGCGATCATGCGCTCGGCGGCATCGCGGAGCTGGCAGCAGGTGGCGCAGGTCTGAGTTCGCGCCCGGCGAATCCCCGGGCGGCGTCCAGCGGCTCGCGATAACCTTTCGACACGCCCAGGACGAGGCGCGCACGGTGCCCGGAGCAGTGTCAGCACTGCTCCTCCCCTTCTCCGTGCCGGGCATCGTCCACGCCTCGAGGAGGACAGCGGGAACCGGTGAGCGCAGGACACGATCCGTCGGCCGAGCGGCCGCACGACGGGAACGGCAGGTTCCCCGACCCCTTCGCGCCCGCTTCCCCCTCTCCCTCCACCGGGCCGCGCACCCCCGCCCCCGGCGATCAGGATCTGCCCTGGAAGGCCACCGCGGAGCGCCGGGACCTGTGGGGACCGGTCCAGAAACCGCTCGAGGGGAAGGTCCACTCCCCCGGCTCGAAGAGCGTCGGTCGCCCGGGCCGCTCCCCGCTGGTGCGCGTCGGCGCGCCGCTGCTGCTGGGCGGTCTCGCGGCGATCGCGACGGTCGTGGTGGGGCTCGGCACAGCGCTCGCAGGGCCGTTGCCGGTGCTCGGCGCCGCGGCGGGCGTCGGCGCACTGACCCTCGGCGGGAGCGCGCTGGTGCTGAACGCCCCGCGCCGCGAGAAGGATCCCGCGCTGCTGGGCGAGACGGTGCCCGAGGGCACCCGCGCCGTGCTCGAGCGGATCCTCGAGGCCGACGCCACCACGCGCGAGCGCCTCACCCGCCTGCGCCCGCAGGCCGTGGTGCCCGCCGCGACCGAGGTGCTCGACGATGTGCAGTCCCTGCTCACCCGGATCGATGCGCTGGTGGGCTCCGAGCAGCTGCAGTCGCTGCGCCCCTCCTCGGGCGAGGTCACGATGCTCGAGGGAATGGCCAGCCGCTATGTGCCCGAGCTGGTCGACGCCGCGAGCGACACCCTCGGCTTTCTGCAGACCTTCGAGGGATCCGCTCGCCAGGAGGCGCTGGATAACCTCGGCAGCATCGACCGTCAGCTGAACGTGCTGGCCGAGGGGGTCGAGCAGATCGAGCGCGACATCGTGGGCGGGGTCTCCCGCTCCCTCGAGGTGCACTCGGAGTTCCTGCGCACCCGCTTCGCCGATCAGCACCTGAACCCGATCATCGACGTCTGACGTCCCGGACCACACCGTCCCCGCACCGACTTCCACAAACCGCACTGCCCAGGAGGCCCCGATGGACAAGCTGCAGCCGCCCACCCCCGCCGAGGAGATCACGCCCGCCGAGCCGGTCGAGCAGATCAGCGACGACGACGCCGTCTCGGTGCTGCCCGACCTGCCCGCCGAGCAGCAACAGGAGCTCGAGCAGCGGGCCGACGCCTGGGTGGATCAGGTCTCGGGCCTGAACCCTCACTCCCAGGAGTTCACCGCCCAGGTCAACGCACTGGGGGCGGTCGCGCGCCGCACCTTCGAGCGCACCAGCCAGACCTCCTCCCGCTTCATGCAGCAGTCGCTGCGGGAGTCGAAGGAGAAGGGGAACGCGCAGGCCTCGGTCGCGAAGTCCCTCTCCGAGCTGCGCACCACCATGGAGGACCTCGCCCCGAAGGAGGAGACCTTCGCCGAGAAGGCGCTGGGCTGGCTGCCCGGCCGCAACCTGGCCAAGCGCTACTTCCGCAACTTCGAGTCGAACCAGGACCAGCTGGACGAGGTGCTCGGTGCGCTCAGCCGCGGCCAGGAGATGCTGCAGAAGGACAACGCCGAGCTGGCTGTCGAGCGGCGCGGGCTGTGGGAGGACCTCGGTGCGCTGCAGAAGGCGGCGTACCTGCTGAACCTGCTGGATGACCGCACGGTGCGCCGGGCCGAGCAGCTGCGCGCCGAGGGCAAGGCGCAGGAGGCCGACGCAATGGAGCGCGACGTGCTGTTCGCGGTGCGCCAGCGCCGCCAGGACGTGGCCACCCAGATCGCCGTGACCGTGCAGGCCTACCTGTCGATGGGCCTGATCGAGGACAACAACACCAAGCTCCAGCAGGGTGTGGAGCGGGCCCGCACCACCACGGTGACCGCGCTGCGCACCGCCGTGATCACCGCGCAGGCGCTCGAGAACCAGAAGATCGTGCTGGACCAGATCGACGCGGTCAACCGCACCACCGACGACCTGATCGGCCGCACCTCGCAGATGCTCGCGGACAACTCGCTGAAGATCCAGGAGCAGGCCGCGACCTCGGGCGTCTCCCCCGAGACGCTGCAGAAGGCCTTCGACAACCTGTTCACCACGATGGACGGGATCGACGCCTTCCGCACCAAGGCCAACGAGAACTTCCTGACCACGGTCAACAGCCTCGAGCAGCAGGTCCAGCGGGCCCAGCCGTACATCGAGCGGATGGAGAAGGAGCGCCCCGAGGTCGAGGAGATCGAGAGCGCCGCGAGTCTGCTCGAGATCGAGGACCGGCGCTGAGGCAGGGATGCGTCTGATCGGCCCGACGGGGCCGGTCACCGGCCGGATGCAACGGTGCCGACCGGCTCAGTCGGACGAGGGGATCTGCTCGCCGAGCCGGCGGTAGATCCGCGCCGCGGTGCCGTGCAGCATCGCGCGCGCGGCGCCCTCCTCGCGCTCGCGCACCTGGGCGAGCAGCGGCGCGAAGCCGCTGCCGAGGTCCAGGGGCGTCGGCGCGATCGGCCAGTCCGAGCCGACCATCAGCCGCTGCGGTCCGAACAGCTCCACGGCGACCTCGACCGCCTCGGTGAAGTCGCCATTCCCGCTGGTGGCGAGCCCGGAGACCTTCGCGACCACGTTCGGGCAGGCCGCGATCGCCTCGATCTGCTCACGCCAGCGCACCATCGCCGCGGCGTCGCCGAGCGGGGGTTTGCCCAGGTGGTCGAGCACCACGGTGAGCCCGGGATGACGCTGGGCCACGCGCACCACCTGCGCCATGTGCCGCTCGAAGGCGTCGGGGACATCCAGCGGCAGGCCGGCGCCGGCGAGCAGGTCGAGGGAGCGGGCCACGTCGGGGCGGTCCAGGAACCCGGGGTCGGGATCGTCGTGGACCAGGTGCCGCACCCCCACCAGGTGGGCGGTGCGGGCCGGATCGGCGAGCGCGGCGCGCACGGCGCCTGTATCCATCAGCGGCAGCCAGCCCACCACGTCGGCGCGGTCGATCCCGGCGCCCGTCTCCGCAGCGTGGGCCTCGATCGCGCGGGCAGTGGCCTGCAGGTGGGCGGTGTCCTCGGCGGTGTCGTCGGCCTGCACCAGGATCACGCGGGTGACGCCGCGAGCACGCAGCTCATCGCGCACATCCTCGATCGACACCGTGCGGCGCAGCGGGGCCGGCGCCCCGGCGAGCCAGGCGTAAGGGCTCGCGCCGAGATCCCACAGGTGCAGGTGGGCGTCGGTGACCGGGAGGTGCGCGTCGGCAGCGACGTCAGCGCTCATCGCGGCGTCGGCGCCCGCCTGCCCGTCGGCGCCCGTCGGGCCTTCGGCGCTCATCCGGGCACCGCCGTGCGGGCCACGTCCTCCCAGGCCGCCTCGGGGATCGGCGCGCCCATCCGCTCGGCGTTCGAGCGCACCTGGGCGGCGGTGCGCATGCCCAGCACCACCGAGCGCACCGCGGGATGGCGCAGCGGGAACTGGACGGCGAGATCGGGCAGGGTCGCGCCATGCTTCTCGGCGATGCCGGCGAGCTCGCGGGCCCGCTCCAGCAGCGCGGCCGGGGCCTGGGTGTACTCGTAGGTCGCGGTGTCCGGCACCTGGTGCTGGGCGAGCAGCCCCGAGTTGAACACGGAGACCGCGACGATGCCCACGCCGTGCTCGAGGCACGCTTCGAGCAGCTCGTCGGCCCCGTTCTGCTCGAGCAGGGTGTAGCGGCCCGAGAGCATGATCAGATCGATCAGGCCCGTGCGCACCGCGCGCAGCAGCACGCCGGCGTCCTTGGAGCCGACGCCGACGGCGCGCACCAGGCCCTCGTCCCGCATCCGGGCGAGCGCCGGCAGGCCCTCGGCGAAGGCCTGCTCGGTGGGACCCTCCTCCGGGTCGTGCGCGAACAGGATGTCCACCCGGTCCAGGCCCAGACGCTCGAGGGACTCGGCGTGCGAGCGGCGCACCCCGGCCTCGGAGTAGTCCCATTCGCGCACATGGTGATCGGGCACGGCGAAGGCGTTGTCCATGTCATCGCCGGTACCGGGCCCGGGCAGCAGCAGCCGGCCCACCTTGCTGGAGACCAGGTACTCCTCACGCGGATACCCCGCCAGACGCTCGCCGAGCCGCCGCTCGCTGGTGCCGATCCCGTAGTGGGGAGCGGTGTCGAAGTAGCGGATCCCGGCCTCCCAGGCGGCGCTGACCGCCCCGTCGGCCTCCTCGTCGCTGGTCTCCCGGTAGAGGTTCCCGAGCTGCGCGGCACCGAAGCCCAGCCGCGGCAGCTCGAGCACGCCGGCGCGGCTCATGCCTGGCCCGCCGCGGGGCCCTGGGACGGCAGGGACCAGACGGGACGGATCCCGGAGTCCTCCCCGCCGTAGTCGTCGACCACCTCGAGGAACTGGTTGATGTGCTCCTGCCAGCGCAGGTTCGCCGGGTCCTCGGCGAGCATGCGCCGCATCGCGGAGTAGTCCTCGACCTCCACCACGTGGAAGATGTCGCGGCCGTCCCGCCAGATCCGCCAGGCGTGCACCCCGGCCCGGCGCAGCGAGGCATCGAGCTCGTCCGGGATCCGGGCGTGCTCACGGTCGTAGTCGGCCTCGTGCCCCTCGGCGATGCGGGTGTGCAGGGCGATCCGTTCCATCGGCGTTCCTCTCAGGAGGCGGCGGTCAGGGTGGGAGCAGGCTCCTCCCCCGCCCAGACGGGACCGTCCGGGAAGAGGTGGTCGGCGATGGACTGCTCGTGCATGCGGGCGCCGTTGCCGGGCTCCTCGGGCGGCATGTAGGCACCGCGCTCGATCCGCACCGGCACCTCGAAGTGCTCGTGCAGGTGGTCCACGAACTCGATGCGCCGACGCTCATCGTCCCCGGCGATCGCGACCGCGTCCAGGAACGCCAGGTGCTGGACCATCTCGCACAGCCCCACGCCGCCCGCATGCGGGCAGACAGGGATGTCGAACTTGGCCGCGAGCAGCAGGATCGCGATGTTCTCGTTGACGCCGGCCACGCGCGTCGCGTCGGCCTGGAGCACGTCGATGCCGCGCGCCTGCAGCAGCTGCTTGAACAGCACCCGGTTCGAGCCCTGCTCACCGGTGGCCACCCTCACCGGGGTCACCCCCTCGCGGATCGCGGCGTGGGCGAGCACGTCATCGGGATTGGTGGGCTCCTCGACCCAGTACGGGTCATAGGGACCGAGCTGCTGGACCGCGTGGATGGCCTCGGAGGTGCCCCATCGCTGGTTGGCATCGATCGCGATCGGGTAGCCCTCGCCCATCACCTCGCGGGCGATGCGCATGCGGCGCACATCATCGGCGGCGTCGGCCCCGACCTTGAGCTTGACCATCTCGAAGCCGTCCTCGCGCGCCTCGTGCAGCAGGCGGGTGAGCTTCTCGTCGCTGTAGCCGAGCCAGCCGGGGGTGGTGGTGTAGGCGGGCACGCCCTTATCGCGCAGCGCGGCGATGCGCTGCTCCTTGCCCTCGGCGCCGCGGCGCAGGATCTGCAGCGCCTCCTCGCGGGTGAGCGCGTCCTCGAGGTAGCGCAGGTCCACCAGGTCCAGCAGCTCCTCGGGCTCGAGGGAGGCGAGGGTGAGCCACAGGGGCCGGCCCTCGCGGCGGGCGCGCAGGTCCCACAGGGCGTTGACCACGGCGCCGATCGCCATGGTCATCACGCCCTTCTCGGGGCCCAGCCAGCGCAGCTGCGAGTCGTGGGTGAGCTCGCGGTAGATCCCGCCGAGGTCGGCGAGGGTCTCCTCGACGTCGCGACCCACCAGGTGCGGGGCGAGCACGGAGATCGCGGCGCTCTGGACGTCGTTGCCGCGGCCGATCGTGAACACCAGCGCGGTGCCCTCATCGGGCGCATCGGTGCGCAGGGTGAGGTAGGCGGCGGAGTAGTCCGGATCCGGGTTCATCGCATCCGAGCCGTCGAGGCTGCGGCTGGTGGGGAACCGGACGTCCTTCACGTCCAGGGCGGTGAAGACGCTCATCGGGCGGTCCCTTCGGAGGCGGCCGTGCGGGCCGGGATGAATCGGGTGCGCTGAGCGCCCAGGTGCTCGATGCCCACCTCGGCCACGTCCCCGGACTGCAGGTAGGGGAAGCGGCCGGAGAGGGCGACGCCCTGCGGGGTGCCCGTGTTCACGAGGTCACCGGGCGAGAGCACCATGTACTGCGAGAGGTGATGGATGATCTGCGCGACGGAGAAGATCATGTCCGCGGTGGTGGAGTCCTGGCGGGGCTCTCCGTTCACGCGCGACCAGAGCCGCAGCGCCTGCGGGTCCACGGCGTCGGCCGGGATCAGGCCGGGGCCGACGGGGTTGAAGCCGCGGCTGTTCTTGCCCTTGGACCACTGCCCGCCGGACTCGGCCAGCTGGTAGTCGCGCTCGGAGAGGTCGTGGCTGGTGACGTAGCCGGCGATGACCTCGAGCGCGGCCTGCTCATCGGGCAGGTACGCCGCCTCCGCACCGATCACGACGCCCAGCTCGACCTCCCAGTCCACCTTCTGCGCGCCCGGGGGGATCTCGACCTCGTCGAAGGGGCCGACGACGGTGTTGGGGTGCTTGTGGAACAGGATCGGCACGGCGGGCGGCTCGGCGCCGGACTCCGCCGCATGGGCGGCGTAGTTCTGGCCGATGCACAGCACCGCGGCGGGGCGGGCGATGGGGGCGCCGATGCGCTCTGCCTCCGCGCCCTCCCAGACGGGCAGCTCACCGGCGGCGAGCGCCGCGCGCACCGTCTCGATGCCGCCCGCGGCGAGGAAGCCGCCGTCGATGTCGCCGGTCAGCGCGTCGAGCCGATAGGTCACTCCCTCAGCGAGGACGGCCGGTTTCTCCTGACCCACCGGGCCGAGACGTCGCAGTTCCACGGACACTCCGTTTCCTTCGGGCTCTCACGGTCACCGCCGACGGGAACCCGAGACCAGACGGCGACGAAGTTCATCCTACGTCTAGTGCGATGGTTGGCAAGTCCTTCGCGCGAAACGGGGAGAAACAACCAGGAAGCTCGGAAGCAGGACGGAACCACCACGGCGAGAGTTAGGATGACTAGGCAGGTTCATCCCGTTGACCCTCCGAGGAGCCCCCGTGTCCCACACCCCTGCCCCATCGCGCCGGACCACGCCCGAGGCCGCTGGCGGCGAGTTCTCCGGGCTGCGCGCCCTGGTCACCGGCGGCGCCTCCGGGATCGGCGCCGCCACAGCCAACGCCCTCATGGGCCGCGGCGCCCAGGTCGCGGTGCTGGATCTGCACCCGGAGGCCGCTCCCGCGGGCACGATCGGGCTGCGCTGCGACGTCTCCGATGCCGCGAGCGTCGACGAGGCGGTGGCCGCCGCGGCCGCACAGCTCGGCGGGCTCGACATCGTGATCAACAACGCCGGCATCGGCGCGCAGGGCGATGTCGCAGGCAACGACGACGCCGAATGGGCGCGAGTGCTGGACGTCAACGTCACCTCGGTGGCCCGCGTGGTGCGCGCGGCCCTGCCCCACCTGCGCCGCTCCGAGAACGCCGCGATCGTCAACACCGCCTCGATCGCCTCCGCGGTGGGCCTGCCCCAGCGCGTGCTCTACTCCGCGACCAAGGGCGCGGTGCAGTCGATGACCCTCGCCATGGCGGCGGACCTGGTCGGTGAGGGGATCCGCGTCAACGCCGTGCTCCCCGGCACCGCGGACACCCCGTGGGTGGGACGCCTGCTGGACAAGGCGGACGACCCCGCCGCCGAGCGGGCCGCGCTCGAGGCACGCCAGCCCCACAAGCGCCTGGTCTCCCCCGAGGAGGTCGCCGAGGCGCACTGCTATCTCTCCTCGCCCCGCAACCGCTCGACCGTGGGCGTGCTCCTCTCGGTCGACGGAGGCGTGACCGGGGTGCGCACCCGCGACTGAGCGTCACCTCATGGCGCCGGCCTCCGGCCCGGTCGGGTCCTCGCCCGCCTCCGCCCGATCGGCGGCCGCGGCGCGCTGGGAGCCGATCGCCGCGCCGATCGCGACGCCCAGGCACATGCCGAACGGCAGGCCGAACCCGATGTTGTCGAGGACGAGCAGACCGAACAGCGCCCCGAAAGCGCTCCCCAGGCCCGTGCCCAGGGCGATCCCCACACCGACGTACCTGCCGCGACGCGCCTGCGGCGTCTCCGCGGTCGAGGGCTCCGCCTCTCCCTCGCCGCGATCCTGCGGATGGTCCGGCGTTGTCATGCCGCGCTCCTTCGCTGTTCTTCGGCTCCGACAGTTCCATCCCATCAGGATCTGCAGGGGGCGGGTACCGACTTTCGTCGGCGATGACACCGCCCCGCAGCGTGACACGGCGCCGCCCTTCGTGGGCGCGCGGCGGGTTCAGTCGCCCCGGCCGCGCAGCACCTCGTAGACGATCGAGTCGTCTCGGCGATCCCAGCCGAGCTCGCTGCCGCGCTGGTAGACCTGCTGGGCGGAGCTCGCGAGCGGCACCTCCTGGCCCACCTCCTGCGCGGCCTCGGCGACCAGACCCATGTCCTTGACGAAGATGGTCAGCGCGGAGCGGACGTCGTCGAAGGCGCCGTCGACCATGCGCTGGCCGCGGTCGCCGAACATGAAGGACGCGGCCGCGCCGGTGCCGAGCACCTCGTGGACCTGGGCGAGGTCCAGGCCCATCGAGTCGGCGAGGGCGAGCGCCTCCCCGGCGGCGGCGATGTGCACGCCGCACAGCAGCTGGTTGACGATCTTGAAGCGCTGGCCGTCGCCGGGCTTCTGCCCCACCACGGGGGCATTCGAGGCGAGGGCGTCGAGCAGGGGGCGTACGACGGCGACGTCGGCCTCCGCGCCGCCCACCATCACCAGCAGGTCGCCCTGCGCGGCGCGGGCGGCCCCACCCGAGACGGGCGCATCGACCACGCGAGCGGTGATGCCCTCGAGACCGGCGAGAGTCTGCTCGATCGCGGCGAGACCGACGGTCGCCATGATCAGCAGCGTGGTCTCGGCGGTGAGCACCTCGGCGATGCCGCCCTCGCCGAAGAGGACGGCGTCGAGCTGCGCGGGGGTCGCGACCATCACGGCCACCACGTCGGCGCCGCGGGCGGCCTCGCGGGCGGAGGGCGCCGGGGTGGCGACGTCCGCGAGGGCGTCGCGGGCGGCGGGGTTCAGGTCGAAGGCGGCGACGGGGAATCCGGCCTCGGCGGCGGTGCGGGCCATCGGGGTGCCGATGGCGCCCAGACCGATCCAGGCGACGGAGGTGGGGGCGGTGGTCATGATGTGCTCCTCGGCGTGGTGGATGGGCGAGCGGGGGTCAGCGGGCGGCGACGGCGTCGGTGAGGGTGTCCACGACGTCGGCGAGCGCCTGCGCGCCGCCCACATTGCCGGGGAACACGACGTACGGCGCGCCGAGCACCTCCTCGGGGGCCTCCTGGGCGGAGAACAGGGAGACCTGCCCGGCCCAGAACTGGCCCTCGACGCGGGCGCGGCGGATCCCCAGTCCGTTCGCGGCAACCTCGTGGGAGGTGATGCCGCCCTTGGCGACCACCCAGGCGGGCCGCACCGCGCGCACCTTCTGGACCACCTCGACCACGGCGTCGGAGACGCTGCGAGCGATCGCGAGGGACTCGGCGGGATCGTCGGTGCGCACCAGGTCGCGACTGGTGTAGAGGACGCAGTCGCTGGTGGAGAGGGACTCGCGCACGGCGGCGGCGAGGTCCTCGAGGTGCTGCTCGCGGCGCTCGTCGAGCACGGAGGGGACGTGGATCTCGAACTCGGTGAGGGTTCCGCGCTCCTGGACGGCGCGCAGCTGCGTGGTGGTCAGGCCGACGTGGGAGCCCACCACGACCAGGCCGTGGTCGAGCCGCCCGCCGGGAATGGTGATGGCCTGGCCGTCGACCACGCGGGCGCCGGACTGGCGGGTCAGCGGGCGCACGAAGGAGGGGGCGCAGCGGGTGACGAAGGTGCGGCCCTCGGCCTCGAGCTGGGCCATCGCCTCGGCGACGACCTCCATGTCGGAGTACTCGGTGGCGTTGACGACCACCCAGGTGCGCTCGCGGGCGCCGGCGAGCAGCTCGCGCACGCGGGCGGGGCCGCCGGTGCGGATGTCCTCGAGGGAGAGGCTGAGCACGCTGCTCGCCTCGATCGTTCCGCCGGAGCGCTCGGCGAGGAACTCGCGCAGGTCGGAGTGGGTGTAGCCGAAGGTGGCATCGCGCGCGAAGTCAGTCTCGGCGACCTCGACGGCCTTCCCCTCGACGGTCGCGAAGTGGATGTCGCCCTCGGTGAAGCGGCCCGCCTCGATCATCGCCGGGCACAGCACGAAGGCGTCGACCTCGAGGCCGTGGGCGGAGAGCTCATCAGCGATCGCGAGGGGCTCGGCGATCACGTGGCCGCGCAGGGTGGAGTCCGAGCGGGAGACCACATGCAGGCCGTCGGCGGGGATCCCGCCCTCGAGCACACCGCGCACGATCCGGCGGTTCATCGCGACCGCCTCGTCCTCGTCCAGGGCGCGGGTGTTGGTGAGCACGAAGCAGGCATCGCCCGGCTCCTTCAGCACCTCGAGCGGGATCGCGGGATCCTCGTCGAAGGCGACGTCGATCCCGGCCACGCACTGCGAGCCGGTGGGGTCATCGTCGAGGATCAGCAGACGACGGGAGGGGGCGACGGTCACGGGGGCCTGCTTCCGAGAGACGGTGGGTGGAGCGGGACGGGCGAGGGCCGGTGCGTGATCACGCACCGGCCCTCACTGTCTCAGATACAGGTCATGCGAAGACGACGAACACCACCGCCGACAGCGCGAAGCCGACCAGCGAGATGGTGGTGCCCACGACCGACCAGGTCTTGAAGGTGGTCACGGTGTCGAAACCGCAGAACTTGCCGATCAGCCAGAAACCGGAGTCGTTCACGTGCGACCAGCCGATCGAGGCGGCGCCGATGGCGATGACCACGGCGGAGACCGCGATCGCCCCGAAGTCGCCGGCCATGATCGCCGGGGCCATGATCGAGGCACCGGTGGTGGCGGCCACGGTGGCCGAGCCCTGCGCGATGCGCATCGCCATGGTGACCAGGTAGGCGGCCACGATGAGCGGCAGGCCCATGGCGTCCAGGCCGTTCGCGACCTCGCCGCCGATGCCGGTCTCGGTGAGGACGCGGCCGAAGGCGCCGCCCGCACCGGTGATCAGGATGATCGAGCAGACCGGAGCCAGGGCGTCGTCCACGAGCTCCTCGAGGAGGCCGCCGATCTTCTCGCCGCGGCGACGCTTCGGGATCACGTACAGCAGCAGCATCGCGGCCAGGGCGGACAGGGCCAGGGCCACCGGGGTCGCGCCGATCAGGCGGGAGAGCTGGAAGAGGACGTTGTCATCGGTGACCGTCCCCGACTTCTCCATGGTGGAGAAGCCGGTGTTGAAGAAGATCAGCAGCAGCGGCAGCAGCAGGACGAGGAGGATCGCGCCGAAGGCGGGGCGCTCCTCCTTCGGGATCTCCCGGGGCTCGCCGAGCAGGGCCGGGACCGGGGTGTCCGGGAAGCGCTTGGCGATGGCGCGGGCAACCAGGTAGCCACCGAAGTACCAGGTGGGCAGGCCGATGAGCAGGCCCACGATGATCACCATGCCCACGTCGGCGCCCATCACGGTGGCGGCGGCGGTGGGGCCGGGGTGCGGGGGCAGCAGCGCGTGCATCATCATGAACGACGCGATCGAGGGCAGCACGTACAGCATGAACGAGCCGCCGAGGCGGCGGGCCACGGTGTAGATGACCGGCAGCATCACGATGAAGCCGGCATCGAGGAAGATCGGGAAGGCATAGATCAGGGAGGCGACGGAGAGGGCGAGCGGTGCGCGCTTCTCACCGAAGGTGTCGAGCATCTTGTCGGCGAGCACCTGCGCGCCGCCGGTGATCTCGATGAGTCTTCCCAGCACGGCGCCGAAGCCGACCAGCAGTGCGACCGTTCCGACGGTCGTGCTGAAGCCGGCGATCACCACGTCGATGACGTCGCCGACCCCGATCCCCGCGGCGAGGCCGGTGGCCACCGCGATGATCAGCAGGGAGAAGAAGGCATGCAGGCGGGTCTTGATGATCAGGACCAGCAGCAGGGCGATCGCGACCACTGCGATCGTCAGGAGCAGCCAGACCGGCCGCTCCGCGAGGACGAGTTCTTCCACGAGAGGGTTCTCCAGAGGACGGGCGGGCGCACGCCGTCGGGAGCCTCGAGCAGCAACGCTCGGGACCCGGGCTCGTGCGCGGGTCCCGAGCGTTCAGCGCGGTTCCCGGGCGGCGGTGCCCGGCCGACGGGCAGTGCCCGCGGGGTGGATGGTTCTTGGGGGTGGGCTTCGGGGCCGGGCCGAGCTCCGCGAGGAGCTGCGACATCTTGGCGTAGGCCTTGTTGCGGTAGGCGATCAGCTCCGCAGCGGTCTCCTCGTCGTAGTCGCCGAGCAGGCCCTTGCCGTTCTTGACGCCCTTGCGATCCGCCGCGACGGAGTCGGTGAGGATCGTCGGGGTCGAGAGGCGATCACCGAAGGCATCCTCGAAGGTCACGAAGCAGTTCGCGTAGACGTCCAGGCCGGCCTGGTCAGCGATCGCGAAGGGGCCGAAGAAGCCGAGGCGGAAGCCGAAGGTGGTGCGGACGATGGTGTCCACATCCTCCGCGGTGGCGACGCCCTCCTCGACCACCGAGGTGGCCTCCTTCAGCAGCGCGTACTGGAGGCGGTTGAGCACCATGCCGGGGGTGTCGGCGACCTGCGCGCCCTGGTTGCCGGACTTCTCCAGCAGCTCCTTGACCGCGGCGATCGCCTCGGGGGTGGTGTCCTTGCCGGCGACCAGCTCGACGCCCGGGATGAAGGGGGCGGGGTTGGAGAAGTGGACGGTGAGGAACCGCTCGGGGTGCTTCACGGCGCTCTCGAGCTCCTTGACCGGGATGGTCGAGGTGTTGGTACCGATGATGGCGTCCGGGCGGGCGTGCTCGGAGATTTTCGCGAGGACGTCGCGCTTGACGTCGATGCGCTCGAACACGGCCTCCTCGATGAAGTCGACGTCCGCGACGGCTTCCTCGATGGTCTTGCCGGCGGAGATGTTCTTCGCGACGAGATCGGCGGAGCCGGGGGCGTACAGGCCCTGCTCCTCGAACTCGCGGGCCTCCTTCTGGAGACGCTCGAGGGAGGCGTTGGCGTTCTCGACGCTCACATCGGCGATGGTCACATCGAATCCGGCGATGGCGAGGACCTGGGCGATCCCTCCGCCCATGTAGCCGGCGCCGACGATGGTCACGGTGGAGATGGTCATCAGGGGGACTCCTTCGTCAGTAGGTGGGCACCGCCGCGAAGGACGACACCGCTGCCATCGCGCCGGTCGCGGCTGCGTGCACCGCAGCGTTCCGACGCATCGGACTCATGCCACGCAATCCTATTGGATATTTGCGAGAAGGGGAACCCCCTTCGTACGGGGTGTCGCGGCCCGTCCGACGCCGCCGCGCCTGGGGGCGCTGTCCATCGGGTGGCGCCGGGCGCGCTTGACCCGGCCGGGCGGCCGGTAGAT
Source organism: Brachybacterium massiliense (assembly GCF_900184245.1). Classification (GTDB taxonomy): domain Bacteria; phylum Actinomycetota; class Actinomycetes; order Actinomycetales; family Dermabacteraceae; genus Brachybacterium; species Brachybacterium massiliense. The sequence goes on along the minus strand of NZ_FXXB01000008.1, from coordinate 1,610,529 downwards.
CCTATAGGCATAAGGCGACAGGCCGCCGACGCGCTCCGGACAGCGCTCGGCGGGCCCCTCGGACGCCTCCAGTCCCGGCGCCGAGCCGGCGACCAGCGGTCCGGACCCTCTCCTCCCCCGGGGCCCGGGCCGCTGCGCCTTCCCCTCCAGTGAACTGAGCACAGACCGCATGAGACCCGCTCGCCGCCTCACCCGCGCACATCTCGTCTGGGCGGTCGGTGTCTTCGCCTATCTCTGCGCCGTCTCCGGACGCGCCGCCTTCGGCGTGGCCAGCGTCGAGGCCTCGGCACGCTTCGGGGCCGACGGAACGCTGCTGAGCATGTTCGGAGTGGTGCAGCTGGGCACCTACGCCGCCGCGCAGATCCCCGCCGGGCTGCTCCTGGACCGCCTGGGGCCGCGGCGGATGCTGGTGCTGGGCGCGCTGACCATGACTGCGGGGCAGGCTCTGCTTGCCCTTTCCACGGACATCCCCACCGCCCTCGCGGCGCGGATGCTGACCGGGGTGGGCGATGCCGCCACGCTGGTCAGCGTGGTGCGGCTGATCGCCACCTGGTTCCCCTTCCGGCAGGTGCCGGTGTTCACGCAGCTCGCGACAATGATCGGGCAGTTCGGTCAGGCCGTGGCGGCCGTGCCCTTCCTGGGGCTGCTGCTGAGCGCCGGCTGGACCGCGGCCTGGGCGTCGCTCGCCGTTCTGCTGTTGCTCGGCATGCTGCTGGTGATCGCGTTCGTGCAGGACTCGCCGCCCGAGCAGCCGGGTGCCTCCCCCGTGCCCCTGGCCCGTCCCGGTCAGCTGCTGCGGGACGTGTTCACCTCGCGCGCGGCCTGGTCAGGTTTCTTCGTGCACTGGATGTGCCTGGCCACCGTGAACTCCGCGCTGCTGATGTGGGCGGTGCCGTACATGACAGCGCTCGGCATCGGCGCCGCCCAGGTGGGCACGCTGATGACGTTCAACGTGGTGGTGATGGTGGCGCTGGGCCCCTTCATCGGGGTGCTCACAGGGCGCTTCCCGCACCGCAGGCCGCTGCTGGGCTGGATCGCGGGGGTGATCCTCACGGGGACCTGGGCTGTGACCCTGCTGATGCCGCAGCAGCTCACGGCATGGCAGCTGGTGCCCCTGTTCACGGCGATGGCGATCGGCTCCGCGATCTGCGCCGTCGGCTTCGATCTCGCCCGCACGGGGGTGCCGCACCGGGCGATCGGCACCGCGACGGGGATGGTGAACATCGGCGGGTTCTCCGGCGCGCTGATGTCCGTGCTGCTGATCGGGATCGTGCTGGACCTGCGCACCGGCGGCGGCGCAGCCACCCTCGCGGACTACCGCGCGGCGATGGCCTCGCAGCTGGTGCTGATGGCGGTCGCGGGGATCGGGCTGTGGGTCACCACACGACGGCGCCTCACGGCGTGAGCTCGCCCGGCGCCTCGACCGCCTCAGCGGGCTCGGGCTCGCGGTGCATGCCCGCGCCGTGCCATGCCTCGGGGTACTCCACGAAGCTGCGATCCAGCGCGGGGACGCTGGTGGCGCCGAGCTGGCCCATCGCCAGAGACAGCTCGCCGTCGAGGATGTCGAGCACGCGCAGCACACCCTTCTCCCCGGCGGCGGCGTTGCCGTAGCCCCAGGCCCGGCCGATCGAGACGAGGTCCGCGCCGACGGCGATCGCCTTGGCGATGTCGTCGCCGGTGCGCACACCCCCGTCGAAGACGACCGTCATATCCTCGCCCACCGCATCCACGATGCTCGGCAGCGCACGGATGGTGCTGGGCGAGGAGTCGAGCTGGCGACCGCCGTGGTTGGAGACGTAGATGCCGTCCGCCCCGACCCGTCGGGCGCGCTGGGCGTCCTCGGGAGTGAGGATCCCCTTGAGGTAGAGGGGGCCGTCCCACTGCCGTCGCACGTCCTCGATGCTTTCCCAGGTCAGAGTGAGGTTCGCGAGATACTTGGCGACGAACTCCTGGTGGGAGACGGCGTTGTCGCCCTGGACCTCGTCCTTGAGGTTGCGGAAGCCGATCGTCGGCGGGCGCATGATCGCGCGGGTCCAATTCAGGTGGCGCACGGCCTGGACCGCGTTGGCCGGGGTGATCCTGGGCGGGATGGACATTCCGTTGCGGTGATCGCGGTAGCGCTTGCCGTTCAGCGGGACGTCCACCGTGACCACGAGAACCTCGGCGCCGATGCCCTTCGCACGCTGGATCAGGTTCGAGACGATGCGCTCGCTCTTGTACATGTACAGCTGGTACCAGAGCGGACCGGTGGCCTGCTCGGCGAGCTCCTCCATCGTCCAGTTCGAGGCGGTGGAGAGGGTGAAGGGGATGTTCGCCCTTCCGGCGGCCCGCACCGCGCCCAGCTCGCCCTCGCCGCCGATCATGCGCTGCAGACCCAGCGGGCCGAGAACGTAGGGCCGCTCGAGCTCCTGGCCGTCGACGGCGGTGGAGACGTCGATAGTGGAGATGTCGGTGAGCCAGCGGGGCCGAAAGCGCACCTCGCGCAGGTCGGCGACGTTCTCGCCGGCCGTGAGCTCATGGTTGGAGGCGCCGTCGAGGATGTCGAAGGCCATGGTGGGCAGACGGCGCCGGGCCAGGCGGCGGATGTCCTCGATCGAGGGGGCGGAGTCCAGCGGATCCAGGCGGAAGCCGCCCGCGGCGAGCATCCTCGCGAACTCGAGGGCGGCGGAGAGTGGGGAGTCGGCCATGGATGTGCTGCTCCTTGCTGGGTTCGGGCGACGATGCCCGGATGGTACGGCGATGCCCCGCCCATCCTCACAGATCTGCGGGGACGGGGCGGGGCGGCCGGTGAGGCCGGGGCCCGCCGAGCCCCGGCGCCGCCGGATCAGTGCATGTGCTTGCCGCCGTCGACGTTGATCGAGGTGCCGCTGACGAACGAGGAGTCCTCGCTGACCAGGAAGCTGATCAGGCCGGCGACCTCCTCGGGCTGGCCCACGCGCTGCAGGGGGATGTTCGCGCTCATCCCGGCCTTGCGCTCGTCGGTCAGCGTGCCGCCCATGATGTCGGTGTCGATCGGGCCGGGCAGGATCACGTTGGCGGTGATCCCGTGGACGCCCAGCTCGCGGGCGGCACCGCGAGTGAGGCCCTGCACGGCGGCCTTCGCCGCGGCGTAGCCGGTCTTGGAGAAGGTGCCTCCGCCGTCGAGAGCGGTGATCGAGGAGGTGTTGACGATGCGTCCGCCCACGCCGCCGTCGATCATGCGCTGCGCCGCGGCCTGCATCATCAGCAGGGTGCCCTTGCCGTTGACGTTCATGACCCGGTCCCAGATCTCCGAGGTGATCTCGAGGATCGAGTGAGGGCTGGGGATGCCGGCGAGGTTCACCAGCGCCACCAGCTGCGGCAGCTCCGCATCGACGCGCGCGAAGGCGGCATCGACCGAGGCCTGTTCGCTGATGTCCACGCCCACGCCGATCACCTTCAGGCCGGACTCGGCGGGGATCTCGGCGTTCAGCTCGGCCGCGAACTCCTCGACGGCCGCGCCGTCGATGTCGGCCGCGGCGACGTTCCATCCCTCGGCGACGAGCTTGCGCACCACGCGCCGCCCGATGCCGCGGGGCGCCCCGGCGCCGGTGACCAGCGCGGTGCGCTGAGCGGGGAAGGGCTGGATGGTCCTGGTCTCAAGGGTCATCGTGGTTCTCCTTCGAACGGGATGGGCCGGTTCAGGCGACGTCGTCGGCGAGGGCGGAGGTCAGCACCTGGCGGATGTAGTGCACGTTCTCCGCGATGACGCCGAGCGAGTCGGAGCCATAGTGCTCGCAGCAGAAGGGCCCGGTGTAGCCGAGCTCGAGAGCACGACGGATCACCTTGCGGTAGTTGATGTAACCGTACTTCAGCGGCATCGGCGCGGAGGAGTAGGCGCCGGTCGCGGGGTCGTAGTCGCGGGTGTAGTTCTTGATGTGCCAGAAGTTCGAGTGCGGCAGGACCTTCTCGAACATGTCCTCCCAGGGCTCGACCTCGCGGTGCAGGCGCACCAGGTTGCCGAGGTCCGGGTTCAGGCCCACCGCGTCGTGGTCGACGTCCGTGATGAAGGAGACCGCCTCGTCCGCGGTGCCCACGTAGGTGTCCTCGTACATCTCGAGGCTCAGCTGGACGCCCAGCGCCTTCGCGGCGTCGCCGAGCTCGCGCACGCGCTCGATCGCGAGATCGCGCAGCGCCGGATCGTCCACGTGGCCGTCCTCGAGCCAGAACCAGATGGCCTTGGCCTGCTTCTCGGTGATGGCCTGCATGAAGCCGGTGTTCACGACAGTCACGCCGAAGCTCGGGGCGAGCTCGATGAAGCGGTGGGCATCGCGGAGGTTCTGCTCCCCGTTCTCGACGTCCACCACGGAGTTGCGGGTCATGGAGATCGAGGAGAGGGACATGCCCTCGCCGTCGAGCACGCGGCGGAACTCCTCGACCCGCTCATCGCTCAGCTTCGCGAGCGGCAGCCAGGCATCGGTGGGGTCGACCTGGTCGACGCCGAGCTCCTTGACCTGACGCAGCTGGGAGGCCCAGACCGTCGAGGAGGCCTCCAGCAGCGGGGTGCCGTCCGAGGTCCTGTTGCCGAAGCCGAGCATGTTGGCACCGATCGGCCAGTTCTCTGCGGTGAACATCGTTGTCCTTTCGTGGGGTCAGGGAGTGACGCTCCTGATCCTATAGGATCGAGGGCTCCGATGCCACCCCTCATCACGCATTCCGACAGATCAGTCGCCCGTCGGAGCGAATGCGGCACGACGATCGCCCGAGGTGACGGCGGCATGATTCCGCTGTCGATGCGGGGCCCTGCACATCGCACGACCTTTCCTATAGGATCGAGCGTGGGTCGCAGACCTCTCGCGACCACCCACGACCATGCGCCGTCGGTCCCCCGCGGCAGCCTCCGGAGGAAACCACGATGACGTACCTCTTCAACGATCCCGCCGAGTTCGCCAGCGACGCCGTGACGGGTCTGGCCCTCGCCCATCCCGATCACGTGGCCGTGGTGCACGGCGGCGTGGTGCGCGCGACCGAGACCCCGAAGGGCCAGCCCGCCCTGGTGATCGGCGGCGGCTCCGGCCACTACCCCGCCTTCGCCGGCTGGGTGGGCCCGGGTATGGGTCACGGCGCCCCCTGCGGCAACGTCTTCGCCTCGCCGTCGACCTCGCAGGTCTACTCGGTGGCACGCAATGCGGAGAACGGCGGCGGCGTGATCCTCGGCTTCGGCAACTACGCCGGGGACGTGCTCCACTTCGGCGGCGCGGCGGAGAAGCTGCGCGCTGAGGGCATCGATGTGCGGATCATCAAGGTCAGCGATGACATCGTCTCCAACACTCCCGAGAACCACGCCGACCGTCGCGGCATCGCCGGTGACCTGCCGGTGTTCAAGATCGCGGGCGCCGCGATCGAGGCCGGCGCGGATCTCGACGAGGCCGAGCGGATCGCGCTGAAGGCCAATGACGCCACCCGGTCCTTCGGCGTCGCCTTCGACGGCCCCACCCTGCCCGGTGCGGAGGATGCGCTGTTCCACGTGCCCGAGAAGCAGATGGGCGTAGGCTTGGGCATCCACGGCGAGCCCGGCGTGCGCGACGAACCGATCGGCACCGCCGCCGAGATCGCCGAGCTGCTGGTCAAGGGCATCCTCGAGGAGGAGCCGGCCCGCCGCGAGGGCGGCTACAACGGGCGTGCAGCGGTGCTGGTCAACGGCCTGGGCACCGTGAAGTACGAAGAGCTGTTCGTGGTCTACAAGCGGGTCGCCGAGCTGCTCGAGAACGCGGGCATCACCCCAGTGCGCCCCGAGGTGGGCGAGCTGGTGACCAGCCTCGACATGGCCGGGCTGTCCCTGACCCTGGTGTTCCTGGACGAGGAGCTCGAGCAGCACTGGCTCGCACCCGTGGACACCCCCGCCTTCCACCGCGGCGCGATGCCGCAGGTCGAGCGGCCGCGACGCACCGAGTTCTGGCAGGCCGGCGCCGACGAGACGCCCGCCGCGAGCGAAGAGTCCCGGCAGGCCGCGCAGAAGATCGCGGGCGTGCTGGACCTGTTCGAGGCCGTGGCCGCGCGCGAGGAGGCCGAGCTGGGCCGGATCGACGCGATCGCGGGCGACGGCGATCACGGCCAGGGCATGGCCTATGGCACCAAGGGCGCCGCGGCCGCCGCGAAGGCAGCGCTCGAGGCCGGTGCCGGGGCACGCACCCTGCTGGTCCGCGCCGGGGACGCATGGTCCGAATCCGCCGGCGGCACCTCCGGTGCACTGTGGGGCGCGGCGCTGATCGCCGCGGGCGGCGTCTTCGACGATCAGGCCGGCAGCGAGCCGCGCACGATCATCGACGCGCTCGACGCCGGCATCAGCGCGATCCAGCGCCTGGGCGGCGCGAAGGTGGGCGACAAGACCATGGTCGATGCCGCCGCGCCCTTCCGCACCGCGCTGGCCGAGGCCTTCACCGGCGAGAACGCCGCCGAGGCGATCCTCACCGCTGCAGGCACGGCCCGCCAGGCCGCAGACGCCACCGCGGACATCACCGCGGCCCTGGGTCGCTCCCGCGTGCTCGGCGAGAAGTCGCTCGGCACCCCGGATCCCGGCGCGATCTCCTTCTCGATCCTCATGAAGGAGCTCGGGCAGCACCTGTCCTGACCTGCACCACCACTCGCACACCCTCTCGAAGGAGAATCCCATGGCACTGAAGATCATCGTCGGCGGCGACAACGCCGGCTACGGCCACAAGGAAGCGCTCAAGGCCCTGCTCGAGGGCGATGACCGCGTGGAGTCCGTGTTCGACGTCGGCGTGGGCAGCGCCGACGACGGCACCTTCTACCCCAATATCGCCGTCGCCGCGGCGGAGAAGGTCGCCGCAGGCGAGGCCGATCGCGCCCTGCTGATCTGCGGCACGGGCCTGGGTGTCGCGATCGCGGCGAACAAGGTCTCCGGCGTGCGCGCCGTGACCGCCCACGACCTCTACTCCGTGCAGCGCTCGGTGCTCTCGAACAACGCGCAGGTGCTCTGCATGGGTCAGCGCGTGATCGGCCTCGAGTCCGCGAAGGAGCTGGTCAAGGTGTGGCTGGACCTCGAGTTCGACCCCACCTCCGCCTCGGCCGAGAAGGTCGACGCGATCTGCGCCTACGACGGGTCTCTCGAGCAGGCCTGAGTTCGCGCGCGTCGCCTCACCCACCACCACTTGACGGGAAGTACCAGCGGACCGGTACTTTCCGTCCCGTGGCGGAGGGGGAGAGGCTCAGATGGCGCGATCCTCGGGGGCATCACCCCGCACATCACGTCGAGCGTTGCGCAGTCGGCGCTCTGAGCACTCGGAGCGCCGACTGTGCAACGGTCGAGGCACATCACCGGACACGCGACCCGATCACGGAGCACGCGCCCCCGATCGCCGGGCACACGACCCGATCACAGGGCATGCGTCCCAGATCGCGGGGCATGCACCCCGAAAACCATGAGCGGCGCCGTGGAGGCCCCGGAGGAGGAGAGCGATGAGCACCCTGTGGGTGGGCACCAGCTGGAAGATGAACAAGACCCTCGCCGAGGGGCGCGAATGGGCCAGCGGCCTGCGTGACCATCTGGCGGGCGCGGCGCCCGAGGGGGTGCAGCCCTTCGTCATCCCCTCCTTCACCGCGACCGCTGCGGTGCGTGAGGTGCTCGGCGAGGACTCCCCGGTGCTGCTCGGTGTGCAGAACGCGCACTGGGAGGACGCCGGGGCGTGGACCGGAGAGGTCTCCGTCCCCCAGGCCAAGGACGCGGGTGCGCAGATCGTCGAGATCGGCCACTCGGAGCGGCGCGAGCACTTCGGGGAGACGATCGAGACCACCCGCTTGAAGGTCTCCGCGACGCTGCACCACGGCCTCATCCCTCTGCTGTGCATCGGGGAGAGCGCCGAGGTCAAGGACTCCGGCGGGACCAGCGAGTTCATCCTCGACCAGGCGCACGGCGCCCTCGAGGGCCTCGATGACCAGCAGCTCTCCCGCGTGGTCATCGCCTACGAGCCGATCTGGGCGATCGGCGAGCAGGGCCGCCCGGCGACGGTCGAGGAACTGATCGAGCCCTTCGCCGCCCTCGGCGAGCAGTACACCGGCAAGGTCGCAGGGCTGCTGTACGGCGGCTCGGTGAACCTCGACAACGCCGCGGACCTGCTCGGGATCGGGCACGTCACCGGCCTGTTCGTGGGCCGCACCGCCTGGCAGCTCGAGGGCTACCTCGAGCTGCTGCGGATCGCGCAGACTCACCTCGCCGCGTGATCGCCGCCGCACATCTCGGGGGCTAGCCCCCAGCCCCTTCTCGGGGGCGGGGGCTAGCCTGGAGAGGTCATGAATCCTCAGCGCGGCTCGTCCCGAGATCTCCCGTTCCGCGGAGGGAGTGCGCCCTCACGGAACGCCTCCGGTATGCCCTGGAAGTCCGGCGGCGCGCCCCAGGGTACGGCCCGCGGCCCGCTCGAGGGGAAGATCCATTCGCCGTACTCGAAAGCCGTCTCCGCACCGCGCCGGCGCGGGCGCTGGCTCACCGTGGGGGTGCCGTCGGTGCTCGGCGGCAGTCTGGGCCTGGGAAGCTTCCTGGTGCTCGGCATCGGCAGCCTGATCGGCGGCGGAGGCCTGCTGATCCCCCTGGCCGCCGGCGTGGGCGTCGCGGCCGTGATCGGCGGAGGCACGGGCCTGCTGCTGCGCAACCGTGCACCGCAGGCCGTGCGGCTTAACCGGACCGCCGGGGAAATCCCCGCCGCGACCCGCGCCACGCTCGAGAAGATCGTGAAGGACTCCCGTTCGCAGCGTCGCCGGCTCCACAAGGTACGCCGGCAGACATCCAGTCCGGCCGTCAAGCAGATCCTGCATCGCACCGAGACCCTGTTGATGCGGATCGATGCGCTGCTGGGCTCGGCCTCGCTGCAGTCGCGCCGCTCCTCGGATGGTGACGTGATGGCGCTCGAGGGGATGGCCGATCGCTACATCCCGGACCTGGTGGACGCCCTCGAGAGCACCGTCGGGTTCCTCTCCCCCTCCACCCCGGAGGCCGCGCGGGACAAGGCGATCGCGAATCTCGAAAGCATCGACCAGCAGCTGGACGTCCTCTCCGAGGGCATCGACCGGATCGAGAACGACATCGTCTCCGGCGTCACGCGTTCGCTCGAGGTGCACTCCGAGTTCCTGCGGAACCGCTTCGCCGACGATCGCGGGGACCCGCTGACGGGCAGCTGAACAACGGCCCCGAGCCCGGTCAGCGCGGGCCGAGCGAGCGGGAGAGCACCCCGTCGAGATGAGCGGTCAGCGCTGCGAGCGCGCCGTCATGATTGTGCTGGCGCACCTTCTCCAGGATCAGGCCGTGCTCCTGATGGGCGACGTGGCCGTCGAACATCTGCGGCCCGCCGGACCAGGTCTGACGCATCCGGTGGGTGTAGGTGCCGAGGTTCTCCACCATCGAGCGCAGGTACCGGTTCTCGGCGTGGGTGAAGAACACCTGGTGGAAGGCCCAGTCCGCACGGAAGTGCTCGTTGAGCAGGGTGTAGTCCTCCGAGCCGTCCTCCCCGATGCGGGCGAGCACCTCGGCATGGGCGGTGTGCGCCGCATCCAGATCCTCGAGCAGGGCGTCCTGATCACGGAAGGCGCGCCCGAGCGCGGCGGTCTCGACGACCTTGCGCGCATCGAGCAGCTCCGTCATGTGCTCGGCATCGAGCGGCGGTGCCACCACATACCCGCGCAGCGCCACGTACTCGACCAGTCCCGAGCGCTCGAGGGACACCATCGCCTCACGGACCGGGGTCGGAGAGACCTCCAGGTCACGGGCGAGACCGTCGATACTCAGCCGCGAGCCCGGCGCCCAGCTCGCCTCGAGCAGACGCTGGAGGATCAGCTCCTCGACCTCGGCGCGCAGGACTTGTCGCCTCACGACCATGTCTGCACTCCTTCTCGCCGTCGGCGGGGCAACCCGTCATCCCCCGACCCGCACCCTATAGGAAGTCGGTGTGCGGGACGTCGCCCACCACCACCGCTTCACACCTCCGCGACAGCCACCGGCTGGCCTGTGCGCACGGACTCCTGGGCGGCGGCGACCACGGCGACGGTGCGCAAGCCCACCTCGCCGGTGGGATCCACGGCCTCACCCGCGCGGACCGCGTCGAGGAAGGCGTCCAGCAGCAGGGCATCGGTGTTCGTGCCGTAGGGGAGCCACTGGTCGTGCCCGCCCACGTGCTGGGCGAAGGCGTCGATCTGCAGCTGCCCGCCGGTGCCGAGAGCCTGCAGGCGCAGGCCGCCCCAGGTGGGGGCGTCGGCCGGCTGGGACCAGGAGCAGTCGATCGTGGCGATCAGGCCCGAGTCGTAGGTCAGGGTGACCAGGCCGCCGGTCTCGGCGCCCTCCCCCGCCCGCTCGGCGTACAGGATCCGGTTGGTGACGGCGTGCACCGTCGCGGGCGGGCCGAACACGGAGTCGAGGATCTCGGCGATGTGGACGGTGTGGTCGACCATCGCCCCGCCGCCGGCGAGCTCGACGTCGGTGAACCAGTCCCGGCCTGCGGGGAGCTTGCCGTTGTTGGTGCCGGTCAGGCCCACCACCTCGCCGAGCGAGCCGTCGCTGATCGCGGCGCGCAGGGCCGTGACCTCGGGCGCGAAGTGCACCGGGAACGCGGTCATCAGCACCACGCCGGCGTCGCGGCAGGCCTCGACCATCGCCCCGGCGTCGGCGAGGGTGGTGGCGAGCGGCTTCTCGCACAGCACGTGCACGCCGCGGCGCGCGGCCTCGAGCACGAGGTCCTTGTGGTGGGCGTTGGCGCTGGTGACCACGATGGCGTCGGGCCCCTCGGGCCAGGCATCCCAGGCGGCGTCATAGGAGGGGAGCACGCGCACGCCGCGCACGTCGCCGTAGCCGTCGGGATCGGCGACCACGAGGTCCACGTCGGCGCGGGCCTCGAGCAGTCCGGCATAGCCCACGGCGTGGGTGTGCGCGCAGCTCATCAGCGCGATCTTGAGCGGGGCGGTGGGGTCGATCTGTCGTGCGGTCAGCATGCGATGCTCCGTCCGGTGCGCAGGGACTCGAGGGCGGCCCGGGAGATCTCGACCGCGGCGACGCCGTCGGCCGCGTCCACGCGGGTGGGGGCGCCGGTGCTCAGCGCCGCGGCGAACTCGACGATCTCGGCGGCGTAGGGATCGCGCAGCGTCGAGACGTCGGGCAGGAAGCCGTCGCCGCTGCCGCGGCGGGCGGAGGCGACCTCGTCGAAGACGATCCCGGGATCGCCCGCGCTGTCGTACTGCAGCAGGCCGCCATCGCCGGCGAGCTCGAAGGTGTACCGGAACCTCGTGCCCTGAGGGCCCCAGAAGCCGCGGCAGTGGCTGATCGCTCCCGAACGGTGGGTGAGCACCACGTGGGCGGTGCTCACCGCGGCGTCGGAGCTCGCGACCGACTGCTGGGCGTAGACGCTCGAGACCGGTCCGGCCAGCCACAGCGCCTGGTCGATGTCATGGATCATCTGATCCATCACGATGCCGCCGGAGAGCTCCTCGTCCGCGTACCAGGAGCGGTCCGGCAACGAGCCGGTGCGCTCGAAGCGCAGCACCGCGAGCTCGCCCACGGCGCCGGTGTCCACCGCGCGCTTGGCCGCCGCGTACTGCGGGAAGTACCGCACCACATGGGCGGGGAAGAGCCGGCGCCCCACCCTCTCGGCGTGCTCGGCGAGCTCGCGGGCCTCCTCACCGGTCAGGGCCAGCGGCTTCTCGCAGATCACGTCCTTGCCGGCGTCGAGCGCGGCGCGCACCACGCCGGGGTGCTCCGGGGTGGGCGTGCAGACGTCCACCACGTCCACCGCCGCGAGCAGCTCCTCGAGGGTGGAGTGCAGGACGGCACCGGTCTCGGCGGCGAACTCCTCGGCCCCGGAGAGGCTGAAGCAGTGCAGCTGAGCTCCGAGCTCGGTCCATCCTGGCAGGTGGGCGCGGGAGATCCCGCCGGTGCCGACGATGCCGACGCGCAGGGGGCGAGGGGCCTCCTGCTGCGCGTCGGCATCGGGGATCGCTGAGGGGTTCATGCGCGGACGGTCCTTCCTCGGTGAGGGCGCCGGCACCGGGATCGAAGGCACCGGACGAGGCGACCGCCTGGCGGTCGCTGTGACGTGCACAAGGGCACGCTACCAGCGCCGTCGGATTATGTAACCCCTTTGTGGAATGCGTGGGGCGGGCGTGACCTCCCCTGAAGGGGGCAGGACCGCGCCGCTCAGCCCGTGCTCTTGCGCTCGATCAGTCGATGCGCCGTGGTGACCACGCGCGGCGGCCCCCGATAGCCCTCGATCCGCTCCAGCAGCAGGTCCAGCACGGTCGAGGCGAGCTGCGGCTTGTCCGGGTCGATCGTGGTCAGCGGCGGAGTGGTGAAGGGGGCTTCGAGGATGTTGTCGTGCCCGATGACGGCGACGTCCTGCGGAACGCGGACACCGAGGCCCTGCAGACCGACCAGTGCACCGCGCGCGAGGTCGTCGTTGCCGCACACGATCCCGTCCGTGCCGGGGTGCTCCCGCAGCAGCGCGCGCACCGCGTCCAGCCCGCCCTCCGGGGTCCAGCTGGTCACCTCCTGGAGGACCGGAGCGCCCGCCCCGGCCTCGGAGAGGGCCTGCCGGTAACCGCCCACACGCAGACGGCTGGTGGAATGCTCCTGCCTCGCCTCGGCGAAGGAGAGCGCCCCGAGGTAGGCGATGCGACGCCGCCCCTTCGCCAGGAGGTGCTGGGTGGCGTCGTACGCGGCGCGGGCGTTGTCCGTGCGCACGTAGTCCGCTCCGGACGGCAGCTGGCCCTCCTCGAGGTGCTCACCGATGAACACCGTCGGCTGGATGGTGTGCCCCAGGTCCGCCAGGACGCTCTCACCGATCAGGAGCGGGTTGAACACCACGCCGTCGCCGAGCACGCGCGTGAACCCGGACAGCACGCTGTGCTCCTCGTCGCGACCGGCGGCCGTGCTGTGCAACATGATGCTGTGCCGGCGACGCTGCGCCTCATCGGCGAAGCACTGCGCCAGCTCGGAGAAGTACGTCCCCGCCAGCGAGGGGATCGCCAGGGTGATCAGGCCGCTGGTCCCGGTGCGCATCTGCTGGGCGCCGACCTGCGGGCGGTAGTTGAGCTCGCGGATGGCCTGCTGGACCCTCTCCCTGGTCCCGGGACCCACGTTGGGCCGGTCGTTGACCACGTTGGAGACCGTCTTGATGGACACGCCGAGCAGCTCGGCGATGTCCCGCATCGTCGCATTGCGAGGTCGGTCCTGCCCCGGGGCGACCGGGTGCGGGTCCGACGTGCCCGTCACCGACGCCCCTGCACGGCATCGAGGCGGGACTGCCAGGTCCGGGCCAGCACGACAGTGGTCACCGCGATCACCGCTCCTCCGCTCATGAACCATCCGATGGGTTGGATGATGGTACCGATGACCGCCGTCGCGCACAGCGTGACCATCCATGAGACGGTCGCGACGGGAAGCAGGAAGGGCCCCGCGAGCGCCCCCGCCCACAGCGTGAAGGCCCGGGATCCCGGGCGCAGCACGTGCAGCACCACGGCATGGGCGCTCGAGGTCAGAGCCAGCACTCCGAGGAGCATCGAGGCCACGAAACCCACCGGGAAGAACCATGTGGGCAGGGCCCCGGCGATCCCGAGCACCACGTTCATCCCCGCCGCGAGAGCAATCAGCAGGAACGGACCCGCAGCGCGATTGGCCGGCCCCAGCTCCGCCCAGTACCGAGCGAGCACCGCGCGCACCAGACGGGACCCACCGTCCACCTGGCCGAATCCGCCCTCACGGCGCAGCAGGGCCACCATGGTCGCGGTCGCCGGGGCGAGCCCCGGGAGCACGCCGCCGACGAGCACCAGTGCGACCCAGCCGAGGTGGAGCAGGACCAGCCGCGGGACCCAGGCCAGAGCGGCCATGACCCCATGCACCGCAGGCTTTGACCCCGGCTCGACGGTGTCGCTGCCCGGCGTCTCCGCGCGGCTGCCCGGTGCGGTCACGGCCGGTGCCATCCCTCAGCCCTTGTTGCCGGTCAGAGCGATGGACTCGATGATCTGACGCTGGAAGATCATGAACACCGCGAGCACCGGCAGGAGCGAGACCAGCGATGCGGCCATGATCAGCGGGAAGTCCGTCTGCACGGCATATGTCGCATTGAAGTTCGCGATCACCAGCTGCAAGGTGTGCACGTTCTCGCTGTTGAGGTAGATGATCGGTCCGAGGTAGTCGTTCCACGTGCCCATGAACCACAGGATCACCTGGGCGGCGATCGCCGGACGGATCAGCGGCAGCACGATGCGGGCGAAGATCTGCGGATGGGTCGCCCCATCGATCACCGCCGCCTCGATCAGGGAGTCCGGGATGCTCATCAGGTACTGACGCAGGAAGAACACCATCATCAGGTTGCCGAACAGACCCGGCACGATCAGCGGGAGCAGCGTGTCCACCCACCCGATCTGGGAGAACAGCATGAAGGTCGGGATCATCAGCGCCGGGAACGGGATCATGATCCCCGCGAGCAGGCCCAGGAAGATGGCGTTCTTGCCCGGGATGCGCATCTTCGCGAAGCCGTAGGCCGCGAAGCACGAGGTCAGAGTGCCCACGGTGATCACGCTGAGCGAGACGATCGAGGAGTTGATGATGCCGGTCAGGATCGGGCCGGCCTCCCAGATCCGCAGGTAGTTGCCCCACTCGATCGGGTCCGGGATCCACTGGGGAGGCAGGAGAAACACGTTCTCCTGCGTCTTCAGGGAGGTGGAGAGCATCCAGGCCAGAGGCAGCAGCATGGTCACCGCGCCGAGGCACAGCGCCACGAACACGGCCACGTCGGCCTTGGACTGGAATCTGCGCTCGCTGCGCTTCTTGCGCTTGCTCCGTCGAACCGTGCCCGGATCGATGCCGGAGGTCTGCAGAGGTGTGGTCGGGACAGCACTGGTGGTCGCCATGGTCAGGCCTCCTCATTCCACCGTGAAGACATTGCGTGAGTTCAGGTAGAACTGGATGGCCGTGACCACGAAGATCATGAGACCCAGCACGAGGCTCATGGCGGTCGCGTACCCCAGTTTCAGGTTCTGGAAGCCCTGCTGCCAGATGTACCAGACGATCGTGGCGGACCCGAACTCGGGGCCTCCCGTCGGCGTCATGATGTTGATCTCGGCGAACATCTGCGCACCGCCGATGATGCCCGTGACCACCAGGAAGAAGGTGACGGGGCTGAGCATGGGGGCGGTGACGTGGAGGAATCTGCGCCATGCGCCGGCGCCGTCGAGCATCGCCGCCTCCAGCAGGTTCCGCGGAACGGACTGCAGCGCGGCCAGGTACAGCAGGGTCGAGAACCCAATGCCCTTCCACACGCCCATGATGATCAGCGCGGGCTTGACCCACGCCTTCTCCGCGAGCCAGTTCGGACCCTCGATGCCCACCATCCCCAGCAGCTGGTTGAGCAGGCCGAAGTCTCCGTTGAGCGCCCACTGCCACAGGATCGAGATCGCGGCCACGGAGGAGACTCCGGGCAGGTAGTAGATGACGCGGAAGGCGCCGCGCCCGGGGATGCGCCGGTTCAGCGCGAGGGCAAGGGCCAGGGAGATCGCCAGACCGATGGGGATCCCCAACATGAGGAACACGGTGTTCCCCAGCGACTGCCAGAACTGAGGGTCCGCCGCCATGGTGCGGAAGTTGTCCGTCCCCGAGAAGAGCGGGGCGGACAGTCCGTTCCAGTGGGTGAAGGAGGCGTAGAAGGAGAAGAGCAGCGGGGCGAGGGCGAACAGGGCGAAGCCCACTACGGGCGGGGTGATGAAGATCCGCCCCCAGATCCGCTCCGGCCGATGGATGTTCCCTCGCCGTCCCTGCGCTCCGCCCCTCTTGGCTCCGACGGGAGCCGTGGTCGCGGTGGCTGCACCCTCTGCGGTCATGGTGCTGGTGCTCATCACGAGTTCGCCTCCTGGTCGATGCGGAACTGCTCGTGCCCGCCGTCGAGGAATCCCTGCATCGTCCGCTGCGTCTCGCCGAGGTACTCCACCACGTCGCGCCTGCCCTCGAGAACGGGCTGGAGGTTGGTGTGGAAGGCGTGGATCCACTCCGGGGTGTACGTGAGCATGTCCGGCACGAACCGCCCGTAGTCCTCGACGATGTCGATGTATTCCTGCTTGTTCTGCGGCTCGACCGAGGTGTCCTTCACCCATTCGGCGGCGTGGCTGCGGGTGTTGGGGATGGTCTGCCCCTCGCCGACGATGATCGCCTGCGCCTCCGGGTCGCAGGCCAGGAACATCGCCAGCTCGGCGGCGAGATCGGGCTTGGAGCTGTTCGCCGAGACCCCGATCCCGAGGGATCCGATGGTGGTGGCGGGCTTCCCCGTCGCCCCCACCGGATAGGGGCACAGATCGAACTCGAAGTCGAGAGTGCGATACAGCGTCAGGTCCCAGGGCGCGACCGGGAAGAATCCGATCTGCCCTCGCAGCCAGCGCTGATAGCCGTCCAGCCCCTCGGTGTCGTTGATGCTGGGCGTGACGCCGTGCACCTCGCGCAGGTCGACGATGTACTGCAGCGCCTCGGCGAACTCGGGGGTGTCGACGGTGACGGTGCGCAGCTCCTCGTCGAGCCAGTCGGCCCCGTTGGACCACATGTAGGCGTGGATCTCAGCGCCGACGTTGACGGAGGTGCCCCAGGTGTCCGTCTGCCCGCTGCCGGCACGGTCGCCGGTGAGCTGGGCGCAGCGCTCGAGGAACTGGTCCCAGTCCAGGGGGACATCGGGATCGGGAGGTTCGACCCCCATCTCCTCGAAGAGGGTCTTGTTGTACCCGAAGGAGAAGGGTCCCAGATCCTTGGGCATCCCGTAGATCGGTCCCTGGCCTCGCCTGTCGCCGTCGAAGCGGTACAGGTCGAGCCCGTCCGGCCAGATGTCGTCGACCGGGAGCGAGGTCGACTCGACGTAGGGGCTGATGTCCGCTAGGACGCCGTTGGTCATATAGGCCGTGGCCCGCGCGGCATCGAAGTAGAACACGTCGGGGGCGCGATTGCCGAGGATCGCGGTCTGGAGCTTGGTCGCGTACTGGTCGGCCGAGGTGGAGATGATGTTGACCTGGATCCCCTCACGCTCCTGGAACAGGTCCACGGCGCGTGAGAACACGTCGCGCTCCTCGGTGGAGCCGCGGAACATGAAGGTCAGGACGTTGGGGTCGGCGGACTGCATGTTGCCGCATCCTGCGGCGCCGGCGGTCGCGGCGGCCGCCGCCGCTGCACCGGCGATGAATCGTCGTCGTCTCATCGTGGTCCGATCTGTCTCGTCGTCGAGAACTGCCGCGGTGCGAAGAGGCTTCTCCGCACCGTCCCGCCCCCGCCGTCGGGGACCGGAGCCTCGAATTCCTTGTGAGGCGTGACACAAGGTACATCGTTGAACTAGGGTCGGCAAGCATCCGCAGCGCTTCACCCTCCCCTCGGCCCCAGGAGCCCTCGATGTCACTGCACGGACGCCTCACCCTCCACCCCGCCTTCCGCATCGCCCCCGTCAGGCCCCGCACCTTCGGCGCCTTCGTCGAGCACATGGGCCGCTGCGTGTACACCGGGATCTTCGAGCCCGGCCACCCCCGGGCCGACTCCGACGGGCTGCGCACCGACGTCCTCGAGCTCACCCGCGAACTCGGCGTGAGCGCGGTGCGCTACCCCGGAGGGAACTTCGTCTCCGGCTATCGCTGGGAGGACGGCGTCGGCCCCGTCGAGGAGCGTCCCGCACGCCGCGATCTCGCCTGGCACTCCACCGAGCCCAACACCTTCGGGGTCGATGAGTTCATGTCCTGGACGGAGGGGGCCGACGTCGAGCCGATGATGGCCGTCAACCTCGGCACCCGGGGCATCGAGGAGGCCGTGGACCTGCTCGAATACTGCAACGGCGAGGCCGGAACCGCCCTGGCCGATCAGCGGGTCCGCAACGGTCGCACCGAGCCCTACGGGATCCGCATGTGGTGCCTGGGCAACGAGATGGACGGCCCCTGGCAGCTCGGCCACGTCCCCGCGGAAGACTACGCGCGGCTCGCCGCCGGCACCGCCCGCGCGATGCGGCGCGCCGAGGAGGACCTCGAGCTGATCGGCTGCGGCTCCTCGCACTGGGCGATGGACACCTTCGGCGACTGGGAGCGGGCAGTCCTCGAGGCGAGCTACGACGAGATCGACATGATCTCCGCTCACGTGTACCACCAGGAGCGGGACGGCGACTCCGCCTCCTACCTCGCCGTGGCCGACGACATGGACGGATACATCGACGCCGTGGTCGCCACCTGCGACCACGTGCGCGGCTCCCTCAAGCGGGACAAGCGCATCATGATCAGCTTCGACGAGTGGAACGTGATCAACACCGAGGGCGATACCGGGGAGGAGCCCTCCGGGAAGGACTGGCCGGTCGCACCGCGCTTCGCCGAGTCGACCTACACCGCGCAGGACGCGGTGGTGCTGGGGAGTCTGCTGATCTCGCTGCTGCGCCACAGCGACCGCGTCGCCTCAGCGTCCCTCGCCCAGCTGGTGAACGTGCTCGCACCGATCCGCACCGAGCCCGGCGGCAGCGCCTGGAGACAGACGATCTTCCACCCCTTCGCCCTGACCTCGAAGCACGCCTCCGGCGACGTGCTGCGTCCCCAGATCGACTCCCCCACCTTCGAGAACCGCCGCTTCGGGACCAGCGCTGTGCTCGACGCCGCCTGCACCTGGGACGAGGAGGCGGGCGAGCTGACCGTCTTCGCCGTAAACCGTTCGCTCGAGGAACCGCTCGCCCTCGAGGTCCCGCTCGAGGGCTTCGGCGATCTCACCCTGGTCGAGGGGACGATGCTGCACGAGAGCGATCGCCATGCCAGGAACACCGCCGAGGCCCCGGACGCAGTCGTGCCCCGCCCGCTTCCCGACGCACGCCTCGACGACTCCTCTGTCACGGCGACCCTGCCGCCGGTCAGCTGGACGATGCTCCGGCTGCAGGCGACCGCCCTCTGAAGGAGGAGCAGGGATCATGCGTCGTCGCACTCTCTCCACCGCCCTCACCACGGCTCTGACCCCGTCCGAGGCGGAGGATCGGTCTCCCCAGCTGCTGATGGAGAGCACGGGAATCTATCCGCGCGTGATCCGCCTCGCCCATCAGGGACAGGCCGATGATCGCCTGCTGGCCTCGGTGGTCTCCTTCGACGGCCCTTCGGGATTCGGAGCGATCTGGGAATCGACCGATGGCGGTGAGACCTTCTCCCGGGTGGGGACCGTCTCGGACGAGGCGACCGCGGGCGGCGAGGGCATCTGCTGCGCCACCCTCTTCGAGCTGCCGCGGGACGTGGGCGAGCTGACGGCAGGCACCCTGCTCTGGAGCGCCTCCGTCGGAGCGGACGCACCGCAGCGACGCATGTCCACCAGGATCTGGGCGAGCACGGACCTCGGCCGCAGCTGGCAGCGGCTCTCGATCCCCGCCGTCGCCGAGAACGAGGGCGGGCTGTGGGAACCCGAGTTCGCGGTGACCGATGACGGCACCCTGGTGCTCTGGTTCTGCGATGAGACCGACGGCGAGCGCCACTCGCAGAAGATCGTGCAGCAGACCTCACGGGACGGGATCACCTGGACCGCCCCGGAGCCCGTCATCGAGCTCGAGGACCCCTCGGCCCGCCCCGGCATGCCGAACGTGAGACGCCTGCCCACCGGCCGGTGGGCGATGAGCTACGAGATCTGCGGTCCGCACGACCTCTGCCGCATCCATATGCGCACCAGCGACGATCCCCGCAGCTGGGGGTCGCCGACATCCCGCGATCCGGTGATCCGTGCGGCCGACGGCACCGAGCCGCGCCACACGCCGACCCTCCTGGTCGATGCCGACGGCTCGGTGCTGCTCGGTGCGCAGATGCACTACACCGCGCAGGGGGAGCTCTCCGCCGGCAACGGTCAGGTGGCGCTGAGGGCGCACGACTCCTCGCTGGAAGGAGACATTCGCTGGGTCACCGAGCCCGTGCCGGTGCCCGTCGAGGATCCCTGGGACCACTACTGCCCCAACTACTCACCGACCTTCACCCGCACGCACACCGGGTACCTGCTCGAGATCACCTCGGCACCCACGGACGAGGGCGCGTGCCGCCCCTGGTACGGCTCGCTCGGGAGCGACGCCGGCCGGGCTCACAGCGACTGACGCACCCGCTCCACGATCGCCTCGACGCTCACGCCGTAGCGGTCGTTCAGCGTGGGCAGCGCCCCCGCGTCGAGGAACGTGTCGGGCAGGCCGATCGGAGTGATCCTCTCGCCCACGCCGTGGCCGGCCACGGTGCGCGAGACGATGTCGAACAGCCCGCCCACGATCGAGTGGTTCTCCGCGGTGAGCACGAGGCGGCCCTTGCCGAGCTGGGCGAGCACAGCCTCCTCGTCGAAGGGCTTGAGGGTGGGGGTGTGCAGCACCGCCACGCCGAAGCCGTCCTTCTCGAGCTCCTTCGCGGCCTCGAGCACTCGCTCGGTCATCAGGCCGGAGGAGATGAACAGGACGTCGGCGCCGTCGCGCAGCAGCTTCGCCTTGCCGAGCTCGAAGGTGTAGTCGTACTCGTCGAGCACCGCGGGCACCTTGCCGCGCAGCAGGCGCATATAGGTGGGTCCGTCGGACGCCGCGAGCTGCGGGACGGCCTGCTGGATGTCGATCGCATCGGCGGGGTCGACGATGGTGAGGTTCGGGGCGGCGCGCAGGATGGCGACGTCGTCGGTCGCGGCGTGCGAGGGCCCGTAGCCGGTGGTCAGGCCGGGCAGCGCGCACACCAGGTTCACGTTGAGGTTCGCCTCGGCGATGTCCAGCAGCAGGAAGTCGTAGGCGCGGCGGGTCGCGAACACCGAGTAGGTCGAGGCGAAGGGGACGTACCCCTCCATCGCGAGGCCCGTGGCCGCGCCCAGCAGCGCCTGCTCGGCCATGCCCACCTGGTAGAACCGCTCGGGCATAGCGTCGCGGAAGATGTGCAGGTCGGTGTACTTGGCGAGGTCCGCAGAGAGGCCGACGACCCGCTCGTCCTGCTGCGCGGCCTCGACCAGGGCGTGGCCGAGGGGGGCGGAGACGGCGCGCTGGCCGGCCTTCGCGAGGTCGGCGCTCATCGCGCCCGAGCGGAGGTTCTGGATGCTGGTGCTCTGGTTCATCGTCCGCTCTCCTCGCTCAGAGCCTGGTGGCTCTCCGTCAGCTTCTCGTGGGCCAGTGCCCACTCCTCCTCGGTGACCTTCATGAAGTGGAGCTTCTCGCGGGCCTCGAGGAAGTCGACGCCCTTGCCGAGGGTGGTGTCGACGATGAGCACGCGGGGCCGGGGGTCCTCGCTCTCGCGCAGCTCGATGAGGTTCGTCAGCAGCGCCTCGACGTCGTGGCCGTCGCAGCGCCGGGCCATCCAGCCGAAGGCCTCGAACTTGTCGGTGACCGGCTCCATCGACAGCATCTGGGTGGACTTCCCGTCCGCCTGCTGGTCGTTGAAGTCGACGATCGCGATGAGGTTGTCGAGCTGGTGGTGGGCGGCGACGGCCGCTGCCTCCCAGGTCGACCCTTCGCCGAGCTCGCCGTCGGAGAGCAGGTTGTAGACGAAGCGGTCGGACCCCTTGCGCTTCAGGCCCATCGCCACGCCGTTCGCGATCCCGAGGCCGTGGCCGAGGGAGCCGCCGGAGATCTCGACGCCGGGCGTGTAGGTGCGCATCGCGGACATCGGGAAGCGGGAGTCGTCGCCGGCGTAGGTCTGCAGCTCCTCCTCGGGGAAGAACTTCGCCTCAGTCAGCGCCGCGTAGAGCGCGAGGGCGTAGTGGCCGATGGAGAGCTGGAAGCGGTCGCGGTCCTCGCTCTCGGGGTCCAGCGGGTCCAGGTGCAGCTGGTCGGCGTAGAGCACGGCCAGCACGTCGGCGATGTCGAGGGCCTGGCCGATGTAGCCCTGACCCTGCACCTCGGCCTGGATCAGGGAGTACTGGCGGATGCGATAGGCGGCTTCCCGGATGCGCTGGATCCGCTCCGGATCCAGTGCGGTCGGTGCGGACGTCTCGGTCATTCTTCTCCTTGGATCGGGGTGGTTGCTGCGGCCTGCGAGGCAGGCCGGGGTGTGCGGGAGATGCGGCGCCAGCGGTCGAAGTGCTCGGCCATCGCGGAGGCCATCGCGTCCCGGCGCCGGGAACGCAGGGCGCGCGTGATCTCGAAGTGCACCGAGTCGCTCGCGAACATCTCGGGGACCTCGCCGCCGTTGGCGGCGATCTCCTTGCTGATCACGACCCTGCGGCGCTCGAGCAGAAGGTCGTGGAGGGCGTGGTTCATGCCGCCGGCGACGTAGCTCATGATCGGGTTGCCGAGGATCTCGAACAGGGCGATGTGGAAGGCGTGATCGGCCTGGAGGCCGCCCACGAAGTCGCGGTTGGCGGAGGCATCGACCATCGCGTAGACGAGGTCCTCGAGGTGGTGGATCTGCTGGTCGGTGACCCGGTCGACGATGCGCGGGGCGATCGCGACCTCGAGCATCTCGCGGGCCTCGGCGAGCTGGGCGACGCTCACCATCCCGGCGCGCAGCATCAGCTCGAAGACGTTCCCGCTGCCTCCGTCGAAGGACGGTGTGACCAGGATGTTCCCACTGCCCTGGACCTTCTTCAGCATGCCCAGCATCTGCAGGCCCGAGAGGCGCTCGCGCACCCTCGCCCGGGACATGCCGCTGACTTCGGCGAGCCGGCGCTCGGTGGGGATGAGCGTTCCGCCCTCCACCTCGGTGCCCTCGCGCACGAGGCTGTCGAGGAACTCGAGCGTCTCGGCGTCCACCTGACCTCCTTCGGTCGGATCTTCGGGCGGCGCGCCTCGGTGCGTCCCAGTGCGTCGAGCGCCGCCGTCGATGTGGGGATGATGCAAGCACGCGCTCCCGTCACCGGCAATCGGGCCGACGGCGTCGCTGCGCTCTCCGAGCGCGCTCCGGCACCGATCCCTGCAGGTCAGACGGACCCGCACCCCCACCATAATTGGTCGACCATTTGAGGCGAACGAGCCCCGCAGGCCCACCCCCATACAGTGGTCAGACCAATAGCGTCCCTGCTGCAGGCCTCTGAACTGCGGCGATGCCCCGAGATCGGCGTCACGTTCCGCACCAGCAGTTGTCCGACCACTCTTTCGCTCATAGCGTCAGCTCGATCCGAACCACGGGCCCCGAGCCCTCCACATCGACGTGACGGGAGTGCACAGATGCACACACAGACCACCGGCAGTCAGCGCAGGACCGCAGTCGTCACCGGCGGCGCCGGGCCCCGCAGCATCGGTCGTGCCACCGCCACCCGCTTCGCCCGCGAGGGCTGGGCCGTGGCGATCGTGGACCTCGACGGCGAGGGCGCGAAGACCCTCGCCGGCGAGCTGACCGCCGAGCACGGCGTCCCTGCCGCGGGTTACGCGCTCGACGTCACCGACTCCGCCGCCGTGAACGAGGTGGCCGCTCAGATCGCCGCCTCCGAGCTCCCGCCCGTCGGCGCCCTCGCGAACATCGCCGGCATCCCCTCACCCGTCTCGTTCCTCGAGGTCAGCGACGAGCTGTGGGACAAGATCATCGCCGTGAACCTGACCGGCAGCTTCTACACCTGCCGTGCGTTCCTGCCGGCCATGCTCGAGGGCGGCTACGGACGCATCGTGAACATGTCCTCGGTCTCCGCGCAGCAGGGCGGCGGCGTGTTCTCCAAGACCCCGTACTCCGCGGCGAAGGCAGGGGTGCTGGGCCTGACCCGCTCGCTGGCCCGTGAGATGGCGCCCGAGGGCATCACCGTCAACGCCGTCTCCCCCGGCGCGGCGGACACCAACATCCGCGGCAACACCACCGCCGAGGCCGAGGCGGCGCTGTCCGCATCGATCCCGATGGGCCGCCAGGCCACCGCCGAGGAGATCGCCGCACTGGTGGTGTGGCTCTCGAGCGAGGACGCCGGATACATCACCGGCACCACCCAGGCCATCAACGGCGGTGCATACATCTCATGACCAGCCCGTCCGCTCGCGTCGGCCTCTCGACGATCTCCTTCCGCCACCGCCCGCTGGACGAGGCGCTGCGCCTGATCGCCGAGATCGGCGCCGAGGAGATCGATCTCGGGGCGATCCCCGCGGTGACCGATCACGTCCCGGTGCCCTTCGCGGGTGACCCGGCGCAGTACGTCTCCGCGATCGACGGCGCGGGACTGCGCACCGGAGCGGTCAACGCGGATCCCGGCGACCTCAACGACCCCGCCCTCACCGCGGCGGAGCTCACCGCCGTGATCACGCCTCTGGTGGATCTGGCCTCGGCGCTCGGCGCGGCGCTGATCGTGCCCGCCGGCCGCGCCGACCACGCCCCGATCGTCGACCACGACTCCGATCTCGAGCGGATCGCGGAGAACCTCGCGCTGATCTCGAGGCTGTGCACCGCACGCGGGGTGCGCCTGCTGGTGGAGGTGCTGCACCACCGCCGGTACGTCCACACCGTCGAGGCGGCCGACGCGCTGCTCGCACGCTGCACCCCCGAGCAGCTCGGCGTGCTCTTCGACGTCTCCCACGTGGTGGCCTCCGCCGAGGACCCTCTGGCCTGGGCCCGCAGCCTGGGCGAGCGGATCGAACGGGTCCATCTGCGCGATGCCGTGCCAGGGAACCTGAACCTCTCCCTCGGCGCAGGCGATGTCGACTTCGCCGCCCTGGTCCGCACCCTCGAAGAGCAGGGCTTCGACGGCACCTACATCCTCGAGCTCGAGACCCACGACGTGGCCGAGGAGGACCGCGCACAGGATGCGGCCCGCAGCCACGCCGAGATCTCCGCGCTCCTGCCACCGACCCGCTGAGAACCGCTCCCCCCGGCGACGCTCGCCGGGCGGGCCCGACCTCCCTCACCGTGCCGACGCCCGTCGGCCCGGCCCATACCGACCCAGGGATGCGACGACGCTCCCTGGACCCCAGGAGGACACCATGACACCTCCCCGCACTCCGGGCCGCCGCGACCTCCTACGCGGCGCGGCCCTCGCGGGACTCACCGGACTCGGCCTCAGCGCCTGCGCCGGTGGTGACGGCCCCCGCCGCACCGACTCGGTGCGGATCATCCTCGGCCACGGCGCCGCCCCCGGGAACCCCCGCTCCGACGGCGCCCTGGCCTTCCAGCGCCTGGTCGCGGAGAAGTCCGACGGCGAGGTCGAGATCCAGATCCTCGGCCAGGAGTCCGTGGGCAGCGACACCGAGATGATGGTCTCGGTGGCCGCCGGCACCCTGGACATGTCCATCAACTCCCAGGGCCCCTTCGCCTCCTACGTCCCCGAGGCCGCGCTGGTGGGCCTGCCCTTCCTGTTCGAGAACTCCGAGCACGCCTACCAGGTGCTGGACGGCGAGCTCCAGCAGTCCATCGCCGAGACGGCGGAGGAGAAGGGCTTCCACGTGCTCGGCTTCTGGGACAACGGGATGCGCGACATCTCCAACTCGGTGCGCCCCATCGAGGCGCCCGAGGACCTCGCCGGGCTGAAGATCCGCACCCCCGACGACACGATGACGATCGACATCTTCAACCAGCTGGGCGCCAACCCCACCCCGATGGCCTTCGGCGAGCTCTACCTGGGCCTGCGCCAGGGCGCGGTCGACGGCCAGGAGAACCCGGTGGTCAACATCTACAGCTCCTCGCTGCACGAGGTGCAGAGCCACCTGGCGGTGACCGGGCACAAGTACGAGATGAACCCCTTCGTGATGTCCACCAGCCGCTGGGAGAACCTCGACGCCGACATCCGCACGATCATCGAGGAGGCCTCCGTGGAGGCGCTCGAGGAGCAGCGGCGCCTGATGAGCGAGCAGAGCGAGGAGATCTACGCCGAGTTCGAGGAGCTCCTCGAGGTCACCCACCCTGACCGAGCCCTGTTCCGCGAAGCCACCGCGCCCGTCTATGAGCGGTGGGAGCGGGAGCACCCGGAGTTCTTCGAGCAGATCACCGCCGCGGCGGAGGCCGTGCGCGCCGACCACCAGGAGAGTGCAGCATGAGCCGGACCTCCCCCGCCGCGGGCGACGCTCTCGAGCGCGACCCGGTCATCACCGAGGAGGACCTCGCCTCCCTCGACACCTCCGAGGGGCACAGCGACGACGCCCGGCCCGAAGAGCCGATCAACCGGATCGCCGCGCAGATCGGCGGCTGGATCGCGATCGCCGCGACGATCGTGATCGTCATCCTGGTGACCGTCGCGGTGTTCATGCGCTACTTCCTGAACTCCTCGCTGCCGATCGCGGCCGAAGGGCCCACCTACCTGTTCCCCTGGCTGATCGCCGGCGGTGCGATCGTGGCGCAGGGCAGCCGCGGCCATATCGCCGTGGACGTCCTGGTCAGCAGGCTGACGGGCAAGGCCTACGAGCGGGCGCAGATCGCCATCTGGGCGTTCTCGACCGTGCTGCTGGCCTATCTCACCTACCTCGCGGTGTACCTGATCCCGCCGATGGCCGCGCAGTCCACGCCGATCATGGGCTGGCCGCAGCTGGGCAGCTTCAGCGCCTTCATCGTCCTGGTCGCCGTGATGGCGATCCAGGCCGGTGCCCGCACCGTCCACTACCTCCGCCACGGGGTCCCGGCCGACGGCATCGCGACCGTTCCGCCGGGCAGCCCCGACGCCCCGACGCAGGACTCGCCGAAGGAGACCCCCGGTGCTTGAAGCTCTCATCGCAGTCGCCGTCTTCATCATCCTGCTGCTGCTCGGCGTGCCGGTCGCGCTGTCGATCATCGGCGGCGCCATCGTGGGCCTGTTCGCCGTGGGCTCGCTGCCCATGGAGGGCCTCGCGCAGCAGTCGTTCAGCCCGGTCGGGGACTACTCGATCCTGGCGATCCCGTTCTTCATCCTCACTGCTGATCTGCTGTTCAGCGGAAAGCTCGGCGCTCAGGTGATCGGTCTGGCCACCCGTGTGGTGGGCCGCCTGCGCGGCGGCGTGGGCATGACGAGCGTGCTCACCAACGCGGTGTTCGCCGGCATCTCCGGCTCCGCGGTCGCCGACGCCACCGGCATCGGCAAGGTGGTCATCCCCTGGACCAAGCGCCTGGGCTACAGCGGCGGCTACGCCACCGCGGTCAATGCCTCGGCCTCCTCGCTCGGTGTGATCCTGCCGCCGTCGATCCCGATGATCCTGTTCGCCTCTGCCTCCGGCGCCTCGGTCGCTGCGGTGTTCACCGCCGGCATCGGCCCGGGCGTCCTCACCGCGATCCTGCTGCTGATCGGCTGCTGGCTGGTGGCCTGGAAGGCCGGGTTCCCGCGGGTCAAGGCGAAGTTCACCCTGAAGCGCCTGCTGATCGACCTGCTGTTCGCGACCCCCGCGATCCTGATCCCGATCATCCTGATCCGCGTGGTGCTGTTCACCGGCATCGCCACGGTGACCGAGGTGTCCGTGCTCGCGGTGCTGTACGCCCTGGGCGTGCGGGTGCTGCTCTACCGCGACATCACGATGAAGCAGTTCAAGAAGGCTCTGGTGGAGTCCGCCTCCGCGAGCGCCGTGGTGCTGCTGCTGATCATGTTCTCCTCGGCGCTGGCCTGGCTGCTGACGATCCAGGAGGCGCCGCAGGCGCTGGCGGAGGCGCTCACCTCGGCGCTCCAGGCGGACTGGATGGTCATCCTCGCGATGCTGCTGATCCTGCTGGTGGTGGGCATGTTCCTGGACATCTCGCCCGCGATCCTGCTGCTCACCCCGGTGATGCTGCCGGTCGCGAACGCGATCGGGATGGACATGATCCACTTCGGCATCATCATGATCGTGACCCTGGCGATGGGTCTGTACACCCCGCCGGTGGGGACCACGCTGTTCATCTCCGCGTCGATCGGCAAGGTCCCGATCCTGGAGACGGCACGGGCGCTGCTGCCCTTCTACGGGCTGGGGCTGCTGGTGGTGTTCGCGGTGGCCTTCGCACCGGGGCTGCTGTTCATCGTCTGACGCTCCGCATGGACCGACCGTCCCCGGAACCCCTCTCGCAGGGTGCCGGGGACGGTCGTCTCGTATCGGGCCAGCCTCACAGCTCCCCCGCCAGATCCCCCGCGAACCGCTCCACCTCGTCCTCGCCGAGGTCGTGCACCGTCACCCGCAGGTGCCGGGAGGGCTCCGCATCCGGTGCGAGGCGGAACTCCTCGCCGGTGCGCACCCGCCAGCCGCAGCGGGCGAGCTGGGCGGCGACCTGGTGCGCGGGGCGCGGCAGGTGGACCCACAGGCTCATCCCGTCGGCCGCACGGACCTCGGCGCCGCGCTCCCGCAGCAGCGCGGCGACCTCCTGGTTCCTGGCGGCGTAGTGCGCGCCGGCCTGCTCGATGAGCTGCTGGGCGGCGGGGTCGGTGAGCACGCCGTGGGCGAGGCGCTGGAGGAGATGGCTGACCCAGGTGGTGCCGGGGCTGAGCCGCAGGGCGAGGCGCTGCGCGGTCACGGCATCGGTCGCGGTGACGGCGAGGCACAGATCCGGGCCGAGGAACTTGGAGACCGAGCGCACGAGCGCCCAGCGTCGGTGCCCGGGCGGCAGCGGGGAGCGGAAGGGGCGGCGGGAGAGGAACGAGAAGTAGTCGTCGATGATGACCAGCACGTACGGGTGCTCGGCGAGCACCTCGCGCAGCGCGTGCGCGCGGGTCTCGCTGAGCGAGGCACCGGTGGGGTTCTGGGCGCGCGGGGTGAGCACGACGGCGCGGGCCCCTGCCTCGAGCGCGGCCCGCAGCCCCTGCGGGGTCATCCCCTCCTCGTCCACGGGGACGGGCAGCGCCCGGTAGCCGGCGTGGCGGACGGTCTGGATGCTGGCCAGGAAGCACGGGTCCTCGAGGGCGACGGCATCATCGCGGACCAGGGCCTGGGCGAGCAGACGCTCGATGGCGTCGACGGCGCCGCTGGTCAGCGTCAGATCCGCCGTCTCTCCGCTCGGCACGTCGGGGGCGATCCAGTCCCGGGCCCAGGCCTCGAAGTCGGGGTCGATGACCGGTTCGCCGTAGAGCACGGGGCGGCCGACGGCGCCGGGGGGCAGCGTCAGAGGTGTATAAGAGGCAGGCGCGGGGCGGCCGACGGCGCCGGCCAGCGCGGGCGCGAGATCGGGGATGAGGGCGGGGGCGGGGTTGCCGGTGCCGAGGTCGCGGAGCGTTCCCGCGGGAACGTCCGGGCCGAGGTCGGCGAGCTGGGCCTCGTCGGCGAAGCCCTCCTGCGCGACCGGGCGAGGAGCGGTGATGCGGGTGCCCGCGCGGCCCTGGGCGCTGACCGCGCCGTCGCGCGCGAGGCGCCGGTAGGCGGCCACCGCGGTGTTGCGATTGACGCCTAGCTGCTCGGCGAGGCTGCGCACGGGTGGCAGCAGCGCACCGGGGGTGAGCTCACCCCGCTCGACGAGGGAGCGCACGCTCGCGGCGATCTCCGCGGCGGTGGTGCCGGTGATCTGCGCGCTCGAGGGGGTCTCCACCTGCTCGAGTGTAGGGCGGGCGCTGCTCCCTCGCGGTCCTCCCGCGCAGCGTTCCCGCGCCCGTGCTACCTTTTGGCCTAGATCAAAGTGGTGCAGGGAGGGGCGACGCGTCAGAAGGCGTCGGCCCGCGCCGCGCGAGCGATGAAGGAACACCGCTGTGAACAGCACCTCCACCCCTGCCACCTCCCACGACGCCCCCTCCACCGGCACGCCGACCCTCAAGCGCGGGCTCGCCGAGATGCTCAAGGGCGGCGTCATCATGGACGTCGTCACCCCTGAGCAGGCGAAGATCGCCGAGGACGCCGGCGCGGTCGCCGTGATGGCTCTCGAGCGGGTCCCGGCGGACATCCGCGCCCAGGGAGGGGTCTCCCGCATGAGCGATCCGGAGATGATCGACGGCATCATCGAGACCGTCTCCATCCCGGTGATGGCCAAGGCGCGCATCGGCCACTTCGTCGAGGCGCAGGTGCTGCAGCAGCTGGGTGTGGACTTCATCGACGAGTCCGAGGTGCTCTCCCCCGCCGACTACATCCACCACATCGAGAAGCATCGCTTCACCGTCCCCTTCGTGTGCGGGGCGACGAACCTCGGCGAGGCGCTGCGCCGCATCACCGAGGGCGCGGCGATGATCCGCTCCAAGGGCGAGGCCGGCACCGGTGACGTCTCCGAGGCCACCCGGCACATCCGCACCATCACCGCGGAGATCCGGGCATTGGCCGCGACCGGCGAGGACGAGCTCTACGTCGCCGCGAAGGAGCTCCAGGCCCCGTACGCCCTGGTCAAGGAGGTCGCCGAGGCGGGCGCGCTGCCCGTGCCGCTGTTTGTCGCAGGGGGTGTGGCCACCCCGGCGGATGCGGCGATGATGATGCAGCTGGGGGCCGACGGGGTGTTCGTCGGCTCCGGGATCTTCAAGTCCGGTGATCCCGCCGAGCGCGCCGCCGCGATCGTTCGGGCGACCACCTTCCATGACGATCCCGCGGTGATCACGGAGGTCTCGCGCGGGCTGGGTGAGGCGATGGTGGGCCTGAACGTCGCCGATCTGCCGGCCCCGCACCGCCTGTCCGAGCGCGGCTGGTGACCCTCGCCCCGGCAGTGCCCGACTCGGCGGTGCCCGGCACTGCGGTGCGGATCGGGGTGCTCTCGCTCCAGGGGGATGTGCGCGAGCATGCGGCGGTGCTCGAGCACCTCGGCGCCGAGACCGTGACGGTGCGGCGACCGGGCGAGCTCGCCGCGGTGGACGGCCTGGTCATCCCGGGCGGGGAGTCGACGGTGATCGACCGTCTCGCCCGGCTCACTGGGCTGCGGGAGCCGCTGCGGGACGCGATCGCGGGCGGGCTGCCGGTGCTGGGGACCTGCGCCGGCCTGATCCTGCTGGCCGAGCGTCTGCGCGATGCCGGCCCCGGGCAGGAGACCATCGGCGGGCTGGATGTGACCGTGCGCCGCAACGCCTTCGGCCGGCAGGCGGAGTCCTTCGAGACCGACCTGGTGGTGCCGGCGCTCGAGGAGCTCGGATCCGGCGGGCCGACGGTGCGCGCCGTGTTCCTCCGCGCCCCGCTCATCGAGGAGGTCGGACCGGCGGCGGAGGTGCTGGCCACCCTGCCCGACGGGCGCGTCGTCGCGGCGCGGCAGCGCAGCGCGATCGGTCTGGCCTTCCATCCCGAGTCCACCGGGGAGAACCGCTTCCACGCCCTGTTCCTGCGCAGCGTGCACGAGCACCGGCTCGCGCGCGCGGCCCGACGCAGGCTCAGCCGGCCAGCAGCGGGGCGATCTCCAGACCCCAGGCCTCGACAGCCTTGAGGTCGCGGAAGTCACCGGTGGGGGTGCGCATGGACTTCAGCAGCACGCGCTCGTGCAGCGGGATCCGGTCCATCAGCACCCAGCCGGGGAAGTTCTTCACCGCGACGGGGGTGACGGGGAAGCTGGCCAGGAAGGTGTCGGTGGCCTTCTGCTTGCCCTCCTTGGACGGGTCCGAGGCGGAGCCGGAGCAGGAGAAGAAGGCGAAGGCCCTCTGCCCGAGCACCTCAGCATGCTGCGCGGCCCAGACGGCGGCGGGCTTCTCGATGGCCTCGATGCGCACGCCCGAGCCGAGCACCACGGCGTCGTAGCCGGTGGGGTCGGGGCTCTCGGCGATGTCCACGAGGTCCGTGTCGAGTCCGTACGCCTGCAGCGCGGTGGCGAGGGTCTCGGCGAGGGTGCGGGTGGCTCCGGAATGGGTCGCGTAGGCGACGAGCACGGTCATGCCCGCCATCCTGTCAGGCGATGGAGGGCTGCGCAGGGACCGAGGTCCGTCGCACCGGCCCCGCGTGACGGCGTAGGGCCGGCTCAGGGCTGGGGCCGGGGCGGTCCGGGGCGAGGGGGCTCGAGCGGGGACGCGCATCCCGCGAGCGGCGTGCGAGCGCCACGACTCCGATCACCACGGCGGCCACGGCCACCAGGGCGATGAGCACCGCCATCACGATGGCCACCAGGAAGATGATGCCCAGCACGACGCTCTCCACGACTGCACCCCTCGATCCACGCTTCGACCGGCCGACGCCCCAGGATACGTCGGCACGGGCGGCGCCGCCGGTCACGATTCGACTGTCATGACCGGTCGGTCACTGGATCGGCGGCGGGCGGAGGCGGACACTCCTCGTATACGGCCCTGGCCGCCGTGGCCTTCGCCGTCTCCTGGAGGAGGCAGCCGTGAAGAAGAGAGTCCTGTCCGTCCTCGCCGCGTGCGCGCTGATGCTGGGCCTGGGCGGCCTGGTTCCGGCCGCGTCCGCCGACGCTCCGTACTGCGGGATCCGCTGGGGGTCGCTGCCCGAAGCGGCCTCCGCCACCACCTCAGCCCAGGTCGAGAACCTCCGCGCCGGTCGCCATGCCTGCTTCGACCGGCTCGTCGTGGACCTCGAGGGTGATGTCTCGGGGTACACGGTCTCCTACGTCAGCCGGGTCGAGCAGCTCGGCTCGGGCGCCGTGGTCCCGCTCGCGGGCGCGGCTGACCTGGAGATCCTCGTCGAGGCCGCCGCCTACGACGACGCCGGCCGGGCGACCTATCGCCCGCGCACCCCGTCCCGCGCCGTGAATGTGAGCGGGTACAGCACCTTCCGGCAGGTCGCCTTCACCGGCAGCTTCGAGGGTCAGACCCTGATCGGGCTGGGCGTGCGCGCCCGGCTCCCGATGCGGGTCTTCGTGCTCGACGGCCCCGGAGACGGGTCCCGCCTGGTCATCGACGTCGCCCACCGCTGGTGAACGGGCTGCGTGATCACACCATGTGGTCAGGCAGCGTGATCACCGCCCGTGGTCAAGCTGCGTGATCGCACCCCATGGTCAGCTACGGGCGCAGGAGCGATGAGTACGGCGATATGACCGTACGCATCGCCCAGGCGCCAGTACCTGACCACGACTCACTTGACCATCACCCGCCTGGCCATCACCCGGCGGACCACCATCGACCGGACCATCACCCGCCCGGCCATCACCCCCGGGCGCAGCGAAGCGGCCGGCCCCTCACCCGAGGGACCGGCCGCGACGAACACCCTCACCCAGCATTCACACCCGGGCGGAGAGCCGAACAGATCAGGCGCCGGGGATGACCAGACCCGACGCGTTCGAGCGCGCGTTCTCGAACCGCGCCTGGACATCAGCCCAGTTCACGATGTTCCAGATCGCCTTGACGTAATCCGCCTTCACGTTCTGGTAATCGAGATAGAAGGCGTGCTCCCACATATCCAGCTGGAACAGCGGGATCGTCACCACCGGCACACCGTTCTGCTGATCGTAGAACTGCTCGATCACCAGCTTGCCGCCCAGCGGCTCATACGCCAGCACAGCCCAGCCCGACCCCTGGATCCCCAGCGCCGCCGCCGTGAAGTGCGCACGGAACGCATCGAAGCCACCGAAGAACTCCTCGATCGCCTGCGCGAGCTCACCGGTGGGCTTGTCCCCACCCTCCGGCGAGAGGTTCTTCCAGAAGATCGAGTGGTTCGTGTGACCACCGAGGTTGAACGCCAGATCCTTCGAGAACTGGTTCACCGTGCCGAAATCATTCGCCTCACGCGCCGCAGCGAGCTTCTCCAGCGCCGTGTTCGCGCCCTTGACATAGGTCGCGTGGTGCTTCGAGTGGTGCAGCTCCATGATCTTCCCCGAGATCGAGGGATCCAGCGCGCCGTAGTCGTAATCGAGATCAGGAAGCGTGTACTCCGCCATGGTCAGTCCTTTCGTCGAAGTGATGACACGACCCTTGAACCTCAAGCATGCTTGAGGTCAAGCGGGGTTCCGGCCATCGAGCCGCTCGTCGATCTCCTCCTCGGGATCCTCGACCATGTCCTCGAGCCGGCGCGGCCCCGGGCCGATCTCGGCGAGAGCGTCATCCGGGTTCAGCAGCGCGCAGGCTTTCAGGGAGAGGCAGCCGCAGCCGATGCATCCGGTGAGCTCGTGCTCGAGCCGCTCGATCGCCCGGCGCCGCTCCTCGAGCTTCTTCTTCCATCGACGTGAGGCCCGCTGCCAGTCGGCATGGGAGGGGGTGGAATCCATGGGGACGTCGCCGAACGCCTCGCCCACGTCCGAGAGCGGCATGCCCAGTCGCTTGGCGACGGTCACGAGCGAGACGCGGCGCAGCATGTGCCGGGGGTAGCGGCGCTGGTTGCCGGCCGTGCGCACCGAGCCCACCAGGCCGAGGTCCTCGTAGTACCGCAGCGCCGAGGCGGCCACGCCCGTGCGGCGGCTCATCTCCCCGATCGTCAGCAGCTCGCCGGGTTCGTGGGCCGGGTTCACGCCGTCACCCCCATCTCACGGTTGACCTCAAGTGCACTTGAGATCCTAAGCTCACAGCAGCATCGACCGGAAGGATCTGCCAGTGACCTATGTGATCGCGTTGCCCTGCGTGGACGTCAAGGATCGCGCCTGCGTCGACGAGTGCCCCGTGGACTGCATCTACGAGGGCAACCGGATGCTCTACATCCAACCCGACGAGTGCGTGGACTGCGGTGCGTGCGAGCCGGTGTGCCCGGTCGAGGCGATCTTCTACGAGGACGACACCCCGGACATCTGGGCCGAGTACTACACGGCCAACGTCGACTTCTTCGACGATCTGGGAGCGCCCGGCGGCGCCGCGAAGATGGGCGTGATCGACAAGGACCACCCGATCATCGAGGCCCTGCCCCCGCAGCCGAACCCGCTGGGCTGAGCACTGTCTCCTGGGACACCGCCCGCACGCACCGTCGCCGGGGATGACATCCATGTCATTCTCGGCGACACGCCGCTGACCTGCATGGATCACGCTGCAGCGGGGCGTACGGTGCGGGCATGAGTGCAGTTGACACCAGTGTGAGCACCGATGGCACCCGTGTGAGCACCGCGAGCGATGCGACCGAGAGGTCGCTGAGCATCGGTGAGCTCTCCGCGCGCACTGGCGTCAGCCATCGCTCCCTGCGCTACTACGAGGAGCAGGGCCTGCTCCCGGCGCAGCGCACCGCCGCGGGCCACCGCCGCTACGCCGCGGGCGCCGTGGACCAGGTGCTGCTGATCCAACGCCTCTTCGCCGCCGGCCTCACGAGCGCTGAGATCCAGCCCGTGCTCCCCGGCCTCGTGGGTGCCGAGGACCGCACCGACGCCCTGGTCGAGGTGCTGCGCGAGCACCGTCGCCGGCTCCAGGAGCAGATCGACCAGCAGCTGGACACGATCGACATCCTCGACGAGGTCATCGAGTACCACGGGCAGCGCTGAGCCCCGCAGGCCGGGCCGGCTCAGGCGAGCCCCGTCGGCCCCGCGATCCCCGTCGGCCCGGGTGATCCCGCCCCGCCGCACCTCTTTCCTCGGGGCCGCGGCAGGAGGAGGATGGGCCTCCCCGCTGAAGGAGCCGCTCATGCCCAAGTACGTTCTGCTCAAGCACTACCGCGGCGCTCCCGCCGGGGTGAACGACGTGCCGATGGATCAGTGGACTCCGCAGGAGGTCGAGGAGCACCTGCAGTACATGGAGGACTTCGCGCAGCGATTGCGTGAGAGCGGCGAGTTCGTCGACGCGCTCGCGCTCTCCCCCGAGGGGACCTTCGTGCGCTACGACGGCGACGGCAATCCGCCGCTCACCGACTCCGCCGCGCTGGAGGCGAAGGACCTTGTGGCCGGTTGGATGATCATCGACGTCGCCGACCACGAGCGTGCGGTGGAGCTCGCCGCGGAGCTCTCGGCCGAGCCCGGCAAGGACGGCAAGCCGATCCACGAATGGCTCGAGCTGCGTCCCGTGCTCGACTGAGCGATACCGGCCCGGATGAGCCACGCCCGGGCGAGCCCGGCTCAGCGATCCCGGCCCGGCACGCCGCCAGGAGTCCGGAGGCCCTGCTCAGCCCCGGCGGGCCAGTCCGTACTCTCGGCTGAACCCGCTGCCCAGGTCCGTGATCCGCACGGTGACGATGCCGGAGGGATCCACCGTGTAGGTCTCCTCGATCTCCGGCCCGTCCTCGCGCCGCTGCACGCTCACCGCGGCGAGCTCCGAGGGGTCCAGCGCGCGCAGGGCGGGATCGAAGGGGAAGAGCACGTCCGCGTACGGGACCAGGTCGCCGCGCGGCTCCCCGGTGTCGTCGAGCGCGGGATGCTCCACGTAGCGGAACCAGCCGAGGTTGTGTGCGGCGGCGTACCGCCTGGTCACGCTGGTGCTGCCGGACTGCGGCAGGGGCGCGTCGGGGGTGAGCACCTGGTCGAAGGTGACGCCCTCTCCGGCATGGGCCTCGCGGAACACGCCGATCCCACGGGAGAGGCGGTCGGTGAGGCTGACATCGGCGTCAGGGTCCACGGCGATGGCGAGCCCGATCGCGGTGGACGCCGCGGGATAGGGCGAGCGGTGCACGCGCCGGCCGAAGCGCTCGCGCAGCATCCGTGCCACCAGCGGCAGCCCGGAGCCGCCGCCCACGAGGTAGATCCCGGCGATGCCGGAGTCCTGGTCGAGCTCGCCCACCAGCGGGGCCATCACCTCGAGGGTGCGGGCCACCAGCGGTGCGGCGGCCTGGTAGAAGTCGTCGACGGGGAGGATCACCGGGTCGTGGTCCTCGGAGATCTCGATCATCACGCGGCGGGTCTGCGGGGTGAGGCGCTCCTTCGCGCTGCGGCACTCCTCGTGCAGCGCGGCCCGCTGGGCGTCGGTGAGGTCGCCGGGCTGCAGCCCGGCGCGGGAGAGCGCGAGCTCGGCGAGCGCCCGGTCGAAGTCATCCCCGCCCAGGCGGTTCTCGCCGCGGCTGCCGAGCACCACGTGGGCCGGGCCGTCGGCGTCCACCAGCGAGCTGTCGAAGGTGCCGCCGCCCAGGTCGTAGACGGCGATGCGGGTGCGGCGGGAGGTGAGGGAGCGGCTCTGGTGGTGGGTGTACTCGAACCCGGCCGCGGAGGGCTCGTTGAGCATGGCGATCACGTCGATGCCGGCGCGGCGGAAGGCCTCGAGGGTCATGATCCGCTGGGCGCTGTGGGCGTGGGCGGGCACGGACACGGCCACCTGTCCGGCCGGCACCGGCAGGGCCTCCCGCACCGCCGTGAGATAGGAGGTGAGCAGGTCCAGCAGCGTGAACTCGCGACCGCCGAGCTCCACCACGGTGCCGGGGTGGGTCGCGGGATCACCGAGCAGGCGCTTGAAGGAGCGCAGGTGGGGCGCGCCCTCGCGGGCGGCACGCTCGGCCTCGAAGCCGTGCACCAGCTGCTGGTCGCGCAGAGCGATCAGGGAGGGGAAGTGGTCGTGGGGGTCGCCGTCGGGGTCCAGGAAGCTCAGCACCGGGTAGTTGCCCCGGTCCGCTGCCGCCGCGATGGTCCTGGTGGTGCCCACGTCGATGCCGATCCGCATGCTCTGAAGGTACTCGCTGTGCGGCGCGGACGCACCGCACCCCCGACGGTCCGGACAGGGCCGGGACCGCCGGGGGGCGTGGACGGAGCGAGCTCCTCAGGAGCTCCGTACGAGCGCCGTGCGAGCGAACGTCGTCAGCGCAGGTGACGCTCGTACGCGGCGGTGGTGAGGAAGGCCGGGAACTCCTCCCCCAGCACCGCCTCCTTCAGCAGCTCGGACGCCTCCGCGATGCGGCTGCCCTCCTCACCGCCGAGCTCTCCGGCGGCGCGGTCGATGAAGTACTCGATCCGCTCCTTGACGATCGGCATGCCCTCCTCGGTGAGCATCCCCTGGTTGATCCACTGCCACAGCTGGGAGCGGGAGATCTCGGCGGTCGCGGCGTCCTCCATCAGGTTGTCGATCGCCGCGGCGCCCTGGCCCCGCAGCCAGGAGTCGAGGTAGCGCAACGCCACCCGGATGTTCTGCCGGATCCCGGCGGTGGTGATCCGCCCGCCCTCGACGCGGGTGTCCAGCAGGTCCGCGGCGGTCACGCGCACGTCCTCGCGCGTGTTCTCGATCTGGTGGGGTCGCTCGCCCAGCACCGCGTCGAACTCGGCCTGCGCGGCCGGGATCAGATCGGGATGGGCCACCCAGGTGCCGTCGTACCCGTCGGCCGCCTCTCGCGCCTTGTCCTCGCTGACCTTCGCGAAGGCGTTCGCGGTGACCTCGGGATCCCGGCGGTTGGGGATGAAGGCGCTCATCCCGCCGATCGCATGGGCGCCGCGCTTGTGGCAGGTGCGCACCAGCAGCTCGGTGTAGGCCCTCATGAACGGGACGGTCATCGTCAGCTGGGCGCGGTCCGGCAGCACCCGCTGCTTGCCGCGGTCGCGGAACTGCTTGATCACGGAGAACAGGTAGTCCCAGCGGCCGGCGTTCAGGCCCGCGCAGTGATCGCGCAGCTCGTAGAGGATCTCCTCCATCTCGAAGGCGGCGGGCAGGGTCTCGATGAGCACGGTGGCACGGATGGTGCCGTGCTCGAGGCCCAGGTGCTGCTCGGTGAAGGTGAAGATCTCGTCCCACAGCCTCGCCTCGTGCCGGGACTCGAGCTTGGGCAGGTACAGGTAGGGGCCGGCGCCGCGGGCGATCAGCTCATGGGCGTTGTGGAACAGGTACAGCCCGGCATCCACGAGCGAGGCGGAGGTGCGGCAGAACCGGCCGTCGGCCCGCTGGTAGCGCAGCTGCTGCTCGGGCAGGTGCCAGCCGCGGGGGCGGAACACGATGGTGGGGGTCTGTTCGCCGAGCCGGTACTCCTTGCCCTCGTCGGTGACGAAGTCGATCCGCCGGCGGATCGCGTCGAACAGGTTGATCTGCCCGGTGATGACGTTGTGCCAGGTGGGGCTGAGGGCGTCCTCGCCGTCGGCGAGCCACACCTTCGCCCCGGAGTTCATGGCGTTGACGGTCATCCTGCGGTCCGTGGGGCCGGTGATCTCGACCCGTCGGTCCTCCAGGCCCGGGCCGGCGCCGGCCACCTGCCAGGTGGGGTCGTCACGGATCGCGGAGGTCTCGGGACGGAAGTCGAACATCGCCCCGCCCGAGATCGCCTCGCGCCGCATGGCCCGAGCGGTCAGCAGCTCGGAGCGGCGGGAGGCGAAGCGGTCGTGAAGCTGGGCGAGGAAGGACATCGCCTCGGGTGTGAGGATCTCGTCGAAGCGGTGCTCGGTGGGGCCGAGCTGCTCGATCCAGCTCGGTGAGGGGGTGGTCGGCGCGGGCCGACGGGTCGTGGGCGCGGGCCGGTACGTGGGGGTCTGCGGCGCCGCTCAGAACTGCGCCGTCTCGGTGGAACCGACGAGCGCGAGGGTGCTCGAGGTGGGGTTCAGGGCGGTGGCGACCCGGTCGAAGTAGCCGGTGCCCACCTCCGCCTGATGCTTGTGGGCGGTGAACCCGCGCTCCGCGGCGGCGAACTCGGCCTCCTGCAGCTCGACGTAGGCGCTCATCTGCCGCTCCTGGTAGCCGGAGGCGAGCTCGAACATGCCGTGGTTCAGCGAGTGGAAGCCGGCCAGGGTGATGAACTGGAAGGCGTAGCCCATCGCGGAGAGCTCGCGCTGGAAGCGGGCGATCTGGTCATCGTCCAGGTGGCGCTTCCAGTTGAAGCTGGGCGAGCAGTTGTAGGCGAGCTTCTGCTCGGGGAAGTCGCGATGGATCCGCTCGGCGAAGGTTCGGGCCAGCTCCAGATCCGGCTCTGAGGACTCCACCCACAGCAGGTCCGCATACTCCGCATAGGCCAGGCCTCGCGCGATCACCGGTTCGATGCCGGGCCTCACCTCGTAGAAGCCCTCGGCGGTGCGTTCCCCGGTGAGGAAGGGCTGGTCCCGCTCGTCGATGTCCGAGGTGAGCAGGGTCGCGGCGAGCGCGTCGGTGCGGGCGATGATCACGGTGGGTGCCCCGGCGACGTCCGCGGCAAGGCGGGCGGCGCTCAGGGTGCGCACGTGCTGGGAGGTGGGGATCAGGACCTTGCCGCCCATATGTCCGCACTTCTTCTCGCTGGCCAGCTGGTCCTCCCAGTGCACGCCCGCGGCCCCGGCCTCGATCATCGAGAGCATCAGCTCGTAGGCGTTCAGCGGGCCGCCGAAGCCGGCCTCCGCATCGGCGACGATCGGGGCCATCCATTCGCGGCTGGTGGTGCCGGTCTCGGCGAACTCGATCTGGGCGGCGCGCTGGAGGGCGTTGTTGATCCGACGCACCACGGCGGGGACGGAGTTGACGGGGTAGAGGGACTGATCGGGGTAGGTCTTGCCGGAGAGGTTGGCATCCGCCGCGACCTGCCAGCCGGAGAGGTAGATGGCCTGCAGCCCGGCACGGACCTGCTGGACGGCCTGGTTGCCGGTGAGGGCGCCGAGGGCGCGCACCCAGTGCTCGGGATCGGCGGTGTTCTGCTCGATCAGCTCCCACAGTGTCTCGGCGCCGCGGCGGGCCAAGGTGCGCTCCTCGCGGACGGGCCCGGCGAGGGAGACGACGTCGCCTGCGGTGTGGTCGCGGCGCACGTTGCGCCAGCGGGGGTCGATCTCCCAGTCGCGGGCGAGCTCCTGGGCGGTCATGGTCTGGTCACCGGTGCGGGGGGTGGTGGTCATGATCGGCTCCTCGGGTGGTGGTGGTGCTGTCGGTGGGTGCTGCTCTCGACGAATCTCCTCGAGTGGTCCCACTGTGCGGGGCCCGCAAGCCCCCCGGAACCCACAGATTCGAAGAACTTCTGCGATATTTCTGCGCTGCGGAACTTCTCTGTGGCACCGTGTGCGCATGGCTCACGATGAGGTGGCGGCCCGCCAGAGAACCGACGACGACTTCGACCCGCTGCTGATCGGACGGCGCATCCGCGCCCGTCGGCAGGAGCGGGGCATGTCCCTGGCCGAGCTCGCGACCGCGGTCCAGCGCGCGCCCTCGCAGCTGTCGGTGATCGAGAACGGCAAGCGCGAGCTGAAGCTCGGGGAGCTGCGCCGCATCGCCCGGGCGCTCGAGGTGTCGGTGGACGACCTGCTGGATCCCGAGCCGCCGAATCATCGGGCAGCGCTCGAGATCGCGCTGGCCACCGCGCAGGCGGGGACGCTGTACCGGTCCCTCGCGCTGCCCGAGCTGCCGGTGCGCAAGTCCCTGCCCGACGCCGCGATCGAGACGATCCTCGCCCTGCACGGAGAGCTGCGTCGACTGCATGAGGAGCGGGCCGCGACCCCGGAGGAGGCGCGGCGGGTGAACGGACAGCTGCGCGAGGAGCAGTCCCGGGCGGGCAACTACGATCCCGCGCTCGAGGAGACGGCCCGGGACCTGCTCGCGAGGATCGGGCACCGGGGCGGGCCGCTGTCCCACCGGAAGGTGTCGCTGCTGGCCGCGGAGCTCGGCTTCACCCTCCATTCGGTGCCCGACCTGCCCCATTCCACCCGCTCGATCACCGATGCGGAGCACAGGCGGATCTACCTGCCGCTGGGGCGGGCCACCTCGGATCCGCGCACCACGGTGCTGCAGGCGATCGCCGCGCATGTGCTGGGCAAGGAGGAGCCGGCGGACTTCGGAGAGCTGCTGCGCCAGCGGGTGGAGACGAACTATCTGGCCTGCGCGCTGCTGCTGCCCGAGGGCAGTGCGCTCGACTTCCTGCGGGAGGCGAAGGCGCAGCGGGAGCTGAGCGTGGAGGACCTGCGGGACGAGTTCGCGGTGAGCTACGAGATGGCCGCGCACCGCTTCACGAACCTGGCCACCGAGCACCTGGACATCCCGGTGCACTTCCTGAAGGTCCACTCCTCCGGCACGATCCTCAAGGCGTACCAGAACGACGAGGTGCGCTTCCCCACCGATGCGCTCGGCGCGGTCGAGGGGCAGCGGGTGTGCCGCTGGTGGAGCGCGCGGCGGGTGTTCCGCAGCGAGGATCGGATGAGCCAGTACTGCCAGTACACGGACAAGCCGGGCGGCACCTACTGGTGCACCTCCCACATCGAGACCGGTCAGGGTGGGGAGTTCTCGATCTCGGTGGGCACCCGCTACGAGCACACCCGCTGGTTCCGGGGCCGGGAGACGCCCGTGCGCCACAGCTCCTCGTGCCCGGATCCGGCGTGCTGCCGGGAGCCGGATCCGGCGCTCGTGGATCGCTGGGAGGGGTCGGTGTGGCCGGTCGCGCGCCTGCACGCCTCGCTGCTCGCGGCGATGCCGTCGGGCACCTTCACCGGGGTGGACCGGGTGGCGATGCTCGAGTTCCTCGAGCGGCACTCGCCGTCGGCGGCCGACGGGGGCGGTGACGCTCCCCCCGCTGTGACCAGCCGGTCTCATCTCACCAGCTCAGCTCGCGGCGCGGCCTCACATGGATGTCGGTGAGCTGCACGTCCGGGCTCGCCGTGATCGCAGTGAGCACCGCCGCGGCGACGGAGGCGGGCCGGATCAGCTCGGAGCGATCCACGTCCCCGGTGAACATCGGGGTGTCGGTGGGGCCGGGGTAGACGCTCGAGACGCGCACCCCGTTGCTCTCCTCCTCGACGCGCAGCCCGTTGGCGAGCGCCCGCAGTGCGTGCTTGCTCGCGGCGTAGACGGCGTTGCGGGGCCGGGCCGCGGTGCCGGCGCCGGAGTTGAGGAACACGATCGTGCCGCGAGTGCGGCGCAGGGCGGGCAGGGCGTGGCGGGCCAGCTGCGCCCCGGCGGTCACGTTGAGGGTGAGCATCCGCGACCATTCCTCGGAGCCGGTGTGCTCGACCCCGTCGCCTCCGGAGATGCCGGCGGCGTGCACAAGCGCGTCCAGCTGCTCGGGCACGAGGCCTGCGAGATCGTCCTCGAGCAGATCCGCGGCGCGCGGGCTGATCCGCTCGGAGGCCGCGCCCAGCTGTTCGAGCGCCTGCTGGTCGCGGCCGACGGCGATCACCCGCCATCCGGCGTCGGCGAGCTGGAGGGTCACCTCGCGGCCGATCCCGCTGGTGGCGCCCGTGACGAGGGCGGTGAGGGGGCTGCTGGTCGTGGTGTGGAGAGCATCGGTGGTGTCCATGCCACCAGTCTCCCCGCACGGCCGTTCAGTGGCGAGCGACCTCGAGGAGCAGCAGCGTGGCGAGCGCGCCGTAGACGGTGCCGGCCGCGCCGTCGAGCACGAGGCGCACCTTGCGCCTCCCGAGCACCGCGTCGCGGAACAGTCCGGCCGCGCTGCCGATCGCGATGTCCGCGACCAGGCCCGTGAGCTGCAGCAGCAGGCCCAGCATGAGCATCTGGCCGAAGGGGTTCTCCCCCGCCGAACCGAGGAACTGCGGCAGGAAGGCCACGAAGAACAGCGCCACCTTGGGGTTGGTGAGGTTCACGACGAAGCCGCGGCGGAACACGTTCGGCGCCGCGCTCACCTCGGCGACGGCCGCGCCCGCGTGGCGCCAGGTGGTGATGGCCAGGAAGAGCAGGTAGCCGGCACCGGCCAGGCGGATCGCATCGAGCGCGGCGGGCACCTGGGTGAGCGCCACGCCGAGCCCGGTGGCGGCCACGAGCACCCAGATGGTCATGGCGCTGGTGACCCCGAAGGCGCCGCGCACCGCGGCGCGCCGACCCTGGCTGACGCCGGTGGCGATGAGGAAGGCCATGTCCGGCCCGGGGGTCGCGAGGATGACCACGACCGCGATCAGGAACGCGGGCAGGACAGACACATCGAGCACTTCGCCACCTTGGACACTCAGCGGGAAGAGCTCCCGGAACCACACCCTCACCTGGGCCAAGACAGAAGGTAGAGGTCGTCGATGCGGCGCCGCAATCGCCTGGATGCGGGCAGAACGCCCACTGTTCCAGCATTCTGCTCGGTGGCGTTACGCTGACTGCGTGCTCGACGATCTCGACTACCGCCTCATCGCCCTTCTGCGCTCCGACAGCCGCACCCCGGTGGCGGTGCTCGCCCGCGAGCTCGGCGTCAATCGCTCGACCGTGACCTCCCGGATTGATCGCCTGGTGGGCAACGGCGTGATCGAGGGATTCACGATCCGGGTCAGCGGCGACGTGGAGCAGGACTCGGTGCGCGGGGTGATGCTGGTGGCCACGGACACCCGCCGCAATCACGACATCGTCCACGAGCTGCGCGGCTATCCGGAGATCGAGCAGCTCCACTCGACTACCGGCACCTGGGACCTGGTGATCCACATCCGCTGCCGCAACCTCTCCGAGTTCGATCTGGTGCTCGAGCGGATCCGCGCGATCCCGGGCGTGAACTCCACCCAGACCAGCCTGCTGTTCAGCTCGCTGCGCACCGACTGAGCGGTCAGGAGCTGAGCGGGCACGAGCTGAGCGGGCAGGCACTGAGCGGAGCAGCAGGTCAGCGGATCAGCCGGCGTTCCCGGGCCACGCGCAGCGCGGCGGTGCGGCTGTCCACGCCGAGCTTGTCGTAGAGGTGGACCAGATGGGTCTTGACCGTGGACTCGGAGATGAACAGGCGCTTGGCCACCTCGCGGTTCGTCGCACCGGTGGCGAGGGCCTCGAGGATCTCGCTCTCGCGCGGTGACAGGGCGGTG
Organism: Brachybacterium massiliense; assembly: GCF_900184245.1. Taxonomy (GTDB): domain Bacteria; phylum Actinomycetota; class Actinomycetes; order Actinomycetales; family Dermabacteraceae; genus Brachybacterium; species Brachybacterium massiliense. Next base: position 1,566,474 of record NZ_FXXB01000008.1, on the reverse strand, counting down.
TGCGGGCTGGTCATGCGCTGCACCAGACGCTGCTGCACCTCGGGGGAGAGCACGCTGCGCCCGGCGGCGGCCTCCCGGGCGGCGTCGAGCAGCGCCTCGGTGGGCGAGTCCTTGAGCACGTAGCCGGTCGCCCCGGCCTCGAGCGCCCCGACGATGTCCGCCTCCGCGTCGAAGGTGGTCACCGCGAGCACCTGCACCCCCGGGTGCCTCGCGCGCACGGCGCGGGTGGTCTCGATCCCGCCGCTGCCCTCCCCGAGGTTCAGGTCCATCAGCACCAGGTCCGGCAGCCCGGCCTCGCCGGCGGCGAGCTCGCCGAGCACCCGCAGCGCCTCGGCACCGGAGGAGACCTCCGCGACCACCTCGATGCCCTCGTCGGCCTCGAACAGTGCTCGCAGCCCGGCCCGGACCACGGGGTGGTCATCGACCATCATCACGCCGATGCTCACCGAGACCCCTCCTGCTCCTGGGCGGCGGTGAGCGGAGCGGTGGGCAGGGTCAGACCGACCGTCGTCCCCTCACCGGGGGCGGAGTCGATGCTCACCTCGCCGCCGGCGCGGGCGAGGCGGCGGCGCAGCAGGCGCAGGCCGTCACCGCCGTCGTGTCCTGGACGAGCGGCGGCGGGGTCGAATCCGCGCCCGTCGTCCACCACGTCGAGGCTCACCCGGTCCGGCCACCAGGCCAGGGTGAGCACGCAGTGGGCCGCCTCGGCGTGCTGCTGGACGTTCGCGACGAGGGACTGGGCGGCCCGGTGCAGCGTCTCGACCTGCTCGGGGTCCAGCTCGCGCGAGGTGCCGTCCACACGCAGCTCCCACACGGTGCCCTCCCCCTGCTGCTGCACCCGGATGAGCACCTCGCGCAGGGCCTGTTCGAGGCCGCTGCGCCCGGCCCGGTCGGCGAGGTCGCGCACCAGGTGGCGGGCGTCGGCGAGGTTCTCGCGCGCGGTCCGTTCGATGCGGGCGAACTCCTCGGCCGCCGCAGGATGCGCGGCTCCTGCGCCGCGGCTCATCAGGACGATCGAGTTCAGGCCCTGGGCGAGGGTGTCATGGATGTCCTGGCCCAGGCGCTGACGCTCCTCGGCGATCCCCTTGCGGCGCTCGGAATCTGCCAGCTCCGCCTGGGCGGCGCGCAGGCGCACCACGAGCGCCCGGCTGCGCTCGGTCTCGAGCAGCAGCCGACGGTACACCGCATGGGCGATGACCGAGAACACCGCTCCCACCAGCGGTCCGAGGATCTCCCCGGCCCCCAGCCCGCTCTGCTCATGGGCGAGCAGGGGCGCGAGGATCGCCCAGAGCGTCACCCCGGCCAGCGCGAGCAGACCGCTCACCGGGCCGAGGGCGAACAGCACCAGGAAGAACAGCGGGAAGGCGATCCACACGAAGGCGGAGGAGACGAGCGTCGCGGCCATCCACGCCAGGGTCAGGACGAGCACCCCGCCTCGCGAGGGCAGCAGCGGATCGCTGCCCGCGCTGTACGGGGCCCAGCGGCGGCGCAGCGCCAGACGCGAGCCGATCGCATAGCTCACGATCACCGCGGCGGCGGCGAGGAGCGCGGCGAGCGCGGGCACGCCCTCCCCGTCGATCGCCCGCACCGCGCCGAGCGCGGGAAGCACCGAGAAGGCCACGTGCATCGCCCCGCGCAGCATCGCGGCCATCGTCGAGGAGGCGCGGTGCGCCGCCTCGGCGGGCTCCTCGAGCAGCTGGTCATCTCTCACGCCGACACCCTACGGGCGCCGCCCACCTCGAGCATCGTCCAAAAGGACGAGCGCGGACCGGCCGGGCCGGGCGATGTGGCCGGCCGAGGATCCAGGTGGGATGGAGGCATGTTCGTCGCACTCAAGGACATCGTCCATGCCAAAGGCAGATTCGCGCTCATGATCGGCGTGATCGCCCTGCTCACCCTGCTGCTGGTGCTGCTGACCGGCCTCACCCGAGGCCTCGCCCACCAGAACATCTCCGCGATCGAGGCGCTGCCTGCGGACCGGATCGTGCTCACCCCCACCCTGGGGGAGGAGATCTCCTGGTCGGACTCCCAGGTGGACTCCGACCAGGCCGCGGCCTGGGACGGGACGACCGGTCTGGAGACCGAGCCGCTCTCCGTGGGACAGATGCGGATCGAGACCGACTCCGCGGTGACCTCCCTGGCCCTGTTCGGCACCGCCCCGGATGGTCAGGTCGCCGCGTCCCTGCCCTCCGCGCCGCAGGAGGGCGAGGTGCTGCTGCCCGAGCAGATCGCCGCCGATCTCGGCGTCACCTCGGGGGACGCGGTGAGCGTCAACGGTCGCGAGCTCACCGTCATCGGCGCCGTCCCCACCGACTGGTACTCCCACTCCCCCGTCGGCTACGTGCACGTCGACTCCTTCCGCACCCTCGCCCACCAGGCCGAGGACACCGCCGGCTCCGCCCTGCTGGTGCGGGCCGACGGCGATGCCTCCGACGCGGCTGCGGACGCCGTCGCCGAGGCCACCGGCACCCGCGCCGTCACCGTCGCCGAGTCGCTGCAGGCCCTGCCCTCCTACTCCTCGGAGAACGGCTCCCTGACCCTCATCCAGGCGTTCCTCTACGGGATCTCCGCTCTGGTCACGGTCGCTTTCCTGTCCGTGTGGACCATCCAGCGCACCCGTGACATCGCGGTGCTGCGCGCCCTGGGCGCGACCGCCCGGTACGTGCTGCGCGACACCGTCGGTCAGGCGGCGATCCTGCTGGCCGTCGGCGCGGCCGTGGGCGGGATCGTCGGCGGGGCGGGTGGCGCTGCGCTCTCGACCGTCGCCCCCTTCGAGGCCTCCGCCGTGACCGTGCTCCTGCCCGTGGCGGGAGTGCTGATGATCGGTCTGCTCGGCTCCGTGCTCGCCACCCGTCGCGTCACCCGTATCGATCCGCTGCTCGCCCTGGGAGGGAACTGACCCATGACCACGACCGCCACCGCACGCACCGACCGCACCACCCGCTCCGCTCCCTCAGCGCTCCAGCTCGAGGCCGTGCGCGTGACCTATCCCGACGGGCGAGAGGCCGACGGCAGCCCGCGCATCGCCACCGCCCTGGACAGCGCCGACGTCGCCGTGGACCGCGGCGAGTTCGCGGTAGTGCTGGGCCCCTCCGGCTCGGGCAAGTCCACGCTGCTGAGCGTCGCCGCCGGCCTGGTGGTGCCCGAGCAGGGTCGAGTGCTGGTCGACGGCACCGACCTCACCGCGCTAGGCGAGCGCCGCCGCACCGAGCTGCGCCGGGAACGGATCGGCGTCGTCTTCCAGCAGCCGAACCTGCTGCCCGCCCTGTCTGTGGCCGACCAGCTGCTGGTCACCGGCCATCTGGGCGGCCTGCGCGGGAGGCGTCTGCGTGCCCAGCAGGAGCGGGCCGCCGAGCTGCTCGAGCGGGTGGGGATGGCCGAATACGCGCGCCGTCTGCCCCACGAGCTCTCCGGCGGGCAGCGCCAGCGGGTGAACATCGCCCGTGCCCTGTTCACCCGCCCGGCGGTGCTGCTGGTCGATGAGCCCACCAGCGCCCTCGATCATGACCGGGCCCGCTCGATCGTGCAGCTGCTGGTCGGTGTGACGAGGGAGCTGTCGGTCGCGACCGTGATGGTCACCCACGACGACGAGTTCGCCGCCGACGCCGATCAGGTGATCCGCCTGCGCGACGGGCGGATCATGGATCCCCAGGAATCTCCCGTCGGCGCATGAGCGCTCAGGCCGCCACGGCCGCCCGCCGTCAGGCCTTGTCCTGTGCGGCGATGTGCCCGAACACGAGGCCGTGCCGAGGTCCGAGCGCACGATGCACACGGCGTACAGCGGCCCCTTGAGTGGGCGCAGGTTCGGGTTCGGCTCGACGGTGGGGTCGCCGTCGCATTGGCCTGATGAGGAGGGGCTCCGGCCGCGCTGAGCAGGAGTCACCACAGCGATGAGGCCCTCCCCCGTTCCCGGGAGAGGGCCTCATCGCTGTGGTGGAGACTAGGGGGGTCGAACCCCTGACCTGAAGCTTGCAAAGCTACCGCTCTACCAACTGAGCTAAGTCCCCATATTCGGTTGTCCCGATACTACGTCAACCGCGAGCTGCGGGAGCGGCCTGCGCCTGCTTCGCAGCGGCGGCGTCCTGCTCGGCGGAGACCCGCTCGGCCTCGCTCCACAGATCGTTGCGGAGGCGATCCGACTCGATCTTCCGCCAGGTGAGGATCCCCGCGACGGACGTCCCGATCAGGACGGCCACGGTGGTGATGAACTTCTTCATGAGTCCCTCCGATCCTCGAAGTGGGCCTAACTGGACTTGAACCAGTGACCTCTGTCTTATCAGGACAGCGCTCTAACCGACTGAGCTATAGGCCCGTGGGGCTGATCTGGGAACAATACCGGTGTCAGCCACCGACGGACTACGTTACCGCGCCGCGGGGCGTGCCGTCCAACCCGCACCCGCGGTTGTTTCCGAGGTCACAGCGGCGCCTCGCAGAATCCACCGGGATCTCGTCCGCTCAGCGCGGCAGACCGTCCCGGGCCACAAGGCCGTGCTCGGTGACCAGGCGGTGCAGCGCCTCGTGGTCGGCGGCGAGGGCCTCGCACACCTGTGCCGCGTCCCCGCGGGTCAGCGGGGAGTCGGTGAGGGCGACCAGCTCGTCGAACAGCTCCTGCTGACGGTGGCGCAGCGGGATCGGCTGCTCGCCGTCGGTGAGCACGCCCCAGCGGGAGGCGTAGACGTCGAAGTGGGCGGGCCGGTCACCGGTGGCGAGGGTAAGGGGGAAGTCCTCGGCGCGCAGGCGGAGGCGGTGGTAGTTCGGCTCGGTCTCGTCGACCACCGCGAGCTGCTCCTCATCGAACCAGGTCGCCACCAGCTCCATCCGCTGCCCCTTCGCGCGATAGGGGGCTGCGGGCACGTAGCCGGGCGCGGCGATGTGGGCGACATGGCCGACGGCCAGGTCGTGCACGGTGCAGCGCACGAACGGCGTGGTCACCGGGAGGTCCTGGCCCGAGCGGCGGTACTTGCGGGCGATCGTGCGCGGGGTCTGGTTGGAGCCGACCGCGACCACGAGGGTGCGCTCGGACAAGGGCAGTGCGCCCTCCTGCTCGAGGGCCTGTTCGATCGCGGCGGTGTCCACGAGCGCCTGCGCGAGCTCCTCGCTGGGCGCCTCGACCTCGCGCGGCGACTCGAGGTCCACCACGCCGCTGCCGAGCAGCAGCGCCGAGCTCACCGAGGGTCGGGGCGTGCGGGGGCGTCGGGGCTCGCAGAGGGCATCCCTCGACCCTATCGAGCAGCGGCCCGCCGGAGGCGGCTCTACGCTGGGAGCATGAGCGAACAGCGCGCGATCGACGCCCTCGAGGCCTCGGGCCTTCCCTACGAGATCACCCGGCACGGCCGGGTGGGCTCTCTCGCCGAGGCCGCGGCCGCACGCGGGGTCGAGCCCCGCGACCTGATCAAGACCCTGGTGGTGCGGCGGGCCGACGACGACTTCCTCTTCGTGCTGGTGCCCGGCGACCGGGAGATCTCCTGGCCGAAGCTGCGGGCGCTGCTGAACGTGAACCGCCTGTCCATGCCGGACAAGGACGTGGCCATGCAGGTCACCGGCTACGAGCGCGGCACCATCACCCCCTTCGGCGCGAGCACCGCGTGGCCCGTCGTTGCCGACGCCTCGCTCACGGGAGATGCGCGGCGCCGGATCTCGCTGGGCGCCGGGGCGCACGGCGTCGCGGCGACGGTGCCCGCCGAGGCGGCGCTCGCCCATCTCGCGGCGCAGGTCGCGGATGTCACCGAGGTCCAGGGCAACTGAGCTCGCGCCGCGGCTCGGCTGCACGACACAGCGGCCGACTTCTGCGGCCTGAGGACCGATCATCGAGTCCGTATCAGTCCTCAGGCCGCGAAAGTTCACCACCGCGCACGCCGCGACCCGGACACGACGACGCCGCCGGACATCAGCGATGTCCGGCGGCGGTCTGAGGGGGTCACTCGTCGGTGAAGGTCATCTTCAGCCCGCCCAGCAGCGCCGCCACCAGGTTGTACAGGAAGGCCATGAGCGTGCCGAGCGCGGTGATGATCACGACGTTCACCACCGCCACGATGGTGCCGTAGCTGGTCATCTTCGAGAAGCTGAAGAACTCCATGAAGGGCAGCGGATCGCCGCCGTTGATGTCCCGGCCCAGCTGGTCGATCTGGCCCCACAGGCCGATCGCCTCGACCAGGTTCCACAGCAGGATCACCGCGATCACGGTCGCGATGCCGATGGCGATCGCGGCCAGGAAGGACAGCTTCATCACCGAGAACGGGTCCAGCCGCGCGAGGGTCAGCCGCACGCGGCGGGGGCCGCGGGGCGCGGCCTCGGCCGGACTCGCGGCACCGGAGGTGCGGCGCGGGCTGCGGCTGGCGCCCTTGGCGGCGGAGCCTCGGCCGCTGCCCATCGGCTCCGCCGGGGAGGAGCCGCTGTCGAAGGCCGGGAGCTGTGTGGTGGACTCCGCCGGGTCGGCGGACCCGGGCGCAGTCTTGGCGTCACTGGTGCTCACGGATCACTCCTGGTTCGCGTCGGCGTCGCCCTGCGGCGACTGATCGGACTCGTCAGAGCCTAGAGCATCGCCCTGCGCGGACGCCTCCTGCGACCCGGCCTCCGCCGCGACGATCTCGGTGCTCTCGGGGGCCTCGACCTCGTCCTCGTCGACCTCGGACTCCTGGCCGGTGGTGACCAGCAGGATGCGGTCGCCCTTGTCGGGCTTGGCGAACACGACGCCCATCGTGGTGCGGCCCTTGGCCGGCACCTCGGAGACCTTGGAGCGGACCACGCGGCCACGCTCCATCACGACCAGCAGCTCGTCGGACTCCTCGACGACCGCGGCGCCCACCAGGTGGCCGCGGTCATCCGGCAGCTTCGCGACCCGGATGCCCAGGCCGCCTCGACCCTGCAGGCGGTACTCGTCCACACTGGTGCGCTTGGCGAAGCCGCCGTCGGTCACGGTCATCACGAAGGTGTCCGGGCCCACCACGTCCATAGCCAGCAGCTGGTCGTCGTGACGGAACTTCATGCCGGTCACTCCGCTGGTGGCGCGGCCCGTGGGGCGCAGGGTGCCATCATCCGCGGGCATCCGCACGGACTGGCCGTTGCGGGAGACCAGCAGGATCTCGTCGTCGCTGTTCACGGCGCGGGCGGCGATCACGCGGTCCGGCTGGGGGCCGTCCGGGCCGTCGATGTCACGCAGGTTGATCGCGATGATGCCGCCGGTGCGGTTGGAGTCGAAGGCGGTCATCGCGGTCTTCTTCACCAGGCCGGACTCGGTGGCGAGCACGAGGTACTGGGCGTCCTCGTAGCTGTCGATCGCGAGCACCGAGGCGATGTGCTCGTCCGGCTGGAAGGCCATCAGGTTCGCCACGTGCTGGCCCTTCGCGTCCCGCGGCGCCTCGGGCAGCTCGTATCCCTTGGCGCGGTAGACGCGGCCCTGGTTGGTGAAGAACAGCAGCCAGCGGTGGGTGGTGGTGGTGAAGAAGTGCTCGACCACGTCGTCCTCGCGCAGCGAGGCGCCGCGCACGCCCTTGCCGCCGCGCTTCTGGGCGCGGTACTGGTCCTCGCGGGTGCGCTTGACGTAGCCGCCGCGGGTGATGGTGACGACCATGTCCTCCTCGGGGATCAGGTCCTCCATCGCCATGTCGCCGGCGTGCGGGAGGATCTGGGTGCGGCGGTCGTCGCCGTAGCGGTCCACGATCTCCGCGAGCTCCTCGGAGACGATGTCCCGCTGGCGCTGCGGATCGGCGAGGATCGCGGTGTACTCCTCGATCAGGGCCTGCAGGCGGTCGTGCTCCTCGATGATCTTCTGCCGCTCGAGGGCGGCCAGGCGGCGCAGCTGCATCGCGAGGATCGCGTTCGCCTGGATCTCGTCGATCTCCAACAGCTCCATCAGCCCGGTGCGGGCCTCGTCAGCATCCGGGGAGCGGCGGATCAGCGCGATGACCTCGTCGAGCGCATCCAGGGCCTTGAGGTAGCCGCGGTAGATGTGGATCTGCTCCTCCGCCTTGCGCAGGCGGAACCGGGTGCGGCGCACGATGACGTCGATCTGGTGCTTGGTCCACTCACGCACGAAGGAGTCGATCGACAGGGTACGCGGCACCCCGCCCGCGAGCGCGAGCATGTTCGCGGAGAAGTTCTCCTGCAGCTGGGTGTGCTTGTAGAGGTTGTTGAGCACCACCTTCGCCACCGCGTCGCGCTTGAGGGTGATGACCAGGCGCTGGCCGGTGCGGCCGGAGGTCTCGTCGGTGATGTCAGCGACGCCCTGGATCTTGCCGAGCTTGACCATCTCGGCGATCTTGCGCGCGAGGGAATCGGGGTTGACCTGGTAGGGAAGCTCGGTGACCACGAGCGCCATGCGACCGTTGATCTCCTCGGTGGAGACCACGGCGCGCTGGGTGATCGAGCCGCGGCCAGTGCGGTAGGCGTCCTCGATGCCGGAGGTGCCCACGATCGTCGCGCCCGAGGGGAAGTCCGGACCCTTGATCCGCTCGAGGCAGGCCTCGAGCAGCTCGGGCTTGGTGGCCTCGTGGTTCCGCAGCAGCCACTGGACGGCGTCGGCCACCTCGCGCAGGTTGTGCGGCGGGATGTTGGTGGCCATGCCCACGGCGATGCCGGCGGAGCCGTTGACCAGCAGGTTAGGGAAGCGGGCAGGCAGCACGGTGGGCTCGTCGACGGTGTTGTCGTAGTTGCCCTGCATATCGACCGTCTCCTGGTCGATGTCGCGCACCAGCTCGAGGGCCAGCGGGGCCATCTTGCACTCGGTGTACCTGGGGGCCGCGGCACCGTCGTCGCCGGCGGAGCCGAAGTTGCCCTGGCCGAGGATCAGCGGGTAGCGCATGTTCCACGGCTGGACCAGACGCACCATGGCGTCGTAGATCGCGGAGTCGCCGTGGGGGTGGTAGTTGCCCATGACCTCGCCAACGACCTTCGCGCACTTCGAGAAGGAGCGGTCGGGGCGGTAGCCGCCGTCGTACATCGCGTAGACGATGCGGCGGTGGACGGGCTTGAGGCCGTCGCGCACGTCCGGCAGGGCGCGCGAGACGATCACGCTCATCGCGTAGTCGAGGTAGGAGCGCTGCATCTCCTGGTTGAGGTCGACCTGGGTGATGCGGTCGATCTCGTGCTCGTCGAGCGGATCGACGAGGGTCACGGTGCGGGAGGCCGCCTCGGCCTCGGAGAGCTCGTGGGCGCCCTCGGGCGTCTCCTGGCCGCCGATGCCGGCGTTCTCCGCGGGGGTCTGCGCCGGCGCCGGGGTCTGCTCGTCCTCGGGGTTCGTGGGGTCGTTCGGGGTGTCGCTCATGGTGTGGGAGGCCTTTCCGGTGGGGCCGTTGGTGTCTGGGGTCCCCGGGGGCGCGCGGGCGGGCCGGCGCCGCCCCGGGGGCCGACGTCAGATGTCGAGGAAGCGGACGTCCTTGGCGTTCTCCTGGATGAAGCGGCGTCGCGACTCGACGTCATCGCCCATCAGCACGGAGAAGATGGTGTCGGCGTCCGCGGCCTCGTCGACCGTGACCTGCTTCAGGGTGCGGGTGCTGGTGTCCATCGTGGTGGACTGCAGCTCCTTCCAGTCCATCTCGCCCAGACCCTTGTAGCGCTGGATGCCGTTGTCCTTGGGGATGCGGCGACCGGCGGCGCGGCCGGCCTCGAGGCGCTCGTCCCGCTCGGCGTCGCTGAAGACGTACTCGTGCGGGGCGTTGGACCACTTCAGGCGGAACAGCGGGGGCATCGCGATGAACACGTGGCCCAGCTCGATCAGGGGGCGCATGTAGCGGAACAGCAGCGTCAGCAGCAGGGTGCAGATGTGCTGGCCGTCCACGTCGGCGTCGGCCATCAGGATGATCTTGTGATAGCGGAGCTTGGTGGCGTCGAAGTCCTCGCCGATGCCGGTGCCGAAGGCGGTGATCAGCGAGCGGACCTCCTGGTTGTCCAGGGCCCGGTCCAGGCGCGCCTTCTCGACGTTCAGGATCTTGCCGCGGATGGGCAGGATGGCCTGGGTGCGGGGATCGCGGCCCTGCACGGCGGAGCCGCCGGCGGAGTCGCCCTCGACGATGAAGATCTCGGACTCGGCGGGGTTGCGCGAGGAGCAGTCGCGCAGCTTGCCGGGCATGCCGCCGGTCTCGAGCGGGGATTTGCGGCGGGTCGCGTCGCGGGCCTTGCGGGCGGCCTCGCGAGCGGCGGCCGCGGCCTGGCCCTTCATGACGATGGCCTTGGCCTCCTGCGGATGGGACTCGAACCAGTCCTGGAGCTGGTCGGTCATCACCTTGACCATGAAGGTGCGGGCGATAGTGTTGCCCAGCTTGGTCTTGGTCTGGCCCTCGAACTGCGGCTCGCCGAGCTTGACCGAGATGACGGCGGTGAGGCCCTCGCGGATGTCCTCGCCGGTGAGGTTGGCGTCCTTCTCCTTGAGCAGGCCCTGGGCGCGGCCGTACCGGTTCACGATCGAGGTGAGCGAGGAGCGGAAGCCCTCCTCGTGGGTGCCGCCCTCGTGGGTGTTGATCGTGTTGGCGTAGGTGTGCACCGAGTCGGAGTAGGCGCCGGTCCACTGCATCGCGACCTCGACGGAGATCTTCGCGTCGGTGTCCTCGGACTCGAAGGAGATGATGTCGGGGTGGATCACTTCGGCGCGCTTGGAGGTGTTGATGAACTCGACGAAGTCCTGCAGGCCGCGCTCGTAGTGGTACGAGACGGTGCGTGGGCCCTTCTGCGGCGCGGCGCCCTCGGCCTCGAGCTCGACGTCGATGAGGTCCTCGTCCTCGGCCTCGTCGACCTTGGGGGCGCGCTCGTCGGTCAGGGTGATGCGCAGCCCCTTGTTCAGGAATGCCATCTGCTGGAACCGCTTGCGCAGGGTCTCGAAGTCGTAGACCGTCTCGTCGAAGATCTCGCCATCGGCCCAGAAGGTGATGGTGGTGCCGGTCTTGTCGGTCACCTCGCCCTTCTCGAGCTCCATGGTGGGCACGCCGCGCGCGTAGGCCTGGCGCCAGACATGGCCCTGGCGGCGGATCTCGACCTCCATCCGCACCGACAGGGCGTTGACCACGGAGGAGCCCACACCGTGCAGACCGCCGGAGACGGCGTAGCCGCCGCCGCCGAACTTGCCGCCGGCGTGCAGCACGGTCAGCACCAGCTCGACCGCGGGCTTGTTCTCGGTGGGGTGCATGTCCACGGGGATGCCGCGGGCGTGGTCGACCACGCGCACGCCGCCGTCGTCCAGCAGCGTCACCTCGATGGTGTCGCCGTGGCCGGCCATGGCCTCGTCCACGGAGTTGTCGACGATCTCCTGGACCATGTGGTGCAGGCCGCGCTCACCGGTGGAGCCGATGTACATGCCCGGGCGCTTGCGGACCGCCTCGAGGCCCTCGAGGACGGTGATGTCCGAGGCCTCGTAGTGCTCGGGGGCGCGGGCCGCGCGCTCTCCGGCGGTGGGCTCCGCGGGTCCCGGGTCAGCCGCTGCGGGCGTCGGGTCCGGCGTGCTCGCGGGCACGTCCTGATCGGGCATGGGGCGGTCGCTGTCGCTCACCTGATGTGGCTCCTCGCAGTCCAGTTCCCCCGGTCGGAAGAGGGCCGGGGCGGTTCGGCGGGCCACGTGATCGGGACCGCGGCTCGTCGCGCAGGTGGCCTGCCGGTGAGCGCCTCGCGCGCGTGCGCGCGTGCGGGTCGCCTGCAGGCCACGGCGATCGAGCCGACGGAATCGAGTCCACGAGGACGTCGGAGGACGTCGGCCGAACCTCCCTGATTCTATCGGAGAACGCCTCCCGAACCTATTCGCACCGGCGATTCTGTGGACAACGCGACCCGGGAACGGCCTCAGGCGGCCCGGAACCGCCTCGATTTCGAGCCGACAGAGCCGCCGACGGGGTCCCGTACCCCCGGCGGGGTGCCGTTGCGGCACAGGGGCCTCTGGCGACCTTCCCGATCGGGGGTGCGGGACCGCCGCCTCAGGCGGGGCGGATCTCCGCTCGCGCGTGCCCTCGGCGCAGCCCGGCGAGCACGCTCGCGGTGGTCAGCGCAGCGGCCGCGGCCTCGTGGCCCTTGTCCTCGCGGGAGCCGGGCAGCCCGGCCCGATCGAGCGCCTGCTGCTCGTCATCGCAAGTCAGCACTCCGAAGCCGACGGGGACGCCGTGGTCGAGGGAGACCCGGGTGAGCCCGTCGGTCGCGGCGGAGCACACGTACTCGAAGTGCGGGGTGCCCCCGCGGATCACCACGCCGAGCGCCACCACGGCGTCATGGTCGCGGGCCAGGGCGTCGGCGAGGACGGGCAGCTCGAAGGAGCCGGGGGCGCGCACCACGGTGGGCTCCTCGATGCCGGCCTCGGCGGCGGCGCGCAGGGCTCCGGCCAGCAGGCCCTCCATGACCTGCTCGTGCCAGGACCCGGCGACGATCGCGAGGCGCGTGCCGGCCTGGTGGGGGATGGGGGCGGTGAGGCGTCCGTGACCGCTCATGCGGGGGTGGGGTGGGTGCGCAGGTCGGTGAGGCGGGCGACCTCGATCCCCGCCTCGCTCAGGGCGTGCTCCTTCTCGGGGTTGTGGGTGAGCAGCTCGATCGCGTCCACGCCGAGGTGGGCGAGGATTCCGGGGACCGCGGCGAAGGAGCGGGAGTCCACCGGCAGGCCGAGCTCGAGGTTCGCGTCGACGGTGTCCCGGCCCGCCTCCTGCAGGGCGTAGGCGCGCAGCTTCTGGACCAGGCCGATGCCGCGGCCCTCGTGGCCGCGCAGCAGGATCAGCACGCCGCGGCCGGCCCGGTCGATGCGGGCCAGGGACTCCTCGAGCTGGGGCCCGCAGTCGCAGCGCCGCGAGCCGAGCACGTCCCCGGTCACGCATTCGGAGTGCACGCGGGTCAGCACCGGCTCGGCGGTGGTGACGTCTCCGCGCACCAGCACCAGGTGCTCGGCGCCGCCCTCGCGCACGGCCAGGGCGGTGAAGTCGCCGTGGGAGGTGGGCAGCGGGACGGGGGCGGTGATCTCGAGCTCCGGCCGATCGTGGGCGCGGCGGTGGGCGGCGAGGTCCTCGATCGAGATCATCGGCAGGTCGTGGGCGTCGGCGAACTCGCGCAGGGCGGGGCTGCGCATCATCTCGCCGTCGTCGTGGACGAGCTCGACGATCATCCCCACCGGCGGCAGCCCCGCGAGGGTGGTGAGGTCCACCGCGGCCTCGGTGTGGCCGCGGCGTTCGAGCACGCCGCCGTCCCTGGCGCGCAGCGGGAGCACGTGCCCGGGCCGGATCAGGTCGGCGGGGACGGTGTCCTCGCCGGCGAGGACCTGGAGGGTGCGGGCGCGGTCGCTCGCGCTGATGCCGGTGCTCACCCCGTCGGCCGCATCGACGCTGACCGTGTAGGCGGTGCGCAGGGGGTCCGCGTTCTCGCGCACCATCAGCGGCAGCTCGAGGGCGTCGGCCCGCTGCGCGCTCATCGGGGCGCACAGCAGCCCGCTCGAGTGGCGCACGGCGACGCCGATCAGGGCCGGGGTGGCGGCGGAGGCGGCGAGGATCAGGTCGCCCTCGTTCTCGCGATCCTCGTCATCGACGACGACCACGGCACGGCCCGCGGCGATCGCGGTGATCGCGTCCTCGACGGGGTCCAGGCGCAGGGCGGTCATCGGCTCTGCTCCGCCCCGGGGAGCAGGCTCGCGGTGAGCTTCTCGACGTACTTCGCGAGCACGTCCACCTCGAGGTTCACCCGCTCGCCCAGGCCGCGGCGGCCCAGGGTGGTGCGGGCGAGGGTCTCGGGGATCAGGCCGATGGTGACCTCGTCGCCGTCGATCGCGGCGACGGTGAGGCTCACACCGTCCACCGCGAGGGAGCCCTTGGCGACCACGTACCTCGCGAGCCCCTCGGGCAGGGCGAGGCGCAGCAGAGTGGTGCCGTCCTGCTCCTCACGGCCGACCACCTCGCCGACCCCGTCGACGTGGCCCTGCACGATGTGCCCGTCGAGCCGGCCGTCGGCCCGCACGCAGCGTTCGAGGTTGACGCGGTCGCCGGCGGTGAGCTCGCCGAGCGCGGTGGCCTCGAGGGTGGTGGCGATGACGTCGGCGCTCCACAGCTCGCCCTCGTGCGCGGTGACGGTGAGGCAGCAGCCGTTGACGGCGATCGAGTCGCCGAGGGAGATGCCCTCGAGCACGCGCGGGGAGCGGATCCGCACCCGGGTGGGGTCGGTGCCGTGGCTGAGCGACTCGACGGTGCCGAGCTCTTCGATGATTCCGGTGAACATGAGTGTCCTTCCTGGTCAGGCAGTGGTGGTGCGGGGGCGGAGGATGAGGCGGAGGTCGGTGGCTCCACCCGGGGAGGGCAGCGGTGCGGCCTCGACCAGCTCGAGGTCGAGCCGCTCGGCGAGGGTGGTGATCGCGAGGTCGCCGACGGCGGCGCGGCCCGCGCCGAGCAGGGTGGGGGCGAGGTGCACGATCAGCTCGTCGACCAGCCCTGCGCGCAGGAAGGCGGCGGCGAGGGTGGGCCCGCCCTCGACCAGCACGTGCCGCGCTCCGAGGGCGAACAGCTCCGCCAGGGTTGCCGACGGATCGCGGGTCGCCAGGCGGATCTCCTCGCCCGCGCCCTCGATCTCGGACAGCGTGGGGGTCTCGGACGTGCCCATCACGGCCCGCAGCGGCTGGCGGCGGTGGAGGCTCCCGTCCGGTCGGCGGGCGGTGAGGCTGGGATGGTCGGTGCGGGCGGTGCCGGTGCCCACCAGCACCACATCGCAGGTGGTGCGCAGCTGATGGACCTCCTCGCGGGCGGCGGGGCCGGTGAGCCACTGGCTGGTGCCGTCCGCGGCGGCGGCCCGGCCGTCGAGGGTGAGGGCGAGCTTGGCGGTGACCAGGGGGCGGTGGTGGCGCAGGCCGTGCTCCCAGCCGCGATTCAATGCTGCGGCGGCTTCGGCGAGCTCGTCCGGGACGTCGGTGATCACCTCGATCCCGGCCTCACGCAGGCGCTGGGCCCCGCCGGCGGCGAGGGGGTTCGGGTCCTGACGCGCGATCACCACGCGGGAGATCCCTGCGCTGAGCAGGGCATCGTCGCAGGGGCCGGTGCGGCCGTGGTGGGTGCAGGGTTCGAGGGTGACCACGGCGGTGGCGCCGGGCAGCGGTGCGGTGGCGCGGGCGAGGGCGTCGGCCTCGGCGTGCGGGGTGCCGGCGCCGCGATGGTGCCCCTCGGCGAGGGTCTGCCCGTCGGGGCCGAGGATCACACAGCCCACGCGGGGGTTCGGGCCCAGCGGCACTGCGGGGTGGGCGGCGATCTCGAGGGCGCGGCGCAGCGCGCGGTGCTCGGTCGGCTCCAGCATGTCTCTCCTCCGGTCCGCTGCTCGCGGTTCCGGAGAGACAGGAAGGGTGTGCGGGAACGGCGTCGCTGGGGGTCACGGCCGCGCACGGGGTGCGCGAGGTCGGCTCGCCCGACGACGTCGTTCGCGTGCGCTTCCCATCCGGACTCTCACCGTCGGTCCAGGAGTTCCACCTGGTCAGCCGAGGGCCAGAGGCCATCGGGTCGCGGACTGTCACCGCCGGCTCGGAATTTCACCGACCCCAGTGCACGCGAGCTGCATCAGCTCGTCTGGGCTCACCGTAGCAGTCGACGGCGCGGCGATGACGGTCTGTGAACGGCATCTCCTCGGAGTCGAGGCGCTACCCGTAGCTGTTCCGCTGATCTCCTACCGCTCGTCCCTCGCAGTACGTCGATCACCCGTAGGTATCCCGCGGGCCGCGCCAGGTCACCGTGCGCCGCCCCTTCTTCCAGGTGCGCTCGGCGGCCGCGGGCCCGGTCACCTTGAGCTCGGAGATCACGTGGGAGCCCACGTGCTCCTCGATCGTGGTGATCAGCTGCGGGCTGAGCATCCGCAGCTGCGCGGCCCAGGCCGAGGAGGAGGCGCTGACCACGAGCACCCCGTCCTCGAGGGAGACGGGCCGGCAGTGGGTGGCCAGGCGCTCACCCACGATGTCGTCCCATTCCTCGAGCACCCGCCCGGCGTTCATCCCGGCATTCCAACCGAGGTTCCCGAGCACCTTCTTCAGCACGCCGTCGATCCCCTGCGGGTCTCGCGGGTCGGGGCGTGATCCCGAGTAGCCGGGTGAGCGGCCGGAGCGGTCCCGAACGTCTCTGGCCTGAGTCTTCGCGGAGATCGGGAACAGTCCGCGGTCCCGTGCGGCGGCGCGGGAGCGGTTGACGGTGCGGCGGGCGAGCTCGAAGGGATCCGGGGGCGCAGGCAGCTCCGGCGGATCGAAGAACTCCTCGGGCTCCTCCCGGGCGGGCGCGGGCGAGGCCGGCGGCGCGGTGCGCGGCGCCCGATGGGCCGGCGACGCGGCATCCCGCTCCGGCGCAGGGCCGACGGGCCGGGCCCGTTCCGCCGGCTCCTCCGACCCAGGCGGCGCCGTCGAGGCAGACGTCGCGGACCATGTGCCGAGGTCATAGGGGTTCGCGAGGCGGGGGCGGGGTGCTCGCCCGTTCTCACCGGAACCTCCCGCGCGGCCGTTCACAGCCCGCGTCCCTCGCGCGGCACCGCCTCGCCCAGGCTCACCTCGACCACGTGGATCTCGCCGTCGAGGGAGTCGGGGATGTCGGTGTCGTTGGCGGTGGTGATCAGCACCTGCGAGGCGCCGGTGACGATCCGTCCCAGCCGTTCGCGGCGGTGCACGTCGAGCTCGCTGAACACGTCGTCGAGGATCAGGATCGGCTCGCCGTCGCCGAGATCGCCCTCCTCGAGACGCAGCAGGTCATAGGAGGCCAGGCGCAGCGCGAGCGCGAGGGACCAGGACTCGCCATGGCTCGCGTACCCCTTGGCGGGGAAGTCGTGCAGGCGGATCTCCATGTCGTCGCGATGCGGACCGGTCAGGGTCACGCCGCGGTCGATCTCGTCGTCGTGCCGTGCGGCGAGCATCTCGAGCATCCGGTCGTGGATCTCGCGGGTGGGGGGCAGGGTGCCGGGCAGCGCGCCGAGCGCATCGAGCACGTCGGAGCGGTAGAGGATGTCCGCCGGGGAGTCGCCCTCGCCGCGCTGGTCCGGGGGGAGATCCAGGGCCTGATCAGCGCCTTCGTCGGTCGCGACGCGGAGGTAGGAGTAGCCCAGATGCGGGCGCAGGCGGTTGACCAGGTGGAGCCTCGCGCGCAGCAGCTCGGCGCCGTGGAGGGCGAGCTGCTGGTCCCAGACCTCGAGGGTCGAGGCGGCGGACTCCGCCGGATCCAGGCCGCCCACGCTGCGTCCGCTGCTGCCGCGCCGCATCGAGCGCATCTGCTTGAGCAGGTTGCCGCGCTGCTTGAGCACCCGGTCGTAGTCGGCCTTGACGGAGGCGTAGCGGGGGGCGATGACGAACAGCAGCTCGTCGAGGAAGCGGCGTCGGCCGTCGGGATCGGCCTTGACCAGGCCCAGGTCCTCGGGGGCGAAGAGCACCGCGCGCACCTCTCCCAGCAGGTCGCGCAGCCGGGAGACGTTCTGGCCCTGGAGCCGGGCGCGGTTGGACTTGCCGGGGGTGATCTCGAGGTCCACCTGCAGGGGCCGGCCGGCGCGCAGGAAGCTCGCGCGCACGATCGCGGTGCTCTCGCCGCGATGGACGAGAGCGGCATCGTGCGGGACCCGGTGGCTGGAGAGGGTCGCCAGGTACCAGACGGCCTCGACGATGTTGGTCTTGCCCTGCCCGTTCTGGCCCACCATGACGGTGATGCCGGGCTGGATCGGGAGGGTGAGGCGCTGGTAGGACCGGTAGTCGGTGAGATCGAGCGCGGTCAGCTGCACGGAGGGAGCACTCCCTCCCTCAGATCCGCATCGGCATGATCAGGTACTTGTACGAGGTGTCGGGCTCGCCCTCGAGGGAGTCCTGACCGGTCATCACCGACGGCTTGATCGAGTCGGTGAAGGTCAGCCGCGCGAACTCGGTGCCCAGGGCGCCGAGACCGTCGAGCAGGAAACCGGAGTTGAAGCCGACCACCAGGTCCTCACCTTCGAGCTGCGCCTCGAGCACCTCGCTGGCCTGCGCGTCGTCGCCCGCGCCGGCCTCGAGGGCGACCTGGCCCTCGGTGAAGGACAGGCGCACGGGGGTGTTCCGCTCGGCGACCAGGGAGACGCGCTTGACGGCGTCGATCAGGGCGCCGGTGGAGACCACGGCGGTGATCGCGGAGGTGTCCGGGAAGAGGCGTCGCACCGGCGGGTAATCGCCGTCCACCAGCGTGGAGGTGGTGCGGCGCCCGCCGGCCTCGAAGCCGATCAGGGTCGCGGAGGAGTCGTCGGACAGCGCGATCTCGACCCCGCCTCCCGAGGAGAGCGAGCGGGCGACCTCGTGGAGGGTGCGGCCGCGCACCAGGGCGGTGAGCTCGGTGCCGGGGGTGGAGGGGTTCCAGGTGAGCTCGCGCAGCGCCAGGCGGTAGCGGTCGGTGGACATCAGCGTCATCGTCTCGCCGGAGATCTCGACCTTCACGCCGGTCAGCAGCGGGAGGGTGTCGTCCTTCGAGGCGGCGACGGTGACCTGGGAGATCGCCTCGGCGAAGACGTCCGCGGCGACGGAGCCGGCCACCGGAGGCATCGCCGGCAGCTGCGGGTACTCGTCGACCGGGAGGGTGGCCAGGGCGAAGCGGGCGCTGCCGCAGCGGACCTGGAGCTTCGTGCCCTCGAGGGCGATCGAGACGTCCTTGTTCGGCAGGGCGCGCACGATGTCCGAGAGCATCCGGCCCTGGACCAGCACCTCGCCAGGCTGCTCGATCTCCGCCTCCAGGCGGATCTGGGCGCTGACCTCGTAGTCGAATGTCGAGAGCTGCAGCTCACCGCCCGCGTCGGCGACGATCCGCACACCCTGCAGAATCGGCATCGCCGGTCGGACGGGGAGGGTACGGGTGGCCCAGGAGACGGCGTCGCCGAGGACGCCGCGATCGAGGTGGAACTTCACCGTTGCCACTCCTTCGCAGTGGTCGAATGACGGATTGCGCCGCGTGCTATGGCATGTCGCGGCCGAACGGAGCACAGCGTATCGGTTCCGGAGGTCTCCCGCCGACACACCGGGGACGATCCTTGACTTCTTCCCGCTCCCGGCGCGGCTCGCGCGCACTGAGGGGCTTCCAGCGCACACCGGTTCCGGGGACCCGATCCCCCTTCGTCGTCATGGCCCGAGAACGCTCCCCGGCACCCCGAATGACACGATCGGCGATCGCTCCCACGCAGCCCGCCCCGTCCACATCCCCGTCGAGCAACTACTGACAGTCCTCATCATCACGGCTGTGGATCTCGTGGATAACCGTCATCTGCGCAGGTCAGCTCGAATGACATGTGAGTGGATGGATCGTTGAGGACTCAGCGGCCGATGTTCGCGGGCTGTGCACGATCCAGCTGTCCTCACGGATTCCTGTCATTCGGCCGTGCACATCGGCTCCTGCGTGGATTCCTGTCATTCCACAGTATCCACAGAGTTATCCACAATTGGGGAGAACTGCATCCTGACCTGGAGTGTTGTTCAGGCGGCTGTCTCCGCGCCGTGAGCGCTCACTGACGGGCGGCGGAGCTCGAGCTCTTGATCCTCGCGGTGAGCTCGGTGACCTGGTTGAAGATCGCGCGGCGCTCCTTCATCAGCTCGCCGATCTTCTTGTTGGCGTGCATCACGGTGGTGTGGTCGCGGCCACCGAACTCCTCGCCGATCCTGATCAGCGGCATGTCCGTGAGCTCACGGCACAGGTACATCCCGATCTGCCGGGCCGAGACCAGCCGGCGCGAGCGCCCTGTGCCCACGATCTCCTCGACCGAGAGCCCGAAGTAGGTGGCGGTCTGCGCGATGATCGTCGAGGCCGTGATCTGGGCGCCGTCGTCATGGGAGAGCAGATCCTTCAGCACGCTCTCGGCGAGGGTCACGTCCATCGGCTGGCGGGACAGCGAATGCAGTGCCTGCACCCGGATCAGCGCGCCCTCGAGCTCGCGGATGTTGGTGGCGATGTGCGAGGCGATGTACTCGAGCACCTCGTGCGGGACCTCGCCGGTGTTCTCCTGCGCGACCTTCTTGCGCAGGATCGCGATGCGGGTCTCGAGGTCCGGCGGCTGCACATCGGTCATCAGCCCCATCTCGAAGCGCGAGCGCATCCGATTCTCGAAGCCGCCCAGCTCCTTGGGAGGCAGGTCCGAGGTGATCACGATCTGCTTGTCCGAGTTGTAGAGCGTGTTGAAGGTGTGGAAGAACGCCTCCATCGTCTCGGGCGCACGCTGCAGGAACTGGATGTCGTCGATCAGCAGGATGTCGATGTCGCGGTAGCGGCGCTGGAACTCCTGGGCCTTGCCGAACTGGCCGGACTGCACGGAGTTGATGAACTCGTTGGTGAACTCCTCGGAGTTCACGTACCGCACCACCACGTCGGGGTAGAGGCTCTGGGCGTAGTGGCCCACCGCGTGCAGCAGGTGGGTCTTGCCCAGGCCCGAGCCGCCGTAGATGAACAGCGGGTTGTACGCCTTCGCGGGGGTCTCCGCGACGGCCGACGCCGCTGCCTGCGCGAAACGGTTCGAGGAGCCGATCACGAAGGTGTCGAAGGTGTACTTGCTGTTCAGGCGCGAATCCTCGCTCGCTCCGGCGGCGCTGCGCTCGGGCCGACGGGGCGCGGGGCCCGGCGAGGGCGCGGAGGAGCCGCTGAGCGGGGACAGGCTGGAGAAGGCGCTGGGATCATCCGCCGCCCGGCCCCGGTACCCGGTGTGGGTGGCGAAGCGATCGGCGGCGGAGCGGGTCAGGGCGGAGCCTGCCGAGCTCGCCGAGCTGTCCGAGGGCAGGGCGGGCCGGCCCGGATCGTCGCCGTTGGTGGGCAGGATCGAGCCCTCTCCACGACGGAACCGCGGCATGTGGACATCCTGGGCGGAGTTGTCCACATCGTTGTCCACAGAATGTGCACGTCCGGCGGTGGAGGAGGAGGTCACAGGCGGTGCGGGGGCCGGATCATCGTCGTCGTCCTCCAGGAGCAGCGACTCGTCCACCGTCACCGCGAAGCCGACGGTGCGGCCCACGGCCTCGTTCAGGGCCGCCTTGAGGGAGTCGGCGATGCGGTGCTCGAAGAGCTCCTTCGCCGAGGTGGAAGGCGCTGCGACCAGGGCGGTGTCCGCCACGATGGCCATCAGGCGGGACAGCGTGAGGAGGGCGACGACCCGCGGCGACACGGCGTTGTCGCGGCGCAGGGTCTGGAGCGTGCGCTCCCAGATCGCGTCGACGTTCGCCTCGTTCATCAGGTCTCTCCCCCAGGGCTCGCGCGGTCGGTCGGGACAGTTTTCCACAATAGCTTCTGTATTGTGGACCAACGATGTGGACAACGGGCGTGAGGTGGGACTCCCACCGCAGAGCACGCTCCGCAGCCACAGCTCGCTCGACCGCCACAGCGCGCGGAGTGCGGGGTGCCCGCCTCGACCCCTCGTGAAGTGAGAATCCGGCCACAACCGCGCCTCAGACGGCTCGTACCGTTGACCCCGCGCACCCCCGCGCCTAACATCGTCCAGTCAGCGCTGCGCGCCGTCCCGATACGGTTCCCGGATCCACTGCGGACCCATTCCGGCATCGGATCGGACCTCGGCAGCCGCCCCGCCCCGGCGGGTGCGCCCGGACTTCCCGTTCGTGCAGCAAGACCACAGACCACCGCGAGGGGCATGACCGTGCCCACGATCGAGGAGAACCATGAGCAAGCGCACGTTCCAGCCGAACAACCGCCGCCGCGCCAAGAAGCACGGCTTCCGCGCCCGCATGCGCACCCGCGCCGGCCGCGCCATCCTGAACGCACGTCGCGCCAAGGGCCGCGCCGAGCTCTCCGCCTGAGGCGAGCCGTCGAGGCGAACCGCGGCGCGCTTCTCGTGACGCCGTGAGCTGGTCGAAGCACCGGCTCAGCTCGGCCGACGAGTTCCGCGCCGTCACCCGCGGTGGCGCGCGCAGCGCCCGATCCCACGTGGTCGTGCACCTCTCCCAGCTCACGCAGGGCGAGGACGCACCCCGCGTGGGATTCGTCGTGTCCAAGCGGATCGGCAACGCCGTGGTGCGCAACCGGGTGACCCGTCGGCTGCGCGAGATCATCCGCCCCCACCTTGCGACCCTGCCCGCAGGCTCCGCGATCGTGGTGCGGGCGCTGCCGGGCATCGACGAACAGCCCTTCAGCGCGCTGAAGGACGACGTCGACTCCGCCCTGGGCTCCGCCTCCGGCAAGCTCGCCCGGCGCCGGGAGGCCGCCAGGTGAGCGGGCGCGGGGTGCTGGGCACGGTGCTCCGTCTGCCGCGGAGGCTGCTGATGCTGCCGGTGCGCGCCTATCAGGTGGGCATCTCGCCCTACACCCCGCCCGCCTGTCGCTACGACCCCGTCTGCTCCCAGTACGGCATGGACGCTCTCCGGGTGCACGGGGCCGTGAAGGGAACGCTGCTGACGACCTGGCGGATCCTGCGCTGCAACCCCCTCACCCGAGGCGGTCTCGACCCGGTGCCCGCCCCCGGCATGTGGACGAATCCACGCCGACTGCGGCACCCGGCCCGGTAGGGCCTACCCTTGACCCAGATTCCCGATCACAGCCGACACCTCGTATGAACGACATGCGCATCCGTGCGGCAGGAAGACCAGGCCGATGAATCCCCTGTATCCCATCGAGTGGGCCGTCGCATGGCTCATGGTGCAGTTCCATGCGCTGCTGTCCACGTTCATGGATCCCAACGCGGGACTGACCTGGGTGCTGTCCATCGTGGGGCTCACCGTCGTGGTGCGAACCCTGATCATCCCGCTGTTCGTGCGGCAGATCCGGGCCTCCCGCGCGATGCAGATGGTCTCGCCCGAGCTGCAGGCCGTCCAGAAGAAGTACAAGGGCAAGACGGACTCGGACTCGAAGCAGAAGATGGCCGAGGAGACGATGGCCATCTACAAGGAGGCCGGCGCCAGCCCGTTCTCCTCGTGCCTGCCGATCCTGCTGCAGATGCCGATCTTCTTCGGCCTCTTCCGCGTGCTGTTCACGAAGCTGCCGAACGCCGCCGCGGGCGAGGACTTCGGCCCGCTGACCCAGGAGCTCGCCCAGAGCGCCAGCTCCGCGAGCTTCTTCGGCAACGTCACCATCGCCGACAGCTTCCTGCAGTCGGGTGACGGCGGCATCACCACCAAGCTCGTCGCCGGTCTGATCATCGCCTGCATGTCCCTGGTCACCTTCTTCACCCAGAAGTCCCTGACCATGAAGAACATGCCCAAGGCGGCCCTCGAGGGCCCCATGGCCAGCACCCAGAAGATGATGCTGTACATGCTCCCGTTCATCTACGTGATCACGGGACCGAGCATGCCGATCGGTGTGCTCGTGTACTGGCTGACCACCAACGTGTGGACCTTCGGCCAGCAGTACATCGTCATCCGCGCGACCCCCACCCCCGGCACCGACGCCGAGAAGGCCAAGCACGAGCGCATCAACGCCAAGCGCGCGAAGAAGGGCCTCGAGCCGCTCGACTTCACCCCGCCCAAGAAGGTCTCCGCCGAGCCGGAGCCCGACGCGCCGATCCGCGTCCAGCCCACCAAGGGCAAGGGCGGCAAGAAGCTCACCGACCAGGAGAGGCTCGAGCGCGCGCGCGAGCTCCGCGCCAAGGCCGCGGAGGAGCGTCGCAAGGCCCAGGAGGCCGCGGGCGAGACGCCGAATGCCCCCGGTCAGGGCTCCAACGCCCTGAACAAGAACAAGGGCGGCAAGAAGAAGCGCAAGAAGTGACCTCACCCCCGGGAGCACGGTCGCTCCCGGGGAGCACCCCCACATCCCGCATTCCCGGAGGATCCTGATGAACCTGAACGAGCCCACGGCGGACCCCTCCGCGGCTTCGCAGAGCGGCGCCACCGATCCCGTCGAGGACGACACCGCCACCGCGCCCGCGCAGGAGCACGACGAGCCCACCGAGAGCCGCGAGGAGCGTATGCGACGACTCGAGGAGGAGGGCGACATCGCCGCCGACTACCTCGAGGAGCTGCTGGACATCGCGGACCTCGACGGCGACATCGACATCGATGTGGACGGCGACCGCGCCTCGGTCGAGATCGCCGGCGCCGACAAGCTCGCCCGGCTGAACCGTCCCAAGGGCGAGCTGCTCGATGCTCTGCAGGAGCTCACCCGGCTCGCGGTGCAGACCCGCACCGGCAACCGCTCGCGTCTGATGCTGGACATCGGCGGCTTCCGCGCCGAGCACAAGGACAGCCTCGAGGGCCTCGCCGCGACGGCGATCTCCGAGGCGAAGGAGTCCGGTGCGCCGGTCCCGATGCGCCCGATGAACCCCTTCGAGCGCAAGGTCGTCCACGACGTCGCCAAGCGCGAGGGCCTGCGCTCCGAGTCCGACGGCGACGGCAAGAACCGCCACGTCGTCATCTACCCGGCGTCCTGAGGCATCCCGTGCAGACCCTGCCCGCGCCCCTGCGCCCGACGGCCGAGCGCCTCTTCGGAGAGCGCCTCGACCTCGCGGAGCGCTTCGTCTCCCTGCTCGCCGAGCAGGGGCCGGAGCGGGGTCTGATCGGTCCCCGCGAGGTGGAGCGCCTGTGGGAGCGCCACCTGCTCAACTGCGCGTTCATGGCCGACGCGATCGACGACGCCGCTCCCGGGGCGAGAACCCTGGCCGACGTCGGCTCCGGTGCCGGGCTGCCCGGTGTGGTGATCGCGATCGCCCGCCCGGAGCTGGAGGTCACGCTGATCGAGACGATGCAGCGTCGCACCACCTGGCTCGAGGAGGTCGACGCCGAACTGGGCCTCGGCCTCGAGGTGGTCCGGGCCCGTGCCGAGGAGCTGCACGGGACCCGCTCCTTCGAGGTGGTGACCGCCCGGGCGGTCGCCGCGCTCGACAAGCTCGCCCGCTGGACTCTGCCCCTGGTGGCGGAGGACGGTCATCTGCTGGCCATGAAGGGTTCGTCGGCCGCCGATGAGGTCGACAAGGCCCAGAAGGTCCTCACGAAGCTCGGGGGCGCCCCGCCCACCATCTCCCGGTACGGGGTGGGCGAGGTCGAGGTTCCCACTACAGTGGTCCAAGTGCGTCGCCGTGCGAAGGCGACCAGGAAGGGAGACCCACGTGGCTGAAGCGCGCGATGACACCTCCCCGGGACACGGCGCGATGGAAGACACCCCGCTGATGCGCGAGCTGACCCGGGACCACGCCCGTCGCAAGAAGCTCGAGGGGCTCACCCTGCAGCGTCCCGAGACGACTCGCATCATCACGGTCGCGAACCAGAAGGGCGGGGTCGGCAAGACCTCCACCACCGTGAACCTCGGCGCGGCGCTGTCCATGGGCGGGCTGAACGTCCTGGTCATCGACGCCGACCCGCAGGGCAACACCTCCACGGCGCTGAGCATCGACCATCACGCCGAGGTGCCGAGCATGTACGAGGTGCTCGTGGAGTCCACGCCGCTGGCCGAGGTGATCCAGGCCGTCCCCGAGATGGACCGCCTGTACTGCGCGCCGGCCACCATCAACCTCTCCGGAGCGGAGATCGAGCTGGTCTCCCTCGTCGCGCGCGAGAACCGCCTGCGCAACGCCATTCGGGACCTGCTGGAGGACCGCGAGCAGCGCGGTCTCGAGCCGCTGGACTACGTGCTCATCGACTGCCCGCCCTCGCTCGGCCTGCTGACCGTCAACGCACTGGTCGCCGCGCGCGAGGTGCTGATCCCGATCCAGGCCGAGTACTACGCGCTCGAGGGCCTCTCGCTGCTGCTGAACAACATCGAGCTGATCCGCCAGCACCTGAACCCGGAGCTGGTGGTCTCCACGATCATGCTCACCATGTATGACGCGCGCACCCGGCTGGCCGCGCAGGTCGCCCAGGACGTGCGTGATCACTTCCCGGAGCAGACCCTCGAGACCAGCATCCCCCGCTCGGTGAGGATCTCGGAGGCACCCAGCTACGGCCAGACGGTGCTGACCTATGATCCGAGCTCGAGCGGTGCACTGGCCTACCGGGCCGCGGCCCACGAGCTCAACACCCGACCGGCACCCTGATCTCCTCCGGGCCGCGGCGATGGCGCCGACGCATCCCGGAACACTCTGATGGCGACGATTTTTCTCGGAAGGACAACGGCATGACGCAGAAGCGAGGACTCGGTCGAGGCCTCGGCGCCCTGATCCCGGGTGCCGGCTCGACCTCTGCTCCTGAGCAGGAGCTTCGTACGCGCACGCGTCCGGCCGACGAGACCGCGGGCGGCTCCGGCGCGCCTCGTCCCGTCGACATGTTCTTCTCCGGGGAGCGCCTGGATTCCGAGGGGCGCCCGCAGCGGGGCCGTGGGGATGCGCTGGATCTCGCGACCGGGATGGCCAGGGCGGCGGCCGAGCGCCGAGGCCGCACCACCACCCGTTCCGCAGCATCGGGGAGCGTGAAGCCCGCAGAGTCGGAGGCCGCACAGGAGGCACCGGCGGAGGCGTCTGCGAAGAAGGCTCCGGCGAAGAGCACCTCGACCCGCAGCACCGCGAGTCGGAGCACCGCCTCGAAGCCGGCCGCGCCGAAGGCAGAGCCCTCGAAGGCAGCGGCATCCAAGAGCACTGCCACCAAGAGCGCAGGCACGAAGAGCGCAGGCACCAAGCGCGCCACCACGAAGGCCGGAACCGCCGCCGCGAAGTCCGCCACCACGGGGTCTTCCACCGCGAAGAGCAGCACTGCCGCCCAGCGCACCGCCTCGACGGCGCGTGCGGAGGTGCCCGCCCCCGTGGAGGACGCCCCGACGACTCCCGCGACCACCGAGGCGCCGACGTCCACGGCGGCGGATCCCGCGCCGCTCACGGAGGCTCCGGAGAGCACCGCCCCCGCCGCGGTCGAGGAGAGCCCCGTCGTCGACGTCGAGGCTGTGACCCCGACCCCCGCCCAGACGGAGCAGCCCGAACAGGCCGAGGCCCCGGAGGCTCCTGCGACCGCAGAGACGGTCGAGGAGAGCACCGACCTCCCCTCTGACCAGGACGACGCGTCGGGCCTGTCCATGACCGCGCAGGACCTCGTGAGCGTCCCCGGAGCGGTGTTCGCGGAGATCCCGATCCATGAGGTGCGCGAGAACCCGCGCAACCCGCGCACCATGTTCGACGAGGACGAGCTCGACGAGCTCGCCTACTCGCTGCGCGAGGTGGGCGTGTTGCAGCCCGTCGTGGTGCGACCGATCCCGGTCACGGAGGACGGCGAGTCCTTCGAGCTGGTCATGGGCGAGCGTCGTTGGCGCGCCGCACGCCGCGCCGGCCTCCCCGCGATCCCGGCGATCATCCGGGAGACCAGCGACGACGACCTCCTGCGGGACGCCCTGCTGGAGAACCTGCACCGCACCCAGCTGAACCCCCTCGAAGAGGCCAACGCCTACCAGCAGCTGCTGGATGACTTCGGGTGCACCCAGGACGAGCTCGGTGAGCGCATCGGCCGTTCCCGCCCCCAGATCACCAACACGCTGCGCCTGCTGCGCCTGCCCGCTCTCGTGCAGCGACGGCTGGCCAGTGGCGCGATCAGCGCCGGCCACGCCCGTGCGCTCCTCTCGCTGGACGACCCTCGCCTCATGGAGGAGCTGGCTCAGCGCATCGTGCAGGAGGGTCTCTCCGTGCGCGCTGTCGAGCGCCTGGTGGCCCGCGGAGGGGAGCAGCAGACCACGCGCACACCCCGCCGCAGCACCTATGACCCCCACGTCGTGGATCTGACCAGTCGCCTCTCCAACCGGCTCGAGGCGCCAGTCCGCATCGACGTGGGCAAGCGCAAGGGTCGGATCACGCTGGAGTTCACGAACCTCGAGGATCTCGAGCGCCTGGTGGAGAACATGGGTCTGGACATCCCACTCCCGTCCGCTGACGACTGAGCAGCAGCACTCACCTGATCAGGGGGCCCGCACTTCGGTGCGGGCCCTTCTTCGTGCCCGGGGGTTTCACGGCACGTGAGCATGCCTCATCGGGGAGTGCCGCGAGGTTCGGGAGTGTTCCCTGCCTTCTGGCACGACGTCGCCCAGATAATGACTATAGGGCCAAAGATGTCACGAAAGGTTTCCAGTCCAGTTGTACACACTTGTGTAAGGTGCTGTGGACATAGTTCGTGCAGGTCAGGCGGCGTGGAAAGCTTTTCCACCGATGTGCACAACTCTGTGGATACGAGAGCCGTGGAGCCGGTGTAGTCCTCCACGAGCAGCGTGCGGGGAGTGCGTTCGCGCCAACGATCTTGCTTGACCCGCTTCACGACGATCACTACCCCGCTCCTCTCCTCGCCCAGTGGGCCGTTGAGCGTGTTCTTCGAGAGTTCCACGCGAAACTAGATCGCATTGCTGGGTCTCTCATGCGGCTGCGCACCCTCGCCACCAGCTCCATGTGCACGTGGTGCGGTTCCACGTGAATCGTCCGCTCCGTCACCGCTCGGCGAGTGACCGCAGTAGGTGGCGTGAGTCGTCGCATGAACTCTCTACTTGCTGCCCCGGTAGCGGTTCACTGTCACACAGCGCGTAGTTGATGGCATGAGTTGCCCGTGAAGCTTGTCGTGGCAGCGCAAGTAGGCCGGTGCCTTCTGCTCGTGCCCTCGCCATTGCCCGACGAATACTCACCTAGCGTCCTCACGCCGTGCGGCGTTTCACGCGAAACTCTCGTATCCGAATCTGTTGCGTACGACCCGCCGTCACGCAATCCCAGTCAGCCGTGTTTCACGGGAAGCTTCACTGGGTCCACGCAGCATGTCTCCGCGGCGCGCACCAGTTTCCTTGCGGCCGTGTGCCGACAGCGTTTCACGGGAAACACAGCTACCGCGTGCTACAGATACCCGATGCGCGGCACGATCCCGTCGTTCATTGCTTACAAGCAGTACGGACAGCCCGTTCGGTAGCGGCACGCCCTCTGTCCGCGGACTCTGTGGGAGGCCCGTCCGCAAGAGACGGAGTTGCACGTGAAACGCGGCATCGGACCTTCGGGGTGACGAGGAGCGTCTCTCGGCAGACGAACGGTAGACGTTTCGCGTGAAACATCTGAGGCTTGCGCCAACATATGAGTGCGCCCACGGGTCTTTACGACCCCGCTCGCCACAGCATGCGGCCAGTTCTTAGCCGTTCCCTGTGAAACCGAACGCGGTAACGAAGGGAGGCTGTTCATGGCTGGTGAGTGAGCACAAGGGATCGCGTGCGGAGCTCAGGGTGGCTCCGAGGTAATTGCCGGCGCCGGGACGTCGCGATGCAAGAGTGGAGCGGGCGCGCGGCGGGATTGCTGAGAGACTTCTTGGATCAGCTCAGCAGAGCATGCAGTGAAGGAGAAGCAGCCTAAGCCGCGAAGGGGATGGTCTTGACGTATGTCTCGTGCGAGTACGTGAGCTTCGACGTGAGGCCGCTGCCGCTTTCGATTCGGTGCTCGGAGAGGAGTGGTTTCACGTGCAACGCACACACCGCCACTCTTCCGGCTGGTGCCGGCTCCAGCTCCGGCATTTCGAGAGGAAAGCAGCCTAGATCCTCCTTCAGTGACCTAGGGTCTTAGGTCGCGTCTTGAGTGTCTCCGGAAGCTAACGGACGCTGTCAGCAGCCCGCTGGCTGGGCAGGCGCCAAGGGGGCGTTGTGATGTTCCGCGTGGAACTCCTCATGAAGCATGTCGGTCGACGCAGCATCTTGGCGCGATGCCAGCGACCCAGTCGAGCGTTTCGCGTGAAACCAGCTCAACAAGACCACGGCTCCCGTCATATCGCCGCTGCCGAAGGAGCGTGCCGATGTGTTTCACGCGAAACCACCACAACTTGACCCAGGCAGATAGCCCTCCCCCCGATGGTGAGCGGCGGCATGTTCAGCGTGAAGCCTCTGAGGAGGGCTCTTGAGCGACAGTGACACCAGAGGCAAGTCTTGATTTTCCCGACGACGTTTCACGCAAAACTACTTCGTTGCGAACTACGGGGCAGGGACAGAAAGCGGCGGAGTGACAAGATGTCGTTTCCCGTGGAGCCCTCGGCTCCCACGCTCTCGCTCCCACCCACTCGGGACAGCAGCGAGAGACAGCCCCACGTGAATCGTCGGAGCGTCCCCCGCGACACTCCCAGCCGTCGGCAGCGCCCATGGTCACGTGGCACCACAGCGCGTCGCGCTGCCTTATGCACACTGTGCGCAACTCTGTGGACAACGAAACGTCGACACGTGTCTGAATTCGGGATCGACGTGGAACATCTCGATCCCTTGGCGGGCTGCAGAACCAGGGAGCGGCGGGCACTCAGTAGCAAAAGCCCAGGTCAAAGTGGGTTTTTCTCAATCAACCCATGCGCGAGGTGCCAGAAAGTTATCCACATTCCTCTGTGGACAGAACTGTGGATACAGCCGTCGTCGGGTGTGGACACTATTGTGGATAACACTGTGGACAGCACCATTCCGGCACGTCAGACGGTCCTGTCCGACGAACGCGATGAGATCTCTGCAGTGCACATGCGCTCCGAGCTTCGGGCTCAGGTGTTCGGACCGAAGTCCGCGTCCACCACGTGCTTGGGAAGGGCGCCGCTGCGCCGATGAGAAAGGGTCCAGGGGCCCTCGAGCACGAGCGGCTCCCCTCTCGGCCCCGTCCCGGTCAGCTGTGCCACGCAGAGCGTGCTCTCGTCGTCGAAGAGTGCACGAGGCGTGAAACGCATCCACGTGGGCAGCATCTGCACGTCCCACTGGTCCAGCAGGTCGTCGTCAGGATCCTCCACCAGGAGTGTGTGCACCGAGCTGCCCCATCGCCGGGACAGCTCGGCGAGCACAGTGGGAGCCGGGCGCGACGGCCCGGCCCACGGTGCACTGATCAGCACCACCGCCGGAACGTCGTCGGCCGGCGGCGGTGCAACGTGGGAGTGCTGTGCGGTCACTGGGCGGCGACGGCCGCCACCACTGACTCCTCGTCCGAGATCCCCGCGGCCTTGTCGGCGAGCCAGCGCTCGGCATCCAGCGCGGCCTGGCAACCGGTGCCGGCGGCGGTGATCGCCTGGCGGTAGGTGTGGTCCACCACGTCACCCGCGGCGAAGACGCCGGGCACCGAGGTGTAGGTGGTGCGGCCCTCGCACACGATGTATCCCTCGTCGTCCAGCGCCAGCTTGCCGCGCACCAGATCGGTGCGCGGGATGTGGCCGATGGCCTCGAACACCGCCGAGGTCTCGAGCACCCGCTCCTGCCCGGTCACGGTGTCGCGCAGCGTCACCGACTCGACCTTGTCGATGCCGTTGATGCTGACGACCTCGCTGTTCCAGGCGAAGCTGAGCTTCGGATCGGCCTCGGCGCGGCGGGCCATGATCTTCGAGGCGCGCAGCTCGTCGCGGCGGTGCACCAGTGTGACGGACTTACCGAAGCGGGTGAGGAAGGTGGCCTCCTCGACCGCGCTGTCACCGCCGCCGACCACCACGATCTCCTGATCCTTGAAGAAGAACCCGTCGCAGGTCGCGCACCAGCTGACGCCCTTGCCCGAGAGCGTCGCCTCGCCGTCCACACCGAGCTTGCGGTATGCCGAGCCGGTGGTGATGATCAGCGACTTCGCACGGTAGACGGTGCCGTCCTCGAGGGTGACGGTCTTGATGTCGCCCTCGAGCTCGAGATCGACCGCGTCGTCGTAGATGACCTCGGCGCCGAACCGCTCCGCCTGCTCCTGCAGGTTCGCCATCAGCTCCGGGCCCTGGATCCCCTGGGGGAAGCCGGGGAAGTTCTCCACGTCGGTGGTGGTCATCAGCGCGCCGCCGGCATCGAGGGCGCCGGCGATCACGATCGGCTTCATCTCGGCGCGCGCGGTGTAGATCGCGGCGGTGTAACCCGCGGGACCGGAGCCGACGATGACGACCTCGTGGATCGTGTCGTCCTGGACCGTCTCGGGCTGCGCGGCCGGGGCGGTCTGTGCGGTCGGGGCGACGCCGCCGAGGATGTTGAGAGCCTGGATGGGCTGCGACATGGAGGATGTCCTTCCGTGGGGGTGGTCGTGGGCGGTCGGCGGGAGGACCGTCATCGAGTATCGCGCAGGGAGGGGGTCCGTGGATCTCCTGCGCAGAAGGTCAGAGGGAGCCGATCATCACGTCCCCGGACCAGAGTCGGACCTCCTGGGGGTCGATGTCCTCGTCGGCCGTTCCGCAGGCCGGGAGCACCACGGTGGCCGAGATGACGCCGCCGTTGGCGCGGAGCGTCTCGCGGTCCATGGCGCCGTGCACGAGCAGCCAGGCGGGCACCTCCTCGGCTCCCCATGCGACCTCCTCCATGATCAGGATCGAATCCGGGATCCCCTGCTCCTTCAGGCACTGCGTGGCGTCGAAGCTCGTCATCGGCTGGATGGTGCCGGTGTCGATCAGACGCTGCACCTCGGTGCCGAGCGTGCTCTCCGTGATAACGGCGTCGCCGGCAGAATTCTTCCCGCCGGAGAGCGAGTCCACGGAGGTCGCCCCGCCGCGAGGGCTGCTCGAGGTGGCCAGCTGGAGGGACCCCGCCAGCTGCATGCCCAGCAGCCCCGCGATGATCAGGGCGATGATCAGCAGCGGGAGCGGGATGCCGAGAACGGCTCCGCTTCCCGATGCACGCTTCTCGTCCCCCCGCGCGGAGGGGCGCTGTGGGGACACCGGGCTCATTCGACCTGGATCTCCGCGATCCGTGCACGGAAGCGGCCCTGCTCGTTGCTGTCCGGAGGCAGCTCTGAGATCCACAGGGCCACGCGCTCCGTCTCGAGCGGCTCGGGCGCCATCAGTCGCACCTCGCCGTCGCCTGCGAGGTCACCGCTGGCCAGGACGTCTCCGAGGGAGCCGTCATCGTTCACGGCGCGCAGCTCGATCGTGCCGCCGTTGTTCAGAGCCGTCGTGACCATGACGCCGGTGAAGGTGGAGGGCTCGCCGAAGTCGAGGCGCACCCCCACGCCCTCCTTGAGGCCGCCGTAGTGGGGGCTCGCGTAGTGCTTGCTGGACCAGTAGGTCGAGGGGTCGCCGTCATGCATGCGGGACTGCTGATCGGCGTTGTCCGGCTCGAGATCGCTGTTCGGGGCGAACAGCTCGACGCCGGTGAGCTCCGCCGCGGGCAGCTCGGGCTCCTCGGCGGCCTCCTCCGTGGGTTCCACGGGCGCTTCGCCGGTGTCCTCCTCGGTGGGGGCCGCGCTGGTGGGCGGTGCGGAGGTCTCCAGCGGATCATCGAGCAGCCCGCCGAGATCGCGGGTGATCGAGGTCAGTGCGATGACCAGGGCCACCATCACCACGATGGCGCCGCCGATGATGATCCACTGCGACTGGAGCGAGCGCTTCTCTCGGTCCCGCGGGCCGAGGGCGAACGTCTCGGGGGCATCGGCGTCCACCGCGACGCCCACCACGTCCCGCAGCAGCGAGGAGCGCGAAGTGTACGCGGGGCTGTCGTCCTCCTGCTCCTCCCTCAGCGAGCGGTCCCGCCCGTGCACCACGATCGGCCCGTCGGTGCGCGCGGAGGCGACCGGGACGGTGCGTCCGGTCACCGCGACCGGACTGGGCGACTGGGCGCCGGCGCTGTGCACGACGGGCTGCGCCGGGGTCGCGGCCGTGTGGGACGGCGTGGCCGAGGGCGATGCCGGGGCCGGACTCTCCGCAGGCCGCTGCGCACGGCCGTCGGAGCCCTCGGGTGACTGGTCGGGGGCGAGCGCGCTGGCTCCTCCCTGCTCCGCCTCCCGGGCGAGCGGCCAGTGCGTGCCCGAGGTGCGGGAGGGGATCGTGTCCTCCTGCGGCGCCGGATCCTGGGTGGCTGCGGCTCCGGCGGCGACGGCCCCGGCAGCGCCCGCCGCAGCTGCACCGGCCGCGCCAGCACCTGCCGCGTCGCTGTCCTGTGCGGGGGCGGGCTCCGGCACGGCTGCCGGAGTGGGGAGGGTGATCTCCAGATGGCCGGGGAATGCGGTGCTGGAACGCCTCTGGTCGAGCTTCAGGTCGGTGACCAGCGTCTTCGCCTCGGCGGACTCTCGCTGGGCCTTCTCCTGCGCGGCCCTCTGCTCCGCGGCCGCGGCCTCAGCGCCGTCATCCTCGGGCACGTCCTCAGCCTGGACGCTCGTGACCGCCGCTCCGGCTGCTGCCGCGCCGACGGCCGCTCCCGCGGCGGAGAGCTCCGCGGTCTCCGCTGCGGCGGGCGCCGGGGACCGCACCTCGGTGTCCTCGTCGGGCAGCTCCTCAGGCTCCTCCGCCGACGGGGCGGGGGCGGGAGATTCCGCCGACGGGACGTCCGTGGGCTCCTCCGACGCGGGCTGCTCCTGCGTCTCCGGCTCGGACGACACCGGCACCGGCACCGGCGTCGCGGCCGCCGTCGCCCCGGCTCGCGGATACGCCTCGAGCGTCACCGGGATCGACTGCCAGGGCTCGAGCACCTCGATGAGGCCGCGCGTGGTCTCGGGGATGTCGTCGGCCGATTCGTTCAGCACCAGGTCGCACAGCAGGTCCAGATCCTCGGGGATCTCGGTGTCCACCATCGTGGAGGGGCGCGGCACGTCACCGTCGGCGTCGTGCTGCGGGCTGCGGCCGGTCAGTGCCCGGTACAGCAGCGCGACCAGCGCCGCCGTGTCCTGGAAGGAGGCGATCTCCCGCGAGCGGTCCATGCCGGGGTGCGCGGCGGCCTCGACGCCCACGCCCAGCACGGTCACCTCGCCCGAGCGGGTGTCGACGAACAGCCGGTTGGAGTCGATCAGCTGGTGGCGCACCCCGCGCCGTCGGGCCGCCTCGAGACCCGTCGCGGCCTCGCCGATGATCGCGCGGGCCGTCTCCGGATGCAGGGGGCCGCGGGCCAGCAGCGCCGCGAGCGGCGGGGCGGGCGGCAGCGGGTAGTATTCGACCACCGTGGTGGGGCCATGGGTGGGGGCGGCGTCGGACTGCTCGCCCCCGCTCTCCCGCGGATCGTCGAGCACCACGATGTCCTGGACCGGCAGCAGGTGCGGATCCTCGACGAGGTAGGCGCGGCGCACCCCGTCGGCGGCCTCCAGAGCGGTCTCGCCCTGCACGATGAACAGGACCACGTCCTGCCCGGTCGCGACGGACCGGGCACGCCGCCAGGAGGCTCCCTCGGCCACGCCGGACAGGGGGATCCTCCCCTCCAGCGTCCACCGGGACAGCAGTGCGTCCGGCTGTGAGTTCGAGTCCACGGACCGTCCTTCTCCTCGTCCGGCGTCGGTGCGCCCGTCACGTGCATCGACCATGTTACGAGCTGACCGTCCCACGACGGCGGGTCAGGCGGCGCATCAGGCGCTGCGCCACGCCGAGCAGCTGACGCACCTCGGGCACGTTCAGCACGTGCGCGAGCGCGGTGAACACCGCCACCATCACCAGCGCCACTACCGTGCCCAGCAGCACGGTCATCAGGCGATGCGTCCAGAACAGGTCACCGGCCAGGGCCACCAGACCGGTGCCCACCGCCCACGCCCCGACGGCGGCCAGGGCGAGCTTGCCGAACATCAGCGCCCCGGTCGCGGCGCTCGGCGCCGCGGTGCCGTGCCGGGCCGCATGGCGGCGCAGCTGCCACATGCCCAACAGCCAGGCCACCAGGTTGCCGAGGCTGGTGGAGCCCGCCGCGGCCATCGCCGCGTACATCGGATCGACCAGCGTGAGGATCAGCGGCACCGAGAGCACCGTGATCGCCGCGACCGGGATCTGCGCGATGAACGGGGTGCGGGCATCCTCGTAGGCGTAGAACACGCGCTTGATCAGGTAGAGCGACGCGAAGGGCACCAGGCCCAGCATGTACGCGACCAGCACGGTGCCGTTGGCGCGGGCACCGATCTCGCCGGTGCCGCCGCCGATCACCCACATGATCGGGCCGGACAGCGCGATGAACACCGCGGTGCACAGCATCATCGGCACCGCCAGCATCCGGTTGGTCTCCGCGTAGCGGGCCAGGGCGCCGGCGTGGTCGTCATCGGCCGCGCTGCGCGAGATCGCGGGGAACGCCGCGGTGACCAGGGTGACCGCGATGATGCCCTGCGGGATCATGAACGCCAGGTAGGCCCACTCCATGGTGAGCAGGGCCGGGTACCTCGCGGCGAGCTCCGGCTGGCCCTGGAGCAGCTCCGTCTGCCGCACCGCGCCGCCGGTCGCCCAGCGCGAGGCCCAGATGCCGAGCTGGCCCAGCCCCAGCATCGCCAGCGACCACAGGCCGATCCGGCTGAGCTTGCCCAGGCCCAGGCCGCGCAGCCCCCACTTGGGGCGCAGCCGCAGGTCGAGCTTCTTGACGAACCAGAACAGGAACAGCACCTGCGCGGCGGATCCGCCCACGTTGATCACCGCGAGCGCGACGATCATCGTCATCGACCAATGGCTCGGATCGCCCACGGTGCCCCACAGCCCCAGGAACAGCATCGCGCCGAGGATGCCGACGAGGTTGTTGACGACGGGTGCCCACTGATAGGGCCCGAAGGAGTCGTGGGCGTTGAGCAGCTGGCCGCACATGACGTACAGCGCGGAGAAGAAGATCTGCGGCATCATCCAGTAGCCCATCTGGATGGCCAGCGCATAGGTGGCAGGCGGGAGCACGCCGCTGGTCAGGGTCAGCAGCAGCGGCACCGCCACCAGGCAGATCGCGGTGATGCCGAGGGACACCGCGGCCACGAGCGTCATCAGGCGCGAGACGTAGTCGCTGCCGCGGTCGGGCCGCTTGACCGCTCTCACGATCGCGGGCACCAGGATCGCGTTCAGGGTGCCGCCGCCCACCAGCAGCCAGATCGTGTTGGGCAGGGTGTTCGCGGCGCTGAAGGCGTTCGCGGCGGCGCTCATCGAGCCGCCCAGGATCGCGCCGAACAGGAAGTTCCGCACGAAGCCGAGCAGGCGCGAGACCAGCGATCCCGCCGCCATCACCACACTGGCCTGCAGCAGCTTCGAGCGGCTCGAGGGGGCGCCGTGGCGGCGGTGGCGGGGGACGTGGTGGACCCGACGGGTGGTGCTCATCAGCGGTCCTCCTCGGTGGTGTCGGCAGCGGCTCGGGGATGCTCCTCCCAGGGCCTCGGTGGTGTCGGCAGCGGCTCGGGGATGCTCCTCCCAGGGGTCCTGGGGGCGGGCGGTGTCCGGTGTGGAGCGCCCGGAGCGGGAGAGCTCGACGGGGTCCTCGGGGCCGCGCATCGCCGGTGCGCGGCTCGAGGAGCCGGTGTTCCGGGCCCGCGCCACCCCCACCACGACGAGCAGCCCCATCGCGATGACCAGCAGCAGCGTGGTCCAGTTCTCCCAGGACGGATTGACCGTGAGCGGGACGTCGATCGGTGCGGTGAGCGCCCGGCCGTCCTCGGTGGTGAGCACGGTGGTGAGGGTGACGGTGCCGTTGGCGATCGCCTCGACGTCCACGCCCGCGTCGATCTGCCCGCGGGCCGGCACCTCCACCACCATCGGCTCGGCGATCTGCACCAGCGGCTTGTCCGAGGTGACCTCGATCCGCACCGTGATCGGGGTGTCGAGATCGTTGGTGATCGTAATGGGCACGGCGACCTCGTCGGAGATGACGTTGTAGCCGGAGGCGGGGACCACGTCGATGCGGTCCTGCAGCTCGGTGGCCAGCAGCGACGCCTCCTGGGCGCGCTGGGCCGGGATCTGCGGGTCATCGCGCCAGCGCATCGAGGTGCCGGCGAGGATCTCGATCTGCGGGGCCTCGAGGGGCGCGTCGTCCTCCATCACGGTGGAGAGCGTGTCCACCTGCTCCCAGGCGCTGTCGAGCTCGGTGATCGCCTCGGGCGGCAGCAGCGGCATCTCCTCCGCCTCGGCCAGGTGCTCCCAGCGCCCGTTCTCGGCCGGGGCGCTCGGGCGCAGCGCCGACGGATCGAGGGCGCCCAGGGCGTACAGCTCGCCGTCGCCGCCGCGCGGATCGGTGGTCCATCGCTGGTCCTCGGCCGCCTCGAGCAGCGTCGAGGTGCTGCTCTGCTCGATCCAGGGCGCCTCGCCCATCGCATCGAGCGCCGCCTGCGTCGCGGCGGGGTCCAGCACCGCCTCCGGTGAGGGGGAGATCAGCAGATGCCGCGGCGCGGTGGCGTACTCGGAGGCGATGGTCGCCGTCTCGGCCAGCAGGCGCTGCCGGGTCTGCTCGGTGTCCGAATCGGCGGTCAGCAGCGAGAACTCGGCGGAGAGCTCGGGATCGGGGGCCAGCAGGGCGAGCGGGGCGCGGCCCTCCTGGCCGGTCTCGAGCACACCGATCGAGCTCGGGGTGATGGACGCGGCGGGGTCCGGGCGCAGCGAGCTCGAGGGGAGGATCGCGGTGCTCGCGCCCGCCTCCTGCACGGCCTCGAGCGCCTCGGCGTCGACGTCGGACCCCTCGACCCGCAGCGCCTGGCCGTGCGGCTCGAGCCCTCTGCCCTCCCAGGCCTGCTCTCCGCGCTCCCGCACCACGCCTTCGAGCCTCTCGGCGCCGGCGGCGCGCAGGCTCACGGTGTCGGACTGGGCGTAGGGCATGCCCAGCACGGTGCGGCCCGCCGCGGACTGCTCGAGGATGTCGGCGAGCTCCGCGGCCAGCGGCGCCGGCTCGTACTCGAGCACGGGTCCCAGCGGGTTCTCCTGCTCGTCCTCGGCGCTGCTGCCGGGTCCGTCCATCTCGGTGCCGATGGGCACCTGCGGCGGGTCCAGCAGCGCGGGGTCCAGCCACCAGTCCACGTCCTCGCGCTGCGCGAGCTGCTGGATCGAGGCGAGGCGGCCGGAGGTGACGGACTGCTCGTAGGCGGCGGGGTCGGTGACCACGGCCGAGGCGTCCTCGGAGGCCAGCGGCAGCATCACGGACTGGGTGATCGCCGCGTCGGCTCCGTCGGGACGCCACACCACGAAGCTGCGCAGCGCGGTCAGCGGCTCCTCCTCGGCGACCACGGTCAGCGAGATCCGCCGGGTGCCCCAGAAGTACGGCTCCTCGGAGTAGCCCAGCTCCTCCGCGTCCAGGCGCACGGTCAGCACGGTCGACTCCCCGGGCGCGAGCTGCGCGTGCTCGGGAGAGCTCGCGAGCGCCGGCCCGGAGGTGTCCGGGGAGGTCTCGGACTGCCAGTCGGCGAGCAGGCTGCGATCGGTCACGCGCGAGGTGCGGGTGCGCAGCTCGAGGGCGAGCGCATCGAGCGGCGCGGAGGAGGTGTTGGTCACGTCGACCTGCGCCTCGAGAGTGCCGTCGGGCGCGAGGGAGGTGGGGGTGAGGGAGACCAGATCCATGCTCACCGGCGCGTCCTCGCCCGGATCCGACGGTGCGGCGGGGGCGGCATGGGTCGCTGATGTGCTCACCAGCACTGATGAGGCCATGAGCAGTGCCGTCAGCAGCGCCGCGAGCACCGGGCGCACGGACGGCGGGAGGGACGGCATGGTGACACTGTAAGCGGCCGCTACCGTAGAGGGGCTGAAGGGGCACGAGACCTCCATATCCCGCCCCGCAGCGCCGGACCCCCTCCCAGGACAGGACTTCCGCCCGTGACCGATCCCCGCGACGAGACCGCCGCGCGCCTCGACACCGCCCGCTTCCGCGCGGCGTCGATGTTCCGCGCCCTGCCCGAGGAGATCCATGCGCTGGGCAGGATGTTCGAGGCGGCCGGGCATGAGCTCGCACTGGTGGGCGGGCCGGTGCGCGATGCGGTGCTGGGCCGCTCGAGCGCGGACCTCGACTTCACCACCTCCGCCCGTCCGGACGAGACCGAGCAGATCCTGCGCGGCTGGACCCGGGACGGCGCGATCTGGGACATGGGCCGGGACTTCGGCACCCTCGGGGGCGTGCGCGACGGGGTGAAGGTGGAGATCACCACCTATCGCACCGAGTCCTACGACCCCGCCAGTCGCAAGCCGCAGGTCGAGTACGGGGACACCCTCGAGGGCGATCTCTCGCGCCGCGACTTCACGGTCAACGCGATGGCGGTGCGCCTGCCCTCGCTCGAGCTGGTGGACCCCTTCGGTGGGCTCGAGGACCTCGCCCGCACCCTGTTGCGCACCCCCGTCGCCCCCGCCCAGTCCTTCAGCGACGACCCGCTGCGGATGATGCGCGCGGTCCGCTTCGTCGCCCAGCTGGGCTTCCGCATCGAGGACGCCACGGCCGACGCGATCGAGCAGCTGGCCGAGCGCATCACCATCGTCTCCGCCGAGCGGGTGCGCGAGGAGCTGGTCAAGCTCATGCTCGGCGCCCACCCCCGCGGCGGCCTCGAGCTGATGACCGAGCTGGGGCTGGCCGCGCACGTGCTGCCCGAGCTGCCGGCCCTGCAGCTCGAGATCGACGAGAACCACCACCACAAGGACGTCTACCAGCACACCCTCACCGTGCTGGACCAGGCGATCGACCTCGAGAGCCCGGCCGGCTCGGGCGGCCCCTGCGAAGGACCGGACCTGGTGCTGCGCCTGGCCGCGCTGATGCACGACGTGGGCAAGCCCGCCACCCGCCGCTTCGAGGAGGGCGGCGTGGTCACCTTCCGCTTCCACGAGACCGTCGGCGCGAAGATGACCGCCCGGCGCATGAAGGCGCTGACCTTCGACAAGGACACCACCAAGAAGGTCGCCCGCCTGGTCGAGCTGCACCTGCGCTTCCACGGCTACGTCGAGTCGCCGTGGACGGACTCCGCGGTGCGCCGCTATGTCACCGATGCCGGGGACCTGCTCGAGCATCTGCACCGCCTGACCCGCGCCGACGTCACCACCCGCAACCGTCGCAAGGCCCGCACCCTCGCCCGCGCCTATGACGAGCTCGAGGAGCGCATCGCCGCTCTCGCCGAGCAGGAGGAGATCGGCAGGATCCGCCCTGACCTGGACGGCAACCGGATCATGGAGATCCTGGACCTGCCGCCCGGTCGGGACGTGGGCGCCGCGTACAAGCACCTGCTCGAGCTGCGCATGGAGCACGGCCCGCTCGGTCAGGAGCGCGCTGAGCAGGAGCTCCGTGCGTGGTGGGAGGCGCGCAGCGGCTCCTGAGCGCCCTGCCGGGATGGGCCCGTGATGTGAGCGGTGCCGCACCAGACGTGCACACCCTGTGTGCTTCGACGCCGCAGCGTTCCGTCGGCCCACCCCTCGTGCTCATACTGGGAGGCCGCGCACCCTCGGGTGCGAGGATCCGTATGCCCAGCACGCCCTCTCGTAGGACCAGGAGCAGTCATGAGCGATTCCCGACGCTCGTCCCGCGGCTCGTCGAAGAACTCGACGGGTGGTGGAGCGCGCCGCGCCGCAGGTGTGCGCCGCGCCTCCTCCGGGAAGTCCGCCACGGGCTCCGCCTCCAAGCCCTCCGCCTCCAAGGCCTCCGCCTCGAAGCCCTCCTCCTCGAAGGGCACCAGCCGCACCGCCCGCAGCGCATCGCCCAAGAACGTGCCCAGCCGGCGCACCTCGGTCTCGGCGCGCCATGCCGGCACCGCGGCGGCGGCCGCCGGTCGGGGCGGCTCTCGCGGCGGCGGTGCGAAGAAGGTCGCCGCCACGAACTTCCTGAACTACCCGCGCGCCGGGGCGAAGAATCCCTGGCGCTGGATCCCCTCGCTGCGCCTGGTCGTCGGCGCGATGGCGCTGATGGTGCTGGCGGGTCTGGGCTTCGCGGCCTGGATCTACAACGACACGGAGGTCCCCGAGCCCTCTGACTTCGCTCTCGCCCAGACCTCCCGCGTCTACTACGCCGACGGCGAGACCGAGATGGGCCAGTTCAGCGAGATCAACCGCACCGAGCTGCCGGCCGAGGAGATCCCCGACAACATCAAGCAGGCGGTCGTCGCGAGCGAGGACTCGAGCTTCTACGAGAACCGCGGCGTCTCGCCGCGCGGCATCGTGCGCGCCGTCGTCAACAACGTGACGGGCGGGGCCCGCCAGGGCGGCTCCACGATCACCATGCAGTACGTGGAGCGGTACTACACCGGCACCGAGACCTCGTACGTGGGCAAGGCCAAGGAAGCGGTCATGGCCCTGAAGATCGACCAGGAGCTCAGCAAGGACGAGATCCTCTCCCGCTACCTCAACACCATCTACTTCGGCCGGGGCGCCTACGGCGTGCAGGAGGCCTCCCAGGCCTACTTCGGCAAGGATGCGGCGGACCTCACCGATGCCGAGGCCGCGCTGCTGGTCGCGGTGATCCCCGCGCCGTCGAGCTACGACCCGGCCAACGACCTCGAGAGATCCGCCCAGCTGTGGGACCGGGTGGTCTCGCGGCAGGTGAACGAGGGGCAGATGACCCCGGCCGAGGGTGATGCCCTCGAGTTCCCCGAGACCATCGAGCCGCGCAGCGAGAACTCCCTCGGCGGCACCAAGGGCTACCTGCTGGCGCAGGTGCGGGGTGAGCTGATCGAGCAGGGCTTCACCGAGGAGGAGATCAACACCGGCGGGTACACGATCATCTCCACGATCGATCCCTCGATCCAGAACAACACCGTCCAGGCTGTCGAGAACCTGCCGGACGACCGCCCCGAGAGCAACCGCATCGGCACCGTCACGATCGATCCTTCCACCGGCGCGATCCGCGGCATGTACGGCGGCCCGGACTACGTCGCCCAGGGGCAGAACGACGCCACCCAGTCGCGCATGCAGGCGGGGTCGATCTTCAAGACCTTCACCCTGATCGCCGCCCTCGAGGACGGCTTCCCCCTGGACTCCCGCTGGGACGGGAACTCCCCGAAGTCCTTCCCGGGCTGGGAGGTCAACAACTTCAACAACGTCGACTACGGGCGGGTGACGCTCGAGAAGGCCACGGCCAATTCGATCAACACCGCCTACGCCGAGGCGAACATCGAGATCGGCCCCCAGCGCACCATGGACACCGCGATCGCGCTGGGCCTGCCGGAGAAGACCCCCGGTCTCAGCGCCGATGCCTCCAACGTCCTCGGCTCGGCCTCGCCGACGGTCGAGGAGATGGCGGAGGTCTACGCGACCATCGCCTCCGGCGGTGTGCATCGCGACGCTTACATCGTCGACTCCGTGACCCGCCCCGACGGCTCCACCCGCTACGAGCACGAGGTCGAGGAGACCCGCGCGATGGACGAGGAGGTCGCGACCAACGCGACCGTGGCCCTCCAGGGACCGCCGCGCGTGGGTTCGGCCCGCTCGCTCGACGGGGTGATGAACGGCCGGCCCGTGGCCGGCAAGACCGGCACCTCCGAGAAGTTCCGCTCGGCCTGGTTCGTGGGCTTCACCCCGCAGCTGGTGACCGCGGTGGGCATGTTCCAGCCCGGCGAGGACGGCTCCGAGCAGCCGCTCACCCCCTTCGGCGGCGTGCAGAACATCACCGGCGGCACTTTCCCCACCGATGTGTGGGGCGACATCATGGCGTCCTCGCTCGAGGGCCAGGAGATGATGTACTTCCCCGAGCAGGTGCGCCTGGACAACGAGACCCCGGCAGTGCCCCGCCCTCTCTCGACGAGCCGACGGATCCCGCCGGTCCGCTGCTCCCGAAGCCCGATCAGCAGGGTGTCCAGCCCCGCACCGCGACCGGCGAGGAGCCGAGCACCGAGCGCGCCAGCAATGCCCAGCAGGGCGCCTTCTTCACCACCTCCCAGGGTGCTCGCCTGCGCGACACCGACCACTCCCTCAAGGCCGGTCGGCGCGGCCCCGTGCTGCTGCAGGACCATCACCTGCGCGAGTAGATCACCCATTTCGACCACGAGCGGATCCCGGAGCGCGTGGTGCATGCCCGCGGCGCCGCGGCGCACGGCGTCTTCGAGGGCTACGGCACCGCCGAGAGTGTGTGCCGGGCCGGGTTCCTCGCCAAGGGGAAGCGCACCGAGGTCTTCACCCGCTTCTCGACCGTCGTCGGCTCCCGCGGCTCGATGGACACCGCGCGCGACACCCGCGGCTTCGCCACGAAGCTCTACACCGACGAGGGCACCTTCGACCTGGTCGCCAACAACATCCCGGTGTTCTTCATCCAGGACGGCATCAAGTTCCCCGACGTCGTCCATGCCGCCAAGCCCCACCCCGACCGGGAGATCCCGCAGGCCCAGAGCGCGCACGACACCTTCTGGGACTTCGTCTCCCTGCACACCGAGGCGCAGCACCACACCCTGTGGTTCATGGGCGATCGCGGCACCCCGCGCTCCTACCGGATGATGGAGGGCTTCGGGGTCCACACCTTCCGGCTCTCGAATGCCGACGGGGAGACCTCGCTGGTGAAGTTCCACTGGAAGCCGACGCTCGGCGTGCACTCGCTGACCTGGGAAGAGGCGCAGCTGCTGGGCGGCAACGATCCCGACTTCCATCGCCGCGACCTCGCCGAGGCGATCGAGTCCGGCGCCCACCCCACCTGGGAGCTGGGGATCCAGGTCTTCCCCGACAACGAGGAGCAGTCCTTCGAGGGCATCGATCTGCTGGACCCCACCAAGTTCGTCCCCGAGGAGCTCGCCCCCGTCCAGCCCGTCGGCCGGCTCACCCTGGACCGCAACCCGAGCAACTACTTCGCCGAGACCGAGCAGGTTGCCTTCAACCCCGGCCACCTGGTCCCCGGGATCGACGTCACCGACGATCCGCTGCTGCAGGTGCGGCTGTTCTCCTATGTGGACACCCAGCTGACCCGGCTGGGCGGGCCGAACTTCGCCCAGCTGCCGGTCAACCGCGCCCACGCGCCCGTGAACGACATGCTCCGCGATGGCTACGGACAGCAGGGCGATCACGCCGGGGTCGCGCCCTACCACCCCAACTCCCTGGACGGCGGCTGCCCCTTCATGGCCGGGGAGGCGGACGCCGCCTTCGAGGATCTGCCGGTGCGCGTGCCCGAGGGGGTGAAGGAGCGCGAGCTCTCGGCCACCTTCGAGGATCACTACAGCCAGCCGCGACTCTTCTGGCGGAGCATGACGCCGGTGGAGCAGGACCACATCGTCGACGCCTACTCCTTCGAGCTCGGCAAGTGCT
Organism: Brachybacterium massiliense; assembly: GCF_900184245.1. Classification (GTDB taxonomy): domain Bacteria; phylum Actinomycetota; class Actinomycetes; order Actinomycetales; family Dermabacteraceae; genus Brachybacterium; species Brachybacterium massiliense. The sequence continues at coordinate 1,521,944 of NZ_FXXB01000008.1, read as the reverse complement.
ACGAGAACACGATCAAGGAGCGTCAGCTGCAGTGCCTCGCGAACATCGACGGCGAGCTGTGCGCGCGGGTCGCGGCGGCGCTCGGCATGCCCGCCCCCGAGCCGACGGTCGCGGTCGAGGACGGAGAGCTCGCCTCCAGCGCGCCGCTGTCCCAGCTGGGCGGCAGCTGGCCGGCCGACGGGCGGACTGTCGGGATCGTGGTCGACCCCGACGCCGACAACGAGGGCCTGCTCGCCCTGCATGAGGCGATCGTCGACGCCTCGATGACTCCGCTGGTCATCGCCCCGCGCGGAGGCGAGGTCGCCGGTGTGCCGGTGGGTCGCACCTTCGGCACCGCGGCTTCGGTGGAGCCGCGGGTCGGCAAGCTGATCGACGAGTGCTGGCGGCACTCGAAGGCGATCGGCGCCTGGGGCCCGGGCCGGGAGGCGCTCGAGGCGCGCACCGCTCCCGGCGGGGCGGGACTGGTCGTCGGCGACGACGCGCAGAGCGTGCTCGGGGAGATCACCCCGCTGCTGCAGGCCCACCGGGTCTGGGAGCGGTTCCCCGCCGCGCTCTGAGCGCCGCCGCGATGCTCGGCGCTCCCCGTCGGCCCGCGCATCGCGCATGGCACCATCGAGGCATGCGATGCGAGCAGTGCAGGAACAAGATTCGCGGCAGGGCCTACACCTCGATCACCGGCAGGAAGCTCTGCGACCGCTGCGGGACGCGCCTGCAGGGGCGCACCGCTGGCGCGGTCGCGGGCGGTGGGATCGCCGGTGCCCGCAGCACCGGCGGCTGGTTCGCGCGGGTGAAGAAGGCGATGCGCGGCTGAGCCCGCCCCCGTCGGCCCGGCCTGTGATGCCGGGCGCACCCGTCCCCATGCCCTGGCCGATGTCCGGGCGCGCGGGTAGGCTGGGTCGGTCCGTGACGTGCATCGCCGATGCCCGTGCGGATGGCATGAACCCTCCTGCCACGGAGAGACCGTGGCCGCAGAGACCACAGGAGGTGGGTACCAGACATGCGCAAGTACGAAATGGTCGTCATCCTCGACCCGTCCGTCGATGAGCGGACCGTCACCGGAACCTTCGAGAAGCTCGTCCAGGTCATCCCGACCGAGGGCGGCACCATCGACAACGTCGACGTCTGGGGCAAGCGCAAGTTCGCCTACGAGATCGACAAGAAGACCGAGGGCATCTACATCGTCCTCCACTTCACCGCGAAGTCCTCGACCGCGCAGGAGCTGGACCGTCAGCTCGGGCTCAACGAGTCGGTCATGCGCACCAAGGTCATGCGTCTCGACGCCAACTGACCAGCTGCCGCTGACCCCCGCACCACCCCACCCCATCCCGGAGCAGAGGAGCCCCCATGGCGAATGACACCGTCATCACGGTGATCGGCAACCTGACCGCCGACCCCGAGCTGCGTTTCACGCAGTCCGGCATCGCGGTCGCGTCGTTCACCATCGCGTCGACCCCCCGCACCTTCGACCGTCAGTCGAACGAGTGGAAGGACGGCGAGGCGCTGTTCCTTCGCTGCTCCATCTGGCGCGACGCCGCGGAGAACGTGGCCGAGTCGCTCGAGAAGGGCACCCGCGTGGTCGCTCAGGGGCGCCTCAAGCAGCGCTCCTTCACCGACCGTGAGGGCCAGAACCGCACCAGCATCGAGCTGGACGTCGACGAGATCGGCCCCTCGCTCCGTTACGCCACCGCCAAGCCCAACAAGGTGCAGCGCGGCGGCGGAGGCGGCCGAGGCGGCTTCGGCGGCGGCGCCCCCCAGGGCGGCGGCCAGGGCGGCTACGGCAACCAGGGCGGCCAGGGTGGCCAGGGCGGTTACGGCAACGCGCCGCAGGGCGCACCGGCCGCTGACCCGTGGGCCGGCGGCGGCAACCAGGGCGGGTACGACGACCCGCCCTTCTGATCGCTCCGGCGATCGACGTTCCCTTTAGATCCATTCCATCCCGGGTGCATGCCCGGGCTCCCCTCAGAAAGAAGGAGCACCACGATGGCCAAGCCCTCTCTTCGTCCCCCGAAGAAGAAGCAGAACCCGCTGAAGGCCGCGGGAGTCGAGACCGTCGACTACAAGGACGCCGCGCTGCTGCGCAAGTTCGTCTCCGACCGCGGCAAGATCCGCGCTCGTCGGGTCACCGGCGTCTCCGTCCAGGAGCAGCGCAAGATCGCGAAGGCCGTGAAGAACGCCCGCGAGATCGCTCTCCTGCCCTACTCGACCTCCGGTCGCTGAGCGAGGAAGGCGAACACATGACCACCAAGCTCATCCTCACCAACGAGGTCACGGGCCTCGGCACCGCCGGTGACGTCGTCGACGTCAAGGACGGCTACGCCCGTAACTTCCTCCTGCCCCGCGGTCTCGCGACCCCGTGGACCAAGGGCGGTCAGCGTCAGCTCGACCAGATCCGTGCGGCCCGCGGCAAGCGCGCGATCGCCAGCCTCGAGGAGGCGCAGTCGCTCAAGGCGACCCTCGAGTCCAAGCCCGTCGTCATCTCCGAACGCGCCGGCCAGAACGGCCGTCTGTTCGGTGCGGTCTCCTCCAAGGAGGTCGCCGAGGGCGTCAAGGCGATCTTCGACAAGGACATCGATCGTCGTTCCGTCGAGTTCGTGACCCCGATCCGCTCGCTCGGCGAGCACAAGGCGACCGTCCGTCTGCACGAGGACATCTTCGCGAACCTGCTGGTGCAGGTCGTCGCGGCGAAGGGTGCTGCTGCACAGGCCTGATCAGCCCTCCGGCTCTCCGGCCGGCCAGAAGCGTCCCGCACCAACCATGGTGCGGGACGCTTCTCTGTGATGAAGTACGCTCTGCAGGAGATCTGACCGGCCCGAGACGCCGCACCGCACGAGCAGCAGGGGTACGCATGCGCACGACCCGACGACCGTCCATGGCACTGGCGATCGGAGCAGCCGCGCTCGCCCTCGCACTGCCCAGCTGCAGCGGCGATGCAGCCGACGACGGCACGACGACACCGGCAGCGACCAGCACAGAGGCGGCGTCGGTGGATGTCGAGCCCACCACCGCGGAGGAGGGTCGCTCGGAGGGCTACGCCCCGGTGGGCCAATTCCCGGTGCTGAGCCTCGCCCCGATGGGCACGGACGACTCCCCCTCGAGCGAGGTCGCTCCGGACCGGCTCGCCGAGATCTCTGCCGGCGTCGCGGGAACCGAGCCGACGGACGTCACCTGCGAGGGCACCCTCATGGGCGGCAGCAGGATCCCGGTGGGCTGCGCCGTCGCCTCCACGCAGGACGTGGTCACGGCATACCCGGTGCTCAGCGGCCCCGCCGGCACGGAGGACCACTCCCTGGTGGTCGCTGGGGAGCTCGCCTCGGTCCAGGCCGAGATGGTGATGGACGAGGAGGTCAGCGTCCACTATGGCCCGACCGCGCTGTTCTTCGACGATCCGGCGCTGCTCGAGCAGGAGGGGTTGGTCGGACGCGTCCAGGCCGAGCTCGAGAGCCTGGGCCTGAGCGACACGCTCGAGACCTGCGAAGGCATCGTCGGCGAGAGCACCGGCCATACCGGCGTGCGCTGCACCGGGACCCAGGACGACAGCCCGGCACCTTTCGAGGCGCAGTTCTACCCCACGCTCTCCGCGAGCGGAGAGCCCGTCACCTTCGCCCTGATCCATCGACCGTTGCAGTAGGAGCGGGGTTCAGCCCTCGATCTCGGCGAGCACCTCGAGCGCCTGGCGCAGCGGCGCGGGGTGACCGCTGAAGGGGAGTCGCAGGGCATGGGGCCAGCCTGTGCCCCGTGGCGAGAACAGCGATCCGGGGTTCAGCGCCACGCCGCAGTGACCATTGCGGTGCGGACGTCGGCCCCGCGAGCGCCGGTCGCGGGATAGGTTGCGGACATGTTCGGACGTGCAGCACGGCAGCAGAAGCAGCTCGAGACCCTCCAGGCGCATATCCGTCGCCTCGAGAATCTCGCGGGGGAGCTCGCCGCGCGAGCCGGAGTGAGCGACGCGGAGCTGCTCAGCCTTCGCGACCAGGTGGGCCCGCAGATCCCCGAGGAGTCCCGCCGACTGGTCGCCGAGGGCAAGGTGATCCAGGCGATCAAGGTGTACCGCGAGCACACCGGCGCGGGCCTCAAGGAGGCCAAGGACGCCATCGACCAGTACCGGGGTGCGTGAGCTCTCCGCGATGATGTGACTCGGCTCGGTCCTGAGTGGAGGCGCGATCCGCGGGCGCTACGCTCGAGCGGTGACTTCTCGACCCCGTGACACCGCCGCTCCCCACCACGGCGGCCCCCTCGCCCGCTCCCTCGGCCATGGCCAGATGGCCATGATCGCCATGGGCTCCGCGCTCGGCACCGGCCTGTTCCTCGGCTCGGGCGAGGCGATCGGCATCGCCGGCCCTGCGGTGATCATCTCCTTCGCGCTCGGTTCCCTGATCGCGGCGACCATCGCGCTCGCGATGGGCGAGATGGCTTCCCGCCACCCCGTCCGCGGCGGCTTCGGCACCCTCGCGGCGCACTACCTCTCCCCGTTCTGGGGCTACCTCTCACGGTGGCTGTACTGGTTCGTCACCGTATGCGTGACCGGCGCCGAGCTCGTGGCCTGCGCGGCCTACCTCGCCTACTGGGTGCCCGCGATCCCGATCTGGGCGGGGATCCTGCTCTTCGCCGCCGTGATCATCGCGATCAACCTCGCCAGCGTCGGCTCCTTCGGCATCGTCGAGTTCTTCCTGTCCTCGATCAAGGTCATCGCCGTCTTCGTGTTCATCCTGATCGGCGCGGTGCTGGTGTTCGTCGGCCTGCCGGATGCCCCCGCCCCTGGACTCTCCCAGCTCACGGCCGACGGGGGCTTCGCCCCGATGGGCTGGGCGCCGGTGTGGGTCGCGCTGTCGGTGGTGATGTTCTCCTTCGGCGGGATCGAGCTGCTGTCGATCACCGCCGCCGAGGCGAAGGACCCCGCCCGCTCGATCCGCACAGCCGCCCGCACCACCATCGTGCGCCTGGCTTTCTTCTACGTGTTCTGCATCGGCTTCGTCCTCTGCCTGGTGCCGTGGCGCACCGCCGCCGGTTCCGGGGACGACGTCGCCACCTCCCCGTTCGTGATGGTCTTCGACCAGCTCGGCATCCCCGGCGCCGCCCACATCACCAACCTGCTGGTGCTCATCGCCGCGCTCTCCGCCGCGAACGCGAACCTGTACGCGGGCAGCCGCATGATCCACTCCCTCGCCTCCGACGGGCTCGCCCCGCGCTTCGCCGCGTTCATCACCGCGCGCCGGGTGCCCGTGGTCGGCATCGCGCTGAGCTCCCTGGGGCTGCTCGGCGCCGCTCTGCTGGCCTTCAGCGGCGTGGGCGGGGTGTTCGGCTACATGATGAGCCTCGTGGTGTTCTCGGTGCTCCTGGTGTGGGCGCTGATCCTGTGCACCTACATCGTGTTTCGGCGCCGCCGCATCACCGGCGCGACATTCCGCATGCCCGGCGGCATCGCCAGCGCCGTGGTGGGCCTGGTGGGCCTGGCCGCCGTGTTCGCGACCATCGGCGTGCGGCCGAGCATGCAGGTCGCGGCCATGGTGGGAGTGCCCGCGGTGCTGCTCGCGTCGCTGCTGTACGTGCTGATCGCGCGCCACCGGATCTCCACCGCGGACATCGAGGACGCCTTCCGCGAGGCCGATTCGATGCGCTGAGAGCAGGATGCAAGATCCCTGGACGTGTCCTTCGTTACTGTGGGGTGTCTCGGCTTGGGCCGAAGGGTTCTGCGGGGGTAACCTAAGGGAACCTTCGGCCTTGGTGACTGGTTTCCCGGTGCCGAAGATATGCGCGAGTGGCGGAATTGGTAGACGCGCACGGTTCAGGTCCGTGTGCTCGTGAGAGCGTGGGGGTTCAAGTCCCCCCTCGCGCACCGCAGGGATAGCCCCGGTTCACCCAGGTGAACCGGGGTTTTTCGCGTCCTGGGCCGTCCTGGTGGGTGGGCCGATGATCCGAGATGGTCGAGGTTCGGGTGCTGCCCGGAAGCGGCTCCGGCTCGAGGGGAGCCCGATCGAGGGGAGCCTGCTCGAGCGGAACGAGCCGCGCTGCCGGCGGCCGCCCGCGAGGGCCGCCCCGACGGGAGGCGTGCTCGCCGACGGCCGCCGAGACGGCCCAGAGGGCTCAGAGGAACTCGAGCGGGTCGAACTCGTCGATGTCGATGATCCGCACGCGCGGCAGACGGCTCGTGAACGCGTGGACGTCGTACTCGAGGTCGTGGAACTCGATCCCGGGGATGTCCTGCAGATCCGCCGCCATGAACTCACGGAAGCCGACGAGGGCCGTGCGGCGCCCGGGCGTGGCCGCGAGGTCCTCCATCTGGGGGACGAAGTCCTTGTCATGGCTGACGAGCATGACGTCGGCCTCGCGGGACTGCAGCGCCTCGGCGGTGCGCTGGATCGCGATGTCCACGATCTTGCCCTCGCCGCGCAGCGGGATGGCCTTGTAGCCCATCGCGATCAGGGCCTGCACGAAGCCGGAGGGCAGGCTGTCCTCGACGGCGAGGAAGAACAGGCCCTTCACCGGCTGGCGCCACGAGGACTCCGCGTGGTGGAGGAGCTTGTTCCAGCGAGGGCGCTCGTCGGGCTGGGGGCGTCGGCCGAGGACCGAGACCCCGAGCGTGGCGTCGATGTTCTCGCCGTCCACCAGGAGGTACGTGGTGCGTTCCGTCATGGCTCGACCTTACGCCGTCCGAGCGGCCACGAAGACCGACGCGACGGGGCGGAGGGGGTGCGATGGTGACTGTTCCTCCCCATCGGCAGAGGTGAAGGGAATTCTGGACGGATTCATCGACGCCTCGGGAAGGGAATGTCGAACGACTCCATATAATGCATGACGACTTTGTGGTGGAGGCCTCGGTGGGTAATCCGATATCCGTTCTTCGCGCTGATCTCCGCTGACCGCCTGCGCCACCGCCAGCCCGCCACGCGCCTGGAGGGGGTTCGCGTGCGCACTCATCCTTTGATCCCCGCCGTGCACCGCCGTTCACGCCGCCAGACAGCATCTTCGCTGCGAATCGGGGCCTCGATGTGGAGGGCGGATCGGGCCGACGAGTCGACGAGTCCTCCGCAGCCCACGGTCATCCACAGGACGGGTCCTCCCCACTGCGAGTCATCCACGCAACCTTTCCTCCACACTGGTGGGTTATCCACAGATTCGTCCCCATTTGGTGGTGACTCTTGAGTAAGCGGGTTCTGGCAAATAGCGTGGAGTCATATTCGTCAGTCGTGCATCACTGTGGTGCCGGGTGCAGGAAGGGGGTGGTGTTGGTGGGTGGTTTCGAGGAGTTCGAGGACGGGCGGCAGGGCGAGGCGGCAGAGGGCCCGGCCGGGCACCACGCCCCGACGTCCTCGCCGACTCCTGAGGGGGTCGAGGGGCTGCCAAGGTGGTCGGTGCGTGCGCGGCGTGTTCTGGATGAGGACGTGATCCTCGAGGAGGTCACCCCAGGCAGCCTCGAGGCGGCCCGGGTGTTGGCGCTGCATCGCACGATGCGGACGCGGGCGAGTCTGCACGCCCATCAGCTGCGGCAGCTGGCGACGTTCTTCCGTGAGGACCCCGAGGTGCGGGGCGCACTCGATGATGCGGACCTGACGGCGTTGAAGATCGCCGCAGGGATGCGGTGCAGCTATGTGCAGGCCTGGGCGAAGGTCCGCGACGCCCATATGGCGGTGTCGTGGATGCCGGTGACGTTCACGTATCTGCGTCGGGGGGATCTGCCCGAGGCGTGGCATCACTACCTGATCCGTCACGTCCGTCGCCTCAGCGAGGAGCAGGCCCGCCAGGTCGATGCCCACATGGGCGGGGTGGAGATCCCCTCGGTCTCGCAGGACACGTTCGAGAAGCAGGTACGCCTCGCGGTGAAGCTCGCAACCGCCGCTGACATCCCGGCCCCCGCGACGTCCGCGCGGGATGTGGAGATCGTGGCGATCGATACCGATGCGGGCACGGCGTCGTTGATGGTGACGGGCCCGATCCTGGAGATCAAAGCACTCGCGCACCGCCTCGATGTCGCGGCCCGCACGGTCCAGAAAGCCCAGCGCCACGCACTCGAAGCAGGGGCTGTGGGGCCGTTGCCGTTCGACATCGATGAAGACCTGGTCGAGCGGGGCCGGACCCTGTCGCTGCGGAGAATGCGGTATGCGATCTTGACTCACTCGGTCCTGGATATCGATCCGGTCCAGGAAACCAGCTCACCGTTCAAACTGCTGGTGACCGTGCCTGCCACAACCCTGCTCGGGGTCGATGAGGGCCCGGCAATGCTGGAGGGCATGACCCCGGTCCCGGCCGAGCAGGCCCGCGCCCTTGCCGCGGGAAGCCAGACCTGGTGGCGGATCCTCACCGACCCGGTCACCGGCGCGTACCTGCCGGTGACGTCGAAGACCTACCAGCCCGGAGCGCAGATGCGGCTCCAGCTGCGACTGCGCCACAGCCACTGCGCCGTCCCAGGATGTGCTCGCTCGACCGCCACGACGGCCGAGGATGACCACATCATCGAATACAACCATGAACACCCCGGGCAGGGCGGGCAGACGAGTCTGTGGAACCTCCACCGATTGTGCTGGCAGCACCACCAGATGAAGACCGCCGGACTGCTCGACCCCGAACGCGACCCGCACGATGACCCCACCACCGGCGATGGCACCACCACCGCTGGGCCGCTGGAGACGAGGTGGATGATCGACCGCGAGATCCGAGCGAGGGCGCGGGAGGATACGGACCTGCTCACCCCGCACACCGCCGCCGTGATGGAACGGACCTGGCGAGCACACCAACGCGCCCACGAGGACGCCATGCGCCTGCACGCCCAGGAGAGGCCCCGGCCCCGCGATGAACGCGTCGCCGAGCAGCGTGCCGCTGCCCGCGCCGCTCACCACAGGCGCCGGATCATCCCACCCGGCCCCACCACCGACGAGACCGAACCACCCTTCTGAACCAGGGTCAGACGGGCTGCACCTTCCCGGTCACGCCGTGCGGATCGATGACGTACTTGGTCGCCACACCGGAGTCGAACTTCTGATAGCCGGCCGGGGCGTCATCCAGGGAGATGGCGACGGCATTCACGGCGTCGGCGATCTGCACCTTGTCGTGCAGGATCGCCTCCATCAGCTGCCGGTGGTACTTCATCACGGGGCACTGTCCCGTGGTCATCGACAGCGCCTTCGCCCAGCCCAGGCCGAGCCGCAGGGAGAGCGAGCCCTCCTGCGCGGCCTCGTCCACGCCACCCGGGTCACCGGTCACGTACAGGCCCGGGATGCCCAGCGCGCCACCGGCACGCGTGACGTCCATCAGCGTGTTCAGCACCGTCGCCGGCGCCTCGCCTGCGTCCTTGCCGTGGCCGCGGGCCTAGAAGCCCACGGCGTCCACGCCGGCGTCGACCTCCTCGCGACCCAGGATCCGCGCGATGCCCTCCCGCGGATCCTCCTTCGACACGTCGATTGTCTCGCAGCCGAACTTCGCGGCGTTCTCGAGCCGCTCCGCGTTCATGTCCGCCATGATCACCACCGAGGCGCCCAGCAGCTGCGCACCCACCGCCGCGGCCGTGCCCACCGAGCCCGCACCCGCGATGTACACCGAGGAGCCCGGCCCCACACCCGCGGTCACCGCGCCGTGGAAGCCGGTGGGGAAGATGTCTGAGAGCATCGTCAGGTCCAGGATCTTCTCCATGGCCTGGTCCTTGTCGGGGAACTTCAGCAGGTTCCAGTCCGCATAGGGCACCAGCACGTACTCGGCCTGGCCGCCCACCCAGCCGCCCATGTCCACGTAGCCGTAGGCGCTGCCGGGGCGATCCGGGTTCACGTTCAGGCAGATCTCGGTGCGACGGGTCTTGCACATCTCGCAGCGGCCGCAGGAGATGTTGAAGGGCACCGAGACCAGATCGCCCTTCTGGATGAACTCCACACCCGGTCCGGTCTCGATCACCTCTCCGGTGATCTCGTGGCCGAGCACCAGATCCACCGGTGCGGTGGTGCGGCCGCGCACCATGTGCTGGTCAGAGCCGCAGATGTTCGTGGTGACCACCTTGAGGATCGCCGCGTGCGGGAGCTTGCGGCCCACATTGTCCGGATTCACCCCCGGGCCGTCCTTCAACTCATACGTCGGATAGTCGATGTCGATGACCTCGACCTTGCCGGGACCCTTGTAGGCGATCGCGCGATTGCTGGACATCGGTGAGCCTCCTCGCTCCGGGCGGCCCCGATGCGCCGCCGCATCCGTCGTCGAGCCGCACACCACCAGACCGTGCGTCGCGCGTCACGTTGTCAAAGGATGCGCCGGCGGCGCCACCCGAGCGGCCCGGGCCGCCCGTCCCGCCTCCCTCACGCCGATGTCAGGAAGCCCTGCACCCGATCGGCACGCGAGCTTCGCTCCTGGTCAGGCGGTCTTCGTCAGGCGCAGCACCCACTCCTCGGGGCCGCTGACCAGGTACCTGACATCGATGGCACCCGCGTAGCGCTCCTCCGCCTGGGCGAGGAGCGGCTTCGGATCGTGCGGCGCCACCAGATCCATCGCGAAGCCGGGACGGATCGCGTCCAGCGCCCCGAACACGGCGGCGTGCCGGATCGCATGCGGGATCTGGGAGGCGTTCAGGCGCGGCACATCGGCCTCATGCTCGTCGCAGCCGCACTGGTGGCCGCCCTGCGAGGGCTGGCCCGGGAAGGGAAGGTCCTGTGTCATCGCACCATTGCACCCCGGCATGGCGCGGCGCGGGCAGGACCAAGGCCCCGTCCCGCGCCCCGCCGTCGCCCGGCGGCGCCCGCCGCCCGTCCGCGCCCGCCGTCGCGGCTCGTCGGCCGATCCTCAGACCAGCGAGACCTCGCGCCCGCTTGCCGCGGACTCGTAGATCGCCTCGAGGATCCGCACGATCTCGACCCCGTGCCACGCCGGGGCGACGGACTCCGCCTTGCCCAGCGAGGCGTCCACGAAGTTCTGGATCTCGTTCGCGAAGCCGGTGCCGAACTCGAAGGTGCCCGAGCCGATCTGCGGCTCGATGTTCACCACGGAGTCGTGCATCTCGGTGGCGATGCGCAGGGACGGCTCGAGCTCCGCGCCGCCCTTCTCGCCGTACACCGACACGTCGATCGAATCCTTCGTGGCGTGCAGGGAGTAGGAGCAGTCCAGCAGCAGCGAGGCACCGTTCTCGAAGCGGATCACGGCGTTGGCGAGGTCCTCGACGCTGTTGCGGTCCGGGTCGTAGTCCGCGGCCTTGTAGCGCGGCATGGTGGTGATGTTCCCGCGGCTGCCGAGCTTGTCGTAGGTGTTGCCGCTGACCGAGACCACCTTCGGGCTGCCCATGAGGTACCAGCACAGGTCCAGCACGTGGATGCCGATGTCCAGCAGCGGGCCGCCGCCGGAGATCTCCTTGTCCGCGAACCAGCCGCCGGGGTTGCCGGCCCGGCGCAGGCAGCTGGCCTTGGCGTAGTAGATCTCGCCCAGCTCGTCGGCGTCGATGAACGACTTCAGCACCTGGCAGTTGGGGGAGTGGCGGCGCACGAAGCCCACCTGCACCACGGTGTCGTGCTGCTCGACGATCCTCTGGAGCTGCTCCGCCTCGGCGAGGGTGCGGGCGATGGGCTTCTCCACCAGCACGTGCTTGCCCGCCTCGATCGCGGCGATCGCCCAGGCGGCGTGGGAGTTGTTCCAGGTGCAGATCGACACGCCGTCGATCTCGGGATCGGCGAGCAGCTCGTGCGGGTCCGCGTAGGCGCGCGGCGCCCCGTACTGGTCGGCCACCGCGCGGGCCCGCTCGAGGTTCATGTCGGCGACCGCGATCAGCTCGACGTCGGGATTGTTCTGATAGGCGGTGAGATGGGACTGGGCGATGCTTCCGGCGCCGATGACGCCGACTCGGAACGTCGACATAGGGGTTCTCCTCGAAGTGTGTGGGGGTCGGTCGGGTCAGGCGAACAGGCTCTTGGCGTAGGCGATGCCGCGCTCGCAGCCGAGCAGGCAGTCCTCCCAGCCCTCGAACTCGATCGCCGCGTAGCCGCTGAAGTCGGAGTCGGCGATGGCACGGGCCACGGCGCGCAGGTCGATGTCGCCGTTGCCCACCACCGCGCCGCGCAGATGCTTGCCGCCGCGGCTGCGGAACCAGCCCGCTCCGGGGGCGGCGTCGGCCGGTCGGATGTAGAAGTCCTTGAAGTGCACGACCATCGCGTACGGCAGGTTCTGCGCGACGGAGACCTCGGGTGCCTCATCCACGCACACGAAGTTGCCGACGTCCAGGGTGGTGCGGAAGTTCGGCTCGTCCACCGCGTGGATGATCCGGCGCACCCGGTCCGCGGACTGCACGAAGAAGCCGTGGTTCTCGAGGCTGGTGGTGATTCCCTTGGAGGCCGCGTACTGCGCGATCTCCTTGCTCGCGGCCACGATCGCGGGCAGCACCTGCTCGAACAGCGGGGTGTCGTCGCCCTCGTGTCCGGCGTGCGCGACCACGTCGTGGCGCATCCGTGTGATCCCCAGCCGCTCGGCGAGGTCGACGTACTGCTTCACCCGCTCGATCTGCCCGCGGTCGCCGGTGGAGAGGTCCGCGCCGATCGCGAGGTTCGTCAGCGGCACACCGGCCGCCGCGGCGTGCTCGCGGATCCGGTCCACGTAGGCGGGGTCGGAGGCGATGTTCGGGATCGGGGAGTCCGCGTCGTCGGAGAGCACGGCGAGCTCGAGGTGCTCGCCCTCGGATGCCGCGACCCAGTCGATGACCTGCGGGAGCGTCATCTCGCCGGAGGAGAGCTTGGAGTGGAAGCTGTAGGAGCTGAAGCCGAAGAGGATGTCGGCGGTCATGGTGGTCCTTCGTGATCGGGGTTACGGGCTCCAGGGGGCGTGGACGTCGGGGACGCCCACCAGCTGGTCGGAGCCGTGCGCGAAGGCCAGGCCGAGCGCGCCGACGAGAGCGCCGTCGGTGGTCAGGCGGGCGCCGACCACCGTCGGGGCGTGGCCGGTCATGAGCAGGTCGCCGAGAGCGCGGCCGAGCGGCTGCAGCAGGGTCTGGCCGGCGCGGGAGAGACCGCCGCCGACGACGACGCGCTCGGGATCGAGCGTGAGCAGCACGGTCGCCAGGCGCGGGGCGATCTGTGCGCAGAACTCCTCGATCTCCTCCAGCGCGGCGACATCGCCCTGCGCGGCGCGCTCGAGCAGTGGCCTGGCCTCCTCGCCGGTGGACCACTGCAGGCGGCCGCGGGTGGAGCTGTCCGTCCAGCGCATACCGCGCTGGCTGCCGAGCTCGCCGGCCAGCCGGTGCGCGCCCTGCAGGATCGTGCCGCCCAGGATCGAGGCCACGGAGATGCGGTGGCCGAGCTGCACGAACAGGATGCTCTCGGCGCCATCGCCCAGGTGGTGCTCGGCGAGGGCGGCGAGCTTGATGTCGTTCTCCACGGCCACCGGGCAGCCGAGCCGCTCGCCGAGCTCGCCGGCGAGGTCGAGGCCGACGAGGCCGGGTGCGGCGAGGCTCTGGGAGATGCGGCCGTCGGCGTCGAGGATGCCGGGTGCGGCGATCCCGAGCGCTGCCGGACGGTGGCCGGTCTCGCGCACGGCGCGCTCGAGCACGTCGAGCAGGGGTGCGTCCTCGCTGGGCACGGAGGAGTTCGCGAGGGTCCGCCCGGAAGCGTCGGTGACCCGGCAGCGCACGGTGCGGGCGCCGATATCCAGCGCCGCCACCGAGGCGACGCCGGGCGCGAAGGCGAAGCGCCGGGCAGGGCGCCCGGCCGTGCCGGAGGCCGCGGCGGGGGCGGCGGCGACGGCTCCGGAGCCCAGCAGATCGCTCAGCACGGCGTCGACGGTGGGGCGGGAGAGGCCGGTCGCCGCGGCGAGCTCGCCGACGGTCACGGCGGAACCCGCCTCGCGCAGCACAAGGAGGCAGTCGCGGGCGTTGACCTGGCGCACCGCAGATGCTGTGGTCATCGGCCCGCCTCGCTCGTCGTCCTCGACCCGGGCGATTACGTAACCGGGTTGCACAATGTGCACGGTCAGTCTGTCGGGTCACGGCCGGGCCGTCAACCGCACGCGCGGCGTCGCGGTGGGAGGATCGAGGGATGCAGACGCCTCTCGAGCAGACCTACGCCGCCGCGGTGCCCGAGCTGTCCGTGCCCTGGACGGCGGATCAGCCGCCCCGCCCCGAGATCGTCTGGCTGAACGAGCCGCTCGCCCGCGAGCTCGGGTACGAGCCCGAGCAGCTCCGCGGCCCCGAGGGGATCGCGCTGCTGACCGGCCAGATCGCGGGCACCGTCGCCCAGGCCTACGCCGGCCACCAGTTCGGCACCGCGAACCCGCAGCTGGGCGATGGCCGGGCCGTGCTGCTGGGCGAGCGGCTCGCTCCCGACGGGTCGCGACACGATCTGCACCTCAAGGGTGGCGGCCGCACCCCCTTCGCCCGCGGCGGGGACGGCAAGGCGCCGCTCGGCCCGATGCTGCGCGAGGCCGTGATCGGCGAATGGCTGCACGCGCTGGGGACCCCCACCACCCGCGCGCTCGCGGTGCTCACCACCGGCGAGCAGATCGCTCCGCGCCGCGGTGTCACCCCGGAGCCGGGCGCGCTGCTGGTGCGGGCGGCGGCCAGCCATCTGCGCGTGGGGACCTTCGAGTATGCGGCCTGGCATCTGGACCCAGAGGTGCGCGAGCGCCTGGTCGAGCACACGATCGCCCGCCATCATCCCGGGGCCGACGGGCCGCTGGGCCTGCTCGAGGCGGTCGCCCGGAGCCAGGCGGAGCTGATCGCGCAGTGGATGCTCAGCGGCTTCGTGCACGGCGTGATGAACACGGACAACATGACGCTGTCCGGTCAGGGCATCGACTACGGGCCCTGCGCGGTGCTGGACGAGCACCGCCGCGGCGCGGTGTTCAGCTCGATCGACCGCGGCGCCCGCTACGCCTACGGCAACCAGCCCGGCATCGCCCTGTGGAACCTCTCCCGCTTCGCGGAGACCCTCGTGCCCCTGATCGATCCGGAGGACCCGAACGGCGCGGTCGAGCAGGCCACCGCCGTGCTCGAGCAGTTCGAGGGCTGGTACCTCGCCGCGCACTCGCGAGGGCTCGCGCGCAAGCTCGGACTGCCGGAGACGCTCGCGGCCGACGAGGTGGAGGCGCTCGGCGAGGAGCTGTTCGCCCTGCTCGAGGCGCAGCACGTGGATCACACCGGGTTCTTCCGCGCCCTCGAGGAGGGGGAGGCGGAGCGGCTTTTCGAGGAGCCGGCGCCGTTCGAGGAGTGGCAGCGGCGGCTGCGCGCGCTGGGCGGCGGGCAGGTGGCGGAGGGGGTGAACCCGCTCTATATGCCGCGGAATGTGACTCTCGAGCGGGCGCTGCAGGCCGCGCATCTGGGGGACATGGGCCCGGCGAGAGAGCTGCTCGAGGCCGTTTCCGCCCCGTTCCTGCGCCGTGCGGAGTGGGAGCACCTCGAGGGCCCGGGCGACGGCGGCGAGGACTTCATGACCTTCTGCGGAACCTGAGCGGCGTCCGATCGGTCGGGGTCGCCCGGGGCGCCGGTGATACGGTCGCCGCACGGACGCCCCGACGTGAGGAGGAGCCATGAACAGCGCCCTCGAAGGACGCAAGATCCTGCTTCTGAGCAGCAACTTCGGCACCGAGACCGACGAGATCCGCACACCGATCGCGACCCTGCGGGAGGCCGGTGCCACCGTCACCGTCGTCGCCCCCGAGGCCGGCGTCGTGAAGACCCTCGAACGGGACCGCGAGCCCGGCCCCGAGGTTCCCGTGGACGCCACCTACGACTCCGTGAAGGCCGCGGACTTCGATGCCCTGGTGTTGCCCGGCGGCACCCTGAACGCCGACGCGCTGCGCGCCGACGAGACCGCGCAGTTCCTCGTCCGCTCCTTCGCTGCCGACGGCAAGCCCGTCGCCGCGATCTGCCACGCCCCCTGGCTGCTGGTGGAGACGGGCCTGGCCGACGGCCGCGAGCTCACCTCGGTGCCCACCATCCGCACCGATCTGGTCAACGCCGGCGGGAGTTGGAGCGACGAGGCGGTGGTGGTCGACGACAGCGCCGGCTTCCGCCTGATCACCTCCCGCACCCCCGATGACCTGGACGCCTTCGACAAGGCGATCATCGATGCCCTGAGCTGAGCGACACCCGGACACCAGGAGGAACCATGACCGAGCCGCAGAATCCCGCCGAGGACCCCGAGCTCGACGAGCTCGCCGCCGACCCCGAGGAGCAGCCCGCGGAGGTCAGCATCGACGATGCCCTCGAGACCGACCGCGTGGTTGCCGAGGGACCGGACTCCCGCAACGCCGACGGCTACGGCTTCGACGCGGACCGTGACCGCGGCGGCGACGACGTCACCGCCGCGGAGCAGGGTAACCGCGATCAGGACCGCATGGAGGCCGAGACCGGCGAGCAGGAGCTGCCCGAGTACTGAGCCTCAGCCGGCCAGGGCCGCGAGGATCCGCTCGTCCACCTCGTGGCGGGCCCGCAGGTGCTGCTCCACGTCGTAGGAGAACGAGGAGTAGGTCAGCGTGCCGCCCTCGTCCACCAGCGCCGTGGCGCTCGGATGATCGGTGAGCTCCGCGAGCCAGGTCAGCGCCCGATGGTCGGCCATCGCCTGCGCGAACACGCGGTGGCGCAGCGAGAGCCAGGGAGTGCCGTCGGGACCGGGGTAGACGGCGAAGGAGTCGCCGCCGAAGAAGGGCCCGCCCGCGCAGGTGTCCTCGAAGGGGTCGATCGGCCGCAGCGAGAACTGCGACCACCAGAAGTTGTAGCCCCAGTGCAGGAAGCCGGGGGCATCGTGCACGAACAGCTGGCGCCCGAGCACCCGGTTGCGCAGCGAGGGCTGGGCGATGAAGCGGTTGGCGACGTCCCGGTTCTGGCTCACGCAGTAGTACACCCAGGGGTGCCTGCCCGCCTCGAGGAAGGGGCCGACGTGGTTCGTCGCCACGATCGGCGTGTCCACCACGCCCTGCTCGGCGAACTCGAGCGAGCTGAGCGCGTCGACCACCTGCGCACCCTCGAGCAGATCCTCGACCTGCGCCTTGGCTGCGCGGTAGGCCTCGATCTGGTTCTCGTGGGGCTCATCGGAGATGTGCCAGAGCACGGCCCCGTCCCAGACGCGGTCGAGGTGCTCGCGCAGGGCCGGGATCAGCGTCTCGAGCAGGCGACGGTACTCGGGATCGGTCGCCGCGACGTGCCAGCCGAAGCGGTGCTCGAGCCCGTCGGCCGTCTCCACCTGGATCGCGGGAGTGAACCTGGCGCCCCACTGGGTGAACAGGTGCGCGATCTCGATACCCTCGAAGCCCAGCTCGCGGCAGATCCCTAGCCAGCGGTCCAGCTGCGAGAAGTCCAGGCGGTACTGCCCGCCCTCCTCGCGGATCCCGACCAGCTGCACGACGGGGCGCGTGTGCCCCTCGGCGGTGTCCAGCGGAGGGGTCCAGGTGGGGGTGAGCACGGAGTTCACGTCCATCGCGCGTGCGGAGGCGAGGAAGGACCTGATCAGCTCCCAGTGCTGCTCGGAGAGCATCTCGACGTCGTAGTAGGTCGAGAGGCTGTCGGCGTGGAACCAGTGGGTGTTGGTGATCGCCAGCGGCGGCAGGCGGTGAGGGTGCAGCCGCAGTCGGGCGGTGTGCTCGGCCAGCTGCCGCCCGGCCTCGTCGCGGAGGGTGAGGGTGAGCGGGTGCTCGCCGGCATCGGCCTCGTCCTGGCCGATCACGTCGATCCACACCGACTCCCACCGGCCCGGCTCGAGGCGGAGGGCTGCGCCGTCCAGCGGCTCGAGCAGGTCCGGGTACTCGCCCGGTGCGGTGACCAGGTAGTGCTCATCCGCGTCCTTGGGCGCCGGATGGGAGACGGGGACGCGGCGCACCGCATGGGCCGTGGCGCGGTGGGCGAGGGGGCCCCCGAGATGCAGGTGCACGGGGCCCGGCTCCTCGCCCGGCTCGAGGCGGAGGGCGACCTGCACCGACAGCACCTCCCCGAGGAATCCGGAGGCGTGAGCGCCGCCGATCAGGGCGGCCGGTCGCGGCGCCGACGGGCCGAGCACCTTCTCCAGGGAATCGGTCAGGACGGACTGCACGGGTACTCCTCATCGAGCGCGGGGTGTGGGCCGCGCACCATCCTGGCACGGAAGCGGCTCAGGCGCTCCCCTCCTCCGGCACCCATTCGAGCAGGTCGCCGGGCTGGCACTCGAGCACCTCGCACATCGCCTCGAGAGTGCTGAAGCGCACCGCCTTCGCGCGACCGTTCTTGAGCACCGCGACGTTCGCGGGGGAGATGCCCACCCGCTCCGCGAACTCGCCCACCGAGAGCTTCCGCCGGGCCAGCTCCACATCGATCCGCACCACGATCGGCATCAGATCACCGCCGCCATCTCCTGGCGCAGCGTGGTGGCCTGCACCAGCAGGGACCGCATCACGCCCATCAGCAGGGCCATGCCCGCCCCGGCGATCGCGCCCAGGATCAGCAGCAGCGACCAGGCGGGCGGGCCGCCGACGGTGAAGGACTGGTAGACCAGCGTGGCCAGGCACACCAGGCATGCCGCGACGAAGGCGCCGATGATCCCGTCCACCCAGCGCAGCGAGCCGGGGGAGAACACCTCGCCCCGACGGGTCACGCCGAGCAGGCGCAGCGTGCACACCATCGCGACCTGCGTGCACGCCAGGCCCGCGACTGACAGGCCCAGGATCGGCCAGCGCATGTGCGCCTCGGCGGGCAGCGCCTCTGCCAGCACCCCGGACAGCCAGGGCAGAACCGCGAGCTGGAGGACGGCGGTGACGAGCAGGGCGAGGCACAGCAGGACTCGCAGGACATCGACGCTCAGACGGGAGAACATGCATCGATCATCGACGATGATCTATCGAAAGTCAATAGGTCTGGTTTTTCCGTTGCCCTCCCCGCGCGGCAGCCCTACGGTGGTGGGACACAGGGAAGGAGGTGATCCGAGAAGTGATTTCTGATCGGACATGTGAGGTGGCTCGGCGCTGAGGCGCCCGTCCCACGGACGCGCAGCGAATACCACCGAGCTGCCCGGACCCGCAGGTGGTCGGACCTCGTCCTTCCGACCAGCGCACATGCGCAGCCTGCGGGTCCGCCCCTGCCCGGGGCCACGCACTACCCTCGAGGCATGACCCAGCCCTCCCAGTACGGACCCGTCGAACTGATCGCGCCGCGCATCGACGAGGACGCCGTGGTGCGCTCCGAGCCCGCCGGCTCCGACAAGCCCCTGGTGCTCCTGCTGCACGGCCTCGGCAGCCACGAGGACGACCTCGCCGGCCTGGTGCCGTTCCTGCCCTCCGACTTCAGCTATGTCTCGCTGCGCGGCATCTACCGCTACGTGCAGGGCTACGCCTGGTTCGAGATGCCCGTGGATCCCGCGGACACCGCGAGCGTGGATGCCTCCGCCGCCGCCGTCGAGGAGTGGATTGCCCATCAGCGCGCGGCGGTGGCCGGCGCGATCGGCTTCTCCCAGGGCGGCCTGCTGGCCCTGCACCTGCTGCGTCGCGATCCGCATGCACTGGACTTCGTCGTGAACCTCTCCGGCCAGCCCTTCCCCGCCCCCATGCCCGGCGATGCCGCGCTCGCCGCGGTGCGCCCGCCCGCGCTGTGGGGCCACGGCGGCCTGGACCCTCTGTTCGACGCCGAATCCGAGGACCGGACCAGGCAGTTCATGAGCGCGCACCTGCGCCTCGAGGAGGAGCGCCGGCCCTACCTCGGCCACGCCGTGGACGAGGTCGAGCTGCAGGCCATCGCCGCCTTCCTGCAGCGGCAGGCGGGCGCCTCCTGAGCCGTGCTCCACAATCGCTCCCGCTCCCAGGGATCGGGTTGTAGCATTCCGTCACTCCCCCTCCGAGAGCCGGTGCGGGGCATGAGGAGCACCAGGAGATCATGAGCGCCGCCAGCGACGCCCCCAGTGACAGTCCCAGGCCTTCGGGCCTGCAGAGACACACCACGCACGGGGGGATCCGTCCATGGACCTGATCGGTCCCCTCGTCTCCCTGGCGATCGGCCTCGTGCTCGTCGCCGCCTGCGGCGGATTCGTCGCCGCAGAGTTCTCCCTGATCACCGTCAACCGCAATGACGTGGAGGCGGCCGCCGCCTCCGGCGACAAGCGGTCGGTGGGCGTGCTGGAGGGCATGAGGACCCTCTCCACGCAGCTCTCCGGAGCGCAGCTGGGCATCACCGTCACCAACCTCGGCATCGGTTTCCTCGCCGAACCCGCGATCGCCGCCCTGGTCAGCCCCCTCCTGATGGACATGGGGCTCGGCGCGGTCGCCGCCCGGTCGGTCTCCGTGATCATCGCGCTGGTGCTCGCCACCGGCATTACCATGATCTTCGGCGAGCTGGTGCCCAAGAACCTTGCGATCGCCGAGCCGCTGCGCACCGCCCGCTACGTGGTCGGCTTCCAGCGCCTGTTCACCAAGGTGTTCGGCCTGCCGATCCGCCTGTTCAACGGCAACGCCAACGCCGTGGTGCGCGCCCTGGGCGTCGAGCCGCAGGAGGAGCTCAGCTCGGCCCGCAGCGCCGACGAGCTCTCCGTGCTGGTCAAGCGCTCCGCGGACGAGGGCGCCCTCGCCGAGGAGACCGCCTCGCTGGTCCAGCGGACCCTCGCCTTCGGCGACCGCCGTGCCCACGATGCGATGGTGCCGCGCGGTCGCATGGACTCCCTCGAGGTCGACCAGTCCGTCGCGGACCTGCTCGAGCTGGCCCGCGTCACCGGCCACTCGCGCTTCCCCGTGCTGGACGACGAGAACGAGATCGCGGGCGTCGCGCACATCCGCCACGGCCTCGCCGTCCCCTTCGAGGAGCGCCGCGCCACCCGCGTGGACTCGGTGATGGGCACCGCCACCTTCGTGCCGGACACCGTGCCGCTCGATGACCTGATGGACACCCTGCGCGCCGGCGGCCTGCAGATGGCCGTGGTGGTCGACGAGTTCGGCGACCACGCCGGGCTGATCACCCTCGAGGACCTGGTCGAGGAGATCGTCGGCGAGGTGCGCGACGAGCACGACGAGGAGATGGACGACACCCCGGAGGCCGACGGCTCCTGGGACCTCGACGCCCGGATGCGGCCCGACGAGGCCACCGAGCGCCTCGGCGTGACCGTCCCCGAGCACGAGGACTACGACACCCTCGGCGGCCTGATCACGATGGAGCTGGGACGCCTCGCGGAGATCGGGGACGAGGTGGTGGTGGACACCGACCCCGCCCCCGGCGAGGAGCCCGCCCGCCTGCGCCTCGAGGTCACCGAGATCGACGGAATGCGCATCGAGACCGTGCACGTGAAGGTCGAGCCCGCCGCCTCCGACGAGGATGGCGACGATGACGAGGAGGAGAGCCGATGAGCACCGCCACCGGACTCACCCTGACACTGGTCCTGCTCCTCCTGAACGCCTTCTTCGTGGGCGCGGAGTTCGCACTGATCTCCGCCCGCCGCTCGATCGTCGAGCCCAAGGCCCTCGAGGGCAAGTGGGCCGCGAAGGTCACCATCTCGGCGATGGAGCAGGTCTCCCTGATGATGGCGGGCGCGCAGATGGGCATCACCGTGTGCTCGCTCGCGCTCGGCGCGATCGCCGAGCCCGCGATCGCCCACCTGCTCGAGGTGCCCTTCGGGGCGATCGGGGTTCCGGACGCGCTCGTGCATCCGATCTCCTTCGTGATCGCCCTGGCCCTGGTCACCTACCTGCACGTCGTCTTCGGCGAGATGGTGCCCAAGAACATCGCGCTGGCCGGGCCGGAGCGCATGGCCCTGGTCCTCGCGCCGATGCTGATGGGCGTGGTCACCCTGGTCAAGCCCGTGCTGTGGCTGCTGAACTCGTGCGGCAACCTGGTGCTGCGCATGATGGGCGTGACCCCGAAGGCCGAGGTCACCAGCGTCTTCACCCGCAACGAGGTGGCGGCGATGGTGAGCGAGTCCCGTGAGGGCGGTCTGCTCGAGGACAACGACGAGGCGCTCCTGCTGGGGGCGCTGCGCTTCGAGGCCCGCAGCGTCGCCAACCTGGTGATTCCGCTGGACCAGGTCTCCACCCTCCCGGCAGGAGTCACGGCCGCACAGGCCGAGGCCGCCGCCGTCGAGGGCTACTCCCGCTTCCCTGTCAAGGCGAAGGACGGCACGCTCAGCGGCTATGTCCACATCAAGGACCTGCTGGACTCCGTCCAGGAGCACCGCGAGCACCCGATCCCGGCCGCGCGCATCCGCGCCCTGCCCGTGATCCGGGCCGACGAGCCGCTGCGCCAGGCGCTGACGGCGATGCAGGATTCGGGCGCGCATCTCGGCGCCGCGACCGACGAGGGTGGCGCCGTGATCGGCATCGTCACCCTCGAGGACATGCTCGAGGAGCTGGTGGGCCAGATCCGCGACGACTCCCGCATCGCCGCCTGAGCCGATGACCAGCATCCCCGGCCCGCAGGAGAATCTCTGGAGCGCCGCCGTGCGGCGGAACCCCGACCATGCGCGGGGCTACGCCGAGCGGTGGCGCCGGATCGAGGCCTCCGGCAAGGACATCCACGGCGAGGCACGGCTGCTCGATGCCATGGCCCCGCGCGGCGCCCGGATCCTCGATGCCGGCTGCGGCACCGGCCGGCTCGGCGGATATCTCGCCCGGGCCGGGCACGACGTGGTGGGCGTGGACCTCGATCCGCAGCTGATCGACGTGGCCTGCGAGGACCATCCGCAGGCCCGCTGGGAGGTGGGGAACCTCGCCGCCCTCGACCTGCGCGGGGAGGACGGCGCACCGCTGCGGTTCGACCTGCAGCTGTGCGCCGGCAACGTGCTCACCTTCCTCGCCGGGGGTGAGCGCCGCCCGGCCCTGGCGCGCCTCGCCCAGCACCTCGCTCCCGAGGGGCGGCTGGTGGTGGGCTTCGGTCTCGATCGCGGATACGATCTCGAGGACTTCACGGCCGACGCCGCCGCGGGCGGCCTCCAGCTGCAGCAGCGCTTCTCCAGCTGGGAGCTGCATCCCGCAGGGGACGGCTTCCTGGTGGGCGTGCTGGCCTCCGCCTGACCCCTGACACTCCTCGAGGAGCCCTCGTGCCCGTCTCCCTGCGCCGGCGCCGGTGGGCGCTGTATGCGCTGTTCCTGCTGCCCGGCCTGAGCATGGCAGCCTGGGTCACCCGCACCCCCGCCGTGCGCGACCTGCTGGATGCCTCGACCGCCCAGATGGGGCTGGTGCTGTTCGGCCTCTCCGTCGGCTCGATGACCGGGATCCTCTCCTCCGGACCGCTGGTGATGCGGCTCGGGACCCGGCCCGTGGTCGCCGCGGGCTCGACCCTGATCGTGGTGGCGATGCCCACCATCGCGCTCGGCGCCGTCAGCGGCATGCCGCTGCTGACCGCCTTCGGGCTCGCCCTGTTCGGCGCCGGGATGGGCGGCGGCGAGGTCGCGATGAACGTCGAGGGCGCTGACGTCGAACGGCTCGGCGGCCGGCCCTTCCTGCCCGCCCTGCACGGCTGCTTCAGCCTCGGCACCGTGCTCGGTGCGGGACTGGGCATCGCCGCCAACGCGGTCCAGTTCTCCGTCGTCGCCCACCTGGTGCTGATCGCGGTGCTCGGCGCCGGCCTGCTGGTCTGGGCGCTGCGCGCGATCCCCGCAGGCGTCGGCCAGGTCACCGCCGCTGACCGCGCCGCACAGGCCGCGACCCCGCGCCCCGCGCTGTGGAAGGACACCCGGCTGGTGCTGATCGGCGGGATCGTGCTCGCGATGGCGCTCGCCGAGGGCACCGCCAACGACTGGCTCCCGCTGATCATGGTCGACGGGCACGGCTTCGGCGCCACCATGGGCTCGACCGTGTTCGCGCTGTTCGCCGCCTCGATGACGATCGGCCGCTTCTGCGGCGGGCCGATCGTGGCACGGGTGGGCCGCGCCCGCGTGCTCCTGGTCAGCGCCCTGTTCGCCGCGACGGGCCTGGCGCTGATCTCCTTCATCGACAGCCAGCCGGTCGCCGTCGGCGCCGTGGTGCTGTGGGGGCTGGGCGCCTCCCTCGGCTTCCCCCTGGCCCTCTCCGCCGCGGGAGACTCCGGCCCGAACCCCGCCGCCCGGGTCGCCCTCGCCTCCACCATCGGCTACCTCGCCTTCCTCGTGGGCCCGCCCACGCTCGGCCTGCTCGGCGAGGAGGTGGGGCTGCGCGGCGCCCTGGTGATCCCGCTCGCGGTGGCGCTCGTCGGCGCGGCCCTCGCCCCCGCCACGGGCGTCCGCGCTGACGCGGCCGGCCCCGCACGGGAGGAGTCCCTGGCGCGGGACTGACCCCCGGCTCTGCGCGATCCTGCTCGATGCAACGTGGATCCCGGCGATCTCGCGCAGGGCCGCGGTGAGGCACGACACCTTCCTCGAGGAGTGCGCGCCGCCCCCTTCGGCACAGCTACGGTGAGCCCAGCACACCGATGTGTCCCCGGCGCTCCGGCGTCGGGCCCGGACCGAGGGGGCGAGCGATGACCGCTGATCTTCCTATCCCGCCGCCGCGAAGCGGCAGGCCACAGCCCTCTGCCGAGCCCGCGGTCCCCGTCTTCTTCATCTCCGACTCCACCGGCATCAGCGCCGAGACCATGGGCAACGCGCTGCTGCTGCAGTTCCCGTCGGTCCCCTTCGAACGCCGGCTGATCCCCTTCGTGCGCACCGTCGAGGAGGCCCGCGAGGTGCGCGCGGACCTCGATGCCGCCATGGACGGCGAGGTCGCACCGCTGGTCTTCCTCACCGTTGTCGACGAGGCGGTGCGCGAGGAGCTGCGCGCCACCCGCGCCCCGGTGATCGACTTCGTCAGCGGCCACCTCGCCCAGCTCGAGAAGCGGCTCGGGGTGGTGGGCGATCACGCCCCCGCCCGCCTGCACGGCGTGGGCGACTCCCGCCGCTACAACCGCCGGATGCAGGCCGTCGAGTTCGCGATCGAGCACGACGACGGCCAGTCCGTGCGCGCGATCGAGAAGGCCGACGTGGTGCTGATCGCCCCTTCACGCTGCGGCAAGACCCCCACCAGCATGTACCTCGCCCTGATGCACGGCATCTTCGTGGCGAACTACCCGCTGGTGGACGAGGACCTCGCCGAGGAGGTGCTTCCGGAGTCGATCGCCGGGATCGCCGACCGCTGCTTCGGCCTGCTCACCTCGCCGCAGCGGCTCACCGCCGTGCGCAGCGAGCGCATGCCCGACTCCCGCTACGCCTCCCTCGCCCAGACCCGCTGGGAGCTGTCCCGGGCCCGCCGCGTCTACGACGTGCACTCGATCCCCTTCGTCGACTCCTCGAGCAAGTCCGTCGAGGAGATGTCCACCCTGATCCTCCAGTCGCTCGCCCGCCGCGGGACCACCTCCCGCTGAGCACCCCGCCCCGAAGGAGCACGCAATGTCGCAGAGCATCCGCTGGTTCTCCGAGCTCGGCATGGCCGATCTCGATCAGGTCGGAGGCAAGAACGCCTCCCTCGGCGAGATGGTCTCGCACCTGACCCGGCTGGGAGTGCAGGTCCCGGACGGCTTCGCCACCACCTCCGAGGTGTATCGTGAGTTCCTCAGCGGCACGGGCCTCGCCGAACGGATCGAGCAGCGCCTGTCCACCCTCGACACCGAGGACACGATCGCGCTCGCCGCAGCGGGCCGGGAGATCCGCGAGCTGGTGGTCGACCAGCCCTTCCCGCCGCAGCTCGAGAGCGACATCCGCGGCGCCTATGAGCAGCTCGCCGCCGGCAGCGGGGAGGAGGCCTCCTTCGCCGTGCGCTCCTCGGCGACCGCCGAGGACCTGCCCGATGCGTCGTTCGCCGGCCAGCAGGAGACCTTCCTGAACGTGCGCGGCATCGACGACGTGCTGCTCGCGATCCGGGAGGTGTTCGCCTCTCTCTACAACGACCGTGCGATCGCCTACCGCGTCCACCACGGCTTCGCGCACGCTGACGTGGCGCTCTCGGCCGGGGTGCAGAAGATGGTCCGCTCCGACCTCGGCGCGAGCGGCGTCATGTTCACCGTCGACACCGAGTCCGGCTTCGACCAGGCCGTGTTCATCACCTCCGCGTACGGGCTGGGGGAGGGCGTGGTCCAGGGTGCGGTCAACCCCGACGAGTTCTACGTCTACAAGCCCGGCCTGCTCGCAGATCGCCCGGCGATCCTCACCCGCCAGGTGGGTGAGAAGGCCACCAAGATGGTCTACACCGAGGACACCACAGTGGGCCGCACCGTCGAGTTCGTGGACGTCGACCCGGCCGAGCAGGCGCGGCTGTCGCTGACCGATCAGCAGGTCACCGACCTCGCCCGCCAGGCGCTGCTGATCGAGGAGCACTACGGGCGCGCGATGGACATCGAATGGGGGCTCGACGGCATCGACGGCGGCCTCTACATCCTCCAGGCCCGTCCCGAGACGGTGCAGTCCCGGGCCGGGAACACGGTGGAGAAGCATGTGCTGGCCTCGCGCGGCCCCGTGCTCGCCGAGGGCCGTGCGATCGGCGCGAAGATCGGCGCGGGCCCCGTGCGCGTGCTCACCGAGGTGGACCGCATGCACGAGTTCGTGCCCGGGGAGGTGCTGGTCGCGGACATGACCGACCCCGACTGGGAGCCGATCATGAAGCGCGCGAGCGCGATCGTCACCAACCGCGGCGGCCGCACCTGCCACGCCGCGATCATCGCCCGCGAGCTGGGGATCCCGGCCGTGGTGGGCACCGGCACCGCCACCGCGGACCTCCACGACGGGGACGAGGTCACCGTCTCCGCCGCCGAGGGGGACACCGGCTACGTCTACCAGGGGCTGTTGGACTTCTCCGTCTCCTCCTCGCACGTGGACGCGATGCCGCCGCTGCCCACCAAGATCATGATGAACGTGGGCAACCCCGAGCAGGCCTTCGGCTTCTCCCGCCTGCCCCACGCCGGGGTGGGCCTCGCGCGGCTCGAGTTCATCATCAACCGGCAGATCGGCATCCACCCCCGCGCCCTGCTCGAGCTGGACCGACTCGAGGCCGACGAGCCGCAGATCGCGGCCAGGGTGCGGGAGCGGATCGCCGCCTACGCCTCCCCGCGGGACTACTTCGTCCAGCGCGTCGCCGAGGGGGTGGCGACCATCGCCGCGGCCTTCGCGCCGGAACCCGTGATCGTGCGGATGAGCGACTTCAAGTCCAACGAGTACGCGAACCTGCTGGCCGGGACGCTGTTCGAGCCCGAGGAGGAGAACCCGATGATCGGGTACCGCGGCGCCGGCCGGTACCTCTCGGAGGACTTCGCCGAGTGCTTCGCGATGGAGTGCGAGGCGCTGCGCTACGTGCGCGAGGACATGGGGCTGGAGAACGTGAAGCTCATGATCCCCTTCGTGCGCACCCCCGCAGAGGGCAAGGGCG
Organism: Brachybacterium massiliense; assembly: GCF_900184245.1. Taxonomy (GTDB): domain Bacteria; phylum Actinomycetota; class Actinomycetes; order Actinomycetales; family Dermabacteraceae; genus Brachybacterium; species Brachybacterium massiliense. The sequence goes on along the minus strand of NZ_FXXB01000008.1, from coordinate 1,494,758 downwards.
TGATCGACCTGCTGGCCACCCACGGTCTGGTGCGGGGAGAGAAGGGGCTCGAGGTGATCATGATGTGCGAGATCCCCTCCAACGCGGCGACCCCGGAGCTGTTCCTCGAGCACTTCGACGGTTTCTCGATCGGCTCGAACGACATGACCCAGCTGACGCTCGGCCTGGACCGCGACTCGGCCCTGGTCGCCGACGCCTTCGACGAGCGGGACCCGGCGGTGAAGTTCATGCTCTCCCGCGCGATCACCGCCTGCCGCGACGCCGGCAAGTACGTGGGGATCTGCGGGCAGGGCCCCTCCGACCACCCGGATCTCGCCGAATGGCTGCTGGACCAGGGCATCGCCTCGATGTCCCTGAACCCGGACACCGTGGTGGACACCTGGCTGCGGCTCGCGCAGCGGGCCTGAGCCGGCGGGGCCGCGCCTGAGAGGTTCAGGCGCGGTCGTCGTCCGCCGTCACCGGCAGCTCGCCGGTGCGGGTGTCATGGCTGCCGCCGCCGGGCTGGGAGGTGACGGTGGTGAGCAGGAAGGCGCAGTCCTCGAGCGCCTCGACGGCGTGACGGAAGTGCGTGAGCGCCTCGAGGTCGCCGGCGCGCAGCTCCGCCTCCTCCTGCCCGGTGACGCGCACGCTGCCGCGCACCACCTGCATCGACGCGGCGGGCGGGGAGTTGTGCTCGGGCAGCCGCACACCCCGCCGCAACGCGATGACGCTCTGTCGCAGGGGGCCGTCGTTCACCAGCAGCTCGGCATGACGGCCGTTCTCGGCCTTGCGGGCCTTGTCGAGGGCCTGGGTGATCGCATCGGGCAGGGCAGGCATGGGGTCCTCCTCCTCGGGAACGGCGCGGGTCCACCTCCAGTATCGGTCAGTCCGCGCGGTCCCGCTGGCGGATCGGCGAGAGCCGGCCCTAGGCGTCCGCGGCTCCGGAGGCGGCTGCGCGGGCCAGGTCCAGCATGACCCTCTCGCTGATCCCGAGCGCGCGGGCCGCGGCGGCGACGTCGCGGAACTCGGGCTCGCGCCGCACGACGGTGCCGTCCTGGTCGCGAGCGACCTTCACTGCGATGCGCTGGCCGCGCACCTCGACCTCGGTGAACTCGCGAGTGCGGATGATCCGCTCGACCCGGTGCATGCGCACCCCGAGGCTGCCGGTACGGTCCATGAGCAGGGCGGCCGCGGCGTCCTCGGAGCCCTCCCGCACCAGGGCGTGGATCGTCACGGCGGGGCGGCCGTGCTTCATCGAGATCGGCACCAGCCAGGCATCCAGCGCGCCGTCCTCGAGCAGCTCCTCGACCACGCGCGGCCACAGCCGCGGATCGAGGTCATCGACGTTCGCCTCGAGCTGCAGCGCGGCGGTGGGGGTGGCGTGGGCGTCGGGCGTCAGCTTGCGGCCGACGAGGACGCGCACCACGTTCGGTCTACCCGGGGTGTCCTTCGTGCCGGCGCCGACGCCGAGCGCCTCGGTGACCAGCATCGGCTGCGGCCCCGCGGTCGCGGCGAGACCGCGCAGGAGGGCCACGCCGGTAGGGGTCGCGAGCTCGCCGACGCCGGGGGCGACCCCGGCCGGGACTCGCCTGCCGCCGTGCTCGTGGGGGCCGCCCTGGGCGTGGGCGGGGAGGTGGTCGTGGGAGTGGCTGTGCCCCTCCCCGTGGCCGTGACTGTGGGGGTGATCGTGGGAGTGCGCGTGGCTGTGCCAGTGGCCGCGGGCGGGGAGCAGCTCGCCGGCGACCGTCGGCCAGCCGAGCGCGAGGCGCGCCACCGCGGGCACGGGGACGGGGATGTCGCCGTGCGCGGCGCGGATCCGGCCCGAGCCCACGGCGAGCACGCTGCCGGTGGCCTCGGTGATGCCCAGCTGGCGCCAGGCCTCGCAGGCGCCGATCACATCGGCCAGGGAGTCCAGCGCACCCACCTCGTGGAAGTGCACCTCGTCGGCCGGGACCCCGTGGGTCGCGCCCTCCGCCTCGGCGAGACGGCCGAACACCCCCAGCGCCAGGTCGAGCGTGCGGGCGGGGACGTCCTCGCGGCCGCGGGCCTGCTCGAGCATCTCGCGGATCGAGGCCCAGGTGCGGTGGGGCGGATCCTCGACCAGCACCTCCACGTCGACCTTCACCGCCCGCTGCCCGCCGCGGTCCACCCACGAGCGCACGAAGCGCACCGAGTCCGGGATCAGCGCATCCAGCACCCGCTGCACCGCGGAGAGATCGGCGCCCGCATCGATGAGGGCGGCCAGCAGCATGTCACCGGCGATCCCGGCGGTCGCGTCGATGTAGGCCGGACGGGACGAGGGATGCGAGGCGGAGTCCATGTCCCTGATGCTAGACCGCGCGGCCGATCAGGCATGATGCCTCTCATGACCACCCCGCCCCTCGCGCGCTTCGATGACGTCCCGGCGGGGCGCAGCCTCCAGTTCGACCGGGCCCACCGGGTGATCACCGCCGAGCGGCCCGAGCAGGTGCGGGCAGCGCTCTCCGAGGTCGAGGAGGCCGTCGCGGGCGGTGCCTGGGCGTTCGGGATGATCGCCTACGAGGCCGCCGCCGGGCTCGACCCCGACGCCCGAGTGCACGAGCCGCAGGAGGGCCTGCCGCTGGTGTGGTTCGGGATCGCCGACGCCCCCGCGCAGCAGCCTCTCCCGCTGACCCCGGGGGAGGGGTTCACGCTCGGGGACTGGGTGCCGGACTGGTCCGCGGCGGAGCATGCGCACAGGGTGGAGGCGGTGCGGGAGGCGATCGCGCGAGGAGACACCTATCAGGCGAACCTCACCACCCGCCTGCGCACCCGCTTCCAGGGCGATGCTTTCGGGCTCTACGGCGCGCTCGCCCACCGTCAGCGCGGCGCGCACCACGCATACCTCGATCTGGGCCGGCACACCGTGCTCAGCGCGAGCCCTGAATCCTTCCTCACCTGGGAGGACGGCCTGCTGCGCACCGCCCCGATGAAGGGCACCACCGCCCGCGGGAACGACGCCGCGCAGGATCGCGCCGCCCGGGAGGCGCTGCTGGGCAGCGAGAAGGACCGCGCCGAGAACGTGATGATCGTGGACCTGCTGCGCAACGACTTCGCCCGCGTGTGCGAGGCGGGCAGCGTGCAGGTCACCGAGCTGCTCGTCGCCGAGGAGTACCCCACCGTGTGGCAGCTGACCTCCCGGATCCAGGGCCGCGTGCGCGAGGGGACGGGGCTCGTCGACGTGCTCGAGGCGCTGTTCCCCTGCGGCTCGATCACCGGCGCCCCGAAGCTGTCCACCATGGCGCGGCTCGCCGAGCTCGAGGACTCCCCGCGCGGCGCCTACTGCGGGGCGATCGGGTATCTCGCCCCCGGCAAGGCGCCGCGGGCCCGCTTCAACGTCGCGATCCGCACCGTGGTGCTCGATCAGGCCGACGGCTCCGCGGTCTACGGCACCGGCGGCGGGATCACCTGGGCGTCGGAGGCGTCGGCCGAGTACGAGGAGCTGCTGGTCAAAGCGGCGGTGCTGCCGACGGGGCCGCAGGAGCCCTTCGCGCTGCTGGAGACCTTCGCCGTCGAGGGCGGGCAGGCGCGGCACCTTCAGCGGCACCTGGAGCGGATGCTCGGCTCGGCCGCGGTGCTGGGGGTCCCCGTCGGCCGGGAGGAGCTCGAGGCGGCGGCGAGAGAGGCGGTGCGGGCCGTGGGGGCGGCGCCCGTGCTGTTGCGGCTCGCGCTGCGAGCGGACGGGTCGCTCGAGATCTCATCGCGGCCCCTCGTCGCGTCATCAGAGCCGGTGCGGCTCGCCCTCGACACCGTGCGCACCGCCTTCCCCGCCGGGCTCAGCTGGCACAAGACCACCGTGCGCGGGCACTTCACCGCAGCGCGGGAGCGCCACCCGGGCGCGGAGGACGTCGTGCTGCTGGGCGAGCACGGCCGCGCCGTCGAGACCACCATCGCGACCCTCGCCGCCCGGATCGACGGCACCTGGTGCACCCCGCCCCTGCACGACGGGTGCCTCGACGGCGTGGGCCGCCGCCTCGCGCTCGAGGTCGGACAGATGGTGGAGCGCGAGCTGACTGTCTCCATGGTGCGTGAGGCCGAGCAGCTCGCGGTGCTCAGCTCCGCCCGCGGATGGCGCCCGGCGGTGCTCGCCGCACTCTGATGGGGAGAACTCCCCATTCCTCCCTCCCCGCCCCCGGCATACGCTCCTGACCAGGGCGCATCGCGGCGCCTTCAGCCGCACATCCACGGAGGGGCCGAGCATGACAGCCGACGACACGACCGCCGAGCAGAGACCACGGATCACCTCACTCCCGGGCGACTCCCGCCTGGTGCGGATCTCCGAGGCGTCCTGGCACTGGGTGCGCGCCCTCGCTCGGGACGAGCAGCCCGAGGCCGAGCTCACCGAGGAGCAGATCGTCGAGCTCGAGCTGGTGGGGCTCCTCGTGGACGCCCCCGGCACCGAGGACGGCCTGGTCATCGACCGCCACTGGCTGCAGCTGCTGCACACCGTGCTGCGCTCCCCCGTCAGCATCGAGCTGGTGTGCGTGGACGGCGACCGCGCCTGGACCACCCGCCTGCTGATCGCCGGCCGCGTCGTCGCCCTGATCGACCAGATGCACGAGGTCACCGCCGACGCCGAGACCATGCGCCTGGGACGCCGCGCCGACGCAGTGCTGCTGGGACTGTCCACGATCGAGCACCTCAGCGCCGTCTTCGAGAAGGTGCTGCCGCAGCGCCCCGCCTTCACCGACTCCGATCCCGCGCCTGCCCCGGAGCAGCTGCCCGACGCGCCCGCGCTCGCCGAGGTGCAGATGCTCGTGACCGCCGCCCCCACCCCGGAGGAGACCGTGGTCAGCGGCGGCTCCTGGTACGCCTTCGGCGAGCAGGGCGAGCAGCTCGCCGTGCTGGTGCCCGGTGAGGACGGCGCCGAGGCCCGCGCCCTCGAGCCCGGCTCCCTCACCTCCGCGATGCGCGCCAAGGTCATCGCCGCGATCAACCACGTCACCGCCGTCACCACGGGAAGGGCCGCCTGATGTTCCAGGGCATGGACACCGACCAGGTGCTCAGCGAGTCCGAGGCGCTAGAGCGGGCCGCGCAGCGACTCGAGGGCGTGATGGACGGGCTGCACTCGAGCGTGAGCGGCGTCGAATGGATCGGCCCGGACGCCGACGCCTTCCGTGAGCAGTGGGGCGCCGTGCGCCGCCAGGGGGAGGGGGTCGTGGTCCCGGGCCTGGGCGAGCGCTCCCGTGAGCTGCAGCGGCACGCCGAGGAGCAGGAGCAGGCCTCCTCCGTCGAGGGCGAGGGCTGGTTCGGCCAGGCCATGGACTGGCTGGGCGAGACCGGCGGGGACATCGTCGACGGGATCCGCGGCGGCGTCGACTGGCTCGGGGACCGCTTCTCCGACGGCATGGACTGGCTGGGGGACCGGATCCAGGACGGCCGGGACTTCCTCGGCACCGCGATCGATGCGATCCGCGATCTCGAGTGGCCGCGCGTGACCGAGCTTCTGGTGGGCGGGCTGACCGGCCTGGTCCGCGGCACCGGGGACGTGATCGAGCTGCTCACCGGCCACGACCTGAGATGGGCCGACGACGGCACCGGCTACGCCGATGCGCCCCGGGCCGTCACCCCCGAGCAATCTGGCCTGGTGGCGCCCGGCGACCTCGCGCAGATCATCGCCAACACCAACCAGACCTACGGCGACAAGCAGACCGGCGAGGTCTCGATGAGCGTGGTCGGCAACCCGCCCACCGGCGTGATCGTGAACATCCCGGGCACCGAGCTGTGGGGCCCCGGTGCCGGGGACAACCCGATGGACCTCACCGGCAACGCCCTGCAGGCCGGCCCGAACGGCTGGTCCGCCGGCTCCGAGGCCACGGCCGACGCGATCGCTCAGCTCTATGCGGACCACGGCATCCCGCCCGGCACCCCGCTGATGCTCAACGGTCACTCCCAGGGTGGCATGATCGCCGCGAGCCTCGCCGCGAACCCGGAGTTCGCCGCGCAGTACAACCTCACCAACGTGATGACCTACGGCTCCCCGGTGGACAACTACGCCGTGCCCAGCTCCGTGAACCAGCTGAACCTCCAGCACGGCGCGGACGTGGTGCCGAAGATCGACCTGGGCGGCGCCGCCCTCGGGCCGGGCGGCGGCGGGCCCGAGCACGCCACCACCATCACCCTCGACAGCCCCGGCGCGCACCCCTTCGACGTCGGCACCAACCACAGCGGCGCCGAGTACCAGGAGTCGGTCGCCGCCCAGCTGCAGGACCCGACCTCGCCGCTGTACGCGTACTCCCAGGACCCGAGCCTGCAGCCCTTCCTGAAGGGCGATCCGGACAGCGTCCAGCACTACATCTCGGGCGTGCACCGCGACCACGAGTGACCCCGGTGCGACACAATGGCCCGATGACAGGCAGGGACATCGGCCGCAGAGGAGCGCTCGTGGGGATCATCGCCAGCCTGCTCGCCGCCTGCGGCGTGGGCGGGCGCAGCGACGTGGACGCTGTCCAGGACGCGCTGCGCGCCGCGGTCCAGGAGCTCCCCGAGCACCTCGGCGGAGCGGTCCAGTTCCAGGACAGCTCCACCGCCGGCACCACCCTCAGCGGGGTGCTGGTGCTCGCGGGCGAGGACCGCGAGCAGATCGAGCAGTCGCTGCTGACGGTGCTCGAGACCGTGACCCGCACCTACCTCGCACAGCCCGACGTGCGCACCGCCTATGTGCGCCTCGAGGCCCACCCCGACGGTGACCGCAGCACCCGCGTGACCACCGCCGACGTGGTTCCCCCGGCCTCCGGCGCGAACCCCACCACCGACGACCTGGCGACACATTTCAGTCTCTGAGCTGCGAGGTCGCCGACGACAGGAGAGCCATGACCCCCTCGCTCGATCCCACCAAGGCCGTCCACACCTGGTCCCTGTTCCGCACCATGGGCCGCTACGTCGCGCCCGGCTCCGCGCCGTCGGGCGGCCTCACCGAGAACCCCGCCGAGAACGGTCTGGACCTGCTCGAGCTGCCCGCGCAGCTCGCCGCCCACGGCTTCACCAGCGCCCAGCTGTGCCACTTCTACCTCCCGCGCACCGACTCCGCCTACCTCGCCGAGCTGCAGGACGCCTTCGCCAGCGCGCAGGTGGACCTCGAGTGCTTCCTCGTCGACGACGGGGACGTGACCCATCCCGAGCATGGGGCGCAGCAGCAGCGCTGGCTGTCCGGATGGCTCGAGATCGCCGAGCAGCTCGGCGCGTGCCGGGCCCGCGTGCCCGCCGGTGATCAGCCGCCGACGCCCGAGACCCTCGCCCTCAGTGCGCAGCGACTGCGCGCCCTGGCCGCAGACCACCCCGGCCTCCGAGTGCTCACCGAGAACTGGAAGGCGCTATTGGTGGGCGCCGAGACCACCCGCGCGCTGCTCGAGCGCCTCGAGGGCGAGGTGGGGCTGCTGATCGACACCGGCAACTGGGACGGGCCGGACAAGTACGCGCAGATCGCCGCGGTCGCGGGCGGCGCCGAATGCTCACAGGTCAAGGTGCGCGAATCCTCGCCCGGCGTGCTCGATGCGGAGGACATCTCCCGCAGCCTCGCCGCGCTCGCGCAGGCCGGGTACAGCGGCCGGCTCTCCCTGGTCTACGCCGGCAGCGACGACGACGAGTGGGGCCGGCTCGAGGAGCTGCACGGCATCGTGCGCACCGCCCTCGGCTGACTCCACCCGGCGCGCGGTCAGGCCGCGATCTCGACCTTGCCCACCCAGGAGATCGGGGAGACCCGGCCCTCCTCGAGCTGGTACTGGCAGCCCACGATCGCGAGATCGCCCGCGGCGACCGCGTCGGAGATGACCTTCGACTGTCGCATGAGCGCGTTGATGGTCTCGTCGAGGTGGCGGCGGCCCACCGCGTCCACATCGATCAGGGACGGGTCCACGTAGGGGCTGACCTGCTGGGAGGCGAACCACTCCTGCTGGACGGAGGGCTGGATCGCCTCGAGCTCCTTACGGATCGCGGGGGTCACCTCGGAGGGGGAGGCGGTGGTCTGATCGATCGCCGCTTTGACCGCTCCGCACGAGCCGTGCGCGAGCACCACGATCACGGCGACGCCGAGCTCGGCGACGGCGAACTCCATCGTCGCGGTGGTGTTGTCGTTCGCGATCTGGCCGATGTTGCGCACCACGAACAGGTCACCCAGACCGCAGTCGAAGAGGATCTCCGCTGCCACGCGCGAGTCCGAGCAGCCCAGGAACGCCGCGTTCGGGGCCTGGCTGCCGCGCAGCTCGCTGCGGCGGGCCGCGTTCTGCTGGGGGTGTCGCAGCTCCCCGGCCATGAACCGTTCGTTGCCCTGGACGAGGGCATCCCAGGCCTGCTGGACGGTCACGCGGGGAGAGGTCATGGTGAAGATTCCTTAGCAAGAGACGTCGGGGCCGCCGTGCTGTGGCCCCGACGCAGGATACTCCTGCCTCTCACGCCGTCTCGGGGGACGAGATGTTCACCTGCCACACGATCCCGAAGCGATCGGTGAACGAGCCGTAGATGTCGCCCCACATCTGCTTCTCGAGCGGCATCGTGATGCTACCGCCCTCGGAGAGCTTCTCGAAGGCACCGCGCAGGAAGGTCTCGTCATCGCCCATCAGCGAGAGCGTGACGTTGGTGCCCTGGGAGTAGGCGGCCATGCCCTCGATGACGTCGGAGACGTAGAGCTTGATCAGATCGGAGACCTCGAGGGAGCCGTGCATGATCAGGTCCGAGGCGGGATGTCCCTCGGGGACGGCCTGGAACTCGCCGAAGGTCGAGAACTGAGGCATCGCCCCGAGGCAGCGGCCGTAGAACTCGAACGCCTCACGGGCGTTGCCGTCGAAGTTGAGATAGGGGTGGAGTCCTGCGGGCATGGCGTCCTCCTCGACGTCGGCGCCGGCGGTGTGCCGTGCGCTCAGGGCCGAGAGTAGACCCGGGGTCCGACGGGGGGAAGAGATCGGCGGGGCTCGCGCTTCGCCGATCAGGTCCGCGGTGCCCGTGCCGGTGCCGTGATGGTGCGTGTCATACCGCCCTGGCGGGATACCCCTATGGGGTATACGGTGGAGGGAGTCGTCCGAGAGGAGAGACGTCGATGCATCACGACTCCGACACCCCTGCGCACGAGGGTCACGCCGGCCACGAGGGCCATGGCGGGCACGAGGGTCACGCCGGCCACGGTGACCACGTCGCGCAGTTCCGTTCGCTGTTCTGGATCATGCTCGTGCTGGCCATCCCGGTGGTCGCCGCGAGCGCCATGGTCGCGGAGCTGCTCGGCTACCGCCTGCCCGAGACCGGCTGGCTCCCCTGGGTGTCCCCGCTGCTGGGCACCGTCATGTACCTATGGGGAGGTAGGCCGTTCCTCGCCGGCGCCGTCTCGGAGATCCGCTCCCGTGCGCCGGGGATGATGCTGCTGATCGGCCTCGCGATCACCGTCGCATTCCTCGCCTCCTGGGGCTCCACCCTGGGCCTGCTGGATCCGCAGCTGGACTTCTGGTGGGAGCTCGCGCTGCTGATCGTGATCATGCTGCTGGGCCACTGGATAGAGATGCGCTCCCTCGCGCAGACCAGCTCGGCCCTGGATTCGCTCGCCGCTCTGCTGCCCGATGAGGCGGAGAAGGTCGAGGGCGGCTCCACGGTGACCATCTCCCCGTCGGACCTCGCCACGGGCGATGTGGTGCTGGTGCGCCCCGGCGCCTCCGTCCCGGCCGACGGGAGGATCCTCGACGGCGCCGCCGCGATGGACGAGTCGATGATCACCGGAGAGTCCACCGCCGTGCGCCGCGAGATCGGCGATCAGGTGGTCGCCGGAACCGTCGCCACCGACTCGGGCCTGCGCCTGGAGATCACCGCGACCGGGGAGGACACGGCGCTCGCCGGGATCCGCCGCCTCGTCTCCGAGGCGCAGGGCTCCTCCTCCCGCGCCCAGCGCCTCGCGGACACCGCCGCCGGATGGCTGTTCTGGTTCGCGCTCGGCGCCGCCCTCCTCACCGCCGTCGTCTGGCTGCTCGTGGGCAGCCCCGACCAGGCCGTGATCCGTGTGATCACCGTGCTGGTCATCGCCTGCCCCCACGCTCTCGGTCTCGCCATCCCGCTGGTGGTCTCGATCGCCACCGAGCGCGCCGCTCGCGGTGGGGTGCTGGTCACCGACCGGCTGGCGCTCGAGCAGATGCGCACCGTGGACGCCGTCCTGTTCGACAAGACCGGCACGCTCACCAGGGGCGAGCCTGCGGTGACCGGAATCGAGACCGTCGACCCACGCACCGAGGACGAGGTGCTCGCCCTCGCGGCCAGCGCCGAGGCGCCGAGCGAGCACCCGCTGGCACGGGCGATCGTGCGGGCTGCGGAGGAGCGGGAGCTGGCCCATCGTGCAGGGGACGATTTCAGCTCCTCGCCCGCAGTGGGGGTGCGCGCGAGCGTGGACGGAACCGTCGTGGAGGTGGGCGGCCCGTACCTGCTCACCCAGCACGAGATGGACCCGCTCCCGGCGACGGAGGCATGGAGCGAGCAGGGTGCGACCGTGCTCCACGTCATCGCAGGCGGTGAGCTGATCGGGGCGCTGCGCGTGGTCGACGAGATCCGGCCCGAGTCCCGGGACGCGGTCGAGGCCCTGCATGCCCAGGGCATGGAGGTCGTGATGATCACGGGAGATGCCCGACCGGTGGCCGAGACGGTCGCCGCCGAGCTCGGCATCGACCGGGTCTTCGCCGGGGTGCGCCCCGAGGACAAGGCCGCGAAGGTCGCCCAGCTGCAGGAGGAGGGGAAGCGGGTCGCGATGGTCGGCGACGGCGTCAATGACGCGCCGGCGCTCGCTCGGGCCGACGTCGGCCTCGCGATCGGCGCCGGCACCGACGTCGCGATCGGCTCCGCCGGAGTGGTGCTCGCCTCCTCCGACCCGCGCTCCGTGCTCTCCGTGCTCGAGCTCTCCCGTGCCGCCTACCGGAAGATGCGACAGAACCTCTGGTGGGCCGCCGGGTACAACCTGCTCGCGGTGCCGCTCGCCGCCGGGGTGCTCGCTCCGATCGGCTTCGTGCTGCCGATGAGCGTGGGCGCGGTGCTGATGTCGCTGTCCACGATCGTGGTGGCCCTGAATGCGCAGCTGCTGCGCCGGCTGGACCTTCGGCCGGAGGCGAGCGCCGAGCGGCTGCGGGGTGCGGCGCATCGGTGAGGGGAGCCGTTGCCGGCGGTCTACGCGGGATCGATCAGCCATCTCTCGACGTGCTGGCGCAGGTCCATGGAGTCGTGGAGCACCCTTCCGATCTCCAGGACATCGCCATCCCAGCGGCAGAGGATCACATGCCGGGGTTGGCGAACTCGTCCCCCGGTGGAGTGATCGCGGCTTCGGGCAAGATGCCACGAGAGGACGTCCGGCCCCAGCTCAGGTCGAGCGGTGGGTTCGGCTCCGAGGCCACGTCCTGCGGCATCCCTGAGCGCGGCGGCGATCAGCGCGGCGTATCGATGGCGTGCGTCGACCCCGAACTCATCCTGGAACCACGCGAGGATCGAGACGATATCGTCCTCGGCGGCGCGGCTGAGCCGGTATGCCACCATCAGCCGTCCTGCGATACGCGGGCAGCCCGTTCCTCGAGCTGACCGATCACGGTGTCCAGTTCATCGGCCGCGATATCCCGGTAGCGCCCGGTGGCGATGTCCGCCCAGCCGATATCAGCCGCGGCCCGCAGGCTGTGGATCCGCGCCCTTTCCTCGGCGTGCTCTAGTTCCAGGAGGCGAAGCCCGGCGCGCAGGACCTCACTGGCATTCTGGTAGCGGCCGGAGGACACCATCGACTCGACGAGATCCTGTTGATGCTGACTGAGCACCACATTCCGTGTGGGCATCCGAACCACCTCCATTGGCATTTTATGCCAACGAGGATGTCGATTCCAGGGAGCGGGTCACGGTGATCGTCGGCCAGGGCGCTGACGGATGGCCGGAGGAACTGCACAGTTGAAGGAAGGGTCCTCGAGTAAGCGGTAGAGGGTCGACCGCCCCAGCTGCTCCATCGTCGGGTCCGTGCCCCGGTAGTACCAGACCAATCCGATGGCCTGCTCGAATGCCCAGGCGGCGCCCCGTTCCCACTCGAGGCCCGAGCTGCCCAGGCGCGTGCGCAGGATGCTGCGTCGAGGGCGATCCAGCAGGTGCCACGCGGCGACGAGATCGAGGGCCGGATCGGCCGGGGCGAAGCCGGCGGTGTCGAGCACGCCGGTCAGGCGCCCCTGGGCGGTCAGCAGGTTCGCGGGGATGAGATCCGTGGCTGCTCGTGATCCTCAACGGCGCCCGTGCGGCTCGACGGCAGCCGGGCATCCTGCTCGGCGACGCCGGAGGCTCCACGACGCGCGCCCGCGAGGTCGCCGAGGGCCCGGCCGCACGCAGGTGAGGCGCATCCGGTCGGACGGGGCCGTCCCGGAGGCGCTCAGTCGGTCAGCTGCATCGTGGTGAGGCAGGTGGCGGAGTCCGCGGTGGTGGTCACCTGCGTCGAGGCGCTCGCGCCGTCCTGGGTGAGGGTCAGCGCGAGCTCCTGGCCGCGAGGCAGCCAGAGGCCGAGGAAGCCGTTGGGAGCGGTGGTGCGCATCTCGTCCACCAGCACCGTTCCATCGGCCGCCACGACGTGGACTTCGAGGTCCTGCTCCTGGAGCTCGCCCACGCAGGTGGTGAGGCTGTGGTGGAAGCAGTCGTGGGTGGTGTCGACGAACGGCGCGACGGAGACGTAGAAATCCTCGTCGCTCAGTGAGAGCGAGGTCTGCCGTCCGCTGGCATCGCTGAGGTCCAGCCGGTCCGGCAGCACCGCAGCCAGCAGGTCCGAGGGGCGGTCTGCGAGCGGCAGGGCCTCCAGCTCCTCGATGAGCGTGCGGGCGCCTCGGTTCTGGAGTCCGTGTGCGTCGAGCAGGTCCTCCCCGGACTCCTCGGGTGCGGAATCCGTGCTGCAGCCAGCGACCGCCAGGGAGGTCAGGACGAGGCCGGCGAGCAGGCGCCGTCGGGCGAGGGTGGGAGCGGGGCGCACGGGTACTCCTCAGGGCACGATGACGGGATGGGAAGACCCTATCCTCGCCCGGTCTCGCGGGCGTGGGGCCTTCGTCCTGCGGGTGAGGAGAAGCTCTCCGGTCACGAACGGTGCGCGGCGGGCCCGTGCACGAGAGCGAGGTACAGCACCGACATCAGGCCGAGGAAGCCCACGCCCACCAGCAGGGCCGTGTGGTACTCCGGCTGCCAGATCATGATCGCGAAGGTGAACAGGATGAACCCGATCGCGAACATCTGCCCGTAGGGCCACAGCGGCACCGGGAACTGCAGCGCCTCCCGCTCCTCGCGGCTCATCCCGCGGCGGGAGGCGACCTGGGCGAGCAGGATCATCAGCCACACGAAGATCGTCGCGAAGGTCGCCAGCGACGCGACCATCGTGAACACCCGCTCGGGCAGCAGCGCGTTCAGCGCCACGCCCACCACCAGCACCGCGAGCATCGCGAGGGTGGTCAGCACCGGCACGCCCTTGACCGTGCGGGACAGTGCAGGAGGGGCCAGGCGCTGACGGGCCATGCCCGCCACCACGCGGCCCGCACCGAAGAGGTCCGCGTTGATCGCCGAGAGCGCCGCGGTGATCACCACGATGTTCAGCAGCGCCGCCGCCCAGTTCACGCCGAGGGTGTCGAAGATCTGCACGAACGGGGACTGCTCACCGGTGATCTGCCGCCACGGGGTGATCAGCAGGATCACGCCGATCGCGAGCACGTAGAACAGCAGGATCCGCACCGGGACCGTGTTCACGGCCTTGGGGATCGCGGTGCCGGGATCCTCCGCCTCGGTGCCGGCCACGCCGATGATCTCGGTGCCGCCGAAGGCGAACAGCACCAGGATGAACGCGCTGATCATCCCGCCCGGGCCGTGCGGGAAGAAGCCGCCGTCGGCCGTGAGGTTCGCGAGCGGCCCCCCGCCGCTCTGCGCGCCCAGGCCGAGCACCAGGATCGCCGCGCCGCCGACGATCATCGCGACCACCGCGGCGACCTTCACGATCGTGAACACGAACTCGAGCTCCCCGAACCAGCGCACGCTCGCGAGGTTCGCCGCGCCCACGATCAGCAGCGTCACCGCCACCCACACCCACTGCGCCGTGTCCGGGAACCAGAAGCGCATGTAGATCGCGATCGCGGTGAGATCGGCGAGGCACACGATCAGCATCTCGAAGGCGAACATCCAACCGGTGATGTACCCCGCCCAGGGGCCCAGGAATCGGCGCGTGTACTCGGCGAAGGAGCCCGAGATCGGCAGCCGCACCGCCATCTCCCCGAGGGCCCGCAGCATGAAGTACACGACCGCGCCGCCCAGCAGGTACACCAGCAGCACCGACGGTCCTGCCGCCTGGATCGCGCCCGCGGAGCCGTAGAACAGGCCGGTGCCGATCGCGGAGCCCAGCGCGATGAAATGGATGTGGCGGGCCTTGAGGCCTCGGCGGCGCCGGGTCGCGGCGGGGGCTGGGGTGTCCTGCGTGGTCGTGCTTATCGGGGAATGCTCCGGGGCTGCGTGGTCGTGCTTATCGGGGAATGCTCCGGGGCGGCCGAGGGGAGGGGCACTTCTTGTGCATCTGACACAGTACGGCCGACGGGGTGGGGTGCGGTACGTGTGTCCGGTCACTCCCGCAGCGGCCGCGTGGGACCCGACGTCCAGCGGCCGCGAGCGCGCGGGTGACCGGTTACGAACCCTGAGGCCCGGAAGGCAGGTGCTCCCCTCCTGGGCCTGCTCCGGTCCGTGCCCGGAACTGGTTCGTCGCCAGCAGCACGACCACCAGCGCGAGCGGGAGGATCCAGCCGCTCCACCCCAGGATGGTGGCCTGTGTGGTGTCGATGGGCTGACCTGCCTGCGCGAACAGCAGGTACGAACCGGCGGTCGCATTGAACGCGCCGTGGGCGAGCGCCGCGGGCCATACCGACTCCGAGCGGAGGCGCAGCCATCCGAAGACGCCGCCGACCACGATGCACATGCCCACCATGCACAGCAGCCCGAGCCACCCGGGGGCGCCCGGGTAGTTGTAGCCGAGCAGGATCACCGGGGCGTGCCAGAGTCCCCAGATGATGCCGGAGAGGACGAGGGCCCACGGAGTCCCCAGCGGCATCAGCTTCGGGAGTAGCCAGCCTCGCCACCCGAGCTCCTCGCCGAGGGCGGGGACCATGTTGAGCAGCGCACCCACCGGGATGGACACGAGCTGCGCGATCACCAGCACCTCGATCGGCGCCGACAGCCCTGACTGGCCGGCGGCGCGGAGCTGCGCCTCGGTGAGCTCGCGGAACGCGGAGAAGTTCTGGAGGTCCGCCGGGTAGAGGCCGAGGGCCGTCCCGAGGGGGAGGGCCGCCAGCACCAGGAGCATCGGGACCACGAGGCCCAGGGCGAGGTAGGCGAGCAGGCGGCCCACCGGCCTCAGCGGCCAGATCCCCAGCCTCCTCGGAATCGAGCGCGGCCGGTCGACGGTCAGCATCGTGACCAGGGCGGCGATCGTCGGGGCCACCATCATCGCCACGGAGACGACGGGGAACCAGGGACTGGCCAGGCCGTCCCCGAGCCACAGCGGGAGCGCGATCAGCCACGCCACCGCGTAGGCCACGAGCACGAAGACGACGACGGCTCGGAGGTCCCGTCGGGACATGCCGCCCCGTCGGCCGGGCGGGATCGGGGATGTGCTCATGAGTTCTGCGGGTCCAGGAAGTAGAGGCCGGCGAGAGTGCGGTCGTCGTGGAACGTGATCCGCGCGGTCAACTCGCCCGCCTCGAACTCGAGCGGGGTGTTGGTGATGGTGAGCTCGCCCGCCCGTGAGGCCTGCGGGGTGCCGCAGCTCTCGAGCGCGCCGACCTGGCTGATGATCTGTGCCCAGACCTCTCCCAGGCCCTCCTGCGAGAGGCCGTCCGCCATGGCGGGGTCGAAGCGGGCGGTGACGGCCGACCAGGCGCCGGCCGCCAGGTCGTCGAGCACGGTGCGGGCGATCCTGGGGGCGTCTGCCAAGGGTGTGGTGTTCATGAGTTCTCCTGTTCGCGGGTCGCGCGGCTTCCCGAAGCGCTGGAAGGCCGCTTGGCGGGTGACTCCGAGGGCGTCGCCGATGACCTGCCACGAGGCCCCCTCGGTGCGTGCGAGATGGATGGTGCTGCGCAGCAGCTGTTCCGCCGAGTCGCTGAGGCTCGCGCCGGCGGCGACGGCACCGCCCCAGTCCCGCGCCGACCGGGCGGCGCAGAGCAGGCGGGTTCGCTCCTGCATCTCGTCGGCCGCTGCGCTCCACTGCTCTGTCATGTGTAAAGGCTAGCTTTACTTCGCAGGCGTGTAAAGGGTTGCTTTACCGGCCCGCCGACATGCTCGGCCGCATCGGGGCTCTCCTCGGAGTGGCGAGCATGGCCCTGTCGCCGCTCGGCCCGCTGATCGGCGGCCTGCTCGCGGGGCGCTTCGGCGGCGGGTGGGTGCTGGTCGCCGCGGGAGCCGGATTCCTGCCGACCGCGCTCGCCGGGGCGCTGAGCCCCACCCTGCGAGGGTTCACGGCCGCGCCATGACCGGGCGCCCGCTGCCGGTGTCCGGGCCCGCCCATAAGATCCCTCTGGCCGCACAGGGTGGCCGAGCGCCAGGAGAGACCCGAGCGCCAGGAGAGACCCGAGCGGAAGGAGAGGTCGTGACCAGGACCGAGCGTCTGGAGCTGGAGGCTCCGCTGCCCGAGGATCTCGAGGAGCTGCACCGGCTCTACTCCGATCCCCGCACCTGGACGCACCTGCCCAGCGGGCGCTTCGCCGACCTCGACGTCACCCGCGGTGCGCTCGAGCGCTGGATCGACGATTGGCGCGAACAGGGCCTCGGCGCCTGGGTGGTGCGCGAGGGCGGCGAGGTCGTGGGCCACGGCGGCTGCGCGGTGCGCCAGAACACCTTCTGGAACCTCGGCTACCGCTTCGCGCCCGAGGCGCAGGGGAGAGGGCTCGCCACCGAGCTCGCCCGGACCGCGCTTTGCACCGCGCGGGATACGCGGCCGGAGCTGCCGGTCGTCGCGTACCTGCTCGAGCACAACCGGGCCTCCGCCGTCGTGGCGGAGAAGGTCGGGCTCACGCTGCGGCATCGGGGCCCGGATGCCGGGAACCCGGACCCGTCGGCCATGCGCCTCGTGTTCTCGGACCGTGCGCTGAGCGAGGAGGAGCTCGGTGCGACCATGCGGTGAGCGTGGGCGAACCCGAGGCCTCCGGCGCGCAGCGCGGCGCGGGCCAGGGGGCGCAGCAGGGCGGCGCGGACCAGCGGTCGCAGTTCAGTGCCCGGCGCCGAGCTTCCCCGAGAGCCTCTCGAGGCGCTGCAGGCTCGCGCCGTCGAGGCCGATGATGCGGGCCTCCTTGCCGCGGGCCGCGTACTTCGACTGCACGGCGTCGAGGGTCGCGACGGTGGAGGCGTCCCAGACATCGGCGGACGTGAGGTCGATGATCACCACCTCGGGGTCGCCGGCGTAATCGAACTGGTAGACGAGGTCATTGCTCGAGGCCCAGAACAGCTGGCCCTTGACCGCGTAGCGGCGGATATCGACCGTGCCGTCGCCGTCCACGTCCTTCTCCCACACCTTCTCGATGCCGACCAGGTGCGCGACCCGCCGTGCGAACAGGACCATCGCGGTGAGCACGCCGAGCACCACGCCGATGGCGAGGTTGTCGGTGACCACGGTCGCGATGACGGTGACCAGCATGACCGCAGTCTCCGACCACGGCATCACCCGCAGCGTGGTGGGGCGGACGCTGTGCCAGTCGAAGGTTGCGACGGACACCATGATCATCACCGCGACCAGCGCCGCCATCGGGATCAATCCCACGATGTCACCGAGGGCGACCACCAGGATCAGCAGGAAGACGCCCGCCAGGAAGGTCGACAGCCGAGTGCGGGCGCCGGACTGCTTCACGTTGATCATGGTCTGGCCGATCATCGCGCAGCCGCCCATGCCGCCGAAGAAGCCCGTGACCACGTTCGCCACGCCCTGCCCCCAGCCCTCGCGGGTCTTGTCGGAGTGGGTGTCGGTGATGTCGTCGACCAGCTTCGCCGTCATCAGCGACTCCATCAGCCCCACCAGCGCCATGGCCATCGCGAAGGGGGCGATGATCTGCAGGGTCTCGAGCGTGAAGGGCACGTCGGGGAGCAGCAGCGAGGGCAGCGACTGGGGCAGCTCTCCCTGGTCGGAGACGTTCGGCACCCGCCACCCGGCGACCAGGACCACCACGGTCAGCACCACAATCGCGATCAGCGGGGCCGGCACCGCCCGGGTCAATCTCGGGAAGCCGATGATGATCAGCAGGCCGGCGGCGACCAGAGGGACGACGAGCCAGGGGATATCCGCTCCGAGCAGGTGCGGCAGCTGGGCGAGGAAGATGAGGATCGCCAGGGCGTTGACGAAGCCGGTCATCACGCTGCGGGGGATGAAGCGCATCAGCTTCGCGACGCCCAGCAGCGAGAGCACGATCTGCAGCAGGCCGGCCAGGAGCACGGTCGCGATCAGGTAGTCCAGGCCGTGCTCCATCGCCACGGGAGCCACCACCAGGGCCACCGCGCCGGTCGCGGCGGAGATCATGGCGGGGCGACCGCCGACGATCGAGATCGTCACCGCCATCGTGAAGGAGGCGAACAGCCCGACCTGCGGGGCCACGCCCGCGATGATGGAGAAGGAGATGGCCTCGGGGATCAGCGCCAGGGCGACCACCAGCCCGCCGAGGACCTCCGTCTTCAGCCTCCGCGGATCGCGCAGGGCGGAGCGGACTGTCGCGGGCTGCTGCTGGGAATGCTGGAGCTGATCGGTGCTCTGCGGGCGCACAGACGACATGGGGGTCCTAGGACGGAGGGTACGGTCCTGGCATCACGGAGCATCGCCGCACGGGACCGCTGGGTCGACCCTCACGTTACGTGAGAGTTGAGGCCCCGTGGGGAGACCTGCCTCACACCTTGGGGTCGTCGCCCGCAGGGTTCGAGAGCTCTCCCAGGCGGGCGAGGAACTCGTCGGCCATCGCCACCTTCCTCTCCAGCGCGTCGCGCCGCGCGAGCGCATAGGTCTCGAACTCGCGCAGCGCCCGACGCGCGCTCTCGGGAGCATCCGGCCCCTCGAGTGCGTCGGTGACCTCCAGCAGCTCCCGCATCTGCTCGAGGGAGAAGTCAAGCGGCTTCATGCGCCGGATTAGCAGGATCCGCTCCACATCCTCTGCGGAGTACAGGCGGAATCCTCCCTCGCTCCGCTGTGACGGCGTCACCAGTCCGATCTCGTCATAGTGGCGCAACGTGCGCAGGCTCAGCCCCGTGCGCTCAGCGACCGCGCCGATGTGCAGCAGTCCGTGGCGGCCCTCGGAATCGTCCATGGCGTCAGTGTGCCTCACGCACGGAGCCGATCCCTGCGCAGGATCGGACGCTCCTCAGCGCCCGAACAGGCGCGAGAGGAAGCCCGGGCTGGGGGCCTTCTCGTGGCCCTCGCAGCGATCCTTCGCCGCGACGTCCTTCATGACCTGGTCGACGTGCTGGCCGCAGCCGGCCCAGGTGGTCTTGCCGCAAGTTTTGCAGGTGACTGCTCGGCACATGGTGGTGTCCTCTCGGGGGTGTCAGGGGGTGGTGGCGGACTGGTTCTCGGCGGCCCAGCGGGCCCAGCCGGCGTAGCTGCCCTCGACCTCGACCACCTCGTGGCCGGCGCGGCGCAGCGCCGAGGCGGCCACGGAGTTGCGCAGCCCGGACTGGCAGAAGGTGACCAGGCGCCCCGCCTCGGGGGAGGGGAGCTGGTCGCGGTGGAAGAGCACCTTGCCGGCCGAGAGCTGCTCGGCGCCCGGGATCGTGCCGGCGGAGTGCTCGCTGCGATTGCGCACATCCAGCAGCAGGGCGGTGCCCTCCTCGCCGCGCAGCGCCTCGATCTCCGCAGGAGAGACCACCTGCGGCACGGCGCTCGGCAGGCCCGCGAGCGTGTCGATCCGGCCGGTCAGGGAGTCCACGCCCACGCGCACGAAGTGGTCGGCGTACTCTCGCGCCAGCTCGGCGCTGTCGGCCAGGACCACCAGCTCGGCGTCGTCGGACTCCGGATCGAAGGCCCAGCCGATGTGGGTCGCGGCCTTCCCGAGAGAGGGGATGCTCAGCGCACCCGGCACGGACCCGGCATGCACCTCGGCCACGGGACGGGTGTCCACCAGGGCGAGGGAGCCGTCCTCGAGGCCGCGCGTCAGCTCCTCGGCGCTCACCTCGCGCGGCGCGGTGCGCTCGCCGAGCAGCGCGGGACCGAGGGTGTTCTGACGCTTCATGCGGGCGAAGTAGGCGTGGGCGTCGGGCTGGCCGTCGAGCAGCTCGTCGATGAATCCCTGCTCGTCGTCGGCGGCGAGATAGGGAGCCCACCAGGCGAAGCGGCGCTCGTAGCCCACGGTGGTCGAGGGCAGGGCGCCCAGCGCCTTGCCGCAGGCGGAGCCGGCGCCGTGGCCGGGGAAGACCTGCACATGGTCGGGCACGGTGAGGAAGGCGTTCTTCAGCGAGGCGAACAGCTGCTTGGCCCCGGCGAAGCGGGTGTCCTCCATGCCCACGGCCTCGTCCAGCAGGTCCGGGCGGCCCAGATCGCCCGAGAACACGAAGTCGCCGGTGAGGTAGTAGCCCGGCTCGTCGGTGACCGCACCGTCGGTGACCAGGTAGGAGAGGTGCTCAGGCGTGTGGCCCGGGGTGTGGCGGGCGGGGATCGTGATGTTGCCGAGGGCGATGGTGTCCCCGTCGAGCAGGCGCTCGGCCTCGAAGCCGTACTGCCACTCCTCGCCGCCCTCGCCCGAGACGTAGGCGGTGGCGCCGGTGGCGGCGGCGAGCTCCCGGGTGCCGGAGAGGAAATCCGCGTGGATGTGGGTCTCGGTGACGGCCGTGATGCGCATGCCGTGGTGGGCGGCGAGGTCCAGGTACACCTGGATGTCGCGGCGCGGATCCACCACCAGCGCCTCCCCGCGGGCCTGACAGCCGATGAGGTAGCTGGCCTGGGCCAGATCCTCGTCATAGATGCGTTCGAGAAGCATGGTTCCTCCTGCGGTTCGAGTCATGGAGCCGGCCGTTCTCCTTCATCCTGCCGTGTCGGCGGGAATCTCGGCCAGTGATACCCCGGAGGGTATTAGGTACCCCCGGGGGTATGCAAGTCGCTCAGCTCATGTCGCAGGCCGGGTAGTGCGCAGGGGGCACCTCGGGACGGCCAGCCAGCAGAGCGCGGCAGCGGCTCCGCCCAGGGTGGCGAGGCCGGCCGCGACGGCTCCCGCCGCCCGACTTCACCGCGATCACCACGAGAGATGTGCCGACGGCGACCGGCATCGGCAGCCCGCCGAGCAGAGCGAGCGCCGGGACCACCAGGAAGCCGCCGCCCGCGCCGACGAGGCCCGTCACCAGGCCCACCGCGAGGCCCTCGAGGAGGATCCTGCCACGGGGGAGCTCATCCGGGATGCGGCCCTCCGGGGGTGTCACCCGTCGGCCGCGGAGCATGGCGAGCGAGGTGGCGACCATCATCAGCCCGAATGCGATCATCAGCACTGTGCCCGGGAGGATGCCGCCCACGATCCCGCCACCGAAGGCTCCCGCCATGCCGGCGATGCCGAACAGCACTCCGGTGTGCCAGCGCACCCGCCCGGCGCGGGCGTGGCGCGCGGCGCCGACCGCAGAGGTCACTCCGACCACGAACAGCGACGCCGCGATGGCCTCCTTGGGCGGGAGGCCCGCCACGTAGGTGAGGATCGGCACCATCAGGATCGAGCCGCCCCCTCCGAGCAGCCCGAGCGAGACGCCGACCAGCACGGCCAGCAGCAGGGTCAGGGCGAGTGAGGCGGTCATGAGGTGTCCTCTCGGGGTCAGGGTGGGGCTCGGCCGCCCGCACAGCGAATCTCGCATATACCCCAAGGGGTATGCAAGACACCCCGGGGGGTATAGCATGACCGCAGCACCCGTCGCATCCCAGGAGCTGGCATGGAACTGAACCCCGAGGACATGACCCCCGTCATCCACCGCCTCAAGCGCGCCCAGGGGCAACTCGCCGCCGTCACTCGCATGCTCGAGGAGGGACGGGACTGCAAGGACGTGGTCACCCAGCTCTCCGCCGTCTCCAAGGCCGTGGATCGCGCCGGGTTCGCCATCATCGCCAGCGGCATGGAGCAGTGCCTGACCTCGCCGAACGGCGACCTGGACCGCAAGGAGCTCGAGAAGCTGTTCCTCAGCCTCGCCTGAGTGCCCGATGCCGCTCGCGGCCGGGCCGCAGCAGGTCAGCCGGAGGCCTTCTCCTCGAGCCGCTCCCGTTCGCGATCGTTCGTGGCCAGCGCCGCCGCCGCGGTGAACTCCTCCCGGGCCTCCGCCTCGCGGCCCAGCTGCCGCAGCAGCTCGCCCCGGGTGGCGGGCAGCAGGTGATAGCGGCGCAGCCTCCCGGAGGCGGCGATCTCGTCGAGCAGCTCAAGCGCCGCGGCAGGGCCCGAGGCCATCGCCACCGCGGCGGCCCGGTTCAGTTCGACGACAGGGGAGGGGGCGAGGCCGCTGAGCGCCTCGTACAGCTCCACGATCCGGCCCCAGTCGGTGGTCTCCAGACTCTCGGCCACCGCATGGCACTGCGCGATCGCGGCCTGGACCCCGTAGACGCCCCGTCCCCGGCCCGTCGAATCCGCACGGGTCAGAGCCTCGTGCCCGCGTCGGATCCGGCCGTGGTCCCAGCGTCGGCGGTCCTGGTCCGCCAGCAGCACCGGCTCGCCCTGCGCATCGACGCGTGCCGGGAACCGCGCGGCGGTGAACTCCATCAGTGCGAGCAGCCCGTGCGTCTCCGGCTCCCGCGGCAGCAGGGCGGAGAGCACCCGGGCCAGCCGGATCGCCTCGACGGCGAGCTCGGGCCGCATCCACCTCTCGCCGCCGCTCGCGGTGTGGCCCTCGTTGAAGATCAGGTACAGCACCCCCAGCACCGACCCGAGCCGGCCGGTCAGCTCCTCGCGGGGCGGCACCTCGAAGCGCACGCCCGCCCCCGCCAGGGTCTTCTTCGCCCGCACGATCCGCTGCTGCACGGTCGCCGTCGGCACCAGGAAGGCGCGGCCGATCTCCTCGCTCGACAGGCCGCCCACCACCCGCAGAGTCAGCGAGATCCGGGCCTCGCGGGAGAGCACCGGGTGGCACGCGATGAACATCAGCCGCAGCACATCGTCGTCGATCTCGTCTGGATCCCAGGGCGGCGCATCGGCCGCAGCGTCCGAAGAGCGCTCGATCTCGAGGGCGAGCTGCGCGAGACGGTCGTCGTGCCGCTCCCGGTGGCGCCATGCGTCGATCGCGCGGCGCTTCGCGACCGTGGTGAGCCAGGCCGCGGGGCTGCGGGGCACCCCGGTCTCCGGCCACTGCCGCAGCGCCTCGAGCAGCGCGTCCTGCGCGAGGTCCTCGGCGAGGGAGAAGTCACCGGTCACCCGGGTGAGGGTCGCGATGATGCGGGCGGAGTCGATCCTCCACACGGCGGCGACGGCACGCTCGACGGCCGTGGGGTCGTCGGGACGCGCCGTCGCGCTCTCGGAGGGATCGTGCATGTCAGCCCTGGCTGCGCTGCGCCAGCTCCTCGCGCCAGCCCGCCTCCTTCTCGATCCACTCGTTGTCCGCCGGGAAGTCCTCCGCCTCGGTCACCCGGCGCACCTCGAGGAAGGAGCCCGTGCCGAGCGGGGCGCGCCGGGCCCACTGGGCGGCCTCCTCCCTGCTCGAGACCTCGATGATCCAGAAGCCGTTGAACAGCTCCTTGGTCTCGCCGTAGGGGCCGTCGGTGACCAGCGCCTCCTCGGAGGAGAAGTCGACGACGAAGCCCTCCGAAGCATCCGCCAGGCCCTCCCCGGCCAGCAGCACCCCGGCCTTCATCATCGACTCGTTGTACTGCCCCATCGCCTCGATGACCTGCTCGAAGGGGATCTCCTGGGACGCGGCGAGGGCCTCGTCGGTGACGCGCATGATGAGCATGTACTTCATGATCTGACTCCTTGTCCGAGGGCCGGCTTCTCGACCCTTCTGCCCCTTCGTCGAACGGGAGAGCGCCGGATCGACATGGCGCGACGAATCTTGTGGAGCTCGTCCCGGGGCGGTCAATCTACGGGGAGGAGGCGCACGAGGACAGGGCTCGGCGCACATCCGGCGGCGGCCGGGTGCACGATGGGGCCATGGACGATCCCCGAGACCGCGCCGAGCAGCTCGCCGCCAGGCGGCGCGAGGTGCTCGCCCAGCTGCGCGAGGTCGAGCAGGAGCTCGCCGCGCTGCGCCGCACCCGCGAGGGCGTGGCGGACGACGACGAGCACGACCCCGACGGGGTGCCGCTCTCCGCGCAGTGGTCGCGCCTCGAGGGTCTGCGCCTGGCCCGCGCCGAGGCGCTCACCGGGATCGATGAGGCGGCGCAGCGCCTCGCCGAGGGGACCGACGGGCGCTGCGAGAGCTGCGGCGGCCCGATCGCACCGGCCCGGCTCGCCGCCCGGCCCGAGGCGACCACCTGCATCGACTGCGCGCGCTGAAGACGGGAGCTGCGCGAGCAGACGCAGCACAGCCGCGATGGCAACAGCCGGGCCGTCCTTGTCGGTCCCAGGTCAGACGGCGCATAGTGGAGCGATGAGCCAGACATCGCAGCAGAGTTCGGGTCCGACGATCGCGCCGATCCCCGAGGGCCTGGCCGAACGCGCCGCGCTCCTGGGCGGCCCCGAGGGCATGCTCACCGATGAGCAGATCCGCAGCTTCGTCGCCGAGAACCTCGCCGCCACCGACGTCGACGGCAAGTCCGTGTGCCTGATCATCCCCGACGGCACCCGCTCCGTCCCCCTGCCCAAGGTGCTGCCCGCGATCCACGACGCGCTCGCCGGCCGCGCCTCCTCCGTCACCGTGCTGATCGCGCTGGGCACCCACGCCGCGATGAGCGAGGCGGCGATCGACAAGCTGCTGGGCGCCACCGAGCGCGGCGCGAAGGCCACCTACCCCGAGTGGACCGTCCTCAACCACGCCTGGGACGACCCCACCCAGATCGCAGATCTCGGAGAGATCCCCGCCGAGCAGATCGCCGAGCTCACCGGCGGGCTGCTCACCGACGTCCCGATGCGCGTGAAGATCAACCGCCTGGTCGCCGAGTCCGACGTCAACCTCATCGTCGGCCCCGTCTTCCCCCACGAGGTGGTCGGCTTCTCCGGCGGCAACAAGTACTTCTTCCCCGGCTGCTCGGTGCACGACGTCATCGACATCTCCCACTGGGTGGGCGCGCTGATCACCGCCAGCCGCATCATCGGCACGCTCGGCATCACCCCCGTGCGCCAGCTGATCGACGCCGCGAGCGAGCTGATCGACACCGCGAAGTTCGCGTTCACCATGGATGTCCTCTCCGGCGGGCAGGAGCTCAACGCCATCGCCTACGGCGACCCGCAGGCCGCCTGGGCCGCGATGGCGAAGATCTCCGCGCAGACCCACATCACCTACGTGGACAAGCCCTACCAGCGGATCGTCGCGCTGGTGCCGGAGATGTACGACGACATGTGGACCGGCGCCAAGGGCTTCTACAAGTCCGAGCCCGTCTGCGCCGACGGCGGCGACGTGATCATCTACGCCCCGCACATCACCGAGGTCGCCTCGATGCACCCCGGGATCCGCGACATCGGCTATCACAACATCGAG
The DNA here is from genome assembly GCF_900184245.1 of Brachybacterium massiliense. Classification (GTDB taxonomy): domain Bacteria; phylum Actinomycetota; class Actinomycetes; order Actinomycetales; family Dermabacteraceae; genus Brachybacterium; species Brachybacterium massiliense. Next base: position 1,469,219 of record NZ_FXXB01000008.1, on the reverse strand, counting down.
TACTTCACGAAGCAGTGGGACCGCTTCAAGGACCACCCCTGGGGCGAGCTCGCCCACTCCACGCACGTGACGGGCCTGGGCACCTACGACCCCGCCACCGGGGAGGAGAAGCAGCGCGTGAACCGCTACTTCGCCACGTCCATCCCCAAGGAGGAGTGCGAGGTCTACAACGTGCTCCACATGGACCCCGCCTCCCTCGACATCGAGGCGCTGCGCGAGGACCCGGACACCCTGGTGATCGACCACGCCGGCGAGGTGCTCTTCCGCCTCGCCTCCGAGCGGGACGGCTCGACGGAGCAGAGCGCGTGACCAGCACCCCCTCCCGCCCGGTCCCGCTCACCCTCGGCACGGCCCCGTCGGCCCCCTCCCGCCCGGTCCCGCTCACCCTCGGCACGGCCCCGTCGGCCCCCGCCTCGCTGTTCTCGCCCGGCCATCCTGGTTTCGAGGTCACCGCGATGACCCCGGAGCACCTCGCCGGTGAGGCGCTCGAGCTGGCGGACGCCGTCGGCGCCGAGCTCGCGGGCGTCCAGCGCCTCGGCGTCGCCTACTCCGGCGGCGTGGATTCGGCGACCCTGCTGGCGCTGGCCGTGCGCACCCTCGGCGCGCAGAACGTGGTCGCGCTGCTGGGCGTCTCCCCGTCGCTCGCCCGCCGCGAGCGGCGCCTGGCCCACCAGGTCGCCGAGGTGATCGGGGCGCAGGTGGTGGAGGTGCCCACCCGTGAGGGCGAGAACCCCGACTATCAGAAGAACGACGCTGCTCGGTGTTTTCATTGCAAGGACGAGCTGTTCACCCGCATCGGCGAGGACGTGGCCGGCGAGCAGCGACTGGATGCGGTCGCCTACGGCGAGAACGCCGACGACGCCACCCGGCACGACCGCCCCGGCGCCGGCGCTGCGAAGCGCCACCGGGTGCTGCGCCCGATGTCCGCCGTCGGCATGACGAAGTCGCAGGTGCGCGAGGTGGCCCGCCAGCTCTCGCTGCCTGTCGCGGACAAGCCCGCCGCGCCCTGCCTCGCCTCCCGCGTGCCCTTCGGCGAGGAGGTCACACCCGAGAAGCTGCGACAGATCGACGACCTCGAGGACGCCGTCTACGAGCAGGGTTTCAGCGACTGTCGCGTGCGCCACCACGGCGCCGTGGGCCGGATCGAGCTGCCCACCGAGGAGCTGCCCCGCGCCATGGAGCCCGCGATCCGTGAGGCCCTGGTCGCCGCGGGCAAGGAGACCGGGTTCCAGCACGTCACGATCGATCTCGACGGCATCCGCTCGGGCCTGTTCTCGCTCCAGATCCTGGGCCGGGGCTCGCGTGGCTGAGCGCGAGGGGACGGCCGACGGGCGGATCGAGGGCTTCCTCGACCTCGACCTCGACCGCGCCGCACGCCGCGGCGCTCCCGAGGCGGTGCTGTGCGACGCCAAGAGCGTCGACCAGGTCGCCGCGATCGCCGCGGAGTACGCGCGCCTGCACGCCGAGGGGCGCGAGGGACTCGGGCCGGTGCTGTTCACCCGGGCCGACGCCGCCCGCGCCGAGGCCGTGCGCGCCGCCCTGCCGGACGCCTCCCATGACGAGACCGCCCGCCTGCTCGCCTGGCCCGCGACCCCGCCGGAGCCGACGGGAGGCCTGGTCATCGTGGCGTGCGCCGGCACGAGCGACCTGCCTGCGGCGCGCGAGGCCGAGCTCACCGCCCGCCACCTCGGCCGGCCCACCCGGCTGATCGCGGACATCGGCATCGCCGGCCTGCACCGCCTCCAGTCCCGCCTGCCCGAGCTGCGCGAGGCCGCCTGCGTGGTGGTCGCCGCCGGGATGGACGGGGCCCTGCCCACCGTGGTCGCCGGACAGATCAGCGCGCCTGTGGTCGCGCTGCCCACCTCCGTCGGCTACGGCGTCGCCAGCGGCGGCGTCACCGCCGCGCTGACGATGCTCTCGGCCTGCGCCCCCGGCATCGGCGTGGTCAACATCGACAACGGCTACGGCGCCGGGCACCTCGCCGCCCAGATCGCCCGCTGGGCGCCCGCGCCGAGAGAGGGGCGGTCGAAGGTCACCACGCCCCGGGAAGTTAGTTAGCTGACAGGTTGATAAAGTGTCGGGGTCGTCGTGAGAAGAGGAGGGCCCATGGCAGCCCGCAGAGCCGAGGCACCCGCCCGGGCCGCGCACCGCCCGTCGGCCCGTGAGCAGATGCTCGATGCCGCCGAGGCGCATCTGGGCGCCGGCGGGACCCTGACGCTGGACTCGGCCGCGCGTGCCGCCGAGGTGACCAAGCCCGGGCTGATGTACCACTTCGCCACCAAGGAGCTGCTGCTCACCGCGATCCTCGATCGGATCACCGCCCGCTACGAGCAGGGCGTGGCGCACGCCGTGGCCGAGACCGGTGTGGACTTCGCAGAGGCCACTGCCGCCCAGCGCCACCTCGCCTACCTCGACTGGGCCGGCACGTCCCCGCTGAGCGCCGCTGATCTGGTGATCTTCGCGGATCCGAAGCTGCGCGTCACGCTCACCGAGCGCTGGCAGGGGCAGATGGATCGCTGGCTGCACGTTCCCGCGGGAACGCCCACGGCGCTGCGAGCCCGGCTGCTCGCCGTGCGACTGATGGCCGACGGGCTCTGGTTCGACCGCGCGAGCGGACTGCTCGCCGAGCTCCCCGCGGAAGCTGCGGCACTGCGCGCCCTGGCCGAGGACCTGCTCGGGGAGAACGCATGATCGCCTTCGCGCTGCTCTCCGGCGCGCTGCGCACCGGGATGCCGCTGGGCGTGGCCTACGGGGTGTGGGCCGCGGCCGGGATCGTGCTCACCGCGCTGCTGTCGCGCCTGCTGTTCCGAGAGGTGCTGACCCCGCTGATGCTCGGCGGGATGGGGCTGATCGCGGCCGGGGTGCTGCTGGTCGAGCTGGGCGGCTGAGAGCCCGGGCACGGCCGATCTGGCACAGTATGCGCCAGGACCGGGAGGGGTGGGATGAGCGGAGCTGAGCAACATCGGGCAGGTACCCGCCACCTGCTGGTGCCCGCCGCGATCCTCGCCGTGGCAGCGCTGCTGATCGCGCTGGTGCTGTGGATGCGGCCCGTCGAGCAGTCCGAACCCGCCGTCACCGCCGTGCCGACCGGCCCGGCCGCACAGTCCTCGAACCTCCCGCACCCCTCCGAGGTGGCGCTGCCGGATCTCAGCACCGCCGAGCGGCGCGATGCCGAGGACCTCCTGGCCGAAGGGCCCGTGGACGCGCCCGTGGTGATGGTCGTGTTCACCGACTATCAGTGCCCCTACTGCGCCCGCTGGAGCCACGAGACCCTCCCTGAGCTGCGCGACTACGTCGAGCGCGGCGAGCTGCGCATCGAATGGCGCGACGTGAACGTCTACGGCGAGGACTCCGAGCGCGCCGCCCGCGCCTCCCTCGCCGCCGCGATCCAGGGCGAGCACACCGCCTACCACCAGGCCCTGTTCGCCGGCGGGGAGATCCGCGGCGCGAGCGGGCTCACCGAGCAGGCCCTGATCGACCTCGCCGACGAGCTCGGCCTGGACACCCAGCAGTTCACCGAGGACCTCCGCTCCGAGCAGGTGGCCCGCACCATCTCCGAGAACGCCGCCGAGGGCCTCGAGCTGGGCGCGGTCACCACCCCCTCCTTCGTGATCGGCGGGGTCCCGAGCGTCGGCGCGCAGCCCACCGAGCACTTCCTCGCCCAGATCGACGAGGCCCTCGAGAAGGCGGGTCCCTGACATGGAGATCTCCGTGCTCGCGGCCTTCCTCGGGGGCTCCCTCGCCCTGCTCAGCCCCTGCGGGGCGCTGCTGCTGCCCGGCTACTTCGCCTCCTCCGTCACCAGCCGCGCCGGACTTCTGCTGCACGGCGCCGTGTTCTTCCTCGGCCTCGTGCTCACCCTCGTGCCCCTCGGCGTCGGCGCGGGCCTGGTGGGCACCCTGTTCATCGCCCACCGCGGCACGCTGATCACGGTGACCTCGCTCGTGCTGATCGGGCTCGGCGTGCTCCACGCCCTGGGCCTGGGGCTGGATCCCGCGCGGATCGTGCCCGGCCTGGACCGTGCCCGGCAGGCGTCGGCCCGCGGGCGCGGCCTGCCCCGCACGCTGCTGCTCGGTGCCGTGGGCGGAGTCGCCGGGTTCTGCGCCGGCCCGATCCTCGGCGCCGTGCTCACCCTCGCGATGGGGCACGGGAGCGTGGCGCTCGCCGCCGCGCTGCTGGCCCTCTACGGCGCCGGGATGGTGGTGCCGCTGATGCTGCTCGCCGCGCTGTGGCGCCGGCTCGGTCCCGTCACGACAGCCGTGCTGCGAGGCCGCGGGATCACCGTCCGGGGCCGGCGCCTGCACACCACGAACCTGCTCACCGGCGCGCTGATCATCGCCGTCGGCCTCCTGTTCTGGACCACGGACGGCCTGGTCGCCCTGCCCTCCCCGGTCCCCACCGGCACCCTCGCACGCTGGCAGGAGGGCCTCGCCGTGCTCAGCGGCGCCGGCGTGCAGATCGGGCTGATCCTCGCCGCCGCCGCGCTCGCCCTGGCGCTGTGGTGGCGGAGGGAGCGCCGCCGTTGAGACGCCGCACCCTGCTGCTCGGCCTGCCCGCCTCGGCCCTCACCCTCGCCGCCTGCGAGACCAGCGCGCCCGAGCCCACCAGCGCCCCGCCGCCCGCTCCGGTGCCGGAGGTCGATCCTGCACCCGTCCTCGAGAACGTGCCCGCCGAGCAGGTCGAGCCCGGATCGCTCCGCCTCACCCTCGAGATGGACGTGATGATCGTGGTCGAGACCGGCTGGAACACCGCCCCGCAGCAGCTGGACGGCATGTTCCTGGGCCTCGACGACAGCGGCGAGACCCTCCGCTTCACCGCCCTCGACCAGGACGGCACGCTGCGCTGGACCGCCCAGCGCCCCCACGGCCAGCAGCGCTTCGCGCTCACGCGCACCGAGACCGGCCGCGCCGTCGCCGTGCTCACCGAGCCGGCTCCGAACAGCGCGAGCGGACCCAGCGCGAGCTGCTACGACCTGCGCACCGCGGGCCTCGTCTGGGGCCCGCACGAGATGCCCGGACCGCTCGCAGGCCCCGGGCTGCTTGTCGAGGTGCCGGGCGGGCCGCAGGCGGTGCTCGCCACCGAGAGCGGGGCCGTGCTGCTGGGCGAGGCGGAGCTCGGCGGCGGCCGGCCCCTCGCGGAGCACCTCGGCACCGTGCTGCTGTGCGAGGAGCGCGAGCTGGTGGCCCGTCGCGGAGCGGGCTTCGCCGAGCTCTGGCGCACGCCGCTGCCCGAGGGGCTCGACGCCTCCGCGCTGCAGGTGCTCGCCCCCATCGACACCACCACCGGCCACGCCGTGCTCGGCGACGGCACGAACCCCGGGATCCTGCTCCACCTGGAGGACGGCCGGATCCTCGACGAGCAGGTGAGCGCCGCCGCCCACGACCACGGCCTCGACGTCACCGTCCTCGTCCACGGCGACACCGTGCGGGGCCTGGATCCGGACGGCACCGAGCGCTGGCGGCACCGCGACCCCGAGCAGCTGGTGCTGCTCAGCGCAGGGGAGCGGCTCGCCTACGCCCAGCGCCCGAAGGAGGGCACCCTGGTGGTGCTCGACACCTCCCAGGGCCTGCTCGTGAACCCCTTCGACGCCGACCGCAGCGGCCCCCTTGCCGTCCCCGAGCTGTTCTCCGCCGACGCCGCGACTTCGGTGCGCATCGAGCAGACGCGGTACCTCGTGACCACCACCTTGGACGAGGCCTACGGCCTGCGCGACTGAGCCGGGATGCCCTGCCGCCCCCGGACGTCGACGGAGGGTTGCCGCTGGTTGCCCACCCACGGGGTAGGATCATGCGCCAGATGCAGGGGGTGCGGCGGGCGCCCCCGGGACGAGGCAGCGCCGAGCAGGCGAGGACGGAGCCGGCCAGGTGGCGGACAAGCGCGTGACGATCTACGACGTCGCCAAGACCGCCGGCGTCGCACCGTCCACCGTCTCACGCGCCTTCTCCCGCCCCGGCCGCGTCAGCGCCGCCACCCACGCCACCGTCATGGCCGCCGCCAAGGAGCTCGGCTACCGCACCGCCGCCCCCGCCGCCCAGGAGCGGGGCCAGCGCCACCACCGCCTCGGCATCGAGGTCCCCGACCTCACCAACCCCTACTTCGCCGAGCTCGTCTCCGGTATGCAGGAGGCCGCCCATGAGCAGGAGTTCCTGCTCATGCTGCTGGACACCGTCGAGGACGAGGCCCGCGAGCGCACCAGTCTCGAGAGCGCCGTCAACGTGGTCGACGGGATCGTCCTGGCCGGCACCCGCCTCTCGGATGCGACCCTCAACCACCTCACCAAGCGCATCCCCGTGGTGGTCCTGAACCGCCGGGTCGCGGGCCTGGACTCGGTCACCCCGGACTACGAGCACGGGATGGGCCAGGCCATGGCGCACCTGGCCGAGAACGGCTCGCGCACCGTCACCTACGTGGCCGGGCCCGTGAACTCCTGGTCCGACGGGGAGCGCTGGCGCGCCGCCCGCGTCGCCGCCCGCCAGCACGGCATCCAGGTGCAGCGCCACGGCCCCTTCGCCCCCACCACCGCCGGCGGCGAGCAGGCCTTCGAGGAGCTGCGCGACTCCCTGCCCCACGCCGTGATCTGCTACAACGACCTGGTCGCCTTCGGCTTCCTGATCTCCGCGCTGCGCGCCGGGATCCGGGTGCCCGGGCAGCTGTCGGTGATGGGCCACGATGACATCCAGCTCTCCCGCCTGGTCGGCGGCGGGCTCACCACCGTCGTCAGCCCCAAGCGCGCCCAGGGCCGGGCCGCCGTCGAGCGCCTGGTGCGCCGCATCGAGAACCCCTCCGCGCACCGCACCCCCGTCGAGGGCTCCCTCCCGGTGCGCCTGGTCCCGCGCGGCACCACCGGACCGCGCGAGGCAGGGGCCTGAGCGGCGGCGACGTCGGCAACCCGTGACAACCCTCCCCGTGACGGCGGGTGCCCTTGCGAGGATGGCGGCATGAGCAACGATGCCTTCGTGCCGCACCCTGACCGACTCCTGCCCGCCGACCCCGCCGTCCGCGAGATCGCGCGCGAGCTCTACGAGCTCCAGAAGGACCAGCCGATCGTCTCGCCCCACGGCCACGTCGATCCCCGGCTGCTGCTGGACGACGAGCCCTGGAGCGATCCCACCGCGCTGTTCATCACGCCTGACCACTACGTCAACCGCCTGATGCACTCCCGCGGCGTGGACCTCGCCGACCTCGGCGTGGGCCAGGGCCCGCTCGACGAGGCCGCCTCCCGCACGGCCTGGCGCCTGCTGGCCGAGCACTGGCACGCCTACGCCGGCACCCCCTCGCGTTACTGGATCGAGCACGTCTTCCACGAGGTCTTCGGCCTCGAGACGGTGCTGAACCCGCGCACCGCCGACGCGATGTACGACGAGATCGCCGAGAAGCTCACCCGCCCGGAGTTCCGCCCCCGCGCGCTGTTCGAGCAGTTCGGGATCACCGTGCTGGCGACCACCGACGACCCCGTCGACGACCTCGCCCCGCACACCGCGCTCGCCGCCGACGAGACCTTCACCGGGCGGGTCATCCCGACCTTCCGCCCCGACAAGTACCTCGAGCCCGCCCGTGAGGACTTCGTGGCCCTCACCGATGCGCTCGGCGAGGCCGCCGGGGTCGACGTCAGCTCCTACGACGGCTACCACCAGGCGATGCGCACCCGCCGCCTCTACTTCCGCGACCACGGCGCAGTCTCCTCCGACCACGCCCACATGGACCCGGGCACCCAGCGCCTGGCCGACGAGGACGCCCGCCGCCTCTACGCCGACGCCCGCGCCGGCCGGATCGGCGCCGACGACGCCGTGGCCCTGCGCCGCCACATGCTCGGCGACCAGGCGCGCCTCGCCGCCGAGGACGGCCTGGTGATGACCATCCACCCGGCCGTGCTGCGCAACCACTCCGAGGAGATCTTCGAGAAGTTCGGCCCCGACGTCGGCTTCGACATCCCGGTCGCCGTGGACTACGTCCACCACGTCCGCCCGATGCTCAACGACGTGGGCCTGGACCCGAACTTCCGCACCGTGCTGTTCACGATCGACGAGACCGTGCTCTCCCGCGAGATCGCACCGCTGGCCGGCGTGTACCCCTCGGTCTACGCCGGTGCGCCCTGGTGGTTCATCGATGCGCCCGACGCGATCCTGCGCTACCGCCGCGCCGTCTCCGAGACCCTCGGCTACACGCGCACCAGCGGCTTCATCGACGACACCCGCGCATTCTGCTCGATCCCCGCGCGGCACGACATGTCCCGCCGCCTGGATGCCTCGCACCTCGCCGGCCTCGTCGCCGAGCACCGCCTCCGCATCGAGGACGCCCGAGAGCTCGTGACCACCCTGCCCGATCAGCAGCCGCGCGAGGTCTTCCGCCTCGGCGCCGCCGCCAAGGAGAACCGATGAGCAACCCCAGCCCCTCCGATGTGGGCCGCCTGGTCCACCTCGGGATCGGCAACTTCGCCCGCTCCCACACCCTGCACGCCACCGCCGTCGCCGGCGGCTGGTCCGTGGTGGCCTTCACCGGCCGCTCCGCGACCATGGCCGATGCGCTCAACGCCCAGGGCGGGAAGTACGGCCTGATCGTGCGCGGCCCCGAGCAGGACGAGGTGAGCATCGTCGACGTGATCGACGAGGTGCACCCCGCCTCCGACGTCGATACCCTCGTGCGCCTGCTCGCCGACCCCTTCACCGCCGTGGTCACCCTGACCATCACCGAGAAGGGCTACGCCGCCGGCAGCGACCCCGCCACCTCCGCCCCCGCCCGCATCGCGCTGGGCCTTAAGGCGCGCCGCGAGGCCGGGGTCACCGAGCCGATCGCCCTGGTCTCCTGCGACAACCTCACCGGCAACGGCGAGGTGCTCGGCCAGGCCGTGCTCGCCGAGCTCGACGAGGAGACCAAAGTCTGGTTCGGCGACCACGTCGACGTCATCTCCTCGATGGTCGACCGCATCACCCCCTCGGCGGACGACGGCGCCGCGCAGACCGTGCGCGATGCGACCGGCCTGGTGGACGCCGTACCGGTGGTCACCGAGCCCTTCACCGAGTGGGTCATCGAGGATCGCTTCCGCGGCCGCCGCCCCGAGTGGGAGAAGGCAGGCGTGCAGTTCACCGACGACATCGAGGTGCACGAGCTGCGCAAGCTGCGCCTGCTCAACGGCGCCCACACCCTCATGGCCTACGCCGGCCAGGTCGCGGGCGTGGAGCGCGTGGACGAGGCGATCGCCCACCGCGAGGTGCGCGCCCTGGTGGAGCAGCTGTGGGCCGAGGCCCGCTCGACGCTGCCGCTGCCGGCCGCGCAGCTCGACGCCTACACCACGGCGCTCGAGGAGCGGTTCCGCAACCCGCGCCTGGCGGACAACCTGATCCGCATCGCGGCCGACGGCTCCGTGAAGCTGCCCGTGCGCGCCCTGCCCGTGATCGCCGAGCGCGGCGGCCCCGAGCAGGCGCCCGGCGAGGTCGCGGCCGTCGCGGCCTGGACCGCCTGGGTCACCGACCGCGTGCGCGCCGGCCACGAGGTGCAGGACCCGAAGTCCGCCGAGATCGCCGCCGCTGCGGGCATCGAGGACACCACCGAGCGCGTCACCGCGCTGCTGGCCCTGCTGGGCGTCGCTGCGGGGGATTCCCTGGTCGCGGCCGTGGCCGCTGAGGAGCGGCGCCTGCCGCGCCCCTGAGCTGGGCTGGCCCGCATGGCCACCGACGGCGCCTTCGCGAGCATCTCGCGGGGGCGCCGTTCCGTATCCCGGGCCCCGGGCTCCGGTGCATGCGGTTCAGCGCAGGCGCGGCACCCAGCAGCGCACCTGTGCGCGGTAGCGGGCGTAGTCGGCGCCGAAGCGCGAGGCGAGGTCGCGCTCCTCCTCGGGCCGCACCAGCAGGTGCCACAGCACCGCTCCCGCGAGCGCATAGGCGATCACCAGCCACGACTGTCCGAGCAGGCCCACCGCGATGCCCTGGCCGATCCCGGCGACGGCCATCGGGTTGCGCACCCACCGGTAGGGCCCGGCCACCACCAGGCGGTGCGGCATCGCCGAGGGCAGCGGGGTGCCGCGGCCGATTCGGGCCATCGTCGCCGCGGAGGCGAGGCCGAGCGCGCTCGCGGCGAAGAGCAGCACCAGCCCGCAGAGCATCGCGGCCGCCCCCAGCGGCTCGGGCAGCGTCGCGGAGACGCCCCAGCGGCGCTCGAGCCAGACCACCGGCAGCGGGATCACCACGAGGAACAGCGTCCAGAACACCAGCAGCTGCGCGACCGTGGCCGGAAGCGGCCGCTCGGCGGAGACGCCGCGCGCGGGGCGGAAGGCGAGGGGGCCGACGAGGAACCGCTGGAGCGAGACCCGGCCGCGCAGCACCAGCATCGCCGCGAGCACCGAGCCCGCCGACGCCGCGACCATCGCCACCGCCCCCCATCCGGCCTCCCCGGTGAGCGTCGCGAGGACCACCATGCCGGCCGTCACCAGCAGCGTCCACGGTGCCGCGATCCATACCGCCCAGCGCATGCCGAGCGCGGCCAGCGCGGAGGCGAGCACGAACAGCGGCACGTCGAGAAGGCCCACCAGCAGCGGGTCCAGCGGGCCGAGGGTCGCGCCGCACACCGCGTCCACCGTCGGCACCAGCACCCACCAGACGGCGCCCGCGAGGGCTTGGAGCGCGAAGTAGGCGCGGCCGGTCGCGCGGGTCAGCAGGGGCATGGTCCGTGCAGGATATTCGGGTTCAGGCCCCGGAGCCGGCTCAGGCCAGGTCGGCGAGCTTCTCGAAGCGCTCGAGGCGCTCGCGGTAGTAGTCGGCGTGCGCGAGGACGGGCTCGACCCGGTTCAGCACCGGCACCTCGGCCACGGGAGTATCGGGCGCGGCCTGCTCGAGCGCCATCACGGCGGCGCCGCGCATGGTCGAGCGGGACACGGCCACGTGGTCGATCGGCATCGCGAGCGCGTCGGAGAGCAGGTGCAGCCAGCCGGGGACCGCCCCGGTCATGCCGCCGGAGAGCACGATCCGCTCGGGCTCGCCGCCGGCCTCGCGCATCTGGTCGGCGATGCGCAGGAACGACAGGGCCACGCCCTCCATCGCGCCGAGCAGCATGTCCTTCCAGGTGGTGGAGGCGCCCACGTTCGCGAACATCGCCCGGGAGCTGCCGCGCCACTTGGTGCCGCGCTCCCCGGAGAAGAAGGGGATCACCAGCGGCGTGCCCTGGGAGGGCGGGCCGGAGAACAGGGTCGCGGTGTCGGTCGCGTCGATGTCGAAGGGCATCGCGAGCTCGTTGCGGCACCAGTCCAGCACGCGCCCGCAGTCGCTCATCGCGGAGCCCACGAGGGTGCGCTGCTGGTCCACGCGGTAGGCCCACAGTCCGCTGGGCAGGGTGGGGATCTCGGTGGAGAGCAGCTGACGGATCGCGCCCGAGGTGGCGGTGGAGATGCCCCAGGTGCCCTCGCCCAGCGCACCGATGCCGAGGTTCGCGGCCAGGCCGTCGCCGATCACCGGCAGCCACACGGCCTCCCGCAGCTGCGGGAACTCGGCGGCCAGCGGGGTGCCGTCCACGGGCAGGGCGTCGGAGGGATCGAGGGCGGGGCCCATCATGTCGGCGTCCACGCCCACGGCCTCGAGCAGCTCGGGCACGTACAGCCCGGTGCGCCGGTCGATCATGCCCGACCACGCGGCGGAGGCGGTGCCTAGCGCAGCGGTGCCCAGCAGCTTCAGGGCGACGTACTCGCCCAGCGCCATGAAGCGGGCGGTGCGGGCGAACACCTCGGGCTGCTCCTCGCGCAGCCAGGCCAGTCGCGGCGCGGTGAAGGAGGAGTGCAGGCGGGCGCCGGTGCGCTCGTGCAGCGCGTCCACGTCGAGCGTGCCGGCGATCTGCTCGACCTGGGCGTGGCAGCGGGTGTCGGCGTAGGTGATGCACGGGGTCAGGGCGTTGCCGGCCGCGTCGACCGCCACCAGCGTCGAGGCGAAGGTGTCGAAGCCGATCGCGCGCACCTGCCCGGGCAGCGGGGTGGTGGTGAGCACCGCGGCGAGGGAGGCGCGGATCTCCTCGACGATCTGATCGGCGTCGATCGTGCTGGTGCCGTCGTCATCGACCGTGAAGGAGTGCGTCTCCTTGTGGTTCAGCTTGCCGACCTCGCGGCCGGAGACGTCGTAGACGGCGGCGCGGGTGCCGCCGGAGCCGATGTCGATGCCGACGACGAGCGGTCCCTGGGCGTCCTCGGCCGGGATGTTGAAGCGGGGCATGGAGATCTCCTGCGCTCGTCGGGTCGACCTGCGCCTCGCTCGGGCGTCGAGCAACTCGCAGAGTGTCGATCCAGCATACGAGCGGGGCTGTGCGCATCGAGGTGCTCGCCGCGGGTTGCCACGTACCCGGGCGAGGGGAGCGGCGCGGGCGCCGCAGGCGGGGACGCATGATCCCGGCCCGCGGCGCCCGCGTTCACGCCATCCGCCGTCTCACTCCAGCACGGACCGGCCCACGTAGTCGCCCTCGGCGCAGCCCGGCGGGATCGCGAACACCGCCGAGCCGATCGGGGTGGTCCACTGGTTCAGCAGATCCAGCGCATCGAGCCTGCGCTGGATCGGCAGGAACTGCCCGTTCAGATCAGCCTGGAAGGAGACGAAGACCTGCCCGGCCTCGGAGACCGAGTCCGAGCCGGGCGGCGGGGCGACGTCGTAGTTGTACGGGCGGCGGAAGATCTCCTGGTGCTCGCCCTCGTCGATCCCGTTCGCCCGGCGCATGTGGGAGAACTCGCCGATCACGGGGAAGCCGTTCACAGAGACCTTCTCGAAGTCCGCCCGCGAGAACTCGTCCCCGCCGCTGAGCGGCGCGCCGGAATCCAGCCGGGTGCCGGTGGACTGCTCGCGCGCCGCACGATCCGCCTCGTCCCAGCCATCGAGGTCCATCCGGATCCGACGGATCACCATCGACGTGCCGCCCGCGAAGGGGCCCTCCTTGATCCACACCACACGGGAGAAGTGCTCGCTGCCGAGCTGCGCGTTCGCGCTCCCGTCGAGCTGCCCGAACAGGTTGCGCATCGTGGTGCCCGGCGCCTGGGTCCCGGGCGAGCGACGGAAACCGGGCTGGACCCAGCGCACCCGGGTGAAGGCTCGAGCATCCTTGAGCAGCATCCGCGCGGCGTGCGAGACCGTCAGAGGATCCTCCGCCGCGACCTGCAGCATCAGGTCACCACCGGTGTACTGCTCCTCGAGCCGGTCGATCCCGAAGGCCGGCAGCGGGGCCAGCCACGACGGCGCCTCACGCCGTGCCCGCTCCATCAGCCCCGGGCCGAACCCGAAGGTCACCGTGAGCGAGGCGGGCTCTGAGGCCATCTCCGGTTCGGTGTCCGCGAGCGCGGGACGGCCCTGGGTGAGGCGGGCCGCATCATCGGTGAGCAGGCGCAGCAGGCGCAGCACACCCTCGCGATCCACCTCCTCCCGCAGATCCAGGCCCAGGAACGTGGCCGCAGCCGGGGCGGGGGTCTCGATCCCCGCCTGGTGCTCCCCGTGGAAGGGGACGGTGAGCTGACCGTGCAGCGCCGGCTCTGCGGCGGCCGGCTCCTGCGAGGGCTCGCGCAGGGCGCGATCCAGGCCGACGGACGCCGCACCGACGCCGAGTGCACCCGCGCCGAGCACCCCGGTGCGCAGCAGGTGCCGACGCGCGGGTCGGAACGGGGTCGGGGAGGGGGTGTTCACTCCTCACCCCCGTGGTCGGAGTGGTCGTGGCCCTCATGGCCGCCTCCGTCGGAGGCCCCGGAGCCCGTGCCGTCCTCAGGCTCGTAATGCTCCTGGGCCCCGGCGAAGTCCTTGACCGTCGCCGTGTACGCATGCTCGGTGCCATCCTCGAAGAGGAGGGTCAGCTCGACCTCGTCGCCGGGCAGCAACGGTGCGGCGAGGTCCATCAGCATGATGTGGTCCCCGCCCGGCTCGAGCACGAGCTCACCGCCGGCGGGCAGCGGGAAGCCGCCCTCCTTCTCCGCCATGCTCATGCCGCCCGAGCCGTCCGAGCTGGTCTCGTGCAGCTCGACCATCGAGCTGGCCGGAGTGGAGACTCCGATGAGCACGAGGTCTCGTCCCGAGTCGTTGCGGAGCGTGCCGAAGGAGGAGGTCATGCCCTCCTCGGCGGCCTTCACCCAGGGGTCGGCGAGGGTCAGGCCGTCACCGACCGGCTCGTCCTGAGGGGGCGCGGTGGTGCCGGCCTCGTCATCGCCGGGGCCGGTGCAGGCGGTCAGGGACAGCAGGAGGCCGGCGGCGAGGGCCGCGCGCCGCGTGGGGCGGGCAGTGCGTGCGGGGGAGAAGGGCAGGGGGATGCTGCGGGACATGAGGGGTCCTTTCGGAAGCGCTCCGAGGCACCGACGGCATGGGGCACGTCAGCGGGGAGCGGCGGGAGGAGCCGTGCAGTGGCACCGCACGGCGGGATCGACCGAAGGGCCGGCCTGAGCGGGCGCGCGAACGCGGCCGTCGGAGTCGACGGCTCTCAGGCGGCCAGGACCAGGGGAGGGCCGCGTCGCCGCTGGGGCGTGAGCACCGCCCGCTGCGCGTGATGCAGGTGCGGCGTCCCGGGCACCGGACGCGCCGGGGCGGAAGAGGCGGGGCGGGGCAGCGCGAGGGAGCGCGGCGGCCGGGACAGCACACGCAGCACGGCGCCCACGAGCCCGGCGCAGCGCAGCAGGAAGGACTCCCCGCGATGCAGCAGCACGGTGGTCAGGAGCGCTGCGACGAGATGCCACAGCAGCATGTGCAGATCGGAGTACTGGGCGTGGAGCGCATGCTCGGTGCCGCCCGCGCCGTGCGGGCCGTGGCCTGCGAGCGAGCCCGTCGCGGTGTGTGCGCCGTGGCCGAGGTGGGAGCCGGGCGGATCGACCATCCGCAGAGTCGGATCCCCGGGGGTGCCGGCCGTGAACAGGCCGTGGAACAGGGCCTGGCTCGAGAGCACGGCCGCGCCCATCCTCAGCAGCGAGAACCGCGTCCCGGCCAGCACCGTGCAGAGGGTAACCGCGAGCCACCACGGCAGCGCCACCCCGAGCCATGACGGCATCTCCGCCCCGGCCACGAGGTGCCCGCCGAGCGCCACCGCCGTGGCCACGGACGCCGCGACGCCCCCGCGCAGCAGGCGCAGGGGCGAACGGGCGGAGGTCATGGGGACCATCATCCCCGATCCGTGCCCAGAACGCTCATGCGTCGTCGGGCACCACCATCACCGGACCCTCGGCGCGCAGCAGCACCGCCTGGGAGACCGAGCCGAGCAGGGTCGAGGCCATCCGGCCGCGGCCCCGGGTGCCGAGCACGATCAGCTGTGAGGTCGCAGCGGCCCGCAGCAGCGGCGTGACCGGGTCCGACAGCAGCACCTCGGCGGTGACGGTCAGCTCCGGGTGCAGCGCGCGCAGCTTCTCGGCGAACACCTCGAGCTCCTTCGCGAGCTCCTCACGGTGGCGGTCGAGGATGCCCGGATCGGGCAGCCACGCCATGTAGGCCTGGCCCCAGGCATCGGGCCGGGGCATCACCGCGAGCAGATGCAGCGGGGCCCGACGGTTCAGCGCCGCCACGGCGGCATGCTGGATCGCCGCGTCGCTCGGCTGATAGAGGTCCACCCCGACCACCACCGGTGCGTCGTCCGGCACGGGGGCGAAGCGCTCAGGGCCCTCGGCGGTGCTGATCTCGTACTGCTGCGGGACCACCACGGTGGGGCAGTGGGCGTGAGCGGGAAGCGCCGAGGAGACCGAGCCGAGCATCCGGCCCAGGAATCCGCCCCGGCCGCGGGCACCCACCACGACGAGCTGCGCCTCGGCGGAGAGCCGCACCAGCACACCGGCGGCGTCGCCGTGCTCGGTGCGCAGATCCACCTCACCGGGATAGCCGCGCAGGTGCTCGCGCGCCTGCTCGAGCTGCTCCTGGGCGGCGGCGAGGCGGGCCACCTCGGCGGGGACGCTCGGGATCAGTGCCGCGTCGGCGTACGCCATCGTCGGCACGGTGTAGGCGGTGACCACGGTCAGCGGCACCTCCATGCGCTGCGCGGCACGCGCCGCGTAGTGGAGGGCCAGCACGGAATGATCGGAGTCGTCGAAGCCGACGAGCACCCCGAGGGGCCGGTCAGCAGGGAGCGGGGACTGAGAGGTGAAGCCGTCGTCGTGCATCTCGACCTCCTGCGCCGGGGGCTTCAGCGACCGGTGACGGCGCCCCCGTGATCGAGTCCGCCATCGGTGAGTCCATCGTAGGCCGGGCGCACCCACTCTTCGAGGGCCGACGGTCCCGCCCTCACCGCGCCCGTGGCTCCTGGGGCCGGGCCCGCACGGGCCCGGCCCTGCAGGCGTGCTCAGCCCTTGCGCGGGCCGAAGCGCGGCGCGGGCAGCGGGGGAGCGACGGCCGACGGCTTCTTCTCGAGCAGGGCGAGCGCCTCGGTGACGCCGCGGGCGAGCTGCGGGTCCTCACCGGCCACCCAGGCGTTCGGCGGCAGCGGCACCTCGATGTCCGGGTCCACGCCGTAGTTCTCGATGGCCCACTCCTCGCCCTCGAACCAGCTGGCGTACTTCGGCTGGGTCACGCCGGTGCCGTCCACCAGGTCATAGCGGCCGTCGATGCCGATCACGCCGCCCCAGGTGCGGGTGCCGATGATCGGCCCGATCTCGAGGGCACGGGAGACGGCGTTCACGATGTCACCGTCGGAGCCGGCCTCCTGGTTGGTCACCAGCACCACAGCGCCGCGCGGCGCGAAGGCGGGATAGGTGCCCGGCTGCTCGTGGCGGGGGTAGTCCCAGGACAGCACCCGTCGGGCGAGCCGGTCGGTGACCAGCTGCGAGGTGTGGCCGCCGCTGTTGTAGCGCACGTCCACCACGAGCCCCTCCTTGGTGGTGGCCTCGCGCAGGTCGCGGTGCATCTGCGCCCAGCCGGAGGAGACCATGTCCGGGATGTGCAGGTAGCCCAGCCGTCCCCCCGAGAGCTCCTCGACCCGGGCGCGGCGGGAGGCGACCCAGTCCTGGTAGCGCAGCGCGGAGTCGTCGGCCAGCGGCGTGACCGCCACCCGGTGCTCGGCGCCCTCGCGCAGCAGCACCAGCTCGGTGGGCGTGCCGGCCGAGCCGACCAGCGCCGCCTCGACCCCCTCGCGGAACACCGGGCGGCCGTCCACACGGATCACCGCATCGCCCACCTGCGCGCCCACACCGGGGGCGAGCAGCGGGGAGCGGGCGTCCGGATCGGAGGAGTCGCCCGGCAGGATCCGGGTGATCACCCAGCGCCCGTCCTGCAGCGCGAAGTCGGCGCCCAGGTAGGCGGGCAGCATCGGCGGATCGGCCTTGTAGACCGCGCCCTGCACGTAGGCGTGCGAGGTGCCGAGCTCGCCCTGGACCTCCCACATCATGTCCTGGAAGTCGTCATCGGTGACCAGGCGATCGATCACCGGGTCGTACCAGGAGGTCATGGCGTGCCAGTCCATGCCGTCCATGTCCGCGCGCCAGTACTGCTGGGCCATGATCCGGTAGTTGTCCCAGAGCATGCCGCGGCGCTCCTTGACCGGGTCGACGTTCAGCCGCATCCGGCCGGTGTCGATCACGATCCGGGCCGGGTCCTCGTCCTCCACCTTGCGGGTGGCGGGGATCTGCACCCAGGCCTCGCCCTGCCTGATCACGAGGGACTCGCCGTCGCCGGAGGCGGCGAGATCGGTGACGCCCTCGGCGAGCACGGTGAGCTTGCGATCGGCGAGGCTCCAGTGCTCGAGCGCCGGGGCGGGATCCTCGCCCTCGACCCCGGCGCGGGCGCTGCCCAGCACCCCCTTCTGCGGGTGACGCAGCCACACGAACCCTCCGGTGACGGCGGTCAGGTGCGAGTAGTAGCCCGAGACCACGGGGAAGGGCACCAGGCGCGACTCGATCGCCTCCAGGTCGATGCGGGTGGCGGGCGGGCGGCCCGCCTCCTCGGCGCCGGCGGCGCTGTGCGAGGTGGCCGGCTCCGTCGACGCGTCCGTCGCGGCGGTCACGGAGGGGGTGTCCTTCGCGCCCGCCTGCTTCTCGCCGCCGTCGGCGCCGCTCGTGTCGCCGGCGCCTCCGCCGAGCGTCCAGCCGTCGGGGTGCGGGCCGAAGGGATCGGGGGTGGTGCGCTCGAGCGGCAGCAGGAAGGGCCGCTCGGCGTTGACGAAGCCCAGGTCGAAGACCATGTCGTCGTACACCGTCTCGAAGGTGCGCAGGCTCAGCAGCGCCAGGTGCTTGCCGTCGGCGCTGAACGCCGGGGAGGAGTCCTGGTACTTGCCGGAGGTCAGCGCCCGTCCCGTCGGCTCCGGATCCTCGGTGTCCGAGAGCATCAGGCGGCTGAGCTGCCAGGAGTTCGGCTCGCCCCACACCAGCCAGCGCCCGTCGGGCGACCAGGCCAGATCCCGCACCTCGCCACCGGCGGAGCGGCCGATCTCGCGCACCCCGTCCAGGTGCGGCACCTCGACGGCGTGCTCGGCGTCCTGCTCCCAGGCGGAGGCCGACGGGCCCTTCGCGGCGGAGCTGCGGGAGACCTTCGCCGGATCCTCGATGCCGCGCAGGGTCACCAGGCGCACCACGTTGTCGTGGCTCGAGATCGCGACCTTCGAGCCGTCGGGGGAGGGGATCGCGTGCAGGATCCGACCCACCTCGCCCAGGTCCAGGCGGATCTCCTGGCCGCCGCCGTCGAGCCGCGCGAGCGCGAGCACGTCCGAGCCGACGCCGCCGCTCTCGCGGTCGCCGAGCGCCTCCGCGTCGGAGACGAACAGCGCGTAGGGGGAGCGGCCCAGCGGCCGCACCTCGCGCAGCCGCAGCCCGCACGTTCCCGCCAGCAGCCGCGAGGGGCCGCCGCGGTGGGTGAGGGCGTGGGCGCTGCCGCGCCACTCGACCACGCTCGCCCGCGCATCGTGCAGCGGCCGCATGGCCAGCAGGTTCTCGGTCGCCGATGCCGGGCGGGGCAGGCGCGCGGCGCCCACCCCGGAGGTCAGCACATCGATCTCGCGCGGCTCCGCGTCCAGGGAGTCCATCGCGAACAGGCGGCCGCGCGAGCTGAACACGATGCTCGAGCCGTCGGTCGCGGGCTCGCGCAGGTAGCCCTGCGCGGAGGTCAGGGAGGTGTGGCGGCGCAGGTCGGAGCCGTCCGCGGCGACGGACCAGAGGTTCGCCGAAGCCCGGTCGGTCAGCGCGGAGCCCGGGCCGGGGGTGTCCGAGGCGAACAGCAGCCGGTCCCCGTACCAGGCGATCCGCAGCTTCGAGGAGAGGATCTCCTCGAGCAGCGGCTCCCAGCTGCGGGCGGCATGGGCCTCGGCAGGGGCATCGAGCGCGACGTCGTCCCGGGAGAGCCACAGCTTCACGGCGGTGCCGCCGCGGTAGTGCTTCCAGCCGGCCTGGTCGCGGCGCCACGGGGTGGCCACCACGGTGGTGCCGGAGGGATGGATCGCGACCTCTCCGCTGCGGCCCAGCGGCAGCAGCTCGGTGGTGCCGTCCAGGGCGATCGCCCACAGCTGCGCGTCGCGGGCGATCGGGGCGCCGTAGCTGGTGGTGGCCACGATCCGGCCGTCGGGCAGCCAGCCCACCACCTTGGTGGAGGCCCGGCCCCAGTAGGTCAGGCGCCGCGGAGCGGTGTCCCCCTCGGTGCTGATCACCCACACCTCGGGGCCGCCGGAGGTGCGGGAGGTGTAGGCGATGTGGTCGCCGTCGGGGGAGAAGCGGGGGTAGCCGACGGGGGCTCCCTCATCGGTCAGCCGCCAGGCGCGCCCGCCGGCCAGCGGCGCGAGCCAGACATCGTTCGCGGCGGTGAAGGTGATCGTGTCTCCCCGGACGTCGGGGTGGCGGAGGTACGCGGCATGGGCGGGCGTCGTCGACATGCCCTCCAGCCTACGTGCGGGCCCGTTCCCGCCACATCGAATTCCGGGGGCGGCGCGGGCTCAGCCCAGGGCGTCGGCGATGACCGCGTCGGCGCGGTGGAGGGAGACGGCGAGATCCGCGCGGCTCACCCCGGCGGCGCCGGTCCCGCTGGATGCAGAGAACGACTCCGGCGCCATCCCCGCACGGGTCAGCCAGTCCAGGTCCAGCAGTCCCTCGCCGGACTGCGGGACGGAGACCTCCGCGGAGGCGTCCCAGGTCACGCCCACCCCGGCGAGGGCAGGGCGCAGCAGGGAGGCGATCATGGTCGCCGCGCAGGAGGGGGTGGCAGGCTCGGCCGGATACACCTTCAGCTCCGCATCGCCCCACAGCGCACCGCGCCCGTGCAGCCACAGCAGCGCGGTGACCTCGGCGGGATCGTCCCCGAGATCGGTGAGCAGCGCGGGAGCGGCCTCGAGGTCCACGGCGGGAGCGCCCGCCAGGCGGTGCAGCGCGACCGCGACGTCGCCGCGGGTCACGGGCTGATCCGGGCCGTACTCGGACTCCGAGAGGGCGGGCTGCACCGCGGTCTCGTGCGCCCAGCGCATCGCCTCGCTGCGCGAGTCCCCCGCGGCGACGTCCGTGAAGTCGGGGCGGGTGGCGCGCACGGCCAGGGCGGTCACCGGCAGCCCCACCGCGACCGCTGCGCCGGCCAGCAGCAGGGTGCGCCGAGCGGTGCGAGGGCCGCGCAGCGTCGGCGTGGGTGCGAGCTCGGGGTGATGCAGGGCGGGTGCGGGCGGCGCCGCCGGGGCGGGTGCCGGTGCAGGGGCCGCTGTGGCAGCCGGCGCGGGCACCACCGGTCGGGCGCCGGGCCGGCCGGCCTGCAGCCGCGGCGGGGCGGGACGCCTCAGAGCCATCTCAGCTCCCTCATCCGCTGCACGATCGCCCAGTTCACCGCGAGGTTCCCCCAGCCGTTGAGGTGGATGTCATCCGGGGCGCGCAGGCTCGAGGGGGCGATCTGCTGGGCGAGAGCATCCTGGGTGGAGGCCTGCTCGAGCAGCCGCAGCGGCGCCAGCGGCGGGCAGCTGAGCCCCTCCTCCGTGGTGAACAGCCCGGCCAGGTCCAGGAAGTGTGCGCCATAGCGGCGCTGCTGCTCCTGGTTGACCGCGGCGACTGCCTCGGCGGTCGCGGAGCCGACGGCGTCATGCGGGGTGGGCCACTGGCCCAGCACCAGCGTGTCCTCAGCGGGCTCCGCGGTCGCATCCCACATGCGCTGGGTGTCCTCGAGCACCGCGTCCACGTCCCGGATGTTGTTCTTGCCCATCCACAGCACCTGGCGCGAGCCCTCGGCCACGCGCGCGAGCGCAGAGCGGAAGGTGCCGCGCACCCCGGCGCTGCTCGCGTCCTCGGGCCGGAAGATCCAGGAGCCGCTCGAGCCGTCGAGAAGGCCGGGCACGCCGTCCACATCCCCCGGGATGCGGATCGGGCCGTGCGGGGCGAGCCCGGAGTCGAGCTCGACCTCCTGCGCGCCGGTCTCCGCCGCGGGCTCGCCGACGGGGAGCAGCATCGGGGTGTCCAGGCCGCGCATCAGCAGGGTGTGGGCGGAGCGGGTGGCGCCCACGCCGTAGCCGTGCACCACCGCGGGGGCGGCCGCGAGGGCGAGATGCTCATGGATCCGCACCGCGACGGGAGTGGCCGAGTCACCGCCCTCGGAGGCCATCGAGGAGGAGCCCCACAGGGTCAGCGGGCGCGTGTGCTCCGCCGCCGCGAGCAGGCGGCGCGAGGTCTCGGTGCCGGGGAGCGAGGAGGTGCCCTTCGCGATCAGGGGTGCGGCAGGCGCGGCCGGGGCGGCGGCGGGCTGCGGCGAGGGCATCGTGGTCCTTCACGGTGGTGCTGAACGAGCGCACCGACCGGCGCCCACGAGAGCTGAGTCTACGGGAGCCCGCGCCCCGGGAACAGGCCGGATCCGCGTGATCCGGCAGGGCTGGCGCGGCGACGCGGAGGGGTCAGGGCCAGTCGTAGTCGACCACCACGGGGGAGTGATCCGAGAGCCGCTCACCCCGATGCTCCCGATCCACCTCGGCCCGCACAGCTCTGCGCGCGAGACGGGGCGTGGCCAGGTGATAGTCGATGCGCCAGCCGACATCCTTCGCGAAGGACTGCCCCAGCCACGACCACCACGAATAGGGACCGTCCTGGTCCGGGTGGAGGCGGCGCACCACGTCCACCAGGGTGCGCGGGGACAGCTGATCACCCAGCCACTCCCGCTCCTCGGGCAGGAAGCCGTCGTTGCTCTGGTTCCTGCGCCAGTTCGCGAGGTCCTGCGGGGTGTGGGCGATGTTCAGGTCCCCCATCAGCAGGAACTCGCGCCCGTTCGCGGCGGCGGCCCGACGGGTGCGCGTGAGGTAGCGGGAGAACGCCGCCATGAACCCCATCTTCCGCGCATACCGGGCACCGCCGTCGGGCGCCTCCCGCATCCGGCCTGGTCGCTGCAGGTGCGCGGGCAGGCCGCCCTTGGGCAGGTAGAGGCAGGCGATCGTGAGCGGGGCGTCCGCGAGGTCCACCTCGAGGTACCGGCCCTCGGCGACGAAGGGGCCCAGGCCCCGGGCGAGGGGCACGTGATCGGGGGCGGCGACCGGAGTGAGCGCAGGCGGGGAGTCCGGCGGGCCCGTCGGCCCCGTGCCCGCCGGCGCCCCCAGCAGCGCGGCGCCGCTCCAGGTGCGCACCGCCGCGGGCTCCTGCCGCGTCAGCACCGCGACGCCGTTGCGGCCCGGGAGCGTGCCCGTCTCGAGGGCGACGTGGTAGTCGCCGAAGGCATCGCCCGGGATCTTGGCGGCCTGGGCGCGCACCTCCTGCAGCGCGATCACGTCGCAGTCGCGCTCGGCGAGCCATTCCCCGAAGCCCCGCCGATGGGCGGCACGGATCCCGTTGATGTTCGCGGAGGCGATGCGCAGCATGTAGCGAGGCTACGTGCTGGGGCCGACGGCCCGGCCGGCTCAGACGGGATCGCCCTGGACGGGACCCTCCGTGTTGGGCTTCCAGCCGAGCGCCGGGGCGACGTGCGTGGCGAAGGACTCCAGGATGTGGAGGTTCAGCTCCACCCCGGCCTGCGAGGGGATCGTCAGCAGCAGGGTGTCCGCCGACTGCACGGCGGCATCGGCCTTCAGCTGCTCGATCAGCTGATCGGGCTCGCCGGTGTAGGAGCGGCCGAAGGTGGAGCGGGTGCCGTCGATGATGCCGATCTGGTCCGAGTCCTCGCCCGGCCGCATCCCGAACAGCATCCGATCCTGCTCGGTGACGATCGGGAACACGCTGCGGGAGACGGACACCCGCGGGGTGTGCGTGTGCCCCGCCTCCTTGAACGCCTCGCGGAACACGTCGATCTGCTCGGCCTGCAGATCGCCGAAGGCCGCGCCCGTGGCCTCGGTGAGCAGGGTCGAGCTCATCAGGTTCAGACCCTGGGAGCCGGTGCGGGCGGCGGTCTCACGCGAGCCCGCACCCCACCAGATGTGGCGGAGCAGCTCCTCGGACTGCGGCTCGATGCGCAGCGGCGCGTGGGGCGCGGCATCGGACATGTACGGCTGCGCGGCCGCGCGGGTCATCGGATGGCCCTGGATGGCCTGGAGGAACACCTCGAACTTCGACATCGCGATGTCGGCCCCGCGCGGGTCGGTCGAGCCGGTGTAGCCGAAGGACTCCCAGCCGCGATCCGCCGCCTCGGGCGCGCCGCGGGAGATGCCCAGCGCCACCCGGCCGTCGGCGATGAGATCGAGCGCCGCCGCCTCCTCCGCGAGGTAGAGCGGGTTCTCGTAGCGCATGTCGATCACGCCGGTGCCCACCTCGATCCGCTGCGTGCGCGCGGCGACCGCGGACAGCAGCGGCATGGGGGCGGCGGACTGCTTGGCGTAGTGGTGGACGCGGAAATAGGCGCCGTTCACGCCCAGCTCGTCGGCGCCGACGGAGATGTCGATCGCGTCATGGAGCATCTGGCGGGCGCTGAGCCCGCCCTGGGCGGGGCTGCCGCCGTAGTGGCCGAAGCTGAGGAATCCGAAGGCACGCATGGGGCCAGTCTAGACGGTGGTTGAAATATTGACCAGGCACGTATGTCACGGCTCGTGTCGGCGACGAGGGTCGATGCGGCTCCCGCACGCAACGGCTCCCGCCCCGGTGTGACGACCTGCGCGGATCAGTCCCCGTCGGCCTCGGTGGACTCGGCCGGGCGCTGGCCGAGCTCCGCGTCCAGGCGCAGCAGGCCCGAGCCGTCCTCGCCCACCAGCTTCACGCGGCCGATGATCTCGGAGACGGTCGCCTCCTCCTCGAACTGCTCGTCCACGAACCAGTTCAGCAGCGGGCGGGAGTCGTAGTCGCCTTCCTTGTCCGCGCTGCGGTACAGCTCGCGGATCGACTCGGAGACCTTCTCCTCATGCGCGAGCGCGGCCTCGAAGATCTCCAGCACCGAGAGTCCGGGCGTCACCTCGGGGGCGGCGATCGCGCCGATGGTCGCGTGGTTGCCGCGGTCCGAGACGTGCTGGATGAACTTGTTGGCGTGGACGATCTCCTCATCGGCCTGGTGGCGCAGCCAGGCCGCGATGCCGCTCAGATCCTGCTCATCGGCCTCGATGGCCAGCTGGCGGTAGGTGATCGACGCGGCGAACTCGAGCGTGATCTGCTCCTGGAACTTCTTCTCAAGGTCATTGCTCATCTTCATGGGGCTGACAGTAGCCTTCCGCCGAAAGCTTGTCACGCATGGAGAGCCTGTCCTGACCTGCATCGATGGAGTTCGGGAAGGCTTACCTGAGCAGATGCTCGGGCACACCCGAGAGAGTGCGGCCGGGCATGAACTCCCCAGCCACCACGACGTGCTGCGCGGTGCGGGCCTCGATCTCCGCGCCGGTCCGGGGCTCCGCATCGCCCGTCCCGACGGGTGGGCCCTCCGGGTCCTCCTGGGCGCGCACCAGGAGCTCCTCCATGCGGACCACGGCTCGCTGTGCGACCTCGCGCACCGGCAGGCGGAAGGTGGTCAGGCCCAGCAGGTCCAGCCCGTCGCCGAGCCCGTCGAAGCCCACGATGCTCACCTTTTCCGGGATCCGCGTGCCGCGCACGGCGGCGGCGCGCAGCAGATCCAGCGCCACGTAGTCCACCGGACAGACGATGCAGCTGAGCCCCTCGTCGCGCGCGGCGTCGAGCGCCCGCACCACACCCTGCTCCACCGGCAGCAGCTCCACCGGGACGGTGGCGACGCCCAGCTCCTCGCACCGCTCGACGAGGCTGCGGATGCGCAGGTCGAACACGCGCGAGTAGAGCAGCGGAGCGACCAGCACCGCGATCCGTCGATGCCCGCGCGCGGCGATCTCCTCCGCCATCCTCCGGCCGTGGGTGCGCTCGTCGTAGCTGACCGAGTCGATCTGCGGATGCGTGTTGGGCCGGCCGATGATCATCAGCGGGGTCGCGGTGACGGTCTCGACCAGGTCCTCGGCGGCGGTGACCCCGGTGCCCACGAAGGCCCCGGCAACCCGCTGCCCGATCAGCCGGTTCAGGCCCTCCACCTCGGCGGTGCCGTAGTCGTGGCGGAAGGCGGTGACCGAGATCAGGGTGCGTCCTGCGGCCTCCACCGCCCGGTTCAACTCCGCATGGAGGTGGCCGTAGGCGGGATTGGTGGCATCGCGGATCAGCAGGCCCAGCTGACGGCCGTGCCGCATCGCGAGGCCGCTCGCGACGAGGTTGTGCACGTAGCCCAGGCGCCGCGCGGCCTCGTGGACCTCGATCAGCGCATCGGGGGAGACCCGCTCCCCGTTGTTCTGGAACACCCTCGAGACGGTGGAGCGGGAGACGCCCGCGGAGCGCGCGACGTCCTCCATCGTGGGTGAGCGCGGCATCGTCGCCTCCTCTCTCGCGAACGCCCGATCGTCCGAGGACTCCGGGCGATGTGTCTGCGCACGATAGCCCACCAGGTGACGTGCACCAGGGCGACCGGGTGACCGCCGGGTGAAGTCCGAGTTCTTGGAGTGCTGACCAGAACCGGCGCGCGAAGAACATTCGCGGGCCGGGGGGTGAACATCGGGTGGATCGCATCCCACGACGGGGCGTGAGGCGCCATTGGAGAGCCCTCCGCGCGCGGTGTGGGAGCGCTCCCACCAGCGGTGACAGATGCCGTTCATACGCGATTCACCTGCGAAGACGCACTCTTGGCGGGCCGTGCGGAGATCTCTACGGTGAGGGTTGTCGACGGAGCCGGAGCGGCCGCCAGCCGCCCGGCCGCGGAACGCCCCGGACCCCGGTCCGACCGTCGGCCGCCCCGCCCTGCGGGGGATCGCCGAGACCTCCGCCCTCACCGCGACCGCCCACCGGGCAGTCACCCCGACCAGGAAGCTGGGAGCGCTCCCATGTCACTCGCCGTCCGCACTCCCCGCCCGGGCCAGCAGGCACCGGCCGGGAGTGACACGAAGGGCTCGTCGGCGGGCCCCTCCGCCCCCCAGGCCCCGCCTCGGCGCAGCGAGGCGCGTCGACGCTCACCGCAGCGCCGCCGCCGCGTGCGACGTGACGCGCTGCTGTTCGGAGCGCTGATCGCCCCGAACCTCATCGCGATCATCGTCTTCTCCTACTACCCGGCGCTCTACAACATCGGGCTGAGCTTCTTCGAGTGGGACTTCGTCTCCCCGAGCCCCGAATGGGTGGGCCTGGGCAACTACACCGACCTGTTCACGGATGCGAGCTTCGGCCAGATCCTGATGAACACCCTGATCTTCACCGGGGTGAGCGTGATCGGCTCCCTGGTGCTGGGCCTGCTGCTGGGCAGCGTGCTGGCCACCAAGGTGCCCTTCACCGGCTTCGCGCAGACCATGGCCTTCGCCCCGCACATGCTCCCCGGCGCGGCCGTGGGCATCCTGTGGCTGTTCATGTTCGACCCCAACTACGGGCTCTCGCGCTGGGCGTTCTCCCTGTTCGGGGCGGACTCCCCGGCCTGGACCACCACCTCGGACTGGTCGCTGTGGGCGATCACCATCGCCTACACCTGGCAGCGCCTCGGTTTCGTCACCGTCATCTGCTACACCGCGATCCTCGATCTGCCCAAGGACCTCTACGAGGCCGCGGCCCTCGACGGCGCCCACGGCTGGAAGCTGTTCCGCCACCTCACGCTGCCGCTGCTGAGCCCGATCACGTTCTTCCTCTCGATCACCGGCATCATCTCCGCCGCCCAGGCCTTCGACATCATCTCGATCATGACCAGCGGAGGCCCCGGCACCTCCTCCAGCACCCTGAGCTGGATGGTCTACGAGGAGGCCTTCCAGAAGTTCGACATCGGCACTGCCTCGGCCGCCGCGACGGTGCTGCTGGTCATCCTCCTGATCATCACGTACGTGCAGGTGCGCTACGGCGACAAGAAGGTGAACTACGACTCATGAGCACTCTGACCGTCGACAAGGACGCCCTGGCCGGCGCCGCCGAGCCCGCGCCCCGCAACCGCGGCCGCGATCGCGGCCCCCGCCGCCCCGCCTGGAAGACCGGCCTGCTGATGGGAGCGGTGCTCGCCACCATCGCGATCTTCCTGGTGCCGCTGTTCTGGCTGTTCTCCTCCTCGATGAAGCCCCACCAGGACATCTACTCCTGGCCGCTGCGGTGGCTCCCGCGCGAGCTGACCTTCGAGAACTTCACCGAGGCCTGGGGCAGCGCCCCCTTCGATCGCTTCTTCCTCAACTCGATCATCACCACCGGCGTGGGGACGCTGCTCGAGATCACGCTCGCGATCCTGTGCGCCTACGCCTTCGTGTTCGTCGACTTCCGCTTCAAGAAGATCGCGTTCGTGCTGATCATCGGCTCGCTCATGCTGCCGGGCCACGTCACCCTGATCGTCAACTACATCACCGTGGCGAACCTCGGCTGGCTGAACTCCTACGCCGGCCTGATCCTCCCCGGGATCGCGAGCGCCTTCGCGATGTTCCTGCTGTTCCAGTACATGCGCACGATCGACAAGGACATCCTCCAGGCCGCGGAGATCGACGGCGCCGGCCACATCCGCCGCATGCTCACCATCGTGGTGCCGCTGTCCAGCCCGATGATCCTCACCGCGACGCTGATCGTGATGGTCGGCAAGTGGAACGAGTACGTGTGGCCGCTGATCGTCACCTCCACCGCGGACATGCGCACCCTGCCCATCGGCCTGCTCTTCCTGCGCAGCCAGGAGGGCTACAGCAACTGGGGCGTGATCATGGCCGGCGCCGTGTTCGTCTCCCTGCCGATGCTGATCCTGTTCTTCCTCGCCCAGAAGCGCATCATCGGCGGCCTCGCCGCCGGCGCCATGAAGTGAGGACCGCGGCCCCCGTGCCGCCCGCCCGACCCACCACCCCACCACCCCCGAAGACCCCGCACGCCCTGTCGTCCTGCCCGGACGCCTTCCCTCGCAAGGAGCGAACTCCATGAAGCGCACCACCTCGACCCTCTCCCGTCGCAACCTGCTGGCCGCCATGGGCCTCGGCGCCGGCGCGGCCGGCCTGGCCGCCTGCGGCGCCCCCGGCGGTGGCGGCGATGCCGGCGACGGCTCCGTCCGCGACGGCTTCTCCCAGGCGGATCTCACCGTCCCCGCCGAGTACGAGGGCCGCACCCCGATCCTGTTCTGGGCGCCCTTCACCGGCAACAACTACGAGATCCTCTCGAAGCTGTTCACCGCCTTCAACGAGTCCCAGGACGAGATCGTCGCGATCGCCGAGTCCGTGGGCAGCTACGCGGACCTCAACCAGAAGTTCACCGCCTCCCTGCAGGCCCGCACCGTGCCGGACATCGTCTGCTTCCCCGAGATGCAGTGGCTGCAGTTCCACCAGTCTGGTGCGCTCGCCCCGCTGGACGGCTACTTCGACGACGAGTGGAACCTGGACGTCTACCTCGACAACTACGTGGCCGAGGGCAAGGCCGCGGGCGAGACGTACACCGTCCCCTTCGCTCGCTCGACGCCGCTGTTCTACTACAACAAGACCCGCTACATCGAGGCCGGGCTGCCCGAGGAGGGCCCGGAGACCTGGGAGGACCTCGCCGAGTTCGCTCCCGAGCTCGCCAAGATCGAGGTCGACGGCCGCCCGCTGTCCGCGATCGCCTTCGGCCCCGACGCCTGGCACGGCCAGGCCGACATCTGGGGCTTCGGCGGCGCCAACTCGAACGAGGACTTCGAGGTCACGATCGCCGACGAGAAGGGCGTGGAGTGGCTGGAGTGGATGCGGAAGTTCATCCACGACGACGGCTACGGCTACCTCGCCCAGGCCTCCGGCACCGACTTCGCCTCGGGCCTCGCGGCCGGCTGGCGCGGCTCGACGGCCTCGCTGACCGGTCAGACCGAGGCGACCGAGGGTCTCTTCGAGATCGGCACCGCCTACATGCTCTCCCGCGAGGGCGAGCAGAAGCAGGTCCCCACCGGCGGCTCCGGCCTGCACATCGTGCGCAGCGACTCGCAGGACCGCCAGGATGCCTGCGCCGAGCTGTTCCGCTTCCTCGCCCAGCCCGAGCAGGCCGCCGAGTGGCACGTGGGCACCGGATACGTCCCGATCGTCAAGGGCTCCGAGGAGACCCAGATGGTGAAGGACCAGGTCGCCGCCAACCCCAACTACGGGGTCGCGCTGGCCCAGCTGGAGAACGCCCGCACCGCGGACTACACCAACTGGGACCAGGCCTCCGTGACCGAGATCGGTGCGGCGATGGGCGAGGTCTTCGGTGACAACGCCGATCCCGCCGCCGTGCTCGAGTCCCTCGCCGCCGAGCTGCAGGACCGGCTCGACGACAACCGCGAGGACTACGAGGCCGTGCAGTTCGAGGGCTGGAACTGACCGGCCCCGCAGGTTCCGCATGATCCGCGACCCCGGGGGCTGTCCGGCCCCGGGGTCGCGGCCCCGGCCCATCGGGCCACAGAATGAACAGGGCAGCATGCCCGTACCGAGGAGATCCAGACCATGACCCCCCAGCAGCCCCAGATCGTCGGGCATCGCGGCGCCGCCGCCGTCGAGCCCGAGAACACGATCCTGTCCTTCCGGCGCGGTGTCGCCGAGGGCTCCCAGTGGCTCGAGTGCGATGTGCACCTCAGCGCCGACGGCAAAGACGTGATCATCCACGACGCGACCCTGGACCGCACCGCGCAGGAGGACTCCCCGCTGCGCACGGGCGCCGTCGCGGAGCTCACCCGGGCCCAGCTGGACCGCGTGCTGGTGGGCAAGGACCAGCACATCCCCACCCTCGCGCAGGTGCTCGAGGCCGCGGTGCGCGAGGACGGCACCCGCGTGCCGGTGCTGGTGGAGATCAAGGCGCCCGCAGCGGCGGACCTCGTGATCGACCTGCTGCTCGAGCGCTTCGACGAGGCCGATTGGGAGGATCCCGCGACCGCCCCGGCGTGCATGCTCTCCTTCCACGAGGAGCCGCTGCGCCGCACCGCCGAGCGGGCACCGCAGATCCCGCTGATGCGCACCACCACCGCGACCTCCCCCGAGTGGTGGCAGTCCTGCCGCGACCTGCAGGTCGCCCACGTGGGCGTGCGGATCGCCGACGCCCGCCAGGGCGATGTGGAGCGGGCCGCGGAGCTCGGCGCGACGCTGAACCTGTGGACCGCGCGCACCGAGGAGGAGCTCGAGCGCGCCCTCGAGCTCGGCTGCGACACGATCACCGTCGACGACCCCGCCTGGGCCCTCGGCCTGATGGAGCGGCGGGTCGCCGTCTGATCCCCCGGGCGGCGCCCCGGTGCGCCGGGTCGCCGCCCGCTCCTCTCGCACCCTCCTGGAGCCACCCCATGCAGTCCCTGCCCCTGATCGTCGGGCACCGCGGCGCGGCCGACGTCGCCCCCGAGAACACCCTGAAGGCCTTCCGTCGCGGCCTCGCCGACGGTGCGCAGATGCTCGAGTGCGATGTGCACCTCAGCGCCGACGGGCAGGACGTGATCCTTCATGACGCGACCCTGGACCGCACCGCGCAGGAGGACTCCCCGCTGCGCACCGGCGCCGTCGCTGACCTCACCCGCGCCGAGCTCGACCAGGTGCTGGTGGGCGAGGGAGAGCACATTCCCACCCTGACCCAGGTGCTCGAGGTCGCCGACGCCCACCGCGGCGAGGACGGGTGCCGCGCGACCGTGCTGGTGGAGATCAAGGCCCCCGCGGCCGCCGAGCTCGCCGCGCAGATCCTCACCGCGCGCTATCCCGACTCGGGCTGGGCCGGGGACGATCTCCCGGCCCGGCTCATCTCCTTCCACGTCGAGGCGCTGCGCCTCGCCCAGCGGACCGCGCCCGAGGTGCCGCGGCAGCTGATCGTGCGCGAGCTGACCGACCAGGCCCTCGCGGACGCCGTCGAGGTCCAGGTCGCCTCCCTCGCCGTGCGCACCTCGGAGCTGCAGGACGGCGATCCGGAGCGGATCCGGGCCGCGGGCATCACCCCGCTGATCTGGAAGGTCCGCACTCCGGAGGACCTGCCGCTCGCGCTCGAGCTGGGCATCGAGTGGATCGGCTCCGATGACCCGGCGCTGACCCGTCGGGAGCTCGCGGCGCTCACCGAGCGATGAGCGCAGGGACGGTGAGCAGGTGCGTCAGCGGACGTTCTCGACCTGCACCTCGAGTCCGGCATCGGCCGGTCCCGCGGTGATGTGCCAGGCGTGCTCGACGCCCTCGTCGGCGAAGGCGGTGCAGTCCGCCTCGGTCTGCCCGACGCCGGTGTCGATCCCTCTCTCGCGCTCGACGTCCAGGCTCATCTCCTCCGGGCCGAGCTCCTCGGCGCGCTCCTCGACCAGGTCGCCGAGCTCCTCGGCGCTGAGCACCTTCGAGTCGTGGCCGAAGCCCCAGGTGCCCTCGAAGAGGTTGGTGGTGCCCGAGGTGCCGTCGGTGTCGTCCGTCTCGGTGTTGTCACCGTCCTCGGTGTCCTCGGTGTCCTCGGCGGGAGCCTCCTCGGTGACCGGCTCGTCCGTCGGCGGCGAGGCCTCGTCGCCCCCGCCGCAGGCGGCGAGCATCGCGGTGCTCAGGGCGGCGCCAGCCAGAGCGGCGGCGATCCGACGGGGGAGTGCGTGTCCCAGGTCCTGGTCCTTCCGGGAACCTGCACCCGGGACCGATCGCAGCCGCTCGCCGGATGCACGGCGCCGTCATGACGCCGCACCCCATAGTGTGACCCAGGGCACCCTTCACGTCGAGGGGTTTCCCGTGCGGCCACGCTGACCTGCTGTCCTTCCTTCCTTCCCGTCCCGAACCCTCAGGAGAATCCGTGAAGACCCAGTCCCCCGCCCCGCTCGTGGTGGGCCACCGCGGAGCCCCCGCGCACGCCCCCGAGAACACCCTCGCCGGGTTCCGGCGCGCGCTCGAGGACGGCGCCCAGCTGCTCGAGTGCGATGTGCACCTCAGCGCCGACGGGCACGTGGTGGTGATGCACGACGAGACCATCGACCGCACCGCCGCGGCGGACTCCCCGCTGCGCACCGGCGCGATCGGTGGGCTCACCCGCGCCGAGCTCGACACCGTGCTGCTCGAGGGCGGCGAGAGGGTCCCCTCCCTCGCCGAGCTGCTGGAGATGACCACCGTGCCCGTGTTCATCGAGGTCAAGGTCGCCGACGCCGGCGAGGCCGTCGCCGCGCTGCTCGCCCAGCTGCCGGAGGACTCCCCGGCCAGGGCCTCCACCGTCATCTCCTTCCACGCCGAGGCGCTCGAGGCGATCCGCCGCGGCAGCCCGGACACCCCCGTCTCCTACCTCGTCGGCCAGGTCACCGAGGAAGCGGTGCGAACCGCTGTCGGCCTCGGCGCCGCAGGGATCGGCCCCGCGATCGACGGGCTCTGCCTTCGCGCCGCCCGCGCCGTGCACGAGGCGGGCCTGCGCCTGAACCCCTGGACGGTCAACCGGCCCGAACAGCTCGCCGTGGCGCTGGTCTGCGACTCCGACTCGATCACCACCGACGATCCGGCCTGGGTGCTGCGCGAGCTCGGCGCGGGGCGCTGACCAGCGAGTCAAGGAACTTTGACAAAATCTGTCAAGACTCCTTGACTCTGATGTCAAGCGTGCCTTACATTTGAGGTGTCGATGCGGCAACCATCACCTTCGGTTCCCCGTCACCCGCACCCCGTCCGGCACAGCTGAAGGAGCTGCCATGACCGCCACCGCCTCTCCCCGCCCCACCGCTCGCACTCGCGCCAACCGCGCCTTCTTCCTCCGCTTCGGGATCGGCATGGCGCTGTATTTCGCCGCACTCTTCCTCGCCTACCTCGCACCGGGCATCGGCATCCCCGCCTGGATCCCCGCCCTGCTGGTGGTGCCGGCGGTGAGCTTCATGGCCTGGTCCAACATCGAGATGTACCGCAGCGGTGACGAGTTCGAGCGCCGCAAGATCGCCGAGGCCATCCTGCTCGCCTTCGTGGTCGCCACCCCGCTGATCCTCGCCGTCGGCGTGCTGCAGTTCTACCTGCTGCCCTCAATGAACTGGATCTTCGCCTTCTCGATCCTGATGATCGGCTGGCTCGTGGGCACCCTCGTCTCCGCCGTCCGCTACCGCTGAGAGAGGCCGATCATGCGCAACGATCTCAAGGCCCGCCGTGCAGAGCGCCGCTGGTCGCAGGCGGAGCTCGGCAAGGCCCTCGGCGTCTCCCGGCAGACGGTGATCGCCCTCGAGAACGACAAGTACGACCCCTCCCTCCCGCTGGCCTTCCGGATCGCAGCGCTCTTCGAGTGCTCGATCGAGGAGATCTTCACCCCCGAGGAGGAGGACCTCTCCGGAGGGTGATCTCAGGGTGATATCGATCTGCCCGCCCCGGTTGCGCATCGCGCGGCCGGGGCGCACTCCATGCATAGCGAGGCCGGATCGGCGTGCCGGACGAAGAGGCGTGACCTGGGCAACAGTGGCGTCGGTGGCAAAGTGCCTGTGTATCGGTGCGACAGGGGTCTGCATGTTCACTCGTCGAACGCTGAATGCCTTCGTGTCCACCCGACGCGTACTGTGGGCCGCGCCGTGACCTCCGCTTCCGTGGAGACCCCCTGAGACACCGGGGGCCCCGGGCCCCCTGAAAGGACCGCGATGCTCGACTCGACGCTCCAGGCGACCTACGACCAGGTTCTCCACCGCAACCCCGGAGAACCCGAGTTCCACCAGGCTGTCCGGGAGGTGTTCGAGTCTCTCGAGGTCGTGCAGTCCCGGCATCCCGAGTACCAGGACCACAGCATCCTGATGCGGCTGTGCGAGCCCGAGCGCCAGATCATCTTCCGCGTCCCGTGGGTCGATGACGACGGCGTGGTGCAGGTCAACCGCGGATTCCGCGTCGAGTACAACTCGGCCCTGGGCCCCTACAAGGGCGGCCTGCGCTTCCACCCCTCGGTGAACCTCGGCATCGTGAAGTTCCTCGGCTTCGAGCAGATCTTCAAGAACTCCCTGACCGGCCTGCCCATCGGCGGCGGCAAGGGCGGCTCCGACTTCGACCCCCACGGTCGCAGCGACGGCGAGATCATGCGCTTCTGCCAGTCGTTCATGACCGAGCTGCACCGCCACATGGGCGAGTACACCGACGTCCCCGCCGGTGATATCGGCGTGGGCGCTCGCGAGATCGGCTACCTCTTCGGTCAGTACAAGCGCCTGACCAACCGCTACGAGGCGGGCGTGCTCACCGGCAAGGGCCTGGACTGGGGCGGCTCCCTCGTGCGCAAGGAGGCCACCGGCTACGGCGCGGCCATCTTCGCCGACGAGATGCTCAAGGCCAACGGCTCCTCTTTCGACGGCCGTCGCGTCGCGGTCTCGGGCTCCGGCAACGTGGCGATCTACGCGATCGAGAAGGTGCGCCAGCTCGGTGGCATCCCCGTCACCGCCTCCGACTCGACCGGCTACGTGGTCGACGAGAACGGCGTCGATCTCGCCCTGCTCCAGCAGATCAAGGAGGTCGAGCGCGGCCGCATCGTCGAGTACGCGGAGCGCCGCGGAAACGGTGCCCGCTTCGTCGCGAACGGCAGCGTCTGGGACGTCCCGGTGGACATCGCACTGCCCTGCGCGACCCAGAACGAGCTCAACGTCGAGGATGCGCGCACCCTGGTCAAGAACGGCGTGCTCGCGGTCTCCGAGGGTGCGAACATGCCCTGCACCCCCGAGGCCGTGGCCGTGTTCCGCGAGGCCGACGTGCGCTACGGCCCCGGCAAGGCCGCGAACGCCGGCGGTGTGGCCACCTCCGCTCTGGAGATGCAGCAGAACGCGAGCCGCGATGCCTGGAGCTTCGAGCACACCGAGGAGCGCCTCACCCAGATCATGAAGGGCATCCACACCACCTGCCTGGAGACCGCCGACGAGTTCGGCCGTCCCGGCGACTACGCCCTCGGCGCCAACGTGGCGGGCTTCCGCAAGGTGGCCGACGCGATGATCGCCTTCGGCGTGATCTGAGCCGCGACCTGCGGTGACGCTCGACGCCGCCGTCCGCATCCTCCGGGGAGCGGGCGGCGGCGTTCTTCATGCCCCGAAGGTGTTGTGACGCAGCGCACGCTCTGGCAAATGGGAAAGATTCTCATTCGCTGGTAGTTTCCTGGCATGCACCTGATGAGAGCTGTTATCACGAAGCGTCGGACGGCCGCCCTGCTCGGGCTCGGCGCCCTCACCCTCGCCGCCTGCGGCACCGGCACCGGCACCGGCTCCTCCGACGCCGGCGGCGCGGACACCGGCGGCACTGACTCCGAGACCACCACCTCCGACCGCACCGAGGTGGGCGCGCTGTCCCCGCGGATCGTGCTCGCCCACGAGGGCGGGGTGACCACGCTCGATTCGACCGACGGCGCCACGCTCGGCACCGCCGAGCTCGAGGGCTACGTGCGGCTGAACCCCGCCGGCGACGGCCGCCACGTCGCGGTCAGCGCCTCCGACGCCGTGACCATGTACGACACCGGCCTGCTGGTCCAGGGCCACGGCGACCACTTCCACTACTACGTCCAGGACCCCGCGCTCACGGACCTCTCCGTCGAGGCCCCGCACCCCGGCCACGTCGTCCCCCACGGCGATCGCACCGCGATCTTCGCCGACGGCACCGGCGCGATCACCCTCATCGACCCCGCCTCCCTCGGCGACGGCCAGCTCGAGGTGCTCGAGCAGACCGCGACCGAGGCCCCGCACCACGGGGTCGCGGTGCCGCTCGCCGACGGCGGTCTGCTGACCACCCAGGGCACCGAGGACGCCCGCAGCACCGTCCAGGTCCTCGACGCCGACGGCGAGCTCGTCGCCGAGACCGACGACTGCCCCGGCGTGCACGGCGAAGCCGCCGCCCAGCCCACCGAGTCCGGCGATGTGATCTCTCTCGGCTGCGGGAACGGGTCCGTGATCTACCGCGACGGAGAGTTCCACAAGGTCGCGATCGAGGGCGACTACCAGCGCTCCGGCAACCAGAAGGGCCACCCGGACTCACCGATCGTGCTCGCCGACCACAAGGTCGAGGCGGAGCCCGCCGGCGGCATCGAGCGGCCCACCGAGATCGCACTGATCGACACCCGCGACGCCACCATGCAGACCGTCGACCTCGGCTCGCCCTACTGGTTCCGCTCCCTGGATCGCGGCCCGGACGGTGAGGCGCTCGTGCTCACCTACGACGGCGAGCTGAACATCCTCGACCCCGAGACCGGCGAGATGCTCCACGAGGTGCCGGTGACGGGCGAGTGGACCGAGCCCGAGCAGTGGCAGGAGGCCGGCCCGATGATGTCCGTCGCCGACGGCACCGCCTTCGTGGTGGACCCGGCCGCGCAGACGCTCACCATGGTCGACATCGCCAGCGGCGAGACCTACCGCGAGCTCGAGCTGCCCGTCGTCCCGCACGAGATCCAGGTGGCCACGGGCACCGCCTCGGGGGAGTACGAGATCGCGCCCGGCCGGGACGAGGACGCGGGCGACTCCGAGGGCCACGAAGAGCACGACCACGGCGAGGACTCCGAGGAGCACGACCACGAGGGCCACGACCACGAGGGTCACGATCACGGCGAGGACGCGTGAGCAGGCCGACGCTTCCTCGGTGACCCTCTGAGGGTCAGCCCCGCCGGCCGGTGCGGGCGAGCACGCGGGTCTGCTCGTCCGCACCGTCCGGCACCGTGAGCGGCCGGCTGAAGACGCCGGGGGCATAGGCGTGCTCGCCCCAGCCGTCGACGTTCGCGTCGATCATCGCGATCTCCTCCGCCGCCAGGCGGGCGTCGCGGCCCTGCGACCGTGCCAGGTCCCAGCGGTGGACGACCAGATCGAAGCCGTAGAACTCGATCAGCACAGCGCCGACGGTCGTCGGACCGAACGCCCCGTCATGAGGGCGAGCGGCAGTCTCCGGATCCGCGAGGAGGGCATCGACCTCGGCCAGATGCGCGGCCCAGCGGGCGGCGGGGTCCTCTGCCTCGGCCTCCGCACCGCCGCCCGGCAGCAGGCCCGCCTTCGCGAGGAACTCCCGCTCGGTGCCGATCACGTGGGCGAGCACGTCGCGGGCGCTCCAGCCCTTGCACGGGCTCGAGGCGTCCCACGCGGTCACGGCCTCCACCTCCGCCGTGAACGGGGCGGCCAGCCCGCGCCAGCGGGTGTGCAGCTCGGTGCCGGGGGTGGACGGCGTGGATGTGGTCATGTCTCCTCCTGGGGTCGCCGCACCCGTCCCTACGGGCGCGAGGACGACGGTACGGAGCGGAGGCGAGCGGGTCTTGTGGATTCCCGACACCCCCGGCTGCGCGGCGCTACTCTCGCGCCATGCCCTCCCGCGCGCCGGATGACATCGAGCGAGCCCATCTGCGTGACCCGAACGATCGCCGCTTCACGATCGCACGGCGGCTCCCTCCCGAGCCCCTGCGGGCCTGGCTCCGACGCTTCTGGATCCCGGTATGGGACGTCCCCGACGGCGAGAGCGCTGCGCAGCGGGTCCTGCAGTACCCGGTGTGCCTGTCGATCACCACACCCGGCTACTCACGATTCGTCGGCCCGAACCCCGGGCTGTCCACGACCGTGCTCGAAGGGCGGTCATGGGGATTCGGGACCATGTTCGCGCCGGCGGCCGGGGCGGTGCTGTCTCCGGGGACGTTGCGGGACCTCGCGGGCACGCACTGCGACCTCGAACAGATCCCGGCCCTCGCGGGGCTCACCGAGCCGGTGCGCGTGCTCATGGCCGAGGACCCGTCCGCCGAGGAGACCCACGCGGCCTGCTGCGCGCTGGTCGAGGAGCGGCTCGAGCGGCTCGGCGTACCCGGCGAGGAGGACCTCCTGATCAACGCGATCGTCGAGGAGGTCGAGGGGGACTCCTCGCTGCTCACCGTGGGGCAGCTGGGGGAGAGGTTCGGGCTCGGGGAGCGGTCGCTGCAGCGCCTCGTCTCCCGCCGCCTCGGCCTCACCCCGGCGTGGCTGATCCGTCGGCGACGCCTCCACGAGGCTGCCGGCGCCCTGCGCGGCACGGAGGAGCTCGCCGAGCTGGCCGCACGCCTCGGCTATGCCGATCAGTCGCACTTCACCCACGATTTCCGGACATCGACCGGATCGACCCCGGGGGAGTTCGCGAGGCGGTGGCGCGACGAGAGCTGAGGGACCCTCAGAACCCCAGCTGCTCGGCCCGGGCGATGATCGTCTCGGCCGTGGCGACGGCCTGGTCCACATACGCCTCGCCGAACAGCTTCACATGGGCCAGCAGCCCGAAGAACAGGTGCGCGGGAAGGTCCTGCTCCCAGTCGCCGGGCATCGGATGCTCCGCCTCGTAGCCCTCGAAGATCTCCTCGAGGTGGGGCGCCCCGAACAGGGACAGCATCGCGAGGTCCTCGAGCCGGTGACCTCCGTGCGCGGCGGGATCGATCAGGGTCGCGCCGTCCGCGGTCCACAGCAGGTTCCCCGACCACAGGTCGCCGTGCACGCGGGAGGGGGATTCCATGCCCTGGCCGCTGATGCCGTCGAAGGCGCCGTCGGCGATCACGTCGATCGCCTCGTCGACGGTGTCGTGCCCGTCGGCCCCGAGAGTGCGGGTGACCGCATCGGCCAGCGGGCGCAGCCGGTCCTCCGCCCAGTAGTCCACGAAGTCCGCCCGCGGAGCCGTCTCGACCACGAAGGGGCTCTCGAGAGGACCGAAGAAGGCGGGCTCCGCGGGAGCCCAGCCGAAGTCGGGAGCGCCGGCGCCGTGCAGCCGGGCCAGGCCCCGGCCCAGCTCGCGCGCGGCCTCCGCCGTCGGCGCGACGGACTCCAACCGCCTCAGACGCAGCGAGTCCTTCCCCTCCTCGAGCACGTCGACCACGGGCACCACCTGCGGTTCGGCGAGCCAGCGGAGGCCTGCGGCCTCAGCCGCGACATAGCCTTTGGGGGCGTTCTCGGCACTCTTCACGAAGTCACTCATGCGCCCACCGTACGCAGAGGACCCCTCGCGGGCACCACCCGCCGTGGCGCGGGGCACGACGGGGCCCCGCACGAGGTGCGGCTCAGCGGTCGATGCCGAGCTCGCGGGCGAGCGTGGCGCGCAGCTGCGGCAGCACCCGGCGGTGCGTGGCCCGGGTGGCGGCGCGCGAGGCGACGTGCACCAGCATCGCGCTGCGCTCGTAGGCGGTCCAGGCCCGCATCCGGTGACGCAGGGAGGCGGTGTCCGCGACGGATTCGGGCACGTCGCCCTCCTCGCCGCGTGCGCTCACATAGGTGCGCACGAACTCCTCGACCTGCTCCTCCGTCAGCGGCACGTACCAGGGGCCGCCGTGCACCGCGCCGCCGATGTTGGCGAGATCGCGGGCCGGGTCATCGCCCTGCGCCCACTCGAAGTCGATGTACGCGACCTTCGGCTCGCCGGTGAGCGCGTCCGTCCCGTCCCACAGGATGTTGGTCGAGCACAGGTCGCCGTGGGCGAGAACGTACCCGTCCAGCTGCGCGATCTCCGCCTCGGAGGCGGCCACCACCGCGTGCGCCGCTTCGAGCAGCGGGGCGAGGTCGTGCTCCGCGATCACGGGTCCGTGCGCCTCGTGCCAGGCCGCGATCTCCTCCTCCACCTCGGGCAGCAGGGGCTGCGGCCCGGTGGGCACCGCGGCCCACGGATCCGTGCCGAGGGTGACCGGGCCGCGGCCCGGCGCGGGCACCGAGTGCAGGCGCGCCAGATGCACGGCATGGGCCCGCAGGTGCGCGCCCGTCCACGCGGCGGGCGAGGCCGCCGCGCCGGGCATCTCGGAGGTGACCACGAAGGGGTGGCCGAGGGGGCTGGTCGCGGCGTCGTCGTGCACCGCGATCGGCTCGGGGCCGACGTCCGCCGGGGCGAGCGTGAGCGCCGCGATCTCATGGGCCAGGTCCTGATGCAGCTCCGCCGGGGTGACATGCGGGATCCGCACCATCACCGGCGCGTTCTCCTGCGGGATCACGCACCAGGCGGCGAAGCGCTCGCCGACGCCCGCGAGCGCGACCCGTGCCCGCCCGGAGAGCGAGGAGGGCAGCACGGACTTGTGCAGCCCCGGCAGGCGCACAGGGGAGGAGTCCTCGCGCAGCGGCAGCACCAGGGTGCCCTCGCGCCAGGCCTGCGCGAGCAGCTCGCCCATCGCGGGCGAGGCGGGATCCGGCAGCGCCGAGGGGAGTTCTGCCTGGTGGTGCGCCATGGGGGCTCCTGTCCGTGGATCCCCTGATCCTACCGAGGCGGGCCCTCGATACCATGGCCCCGCGCCCGCACGGCAGAGCTGCTGCGGGCGCTGCGCCGGGATCCGCCGGCGCTCGTTTCCGCCTGCAAGGACATCGCCCATGGAACTCGTGCTCGTCGCCGTCGCCGTCGGCCTGGGCGTGGGCATCGTGGTGGGGGCGCTCGGTGCGGGCGGCGGCATCCTCGCCGTGCCGGTGCTGGTGTTCCTGCTGGGCATGCCCGCGCACACCGCGGCCGCCTCGAGCCTGGTGATCGTGCTGATCACCGCGCTGTTCAGCCTCCCGCACCACATCCGTCAGGGCAATGTGGAGTGGAAGAACGGGCTGGTGTTCGCGGGGGTCTCCGTGGTGGGCGCCGTGGTGGGCTCGCGCCTGTCCGTGCTGATGCCCGAGCAGCTGCTGCTGACCCTGTTCGGCATCCTGCTGGTGGGCGTCGCGATCGCGATGCTGCGCCGCGCTCTGCGCGTCAGGCGCGCCGAGCAGGCCGAGGCCGCCGCCCACTCCTCGGCCGCCGCGCAGGAGTCGGAGGAGCCGGTCGCGATCCACGACGATCCCGTGCTCGACCAGCCCGGGCCCGACACCGTCGAGACAGCCGACGGGATCCACCTCCACCACGGCGAGCCCGAGCTGCCCCTGAGCCCTGCGCCCGTCCCGTCCCCGCGCCTCGGTGCGGTGATCGCCGCGGCGACCCTCACCGGCTTCCTCACCGGCTTCTTCGGGGTGGGCGGCGGCTTCATCGTGGTGCCGATGCTGGTGATCGCCCTGGGCCTGGCGATGCGTCATGCCTCCGGCACCAGCCTGCTGGTGATGGTGATCGCGACGCTCACCAGCCTGCTCGCCCGCCTCGGTACCGACGTGCAGGTGGAGTGGGTGACCACGCTCGTCTTCGCGGCCGGCTCCGCCGTGGGCGGCATGCTCGGCGGGCCTCTCTCGGCCAAGGCCCGCCCCTCCACCCTCACCCTCGCCTTCGCCACGCTGCTCGGCGGCGTGGCCGCGGTGACGCTGTACCAGACCCTGCTCGGCTGAGCAGCGCCAGGGGGCCCTCCCGCGCTGCCGCGACCACGGGATGGTCGGGTACGGGATCAGGGGCGATGTGTATGCCGATATCGCCGTAGGCAGCGCTGTACAGCCAGCACCCGTCAGCGCACCCGGTGGAGAGGCGCGGCCCGTATGCCGGCTGGCCCTTATACACATCCTGACGTGGAGCTGAATCCATCGCTCGACATCGACGGGCGCACCGCGTCGTCGATCAGTCGGGCGGCGGTGCGGGCGGTGCGCCCGTCGATGTCGAGCGATGGATTCAGCTCCACCACGTCCAGCAGCGCGAGCTTCCCGCTGCGCGCCGCGGCGCGCACCGCGGCGGCGATCAGCGGCAGCGGCACCCCGTAGGCGGCCGGGGCGGAGACCCCGGGCGCGACCGCGGCGGGCAGCACGTCGAGGTCGATGGTCAGGTAGAGCACGTCCAGCCCCGCGGCGAACTCCTCGACGAAGCGCGTGATCCCCTCGGCGCCCGCCTCGAGGCACTGCTGATCGGTCCACCAGCGCACCCCGAGCCGCTGCGCCCTCGCGAACAGCACCCCGGTGTTGGAGGGCTCGGCGATCCCCAGCACCGCATAGCGGAGCTCGCGCCCCACCTGCTGCTCAGCCGCTGCCATCTGCGCGAACGGGGTGCCGGAGGTGGGTCGCGGCGCCTCGCGCAGATCGAAGTGCGCATCCAGGTTCAGCACGCCCCAGCGCTGCCCGGCACGCGGCCCGAGGCCGGAGCCCACCAGCCCCAGATACGAGGACCAGGCCGTCTCGTGGCCGCCGCCGAGCACCACCGCGAGGCGGGAGCCGGCCCGATCGAGCGCCGCGGAGGTGAGCGCCGCGGCCGCGGCCTGGCCGCCCTCGAGGTCCTCGCCGACGGTCTCCGCATCACCCAGGTCGTGCAGGCCCACCTCGCCGCGCGCGAGCGGGCCGTGCAGGGCGAGGGGCGAGAGAGCCCGGCGCAGCGCGGCGGGCCCGTCGGCCGCACCGACCCTCCCGCGATTGCGGCGCACCCCCTCCTCGGTGCGGAAGCCCAGCACGGTGACGTGGTCCGCGGCGGGATCCGGGTCAGCGCCCGGAGCGCCGGAGACGAGCTGCACCGCCTGGTGCCAGCGGGCGTGTTCGGGGCCGTCGTCGTCATGGCGCCCGGACCAGCCGGTGCTCGGGGATGTGGACCGATCGGTCATCGGGGCTCCTCGCCTCCTCGCGCGGATCAGATGCGATGCCATGATGACACTCCGCAGCACCCCCACGAGAGCGAGCAGCCGATGCCGGAGCACGGGAGGAAGTCCGAGGCCGAGGAGCGGTCCCAGCTCGGCGCGAGCGACGAGCCCGTCGAGGATGCGCTGGTCGAGGAGTTCGAGAGGACGGTCACCGAAGGGGCCAACCGTCTGAACCGCACCTGGCGTGCCCTGATCGTGACGGGCCTGTTCGGCGGGATCGACGTGGGCATCGGCCTGCTGGCGATGCTGGCCGTGCTCGATGTGACGGGATCGAAGCTGCTGGGCGGTCTCGCCTTCGGGATCGGGCTGTACGCGCTGCGGCTCGCGCACTCGGAGCTGTTCACCGAGGATTTCCTCGTCCCGATCAACGCGGTCGTCGCCCGTCACGGCAGCTGGGTCCAACTGCTGCGGCTGTGGGGGACCACGCTGGTGACGAACCTCGCCGGCGGCTGGGCGTTCACCTGGCTGGTGGTCGCGGCGTTCCCGCGGTTCGATGACCTGCTGGTGGAGTCCGCGAGCGGCTACATGGAGGACGGGCTCACGCTCGAGACCGGTTCCCTCGCCGTGCTGGCGGGGTTCACGATCACGCTGATCACCCGGATGAACCAGGGATCGAACGAGGGGATCGCGACGCTGGCGAACTCGCTGATCTCCGGCTTCCTCGTGGTGGGGCTCGCGATGCACCACGGCGCCCTGACGTCGGCGATCATCTTCGGCGCGATGCACGCCGGTGCGGACATCCCCTATGTCGACTGGCTGGTGTGGTGCCTGTGGGTGATCCCGCTGAACATGCTCGGCGGGCTCGTGATCCTCACGGCGCCGCGTCTGGTGCGCACCTGGGAGCTGGTGCAGAAGGAGCGCGCCAGACAGGGTGCCGCGCCCGGCCGGGCAGAGGGCTGAGCGGCAGCAGCCCGTCGGCCGCCCGGATCTGGCATCCTGCCGGGCATGGACACCCCGAAGGTCCCCGCGGCAGACGCGACGCTGCGCCTGCTCACCTTCCTCGCCTCGCGCCGCTCCCCGGTGCCCGCCGCACGGATCGCCGAGCAGCTGGACCTGCCGCGCTCGCGCACCTACGACCTGCTCGCCACCCTCGTCGAGCACGGCTACGTGATGCATCTGGGCCAGGAGCGTGCGTACGGGCTCGGGCCGGCCGCGCATGAGCTCTCCGGCGCCTACCTGCGCCAGGAGCCGCTGGCCCGGATCGGCCGGCGCGTGATCGAGGCGATGGTGGACGAGGTGGGGGAGTCGGGGCACCTCGCGGTGCTGCACGGGAGGGACGTGCTCTACATCGTCGAGGAGCGCGCCCGGAACCGCCCCAGCCTGGTCACCGACGTCGGGGTGCGGCTCTCCGCGCACCTGACCGCGAGCGGCCGCGCGATCCTCGCCGAGCTCCCGCCCGCCCAGCTGCGCGCCCTGTTCGGCACCCGGGAGGACTTCACCTCCCGCACCGCCGTGCCCGGCCCCGAAGGTCCCCGCGACCTGCGCGAGCTGCTCACCCGGGTGCGGGCCGACGGGATCGCGCACGAGTCCGGCGAGGTCACCGAGCAGCTGGCCTCGGTCGCGGCGGTGGTGCACGACCATGCGGGCTGGCCCGCGGCCTCGGTCGCGCTCACCTTCGAGGAGGCGCGCACCTCGCGCGAGGAGCGGGAGCGCTGTGCGGCCGCCGTGCGTGCCGCCGCCGAGGAGATCACCCGCCGCCTGGGCGGGCGCCGTCCCTCGCCCCCGACCCCTTGAGCCCGTCCGGGATACCGGACAGAAGCCTCTCCGCCCCCTCTCGACCCGCCCCGTCGGCGGTGGTGTCCTGGAGGGAACACCCCGAGCAGTCCCCGCACAAGGAGCCGAAGATGTCCCTTCCCGGAGCCCGCCCCGTCCGCGCCGCCCGCGGCACTGCCCTCAGCGCCAGGTCCTGGCAGACGGAAGCACCGCTGCGCATGCTCATGAACAACCTCGACCCGGAGGTCGCCGAGCGCCCCGACGACCTCGTCGTCTACGGCGGCACCGGCCGCGCCGCCCGCTCCTGGGAGGCGTTCGACGCGATCGTCGAGACCCTCGAGGACCTCGAGGACGACGAGACCCTGCTGGTCCAGTCCGGCAAGCCCGTCGGCGTGCTGCGCACCCACGAGTGGGCTCCGCGCGTGCTGCTGGCCAACTCCAATCTGGTCGGCGACTGGGCCACCTGGCCCGAGTTCCGGCGGCTCGAGGCCGAGGGCCTGATGATGTACGGGCAGATGACCGCCGGGTCCTGGATCTACATCGCCACCCAGGGCATCCTCCAGGGCACCTACGAGACCTTCGCGGCCGTCGCGCAGAAGCGCTTCGG
Organism: Brachybacterium massiliense; assembly: GCF_900184245.1. Taxonomy (GTDB): domain Bacteria; phylum Actinomycetota; class Actinomycetes; order Actinomycetales; family Dermabacteraceae; genus Brachybacterium; species Brachybacterium massiliense. Next base: position 1,424,363 of record NZ_FXXB01000008.1, on the reverse strand, counting down.
CGGCACGCTCGCCGGCACCATCACCCTCACCGGCGGCTGCGGCGGCATGGGCGGCGCGCAGCCGCTGGCCGTCACCCTCAACGACGGCGTGTGCCTGATGGTGGACGTGGACCGCACCCGCCTCGAGCGGCGCGTCGGCAAGCGCTACCTCCATGAGATCGCCGACGACCTCGAGGACGCGATCGCCCGTGCGAACGCCGCCAAGGAGGCGAAGCAGGGCCTCTCCCTCGGCATCGTCGGCAACGCGGCGGAGGTCTTCCCCGCCCTGCTCGAGCGTCACAGGGCCGGTGACCTGCACATCGACGTGGTCACCGACCAGACCTCCGCCCACGACCCGCTCAGCTACCTGCCCTCCGAGATCACCGTCGAGGACTGGCAGCGCGAGGCCGACGCCGACCCCGAGGGCTTCACCAAGAAGTCCCGCGAGGCGATGGCCCGACAGGTCCAGGCCATGGTCGAGTTCCAGGACGCCGGCGCCGAGGTGTTCGACTACGGCAACTCCATCCGCGACGAGGCCCGCCACGCCGGCTACGACCGCGCCTTCGAGTTCCCCGGCTTCGTGCCCGCCTACATCCGGCCCCTGTTCTGCGAGGGGCTCGGACCCTTCCGCTGGGTCGCGCTCTCGGGCGACCCCGAGGACATCACGGTCACCGACGCGGCGCTCAAGGAGCTCTTCCCCGACAACGAGCACCTGCACCGCTGGCTCGACGCGGCGGAGGAGTTCGTCGAGTTCGAGGGCCTGCCCGCCCGCATCTGCTGGCTCGGCTACGGCGAGCGGCACAAGGCCGGCATGCTCTTCAACGACCTGGTGCGCGACGGGAAGGTCAAGGCCCCGATCGTGATCGGCCGCGACCACCTCGACTCCGGCTCCGTCGCCTCCCCCTACCGGGAGACCGAATCCATGCTCGACGGCTCCGACGCGATCGCGGACTGGCCGCTGCTGAACGCGCTGACCTCGACCTCCTCGGGTGCCACCTGGGTGTCGATCCACCACGGCGGCGGCGTGGGCATCGGCCGCTCGATCCACGCCGGCCAGGTGGGCGTCGCCGACGGCACCCCGCTCGCCCGCCAGAAGCTCGAGCGCCTGCTGACCAACGACCCCGCGATGGGCGTCATCCGCCACGTCGACGCCGGCTACTCCCGCGCCGACGAGGTCGCCCACGAGCGCGGCGTGCGCGTGCCGATGACCCCGGTGCGCCGGGACTGAGCGAGGAGCCCGCCATGACCAGCACCCTGCTCACCGGCATCTCCGAGCTGTGGACCCTGGATCCCGCCCTCGATGACCCCGCCCGCCCGGGCGGCGTCGCCGAGGAGCAGGTCCTGCGCGAGGCGGCCCTGGTGATCGAGGACGGCACGATCGCCTGGATCGGGCCCGCCGCGCAGGCCCCGTCGGCCGATCATGCCGAGGATCTCGGCGGCCGCGCCGTGCTGCCCGGCTGGGTGGACTCCCACTCCCACCTGGTCTTCGACGGGGACCGGGCCGCGGAGTTCGAGGCCCGCATGGCGGGCCGCGCCTACCAGGCCGGCGGCATCGGCGTGACCACCGAGGCCACCCGCGCCGCTTCCCCGCAGCGCCTGACCGCGCTGGTGCGCGCCCGGATCGCCGAGGCGGTCGCGGGAGGCACCACTACGCTCGAGACCAAGACCGGCTACGGCCTCACCGTCGAGCACGAGCTCGAGGCCGCGCGCCTGGTCTCCGCGCTGGTCGCGGCCGGTGAGCTCGACGAGGGCACCTTCCTCGGCGCGCACCTGGTGCCGGGCGAGTTCGCCGGCCGCGCCGAGGAGTACGTCGACCTGGTCACCGGCGAGATGCTCGCCGCCGTCGCCCCGCACGTGCGCTGGATCGACGTGTTCTGCGAGGAGGGCGCCTTCGACCCCGCCCAGTCCGAGCGGGTGCTGCGCGCCGGCGCGGAGGCCGGCCTGGGCCTGCGCGTGCACGGCAACCAGCTGGGCCGCTCGGGCGGCGTCCAGCTCGCCGCAGAGCTGGGCGCCGCGAGCGTGGACCACCTCAACCACCTCGCGTCGGCCGATCTCGAGGCCCTCGCCGCGACCGCCTCCCGGCCCACCGCCGCCGGGGACGCGCCGGGCAGGCTCGCGGTCGATCAGGGGCCGACGGTCGCGACCGTGCTGCCCGCCTGCGATCTCTCCACCCGCGCCCCGCTCGCCCCCGCCCGGGACCTGCTCGACGCCGGCGCGCAGATCGCGATCGCCTCCAACTGCAACCCCGGCACCAGCTACACCAGCTCGATGAGCTTCTGCGTCGCGACCGCCGTGCTGCAGATGCATCTGTCCCTGGACGAGGCGCTCCGCGCCGCCACCCGCGGCGGGGCCCTCGCCCTGCGGCGCAGCGACGTCGGCCACCTCGCCGTCGGCGCCCGCGCCGACCTGCACGTGCTCGATGCCCCCGCGGCGATCCACCTCGCCTACCGCCCCGGCATGCCGCTCACCCACCGGGTGGTGCGTGCCGGGATCCCGCGGTCCTGACCCCCACCTGAGGAGGCCGTCGACGATGACGACCGCAGCTCATGGAGGCCCCGGCCCCGACCGTCCCCGACGCGGCGCCGACCGCCTCCCGGATCGTGTTCTTCTCGGCGCTGGTGCCCTCGATCCTCGCCACCTCCATCCCGGTGAGCGTGGGGCGCCTGGTGCTGCTGTGGTTCGAGCGGGTGGTGCTCACGATCCTGATCACCGCACCGCTCGCGCACCTGCTGCTGCAGGGCGGCGTAGCCTCGAAGCACGCGCCGGGAGGAGCTGATGATGGATGCACAGGATGACCAGGACCCGTTGGATCTCTCCGCCGGGGACGCGGCCTGCTGGAGCGGGTTGCTCTGCCCCGAGTGCGGCGCGGTCCCCGAGGGTGACAGGGCGAGGGACCCGTCGGCGCCCTGCTGGCGCTGCGGGACCGTGCCGGCCGAGCACCGCGCCGAGGGGTCCTGAGGCCCCTCAGAGCGCCGGGGTCGCGAAACCGCCGTTGGAGAGCAGCAGCTGGCCGCGGATCCATGCGCCCTGCTCCGAGAGCAGGAAGCGCACGAGATCTGCGACGGTGCCGGTGCCGCCGATCTCCCCGCCCGGGGTCTGCGCCTCGCAGGCTGCTCGCACTTCGTCATCCATCCACCCGGTGTCGATCGGCCCGGGGTTGATGACGTTGGTGCGGATCCCGCGCTCCGCGAGCTCATGGGTGCCGGCCAGCACCAGGCGGTCCAGCGCCCCCTTGGTCGCGCCGTAGGGCAGGTTGTGCACGGTGTGGTCGCTGGTCAGCGCGATCATCGCCCCGCCAGGGGTGTCGGCGCCCGGGGCCACCTGCTCGGCGAAGGCCTTCAGCAGCAGCCAGGTGGCGCGCACGTTCACCGCGTAGTGCCGATCGAAGCTCTCCACCGTGGTGTCCAGGATCGAGGAGTCCACCGACTCGCAGTGGCAGGTCACGAGCGCGCCGAGCGTCCCGAGCGCCTCGCGCGCGGCGTCGACCACGGCTGCAGGGGCGGCGGGGTCCTCGAGGTCGCCGGGGACCAGCACGACGCGCCGTCCCTGCCCGCGCAGCTCCTCGGCGAGCAGCTCGACGTCGGCCGCCTCCCCGAGCACCCGCTGGTCATAGGGCGCGTGATAGTTCAGGGCCAGGTCGTAGCCGTCGGCGGCGAGTCCGCGGGCGATCGCGGCGCCGATGCCACGGCGGCGGCCGACGCCGGTGAGCAGGGCGGTGCGGGGGAGCGGGGAGGCGAAGTGCATGGGCCGACGGTAGAGCGCGTGCGGCGCGACCGCCAGCGCTTTCACGCCGGGCCGTGGCTCAGCCCTCGTCAGGCAGGTCCCAGACCGCGTGCCCGTCCTCGCCGAGCCGCGCCCCCTCGCTCGGCGCGTGCGGGGTCTGCTTCCCGGAGTGCATCAGATCGAGCACCTCGCTGCCGTGCTCGAGCAGCATCACATCCGCGATCAGGCGGCGATGGCAGCGCCACCACACCGCCTCCGAGCACATCACCGCGGTGCGGGCGTGAGCGAGGTCGCCGCGCAGCTCCTCGATGCCGGCCCGGAACTCCTCGCTGCGGGTCCAGCCGGCGTAGGCGCGGAACTGCTTCACCCGCCACCAGGTGTCGGGGGAGGCGGCGTCCTCGTCCTTGGTGAGCCGGCGCCGGCCGCCCAGCCGCTCGTCCCAGCGGTAGCCGATGCCAGCCTCGGCGCAGACCTCCTGCACCGCGCCGCGGGCGGCGGCGTCGTTTGTGCGGGAGCCGGGGAAGCGGCGCACGTCCACCAGCTGTTCGATCCCCGCGCCGCGCAGCAGCTCGGCGAGCTCCTCGCGCTCCAGGGTGCCGTGGCCGACGGTCAGCAGTGATGCAGTCATCGATCCAGTATCCGGCCCGCTGGCCGCTCCCGCCCAGGAACTCGCGGTTCTCGGCGCACGGGCCGGCCAAGCTGTCACCGGCCCCCGCTGACCGGGCCGCACCTCGGCACCTGCAGTGCCGCTGATCCGAGGAGAGCGCCACGTGCACTCGGCCTCAGAACCCCGGAGGACCCCCATGCAGCCAGAGCGCGAGATCACCACCCCGATGCCGCTGACCGGCCCTGACGGCGGCCTGAACCCGGGCGCCCTCGGTTTCACCCGCACCCAGCTGCACGACACCTCTGTGGCTTCGTTCGCTTGGTGGCAGGGTTTTTGCAGCGCTCCGTGGCGGTCTTGTTGCCGCGATCACGCAGGACTGGCTGCAGGTAGGTGTCGCGGTCTGAACCGAGAGGGGTGCGCCCAGTCGGGGCCGTTTGGATCGCTGCCGCTACGTCAGAGTCCGAAGGCTCCACCGCTGACGAGGATCACGATGCCGAGGCCGATGAGAACAATGGGGAAGAGGATGTGCTCCCAGCGTTCGAGCACTTCGGCGATCGGGGGGCGGGTGGCGACGAACTTTGCCAGGGCCACCAGGACCGCGACGAGCGCGAGGAAGACGATGCAGTAGGCGACTACTGCGAGAGGTTCCACGCTGAGGAAGACAGGGGTGTAGACGCCGATGTTGTCGCCGCCGTTGGCAAGGGTGACGCCTGCGACTGTCCACACGCCGACCTTCTTGCCGGCAACCTTGGCCTCGTCGTCATCGTCGTCATCGTCTCCGCGCCAGGCCTGCCATGCGGCCCAGAGGCCGAGGCCCAGAGGGATGAGACCGAAGTACGGGATGGCTGCCGAGGGCAGGAATGCTCCGGCGCCGATGGTCACCAGGACCGCGGCACCGAGGATGCCGGCGAATCCGAGGTACTGGCCGGCCAGAATGCGGGCGGTAGTGCCGCGCTGGCCTGCCCCTCGCGCGAAGAAGAGGGAGAGCACGATGATGTCGTCGATGTTGGTCGCTGCGAACAGGCCCATCGCCTGCAAGACCGAGGTGAGGATCATGCGCCCTCCCCAGCTGCGTCGCATCCGGGAAGCGAGCAGGCGGGATCGATGCACGGGGCGTCTTCGTCCACTGCCAGGGTGGCATCGACCAGTGCCGTCAGCGCCTGCGCCAGGTGCGAATCGGCGATCTCATATCGTGTCCGACGACCCTCGGGCTCGGAGGCGACGATCCCGCAATCGCGCAGGCATGCCAGGTGGTTGGACACGTTCGGGCGTGTCAGGTCCAGATCTCGGGCCAGTTCCGCCGGGTAAGCGGGATGGTCGAGCAGGGTCAAGATGATCCGGGATCGAGTGGGGTCGGCCAGTGCACGACCCAGGCGGTTCATCACGTCGAGACGCGAAGCAATAGTCAGCATGCACTGAACTATACAGCACGCACTGAACACTCGGTCGCGGGCGTCAGCCCAGATCGCATGCCCGTAAGGGGATCCTTCACCGTACGTCGTGCGAGCTTCCTCCTCGACGACTTTTTATGAGGGATCGTCATGTACGCAAGACCCGTACGGTGACATCGGCGGTGAGTGGAGGGCAACTGCAATTCTGGGGACATGCATGTCGGCTACGCGCGCGTCTCGACTCTCGAGCAAGACCTCTCCGCCCAACGGGAAGCACTCGAGCGCCTCGGAGTCGAGAACAAGAACATCTACTTCGACCACGGCCTGACCGGAACGACCCGCGCCCGGCCCGGGCTGCGCGAAGCGCTGGCCGCGACCCGGGACGGCGACACCCTGGTGGTGACCAAGCTCGACCGGCTGGCCCGCTCGCTCCCGGACGCGAGGGACATCGCGGACGAGCTCACCATCAAGGGAGTGGCGCTCAGTCTCGGAGGCAGCGTCTACGACCCTAACTGTCACCAAAACGTGCGGCAGCCCCTTCACAACACCTCCGGGATCGGTGCACGCCAGGGAGGCCGTCGGCGTTGGGGCCGCAACAAGCGCTGGGAGTACTGGAACGTCATCACCCAGCGGCACATCCTCGCGGTGACTGTCTCCCACGTCGACTACATCGCGCTGCACTCGGTGTGGCTGCTGGACCGGGAGAGCGGAGAGGTGCTCCAGAAGCTGGCCATCGTCCCGTTCGGGATCGGTGCGAGCCTGCCCGGCTCCCTCGGGTCCGGGAACGCCTCCGGCCGTGCCCCCGGGCTCCAGCTGCAGATCGAGAAGCTCGGAGACCAGGGTGAGCGGGTCAGCGTCGACGGCATCGAGGGCTTCGCCGAGGATGTCACCAACCGCTGGTGAGGTTCGGTCAGGCCCCGCCGAGCACCTGATCGGTGCTGCGCAGGTCCACCTGCGGCGGGAACAGGCTCATGGTGTGCAGCGCCGGTGGCCCGTTCTCCGCGGCCGAGTGGGCGACCGCGTCGGTGACCACGGTCAGGCGCACCCCGGCATCAGCCGCAGGCAGCACCGTCGAGATCACGCAGCAGTCCGTGGTCACGCCCGTGACCAGCAGATGCGTGCGCGGGTTCTGCTCCCAGCCCACACGCTGGGCGAGCTGCGACCCCCACTTCCCGAAGGTCGGCTCATCGATCGTGGGATGGGCGGAGAGACCTCGGGCCGCCTCCACCAGCTCGTAGCGCGGATCCTCCGGCGAGACGTCCGCGAAGGGCCAGGCGCGGTAGTAGTCGCCCCAGGCGGTCTCACGATCCGCCGTCGGCAGCCAGCGGGTGACCAGCGTGCGCTCCGGGCCCACCGCCGCCGCGAGACGTGCGATGTTCTCCATCGCGGGAGGGAAGAACGGCGAGCACCACTCGGAGGAGGGATCGGCGAAGATCCGCTGCGGATCGATCACCAGCAGCCAGGGGGCGGAGTTCATGCGCCCTGCTCCTGGGCGCGGATCCTCCCCCGCCGTGCCACGAAGGTCACCGCGAAGCCGAGCACCAGCGCGAGCAGCACCCCGATGTTGGAGTACGCCCAGTTGGTCTCGGTCAGCCCGAACGCGTCCAGCAGGTAGCCCTGCCAGTTGTTCCACGGGGCGGCCTCGGCGTCGGAGTTCAGCACCAGGCCCCAGCCGAGCACCGAGGCGATCACCATGGTGAGGATCGAGGTCCAGTCGAAGGCGCCGTAGCGGCCGGTGGGGTCGAACAGCGCCCGCTCGTCGTAGGCGGCGCGGCGCGAGAGCACGTCGGCGATCAGGATCCCTGCCCAGGCCGCGATCGGCACGCCGAGCGTGATCAGGAAGCTCTGGAACGGGCCGATGAAGCTGGTCGCGAAGAACGCCACCCAGATGGTGCCGACGGTGAGGATCAGCCCGTCGATCGCGGCGGCGGCCGGGCGGGGGATGTCGATGCCCAGGCTGATCAGCGTCAGCCCCGAGGAGTAGATGCCCAGGACCGCGCCGGAGACCAGGGTCAGCACCGCCACGATCCAGAACGGGATCAGTGCCCACAGCGGCAGGATCGTGATCAGCGCGCCGATCGGGTCGCCGCCGATGGCGTCGTTCAGCGCGGGATCCGAGCCGGCCAGCAGCAGGCCGAAGATCACCAGCACCACCGGGGCGGCGGCCCCGCCCACGGTGTTCCACAGCACGATCGAGCCATCCGACGCCGAGCGCTTCTGGTAGCGCGACCAGTCCGCGGCGATGTTGATCCAGCCCAGGCCGAAGCCGGTCATCACCATCACCAGCGCGCCGATCATCGCCTGCGGGGAGCCGTGCGGCATCGAGGCCACGGCCTGCCAGTCGATGTGCGGGATCGTGAGGATCATGAACAGGATGGTCATCGCGCCGGTCGCCCAGGTCAGGATCGACTGCAGGCGCATGATGGTGTGATAGCCCAGCACGCTCGCGCCGACGATCAGCGCCGCGATCGCTATCGCGGCGATCACCGTCACCGCGGTGCCCGAGGCGATGCCCAGCACGTCCAGCACGGTCGCGGTGGCGAGCACCGCGGAGATCGCCAGCACCGTCTCCCAGCCGATCGAGGTCAGCCACGAGACCACACCGGGCACCTTCTGCCCGTGCACCCCGAAGGCGGCGCGCGAGAGCACCATCGTGGGGACGCTGCCGCGCTTGCCGGCGATCGCGACCAGACCGCACAGCAGGAAGCTGATCACGATGCCGATCACCGCCACGATCGTGGCCTGCACGAAGCTGATGCCGAAGCCGATCAGGTAGGAGCCGTAGCTCATCCCGAACACGGAGACGTTCGCGGCGAACCAGGGCCAGATCAGATCCCGCGGCTTCGCGGTCCGCTCCGACTCGGCGATGATCTCGATGCCGGCGGTCTCGATGACTCCGAGGCCGCCGATCGGTGCGGTCGCGGAAGAGTTCTCGGGTGCGGTCATGGCAGCTCCGGGGAGGAAAGGGCCCGCTGGGCCTGGAGGGAGGGAAGACTCGGACTGCCCTGCAGTCTCCCACGAGTGCATGTCGATGCGACAGGAAGTGTTCGGCAAGGGCGCGGCGCGGGACGGGAAGAGGACGGCGCGAGCCCCGCCCAGCCCGTCGGCCCCCGACGACGCCCGCTGACGGCTGGGGCGTCCGCTGCCCGGGCGTCCCTGGTGGGAGAGGAGCGGCGCCGTTAGGTTCGGCCGCATGCACGAGCAGCTCGAGGGGATCGAGGGCGGCGGCCTCTACACGCACGGCTACGGCGAGGCGGTGCTCGCCTCCCACCGCCACCGCACCGCGCAGAACTCCGCCGCGCACCTGCTGCCGCACCTGGAGGAGGGGATGCGCCTGCTGGACGTGGGCAGCGGCGCCGGCACCCTCACCGCGGACCTCGCCCGGATCGTCGGCCCCTCCGGCGTGGTCGCACTCGAGGTGCACGAGGGCGCCGCGGCCATCACCCGCACCGAGCTCGCGCGGCAGGGCCTCGGCGAGGTCGAGGTGAGGGTGGGCGATGCGCACCGACTCCCCTTCGAGGACGACTCCTTCGACGTGGTCCACGCTCATCAGGTGCTCCAGCATCTGTCCGACCCGGTGAGGGCGCTCGAGCAGTTCCGCCGCGTCACCCGCCCGGCCGGGATCGTCGCGGTGCGCGACAGCGACTACGAGGGCTTCCGGTGGTGGCCCGAGTTGCCCTCCCTCGAGCGCTGGCTCGCCCTCTACCTGCGGGCGGCACGCCGCAACGGCGGCACCCCGGACGCCGGGCGGCGCCTGCTGGCCTGGGCCCACGAGGCCGGCTTCGAGGAGGTCTCCCCGAGTGCCTCGACCTGGCTGCACGCGACTCCCGAGACCCGTCGCGGCTGGGCCTCGACCTGTGCCGGGCGCCTGGTCGTCGGGCCCTTCGCCGAGCAGCTCGAGCACGAGGGATGGGCCGACGCCGACGAGCGTGCCGCGCTCGCCGAGGGCTTCCGGGACTGGGCCGAGCAGCGCGAGGCCTGGTTCGTCCTGCTGCACGGCGAGATCATCGCGCGCGCCTGAGGCCGCGCCTCCCGCGCCGCCCCCGCGCGGCCCTTCAGATCCTTCAGAGCGCGATCAGCACGATCCCGCCCAGCACGATCCCCGCGCCCAGCAGGCGGCGCCACAGATCCGGCTCCCTGAACAGCCACCAGGCCAGCAGCGATCCCACCACGATGCTCGACTCCCGGGCAGGGGCCACGAGCGAGACCGGCGCGGTGCGCATCGCGGTCAGCACCAGCACGTAGGCGAGCGGGGAGAGCGCCGCGACCAGCGCGATCTCGCGCCAGTGCCGCACCAGCACCGGCCGGATGCTGCTCCGGTGGCCGCGCAGCAGCTGCGGGGTCAGCAGCACCACCTGCCACAGGCAGCTGATCACGAAGTACGGGATCGGCGGAGCCTCGAGCACGGTGACCGAGAAGCTGTCCCACAGGGTGTACGCCGCGATCGCGAGCCCCGTCGCGGCGCCCCAGGCCACGCCGGCGCGCACCCCGTGCCGGCCCGCGGCGGAGCGGCCGGTCGCGACCACCACGATCCCGGCCACCACCACCAGCGCGCCCGCGGCGGCCAGCCAGCCGGGCCGTTCGCCGAGCACCAGGATCGCCACCGCCATGCTCAGCACCGGCCCCGCACCGCGGGCCACCGGGTAGACGATCCCCAGGTCCGCCCGGGCGTAGCCGGTCTGGAGGGCGAGCTGGTAGGCGATGTGGAGCACCCCGGAGACGGCGGTGGCCAGCAGCAGCGTCGGGGACAGCCCGATCCCGGAGGCCATCAGCACACCGACGGCGAGCGGCGCCCACAGCGCCACCGAGGCGAGGTCGTAGAGCCACACGAAGGCGTAGCCTCCCTCTCCCACCCGCTTCGCCGCGAGGTTCCAGATCGCGTGGCAGAGCGCGGCCAGCAGCACCATGGCCAGGGCGATCGTGCTCATCGCGGTCCGGCGGGGGAGAAGGTCATCGTCCCAGTCTCGTGTCTGCGCGCAGGCGGGGGTCGACAGCGCCGCCCCACGGACGTATGGTTGAAAATGAAACAGAGTTCTCCTGGAAGGATCCCCATGTCCCTCAGCACCGCCGTCCTGCGCGCCGTCCCCGGCGCCTTCATCCTCAACTCCGGCATCGGCAAGCTCGGCATGCCCGCCGAGATGGCCGAGGCGCTCCAGGGCATGGCCGCCCAGGGCGTGCCCCCGCTGGGCAAGCTCACCCCCGAGCAGTTCGGGAAGTTCCTCAGCTACGGCGAGATCGCCGTGGGCGCCTCCCTGCTGCTGCCCTTCGTGCCCCGCAAGGTCGCCGGCCTGGGCCTGGCCGCCTTCTCCGGCTCGATGATGTCGATGTACCTGCGCACCCCCGGCATGACCGAGGCGGACGGCGTGCGCCCCACCCAGGACGGCACCTCGCTCGCCAAGGACAGCTGGCTGCTCGCGATCGCCGCGGCGCTGCTGCTGTCCGAGGGGAAGAAGACCGCGGAGGACTGAGCCGGGATCAGAGCACCCGCAGGCTCTCCACCATCACCTCGAGGTCCGCGACCTGCTGCTCGTGTCCGACGGCCGCGCCGCCGTGGAAGACGGCCGGCCCGGCCGGGGCATCCACCACGATCACCACCAGGCGCCAGGCATCGGTCGTGTGGAACATCGCGGCGTCGGCGAGCTGTACATCGGCGCTGACCACCCAGGCCGGATGGCCGTCGATCGTGGTGGACTCCTCGCGGTAGTCCACGAGCTCGGCGGGGGAGCCGTAGATCGCCTGGACGTCCTCACGGCTCACGCCGCACTGGAAGATCGCGCGCGCGGTCTCCTTCGCCCCGGGGTATCCACCCTCCTCCTGCGGCCATTCGACCGCGGCGACCGAGGACGTCGAGTACCAGCCGTTCTCCACCGCCTGATGCGCCCAGTGCGCGTCCACCTGGTAGGCGGAAGAGCCGCTCCAGTCGGTGCCCACGTCCCACCCGTCGACCGCGGTGAACTCGAGTCCTCCGCCGCGCACCGCGCCCGCCACCTGCTCGGTGCTGGGCGAGTTCTCGAGGATCGTGCACTCGACGGTGGGCTGCTCGGCCATGGTGATCTCACCCTCGGCCTCGTCGGTCTCCTCCTCGGTGGGCACGTACTCCGAGGGGCGATCCGACTCGGGATCCTCCTGCGTGCTGGTGGTGCCGGCTCCCGTGCTCGGCTCCTCGGGGTCGGGGCCGAAGAAGGTCTGCGAGAGCACCAGGGCGAGCACGATGATCAGTACCGTCACGCAGCCCGCTCCGCCCAGTCCGGCGGCGAGCCACAGCCCCTTGCGGCCGCCCCCGCGCGGGCCGTCGGGTCCTGGGGCCGACGGGGTCGCGCTCCCCTCGCTGCGACCGGCGAAGTCCGGCAGCTGCGGGGCCGGGCCCGACCCGCCCCCGCCGGAGAAATCGGGCAGCTCCGGCCCGCCCGGTCCGTTCCGGTCGTTCATGCGATCCCCCTCGGAGCGCTGTCGTCCACGGCGAGCGGCCCCGCGCCGCTGCGCCGGAGCCCACCCTAGCGGCCCGCCCGAGGGGTCGATCGGCGGGGTTCGACCACCGGTGTGAGAGCGACCTCACAGCACGAATCGGTGACGTTCCCCAAATAACGCAACCGCCGGGTGGTGCAAATGAAACAGGTGAGGCTAACCTCAGTAGCGTCCTGCTTCCCAGGGTGTCGAGCACACGGCGCCCGATCCGAGAAAGAGACGGTCACATGGCCACTTTCACTCGCCGCCACTTCGGCGCCCTGTCCGCTGCCGGAGCCTTCGGCCTCGTCCTGACCGCCTGCGGCGGAGGAGCGGAGGGGACCGATGCACCTGCTGCCGGAGGCGAGTCCAGTGAGGGCACGATCGAGGTCGAGGACAACAACGGCCCCCAGAGCGTCGAGATCCCGCCGGCCTCCGTGGTCGCGACGGACAACCGCACCTTCGAGACCCTCGCGGACTGGGGTGTCACCCTCACCGCCGCCGCGCGCACGCTGATGCCGTCGACCAACCCCCTCAAGGACGATGAGTCGATCATCGACCTGGGCAGCCACCGCGAGCCCGACCTCGAGGCCGTCGTCGCCGCCGAGCCCACCCTGATCATCAACGGGCAGCGCTTCGCCGACTTCCACGATGACTTCGTGAAGTTCGCGCCCGACGCGACCATCCTCGAGCTCGACCCCCGCGACGACCAGCCCTTCGCCGAGGAGCTCAAGCGCCAGGTCTCCGTGCTCGGCCAGATCTTCGGCAAGGAGAGCGAGGCCGAGACCCTCGCCGCGGACCTCGACGCCGCCATGGAGCGCGTCTCCGCCGCCTACAACGGCACCGACACCGTCATGGCCGTGAACACCTCCGGCGGCGAGATCGGTTACATCGCCCCGGGCCTGGGCCGTGCGCTCGGCTGGACCTTCGACGCCTTCGAACTGGCCCCCGCGCTCGAGGTCGAGGGGTCGAGCGACGACCACCAGGGCGATGACATCTCCGTCGAGGCGATCGCCGACTCGAACCCGGACTGGATCCTGGTGATGGACCGCGACGCCGCCGTCTCCGCCGACGACCCGGAGTACACCCCGGCCAACGAGCTGCTCGACTCCTCCGAGGCGCTCGCCGGGGTGACCGCCGTGGCCGAGGGCAACATCGTCTACATGCCCGCGGACACCTACACCAACGAGTCCATCCAGACCTACACCGAGTTCTTCAACTCGCTCGCCGACGCGCTCGAGGCGAAGGCCTGAGCCACGTCCCGCGCTGAGCACCGCACGGCGGGCAGGACCCCGGAAGTCCCGCCCGCCGTGCAGTGCGTCCGCGTATCGTCACCGGAGGCGCCGGGACCGCGACGCGATCGGCCCGCCCTCTTCCCCCTCCAGGAGAACCGATGTCCTCTCCCACGCTGACCGCCGCACCGCCCCTGGCGCGGCGCGGTCGGGAAAAGCTGATCGACGGCAAGCTCGTCATCGGCATTGCCGTGGTCGCACTGCTGCTGGTCGCCTCCCTGTTCACAGGTGTCTACGACATCTTCGGGGCAGACGACGGCGCCCAGATGTTCGCGATCACGCGCATCCCCCGCACCATCGCCCTGGTGCTCGCCGGCGCCGCGATGGCGATGTCGGGGCTGATCATGCAGCTGATGACGCAGAACCGCTTCGTCGAGCCCTCCACCACCGGCACCACCGAATGGGCGGGTCTGGGCCTGATCGCGGTGATGATCATCGCCCCGGGGGCAGGCCTGCTGACCAAGATGACCGTCGCGATCATCTTCTCCTTCGTGGGCACGATGGTGTTCTTCCTGTTCCTGCGCAAGGTCACCCTGCGCAGCTCGCTGATCGTGCCGATCATCGGGATCATGCTCGGCGCGGTGGTCGGCTCCGTCTCCACCTTCATCGCGCTGCAGTTCGACGCACTACAGAACCTCGGCGTCTGGTTCGCGGGCTCGTTCACCTCCGTGCTGCGCGGCAGCTACGAGGTGCTGTGGATCGTGCTGCTCGTCGGCGTCGCCGTGTTCATCGTGGCCGACCGCCTCACCGTCGCCGGGCTCGGCGAGGACATCGCCACCAACGTGGGCGTGAACTACCAGCAAGTGCTGCTGATGGGCACCGGGCTGGTCGCGATCGCCACCGGCGTGGTCACCGTGGTGGTGGGCAATCTGCCGTTCCTTGGCCTGATCGTGCCCAACGTGGTCTCCATGATCCGCGGCGACGACCTCCGCTCCAACCTGCCCTGGGTGTGCCTGCTGGGCATCGCGATCGTCACCGTCTGCGACCTGATCGGGCGCACCATCATCATGCCCTTCGAGGTGCCGGTCTCCCTGATCCTCGGGATCGTGGGCGCGGCCGTGTTCATCCTCCTGCTGACGAGGCAGCGTCGACATGGCTGACCGCCACCCCGCCCCGCAGCGCGTCCTGACCCACCACGGCGAGCGTCGGTTCACCGCCGTCGAGGACGAGAGCACCAGCCCCGAGGTCAGTACGTCCCCGGCGGACCTCGTCGGCGACCTCGAGGTGATCGGCGCGCCCCGCCGCGTGCGCGGAGGCTCCGGCGCGTTCCCCGATGCGCGCTCCCGTCGGCGCTACCTGATCGTGCTCGTGTCGCTGACGCTGCTCGCCCTCGCCTTCGCCTCCGGCCTGCTCGCCGTCGGCAACCCGATGCCCCCGGGCTCGCGCGGCTTCTGGCTGATCGCCGAGATGCGTACCACCAACCTGGTGGTGATGGCGATGGTCGCGTTCTGCCAGTCGGTCGCCACGATCACCTTCCAGACCGTCACCAACAACCGCATCATCACCCCGTCGATCATGGGCTTCGAATCCCTCTACACCGTGATCCAGACGGCCGCCGTGTACACCCTCGGCGTGGCCGGGGTGGTCGCACTGCAGGGCACCGGGCAGTTCCTGCTCCAGGTCGCGCTGATGGTGGGACTGTCGGTGCTGCTCTACGGCTGGCTGCTGCGCGGCAAGTACGCCAACATCCAGGTGATGCTGCTGGTGGGCATCATCATCGGTGGCGGCATGGGGGCGGTCTCCTCCTTCATGCAGCGCCTGCTCACCCCGAGCGAGTTCGACGTGCTCACCGCCCGGCTGTTCGGCTCCGTCACCAACGCGAGCTCCGAGTACCTGCCCTACGCCATCCCGATGATCGCCATCGCCGGGCTGCTGATCATGGCCAACGCGCGCCGGCTCAACGTCATCTCCCTGGGCCGCGACGTGTGCATCAACGTGGGCGTGGACCACGGCCGCCAGACCATCTGCATGCTGGTGCTGGTCTCGATCCTGATGGCGGTCTCCACCGCCCTCGTCGGCCCCATGACCTTCTTCGGCTTCCTGGTCGCGACGCTCACCTACCAGCTCGCCGGAACCCATGACCATCGCCTGCTGTTCCCGATCGGTGCGCTCACCGGTTTCGTGGTCCTCGCCGGCGCCTACTTCGTGATGAACCACGTGTTCTACGCGCAGGGCGTGGTCTCCATCATCATCGAACTCGTCGGAGGCTCCGTGTTCCTCCTCGTCATCATGCGGAAGGGGCGCCTGTGATCACCATCGACGCCGTGCAGAAGCGCTACACCTCGGGTGCCGAGACCGTCACCATCGGCCCGGTCACCACACAGATCCCCTCCGGCGGCGTCACCGCCCTGGTGGGACCGAACGGGGCGGGCAAGTCCACGATGCTCACCATGGTGGGTCGCCTGCTGGGCATCGACGAGGGCTCGATCGAGGTGGCCGGGTACGACATCTCCTCGACCGCCTCGAAGGACCTCGCCAAGATCCTCTCGGTGCTGCGCCAGGAGAACCACTTCATCACCCGCCTCACCGTGCGCCAGCTGGTGGGCTTCGGCCGCTTCCCCTACTCCAAGGGGCGCCTGACCAAGCTCGACGAGCAGAAGATCACCGAGGCGATCGACTTCCTGAACCTCGACGAGCTCGAGGACCGCTACCTCGACCAGCTCTCGGGAGGCCAGCGTCAGCGGGCCTACGTGGCGATGGTGCTCGCCCAGGACACCGAGTACGTGCTGCTGGACGAGCCGCTGAACAATCTCGACATGCGCCACAGCGTGCAGATGATGGGGCGGCTGCGCGATGCCGCGCGCGAGCTGGGGCGCACCATCGTGGTGGTGCTGCACGACATCAACTTCGCCGCGCACTACGCGGACCACATCATCGCCATGAAGAACGGCGGCGTGGTCGAGGCGGGACCGGTCGACGAGATCATGAGCGGCGACGTCCTCACCCGCGTGTTCGACACCCCGGTGCAGGTCATCGACGGGCCGACGGGGCCGCTCGCGGTCTACTACTGAGCCGGAGCCGCCGGTTCGCGGTGGCGTTCAGACCATCTCGTTGTGCAGGATGTCCTCCTGCCGGTCTTCTTCGTGGCAGGTGACGGCGAAGACCCGCAGCGTCGAGTCCGTGGAGTGCCCGCCCGCCCACAGCTTCTGGCCTTCGTTTAGGCTGCTCGTGGGCGTGTCGGGCAGCAGCAGGCGGAAGTCACGGCACTGGTCGAATCCGTACACCGAGTCCCGGTACTCGATCGTGATCCCGTCGGCGTCCTCCGTGCCGCTCGCCGGCGAGGTGCGCGTGAACTCTGCCAGCTCCAGCGCATAGGTGGTCTCGTCGATCTGTTCACCGACCTCGAAACGGCCCTCGAACTCGGCCACGAACCGGACGCCCGCGCCCATCTCGGAGTCATGGTAGGTCCCGGTGAAGGTGCCGTCGGCGCCCATCTCGTAGCTCGTCCCCCAGGCGCCCGCACCGGAGGAGAACACGAAGGTCTTCCCCTCGAGCTCGGCGAGCATCTCGGCGCCGTCATCGCTGAAGTCCGGCTCGGGGATCTCCGGCTCGTAGGTCTCCGGGTCCAGATCCTCCGGGTAGGAGTACTCCCACAGGATCGTCTCCGCGACGGTCTCGGTGGAGAAGGTCTCGTCGACCACGGTGACCTCGAGCGGCACGCCCGCGGTCTCGAGCGCCGTGAGCACGCCGGGGAACACCGCCAGCTCGCGCTCGAGGTCGAGCCCGACCGTGAAGGAGCCCTCGAGGCCGAGGTAGCGCCGACCCTTCGTGGTCAGTGTGAGGTCGTCGTCGGCGGCCTTCCCGGCTGTGGCGTCCGGATCGGCGAGGGAGAAGGAGCTGCCGTCCGATGCCGAGAACTCGCCCTCGGCCGTCGCCTCCGCCGTGGGAGTCGCGGAATACCCGAGCGAGATCGTCTTGTACAGGGTCAGGGTCGGCTCCACGGCGAGGGACGCGGTGGCCGTCGCGCTCGCCGTCCCGGACATCGTCGTGGCCAGACCGGTGTCCAGCGCGGACAGCGGCGTGATCCCGGTGCTGCGCTGCAGGGTGAGGCCACCCTCCACGGACCCGGAGAACGTGCTGGTCAGGTCGAACTCACCGGTCGCGTTGAGTGAGATGCGGGGGGTGAGGGTGACGTCCCCGTCGAGGGTGACGGGGACCGGTCCGAGGAAGAACGTGGTCCGGGCGAGCGGGAGGTGCGCGTCGAACTCGTCGTCGACCGTGGAGATGTCGCCTTTCGCGCTGCCGCTGAGCCCGACGGACATCTCCGCCGAGCCCAGGAGGGAGGTGCTCATCGTCCAGTCGCTCTCGAACAGGGAGCCGGCCGTGGTCAGCACCCCGCCGATCTGCTCCGTGGCGTCGTCCTCGAGGACCTGGATCGTGTTCAGGAAGTGGACCGCGTCGAGACCCACGGCGATCGCGCCCTCGG
Organism: Brachybacterium massiliense; assembly: GCF_900184245.1. Lineage (GTDB taxonomy): Bacteria > Actinomycetota > Actinomycetes > Actinomycetales > Dermabacteraceae > Brachybacterium > Brachybacterium massiliense. Next base: position 1,406,501 of record NZ_FXXB01000008.1, on the reverse strand, counting down.
GCTTGTACTCGGCGCTGTACGCGATTCGCACCCCCAGCTTCGCCTCGCACGTCACGGAGAGGTCGAGCTCCGCCGAACCGCTCAGCGACCACAGTCCGTCCGACGAGGTGCCCTTGCCCTCCTCGGCAGCCAGCGGGATCGATTCGAGCTCCTCGTCGCAGCTGTGCGCGAGCAGGCCGTAGGTCTCGTCGGACGCGATCTCCCGCGGCTCCCCGGCCGAACCGTCCATGCGCGGGAAGGTCGGCCGGGCGGGCGCGATGCCCGGGAACGCCGGGTCGACGGGGCCGGCGCCCGTCACACCGGCGGGGACCGTCGCCCCGGCACCGACACCGCCGACGGCACCGGGGGCCGGGGTGGTGAGGGGCTGCTCAGCACCGTCGGCGCCTCGCTGCACGATCTCGTCCGAGTCCCCACGGTCGAGGACCTCGTCGAACTCACCCTGCAGGATCACGTTGCCCAAGGTGGCGGGCCCGAGGATCGTGAGCCAGCGGCCCTGCTCGTAGCGGAGCGCGAGCACCTGCCCGAGCGTGCCGTCGGGGAGACCGTCGGAGGCACCTGCGACGATCACGTCGCCGATCCCGTAGCCGGGTGCCTCCGCGGAGGAGAGGACCGCCGCGCTCTCCTGCGTCATCCCGGCCGTGGCCTCGGGGGTGAGGATCTGCGCCTGCGGGGAGAGGACCAGGGCGTCGTCCGACGGGACGGTCACGGTGCCGTCCCAGGTCGCGGTCGCCGTGGCGCCGCCGACGTCGGTCGCGGTGACCGTGATCTCCAACGGACCGCTCTGCGCGGGGATGATGTCTTGGTGCCAGGTGCCGCCGTTCCCATCGAGGCGGAGCGGCGCGCTCGGCGTGACCTCCTCGCCGTTCACCGCCACGGCGATCGAGGCGATCCGGTGGGGTGCACGGAACGTCCCCTCGATGCGGACGATCCCGTGCTCGGCATCGATCGCGCCGCCGGGGAAGGAGTCCATCGTCACGGTGACGTCCTCGCCGCGGTCGACCTCCTGCGGCTGCACGATCGCGACGGGCAGGAACTCCGCCTGCGCGTCCACGTCGGCGGTGAGCTGAGGGTCCTCCGCGGAGACTATCACCAGCTCGCCGGCGCGCTCGGCATCCGCGGTCACGGCCGTGCCGCGGTGGCGGGCGTTGTCGTCATAGGTGCTGGTGATGGTGCCGGCGCTGTCGGATCCCGGGGAGAGCAGGCCGATCACGGCGGTGGCGTGCACAGCACCGAGATCCACCTGCGCAGGAGTGCCGCCGGTGAACTCGAGCTGCTGCGGAGCCTGCGAGGACACTCCCATCACGGCACCGGCCGTCGTGGAGTCGACCTCGGCACCGGGAGGAGCCGTGGCGTCGGCGGCGGTCACATAGCCGATCACATCGATCTCGAGGTCCCCGGGGCTCGCGGCGGAGAGGCTGACGGCATCGTCGACGGTGCTGAGCACCGTGGTGGTGGTCGAGGTGCCCTGAGGGAAGTGCAGCACCTGATCGGAGAGCGTCACGGCCGTCGGCGCCGCGAAGGTGGCGGTGATCCGGGCTAGGGCATGGGGCGTGCCCTGGGGCACAGCGAAGCCGCCCACGTAGACGTCCTGCGCAGCGGTGAGGTCATCCGTGCCGATCCCGGCCTCCGTGCTCACGACCTGCACGGCCGCGGGCAGCAGCCGCAGCGATCCGGCCGTCTCGGCGCCGCCGTCGAAGAGCGCCAGGACCTCGAGGTGCACCGCGACGGGGGAGGAGGACTCCACGGTGATGACACCGTCCCTCACCGCGACGAAGGACGTGGCGGAGAGCGGACCGGTCCCGCCCGCAGCGGTGAGCACGGCGGAGCCCCGCTCCGAGAGCACGACGTCCTCGGCGGGGTCGATGGTGATGCGGGCGAGGGCGGTGCGGTCCACGCCCGCCTCGGCGACCCGAACCTCGGTGGTGCCGGCGGCGAGCTCCTGCTCGATGCCGGACGAGCCGGTGCCGGGCGAGCCGGTGCCGGAGGAGCCGTCGGAATCGGAGGGATCGGCCCCGGAGATCTCAGTGGCGCCCATGTCCGCGGCGGCGTCCGACTGACGCAGCCACGGCACCCCCACGACGACCGCGCCGATCACCAGTGCGAGGGCCGCGACCGCCGCCGTGATGATCAGAGCCGTGCGCCGCGGCCTGCCCCTGCCCTGGCCTGCTTCGACCCCGTCCACGACGCTTCCCCCTCATGTCGACTCCGAACTCGGCTCACTGTAGCCGAGGCGCAGGCCACGTCAGGATCCGGCGGCGAGCGACGCGGGAGCTGGGCCGGTCACGTGCGAGCCCGCGCCCCGCGCCGGCGGGGCCCCCGCCGCGCCGCGTCCCGCTGGGTCCCTGCGCCGGGGGCCGGGGGCCGGGACGATCCCGGGAGGTGGCGGATAGGCGCACGCTCTTCCTATATACGAAGAGCGTGCGCTCATCCGCCAGCTACTGTTCGGTCACCTAGGGGGAGGCCGCAGCGGGCGTGGTCACTTCGGGGAAGGCCAGCGCGGGGGAGGCGCCCAGGCACCCCCGTCCCGCCGGGCCTCAGGCGGTCTTGGTGGCCGGGTCCGCGCCGCCGCGGCCGTCCGGGCGGTCCAGCGCGTCGATCGCCGCGACCTCCTCGGCGGTGAGCGTCACGTCGACGGAGGCGAGGTTCTCCACGATCCGTGAGGGCGTGACCGACTTCGGGATGGTGACGAAGCCGTGGGCGAGGTGCCAGGCCAGCACCGTCTGCGCGGGCGTGATGCCGTGCGCGGCGGCGATCGAGGTGATCGTCTCGTTCTCGAGCAGATCGGACTTGCCCTGGCCCAGCGGGCCCCAGCCCTGGGTGAGGATGCCGTGCTCGGCGTGCAGCGCGCGCAGGTCTCGCTGCTGGAAGTAGGGGTGCAGCTCGATCTGGTGGATCGCGGGGACCACGCCGGTCGCCTCGATGATCTCCTCGAGCTGCGGGCGGGGATGGTTGGAGACGCCGATCGAGCGCACCAGGCCGCGCTCCTGCAGCGTGATCAGCGCCTTCCACGCCTCGACGTACTGCCCCTGCGCGGGCACGGCCCAGTGCACCAGGTACAGGTCGAGGTAGTCGAGGCCGAGCCGCTCGAGCGAGGCCTCGCAGGCCGCGATCGCGTCGTCGTAGGCGTGGGAGTCGTTCCACAGCTTGGTGGTGATGAACAGGTCCTCGCGGGCGATCCCGGACTCGGCGACGGCGCGGCCCACGCCCTCCTCGTTGTCGTACGCCCGGGCGGTGTCGATGTGGCGGTACCCGGCGGTCAGGGCCTGCGCGGTGACGTCGGCCGCGATGTCCGGATCGACCTTGAACACGCCGTAGCCGAGCTGGGGGATGGAGCGGCCGTCGTGGAACGGCAGCGAGGCGATGGTCATGGGTTCCTCCTGGGAAGTCGCGGACCGCTCAACCTTACGATGGGCCCATGAGCTCGTGGAGCACGGGGACCGCCCCGTGGACGCCGACGCGGACCGGTGCGCCCCGATGACCCCGGCGCGCGCCTCACGCCTGATCCCGCTGGACCGGCCGGTCCCGCAGGAGCGCCCCGTCTACGACCATCCGCGCGGGCACACCCCGACCGGTCCCCGGTTCGAGCTGTACGCGCTGCTGGACAACCTGTTCATCGCCGCGGGCGTGGTGGTGTCCCTGTGGCTGGCGCTGCTGTACCTGGTCGAGGGCGTCTCGCTGACCCCGGTGCGACTGCTGTACCTGCTGGGGTTCTGGGTGCTGCTGACCTACATCACGCTGCCGCGCCTGCATCAGCTGATGACGTGGATCTACCTGCCGGACTATTTCTTCGGCCGCACCCGCACCACCGAGGGGGTGCTCTCGGACCCGATCAATCTGGCCTTCGACGGCTCCGAGCGGGACCTGCACGTGGCGATGCGGCGGGCCGGCTGGGTGCTCGCCGAGGAGCGGACCCTCTCCTCGGCCTGGTCGATGGTGCGCTCGACGCTGCTGCGCCGCTCCTATCCGGCCGCGCCCGTCTCGGATCTGTACCTGATGGGCCGGCGCCACGACTTCACGTACCAGCAGGAGGTGGGCGGCACCACCACCAAGCGCCACCACGTGCGCTTCTGGCGGATGCCGAAGGACTTCGTGCTGCCTGGCGGATACCGCGCGGACTGGCTCGCCGCGGGCACCTATGACCGCGCCGTCGGCTTCTCCTTCTTCACCCTGCAGATCACCCACCGCATCGACGAGAACATCGACGTCGAGCGCGACTACGTCGTCGACACGGTGCGCTACGCGGACCCGCAGATCGAGGTGGAGGTGATCGAGGAGTTCTCCGCCGCGTATCACCACCGCAACGGGCAGGGGGACCGGATCCGCACCGACGGCGACCTGCCGGTGCTCGACGTGGAGGGCGCGGCCGCGCGCTCCGACGGGGCGAGCGCGATGATGCTGGCCCGCCACCGCCCCACCGGTACCTCGGTGATGAAGTCCCGTGCCCGCGCCGCGACCCAGTCGGCGCTCGCGGCGGCACGCCTGGGCGCGCCGACGGGTCGGCGCACCGACGTCGCCGACGAGCTGACCGCCCAGTGGCAGGAGACGGTCGATGACTTCCACGAGGTGATCGCCCGCGCCTCCGATCATCATCTGCCGCCGCCCACCGTGGTCTTCACCGGTCTGCTGGTGCTGCTGCAGGCGGTGCTGGTGGGGGTGCAGTGGGTGTCGATGCTCACCGGCACGGATCTGCCGGCACTGTTCCCGGATCTGGCGCTGGTACTGCCGGCCCCGGAGGAGATCGCCCTCGCCACCGCCTTCGCAACCGGCCTGCTGGTGCTCCAGATCGGGGTGCTGCGCCGCAGCCGCTGGGCACGCATCGCGCTGATGGCCCTGTTCACCGCCGATGCCTTCGCGCGTCTGGCCGTGGCCACGTCGATGAGCGGCGAGGTCTCCCACGCGCTGCTGGTGGGGGCGGGGGCCTCCGCCCTGGGCGTGATGGCGATCAGCTCCGACGCCTCGCGCCAGTGGGTGCAGACCCTGCGCCTGGACTCCCACAGCTCCGAGGCCGATGAGGCCGACGAGGAGACCGACGAGCGGACGTCGGAGACGCTGGTCGGCGCCGGCGACCCTCCGGATGTGAGCACGGTCACCGAGAAGTAGAGTGCCTGCACCGTTGTGCGGGGTTCCCCGTCCGGGCCATCCGTCGGCCCCGGGCGTCCCCGCCGCCGGCTCCGCACTCTCCCCTGGAGGGCCCCATGAGCGAGTCGACCCCGACCGCCCCCGAGCCGGCCGCCGACGCCGGCGGCCCGAGCATCGACCAGCCGGAGCTGAAGAAGGCGATCACGCCCAAGCTGCTGCTGCTGTTCATCGTCGGCGACATCCTCGGCACCGGCGTGTACGCACTGACCGGCAAGGTCGCCGGCGAGGTCGGCGGCGCCGGCTGGCTGCCGATCATCATCGCCTTCGCCGTCGCGATGGTCTCGGCGCTGTCCTACGTCGAGATGGTCACCAAGTACCCGCAGGCCGCCGGTGCGGCGCTGTACGTGCACAAGGCCTTCGGCATCCACTTCCTCACCTTCATGGTGACCTTCGCGGTGCTCTCCTCGGGCATCACCTCGGCGTCGACCAGCGCGATCTTCCTCGCGGATAACGTGCTGAAGGCCTTCAGCCTCGAGGACAGCCTGGGCGGGGCCTCCTTCGGGACCGCCACGGTCATCGCGCTGGTGTTCCTGGCCCTGGTGGCCTGCATCAACCTCTACGGCGTCTCGGAGTCGGTGAAGGCGAACGTGGTGCTGACCCTGATCGAGCTGACCGGCCTGATGCTGGTGGTGCTGGTGGGCTTCTTCGCGATCGCCGAGGGCAAGGCGGACTTCTCCCGCGTGATCCTCTTCGAGACCGCCGGGGACAAGAGCCTGTTCATGGCGATCATCGGCGCGACGGCGCTCGCGTTCTTCTCGATGGTGGGCTTCGAGGACTCGGTGAACATGGCCGAGGAGACCGTGGACCCGGTCAAGAATTTCCCCAAGGCGCTGATCGGCGGCCTGTCGATCACGGGCGTGGTCTACGTGCTGATCTCGGTGATCGCCGTGGCGGTGGTCCCGATCGGGAAGCTCACCGAGGCGACCACGCCGCTGCTGACCGTGGTCGAGGTGGGCGCCCCGAACATCCCGATCGACACCATCTTCGCGTTCATCTCGATCTTCGCGGTCGCCAACACCGTGCTGATCAACATGATGATGGCCTCGCGCCTGCTGTACGGCATGTCCAAGCAGGGCGTGCTGCCCGGCTTCCTCAAGGGCGTCCTGCGCGGCCGCCGCACCCCGTACGCGGGCATCCTCTTCTCCACCGTGCTGGCGTTCGCGCTGGTGCTGTCGGTGCGCTACGTGCTGGCCGACGAGACCATCGCGGCGCTGGGCGGCACCACGGCGCTGCTGCTGCTGACGGTGTTCGGCCTGGTGAACATCTCGGTGCTGGTGCTGCGGCGGGACCGGGTGGACGTGCGGCACTTCCGCACCCCCACGGTGCTGCCGATCATCGGCGCGCTCACCTCCTTCGCCCTGGTCTCCCCGATCGCGCAGCCGCTGCAGAACTACGTGATCGCCGGCGGTCTGCTGGTGGTGGGCCTGGCGCTGTACGTGGTGACGTGGCTCTACAACGGCGCGATCCGGGCACGCCGCACCCGCTTCCACCGCCCCGACGACATCGGCCGCCGTTGAGCCCGCCCCGTCCCGTCGACCCCGAAGGAGCTCCCATGCCCACCGTCCTGCTGGCCTACGTGCCCAGCGCTACCAGCGAGGCCGCCCTCGAGTACGCCGTCGCGGAGGCGACCCGGCGCGGGGACTCGCTGCTGGTGCTCGCCTCCGAGAAGGGCCTCGATCCGCGCACGGCCCGCGGCGTCACCGATCCCCGGCCCCTCGCCGAGCGACTGGAGGAGACGGGCCTCCCGCACGAGCTGCGCACGGTGCCCTCCCGGGCGGATCCGGCCGACGACATCCTCGACGCCGTCGACGAGGGGGACGTGGAGCTGGTGGTGCTGGGGATCCGCCGCCGCACCCCGATCGGGAAGATCCTGCTGGGCTCCACCTCGCAGCGGGTCGCGATCGAGTCCCCGGTGCCGGTGGTGCTGGTGAAGCCGCGCGACTTCGTGCCGCCCCCGCGCGACTGACACCGCGGGCGCGCCGGGGCCTGCGCCGCGCCCGCCCGTCGGCCGGCCGCGACCGCCGGCACTCGCGCCCGGGCAGCGCACTCCTGACCGAGCATTCCGCTCGCACGTCCCTGACCTGCGCCGACATCCTCGGGTTGCGCAGAGTCCATCTCTCGTTGCCCACCCGGAAGGCCGCTCCTCACTTCTCTGGCGCACCGTCATCTCGGCCCTGCACGCTCCCACGCACGGGGAATCCACGACGGAGAAGGATGTGCCTCCCATGGCTCTGATCGACCTGCCCCTGCTCATGAAGGACGCCGCGCGCGGCAAGCGCTCGGCGGTGACCTGCGCCCTGAAGTGCGCCAGCCAGTGCGCCTTCGGCCCCTGCAACCACAGCGACAACCCCACCTTCCGCGACATCGCCTCCTCCGCGCTCTCGCGCCGCGCGGTGCTGGGCGGCGGCACCGGTGCGCTCGCGATCGCGCTGGGCGGCACCCAGGGCGCCCTCGCCGCGCCCGGCAACGGCAACGGCAAGAGCAATGGCAACGGGAACGGCAACGGCGGGAAGTCCGGCGCGCTGGCCCCGAACGGCACGAAGCTGCGCTTCGAGGCCATCGCGCCCGTGGAGTACACCGCCGACGACTTCACCGTCGCCGAGGGCTTCGACTGGCACCCGATCATCCGCTGGGGCGATCCGCTGTTCGACGACGCCCCGGACTTCGACTGGAACGCCCAGAGCGCCGAGGCGCAGCGCCTCCAGTTCGGCTACAACAACGACTACACCGAGATCCAGGAGATCCCGGGCACGAACGGCAAGCGGGCCGTGATGTTCGTGAACCACGAGTACACCAACGAGAACATCATGTTCCCGCCCGAGACCGACGCGGACGACGCGATCGAGATCGGCATGGCCGCCCACGGCCTCACCGTGGTGGAGCTGGAGCGGAAGAACAAGAACTTCCCCTACTCCTACGTGCGCGGCGCCGCGCCGAACCGCCGCATCCACCTGGACGACGAGTTCCAGCTCACCGGCCCCGCCGCCGGCAGCGACCTGGTGAAGACGGTGGACGACCCCGAGGGCCGCACCGTGCTGGGCACCCTCGGCAACTGCGCCGTCGGACTCACGCCGTGGGGCACCCTGCTCTCCGGCGAAGAGAACTTCCACGGCTACTTCCGCTCCGCGGCCACCTCGGAGGCCGAGCAGCGCTACGGCTTCGCCGATCGCGCCACCGCCCGGGGCTGGGAGTCGAAGCACGAGCGCTTCGACGCCACCACCGAGGGCTACGAGAACGAGATCAACCGCTTCGGCTACATCGTCGAGGTGGATCCCTTCGATCCCACCTCCACCCCGCGCAAGCACACCTCGCTGGGCCGCTTCAAGCACGAGGGCGCCAACGTGATCGTCGCCGAGAACGGCAAGGTCGTCGCGTACTCCGGCGATGACGAGCGCTTCGACTACCTGTACAAGTTCGTCTCCCGCGACTCCTACGTGGAGGGGGACAGGGCGCGCAACATGACCCTGCTGGAGAACGGCGACCTGTTCGTCGCGAAGTTCACCGGCAATTCCCCGGCCTCCGAGATCGACGGCTCCGGCGAGCTGCCCGAGGACGGCGCCTTCGACGGCTCCGGCGAGTGGCTGCCGCTGGTGCTGGACGGCGAGTCCGCGGTGCCCGGCTTCACCCTCGAGGAGGTGCTGGTGCACACCCGCCTCGCGGCGGACGCCGTGGGCCCCACCAAGATGGACCGCTGCGAGGACGTGGAGCCGTCGCTCCACTCCCGCCGCGTGTACGTGGCCTGCACCAACAACTCCAACCGCGGCGTCGGCGACTACGCCGGGGCGGACGAGGTCAACCCCCGCACCGAGTACCGCGACGGCCACATCGTGGAGATCGACGAGCAGGGCGACCAGACCTCCACCGCCTTCGCGTGGACCCTGCTGCTGGTGGCCGGCGACCCGGCCCAGGGCGATCAGACCTACTTCTCCGGCTTCCCGGTGGAGCAGGTCTCCCCGATCTCCTGCCCGGACAACCTGGCCTTCGACTCGGTGGGCAACCTGTGGATCTCCACCGACGGCGCGCCCTCCGGCATCGGCTACAACGACGGCCTGTTCCGGGTGACCCTGGGCGGCGAGGCCCGCGGCCGCGTGGAGCAGTTCCTCTCCGTGCCCCGTGACGGCGAGACCTGCGGTCCGATCATCCGCGACGAGGACCGCACGGCCTTCGTCTCGGTGCAGCACCCGGGCGAGGACGGCGAGTGGGGCGCGCAGCTGTCCTACTTCCCGGACTACGACGGCCAGGGCCCCAAGCCCACCGTGGTCCAGGTGCTGCCCCAGCGCGGCTGACCCCGTGCGGATCTCGCACTGATCTCGCACGGATCTGCCACTGATCCGGTGCTCCGCCGATGCGGCGCCGGCGTCGCAGCGACGTCGGCCCCGCACCGCGCCCGAACGGCCCCGCGCCCCGCGAGACTCCTCGCGCCGTGCGGGGCCGTCCTGCTGCCGCGCGGGTCCGTCGGCCGACGGACCTGTGCCCGCCCGGCCGGCCTCCGGCCCGATCCGACAGCCCCGCGCCCGGCTCGTCGGCCGCCCTGCTCCCGCGGCCCGGCTGTGAACCTGCTCACCGGATCCCGGGCCCCTCCGCGGCCCCCGCCCGGGGCGGAGACGAGTTTCTCTCGCGCGCGTGCGCGAGGCGCCGGGGCGCCGGGAGAGCTCGCGGCGCGTTTGAGCCCTCAGGCGGCTTCGCTAGACTCGCCGCCATGCCCCGCCCTGACGCCGCCGCCCACGCTCGCACGGGGTGCTGACGGTGCCCGTGCTGTGGACCCTGCTGATCCTCGCCGCGACGGTCGCCGTCACCCCGGTGCTGGATCGGCTGATGGGCCGTGCGGCCTGCTGGGTCCTCGCCGCCCTCTACCTGGCCGCCGCCGCGGCGCTGCTGCCCGCCACCGCCGCCGTCATGGCGGGCGGGGCCGGTGACCCGGCCACCACCTTCGCCGTCCCGTGGGCGCCGCAGTGGGGCGTGGAGTTCGCGCTGCGGGCCGACGGGATCGGCATCGTCTTCTCGATGATCGCGCTGGTGATCGGCGCGGTGGTGCTCGCCTACTCGGCGCGGTACCTCCCGGTGGGCCGCAATCTCAGCTTCTCCCTGGTGATGGCGCTGTTCACCCTGTCGATGGTGACCCTGGTGCTCGCCGACGACCTGGTGCTGCTGTTCATCGCCTGGGAGCTCACCTCGATCGCGTCGTTCCTGCTGATCGCCCGCTCCGGCGCGGCCGGGCAGGCCGCCTCGATGCGCACCCTGCTGATCACCTTCCTGGGCGGCCTGGCCCTGCTCAGCGCCGTCACGCTGATGGTGCTGCGCCTGGGCACCACCTCCCTCAGCGAGGTGCTGGCCGACGGGATCTGGCAGCAGGACCCGGCGTTCACCACGCTGGTCGCCCTCCTGGTCGCGGTCGCGGCGTGCACGAAGTCCGCCCAGTTCCCGTTCCACGTGTGGCTGCCTGATGCGATGGCCGCGATCACCCCGGTCTCCGCCTACCTGCACGCCGCCGCCGTGGTGAAGGCCGGCATCTTCCTGCTGCTGCGCTTCAGCCCCGCCTTCCACGACGTCCCCGCCTGGAACGTGCTGCTGATCGTGGCGGGGATCATCACCGCCTTCGTGGGCGGCTTCCTGGCCCTGCAGCAGGGCGATCTGAAGAAGCTGATGGCCTACTCGACGGTGAGCCAGCTGGGCCTGATCGTCACCCTCATCGGCGTGGGCACCGAGTACGCGATCCTCGCCGCCGTGCTCCACACCATCGCGCACGCCCTGTTCAAGTCCGGGCTGTTCATGATGGTGGGCGTGGTGGACCACGCCGTGCACACCCGCGAGCTGCGGCGCATGCCGGCGCTGTGGCGCACGATGCCCGGCTCCTTCGCGGTGACCGTGCTGGGCTGCATGTCGATGGCGGGCCTGCCGCCGATGCTCGGCTTCGTCTCCAAGGAGTCGCTGCTCACCGGCGCGCTCGAGACCGGCGGCCCTGCCTGGGCGCCCTGGGCGGTGGCGCTCGGCATCGCCGGCGCCAGCGTGCTCACCTTCGCCTACTGCGCGAAGATCGTGCTGGGCGCCTTCGTGGACGGTCGTGACGAGGAGCTCCTGGCCCGCGTGGACGGGGAGCGGGCGCCGTCGGCCCCCGGCGCGCATGACGCCACCGGCGCGCTGGTGCGCGCCGAGGACGCCCACGCCCCCGGCCTGCTGTTCCTGGGCCCGGCCGCGCTGCCGATCCTGGTGGGCCTGCCGCTCGCGCTGGTGGTGGGGGTGCTGGACACCCCCGTCGGCCGCGCGATGGACGCAGCTTTGGGCGGCGAGTTCCACCCCCACCTGGCCTTCTGGCACGGGATCACCCCGGAGCTGGGCCTCACCGTCGCCATCATCGCGCTGGGTGTGGCGATCGCGCTGGCGCGGAAGCGGGTGCTGCCCGCCCTGGAGGCGCGGCCCTTCCCCGTGGACGGCGCCCGCGTGCTCACGGCGGTGGACCGCCTCGCCGAGCGCGTCGCGGCGGTGCTGGTGCGCCCCATCGCCACCGATGACCCGATGCGCCACCTGGGCGCGATCCTGCTGGCCTTCGCCGCGGTGGTGCTGGGCTCCCTCGCCGTGCTGTGGGGGGACCTCGCCCCGCTGCAGCAGGGCATGAACCGCGGCATCGACGTGGTCCTGCTGGTGCTGGTCACCGCCGCCGTGATCGTGGTGGCCACGCGACGGGACCGGCTGGGCGCGGCGGTGGCGCTCTCCGCGGTGGGCATCCTCGCCACCGTGCAGATCCTGGCGCTGGGCGCCCCGGACGTCGCCCTCACCCAGCTGCTGGTGGAATCGCTGACGATCATCGTGATCATGCTGGTGCTGCAGCGGCTGCCGCAGCGCTTCGAGGCCCCGGAGCGCGACGGTGCCCCGCGCCGCTCCCGCCGACTGGGCGCGCTGCTGATCGCGGTCCCGGTGGGCCTCGCCTCCGGCGCCGGCGTGTTCGCGTTCATGGGCCGGCGCGGCCGCAGCGAGGTCGCCGAGTACTACATCGACAATGCCGAGGAGATCACCGGCGGCCACAACATCGTCAACGTGATCCTGGTGGAGTTCCGTGCGCTGGACACGCTCGGCGAGCTCTCCGTGCTGGGCATGGCGGGCGTGGCGATCGTGGCCGTGCTCTCCAGCGTGCGCCACATGTTCATCGACCCCGCCCGCGCCGACGAGCAGGTCGACGCCCCGCACCTGCGCGAGGAGGGCACCTCCGCGCACCGGGCCATCTCCTCGGCCTGGGGCAACGCCGCCGCGCTGCAGCTGATGGTGCGCGTGGTGGGCCCGATCCTCGCGCTGCTGTCGCTGATGCTGTTCCTGCGCGGCCACAACGCCCCCGGCGGCGGCTTCATCGCCGCCCTGGTGGGCTCCGCGATCGTGGCGCTGCTGTACCTGTCCACCTCCCGGGACCGCCAGATCGGCCCGCCGCGCCTGCCGCTGCTGCTGATCGGCGGGGGCGTGCTGGTGGCGCTCGGCTCCGGGGTGCTCGGCTTCCTCCACGAGGGCTTCCTCGAGCCGCTGCACGGCTACCTGCTGGGCCAGCACGTCTCCACCTCGATGATCTTCGACCTGGGCGTGTACCTGGCGGTGCTGGGCCTGGTGATGGTGGCCGTGAACCTGCTGGGCGCCGGCGCCACCACGGGCGAGAAGTCCGGCGAGGGCACCCGCGAGCGCACCGACGAGGCGGTCGAGGGCGAGCTGCCCGGCCCGCTGGACACCACCCGCGGCGAGCCCGCGCGCCGCCGACGGGTCGGGGCGGGCACCGCGCACCTGACCGCCGGAACGAAGCCGAGGGAGGCCGGACGCCGATGATCCTCGCCCTGACCGTGGCCGTGCTCGTCACCGGCGGTGTGTACCTGCTGCTGCAGCGCAGCATGGTGCGCGCCGTGTTCGGGATGACCCTGCTCAGCCACGCCGCGAACTTCGCCCTGCTGGCCACCGGCGTGCCCGGCTGGCGGGCCGAGCCGCTCACCGACCTCTCCTCCCGCGCCGAGATGGCCGATCCGCTGCCCCAGGCGTTCGTGCTCACCGCGATCGTGATCACGATGGCGGTCACGATCTTCATGCTCACCCTCGCGGTGATCGGCCGGGACGACGACATGACCGCCCATCCCGACACCGGGGAGACCCACGACTGATGATCCCCGCCGTGAACCCCGCCCTGCTGCCGCTGTTCGTGGTGGTGCCCCTGCTGGGCGCCGCCGCGCTGGTGGTGGTGCGCCGCCGCCCCGTGGAGGTCGCGGTGATGCTGGGCGCCCCGCTGCTGGTGGCGCTCGGCGCGCTGTGGCTGCTGGCCTTCCACCGCACCGTGCCGGTGCTCTCCCACGCCGTCGGCGGCTTCGCCGACGTGCTGGCGATCCCCTTCGTCTCCGACACCCTCAGCGCCGTGATGCTGCTGGTGACGGCGCTGTCCACGCTCGCCGCCACCGTGTTCCTCATCCTCACCGGCGAGTCGCGGTACCGCTTCGTGCCGCCGCTGCTCCTGCTGCTGGGCGCCGGCGTGAACGGCGCGCTGCTCACCGGCGACCTCTTCAACCTGTTCGTGTGGGTGGAGGTGATGCTGATGCCCTCCTACGCGCTGATCGCGCTGACGGGCACCTGGCGCCGGCTCGGCATCGGCCGACTCTTCGTACTGGTCAACCTGCTCACCTCGACAGTGCTGCTGATCGGCGTGGGATTCGTGTACGGCACCGCAGGCACGGTCAACCTCGCCGCGCTGGCCGGCGCGGGCAGCGAGGACCCGGTCACCGCCGCGGCCCTGGCCGTGGTGCTGCTGGCGCTGGCCGTGAAGGGCGGCATGGTGCCGGTGCACTCGTGGCTGCCGCGGGCCTACCCCGCCACGTCGGCCGGGATCATGGCGCTGTTCTCCGCCCTGCATACGAAGGTGGCGCTGTACGCGATCTACCGCATCGTCGCGGTCGCCTTCGGCGACGACCTCCCCTTCCTCACCGTGCTCGCGGTGCTGGTGCTGGCCACGATCCTGGTGGGCGCGTTCTCCACCGCCGCGGCCACCCGGGTGCGCACCGCGATGGGCCATCAGATGGTCACCGGCGTGGGCCACATCCTGCTGGGCCTGGTGCTGCTCACCCAGCTCTCGGTGACCGCGGGCATCCTCTACCTGGTCCACCACGTGATCACGATGTCCTCCCTGCTGCTCACCACCGGCGCGCTCGAGCACACCTACGGTTCGGGCCGCCTGGACCGCCTCAGCGGCCTGGCCCGGCGCGAGCCGTGGGTGATGGCGGTGATGGCGCTGGGCATGTTCAGCCTGGTGGGCCTGCCGCCCACCTCCGGCCTGTGGGGCAAGGTGGGCCTGCTGCAGGCCTCCTCCCAGCAGATCACCGCCGGGGACGCCGTGCTGGGCTGGGCGGCTCTGTGTGCGGTGGTGGTCGCCTCCGTGGGCTCCCTGCTGGGCCTGCAGCGGGTGTGGCGCCGCCTGGCCTGGGGTGAGGACATGACCACCTACCGGCCGGACGATCCGACCACGGGCCGCGGCGAGGAGCAGCCGCTGCCCGACGAGGTGCGAGTGCCGCGGCGGCTGCTGGCCCCGGGCGCGGCCATGATCGCGCTGTCGCTGGCGCTGTTCGCGGGGATCGGCGCCGTGCTGCCCAGCATCGACGTGGCCGCCGCGGACCTGCTGGATGTCGAGGCCTACGTCGAGGCGGTGATCGGCTGATGCGCGCCTGGTACACGCTCACCTACGTGCTGTGGATGATCGGCGAGATCGTGAAGGGCTCCTTCGCGGTGGCCGCCGGGGTGTACAGCCCCCGCACCCGCAGCTCGCCCGCGATTGTGGAGTACCCGCTGCGGGCCACCACGGACCTGGAGATCATCGCGATGGCCTCGTCGATCACGATCACGCCGGGCACGCTGGTGGTGGGCACGGCGCACGGCACCCTCGAGGAGGAGCCGAGCCTGTTCGTCCATGTGCTGTTCGCGGACTCGCGCGAGCAGGTGGTCGAGGAGCTCCGGGAGATGGAGGAGCGGCTGCTTCGGGCCTCCCGCGGACGGGACGGCGCCGAGGCGGCGCTGCGCCCGCGCCGGTCGCGCAGTGCGGCCGACGAGCGCTTCGCCGACGGGCGCGCCGTCCGTCGGATCCGGGCCGCGGGTCACCGCACCGGCCCGGTCCGTCACCCGAACGAGCAGGAGGAGGACGAGCGATGACCATCATCCTGTGGACCACCGTGGTGCTGCTGGGCGCAGCGATCCTGGTGGGCCTGTTCCGGGTGGCGACCGCCCCGGATCCCGCCAGCCGCGCGGTGGTGGGCGACCTGGTGTTCTTCTCCGGCATTGGGGTGCTGGTGCTGCTCGGCCTGGTGAACAGCTCGGCCGCCGCTGTGGACGCCGCGCTGATCGCGTCCGTGCTGGGGATCCTCGCCACCGTGGCACTTGCCCGCATCCTCACGAAGGGGCGCCGATGAATCCCGCGCTCGACCTCGCCCTGACGGTGCTGATCGCCGTGCTGCTGATCGGCGGTGCCTTCTGGATGCTCACCGCCGCGCTGTCGATGTTCCACGCCCGCGACTCCTTGAGTCGCATCAACGTGCTGTCCCCTGCCACAGGTCTGGGCCTGCCGATGATCGTGATCGGTGCCTTCCTGCAGCACACCCGCACCACGGGTCTCGACCCCTTCGTGCTGGTGAAGACGTTGCTCACCGCGCTGGCGCTGATCATCGTCTCCTCCATCGCCTCGAACGTCCTGGCGCGCGCCGCCTATCTCTCGGGCTCTCCCGTGGACCCGCGAACGGCCCCGCAGGACCTCGCCCGGGCACCGGGGGAGGGGGAGCAGGAGCCGCACAGCGAGGATCGCTGAGGGGCGCGCCTGCCGTCGGTGCGCCGACCGGCCCGCACACTGCATACCCTGTCCCCATGATCACCACGCTCCCGTACGGTTCCTGGCCCTCGCCCCTGACCGCCGAGCTGCTCGCGACCGGCGGCATCCGCCTCGGCGCCCCGCGCCTGGTCGGGGACGCGGTGTGGTGGACGGAGGGCATCTCCACCGAGGGCGGCCGCCAGGCGATCGTGCGCACCGCCGGTGCGGTCGCCGTGCCGGGGAGCGATGCCGCCGACGGTGCGGACGCCCCCGCCGAGCCGGTCACCGTGCTCCCGGCCCCCTACAACGCCCGCTCCCGCGTCCACGAGTACGGCGGCGCCTCCTGGACCGTCGTGCCCGGCACGGCCGACGAGGAGATCCGTCGGCCGCCGCTGGTGGTGTTCGTGAACTTCGAGGACCAGCGCGTCCACTCCCTGCGCGAGGGGGAGCAGCCGCTGCCGCTGACCCCCGTCGGCCCCGAGGTCGACAGCGCGCACGGGCCGTCGCTGCGCTGGGCCGACCCCACCGTGGTCACCCTCGCCGACGGCACCTCCGAGGTGTGGTGGATCTGCGAGGACCACACCGGCGGCGAGGAGGGGCCCCGCACCGGGGCCGACGGCGCACCGCACATCGAGCGGTACGTGGTCGCGGTCCCGCTGGACGGCTCGGCCGCCGAGGACGCGTCCGCGCTGCGTCGCATCACCCCGTCGGCCCGTTTCGTCGCGCACCCGCGCCTCAGCCCCGACGGCTCGCAGCTCGCCTGGCTCAGCTGGGAGCATCCGCAGATGCCCTGGGACGGCACGCAGCTGCACCTCGCGCCGCTGATGAACGGCAGCGCCGGGGAGGGCGAGATCATCGCCGGCAGCACCGAGGAGTCGGTCCTGCAGCCCGAATGGCTCGACGACCGGAGCCTCGGGTTCCTCTCCGACGCCTCCGGCTGGTGGAACCCCTGGGTCTGGTCGGCCGACGGCGGGGCGCGTCAGGTGCTCGAGCGCGAGGAGGAGTTCGCCGGACCGATGTGGGGGCTGGGCAGCACCTGGTTCCAGGTGCTCGATCCCGATCGCGTCCTGGTTGAGCACGGTCGCGCCGCGACCTCGCTGTCGGTGCTGCGGATCAGCACCGGCGAGCTGAGCGCGCTGGACTGCCCGCTCACCCAGATCGGGACCGCCCACCTGCGCGAGGACGGGCTGCTCGCGCTCACCGGCGCCTCGCCCACGCAGTTCACAGGGATCCACGTCGCCCGCCTGGACCTCGGCGACGCAGCGGCCGACGGAGCCGGGTCGTCGGCCCCCGCGCTGTCGCCGCTGACCCTGCTGCGCTCCTCGCGCGACGACGCTCCCGCTCCCGGCCTGCTGCCGGAGGGCGAGAGCATCGAGGTGCCGCTGCCGGACGGCGGCGTGGTCCACGCGATCGTCCACCGGCCCCGCCAGGAGGGCTTCGCGGGGCGCGAGGGCGAGCTGCCGCCGTTCATCGCGCAGGTGCACGGCGGCCCCACCGCCCACGTCTCGCCCGTGCTCTCGCTGCAGATCGCCTATTACACCTCCCGCGGCCTCGGTGTGGTGGTGGTGAACTACGGCGGCTCCACCGGCTACGGCCGTGCCTACCGCAACCGCCTGCGCGGGCAGTGGGGCGTGGTCGATGTGCAGGACACCGTCGCCGTGATGGAGCACCTGGTCGCCGAGGGCATCGCCGACGGGGACCGGCTCGCGATCGAGGGCGGGAGCGCCGGCGGCTGGACCACGCTCGCCTGCCTGACCCGCACCGACACCTTCGCCGCGGGCGCCTCCAGCTTCGGGGTGGCCGAGCTCGAGAAGTTCCGGCTGGACACCCATGACTTCGAGTCCCGCTACATCGACGGCCTGGTGGGCCCCTACCCGGAGCGCCGCGACCTCTATGTCGAGCGCGCCCCGCTGCACCACGTCGACGAGCTCGAGGTCCCGGTGCTGCTGCTCCAGGGCGACGAGGACAGGATCGTCCCGCCCAGCCAGTCCGAGCTGTTCCGCGACGCGCTCGCCGCGAAGGGGATCCCGCACGCCTACCTGCTGTTCGAGGGAGAGCAGCACGGGTTCCGGAAGGCGGAGAACATCATTCGGGCCGTCGAGGCGTCGCTGTCCTTCTACGGGCAGGTGCTGGGCTTCAGCCCGGCATGCGTCCCGGTGCTCGCGCTGCAGCGGGACTGACGGAGGAGGACAGACATGGTGCACAGCAGCCCGGAGGGGTACGGACGAGCGGCGGCGAGGACACGGGTCGCTCCCGAGAGGCAGCCGCTGCGCCCCGCGATCGCGCTCGCGATCCTCTCGCTGCTGACGGTGCTGCTGGAGCTGGCGGGCGTCGTGCTGGTGTTCGTCGCCGCGCGGACGGGCTTCCTCGAGGACCTGGCGCGCGACATGGATCTGGAGGGGCCGGGCTTCGCGGCCCGGCTCGTCGTGCTGATCCTCGTGATCCTCGGGGTGGTCGTGATCGACTACGGCCTGAAGCTGGCCTCCGTGGTCCTGGGGATCCTCGTGGTGATCCGCGGTGACGGGAAGCTGCGGATCGGGGCGAGCCTGCTGCTGGCCGTCGCGCTGTTCGGGCTGTTCTTCTCGCTCACCATCGAGGGGTCGATGCTCTCCGGCGGCGTCGAGACGGTCTTCGCGGTGCTGCAGTGGACGATCGAGATCCTCCGCTGGGCAGTGACGATCACCGGCCTGGTGCTCCTCGGCCTGGGGATCGGCGAGGTGCGCCGGGCGCGGGCCGCGCAGCTCCCGGGGCTGCGGTGACCGGGCCGACCGCGCCGGCCGCGCCGGCAGGGTCGGCCGGGCTGACCCCGCCGACTGAGCGGCTGTGAGGCTTGCCACTCGCCGAGGCGCTGGTTAGGTTGGTCGGCGGTGTGTCGGCCGCTCCCCCGAGGGACCGGCCGGGCGCGTCCTGACGCGAAGGAGCCCCATGGACCCCCGCATGTCCCGCCGGACAGGACTGACCGCCGGAGCCCTCGCCGCCGCAGGGGCCGTCGGCCTCCCCGCCGCCGCGCGCGCGATGGGCGACCCCGCCCCGCGCAAGGACCGGCCCGACGCCGCCGCGGCGCGCTCCGCCCCGGAATGGAGCCGCGGCGAGCCGCACCGGCACCCGTGGGCGCGCAAGCGCTCCGGCCGGACGCTGCGGGAGGCGAGCCCGGCCGCCGTCGGCCTCGACGCCGAGGTGCTCGAGCAGCTGCCGGGCATCCTCCGTGCCGGGCTCGAGTTCGACCCGCCCCGCTTCGCGAGCGCCTCCCTGCTGGTCGCCTCACAGGCCGGGATCGCCTACGAGCATGCCGACGGGTACGCGCTGCGCTGGCGGGACGCCTCCACCGAGCTGCCCGCGGACCAGTGGATCCCGGCCCGCACCGACACGATCTACGACCTCGCCTCGATCTCGAAGATCTTCACCGCGACCGCGGTGATGCAGCAGGTCGAGCAGGGGCGCCTGGGCCTCGAGGACCGCGTGGCAGAACACGTCCCGCGCTTCGCCGAGAACGGCAAGGGCGAGGTGACCGTCCGCCACCTGCTCACCCACGTCGGCGGGCTGCCGCCCTTCATCAACCTCTACTCCGCCCACCCGGACATCCCCTCCCGGCTCGGGGCCGTGCTCACGGTCGAGCCCACCACCCCGCCCGGCACCGAGTACGTGTACTCCGACCTGGGGCTGATCACGCTCGGGCTGATCGTCGAGCAGCTCTCCGGGCAGAGCCTGGACGCGTACGTGCACGAGCACATCACCGCACCGCTGGGGATGACCGAGACGATGTACAACCCGCCCGCCGAGCTGAAACCCCGGATCGCCGCGACCGAGTACGTGGAGTACTACGGCTACCTCGTGCACGGCCACGTGCACGACGAGAACGCCTACTCCCTCGGCGGAGTGGCCGGACACGCGGGAGTGTTCTCCACCGCCCGGGACCTCGCGGTCTTCGCCCAGATGTTCCTCGGCGGCGGCCGCTACGGGAGGGCGCGCATCCTCGAGGCGGGCACCGTCCAGGACATGTTCACCGACAACATCGCCGAGGTCACCGGGGTGGGCGGTGCGCGGCGGGGCCTGGGCCCCGAGCTCGAGGCCTGGTACTACCACGCAGGCCTGACCAGCCCCTACAGCGGCACCCACACCGGCTTCACCGGTACCTCGCTGGTGATCGATCCGCTCACCGACACGATCGTGATCATGCTGGCCAACTCGGTGCACCCCACCCGCGAATGGTCCACCACCTCGGTCACCCGGCGCGAGGTCTCCACCTGCGTGGCCCACGCGCTCGGACTCGTCCCGAAGCAGCTGCGCGGCGGCTGGCACGCGGGCGACGAGGACGAGACCACCGCGACTCTCAGCCTGGCCGTGGACCTGACGGGGGAGGAGCCCGAGCTGCGCCTGGACCTGTTCGCGCACCTCGAGACCGCCTACGACGTGCTCGCCCTCGAGGCCTCCGCCGACCAGGGCGAGACCTGGACCCCGCTCGCCGGCAGACTCGAGGCCAGGCACCAGGAACCGGTGGAGATCCCCGACGGCCGGATCACCGGCTGGGGCCGGCGGGCCGCCTGGACCGGCATGTTCCCCCTGGCCGACGGCGAGAGCGCGCTCGCGGGTGAGGTGCAGATCCGACTCACGCTCACCACCGACGCCTCCACGCGCGGGCTCGGTGCCTGGGTGGACCGGATCCGGGTGAGCGAGGGCCGACGCGAGCTGCTGAACACCGACCGGGACGCGGACCGCGCCCTCGTCGTCGCCGACGGCTGGACCCGAGAGGGCTGAGCCGGTGAGGCGCCGAGGCGCAGCGGTGCTGCCGCGCAGACGTGCTGAGCGGCCGGGGACCGGGGGCCTGGCCGCTCAGGCCTGCTCGGTGAGCGCCGCCTCGATCTCGTCGGCGATCTCGGCGGGCTCGGTCTGCGGGGCGAAACGGCGCAGCACCGTCCCGTCGCGGCCCAGCAGGAACTTCGCGAAGTTCCACTCGATGGGCCCGGCCGGGATGTCCTCGCCGTGCGCGCCGGTCAGCCAGCCGAACAGCGGATGGGCATCCTCGCCGTTGACCTCGACCTTCGAGAACATCGGGAAGGTGACCCCGTAGTTCACCTCGCAGAACTCGGCGATCTCGGCATCGGTGCCGGGCTCCTGGTGCATGAACTGGTCGCAGGGGAAGCCGAGCACCGTCAGGCCCCGCTCCCCGAAGCGCTCGTGCAGCTCCTGCAGCCCGGCGTACTGGGGCGTGAGCCCGCAGCGACTGGCGGTGTTGACCACGAGCACCACGGAGCCGAGGTGCTCGGAGAGCTGCTGCTCCTGGCCGGAGAGGGTGGTGGTGGAGAAGTCGGCGAGAGTCGTCATGGCTCCATTGTGGCGCGACGGGCGGACGCTGGGTGGTCGCGTACGTCGGCGGCTCGGGACGCCGCGCCGGGGCCAGCAGGGCCTCATCGGGACTCAGCGGGGCCGCGCAGGGACTCGGCGGGGCCGCGGGGAGGTGCTGGGCCGGCCCGTTCCAACGGTGACCGTTCCTCCACACCGCCCCCGGATCCACATTCCGGCCACTGCCCTGTACCGCGCCCTCACCTGCAGGAACGATGGGGATATGACTGCTGCGACACGTGACCGGGCACCTGGGGGAGGGCTCTTCCCCCAGGAGCACCTGGCTGCGCTGCGGCAGGCTGGACCGCTCGGAGTGGCCGAGGCGTTCGGGGACCTCGCGCACCTACTGAAGGAGCTCGCCGGGAACCCGGGCACCGCCTTCGATCTCGACGGCACGGCACGAGGGGACCTCACGACGCTGCTGGGGAACCTGCGCGAGACCGGGACGGCGCTCGAAGCCCTCGAGGCCCGTGCCGTGATCGCGCTCCGCGATGCCACCCGCCGCGACCGTCGCGCCGCGGCGCGGGACAGGGCTGCCCACGAGCGTGCGGCCGAGCCCTCCCGGAGCCGGACCGACGCCGACGCCGACAGCGCCACCACCGAGGACATCTCCCTGACCACCCGCCGCTCCCCGCACGCCGCGGGCCGCACCCTGGCCTCTGCGGGGCGCCTGGTCGAGCTGCTGCCCCAGATGATGACGGCGCTGCGCACGGGCAGGATCAGCGGCGATGCCGCCTACGCCGTGGCCGGGGCGGTCTCGGTGCTCGATCCTGATCTCGCCCGCTCCGTGGATCGCGAGCTCGGGGAACGTCTGCCGGAGCTCGATGGTGCGGGCACGCGCCGCTGGAAGGACGCGGTGGCCGCGATCGCGAACGAGCTCGATCCCGAGGGCACGACGCTCCGTCACCGCCGCGCGATGCGAGAACGCCACGTCACCCTCACCCCCGGGCAGAACGGGATGGCCACCCTCTCCGCGCGTCTGTCGGCGATCGACGCCCGCCGCATCGCCAAGGCGCTCTCGCTCGAGGCGGAGCGTCGGCGCGCCGCCGGGGCCCGGGGCGGGCACGGCGCCGCGATGGCCGACGCCTTCCGGGACATCTTCCTGGGCGACTGCACGGCGGCGGGGAGGACGGCCGACGGCGCTGACGGAAGCGCCTGTGCCGACGGTGCTGACGGCACTGCCCGGACCGATGGCAGAGCCCGCACCGACGTCACCGCTCGCGGTGCCCGCGTGATCACCCCTCCGCCCACCCTCGAGATCGGCGTGATCATCACCGACCACGCCCTGCTGCACCCCGACTCCGGGGACGCCGCGCACCTCGAGGGCTACGGCTCCGTCCCCGTCGAGGCGGTGCGCGAACAGCTCCGCGCCGCACTCGCCACCCCGGAGGACCCGGACCAGGACCCCTACGGGGCGAGCGGCGACCAGATCCGCGTCACCCTGCGCCGCCTCTACACCCACCCCACCACCGGCGAGCTGGTGGCGATGGACTCGAGCGCCCGCGAGTTCCCACCCGCGATGAAACGCTTCCTGAGCCTGCGCGACACCACCTGCCGCGGCCCGTACTGCAACGCGGCCGTGCGCCAGAGCGACCACATCCAGCCCGTCTCCCGGGGAGGGCCCACCAGCCTCGACAACGGCGAGGGCCTGTGCGCGCACTGCAACCAGAAGGAGGTCTCGGCCGCGCACGTGGCGCGGGTCGAGGACTCCGACCGGCCCGGACACCGGGTGCAATGGACCGGGCACTCGGGCATCACCCGGATCACGACCCCGACGGCCCTGGTGCGGCCCTGGCGGCACGAGCAGGAGGATGGTGGGGAGCCGACGCAGACACCTCCGCCCGCCCCGCTGCAGAGCTTCAGTCGACGCCGGCGTCGACGAGGAACTGCGCCGCCTCGCTCGCGGCGGCGAGGACCCCTGACGCCTGGACGCAGCGAGCGAACAGCCACTGACGCAGACGCCACGGATCGAGGCCGGCGAGGCCGGCCATCCTCTCGGCGAAGGCCCCTGGCTGTGCCCGCAGACGATCCGGATCATTGAACATGTGCTGCAGCAGGTCATAGTGCGGATCGCCCACATAAGGCTTCGGATCGATGAGCACCCAGCGTCGACCATCGGGGCTCTCGTACGCACCGTCGGCCGCGGTCCCGTCGCCCTCTGCGACCAGGACGTTGCCGGGATGGAGATCGGTGGCCAGAAGCACCGCCTCGCCGTCCCACTGCCGCGGCAGCTCGCGGAACAGCTCGAGCCCGTGGGCCACCAGCTCGGCAGGCAGGGGCGAGGCGCCCGCGTCGGCCCGCTGCTGCGCGGAGTCCGCCCACCGGGCGCACATCTGCGCCAGCGGCCGGAAGCGTCCGGCCTGCCCCGGCTCGACCAGGTCCGCCTCGAACACCTGAGCCTCGACCAGCTCTGCCGGCGGGACCCACAGCTGCTGTGCCACCGCAGCGACGATCTCGTCTCGTCGCGGCCAGTCGAGCAGCTCGGCCAGCGGCCTCCCCGGCCACACCCGTTCCAGCAGCAGCGCCGAGGTCTGCCCCTGCTGCTCCTGGCGGTGGACCCGCGCCGCCCCGCGCCCCTGCCAGGCCGCCATCCCCGCCGCCTCGTCCCGGGCCTCGTCGTGGGCCCAGGCGACCTTGAGCACCCGCTGCGCCCCATCCGCCTCCCGCACCGGCGCCACCCAGGCGCTCGAACCACCCGGCTCGAACGGCGCGCCGGCGGTGAGCCCCCACCGATCCAGCAGTCCGTCGACCAGCGCGGGCAGCCCGTCGCGCCAGGCCGCCACGTCAGGGTCATCGCTGCTGGCCAGCAGCGCGGGCAGCGGATGACCCGCGACCCGCGGGGCATGGCGCGAAGACGCGCCGCGCACGGAGGCACAGCGCGCAGACGTTCTGCGCGACGGGCCGTCGCGGTCGGGTGCGGGCATGCCTCTCCTTCGAACGCAGCTCCCTCGAGCGTTGTGGGCGCTCTCGCAGACTACGGGGCCGGAGCACCCCGCCAGGCCCGTTAGCATCACCCTCGTGAAACCGTTCGTGCAGATCGCCACCCGCCCCGAGGACGACGTCGCCGCCACCGAGCGCGCCGCCGTGCTCGACTTCACCGGCCTCGCCGAGGACGAGCTGATCTGGGCCCGCCTGGACCGCGAACCCTTCCCCGACCTGGGCGCCGAGGACATCTCCGGGATCATCCTGTGCGGCAGCCCCTTCACCGTCTCCGATGCGGTGGAGACCAAGCCCGCCGAACAGCTCCGCGCCGAGCAGGAGATCTTCCGGGTGCTGGACCAGGTGGTCGAGCATGACATCCCCTTCCTCGGTGCCTGCTACGGCATCGGCACCCTCGGCACCCACCAGGGTGCCCAGGTGGACAAGACCTACGGCGAACCGCTCGGCGCCATCAAGGTCACCCTCACCGAGGCCGGTGCGCAGGACCCGCTGATCCGCGAAGCGCGCCTGCCGCAGACCTTCACCGGCCTGGTGGGCCACAAGGAAGCGATCACCACCCTCCCGCCGCACGCCACGGTGCTCGCCTCCGGGGCGGTGAGCCCGGTGCAGATGTTCCGCGTCGGCGCCCGCCAGTACGCCACCCAGTTCCATCCCGAGCTGGATGTCCCCTCGATCATCGAACGGGCCCGCGCCTACCGCGACCACGGGTACTTCTCCCCGGACGAGATGGAGGACGTCTTCGCCGCGCTCGAGCACGAGGTCGCCGACCAGCCGCCGCGGCTGCTGCGCGCCTTCGCGACGCTGTTCGCCCGCTGAGGGCGCGAGGCCGCTGGGCTCGCGCAGACCGACCGCAGCGGCACGTTCTCCCACGTCTGCGCCGCCCGCTCCGGTACCGTCCGCACCGTGCCCCGATTCACCCCAGAGCAGGTCCGGCGTCGACAGATCGTCGCGGGTGCCCTCGCGCTGCTGCTGGTGCTGGTGATCGGCGGGTGCACGATCACGCTGATCGGTGCGCTTCGCGGGGACGACGACCCGCAGGCACTGACCGATCCCGCACCTTTCAGAGCCGACGACGCCGCGATGAGCGCCGCCGCCACACCGGAGGGCGCCGCCGCGCTCGAGAATCTGCCCGAGGGTGTCGAGCTCGCGGCCGACGAGGTGATGGGCGTCGACGTCTCCAGCCACCAGCAGGACATCGACTGGGCGCAGGTCGCCGCTGACGGCTACTCCTTCGCCTACGTCAAGGCCACCGAGGGCTCCGGCTTCACCGACACCCACTTCCGCCAGAACTGGGACGGCGCGAAGGCGGCGGGGCTGACCCCCGGCGCCTACCACTACTTCACCCTGTGCTCACCCGGCGCCCAGCAGGCCCAGGACTTCCTCGTCGCCGCACCGCCGGACGATTCAGCCCTGCCCCCGGCGCTCGACCTCGAGTTCGACGGCGCCTGCGATGACCGGCCCGAGGCCGAGCGCGCCCAGGCCGAGATCGACGCCTTCACCGCCGTCATCGAGGAGGCCTGGGGGCGGCGCGTGGTCGTCTACTCCTCCTCCGAGTGGCGCGAGCACTACGGCCTGCCCGTGGCCGACGGCCGGCCGGACTGGCTGTTCTCCCAGCGCGAGCGCCCCGCGCAGGAGGACTGGTCAGTGTGGCAGCTGCGCTTCGACGGCACCGTCTCCGGGATCTCGGGCGGGGTGGACATCGACGTCGCCCGCATCGAGGTGCTGCGCGAGCACGCCGCGATCCCCGAGGGCGAGGGCGCGATCACGCACGAGATCGGCGGATCCGACGACGCCGGCTGAGACCGGCTCGGCCTGCGGCACCTGCAGCCTGAGACCGCTCAGCCGGGCAGGTCCTGCGGCCCGGCGCCCTCGGTCGCATAAGCGGCGACCAGTGCGTCCAGCACCGTGGTCCAGTGCTCGATCAGGCTCTGACGCTCCGCAGGTCCCAGCAGCCGCTCCTGGTGCAGCTCGATCGTCGTCTCGCCGGACGCCGCGCCGGAGGGCTCCTGCAGGGTCACCTGGAAGACGGTCTCGTGGTCGAGGGTCCGGGGCGTCCAGCGCACCCGCACCCGTCGGCCCACGTGGCAGCCGATCACACGGCCCCGCACCCGCCCCTGATCGCGCAGCGGCGCGCCGACCATCTGCGGCACCGTGTCCACCCCCAGCCACTGCGGCAGCCACTCGGCCAGCAGCCGGCGCCAGACGTCCTCGGCGGGGGCGGGGAGGGCGCGGCGCAGGGCGAGCTGCCACCCGGCGTCGTGGGTGAGGCCGTCGGGGGAGTGCCTGGTCTCGGTGCGCATGGCTCCACCGTAGGCACCGGATCCGGACCTTCCCAGGCGGTGCCCCGAGGCGTCCTCAGGTGTTCGCCGCCGCGTCGCCGACTGGTCATCCGCGAGGGCTCATGCCTCCTCGATCGCCTGCTTCAGGGTGCCCGAGCGGCCGAGGTCCCCGGTGAAGGGCTGCCCGTCGATCAGCACCTCCGGGGTGCCCGAGACGGCCTGGAGGGCCTCCGGCTCGACCACCTCCTGGAGCCACACGTGGTACTCGCCCTTCTCGTAGCACTCGCTGATGTCCAGGCCGGTGGCCTCGTTGACGAGGTAGATGATCTCGTGATCGGGCAGGCCCTCGTCACCGGGCTGGTTGTCGAATAGGGCGATCTCCGCCGGGAACCATTTCTCCGGATCCTCGGCATAGGCGCAGACCGCGGCGTGGGCCGCGCGGCCCGAGTAACCCGGCGGGGTGGAGCGGTCATCGAGCATGGGCCGCGGATGCACCCGCAGGGTGATCGAGTTCTGCAGCGCCATGGTGATCAGGTCATCGCCGTGGATGCGCTGGAAGTCCTTGCACGGCGGGCAGAGGAAATCCCGGTACACGTCCACCACCGGGCCGTCCTCGCTCGTGCTCAGCTCGAGGTACGGCTGGTCCTCGTCGACGCCGGGCGGCAGGATCAGCTCACCGGAGGGTGCGTCGGCCTGCGGGGGATCAGTGTCCGACGGGCCGGTCTCCTCCGGTTCCGTTCCCGCCGGCTCCGTTCCCGCCGGCTCTGTCTCCTCGGGACCGTCCGTGCCGGGCTCCGTGGTCCTCGATCCAGCCCCCGTCGGCCCCGCGGTGGCGCTCGCGCCGGTCTCCCCGTCGCGGTAGACCAGCACGCCCACGGTCACCGAGACCACCAGCAGCACGATCAGCGCCAGGCAGGCCACGCCGCCGCCGATCGCCAGCAGCAGCGGGGTGCGGGAGCGGGACGTGGTCATGGGGCACCTCGGCAGGGGAGGACGGCGCGCAGCGCACAGGGACGGCGGCACCCGCGGCCGCACCGCGACCCGGGTGGACAGAGCATATCGACGAGCCCGCGCACGGCATGCTGGAGCCATGGCACCGATCGACGGCCCACAGCTCCCGCTGCGCGCACTGCGCGAGCACCACCTCGCCCCGGCCGATCCGAACGCCTGGCCCGGGAGCCTCCCTCCGGTGCGCCAGATCCTCCAGGACGGTCTCGAGCTGGGTCGGATCACGGTGCTCACCGGGGACAACGGTGCCGGGAAATCCACCCTGGTGGAGGCGATCGCCGGCGCCTACGGCCTGAACCCCGAGGGCGGCGGCACCGGGGCGATGCATGCCACGCGTGCCACCGAGTCGGTGCTGGCCGAGCACCTGCAGCTGGTGCGCGGTGCGGGTGCGCCGAGGTCCGGGTTCTTCCTGCGCGCCGAGACGATGCACGCACTGTTCACCTACTACGAGGAGATCGGTGTGGGCGGGATGATGCATGAGCGCAGCCACGGGGAGTCCGTCCTCGCCCTGGTCAGCGAGCGCTCCCGCATCCGCGGCCTGTGGCTGCTGGACGAGCCCGAGTCGGCGCTGTCGCTGTCCGGCTGCCTGGCCCTGCTGGGCCTGCTCGGGGACCTCGTCGAGGGCGGCTCCCAGATCATCCTGTCCACCCACTCGCCGGTGCTGGCCGCGCTGCCAGGCGCGGATCTGTACGAGGTGGGGGAGTGGGGGCTGCGCCGCACCGACTACGACGACCTCTCCCTGGTGCGCACCTGGCGCAGCTTCCTGGACACCCCGCAGCGATTCCTGCGCCACCTGCAGTGACGCTGGTCCAGCAGTGACCCTGACCCTGCAGTGATGCTGGTCAGGCACTGCCCCCGTCTCAGGGCTGCAGGCGGTGGCGCTCCCAGCTGCCGTCGGCCGTCGCGGTGTAACGGATCCGGTCGTGGAAGCGGTGCGCTCGGCCCTGCCAGAACTCGATCCGCGCAGGCCGCACCCGCAGACCGCCCCAGAACCCCGGGCGCGGCACCTCGGAGCCCTCGAAACGCTCCTCGACCTGCACGTACTGTCCCTCGAGCGCCTCGCGGGAGGTGATCTCGCGGGACTGCTGCGAGGCCCATGCGCCGAGCTGCGAGCCGCGCGGACGCTGAGCCCAGTAGGCGTCGGAGATCTCCGCCGGGACCTGCTCGACCGTCCCCTCGATCCGCACCTGCCGCTGCAGCGGATACCAGGGCATCAGCAGCGCCGCGCGGGGCGTCTGCTCGAGCTCGTGCCCCTTGTCCGAGCCGAGGTTGGTGTAGACCACGAACCCCTCGGCGTCGTGGCCCTTCAGCAGCACGGTGCGCGAGCGGGGCCAGGGCGTGCCCTGCCCATTCAGCGCGACGGTCGAGAGCACCACGGCCGACGGGTCCGGCAGGTCGGCGTGCTCCTCGCGGCGGGCGAAGGCCTCCTCGAGCCAGATCTCGAACAGGGCCAGGGGGTCCGCGGGGGCGTCGTCGGGCAGCGAACCGGCCAGGTAGTCGGTGCGCTCGCCGGCGAGACGGCGGGAGGAGGACGCGTCGCTCATGGCCGTGATCCTAGGCCCGCCGCAGCCAAGGCGGCAGGCGGATGATCACCCGTGGCAGGCCGCGATGTCATGGGCGCGATCCTCGGAGGTCTCAGCCCGGCAGGGCCGGATCCCCCTCGGCGATCGCGCGCAGGGCGGCCAGGTGGGCGGCGAGCGCGGTGTGGCCCTCGGCGGTGAGCGAGACCCAGGTGAGCCTGCGGGCATCGTCCCGTGCGGGGGAGAACTCCTTGCGGGTGCTGACCAGGCCCGCCTCGGCGAGCTGACTGAGGTTCTTCGAGAGGTTCGCGTCCTTGAGCTGCAGGGTGTCGCGCAGCACCGCGAACTCGAGCTCGTCCACCGGCCGCAGCAGTCCGCAGATCCGCAGCCGCACCGGCGCATGGATCAGCTCGTGGAAGGTGGGCGCGGGCTCCGCATCGCGCGACCTGCTCATCGCTGCCCCGCCTCTCCTGCACGCCCCGCCTCTCCTGCGCGCCCGGCCCCTCCTGCGCGCCCCGTCTGCCCCGGCTCACCGGCACGTGCGGAGATCTCCGAGCGCAGCACGGCGTCGTAGCGGCGCCCCAGGACCACGGTCGCGACGAACCCGAGCACGGCCGGGACCAGCACCCACCAGGACACCATCCCACCCAGCTTCAGCAGCACCACGGAGCCCATCAGCACCGCGAGCACCGCCAGGATCAGCAGCAGCATCCGTGTGCTGCGCGGCCCCGCCGGGCGGGTCAGAGCGACACCGCTGCGGCTCGTGTAGGCCTTCATCAGGAAGGGGATCCAGACGATGATCAGCACGATCACCACCGTGGAGGACACCCCGGGCAGCGCCTGCGCCCCGATCGCCCCGGCCACCATCGTCCCGAGGGTCAGGTGGTACCACCAGGGCGTTGTCAGGCGGGCGGCGAGCTGCGTGGCGTCGGTGTCCAGGTCGGCGAGGGCGGCACGCGCCTCCTCGGCGCTGGCGGGCGGGCCCTCCATGTTGTTTTCCATGATGGAAACTCTACGTGTGACTTCACGAAGTGGCAAGTGATATGTCGGTGTCGGGGCCGGGGTCCGACGGTGCGCTCTCAGGCGTGCAGCAGCCGTCCGCCGCCGGTGCCCCGGCGGTGGATGCCGGGCATGCGCCCCAGCAGCGGCAGCAGCCCCGGTCGGCGGGGCCTTCCCGTCCGGCGGCGCGCCGGCGCGGCGTCCCTCGCCGCCGGCAGCTGCAACGTGCTGGGATCCTCTCCTCGGCGGGCGGCGCGGGACTTCGCGGCGCGCACGGCGCGCAGCCCCTCGCGGTCCCCGAAGGAGGCGGGCAGCGGGCGGTAGTCGATCAGCGGGGTGTTGGCGGTGGCTCGGGTTCGGCTGGTGGAGATGGTCGCGTTTCTCATGGCTCCACCATCGGCCGACGGGCCCCTCCCGGGCGTCCCCCGACGGGCGCGAGCACATCAGACCGTGGGGTGATCTCGCGGCCGGCTCAGCGCACCATGCGGATGTCCCGGAGGTGCCCGAGCTGCTCCTCGACCTGTGTGGCCCCGTCGGCGCGGAAGCCGAGCTTCTCGTAGAAGCGGCGTGCTCGTGGATTCTGTTCGGCGACCCACACGCTCGCGGGTCCGCCCTCGAGGATCGCCTCGGTGAGCGCGGCCGCGAGGCCGGTGCCCAGCCAGGCCTCGTCGAGGTAGAGCACGGACAGCTCGCGGGGCCGCACCGGCTCTGCATCCCGCGGCGGCCAGGACGCCGCCAGTCCGATCACGGCGCCCTCGCCGTCACGGCCCACCCGGTACACGCCCTCGTCGGCGGCCCGGGTGCCGGGCGTGAGCCAGGTGGTCCAGTGCCCGATCCGGCGCTCGATCGCCTCCTGCCCGAACCAGTGCTCGCCCTCGAGCAGATGCGAGTAGGCGATCTCCCAGCCGCGCACGTGCACCCGGGCCAGCGCGGGGACGTCCTCGAGGGTCGGGGTGTCGATCGTGAAGGCGGGGCGGGCGTCGCTCATGCGGGGGAGACTACCGCTCGCCCGATGCGTCGGCCCGCCTTCCCTCGAGGTATGTGCAACCCGTAGTATCAGGAACGTCCGGTATCGTGCATCGCGCGGTCCCGGCGGACCGCCCCCGCAGACACCGCCGTCGAAGGAGATTCCACGTGCCCGAGGCCGTCATCGTCGCCACCGCCCGCTCACCCATCGGCCGCGCCCGCAAGGGGGCGCTCAAGGACCTCCGCCCCGACGACCTCGTGGGCCAGATGATCCAGGCGGCCCTGGACCAGGTGCCCCAGCTCGACCCCACCACGATCGACGATCTCCAGCTGGGCTGCGCGATCCCCGAGGGTCAGCAGGGCGGCAACCTCGCCCGCACCGTCGCGGTGCGGCTGGGCCTGGACTCCGTGCCCGGCGCGACCGTCACCCGCTTCTGCGCCTCCTCGATCGAGACCACCCGCAGCGCCTTCCACGCGATCGTCTCGGGCGAGGCCCGCGCCGTGATCTCCGCGGGCGTCGAGTCGATCTCCTCCAGCAGCGGCAAGCTCATGGAGGAGGACTCCCGCGACCCGCTGTTCCAGCCCGCCTGGGAGCGCACCGAGAAGCGCGCCGCCCGCGAGATCCCCGCCCCCTGGCACGATCCGCGCGAGGACGGCGAGCTGCCCGACGCCTACATCGCCATGGGCCAGACCGCCGAGAACGTCGCCGAGCTGCGCGGCATCACCCGCCAGGCCCAGGACGAGTACGCTGTGCGCTCCCAGAACCGCGCCGAGGCCGCGAAGGCGTCCGGATTCTTCGACCGCGACATCACCCCCGTCACCCTGCCCGACGGCACCGTGATCAGCCGTGACGACTCCCCGCGCGACGGCGTCACCCTCGAGGCCGTCAGCGCCCTGGACCCCGTCTTCCGCCCGGAGGGCACCGTCACCGCCGGCAACTGCTGCCCCCTCAACGACGGCGCCGCCGCGCTCGTGATCATGGAGGCGACCTACGCGAAGGAGCTCGGCATCACCCCGCTCGCCCGCGTGGTCGCCACCGGCGTCTCCGGCCTCAGCCCCGAGATCATGGGCCTCGGCCCGGTGGAGGCGACCCGCAGGGCGCTCGCCCTCGCCGACATGACCATCGAGGACATCGACCTGGTCGAGTTCAACGAGGCCTTCGCCGCGCAGGTGCTCCCCGCCGCCGAGGACCTCGGCATCGACCACGACCGGCTCAACGTCCACGGCGGAGCGATCGCGCTCGGCCACCCCTGGGGCTCCACCGGTGCCCGCATGACCACCACCCTGCTCAACGGCCTCGCCGAGCGCGACGGCCGCTTCGGCCTGGCCACCCTCTGCGTCGGCGGCGGGCAGGGCATGGCCCTGATCATCGAGAGGATCAAGTGATGACCATCAGCAACGACCCCGGACAGATCTCCCTCGGCGGCACCATCGACCCCGGCGGCCAGGAGCGCCGCGACTCCGTGGTCACAGGCCGCGCCGTGGTCTCCCCGCCCGATGCCACCGCCGCCGCGCCGGCCGAGCTGCTCCCCACCGCCGCCGACCATCTCGCCCTGTTCCAGGACGTCGCCGGCGAGGACCTGCGCGCCTGGGCCGACGCCCGCTCGCTCGCCGACGAGGTGCTCCCGCAGATCAACGACTGGTGGGACCGCGGCGAGTACCCGATCGAGCTGATTGCCCGCCTCGGCGAGCTCGACCTGCTCACCGACGGGCTCGACGTGCCCGGCCGGCGCACCCTCTCCCCGCTCGCGACGGGCCTGGTGAACATGGAGCTGTCCCGTCTCGACGGCAGCGTCGGCACCATGGTGGGCGTCCAGGGCGGCCTCGCCCTGCGCTCGATCATGCTGCTGGGCTCCGAGGAGCAGAAGCAGCGCTGGGCCGAGCCGCTCGCGAGCGGCTCCGAGCTCGCCGCCTTCGCGCTCACCGAGCCTGATCACGGCTCCGACTCCGTCTCCCTGGAGACCGTCGCCCGGCGCGACGGGGACAGCTGGGTGCTCTCGGGCGAGAAGCGCTGGATCGGCAACGGCGCCGGCTGCCACCTCTCCGTGGTCTGGGCGCGGGTGGACGACGACTCCCAGCCCGAGCTGCACGGGCAGGTCTCCGGCTTCCTCGTGGACCAGTCGCTGCCCGGCTACCGAGCCGAGGTGATCCGCGGCAAGGTCGCGCTGCGCGCCATCCATCAGGCCCACGTCACCCTCACCGACGTGCGGATCCCCCTGGACCAGCGCTTGCCCGGCGCCCGGTCCTTCAAGGACACCTCGAAGGTCCTGTTCGCCACCCGCGCCGGCGTGGCCTGGGGCGCCCTGGGCCACGCGACCGCCTGCTACGAGGCGGCCCTTGAGCACGCCCGGACCCGGATCCAGTTCGGCCGGCCGCTGGCCAAGGCCCAGCACGTGCAGGTGCGGCTCAGCGACATGCTGCAGACCCTCACCGCGATGCAGCTGTACTGCCTGCGCCTGGCCCAGCTCGAGGCGGCGGGCAGCATCCGGCCCGAGCAGGCCTCCCTCGCCAAGGTGCACAACACCCGCGCCGCCCGCGAGATCGCCTCGAACGCCCGTGACCTGCTGGGCGGCTCGGGGATCCTGCTCGAGAACCGGGTGGTGCGCCACCGCAGCGACATCGAGGCGCTGCACACTTACGAGGGCACCGACACCATGCAGTCGCTCATCGTGGGCCGCTCGATCACCGGGGTCAGCGCGTTCGCGTGAGCGCCGCGGAAGGCCGCCGCGACACGCTTGAGGAGACCTTGCAAAGAAGCGTGCGCACAACGGTCAAGAGATCGTAAAGTCCGTGGTGTGGTCATCGTTCGGTGGCTGCTGTCCAGCAAGGAGGGACGCTCCCATGGCCTTGTCCACCAGGGTTCGCCGCTACGGCGCACAGCTCCTCACGATCGGTGCGGTGGCGGTGCTCGCCGCAGGGTGCGGCACCGGCCCCGCTCTGCACGGCCCATCCGCCTCCGGCGAACGCTCTGCAGGAGGTGAGGTGCAGGCCCGTGCGACGGGCGGCGAGGACTCCGCCCCTGCCGAGGGGGCTCTGCCCCAGGACTGGTCCGGCACCGTCTCCACGCAGCGCTTCGCCCCGGAGGACGCCTCCGCCTACCTCGCGATGCTGACCCTGCACGGCAGCCAGCCCGTCACCGCCATGAGCGCCGAGGGGATCGAGGGCACCGAGTTCCTCGCCGGCACCGGCGCGACCTGCGAGGGCACGGCCGAGCTCGACGGCTCCGCCGCGACCTGCACCTTCGCCGCCATGGACGGGAGCGATACGACCCGGACCGCGCAGGTGCGGATGGTCTCCACCGGCTTCGACGGCACCGCGATGCTGTTCGGCGTGAGCGGCCAGGGTGCCCCCGACCTGCCCGTCGCCCCCGGTGCGGAGCACGCGCTCCAGGTGACTGCCGAGAACG
Organism: Brachybacterium massiliense; assembly: GCF_900184245.1. Lineage (GTDB taxonomy): Bacteria > Actinomycetota > Actinomycetes > Actinomycetales > Dermabacteraceae > Brachybacterium > Brachybacterium massiliense. The sequence continues at coordinate 1,372,103 of NZ_FXXB01000008.1, read as the reverse complement.
ACCTCTCACAGGTCACCGACGAGGACCTCGCGGAGGACGTGACCTCCGCAGTGATGATGGGCCACAGCCACGATGGTGAGCTGCCGGCAGATCTGACCGCCGAGTGCGAGGTCGCCGACGGCGGCGAGCACGGGACGTGCGAGGTGACCGGCACGCCCGATGAGGACGGCGACGGCACCTGGTACGCCACCGCCCAGAGCGGGTTCGACGGCGACCGCGCCTGCTACCTGTTCACCCGTCTGCCCCAGGGCTGAGCCGACCCCGGTGCGACGCGGCCGCTGAGGCCTGCCGAGAAGAGATGGCGCGCGACCCCTCACGAGGAGGAGTCGCGCGCCGTCCTTCGTGACGCGACCTCAGTCCAGGTCCACGACCTCGAACTCGAGGATCCCCTCGGCGGGCGAGACGGTCTGGGACGGGTCGCGGGGCGAGCGCTGCGCAGCCCAGGCGCGGAAGCTCTCGTCGTCGGCCCAGCGTGTCACCACGAAGTACTGCTCCCCTCCCCGACCGGGCGCAGCAGCTCGAAGCCTTCGAAGCCGGGAGCCTGGTCCACCGAGTGCTTGCGCTGCGCGAAGCGCTTCTCGAGCTCCTCGTGCTTCCCCTCGGGAACGGCCAGGCGGTTGATCTTGACGACGGTCATCGGGTCCACTCCACGTCATACGGGTCGGTGCAGGTCAGGTCGATCCTTCCGCGCGGATCTCCCGGGGCGCGGGACCAACGCCCCGAGCGGGCCGTCACAGGGGCGCGCCCAGATGCCGGGGCCGGTGCATGTGCAGGCGGGGGCCGCGTGCCACGAGCGCTTCGCACCACTGCTCGACCAGCGGGTTGTGGGCCATGCCGACGAAGATCGTGTCCGCCCGGAGAGCTCTCCCGCGAGCTCTCACCGGGGAGCTCTCACTGGGGAGTGCTCCCCATGGTCAGGCGGTGCTCCCTCTCCTAGGGTTCCCCTATCGAGACGACGGGGGGACGGGATGTTCTGGGGAGCACGGACCGAACAGCTGGAGCAGCTGGCTGTGAGGACGCGCGAGGAGGGACGGCGTGCAGCCCAGCTGCATGACGCGCTCGACAGCGCCGTGCGCACGGTGACCTGGGTGGGCGAGGACGCCGAGCAGCTCCGCACGCGCTGGCAGGGGGTCAGCGCCCAGTGGCGGTCGACTCTCGAGGCGCTCGCCGTGCGCGGCGACGAGCTCGACGAGCACGCGCAGGCGCAGGAGCGGGCCTCCGCCGTCGAGGGCGGTCCCGCCGGCATCGCGGAGGACGGCGCCGCCGAGTACGACGACACCGGCTTCGCCTGGATCGGCTGGCACAACGGCTTCTTCGGCTTCGACGGCGGTCTCAACCCGTTCACCGGCAGGCGGAACCTGCGCGACGACATTCCGATCGACGACCCTGCGGAGTACGGGATCGCCTCGATGAACCAGGAGGGGGTCCCGAACTGCATCACGATCGCCATGCTCGGCGGTCTCTCGGAGCAGGATCCGCAGTACTTCATGGACCGCATCGAGCAGATCGGTCCGGAGCACTACGAGGTCACCCTGTACCAGGACGGGAAGCCGGTAACGGTCACGGTCGACGGCGAGGTCATCAACAACGGCGCGCGCGGCTCGGACGGGCTGCAGAACTGGATGACGCTCTACGAGGCCGCGCTCGTCCAGCACGGCGTGCTCGAGGAGGACGGCACCTACGCGGGCTCTGCCGGCACCGTGGTCGAGGCCGTCACCGGTGTGCCGATGCCGCAGGACCTGCAGATCCTGCAGGACCCCGTCTCGGGCACGGGGCTCGGATGGGACATCGAGAGCTTCGGGTCCGGGAGGACGCTCGATGCGCGGGCGATCGAAGCGCTGCAGGACCAGGGCTACACCGTCGTCCTGGGCACCGAGAACAGCGACGCGGACCGGGAGGGTGTCTCGCTCGTGGAGAACCATGCCTACCTGGTGGCGGGGGCGAACGGGTCCACCATCCATCTCGAGAACCCGTGGGGCGCAGGAAGCGACTACACCGGGGGCAACGGCGATCGGGCACCGCATCTGACGCCCGAGCAGATCATGGCGAACATCGACTCGGTGTACGTGGCACCGCCGAGGGACCAGTGGGTGGAGGAGAGATGACCGACGCACGCAGACGCACCCTGGTGGTGCCGGCCGAGGACGGGGCCGTCGAGGCTCTGATCCTGCAGAGCACGCAGGCCCGGCTCGGACCGGCCCGGATCGGGGTGATGAGCGCTCGGACGGCAGCGGATCCGGCGACGGGCCGGCGGCGGGCTCGCGCGCGGCTGCACGTGACGCTCCCCGAGTCCACGAGCACTCACGACGTCACGGCGGGGGATCGGCTCGACCTCGGTCCGCACGGCCTGCTCCACGTGGTCGAGGTGAGGCCCCAGGACCCGGGGGTCGACGGGCCGGAGACGCCGTCCTCGGCGCGCGGGCATGTGGGGCTGATCTGGCGGGGCGAGCCGACCCCCGGGGGAGCGGAGTGACCAGAGCCGTCGACGCCCGGCGGGCTCAGCGCCGTCCGAGCGGGAGCATCCGCTCGAGCGCCTCGCGCCAGGGGCCCAGCTCCCAGCCCTGCGAGGCGACCCAGTCGTCGTCGAAGTAGGTGTCCGCGTAGCGATCGCCCGGATCGCACAGCAGGGTCAGCACCGAGCCGCTCTCGCCGCGCTCGCGCATCTGTGCGATCAGCTGCGCGGCGGCCACCAGGTTGGTGCCGGTCGAGGCGCCGACGCGCCGGCCCAGGTGCTCCGAGAGGTATCGTGCGGCGGCGACCGAGGCGGCGTCGGGCACCCGGATCATCCGGTCCACCACCCCGGGCACGAAGCTCGGCTCGACCTGCGGGCGACCGATCCCCTCGATGCGCGAGCCCCGGTCGGTGGTGTGGTGCGGGTCCTGCCGCACCCAGCCCTCGAAGAACGCCGAGTTCTCGACGTCGGCGACGCACAGCGAGGTGCGCAGGCTGCGGTAGCGCAGCAGGCGCCCGAAGGTCGCGCTGGTGCCTCCCGTGCCGGCGCCGACGACGATCCAGCGCGGCACCGGATGCGGTTCGAGCTCGAGCTGGGACAGGGCGCTGACGGCGATCGAGTTGTTGCCCCGCCAGTCCGTGGCGCGCTCGGCGTGGGTGAACTGGTCCAGGAACAGTCCGCCGCGCTCCTCGGCCAGGCGCTGCGCCTCCCGGCTCATCGACTCCGCGCCCTCGACCACGTGGCAGTGCCCGCCCGCCGCCTCGATCAGGGCGATCTTGCGGGAGCTGGTGCCGCGGGGGATCACCGCGACGAAGGGGATGCCCAGCATCCGCGCCACGTGCGCCTCGCTCACGGCCGTCGAGCCCGAGGACGCCTCGATCACCGGCATCCCGGGGCGGAGCTGACCGTTGACCAGCGCGAACAGGAACAGCGACCGTGCCAGACGATGCTTCAGGCTGCCCGAGGCGTGGGTGGACTCGTCCTTGAGGTACAGCTGGATGTCCCACTCCGGCGGCAGGTCGACGCTCACCAGGTGCGTGTCGGCGCTGCGCCGCCCGTCGGCCTCCAGCCGGCGGATCCGCTCCGCCACCCAGGCCCGCAGCGCATCATCGCTGCGGTCCACGTCCTCGAGCCGCTGCGGCCATGCCGTGCTGTGATCCATGGGATGACCGTAGCGGGTGGTGCGTCCCGGCTCGCCCTACCGGGACGAAGCGGCTGAGGCTGCCGCGCTGAGGTCGGCGTCCTGGAGGCGGAACACCGCGTAGAAGACCGTGCCGAGCAGGAGCGCGAGGAGAACGGGCACGCGCATCGGCGTGGCGGCGGGGAGCAGGAAGAGGAACAGGAGCGGTCCTGCCGCGATCCAGGCGGTGAGCAGGGAGCGGGGGCCGCCGATCACGGGATAGGAGGTGGTGCGTCCGTGGTGATGGAGCTGGGCGCGGGAGACGATGATCGTCCCGATCGCCAGGAGCAGGGCCCCGAGCCCGAGCCCCAGTTCGGCCAGGGGCGAGGGGAAGCCCCCGAGAATCCCGCAGACCCCGACGGTGTAGAGCACGGCGCCGAGCAGGTGGGTCCGCGCCGGTACCCGATGCGCCCGCTGGTCGGTGCGGCCTGCGGGGCCGGTGTGGTCTGTCGGGGTGGTCCGGTCCGGGGCGTGCATCGCATCCTCTCGTCGGGCTCGCTCCACCGTACGGCCTAGCCGCCGCACTGTCACGGGGCGCGCAGCGACCCGGTGCTGGGACGCTGGCGCAGCGCCCTATGCTCGTACCCATGGCGCAGGGTCGGGAGTCTCCCACCGGCTACGAGTGGGAGGAGCACACCGTCCCCTCCGAGCCGGAGCTCCTCGTCATGCCCGAACGCGCGGGCGAGCAGCCCCGCGGCGGCGGCGATCGCGTCGGCCCCACCGCGCCGGAGCCCACCGCGCCGGATCCGCTCGCGGGCCGACGGGGCGCGCTGCCCGCCTGGGCGATCGTCGCGATCGTCCTGGTCCAGGCGACCGCCCTGGTCGCCACCGTCGCCCTGGTGATGGGCGGCCTGCAGCGGCTCGGGCATTCCCCCGAGCCCGTCGCGACCACCACCGTGCAGGCGACCGCACCGGATCAGAGCGCCTCCCCGGAGCGTGAGCCCGGCACCGTCACCGACCAGTCGGGGCGCGAGATCTCCGACGGCACCGGCGGCTTCGAGCAGCCCGCCGCCCCCGGCGAGCACACCCTCAGCTGGAGCACCTGGACCGACGGCACCATCTCGGTCACCGCGCTCGAGGTGGACCTCGACGCCACCGCCCCCGCCGCCCAGGAGGAGACCCTCCTCCAGGACGGCTACCGCCTGGTGCTGGCGACCTACGAGGTGCGCTACGACGGGCCAGGTCAGCTCGCCCCCGCCGAGGAACTCTGGCTCACCGGAGAATCAGAGCGCAGCTACTTCCCGGACATCGGCGAGGGCCTCGTCCCCGACCCGATGACGGCGATCAGCCCGCTCGAGAGCGGACGCAGCGCGACCTTCCGCAGCGCCTTCCTGGTCCCCGAGACCGAGATCGAGTCCTTCCGCCTGGGGGTGGAGACCTACACCGGGGAGATCCTCTACGTCGGCACCTGAGGCCGCCGCCCGGGTGCGCTAGCGTGACCCGCAGGCCGCGGCCGTGCCGCCGCACGCTGTGCCCGTACGAGGAGAAGGGACCACCGCGCCGCGATGGACCACCGCACCACGCGCCTGACCGCCCCCACCCAGCGGCTGCCCGAGCGTCGGCCGCGCACCGGCTTCTATGCCGCCGTCGGCTGCCTGTCCGTGATCGCGGGCCTGCTGCTCGGCGTGGGCGGCTTCTTCGGCGTCCGGGCGCTGCAGGACGACGGCGGCGCCCCGGTGGCCGGTGAGCACGAGAGCCCCGCCTCGGCCGGGGAGTCGGAGCCCGCAGAGCGCTCGGGGTCCGGCGGCGAGGCCGAGGGCGCCGACGACGAGCCGGCCGAGCAGAGCACCGAGGACGCCGCCCCGCCGACGGGCGAGCCTCTTGCGGACATCCCGGTGGGACGCGAGCAGGCCGTCCCCTTCGGCGCCTCCTTCCCGCTGCAGCCGGCCAAGGTCGAGGCGGAGGTCGAAGTGGCCGTGACCGCGGTGGACTGGGACGCGACCCAGGAGATCCTGGACGCGAACTCCTTCACCGCGGAGCCCGGCGAGGGCCGGCGGTACGTGATGTTCACGCTCGAGGGCGTCCACCACGGCGAGACCCCCTTCGACGGCGGCTACGCCGCATGGATCCAGTGCGCCTACGTGGGCCCGGAGGACACCATCCACCGACAGGTCTACGTGGTCACCCCGCGCCATGACGAGGACATCGAGCAGGTCGGCGCCGATCCGGGGGAGGAGTTCGTCTCCGAGCTCGTGATCGAGATGTCCGACGACGTCGGCCGCGGCGGTCACTTCGTCCTCATCGACGCCGGGCAGGAGCTCGAGGAGGGCGCCTGGATCGAGATGCCCTGAGCGCCCCGGAACGGTGGGGGCTGCGGCGCAGGCTGCGAGGCGGGCGCGGTGGACACCCTGTGCCGATGTGAGGCATGATCTACCTGAAACCCCCGGTATCAGACAACTGTGCGGGGAGTCGCCTGCCCTCGACGAAGAGATCGCGAAAGGTCACTGATGAGCAGCTACACCGAGCACGTCACCCGAGTCCTCGCCGAGGATCGAGAGCACCCCGGGCTGGGCACGGTGGCAGTGCTGACCTTCGCCCCGCCGGAGGGCGAGGAGCGCCGCCCCGCGACACTCGGCCCGCAGTCGATCGAGGCCGTCACCGGGGCGCTCGGCGCCGCGCTGGACCGTGCCGAGGCCGGGGAGATCCAGGCCATCGCGATGACCGGCACCGGCCGCGTCTTCCTCGCCGGCGCCGACCTGTCGATGTTCGCCGATCCCACCGCCGCCGCGAGCGTCGAGAGCTTGACCCGCCAGGCCCATGACATGCAGGTGCGCGTGCGCACCAGCCCCGTCCCCGTGCTCGCCCACCTCAACGGCGTCGCGCTCGGCGGCGGCCTCGAGGTCGCGCTGATGGCCGACGTGCGCACCGCCGCCGCGGGCGTGCGCGGGCTCGGCCTGCCCGAGACGGGCCTGGGGATCCTGCCCGGCTGGGGCGGGACCACCCTGCTGCAGTCCGTCGTCGGCGCCGAGACCGCCGTGCGGATGATCCTCGAGGATCCCGCGCGCGACACGCAGCTCAGCGCCGAGCAGGCCCTCGAGATCGGCCTGGTCGACGAGCTCGCCGCCGATCTCGACGAGGCGCTCGACGAGTTCGCCGCCCTGGTCGCCGCGCACGTCGACCTCGATGAGGCCGACGCCGACGTGGTGGATCCCGCGCTCGCCGAGTCCGTGCCCTCCGGCGCGCTCGCGGCCGACGGCGCCTGGGGCGGACGCACCGCCCCGGTGCCCGCCGCAGGCACCCCCGAGGCCGAGGCGCTGCTGGATGCGCTCGATGCCGCCCACGGCCACGCCGAGACCCGCCGCACCTGGACGGCGCGACTGGAGACGCAGGGCGCGCCCGCCGCCGCCCGCGCCCTCGCGCTGCTGCAGGACCTGCCCGGCTCCACCCTCGAGGAGGCCCTCGCCCGCGAGGCCGCCGCGCTTGAGGACCTCGTGCGCAGCGACGCCGCGGCCGGCTCGATGTACTCCGCCGAGCTGCTGCGTCGCGGCAAGCCCGGCCGCACCCCGGTGGACGGCGCCCGCGAGATCCGCCGGGTGGGCGTGGCCGGCGCCGGGCTGATGGCCTCCCAGATCGCCGCGCAGCTCGCGCTGGGCCTGCAGGTCCCGGTGGTGATGCGCGACCTCGACGAGGACATCGCCGCCAAGGGCCTGGGCGCCGCGCGCGACGTGATCGCCCAGGCCGCCGCCCGCGGCCGACTCGACGAGGCCACCGCCACCGCGGTGGCCGGGAACCTCTCCGCGACCACGGACCTGCAGGAGCTCGCCGGCTGCGACCTCGTGCTCGAGGCCGTCCCCGAGGTGCTGGCGATCAAGAAGTCCGTCTTCGCCGAGCTCGAGAGCGTGCTGGAGCAGGATGCCCTGCTGGTCACCAACACCTCCTCCCTCTCGGTGACGAGGATGGCGGAGGACCTCGCCCACCCCGAGCGAGTGGTGGGCCTGCACTTCTTCAACCCGGTCGCGAAGATGCCGCTGGTCGAGGTGATCCACACCGAGGCCACCGACGAGACCACCCTCGCCACCGGCCTCGAGGTGGTGCGCCGGCTGCGGAAGTTCGCGGTGCGCAGCGCCGACGCTCCCGGCTTCATCGTCAACCGTCTGCTGTTCCGGGTGCTCGGCGCGGTGCTCGCCTCGGTCGACGCCGGCGCGGACCCGGCCGAGGTGGACGCCTCGCTCGACCCGCTGGGCATGCCGATGCGGCCCTTCGCCCTGCTGGACCTGGTGGGGCTGGCCGTCGCCGATCACGTGGGCACGGTGCTGGTCGAGGAGCTCGGCGACCGCTTCCACGCCTCCCCGGGCCTGTCCGCGATGGCGGAGAGGAAGGCGCGCTTCACCGAGCGCAGCAAGTCCGCGGTGCACCCGCCGGTCTCGCCCACCGTCGCCGAGGTGTTCGGCACCGGCGCGAGCGGCGGCGCCGAGGCGCCCGTCGGCGACGCGCTGCTGGAGACCGTCCAGGACGGACTGGCCGAGGAGATCGCGCTGATGCTCGAGACGGGCGTGGTCGAGCGGCCCGAGCAGGTGGACCTCGCGCTGATCCTCGGCGCCGGGTTCCCCCGTCACCGCGGCGGCATCACGCCGTACCTCGATGCCTCCGGCGCCTCCCCGCGCACCCTCGGGCGCACCTTCCACGGCGAGCAGTTCACCGCCCGCGGCTGATCCGATTCCCATTGCGTTCTGCGCAGTATGGGGAGAGCCCTCCTCCTTCTCGTAAGGAGAGGGAGGAGGGCTCTTTTCGCATGGGAAGAGGGAGATTTACTCGAAACTGATGGTCAGCTCTTCCCCTGATCCGTACCTGCTCTCGAACCGAAGTTCACTGAATTGGGTTCCCGGCGGGGTCTCGTAGACCAGGGTTCCGGTGATAGTCAAGCCGGGGTTGACGTCCTCGATGATGATGGGGTTCTCGAGGGCTAGAGATACATCGGTGTTCGCATCGTGCTCACGACCCTCGGTGTCCACGAGGATGATGTCGCTCGCCCAGATGCTAAGACTCTCGGACGACTTGTTCTCATAGCTGATGTCGATGACGAAGTACTCGTTGTCGGTCGTGGACTCCCACCAGGAATCGCGCAGTACCTGAGTTCGTTCGGTCGAGATGATGGTGACTGTGGCGGTGTCGGTCTCTTTGACGATCGCCGACGGGTCAACAGGTCCGGCATCGTCGTCGGCAGGTGCGTCTTCGTCGGCCGCCTTGGTGCTCTCGGGTGTACTTTCAGCTCCGCCAGCGTCACTCGCACCGGATTCGATGGTGGAGGTCGGGCGGGATCCGGCGCTTTCGTCTGAGCTCGGGCTATCGATGATCGCGAGAATGATCATCGCAAGGAAGCCGAGCACGAGGATTCCGGCGCAACCGAGGCAGCCGATGACGAGCCATTTGACGACTCCTCCGCTACCAGAGGGCTGCGGAGGTGGAGGCTGTTGCCCCGGAGGCATGCCGTACTGGGTTTCGTACGGGCCTCCGTTGTGGCGGCCAGGGTAGGGGCTGTGGTCGATCGGAACCCCGTAGGGAGAGCCGTAGGGGCTCTGCTGTGACGGGACGCTGGAGGGAAATCGTGGACCGCTTCCATTCGCGGAGGTCGGGTACCACGAATTCGGTGTTCCCTGGCCAGGAGGGGAGTTCGGGGGGACGGACATGGCGTTGGCGCGGGCGCGCTCCTCCTTCGAGGATCTAGAAGTGTACGATCGATCACTGCTGCGATTCATATGATATTTGCGTTCGGGGCGTTCTTCTTCCCGTGTCATCTCGCAGTGGTCACAATCTGAGGACTTAGATCATCGCTTTTCCTGTCTTTCAGCGTCGGGGCGCCGCCCAGGTGTCCAGCTGTTCGAGCGCCTGCTCGATCGTGGAGCGGGACTTGCAGAAGGCCAGGCGCAGGTACGAGCTCGCCTCCCCGGCGGCGCCGTCGCGGTAGAAGGCCGACAGCGGGATCGCGACCACTCCCGCCTCGGAGGGCAGGCGCTCGGCGAGCGCGTCGGCGTCGGGCTCCCCGAGCGGGGAAGCATCCGCGACCGTGAAGTACCCGGCCTCGGGCACGCTCACCCGGAAGCCGATCTCGCGCAGCCCGTCAGTGAGCAGATCCCGGCGCGAGCGCAGCTCGGCGGCGAGATCGTGGAAGGCCGAGGCGGGCAGGCGCAGCCCCGCCGCGACGGCCGGTTGGAAGGGCGCCCCGGAGGAGTAGGTCAGCCACTGCTTGACCCCGGTGATCGCGGTGAGCAGCTCCTCGCGCGCGGTGATCCAGCCGATCTTCCAGCCCGTCACCGAGAAGGTCTTGCCCGCCGAGGAGATCGAGATGGTGCGGTCCTGCGCGCCGGGCAGGGTCGCGATCGGCAGATGCGCCGGTCCGAAGGTGAGGTGCTCGTAGACCTCGTCGGTGACGATCAGGGCGTCGTGCCTGCTGGCCTCCTCGACGATCGCCTGCAGGGCGCCCACCCACAGCATCAGCCCGGTGGGGTTGTGCGGGGTGTTCACCAGCACCAGGCGGGTGCGCTCCGAGAATGCGGCCCGCAGCTCCGCCTCGTCGACGTCGAGCACCAGGTCCCCGGTGGCGCCGTCGGTGCGGGTGGTCAGCGGCACCGTGCGGTGCACCCCGCCGGCCAGCGCGATCATCGCCGCGTACTGGTCGTAGAACGGCTCGAGGGTGATCACCTCGTCTCCTGGCTCCACCAGCGCCAGGATCGTCGCCGCGAGCGCCTCGGTGGCGCCCGTGCTCACCAGCACCTCGCGCGCGGGATCCCAGCGCAGCCCGTACCAGGTGGCCTGGTGCTCCGCGATCGCCTCGCGCAGCACTGCCTCCCCGGCGCCGGGCGGGTACTGGTTCTGCCCGCGACGGATCGCCGCGACGGCGGCCTCGGTCACCGCCTGCGGAGGTGCGTCGTCGGGATAGCCCTGACCGAGGTTCAGCGCGCCGTGCTCGGCGGCGCGCGCCGACATCTGCGCGAACACGGTGGGGCGGGCCACGCCGTCCTTCAGCAGGCCGGCAGCGGCGGCGGCACGGGTCCAGGGGCCGGTGATCTCCATGCTCAGAGTCTCTCAGAGTCCGACGCCCGGAGTCCGGCGCCGTTCAGCGGTTCGAGCGCCGCCGCACGTTCTCGATGAGGATCGGCATCAGGTTCTGCATCGTCCGATCCGCCTTGCGCAGTGCCTGCCCGTAGGCCCGGGCATGCTTGCGCACCAGACGGCTCGAGACGATCTGGGAGCCCGCGGCCGCGATCGCCTCGTAGTCGTCCTCGCTGCGCACCATCGCCCGCAGGTAGTCCTCGCTCGCGCCCAGCAGGCGCGCCTCCACCCACTCCCGCACCACCGGGGAGGTGCGATGCACCGTGAACCAGCGCTCGACCGCCTGCTCGAGGTCGTCGGCGTCGGCCTGGAGGTTCCACAGCCTGCCCCGGTAGTCCCGCAGCGTCTCGGTGAGCTCGGTGGCCAGCTCCTCGTGCCAGTCGTCCAGATCGGACTGCTCGATGAGGGACAGGGCCGTGCGGTGCTTGCGCGGCAGCACGGAGATCTCGCTGAACCCCTGCGTGTAGGTGGGGCGCTGGAGCACCAGCAGCAGCGGCTGCACGATCCGCAGCGAGACCCGCCTGGCCACCTTGCGCGCATGGCGCTGATCGGCCCAGATCTGCAGCAGCCACAGCGCCAGGCCGATGATCAGGCCGGTCACGCAGCCGATCACCATGTCAGGCCAGAAGGTCGACCAGTCCCCGGGCCAGGTGGGGCCCGTGGCCAGGGGTGCGGAGGGGTTCGCGAGCAGGGTGGGCATCGGTCAGCGCCGGGGGAAGACGAAGCGGCCGTAGGTGACGTACCGGAAGGAGGTGGAGACGATCTGGCCGATGACGGTGCCGGAGATGTTGTCCGCGAGCACCGAGTCCAGGCCCAGCACGTACCGCGAGAACGCAAGGCAGGAAAGCTGCAGGCCCGCGGCGATGAGGTTCACCAGCACGAACATCATGATCGAGCGGGTGGTGTCCGGGCGGGGGCGGTCCCCGAAGGTCCACAGCCGGTTGCCCAGGTAGGTCAGGCACGAGGCGATCGCGACCGCGATCACCTTCGCGGTCAGCGGGCTGCCGTGCATGATCCCCTCGCCCCAGCCGTGCGTGGGATGCCAGAACACCAGCAGGTTGTACATCGCCGCGTCGAGCAGGAACACGATCCCGCCCACCAGCAGGAACTTCAGGGTGGGGCGCAGGTGCTCTCCGAGCAGCGCCGCCGCGCCCGAGCGCGCAGGAGCGTCTCGGGAGGGGGCGGCGGACGGAGGCGGGGTCTGCTCCGTCGTCGGGTCGGGCGTCAGCACGACCGGCACTGTACCGGAGGCGCTACCATCGCAGGATCGGCCGCTGCGACGGGTCGGAGCGCTCCCTCGGGAGCTCCGGCGCCTGGGAGCGCGCGGCCGGACCGTTGCGACGGGCAGGCGGGACCCACGGGGTCCCGGGCCCTGGGAGCGCGCGGTCAGCGCCGCGGCGACAGCCCCGTCGGCCCCATGCTCCGTGGGGCCCGGGCGTGCGCGGCGCCGTACGACGACACCTCCAAGGAAGGCCCCATGACTCACGTCGCCCTCACCATCGCCGGCTCCGAGACCACCGGAGGCGCCGGCGCGCAGACCGACCTCAAGACGTTCCAGCAGCTCGGCACCTTCGGCACCGCAGCCCTGACCTGCATCGTCTCCTTCGATCCGAAGAACGACTGGGCCCACCGCTTCGTGCCCGTGGACCCGCAGGTGATCGCGGACCAGATCGAGGCCACCACCGCCGCCCACGAGATCGACACCGTGAAGATCGGCATGCTCGGCACCCCCGTCACGATCGACACCGTCGCCGCCTCGCTCGCCGAGCGCTCCTTCACGAACGTGGTGCTGGACCCGGTGCTGATCTGCAAGGGCCAGGAGCCCGGCGCCGCGCTGGACACCGACAACGCGCTCAAGGAGAAGATCCTGCCGCTGGCCACCTTCGTGAGCCCCAACCACTTCGAGGCGCTGACCCTCTCCGGGATGGACAGCATCGAGAACATCGAGCAGCTCACCGAGGCCGCACGCCGCATCCACGAGCGCTACGGCGTGATCGTGCTGGCCAAGGGCGGTGTGGTGCTCGAGGGCGAGGACGCGGTGGACGTCTTCTTCGACGGCGAGCAGACCGTCGAGCTGCGCAGCCCGAAGATCGGCGAGCACCGCGTCTCCGGCGCGGGCTGCACGCTCGCCGCCGCGGTCACCGCCGAGCTCGCCAAGGGCGCGACCCCGCTGGAGGCCGCCCGCACCGCGAAGGCCGTGGTCACCAGCTCGATCGAGCACCGTCAGGAGGGCGCGACGCCGTTCGACGCGGTCTACCAGGGCGCCTACCGCGGCTGAGCCGCACGCCCGGGCGGGCCCGGACCGGCCGGTCCGCGCACCGCCGCCGCGGGGGCCTGATCGATAGGGTGGAGCATCCGGCGGTGAACGCTCGTCGGTCCGACCACGCCGGGAGTCTCCGTGATCGCATTCGAGAACGTCCGCAAGGAGTACCCGGGCGGCACGCTCGCCGTGCAGGACTTCAGCCTCGAGATCGCCTCGCATGAATCGTTGGTGCTGGTGGGCTCCTCCGGCTCCGGCAAGACCACGCTGATGCGGATGGTCAACCGGATGGTCGAGCCCACCGCGGGCCGCGTCCTCATCGACGGCGACGACGTCGCCGCGCTCGACCCGGTGCAGCTGCGCCGCAGCATCGGCTACGTCATGCAGGCCTCCGGACTGCTCCCGCACCGCACCGTGCTGGACAACATCACCACCGTCCCCGTGCTGCGCGGCACCGCGAAGCGCGAGGCCCGCGAGCGCGCCCACGACCTGATGGAGACGGTGGGCCTGGACCCCGCGCTCGCCTCCCGCTATCCCTCCCAGCTCTCAGGCGGCCAGCAGCAGCGCGTGGGCGTGGCCCGAGGCCTCGCCGCCGATCCGAACATCCTGCTGATGGACGAGCCCTTCGGGGCGGTGGATCCGATCGTGCGCAGCGAGCTCCAGCGCGAGCTGCAGCGCCTCCAGCACGAGCTGCGCAAGACGATCGTGTTCGTCACCCACGACATCGACGAGGCGTTCCTGCTCGGCGACCGGGTGGTGATCCTGAGGCCCGGCGGGATCATCGCGCAGGTCGGCACCCCGCAGGAGATCCTCGCCGCCCCGGCCGACGACTTCGTCGCCAGCTTCGTCGGCGCCGACCGCGGGGCCCGCACCCTGCACGTCGAGCGGGTGGACGGCCGCGACGTGGTGGTCGACGCCGACGGCCGCGCCGCAGGCGTCCTCGCCGGGGAGCGGCCCTCGTGACCTGGGTCCTGGACAACCTCGATGTGCTCGCCTCCTACACCGGAGCGCACCTGGTCCAGGCCCTGCCCCCGATCCTGGTGGCGTTCCTCCTGTCCCTGCCGCTCGCGAAGCTCGCCAACGCCCGCGGCTGGCTGCGCACCTCGGTGACCACCACCTCGGGGCTGTTGTACGCGATCCCCTCCCTGCCGCTGTTCGTGCTGCTGCCGGGACTGATCGGCACCTCCGTGCGCTCCCCGCTGAACATCGCGATCGCCCTGTCGCTGTACGGGCTCGCGCTGATGGTCCCCACCGCCTCGGACGCCTTCCGCTCCGTGAGCCGCGACGTGCTCGGCTCCGCCACCGCGCAGGGCTACGCACCGGCCGCGAGGTTCCTGCAGGTCGAGCTGCCGCTGGCCGGTCCGGTACTGCTGGCGGGAGTGAGGGTGGTGGCGGTCAGCACCATCTCGCTGGTCACCGTCGGCGGCGTGCTGGGCGTGCCCAGCCTCGGGATGCTGTTCACCGACGGGGTGCGCCGCGGCATCGTCGAGGAGATCGCCGCCGGCATCGTGCTCACCGCCGTGCTCGCCCTGCTCACCGACGCGCTGCTGGTGCTGCTGGGCCGGTTGATCATGCCGTGGACCCGCCGCGTCGAAGGGAGCAGGCCATGAACGACAGCCCCTTCGTGGAATCGCTGCGCTGGCTCGCCGAACCCTCCCGCTGGAGCGGACCGGCCGGGATCCCGCTGCGCACCCTCGAGCACCTCGGCTACACCGCCCTCGGCATCCTGCTCGCCGCGCTGCTGGCGATCCCGCTGGGCCTGGCCGTCGGCCACACCGGCCGGTTCAAGGGCCTCGTCGTCGCGACCGCCGGCGCCGCCCGCGCCCTGCCCACCCTAGGCCTGGTGACCCTGTTCGCGCTGCTGATGGGCATCGGGCTCACCGCCCCGCTGCTGTCCTTCGTGATCCTCGCGATCCCGTCCCTGCTGGCTGGCGCCTACTCCGCCGTCGAATCGGCCGACCGCGCCACCGTCGACGCCGCGCGCGCCCAGGGCATGACCGAGCTGCAGGTCCTCACCCGGGTCGAGCTCCCGCTGGGCATGCCGCTGCTGATCGGTGGCGTGCGCGGCGCGACCGTGCAGGTCGTGGCCACCGCGATGCTCGCCGCCTACGTCGGCAACGGGGGCCTGGGCCGGTACATCTTCCAGGGCCTCGGCTCCCAGAACTACCCCCAGATGATCGCCGGCTCCCTGCTGGTGATCGCGCTCGCCCTGGTGCTGGACCTCGCCCTGCTGCTGATCCAGCGCCTGAGCACCCCGCGCGGTCTGCGCGCCGCCTGATCCCGCCCCCCACCTGAGGAGAACCCCATGACACACCACAGCACCCGGCGCCACCTGCTCGGCGCGCTCGGCCTGGGCGGCATCGCCCTCGGCGCCGCCGCCTGCGGAAGCTCCGACCCCTTCGAGGAGGGCGACACCGGCGGCGGCGGCAGCGGCTCCGACGGGGGAGGCGAGAGCGGCGGAGGCACCATCGCGATCGGCTCCCAGGCCTACTACTCCAACGAGATCATCGCGGAGCTCTTCGCGCAGGTGCTCGAGGGGGAGGGCCTCACCGTGGACCGGCAGTACCAGATCGGTCAGCGCGAGGTGTACATGCCCGAGCTCGAGGAGGGCGCGCTGGACCTGCTGCCCGAGTACCTCGGCAACCTGCTCCAGCACTACGACCCCGAGGCCCAGGCCGCGAGCCCCGAGGAGATCAGCTCCGCCCTCGGCGAGGCCCTCCCGGACGGGCTGCGCGTGCTGTCCTTCGCGGAGGCCTCCGACCAGGACTCCTACACCACCACCGCGGAGTTCGCCCAGACCCACTCCCTCACCGCGATCGGTGACCTCGCAGGCGTGGACGAGGACCTGAGGATCGCCGCGAACAGCGAGTTCGAGGTGCGGCCCTACGGCTCCGAGGGTGTCAAGGAGGTCTACGGCGTGGACGTCAGCGTCGTGCCCGTGGAGGACTCCGGCGGCCCGCTCACCGTGCAGGCTCTGCTGGACGGCGATGTGCAGCTGGCGAACATCTACACCGCCGATCCCACCATCGCCCAGAACGACCTGGTGGTGCTCGAGGACCCCGAGTCGCTGATCCTGCCGCAGAACGTGGTGCCGGTGGTCTCCGAAAAGATCGACGACGCCGCTGCCGCCGCGATCGATGCGGTGCTCGCCGAGCTCAGCGCCGCCGACCTGGTCGAGCTGAACCGTCAGAGCGTTGAGGACCAGCGCAGCTCGGCGGACATCGCCACCGACTGGCTGACGGAGAAGGGGCTGGTCTGAGCCGTGCGCCTGCCGACGGATCAACCGTACGGTCGGCGCAGACGTGACGGGCCGGCGGCGGATGCGGCAGGGTGACGGGATGACTGAGAACCCGACGCACCTGACCGTGTCCCGCATCCTCGATGTGCCCGCCAAGGACGTCTTCGAGGTGCTCACGCTGCCGGCGCGCCACCACGAGTTCGACGGCTCCGGCACCGTGCGCGCCGCCGACGACACCGAACGCATCACCGCGAGCGGGCAGAAGTTCGTGATGAACATGCACCGCGCGGAGATGGGCGGGGACTACCGCACCCACAACTTCGTCACCGCCTACGACGAGAACAAGATGATCGGCTGGCAGCCCGCCCCGGAGGCGGCCGACGGCAGCGCCCCCGAGGCACCGCTGGGCTGGGAATGGCTCTACGAGCTCAAGCCGCAGGGCTCGGACGCCACCGAGGTCTCGCTGACCTACGACTGGTCCCGCGTGGAGGACCAGAAGCTCCTCGAGAAGGTCGGCTTCCCCGCGATCCCCGAGAAGGACCTCGAGGAGTCGCTGAACCTCCTCGCCGCGGCGGTCACGAAGCCCTGACCATGACGGCATGAGGGTCGCCGGGCTCGCCCCGGCGGCCCTCATCTGTCAGGATTCCCCCAAGGCGGCGACGACGCCGCCCCGCGAGCTGAGGAGCACAGTCATGGCTGACGAGTCGGCCCTCCCCGCAGGAGCCCCCGTGCCTGACGAGATCGAGCGCAGCGTGATGATCGCTGCGAGCGCCGAGCGAGTGTTCTCGGTGATACGCGAACCAGGATGGTTCATCAACGACGGCGAGTACCGCGAGCACGAGATCAGGCGCCACGGCCCCGTCACCGAGGTGATCGACCCGGTGCACGGCAGGCTCCAGCTCGGCATCGAGGCGCACGAGGCTCCGTACCGGATCTTCTTCCGCTGGCTGGGCGGAGGGCTCGGCGAGATCTCCGACGCACCCAACAACACCGTCGAGTTCGTCATCGACCCCGCCGGGACGGCCAGCCGGAACCTGGTGCGCCTGACGGTGCGCGAGCGCGGCTTCGCCCGGCTCGGCCTCGACGAGGCGGTGCGCCGGCGCAACTACGAGGAGAACCTTCGCGGCTGGGAGGAGCAGCTCGAGCTGGCGCGCGGCCTCGCCGAGGGCGACGCGCGGTCGGAGGAGGGCGGGGGCTCGGCCGACGAGGAGTGACCCGGGGCGTGACCCGCCCCCGCAAGCTCGCCCCGACCGGCCGCACCGCAGGTGGGCGGACTATCCTCGAGGGATGGGCCGGATCACCGACAGCACCCGCATCCGCACCGTCCGTGTGCGCGAGGGTCGGCTGTACGCGGGGCGGAAGAGCGACCACGTCGCCGTCGAGGAGCCGCTGGACATCCGGCTGAACGGTCAGCAGCTGTCGCTGACGATGCGCACGCCCGGCCACGACGTCGAGCTGATCCACGGATTCCTCCACGGCGAGGGGCTGATCACCCACCGCGAGGACATCCGCGAGGCCCGCTACTGCGACGGCGCGGTGGTCGACGACGGCACCGGCTTCGCGCAGAACACCTACAACGTCATGGACTTCACCACCGCGCGGCCGCAGCTGCTGCCGGTGGCCACGAAGAACTTCTCCACCAGCTCGGCCTGCGGGGTGTGCGGCAGCGAGAGCATCGACGCGGTGCGCCGACGCAGCCGCTACACCCTTGGCCGCGACTGGACGCTCACGCCCGGCACGATCCTCGACGCTGCCCGCGAGCTGACCACGCGCCAGCCCGTCTTCGCCCGGACCGGCGGGGTGCATGCGGCCGCGCTCGTGGACCGCAAGGGGAACCTGCTGGTGGTGCGCGAGGACGTGGGCCGGCACAACGCGGTCGACAAGGTGATCGGCTGGGCGCTGCTCGAGGACCGTCTGCCGCTGAGCGACTGCTTCCTGCTGGTCTCCTCCCGGGCGAGCTTCGAGATCGCCCAGAAGGCCTGCATGGCGGGGATCCCGCTGCTGGCCTGCGTCTCCGCCGCGAGCTCGCTCGCCGTGGACACCGCCCGCGAGTTCGGCATGACCCTGGTCGGCTTCACCCGCGCGGCCGAGGACGGCGACGGACGCATGAACCTCTACACCCACCCCGAGCGGCTCGATCTCAGCGCCGCCGAGGGCTGAGCCTCGCCCCGCCTACAGCCCGCTGGCGAACCAAGATCGGGCTGTTTCTGGTTCGTGAGCGGGCTGCTGCATCACCCGTTCGCCTCAGCTGCCGCCCGCCCCATCGGCCGTCGGCCGCCGCCGCCCGCCGCCCGCCGCTCCATCGGCCGTCGGCCGCCGTCCGCTGGTCCCTGCCCATCGGCCGCCGCCGCCCCGTCGGTCGTTGGCCGCTGCCCGTCGGCCGCTTCCCCGGCAACAGCCCACTGGCAAACCGGATCTGCGCCGGAAGCGGTTCGTGAGCGGGCTGTTCCTCGGCCCGGTGAGGTCGAGGGGCGCGCACTGGTCCTCCACAGCCGCCTGCTGTCCACAAGTGCCGCGCGAAGCGCGCCCGTCGGCCCTCGCCTCCGTACGGTCGTCGATATGGCGAGGAACTGGGAGCGTTACGCCGGTGCGCTGATGACACGGACGCAGTGGCTCGACGCCGGCGCGCACAGCCGCGACCTCGCCGGACCTGATTTCACGAAGGTCTTCCCCGGCTTCCACATGCTCAGCGACCACCCGGCGAGCCTCGAGGCCATGGCATGGGTGCTCCAGAACAAGGTGCTCCCCGGCAGCGTGATCAGCCATACGACGGCCGCGCTGCTGTGGGACATACCGCTCCCGTTGAAGCTCGAGAACAAGGTGGCGCTGCGCAGGGTCGACGAGTCCGGCGGGCGGCGCCATTCTCCGCTGCCTCCGGTGTCCGCCGGCACCTCCTTGCGGACCGGCGCTGAGCTCCCCGTCATTCACGCTCGCGTCGCTCAGGGGGAGGGCTCATCGTCGGTGCGGGGTGCGACGATCCATCGGTGGGAGCCGGGCCCGAGCATGGAGCGCGACAAACTCGTGGTCTCCTCGCCAGCCGAGGTGCTGCGCGAGCTCGCCACGCTCCTGCCACCCTGGGATCTCGTCGCCGCCGCCGACGCCGTGGTCGCGGGAAAGACCGAATGCCCACCGACCACCGCTGCGGACCTGGCCGTCCATGTCTCGAGGATGCGCGGGCGGCGGGGCAACGCGCGCCTGGCTGCGGTGCTGCCGGATGTGCGAGGGCGGTCATGGTCGCCCGGGGAGAGCCTCACGCGACTGCTGCTGCTCGGCGCCGGGTTCCCCGAACCCGAGCTGAACCTCCCTGTCCAGGAACGACGCAGCGACCGTACACGCTATCTCGACCTCGCCTGGCCGGACGCCATGTGCGTGCTCGAATACGACGGGGACGACCATCGCCGGGCGAAGAAGCAGTGGCGCGAGGACGAGCAGCGTCGGGATGCGATCGCCGCGCTGGGGTGGACCATCATCCGTGCCAACGGCGAGGACCTGTGGCATCCGCGCCGGATCCTGCTCCGACTGGCCGACGAGCTCGGCGGCCGTGGACTGGTGGTCCCCGACGAGTCGCGCATAAGACGCTTCATCGACGAGCTGGCTCGGAAGCGGCCCAGCGGGCGCATCGCCGCACAGCAGCCGACGAGCTGACGCCGCAGCCCGGCGCGGGGCGCTGCCACGCCGGCGTTACCGGTGCCGCTGCCGACGCCATCGACGCCACTGCACTGTTTGGCGATGAAACTGCGGCCGGCCGTCATGGCTCCGCTAACAACAGCCTGCTGCCGAACCGGAAATGGGCCGAAAGTGGTTCGCCCGTGGGCTGTTGTGGGGGAGCGGAGGGGGGTGGTTCGCCAGTGGGCTGTTGGCGGGATGGAGGCCCGCGCCGCGGGTCAGCGGAGCGCTAGCAGGTGCGCGGCGGTGACCTCGTCGAGCACCACGTCGGTCGCGACCCCCGCCCGCAGCGCTGCGCGCAGGGGCAGCGCCTTGCGGGAGCCTGAGACCACCAGCAGGCGGCGCGGGATCCGAGCCAGCCGGTCCGGTCCGGTCCCGGAGCCGCGCTGATTCATCGCGATGTCGCGGAAGGTGCCGTCCGCGCGCAGGAACACGGTGCACACATCGCCCACAGCACCGTCGGCGCGCAGGGAGTGGAGGTCCTCGGCGGTGAGGTAGTTGTGGGTGTAGACGTGACTGGGCACCTCGGCGTCGAAGGCGCCCACGCTGAACACGGCCACGGTGGCCTGGCGCTGCACCTCGAGCACGCGCTGCACGGAGCGCTCGCGCCACATGGCCTCCCGCGTGGCGGGGTAGTCGAAGAAGGCCGGCACCGGGAACTGGTGCACGGTCGCGTCCCAGCGGGTCGCGGCGCGGGCGAGCACGGTGGCGATGTAGGACAGGCCCGAGCCCTCGACGTTGATGGCGCCGTTGAGCTGCACCACCCGCAGTCCGGGCACGGGGCGGGTGCGCACCTTCCCCAGCAGCGCCGCGAGGGTGGTGCCCCAGGCCACGCCGAGGGTGGTGCCGGGCTCGAGCATCTCGTCGAGCAGGGCCGCGCCGGTCTCGGTGACGGTGTGGAGCCGCTCGCGCTCGTCGGCGTAGGGCTCGGTGGGCACCACGTGCACCTGGACCCCGTACTGGCGGGCGATGCGTCGGCTGAGGTCCTCGAGGCGGTGCGCCTCGGGCGGCCGCAGCGTGATCTGGACCAGGCCGGCCTCACGGGCGTCGCGGAGCATGCGGGAGACGGTCGAGCGGGAGACGGACAGCGTGCTCGCGATGGCTTCCATCGTCTGGCTCTCGTCGTAGTACATCCGTGCAGCGGTGAAGACGGTTTCCAGGCGGCTGTCGGGGTTCACCACCCCAGTCTTGCACGTTTGTGCACCGGGCTTGCGCTCCACTGCACGGAGGTTCCACGATGGCGGCGACAGGGCGCGCTTGCGGCGTGCCCGCCGACGTCGCCGCGAAGGAGCATCCTGTGTCCGATCAGCACCGGTCCGCACTCACCCCCGCAGGTCGGGCGGAGCATCTGGCACGCCTCCGCGCCGCGACCGCAGAGGCGCCGCTGGACGTCCTGGTCGTCGGCGGCGGTGTCAACGGCGCCGGCGCCGCGTTCGACGCGTCCACCCGCGGCCTCTCGGTCGGCCTGGTGGAGTCCCACGACTGGGCCTCCGGCACCTCCTCACGCTCCTCGAAGCTGATGCACGGCGGACTGCGCTACCTGCAGATGCTCGACTTCAAGCTCGTGGCCGAGGCGCTGCGCGAGCGCGACCTGCTGATCGAGCACACAGCCCCACATCTGGTGAAGCCGATCAAGTTCGTCTTCCCCTTCTTCAAGAAGGTCATCGACCGCGGCTTCATCGGCTCCGGCGTGATGCTCTACGACGCGATGCAGTCCATCGGCCGCAAGCGCGCCGTCCCCTTCCACCGCCACCTCCTGCACGGCAAGATGCTCGAGGTCTTCCCCGGCCTGGATGGCGAGAAGGCCGTGGGCGCGCTCGAGTACTACGACGCGCAGATGGACGACGCCCGCTTCGTGATGATGCTGGTGCGCTCGGCCGCACAGCACGACGCCGCGGTCGCCAACTACACCACCGTGATCGACTACCTCCACGAGGGGACCCGCGTCATCGGCGCCCGGGTGCGTGATGAGGAGACCGGCGAGGAGTTCGACGTCCACGCCCGCGACACCATCCTCGCCGGCGGTGTCTGGACCCAGGACCAGCAGGAGCTCGCCGGGGCCGAGGCCGGCCTCGAGGTGCTCGCCTCCAAGGGCATCCACATCACCATCGCCCGCGACCGCATCCCTGCGGTGCCGGACACCGGCATCATCACCCAGACCGAGAAGTCGGTGCTGTTCATCATCCCGTGGGACGAGTACTGGGTCATCGGCACCACCGACACCCCGTGGACCCAGGACCCTCGCGACGTGGGCGCGACCAGCGACGACATCGACTACGTGCTCGAGCACGCCAACGCCGTGCTGAAGGACGACCTCACCCGTGAGGACGTCATCGGCGTCTACTCGGGCCTGCGCCCGCTGCTGCAGCCGGTGAAGAAGAGCTCCGGAGGCGGTTCGGCGAAGGTCTCCCGCGAGCACACCGTGATGGAGGTCGAGCCGGGGCTGTCCGCGATCGCGGGCGGCAAGTACACCACGTACCGCGTGATGGCCGAGGACGTCGTCGACTTCGCGATCCGGGACACCCAGGCCGGTCGCCCCAGCCTGACCCGCTCGATCCCCGTGATCGGCGCCCAGGGCTTCGAGGCGCTCGTGCGCGACAAGCACGAGATCGGCCGACGCTACGGCTTCGACGAGATCCGCATCGACCGGCTGCTGTTCCGCTACGGCACGCTGCTGACCGACGTGCTCGCCCTGATCGACGAGGACCCCTCGCTCGGCACGCCCCTCGAGCACGCCCCCCGCTACCTGCGCGCCGAGGTGCTCTACGCGGTCCGCGCCGAGGGCGCCCGCCACCTCGCCGACATCCTCCAGCGCCGCACCCGCCTGGACTACGAGACCCGCGACCGCGGCGTCGACGCGGCCGAGGAGGTCGCCGCGCTCGTCGGACCCGAGCTCGGCTGGGGCGAGGCCGAGCGCGCCCGCGAGGTGGAGACCTACCGAGACTTCATCGCCGCTCGCCTTGACGGCGAGCGCACCACCAGCGATGAGCAGGCTGCTGCCCGCCTCGCCGACGCCCCGGAGGTGCCCACCCGACGATGACCGACCTGTGCCCGGTGACGAGAACCGGGCACGGCGAGGGTGCGCATCGTGCGCACCCCGGCAGGGCTCTGCGGAGCACCTGCACCAGCTGTTCCGGGCCTCGATCGACGCCCCCGCCATCGGAGGCGCGGGGCCTGCTCCCTCCATGCATGCACCCATCGCCGTGCCGCATCCTGGAGGGGGTCCGAGGCTGGCAGGAGCCTGATCGCGGTTCGCACCGACGCGGACCGCTGAGGAGAGAAACATGGAAGCACTCGGAACCATCCTGCTGTCCGAGATCGCGGGCACCGCGATGCTCACCCTCCTGGGTGGTGGCGTCGTCGCCAATGTGGTCCTGGGCAAGACCAAGGGGAACAGCGGCGGCTGGCTGCTGATCAACTTCGGCTGGGGCCTCGCGGTCTTCGCCGGCGTGTGGGTCGCGTACAAGACCGGCGCGCACCTGAACCCTGCCGTGACGATCGGCCTGCTCTCGAGCGGCGCCGCCGAGTACGGCCCGGGGATCCCGGTGAACGTCGGGACCACGCTCGTCTACTTCATCGCCGAGACCATCGGCGCCTTCCTCGGCGCGGTCCTCGCCTGGCTCGCGTACAAGAACCACTACGACCAGGAGACCGACCCCGGCGCGATCCTGGGCACCTTCTCGACCGGTCCGGAGATCCGCTCCAAGGGCTGGAACCTGGTCACCGAGATCATTGCGACCTTCGTGCTGGTGTTCGTGATCATCATGTTCGGCAACACGCCGCACGACCTCGGACCCCTCGCGGTCGCGCTGCTGGTGGTCGCGATCGGTGCGTCCCTCGGCGGGCCGACGGGATACGCCATCAACCCGGCTCGTGACCTCGGACCCCGTCTCGCCCACGCGATCCTGCCGATCAAGAACAAGGGCGGCTCCGACTGGGGATACTCGTGGGTGCCGATCATCGGTCCCATGATCGGTGGCGTCCTCGCCGGCGTCGCCTCGATCCTCTACTTCTGATCGATCGCTTCTGAACGACCCTGCGGCGCCGCGACCTGCGGCCGCCGCGACCTACCACTCATCCTTGACGAAGGAGTTCCGATGAACGACCAGACCATGTACATCATGTCGATCGACCAGGGCACCACCTCCACCCGCGCGATCATCTTCGACCACGCCGGGCAGATCGTCTCGACCGGCCAGAAGGAGCACGAGCAGATCTTCCCGAAGTCCGGCTGGGTCGAGCACGACCCGATCGAGATCTGGAAGAACACCCGCTCGGTGGTGGGCGAGGCCCTCACCGGTGCCGACATCAACCGCCATCAGCTGGCCGCCGTCGGCATCACCAACCAGCGAGAGACCGCGGTGGTGTGGGACAAGGCCACCGGTGAGCCGGTCTACAACGCGATCGTCTGGCAGGACACCCGCACCCAGCGCATCTGCGACGAGCTCGCCGGTGACGAGGGCGCGGACAAGTACAAGGAGCGCGTGGGCCTCCCGCTGGCGACCTACTTCTCCGGCCCGAAGATCAAGTGGATCCTCGACAACGTCGAGGGTGCCCGGGAGAAGGCCGAGGCCGGGGAGCTGCTGTTCGGCAACACCGACTCCTGGCTGGTGTGGAACCTGACCGGCGGCGTCAACGGCGGCGTGCACGTCACCGACGTCACCAACGCCTCCCGCACCATGTTGATGAACATCGACACCCTCGACTGGAACGAGGACATCGCCAAGGACATGGGCATTCCGCTGTCCATGCTCCCGGAGATCCGCTCCTCCTCCGAGGAGTACGCCAGGGGTCGCAAGAACGACCTGCTGATCGACACGCCCATCGCGGGCATCCTCGGCGACCAGCAGGCCGCGACCTTCGGCCAGGCCTGCTTCGAGGTGGGTCAGGCGAAGAACACCTACGGCACCGGCAACTTCATGCTGATCAACACCGGCGAGGACCTGGTGCGCTCCGAGAACGGGCTGCTGACCACCGTCGCCTACAAGATCGGCGAGAACAAGCCGGTCTACGCCCTCGAGGGCTCGATCGCGGTGACCGGCTCGCTCGTGCAGTGGGTGCGCGACAACCTGGGCCTCATCAAGGACGCCCCCGAGATCGAGGACCTCGCCAAGGAGGTCGACGACAACGGCGGCCTGTTCGTCGTCCCGGCCTTCTCGGGACTGTTCGCCCCGCACTGGCGCTCCGACGCCCGTGGCGCGATGGTGGGCATGACCCGCTTCCACACCAAGAACCACATCGCGCGGGCCGCGCTCGAGGCCACGGCCTTCCAGTCCCGCGAGGTGCTGGACGCGATGGTCGCCGACGCCGAGAGCGAGGGCGTCGAGCTCTCCGAGCTCAAGGTCGACGGCGGCATGGTCAAGAACGAGACCCTGATGCAGTTCCAGGCCGACATCCTCGGAGTGCCCGTGGTGCGCCCGCAGGTCATCGAGACCACCGCGCTGGGCGCCGCCTACGCGGCCGGCATCGCAGTGGGCTTCTGGGACGGCGAGCAGGACGTCATCGACAACTGGGCCGAGGACAAGCGCTGGGAGCCCCAGATGGACGAGGAGACCCGCGAGCGCTACCTCCGCCTGTGGAAGAAGGCCGTCGAGCGCACCCTCGACTGGGTCGACGAGGACACCGAGGCGCTCTACAGCTGAGGCGCAGCTGCAGTAATCAGCCGCCCGGCCGGCTGATCTCTGCAGGTCACAGCCCTGCGTGCGCGGTCACCCCCTGCGGGGACCGGGTGCGCAGGGCTGCGGCGCGTGTCCGGAACGTCCGGGTGACTCGTCGGTAGCCGCGGCCGGATGTGAGAGTCTGGGCCGTGAGGTGGCTCACCCCCGTGGGCAACTGCTTCTAGGACCCGGTTCACAGTGCAGTGGCCAGCGCAGTCGTCGCCATCCGGGCGGCGAACAGCCCCGGAGCGCTCCACCTCGGCCGGTCGCGGCGAGTACGGTCGAAGGTCCCATCACCGACCCAGGCGCCGCGCGGCGCTCCGTCGCCGCGCCGTGAGGTGCGGCGCGGACGCACCGGGCAGCCGCCCCGACCCGTCCCCTTCCTCACCCCGCGATAGGAGTCCTCCCATGAGTCTCGTCTTCTACATCGTCGCGCTCATCGTGTACTTCGGCGCGATGATCGGCATCGGCCTGCACGCCTTCAAGAAGACCACCGGGGGTGAGGACTACATGCTCGGCGGGCGCCAGCTGCACCCCTTCGTCGCGGCGCTCTCCGCCGGCGCCTCCGACATGTCCGGCTGGCTGCTGATGGGCCTGCCCGGCGCGCTCTACATGGGCGGCCTGGTCGAGGCGTGGATGGCCATCGGCCTGATCATCGGTGCCGGGCTGAACTGGATCTTCGTCGCCCCGAGGCTGCGGCAGTACACGCAGATCGCCGGCAACGCGATCACCGTGCCGAGCTTCTTCGGCAACCGCCTGCACGACCGCACCAACATCCTGCGCATCGCCGCAGGCCTGATCATCCTGGTCTTCTTCACCTTCTACGTCTCCTCCGGCATGGTCGCCGGCGGCGTGTTCTTCCAGTCGATGTTCGGCGGCCCCTACCTCACCGGCATGCTGCTGGTGGGCGGCGTGACCATCCTCTACACCCTCTTCGGCGGGTTCCTCGGCGCGAGCTACACCGACGTCGTCCAAGGCCTGATCATGCTGGTCTCCCTGCTGATCGTGCCGCTCGTGGCGATGTTCGCGGTGGGCGGCCCCGCGCAGATGTTCGAGTCCGTGCGCGAGGTCAATGCCGACTTCGGCTCCCTGACCTCCGGCGGCACCGCCATCGGCATCATCTCCGCCGCGGCCTGGGGGCTCGGCTACTTCGGCCAGCCCCACATCATCGTGCGCTTCATGGCGCTGCGCTCCTCGCGCGATGCCAAGTACGGCACCGTCGTGGGCATGACCTGGATGATCCTGTGCGTGGTCGGGGCGGTGTTCACCGCGCTCGCGGGCCTCGCCTACTTCCAGCAGAACCAGGACGCGGTGCTCACCGACTCCACCAACGGCGAGTCGGTCTTCCTGGACCTCTCCCAGCTGCTGTTCCACCCGATGATCGCCGGCGTGCTGCTGGCCGCGGTGCTCGCCGCGATCATGTCCACCATCTCCTCGCAGCTGATCGTCACCAGCTCCGCGCTGATCGAGGACATCGTCGGCGGCTTCGGCGCGAAGCTCACCGAGGTGGGCAAGCTCTGGGGCGGCCGCATCGGCGTGCTCGTGGTCTCGATCATCTCGCTGCTGCTGGCGCTGGACCCGAACAGCTCGGTGCTCGCGCTGGTGGGCTTCGCCTGGGCCGGCTTCGGTGCGGCCTTCGGCCCGATCGTGCTGCTCTCGCTGTTCTGGCGCCGCCTGACGATGGCCGGTGCGGCCGTGGGCATGGTCTCCGGCGCTGTCGTCTCCTTCATCTGGGGCCAGTCCTGGGGCGCAGAGGGTCAGCCGCTCGACGTCATCCTGGGCCTGTTCGGCGAGGACCACCTCTACGAGATCATCCCGGGCTTCCTGGTCTGCCTCGTGCTCGCGGTGGCGGTCAGCCTGGTCACCCCGCAGCCGCCCGCGAAGGCGATGCAGGAGTTCGAGGACACCGCCGAGTCTGTCGCCACCGGAGAGGCCCGCGACCGCAGCGCGGAGGCCCCCACGAGCTGATCCGGCACGACGCCGACGAGGCACGGGCCGCGGCGCGCTGCGCAGGCAGCATGCCGCGGCCCGTCGCCGCCGCGGCCGCTCAGCCGCCGAAGAGCAGCTCCGCTCGCGGCCCGCTGACTCCGGGCCGCACCGCGAACAGCGAACCGGCCGACGGGTCCTCCCCGTCGGCGAGGTTCTCGCGGCTGGTGGTG
Source organism: Brachybacterium massiliense (assembly GCF_900184245.1). Classification (GTDB taxonomy): domain Bacteria; phylum Actinomycetota; class Actinomycetes; order Actinomycetales; family Dermabacteraceae; genus Brachybacterium; species Brachybacterium massiliense. The sequence continues at coordinate 1,344,441 of NZ_FXXB01000008.1, read as the reverse complement.
ATGAACAGGGTCGAACGGTCCTCCCCGCCGAAGGTGCAGGCGGTGACCTGGCGGGCATCCACCGCGATCCGCTCGATGACCGCGCCGCGCGCATCCAACCCGAGCACCTGGTGTCCCGAGTGCATCGCGACCCACACGTTCCCCTCCGCATCCAGGCACAGTCCGTCGGGGTGACCGTCCTCGTCGGCGAGGTCGGCGAAGGGGCGGCGGCCGACGAGCCCGTCGGCGTCGGACCAGTCGAAGACGTCCACCCTCCCGGTGGGGGTGTCGACGTAGTAGGCGCGCGTGCCGTCGGCGCTGAAGGCGAGCCCGTTGGAGATCGTGAGGTCACCGAACTCGCGGGTGGTGCTGCCGTCGGGATGCAGGCGCCACATCGAGGCGGCGCCCTGCGGTGCCCCGTAGCCCATCGTGCCGCACAGGAACGAGCCGTCGGGGGCGATCGCGCCCTCGTTCATCCGCACGTCCTCGTCCCACAGGGGCGGCAGCGGATCGATCGTGCCGTCGGCGTCCTCGAGCGCGAAGCCCTTCTCGAGCGCGAGCACGGCACCTCCGCTCGAGGCGGGGCGCACGCACGCCACCACGGAGCTCGGGGTGGGCAGACGGGTCGCGGCGCCGCCGGGGCCGTCCGTCACCGCAGGTCCGCGTAGCGCGCTCGCGGCGCCCGCGGCGTCAAGGTGCATGATGTCCCCGGCGAGCATGTCCACCCAGCGCAGCCCGCCCCAGGTGTCGGACCAGCACGGCCCCTCGGCGTGACCGCAGATCGAGTCGGTGATGCGTTCGGCGTGCATGGGGGCCTCCGGTGCGGGTGCGGGTGCGGGTGACGGCCGACAGCAGAGCGTCGACGAGGCCACCGTACGCGCCGCACCTCGTCCGGGCGCCTCGACGGATGTTTCCACAGGTCGCAACGTCAGTGACGGTGCCGGGACGCGGGCAGGACGAACTTCCGAAGTCAGCCTCGGGAACGCTGCTGCGCGACTAAAATCGGGCGAGCCGGGGGATGAGCTCTCCGGCCGCATGTCCCTCCTGACCGAACGGGCTTTCCATGACCGATGTCCGGCCACTCCGCGACGCTGGCGCGGCCCCACCGGTGCGCAGGCGCCGCCGGATGACCCGGCGCGCGCGCCGGGATGCACTCGTGTTCCTCGCCTTCGCGGCACCGAACCTGGTGCTGATCGCGATGTTCACCTACCGTCCGCTGTTCCTGAACATCCAGTACTCGATGCTCGACTGGACGCTCGGGGCGAGCACCGCGACCTTCATCGGCCTGGACAACTACATCGAGTTCTTCAGCTCCGACGCTGGCCTGACCAGCCTGCGCATCACCGCGGTCTTCACCCTGCTCACCGTGGGCGGGTCGATGGTGCTGGGCCTGCTGATCGCGCTCGCGCTGAACGTGAACATCCCCGGCCGCACGCTCGCGCGCTCCGCGGTGTTCGCCCCCTATGTGCTCTCCGGCGTCGGGGTGGGCCTGGTGTGGCTGTTCATCTTCGACCCCAACTTCGGGGTCCTCGCCTGGATCCTGCGCCAGATGGGCCTGGGCAGCCCGCAGTGGTTCCTGGACCCGCAGATGTCGCTGGTCATGGTGATCATCGTGTACGTCTGGAAGAACCTCGGCTACTGCGCGATCGTCTACCTGGGCGGACTGCAGTCCCTCTCCCAGGACATCATGCAGGCCGCGCAGCTGGACGGCGCGGGAGCCGTGCGCCGCTTCTTCAGCATCTCGCTGCCGCTGCTGTCCCCCACCACGTTCTTCCTGCTGATCACCACCACGCTGAACAGCCTCCAGGCCTTCGACCTGCTGCGGATCATGACCCCCACGGGGCGCGGCACCAACACCATGATCTTCGAGTCCTACCTGCAGGCCTTCGGCGGATACTCGCGCGCCGGGTACTCGGCCACGATCTCGGTGCTGCTGTTCGTGATCCTCATCGTGATGACGGTCGCGCAGATCCTCTTCGTCGAGAGGAAGGTGCACTACTCGTGAGCACCCCCGCGCCCCGCCGCCACAACGGACCCTTCTCCCGCCAGAACCTCTGGGCCACGCTCACCGGCGGCTACCTGCCGCTGCTGATCGCGACGCTCGTGATGGTGCTGCCGCTGCTGTGGATGATGATCAGCTCCTTCAAGGCACCGCAGGAGATCCTCTCCACCGACCTCGTGGTGCTGCCGGAGAACCCCTCGCTCGCCAACTACGAGGCGGCCTGGAACTCGGTGCCGATCCCGAGGTTCTTCCTGAACTCGGTGATCGTCACCGCGATCGGTGCGAGCATCAAGGTGCTGCTGGCGATCTTCACCGCCTACGCGCTGGTGTTCGTGCGCTTCCCCTTCAAGCGCGTGATCTTCGTGCTGATCCTGGTGGCGCTGATGGTGCCGCCGCAGGTCTCGATCCTGCCCAACTACGTGCTGATCGCCGGCCTCGGCGGCGTGAACACCTATTGGGGGATCATCCTGCCGGGCCTGGGCACCGCCTTCGGCACCTTCCTGCTGCGCCAGTACTTCCTCACGGTGCCCACCACCATCCTCGAGGCCGCCGAGCTCGACGGCGCCGGGCACCTGCGCACCCTGTTCTCGGTGGTGGTGCCGATCGCGGTCCCCACTGTCGCGACGGTCGCCCTGGTCACCATCGTGACCGAGTGGAACGACTACATCTGGCCCCTGATCATCACCTCGGAGGCCAGCCGCATGACCCTTCCGGTGGGGCTCACGGCGCTGAGCAACTCCGAGGGCAACACCGGCGCCGGCTGGGGCATCCTCATGGCCGGCACCGTCCTGGTGATCCTCCCCGTCCTGATCGTCTTCGCGATGCTGCAGCGTCACATCGTCTCCGGCCTGACCCAGGGCAGCGTGACCGGCTGACGCGACCGCGTCCGCCCCACCCCGAAAGGAACAGCTCCATGACCAGCTCCCTCCACCTTCCACGAGGCTTCAGCCGCCGCTCCCTGCTGGGCCTCGGCGTCGCCGGCGCCGGCGCGCTCGGCCTCGCCGCCTGCGGTGGCGGCCCCACCGTCGGCGGTGACGACGGCGGCGCAGGCGGCACCGAGGAGCTCGACCTCGACTTCGAGGGCGTCGAGCCCGCCACCTCGATCGACTTCTGGACCAACCATCCCGGCGGCTCCCAGCAGGTCGAGACCGAGCTGCTGGCCGCGTTCACCGAGGAGACTGGCATCGAGGTCAACCTCGTGACCGCCGGCTCGAACTACGAGGAGATCGCCCAGCGCTTCCAGACCGCGCAGGCCGCGAACTCGGGCCTGCCGGCCGCCGTGGTGCTCTCGGACGTGTGGTGGTTCCGCTACTTCATCAACGGCAACATCATCCCGATCGACAACCTGGTCGATCAGCTCGGGATCGATCTGTCCGACTACCGCGACTCGCTGGTCCAGGACTACCAGTACGACGGCCAGCAGTGGGCCCTGCCCTACGGCCGCTCGACGCCGCTGTTCTACTACAACAAGGACCACTTCGCCGAGGCCGGGCTGCCCGATCGCGCCCCCGAGACCTGGGCCGAGTTCGAGGAGTGGGCCCCGCAGCTCACCCAGGGCGAGACCGCCTACATGTACCCGGACCTCGCCGGCTACGCGGGCTGGACCCTCCAGAACGTGCTGTGGGGCCAGGGCGCCGCGTGGTCCGACGAATGGGAGATCACCTGCAACTCGCCCGAGGCCGTCGAGGCCCTGCAGTGGGTGCAGGACTCCGTGTTCTCGGGCGGCTGGGCGCAGGTCTCCTCGGGCGACTCCGCGGACACCTTCGCTGCGGGAGTGTGCTCGTCGACGATCGCCTCGACCGGCTCGCTGGTGGGCGTGCTCGAGTCCGCCTCCTTCGACGTGGGCGTCGGCTTCCTGCCCGGCGGCTCGGTGGACGGCCCCGTCTGCCCCACCGGCGGCGCGGGCCTCGGCATCCCTGCCGCGGTCAGCAAGGAGGAGCAGCTGGCCGGTGCGATGCTGATCGAGTTCATGGGTCGCCCCGAGAGCACTGTTGCGTTCTCCGCCGCGACCGGCTACATGCCGGTCCGCAAGAGCGCGGATCTCACCGAGCTCACTGCTGAGACCCCGCAGATCCAGACCGCGGTGGACCAGCTCGACGTCACCAAGCCCCAGGACTTCGCGCGCGTGTTCCTGCCCGGCGCGGACCAGGAGATGGCCGAGGCGATCGCCTCGATCGTCACCGAGGAGGGCGACGTCCAGGCGGCGATGGACGGCCTCAAGGAGACCCTCGAGGGCATCTACACCAAGGAGATCGAGCCCAAGCTCTGAGGCTCGGTCGGCGGGGGGGGGGCGGGGGGGCCCGGGCCCCCCCCCCNNNNGCCCCCGCCCCCCCCCCGCCGTGCGTCAGGGGAGCCTCACGAGCGCTGCAGCCGCGCCAGGGCGTGGGTGATCTCGCTCGTGGCCGGGTAGAGCTCGCGGTACAGGGCGTAGAGCTCGTCGTAGCGCTCGCGATGCGCCGGATCGGGCTCGCAACGGTGATCGGCGCGGTTCCAGGACGAGGTGTCGGTGCCGTGGGCGAGGCGCGCGGCGAGCATCGCCCCGCCGTAGGAGGCGCCGACGGTGCGCACCGGGATCTGCTGGGTCAGGCCTGTGACGTCGGAGACGATCTGCGGCCACAGGTCGTGCTGCGCTCCGCCGCCCACGGCCATCACGGTCGAGAGCGGCAGGCCCGCGGCCTCGAGCGTCTCCAAGTGGTGGCGCACGCCGTAGGCCGCCGCCTCGAGGGCGGCGCGGTAGAGGTCGCCGCGGGTGTGGGACAGGGTCAGCCCCGCGATCACGCCGCGCGCCGAGGCGTCGGCGATGGGGGAGCGCTCGCCGGAGAAGTAGGGGAGCATCACCAGGCCGTTCGCGCCCGGAGGGCTCTGCGTCGCCTCCTCCAGCAGGGCGGTGAAGTCGACCTCGCCGGTCAGGTCCCGCAGCCAGCCGGTGATCGCGCCGGAGGCGGCCATGCCGCCGGCGAGCGTGAAGGAGCCGGGGACGATGCCGGAGGTGGGCCACATGGTGCGGCTGACGATCGGCTCCTCTGTGGTGGCCACCAGGAAGGTGGTGGTGCCGTACATGAGCATCAGGTCGCCCGGCCGGGTGGCGTCGGCGCTGACCGCCTCGGCCCAGGCGTCGATGGTCCCGCTGATCACGGGGATCCCCGTGCGCAGGCCCGGCACCTGCGCGGTGACCTCGGGCTCGACGCCGCCTGCGGCCTCGCCGGCCCAGCGCAGCTGCGGCAGCTCGAGGCCCGGGGCGATCTGCTGGGACCATTCCAGGCCCGGTCCGTCGTGCGTGGCGGTGGGGGAGTGCCAGCGCTGCTCGCGCAGGCAGTACAGGGGCGCGGTCTGGCTCGCGCTGACGTGGTCCATCACGTATTCGCCGGTGAGGCGGTGGGCGAGATAGGACGCCGGCATGAACAGGCGGCGGGCCCGGGCGTACACCTCCGGCTCGTGCTCGGCCACCCAGGCGATCTTCGGGCCCGCGGACTGCGAGGTCAGCACCGCTCCGCAGTGCGCGACGATCTCCTCCTGGCCCAGCACATGGGTGAGCCGACGGATCTGCTCCTCGGCGCGGGTGTCCACGCCGTAGAGGATCGCCGGGCGCACGGGGGTGCCGTGCTCGTCGGTGAGCACCACGCAGGGACCCATCCCGGAGACCCCGATCGCGGTGACCTCGGCGTCCCCCGCGGCGGTGAGCTCGCGCGCGATCGAGACGAACTCGTCCCACCACACCTCGGCGTCCATCTCGACCTGGCCGGGGGCGGGGCGCTGCACGGCGTGCTCGCGCACGGCGCTGCGCAGGATCGTCCCGTCCAGCGCCACCAGCACGCCCTTCGTGCTGGAGGTGCCGACGTCGACCCCCAGGACCGCGCTCGTCCGAGCCGTCATGCCTCGCCTCTTCTCCGTCTCCGATGCGCCTCGCCCGTCGGCGCCTGCAGGGGCGCCGGGACAGCACCGATACATCCTGCCATCGGTGCCCGCCGGGTGCTCGCGCTTCGCGCGACCTGGCCGTTCAGGTTGCAGAATCGACAAGTGTGCGGAACAATTGTTCCTGCGTGGCGACGTCGGCACTGCGCAGCCTCCGGGCGGCTGCGGTGCGAGATCGCCCCGCCTCCGCGCCATGATCGTGGCGGGGGCCGAGAGGAGGGGAGAACGCCGTGCTCGAGACGTCGATGGACATGCATCTGCTGCACCGCGCCGCCTCCGCCTACTACACCGATGGGCAGCGCCAGGCGCAGATCGCCGAGCAGCTGGGCGTCTCCCGCCCCTCCGTGAGCAAGCTCCTCGCCGAGGCGCGGCGCATCGGCATGGTGCGCTTCGAGGTGCTCGATGTGCCCACCGTCGACCTCGATGTGCTCACCGCGCAGCTGCAGGACCTGCTGGGCATCGAGTCGGTGCGCATCGCTCCCGGTGACCAGGTGCAGCGCGAGTACCGCGGTCTCGGCGGACTGCTCGCCGAGGAGCTGCAGGGGCTCGAGATCCGAGCGGGCGAGGCCGTGCTGCTGGCCTCGGGCAAGACGGTCCACTCCGTCGCCTCGATGGGCGGGATGCCGCGCCTGCCCGGCGCCCTGATCGTCCCCACCGGCGGCGGCCAGCAGGAGCCGGAGCCGTCCTTCCAGACCAACGAGATCGTGCGCCAGTTCGCCGATCGCACGGGCGCCGAGCCTCGCTTCCTCTTCGCTCCCGCGCAGACCAGCCCCTCCCTGTGGGCGTCCCTGCAGGCGGATCCCGGGTTCCGCTCGGTGGTGGATCTGTGGGACGGGGCGCGCGCGGCGGTGGTGGGCATCGGCGGTCCCTACGACGGCCGCACCAGCCTGACCTCCGTGGTGCCCCGTGAGGCCCCCGCCCTCGAGGGCGCCGCCGGGGACATCTGCCTGCACTTCTTCGACGACGAGGGCGCGATGCGTACCTTCCCCGGCTCCGAGTTCCTGGTGCGCCTGCCGCTCGAGATGCTGCGGGCGATCCCCACCTCGATCGCCGTCGCGGCGGGGCGCGAGAAGGCGCGCTCCATCCGCGCCGGTGCCAAGGCGGGGCTGTTCACCTCGCTGATCACGGATGTGCCCACGGCCCAGGCCGTGCTCGCCGGCGCCGAGGGCGCTGGCGCCGCCGCTGGGTCGGGGGCTGATACCGGCGCCGAGGCGAGCCCCGCGACCCCCTCCCGCTGAGCGAACTCAGCGGTCGGCGTTGCGGCGCCGTCTCATGGGGCGGCCGCTGAGACCGACCTCACCGAGCGCGGAACTCCCGCGATCCCACCTGCGTCGATGCCGCACCGCGGCACGCCGACCCCTCGCGCGCACCCCGTCGGAACATTTGTGCTTGACGAATGTTCGGCGACATGCCTAGAGTCACTCCCGTGAGAGGACGGCCCGTGCAGGGCGCCGAGCGATCGCGAGGGCGATCAGGTGCCGCCGCCGCGCCGATCCACCCGGCCGGGGCAGTCCCGGAACGTATCGAAGGAGATGTGTCGAGATGACCGAGATCCCGCAGACCATGCAGGCCGTCGTCATGCATGCGCCCGAGGACTACCGCCTCGAGGAGCGCCCCGTGCCCACCCCCGCCGCCGACGAGCTGCTGATCCAGGTCGAGGCCACCGGCGTGTGCGCGAGCGACCTCAAGGCCTACGCCGGCGCCGCCAAGTTCTGGGGCGACGAGAACCGTGAGCGCTGGGTCGAGCCCGGCATCATCCCCGGCCACGAGATCACCGGCACCGTCGTCAAGGGCTCGGAGGAGGCACTGGCCCACCACGGCGTCGGGATCGGCGACCGCATCGTGGTCGAGCAGATCGTGCCCTGCGGCGAGTGCATGTACTGCCAGCGCGGCTGGTACTGGATGTGCGACCCCCACGACATGTTCGGCTTCAAGCACTACAACGGCGGCATGGCCGAGTACATGATCGTGCCGAAGCTCTCCCGCGCGCACCGCATCTCCAAGGACATCAAGCCCCAGCACGCCGCCTACGCGGAGCCGCTGTCCTGCTCGATGCACGCCGTCGAGCGCGCCGAGCTGCAGTTCGACGATGTGGTCGTCATCGCCGGAGCCGGCCCGATCGGCCTCGGCGCGATCATCGGCGCCTCCCACAAGAACCCCAAGCTCGTCATCGCCCTCGACTTCGACGACGCCAAGCTCGAGCTGGCCAAGAAGTGCGGCGCGGACCTCACGCTGAACCCCTCCAAGGTCGACATCTACGAGGAGATCCGCGGTCTGACCGGTGGTTACGGCGCCGACGTCTACATCGAGTGCACCGGCCACCCCAGCGCTGTGCCGCAGGGCCTGAACCTGCTGCGCAAGCTCGGCCGCTTCGTCGAGTACTCCGTGTTCAAGGAGAACGTCTCGGTGGACTGGTCGATCATCTCCGATGACAAGGAGCTCGACGTGCGCGGCGCCCACCTGGGCCCCCACACCTGGCCCGCCGCCATCAAGATCATCGAGAAGGGCGACCTGCCGCTCGACGAGATCTGCACCCACCAGTTCGGCCTCGCGGACTTCCAGAAGGCTCTGGACTCCGTGGCCGACTCCGCCGGAGCCTCCGTCAAGGTCTCCATCGTCCCCGGACTCTGATCCCCCTCGAGACGGCCGACGCCGCCCCGCGCCGTCGGCCGTCTCGTGCCGTCCACCCTCCCGCACACAGGAGTGCCCGCATGAGTTCCGCATCCTCCACCACCGCCGACAGCGCCACAGTCCCCGCGCCCGGTTCCTCCCAGGAGACCCTCCTGGACCGCCTCGGGATCCCCCACGTGCTGCGCTGGGGCTTCCTCGGCGTGCTCGTCTTCATGACCGGCAACGGCGTGGAGACCAACTTCGTCTCCCCGCACATGGCCGAGGTGTTCGGCGGCGGCGACGAGATGATCAACCTCGCCGCCACCGTCATCACCTTCTACTCCCTGGCCACGCTGATCGGCTCCTACCTGGCGGGCGCGCTGTCCGACCTCTGGGGCCCGCGCAAGGTGATGCTGCTGGGCGTCGCCGTGTGGGTGGTCTTCCAGGCGGCCTTCGTCGGCGCGCTGGCCACCGAGTCCGTCGCGCTGATCTTCGCGACCTACATGTTCCGGGGCTTCGGCTTCCCGCTGTTCGCCTTCGCGTTCCTGGTGTGGGTCAACGCCGTGGCGCCGAAGGAGCGCGCCGGTGCGGCCGTGGGCTGGTTCTACGTCATGTTCACCGGCGGCATGCCCACCGTCGGCTCGCTGGTCGCGATCGGCCTGATCCCCGCCTTCGGCGGCGGTCTCTTCGGCGAGCGCTGGGCCATGGTCGCCTCGACCGCGATCGTGGTGGCGGGCTTCCTGATCGCTTACCTCGGCGTGCGCGAGGAGCACGGCGATCGCCGCCTCGCCCCCGAGGGGGAGAGCAGCCGCGACGTGATCCTCTCCGGCGTGGTGCTCTCGCTGAAGAACAAGAAGGTCATGATGGGCTTCCTGACCCGTCTGATCAACACCGCCCCGCAGTTCGGCATGTTCATCATCCTGCCCACCGTGATCGCCGAGACCCTCGGCTGGGGCCAGTCCCGCTGGCTGCTGATGACCTCGGTCATCTTCGCCGGCAACATCCTGTTCAACGCCGCCTTCGGCGCCCTCGGCGACCGCATCGGCTGGACCACCACCGTGCGCTGGTTCGGCATCGTCGGCTCCGCGATCGGTCTGCTGCTGTGGTGGTACGTGCCGCACTGGGTCCCCGCCGGCTCCGACTGGGGCTTCGTGGTCTCCGTGATCGCCGGAACGGTCTTCGGCATCCTGCTGGCGGGCTTCGTGCCGCTCGGCGCGATCATGCCCGCGCTCGCCCCGGCGCACAAGGGCGCCGCGATGGCCATGTACACCACCGCCGCCGGCGGTGCGACGTTCCTGGGCTCCGCCGTCGTCGCCGCCGTGCGCCCCTGGGGTGGGAACGTGGGTGTGGTCTGGGCCTTCGTGATCCTGTACGCCCTCGCGTTCCTCATGACCTTCGCCCTGAAGGTCGAGCAGCCCCGACTCGGCAAGAAGGACATCGTCGTCGAGTCCTGAGCGATTCCCCCGGGGCCGACGCTTCCGTCGGCCCCGGGCCTCTTCTCGTCCCCCTCACCGAAGGAGCCAGTCATGGCACAGAGCATCTCGCCCCTGTTCGACCTCACCGGTCGCACCGCCCTGGTCACCGGCGGCGCCAAGGGCCTCGGCCTCGCGATGGCCCGCGGCCTCGCCGAGCACGGCGCCCCGATCGTCCTCGCCGACATCGACGACGAGACCGGCCGGCAGGCCGCCGAGCAGCTCGCCGCCGACACCGGTGTCACCGTCGCTTACCGCCACCTCGACGTCACCGACCAGCAGCAGGTCGAGAAGGTCGTGGCCGAGATCGACGAGGAGTTCGGCGGCATCGAGATCCTGCTGAACAACGCTGGTCGGACCATTCACCACCCCCTCGAGGACGGCGACGCCGAGAAGTGGCGCGCGGTGATGACCCTCAACCTCGACGGCGTCTACCACGTGCTTTCCGCCGTGGGCCGCCGGATGCTCGAGCGCGGCCGCGGCAGCATCATCAACACCGGCTCGATGAGCGGGATCATCGCCAACGTCCCGCAGACCCAGGCCTCCTACAATGCGTCCAAGGCCGCAGTCCACAACCTCACCCGCAGCGCCGCGCTCGAGTGGGCGGACCGCGGGGTGCGCGTGAACGCCATCGCCCCCGGCTACATGCGCACCGAGCTGACCCGCGGGTTCTACGAGGCCGGAGGCGCCCAGATCGACCAGTGGAACCTGATGACCCCGATGGGCCGACCGGGCGAGCCCGAGGAGCTCGCCGGCGCCGCGGTGTACCTCGCCGCCGACGCCAGCAGCTTCGTGACCGGCTCGATCCTGTCCATCGACGGCGGATACACCGCCGCCTGACCGTCCTCGTCCCGACGCCTGAGAAGAGAGAGCCGTGACCTACCTGTTCGACGACCCGAAGACCTTCCCCGCCGATGCCGTGGAGGGACTGGTGGCGGCCCATCCCGAGGAGCTGCTGCGCGTGCACGGCGGAGTGGTGCGCAAGCAGGCCACCCCCGCCGGGCAGCCCGCCCTCGTGGTGGGCGGCGGCTCGGGCCACTACCCGGCCTTCGCCGGCTGGGTGGGCCCCGGCTTCGCGCACGGCGCGCCCTGCGGCAACGTCTTCTCCTCCCCGTCGGCCGACCAGGTGTACTCCGTGGCCCGCAACGCCGAGAACGGCGGCGGCGTGATCCTCGGCTTCGGCCACTACGCGGGCGATGTGCTCCACTTCGGCGTGGCCGCCGAGAAGCTGCGCGCCGAGGGCATCGACGTGCGCATCATCGCGGTCAGCGATGACGTCGCCTCCGGGCAGACGGGCGAGCACCGCGACCGGCGCGGCATCGCCGGCGACCTGCCCGTGTTCAAGATCGCCGGCGCCGCGATCCAGGCCGGCGCCTCCCTCGACGAGGCCGAGCGCATCGCCTGGAAGGCCAACGACGCCACCCGCACCCTCGGCGTCGCCTTCGACGGCTGCACCCTGCCCGGCGCCGACGACGCCCTCTTCCACGTCCCCGAGGGGAAGATGGCCATCGGCCTGGGCATCCACGGCGAGCCCGGCATCGACGAGCAGCCGATGCCCTCGGCGAAGGAGCTCGCGAAGATCCTGGTCGACGGCGTGCTGAAGGAGACCCCCGAGCTCACCTCCGACCGCGTCGCCGTGGTGCTGAACGGCCTGGGCACCGTGAAGTACGAGGAGATGTTCGTGGTGTGGAAGCACGCCTCGCAGCTCCTCGAGCAGGCGGGCCTGACGATCGTGCGCCCCGAGGTGGGCGAGCACGTGACCAGCCTCGACATGGCGGGCCTGTCTCTGACCGTGGTGCGGCTGGACGAGGAGCTCGAGCAGCACTGGCTCGCTCCCGCCGACTCCCCGGCCTTCCGCCGCGGCGGCTCCGTGCATGGCGACCTCGGTGAGGAGCGCGGCGAGATCTACACCCCCGGCGAGGACCCGATCCCCGCCGCCAGCTCGGATTCCCAGGAGTCCGCCGAGCGCATCGCCGGCCTGCTCGGCGACATCGAGGCGCTGCTGATCGAGCTCGAGCCCGAGCTGGGCCGGCTCGACGCGATCGCGGGCGACGGCGACCACGGCCAGGGCATGGTGCTCGGCGCGACCGCCGCGAGCGCCGCGGCACGACGCACCGTCGAGGGCGGCTGCGGCGCCCGCACCGTCCTGGTCCAGGCCGGTGCGGCCTGGTCCGCCGAGGCGGGCGGCACCTCCGGCGCGCTCTGGGGCGCGGCGCTGACCAGCCTCGGCAGCGCCTTCAGCGATGACCAGGCGGTCACCGCCGAGCAGCTGCTGACCGGGCTGGTGCAGGCGGTCGAGGCCGTCGAGCGCCTGGGCGGTGCGCAGGTGGGCGACAAGACCATGGTCGACGCCGCCGTGCCCTTCCGCGAGGCGATCTCGCTGGCCCGCTCAGACTCCGAGGAGGCCCGTGCCCAGGTGATCGTCGCCGCAGCGGCGCGCGCCACCGAGGCCGCGGCCGCCACCGCCGACATCTCCGCGAGCATGGGCCGCGCCCGCAACCACGGCGACAAGTCCGTGGGCACCCCGGACCCGGGCGCGATCTCCTTCTCGCGGATCGTCACCCTGCTGGGCGAGAAGCTCTCGGACTGAGGGGCGAGCGAGAGGCCTCTCAGGCCCGCTCCGAGTCCGGAGCATCACGAGACCACCGAATCACCATCGAACGAAGGAGCACCGATATGGGCTGGAAGATCGTCACCGGATCCGACAACGCCGGCTACGGCCACAAGAGCGCGCTCAAGGAGCTGCTCGAGAACGACCCGCGCGTCGACGAGGTCATCGACGTCGGCGTGACCGGACGCGAGGACGGCGACCTGTACCCGAACATCGCGGTCGCCGCGGCGGAGAAGGTCGCCGCGGGCGAGGCCGACCGGGCGCTGCTGATCTGCGGCACCGGCCTGGGCGTCGCGATCGCGGCGAACAAGGTCTCCGGCGTGCGCGCCGTGACCGCCCACGACCTCTACTCCGTGCAGCGCTCGGTGCTCTCGAACAACGCGCAGGTGCTCACCATGGGCGAGCGCGTGATCGGCCTCGAGCTCGCCAAGGAGCTGGTCAAGGTGTGGCTGGACCTCGAGTTCGACCCCACCTCCGCCTCGGCCGAGAAGGTCGACGCGATCTGCGCCTACGACGGATCCCTCGAACAGGGCTGAACCGGTCCGCTGCGGGCGCAGCCGCGAAATCTTCCGCAGCCGCGCCCCACGACCACGGGGCGGAAAGTACCAGCTGACCGGTACTTCTCGTCCCGTGGCCGGGCGTCCATCGCGCGACGCGAGCAGAAGTACCAGTTGACCGGTACCTCTCGTCCCGTGGGGCGCGATGCGGGGGATGGTCACCCGCACAACACGTCGACCGTTGCGCAGTCGGCGCTCTGAGCACTCAGAACGCCGACTGCGCAACGGTCGATTCAGGTCACGTCCACGGCGCGGGAGCGGTCAGGCCGCGCTCTGTCCCGCCGCGCCTCGGGTCACTCGGCGAGGGCCTTGCCCCGCTGCTCGGGGAGGGTGAACGCGGCGGCCGCGGCGAGTCCGAAGGCGATCGCGAACACCGCGAAGGCGAGCACCTGCCCACCGGTCACCACCAGCACCGGCACCAGGAACGGGGCGAGCATCGAGGCGATCCGACCGAACGCGGCGGCGGCGCCGGTGCCTGTGCCGCGCACGGCGGTGGGGTAGAGCTCCGGGCCGATCGCGTAGAGCGCACCCCACGCGCCGAGGTTGAAGAAGCTCAGCGCGCAGCCGGCGGCGATGATCGTCGCCTCGGAGTCGGCGAGGCCGTAGCCGGTCGCGGCGAGCGCGGAGCCGGCGAGGAACAGGGTCAGCGTCCAGCGCCGCCCGAGCACCTCGATCAGCCAGGCCGCTACGGCGTAGCCGGGCAGCTGGGCGAGGGTGATGATCAGGGTGAAGGAGAAGGACTGGGTGAGGGTGAACCCGCGATCCACCAGCAGGGTGGGGATCCAGATGAACGCCCCGTAGTAGGACAGGTTGATGCAGAACCACACGGCCCACAGACCGGCGGTGCGCCGACGCAGGGCCTTCGACCAGATCCCGGCGTCGCTGCGCACCTGATCGGCGACGGGGACGGCGCCCACCTCGTCGGCCGCGACGCGCGCCGCGCCCGGCTGCTCGGTCCCGGCCTGTGCCGCGCTGGCCTCGGCGTCGTCCGCCTGCGCTGCGCGAGCCTGCGCCGCACCGGCCCGCGCCTCGTAGGCGGCCGCGACGTCGGCCCCGGCGGCCTGCGGTGCGTCGATCCCGGCGGCGGCCTCGAGCTCGCGCACCACCTGCTCGGCCTCCTCGTGGCGGCCCTTCTTCTCCAGGAAGCGCACCGATTCGGGCATCCCGAGGCGGATCACGAGGGAGTACAGCGCGGGGACCAGGCCGATCACCAGGGCCCAGCGCCATCCCGTCGGCCCGGAGGCGGCCACGAAGGTGCCGATCACGGCGGCCAGGATCCAGCCCAGAGCCCAGAAGGCCTCGAGCCACACGATCACGCGGCCGCGGATGCGGGCGGGCGCGAACTCGCTCATCAGGGTGGAGGCGACGGGCAGCTCGGCGCCCAGGCCCAGGCCCACGATGAAGCGCAGCACGATCAGCGCACCCACGCCCATCGCGAGGGCGGAGGCGCCGGTGGCCAGGCCGTAGACCAGCAGGGTGAGGGCGAAGACGGAGCGGCGACCGATCTTGTCGGCGAGCAGTCCGCCCACGCTCGCGCCGATCGCCATGCCCGCGAACCCGGCGGAAGCGATGAGGGAGCCGTCGGCCTTGGAGAGCTCCCAGTGCACGGTCAGTGCCGCGATCACGAAGGAGATCAGGCCCACGTCCATCGCATCCAGGGCCCAGCCGATGCCCGAGGCGCCGAGCATCTTGCCGTGCTTGCGGGTGAAGGGAAGGCGGTCCAGGCGCTGTGACCTGGTCAGCGTGCTCTCGACCGGGGTGGGGGACACCGGTGAGGAGGTGCTCTGGGGGCTCATGCTCAGCTCCGAGGACGGGGACGGGGTGGGGCACAGCATGCCTCAGATGTCGCCCATGTCATGAGGCCTGGGTCACACGCTCATTCCGTCGGTGCGGCACTCCCGCCCTCCACTCCTGGTCATAGTGATAAAAAGTGGGAGGTCTCAGAAAGGTCTCGGTTCCGTGTCGCGGTGGTCCGCGGTGATTCCGCGGTGGCCGAGGTCAGCGTCCGTAGGAGACCAGGTCCACCTCGGACTCGCCCCGCAGCACCGCGAGGGCCCGGCGCGCGCGGGCGGCGCCCCAGGGGCCGAGCAGATCGATCTCGGACTCGCTGATCAGCGCCCAGTCCTCGAGCTCGGAGGCCTGGGGCACCACCTCCGCCTCGAGCCGGGCGGCGGGCACGATCCCGGCGTCGAACAGGAAGTGGACGCCCATCGGGCTGCTGCGCACCGCGCTCGAGGGCAGCCAGTCCGCGCTCAGCATCCGCCCCACCTCGACCTCGATGCCCAGCTCCTCCCACACCTCGCGGCGGGCGCACTCGCGGGCATCCTCCCCGGCGTCCACGCCGCCGCCGGGCAGCAGCCAGTGGTCGCGGTAGTTCGGCTTCTCGATCACGATCCGGCCGTGCTCGTCGCGCAGGATCACCGCGCCCGAGCTGATGACCTTGGGGAGGGAGGCGAAGTAGGCGGGGTCGGGGAGCAGGTGCGGCATGAGGCCATCGTGCCATCGGCCTTCGCCCCCGGGGGCCGCGGTCTCAGCCCAGGGCGCCTCAGTCCGCGAGGGTGAAGCGCAGCCTCGCTCCCGGGGCGGCCTGGGCGAGGCGGTCCTGGCCGGTGCGCGTGACCACCGCGAGCACCGGATAGCCGCCGGTGGTGGGGTGGTCGGGCCCGAACACGACGGGCAGCCCGGAGGGCGGCACCTGGATCGCACCGGGCACCATCGGCTCGCTCGGCAGCGTCCCGAGCCCCGGCGGCATCGGCAGCGGCGGCCCCTCGAGCCGCACTCCCACCCGGTCCGAGTCCTGCCGCACCCGCCAGGTGGTCGCGAGCAGCTGGGTGAGGGCCGACGCACCCAGCAGCGCATCCCGCGGCCCGGCGTGCACGGGCACCTCGAGCAGCGGTGCGCTGCCCGTCTCGTCGGCGCTTCCCGCCTCATGCGCCTCGTCGGCGGCCGGCGGCACGTCGTGCCCTCCGGCGGCCGACGGCTCCGGGTGCTCCGCGGCGACGGCGACCGCCTCCGCGGCGGGCACCGTCTCCGGCACCGCGTCCAGGCCGTGCGCGGCCCCGGCCCGCAGCACATCCCCCGCCCCGAGCGGCGCGGGTCCGAGCTGGGAGAGGGTGTCGCGCGAGAGCGCACCGAGCACCGGCCCGCCGGGGGTGCGGAGCCCGCCGCGCACCGCGAGCACCAGGCGCAGCCCCTGCTCGGCCGGGCCCAGCACCAGCAGATCCCCGGGATCCAGCGCGATGGGCACACCGCGCAGCGCGTCGGTGGAGCGCACTGGGGCGGCGCCGTCCTGGTCCGCGCGCTGCACCTCGAGCGGGGCGCGGGCCCCGTCCACCGCGACGACGGTGGCCTCGAGCGCCCGCAGCCGCAGCGGGCCCAGCAGGGTTTCGAGCACCGCGGCGCCGCCGGGGTTCCCCACGGCGCGATTCGCGCGGTGCTGGGCGCCGCGGTCGAAGGCACCCGAGCTGCTCACCCCGATCGCGGCGAGGCCGGGCCGGCCCGCGTCCTGGAGGAGGCTCAGCGGTCCGGGGGAGAGCACCTCGAGCACGGCAGCGCCGGTCTCGGCCGGGGCGGCCCCGGGGCGCCGACGGCCCAGCCGCCCGGGCAGGGCCGCGGCCTCGCGGGCGGCCCTGGTCAGGGCGGGGGCGGGGATCCGGGCCGTCGGCCGCTGAGGCGAGAAGCGCACCCGCGTGCCCGGGCGCGTGCCCGGGGCGAGCAGGGCGGGAGGCTCGCGGTGGGGGTCGAACAGTGCGGCGTCGCTGCGCCCGATCAGCTGCCAGCCGCCGGGGGAGGGGCGCGGGTAGATGCCGCAGTAGCGGGAGGCGAGGCCCACCGCTCCGGCGGGCACCGCGGAGCGCGGCTCGTCGCGGCGCGGCACGTCCCACGCAGCGGCCTCGGTGTCGGGGGCGCCGATCAGGTACGCGAAGCCGGGGGCGAAGCCGCCGAAGGCCGCGGTCCATTCCGCTGCGGCGTGGGCGGCGATCAGGGCCTGGGAGGTCATGCCCAGCAGGTCCGCGGCCTGCTCGAGGTCCTCGCCGTCGTAGACGATCCCGAGGGTCAGCTCCGCGCCGGGACCGTCCTGCTCCTCACCGGCGGGCAGCTGCCGCAGCAGTGCTGTGAACCCTGCGACGTCGCGGGCATCATACCCGGTCAGCAGCAGGCTGCGCTCGGCGGGCACCAGGTCGATCAGGTGCGCGGGCGCGAGGGTGCGCAGCGCCGCGGCGGCCGCGAGCACGTCGGCGGTGCCGGGATACTCCGCCAGCAGCGCGGCCTCGCCCACGCGGTGGATCGCGAGCGGCGGCGGCAGCACCGCGCCCGCCCCGTTCACTGCTCCCGTCTCGGTCACAGCGCCGCGGCGAGCTGCACGCCCGCCTCCTCGAGTCCGGCGCGCACTGTCCGGGCCAGCGCGAGGGCGCCGGGGGTGTCCCCGTGCAGGCACAGCGAGCGCACCGGCAGCTGCACCCAGGTCCCGTCGGCCGTGCGCGCCCCGCCCTCGGTCGCGATCGACAGGGCCTGAGCGAGCACCTGGCCGGGATCGGTGAGCACCGCGCCGGGGGTGCTGCGCGGGGTGAGGGTGGCGTCGGGGAGGTAGGCGCGATCGGCGAAGCCCTCGAGCACCACCTCGAGCCCGGCCTCCTGCGCGGTGCGGACCACCACCGCGCCGGGCGCCGCGACCAGCGGCAGCCCGCCCAGCTCCATGAGCGCCCGCACCACGGCTGAGGCCTGGGCCTCGTGATGGGCGAGCGCGTTGTACAGCGCGCCGTGCGGCTTGACGCCGCGCACCTGCGCCCCTTCGGCGCGGGCCATCGCCTGCAGCGCCCCGGCCTGCACGACCATCAGGTCGGTGAGCTCCTCCGGGGAGAGGTCGACGAAGCGCCGACCGAATCCGGCGACGTCCGCGTAGGAGACGTGCGCGGTGATCGCCGTGCCGTGCGCCGCAGCCGCCCGGCAGGCGGCGCGCATAGTGCGTGCATCACCCGCGTGTCCGCCGCAGGCGATGTTCGCCGTGGTCACCACCTCGAGCATCGCCTCGTCACCGCCGCTCGCACCCTCGCCGTACCCCTCTCCGAGGTCGGCGTTCAGATCCAGCGGCGGGTTCTGGGCGGTCATCGGTGATCGGCTCCTTCACGCGGGGCGGCGGTGCGCTCCCATTGTCCTCCCTCGATAGCCTCGAGCCATGACCTCTCCCCACGATCCCGCCGCAGCCACCCCCGCGACCACCTCCGCGGCACCCGCGCCGGAGCTGCCCGGGGAGGTGCCGGATCTGCCCGCAGGGATCGGGGGCCTGGACCCCGAGACCCCGCTGCAGTACACGCGGGAGGACCTCGACGCCGCGACCGCCCTGCTCGAGCGCGCGGGCACCGAGCGCGCGGGTACCGAGGACCCCGAGCTGATCGTCTCCCTCACCGATGAGCAGATCGCCGCGCTCGACGGCTACGCGCGCCGCCAGTTCATCGCCGCGCCCTGGCTCGAGCAGCATCCCCAGCAGCGCCGCTTCGCCGCCGGCGTCGCCCTGCGCGGCCTGATCGCGGCCGAGCAGGTGCGGCGCCGCACGGACGAGGCCACCGGCGCGCAGCACTGGCGGGCGGTGCCCGAGATCTCCGGCTGCCTGGTGCTGCGCCGCACCGCGCAGCAGTTCACCACCGCCGAGCGCACCGTCCAGACCGCCCAGGGCCCGCAGGTGCACCGCCTGCACTACTTCGCCCACCCCGGCGGCGTGCTCGAGGAGGAGGTCACCGCCGCGGGCATCCACCGCTTCACCGCCCTCGCCCCGGTGCAGGCGAGCGCGCGGCTGGCCGCCTTCCTCGACCCGCTCGGCGTCCCCACCCGCGCCGGTGAGCCGGTGCGGGTGCGCACCTCGGTGCTGCCTGCCCATCCGCTCGCCGAGCGCCTGGCCGCGACGCGCGCCCTGAGCGTGCTCACCCGGGTGCGCACGGCCGACGGCGAGGTCCAGCAGCTCAGCGCCTATGCGACCGCCGAGGGGGTGCTGACCATGGAGGCCCTGGACCCTGGCACGGAAGATCCCGAGCTCGAGATCCGCGGAGTGGACGCCGCCGAGCTGCATGCGCTCGCCAGCGTGCTGGTCAGCGCCGAGCCCCAGCGCGGCTGAGCCAGCGCTCCAGGAGGTCCTCGAGCCGCCCGTGCACGCGCACCGTCGCCACCGGGTCGGCGCGGGTGGGCCCGTCGTTGAGGATCACCACCGGCATCCCGGCGCGCCCGGCGGCGCGCACGAACCGCAGCCCGGACTGCACCGTGAGCGAGGAGCCGAGCACCAGCAGCGCCGTCGCCTCCTCGAGCGCCGCGAACGCCGAGGAGACGACCTCCCGCCGCGCGGACTCGCCGAAGAACACCACATCCGGTTTGAGGATCCCGCCGCACAGCGGGCACGGCGGGTAGCGGAAGCTGCTGGTGCGATCCACCTCGGCGTCCCCGTCGGGCGCCTGCGCGGCATCGGCCGCGAGCTGCGGCAAGCGCGCCGCGAGCTCAGGGTTCATCGCGAGCATCCGGCGGTGCAGGGCGAGGCGGGAGGAGAGCGCCTCGCACTGCTGGCAGCGCACCCGGTCCAGGCGTCCGTGCAGGTCGATCACGGGATCCGAGCCCGCCTCGGTGTGCAGACCGTCCACGTTCTGGGTAATCACGGCGGTGGTCTCGAAGACGTCGGGGGACAGCGCCGCGAGGCGGCGGTGCGCCGGTCCGGGCCGGGCGCCGCGGAACTGCTCCCAGCCCACGGTCGAGCGGGCCCAGTAGCGCCGACGCGCCAGGTCATGGCCCATGAACTCCTGATACGTCATGGGGGAGCGGGGCACCGCGTCACGGCCGCGATAGTCCGGCAGACCCGAGCCGGTGGACATCCCCGCACCGGTGAGCACCGCGACTTCGCGGCCGCGCAGCAGCTCGAGCGCCGCGTCGATCTCCGCATCGGTGCTGCGGTGCCCGTACTGCGCGCCCTCCATCGGCCCCCAGGCCGGCAGGCGCGGACCGCCCCGGGTGGGGCCGGGCCCGTCCAGCGGGTTCCGGGTGGCGGTGGAGAACCAGCGGCCGACGTCCGCCGCGGGCCCGGCGCGCCCGCCGCCCGGGCCGGGCGCGGAGGAGGGCTGGCTGGTCATTCCTCGAGGGTAGGCGGTGCGGGGGCCGCGCGGCGGGCACGCAGGCGACGCACCGTCATCACCACCACCGCGACCACGCCGATCACCGCGACCACGCCCGAGTACAGGCGCACGAAGCCCTCGAGCGCCTCGCCCCCGGCCTGCCCGAACAGGTACCCGGTCACCACGAACAGGGCGTTCCACACCCCCGAGCCGAGCCCGGTGGCCAGCGCGAACAGCCAGATCGGCATGCGCTCGATCCCGGCCGGGATGGAGATCACGGTGCGCACCATCGGCACGAAGCGGGCGATCGCCACCGCCGGGAACCCCCACCGGTCGAAGAAGCGCATCGCCGCGTCCACGTCCCGCTCCTCGAGCAGCGGCAGGCGGCGCACCACGGCGCGGGTGCGGCGCAGCCCCAGCAGGCGGCCAACGGTGTAGACACCGAGCCCTCCCACCACCGAGCCGAGCGTGGTCCAGACGAGCGGGACCAGCACGTGCTGCCCGGAATCGGCCGCGGCCACCCCGGCGAAGGGCAGCAGCACCTCCCCGGGGATCGGCGGGAACAGCGCCTCGAGCGCGATCACCAGCGCCGTGCCGGGGTCGCCGAGCAGATCCATCAGCGCGAGCGCCCACTCGGTGAGGTCCATGCCCGCCTCCTGTCGTGCGCCGTCCGCTGCGGGCATGCTAGACAGCGCGGATGGCGAGCAGGTGAACGCGGCCGGGTCTCCGGGCGGACCTGTCGGCCCGGCCGGCACGTGCGGGGCGTGCGGGCCGAGCGGGGGTGTGCTCAGAGGGGCGGCAGCGGGCCCGGCAGCGGCTGGATCCCCTCCCATCGCGCCTGCCAGGCCGGCGGCAGACCGGGGGCGCCCGGCCCGCCGTCCCAGCCGGCGCTCATCAGCGCGAGCGCGATCAGGGTGCCGCCGTTGGCGGGCAGATAGGCGGGCAGTCCCGGACGCTGCGGGAAATGCCCGGCCGCATCGCAGCGGTTCTTCACCGTGTCCAGCAGCAGCGCATCCACCGCCGCCTCGGGGCGGCCCAGCCGTGCCGCGGTCATCGCGAGCGCCGGGTAGTCCCAGCCCCAGCTGGACTCCCAGTCCCAGGCGGCGAGCGCATCCTCGAACGCCTCGGCCGCCACCGCGTCCGGGATCGTGCCGGTGGGCGGGACCATGCCGTGGGCGAGCAGGTGAGAGGGGTGAACCGAGCGGTCCATCGCCGGGCCCGCCCGGAAGGTGCGCAGGCGGCCCTCGGCGGTGAGCGGTGCGTGGATCCGTCGGGCGATCGCGGTGAGCTCCCCGGCACCCTCCGCTCCGCGCCGGGCGCGCCAGTCATCGGCGATACGCAGCGCCCAGGCGACGTAGGCGAGCTCGAAGGAGGGATCGTGCAGCCGGTCGCGGTCGCTGACGTGCCTCTCCTGCGCCCCCACCAGCGGCGGGCCGAGCCCCAGGTGTGCACCGTGGGGACGCAGCAGGTCCACCAGGCACAGGGCGCTGGCCTCGACCAGCTCGATCAGCGCCGGCTCGTCGGCCGCGGACGGTTCGGCGCGGCGCAGCAGCTCGACCAGGTGGATCGGATGGGGCTGCTGCCACAGCAGGAAGGGGCCGATGTCGCTGGGCGCCTCGCGCAGATCGGGGCCGAGCTGCTTGGGCCAGCGGGCGCCGCGGCAGCCCTGACGGGCCGCGGTCTCTCGCGCCACCGGCAGGGCGGCGGTGTAGAAGGCGAGGCCCCGGCGCAGGGATGCCGCATCGCCCCACAGCGCGAAGTGCGCCGCATGCCACCAGTGCATCTCGAGGTGGAACTTCCCCCGCCAGGAGTTCGCGAGCAGACCCGTCTCTGCGGGCGGCAGCACGCCCGCAGCGTGAACGCGCTGGAGGTAGAGGGAGAGCACCGCGCGCCGCTCGAGCTCCTGGGCGCGCGGATCCTCGGCGCGGCTGAGATCCAGCATCCCGGCGCTGCGCCAGTGCGCGGCCCAGAACTCCGCGGCACGCTCGCGCACCACCGGCCCGGACAGCGCGATCGTCGCGGGGTCGGACTGCGCGAGGGCGGCCGGTGCGGCCGACGGGCCGCGCTCGGGCAGAGACAGCGGTGGCACCTGGCGCGGCACCAGCTTGAGCACCACATCGAGCGCCCCGTCCACCCCGTCCGCCCCGTCCGCGCTGGCGAGGCCGGGAACGTCGGCCCGCAGCCGCACCGTGTGCGGCCCGTCCTGCTCCCCGCGCGCGCCGTGGAGGTGCACGTCGTAGGCCAGATCATCCATCCGGCGCCGGATCACCCGGTCCTCGAGGCGGGTGCTGTGCGCCGCGGGCCGCGCCCAGTCCGCGGTGCGGTCCCAGTCGGTGCTGCCGTAGGGGAAGTCCAGCAGCAGCGCGAGCCCGGGTGTGCGCAGCCGCACCGCGAGGGCCGCGTGCTCGGGGTCCGCGGCGGTGACCACCTCGCACGGCTGCCCCCGGTACCGGAAGGTCGAGCGGATCGTGCCGGTGGCCAGGTCGAGCCGCTGCTCGGCCTGCCCGATCTCCGCCGGGGCGGGGGAGCGGCCGGTCAGCGGATCCACCAGCGCGAAGCGCAACAGGGAGACCTTGTGCGGGTTCTCCCGGTACCAGGCCGGGCCGGGCCCGGGATCCTCGGTGCCGCCGGGCAGGTCCATGTACAGCGCCCGACCGCGCGGGGAGTCGTAGGGGCGCAGCAGCGACTCCCAGGGCACCGGCGGAGGGGCGGGCATGGTGTGCCAGCCCCACTCGGCGAGCACCCCGATCCGGGGCTCCTCGCTGCCCGGCCCGGCGAAGGTCTGCGTGCCCGTGCGGTCCACGCCCACTGCGAAGCTGCCGTTGCCCACCGAGAGCACGGCGTCCTCCCTCCCCTCCAGGCGCGGGGAGTGCCGTGCGAGCAGGGCGGCGCGGTCGATCGGGCGCTCGTCGGTCATCGCGTGCTCAGCCTCGGATCATTCGGCGACGGCGGCGACGGCCTCCGCATGCCAGGCCGCGGCGGAAGGGCCGTGAGGGAGGAGGGGAGCGGTCAGAGCTCGGGCTGCATGCCCTCGAGCACGCTGAGGATCTCGTCGGCCACGTCGGCGGGCTCGCGGTTGCCGAACAGGGACTCCTCGCCCAGCCGCGAGAGCTCGTCGCCGAAGCCGACGCCGGAGGCCGGGGTCACCAGCGGCGGGCGCACCACCTCGGCCTGCATCTCGCGGGCGAAGTCGAGGGAGACCATCTCGTTCTCGTCGAGCACCGTCTCGATCTCGTCCTGCAGCTCGGGGAAGGCGGTCACGCCGCGTTCGATCTTGAGGATCTTCGCGGCCTCGGGGTCCCGCAGCAGGAAGTCCACGAGCGTTCCGGCGGAGGTGGGATCCGCGGCGGTGTTCGCGATCGACCAGTACATCGAGGCCTTGTTGACCATCTGCGGGTCGCCGCTGGTGCGGGCCGGCAGGCGCAGCAGCCGCAGGGGCGAGCCGGAGGCCGCCTGGAAGGTCTGCACCTGGGTGTGGAACTGGAAGTGGAAGGCGGAGCGGTTGTTGCCGAACCGGCCCTGCTCCACGCCCGCGGCGAAGTCCTCGATCTGCTCCGAGGGGCTCACCACCGCGCCCGAGTCCACCAGCGCACGGGCGTACTCGAGGTACGCGACGATCGTGTCCTTGCTGATCAGCGTCTCGTCCTCGCGGGGGAACACCTGCTCCCCGCTCTGGCGCGCCCAGGCGCCGAGCTCCGCGGCGCTGGTGCCGAAGAAGTCGAAGCCCACCACGTCCTCGCCGGCGCCGCTGGCCCAGTCGCTCACCGCGGTGCTGAGCTCGGCGAAGTCCTCCCAGGTCCAGGAGGTGTCATCGGGCATCTCGAGGCCCGCCTGCTCGAGGATCGTGGGGTTCACGCCCACGGAGAAGATCCCGATGCCCAGCGGCGCTCCCACGAGCGTGCCGTCGGCCAGCCGGCCGGTGTCCAGCACGGCGTCGTCCATTGCGCTGAGATCGAGCACGTCCGAGACGGTCTCGAGGTCCAGCAGCGAGGAGCGGGTGCCGTAGGAGTCGATGTAGGCCTCGTCCATCTGGAGCACATCCGGGGCGTCGCCGCCGGCGAACTGGGTGGCGAGCTTGTCCCAGTAGCCGGTCCACTCGCTGTACTCGGGGGAGACCTCGATGTCTTCGTGCGCGGCGGAGAACAGGTCCAGCGCCTCGCGGGTGAGGCCGTTGCGCAGATCGCCGCCCCACCAGTAGACGCGCAGCGGCCCGCCGCCCTCCCCGTCACCTCCGGGGGAGGCGTTGGGACCGCAGCCGGCCAGGGCGGAGAGCGCCGGGACGGTGCCGGCGGCGGCGAGCAGGGACAGGGTGCGGCGTCGCGAGATCATCGTCGATCCTTCGGGTCGTGGGGCCGGTGCGGCGGGTGCCGGGTGTCAGAGTGCCGGGGCGGCTGTGCCCCGGCGATGCGCTCGGCACGGGCGCTGCCCGCACGGTGGACGGGAGAGTCTGCGCTGAGTCGTTTCAGGTTTAGTTGTGCAGTCACACTAAGCCTGCCGCCTCGAACGGCACAAGAGGGGGTTAGCGACGGCGATGGCGCAGGTCCGCCCGTGAAGTGCAGGAATGGGCCTGAAATCGATTCGCCGTCGGGAACCGGTTTCGCATCGTGACCTCGACGTGATGATCGCGGCTTGACAAACCCTTTCGTGAAGCGCTTTCCTAAGGCCACTGCTCGGGCTCTCGTCCGAGCGGCCGCAGGGAAAAAGACAGCTCTCACCCTGACGCGGCGCGGAGGTGGCGATGTCGCCCCCGCAGCGCACCGGGCAGGACGACGGAGTTCCAGCCCAGGCACGACCCGCTCGGAGGACCACGGTGGTCCGCCGGACCGCCGCGACAGCGACGACGACAGGAGAACCGATGCTCACCCGACGCACAGCCCTTGCCCTTGGTCTCGCCGTCCCCGGCCTCGCAGGCCTCGCCGCCTGCGGCCCCAACGCCACCGGTGGCGGAAGCGGCGGCGGGGAGGACGGCAGCGCCACCCTCCGCGTGGCCTGGTGGGGCAATCCCACCCGTGACCAGAACACCCAGGACGTGGCCGATGCCTACGCCGAGGTCGCCCCCGACGTCACCCTCAGCCTCGAGCCCGGCGAGTGGAGCGGCTACTGGGACAAGCTCGCCACCCAGACCGCCGGCGGCGACTTCCCCGACGTGGTCCAGATGGACGAGAAGTACCTCGCCGAGTACGGCGGGCGCGGCGCCCTGCTCGACCTCGCCGGCGCCGGCCTGAACACCGAGGACTTCGCCCCCGGTTCGGTCGAGGTGGGCGAGCTGCCCGAGGTGGGCCTGGCCGCGATCAACGCGGGCCTGAACGCCTTCGCCTTCCTCATCAACCCCGTCGTCTTCGAGGAGGCGGGCGTGGAGATCCCCGACGACTCCACCTGGACCTGGGACGACCTGGTCGAGACCGCCGTGGCGATCACCGAGAACACTCCCGACGGCACCTGGGGCATGACCCAGATGGGCACCGTCCAGGGCCTGTTCCAGGTATACGTGCGTCAGGCCGGCCAGGACCAGTACAAGGACGGCGGCGCCGGATTCGACCTCGAGACCGCCACCGCCTGGTTCGAGTGGACCAAGCGCATCCAGGACGAGAAGGCCTGCCCGGATGCGAGCCTCTCCGTCGAGGACGCCGCGAAGTCCATGGACCAGTCCTTCTTCGCGACCGGCAACGTCGCCATGACCGTGGCCTGGTCCAACCAGGTCGTCGCCCATGACGGCCTCGTGCCCGAGGGCGTCGTGGTGCTGCGCCCGCCGTCGATGACCGGCTCCTCCGCCGATGCGGCGCTGTGGTACAAGGCCTCGATGTACTGGGCCGTCTCCGCGAACGCCTCGGATCCCGACGCAGCCGTCGCCTTCGTGGACTTCCTGGTGAACTCGCCCGATGCCGGAAAGATCCTCTCGGTCGAGCGGGGCGTGCCCGGCAACCTCACCGTGCGCGAGGCGATCATCCCCGATCTGGACGAGGCCAATACCAAGGCCGTGGACTACCTCGACCTGATCGAGTCCGAGCTGGGCGGAGCCCCCGAGATCACCCCGCAGGGCGGCGGCCAGTTCGAGGACATCCTCACCCGCGCCGGTGAGGACATGCTCTTCGGCACCCTCACCCCGGCCGAGGCCGGCCAGCGCGTGCTCGACGAGCTCGAAGCGGCCCTGGCCTGATCATCGCCGACGTGCCGACGCGGCCGGCGGGGTCCACCCCCGTCGGCCGCACCGGCGCCCCGACCACGAAGGGAAGACGCCAATGAGCGCCGTGGGAGAACTCGCTTCCATCGTCTCGTCACGCAAGAAGGGCGGACCGAAGGAGAAGCATCCCGACAACAAGCAGGCCGCGGTGTTCATGCTGCCGTGGGTGCTCGGCTTCCTCGGGATCACGCTGATCCCGATGATCGCGTCGTTCGCTCTCGCGTTCACCGACTACAGCCTGCTGGCCCCGCCCGAGTTCGTGGGACTGGCGAACATCAAGGAGATGATCGGCGACACCCGCCTGCACAACTCCCTGCTGGTCACCTTCATCTACGTGTTCGTGGGCACCCCGCTGCAGCTGATCGCCGCGCTGCTGCTCGCGGTCGCGCTGAACCAGGGCATCAAGGGCCTGGCCTTCTACCGCTCGGTGTTCTACCTGCCCTCGCTCCTGGGCGGCTCGGTCGCGATCGCGATCCTGTGGCGGCAGATGTTCGGCGCCAACGGCCTGATCAACCAGGTGGGCGGGATGCTCGGCTTCGAGAACCTGCCCGGCTGGGTCTCGAACCCGGACACCGCGCTCGGCACGATCATCCTGCTGCACGTGTGGACCTTCGGCTCGCCGATGATCATCTTCCTGGCGGGACTGCGGCAGATCCCCGAGATGTACTACGAGGCCGCCTCGGTCGACGGCGCCTCGAAGATCGCGCAGTTCTTCCGGATCACGCTGCCGTTGCTGACCCCGATCATCTTCTTCAACGTGGTGCTGCAGGTGATCAACGCGTTCCAGTCGTTCACGCAGGCCTTCGTGGTCTCCGGCGGCACCGGCGGCCCCTCGGACTCGACGATGTTCTACACGCTGTACCTCTACATCAAGGGCTTCACCCAGTTCGACATGGGGTACGCCTCCGCGATGGCGTGGCTGCTGCTGATCATCGTCGCGATCTTCACCGCCATCAACTTCTTCGCCTCCAAGTACTGGGTGTTCTACGATGACTGATCTGCAGAGCCGGCCCGCCGAGACCGTCGGTCAGGCCCCCGCCCCCGTCGTCCCCAAGCGCCGTCCGCGCCGCCTGGGCCGTCGCGTGCTGCGCCACGCGATCATGATCGCGGCCAGCCTCGCGATGATCTACCCGCTGCTGTGGATGGTGGTCTCCTCCCTGCGGCCCAACGAGGAGATCTTCCGCAACCCCAGCCTGTTCCCGCTGAGCTTCGACCTGTCGAACTACGCGCGGGGCTGGGAGTCGCTGTCCCAGCCGTTCTCGCACTACCTGATGAACTCCACGCTGCTGGTGCTGGGCTGCGTGATCGGCAACCTGGTCGCCTGTTCCCTGACCGCCTACGCCTTCGCGCGGCTGAAGTTCTGGGGCCGCAACATCGCCTTCGCGGTCATGCTGATGACCCTGATGCTGCCGATCCACGTGGTGATCGTGCCGCAGTACATCATGTTCTCCCAGACCGGCTGGGTGAACACGATGCTGCCGCTGATCCTGCCGAAGTTCCTGGCCACCGACGCGTTCTTCATCTTCCTGATGGTGCAGTTCATCCGCGGCATCCCGCGCGAGCTGGACGAGGCGGCCCGCATCGACGGCTGCGGCCACTTCCGGATCTTCTTCCAGGTGATCCTGCCGCTGATGCTGCCGGCGCTGGCGACCACCACGATCTTCACCTTCATGTGGATGTGGAACGACTTCTTCGGCTCCCTCATCTACCTCACCACCCCGGACAACTTCACCGTTCCGCTGGCGCTGAAGTCCTTCCTGGACACCCAGGGCTCCTCCGACTGGGGCGCGATGTTCGCCATGTCGGTGGTCTCCCTGATCCCGCTGTTCCTGGTGTTCCTGTTCGGCCAGCGCTTCCTGGTCAAGGGCTTCGCCACCACCGGCATCAAGTAGTCCCCGCCCGAGCTCGTCCGCGTCCCCGCCCTCCGCACCCACTCAGGAGAGACATGCCCACCCGCTATGCCGTCATCGGCACCGGCCACCGCAGCCAGATGTTCCTCGACGCGATCGCCGGCCCCCACGCCGACGTCGCCGAGCTGGTCGCCCTGATCGACGTGAACCCCGCCCGTCGCGAGTACCACCAGGGCCGGCACGAGGCCTTCGCCGGGGCGCGGCTGGGAGGACCGGACGAGCTCGAGCAGATCATCGCCGAGGAGTCGGTGGACCGCGTGATCGTCACCAGCGTGGACCGCCTCCACGCCGAGCACGTGGTGCGCGCCCTGGACGCCGGGGCCGACGTGGTGGTCGAGAAGCCGCTGACCATCGACGCCCCCTCGGCCCGCGCGATCCAGGAGGCGATCGATCGCACCGGCCGCTCCGTGGTGGTGACCTTCAACTACCGCTACAGCCCCCGCAACACCGCGCTGAAGCAGGTCATCGCCTCCGGCGAGATCGGCGAGGTGGTCTCGGTGGTGTTCGAGTGGGTGCTGGACACCCAGCACGGCGCGGACTACTTCCGCCGCTGGCATCGCGACAAGACCAACAGCGGCGGCCTGTTCGTGCACAAGGCCGCCCACCACTTCGACCTGGTCAACTGGTGGCTCGCGGATGCGCCGGTGCAGGTCTACGCGCGCGGCGGGCTGCGCTTCTACGGGGCCGACGCCGCCGCCGAGCGCGGCCTGGCACCGCTTCCGGAGCGGGGCACGCACGACGGCCCCCACGATCCCTTCGAGCTGGACCTGCGCTCCGACGAGCGGCTCGAGGCGCTCTACCTCCAGGCCGAGCAGCACGACGGCTACCGTCGCGACCAGTCCGTGTTCGCCCCCGGGATCACCACCGAGGACAACCTCACGGCGCTGGTGGACTACTCCCGCGGCGCGGTGCTCACCTACGCCCTGAACGCCCACAGCCCCTGGGAGGGCTACCGGGTGGCGGTCAACGGCACCGCGGGACGGGCCGAACTCGAGGTGGTCGAACGGGCCGAGGTGGTGCCCCAGGGCGAGGACGGCCGCACTCACGTGGATCCCAGCGCCGTCGCGGTCACCGCCGACGAGGCCGGGGCGCGCGAGCGCGGCGAGCGCCTGGTGGTCCAGAAGCACTTCGAGCCTGCCCGCGAGGTGGAGATCCCCGAGGGCGTGGGCGGTCACGGCGGCGGCGATGCGCTGCTGCTGCGCGACGTGTTCGTGGGCCCGGTCCAGGACGAGCTGGGCCGTCCCTCCGATCATCGCGACGGGATCCGCGCGATCGCGGTGGGCATCTGCGGCAACCTCTCCCTCGAGAGCGGCGCCCCGGTCGAGATCGCCGCCGCGATGGGCCTGGACCTGCAACGCGAGGCCCCCGTCGCCGCCGGGCAGGGCGCATGAGCGCGCCGATGGGCCCGGTGCGGGTCGCGCTGATCGGCACGCGCGGCTACGGCGCCTCGCATCTGCGCACCCTCGCCCGCCTCGAGGAGGCCGGTACGGCCCGTCTGGTCGGGGTGGTGGACGTGGTGGACCCGCCCGAGGAGCTGGCCGGGATCCACCACCGCTCCCTCGCCGCGCTGCTCGAGGCCTGCGGCGACGAGCGCCCGGAGATCATCGCGATCGCCACCCCGATCGACACCCACGTGCCGCTCGCCCTCGAGGCGCTCGCCGCGGGGATCGACGTCTACCTCGAGAAGCCCCCGGTGCCCGCCCTCGTGGACCACGGGACGCTGCTCGAGGCGGCGCAGCGGGCCGGCCGCAGCGTGCAGGTGGGCTTCCAGGCCCGCGGCGGCGCGGGCGTCGACGTGCTCGCCGCCGAGGTCGCCGCGGGCACACTCGGTGAGATCGCCGCGGCCCCTCTCGGTGAGATCACCGAGGTGGCCGTGCACGGGGCCTGGCAACGCGACCGCGCCTACTACCGCCGCTCGCCCTGGGCGGGCCGGCGCCGCCGCGACGGCCGACGGGTCGCCGACGGGGTGGCCACCAACCCGCTCGCCCACGCCGTCCACGCGGGCCTCGCGATCGCCGGGATCGCGCAGGTCTCCGACATCTCCGCGGTGACCTGCGAGCTGCGCCGCGCCCACGACATCGAGGCCGACGACACCACCTTCCTGCGCATCGACCCCGCCGGCCGCGCACCCGCCGTGGTGTGCACGCTGACCACCGCCGCGGGCCGCCACGAGAACCCGTGGGTGGAGATCCGCGGCACCCGCGGCAGCCACCGCCTCTGGTACACCGAGGACCGCTCCGTGCGCACCGGCGAGGACGGGGCGCGCGAGGAGCTCGCCCACGCGCGCACCGACCTGATGGAGAACCTCGTCGCCCATGTGCGCGACCGCTCCGTCGCGCTCGTGTCCCCGCTGGCCAGCACCGCTCCGTTCAGCGCGGTGCTCGAGGCGATCCAGTCCGTGCCCGATCCGCTCCCGATCGGGGAGGACTGGGTGCACTGGCACGGCGAGGGTGAGCTGGCCTATCCCACGATCGAGGGGCTCGACGAGGCGATGACCCGTGCGCTCGCGACCGGCAGGCCCTTCAGTGAGCTCGGCGTGCCCTGGGCGCGCGAGGACGCCGTGGCGACCTGGGCCCCGCCCGCGCACTGAGCCCGCCCGCGCACTGACCCGTCATCCCCTCACCGGAGGAGTCCCGTGCCCGTGCACACTGCTGACCAGGTCCGTCACGCCCTGACCCACCCGGATCCGGCCGCCCGGCCGATGATGCGCTGGTGGTGGTTCGGCCCCGACATGGACCGGGCCGAGATCGACCGCGAGCTGCGCGCCATGGCCGAGGCGGGGCTCGGGGGCGCCGAGGGGGCGCTGGTGTACCCGCTGCGTCCCGGCGCCCCGCACTACCTCTCGCCCGAGGTGCTCGCGCACCTCCGCCATGCCGCCGAGCGCGCCAGCGAGCTGGGTCTCCGGCTGGACGTGACCCTCGGCAGCGGATGGTCCTACGGCGGCGCCCACATCGGCGCCGAGCATGCCGCGCGGCGCCTGCGCTGGGAGCGGCGGGACCTGGGCCCCGCGGCGCTCGAGTGGGAGCTGAACCCCTCCTGGCCGGGGGACGAGCTGGTCTCGGTGCACCTGGGCGAGGGCCTGCCGCCGACGGGCTGGCAGCGCCTGCCCGTCGAGGGGGCGCGCCTGCAGATCCCCGTCGGCCGCGGGCCCCGCACCGTGCTGCTGGCCTGGTCCGAGGTGACCGGACAGCAGGTCAAGCGCTCCGCCGCCGGCGCGGAGGGCCCTGTCGTGGACCATCTCAGCGCCGCCGCGGTGCGCCACCACCTGGACACCGTGGGCGGTGCGATCCTCGAGGCGGTCCCCGCAGAGCTGCTCGGCTCCGTGTTCAGCGACAGCCTCGAGGTGTACGACGCGGGCTGGACACCGGGCCTGCTCGAGCACTTCCGCACCCGCCGGGGTTACGAGCTGCTCGACGTGCTGCACCTGCTCGAGGTCGACGGGCCGGAGAGCGCGCAGGTGCGCGAGGACTACGGCCGTACCCTGTCCGAGCTGGTCGAGCAGGGCTTCGTGGCCACCTGCCGCGCCTGGGCCGAGGAGCACGGGGTGCGCTTCCGCCTGCAGGGCTACGGGCAGCCCCCGATCACGCTCGGCGCCCAGCGCGGCGCGCACCTGATAGAGGGCGAGGGCGCGGGCTGGACGGCCCTGACCCAGTCCCGCTGGGCGTCGTCGGCCGCGCATCTGGACCGCCGCGAGGTGGTCTCGAGCGAGGTGTGGACCTGGGTGCACTCCCCGTCCTTCCGCGCCGCGCCGCTGGATCTGCTGGCCGAGGCGCATGAGCACCTGCTGCTGGGGATCACGCACTTCGTGGGCCACGGCTGGCCCTACTCGGCCCCCGACGCGGAGGGGCTCGGCTGGACCTTCTATGCGGCCGGCGCACTGGATGACCGTAACGCCTGGTGGCCCGCGATGCCGGAGCTCAGCGCGCACCTGACCCGGCTGTGCGCGGCGCTGCGGCTGGGTGCTCCGGGTGCGGACGTCGCCCTCTACCTGCCCTATGCGGACGTGCGCGCCGCCCGCGGCAGCGGCCACGACCTCTGGGCCGCCTGCCGCGCCCACATCGGGGAACGGATCCCCGCCGCGATCCGCCGCGCGGGTTACGACCTCGACCTGCTCGACGACGACGTGCTGACCACCCTGGATCCCGTCGCCCCGGCGGTGGTGATCCTCCCGCGGGTGACCCGTCTGCCCGCCGAGGCGGAGGCCTGGCTGGACCGGGTGCGCGCAGCCGGCGGCACCGTGCTCGCCGTCGACTCCCCAGCGTATCCGGCCGGGATCCCGGTGCCGATGCCGGTCGACGAGTACGACGACGGCGAGCTGATCGACCACGCGACCCTCTCGATGGTCGGCGCCGCGGGCGGCGGGGCCGACGGCGGTGGGGACAGCGACCTCGCCCCGCCGCTGCAGCTGAGCGGGGACGGGGGCCAGGTGGGGACCGTGCGGCGGCGCCTCGTGGGCGGGGAGCTGCACCTGCTCGCGAACACCGGACCGACGCGGCGGACCCTCGAGGTCGCCCCGCGCACGCCGCGCGCCGCGCTGCGGCTGCTCGACCCCGCGGACGGCTCCGAGCGCGCCCTCCCGGCCGAGGGCGGTGAGATCGACCTGCACCCCTACCAGGCGCTGCTGCTCCTGAGCACCGAGGAGGGCTCGGGCCCCGTCGCCCCGGCGGATCCTGCGCGGAGCGCCGACGCGCCGGCGCCGCTGCGTCTCGAGGGTCCCTGGACCCTCACCCGGGAGGGCGAGGAGCCGCGCCCTGTCGCCCTGCCGCATCTGCTGCACGGCGCCGACGCCGCGGATCTGCGCCCGCTGCTGCTGGAGACCGAGGTGCAGCTCGACGAGGACAGCGCCCGCGGCCCGCTCGTGCTCGACCTCGGCGAGGGCTCGGTGCTGCCGGCGGCGGGCGGGGGCAGCGGCTACCGCGCCCTGCTGGACCCGCCCGTGCGGGAGATCGCCGCCGTGCTGGTGGACGGGCAGGAGGTGGGCCTGCTGTGGCGGCCGCCCTACCGCCTCGACCTCACCGGGCGTCTGCGTGCAGGGACCACCCGGCTGGGACTGCGGATCCACGGCGCCACCGCTGCGGCCGCCGCCCGGCCGGAGAACGCCGAGGCCGCGGCTGCGCAGGTCGCCGAGGCGCATGCGGCCTACGGCGAGAGGTTCCAGCAGCAGGAGCTCGACCGGATGCTCGACGGCGTCGCCACCGGCCTGGGCACGGTGCCCGTGCTGCACCGCCCCTCGGGCCGCTCAGAGCGCTGAGGCCGCCTGGGCCCGGCGCCGCGCCCGGGAGGAGACCGCGAACTGCACCGCGGTGTGGGCCAGCAGCACCAGACCGAGCGCGGCACCGCCGCCCATGGCCAGCACGGACATCGTGGTGCCGCCGACCCGGCTGTAGGCCACGCTCGGCAGCATCATCAGCACCCCCGGGAGGAAGAGCGCGGCCGTGGCCGCGAGCGTGACGAGCGCGGAAAGGATCTGCGCGTAGGGCGAGGCGCCGGTGGCGGCGCCGCACAGCCACAGCAGCACCGCGCCGAGTACCGCGGTGAGCATCGCGGAGACCGGGACCCCTTCCGCGCCGAGGGTCGTCATGTACGAGGTCGAGGCGACCACCACGGCGTGCATGGCCAGCAGCGTTCCCGCCAGCATGATCACGGGCACCAGTACCGCCCCGATGGCTGACAGGGCCACCGGCGGACGTGGCCGCCGACGGGCGATCGCCAGGGCCAGTCCCAGCCCGCCCATCACCGGGAACAGCAGCAGCGGCACCCCCTGTGCGGGCATCACGAAGACCGCCTGGAAGAGGAAGTCCGGCAACCACTCGTGCACCAGCACGGGCAGCTGCGGCCAGGCGAGCAGGCCCAGCGGGAACAGGGCCAGTACGCTGACGCTCAGCAGCCCCGCCGAGCTGGCCAGGCCCGTCGCCACCACCGACACCAGCAGCAGCAGGCCGCCCAGAAGGGCCAGGAAGGAGGGCAGACCTATCGAGGAGAACAGGTATTCCAGCAGCTGATCGAGCGGCACGTTCCGCATCAGCACGTGCTGATGCCACGGCATCGCGCCGTACACCACCAGGGTCGTGGCCACCGGCGTCACGACCAGCGCGTACACCACGGTCAGCAGCCGTGCGATCGGACCGGACCCCGCCCGCGCGGGCGTCGTGGCCGTGCTCGGGGGCTGCCCGGGCGAGGGGGTGCTCGGATCGGTGCCCATCATGGCCTCCTGGATGCCCTTGTCGGCATGGACCCCGGACCCACCTCGAGTCTCTGCGCCCCCGCCTGTGCTCGTGAGATGAGCATATGTCGGAAAAGGCGCATTCCGGGTGGTTCCTGCGCGGGAGAGCGCCGAGCGGGGCGCGCTGCGCGATAAAGTCGCTGGATCGAGGTCCCGGAGCTCTGCGGACCATGCTGTGTCGCGAGAGGAGCGGGCTGTGGCCGGGATGCGCGTAGTGGGCATGAAAGATGTCGCGCGGCATGCGGGAGTCTCCGTGGGCACGGTCTCCAACGTCCTGAACCGTCCCGCTATCGTCTCCCCGGACCGTCGCGAGAGGGTCGAGGCCGCGATCGCCGAGCTCGGCTACGTGCGCAACGACGCCGCCCGGCAGCTGAAGCTGGGGCGCTCGAGCACCGTCGGCGCGATCGTGCTGGACTCCGGCAACCCCTTCTACGCCCAGCTCGTCGGCGGCATCGAGGCGGCCGCCGAGGACTCGCAGCTGATGGTGATCGCCGGCAGCACCGGCAACCGCGAGCAGCGCGAGCGCCTCTACCTCTCCCTGTTCGAGGAGCAGCGGGTGCGGGGGATCCTGCTGGCCTCCACCGGCAGCAGCGCCGAGCTGGTCGAGGCGATCCGCGGCCGCGGCACCCCGGTGGTGATGGTCGAGAGCGCCCAGGCCGAGCGCGGATTCTCGGTGAGCGTCGACGACATCGCCGGCGGCGAGATCGCCGTGCAGCATCTCGCCGGGCTCGGGCGCCGACGCATCGGGGTGGTCGCCGCACGGCAGGACCTGCGGCAGGTCGCCGATCGCCTCACGGGCGCCCGACGCGCCGCCGAGGCGGCCGGCATCGAGATCGAGGTGCTCGAGGCGGAGGACCTCACCGTGCTCGCCGGGCGCACCGTCGGCGAGGCGATCGTGGCCCGCAGCGCCGCCGAGCGGCCCGACGCCGTGTTCTGCGTCAACGATCTGCTGGCCGTGGGCGTGCTGCAGGCCTTCGCCTTCCGCCACCAGATCGCGGTGCCCGAGGAGATCGCGCTGGTGGGATACGACGACATCGCCTTCGCCCGCTCCACCGTGGTGCCCCTGACCTCCGTCTCCCAGCCCGCGGACCTGATGGGCCGCACCGCCCTCGCGCTGCTCGAGGAGCAGATCGCCAGCCCCGACGCCCCAGCCCGGCATGTCAGCTTCACGCCCACGCTGGTGGAGCGGGAGTCGACGACCGGCTGAGGGGCCAGCCCGCCTCGATCGCGGCCTCAGTGCGAGAGCTGCTCCGCGCCCGCTCGCCCGCGCGGCACCAGCCGCTGCAGCTGCGTGACATGCTTGGGCTCGAGCTCGTCGAGGGTGTGCGCACCCAGAAGCTTCATCGTGCGCACCACCTGCTCGGAGAGGATCTCGATCGTGCGATCCACGCCCGGCCGGCCACCGGCCATCAGGCCGTAGAGGTAGGCGCGGCCGATCAGGGTGAATCGCGCACCGAGCGCCACGGCGGCGACGATGTCCGCGCCGTGCATGATGCCGGTGTCGATGCCGATCTCGACGTCGGCGCCGACCTCGCGGGCCACCTCGGGCAGCAGGTGGAAGGGCACCGGTGCCCGGTCGAGCTGGCGGCCGCCGTGGTTGGACAGGATGATCCCGTCCACGCCCCGATCAGCGAAGGTCTTCGCGTCCTCGAGGGTCTGGACGCCCTTGACCACGAGCTTGCCCGGCCACAGGCCGCGGATGATCTCGAGGTCCTCGAAGCTGATGGTGGGATCCATCGCCGAGTCCAGCAGCTCGCCCACGGTCCCGCCGGTGGAGGACAGCGAGGCGAACTCGAGGGTGGGCGTGGTGAGGAAGTCGATCCACCACCAGGGGCGCGGGATCGCGTCGAGCACGGTGCGCGCGGTCAGCTGCGGAGGGATCGAGAAGCCGTTGCGGGTATCGCGCAGCCGGGCCCCTGCGACCGGGGTGTCCACCGTGAACTGCAGGGTGTCGAAGCCGGCGCGGGCGGCCCGCTCGACCAGGTCGTAGGAGATCTCGCGCTTGCGCATCACGTACAGCTGGAACCACTTGCGCCCGTGCGGGGCCGCCGCGGCGACGTCCTCGATCGAGGTGGTGCCCAGCGTCGAGAGCGTGAACGGGATCCCGGCGGCCTGGGCGGCGCCTGCCCCGGCGACCTCGCCCTCGGTCTGCATCAGGCGGGTGAATCCCGTCGGCGCGATCGCGAAGGGCTGTGCGCTGCTGCCGCCCAGGATCTCCCGGCTGGTGTCCACCGCGGAGACGTCCCGCAGCACCCCGGGATTGAACTCCACATCGGCGAAGGCCTGCCGCGCCCGAGCCAGCGAGAGCTCGGACTCCGCTGCCCCGTCGGTGTAGTCGAACGCGGCGCGGGGCGTGCGCCGCTTCGCGATCGCCCGCAGATCCTCGATCGTCAGCGCGGCGCTCAGCCGGCGCCGACGGGCGTTGAGGTCCGGGGCCTTGAACTGCATCAGCTCGAACAGTTCACGGGGCTGGGGGAGCTGTCGCTTCATCGGGCTGCTTTCACCTCAATGATCGGGGCGTGCATCAGCGCACGTCGGTCAGGGAAGAACGGGGCGTGAAGCGCTCGAGGTCCACGCTCGCCCGCACCAGCTCGCGCAGCGCCCCGGGAGCGGAGCTCACCGCGCCGAGAGTGCGGGCCTGCAGCGCCACATTACCCAGGGCTGTCGCCTCCATCGGGCCGGCGACCACCTCGATGCCGAGCGCGTCCGCGGTGAGCTGGTTCAGCAGGGCGTTGCGGCTCCCGCCGCCCACCACGTGCAGACGCTCAGGCAGCGGCATCCGCGCCAGACGGCACGCGGCGTGCAGCTCGTCCCGGTAGGTCTCGGCGAGGGATTCGAGGATGCAACGCACCAGCTGCGCCGGAGTGCGGGGACGCTCATCCTCGCCCTCGAGCGGCGTCGCGGCCATCGTCACCCGTTCCGCCATCCGGCCCGGTGCGAGGAACGCGGGATCGGTGGGATCGATCCGGAAGCGGTGCGCGGGCATCACGGCCGCGGCCGCCAGCAGATCGGCGAGATCCACGCTCGCCCCCTCCTCCTCCCACTGACGGATCGACTCGGTGACCAGCCACATCCCCGCCACGTTCTTCAGGAAGCGGGTGGTGGCGTCCACCCCGCCCTCGTTGGTGAACCCGGCCTCGAGCGCGGCCGGGGAGCCGACGGGGGAATCCAGCTCGAGCCCGATCAGCGACCAGGTCCCCGAGGAGATGTACGCGAGGGGATGGGTGTCCTGCGCTGCGGGCACCGCGAGCACCGCAGAGGCGGTGTCGTGGGAGCCGACGGCGATCACCGGCACCTCCCCGATCCCCAGCTCGCCCGCGAGCTGCGGCAGCACCGTGCCCAGACGCTCGCCGGGGGAGAGCAGCGGGGCCAGCAGCGCCGGATCCACCCCGGCGGCCTCCAGCAGCTCCGGCGACCAGTCCTGCGTCTCGAGCGCGAGCATCCCGGTGCTCGAGGCGTTGGTGCGCTCGGTGCGGCGCTGCCCGGTGAGCAGGTAGCCGATCAGGTCCGGGACCATCAGCAGCGTCGACCCCTCGGGCAGCGCGGCGAGCCGCTCCTCGGCCACCAGCTGGTAGAGGGTGTTGAAGGGCTGCTGCGCGATCCCGGTCAGCGCGAACTGACGCTCCCGCGAGACCTGCTCGGCGAAAACGTCCGCGACCCCGTCGGTGCGGCTGTCGCGATAGGCGATCACCCCGCCGAGCAGCTCCCCGCTGCCGGGCACGGCAGCGCCGTCGGCCCCCACCTGATCGGGACCCACCAGGCCGTAGTCCACCGCCCAGGAGTCCACCCCGATCGAGGAGAGCCCGGGCAGGCCGCGCACCAGGGCGAGGCCGTGGGCGTCGGCCAGGCCCTGGCGGATCTCCGCCCACAGCGCCTCGATGTCCCAGCGCAGGTGACCGTCGTGCTCGAGCAGGCGGTTCTCGAAGCGGTGCGCGGGCACCAGCTCTATCCGGCCCTGCTCGATCACGCCGAGCATCACCCGGCCCGAGGTGGCGCCGAGATCGATCGCCGCGACCGCGAGCGGCTCCTGGACCTGCTGCGCGCCGCTCATCGCAGGAACGCCGCGGCGACGCCCGCATCCACCGGGACGTGCAGACCGGTGGTGTGGGAGAGGTCTCCGGCGGTCAGCGCGAACACGGCGTTCGCGACGTTCGCGGGCAGCACCTCGCGCTTGAGCAGAGTGCGCTGGGCGTAGAACTCGCCGAGCTCCTCCTCCTGGACGCCGTAGACCTTCGCGCGGGAGGCGCCCCAGCCGCCGGCGAAGATGCCGGAGCCGCGCACCACCCCGTCGGGGTTGATGCCGTTGACGCGGATCTGGTGCCCGCCCAGCTCCGCCGCGAGCAGCCGAACCTGATGCGCCTGATCCGCCTTCGTCGCCGAGTAGGCGATGTTGTTGGGGCCGGCGAACACCGAGTTCTTCGAGGAGATGTAGATGATGTCCCCGCCCATGGCCTGGTCGATCATCAGCCGCGCCGTCTCCCGCGAGACCAGGAACGAGCCGCGGGCCATCACGTCGTGCTGCAGGTCCCAGTCCTTCGCGGTGGTCTCCAGCAGGGGCTTGGACAGCGAGAGCCCGGCATTGTTGACGACCAGGTCCAGACCGCCGAAGGCGAGAGCCGCCTCGGCGACCATGTCGATCACGGCCTGCTCGTCGGAGACGTCCGCGCGCAGCGCGACAGCCTTGTCCGGCCCGCCCAGCTCCTCCGCGGTGGCGCGGGCATTGTCGAGGTTCAGATCCGCGATCACCACGCACGCGCCCTCGGCGACCAGCCGCTCCGCAGTGGCCTTCCCGATCCCGGAGCCGCCCCCGGTCACCAGTGCCACGCGGGTCGCGAGCGGCTTGGGTTTGGGCCTGCGCTGCAGCTTCGCCTCCTCGAGCGCCCAGTACTCGATGCGGAACTTCTCCGACTCCTCGATCGGGGAGTAGGTGGAGATCGCCTCCGCCCCGCGCATCACCGCGATCGCGTTGACGTAGAACTCCCCGGCCACGCGGGCGGTCTGCTTGTCCGCTCCGAAGCTGAACATGCCCACGCCCGGGACCAGCACGATCGCCGGATCCGCGCCGCGCATCGCGGGCGAGTCCGCATCGGCATGGCGCGCGTAGTAGGCGGAGTAGTCCTCGCGGTAGGCCTCGTGCAGCTCCTTCAGCCGCGCCACCGACTCCTCGATGCTCGCCCCTGCCGGCAGATCCAGCACCATCGGCTTCACCTTGGTCCGCAGGAAGTGGTCCGGGCAGGACGTGCCCTGAGCGGCTAGCTTCGAGAGCTTCTCGGAGGCGAGGAACTCGTGCACCGCCTCCGTGTCCGTGAAGTGCCCGACCATCGGCGTATCCGTCGAGGCCAGGCCCCGGAGCACCGGGAACAGGGCCGACGCCTTCGCGCGCCGCTCCGCCTCCGGCAGCGCGGCGCGCGCAGGATCCTGCGCACCGAAGGGCTCGGGGGTGCCGGTGCGCTCGATGAACTCGGTCGCCTCACGGATGATCCGCAGGGAGTTCTCCTGCGCCTCCTGGGAGGTCTCGCCCCAGGCGGTGATGCCGTGCCCGCCCAGGATGCAGCCGATCGCGCCGGGGTTCTCGCGCTTGATCTCCGCGATGTCCAGGCCCAGCTGGAAGCCGGGCCGGCGCCACGGCACCCACACCACGGCCTCGCCGAAGCACTCACGGGTCAGGCGCTCCCCGTCGGCCGCGGTCGCCAGCGCGATGCCCGCATCGGGATGCAGATGATCCACGTGCTCGGCGTCGACCAGGGCGTGCATCGCGGTGTCGATGCTGGGGGCGGCCCCGCCCTTGCCGTGCAGGCAGTAGTCGAAGGCCGCGACCATCTCGTCCTCGCGCTCGACGCCCGGGTAGATGTCCTGCAGGGCGCGCACCCGATCCAGGCGCAGCACCGCCAGGCCCTTCTCCTCGAGCGTGCCGAGGTCCCCGCCGGAGCCCTTGACCCACAGCAGCTCGGTCTCCTCCCCGGTGACCGGGTCGGTCGCGGAGCCCTTGGCGGAGGTGTTGCCGCCCGCGTAGTTGGTGTTGCGCGGATCGGAGCCCAGCGCGTTCGAGCGCTCCAGCAGGGCGGCGACGGTCTCGTTCACAGCGGTCCTCTCACTCATGCTCAGGCTCCCCATCCCATCTGGTTCCCGCCCACGCGCTCGGCGGCGGTCTTCTGCTCGTAGCCGCTCGCGCGGAACGCGGCGAAGGGATCGGCGGGCAGGCCCCGCTCCTCGCGGAAGGCCGCGAGCGCCGGGCGCACATCGGTCCAGAAGGCGTCCATCAGGATCTCGTTCGCCCGCAGCACGTCGTTGTCCTCCTGCGCGGCGGCGAGGGCCTCTCGGTCCACCAGCAGTGCCTTGGCGAGGGTCTCCTGCACGTTCAGCACCGAGCGGATCTGGCCCTGGATCTTCGACTCGAGGTTGTGGCACTGGTCGAGCATGAAGTTCACGCCGGAGGCCGGGCGGTGTGCGTCCTGCTGCACGATCTCGAACAGGATCCGGAACAGCTGGAACGGATCCGCGGCGCCCACGATCAGGTCATCATCGGCATAGTTGCGGGAGTTGAAGTCGAAGGCGCCCAGACGGTTCTCGCGCAGCAGCTGGGCCACGATGAACTCGATGTTGGTGCCGGGGGCGTGGTGGCCGGTGTCCAGCACCACCTGCGCCTTCTCACCGAGGGCCAGGCAGTGCAGCAGGCTCGTGCCCCAGTCCGGGACATCGGTGTGGTAGAACGCCGGCTCGAAGAACTTGTACTCCAGCACCAGGCGCTCATCGTCCCCGAGGCCCGCGTAGATCTCCTGCAGCGACTCCGCCAGGCGGTCCTGACGGGCGCGGATCGAGTCCTGGCCGGCGTAGTTCGTGCCGTCGGCCAGCCAGATCTTCATCTCCTTGGAGCCGGTGGCGCGCATGACGTCGATGCACTCGAGGTGATGGTCGATCGCCCGACGGCGGATGGTCTTGTCACCGTGGGTGAGGGAGCCGAACTTGTACTCGTCGTCCTGGAAGGTGTTGGAGTTGATCATCCCCAGCGTCATGCCCTGCTCGGCGGCGTACTCGCGCAGCGCCCCGAAGTCCTCGACCCTGTCCCAGGGGTAGTGCAGGGACACGCGCGGGGCGGAGCCGGTGAAGGCGTGGGTCTGCGCGGCGTCGGCGATCTTCTCGAAGGGATCGCGCGGGGTGCCGGGGGTGCCGAACACCTTGAAGCGGGTGCCGGAGTTCCCGTAGCCCCAGCTGGGGACCTCGATCGTGAACTCGGCGAGATCGCGCGCGATCTCGGCGGGGAAGGCGGTGGGAGTGGTCACGGGGGCTCCTTCGGCGGGATGAGGGGCGGGTGTGCGTGCCGACCGCTGCTCAGCGGTGAGCGGCGAGGATGCTCGCTGGACGCGATGCACGACCCACACCGTTTGAAACGACTCAACACAGCGTATCACGCAGCCACAAGGGGGATCGTCGGCAGCGTCAGAGGTGTAGAAGAGACAGGGGCGGCGGGGCGGGGCTACCGCTGCGGTGCCGGCCCGGTCGACTCCCGCCAGACGACCTCCGTGATCGAGGGCTGGTCCATCGCGGGAGCCTCGCCCCGCATCACGCGCAGCAGCTCCTCGAGCAGCTCCACCCCATGGCGGTGGTGGTCGATCCGCACGGTGGTCAGCGAGGGTCGCATCCAGGAGGCGAGCGGCAGATCGTCCCAGCCGGTGACGCTGAGATCCTCGGGCGCCCGCCAGCCGCGTGCGGCCGCCCCCCGGATCGCTCCGGCGGCCAGCAGGTCGTCGTCGGCCAGCACCGCGGTGACCCCGGTGCCCTCCGGAAGCTCCGCGACGGCGCGCAGCGCCCGCTCGGGATCCCAGCCGCAGTCGACCGTGGTCCCCGCCGGCAGGTCGAGCTCGGCGAGAGTGCGCTGGAGAGCCTCGTGGCGCCGACGGGACGAGGGGTGACCGTGATCGCCGCCGAGGTGCAGGAACTCGCGGTGGCCGAGCTCGACCAGGTGCGTGACCACCTCCGCCATCCGGTTCGCCTCCGAGAGCGGGCCCACGCCGCGAAGCTTCCTGTCGTACACCGGCGCCGAGACGATCGGCGTGGTGCCCAGCCGCTGCTGCTCGGCCTTGGGCAGATCGGTGAGCGAGAGCACCGCCTCGTACAGCCCGGAGTCCGCGAGCTGGCCCACACGCTCGGCGAGCCGTTCCCCGGCGGGCAGAGTCACCACCTCCACCCCGAAGCCGGCCGCCTGCGCCGCCTCGTTCGCCCCGCCCAGCAGCTCGAGCGAATGGCACACGTCCCCGGCCGGCAGCACCAGCGCGAGGCGGCCGGTCGAGCGGTTGCGCATCGCTCGCGCCACGAGGTTGGGGCGGTAGTCCAGCTGGGCGACGGCCTGATCGATGTGTGCCGCGAGCATCGGCGAGACCGTCGGGTCGCGGCGCAGGTGCCGCGAGACGGTCTGATGCGAGACGCCCGCAAGGCGTGCGACATCACGGATCGTCGGACGACGGACAGCTGTCATGCGGGCTCCTCGGGCGTCGACGGTGACGGCGCTCAGGTCACGATCTCACAACGGGTGACCGTTCATCCGCAGGCAGGACTCCCTGTCTCGAGTGACAGCATCCCGGGCACCGTGACGGGGCGACACGCGGCCGATGCGAGCGCAGCGGTGCTGGTCGAGACAGGGTGGTCGCAGGGCCGACGCAGCATG
Organism: Brachybacterium massiliense; assembly: GCF_900184245.1. Taxonomy (GTDB): domain Bacteria; phylum Actinomycetota; class Actinomycetes; order Actinomycetales; family Dermabacteraceae; genus Brachybacterium; species Brachybacterium massiliense. Next base: position 1,301,234 of record NZ_FXXB01000008.1, on the reverse strand, counting down.
CCACCCGCGCACGCCGAGCAGAAGTGAACGGTCACTCGCTCCACCCCTCGCTCTCCGTTCGAACCTCACCGAAACCCGAGGGGGGAAAGCGGTTGACAACCCGAGATGGAACGATTCAAGATGGCGCCGATCACATCGCGAGGGCTCGTCGAGGAGCCCGCACGGCGACCCGGGAGGAGGCGAGCACGGCGATGACGACCCTGTATTCCTCACCGCTGTCCGGCCCCGAGCAGCTAGAGGACTGGATCATCGAGGGCCCGATGACGGCGTCGTTCCCCGCCGGCCGGCTCCGCCTCGAGAGCGCCGCGGAGCCCGCGGAGGGCCAGGCGGCGAACTTCGTGGCCTGGTTGCCGGTCCATCACGAGGGCGACGTGCGCATCACCTGGGGCTTCCGTCCCCTGCGCGAACCGGGACTCGCGATGGTCTTCTGGGCCGCGCAGGCGCGCGGCGGAGGCTCCCTCCACAACCCTGCGCTGCCGCCCCGCACCGGGGAGTACGAGCAGTACCACTCCGGTGCGATCGACGCCTACCACCTCTCCTACTTCCGCCGCATGTGGCCCAGCGAGCGCAGCCTGCACACCTGCAACGTGCGCAAGAGCCACGGCTTCCACCTCGTGGCGCAGGGCGCGGACCCCCTGCCCGCCGTGCTCGATGTGGACCGCGACTACCACCTCGCCCTCACCTGGCGCGGCACCACCGTCGAGTTCACGATCGACGGCATCTCGTGCCTGAGCTGGAACGATGACGGCACCGTGGGCGGTCCCGCCCGCCGCGGCGGCGCGATCGGACTGCGCCAGATGGCGCCGCTGATCGCCGAGTACTCCGACCTGCGGATCGAGGCGCTCTGATGGGCCGGGCGGCGCACGCGCTCAGCGGCGGCATGGACCTCGTCCTGCGCGCCCTCGTGCTCCAGGGCATCTGGCTGGCGGGCACGCTCGCCGGCGGCATCGTGCTCGGCTGGGCACCGGCCACCATGGCCGCGACCGACGCGGCAGCCCGCGCCGAACGCGGCGAGCCGATCCGCTGGGCCCACGCCGCACAGGTCTGGAAGAGCAGCTTCTGGCGCAGCCAGATCACCCTCGGCCTTCCCGGACTGTTCGTAGCGCTGGTCGCCGCGACGCTCCTCAGCGGCGCCCTGCCGCTCGCGCTCCAGGCGGTGCTGGGCCTGGCCGCGGTGCTGCTGCTGATCACGCTCGCCCACATCCCCGAGCTGGACCGCCGCTACCACCTGCCCGCCACACGGGTGTTCGGTCGGGCACTGCTGCTCGCCCTCGCCCAGGCCCCCACCTCCCTCGTGCTCCTGGCCGCGCTGGTCCTGTGGGGAGCGATCGCGCTCTCCCTGCCCGGGCTGCTGCCCTTCCTCGGAGCCGCGGTGCCGCTGCTGCTCAGCCACCACCTCGTCGGCCGCTCCCTGGACCGCAACGAGGACCTCCTCTCCCGCCCGGCGGAGCCGCCGGCGGGTCCCCCGGCCCGAGCGACCAGCGGCGCCGTCGCCGCCCGCCCGAGCCTGCCCACGTCCGCGTGACCCCGATGCCGTGCCCGTGACCCCTCACGGCACGGTCCCCACCGCGAGAGCGCACCGTGCGCCCTCGCCCACGAAAGGAACAAGGATGTTCTCTCGCCGAACCCTCCTGGGCGGTGCCGCCGCCGGTGCCGCCACCCTCGGACTCGCCGCCTGCGGCGGAGGCGGAGGATCTGCCGACGCCGACGCCGAGATCACCACGTTGAAGATCATGGCGCCGCTGCTCTCCGACACCGCCCCGGACCCCGAGGGCCAGCTGCAGACGGCCATCGAGGAGTTCATCGGCATGCCCCTGGAGATCACCTGGGTGCCGAACTCGAGCTACTCCGACCGCGTCACCGTGACCATGGCCAGCGACAACATCCCCCACGTCATGGTCCACACCGGCAAGAGCGCCGAGCTCGCCCAGACCGCCGAGGCCGGCGGCTACTGGGACCTCACCGACATCCTGCCCGAGTACCCGAACCTCACCCCCGAGAACGAGGACGTCGCCCACGGCGCGAGCATCAACGGCCGCACCTACGGCATCTTCCGCCTGCGCGACGCGATGCGCGCGTCGGTGATCCTGCGCAAGGACTGGCTGGACAACCTGGGCCTGGCAGAGCCCGAGACCACCGATGACCTCCGGGAGATCGCCCGCGCCTTCACCGACGACGACCCCGCTGGCGACGGCTCGGCCACCACCGGCCTGATCATCCCCGCCTGGAGCGGCTACGGGAACAACGGCCCCTACGACCTGTGGGAGACCTGGCACGGCACCGCCAACGTGTGGAAGGAGGAGGGCGGCTCCCTCAGCCCCGCCTTCCTCGCCCCCGAGTTCATCGAGGCCAACCGCACCATGCGCGAGATGGTCGAGGCGGGCCAGGTCAACGCCGATTTCGCGACCATGGACAGCGGCACCTGGAACGAGCCCTTCTTCAACGGCCAGGGCGGCATCATCGCGGACGTCTCCTCACGCGGGCTGCAGCTGATGGGCCTGTTCAAGGACGCCGACCCCGAGGGCTACGGGGACAAGGTCACCATGGTCGGCAACCTCAAGAACCCCGACGGCACCCTGTGGGCCCTGCCCACCCCGGGCTACTCCGGCTACCTCACGATCCCCAAGGCCGCGGTGCCGGGCGATGCCCAGCTCGCCACCGTCCTCACCGCCCTGGACAAGCTCTCCTCCGAGGAGGGTCAGCGCCTGCTCAACAACGGCATCGAGGGCGTGAACTACGAGGTCGACGGCGACCAGGCGGTCGCGATCGAGAGCGAGGAGGCCTCCCTGATCCAGAGCGACGTCTCCGCCTTCGCGCAGATCGGCACCCAGTCCAACGGCTACCTGGGCCTGCCCGCCAAGCCCGAGGGCGAGGCCGAGGCGGCGCTGGATCAGAAGCGCCTGGACTACCACGAGGCCGATCTCGAGCACGCCGTGTTCAACCCGGGCTCTGCCTACATGTCGCAGTCCTACCTGCAGAACGGCGCGATCCTCGACCAGATCGTGGTCGATGCGCGGCTGAAGTTCCTCGCCGGGCAGCTCGACGAGGCGGGCCTCGAGGCCGAGCTCGAGCGCTGGACCAGCAGCGGCGGCCAGCAGGTGGTCGACGAGATGAACGAGCTCTACCAGCAGGGCTGACCAGGCCGCCGACCAGCGGGGACGGCTGCGCGATGCCGCGCGCAGCGCAGCCGTCCCCGCCCCATCACCACGAGGACTGATCGACCATGGTCATGACCAACAGCCCGGCGGCCGCCTCCCCGGTGCCGCTTCAGACGGGGCAGGAGCCCGCCCCGGGCGCGAGCTCCACCCGTCGCAAGCGCAGCCTGCTCAAGCGGCTGCGCCGCTCCCCGATGCTCTACCTGATGCTGCTGCCGGGCGTCGTCTACTTCGCGGTGTTCAAGTACGCCCCGATGTACGGCATCACCATCGCCTTCCAGGACTACCTGCCGTTCCTGGGCATGCAGGGCAGCCCCTGGGTGGGCCTGGACCACTTCGAGCGGCTGTTCAGCGGCCCGGACTTCGGCCGCCTGCTGAGCAACACGCTGATCCTGGCGTTCCTGAACGTGGTGATCGCCTTCCCGGCGCCGATCATCGTGGCGCTGATGCTCAACGAGCTGCGCAAGCAGATGCTCAAGAAGTTCATCCAGACCGCGATCTACATCCCCCACTTCCTGTCCTGGGCGATCGTCTCGGGCCTGACCTACCTGCTGTTCGCGCTCGACATCGGCCCGATCACGGTGCTGTTCAACGAGCTCTTCGGCGGGCGGGTCAACTTCCTCGCCGATCCGGATTGGTTCCGGCCGCTGATCATGGCGCAGACCCTGTGGAAGGGCACCGGCTGGGGCACGATCATCTACCTCGCTGCGCTCGCCGGCGTGGACAAGCAGCTCTATGAAGCCGCGATGATCGACGGCGCCGGACGGTTCCAGCAGCTGCGCCACGTCACCATCCCCGCGATCATCCCGACCGTGATCATCATGCTGATCCTCAACATCGGCAACTTCCTGGACACCGGGTTCGAGCAGATCTACATGCTCACCAACTCGCTGAACCGTGATGTCGCGGACGTGTTCGACACCTACGTCTACTTCATGGGCATCACCAACGGCGCCTACAGCTATTCGACGGCGATCGGGCTGTTCAAATCCATCGTCGGCCTGATCCTGATCCTCGGCGCGAACTGGCTCGCGAAGAAGTTCACCGAGTCCTCACTGTTCTAGGAGTCCCCGATGTCCATCAAGCACGACACCCGCGGGGACAAGCTCTTCGACGGTGTGAACATCGCCCTGCTGCTCGGCTTCGCGGCGCTGACGATCCTGCCGTTCGTCTATGTGGTCGCCGCCTCCTTCGCGACCGAGTCCGAGATCGCCTCGCGCCCGTTCTTCCTGTGGCCGAACACGCCCACCCTGGAGACCTACCGCTACATCTTCTCGACCGACACCTTCATCCGGTCCCTGCTGGTGACCATCGGCGTGACCGGCGTGGGCACCCTGGTGCAGATCACGCTGACCATGCTGATGGCCTATCCGCTCTCGGACCCGAACCTGGTGGGGCGCGGGCTGATCATGCGCCTGGTGCTGTTCGCGATGCTGTTCTCCGGCGGCATGATCCCGTTGTTCCTGGTGGTCAAGGAGCTGGGACTACTGGACTCCTATTGGGCGCTGATCCTGCCGCTGGCGATCAACCCCTTCAACCTGATCGTGATCCGCACTTTCTTCCAGCAGCTCCCGCACGAGCTGCGCGAGGCCGCGGAGATCGACGGCGCCAACGAGTTCACGACCTTCTGGCGGATCATGCTGCCGCTGTCCAAGCCTGTGATCGCCACGTTCTCGCTGTTCTATGCGGTGGCGATCTGGAACGACTTCATGTCGCCGCTGCTGTACATCTCCGACAGCTCGAAGTGGACGCTGCAGATGTTCGTGCGCCAGGTGACGATCTCCTCTGATCCCTCCACCACGCTCGGCAACCTCGACCCGAATTACGTGCCGCCTAAGGAAGGGCTGAAGTTCGCGGTGATCGTCATCGCGACCCTGCCGATCATGCTCGTCTACCCGTTCCTCCAGAAGCACTTCGCCAAGGGGGTGATGATCGGCTCCGTGAAGGGCTGACCCCAACGATCCGACCCGCAGTACGTCGCAGTTCCCCTCCCTGAAACGGAGCAGACATGCCGTCGAACAACCCTGCACGCCACCGATCCGACCGTCGCGCACGACTGTGGCGTCGGCCCGCCGCACTGCTGCTGGCGCTGCCGCTCGCACTCACCGGCGCCGGCCTCGCCTCCGGCGGCGCCGCAGCACCCGCCGAGGCCGCTCCACCGAGCCGCACCCTGCAGCGCGACGCGGAGCGGCTGGACCGCGGCGCCGTCGCCGTCCCCACGGACGAGGGCGTACTGGTGTCCTGGCGTCTGCTCGGGAACGAGTCGATCGATTCCCGGTTCGTCGTCTTCCGTGACGGTGAGCGGATCACGCCTGAGCCGATCACCGACTCGACGAACCTGCTGGACCCCGAGGGGGTCACCGGATCGACCTACCGGATCGCGCTCGAGGGCGGCAGTGCGAGCGGGAAGCCGGTCCCCGGCGGATCCCGCGGGAAGAACTTGATGTGGGTGAGCGAGCCGTTCACCCCCTGGGCGCAGAGCCATCTCGACGTGCCGCTGGACAAGCCCGCGGACTTCATCGCCGTCGACGGCACCGAGCACAGCTACCGCGCCAACGACACCCTCACGGCGGATGTCGACGGCGACGGAGAGCTCGAGCTGGTCGTCAAGTGGGACCCGAGCAACTCGCAGGACAACTCCCGCCCAGGCGCCACCGGGAACGTGTACCTCGACGCCTACGAGCTCGACGGGCAGCAGCTGTGGCGCATCGACCTGGGGGTGAACATCCGCGCCGGAGCTCACTACTCCCAGCCCCAGCTGTACGACTTCGACTCCGACGGCCGGGCCGAGCTCCTGGTCAAGACGGCGGACGGCACGGTCGACGGGGTCGGCGCCGTGATCGGCGACGCCGACGCGGACCACCGCAATGACGAGGGATACGTCCTGGACGGTCCCGAGTACCTCACCGTCTTCGACGGTGAGAGCGGCGAGGCGCTGGACACCATCGACTACCGCCCGCCGCGCGGCACCGTCGAGGACTGGGGCGACGGCTACGGCAACCGCGTGGACCGCTTCCTCTCGGCGACCGCATACCTGGACGGCGAGCACCCCTCGGCCGTGTTCGCCCGCGGCTACTACACCCGCGCGGTGCTGTGGGCCGTGGACTTCGACGGCGAGCGCCTCAGCGAACGCTGGCTCTTCGACTCCGACGATCCCGGCAACGAGGGATACGCCGGGCAGGGCAACCACAACCTGGTGGTCGCCGACGTCGACGGCGACCAGCGGGACGAGATCGTCTACGGCTCCGCGACCATCGACCACGACGGCACCGGCCTCTACAGCACCGGACTCGGCCACGGGGACGCGATGCACGTCAGCGACTTCGATCCTTCGCGCCCGGGCCTCGAGGTCTTCGCCGTCCACGAGGACATGAACGCCAGCGGGAACCGGGGCTCGACGTTCCGCGACGCGGCCACCGGCGAGGTGCTGTGGTCCGTGCACGCGCAGCGGGACACCGGCCGCGGCGCCATGGCGGACATCGATCCGCGGTTCCCCGGCGCCGAGGGATGGAACGTCGGCTACGACGCCGAATGGAACTCCCCGGTGGGCTCCCTGCGCTCCGCCCAGGGCGAGCTGATCTCCACCGAGATCCCCGCGGCGAACTTCACGGCGCTGTGGGACGGCGACCTGCTGAGCGAGATCGTCGATCACGAGTTCGACGACGGTCCGCGCACCGGGGTCCCCACCATCTCCAAGTGGGACCACGAGAATGCGCAGCAGGTCGAGATCTTCCGGGCCGAGGGGACGCTGAGCAACAACGACACCAAGGGCAACCCCGCCCTGCAGGCCGATCTGCTGGGTGACTGGCGCGAGGAGCTCGTGTTCCGCACCGAGGACTCCACAGCTCTGCGGATCTACACCACCACCGAAGCGACCGAGCATCGGCTGCGCACGCTGATGTCCGACCCGCAGTACCGCCTGGCGATCGCTTGGCAGCACGTGGCCTACAACCAGCCGCCGCACACCTCCTACTTCCTCGGAGAGGGGATGGAGACCCCCGCGGCGCCTGCGCTGCGGTACACCACCCCCGCGCCGAGGAATGAGCCCGTGCGCGGGCACGAGCGCGGCTGACCTGCATGCCGGCCGGGCGCACCCCAGCGCCCGGCCGGCGTCGCAGTCCCCGACCATCACGTCAGAGAGACCCCCATGCCCTTCTCCCCGTCGGACACCGCCGCGTCCCTCCCCGCCACCCCGCTGCGCCTGCTCGAGCCGCGCGAGGGCACGGCCGCTGTGCCCACCCAGTTCGGGGCGCCCTGGCCACGGGGCGTGCTGCCCGAGGCGCCGGCCTTCGAGCTGGTGCACGACGGGGGTGCGGCACCGGTGGACACCTGGGTCACCGCCCGCTGGCCCGACGGGTCGGTGAAGTGGACTGGGCATGCCGGGCGCGCTCCGTCGGGCGATGCCCGCCTGGTCGCGGCCGACGGCACCACCGGCGCCGAGGCGGGCGCCGTCGAGGTGATCGAGCAGGCCGACGGCGCGTTCCTCGTGGATACAGGGGCGCTGCGCGTCGAGGTGGCTCCGCACGGCACCGCACCGCTGCGCCGCCTCGAGGTGGACGGGCGCGTGGTGGGCCGGGACGGCCGGATCATCGCGAGCTCCGCGCCGTCGCCTCAGCCGGCCGCGCAGCGCCGCGAGCACACCGTGCGCACCACCGTCCTGACCCTCGAGCGGCTGGGCGCCCAGCAGGCGGTGCTGCGCCTGGAGGGGCATCACGAGGTGGCGGGGGAGAGGGTGCTGCCCTTCGTGCTGCGCCTGTACGCGACGGCAGGGTCCGCCCGCCTGCGCCTGGTGCACTCCCTGGTCTGGGACGCCGACCCCGAGTCGCTGTTCCTCACCTCGCTCGGGCTGCGGATGGACGTGCCGCTGCGGAGCGCCCCGCATGACCGGCACGTGCGCCTGGCCGGCTCCGAGGGCGGTTTCCTCACCGAGGCGGTGCGGGGCCTGACAGGCCTGCGTCGCGATCCGGGCGCCGAGGTGCGCGCGGCCCAGATCGCCGGAGCCCCGACACCCCCGTTGGAGAGCTGGGCGCCGGAGGTCTCCCGCCGCCTGCACCTGATCCCCACCTGGAACGACTGGTCCCTCCGCCAGCTGAGCGCCAACGGGTACACACTCGCCAAGCGCACCGCGTCCGACCGTCCCTGGATCCCCGCTGCGAGCGGCACCCGCAGCCGGGGCTACGCGTACCTCGGCGACCTCGAGGGCGGCATCGGCATGGGCCTGCGGGACTTCTGGAAGCTCGTGCCCACCCAGCTGGACATCGCCGGCGCCGCGACCGAGAGCGGCACCGTGACTACCTGGCTGCACGCCCCGTCGGCCGACCCCATGGACCTGCGCTTCTACCACGACGGCCTGGGCCAGGACAGCTACGAGGGCCAGCTCGAGGCCCTCGAGATCACCTATGAGGATTACGAACCCGGCTACGGCGACGCCCGCGGCATCGCCCGCACCCATGAGCTGGTGATCGACGCCTTCGCCGCCACCCCGCGCCACGAGGAGCTCGCCGATCTCGCGGCGACCAGCGCCCTGCCGCCCCAGCTGCTGGCCACCCCCGAACGGCTGCGCGAGGCGGGCGTGCTGGGCACCTGGGACGTGGCAGACCGCTCCACCCCGCAGCGCGCCGCGATCGAGGACCGCCTGGTGTGGCTGCGCGAGTTCTACCGCGACCAGGTGGACCAGCGCGGCTGGTACGGGTTCTGGGACTACGGCGACGTCATGCACACCTACGACGCGGACCGCCACACCTGGCGCTACGACGTGGGCGGCTACGCCTGGGACAACTCCGAGCTGTCCCCGGACCTGTGGCTGTGGCTGGATGCGCTGCGCAGCGGCTCGGCGGATGCCTACCGCCTCGCCGAGGCGATGACCCGCCACACCAGCGAGGTGGACGTCTACCACGTGGGCCGCTTCGCGGGCCTCGGCACCCGTCACAACGTCCAGCATTTCGGCTGCAGCGCCAAGCAGCTGCGCATCTCCAACGCCCAGTACCGTCGGTACTTCTTCTATCTCACCGCCGACGAGCGCACCGGCGAGCTGCTCGACGAGATCGCGGAGTCGGAGCAGGCGCTGCTGGCCGTGGATGCGACCCGCAAGGTGCGCACCGACCTCTACGACCCCGACCCGCGCGCCCTCGCGATCGGGCTCGGCACCGATCTGGGCGCTCTGCTCGGCGCCTGGATCACCGCCTGGGAGCGGCACGGGGACGCCGAGGCCGAGCAGAAGGTGCGCGCGGCGCTCGCCGGCATCGGCGCCCTGGAGCAGGGCTTCTTCACCGGGGAGGCGCTGTGGGATCTGGAGGCCCGCCGCTTCGACACCACCCGCGACCGGGTGCAGGTCTCCCATCTCGCGGCCGTGTTCGGACTGGTCGAGATCGTCACCGAGGCGCTCGACCTGGTCGAGGACCCCGCCTTCGAACAGGCCTGGCTCGAGTACTGCCGCCTCTACCTCGCCACCCCCGCGCAGCAGGCCGAGCGGTTCGGTGCGCCGCTGACGGGCATCTCGCTGGTGCCCGCCTACAGCCGCCTGCTCGCGATCGCCGCCGCCCGCGCCGACGACCCCGCGCTCGCGCAGCGCGCGTGGGATGCGTTCTTCGTGGGTCTCGGCGACCAGCTGAACGTGAACATGCTGGTCGCGGAGCCGGAGTGGACCCGCACCCGGATCGAGGGCCCCGAGGTGCTCGAACCCGTGGACGAGGCGGCGTTCGTCTCCACCAACGACGCGGCCCAGTACGGGCTCTCCGCGATCCAGAACCTGGCCCTGATCGGCCGGCACCTCGCGCAGAGCCCGTCGGCCCCCACCCATCCCGGAAGGACGCCATGACCACCCCCGAGCTCGACCAGCTGCTGGCCACCAGCCCCGCCCGCAGTCCCCACCGCTGCTGCTTCCTGCTGCACGTGCGGCCCGAGAAGCTCCCCGAGTACGTCGCCGCCCACCAGGAGGTCTGGGAGGAGATGCGCACCGCGCTGACCGAGGCGGGCTGGCGCAACTACTCCCTCTTCCTGCGCCCCGAGGACGGCATGGTCGTGGGCTACTTCGAGGCCGACGACGTCGACGCCGCCCAGGACGCGATCGCCCGCGCCGAGATCTCCCCGCGCTGGGAGGCCGCGATGAGCGAGTACTTCACCGCGGGCGGCGGAGAGAAGCAGGTGCTCCCGCAGTACTTCCACCTCGCCTGAGCTGTGGACAGCGCTTGCCCTCCGGTGCGTGCTGACGCATCCTGCTCGCACCAGCTCTCATGCTGAGCCCCCTCCTCGACCCGCCAGGAGCCCCCGTGCCCGCCACCCCGCACGATCCTCGACCCGCCGTCGTCCCCATGCGCGAGCGGCTCCCCGCACTGCGCCCCTTCGCCGGCTGGGATGACGTGGCCCCGGACGTGCTCGCCGCCTGGGATGCCCCNGAGGCTCGTACCCCCGATGACCGTCACCGCCCCCGCCGAGATGGAGCGCCGCCTGCGCACCCTGGCCGACGCCGCCTCCCGCGGCCCCCTCCGCCCCGAGGACGAGGCCGCCTGGAACGCGCCCTACGGTCGTCCTGAGCGCTGGGACCTGCGCATCCAGGACTGGGAGGCGCCGGGCCCGCACGGCCCCGTCCCGGTGCGGGTCTACACCCCGATCCGTCCCGCGAGCGGGCCCCGTGCGGTGCTCGTGTTCTGCCACGGCGGCTCCTTCCAGCACGGCGACCTCGACATGCCCGAGGCCGATGCGACCGCGCGCGGCGTCGCGGGCCGGGCCAACGTCGTGGTCGTCTCCGTCGACTACCGGCTGTGCGATGAACCGCCCGGCGGCAGCCCCGCCCGGCAGATACCCGGCACCGACCCCGCCCTCGAGGTGCGCGCCCCGATCCTCTGCGATGACGTGATCGCCGCGGTGGACTGGACCCGTGCCCGCGCCGCACAGCTCGGCATCGACCCGGAGCGTCTGGCCCTCGGCGGGGCGAGCGCGGGCGGGAACCTCGCCGCCGCCGCCTCGCTGCGCCTGGCCGAGGCGGGCCGCGCTCCGGCGCTGTCGCTGCTGATGTACCCGGTCGCGCATCCGCTGAACCCCGAGGCCACCGTCGAGGAGGCCGAGGCGCTCGCAGGCCTGCCCGAGATGCTCCGCTTCACCCCGGAGAAGATGCGCCGCATGAGCGAGAACTACCTCGGCCGCCCCCTCGAGCACGCCACCGCGCACGACTTCCCGGGCCTGGGCACCGCGCAACAGCTCTCCGTGCTGCCGCGCACCTACATCGAGTCCGACGAGTACGACGACCTGCGCACCAGCGCCCGCCGCTACGCCGAGCAGCTCGCCGGCGCCGGGGTCGAGGTCGAGCACGAGGTGCGCCGCGGCGTCACCCACGGGCATCTGAACAAGGTGGGCCTGCCCCAGGCCGCCGAGTCCCGCGACCGCCTGGCCGCCCTGATGAAGGAGCTCTGAGGCCGTGGAGCACGGCATCCTCACCGACCGCGCCGGCACCGCCGCCGCCTACGCCGCGGGCGCCGACTACGTCGAGCCCACCATCCTGCACAACCTCCTGATCGAGCAGGCCGACGGCACCTGGCAGGAGGCGCCGCTCGCCGACGCCTGGCAGCCCGCCCCCTCCTTCGCGGTGATCGCCCCCGCCGGCCTCGGACTCTCCGACCCCGCCGCGGACCACGAGGCGATCGCCCAGCACCTGCGCCTGGTGATGACCGCCGCGGCCCGTCGTGCCCGCCCCGGCGCCACGATCGTGCTGGGCTCCGGCGCCGCCCGCACCACCCCCGAGGGCGTCGACCCCGCCGCAGCCCGGGAGCAGCTGGCCCGCTCCGTGCGGCTCGCCCGCGATCTCGCCGCCGAGCACGGCCTCGAGGCGATCCTCGAACCGCTGCACCGCGGCGAGACCGACCAGATCAACACCCTCGCCGAGGCGGTCGAGTTTCTCGACGCGCACGACCTCGAGGGCATGCGCGTGGTCGCGGACCTCTTCCACATCATGCTCGAGCAGGAGAGCCTCGAGGTGGTGCGCGAGCACGCCGGACGCGTCGCCCACGCCCATATCGCCGACACCGACCGCCGACCGCCCGGCCAGGGCGACTGGCCGCTGCGCGCCTTCCTCGCCTTCCTGCGCGAGGGCGGCTACCGCGGCGCCGTCTCGATCGAATGCCACTGGCAGGACCTCGCCGCCGAGGCGGCGGGCGCGCTCGCCGCGCTGCGCGAGGNTGACCCCCCCCCCCGCCCCGCCAGGAGCCCCCGTGCCCGCCACCCCGCACGATCCTCGACCCGCCGTCGTCCCCATGCGCGAGCGGCTCCCCGCACTGCGCCCCTTCGCCGGCTGGGATGACGTGGCCCCGGACGTGCTCGCCGCCTGGGATGCCCCCTACGGGCCCGAGGAGCAGTGGGACCTGCACATCGAGGATCATCAAGCACCCGGCCCGAACGGCCCGGTGCCGGTGCGGGTCTACACCCCCGCCGCGACTGCGACCGCGGCTGCGGCCGCGAGAGCGCCGCGCCCGGTGCTGGTGTGGTGCCACGGCGGCGGGTTCATGCACGGCGATCTCGACATGCCCGAGGCCGACGCGACCTCCCGCGGCGTGGCGGGCCGGGCCGGCGCCGTGGTGGTCTCGGTCGACTACCGGCTGTGCGATGAGCCCGAGGCGCTCGGCGGGCGGAGGGCCCGACGCTTCCCCGGCACCCCCGAGGATCTCGTGATCCACGCCCCGATCCCGCTCCAGGATGTGCTCGCCGCGGTGCGCTGGACGGTGGCCGAGGCCGACCACCTGGGCATCGACCCGGGGCGTCTCGCCCTCGGCGGCGCGAGCGCGGGCGGGAACCTCGCCGCCGCTGCCACCCTGTCCCTGGCCCACGAGGGCCGCGCCCCGGCCGCCTCGCTGCTGCTCTACCCCGTGCTGCACCCGCTGCGCCTCGAGCCCACCGCCGAGGAGGCCGCCGCCGTCGCGGACCTCGCCCCGATGCTGCGCTTCAGCCTCGAGACCACGCGGAGCTTCACCGAGAACTACCTCGGCCGCCCAGTGTCCGAGGCGGGCATCTACGACTTCCCCGGCCTCGCGGACACCGCGCAGCTGGCTGCCCTGCCGCGCACCTATCTCGAGGCCGATGAGCACGACGACCTGCGCATCAGTGCCCGCCGCTATGCCGAACAGCTCTCCGAGGCGGGCGTCGAGGTCGAGCACGTGATCCGTGAGGGCGTCGCCCACGGCCACCTCAACCGGATCGGCCTGCCCGAGGCCGCGCAGACCATGGACCGCCTCGCCGAGATCCTCGGCGAGCTCTGACCCCACCCCCTTCCCCACACCTCCCGAGCCGTCTCCTATACACATCTCCGAGCCCACGAGACCGAGGCTGATNCGGACCACGAGGCGATCGCCCAGCACCTGCGCCTGGTGATGACCGCCGCGGCCCGTCGTGCCCGCCCCGGCGCCACGATCGTGCTGGGCTCCGGCGCCGCCCGCACCACCCCCGAGGGCGTCGACCCCGCCGCAGCCCGGGAGCAGCTGGCCCGCTCCGTGCGGCTCGCCCGCGATCTCGCCGCCGAGCACGGCCTCGAGGCGATCCTCGAACCGCTGCACCGCGGCGAGACCGACCAGATCAACACCCTCGCCGAGGCGGTCGAGTTTCTCGACGCGCACGACCTCGAGGGCATGCGCGTGGTCGCGGACCTCTTCCACATCATGCTCGAGCAGGAGAGCCTCGAGGTGGTGCGCGAGCACGCCGGACGCGTCGCCCACGCCCATATCGCCGACACCGACCGCCGACCGCCCGGCCAGGGCGACTGGCCGCTGCGCGCCTTCCTCGCCTTCCTGCGCGAGGGCGGCTACCGCGGCGCCGTCTCGATCGAATGCCACTGGCAGGACCTCGCCGCCGAGGCGGCGGGCGCGCTCGCCGCGCTGCGCGAGGCCGACGGGATCCCCGCCGCCCCCACCACCCGCGAGACCCCCGAATCGCAGGCCGTTGTCGGTGAGCTGGTCACCGTCTCACCCGCCCCCACCACCGCCCGCACCGCGCTGATCAGCCACAACGGCGGCTGGTGCTGGTTCCAGGACGAGCGCGCCCTGGTCGACGCCGCGACCGGCACGCTGCTGCTCGGAGCAGTCGCCTCCACCGGCGGGGCCGACGGCGAGCGGCGCGGAGGGGACGTGAACCTGCACGTGGTGGACCTCGACCGGCTCGGTGAACCGGGCTCCGCCCGCACCGTCGTGCTCCATGAGGGCCTCGAATCCGATGACCACGACAACCCGGCGCTGTGGCGCCGGGCCGACGGGCGCTGGGTCGCCGTCTACAGCCGTCACAAGAGCGACGACCTCACCCGCTGGCGGGTCAGCGAGACCGCCGACCCGACTGTCTGGGGCGAGGAGCGAGCGCTGGACTGGACCACTCTGTTCGAGTCCCCGGAGCAGATGCGGACCCTCGGCGGCGGGCGCGGCGTCACCTACCAGAACGTGCACCGGCTCGACGGGGTGCTGCACTGCTTCGTGCGTGCGCTCAACGACGACCCCTGCTACCTCGTCTCCCACGATGACGGCGAGACCTGGCAGTTCGGCGGCCGCCTGCTGACCCGCGAGAAGATCGGCTACGTCAACGGCTACGCCCGCTACGCCTCCGGCACCCACCTGGGCACCGACGACCGCATCGACCTGATCATCACCGAGCACCATCCCCGCGACTACGCCACCTCCATCTGGCACGGCTACCTCGCAGGCGGCCGCCTGCATCGGGCCGACGGGACCGCGGTGGGCGAGCTGGGCCGCGGCCTCGCACAGACCGCGCCGCGGGCCGAGGACCTCACCTGCGTGCTCGCCAGCGGCTCCACCTGGGGCGGCGCCACGATGACCCACGCCTGGACCACCGACCTGCGACGCTTCGCGGACGGCACGCTGGTGGCGCTGATGACCGCCCGGGCCGACGACACCCTCGGCACCGACACCAGCCGCCGCGAGACCGCACCGATCGACCACCGCTTCCTGTGGGCCGTGCTCGCCCCGGGCCAGAGCGAATGGCAGGTCCGCCACCTCGCGCACGCCGGCCCGCAGCTGCTCGCCCACGAGGAGGACTACACCGGCCTCGGCACGATCGACCCGTCGGACCCGGACTCCCTGTGGATCTCCACCGTGGTCGACCCGCGCGACGGCACCGCG
Organism: Brachybacterium massiliense; assembly: GCF_900184245.1. GTDB lineage: Bacteria > Actinomycetota > Actinomycetes > Actinomycetales > Dermabacteraceae > Brachybacterium > Brachybacterium massiliense. The sequence continues at coordinate 1,285,975 of NZ_FXXB01000008.1, read as the reverse complement.
CTGAGCGTCCACGAGATCTTCCACGGCCGCACCCGCGATGGCGGGAGCAGCTGGACCTGGACCCCGGTCACCGAACACTCGACCGCGAGCAACTTCCGCCCGATCGCTGTGCCGGGCGACCCGGAGCGTGAGGTGCTCGCCTGGTACCGCGGGGAGATGCGCTCCTCTCAGAACTACGACGCGGAGGTGCTGGTGCGGGTGGACGCACGACGCCCCCGCGCATGACCGCCTGGTCGGTCGTGGTACCGACCCGCTCCTGAGACCGCCCGCCGCTCTACAGTGATCCCATGTCAGCAGCCAGGAATGCACGCGAGGGCGCCGAGGCCGTCGAGGACACCGCACAGGACGTCACCGAGCATCCCGCGTTCCAGGCCGTCGCCCGCGGCGGCTTCGTGATGAGCGGGATCGTCCACGCCCTGATCGGGGCGATCGCCCTGCGCATGGCCTTCGGCGGCTCCTCCGAGAACGCGGACCAGTCCGGTGCGCTGCAGGCGATCGCCTCGGCGCCGGGCGGGAACATCCTGCTGTGGATCGGCGGGATCGCGATGGCCGCACTGGTGCTGTGGCACCTGGCCGAGGCATGGTTCGGCGCCCGCTCCTCCTCCCGCGAGGCGAAGAAGCGGGTGTGGCACGTGGTCAAGACGCTCGGCAAGGCCGTGGTCTATGCGGCGCTGGCCGTGACCTCCCTGCGCTTCGCCGCCGGTGCCGGCAGCGATTCGGGGGAGCAGACCTCGTCGATGACCGCCGGGCTGATGGGCAGCGCCGGCGGGCGGGCCGCCGTGGTGGCCGTGGGCCTGGTGGTGCTCGTGATCGGCTTCGCCCACGTGTACCTCGGCGCGAGCCGACGCTTCGAGGACAACCTGCGCGTTCCCCGCGGCAAGGAGGTGGCCCGCGCGATCGTGGTGACCGGCGTGCTCGGCTACATCGCCAAGGGCATCGCCCTGGTGGGCGTGGGCCTGCTGTTCGGCTGGGCCGGCCTCGGCGCGGATCCGGAGAAGGCGACCGGGCTCGACGGTGCGCTGAAGACGATGGCCGATCTCCCCGCCGGCTCCGTGGTGCTCGCGATCATCGGTGCCGGGCTCGTGCTCTTCGGCATCTACTCGGTGCTGCGCTCGCGCTACGCGCCGATGTGAGGACTGCGATGAGAGCATCGGCTCTGTCTCGAGTGCGGCTATCTCCCCGCCTCGACAGTGCTGGTTCTCGATCACTTCTCGCTAGCTGAGCTACCAGATCTAGGGCGGGAGGGGCTGTTCGCGTGGTGCTGGTCGCCGGGCTCATGATCTGCCCAGCCGGTTCTCCCAGTACCTGGGGCGGCGACGCTCGTGGGCATAGGCGAGGACCAGCACCATCTCCGATTCGACGGTGTATACCACCCGAAGTGGGAATGGTGAGACCGACCGTGAGCGCACTTGCGGAGGCTGCGCCTGTCCCGGCAGCGGGGGCCATGCCTGCGGAGTGTCGATGATGCTTGCGAGTGACTTCTCGACTGCGTCCACGAGCAGGTCGCCGAGCCCGGGATGGATCTCATCGAGCTCGAGCGCCGCAGAGATCAGCTCAGCGTGTGCGTCCGGATGCTCCCGCCATGCGAGCGTCATGCTCGGTGCTTTGCCAGCTCAGCTCTCGCCAACGCGATGGTCTCCGGACCGTTGACCGTTGCGACGGCTCCGGTTTCGAGCTCGGCAAGACGGTGGCGGATCTCCTCGTCCCAGGCGTTCTCGATCTCCGAGCTCTCCGACTCGGCGTCATCACTGAGGATGCGCAACAGCTCGTGCACGAGGCCGACGAGCTCGTGGTGCTCGAGCTGTCTGGCATCGTGGAGAAGAGCGGAGACGTCGGAGTCCATGACGCTCAGTCTAGAGAGCCCGGTTGCCACCGGCCAGAGTCCGTCGCTCCTTGTGGATGACGCGAACTCAGCCCACCGCCGGATACCGCAGCAGCACCGCCCCGTGACGCGGGATCCGCACGTCGAGCGCGGTCGAGCCGGGGGCGACGCCGCGTGCCTCGTCGGACTGCACGCTCACCGCACGTGCCGGCACGATCTCGCCCGACCACAGCTCCCGCACCTCGCCCTCGGGCATGGCGGGCACGCCCACGTCCTGACTGTCGAGGGAGACCGCGAGCTCGTCCTCGCCGGTGTTGAAGGCGGCGACATAGCGCTCGCCGCGCGATCCCTGCGAGGTCCACAGGATCAACGGATCCTCCCGGAACACCTCCCGCGCGCCATGCCCCTCGCGGTGCACCGCGAGCACGTCGGCGTTCTGCAGCAGCGCGATCGTCGCCGGATCGGAGGTGGGCAGGTCCCCACCCACCATCAGCGGGGAGCGGGCGATCACCCACAGCGTCATCAGGGTGCGCCGCTCGTCGGGGGTGAGCAGGTCATCGCGGGGCTGCCCGCGCTCGGCACGGATCCCGATCCGGCCCAGCGGCAGCATGTCCCCGTCGGGCCAGCCGTCCGGGCCGGCGTGCGGGGCCCAGCGGGCGAAGCGTGCGAAGTTCGCCTCGACGTCCTCCCACCGGTCCCACAGGTCATCGCAGATCCGCCACATCGTGGCGTGCTCGCGCAGGTGCTCGAGCCGGGTCAGGGACAGGTCGCGGCCGGGGGAGAGGCTCAGCTGCATGGGCCGGCCGCAGCGGTCGATCGCGGCGGAGAACGCCTCGATCTCCGCGGCCTGGTACGGCCAGAGCATGTCGTCGACCTTGAGGAAGTCCACGCCCCAGCCCGCGTACAGCGCGAGCACCGAGTCGTAGTACGCCTGCGCGCCGGGCACGGAGTGGTCGATGCCCACCATGTGCGGGTTCCACTCGCAGGCGTTGCGGGGATCGGCGATGTCCGACGCGCGCAGCTCCGAGCCCAGCACCGGAGTGTTCGCCGCGACGGCACGCCGCGGGATCCCGCGCATCACGTGGATCCCGAGCTTCAGGCCCAGCGCGTGGATCTCGTCGGCGAGCGGACCGAAGCCGGCACCCTCCGCAGCGCTCGGGAAGCGCACCGGATCGGGCATCACCCGTCCGTGCTCGTCCATCACCAGCGGGGCGCCCTGGTTGTAGCCGTGGGAACGGGCCGACGGGTCCGACCAGTCGATGTCCACCACCACCGTGTCCCAGCCGAATTCGGCCAGATGCTCGGCGAGGAAGTGGGCGTTGGCCAGCACCTCCGCCTCGGTGACGGTGGTGCCGTAGCTGTCCCAGGAGTTCCAGCCCATCGGCGGGCGGGCCGAACTCGTGGCGGGGGCGGTGGTCATCTCGTTCACTCTCCGAGCAGTCGGTCGACGTAGCGGTTGCGGAACACGCGATCGGGATCCAGCCGGTCGCGCAGGGCCTGGAAATCCTCCAGGCGCGGGTACTGCGCGCGCACGAGGTCGGGGTCCATCGTGAAGACCTTCCCCCAGTGGGGGCGGGGCGCAAAGGGCGCCAGGCGCTGCTCGATCTCGGGCAGGATCTGGGCGACCTGCGCCGGGAGCTGCTTCCAGGTGAAGTGCACGCAGGCGCTGTCGCGGCCGTGCGCGGGGGAGAGCCACAGGTCATCCGCGGCGACGGTCCGGATCTCCGAGGCGTGCAGCAGCGGCCTGATCTGCGCGCCGAGGTCGCTCACCGCGGCGAGCGCCTCGGCGAGATCCTCGCGGGCGACGAAGTACTCCGACTGGATCTCCTCGCCGCTGCTCGGGGTGAACTCGAGCCGGAAGTGCGGCAGCCGCTCATGCGGCGGGCCGGGCTGCCCGCTCTGATCGGTGCAGAAGTCCGCGGGCATCCCGGGCAGCGGATGCACGGCCTCGCGGGCGCGGGTGCCGCCGAGCCAGCTGGCCGGCAGCTCCTCGTCCTCGCCCACCACCTGCTTCACCCAGGCCTGGGCGATGCGCCCGTCCCAGTGGTGGAACAGGCTCACGCTGCTGCCGCCCGCGAGCATGGCCAGCAGATCCTCGCTGGTCATGCGCTCGGCGGGGAAGTCGAGGTGGACCGTCTGCCGCATCGGGGCGGCGGGCACCAGGTCGAGGGTGAGGTGGGTGGCGATGCCGAGCGTGCCGAGCGCGAGCACCGCCCCGTCGAAGCTCTCCGGATCCCCGTCGCGGGAGAGCGTGAGCAGATCCCCGCCCGCGGTGACCAGCTCGATCGCCTGCACAGCGCTCGCGAGCGAGCGGTGGCGATCGCCTGAGCCGTGGGTGCCGGTCGCGCTCGCCCCGCCCACCGAGATGTGGGGGAGCGAGCCCATGTTCGGCAGGGCCAGGCCGTGCTCGGCCGCGGCGAGGGCGAGCTCCCCGTAGCGCACCCCCGCCCCCACCCGCACGGTGCGCGCGGCGGCGTCGAGGTCGATGTCCGCGGGCATCCTCGCGAGGGTCACCAGGGGCCCGTCGCTCGCGGCCACCTCGGAGAAGGAGTGCCGGGTGCCCAGCGCCCGCAGCCGCGGGCTGCGCCCCACGAGCTCCTGCAGCTCGGCGAGGCTGTTCGGGGCGTGCAGGGGGCCGGGCCCGTAGTCCACGGTGCCGGACCAGCTGAGGCCCGGCGCCTCGAGCGCATGCTCGGGCGAGGGGTCGGAGGACGTCATGGCATCGGCTCCTCGGAGAAGGTCACTGCATCGGGACGAAACACCTGGCCAGCGTGACAAAAGTGGGGGAATCGGGCGTCGATAGCCCCACTTTCGTCACGCCGGGCGGGGAGGGGCGCCCGCCCCGCCTTCAGAACCCCTGGCCGAGGCGGTAGAAGACCTGGTTGGTGCGCAGGTCCTGGGCGAAGGAGCGCACGGTGGTGGACTCGTCGATGACGGCGAGCTCGATGTCGCCGATCGTGGCGAGGTCCTCCCAGATCTCCAGGCCCACCGCGGAGGTCATCACGGTGTGGTGGGCGGCGCCGGCGGTCAGCCAGCACTCGGCGGAGGTGGCGAAGTCCGGGGCGGGCTCCCACACGGCGCAGGCCACCGGCAGCTTGGGCAGCTCCTGCGCAGGCTCGACCACGTTCACCACGTTGGCGACCAGGCGGAAGCGCTCGCGCATGTCGGACAGAGCCACCACCACGGCGGGTCCGGCGTCGGCCGTGAACTTCAACCGCACCGGGTCCTCCCGGTCGCCGATCCCCAGCGGGTGGATCTCGAGCGAGGGCTTCGCGGTGGTCAGCGAGGGGGAGACCTCGAGCATGTGGGCGCCGAGGATCTGCTCGCGGCCGGGGGTGAGCTCGTAGGTGTAGTCCTCCATGAGGGAGGCGCCGCCGGGCAGGCCGTGGCCCATCACCGCGGCGACCCGCACCAGGATCGCGGTCTTCCAGTCGCCCTCGGCGCCGAAGCCGTAGCCATCGGCCATCAGGCGCTGCACGGCCAGGCCCGGCAGCTGCCGCAGCCTACCGAGGTCCTCGAAGTTCGTGGTGAAGGCCTTGAAGCCGCCCTCGTCGAGGAAGCGGCGCAGGCCGAGCTCCTGGCGGGCGCCGTAGCGCAGCGACTCGTGCCGCTCCCCGCCCGCACGCAGCTCGGGGACCACCTCGTACAGCTCCTCGTACTCGGCCACTAGCGCGTCGATCGCGGCATCGTCCACCGCGTCCACCACCTCGACCAGGTCGTTCACGCCCCAGGTGTTCACCGAGACGCCGAGGCGCAGCTCGGCCTCGGTCTTGTCGCCCTCGGTGACGGCGACGTTGCGCATGTTGTCCCCGAAGCGGGCGAGCTTCAGGGAGTGCATCTCGGCCCAGCCGGTCGCGGCGCGGGCCCAGCGGCCGATCCTGCCCTGCACGGAGGGGTCCGAGCTGTGGCCCACCACGGTCTTGCGGTCCACGCCCAGGCGGGTGGCGATGTACCCGAACTCGCGGTCGCCGTGCGCGGCCTGGTTGAGGTTCATGAAGTCCATGTCGATCGTGGACCAGGGCAGCTCCACGTTCGCCTGCGTGTGCAGGTGCAGCAGGGGAGTCTGCAGTGCGTCGAGCCCCTGGATCCACATCTTCGCGGGGGAGAAGGTGTGCATCCACGCGATCACGCCCACGCAGGCGGGGTCCGCGTTCGCGGCCAGGGCGGTCTCGCGGATCGCGTCGCGGTCGGTGAGCACCGGCTTCCAGACGATCTTCACCGGGATGTCACCGGCGGCGTCGAGGGTCTCGGCGATGGTGCGGGACTGCGCGGCGACCTGGTCGAGCGTCTCGGGGCCGTACAGGCCCTGGCTGCCGGTCAGGAACCAGATCTCGCGGGTCTCGAAGGGGTTCTGCATGGGTGTCCTCGTCTCTGAGCGGGGTGGGGGCCGGCGTCAGCGCTGGCCGTAGACGTTCTGGTAGCGGTCGTACAGGGAGTCGATGTGCTGCTGCGCGATCGGCAGCGGCTCGCCGAGCTGGCGGGAGATGTGCACGGTGCGGGCCACCTCCTCGACCATCACGGCGGCCTTCACCGCGGCGCGGGCGTCCTTGCCAATGGTGAAGGGGCCGTGGTTCTGCATCAGCACGGCGGGGCTGCGGTGGCCCCGGAGCGTCTCGACGATGCCGTGGCCGATCGAGTCATCGCCGATGATCGCGAAGGGGCCGATGGGCACGGGGCCGCCGAACTCGTCGGCCATCATCGTGAGCACGCAGGGGATCTCCTCGCCGCGCGCGGCCCAGGCGGTGGCGTAGGTGGAGTGGGTGTGGACCACGCCGCCCACCTCGTCCATGTGCGCATACACGTAGGCGTGGGCGGCGGTGTCCGAGGAGGGGGTGAGCGCATCGGAGGTGCCGTCGACGATCTTCTTCCCGTCGAGGGTGCACACCACCATGTTCTCGGCGGTGAGCTCGTCGTAGGAGACGCCGGAGGGCTTGATGACCAGCAGGGCGGGCACCTCGGGGTCGGTGGCGGGCACCCGCTCGGAGACGTTCCCGGCGGTCCACACCACCAGCTGGTTGCGGGGCAGCTCGGCGTGCAGCGCGGCCACCCGCTCACGGGTCGCGGCGACGGCCTCCTGGGTGGCGGCGGGCAGATCGGCGAGGACGAGAGTCATGAGATCTCCAGAGTCGAAGCAGGGGAGCGGGAAACAGGAGGTGGGGAGCGAGATCAGTCGATCAGGTCGCCGGCCAGGCGCTCGACGGGCAGGCCGGCCCGGTAGGCGTCCAGCCACTGCGCATGCCCCGCCATGCCCGTCTCCTCGGGCGCGAGGGTGCTCAGCTGCTGGGCGGCGAAGACCTGCTCGCCCAGGAAGTCGCTCAGCGTCCCCTCGGCGCCCGCGCGGCGGTGGGCGGTGTGCGCGGCGAGCAGGGCCATGCCCCAGGCGCCGCCCTCCCCGGCGGAGTCGCCGACGGCGACGGGGGTGGCGAGCGCATCGGCGAGCACCTGCTGGGCGATGCCGGCGGTGCGGAAGATGCCGCCGTGGGCGTACATGACGTCCAGGCGCACGCCCTCGTCCTTCAGCAGCGCCTCCATGCCCACCGCGAGCGCGCCGAAGGCGCCGTAGAGCTGGGAGCGCATGAAGTTCTCGAGCGTGAAGCGGGCCTCCTGCTGGCGCACCAGCAGCGGACGGCCGGAGTCCACGCCCGTCTGGTGCTCGCCCGAGACGTAGTTGTAGCTGAGCACGCCGCCGGCGTCGGCCTCGCCCTCGGCGCCCGCGCGGAACAGGGTGCTGTACAGCTCCTCGGGGCCGACGGGGTGGCCCAGCAGCTCGGCGAAGCGCGAGAACAGGCCCAGCCAGGCGTCCAGATCGGTGGTGCAGTTGTTGGTGTGGATCATCGCCACCGGGTCCCCGGCGGGGGTGGTGACCATGTCGATCTCCTCGCGCGGGCCGGAGAGCTGACCCTCGAGCACCACCATCGCGAAGGCGCTGGTGCCGGCGGAGACGTTGCCGGTGCGCGGCGCGATCGCGTGCGTGGCGACCATGCCGGTGCCCGCATCGCCCTCGGGCGGGGCGGTCACGGCGCCGGGGCGCAGCGCGCCGCTCGGATCCAGCAGCGCCGCGCCCTTCTCGGTGAGCGTTCCGGCGTCCTGCCCGGCCACGAGCACCTCGGGCAGCACCTCGGGCAGGGACCAGGGCTGATCGGAGACGCCTTCGAGGGCGGCGACGCGCTCCAGGCGCTCCGCGTCGAAGGTGCGGGCGGCGGAGTCGATGGGGAACATGCCGCTGGCATCGCCGATGCCGAGCACCTTGCGCCCGGTGAGCTTCCAGTGGACGTAGCCCGCGAGGGTGGTGAGGAAGTCGAGCCGTGCCACGTGCTCCTCGCCGCCGCGCAGGGCGTGCAGCAGGTGCGCGATGCTCCAGCGCAGCGGGATGTTCACCCCGAGCGCCTCGCTCAGCTCGGCGGCGGCATCGGTGGTGTAGGTGTTGCGCCAGGTGCGGAATGGGGCGAGCTGCTCGCCGTCGGCGTCGAAGGGGAGATAGCCGTGCATCATCGCGGAGATGCCCAGGCTCGCCAGCTGCGTGAGCTCGACGCCGTGGCGCTCGCGCACCTCGCGCACCAGGTCCGCGTAGCAGTCCTGGATCCCGGCCCACACGCTGTCCAGGGAGTAGGTCCAGCTGTCGTCCTCGAGACGATTCTCCCAGGCGTGGGAGCCGGTGGCGAGCACCGCGCCGGCGTCATCGACCAGCGCCGCCTTGATGCGGGTCGAGCCGAGCTCGAGGCCCAGATGGGCGCGGCCGGCGCCGATCAGGGCAGCGGGATCGGAGTACTCTGGGGAGGCCACGGCGTCGTGCGTCATGCGTCCCATCCCACCAGGGAACACAGAGGATGTCAACGTTCACATTCGTGGTGCGCGAGGCGGCCGAGCAGCCCTCCGGCGCCGGGCTCAGTGCGTGCGCTCGGGGCGGGTGGAGCGGCGCACCACCAGGCGCGGCGGCAGAGTGCGGGGCGTCCCGGCCGGCAGCTCCTTCTCGTCCAGCAGGCACAGCAGCCGCTCGAGCGCGAGGCGGCCGAGTTCGGCGAAGGGCTGCGCGACGGTGGTCAGGGAGGGCACCTGGTACTCGGCGCCGAGCGTGTTGTCGTAGCCCACCACCGCGACGTCCTCGGGGATCCGCAGGCCCTGCTCGTGCAGCGCGTGCAGCACGCCCACGGCCATCATGTCGTTGGCGGCGAAGATCGCCTCTGGCAGGCCCTCGCGGATCAGCTGCCGCGTGAGGTCGTAACCGCTGCGGGGCGTCCAGTCGCCCGGCCCCAGCACCGCGCCGTCGAGGTCGTGCGCGCTGATCGCCTGCTCGAAGCCCTCGCGGCGTGCGCGGGCGTCGAACCAGTCCGGCGGTCCGGCGGCGTGCACCACCGAGCGGGCGCCCGTGCGGGCGAGATGCTCGATCACCATGTGCGCGCCGAGCCGCTGGTCCACCCCCACTCCCTCGATCCCCGGGATGCGCGGCGGCAGGGCGCTGACCGCGACCACCGGCGTTGAGCGCGCCACCGCGGCCACCGCCGGCACCATTCCCTCATGGGCGGCGACCACCAGGATTCCGTCGGCCCCTGAGCCCACGAGCTCGGCGCCGATCTCGTGCCCGGTGGGGTCCTCGGCGCCGACGGTGGTCAGCAGCACCGAGTAGCCCGCGCGTCGGGCGGCGGTCTCGATCGCGGTGGTGGTCTCGGTGGGGCCGAACAGCGCCGAGCCGTCGCTCAGCATCCCGATCAGGGAGGAGCGCGTGGTCTTCAATGCTCGGGCGGCGCGGTTGCGGGTGTAGCCCAGCTCCTGGATGGCCGCGAGCACGCGCGTGCGGGTGGATTCGCGCACGATGTCGGGTTCGTTGAGCACTCGCGAGACGGTCTGGTAGGAGACGCCGGCGCGGGCGGCGACGTCCGCCATCGAGGGGCGTCGGGTGCCGGATGCCATGGGTCCACGCTCCTTCGGATCGGGTGCTGGGCGGGCAGTGCGGTGCTCTGACCTGCAAAATCGATTCACAGCGGACAGAAGGTCCCTGTGGGTCGCGGAACCGGGCGACCGCTGCCCAGTTGTGACCCGCGACACTGCCCGGTGAGTGTCGCCGCGGGCATGTGAACGTTAGCATTCGGGGCGTTCGACGCCATCGTGGGCGCACGGACAGCGGCCCCGCAGCTCGGTCTGGAGGGCCCTGCGCACAGCGCTTCTCTCGCCGTTCCCGAGGGCGTACCAATACATCTCCGGCGGGCTCCTCGGCGGCCTGATGGGTGGCTACGGCTGCGACGCCTTCACGCTGTTCCTCTTCGGCGCGCTGATCGTGGTCTTCGCGATCCAGCAGTACCGCACCCGGCTCGCGAAGCTGAAGTACAAGTAGCCGCTCTAGACCTTCCCCCGGTTCTGGGTGAAGATCGCGGGCCTGTGCTGACCGGCGCGGGATCGGCCGTTCGCGCCGGCCGGTGCGCGATCGGGAGCCTGTCGGAACCTCCACGAAACACGCTGCGCCAGAAGTGTTGACGCTCACATTGCAACGATGTAAATTCGGGCCCAGCACACACGGAACACCGCGCCATGGCCGCCCCTGCAGGGGGATGGGTCGCCGCGGATGAGCCCTACCACGAAGAGGTGGACCGAATGATGCATGGTTCCTCGCCCTCCCGCGGCGCCCGCACGGCGCGCCGCCCGGGCGCGCCCTCCCTCAGCCGCCGCTCCCTCATGCAGGGCGCGGGAGCGCTCGGGACGGTGGGTGCGCTCGGTGCGCTGTCCGGCTGCGCCGGCGCCGCCCGAGCGTCCGACGACATCGCCTTCTGGCACCTGCTGTCCGGGCCCGACGGTGTGACCATGGGAGAGATGCTCGATGGCTACATGGCCACCGAGGGCTCGGCGAGCGTCACGCAGACGGTGCTCGCCTGGGGCGCCCCCTACTACACGAAGCTCGCGATGGCCTCGGCCGGCGGGCGCGCCCCGGACCTCGCGGTGATGCACGCGGCCCGCGTGCCCGGCTACGCCCCCGGCGGCCTGCTGGACGAGTGGGATCTCGACCTGCTCGGCGAGTTCGGCGTGCGCCAGGAGGACTTCCCGGAGCTGATCTGGGACAAGATGGTGGTGGACGGCAAGCTCACCGCGATCGCCCTCGACTCCCACCCCTTCGTCATGTACTACAACACCGAGATCGCCGAGGCGGCCGGGGTGCTGGGGGACGACGGGCTGATCCTGCCCACCGACAACCCCGAGGACTTCCGCGCACTGCTGCTCGAGCTCGGCGGCAAGGCCCCCAGCGGCTATGGCCTCTCCTACGGCTACCTGGGCGACGGCTCGAACCAGTGGCGCATGTTCTCGACCTACTACACCCAGCTCGGCGGCACCATCGAGCTGCCCGTCGGCGGGAAGATGATCTATCAGGAGGAGCTCGTCATCGAGGCCGCCGAGTGGATCCTCTCCCTCATCGACGGCGAGGTCGGCCACACCGGCCATGACGGCGGCACCGCGATCTCCGAGTTCGCCACCGGCGGCTCGGGCGCCTTCTACGGCGGTGTGTGGGAGACCGGCAGCTACAAGGCCCAGGGCGTCCCCTTCGACATGACGATCATCCCCGGGGTCTTCGGGGAGCCCGCCGCCTACGCGGACTCGCACGCCTTCGTGCTGCCCCACCAGATGAACCCGGATCCGGAACGCCGCCGCAACGTCCACGGGATCGTCGCCCACATCCTGAAGAACTCGATCGACTGGGCCGCGGCCGGCCACATCCCGGCCTACTCCCCGGTGATCGAGGATCCCGCCTACGACGAGCTGATCCCGCAGTCGCACTACGCCGACGCGGTGGACCACCTGGTCTACGATCCGCAGGCCTGGTTCAGCGGCTCCGGCTCCGACTTCCACACCTATTTTGGCAACGACATGCAGAACGTGTGGGCCCGGCGCGTCGAGCCCCTCGAGGGCTGGAACGACTTCGTGGCCCGCATCAACGCCCTGCTGCTCAAGCCCACCCCGATGTGATCGCCATGCATGCACCCGTGCCGCCCCGTCCGCCCGTCGAAGGAGACGATCGATGACCACCGCCGACGGCCTCACCGCCCCTCCTCGAGGAGCCGCTGCGGCCACCGCCCTCTCCGCCGGGCGCGCGCGCCGACGCCGCACCGACAACCTGCGCGGCTGGCTCTACTGCGCCCCCTTCCTGATCGCCTTCGGGCTGTTCCTCATCTGGCCCACCGTCTACGGGCTGTGGATGAGCTTCACCGGCACCAGCCTTGCCGGCACCAACACCCAGTTCGTCGGGCTGGACAACTGGGTCGAGGCGCTCGGCGACCCGCAGGTGTGGTCCTCGCTCGCGAACACCGCCTGGTTCACCGTGCTCTCGACGATCCCGCTGGTCCTGGTCGCGATGCTGCTCGCGGTGCTGGTGAACATCGGCCTGCCCGGTCAGTGGTTCTGGCGGCTGTCCTTCTTCATGCCGTTCCTGCTGGCCTCGACCGTGGTCTCCCAGTTCTGGAACTGGATGTACAACCCGCAGCTGGGGCTGATCAACACCTTCCTGGGCTGGTTCGGCATCGCCGGGCCCGCCTGGCTGCAGGACCCGAACACCGCGATGATCGCCGTGGTCATCACCACCGTGTGGTGGACCATCGGCTTCAACTTCCTGCTTTACCTCGCGGCGCTGCAGAACATCCCCGATCAGCTCTATGAGGCCGCCTCCCTCGACGGCGCCGGGGGATGGAGGAAGTTCCTCTCGATCACCCTGCCGCAGCTCGCGCCCACCACCGTGCTGGTGCTCGTGCTGCAGATGCTCGCCTCGCTCAAGGTCTTCGACCAGATCTACCAGATGACCGGCGGCGGCCCCGGCGGGACCACCCGCCCCGTGCTGCTGTACATCTACGAGGTCGGCTTCACCGGATACCGCCTGGGCTACGCCTCGGCGATCTCCTACATCTTCTTCTTCATGATCATCATCGTCTCGATCGCCTACATGGTGATCGCGTCCCGACGGAGTGTGAAGGCATGAGCGCCGCGAACCCCACCACCGCTGCCCTGACCCCTGTCGTGCCGCGAGAGAGGTCCGCCGCCGTCGCGGCGACCTCCTCGAGGCGCCGACGCGGACCTGCCCCCGCGCGCATCGCCGCCTTCGTGATCCTCGCGGTGCTCGCCGCGGCCTGGCTGGTGCCGGTCCTGTGGGCGGTGCTGACCTCCTTCAAGACGGAGGCCGAGGCTGCTGCGATGCCGGTGACGATCGTTCCCGAGAACGGGTTCACGATCCAGGCCTATCTCAACGTGCTCTCCGAGGGCCTGGTGCCCCGCTGGGCATGGAACAGCCTGCTCACCTCCGCCGCGGTCACCCTGATCACGGTGACGATCTCGGCGCTGGCGGGCTACGCCCTCTCGAGGCTCCGCTTCGCGGGCCGGACGATGCTGATCACCCTGATCGTCGCCTCGATCATGATCCCGGGCCAGATCCTCATCGTCCCGCTGTTCCACCTGATGCTCTCGCTGAACCTGGTGGACACCTATTGGGGCATCATCCTGCCCCAGGTGGTCGCGGCACCGATGGTGTTCATCCTCAAGAAGTTCTTCGACCAGATCCCCTTCGAGCTCGAGGAGGCCGCGCTGATGGACGGCGCGAGCCGCTTCCGGATCTTCCGCTCGATCGTGCTTCCGCTGTCCAGGCCGATCCTCGGAGCGGTCGCGATCTTCGTGTTCATCGGCGCGTGGAACAACTTCCTGTGGCCGTTCATCGTGGTCAACGACTCGAACCTGATGACGCTGCCCACCGGTCTGCAGACGGTGATCAGCGCCTACGGCATCCAGTACGCGCAGAACATGGCCCAGGCCGTGCTCGCGGCGCTGCCGCTGATCGTGGTGTTCATGTTCTTCCAGCGCCAGATCATCAAGGGCATCGCCACCACCGGCATCGCCGGCACCTGAGCGGCTGGCACCCAGTACGACGCAGCGCCCGTCGTCCCGTGGCGATCATCGCCGCAGGCCGACGGGCGCTTCGCGCGCTCAGCTCTCTGCTCGGACCTCCTGGGTGCCCCACAGGCTGCGGCCGTCAGGGCCCAGCACGGTGAACGTGGTGGTCCAGGCTCCGACGCTCTCGCGCCACCCGCGAGTGAAGACGCCGCGGAAGGTCTGCCCGTCGAGGATCACCGTGGCGCGGTGCCCGGCCTCGAGGCGCCAGCGACCGCTGCGGGCACCGGTGATCTTCCCGTTGCGATGCAGGTGGATCCGCTGGGACTCCACGATCTCGGGGCTGATGGCGCGCCCGTGGTCCACGAGCTGCCAGGCGCCCTCGAGCTGGGAGCGGTGGGAGAGCGCCCTGCGCGGATCGGCGGGTTCTCCCGCGTAGCGGTGCGGGGCGATCACGGGCCAGCCGTCGTGGCTGAAATGGATGCGATGCACGCGGACCTGATGAAGCTCCCCGGTGTCCGGGAACCGGCTGTGCAGGAACAGGAAGACGTCCTCCCCGTCGGGGTCCGCCCAGGCGGAGACATGGCCGGGGGAGACGTACCCCGCCCCGGGGTCCTCCGCCTCCACGTCGCTGAAGCGGTGGTTGCCAAGCAGCTTCGCACCGTACGGCTCGATCGAGGCGTCATCGAACAGCGGCATCGCGGGATCCGACATCGCCTCGCGCAGGTCCTGGCCCATCGGGTCGAGGTACGGGCCCTCCACGCTGCGGGAGCGCCCGACGCGCAGGTTGTACCCGCCGTTCGCGTCGAGCCCGCCGAAGGTCACCAGCAGGTAGTAGTAGCCCGTGCGTCGCGAGTGCAGGATGTACGGGGCCTCGATGCGGGAATGATTGCCGCCGATGAGATGGATGCCGTATCCCTGCCCGGGGGTTGGGCGACCGGTGGCGGGATCGAGGTCGAGCAGGAAGATCCCGCCCGAGTAGGAGCCGTAGACCAGCCGGTGCCGACCATCGGCGTCGACGAAGGCGTGGGGGTCGATGACGTTGGGATGCACCTGCGCGTCATAGATGGTGCCGTCCTCGCTGGGCTGGTCCCACATGCCTGAGCGCAGGAAGATTCCCTCGTCGCGGTACGGGCCCTCGACGTGGTCCGCGATCGCGGTGCCCATCGCCGAGCGAGGGGAGGAGCCCTCGCAGGCGCAGTAGTACATGCGGAAGCGCCCGTCGGGGGTCTCGCTGACATCCGCCGCCCACAGGGTGTCGGTGTTCGCCCAGGCGAATGCCTCGGCGAGCTCCTCGGTGACGTCGTCGAACAGGGGGTTCTGCGGGGTGACGAGGTCTGCGACGCCCTCCCAGTGCAGGAGGTCGTCGCTGCGGGCCGCGGCGAGGTGCGAGCCGAACACGTAGAACTGGCCGTCGGTGACGATCACGGAGGGATCGTGCACGGAGACCTCGGTGAACGTCGGGTCCGGCAGCGGGGAAGGCCCCGGTGGCCCGGCGGCGGCGTGGGAGGTTCCCAGTGCGGTGACGCCGGCGGCGGTGGTCAGTCCGGTGGCTGCGGTGAACAGGGTGCGGCGCGAGATGGTCGCCATGCTCAACTCCTTCGTCGAGTCCCCGGGGCAGCCCGTCCTCGGGCGTCGCGCTCGACGGTGCCGCTCCGGGGAATGGTGGGACGCGGTCGGACGAGAGAGCGCGGGGAGGGAGGGACGCGCCGTGCGGTGCGGCCCTCCGCCCCTGACGTTACAACGTTGAAAATCCTGTGACAAGGATTCTGCGCGGCCCAGATCACAGAAGTTTTGCGCCGTGCCCGCCCCTGACGTGGGATGGAGGATTCAGACCCGGCCGGGAGGTCCCGGCGCACTCAGGAAGGCGGGCCATGGCACTGGACCACGCGATCATCATGGGCGGAGGGATGGCCGGGCTGCTCTCCGCGGCCGGTCTCGCCGAGCAGTTCGAACAGGTCACGATCATCGACCGCGACGAGCTGCGCACCGAGGGCCCCGAGGCGCTCGCACCGCGTCGCGGCGTGCCCCAGGGCGGGGTGGTGCACCGACTGCTCGCCCTCGGCGAGACCACGATGGAGGAGCTGCTGCCCGGCCTGCGCGAGGAGCTGCTCGCCGCGGGCTGCCAGGAGTGGCTCCGGGACTCGCAGGACGATATCCAGGAGCCGGGCACCCTCGCGCTCACCCGACCAGTGCTCGAGGGCGTGATCCGCCGCCGCGTGCTCGCTCTGCCGGCGGTCACCGCCCGCCAGGGCGCGGTGGGCGGACTGCTCACCGACGACGAGGGCCACCGGGTCACCGGTGTCACGGTGCGCGGCGGGGACGGGGGCGAGCTGCACGGCGACCTCGTGGTCGATGCCGCCGGTCGCAGCAGCCGGGCGGCCGGCTGGGTCGAGGGCCTCGGCGCCGAGCGCCCCCGGGCACTGTCCACCCGCGTGCACGTCGCCTACACCTGCCAGCGCCTGCGCCTGCGCGAGGACGCCCTGCCCAGCGGCCTCCAGCACGTCGTGGTCCCCGCGAGCGAGGCGCTGCCCCTCACGGTCGAGCTCGAACCG
Organism: Brachybacterium massiliense; assembly: GCF_900184245.1. Taxonomy (GTDB): domain Bacteria; phylum Actinomycetota; class Actinomycetes; order Actinomycetales; family Dermabacteraceae; genus Brachybacterium; species Brachybacterium massiliense. The sequence goes on along the minus strand of NZ_FXXB01000008.1, from coordinate 1,269,748 downwards.
GCCGGCAACGGCGAACACATCCTCTCCGTCTCCGGCACCTCCCGGAACCTGCCGCCGACGGACCTCGCGGGCCTGCGTGAGCTGGTCGCCCGGCTGCGCGACCAGCGCCTCTTCGCAGCGCTCGAGGGGGCGGAACCCGTGGGTGATCCCGCCGCCGCGAAGGCCGCGGGCAGCCATCGGCTGCGCTGGGAGGAGGTCGTGGATGCGCCCGAGGGCCTCGTCCACGTCGGCGACGCGGCGGCGGCCTTCACCCCGCTGTACGCGCAGGGCATGACCATGGCGGCGGTGGGCGCGGCGACCCTGCGCGACGCGGTGCGGGACGGCGACCTCGCCGCCGGGTTCGCCGTGCAGTACCACCGCGATCTCGCGGCCCGCCTCGATCCGGCCTGGGAAAGCGCCGTGGCACGAGACGCGCAGATCCCCGGCGCAGAGCTCGACCTCGAGCCTCAGCGGCGGTAGCGCAGGATCCGGTAGCGCAGGCCGGAGGCCCCCTCGTGCCATCCCTGCTCGGGCTCGGTGCTCTCGAGCGCGAAGCCTGACGGGATCTGGGGCGCTGTGGTGTCCCCGTCGACCTCGAGGTCGATCTCGGTGACCACGATTTGCTCGGCCTGCGCCATCGCCTCGCGGTACACGCGCCCGCCGCCGATCACCCAGATCGTGGGGGCGGGCTGCGACTCGAGCACCTCGCGGGCGAGGCGCAGCCCGTCCGCCAGGTCCCGGGCCCGCACCGCCCCGTCGGCCGCGAAGCCGTCGTCGCTGGTGATCACGATGTTGGTGCGTCCCGGCAGCGGCCGGTACTTCGGCGGGAAGGACTCCCAGGTGCGCCGACCCATCACCACCGGTGCACCCTTCGTGGTGCGCGAGAAGTGCGCCAGATCCTCCGGCAGATGCCACGGCATGGTGCCGCCCGCGCCGATCACGCCGCCGCGCGCCTGCGCCCAGATCATGCCGATCCGGGACTCACCGGCGCTCATGCCCTCCGGGCTCATACCGCCACCGGCGCCTTGATGCCCTTGTGGTGCTGGTAGTCCTCGATCACGAAGTCCTCGAGCGTGTAGTCGAACAGCGACTCCGGCCGGCGGGTGATCCGGAGGGTCGGGTACGGGAAGGGCTCCCGGGAGAGCTGCCGCTGCACCTGCTCGTGGTGGTTGTCGTAGATGTGGCAGTCCCCGCCGGTCCAGATGAACTCGCCCACCTCGAGATCGGTCTGCTGGGCGATCATGTGCGTCAGCAGCGCGTAGCTGGCGATGTTGAACGGGACGCCGAGGAACATGTCGGCGCTGCGCTGGTACAGCTGGCAGGAGAGCCTGCCGTCGTGCACCTCGAACTGGAACAGGGCGTGGCAGGGCGCGAGGGCCATCTGGGGGATGTCTGCCGGGTTCCAGGCCGAGACGATCAAGCGGCGCGAATCGGGGTTCGTGCGGATCTCTTCCACGACGTCGCTGATCTGGTCGATCACGCCGCCGTCGGGCGTGGGCCAGGAGCGCCACTGCGCGCCGTAGACGGGGCCGAGATCGCCGTTCTCGTCCGCCCACTCGTCCCAGATGGTGACATCGTGCTCGTGCAGATAGCGCACGTTGGTGTCGCCGCGCAGGAACCACAGCAGCTCCACCACCAGCGAGCGGATGTGCACGCGCTTGGTGGTGATCAGCGGGAAGCCCTGCGAGAGGTCGAAGCGGATCTGCTTGCCGAACAGGCTGCGCGTGCCGGTGCCGGTGCGGTCGCTCTTGGGGTTGCCGCTCTCCATGACCTCGCGCAGCAGGTCCCTCCTTCTCGGGGACGGGGCGCGGGGCCGTGGACTCACGCACGACCAGCGAGTACGGGGTGTCGACGGTCCGGGGCGGGCCGTCGTGGCCCTGGATGCGCTCCGTGAGGAGGTCCAGGGCGGTGGTGGCGAGGGTCGCCTTGTCGGGGGAGATCGTGCTCAGCGGAGGGGAGGCGAAGGGCGCGTCGGAGTTGTCGTCGTAGCCGATCACCGCGACGTCCTCCGGGACCCGTCGGCCTCGCCGGCGCAGCGCCGCGAGCACGCCGATCGCCAGGTCGTCGTTGCCGCAGACGATCCCGTCCACCTCCGGCGCACGGTCCAGCAGGGTGTTCGCACCGTCGAAGCCGTCCTGACGATGCCAGTCGTCCACCGCCTGGATCTGTGCATTCCCGGTCTCCAGGCCGTTCTCGGCAAGCGCGCTGAGGAAGCCGTCGCGGCGCATCGAGCCGGAGCTGTGGGGCTGCAGGCCCAGCGCCGTGTCGATCGCGCCGATGAAGGCCAGGCGTCGACGCCCGGTCTCGATCAGGTGCGAGGTCGCCTCGAAGGAGGCCCCCACGTTGTCGATCCGCACGTAGTCGCTGCCCTGCGGGAGCTGCTCGGGCAGGTGCTCGCCGATGAACACGGTGGGCTGGCTGGTGCGCTCCATCCGAGCGAACTGCTCCTCCTCGAGCATCAGCGGGTTGAAGATCACCCCGTCACCGAGCACCCGGTTGAAGCCCTCGAGCACGTTCCGCTCGGCCTCGGCGCCGCCCGAGGTGGAGTGGAGCACGACGGTCTGGCCGCGGCGCTGCGCTTCGTCGATGAACTCCTGGGCGAGGTGGGAGAAGTAGGAGAAGCTCAGCGAGGGCACCGCGAGGGTGATCATCTTCGAGGCGCCCGTGCGCAGGTGCTGAGCGGCGACCTGGGGGCGGTAGCCCACCTGCAGGATCGCCTCGCGCACCTTCTCGCGGGTCGAGTCGCGCACGTGCGGGTAGTCGTTGACCACGTTCGAGACGGTCTTGATCGACACGCCCGCCAGCTCGGCGACATCGCGCAGCGAGGGCGGGCGCTGACGGCCGGAGGGCGAGCGAGTGGGCATGGGTCGATTCTTGCACCGTCACCGGGGCGGGCGGGGCGCGAACCGAGTCACGCGAACCCGTTGACGGAGCGTCATCGCTGTGGAAGGCTTATTCCAACGTTGTAGAATCATCCGTCGCCCGCGCGTCGCACAGCAGCGAGAGCGGAGCCGGTCGCCACTTCACAAAGGACGCCGACACCGATGTCATCGCAGGTCACTCTCACCCTTGATCCCGCCTTCCGCGTCGCCCCCGTGCGTCGCCGCACCTTCGGCGCCTTCGTCGAGCACCTGGGCCGGTGCGTCTACACCGGCATCTACGAGCCGGACCACCCGTCGGCCGATGAGGACGGCTTCCGCCAGGACGTCCTCGAGCTCACCCGCGAGCTCGGGGTCAGCTCCGTGCGCTACCCGGGCGGCAACTTCGTCTCCGGCTACCGCTGGGAGGACGGCGTGGGCCCGGTCGAGCAGCGCCCTGTGCGGCACGACCTGGCCTGGCACTCCTCGGATCCGAACACCGTGGGCCTGGACGAGTTCATGGCCTGGGTGAAGAAGGCCGGGGTCGAGCCGATGTACGCGGTCAACCTCGGCACCCGCGGCGTGCAGGAGGCGCTCGACGTGCTCGAGTACGCCAACGCCCCGGCCGGCACCCACCTCTCCGATCAACGCGTGGCCAACACCGGCTCGACCGAGAAGCACGACATCCGCATGTGGTGCCTGGGCAACGAGATGGACGGCCCCTGGCAGATCGGCCACAAGAACGCCGAGGAGTACGCGCGGATCGCCACCGAGACCGCCCGTGCGATGCGGATGGAGGACCCGGATCTCGAGCTGATCGCCTGCGGCTCCTCGAACGCGCAGATGGAGACCTTCGCGGCGTGGGAGAACACGGTCCTCACCGAGGCCTACGACCACGTGGACATGATCTCCGCGCACGTCTATTACTCCGAGAAGGACGGCGACCAGGCGTCGTTCCTCGCCTCGGCGGACGACATGGACCACTTCATCGACTCCGTCGTCGCGACCGCCGATCACGTGCGCGCCAAGCTCAAGCGCGACAAGCGCATCATGGTCAGCTTCGACGAGTGGAACGTCTGGTACCAGCACCGTGCCGAGTCCCGCCCGCCCAGCGGCGACGACTGGCCTGTCGCACCGGTGCTGCTCGAGGACATCTACTCGGCGATGGATGCCGTGGTGTTCGGCAACCTGCTGATCTCGCTGCTGCGCCACAGCGACCGCGTGGCCTCGGCCTCGCTCGCCCAGCTGGTCAACGTGATCGCCCCGATCATGACCGAGCCCGGCGGCCGCGCCTGGCGCCAGACCACCTTCCACCCCTTCTCCCTCACATCCCGCCACGCGAAGGGCGAGGTGCTGCAGGTGAACATCGAGGCTCCGAGCTTCGAGAACCAGCGCTTCGGCTCGAGCACCTCGGCCGATGCCGTCGCCACCTGGGACGAGGCCTCCGGCGACCTCACCGTGTTCGTGGTCAACCGCGATGCCTCGGGCGCCCTGGACCTCGGCGTGGACCTCTCCTCCTTCGGCGATCTCGAGCTGGTCGAGGCGGTGACCCTCCACCACGAGGACCCCTACGCCGCCAACAGCGCCGACGCGCCCGACACCGTCGTCCCGCAGCCGAACTCCTCGATCACCCTCGAGGGCGGGGCGCTCGCCGGCGAGCTGCCCGCGATCTCCTGGACCATGGTCCGCCTGACCCGCACCGCCTGACCCGTACCCGACACCCACGATCACGAGGACCGCACATGACGCTGCCCGATCACACCCTGACCTCCGACCTGGTCTCCGCCCTGACCCCGACGGCCACCGGCTCCCGCCCCGCGGGGGCCGGCCCGTCGGCCGGACGCACCGACGGCCCCGCCCGCGTGGTCGTCAACCTCGACCTGCCCGGCGCGACCATCAGCCGGCACCTCTACGGCCACTTCGCCGAGCACCTCGGACGCTGCATCTACGAGGGCTTCTACGTGGGGGAAGACTCCGAGATCCCCAACACCCGCGGCATCCGCGATGACGTGGTCGCCGCGCTGCGCGCGCTGCGGATCCCGAACCTGCGCTGGCCCGGCGGGTGCTTCGCCGACGACTACCACTGGCGCGACGGCATCGGCCCGCGCGAGGAGCGGCCTCGGATGGTGAACTCCCACTGGGGTGACATCGTCGAGGACAACTCCTTCGGCACCCACGAGTTCATGGACCTGGTGGAGCTGCTGGGCACCGAGGCGTATGTCAACGGCAACGTCGGCTCCGGCACGGTCGCGGAGATGAGCGACTGGATCGAGTACCTCACCCGCGCCGACGACTCCCCGATGGCGTCCCTGCGCCGGCAGAACGGGCGGGACGAGCCGTGGAAGGTGCCCTTCTTCGGCATCGGCAACGAGGCCTGGGGCTGCGGCGGCAACATGCGCGCCGAGGACTACGCGGCGCTGGCCCGCCAGTACTCCACCTACGTGCGCGATCATGCCGGCAACGAGGTCACCCGCATCGCCGCCGGGGCGAGCGACAGCGACTACGCGTGGACCGAGGCGCTGATGCGCGCGGCCACGAATCTCGAGAGCAAGGACGGCAAGGCCGGCCCGTACCAGGCGATCTCCCTGCACTACTACACGATGTCCGGGCCCTGGGAGGACAAGGGCAGCGCCACCGAGTTCAGCGAGGAGGAGTGGTACCGCACCCTCTCTCGCGCGGCCTTCGCCGAGGAGCTCGTGGCCCGCCACTCCACCGTCATGGACCGCTACGACCCGCACCGCAAGGTGGGGCTGGTGTTCGACGAGTGGGGCACCTGGTGGAATGTGGAGCCCGGCACCAATCCCGGCTTCCTGTACCAGCAGAACACGGTGCGCGACGCGCTCGTGGCGAGCATCCACTTCGACGGTTTCCACCGCCATGCGGACCGCCTGCTGATGGCGAACATCGCCCAGACGGTGAACGTGCTGCAGGCGATGATCCTCACCGATCCGGACTCCGGCGCGCTCGTGCTCACCCCGACGTACCACGTGTTCGCGATGAACGCCGGGCACCAGGACGCCTCGGCGCTGGATGCGCATGTGCTGCTGCCGGAGGAGCCCGCGGAGGTGGATGGTCGGGCGCTGCCGATGATCTCGGCCTCGGCCTCGACGACGGGGGAGACGGCGCTGGTCTCGCTGTCCAACCTCGACGCCTCCGAGCCCCGCACCCTCGTGCTGGACCTGCGCGGACGCTCCGTCACCGGCCACACCGCGACGGTGCTGACCGGCGCGAGCTCCGCCGCGCACAACACGCCCGAGCAGCCCGACGCGGTCGCCCCGGCGCCGCTGACCGACGTGCGCGAGCACGAGCGCGGGCTCGAGGTCACCCTGCCCCCGCACTCCTTCGCCACGGTCGAGCTGCAGCTGGGGGAGTGAGGCGGAGCCTCCTGGTCAGGGGCGCGGCGCCGGTCCGGTGCTTCCCCCGATCAGGAGCTTCGGCGTGAGCACGGCGTGCTCGGTGGGTGCGGAGGAGCGGCCTGGGTCCAGCTGCCTGTGCAGCAGGGCCCAGGCCACCGCGCCGGTGTCGAGCTCCTCCTGGTCCACGGTGGTCAGCGTGGGCACCGAGTAGCGGGCCAGCTCGATGCCGTCGAAGCCGGCCACGGACAGCTCGCCCGGCACGTCGACGCCGAGCTGGTGGAGGCGGAACAGCAGCCCCAGCGCGACCAGATCGTTGAACGCCATCACGGCCGTCGCCCCGGTCTCGAGCACCTGGGCGGCCGCGCGGTGCCCGTCCTCGAGCGCGGCCCCGCCCTCGACGGTGTGCAGGCGCAGCGAAGGGCGGTGCCGGGCGAGGCCGTCCAAGGCGGACTGGCGCTCCTGATGGGCGGCGCTGCTCGGCGGGCCGGCGAGGTATGCCAGGTGCCGGTGACCGAGCTCCTCGAGGTGCTGGACCAGCTGGGCCATGCCGTTGCGGTAGTCGATACCGACGCTCGCGATCCGAGGATCGGCGAGGCTCCGGTTCAGCACGACCACGGGCGCGATCTCGGGGACGAGCGCGTCGAGCGCCTCCGCCTGCATGCGCGGCGCGATCAACACCACCGCATCGCACTGCCGTCGGGCTGTGCGGGCGACAGCCGCCTCCCGCTCCGCGGTGCGGGCCTCGGCCACGAGCACCCCGTACCCGTCGGCCTCCGCCGCGCGGGTGAGGCTGCGCAGGATGCTCTGGAACATCGGGTTTCCCAGATCAGGGATCACCACGGACACGGTCATGGTGCGGCCGGTGGAGAGGTAGCGGGCGGTGAGGTTCGGGCGGTACTGGAGCTGCTCGGCGGCCTCGCGCACCCGCGCGCCGATCGTCGGATCCACCGTGGTGCGGCCGTTGAGGACGCGCGAGACGGTGGCGCGGGAGACCCCCGCGGCCTCCGCGACCTGGGTGATCGTCGGACCCCCGGTGCGACGTGTGCGATGCTCCAACTTCTCTCCTCCGTCGGGCGTCGTCATCGACGGACTCGGGAACCGATTCCACGCGAGTGTGCGCACACGCTACCAGCGTTCTCGCCGATTCCGTGCGCCTGTATTGACAGCGGTTCACGGACGCCCGAGACTGCGCTCGAGAAGCCCAGGGAAGAGGAACGATGGATCCGGCCACCGCACGCGACCGCCTCCGCACCCTGCTCGGCCTCGACACCACCGCCGAGCCCACCGGCCACCTCGCCGCACTCCCCGCCGCCCCCGCAGGCGGCGGCCCCGTCGAGGTGAGCCTCCACGGCGGCGAGGACGAGCCGATCCCCGCGTTCCTGCTGCGCCCCGACCCGTCGGCCGCGAACGGCGGCGCCGTGGTGCTGATCGCGGGGCACGGCCGCGGCATCGACGATCTGGTGCGCAGCGATCCGGTGGACGAGTACCACGACGGCCTCGCCCACAAGCTGGTGCGGGACGGGTTCACGGTGCTGTGCCCGGAGATGCTCAGCTTCGGCCGCCGCCGCTTCCCGCGGGCTGTGGGGGAGGTGCCCTACGAGGCGGCGGAGAACTCCTGCGGGATCGATGCCGCACGGCTGCTGCTGCATGGTCGGCCGCTGATGGGGCGGCGCGTCGCCGACGCGCGCACCGCCGTGCAGGCGCTGCGGGCACTGCCCGGCATCGACTCGGAGCGCGTCGGGATCGCGGGCGGCTCCGGCGGCGGGGCGGTCTCCCTGCTGCTGGCCGCGTCGGATCCTACGATCCCCGCGGCGCTCGTCGCGACCTACTTCTGCAGCTTCGCGGCGAGCCTGTGCTCGGTCCGTCACTGCCCCTGCAACATCATCCCCGGGCTGCTGCCCGAGCTCGAGATGGCGGACATCGCCGCGCTCGTCGCACCGCGGGCCCTCATCCTCGAGGCGGGGGAGCGCGACCACATCTTCCCGATCGCCGCGACCAGGGCATCCTTCGCCCAACTGGCGCCGGTATGGGAGGCGCTCGGGGCGCGGCCGCCCGAACTGGTGGTCACCCATCGCGGCCATGCCTTCGAGGGCGAGCGGTCGCGGGAAGCTCTGGGGGAGCGGCTGCGCGGACAGTGACAGGGCCGCTGTGAACGTGGCCAATCCGGCATAGATGCGGAAAAGCGCCATGACTGACGTACGTTTGTGGGGTGGACGCCGCTGCGACCGCTGAGTCGCGCGCGCCATCACAGACCTGAGACCCTGACCCATCGACGATTGAGACTCCCTCATGCCCTCTCCCCGACGCAAGCTCTCCGCCCCGCCCCGCCTGCCCCGCAACGGCATGCGCATCACCGCGCTCGGCGGCCTCGGCGAGGTGGGCCGCAACATGACGGTGTTCGAGCACGCCGGCAAGCTGATGATCGTCGACTGCGGCGTGCTCTTCCCCGAGGAGCACCAGCCCGGCATCGACGTGATCCTGCCGGACTTCACCTCGATCCGCGATCGTCTCGACGACATCGAGTGCATCGTCCTCACCCACGGCCACGAGGACCACATCGGCGGCGTGCCGTACCTGCTCAAGGAGCGGGCGGACATCCCCCTGATCGGCTCCGAGCTGACCCTCGCCTTCATCACCGCGAAGCTCAAGGAGCACCGCATCACCCCCAAGACCATCCAGGTCGAGGCGGGAGACAAGCGCAAGGCCGGTCCGTTCGACCTCGAGTTCGTCGCGGTCAACCACTCCATCCCGGACTCCCTCGCGGTGATGATCCGCTCCAAGGCCGGCTCCGTGCTGCACACCGGTGACTTCAAGATGGACCAGTTCCCGCTGGACGGTCGCATCACCGACCTGCGCTCCTTCGCGCGCCTCGGTGAGGAGGGCGTGGACCTGTTCCTCACCGACTCCACCAACGCCGAGGTCCCCGGCTTCACGATGTCGGAGAAGGACCTGATCCCCGCGATCGATCAGGTGTTCCAGACCTCGCCGCGACGGATCATCGTCTCGAGCTTCGCCAGCCACGTGCACCGCATCCAGCAGGTGCTCGACGCCGCCCACGCCAACGGCCGCAAGGTCGCCTTCGTGGGCCGCTCGATGGTGCGCAACATGAAGATCGCCAGCGACCTGGGCTACCTGAACATCCCCAAGGGCCTGGTCGTGGACTTCCGCAAGATCCAGTCGATGCCCGACCACAAGATCACGCTGGTGTGCACCGGTTCGCAGGGCGAGCCGATGGCGGCGCTCGCGCGCATGGCCAACGGCGATCACCAGATCCAGGTGGGCGAGGGCGACACCGTGCTGATGGCCTCCTCCCTGATCCCCGGCAACGAGAACGCCATCTACGGCATCATCAACAAGCTCACCGACCTGGGCGCGAACATCGTCCACAAGGGCAACGCGAAGGTGCACGTCTCCGGCCACGCGAGCGCCGGCGAGCTCGTGTACTGCTACAACATCGTGCGCCCGAAGAACGTCATGCCCGTGCACGGCGAGTCCAAGCACCTGCACGCCAACGCCGAGCTGGCCCGCCGCACCGGCGTGCCGGAGGATCACATCGTCATCGCCCAGGACGGCATGACCGTGGACCTGATCGACGGCCACGCGAAGATCTCCGGCAAGGTCGAGGCGGGCCTGGTCTACGTCGACGGGCAGACCATCGGCGCGGCCACCGAGGACACCCTCGCCGAGCGTCGTCTGCTCAGCGGCGGCGGCGTGGTCACCGTGGTGGCGCTGATCGACCCGGACACCTACCAGCCCGTCGAGCCGGTCGAGTTCCTCACCAAGGGCTTCGTGCACGACAAGCGCACCTTCGACGGCGCGCAGAACCAGGTCGCCAAGGCGCTTTCGCGCGCCAAGCAGGACAAGGTCGATGACATCGGCGAGATCGAGGAGCTGATCGTCGAGACCGTCAGCGGCTACCTGCGCCGCAACTACCGCCGCGAGCCGGCCGTCATGGCCGTGGTGGTCGACGCCTGAGCTGAGGCTGTCATCCGCCGGGCCCGCGCTGTCGGGCCCGGAGGGCAGCCGCGAGGTCGCCTCCTCCTACCAGCCGCTGCTCGACGCCCGCGGCGAGGCGGTGCACATCGACGAGTCCGAGTACGGCGGCACCTGCGGTGAGGGCTGGGTGGCGCGGAACCACTGAGCGGGATCAGTACGGCGGGTCGGAGCCCGGGTCGTCGTCGGGGTCCTCGAGCGGAGCCGGGTCGTCGTCGTCATGGAGGAGCCCGCGGCGTCGGCCCTCCTCCCAGACCAGCATCTCCTCGTAGATCTCCCAGGAGCGCTGGAGCTCTTGGGCGATGTACGGCGTGACGAGGTCGCGGTTCTGGCGCGCGTTCAGGCGGGCGATGCCGGCCACGGACCAGGTGGTGCTCCCGTCGGGCTCGCGGACGGGATCGAGCAGTCCGCGGGTCTTCATGTCGTGGTGCTTCCAGCACAATCGGTGGAGGTTCTCGAGCGAGGTGGGGCCACCACGTTCGGGATGCGCGTGGTCGTACTCCTCGATGTGGTCCGCCTCCCCGACGGTGCAGACGTTCCGAGTGCATCCGGGCACGGCGCAGACCGGGTCGAGAAGTCTCAGGTGCTCCTGCATCGCCGGGGTGGGGGAGTAGCGCTTGGGCGGCAGTGGGAGATAAGCCCCGTCGGCCGCATCTGTGAGGATCCGGTACCAGGTGGATTCGCCGGCGGCGAGGTGGCGGGCCATCGGCGCGGGCAGCGGGATCGTCCCATCGATCGTGCCCGGTGCCTCGGACTCGCCCAGCAGCGTCATCGCGGGGACGACCACGTTCAGGCGCATCCGGCTGCCGGGCACCTCGATGCCTCCGGTGCCGAGCATCGAGCGGGTCAGGATCGCGTAGCGCAGCGCCGCGAGGGTGAGCGGGTGGCCATCGCGCGCCGCGGCCCCGTCGATGTCGAAGGGGATCGGGCTGTCGTCCTCGAGGGCATGGCGCTGCTGCCGCTGCACGGCTCGTGCCGCGGCGTCAAGGCGGTGGGAGACGTCGAGGATCTCGTGGATGGGGCCGGTGATCGACAGTCGTGCCGTGCCGTCATGCACGGGGCCGGTGTCGAGCGCGACATCTCGCTGCTCGGCCGGAGTGCCCTGGACGGCGTGGGAGCCGAACCAGGTGATCAGCATGCCGAGCTCACGGGAGAACCTGTCGCTGCGGATGTTCCTCAGATCCCAGTCCGCGACGCGCTCGTCGAGCTGGCGGCACTGATCCGGGGTGAGGCCGCGGACGCGGCGGAGGAGCTGCTCGAACCAGGAGGCCGGAAGGTCCCCGGCCTCGAGACGGGCGAGGGTCCTCGGCAGGCAGGTCACGGCCGTGCAGGCGTCCCGCAATGCGGTGCGAGCCTGGTTGAGGGTGATCCGGCGGGCTTCGGCGACGAGGATCGCGTAGGTGTCGCCGTCCTCGTCGGTGTCATCCCAGAGCATCGCGAGCTTGCGCAGCTGCTCTGCGTAGCGACGTGCCTCCTCGTGGTGAGTGGAGAACAGCTCCCGGGAGACGTGGGCTTCGAACGAGCCGGGCTCGACCTGCGCGCGGGCGATGAAGCCGTCCGGAGTCAGGGGTGTGCGGGCCCGCACTACCCTGCGCGGCGGCTCCGTGCCCTCGTGCGGGGTGCGCTCGCGGGGGAGTCGCTTGCGAGGGAGTCTCTCGCGCGGGGATCGTCTGGCGAGCCGGTGCTCCACGGGCCTGCTTCGCTCGCTCCCGGCGGACTCTTCCTGGCCGACAGGCGACGGCGCGGGATCGGACGGCTGATGCGCGGGACCGGATGGTGGCTGGGTGGGCTCGGGTGACTGCTGAGCGGGCGTCGACGGCTGCTGAGCGGGCGTGGGTGACTGCGCAGAAGGCGCGCCAGGCCCGGAGTCAGACTGCGATGAGAAGGAGTCCGGGTTCGAGGAATCGGGCTCGAAGAACATCGACATGATTCCCCTCCCCGAAGTGCTCTATGAATGCGTGCGACGTCCTTCGAGTTTACTCTCGAGAATGTCTCAGCGCTAGAGTCCATGACGATTCTGTGGATAATGTGGACAAAGGTGGTGTGTGGAGGAAGGGTGTGGAGCCGGGCATGGGGGGGGTGCGGGTGGGGTGCGGTGTGCGGACGGCCTTCTACGACGAGGACTCGCCCATGTTCACGCCCGAGCAGACGTACGAGGTCGACCCGCGCCCCTCACTGATACGAGACGAACCACGGGCGCGGGTCGACCTCGTACGTCTGCTCGGGCGTGAACATGGGCGAGTCCTCGTCGTAGAAGTTCTTCCACCCCATGGCGATGCCCTCCGGCAGATCCTGCTGCAGGGTGGCGTAGGTGCCGAGCTTGTCGCCGGGGGCGCCGTGGCCGTCGGCGTGCAGCGTGATCGCGAGCTCCGGGCGCGAGGCGTCGATGTCCTGCCGCTCGGTGATCGTCGAGCGGCTGAACTGGTGCAGGATCAGCACCTTCTGCGGCAGGGAGTGCTCGGCGGTCAGATCCGCGAGCCAGCCTGCGACCTGGTTGACCTCCTCTGCGGAGACCGCGCCGATCTGCTCGAGATGCTTCTGTCCCGGCTCGAGCCGCCACTCGGGATCCAGCGCCAGCCCCACGTGCGGCGCCAGCAGCAGCTCCTCGTAGATCTCCGCCTGGGTGAGGAAGTCCGTGGTGCCGGGCTGGAGATCCAGCACCACGTACACCCCCGCCTCGCCGGCGGCGTCGACCCACTCGCGCACCAGGTCCACCGGCAGCTCCCGGGAGTGGTCCCCGTCGGCCCCGGCCTCCTCGGAGGCGATCGTCGTGATGATCTCGAACGCCGGGATGATCTGCTCATCAGTGAGCCCGTCGTACTCGGCGGCGAGCGCCTGGACCCGCGCGATCGACTCCTCGAGCCCCTGCTCGCCGAGAATCCCGAGGGAGGGGACGCCCGGGGAGCCGTAGGTGGCGATCATCCGACGCCCGGGGAACACCGTGGTCCCCCCGCCGGGCAGCTGCGGGGTCCCGGCCGTGCGTGCGAGCGCCGACGAGAAGTCCTCGGAGGGCCCGAAGCTCGCCCCGAGCGCGAGCACGCCGACGGCAGGATCCTCATCGACCGCCGAGGTCACCGCCGCGACGGAGTCGCCGCTGCGCCCGAGCGCCCCGCCCGGGATCTCGGCGACCGTGCCGCCGACCCCCGCCACCACGGCAGCGGCGAGCGCCTGGGACGGAAGGTCCAGCTCCGGATCCACGAACAGGGTCACCGGCAAGGGCGCGCCGTCGGCCGAGACCTGCGGGGCCTCCTCGTCGGCCGTCACGGGATCGACCTCGAGGACCTCCAGATCCTCGCCCAGCGCCTCCACGGCCGCGGCGTCACCGCCCGAGGCCGTGAGCACGGCGCGCGCGCCCAGCCGCGAGAGCTCCTCGACGACCGCACGGTCGGTGCCCACCAGCAGGGGGACCCCCGACGCCGCACTCAGCGCAGCGAGCGGCCCCACGGTGTCCTCGGTCGCGACGACGGCGATGTCCGCGGCCTCGAACAGCGCCGCGCTCAGGGAGAGGGCGGTGGCGGCGAGATCCTCTCCGGGCAGCACCGTCGTGGACGGCGGGTCGCTGACCAGCACCACCGAGTACTCCTCCTCGCCGCTGCAGGCGCTCGCGCCCGCCAGCGCCACCAGCGCCGCCGCCGCGGCGAAGGTCCTGCGCGGGATCCTCGGTCGATGTCCTGCGTCCACGGCTCACGCACCTCTCATGCCGCACCGTCGCCCGGTGGTTCAGCGATCTGGCCGCGGTCATCCTCGCAGACGCGAGCCCGGCGAGCAGACGCTCAGCGCAGCGCCGTCACGTTGAGCTCGACCGGGTCGAGCCCGGTCAGGCCCACGCTCACCACCCGGTCGCCGCGGCGCACCCGGTGGGTGCCGAACGCGCCCTCGCCGACCGCGCGCAGGCGCAGCGAGGTCAGCGCGCCCTGCTCCCAGTCCATGTCCACCGCGATGCCGGGACGTGCTCGCAGTCCGCGCACGGATCCGTCGGCCATCATCGGAGGCAGCGCCGGCAGCAGCTCGATCTCCCCGCGATGGCTCTGCACGAGGCACTCCGCGAGCGCCGCGACGATCCCGAGGTTCCCGTCGATCTGGAACGGCGGATGCGCGGAGAACAGATTCGGATACAGGCCGCTGCGCTCGCCGTCCTCGGTCTCGGCGTCGCGCAGGAACAGCTCGAGCAGCGACTGGACCCGGTCGCCGCGGCGCAGACGCGCCCACAGGCACGCCTTCCACACCAGCGACCAGCCCGTCGCCTCGTCCCCTCGCGCCTCGAGCGAGCGGATCACGGCCTGCTCGAGCTCGGGCTCCACCGGCTCCGCGCCCGGGTAGAGGAAGCCCAGGTGGGAGACGTGCCGGTGGGTCGGCTCGGCCTCCGGCAGGCCATCCTGGTGCCACTCGAGCACCCGCCCGTCCGCCCCCACACGCGGTCCCGGCACGAGGGACAGCGCTGATGCCGCCCGCAGGACCACCGGATCCTGCTCGAGGCCCAGCAGTGCGGCCGCGTCCAGCAGGTGCTGGCCCGTCTCACGCAGCAGCCAGCGATCCATGCCGGTGCCCTCGCTGAGGCTTACCCGCTCGCCCTCCCCGGTCAGGTAGAGGTTCTCCGGGGACGTCGAGGGGAAGGTCGCCAGGTGCCCGTCGGCGCTCTCGTGCAGCAGGCAGAGCCCGAAGGCGACCGCCTCCCGCAGTGCCGGGAACCGCTCCCGCGCGATCTCCTCGGCGCGTCGGCCGCTGAACGAGGCCAGCGACTCCAGCTCCCGCTCGAGCCACAGCCCGCCCATCGGCCAGGTCGACCAGGACGGCTCCCCGCGCACCGGATCCGTGTACCCCCACGGGTCGGAGTTGTGGTGGACGGTCCAGCCGTCGGCGCCGTAGAGCCGCCGCGCGGTCTCCGCCCCCGCGGTGCGCAGCATCTCCACGTACTGCGCGAGCGCCGCGGCGGCATCCGGCACGTGCGCGACCCCCGCACCCCAGTGGTTCATCTCCAGGTTGATGTTCACCGTGTAGTTCGAGGACCACGGCGCCTCGAGCCGCGCATTCCACAGCCCCTGCAGGTTCGCGGGCGGCAGGCCCGGGCGCGAGGCTGACGCGAGCAGGTGGCGACCGTAGGCGAAGCTCGTTGCGAGCAGCTCCGCCTCCGCAGAGCCGCGCAGCGCGAGGGAGACCTCGTCGAGGCCCGGCAGCGGATCGGCGCGGTGCCGGCGCCGCAGCTCCTCCTCGCCCCGGGAGAGCGCCGATTCGGCCTGGCGCGAGGCCTGCTCGAGCACGTCCTGCACGTCCCGGTCCGGTGCCTCGCCCAGCCCCTGCCACGTGGTCACGATCGCGCAGGTCATCAACAGGCGGCCCTCGGTGATCCGCGTGCGCACCGCGACCGCTGCGCGGCTCGCACCGGTGGGCTCCCAGGCCACCTCCTCCTCGTGCCGGAACTGGCCGGCGGGGACGTCCGACGGGGCGCGCAGCAGCACCGTGAGGGAGCCCTCGCCCGCCTCGCGCTGCTCCTCCCGCAGCGGTGAGCTGAACTCGAGGACCGGGTGCGCGTCGCCGGGACAGGGGGCGGCGTGGACGAGGACCTCGTCGGCCCGGCTGAGGAAGGTGAGGTGCTCGCCGTCGGCGGCGTGGACCACGTGCTCGGACGCGGCGAGGTCCAGGACCCGCTCGGCGTCAGCGTCCTCACCGCCCTCCAGCTGGATGCTCAGCTCGCCGACGGGCAGGTACGCCTGCGACCAGGCGGCGCCGAGACGCTCGATCTGCTGCTGCGCCTCGGGCACCGCACCGCTCTCGAACAGGGCGCGGGAGCGGGCGAGGGCATCGGCCGCCTCTGCACGGGCGGTGCGGTGCGCACGGTCCGTCTCGGGACCGCCGGACCACAGCGTCGACTCGTTCAGCGAGAACGTCGCTCGGCGCGGATCCCCCCAGGCCATCGCGCCGAGGCGGCCGTTGCCGAGGGGGAGGGCCTCGAGCCAGCGCTCGGCGGGGCCACGGCGCCGGATGGCGGGGGAAGAGGTCACGAGGGAGCCTTTCGTCGGGCGCCGGAGATCGGGGCGTCCGCGCCCCTGTGCGCCGTGCATCGCCCAGGATGCAGCGCGGTCCGTTCTACGGCCAATGCTGTGAACTGCGCCACCGTTTGCCCGGTGTTGCCCGGGATAACGCGCAGGCAAGGGCTTGCCCGAGCCTGCTCCACGTGGTTCAATCATCCGGAGGAAAGCGGTTACCGCCGGGCGACGACGCCGACGGCGCACAGCACACAGGAGCAGACTCATGGCCACACGCAGGATCGGGATCATCGTCAACGGCGCCACCGGGCGCATGGGCTATCGCCAGCACCTGGTGCGATCCCTGCTCGCGATCCAGGAGCAAGGCGGAGTCGAGCTCGCCGACGGCGACCGACTGCTGCCGGACCTGCTGCTTGTGGGGCGCAACGAGGAGAAGCTGCGCGGCGTCGCCGAGAAGCACGGCCTGACGAAGTGGACCACCGACGTCGACGAGGCGCTCGCGAACCCCGACTACGAGGTCTACTTCGACGCCCTGGTCACCAACCTGCGCGTGGAGAACCTCAAGAAGGCCATCGCCGCGGGCAAGGCCATCTACACCGAGAAGCCCACCGCCGAGAGCTTCGAGGACGCCCTCGAGCTGGCGCGACTGGCGAAGCAGCACGGCACCGTCAACGGCGTCGTCCACGACAAGCTCTACCTGCCCGGCCTGCTCAAGCTGCGCCGCCTGATCGATTCCGGCTTCTTCGGCGAGATCCTCTCCGTGCGCGGCGAGTTCGGCTACTGGGTCTACGAGGGCGACTGGCAGACCGCCCAGCGCCCCTCCTGGAACTACCGCTCCGAGGACGGCGGCGGCATCGTCGCGGACATGTTCCCGCACTGGAACTACGTCATCGAGGAGCTGTTCGGCCGCATCGAGGATGTCTACGCCCAGACCGCCACCCACATCGGTGAGCGCTGGGATGAGAAGGGCCAGAAGTACACCGCCACCGCCGACGACGCCGCCTACGGCGTCTTCCGCCTCGAGGGCGGCACCGTGGTGCAGATGAACTCCAGCTGGGACGTGCGCGTGCACCGCGACGAGCTGGTCGAGTTCCAGGTCGACGGCACCAAGGGCAGCGCCGTCGTGGGCCTGCACGGTGCCCGCATCCAGCCGCGCGAGGCGACCCCCAAGCCGGTGTGGAACCCCGACGTCAAGGACGGCCACGACTATCGCGGCGACTGGATCGAGGTGCCCGACAACGCCGGGCCCGGCGGCTTCGACAACGGCTTCAAGGTGCAGTGGGAGGACTTCCTGCGCCACTATGTCGAAGGCCGCGACTATCCCTTCGACTTCCTCTCCGGCGCGCGCGGCGTGCGCCTCGCCGAGGCTGGCCTGACCAGCTCCGCCGAGGGTCGCCGGATCGCGCTCGACCCGCTGACGGAGGTGTGAGCCCCATGAGCACCATGGAGCTGACCCTGCTCGATGCCGACGGCACGCTGCGCCGCATCCCGCTCGCCGACGCGCCCGCCTTCGCCCCGCCCACCGCGCCGCTGCGCTCCCGCGTGGTCTACGCCGCCGTGCACGTGGTGCCGCAGGTCCACGGCGACAACACCCCCGGCGCCCCGGCCGACATCGACTGGGACGCCACCCTCGCCTTCCGCCGCACCATGTGGTCCCGAGGGCTCGGGGTCGCCGACGCGATGGACACCGCCCAGCGCAACATGGGCCTGGACCCCGCCGCCACGCGTGAGCTGATCTCCCGCACGGCCGACGCCGCCCGGGAGGCGCTCGCGGACCCGCAGTTCTCGGCAGTGTTCCCTGCGGGGGCGCGCGTGAGCGACCTCGTCGTCGCCGGTGTCAACACCGATCAGCGCGAGGAGCACCAGCTCAGCCTCGAGGAGGTCGTCGAGGCGTACGTCGAGCAGCTGCGCGCCACCGAGGCCACCGGCGCGGGCGCCGTGCTGATGGCCAGCCGCCACCTCGCCCGCGTCGCGACCACCGCGGCTGAGTACGAGGACGTCTACCGCCGCGTGCTCGAGGCGGCCACCGAGCCCGTCGTGCTGCACTGGCTCGGCACCGCCTTCGACCCCCAGCTCGAGGGCTACTTCGGCAGCACCGACTCCGAGGTCGCCGCCGACACCCTGCTGCGCATCATCGAGGCGGATCCCGCGAAGATCCGCGGCGTGAAGATGAGCCTGCTGGACGACGCCGCCGAGATCGCCGTGCGCGAGAAGCTCCCCGCCGGGGTGCGGATGCTCACGGGCGATGACTTCCACTTCTCCCACCTCATCGTGGGCGACGGGACCTGCACCACCGCGGCCGACGGGCAGCAGGTGGCCGGCGAGTACTCCGACGCCCTGCTCGGCGCGTTCGCCGCGACCGCCCCCGCGGCGTCGGCCGCCGTGCAGGCGCTGGATGCGGGCGACCCGGAGGAGGCGCGGCGCATCCTCGACGCCTCCGAGGAGCTGGGGCGCCACGTGTTCTCCGCCCCCACCTTCCACTACAAGACCGGGGTGGCGTTCCTGGCCTGGCTGAACGGCCACCAGAAGGCGTTCACGATGGTGGGCGGCCTGCACAGCGCCCGCAGCCTCCCGCACCTCTCGCGCACCATCGAGCTCGCCGCCACCACCGGCAACCTCGAGGAACCCGCGCTCGCCGCCGAGCGCTGGCACTCGATGCTGCGCCTGGCCGGGTACGAGATCGACGCCGCCGCCGCGACGGGAGCCGCCGCATGAACACCCCGCCCTCCGAGCGCCTCGGGACCGGCACCCCGCGCCTGTCCCTGAACCGCTGGACCTTCCGCACCACCCCGATCCAAGAGTTCCTCGAGGTCGCCGCCTCGCAAGGCATCGACGCCGTGGGCCTGTGGAGGCAGGACGTCGCCGAGGTGGGCCTGGACGCGCTGCGGCGCCGGGTCGACGACGCGGGATTGCGCGTGAGCACGGTGTGCCGCGGCGGCTTCCTCACCGCCTCCGCCGAGGCCGACCGCGCCGCCGCCCTCGAGGACAACCGCCGCGCGATCGATGAGACCGCCGGGCTCGGCGCCCCCACCCTCGTGCTGGTCGTGGGCGGGGTCGACAAGGCCGACAAGGACATCGTCGGCGCCCGAGCCCGGGTCACCGAGGCGATCGCCGAGCTCGCGCCTTACGCGCAGGAGCGCGGGGTGACCCTGTCGATCGAGCCGCTGCATCCCATGTTCGCCGCGGACCGCGCCGTGGTCTCCACCCTCGACCAGGCCCTCGACATCGCCGAGTCCTCCGGCAGCCCCGCCGCCGGGGTCGTGGTGGACACCTACCACGTGTGGTGGGACCCCTACCTCGAGCGCGCCATCCAACGCGCAGCCCAGGCGGACCGCCTGTTCAGCTACCAGGTGTGCGACTGGAACCTGCCGCTCGCGGCGGAGCCCCTGCACTCCCGCGGCTATATGGGTGACGGCTACATCGACTTCCCCTCGATCACCCGCATGATTCGCGATGCCGGCTACACCGGGGACATCGAGGTCGAGATCTTCAACGAGGACGTGTGGGCCACTCCAGCCGACGCCGCCGCGAAGATCATCGCGGACCGCTTCGAGGAGCTCGTGCTGCCGCACGCGTGAGGGTGGGATGCCGCCCGTCCCCCGGTCGCCGCTTCCTGCCCGTCGCTCGACGAAAGGTTCCAGCTGGCTGGCACTTTTTGCCTCGTGGTGCGGCTTCCCACCGGCCGCTTGACGAAAGGTGCCAGCTGGCTGGCACTTTTCATCGAGTGGTGGGATCCGGGATGCGGGGCACTGGCCGCGGGGCCACGGTGCACGGGCCGGGTGGCGGCTACGTGCCCTGGCCCGCGGCGTGCTCGCGCAGGTGCGCGGCGACCAGCCCCGGCGCGCCGTCCACGCCGCGGTAGCCGGGGAAGGCGTTGACGTCGATGACCACCGGGCCGCCCGGGGTGTGCAGCACGTCTGCCCCGAAGAGGTGCACGCCGAGCACCCGTCCCGCCGCGAGGGCGAGGCCCACCAGCTCCTCGTCCGGGGTGAACGGCTCACCGGAGGTGACGTGGGGATGGGTCAGGGTCGAGGGCTTGAGCAGGCCGCGTACCTCGCCGCCCGCGACGTAGAGCTTGCGGTCGATGTCCTCGGCGACCAGACGCGGCTCCACCAGGTAGGGGCCGGTGAACGGCGCCTCGGCAGGGAGCGTGGCGGCGGTGCCGGCCAGCACCTGGCTCCCGCGCCCCGGGCCCGAGAGGGCCTTGACCACGATCTCTTCGTCCCGACCCGATTCGAGCACCGACGCCCAGTCGGCGTGCTCCTCGGCCCGGGGCACGGGAATCCCCGTCTCGGCGAGGCGGGTGTGCCACAGACGCCGGTCGCGCAGCAGCTCGTCGGCCGCGAACGGTGCGCACAGCGGGATGCCGCGGTCATGGAGCGCGCCGAGCAGCGGGGTGAGGGTGGTGTGCAGGCCGCGGTGGGCCACCAGGTCCTGCCCGTTCAGCGAGTCGGGATCGATGGTCTGCTCATGCGGCAGCAGCACGTCCACCGTGCTCCCGCCCGCGGTGAGATCCTCGATGACCTCGGCGAGCAGGGAACCCGGCTTCGGCGGCTTGCCGAGCAGCAGGGAGAAGCGCAGGGACATGCTCCAGTATCGCCGGGCAGCGGGCTCTCTCGGAGGGTTTCGCGCCAGTATCGCCGGGCGGCGGGTTCTCGCGGGTCGCTTCGCGCCGATCCACCCCCGTGCCGCCGGGACTCAGCCCCGCCCCACCAGCGCCGTGGACTCGCCCAGCAGAACGTCGCCGCGCACATGCACCTCGGTCGAGCGCGCGGACTCACCCTCCGAGCCGTTCGAGCCGTCGAGCACCCACTCGACCGCCTGGCGCGCCATCTCTGCCAGGGGCAGGGCGATCGTGGTGAGCGTCGGGTTCGAGTCGGAGGCGCCAGGCACCCCGCCGAAGCCCGCCACGGCGACCTGGCCAGGGACGTCCACGCCGCGTCGGCGCAGCTCGCCGAGCGCGCCGAGGGCCATGACGTCGGCCGGAGCGAAGACGCACAGCGGCGCATCGTCGGAGGCGGGGGAGGATGTCAGGTGGTCGTGCAGGCTTTCGCCGAGCGCGTGGCCGCCCGCGCGGGTGAGGTCCGCGGCGGTGCTCAGCTCGGGCTCGATCCCGGCCTCGGTGAGCGCGGCGACGAAGCCGCCGGTGCGGTCGCCCGCCGAGGGGATCCCGGCGATGCCCTCGACCACGGCGAAGCGGCGGTGCCCCTCGACCACCAGGGCGGTGGCGAGCTCGTGCGCGGCCGCGGCGTTGTCGGGCACGATCGTGCGGCCCATCCCGAGCGACTGGCCCAGGCCCACCACCTTGCCGCCGTTGCGCTCGAAGCCCTCGAGCAGCAGGCGGATCGCGGCGTCGGACTCGTTGCCGTAGCGGTGCGAGCCCACCAGCACCAGCGCATCGACCTGCTGTGCGATCAGGGAGCGCAGCGCGCGGATCTCGGTGTCGATCTCGCGGTCCGTCTGGGTCAGCAGCACCTGCGACTGCGAGGCGAACACCTGCTGCTGGACC
This sequence comes from Brachybacterium massiliense, assembly GCF_900184245.1. Lineage (GTDB taxonomy): Bacteria > Actinomycetota > Actinomycetes > Actinomycetales > Dermabacteraceae > Brachybacterium > Brachybacterium massiliense. Next base: position 1,248,069 of record NZ_FXXB01000008.1, on the reverse strand, counting down.
TCGCGGGCGATCGTCGCGAAGTAGGGGTCGGCGATGTCGTGCACCACCAGGCCGATCAGGCCCGAGCGGGAGCGGGCCAGGGCCTGCGCCTGGGCATTGGGGACATAGCCGAGCCGGTCCGCCGAGGCGCGCACCTTCTCGGCGACGGCCTTGCCGGGCACCCTGCTGGACCCGTTGAGCACACGGGAGGCGGTGGCCAGGGAGACCCCGGCGTCCTGGGCGACGTCACTGAGGCGCACGGCGGGCATCTGGACTCCTTCTGCAGGGGGTGCGGGGAAACGCTGTCCCCGACCCGGTCAGCATAACGACGAGCCTGCTCGCCAGGGCGTGAATGGGGTGGCCGGGTGGCGATCGGCACGTCTAGCGAGGCGGCTCGGCGCCGGCGGTGATCAGCTCACGGAGGGTCTGCGCCTCGCGGCGCAGCAGGGCCGGATCGTCCTCGGGGACGAACTCGAGCAGGGCGTCATGCTCCCCGCCCGCCGCGGCGACCACCCCGAACGCCTCCCGCCACAGCGCGGCGCGCGCCGAGAGCGGCAGACGCTCGCTGCGCGGCCACCACGAGAACACGTGGAGGGTGGAGAGGCGGTGGACCGCCCGGCGCAGCGTCTCGAGCGCCTCCGCCTCGGGCATGCCCTGGTGGGGCTGCCAGTAGGTGCGCAGGTTCGCCCGGCCCACCTCGTCGAGCAGTCGCAGGGTCGAGCCGATTTCGTCGGTGAGGGTACGGCCGTGGAACTCGAGGCCGACGTCGATGCCGTGCGCGGCGGCGAGGTCCGCGAACTCCTGCAGGCGGCGCACGATGCGGGCGCGTTCGGGGGAGGGGACGTCCGCCGAGTCGGCGCTGCCCGCCCAGACCCGGATCCGCGGGGCACCGAGCTCCCGTGCGGCGGCGAGCACGGCCTCGCCCTCGGCGCGGACCACCTCGTCGCTCCCCTCGAAGCGCAGGTAGGAGCCGTAGGAGGCAACCGACAGCCCCGCCTGCTCGGTGAGCTCGCGCGCCCGACGGGCCGCGACGAGATCGCCGGGCGGGACGTGCACGTCCCCGGCCCACTCGATGCGCTCGAGCCCCGCCTCCGCGGCCAGGCGCACGACGGTGGGGACCTCGAGGGCGCGGAAGGTCACCGAGCACAGGCCGGGTCGGATCATCGGGTCCTCCTCAGGGGTGCGGAGCCCACGGCGCGGACGTCAGCGTGCGGAAACCGTATTCCTCCACGTTACTGCGCACGCGACGGGTGTCAAGATCCGAGCGTGCCGACGCGTTCATGAGAGACCTCTCATGATCGTCTGGCCGCCCTCTCATCTGCGCCCGGTGGACTGTGCACACATAGCCGTGCAGTGAGCGGAAGACGAAGGAGCGCAAGCGCATGAGGAAGAAGACGATCTGGACCGTCGTGGCGGGCACCAGCGCCGCCGTTCTGGCCCCGGGCGTCGCCTATGCCCTGGTCGCCGGCGGTGCCTCGATGCCCACCGAGGGCCCCGGCATCGGCAGCGACGGCTCCGAGACCTCGTTCGGCGACCAGCAGGGCCCCGACCGGCCCAACATCGGCGCCGATCTCGACCCCGCGGAGAACGGGGACGAGACCTCGAAGGATGCCGACCAGGATGCGGTCAAGGACGCTGTCGGCCCGAAGCAGGTCCCCGCGGTGGAGTCCCTGAAGTCCGGCGCCTCCGCGCCGGCGGCCCCCTCAGCGGTCACCGCGGTCTCCGCCCCTTCGCCGGTCTCGCCGCCCACTCCGGCGCCGGCCCCGCGCACCACCACGCAGAAGGCTCCGGAGTCCCCGCAGAAGTCGACGCCGAAGAGGGCTCCCGCGCCCAAGCAGGTCGTGCAGTCGGCGCAGTCGCCGGTCTCCGCGCCGTCCCCGGCCACGCCCCCGTCGCCCGACACCCCGGATTCGCCGGAGTCCCCGGACTCGGCCGACTGAGCCGCCGCGCCGTCAGCCGCGACGCAGCAGCCTGTCCATCGGCACGAAGTCGGAGAACTCCGCATCGAGGGTGCTCCGGGTGGCCGGGGCATCGGTCTCCGCAGTCTCGACCTCAGCCGCCGCGGAGTCCTGCGCGCCCTGCGCGCGCTCGCCGATCCCCGCACCCACCATCGTCGCGAGCTCGGCGGCCGCACGGCGCACCCGCGCCGTCAGCGGCTGCTCATCGGCCTGCCCCTCGGTGTCGGCGCCGAAATCGGCCGACGCGGCGAACACCGAGGTCGGTACGATCTCCGCCTTGAGGTAGCCGAACATCGGCCGGATCGCATAGTCGATCGCGAGGGAGTGACGCGCGGTGCCGGCGGTCGCGCCGAGCAGGATGGGCTTGCCCTTCCACAGCTCGATGTCGACCGCGTCGAAGAACATCGTGAACAGCCCCGAGGGGCCGACGTTGAACACGGGGGTCACCGCGATCACGGCGTCGGCCGCCCGCACCTGCTCGATCACCATCGACAGGCGCTCGCCCGGGAAACGGGTCAGCAGGGCATCGGTGATGTCGTGGGCGTGCTCGCGCAGCTCCACGGTGGTCACCTCGACCTCGGCGCCCGTGCGGCCCAGGGCCGCGGCCGCCGCGCGGGAGAGCTGGTCGGTGAGCATCCGGGTGGAGCTCGGAGTGGAGAGTCCGGCGGTGAGCGCCAGGATCCGGTAGGTGGTGGTCATCAGCGCTGTCCCTTCGCGTTCTCGGCGCGCAGGCCGGTCCAGTTGTCGCCGGTCTCGAAGCGGTAGGCGTCGTCGAAGGCGCCGTGCCGTGCTTCCGAGGCGGCGACCCGAGCGGCGTGGGTGGGGGCCTCGGGGACGTCGGCCGGCCTGCGGGCTTCGAGCTCGCGGCGCAGCACCGGGACCACCTCGGTGCCCAGCAGTTCGATCTGCTCCATGACGGTCTTGTGCGGCAGGCCCGCGTGGTCCATCAGGAACATCTGGCGCTGGTAGTCGCCGACGTGATCGGCCATGGTCAGGTAGCGCTCCACGACCTGCTCGGGCGAGCCGACGGTCAGCGGGGTCTGTGCGGTGAAGTCCTCCATCGACGGGCCGCCGCCGTAGACCGGGGCGTTGTCGAAGTAGGGGCGGAACTCGGTGATCGCGTCCTGGGAGTTCTCGCGCATGAATGCCTGACCGCCGAGGCCCACGTAGGCCTGGTGGGCCTTGCCGTGGCCGTAGTGCTCGTAGCGCTCCCGGTACAGCTGCACCATCTGCTTGGTGTGGCTCATGGGCCAGAAGATGTTGTTGTGCAGGAAGCCGTCACCGTAGTAGGCGGCCTGCTCGGCGATCTGCGGGGAGCGGATCGAGCCGTGCCACACGAAGGGGGCCACGCCGTCGAGCGGGCGTGGGGTGGAGGTGAACTGCTGCAGCGGGGTGCGGAACTGGCCCTCCCAGTTCACGACATCCTCGGTCCACAGGCGGCGCAGCAGGTCGTAGTTCTCGATCGCGAGCTCGATGCCCTTGCGGATGTCCTGCCCGAACCAGGGGTAGACGGGGCCGGTGTTGCCGCGGCCCATCACGAGATCGACACGGCCGCCGGTGAGGTGCTGCAGCATCGCGTAGTCCTCGGCGATCTTCACCGGATCGTTGGTGGTGATCAGCGTGGTCGCGGTGGAGAGGATGATCCGCTCGGTCTGCGCGCCGACGTAGGCCAGCGTGGTGGTGGGGGAGGAGGTGACGAACGGCGGGTTGTGGTGCTCGCCGATCGCGAAGACGTCCAGGCCCACCTGCTCGGCGAGCTTGCCCTGCTCCACCATGGACCTCAGGCGCTCGTTCTCGGTGGGGACCCTGCCGGTGGTGGGGTCCGGGGTGATGTCGGCGATGGTGAAGATTCCGAACTGCATGATGATCGCTCTCCGTGAGTGGCTCCGTTATGTTTCAAGATTAAATTAGTTGTCGAGGGGGTGCAAGCCGGAGGTGACGGCCCTCGCTCGGCGGGGTGGGGTGACGGGACCTGGGCGGGCCGGGGCGGCGGCTGGGGGTGATGGTCGGGTGCTGGCGTGGGAGCGACCTGTATGCCGATATCTCTGCAGAGGTCGCTGTGGCGCCAGCACCCGACCACACCCCGGACACGGCGGCCTGGGTGTTGGCTGGCCCGGGATCGACTGGCCGGGACTGCTCGGGTAGCAGCTGCCCTGCGCCCAGGTCGCCTGTCCCCGCACCCCGACCTGCGAACGGTGGCAGGATGGCGTGTCATGACACGAGCGAGCATCGAGAACCTGCTGGACGCGACCCGCTTGGCGGGCCTGATCACCACCGAGGGCGGCCGGATCCTGGCGAAGGTCTCCTGCTTGGATGCCAAGCGCACCGCCTATCGCGGTTCTCTGGTGGAGCTCGAGAAAGAGGGCGGGGACCGGCAGATCCTGCCGCTGACCCGCGGCAGCTCCTCCATCGGGGCGGTCGCCGCCGCCGAGGACGGCACCACCTTCTTCACCGCGAAGCGCGTGGGCGAGGACGGCGAGGAGGCTGAGGATGCCCAGCTGTGGGGCCTGCCCGTGCGCGGCGAGGCGCGCGAGCTCGCCGCCCGCCCCGGCGGCTTCGGCTCCCTCGCCGTCGCCGGCGGCCACCTGATCGCCGAGCTCGAGGTCCACTCCCAGGCGGCCGACGAGACCGAGCACGCCCGCCTCTCCGCCGAGCGCACGAAGGCCAAGGTCAGCGCCGCTCTCCACGCCGGTTTCCCCAGCCGCTACTGGGACCACGACCTCGGCCCCACCCGCCCCGTCGCCGCCCTGCCCGAGGACCTCGCCCGCGCCGAGGCCACCGCCCCCGCCGGCGCCCCGGAGAGCGCCGAGGACGCAGGTGCTGACGCCGCCGCCGCCGACGCCGCCGCCGACGAGCCCCGCGCGCAGGTGCTCCACTTCCGTCACCTCGAGATGCCGGCCGGACGCCTGCTCAGCTGGACCGTGGACCGCTCCGGCACCCGCGCCCTGGTCTCGATGCAGGACTCCCGCGGCGAGCTGCTCGCCGTGCCCGACCTCTACCTGCTCGACCTCGTCGGCGCCCAGCCCCCGCGCCTGCTGCGCGCGGCGACCGCCGAGCTCGAGTTCAGCCCCGGGGAGTTCAGCCCCGACGGCACCCGCGCCCTGATCGGCCGCGAGCGCACCTGGACCGCCGAGGCGAGCCTCGCCAGCACCCCCGAGCTGCTGGACCTCGCCACCGGCGAGTCCGCCCCCGTGTGGCCCGAGCTGGACCACTGGGTCTCCCCGGTATGGCTCGACGAGAACACCCTCGTGGCCACGAGCGATGACCAGGGACGCGGCTCCGTCTGGATCGGTGCGCCCACCGACCCGGCCCCGCGCCGCCTCGCCGGCGGCCCCGGCCAGGACCTCGCCTTCTCCTCCGCCTCGATCGCGGACGGCCAGATCATCGCCGCCGCCTCCGGGATCGCCGTCGCACCCCACCCGGTGCGGATCGACCCCGCCACCGGCGAGGTGACCGCGCTGCCGAACCCGGCCGACGCCGTCGCCCCCGTCGGCTCCCTCACCGAGGTCTCCGCGACCGCCGAGGACGGCACCGCGCTGCGCGCCTGGCTGCGTCTGCCCGAGGGTGAGGGCCCGCACCCGCTGGTCGTCTTCGCGCACGGCGGTCCGTGGGGCTCATGGAACGCCTGGACCTACCGCTGGAACCCGAACCCCTTCGTGGACGCCGGCTACGCGGTGCTGCTGCCGGACCCCGCGATCTCCACCGGCTACGGCCAGGCGATGATCGACCGCGGCCAGCACGAGCTGGGCGGCGCGCCCTACACCGACATCATGGCGCTCACCGACGCCACCATCGCCCGCACCGACATCGACGCCGAGCGCACCGCCTTCGCCGGCGGCTCCTACGGCGGCTACATGGCCAACTGGGTGGCCGGGCACACCGGCGACCGCTTCCGCTGCATCATCACCCACGCCTCCCTGTGGGACACCGCGACCATGGGCGCGACCACCGACAACTCCGGCTGGGAGCGCCCCATGCGCACTCAGAACCCGCAGTACAACCCCAAGGAGCACGTGCGCGAGATCGTCGCCCCGATGCTCGTGATCCACGGCGACAAGGACTACCGGGTGCCGATCGCGCAGGGCCACGCCCTCTGGTACGACCTGCACGAGTTCTCGGCCACACCGCGCGATGCCGAGGGCCGCACCCGCCACCGCTACCTGTACTTCCCCGACGAGGGCCACTGGATCCTCGGCCGCGGCAACGCGCAGGTCTGGTACGAGACCTTCCTCGGCTTCCTCGACGAGCACGTGCGCGGCGAGGCCTGGGAGCGTCCCGCGACCCTGGGCTGAGCCGCCGCCGGCCTACCTCCGCTCCGGCGGGCTGAGCGAGCAGGAGCTCGAGCGCCTGCGGGAGCGTCTGCGCGAGGAGGCCGACGGGGCGGGCGGGGCCGGCGCCGTCAGCTGATCTCGGCGGCGTCCACCGACCAGGTGTCGCAGGCGGAGAGGTCGCCGCCGGAGCTGAAGCCGATCTCGAGCCACTTCGCCCGGTTCTCGGGGGAGATGTTCCGCGGCGGATCGCCCTCGGACCAGTTGCCCGGATCGGTGAGGGACTCGCGCAGCGCCGGGCTGGGCTCGGCGTCGCTGGGCACCTGCATCGAGGAGGCCGAGGCGATGCACTGCATCTGCAGGTTGTAGCGCCGCCACGACTCGTCCAGCAGCTCCTGGTCACCGGACTCCTCGAGCAGGGTGCGCATGGTGCTGTAATACAGCCCCACGGAGCTCTGCCAGGTCAGCGCGTTGGTGTAGAGGTAGGCGAGGTCCCACAGGTAGGTGCCGGGCACGTTGGCGGGATCGGTGAGATCCAGCGCCGTGCCGTAGCCGACGGGCCAGTAGATCGTGTTGTCGAGGTTGCACATGCGCGGGAAGTCCGGCTCGAAGCTCGTGTCGCACGAGGCATCGCTCGGGATCTCGGGGTGGGTGTACACCACGACCGTCGGGCTGATCCACGGCAGGTTGCGGTCCGAGCTCGCCGTGGACCACACCCGGTTCAGGCACAGCGCCGACGCATCCAGCACCGCCTGCAGCTCCTCGTCCGAGGGCTCGATCGGGGTGGCGGGCAGCTCGCACTCGGGGACGGTGGGCAGCGTGCCCTCGACCAGCGGGTTCGTCTGCATGACCTCCCACATGTCCTCGACATCGCCCGGCGGTGTATCGAGCGGGGAGATGACCACGAACTCGGAGCCCTCGGCCGGGGTGACATCCTCCGACGGGGTCTCGCTGGGGGACTCCGTCTCGGTCTCTGTCTCCGTCTCGGAGGGGGTGCCGGTGTCCGTGACGGAAGGGGTGTCGGTGGCGACCGGATCCTCGTCCCCGCCACGGCTCAGCACCAGATAGGTGAGGCCGCCGCCCACCACGAGCACCATTGCCAGGACGCAGCCGAGCGCCACGGTGATCACCGCCCACGGACGCTTCGGGGCCGGAGGCTGGCCGTAGCCGCCGGGGCCTTGCGGACCGCCCGGACCGCCGGGACCTTGCGGGCCGCCGGGACCGCTGGGACCTTGCGGGCCGCCCGGACCTTGGGGCCCGCCGGGGCCGGGGCCCTGGGGGCCGCCGTATCCGGGGCCCTGCGGGGGCGGAGGCTGCTGCCATGGAGCCTGCTGGCCGGGCTGCGGCTGGCCGGGTCCCTGTGGGTGGCCGTTCTGGTGCGGTGTTCCGTCGGGTCCCTGAGGTCCGTTGCTCGGACCACCCCATCCTGCGCTGGACATCAGTTCCCCTCACCTGTGTCAGACATGTGCTCACAGAAGGATAGGCGCGCAGGCCGCGCCCCGGTAGGCGCTCGAGCGCGGCCGCCCCCGTCGGCGCCCGATCGGCGGCCGACGCGTGCGCCGTGCGCGGCGCTGACGTGCGCGGACGGGGGAGCGGGGCGAGAGGTCCCGATGCGGTCACGAGTGGAGGGGACGCGATGGGTGCGCGGGGCGGTGGGCCAGTACCCCGGGGCGGCATCGCCCGACATGCGAATGACCCCTGATCCGCGAGCGAACTCGCAGGTCAGGGGCCATTCTTGCGGCGGAGGATGGGGGATTTGAACCCCCGAGGGCGTTAACCCAACACGCGTTCCAGGCGTGCGCACTAGGCCGCTATGCGAATCCTCCAGCGCTCCTCAGAGCAGGTATCAGAGTACCCGACGCACCGGATGCGCGCTAACCGGGCGGGCGCAGGTCACACTCCACTCTCCGCAGCACCCGCCGACAGCGCGGGGCCCGGGCCGGTCGAGTCGCGGATCCGCAGCACCGGCTCGACGCTCGCCGAGGCGTCGTGGTCCCGTCCCGCCAGGCGCTCGCGCAGCATCTGCGCGGCGAGCTTCCCCATCTCCTGCCGGGGCTGGTTCACGCTGGTCAGGTGCGGGCGCACGGTGAGCGCGACCGCGGAGGAGTCGTAGCCGACCACGCTCAGCCGGGCCGGCACCTCGACCCCCAGATCCGCGGCCCGGTGCAGCACCTCCACCGCTGCGATGTCATTCGCCGCGAACACGGCGGTGGGGGCGGTGGGATCGCCCCGGCGCAGCGCCCGCAGCAGCAGGTCGATGCCCTCGCTCGCGGACTCCGGGCCGATCACCTGCGCGTTCTCGCGCAGCCCCAGCCGTTCGGCCTCGGCGAGGAAGCCGGCCCTGCGCATCGCCGGCCCCGGCCGCGTGGACAGGGTCACGTGCGCGAGGCGGCGGTGGCCGCGCTCCACCAGGTGCCGCACCGCGAGCGCCGCCCCGGCCTGGTCCAGGTTCCGCACCGCGTCGGTGCCCGGCACCGCATCCTGCATCCGCCCGATCACCACCACCGGCACCGTGCGCCCGGCCTGCTCGAGCGCGTGCGGGCTCAGCCACGTGGTGACCGCGACGATGCCGTCCACGTCCAGGTCGAGCAGGCGCTGCAGCTGGCGTTCGAGATGGTCGCTGTCGCGCCGGCCATGGGCGATCACCACCCCGAGCCCGAGGGTCTCCGCCTCCGCCTCGATCCCGGCGATGACATCGGTGTGGTACGGATTGCCGAGGTCCGTGGGGATCACCCCGATCAGTCCCGCGCCGCGGCCCCGTCGGCGGTATCCCAGCCGCCGCGCCGCGAGCAGCACCCGCTCCCGGGTGCCCCGAGCCACCCCGGGACGATCGTTCAGCGCCATCGACGCCGCCGCCGAGGAGACCCCCGCCTCCCGGGCGACATCCGCGAGCGTCACCGACTCCATGACACCGGTCTACACGGCCGCACCGCCCGCTGACCTCGGGATCTGAAGAGTTTCAGTGCCCGAGCCGAAGGTGTGGCGGGAGGTTCACCGAGAGTTCACGGGGTGCCCGGGCTTCCTTCCTAGCGTGGCTGGTGCGACGTCGGAACCCCCGGCCTCGCCCCCTTCCAGATCGGAGAGACGTGAGCACTGCGCCTCGCACCCCGCAGCCGGGCCCCACCCCCACCGGGCCCGGCTGCCTCGAGGCGACGCGGCCCGGCGGCGAGCATCCCGCCCTCCCGGCGCCGCGCGCACTGCTGCTGGACTTCGGCGGCGTGGTCATCTCCACCACCTCCCGCCTGAGCTGGGCGCGGGAGCTTGCGGAGATCGTGGTCGAGCGCGCCCGCGCCGTCGGCGCCGAGCTCGAGACCGCCGAGGTCGAGGACTCCCTGCGGGTGGGCCGCTCCGCGCTGTCGCTGTGGAAGAACGCCGCCAGCCGGCGCCTGGCCCCGCGCGAGCTCGCCCCGCGCGAGATCGTCGAGGACTTCCTGCTCGCCGACCTCGCGCCGACGGTGCGCAGCGCCCTCGCGCTCGACGCCCAGGAGCTGCTCGCCGTGATGGCGCCGCTGGTCGCCGAGCATCATCCGCGCCCCGGCATCGCCGAGCTGCTCACCGAGTGCACCACCCGCGGGATCCGGCTCGGGATCGTCTCCAATGCCCACTCCGGCCGCGCCCACCGCACGATCCTGGACAGCCTCGGACTGGCCGAGCACTTCGGGGTGCAGATCTACTCCGACGAGGTGGGGATCCGCAAACCCCATCCGGACATGATCCACCTGGCCACCGAGGCGCTCGGCGTCACCCCCGCTCAGACCTGGTACGTGGGGGACACCCTGGATCGCGACGTGGTCGCCGGGCGCCGCGCGGGCGTGGGCGCCGTGGTGATCACCCGCGACCGCCGTACCGACAACCCTCCCTTCCGCATCACCGACGTGCCCGACCTCGTGCTCGAGACCCCGGAGGGGCTGCTCGAGCCGCTGCGCGAGGCGCTCGACAGCGAGCCGGCGCCGCGCAGCGGCGCGGGCCCGTCGATCGCCCCTGACCGACGCCCCGCCCTGCTGCTGGACCACGGCGGCGTGATCACCCTGTCCACCCCGAACCCGCAGCGCTTCACCGAGGTCGCCGCCCGGATCGTTGCGCTCTCGCAGCGCATCGGCCACCCGATCGACCTCGAGACCGCCGAGCGCGCCGCGGCCGAGGGCTGGGACCGCCACCGCGCCCGCAAGCGGGCCCGCGACGCCTCCGCCGACCCCGCCCACCGGCACGAGGAGATCGACCCGGCGATGCTCTGGGGCGACCTCGTCGGCGCCGAACTGCCCGCCCCGCTGCGCGCCGCCCTCCGGCTCGAGGGCGCGCAGCTGTCCCTGCTCCTGCACCGGAACAAGAACCTGCCCGCCCCGCGCCCCGGTGCGCTCGAGCTGATCCGCTGGTGCCACGAGAACGGGATCGTGGTAGGCATCGTCTCGAACACCATCTCCGGCCGCGGCGTGCGCGAGATCCTCGCCCGCTACGGCCTGGCCGCGATGATCGGCCCCGCCGCGTACTCCGACGAGATCGGGGTGCGCAAGCCCGGCGGCGCGATCTTCGAGGCCGCCCTCGCCGGGCTCGAGACCGACCGGGCCGACGTCGTCTACGTGGGCGACAAGGCCCTGAACGACGGTCGCGGAGGCCGCGACGCCGGCATCGGCACCATCTGCCTGCTGCGCGGCGGCAAGGACTCCGACGAGACCCTCGAGGCCGCACTGACCAGCGGCGACGCCGACCACGTGCTCGATTCCCCCGACCAGGTCATCAGTGTGCTCGCCGCGATGCTGACCATGTCCACCCAGATCCCCGCCCCGCCCGCCGACGACCAGCGCCGCGGCCGCCTGCGCGGCGTCGTCGACGGCGTGCGCCGCACCGAGCTGACCACCTCCCAGAAGCTGATGGTGTTCGTGCTGTCGATGTCCCTGTTCGGGCTGTCGAACATCATCCTCGAGATCGTCCCGGACCCCTCGATCGGGCCCGTGGACATCTCCGTGTCCAACATGATCTTCGTGCCGCTCGCGATGGCGGCGCTGCTGTCCCCGTTCTGGGCTGCGCTCGGCGCACCGCTGGGCGAGATCGTGTTCACCGACCTGCTGATGGGTGACTTCTCCGGCCTCGCCGAGATCGAGGGCTACCTGCAGATGTTCCTCGCGATCTACGTCGGCGGCTCGCTCGTGCGCAATCCCCGCAATCGCCTCCAGATCGCGATCGGCGCGGTCGCGATCATCCTCATCGACAAGATCCTCTCCGCCGTGGTGGACCTCGGCAAGGTGTGGATCGGCGTCGAGGACGCCGAGTACGTCGAGGGGCTGCCCGAATCGGTGCTGACCCTGGAGATCTTGGGCCTCGGCGTGGACGTGATCATGAGCGGCATCCTGCTCGGCGCGATCCCCGCGATCTGGCTGATCCCCGCCCTGCACGGCAAGATCGAGCCGCTGATGGGGATGCGTCCGCGCGTGCCCGGCGAGCCGATCCCCGGCGATGCGCCCCGGACCCCACTGTTCGTGGGCTTCGCGCTGCTGCTGGCGATCGCGTCCTTCGGCTTCGCCTTCCTCGAGGCCTTCGACCTCAGCGCCGGCGCCTGGGAGCCGGACTTCCTGGACCGCTTCGGCAACTGGTTCCTGCTCGTCTCCGTCGCCGCGATCGTGCTGGTGATGGTGGTCGCCCTGGCCCTGTTCCGCCTCTCCCGCACCACCCCCGGAGCCTCCCGGGACGCGGAGACCGAGCGCTGAGGCGCCGGATACCCCGGACGAGCCGAGCCGACCAGGAGCATCATGCAGACCGCGCCCCCGACCACCGCCCCTGAGGCCACCGCGCCCGTGGCCTCCGCGCCCGGGGACGGCACACCCGTCGATCCCGTGATCGTCGTGAAGGACCTGTCCTTCCGCTATCCCGGGGCGGACCGCGACACGCTGCGCAACGTCGATCTCACGATCGAACGAGGCGACTTCGTGGCGGTGGTCGGGGGCAACGGCTCTGCCAAGACCACCCTGTGCAAGACCTTCAACGGCCTGGTCCCGCACTACTGGAACGGGGACTTCGCCGGCTCCGTGCACGTGAACGGGATCGACACCTGGGACTCCTCCGTCGCGGAGCTCTCGAGCCGCGTGGGCTACGTCTACCAGGACTTCCAGAACCAGCTGGTGCGGCCGACGGTCCGCGACGAGGTCGCCTTCGGGCCGTTGAACTTCGGGCACCAGGACTACCGCGAGCGCACCGAGGAGGCGCTCGAGCAGCTGGGCATCTCCCACCTGCGCGACAGCTTCGTCTGGCAGCTCTCCGGCGGGCAGGCACACCTGGTGGCCCTCGCCGCGGTGCTCGCGATGCGGCCCGAGGTGATCGTGGTGGACGAGCCCGTGGCCGAGCTCGACCCGGCCCGCGCCCGTGAGATCTACCTGCGCCTGCGTGCCCTGAACCAGGAGCACGGCATCACCGTGATCGCGATCGAGCACCACGCCGAGTTCATCGCCGAGTTCGCCCGCTCGGTGGTGCTGATGGCCGACGGCGCCCCCGTGTGGCACCTGGGCGTGCAGGACGCGATGGACCGCCACGGCGACCTCGAGGCCCACGGCATCCCCGCGCCCGACGCGGTCTCGCTCACCGCCGCGGTGGGCGAGGAGAGCGTGGCACTCGACGTGCCCTCCGCGGTGACGGCGCTGCGGCCGCATGTGAGGGAGCGCGCTGCCGGGCCCGAGCCGACGGCGGGTTCGTGGCCGACGGCGGACTCGCGGCCGACGGGTGCGGAGACCGGGGACCCGGTCGCCACGCTGCGCGGCATCCACCACGGCTATCGCACCGTCGCCGGCGACCTCGCCCCCGTGCTGGTGGACCTCGACCTCGACCTGCGGGCGGGGGAGCGGATCGCGCTGGTGGGCACCAACGGCGCCGGCAAGACCACCCTGATGAAGCTGCTGACCGGCCTGATCGTGCCCCGCCAGGGCACCGTCACCGTGGACGGGATCGACACCCGCTCCCGCTCCGCAGCACGGCTCTCCGACCACGTCGCCTACCTCTACCAGCACCCCCAGCAGATGTTCCTCAAGGACACCGTGCGGGCCGACGTCGCCCTGTTCCCCACCGGCCGCAGGGTGCCGGACGCCGAGGCGCGGGTCGACGAGGTGATCACGCGGGTGGGGCTGGACCAGCTCGCCGCGCGCGACGGTCGCACGCTCTCCGGCGGCCAGCAGCGCCGCGCCACCATCGCCATCGGCCTCGCGATGCGGCCCACCCTGCTGTTGCTCGACGAGCCCACCTCGAGCCTGGACGTGCGCTCCCGCCACGACGTCACCGGGATGCTCGACTCCCTCGCCGAGACCGTGCGCTGCGCCGTGGTCGCCACCCACGACATGGAGCTCGTGGCCTCCTGGGCCAGCCGCGTGATCGTGCTGGACCAGGGCCGCGTGCTCGCCGACCTCACCCCGCGCGAGCTGTTCTCCCGTCCCGAGCTCACCGCCCAGGCCCGTCTGGTCCCGCCGCAGGCCGCCCGCATCGCCCACCAGCTGGGCCTGGACCCGCTGCCGCTGACCGCCGCGGAGCTGCGCACCCGGCTCGACCTGCCCGCCCTCACCTCAGATCCCCAGGAGCGATGATGGCCCGCAAGACCCATGACGTGCTCAGCGTCGACTGGGTGCGCCTGGAGTTGCTGCGCACCGCCTACTCCACCCGCGGCGGACTCTTCGCCCGCATGGACCCGCGCATGGTCATCGCCTGGTACCTGGTGATGGCGATCGCGCCCTGGTTCACCCACAACCTCACCGTGCTGATCGGCTTCTTCGTGCTCGGCGTGGTCTCGGTGATCCTCGCCCGGGTGGGCCCGCTCGTGCTGGGCCTGTTCGTGATCGGGCTCGGTGCGGACGTGATCGCCCTGTTCGTCGCCGCCTTCCTGTTCGGCGGCGACCTGACCACGCTGATCGCGCTCGCCGAGCTGAACCTCAAGCTCGGCGCCGTCTCGATGGCGTCGATGGCGGCCTTCGTGTCCCTGGACCCCGAGAAGCTCTCCGACGCCCTGCTCGCGCTGCGCGCCCCCGAGCTGCTCGCCTTCGGGGTCAGCTACGGGTACCGGATGCTGCCGATCCTGGTGGACGAGTACGTCACCGTGTTCGAGGGACAGCGGCTGCGCCACGCCCCGCCCGAGCGGCGCGGGCTGCTGGGCTGGCGCGTGGTGTGGCAGTGGTGCGTGATGGCGGTGACCGCGTTCTACCCGATCATGCTCAACACCGCCAAGAACGTGCGCACCACGGTCGAGGCGCTCGAGACCCGCGGCTTCACCTACGGGGCGTCCAACCCCGCAGGCCGCACCCTGCGCCTGGCCTACCTGAGGGTAACGGGCCTGGACGTGGCCGTGCTCGCCGCGACCGCGCTGACCGTGATCGGCGCCTACTGGCTGGGCGCGCAGTTCCCGCTGCACCGGTGAGGGGGCGGGGAGCGCGGCGCGGGACTGCGGCCCCGTCCGGTGCGCGGAACTCCACGGCCCTGGCAGTTTCTCGATCCCCAAGGTCCTGGCCGGTGCACGGTGAGATGACGAGTACGGGCCTATGGCAGCACGCACTGGCGATATGACCAGTGAGTGCTGCCATAGGCCCGCGGACGACACGCCCCGAGCATGGCCGGGCGGCGACCCCGGTCCAGCCGTCCAGCTGTCCAGCCGTCCAGCTGTCCAGCCGTCCAGCTGCCCCGCCGCGCTGCCACCCAGAAATGAAGCCCAGGGACCGATGCGCGATCACACATCGGTCCCTGGGCTTCATTTCTGGGTGGGGGCAGGACCGGGCCGGGGCCGGGGCCAGCCCGGACCGGCCGCGGCTCAGGTCAGTCGTCGTTCTCCGGGTGACGGCGCAGGTTGACGATGGCGGCGGCGAGGCCGCCCCAGACGGTGGCGATCGCAACGATCATCATGACGATGGAGGCGAAGGACATGATCACTCCTGGTGGGTGAGGGGAGGAAGGACTGGCGGGGCAGGGGCCGGCCGGTGCGGGTCGGCCCCTGCCCGGTCACGGGGCTGAGCGCAGCTCGTGCGGGGACTCGGCCTCGGGCACGATGACCAGACCCTTGCCGGCCACGGCCTCCGGAGCGATCGGGTCGCCGTCGGAGTCGGCCTTGTAGAGGTTCGAGCCGGCGGGCCACGGGATCAGGGAGAGCCCGATCGCGACCACCACCAGACCGATCGCCATCAGCCAGCCGAACACCAGCACGAACCAGCCGGGGTAGCCCTCGTAGGTGCCCTCGGCGGTGAGCAGGCTGATGGTGGACAGCACCAGCGAGACGCCGAGCACCACCGGGGCGATCACGGCCACGAACACCATCCACAGGCGCCCCACCGGGAAGCTGCCGCGATGGTTGAGGTGATCGCGCAGCGTGGGCAGGCCTCGCACCGCGTAGGAGACGATCAGCGTGGACACCGCCGCGGCGGCGACGATCCCGTACTCGTTGACCCACTTGTCCATCACGTCCAGCAGCGGCAGGCCCATCGTGGTCGAGAACAGCACCACGGAGACCACGGCCATCGGCACGCTGACCAGGAGGGTCGCGGAGAGGCGGGCCAGGCCGAACTTGTCCTGGACCGCGGCGATGACCACCTCGACGATCGAGATCAGGGAGGTGAAGCCTGCGAGCACCAGGGAGCCGAAGAACAGCACGCCGATCAGCGCACCGGCCGGGGCCTCGGAGATGATGGTGGGGAAGGCGATGAAGGCCAGGCCCACGCCGGAGGTGACGACCTCGTCGATCGCCACGCCCTGCGCCTGGGCCATGAAGCCCAGCGCCGAGAACACGCCGATGCCGCACAGGATCTCGAAGCCCGAGTTCGCGAAGCCCACCACCAGACCGGAGCCGGTGAGGTCGGTCTTCTTCTTCAGGTAGGAGGAGTAGGTGAGCATGATGCCGAAAGCCACCGAGAGCGAGAAGAAGATCTGCCCGTAGGCGGCGATCCACACGCCCGGGTCCAGCAGCGCGGCCCAGTTGGGCTGGAAGAAGGCGTCCAGGCCGTCGACCGCGCCGGGCAGGAACAGCGAGCGCACCACCAGGATCACGAACATCACCACCAGCAGCGGGATGAACACGACCGCGCTGGCAGAGATGCCCTTCTGCACGCCGAGCGCCATCACGACGATCACCGCGAGCCACACCACGATCATCGAGATCAGCACGGCGGGCACGATGTCGAAGGAGACGGTCGCCTCGGCGCCCCCGAGCGCCTTGGTGTACTCGCCGAAGAACGCCCCGGGGTCATCGCCCCAGCGCTGGTCGAGCGAGAAGATCGTGTAGTTCGTGGCCCAAGCCAGGATCAGCGCGTAGTACAGCGCGATGATCAGGGCGATCAGCACCTGCCACCAGCCGATGAACTCGGTCCAGCGCGTGAAGCGGCGCCAGGCGGCGGGGGCGGAGCCGCGCCAGCGGTGGCCCAGGGCGTAGTCCAGGAACAGCAGCGGGACGCCGGCGGTCAGCAGCGCGACCAGGTACGGCAGGATGAACGCGCCGCCGCCGTTCTCATAGGCCACGGCGGGGAAGCGCCAGATGTTGCCCAGGCCCACGGCGGAGCCGATGGCGGCGAAGATGAACGCGATGCGGCCGGAGAAGGCGCCGCGATCGGCGCTCGGCGCTGCGGCGCCGGCGGATGAGGTCGATGCACTCACGGTGTGCCTCCGAGGGAGCTGCGCCGCCTGGCGGCGCGTGGTGGGAGCCGTCGACGATGACGGCCCGAGGAAGGGACGTGCCCGAGGGCGATGCCGGTCCGCGGGGGTGGGCGGCCGAGAGCGCACGAGTACGGGATCGCCGCGTCGCGCTGTGAGGATCGTACCGCTCCACAGGGCAGCGGCGGGAGACCGCGGGGCCGGGCCAGCGGGGTGGGCGCGCGCGGGCGGTTGCCGACAGTGGCGATGCTCCGGTGAACCTTCCTCCTCGGATCGGCCAAGTCGTCACCCGGCAGGTGCGATCTGCCTTACATTGGCCGACATGTCTTCAGAGTCGACGGCGAGTTCCGAGGCCCGATGCCCCGAGGTCTCCACCAGCTATCTGCGGCAGCTCGATGAGGAGCGCGAGGCCGCGATGCGCGTCTCCGTTCATCCGGGCTCCGCCTACGAGGGCGCCTCGGAACAGCTCCATGCCCGGCTGGAGGAGCTCATCGCACGCGAGGCCGCCGAGATGACCGAGCTGATGCTCGACCTGGCCGCTCACCCTGAGGTCGCCTTCGAGGAGCACCGTTCCGCCCGTGCTCTCGCGCAGTCCCTCGCCGCGCACGGCATCGACGCGCAGGTGGGGGCGTACGGGCTGGACACCGCGATCCGGGCCGAGATCCGCGGCGCCGGCGCGGAGCGCGACGATGCGCCGACGCTCGCGATCCTGGCCGAGTACGACGCCCTGCCCGGCGTGGGCCACGGCTGCGGCCACAACGTCATCGCCGTGATGGGGCTGGGAGCGTTCCTCGCCCTCGCGGCGATCGCCGAGGAGGACCCGTCGGCCGTGCCGGGACGCATCGTGTTCCTCGGCACCCCCGCCGAGGAGGGCCACACGGGCAAGGAGTACATGGCGCGCGAGGGCGCCTTCGAGGGGCTCGATGCCGCGGTGATGGCGCACCCCTACGGCTACGACCTCGCCGATCAGACCTGGCTGGGGCGGCGCACCCTCACC
This sequence comes from Brachybacterium massiliense, assembly GCF_900184245.1. Classification (GTDB taxonomy): domain Bacteria; phylum Actinomycetota; class Actinomycetes; order Actinomycetales; family Dermabacteraceae; genus Brachybacterium; species Brachybacterium massiliense. The sequence continues at coordinate 1,230,271 of NZ_FXXB01000008.1, read as the reverse complement.
GTCGAGTACCACGGGCACACCGCCCACGCCTCCGCCCAGCCCTTCATGGGCCGCAATGCGCTGGACGCGGCGAGCCTGATGTATCAGGGGCTCGGCCTGCTGCGGCAGCAGACCCCGCCCACCGACCGTATCCATGCCGTGATCCGCGAGGGCGGGGAGCGGGCCAGCGTCATCCCCGACCACGCACGGCTCGATCTGTACGTCCGCTCGCAGCGGCCCGAGACCCTGAAGGTGCTCTCGGAGAGGGTCGAGGACGTCGCCCGGGGTGCGGCGCTGATGGCCGGCGTCGGCCTCACCGTGCGCTGGGACGAGCATCCGCCCTCTCTGCCGGTGCGCACCAACGAGACGCTCACCGGGCGCTGGGTGCAGGCGCAGCGTCGCCGCGGCCGCGACCCGCTGCCCCACGGCGTGGTCTCCCCGTCGCTCGCCGCCTCGACCGACTTCGGCAACGTCAGCTACCGGGTCCCCGGCATCCACCCGGTGATCCGCATCGCCCCGCCCGAGGTCGCGCTGCACACCCGCGAGTTCGCGACCTGGGCCGTCTCCGAGCAGGCGCGCGACGCGGCGGCCGACGGGGCCTACGGCCTCGCCGCGACCGTGCTCGATACGCTCCACGACCCGGCGCTGGCGGCGTCGGTCGCCTCCGAGTTCGAGGCTGCCGGGGGCGCGATCGACGTGCCCGCCTACTTCGACTGACCTCCTCGTCCCGATACCCCTCTGGAGTCCCCCATGACCGCTGCACAGACCGGGCCCGCGAAGTCCGGACTCACCGATCGGGCCCTGAACTGGGTCGAATGGGCAGGCAACAAGCTGCCCGAACCGTTCATGCTCTTCATCGTGCTGTTCCTGATCACGGGAGCGGTCTCGACCGGCATGGAGATGGCCGGCGTCGTGGTCCAGGTGCCCGGCTCCGACGAGCCGACGGTGATCAAGGGCCTGTTCACCGGTGAGGGCATGGCCTGGCTGACCACCAACCTCGGCATCAACTACATCGGCTTCCCGCCCCTGGTGACCGTGATGCCGATCCTGCTCGCGATCGGCATCGCCCAGCACTCCGGGCTGCTCGCCGCCGCGATCCGCAAGCTGTTCGGCTCGGCCCCGGCCTGGCTGCTGCCCTACGTGGTGGGCTTCGTGGGCGTGGTCTCCTCGATCATGGCCGACTCCGCCTTCGTGGTGGTCCCGCCGCTGGCGGCCCTGGTGTTCAAGGCCGCCGGGCGCCACCCCGTGGCAGGCCTGCTGGGCGGCTTCGCCGCGGCGGGCGCCGGCTACTCCACCAACATCTTCCCCACCTCGCTCGATGCGCTCTTCGCCGGCATCACCACCTCCGTGATGGACGCTCTGCCCGGCTTCGAGTTCACCGCTGTGAACCCGGTGTCGAACTGGTGGTTCAACATCGTCTCCTCGCTCATCCTGGGCTTCGTGGCCGGCTTCATCATCGACAAGCTGATCGAGCCGCGCCTGCGCCGCCAGAACGTTCCTGTCGACGAGGTCGCCGTGGAGGACGCCGAGGACTCCGCCGAGAGCGCCGAGCAGATGCGCGCCGCCCTCACCCCGAAGGAGAACAAGGGCCTGCTGGTCGCGGTGCTGAGCGGCGTCGTGCTCACCGCGCTGATCCTGCTCGCCGTGCTGCCCGAGGGCTCCCCGTGGCGGAACGAGGACGGCGGCTTCCTGCCGAAGTCCCCGCTGCTGAGCTCGATCGTGTTCATCGTGGTCGCGTACTTCATGGTGGTGGGCACCGCCTACGGCGTGATCGTCGGGACGCTGCGCAATACCCGCGATGCGGTGCAGATGATGTCCGACGCGCTCAAGGAGATGCTGCCGTTCATCGTGCTCGCGTTCATCCTCGGCAACTTCATCTCGCTGTTCAACTGGTCCGGCATCGGCACCTGGATCGCCGTGACCGGAGCGGCGGGCCTCGAGAACGCGGGCCTGACCGGCTTCGCCGCGATCATCGGCTTCATCCTGCTGGCGAGCGTGCTGAACCTGTTCATCATCTCCGGCTCCGGCATGTGGGCGATCATGGGCGCCGTGTTCGTGCCGATGTTCGCGCTGATCGGCTACGAGCCCGCCTTCACCCAGGCCGCCTTCCGCGTGGGCGACTCCGCCACCCAGGTCATCACCCCGATGAACCCGTACATGATCGTGCTGCTGGGCATGCTGCGGAAGTACGAGCCCGAGGCGGGCCTGGGCACGCTGATGGCGCGGATGCTCCCGTTCGTGATCCCGTTCTGGGTGGTGTGGACCGTCATCCTGGCCGTGTTCTTCTTCTTCGACCTCCCCATCGGCCCGGGCAACGGCATCTTCATGGAGTGAGCGGGGGCCGGCCTGCGCCGGCTCGGTCCGGTCCGGTCGCGCCTCCGTCCGCGCGCCCCGCGCTCGGCTCGGCCGCCCCGACACCAAAGTATTGAAGCCCAGGGACCGATGTGTGCGCTCGCATCGGTCCTGCGGCCGCAGAACTTCGGCAAACTGCGGCCCGAAACCTCGGCAACCTGCGGTGTGTCGGCGGGGCCGGCGGGGTGAGGATGGGGGCATGAGCGATCTCGCCGCGCGTCTGCGCGCCCTGCCCTCCTTCCCCGATGACATGCCCGAGCTCGACCCGGGCGCCGCCCCCGAGGACCCGGCCGAGCTGCTCCTGAGCTGGCTCGAGGACGCGATCGCGGCCGGGGTGCGGCAGCCGCATGCCATGACCTTCCAGACCCTCGGCGCCGACGGCGGCCCCGTCGGCCGCACCCTGATCCTCAAGGATCTCGACCAGCGCGGGCTGCACGTCTCCACCCACCGCACCTCCCGCAAGGGCGAGCAGCTGGCGGCGGATCCGCGGGCGGCGATGACGTTCTTCTGGCGCGAGAGCGGACGGCAGGTGCAGATCGGCGGGACCGTGCACGCCCTCGAGGAGGAGACCTCCCGGGCGGACTGGCTGGCCCGCCCCACATCGGACGGACGGCCGAACCCGGACTGGCAGGTCTACGCGCTGCAGCCGGAGCGGTACGAGTTCCTGCAGGCCCGGCACGACCGTCGCCACCGCCGTCTCGGCTACCGCCGCGAGGGCGGGAGCTGGACGCACGCCGAGGTCACCACGCCGGCCGGCTGAGGCCTCGCCGACGGACCGATCCGAGCACCTAGAAGTCCCAGTCGTCGTCGCTGGTGTGCTCGGCCTTGCCGATGACGTAGCTCGAGCCGGAACCGCTGAAGAAGTCGTGGTTCTCGTCCGCGCTGGGCGCGAGGGCCGCGAGGATCTCGGGGCTGACCATCGTCTCGTCAGCGGGGAACCGTGCCGGATAGCCGAGGTTCATCAGGGCCTTGTTCGCGTTGTAGCGCACGAAGGCGGAGACGTCCTCCATCAGGCCGAGCGGTGCGTAGAGCTCACCGGAGTAGTCGAGCTCGAGCTCGTAGAGCTCGTCGAGCAGGGCGAACGTGAACTCGCCCATCTCGTCACGACGATCGGGGTGCGCGTCGAGGCCTCGCTGGTACTTGTAGCCGGAGTAGTAGCCGTGGACGGCCTTGTCGCGCAGGATCAGCCGGATCATGTCGGCGGTGTTCGTGAGGGTGGCGCGCACGGAGAAGTGCAGGGGCAGGTAGAAGCCGGCGTAGAGCAGCAGGCTCGAGAGAAGGGTGGAGGAGACCTTCCGCTTCAGGGGGTCGGGCCCGTAGTAATGGTGCAGCACCTTCTTGCACCGTTCCTGCAGCAGGTCATTGCCGATCGCCCACTCGTACGCCTCGTCGATCTCACGGGTGCTGGTCAGGGTCGAGAACACTGAAGAGTACGAGCGAGCATGGACGGACTGCATGAACGCGATGTTGGTGTAGACCGCCTCCTCGTGCTCGGTGCGGGCGTCCTGGATCTGGCACACCTCGCCGACGGTGGCCTGCACGGTGTCGAGCATCGTGAGTCCGGTGAAGACCCGCATGGTGAGTGTGCGCTCGTGGGGAGCGAGGCCCTGCCAGGCCTGGTGGTCGTTGGACAGCGGCACCTTCTCCGGCAGCCAGAAGTTCGCGGTCAGCCGGTTCCACACCTCGAGGTCCTTCTCGTCGTCGACCCGGTTCCAGTTGATCGGGCGCAGCCGCGCGGCGGGATCGTGCCGGTACCCGGGAGGGGTGATCGACCCTCTGGCGGTCGATGTGATGGTCATGTCGTTCTCCTGTTCTCGTTCTACGTGTCGTCGGCCGGCTGCGCCTGCTCCCAGAAGCGGTCGAGCCCGTCGTCCACGCGGTCGACGGCGTGCGGGTGCCCAGGAGCTCGAAGCGAGAGAGCTCCGGGACGCCGCATCTGCGGGAGATGACGGGGCCGGCCAGGCAGCAGTGCTCGCCCCTGCGGACGGTCTAGATGTTGTGCCCGATGGGCGGTCAGGCGCCACATGTAGTGATATCAGGGGTGTTGCCCATTTCGGTTACGCCACGCCGATTTGATAACTTCGGCGTGCCTAACATTAGGATCAGCGGGTCGGGACCACCGTGGTCGCGGTCGGAAGGGAGAGGAGTCACGGATGCTCGGACACGGGGGATGGAAGACAGCGCTGGCAGGGATCACAGCAAGCACTGCGCTGGTGCTCGCGGGATGTTCCGCAGAGGTGGGCACAGAGGGTGCGGACGGTGAGAAGCCGGTGGTGCTCACGACGTTCACCGTGCTGCAGGACATCGCACAGAACGTCGCGGGCGAGCACCTGGTGGTCGAATCGATCACCAAGTCGGGGGCGGAGATCCACGGCTACGAGCCGACTCCGGGAGACATCCGCAGAGCTGCGGACGCCGACCTCATCCTCGACAACGGGCTCAACCTCGAGGTGTGGTTCGCGCAGTTCGTCGAGGAGGCGGACGCGCCCCACGCCGTCGTGTCCGAGGGGGTGGATCCGATCGACATCGCCGGGGACGCCTATGCGGGCACACCCAACCCCCACGCCTGGATGAGCCCGAAGAACGTGCAGGTGTACGTCGACAACATGGTCGACGTCTTCAGCGATCTCGACCCGGCGCACGCGGCGGACTACGAGAGCAACGGGGAGCTCTACACGCAGCAGCTCCAGGAGGTGCAGGACGATCTCGTCGGCGCGCTCGATGGCCTGCCGGATTCCCACCGAGCACTGGTGACCTGCGAGGGTGCGTTCTCCTACCTCGCCCGCGATGCCGGGCTGACGGAGAAGTACATCTGGCCCGTCAACGCCGAGCAGCAGGCGACGCCGCGGCAGATCGCCGCCGTGATCGAGTTCGTCGACGAAAACGACGTGCCGGCCGTGTTCTGCGAGTCCACCGTCTCCGACGCCCCCATGCAGCAGATCGTCGGCGCCACGGGCGCACGCTTCGGGGGGACGCTGTACGTCGACTCCCTCTCCGAGGCCGACGGGCCGGTGCCCACCTACCTGGATCTCATCCGGCACGACACGGACACGATCGTCGCAGCACTCACGGGGAGCGACTCGTGACGGCGGCGATCGAGGTCGACGGCGTGACCGTCCGCTACGGCGAGGCGCTCGCACTCGACGACGTATCGCTCGAGGTGCCGACGGGGGCGGTGACGGGGTTGATCGGGATGAACGGCTCGGGGAAGTCGACCCTCTTCAAGGCGATCACCGGAATGATCCGGCCCGAGAGCGGCCGCATCCTGCTCGATGGCGCATCGCCCGCCCGTGCACGCCGGCGGGGAGCGGTGGGCTATGTGCCCCAGAGCGAGGCGGTGGACTGGTCCTTCCCCGTCTGCGTGCGCGACGTGGTGATGATGGGCCGGTTCGGTCGCCAGGGCCCGACGCGACGAGTGCGGGCCTGCGACCGTCTCGCCGTCGACGACGCCCTGGAGCAGGTGGAGCTCACGGCGTACGCCGAACGGCAGATCGGTCAGCTCTCCGGCGGGCAGAAGAAGCGTGCCTTCGTCGCCCGGGCGATCGCGCAGGATGCGCGGATCATGCTGCTGGACGAGCCGTTCGCCGGCGTGGACAAACGCAGCGAGGCCACCATCGTCGAGCTCCTGCGCGCGCTCGCCGATGACGGCCGCACCGTTCTGGTCTCCACCCACGACCTGCATGCGCTGCCGCAGCTGGCAGACCAGGCGGTGCTGCTGCTGCAGAAGGTCCTCTTCCACGGGAAGGTGGACGAGGCCCTCGCGCCCGAACGGCTCGCGCTCGCCTTCGGCCTGGACGTGCTCGGACGGGACGGAGTGGCATGACCCCGCTGGACTGGATCATCGAACCGCTCTCGTACGACTTCATGACCCGTGCACTCGTCACCACCGTGATCGCGGCGGTGGTGTGCGCGCTCCTGTCGTGCTGGCTCGTGCTGATCGGCTGGTCGCTCATGGGCGATGCGGTCTCCCATGCCGTGCTCCCCGGCGTGGTGATCGCCTACATCCTCGGCGTCCCGTTCGCCCTCGGTGCGCTCGTCTTCGGCGTCGCCGCCGTCGGGCTGATCGGGCTGGTGCGTGGGACCAGCCGGGTCAAGGAGGATGCCGCCATCGGCATCGTCTTCACCACGCTCTTCGCGCTGGGGCTGGTGCTCATCTCGGTCACCCCCAGCCACACCGACCTCAATCACATCATCTTCGGCAACATCCTCGGCGTCTCCCGTGCAGATCTGGTCCAGGTCGCCGTCCTCGCGAGTGCCGCGTTCACCGTCCTCGTCCTCACGCGACGCGATCTGACGCTCTACGCCTTCGACCCGACGCATGCCCATGCCATCGGCCTGTCCCCGCGCGTCCTCGGCGCCCTGCTGCTCGGGGTGCTCGCGCTGACCGCGGTCGTCGCCCTCCAGGTCGTGGGAGTCGTGCTGGTCGTCGCGATGCTGATCATCCCGGGAGCCACCGCGTACTTGCTCACCGATCGCTTCGGCCGGATGCTCGTGATCGCACCGGTGCTCTCCTCCCTCTGCTCGGTGCTCGGGATCTACATCAGCTATTGGGCCGACGCCTCACCCGGGGGCCTCGTCGTCGTCACCCAGGGCTGCGCCTTCGCTCTCGTCTACCTCCTGGGCCCGAAGCACGGTCTCCTCGGGCAGGGCTCCCGGGCTCGCCGTCATCGACGCGGAGCGGTGCGTCTGCCTGCGGATCAGGCCGGTTCCGTCGAGACGTAGAGGGCATCCGTCGCCGCGCGCCCCAGCAGGACCGGCGCGCTCGATGCGGCGGCATGCACTTCCAGCGCATCGGAGAAGGGTGCGCCTGCCTCGACCGTGAGCGTGACCCCGACGCCTATGCCCTGGGAGGCGAAGAACTGCAGCATCGACGGGTCCGAGTCGGAGATCCGCTCCACTACGACCCGTCTGCCCACACCGACCTCGGTGAGGCGCCGAGCGTCGGGGATGGTCACGGCACCCTCCGCCGTGGGGATCGGATCGCCGTGAGGATCGCGCACGGGGCGACCCAGGACATGATCGATCCGCTCGACCATGAGGTCCGAGACGGCATGCTCGAGCACCTCGGCCTCGTCATGGACCTGGTCCCACCGGTAGCCGAGGACCTCCACGAGGAACGTCTCGATCAAGCGGTGCCGTCGCACCATCGTCAGGGCGTAGGTGCGACCGGTCTCCGTGAGCTCGACCGCGCCGTATCGGGCGTGGGTCAGCAGGCCCTGTTCGGTGAGCTTCCGCACCGCATCGGAGGTGGAGGACAGCGCGACCCCGACACGCTGGGCGATGAGCGTCAACGTCACCGCCTCATCGCTCCACTCGGACAGCCCCCAGATCGCCTTCAGGTAGTTCTGGGCGCTGGTGGACAGATGAGTGACGGACATGGCACGAGGGTATCGCCGAACATTCCACTTCGGCACCGGGAAGTCGACGGTCCGGCAACCGTCGTGAAGGAGGGAACTGGGTGCATCATCAGGTCAGCCCCCTGCTCGCTGGCATGGCTCTCCACGCCTCGGCGCTCGGAACCTCAGCGCTCGAGCACGAACCTCCGGTGGGGCCGTCCATAGGCGATGACCCGCCCCTCGTCGACGAAGCCGAGCCGCGCGAGCACCCGCGCCGAGGCGGGGTTGTCGACGTCGGCGACCGCGAGCAGACGCGGCAGCTCGAGCGGGCCGAAGGCCGCCGCCACGCACAGCCGCGCCGCCTCGGTGGCCAGGCCTCGCCCCCACCATGCCCGGGCGAGCGTGTAGCCGAGCTCGACTCCGTCCGCGGTGACCTCGAGCCCGGCGTCCCCGATCAGCGTGCCCGTGGCCCGGTCGCACACCGCCCAGAACGCGAAGCCGTGCTGGGCCTGATGCTCGCGATACGCGGCCAGCATCCGCGCGGACTCCTCAGCGGTCACGGCCCCGCCCTCGCCCACATGCCGCATCACCTCCGGATCGCCGTAGACGCGATGCATCGCCTCGAGATCCGCCTCGACGAAGGGGCGCAGGTCCAGGCGGTCGCCGCGCAGCGGGAAGTCCAGGGGCATCCCACCAGTATCCCGTCACCGCGGCGTCGGCTCCGCGATGGCACGATGTCCTCATGTCCCGCGCCGCCCTCCTCCCGCCCGTGCTGTTGGGACTGGTGATCCTGCTGCTCGTGCAGATGGTGGGTCTCGCTGCGGAGGCGCTGCTGGGCCTGCCGATCCCCGGGGTGGTGATCGGCCTGGTGCTGCTGGTGGGGCTGGGTCTGCTGCGCCCCACCCGAGCCGTGGTGCGCGCGGCCGAGCCCGCCGCGACCCCGCTGCTGGCGCACCTGCAGCTGCTGTTCGTCCCGCCGGGCGTGGGGATCGTGCTCGAGATGCAGGCCCTCGCGCAGAACGCGCTGCCGATCGCGCTCGCCGTGGGCGGATCCTTCGTGGCGACTCTCCTGCTCAGCGGCGCGCTGCTGCAGGCGCTGCTGCGCCGCCAGGACCGCCGACGCGGCACAGCCGACGGCACAGCAGACGGCGCCGCGGGCGGCGCAGCCGACGGCACTGCGGGCGGTCCCGAGGGGGAGCCGGCATGAGCGCGCTGTACGAGCTGCCCGTCTTCGGCCTCACCCTCACCCTCGGGATCTACCTGGTCTCCTACGCGCTCTACCACCGCCTGGGCCGGCCCGGTCTGCTCTCCCCGGTGCTGATCACGGTGATCGGGGTAGCGGCGGTGCTGCAGCTGATGGGGATGCCGTATGCCCTGTACATGCAGCAGGTGACGCTGCTGACCCTGCTGCTGGGCCCCGCGACCGTGGCCCTCGCGGTGCCGCTGCTGCGCAACGGGCGGGCGCTGGCCTCCTCCGCGCCGGCGGTGGTGCTCACGCTCGTGCTCGGCGGCTTGGTGAGCATCGCGGTGACGGTGGGCGCGATGGTGGGACTCGGGGCCGACGAGGCCATGCTGCGCGCCGCGCTGCCGCGCTCGGTGACCTCGCCCGTCGGCCTCACCATCGCCGAGACGCTGCAGGCGTCCGTGCCGATGGCCGTGGTGCTCACCCTGATCTCGGGGGTGCTCGGCGCCGTGGTGGGCCCGGCGCTGCTGACCCTGATCAGGGTGCGGGACGAGCGGGCGCGCGGCTTTGCGATCGGGCTGACCTCGCACGGCATCGGCACCTCGAGGGTGCTGTCCGAGTCGACGGTCTCCGGCGGCTGGTCGAGCGCCGCGATGGTGCTGAACGCCCTGGTGATGACGGTGACGCTGCCGATGGTGGCGGCGCTGGTCACGGGCTGATCCGGCAGCGGTGCCGCGCACAGGCGAGCGCCGGTCAGGCTCCGAGGCTCGCGATCAGCTCCTCGACGCGAGCGCGGATGTCGTCGCGGATCGGGCGCACCGCCTCGACGCCCTGACCAGCAGGATCGGGCAGCTCCCAGTCCTCATAGCGCTTGCCGGGGAAGATGGGGCAGGCATCCCCGCACCCCATGGTGATCACCACGTCGGAGAGCTGGACGGCCTCGCGGGTGAGCACGGTCGGGGACGCGGCGGTGATGTCCACGCCCTGCTCCGCCATCGCCTGGACGGCCGCGGGGTTGATCGAATCGGCGGGGGCGGAGCCGGCCGAGCGCACCTCGATGCGGTCTCCCGCGAGGTGGCGCAGCCAGCCGGCCGCCATCTGGGAGCGCCCGGCATTGTGGACGCAGACGAACAGGACGCTGGGACGATCGGACATGGCGGCTCCTGGAGGGGGCGAGGGGTCAGGACAGGTCGAGGAAGGCGCGCAGCTCGGCGAAGGCTGACGGGACCACCGAGTAGTGCGCCCAGCGGCCATTCTGCTCCCGAGTGAGCAGCCCGGCATCGACCAGCTTCTTCATGTGGTGGCTGACGGTCGGCTGCGAGATGCCCTGCGAGGCTGCGAGGTCGCAGGCGCACACATCACCGCAGCCGCGCGCCGCGACGTGGGAGAGCAGCTGCAGGCGGGTGGGATCGGAGAGCGCCTTGAGGCGACCGGCCAGGTGCTCCGCCTCTACGGCGTCGATCGGACCGGCGCCGAGGGCGCAGCAGTCCAGCGCGCCCGACGGGGCGGGTGCGCACGCGGTGTCGGCGGGCCCGCAGGACTCCCCGGATGCCTCGGCGGACGTCCCGATCGAGAGGCGCACCGGACGGGAGGAGGTCGAAGGAGTCATGGGCTCACCTTACATTGACGGCCATCTATGCGACAGGCTAGCGTTCGCATCGATATCCGTCTATAGGAAGAGGCAGTTCCCCTCATGTCGACCACCTCCGCTCCTGCGGCGCCCACGAGAGTTGCTGGGGAGATGTCGTTCCTGGACCGATACCTGCCGGTCTGGATCCTGCTCGCGATGGCCCTGGGACTGCTGCTGGGCCGCATCGTCCCCGGCATCGCGCCCGCGCTCGAGGCCGTGAGCATCGCCGGCGTCTCGTTCCCGATCGCCGTGGGACTGCTGGTGATGATGTATCCGGTCCTCGCGAAGGTGCGGTATGACGAGACCCGTCGCATCGGTGCCGACCGACGCCTGATGATCACCTCGCTCGTGCTGAACTGGGTCGTCGGCCCGGCGCTCATGTTCGCCCTCGCCTGGATCTTCCTCGCGGACCTGCCCGAGTACCGCACCGGACTGATCATCGTGGGCCTCGCCCGCTGCATCGCGATGGTGCTGATCTGGAACGACCTCGCCTGCGGCGATCGCGAGGCCGCCGCGGTGCTGGTAGCGATCAACTCCGTGTTCCAGGTGCTCGCCTTCGGCGCACTCGGCTGGTTCTACCTGCAGGTGCTGCCCTCGTGGCTGGGCCTGTCCACCACCTCGGTGGAGTTCTCCGTCGGCGCGATCGTGCTCAGCGTGCTGGTGTTCCTCGGCATCCCGCTGCTGGCAGGGTTCCTCACCCGCATCCTCGGGGAGCGTGCCAGGGGCCGGGACTGGTACGAGAACCGGTTCCTGCCGCGCATCGGCCCCTTCGCCCTCTACGGGCTGCTGTTCACGATCGTGCTCCTGTTCGCGCTGCAGGGTGACGCGATCCTCTCCGCCCCGGCGGACGTGGCCCGCATCGCACTGCCCCTGCTGCTCTACTTCGTGCTCATGTTCGTGGGGTCCCTGCTGCTCAGCCGGGCCGTCGGGATGGACTACGCCCGCTCCACCACAGTCGCCTTCACCGCCTCCGGCAACAACTTCGAGCTCGCGATCGCCGTCGCGATCGGCACCTTCGGCGTCACCTCGGGGCAGGCGCTCGCGGGCGTCGTCGGCCCCCTCATCGAGGTGCCCGTGCTGGTCGGCCTGGTCTACGTCTCGCTGTGGCTGGGCAGGCGCCTGTTCCCCGGCGACCCCACCGTTCCCTCCTCCGCCCGCACCGAGCAGAAGGTCTCCGCATGAGCACCCCGAACCCCGCGCCCTCCATCCCGTCCGTGTTGTTCGTCTGCGTGAAGAACGGCGGCAAGTCACAGATCGCCGCCGCACTGATGGAGGCTCACGCTGCCGGCGCCGTCGAGGTCCACTCCGCCGGTACCAGGCCCGGCACGGCGATCAACGCCCTCTCGGCAGAGGTCGTCGCCGAGGCCGGAGCGGACATGTCCGCCGGGTCCCCGACGCCGATCGATCCCGTGCTCCTGGCCCGCGTGGACAGGGTGGTGGTGCTCGGGAACGAGGCCGTGGTCGACCCGGTCCCGGGAATGGCAGGGACGATCACCACCTGGATCACCGACGAGCCCTCCGAGCGCGGGATCGAGGGCGTCGAGCGGATGCGCCTGGTGCGCGACGACATCGACCGACGGGTGCGGGAGCTGCTCGCGGAGATCACGGCCGAGGAGGCCTGAGCGTCGGGAGTACGCTGAGGACGCTCCTCCTCATCGGCGGCACCGTCGTCGCGAGCTATGCGGCGTTCAGCAGGCAGTGCGGTCTGTATCTGCAGGCGGGAGCGCTCGCCGAGCATGCCGAGGAGATCGCGGCGGCCGGGCTGAAGGCCACCAAGACCGGCATCACCTTCACCCCGTCGAAGCCGATCCCGGACGCTCTGGTCGAGAAGCTCGTGCAGGCATCGCGCGAGGACGCCGGGGTCTGATCTCGCGGGGGAGGGTGCTCCACCCCATCCCGCAGCACCGCCGAAAGTCGGGTGCGCCCTCCCGGGCCGGTCGGTGAGAATGCAGGGGCGCGGCCCGCCCCGGCCGCCCCCGGCGGAGGACAGGAACGCTTGAACAAGACCTCGGCCGCTCACCCCCGTCGGCCCGCCACCCCCTGTTCGGGAGACCCCCATGCTCTGGACCCTGATCCGGCGCCATCTGCGGCCCTACCTGCCGCATGTGGCGGCCGTGGCCGTCCTCCAGCTCGCCACCGTGCTGGCCACCCTGTACCTGCCCAGCCTCAACGCCGACATCATCGACAATGGTGTGGCCACGGGCGATACCGACTACATCTGGCGCGTCGGCGGCCTGATGCTGCTGGTGGCGATGGTGCAGCTGATCACCGCGATCGCCTCGGTGTGGTTCGGGGCGCGGGTCTCGATGGGGATGGGCCGGGACATCCGCCGCTCCATCTACACCCGCGTGGACCGCTTCTCGAGCGAGGAGATGGCCCGCTACGGCGCGCCCACGCTGATCACGCGTGCCACCAACGACGTTCAGCAGGTGCAGATGCTGGTGCTGATGACGCTGAACTTCATGGTCATGGTGCCGATCATGTCCATCGGCGGGATCATCATGGCGATCCAGGAGGATCCGGGGCTGTCCTGGCTGGTGTGGGTGTCGGTGCCGCTGCTGATGCTGATCGTCGGGTTCCTGGTGCGGGAGCTGATGCCGCTGTTCCAGCGGATGCAGGACAACATCGACTCGATCAACGGCGTGATGCGCGAGCAGATCATGGGCATCCGCGTGGTGCGCGCCTTCGTGCGCGAACAGCACGAGACCGAGCGCTTCCGCGACGCGAACGCCACCCTCACCGACACCTCGGTGCGGATCGGCCGGCTGTTCGTGATCATGGGCCCCGCGATCACGATCGTGCTGCACCTGGCCACCGCCGCCGTGCTCTGGTTCGGAGGTCACCGCGTGGATGCGGAGCTGGTGCAGGTGGGCGCGCTGACCGCGTTCATGCAGTACCTGCTGCAGATCCTGATGGCGGTCATGATGGGCACCTTCATGTTCATGATGTTCCCGCGCGCGATCATCAGCGGCCGACGCATCAGCGAGGTGCTCGAGACCGTCCCCACCCTCGCCGAGCCCGCCCAGCCCGTCCCGCTCGAGGGGGAGGGCGGCGCGAGCATCGAGTTCCGCGACGTCACCTTCGCCTACCCCGGCGCGGAATCGCCCGTGCTCGACGGTGTCTCCTTCACCGCCGAGGCGGGGAAGACCACCGCCATCATCGGCTCGACGGGCGCTGGCAAGACCACCCTGGTCAGCCTCATCCCGCGCCTCCACGACGCGACCAGCGGCCAGGTGCTGATCGACGGTGTCCCGGTCACCGACCTCTCCCGCCAGAGCATCTCCGCCGCGGTGGGCCTGGTGCCGCAGAAGCCCTACCTGTTCTCCGGCACCATCGGCCACAACCTCCGCTTCGGGGATCCGACGGCCGACGACGAGCGGCTGTGGCGGGCGCTCGACGTCGCCCAGGGCACCGAGTTCGTCACCGACCGCACCACCGGCGAGGGCGAGACCGCCGCGACCGGCCTCGACTCCGCCGTCTCCCAGGGCGGCACGAACGTCTCCGGCGGCCAGCGCCAGCGCCTGTGCATCGCCCGCACCCTGGTCGCCGCGCCGCGGGTGTACGTCTTCGACGACTCCTTCTCCGCGCTCGACGTCACCACCGACGCCAAGGTGCGCGAGGGCCTCGCCCAGCACACCCGGGGCGCGACCACGATCATCGTCGCCCAGCGCATCTCCACCATCACCGGCGCCGACCAGATCCTGGTGCTCGAGGAGGGCCGCATCGTGGGCCGCGGCACCCATGAGGAGCTGCTCGAGAGCTCGCAGACCTACCGGGAGATCGTCGATTCCCAGATCACCGTGGAGGAGACGGCATGAGCGCGAAGAAGCAGAGCTCCGAGAAGCGGGCTGCGAAGAACGTCGGGGGCGCCGAGCTCACCGAGGCTGAGATCCTCGAGATGCAGGACTCGATGAGCAACGAGTGGGGCGAGGGCGCGCCCCGCAAGGCCAAGGCCTTCTGGCCCTCGGCGATCCGGCTGTTCAAGACCTTCGGCGACCACAAGCTGGGCCTCGCCGTCGTGCTCGCCTTCGGCATCATCTCGACCGTGCTCACCGTGTGGGCACCGGCCATCCTGGGCGACGCGATGGACGTCATCTTCGACGGCTTCCTCAGCGGGCAGGGCGTGGACTTCGACGCGCTCGGGCGCCTGCTGCTGATCGTGCTGGGCATGTACGTGGTCGCGGCGCTGTTCGACTGGCTCCAGGGCCGGCTGCTCAACGACGTGGTCATGAACATCGTCTACCGGCTGCGCGAGAGGATCGAGGCCAAGGTCAACCGCCTGCCGCTGAAGTACTTCGACACCCGCCAGCGCGGTGACCTGCTCTCCCGCACCACCAATGATGTCGACAACGTCCAGACCGCCCTGCAGCAGGCCTTCGCCTCGCTCGTGTACGCGGTGCTGACCATCGTGGGCATCACCGTGATGATGTTCTGGCTGTCCTGGCAGCTGGCGCTGATCGCGCTGATCGCCCTGCCGATCTCTGCCGTGGTCATCGGCATCATCGGCGCGAAGTCGCAGAAGCTGTTCACCGCCCAGTGGCGCAACACCGGCCGGCTGAACGGCCACGTCGAGGAGTCCTTCACCGGTCACGACCTGGTCACCGTCTTCGATCGTCAGGACTCGATGCGCGAGCAGTTCGATGAGCGCAACGAGGAGCTGTGGGAGGCGAGCTTCAAAGCCCAGTTCTACTCCGGCATGATCATGCCGATCATGCAGTGGGTGACCTACCTCGGCTATGTGGGCATCGCCGTGGTGGGCGGTCTGCGGATCGCGGCCGGGCAGATGTCGCTGGGCCAGGTCACGGCTTTCATCCAGTACTCGCGCGAGTTCAACGCCCCGCTCGGCGAGGTGGCGGGGATGGCGAACATGCTGATCTCCGGCGTCGCCTCCGCGGAGCGCATCTTCGAGCTGCTGGACGCCGAGGAGCAGGAGACCGACGGGGAGATCACCGCTCGGTCGATCGACGCCGACGGTGAGGTCCGCGAGCAGCGGATCGAGCGCGCGGAGCTCACCGGTACCACCCGCGGCCGGATCGAGTTCGATCACGTCGCCTTCTCCTACACCCCGGACAAGCCCCTGATCAGCGACCTGTCGCTCGTCGCCGAACCGGGGCAGACCATCGCGATCGTCGGCCCCACCGGCGCCGGGAAGACCACCCTGGTCAACCTCATCATGAGGTTCTACGAGATCGACGCCGGGCAGATCCGCCTCGACGGCGTGGACATCCGCGCCCTGGACCGCGGCGCCGTGCGCTCGCGGGTGGGCATGGTGCTGCAGGACGCGGTGCTGTTCGGCGGCACCATCAGGGAGAACATCCGCTACGGCCGTCTCGAGGCGAGCGACGAGGAGGTGGTCGCCGCCGCGACCGCGACCTTCGTGGACCGCTTCGTGCACACCCTGCCCGACGGCTACGACACCGTCATCGAGGACGAGGGTGCGAACGTCTCCGCCGGTGAGCGGCAGCTGATCACCATCGCCCGCGCCTTCCTCGCCGACCCCGCGCTGCTGATCCTCGACGAGGCCACCTCGAGCGTGGACACCCGCACCGAGGTGCTGGTCCAGGAGGCGATGGCGGCGCTGCGCACCGACCGCACCTCCTTCGTGATCGCCCACCGCCTCTCCACCATCCGCGATGCCGACGTGATCCTCGTGATGGAGCACGGCGACATCGTCGAGCAGGGCAGCCACGAGCAGCTGCTCGAGGCGGGCGGCGCTTACCACCGCCTGTACTGGTCGCAGTTCGCCTCCGGGGTGGATCCCGACGCCGACGACGCGGTGCTCGAGGGCGCCACCACCGGCGCGACCCCCGCCGTGACCGGCGAGGTCGCCGCCGTCGGTGAGGAGCCCGGGGCCTAGCGGGGGCAGGGGCTCGGCTCGCGGGCCGCCCCTCCCGTGGGCGCCCCTCGCGCCGCCAGCCCCGCCCGCGGGCGTGACATAACTGGGGTATAGAGCGTGCGTATACCCCAATTCTGCAACGCGCTCCCGGGCGCGTCGGAGCATGCCCGGGCGCGTCGGAGCATGCCCGGGTAGCGTCGGAGCATGGACGTCACCCTCATCGGCGGCGGCATCGCCGGCCTCGCCCTCGCCCATCAGCTCGTCCCGGATCATGACGTCACCGTGCTCGAGGCCTCCCCGGGCCCGCGCGGAGGCGGCTACATGATCGACTTCTTCGGCCCCGGCTACGTCGCCGCGGAGCGGATGGGGCTGATCGAGGAGCTGCGCTCTCGAGGCCACGTCTTCGAGGGGATCCGCTACGCGGCGCCGGATGGGACCGAGACCGGGCGGATCGACGTCGGCCCCCTGGCCCGCGCGACCGGCGGTCGGTACTTCTCGATCCTGCGGCCCGAGGTGGAGCTGGGGCTGCTCGCGCAGCTGCCCGCCTCGGTCCAGCTGCGATACTCGGCGCGAGCGGTGGCCCTGCGCCAGACAGGACTGCGGGGAGCGGGCGCTCCCACCCGCGCCCTGGTCGAGCTCGCCGACGGCACCGAGATCTCTGCCGACCTGGTGATCGCCTGCGATGGGGTGCGCTCGCTCGCCCGGGAGATCGTCGCTCCCGGTCATGGCGGGATCCTGCCGATGGGGTACCGGGTGGCGAGCTACCTGTACGAGGACCCGGGGCTCGCGGCCGAGCTGGGGGAGCGCCTGCTGATCACGGACACCGTGGGCCGGGTGGGCTGGGCCTATGCCGCCGATGCCGCCCGCGTCGGTGTGATGCTCGCCGAGCGCGTGGACCCCGCGCTCACCCAGCGTCCCACCCCGGACCGCGAGCGCCTCCAGCGGGATTTCGCGGGCCTGCATCCGCAGGTGGATCGCGCGCTGGTCCATGCGCCGGAGAGCTTCTACGACGACCTCGTGGCCCAGTCCGTGGCGCCCCGCTGGAGCAATGGCCGGGTGGTGCTCGCCGGGGACGCCGCCCATGCCCCCTCACTGCTCGCCGGGCAGGGCACCTCCCTCGCGATCGCGGGGGCGGAGGCGCTCGCCAGGAGCCTTCGCGCGACCGGGCCGCATCTCGAGGCGGGGCTCGCCGAGTACGAGCGGCGGTGGCGGTCGACGGTCGAGGCGGTGCAGCGCTCCGGGCGTCGCAGCGCCTCGTTCTTCACCCCGTCCAGTCCCCTCCAGCTGCGCCTGCAGCAGATCGGGCGCCGCGCGATCGGCGTGCCAGGCGTGAGCCGCCTGGTGGCGCGGAGCCTGGTCAGGTAGTGGCGACATAGCGATGACTACGGTCATATAGCCGTACTCCTCGCACATGATCCCGTATCTGACCATCCGCCCCCGGGGCGCCAGGCAGCGCGGATCGTCATACCGATGTAGGAGAACACCAGTCTGTCGGGCTCGGCATGGGTCAGATTCGGGGGTCTGCGGCCGACGGAGAGAGGCCCATGGCATTCTCGGCTCAACGAGAAAGTGGTGGTTTCCAAGAACGGGGCCGACGGGGCTCGGCGTCAAGGGGCGAGGCGCATGGATCGCCCCGCACGCGACGGCGGGCGTGGGGCACAATCGGGGCGTCCGATGCCGCTGACCGGGAAGGAGGACGATGAGAATCTCCGAGCTCGCCGCGCGCACGGAGCTGCCCGTCGGCACGATCAAGTTCTACCTGCGCGAGGGTCTCCTCGCCCCCGGTGAGCCCACCTCCCGCACCACGGCCGAGTACGGCGAGTCGCACGTGGAGCGGATCCTCCTGATCCGTGCCCTGACCGACGCCGGCGGGCTCGGCATCGCCATGGTGCGGCGGATCGTCGGCGTCCTCGACGCCCCGGAACCCACACGGATCGACGTGCTCGCCACCGCCCAGGACGCCCTGCTGCAGGGCGAGACCCCCGTGGACGCGCATGAGGACGAGACGAGTTCCGGGGCCCGCGCCCTCGACTGGATGCGGCGCAGGGGCTGGTCGGATATCCCCGAGGATCTGCTGCTCGCGCGCCTGGCGCGGGTGTGGGAGGCGTGCGAGGACGCGGGCATCGAGATCGATGACGCCATGCTCGACCACTACGCCGACGCGATGGACCTCGTCGCCGCGCGCGATATCGCCGCGTTCCCCGACGGCGACGACGACGCGGTGCACCGCGTCGTGGTGGGCACGGTGATGCTCGAACCGCTGCTGCTCACCCTGCGGATGATGGCCCATCGCGAGCACGCGATGCGGATGATCCCTCTGACCCCGCTCCCGCCCGCGGCCGACGCCGGGGCCGACGCCCGCTGAGCGCCGAGGTCACTCCTCGAGCATCCGCGACCTGGTCAGGAACCTCTTCCCGTCGGGCGTCTCGAGGCTGAACCCGCCGCCGCGGCCATCCACCAGGTCGATCGTGAGATGGGTGTGGCGCCAGTAGGCGAACTGCTCGCGGCTCATCCAGAAGTCCAGCGGGCTGGTGGTGCCGTCCGGCAGCGGCACCTCGACATGGCCCATCCGCACGTCGGCATCGCCGGTGAGGAAGTCGCCCTCCGGGTAGCACATGGGGGAGGAGCCGTCGCAGCAGCCGCCGGACTGGTGGAACATCAGCGGGCCGTTGCGGTCGATCAGCCGCTGGATCTGGGCGACCGCCGCGGCGGTGAAGGCCACGCGGGAGAAGTCCTCGCCCTCGACCGTCGGCTCCATCTCCAGGACGTCATCCGCCTCGGTGGGCTCGGGCAGCGGCGGAGCGGGCGGCTGCCCGGACTGCGGCGCGGGGGTGGTGGAGGTTCCGGTCATGGTCGTCCCCTTCCGAGAGCGTGCCGACGAGCGGCGAGACCACCGCACTGTGACATGGGCCACCAGGATAGACCCTGCGCTCCGTACGACGGGCGGCCATAGGGTGAAGCCCATGGAACACCGTCACCTCGGCCGCTCCGGCCTCAAGATCAGCGAGATCATCTACGGCAACTGGCTCACCCACGCCTCCCAGGTGGAGGACGAGCGCGCCCGCGCCTGCGTGCGCGCCGCGCTCGACGCCGGCATCTCGACCTTCGACACCGCCGACACCTACGCCAACACCGCCGCCGAGGTGGTGCTCGGCGAGGCGCTCAAGGGCGAGCGGCGCGAGTCCCTCGAGATCCTCACCAAGGTCTACTTCCCCACCGGGCCCAAGGGCCACAACGACACCGGCCTCTCCCGCAAGCACATCCGCGAGTCGATCGACGCCTCCCTCGAGCGCCTGCAGACCGACTACGTCGACCTCTACCAGGCCCACCGCTACGACGATGCGACCCCGCTCGAAGAGACCATGCAGGCCTTCGCCGACGTGGTCCACTCCGGCAAGGCGCTGTACATCGGGGTCTCCGAGTGGAACGCCGATCAGCTGCGCGCCGGCCATCAGCTGGCCCGCGAGCTCGGCATCCAACTGATCTCCAACCAGCCCCAGTACTCGATGCTGTGGCGCGTGATCGAGGAGCGCGTGGTGCCCACCTCGCGCGAGCTCGGCATCTCCCAGATCGTGTGGTCCCCGGTCGCGCAGGGCATCCTCACCGGCAAGTACAAGCCCGGGGCCGAGCTGCCCGAGGGCTCGCGCGCCCGCGACGAGAAGGGCGGCGCGGACATGATCAAGCGCTTCCTGGACGACGAGGTGCTCGAGGCGGTCCAAGGCCTCGAGCCGATCGCCGCGGAGCTGGGCCTGTCGATGGCGCAGCTGGCCGTGGCCTGGGTGCTCAGCAACGACAACGTCGCCGGCGCCATCATCGGCGCCTCCCGCCCCGAGCAGATCACCGAGAACGTCAAGGCCGCCGGCATCACGCTCGAGGCCGACGTGAAGGCTCGGATCGACGAGGTGCTCGGCGAGATCCCCGAGACCGACCCGGCGAAGACCGTCTCCCCGGCGCACCGCCTGAGCTGAGCCGACTCCGCCCCTGGGGCCTCGGCACCCGTCTCGGGCCCCGCGCCCCGGTTGCTCGCAGACAGCACCGCGCCCGGTGTCACGTGGAGGATCCACGCGGCACCGGGCGCCGTGCTGTGCGGGGCCGAGCGGTCACGGCCCCGGAGGGGTCACTTCTTCGTGTCGATCCCCAGCTGCTCGGGCGGCAGCTCGCCACCGGCCTTGCCCTGGAGGTTCATGCCGTCGGCCCGCAGCTCCCAGAAGGTCGCACCCTCGATCCCGAGCTTGCGGGGATCGAACTGCGGATCCAGGCCCTGCTTCTTCTGCTCGCGGTAGTCCTTGAGCGCCTTCAGCGCCGGGACCTGGAGGAACAGAATGCCCATGATGTTCAACCAGGCCATCGAGCCCACGCCGATGTCACCGAGGCCCCAGGCGGCGCCGGCGGTGGTGACCGCGCCGTAGGCCACGGACACCAGCACCAGGGCCTGTAGGGCGCGGAGCATGCCGCGGGCGGCCACGCGGTTCTTCATCTTGCGGGTGAGGTAGTTCAGGTTCACCTCGGCCATGTAGTAGTAGGCCACGATCGTGGTGAACACGAAGAAGGACAGCGCGATCGCGATGAAGGACGGCCCGGCGCCGGGGAACACCGAGTCGAGGCCGGACTGGACGTAGTTCGGGCCCGGCTCGACGCTGGTGGACATCTCGCCCACACCGCTGCCGATCACCGGCGACTCGCCCTCCAGCCACTCCTCGTTCTCGAAGGTGTTGAACATGCCGGTGGAGATGATGATGAACGCGGTCGCGGAGCACACGAACAGGGTGTCGATGTACACCGAGAACGATTGCGCGAAGCCCTGCTTGGCGGGGTGGGAGACCTCGGCGGCGGCCGCGGCGTGCGGGCCGGTGCCCTGGCCGGCCTCGTTGGAGTAGATGCCGCGCTGGACGCCCCACTTGATGGCCAGGCCGATGATCGCGCCGAAGATCGGCTGGATGCCGAAGGCGCTGCCGAAGATCAGCCCGAACACCCGCGGGATCTCGGAGAAGTTCAGGAAGAACACCACCAGCGCGATGATCACGTACAGGATCGCCATCACGGGCACCACGATCACCGCGAAGCGGGCGATGCGCTTGACACCGCCGATCACGATGAAGCCGAGCAGGATGACCAGGCCGATGGCGGTGACCCAGGCGGGGACGCCCCAGGCGCTGTCGATCGCGGAGGCCATGCCGTTGGCCTGCACGCCCGGCAGGAAGAAGCTCATCGCGAGGATCGTGACGATCGAGAAGAGGATGCCGTAGAAGACCGAGAGGCCGGGGGCCTTGTGCTTGTAGGCCTTCTCGAAGTAGTACGCCGGACCGCCGCGGTACTCGCCGGTGTCCGGGTCCTTCTCCTTGTAGATCTGGCCCAGGGTGCACTCGATGAACGAGGTGGAGGCGCCGAGGAAGGCGGAGACCCACATCCAGAACACGGCGCCGGGGCCGCCGAAGGCGATCGCGGTGGCGACGCCGCCGATGTTGCCCATTCCCACGCGGCCCGAGAGCGACATCATCAGCGACTGGAAGGACGAGGTGCCGTCCGGCGAGGTCTCGCCCTTCCTGAGCTGATCGATCATGTCCGGGAGGTTGCGCACCTGGAGGAGGCCGGTGCGGATCGTGAAGTAGAGACCGGCGAGCAGGCACAGACCGATCAGCGGGACCGACCAGATCAGGATGTTGGCGCCCGAGATGAGCTCTGAGAACATGTGCGCTCCTGGGGAGAGGGGAAGCGGCGACACCTTTGGCGCCGCGCATAGAAGGTGACCGCGGTCACCCTCTGGTGTTGAATGGAACATACTGGACGCGCTCCGATTCTGAGAGTTCATCCAGGTCCCCGTTGCCCGTTCGTGATGGAGCGTCCGGCGTGGCGGACGCGAGCGCGCAGGTCGGGGCGATACTGCGGGGAGGCGTGCGGGTGCGGTGCGGCGTGTCGTGAGCGGGATCGCCCCGCGCGGCGCGGACCCGGGGCCGACGAGCCGTTACACTGGTGGCGACCCCTCGTGCGGTGTCATCTTGCTGAACTCCCCCAGGGCTTGACGGCAGCAAGGGCAGGTGAGCTCTGGCAGGTGCGCGAGGGGTCGCTTCATGCCCGGACGCACCCCGCGGCCCCGCGACGGCAGGCGGGGGATGACCCCACCCCGGGCGGGCGGATGCCCCCGTACCGGCAGGCAGCACCGATTCCTACGGTGGATCACGACGCGGCACCCGCCCAGGGCCCGCGCATCCCGCTCAGGAGCGCACCATGCCTCGCCCGCCCCAGCAGCCCCCTCCTCCGACGCCCTCTCCGGCACCGCGCCCGGATCGTCCCTCGACGTCGAGGCCCGCGACCGCCCGCACCGCCTCGACTTCCCACGGCTGCTCGTCTTCCTCGCCCTCGCCGTCGGCGCCACCACCCTGCTCTCCCTGCCCTTCGCCCTCGACCTGCTGCCCGAGGCGGCGCTCGGACTGGTGGTGCCGATCGCGCAGCTGACCCCGCTGCTCGCCGCGCTCGCGGTGCGCCGACGCGGCCGCCCCTGGCACCGCGCCCTCGCGCTCACCGTCCCCTCATGGCCGGCGCTTCTCATCACCTCTCTCGCCGCGATCACCGCGTTCACGATGGTGCCGCTGGCCCGGGTGCTGATCGGTCTCGGCGCCGGCGCCCCGCCGATCGCGGGCCCGGTGCCGTTGACCTCGCTGCTGCTGGCGGTCCCGGCGGTGCTCGTGATGCAGGCGCTGTTCGCGATCGGCGAGGAGGCCGGCTGGCGGGGATGGTTGCACGACCAGCTCGCCCCGCTCGGCTTCTGGCGCCTGTCCCTGCTGATCGGCGGGCTGTGGGCGCTGTGGCACGCCCCGATCGTGCTCGCCCTGGGGCTCACGCCCCGCGGGGCCGTGAGCTACCTGGGCACCATCGTCGCGGTGGCACCGCTGCTCGCGGCGCTGCGCGAGATCTCCGGCACCGCCTGGACCGCCGTGCTCGGCCACGGCCTGTTCAGCAGCGTCCGCGTCGCGATCGAGCAGAACGTGATCGGCCCGGTGGATCCGGGCACCGCCTGGTTGCTCGACGGCGCCTCCTGGGTGCTGTGGCTCGCGGCGGCCTGGATGGTGCTGCGCGTCGGCGGATCGCTCGCGCCGCGGCGCTCGGCGCACCTTCCCCTGCGGCCCGCAGGTCGCTAGCCTGGCTATTCATCATCGTCGAGGCAGGGAGTCGCCGTGAGGATCGAGACCGTCCATCGGGTGCCCCGCCCGTGCTCCGAGGTGATGGCCTGGTACGACAGGCCTGGAGCGCTCGTGCGTCTGACCCCGCCCGGCCTCGCCGGTGCCGACGATCCCGCCACCGGCGGCATGCGCGCCGGCCGTCTGGTGGGCGTGCGGGTGGGGCCCTCGGCTCTGCCGACCGCGCTGCGCCCCCACTGGATCCTGCGCCATCTCGAGCACGAGCCCGAGGGCCGCTTCGTGGACCAGCAGGTGCATGGCCCATTCCGCACCTGGCGACACGAGCACCGCATCGACAGCGTCGCGGAGGCCATCACCGAGGTCCACGACAGCATCGACCTCGAGCTCCCGCGCCGCCTCGAGCGTCTCGAACCGCTGGCGGAGGCCCAGATGCACCGCCTGCTCGGCTTCCGCGCCCGGCAGCTGCGTGATGACCTCGCCTTCCACGCCCGCTGGGCGCATCTGCCGCGCCGCACCATCGCGATCACCGGCTCCTCCGGCCTGATCGGCACGCAGCTCGCAGCCCTGCTCGAGACCGGCGGGCACACCGTGCGCCGCATGATCCGCGAGCCCGAGGTGGGCGAGGGGGAGATCTCCTGGGACCCGCAGGCCGGCCAGCTCGACCCCGCGGACCTCGAGGGCGTGGACGTGGTCATCAACCTCGCCGGGCGCTCGATCGCGGCCCGCTGGAGCGCCGGCGCCCGCCGCGAGATCCGCGACTCCCGCGTGCACGGGACCAGCCTGATCGCCCGCACCCTCGCCGGGATGCGGGACGGGCCCGCCGCGCTGGTCCAGGCCTCCGCGATCGGGCTGTACGGCCCGCGCCGCCCCGGTGAACTGCTCACCGAGGCCGATCAGGGAGGGGAGGGGTTCCTCGCCGATCTGGTGCGCGACTGGGAGGGCTCCACCCACGCCGCCCAAGAGGCCGGGGTGCGGGTCGCGTTCGTGCGCACCGGGATGGCGCTGACCGACGGCGGCGGCCCGCTGCTGCCCCAGCTGCCGCTGTTCCTGGCCGGGGTGGGCGGCCGGCTCACCCGCGCCGACGCGATGACCTCGTGGATCTCGCTCGATGACATCGTGCGCGCCTTCGCCCACGCCGCGCTCAGCGCCGACGTGACCGGTCCGCTGAACGGCGTGGGCCCCCAGCCGGTCACCGCCGGCGAGTTCGCACGCACCCTGGGCCGGGTCCTGCACCGCCCCTCCCTGGTGCCCGTGCCGGGCTTCGGACCGCGCGCGGTGCTGGGATCCGCCGCAGCGGACGAGCTGATCGACGTCGACCAGAACATCTCCGACGCCCGGCTGCGCGCGAGCGGGTTCGAGCCCGCGCACACCACGCTCGAGCAGGCCCTGCGGCACGCGCTGCGCCGCTGAGGCGCGCCCGGCGCAGCGGCTCAGGGGTGCTCGGTGGGGTGCTCCGCCAGGGTGCGGGCGTCCTCGAAGAGGTGATCCTCGGCCTGCTGCTCCCGCTCCTCCGCGGCGGCCCGTGAGCCGGGCTCGCGGCAGGCGAGGACGTTGACGAGCGCGGCGAGCACCACCAGGCCGGCCGCGCCGATCGGCAGCCACATCGAGGCCTGGGACCCGGCGTACTCGGCGACCGCACCGGTCAGCGCGGAGGCCGCGGACTGCCCCACGATCGTGGCCGAGCCCAGCATCGTCATCACTGTCGCCGACCGGCCCTGCGGGCTGCGCTCCGCGGCGAGGCTGTACAGCGTCACGATCGTCGGCCCGATGCCGATCCCGGCGATCGCCATCGCCATCACGATCCCGGTGAGCCCGCTCGCGAGCCCGTAGCCGATCATCGCCGCGAGCATCAGCGCGGAGAACACCAGCCACCGTGCCTGCAGGCGGAACCGCTCGGGGAACAGCGCCACCGAGAGCGCCAGGATCGTCGAGCCGACGCCCATCACGCCGTAGACCAGGCCCGCGGAGTCGCCGTCGCCGGTGTCCGCGAGGAAGGAGGTGAGCGAGGTCAGCACGGTGCCGAAGAACAGGCCCACGCCGAGCGCGCCCGCGACCACCACCAGCACCGACAGGGAGGCCAGCTCGCGTGCGGGAGCCTGCGTGACCGGCTCCTCCGCAGTGGCGGGGGCGGCGACCTTCGCCGTGGGGTGGAGGGCGAAGGCGGTGACGAACAGCAGCGTCAGCACCGCCGCGCCGATCATCGGCGCGGCAGGACTCATCGTGGTCGCGAGCAGACCCACCACCACCGGACCGAACACGAATGCCGTCTCGTCCGCAGCGGATTCGTAGCCCATGGTCGAGTTCAGGCTGCGGGCCCGACGCGCCACGGGCAGGCGGGTGAGGATCAGCTGCACCAGGCGGGTGCGCGAGAACGGGCCGATCTGCGGGGAGGAGGCACCGATGACGAAGCCGACCGCGAGCACCGCCGCATCCGGCAGCGAGCTGAACGCGACGGCCGCCATCGCCACCAGGGCCAGCGAGTTCACGATCCCGGCGGTGAGGATGACGGGGCGCTGGCCGATCCTGTCCGCCGCAGCGCCCAGCAGCGGGCCGATCAGCGCTGAGCCCAGGCCCACCACGGCCGAGTTCACGCCGCCCAGCCAGATCGACTCGCGCGCGGAGACCACCAGGGTCAGGGTGCCCACGACCATCATCGCGAAGGGGAAGCGGGCGATGAACGCGATCGGGAAGTACGCGGTGCCGGCCACGCGGCGCAAGGTGGTCTGCTCCTGCTGCGAGGCGGGGGCTGTGCGAGGGGGAGTGGACATCGAAGCTCCGGACGGTGGGTGCCGCCTTGGACGATCCACACCGTGGACCCGAGGTAGATGCACTGCGGGGGCCCGTGCGTCGGGCCGATCTGACGGCGTCCACTGTAGGGGCGCGCGGCGCGAGGGGCCAGGGTTCCGCCGCCGGTGGTGCGCCGATTCACCGGGTGCGGCAGTGGGTGTCCGCGGCGGGGCCAGGGCCGCGTGCCGGGTGCTGGAACCTGTGCCGGCCCCGCAGTCCACGACGGGCGGTGACGAGTGCGGGCTCCAGGGAACACGCTCTGGCTATATAGCCAGAGCGCGTCACCCAGAGCCGGTACTCGTCACGTGAGCCGACGCAGGGCCAGGCTCAGGCGGTGGCGGGCTGCTTCCCGCTGCCCTCCGGCGCCGCCTCGGCCTCGGCGTCGGCCGCGCCCTCGGTCTCCGCGGCCTGCTCGGCCTGGAGGATCTGGAAGGAGGTGCGGCGCGCGGCGTCGTACGCGCCCTGGTCCAGGATCTTCTCGCGCTTGGCGACGATCACAGCCACCAGCGACTGGCCGGTGACGTTCAGGGCGGTGCGGCCCATGTCCAGGATCGGGTCGACGGCCAGCAGCAGGCCCACGCCCTCGAGCGGCAGGCCCAGTGTGGACAGGGTCAGGGTGAGCATGACGGTCGCGCCGGTCATGCCCGCGGTCGCGGCCGAGCCGAGCACCGAGACCAGCACGATCAGCAGGTAGTCCGTGATGCCCAGCGGCACCCCGTAGAAGTTCGCCACGAAGATCGCGGCCAGCGAGGGGTAGATCGCGGCGCAGCCGTCCATCTTGGTGGTCGCGCCCAGCGGGATCGCGAAGCTCGCGTAGTGGCGGGGCACGCCCATCCGCTCGGTGACGGTCTGGGTCATCGGCATGGTGCCCAGCGAGGAGCGGGAGACGAAGCCCAGCGAGGTCGCGGGCCACACGCCGCGGAAGAACGAGCCGATGGAGAGGCCGTTGACCTTCAGCAGCACGGGGTAGACGACCAGCAGCACGATCAGCATGCCCACGTAGACGTCGAGCGTGAACACGCCGAGCTGGCCGATGGCCTCCCAGCCATAGCTGGCCACGGCGTTGCCGAGCAGGCCCACGGTGCCGATCGGGGCGAGGCGGATCACCCACCACAGCAGCTTCTGCACGATCTCGAGCGCGGAGCCGGTGACCTTGAGGAAGGGCTCGGCCTTCTCGCCCACGGAGAGCACCGCGATGCCGACGGCGATCGAGATGACCAGGATCTGCAGCACGTTGAAGCTCAGCGAGACGGAGCCGTCATCGCTCATCGACCCGGCGATGCCCAGGAAGTTCGAGGGCACCAGGCCGTTCAGGAAGTCCATCCAGCCGCCCTGGGTGGAGGAGGCCGCGGCGGAGTCTGCGGAGACGCCGGAGTTCTCACCGGGCTTCGTCACGGCGCCCAGGCCGATGCCGATCGCGACGGCGATCAGGGCGGTGATGGCGAACCACAGCAGCGTCTTGCCGGCCAGTCGGGCGGCGTTGGTGACGTTGCGGAGGTTCGCGATCGAGGTGATGATCGCGAGGAAGATCAGCGGCGGGACCAGGGCCTTCAGCAGGGTCACGAAGGTCGAGCCGATGGTCTGGAGGGTGGTGGTCAGCCAGTTGGGGCCGTCACCGCCGTCCTCGCCGACACCGGGCACCGGTCCCATCTGGGCGGCGACGAGGCCCAGGACTACGCCGAGGACGAGGCCGATCAGGACCTGCCAGCCGAAGGGGATGCGGGCGATCTGACGCAGCGGGTTGCGCGTGCGCGAGGTCGCCTCGGGGGAGGGGGTGGTTGATGTGCTCACGGCATGGCACGCTACGCCGTTGTCACCCTGACATCAATGGTTTGCCTAGGGGATCACAGTAGGCGAGCTTATGGAGTCGGAGGTCGCGCGCCGCGCCGGCTCCGCAGTCTCATCCAAGGAGCGCAGCACGCAGAACTGGTTGCCCTCGGGGTCGGCCATCGTCAACCAGCCCGAGCCGGGGCCGCGGATCCCGCGGCGGTCCTCGATCAGCGTCGCCCCGTGGGCGAGCAGCCAGGAGGCCTCTGCGCCCTGGTCGCGTTCACGAGGACGCACATCGAGATGGATCCGTTTGCCGGGCAGGCGCTGATCGGGCACCTCGTGGAAGAGGAGCCGGTGGCCGGACTCCGGGTCATGGATCATGCACTGCTCGTGCCCGGGGAGGTTTGGGTCCTCGGGATCCATCGCATAGTCCAGGGCCGCGCGCCACCACTCGGACAGCGCGAAGGCGTCGTGGCAGTCGATCGTGGTGTGCGAGAGGAAGACACTCATGCAGGCAGTCTTCGCGATCGGTGAGCGAGGGGCAAGGGAGATGCTGGGGCCTCCGCCGAACGGCTGAGGAGGAGAGGCGGGAGAACAGCCGAGCGGCGGATCCGTCGGGGCATGGGCGGTTGAGACGATGAGGGCATGCCGAACGTCTCCGCGCGCACCGCTCCGCACCCCAGCCCCGAGGAGAGGGATGAGGGCGTGCGGAGCGCATCGGTGGAGCGCGAGGCGGCCGACGGGCCCGCGCCGCCCGGCGCCGCGGAGGTCGAGGAGCCTCCGTTCGGCGCTCAGGCTCCGACCCGCTTCGCGGCCGACGTCGAGTACCGCGGCACCTCCCACGGCCACGACTACGTGGTGCGGGTGAAGCACCGCCTGCTCGACACCTCCGCGACCGTGGAGATCGACGGCGTCGAGCACGATCCGAAGGCCGAGGAGAAGGCGCGGAAGAAAGCCCGGAAGGGTGAGCCGGAGAGCGAGCCCGACGCCGACGCGGAGTCCCCGTCGGCCGATGATCTGCAGTTCCGCTGCGAGGACGGCTTCACGTCCCTGCGCTTCACGGTGCGCCGGCCCGACGCGGACGGTGATCACGAGGACGCCGAAGTGATCCATGTGCGCACCGCCGGGCTCGGCGGAGCGGGCGAGGTGGATGTGCGCCGGGGCTTCGGGAAGGTGCTGCTGGTGCCCGAGGAGGGCAGCCCGTCGGCCGCGCGCGAGGAGCAGCGGGCTGAGCATCCCACCCGCTTCGCGCTGCTCGAGGCGCTCGCGACGTCGGCCCGCTACCTGATCCCGCTGCTCGGGCTCGGTGCGCTGTTCAGCGGGCTGCTGGATCCGGTGAAGGACTGGGTCGAGCGCATGGTGCGACCGGTCGTCGAGGCCGTCGGGGCGTTCCTCGCGCCGATCCGTGACTGGGTCTCGGAGCTGACCCGTCCCGTGCGCGAGGTCGTCTCCGCGCTGCTGCGACCCGTGGGCGAGGCCCTGGCATGGCTGAGGGACCTGCTGCTGGGATGGATCCCGGAGCTCTCCCTGCCGTTCTCGATCCCCGCATGGGTGGTGGACGTCGCGATCCCGGTGATCGTGGTGGTCTCAGTGTTCGTGGTGACCTTCCGGCAGCTGCGACATCGCCGGGCGAGGCTCGAGAGGACACGCCAGGCGTCGGCCGCGGCGGCTCGGGAGTCGGCCGGCGACCGCGGGTCGACGAGCGTGGGCGCCGATGAGCCGAGGGACGAGGCTCATGAGCCCGCTCGTGGCGCCGACGAGGGCCGCGGGGACTCTTCCTCCACAGCGCCTCCATCCCCCGATCGGTGAGGAACGTGGGCGCCCTCCATTAGCCTGTGTGGGTGGCCACCGCTCTGTACCGTCGTTACCGCCCGGAGTCCTTCGCCGAGGTGATCGGCCAGGACCACGTCACCACGCCTCTGCGGCGTGCTCTGCGTGCCGGGCGGGTGGGTCATGCCTACCTGTTCTCCGGCCCGCGCGGCTGTGGCAAGACCACCTCCGCGCGCATCCTCGCGCGCTGTCTGAACTGTGCGGAAGGGCCGACGGACACCCCCTGCGGCGCCTGCGACTCCTGCCGCGACCTCGCACGCGGCGGCGCCGGCAGTCTCGACGTGGTCGAGATCGACGCCGCCAGCCACGGCGGTGTGGACGACGCCCGCGAGCTGCGCGAGCGCGCCTCCTTCGCCCCCGTGCGCGACCGTTTCAAGGTCTTCATCATCGACGAGGCCCACATGGTCACCTCGGCCGGCTTCAACGCGCTGCTCAAGCTCGTCGAGGAGCCGCCGGACCACGTGAAGTTCGTCTTCGCGACCACCGAGCCGGACAAGGTCATCGGCACCATCCGCTCGCGCACCCACCACTACCCCTTCCGTCTGATCCCGCCGCAGGTGCTGGGCCCCTATCTCGAGGAGGTCTGCGCCGCGGAACAGGTGTCCGTGGGGGAGGGAGTGATGCCGCTGGTGGTGCGCGCCGGCGGCGGCTCCGCCCGTGACTCCATGTCGGTGCTGGACCAGCTGATGGCCGGCGCCGGGGAGGACGGCCTCGACTTCCCGACCGCGATCGCGCTGCTCGGCTTCACGGACACCTCGTTGCTGGACAGCGCGATCACCGCCATCGCCCAGCGCGACGCCGCGTCCCTCTACGGCGCGGTCGAGCATGTGCTCGCCACCGGGCATGAGCCGCGACGTTTCGTGGAGGACCTGCTCGAGCGGATGCGGGACCTGATCGTGCTCGCGGCCGTGCCGGACAAGGGCGCGGATCTGCTGCCGCAGGTCCCGGCCGACGAGCTCGAGCGGATGCGCGAGCAGGCCACGCTGATGTCCCCGGCGGATCTGTCGCTGTGCGGCGACCTGGTCCACGAGACCCTCTCCACCATGAGCGGCGCAACCTCGCCGCGCCTGCACCTCGAGCTGCTCGCCGCACGCCTGGTGCTGCGCAACGAGCGGGCCGCGCTCGCCGCCGGTGAGGCCGGTGCCCCGGTCGCCGGGGCGGTGCCCGCCGTGCAGGCGACCGCGGCCGCGGTGCAGAGCAGCCCTGGAGCGTCCGGCGCCCGTGAGGAGGCGCGTCGGATCGCGCAGGAGAAGGTCGAAGCGGCACGTCAGGCGCGCGGTGGCCGGCCCCAACCGCCGACGCAGGATCCGGGCGACGTGCGCGAGCGACCTGCGCGGGCACCCGAGCAGGATGCGCCCGCGCCCGCGCAGGCCCAGGCGCCGCAGGCTCGCGCGCAGTCGGCGCCGGTGCAGGCCGAGCCTCCGGTGCAGGAGCCCGGTGTCCAGCCCGCGCAGCCGTCACAGGACGCCCCGGCTTCTCAGGAGTCGCAGCCTCGCCAGGAGCCTCAGGGCCCGGCCGCTCAGGCTCCCGCGCAGCAGCCCCAGCCCCAGGCCCCTGCCCCGCAGGAGCCGCAGGGTGCACCCGCGCCTGAGCAGAGCGCACCGGCGGCGGCGACGGGCGGCGGGCTCGACGCGGACCAGGTGCGTGGGCACTGGTCGGCGATCCTGGACGAGCTGCAGCAGATCCGTCGGCCCAGCTGGGCGCTGATCTCGCAGAACGGCCACGTCAACGGCGTGCACGGCAGCACGCTCGTGATCGGATTCCGCACTGACGGTCTGGTCAACGCCTTCCATCGCGGCACCGCGGCGGAGAACCTGGCCGATGCGGTGCGTCGCATCATGCACGTCGAGGTCACGATCGAGGCCGTGGTCGGAGAGGACCCCGGTCCCGGCGGCGGCCCCGGCGGCGGAGGTCCCGGGGGAGGCCCCGGTGGCGGCCAGGGCGGTGCGCCGGGCGGGCCCGCAGATGGCGCGGCTGCCGGTGCGCCCGGTGGTCCGGGCGGAGCGCAGGGCGGGCCGGGCGGCCAGAACGGACCCGCCGGCAGCGGAGAGGGATGGGGACAGCCTGCCGGGAGCGGCGCCGAGCGCTCCGGTGGCACCACCGCCTGGCCCGAGTCGAACGCCCCGAGCCCGGCCACGGAGCGTCCTGGCGCAGCGCCGTGGGGCGACGCCGTCGCGGCGATGCCCCCACGCAGCACCGACGCGGGCTCCGCTCCGGGATCAGCCCAGGCCCAGCCATCGAGCCAGTCCGCGGCGCAGCCCTCTGCACAGTCCGCGGCACCGGCATCCGCCCCGTCGGCCGCGGCGGCCCCTGCGCAGTCCGCTGCACAGGAGGATGCTCCGCTCTCCGCGGGGCAGCGCGCCTCCGAGCGGGCCATGCAGGCCGCGGCCCGCGCTGCGCAGGCCGCACGCAGCGGCGGCTCGACGAGCGAGCGGGTCGAGGACTTCGCCCCCGAACCCGACGACCCCTACCCGCCCCGTCTCTTATAGTTGCGGGGGTGCCGGGGTCGGGCGCGTGGTTGCCGGGGCCGGGGGTGTGCGTGCTCATCACAGGGCTCCTTCACGATGCGCGGCATCCGAGGCGAGGTAGGCCGCCTCGAGCCGACCGGTCGCCGGGCCGAACCCGATCACCTGTGCACGCGCGGCGGCGAGATCCGCGAGCAGGCGCGAGGCGGTGGCCTCGTCGGGCAGGTGGATGATCACCTCGGCATGACCGGAGGCGGTGTGCTCAGGTCCGCGCAGCTCGCCGTGCTCCACCCCGAGCCGTGCGAGCGCCTCCGACAGCGCCCGCGGATCCAGGGAGGAGACCCGCCACGGCCGCGGCCGGGCGGCGAGCTCGCGCACGCTTGCCGCGTCCACCACCCGCCCGGAGTCCATGAACACGACGTGATCGGCCATCTCCTCGAGCTCGGTGAGGATGTGGCTGGAGATCAGCACCGTCGTCCCCTCCGAGGCGAGCGTCCGCACCACCTTCAGCAGGCGCCGACGCGAGGCCGGATCGAGCCCGGAGGCGGGCTCGTCCAGGATCAGCACCGACGGGGCATGGATCAGCGCCCGCGCCAGGCCCAGCCGCTGCTTCTGCCCGCGCGAGAGCACGTGCGCGGGCTGCTGCGCGAGCGGCACCAGGTCCATCAGCTCGAGCAGCTCGTTCACGCGCTGCCGTAGCTGCGGACCAGGCAGGAAGTAGGCGCGCCCCATCACCTCGAGCACCTCGGTGACCCGCAGCGAATCCCATGCGCCGAACTGATCGGGCATCCAGCCCACGCGCGCTCGCACCGCCGCGGAATCGGCCGACGGGTCCAGCCCGTCCACCAGCACCCGCCCGGAATCGGGAGCCAGCAGCGAGGCCAGCATCAGCATCAGCGTGGACTTGCCGCAGCCGTTCGGACCCACCAGCGCCGTCACCGCCCCGCGCGGCGCGGTGAAGCTCAGCCCGTGCACCGCCTGCACCTGGCCGAACGCGCGGCTGACCTGCTCGGCCACGATCCCCGGTGCCGTTCCGCCGGCCGCGGCGAGGTCCGCGTGACCCGCAGGCAGCGGTCCGGGCTGTGCGGCTCGCTCAGGCGGGACCGGGATCCCGGGCTGAGCAGGTCGATCGGGCTGAGCGGGTCGATCGGGCTGAGCGGAGAGCGGGCGGACCGGAGTCCCCGGTGTGCCGGGACCGTAGTCGTAGGCATTCGCCGCGCCCTGGTCGCGGTGCGAGCCCGGACCCCCGACCGGGGGAGTGCTGTGTGTCATACGCACAGAATCCCATGTGCCGGCGCGCAGCGCCCGTGACGTACCGGGCGGAGTCTGCACACGATTCGTGAGGGACTGGTGGAGGCCGCCGTGCAAAGCGGGGGCGTCGGGTCGCCGTCCCGGTCAGCCGTGTCGAGTACTGGCTCAGGAGAGCGGGCTATGCCGATATTTGCGTAGTGCGCGCTATATCGCCAGTACTCGCCACGGACCGTCGCCTCACTCGGC
This sequence comes from Brachybacterium massiliense, assembly GCF_900184245.1. Lineage (GTDB taxonomy): Bacteria > Actinomycetota > Actinomycetes > Actinomycetales > Dermabacteraceae > Brachybacterium > Brachybacterium massiliense. Next base: position 1,196,470 of record NZ_FXXB01000008.1, on the reverse strand, counting down.
CATCGCGGCGTTGCCCTCCTCCTGCGCCTGGGGGATGCCGTCCTCGGCGGAGAGACGGCCGATGAAGACCTCCTGGAAGATCGGGATCGCCGCGCCCAGGCCGGCGTTGGCGCGGGCGCCGGTGTCGGCCTCCGCGGGGTTCTTCGCGGCCTCGACGAACACACTCACGTCCACGCCCTTCTCCTGCCAATAGGCGATGAAGGCGTCCTGCGCGTCGACGTGACCGGGGAAGGAGACGCCCTGCTCGGCCAGCGGCAGCTGACCCTCCTTCGAGCCCAGCCAGGTCAGCAGAGCGGCGATGCCCTCCTGCTGGTCCTCGTCGGCCTGCGCGTTGCCCACCGCGACCACGCCGTGGACCAGGGACTTCGCGCCTGCGGGACCCTCCACCGGACCGGCCAGCGCCCACTCGAAGGAGTCCGCGACGCCCTCGGAGATCGCCAGCAGGTTGTACGGGCCGGACTGGAACAGGCCGAGCTTGCCCTGGGTGAACAGGTCGCGGCTGAAGTCGCCGTTCTCGTTGGTGTCCGCGGCGCTCGGGGCGACGTTCTCGACGTTGATCAGGTCCGCCATGTACTGGAACGCCTCGATGCCCTCGGGCGAGGCGAAGGTGTACTGGTCGTCCTCCTGCCAGGTTGCGCCGTTGGAGGCGAGCATCGGGCCGATGATCGCCTGACGGTCGGCCTGCGAGTTGAAGCCGAACTGCTCACGGGAGTCGACGTCGAAGCCGCTCTCGCCCGGGTGCAGGCCCGCGCCGTCGAGTGTCAGGGCGCGCGCGGCGTCACGCAGGGAGTCCGTCTCGGCGCTCGGGTCGAAGACGAGGTCCTCGGGGTCCACACCCGCCTCCTCGACCAGGCCCTTGTTGTAGAACACGGCGATCGAGTCCCAGATCTGCGGCACGCCCCAGAGGCCGCCGTCGCGGGTGTAGAGGTCCACCACGGACTGCTCCCACTGGGAGGCACCGTCCGGGATGATCTCGTTGATGTCCAGCAGCGCCTCGGAGTCCTTGAACTGCACGTAGTTGGCGGAGTTCATCCAGTAGACGTCGGCCGCATCCCCGCTGGCCACATCCAGCGGCAGACGCGTCCAGTAGTCGCCCCACGGCACCACGTCGATGTTCACGTTCCAGCCGCTCTCGGCGGTGAAGGCCTGGAAGGACTCCTCGTAGGCGGGCACCGCGTTCTGGTCCCAGAGGCGGAAGGTCAGCGTGCCTTTGTCGCCGCCGGTGCTGCCGCCGGCGTCCGAGGCGCCGCCCGCGCTGTCACCGCCGCCATCGGAGGAGGGGGAGCAGGCCGCTGCGGTGCCGAGCAGGCCGGCGGCGGCGAGGGAGGAGAGGATGGTGCGACGCTTCATCATGGAGAAGTCCTTCCGGGTCGGTCGAGTGGACCCATTCTCTCCCGTTTCCGCAGGCGATGGGGAGAGCGGTGAACCCGTGTGGCGCCGAGGTGGCGGGACGAGTGGACAGCGCCCCTCCCGGCCGGAACCTCCGCGCCCCCTCAACGCAGGGTGGCGTCGCCGATCGAGCGGGTGATCTGCTTCTGGAACACGATCATCAAGATCACCAGCGGCACCATCGCGAGGGTGGTCCCCGCCATCACCAGCGTCCAGTTGTTGTTGTACTGCGACTGCAGCGCGGAGGTCGCCACCGTGATCACCCGCCACTCGGGCCCGGAGGTGATCACCATCGGCCACATGAAGTTGTTCCAGTGGGTGACCACCGTGATCAGCACCAGGGTGACGATGATGGCCCGGTTCAACGGCACCACCAGGTGCCACAGCAGGCGCAGCGTGCCCGCGCCGTCGATCCGCATCGCGTCCATCAGCTCGCTGGGCACGCCGCGGAAGTTCTCCCGCAGCAGGAAGATCGCGTACGGGGAGCCGAGCACGAACGGCAGCACCAGCGCCCAGAACGTGTTGCGCAGCCCGACCTCGCTCATCATCAGGTACAGCGGCACCACCACGACCACCTGCGGCACCATCAGCGTCGCCACATACACCCAGAACAGCAGGTCACGGCCGGGGAAGCGGAGCTGCGCGAAGGCATAGGCGGCCAGCACCGAGAACACCATCTGGCCGGTGAGGATCACCGCGACCATCTGCACGGTCACCACCACCGGGGTCACGAAGCCGTCCTGCGAGCTGAACAGTTCGAGGAAGTTCTCCAGCACCGGCGGTGCGGGGAACGAGAGCGGCCCCTGCTGCGCGAACTGCGTGGTCGAGGTGAACGCGGTCATCACCGAGAACAGGAACGGTCCCAGCGTGAGCAGCGCGGCGATCACGAGCACCAGGTAGGTGGCGGAGTGCGCGAGCAGGCGGCGGGCCAGCAGCGAGCCGGTGAGCCGGCGCGGCCGACGGGACGGGCTGCGCCCGTCGGCGCTCGCGCGGGTGGCGGCGCGGTGCCCAGCGGCGGGAGCGTCGGGCCCGACGGCGGACGTGCGCTCGTCGGCCCCGGGCGTCCCGGGGGTGCGGTGCGGGGTGGTCATCGCGGTCCTCCTCTCAGCTCATGTCATAGGTGATGCGGCGGGAGAACCAGCGCTGCTGGAGCAGCGTGATCACGACCAGCAGCAGGAACAGGATCACCGCGACCGCGCTCGCGCGGCCCAGACGGCTCGCCTCGAAGGCCTCGTTGTAGATCAGCGAGGCGATCACCTCGGTGCGGCGCTGGGGCCCGCCGCCGGTGAGGGCGTAGACCATGTCGAACACCTGGAAGCTCGCCACCACCTGCGTGACTGCGAGGAAGAACGTGGTGGGACGCAGCAGCGGGATGGTCATGTGCCACAGCTGCTGGGCGGGGCCCGCGCCGTCGATCCGCGCCGCCTCGTAGATCGAGCCGGGGATGCGGGTCAGGCCCGCCTGGAAGAACAGCGAGATGTAGCCGACGTTCTGCCAGATCGCCACGAACGCCACCGCCGGCAGCGCGAGCGAGGGATCGGTCAGCCACTCGATGCGCACGCCCAGGATCTGGTTCAGCGCGCCGACGGAGGGCTGGAAGATCCACTTCCACACCACGCCCAGGGCCAGCGGGGCGCACACCCAGGGGATCACCACGATCACCCGCACGATCGCCGAGCCCGGCAGGGCGCGCACCAGCTGGGTGGCCAGGATCAGGCCCAGCGCGAGGGAGACCGGCACCGAGATCAGCGTGAAGATCCCTGTGACCAGCAGAGAGTTGGGCAGTGCGCCGCTCGAGAGCAGGGTGGTGTAGTTCTCCAGCCCGATGAAGCGACGTGTGCCCAGCAGGTCCCAGCGGAACAGCGAGACGACGAAGGCGAGCAGCACCGGCAGGATCAGGAAGGCCGTCACCCCGATCAGGCTGGGGGCGATGAGCAGCCACCCCAGCAGGGGCCTGCGCGCGTTCATGCGGCCCTTCTCGTGCGCGGTGCGGTGCGGGTTGTCATCGGTTCAACGTATAGCAGGTCGGGACGGGCGCGGGACGGCGGCCGGCGGCTCGCGCGCGACGATGGGGCGAACGAGTGATGGTCGACTACGGGCGCAGCGGCGACGTGTACGGCGATATCGCCGTAGGGGTGGCTGTGACGCCGGTACTCGACCAGGGACCGCGCACCGAGCCGTCGGTCACCGCGCACTGAAGGCACCGGCGTGCTCGGCTGAGGGCACCGGCGTGCTCGGCTGAGGCCCCGGTTGCTCGGTGGACCGGCGCGGTGCTCGGCTGGCCGGCCGGGCTGCCCGGGGCGGTGCCCGACTCACCGGCTCGGTGCCCGACCGAGCGGACCGAGTGCAGGGTGCGCCCCGCCCTGCGGCCGGGCCTCCATTACGCTCGCCTCCATGAGCTCCGCGCCCCAGCCCGCCGCCCCGCAGCCCTCCGGTCAGGACCCGTCCCGGCCCACCGGCCAGGACCGGCAGCAGCCGCCCGGCCAGAACCAGCCGCCGAGCTCCGCCCCGGCCCATCACCCGGCCGGCGCCACCTCCGCCCCCGTCCCCGGCGGTCACGTCCCCGCCGGTCCGGACGGTGAGCAGCAGCTGGAGCGCGACCTGCCCTCGGTCACGCACGAGGACCCGTCGGACCCCCACGCCTCGATCTACCGCCACGGCTTCCTGCGCGCCGCGGCCGTGACCCTCCCCGTCGCGCTCGCCGACCCTTACACCAACGCCGCGCGCCACCTCGAGGTGCTGCGTGATCTGCACGAGCAGCAGGTGGGTCTGGCCGTGTTCCCGGAGCTGTCGCTGACGGGCTACTCGCTCGATGACCTGGTGCTGCAGGAGCCGCTGCTGGACGCCGCCGAGCAGGCGATCCTCACCGTGGTCGAGGCCAGCCGCGAGCTGATGCCGCTCATCGTGCTGGGTGCCCCGCTGCGCTCCAGCGAGCGCTCGCGCGTGTTCAACTGCGCGCTCACCATCCACCGCGGTCGGATCCTGAACATCACCCCCAAGCAGCATCTCGCCGACTACCGCGAGTTCCAGGAACGGCGCTGGTACGCGCCCGGTGACGATGCCTGCTGGAAGGACGTCCGGATCGGCGGCGCGACCCACGCCCTCACCCCGCACCAGCTGATCGATGTCCCGGACGTGCCCGGGCTGAGCCTGTTCGTCGAGATCTGCGAGGACATGTGGGTGCCGATCCCCCCGTCGGCCGAGGCGGCGCTCGCGGGCGCGACCGTGGTCGCGAACCTCTCGGGCTCCCCGATCACGATCGGCCGGGCCGAGGAGCGCAAGCTGATGGCCCGCTCCGCCTCCGCTCGCAGCCAGGTCGCGTACGTCTACGCCGCCGCGGGGGAGGGAGAGTCCACCACCGATCTGGCCTGGGACGGGCAGACCTTCGTCTACGAATGCGGTGACCTGCTCGGCGAGAGCGGGCGGTTCCCGCAGGGGCCGCGCGCCACGATCGCGGACATCGACCTGGATCGGATCGTCGCCGAGCGTCGGCGCATGAACACCTTCGACGACAACCGTCGCCTGCACGCCGAGCGGATCTCGGAATTCGCGAGGGGACCGGAGGCGCTGCTGTTCGGCCGGGAGGTCGATGGTGCGGCGGCGAGCGGCGCCGACGGGGCGGCGGCCGACAATGCGGCGGAGGGACCCGGGCTCGAGGGCGCAGACCCCGAGATCTCCTACGATCCCTGGCAGGAGGAGAGCGGCCGGCCCGTCGGCCCGCCCGCGACCGGGCCGCTGCGCCGCAAGCTCGACCGCTTCCCCTTCGTGCCCGACGATCCGGCGCGCCTGGCCCAGGACTGCTATGAGGCGTTCTCGATCCAGGTGGCGGGGCTGGTGCGTCGGCTGAGCGCGATCGGCGGGGACAAGCCCGGCGGCACCGCCCCGGTGCTCGGGGTCTCCGGCGGTCTGGACTCCACCCATGCGCTGCTGGTGTGCGCGCGGGCGATGGACTTGCTGGGCCGGGACCGCTCCGAGATCCTCACCTTCACGATGCCGGGCTTCGCGACCTCCGAGCACACCCGCTCCAACGCCGAGGCGCTGTCCCGCGCAGTGGGTGCGAGCTTCGAGACGATCGACATCCGCCCGGCCGCCACCCAGATGCTGCAGGACATGGGCCACCCCTACGGCGGCGGCGAGAAGGTCTACGACGTCACCTTCGAGAACGTCCAGGCCGGGCTGCGCACCGACTACCTGTTCCGCCTGGCCAACCACCGTGGCGGCATCGTGGTGGGCACCGGCGACCTCTCCGAGCTGGCGCTGGGCTGGTGCACCTACGGGGTGGGCGACCACATGTCCCACTACGGCGTGAACGCCGGGGTGCCCAAAACCCTGATCCAGCACCTGATCCGCTGGGTGATCGCCGAGGGCATCTTCGGGACGGAGGCGTCCGCGATCCTGCAGTCGGTGATCGACACCGAGATCAGCCCTGAGCTGATCCCGGCGGGAGAGGGACAGCAGGCACAGTCCACCGAGAGCTCGATCGGTCCCTACGCCCTGCACGATTTCTCCCTCTTCCACGTGCTGCGCCGCGGCTACGGCCCCGGCAAGATCGCCTACCTCGCCCACCAGGCCTGGGGTGACGTTGACGCCGGACAGTGGCCGGCCGGGTACCCGCAGGACGATGCCCGTGCCTACTCCCGCGAGGAGATCAAGCACTGGCTGACCGTGTTCACGAGGCGGTTCTTCGCCAACCAGTTCAAGCGCTCCGCTCTGCCCAACGCCCCGAAGGTGCTGGCCGGCGGCTCGCTCTCCCCGCGCGGCGACTGGCGGATGCCGGCCGACGCGACGGCGACGGCCTGGCTCGCGGAGATCGAGCGGGACGTCCCGGGGGCGTGAGCGCGGTGTGTCGGGGCCCGATCGCCCGGTGGCTGCCCGGGGCTGCCGGTTCGGTAGCCCCGAGGGAGACGGGATGGGTATCGTCGGCCTCCTCCTCACTCGCCGATGAAGGATGAGCCATGACTGCGCTGACGCCCGCCGCCCTGCCCGAGATCGCCGCCCGCGGCACGGTCGCCGTGCCCGAGTACCCCCTCCAGGAGCGTCAGATCGGCATCGTCCACTTCGGCGTGGGCGGGTTCCATCGCGCGCACCAGGCCATGTACCTCGATGCGCTGATGAACGCCGGCCGCGACCGCGACTGGGCGATCTGCGGCGTGGGCCTGCTGCCAGGTGATGCGCGCATGCGCGACGCCCTCACCGCCCAGGACGGCCTGTACACGCTCGTCACCAAAGCGCCCGACGGGACGCGGGATCCGCGTGTGATCGGCTCGATCGCGAAGTACCTCTTCGCGCCCGACGACCCCGAGGCCGTGCTCGCCCAGCTGACCGACCCCGCGGTGCGGATCGTCTCGCTCACCGTCACCGAGGGCGGTTACAACTACAACCCCTCCACCGGCCAGTTCCAGTACGAGACCGAGTCCGTCGCCGCGGACCTCGCCACCCGCTTCGACCTCGAGGGCGCGGTCGCCGCCGGCAGCGCGGGCGAGAACACGGGCGGCGCGAACAGCGCGCACCGCTCCGGACACCCCCGCACCATGTTCGGCTACGTCGTCGAGGCGCTGCGCCGCCGGCGTGAGGCGGGCGCTGCCCCCTTCACTGTCATGTCCTGCGACAACGTGCGCGGCAACGGTGATCTGGCCAAGCGGATGATCCTCGCCTTCACCCGCCGACGTGACGAGGACGGCCTGCATGGCGACGCCCCGCTCGCCGACTGGATCGAGGCCCAGGTTGCGTTCCCCAATTGCATGGTGGACCGGATCACCCCGGTCACCGCGCCCGAGGACATCGAGATGGTCGCCGCCGAGTACGGCATCGACGACGCCTGGCCCGTGGTGAGCGAGGACTTCGTGCAGTGGGTGCTCGAGGACGATTTCCCCTCCGGCCGCCCCGCCTATGAGGAGGTGGGCGTGCAGATGGTCGAGGACGTCGAGCCGTACGAGCTGATGAAGCTGCGTCTGCTGAACTGCTCCCACCAGGCGATCGCCTACTTCGGCCTGCTGCTCGGCCACACCTACGCCGACGAGGCCGCGCTCGATGAGCAGCTCGCGCCCTTCACCCGCGTGCTCTACATGGACCACGAGGGCACGCCTGCCGTGCCCGAGGTGCCCGGCATCGACCTGACCGCCTACAAGGACGAGCTGATGGCCCGGTTCGCGAACCGCGAGGTCAAGGACACCCTCGCCCGCCTCGCCGCCGAGTCCTCGGACCGCATCCCCACCTGGCTGGTCCCCGTGATCCAGGAGAACCTCGCCGCCGGGCGGGACGTCTCCGCCTCCGCCGCGATCGTCGCCTCCTGGGCGCGGTACGCCGAGGGCGCCGGTGAGAACGGCGAGCAGTGGCCCGTGGCGGATCGCCTGCGCGAGCGCGTCATGGCCGCCGCCGCGCGGCACGACGAGGACCTGCTCGCCTTCCTCCGCGACGAGGAGCTGTTCGGCGACCTCGTCCAGCACGAGGCGTTCACGACCCCCTACCTCCACGCTCTCGAGACGCTTCGCGGCCCCGGAGCCCGAGCGCTGCTGGAGGAGCTCGTCGCCGGGGTCCCGCCCCGTCGAGGGTGAGCCGGGGCCCCGCGCCTCCGGGAGTGACAAAACTGGGGAATAGCCCGCCGGATTCCCCCAGTTTTGTCACGTGCGCTGTGGTGTCGGGTCGCGTGCCGGGGTTTCGCTCGCCGAGGTCGTGCTCATGGGTGCGCGTCGGGGTGCCAGTCGTGCTTCCTCAGGGCATCGGTCATCCTCCGCAGGCCACGCCGGCAGCCGTCGTGGAGGTCCTTGGCGACGGTCTGGACCTCGATCCAGCCGAGGGATTCGCGCAGCTCGCGGCGCTGGATGTCCCGTTCCTGCTGCTCGGGGGTGCGATGGGTCGGCCCATCGTGCTCGACGCACACCTTCCATGCGGGCCACGCGAGATCCGGTTCGCCGAGATCCCTCCCTTGGTCGATCTGGCGGACGTTGAGATCGGGCTCGGGAAGGCCCGCGCGACCGGCGGCGAGGCGGAGTCTGGTCTCGGGCGGGGAGTCGCTGCCTACGCGGACCAGGTCCAGGGCCTCGCGCAGCCGAGTTCGGCCGGGGCCGGGGAAGCTGTCCACCGCCATCGAGAGCTGGTCGAGAGTGGCGTACGGGTGTTCACGCGACTCAGCCCATTCGCGTGGGATCCGTACCAGGTGATCTCCGATGTCGACGAGCTGAGCGAGTGAGAGGTCCTGCTGGAGGTCGAGCCAGGTGCGGATGCGGCTCGTGACCCTGAGATCTTCGAGCGCGACGATTTCGTCGACACGGAGCCGCTTTCTGCTCCAGGTGATCAGCGCCGAGCTGCGGCGTGATTCCCCGTTCGCCGTGAGATGGACCGCGGTGAGTTCCTTGCCTGCCTTCCATTGCTGCTTCTGCCACGGCAGCGGGAACCCCCAGTAGCGGGCGGCGCTCAGGCCGCGCACCACCGCCAGCGGATCATCCCGGGTGAGCGCGGTGAGGACGTCGAGCTCGGTGAGCTCGGCGTCGACTCGGGCGTGGAGTCCGTAGGCGAGACGCTTCAGATCGCGGGCTCGCAGCCTCTCCGTGCCCACGCCGACGCTTCTCGCCTCCGCCGTGGTGAACACGGCATGAGGGAGTGCGCTGGGCAGCGGAGCAGGGCGGCGGGGCATGGACTCATGGTGGGTGCCGTGCCGAAGAGCCGACTGTGCCATCCACAACGTCGAGGTCACCGCCCCGGAACACCTCTCCTCCCCACTCGCGCCACGCCACCCCGCCCTCGAGGCGCACTCGACCGCGCCACGCCCCCCACGTCCCGGTGCCCGGGGGCGCAGCCGCCACCAGCGTGACGACAACCGCCGCCAGCGTGACGACAACCGCTGCCGGCGTGACGAAAGTGGGCTAATGGCTTTGGCTATTCCCCAGTTATGTCACGCCGGGCGCGGGGGAGGCGCGGGGGAGGGGCGCCACGCCGCGCACCTGGAACCGCGGACCCCACCACATCGCGCGGGGCCGGCTGGGTTCCGCCACGCCCGGGCGGATGTTGTGTGCACCACGTCCCGATATCCGTTCTACCAGCGGGTCCATCTCGAATGTCGGGGCAGGTATGGCGTCGACCAGGCATTTTCGTAGACTCGACGCTGGGCTCGTGCCCGGTGGCCGGGCTTCCGGCGCCGAGATGCGTCGGGCGAGCGAGAGCATCGCCCACCGGCGCTGACCAGCGGCGGCCGCTTCCCCGCGGTCCCCGCCACGACCCCTGGACCTGCTCCCCGCAGGACCACCCCGGAGCCGCTCACCGGCGGCACCACCCCGGAGCCGCTCACCGGCGGCACCACCCCGGAGCCGCCCACCGGCGGACCCGCAGGACCTGCCCACCCCGGCCGGTCCACCGCACGGTCCGCCCACCCCGGCGGGCCCGTGACACGGCCTGCCGCCCCGCAGCCCGCATGCTCAGCCCGACTGCCGCCAACCGCGAAGGAACCCGCCCCATGAGCCTGGTCGTCCAGAAATTCGGAGGATCCTCCGTCGCTGACGCCGACTCCATCAAGCGCGTCGCCAAGCGCATCTCCCTCTACGCGAAGGCCGGCCACCAGGTGGTGGTCGTGGTCTCCGCGATGGGTGATACCACCGACGACCTCATCGACCTCGCCCAGCAGGTCACCCCCAATCCGCCGCCGCGCGAGATGGACATGCTGATCACGGCGGGCGAGCGGATCTCGATGGCGGTGCTGTCGATGGCGCTGAACAACCTCGAGGTCACCGCCCGCGCGTACACCGGCTCGCAGGCCGGTCTGATCACCGACAGCGATCACGGCAGGGCCCAGATCCGCAACGTCACCCCGGCCCGCATCAAGGAGGCCGTCGAGGACGGCGCCGTCGCGATCGTCGCCGGGTTCCAGGGCGTCTCCCACGATTCCAAGGAGATCACCACGCTGGGCCGCGGCGGCTCGGACGTGACCGCGGTAGCGCTCGCCGCCGCCCTCGACGCCGACGTCTGCGAGATCTACTCCGACGTGGACGGCGTGTTCACCGCCGACCCGCGGATCGCCCCGTCGGCCCGCCGGGTGCCGCTGATCGCCAGCGAGGAGATGCTGGAGATGGCGGCCAACGGCTCGAAGATCCTGATGGCGCGCAGCGTCGAGTACGCGCGCCGCTACGGGGTGCCGCTGCACGTGCGCTCCTCGTACTCGGGGCGGCTCGGCACGATCGTCGCCGAGGACCTCGAGCGAGAGATCCCGATCGACCCCGACGTCACCATTCGTACCGCGGACGTCGTCCGACGCGACGCCGCCGACCCGACCAAGGAGCTCCCCATGGACGATTTCGCAGCACCGGGCCTCGAGGCGCCGATCATCTCGGGCGTCGCCCATGACAGCAGCGAAGGCAAGATCACCGTCGTCGAGGTGCCGGACGTCCCCGGCCGTGCGGCCCTGCTGTTCGACGTGGTCGCCGCGACCGGCGCGAACATCGACATGATCGTGCAGAACTCCTCGACCGTGGATGACACGGTCGCGATCTCGCTGACGCTGCCGGAGTCCGACGCCCCGGCCGCGCTCAAGGCGATCGAGGAGGCCCATGAGGCGATCGGCTACACCGAGGTCCGCTACAACGACCAGATCGGCAAGGTCAGCATCGTCGGCGCGGGGATGCGCTCGCACCCGGGTGTCTCGGCGACCCTGTTCCGTTCGCTCGGCGAGGCGGGCATCAACATCGACATGATCTCCACCTCGGAGATCCGCATCTCCGTGGTGACCGAGCAGGCGCGGCTCGCTGACGCGGTGCGCGCGATCCATACGGCGTTCGGCCTCGACGCCGACCAGACCGAGGCCGTGGTCTATGGAGGGACCGGACGATGAACATCCCCAGCACTCTCGATTTCTCCCTCACCCCCGGCTATGCGGCCGACGGCCCCGTGATCGGGGTGGTGGGTGCGACCGGTCAGGTGGGTCGTGTGATGCTCACCCTGCTGGCCGACCGCGCGGTCAAGCACTCGGCGATCCGTGTGTTCGCCTCCGCCCGCAGCGCGGGCAAGACCGTCACGTACGCTGGCCACGACCTCACGGTTGAGAACGCGGAGACCGCGGACATCACCTCCGAGGGTCGGCGCGTGGACATCGCGATCTTCTCCGCCGGGGGTTCGACCTCCCGGGCGCTCGCCCCGCGGTTCGCGGAGGCCGGCGCCACCGTCGTGGACAACTCCTCGGCCTTCCGCCGCGACGAGGACGTGCCGCTGGTGGTCTCCGAGGTGAATCCGGACGCGATCGCGAACCCGCCGCGCGGCATCATCGCCAACCCCAACTGCACCACGATGGCCGCGATGCCCTCGCTGAAGGTGCTGCACGACGAGGCGGGCCTGGCCCGGCTGAAGGTCGCCACCTACCAGGCCGTTTCCGGTTCCGGTGTCGAGGGCGTCAAGGAACTCGCAGGTCAGCTGCGCAACGGCGTCGACGAGGCGGAGAAGCTCGCGATCGACGGCTCGGCCGTGGATCTGGGCGCCCCGAGCATCTACGCCAAGAACATCGCCTTCAACGTGGTGGCCCTGGCCGGGAACCTGGTCGATGACGGCTCGGGCGAGACCGACGAGGAGCAGAAGCTCCGCAACGAGTCCCGCAAGATTCTGGATCTGCCGGACCTGCCGGTCGCGGGGACCTGCGTGCGCGTGCCGGTGATGAGCGGCCATGCGCTCGCGCTCCACGTCGAGTTCGACCGTCCGCTCTCGCCCGAGCGCGCCCGCGAGCTGCTCGCCGCCGCACCCGGCGTGCACCTGGTGGAGCTGCCGAACCCGCTCGAGGCAGCCGGTCAGGATGGCACATTCGTGGGCCGGATCCGACAGGACCAGTCCGTTCCTGACGGAAAGGGCCTCGTTCTGTTCGCCGTGGCCGATAATCTCCGCAAGGGCGCTGCCCTGAACGCCATCCAGATCGCGGAGCTGATCGCGACGAGCTGACATGTGAAAGGAGCGACGATGACCCTCGCTGCCGCCGGAGGTCCTCCAGGAGCAGGAGCCGGCCCGTCGCCGCTCTCGACCATGTTCTCCGACCGCATCGGTGAGGAGGCCGCGGGCGGCGGGTCCGTGGATCCGAGCGTGGATCCGCTGGCCCGCGCCCTGCGGACCCTCGATTCGATCTCCTCGAGCGAGCTCGCCGCGGGCGAGTCCCTCCGCGCCGTGGCCGGTGTCCCGTCCGCGCCTCCGGGGGCGGTGACCCCCGACGCGCAGGGCCTCGTGGAGCCGGAGAGCGCGCCGACGCCGGGCTCCGCGCGGCGCGAGGAGATCCTCGACAGCGCCTCGGCCCTGTTCGCCGAGCGCGGGTACCACGGCGCGAGCCTGCGCGACATCTCCCGCCGCGTGGGCATCTCGCATCCGGGGATGCTGCACCACTTCTCCTCCAAGGAGGCGCTGCTGGGCGCGGTGGTGGACCGCCTCGAGGCGCATGCGCAGGGTCTGCTGGATTCGGCCGAGTCGCTGCAGGCCTCCCCGCAGGCGCTGCTGTCGGCGCTGGCCGGCCCGTGGGACCCGCGCAAGCACCCGATGGCGCTGCTGGCCACGCTCTCCGCCGAGATCGTCAACCCCGACCACCCTGGCCGCTTCCGGGTGGCCAGGCTGCGCCTGGTGCACGAGCACGTGCTCGAGAAGGTGCTCTCGGGTCTGGCCGAGAACGGCCGGCTGGTCGAGGGCGCGAACCCGCGGATGCTTGCCCGCACGTTGTTCTCGCTGCTGCTGAGCCTCGCGGTGCGCGAGCACACGGTGCGCGAGCTGCAGAACAGCGCCGAGGCCGATCCGATCGAGGACGTCCAGGAGTTCGTGCGCTACTGCGTCATCGACTGACACCGGAGTGTTATCCATGCCCTGACCAGGGATGATCGGGGTGCTGGTGGGTGGTGGCGCTGCGCAGCGGCCCGGTTCTCGCGCCCGAGGGTGGGCCGGGATCGCGGCCGGTCGGTAGACTCCCAGGCTGTGACCGCCTGCGGAGATGACCGATGAGCCTCGGTGCGATGCCCGAGCACTCCCCCTCCGTCCCTGCGGGGAGTGCCGAGCCCGTCCCGCCGAGCACCCGCGCCGAGCGGCCCCTGCGCCTGCAGCGCCTCGCGGGCATGACCGTATTGGGCAGCGACGGCAGGACCGTCGGCCGGGTGCGGGACATCTACCAGCAGGATGACAGCGGCGAGCTCGCCGCGATCACGGTGATGCCCCGCCAGCTGAGCTCGCGTGCGGTGCTGATCCCGTCGGCCGCGATCGCGGCCCTGCCCGCTGAGCCGCCCGAGGAGCCCGCCGAACCCCGCGCGGCCGACGCCGTGCAGCTGCGGATCGGGGCCGACGCCGCCCGCGCGGGCCTGCGCCCACCGGACACCGCCCACGCCACCGCCGAGCTGCTGCGCGAGGCGGAGACCGCCCTCGGACTCCGCGCCGGAGGGTGCGTCGACGCATGAGGCTGCTGCTGCTCACCCACTACTACGCTCCCGAGTTCGGCGCCCCGCAGCGCCGCTGGTCCGCTCTCGTGGGGCGCTTCATCGCCGCGGGGCACCGAGTCACCGTCGCCGCGCCCGTGCCGCACTACCCGGCGGGCCGGCCCACCCCGCTCCAGCGCCGTCTGCACCGGGTGGGCGCGGTCGAGACCGGCTCGCACGGCGAGACCGTGCTGCGCACCGCCTTCCTCCCGCACCGCGCCGACATCGGCACCCGCACCGCCGATCACGCCCTCGCCGCGGCCGATGCGCTGCGTCGCCTGCGGCAACGATTCTCCCGCCCCGGGACGCGGCCCGATGTCATCGTCGCCACCGCCCCCGCGATCCCCACCCTGCTGCTGGGCCGCACCCTCTCCGCGCTGTGGGGCGTGCCGCTGGTGGTCGAGATGCGCGATGCCTGGCCGGATCTGGTCACCCACGTCGGCCCCGCGGGCGCGATCACGCCCGAGGCCGCGGAGACCATGCACCGCAGCGCCCTGCGCCGTGCGCTGTCCTGGGGTGTGGCGCTCGCCAAGGGCGAGGTGCATCAGCAGGTCACTCGCTGGCAGAGCGGGGCTCGCGCCGTGGTCACGACCACCGGGCGCTTCGCCGAGGTGCTGCGCGAGCGGGGCGTGGGGATCGTGCACGTGGTGCGCAACGGCACCGACCTCTCCCTGGTGCCGCGCCAGCGCGACCATCTGCCCGGCGATCATCCCGAGCTGCGCTGCCTGTACCTGGGCAACATGGGCCGCTCCCAGGGCCTGGAGACGGTGGTGCGTGCCGCGGCTGCGCTGCGCGGCCAGGGCGTGGACGTGCAGGTGCGGATGGTGGGCCACGGGGTCGAGGCGGCGGAGCTCGCGGCGCTCGCCGTCGAGCTGGACGCCCCGGTCGAGGTGATCCCGCGGATCCCGCACCGTGAGGTGGGTGCGCAGTACGCCTGGGCGGATACCGTCATCGTGTCCCTGCGCGACTGGGCGCCGTTCGCATGGACCGTCCCGTCCAAGCTCTACGAGATGCTTGCGACGGGCCGGCACATCACTGCGCTGCTCGCGGGGGAGGCGGCCGACGTGGTGCGCGAGGCCGACGCCGGCGATGTGCTCCCGCCCGAGGACGTCGACGCGCTGGTCGAGCTGTGGCGCGGCATGGCCGCTGACCGCTCCCGTGCCGCGGTGCGGGCGAGCGGCAGGGCGTGGGTCGCCGAGCACGCCGATGACGATGTGCTCGCCGGCCGCTACCTCGCGATCCTCCAGGACGTGCTGCGGGGGTGAGGCCCCGTGGCGGGGCACGGTCCCGGGCCGGGCGCGGTCCTGGGCCGGGCGCGGTCCTGGTGCGGCCTACGATGGCCTGCATGACATCACCGGCCGAGGCGGGGCGGGGCAGCCGCCGGGCGGCCCCGGTGGGCCATGCCGCGATGCGCTCGGCGAACCTCAGCCTGCTGCTGCGCCACCTCCACACCCGCGGCGGTCGCTCCCGCGCCACCCTCTCCCAGGAGACGGGCCTGTCCAAGGCCGCGGTCACGTCGCTCGTGAACGATCTGGCCGTGCGCGGGCTGGTGCAGGAGGGAAAGGTGGAGCGCCTCGGCGCGGTGGGTCGCCCCGGCACCGAGGTGCGCATCGACCCTGGTCACGTGGCCGGCATCGGGCTCGAGCTGAACGTCGACTACCTTGCCGTGAGCCTGCGCGATCTGGCCGGCGCGGCGCGCTTCGCCGACTCCGTCCCCACGCCCTACGCCCTGGAACCTTCAGCGGCCGACGGGCGCTCCTACCCGCTGGACCCCGTGCTCGACCGCGCCGCCGAGCTGCTGCAGAGAGCCCTTGACGCCGCCGACGCGGAGGGGCTCTGGGTCGCGGGCGCCACCATCGCCCCGCCCGGCCCGATCGACTACGACGGCTCGCGGGTCCGCTTCGCCTCCAACCTCGGCTGGACCGACGTCCCCCTCGCCGAGGAGCTCGCACGACGCCTCGGCGAGGACTCTCCCGTGCTCGCCCTCGAGAACGACGCGAAGCTCTCCGCCCTCGCCGAAGCGCCGCGCCTCGCCCAGCGCGGCATCACCGATCTCGTCTACCTCACCGGCGACAAGGGAGTGGGTGCCGGCATCATCGCGGGCGGTCGTCTGCTCCGCGGCTGGTCCGGCTTCTCCGGTGAGGTGGGGCATATCGGGCTGGACCCGGCGGGGGAGCGGTGCCGCTGCGGGCGCCGTGGCTGCTGGGAGACGATGGTCGGCTTCGACACCGTCCTGGACGTGCTCGAGGCGGATGACCCCACCCGCTCCGGGCGCCTGCCCATGACCGAGCGTCTGGCACGGCTGCGCAGCCTGCTCGATGCGGGCCACGCCCCGCTGCATGAGCGATTCGAACGGCTCGCCGGTGACCTCGTACGCGGCGCGGGCGTGCTCGTGGACGTGCTGAACCCGCAGGCCATCGTGCTCGGCGGCTACTTCGCCTCCTTCGCGGACCTGCTCGTCCAGCCGGTCCAGTCCGCGCTGGATGCGCGCCTCCTCGCGGCCGACGGGCGGGTCGAGGTCAGCGCCTCCGCGCTCGGCCTCGACGCCGCCGCGGCCGGTGGTGCCGCCGTGGCGCTCGAGCGGGTGCTCGACGATCCCCTCCTCGCCCCGGAGCTCGAGGCCTGACCGCGCCCCGGTCAGCCCGGCCGTGCCCCCGTCCAGACCCCGTGAGCGTGACGAAACTGGGGGAATAGCCCCTGGATAACACCACTTTTGTCACTCTCGGACGTGGCGCGGGGCGTGAACCTCCCACCTGCTCGTCACGAGCCCCCGCGTGCCGGGCGAGTGTGACGAAACTGGGGGAATGGAGCCCGGATAACCCCATGTTTGTGACGCTCGCGTGGGGCGTGGGGCGTGGGGGCTGGTCCCACCCCCGCCGGGCCCTCCCTTGACACTCTTACCCACCCCCACCTAGTTTGTTCTGAACGTGAACGTTTTGGGGAAGCGAGCCCGGCGCACTCGGCGCAGCGCCCCTCCCCGTGGCGAAGGAGCGACGATGATCCAGTTCGGGACCGGTGGCTGGAGAGCCATCATCGGGGACGAGTTCACCCGGGAGAACGTGCGCCTGCTCGCGCAGGGGCTCGCGGACCGGATGCACGCCGAGGGTGTGGTCGAGCGGGGCCTGGTGATCAGCTATGACCGCAGGTTCCTCTCGGATGTCGCCGCGTGGTGGGCGATCGAGGTGCTGGCCGGCAACGGGATCCCGGTGCGGGTGATCACTCGCCCGGTGCCCACCCCGATGTGCATGTGGACCGTCAAGCAGACCGAGGCCGCGTACGGCATCGCCGTCACCGCCTCCCACAACCCGGCGCTGTACAACGGGCTGAAGATCTTCACCGCGGGCGGCCGGGACGCGGATCTCGGCGTGACTGACGAGCTCAGCGCGCACGTCGCGACCCTCACCGCCGAGGATGTCCGCTCCCTGCCCCCGCACGAGGTGCGCGGCAGCGAGCTGGTCACCGAGCAGAGCTCGATCAACTGGTACCTCGATGCGATCATCTCTCAGCTGGACCTCGACGCGATCCGCCACGCGCACCTGAACATCGTGCTGGACCCGATGTTCGGCGTGGCCCAGACCAGCCTGCAGACCATCCTGGTCAGCGCCCGCTGCCAGGTCGAGGTGATCAACGCCCGGCACGATCCGCTGTTCGGCGGGCGCATGCCGTCCCCGGCCGAGGGCAGCCTCTCGCCGCTGCGCCAGGCGGTGCTCGAGCACGGCGCGGATCTGGGGATCGCGACCGACGGCGACGCGGACCGTCTCGGAATCATCGATGACCAGGGCAACTACCTCAGCCCCAACCAGGTGCTGGTGCTGCTGTACGAGTACCTGCTCACCGGCAAGGGCTGGGAGGGGCCCGTGGTGCGGAACTTCTCGACCACGCATCTGCTGGACCGGGTGGCGGCCGCGCACGGGCAGGAGTGCCATGAGGTGCCCGTCGGCTTCAGGTGGATCAGTGCCAAGATGGCCGAGACCGATGCCGTGATCGGCGGGGAGTCCTCGGGTGGTCTCACGGTGCGCGGGCACATCCCTGGCAAGGACGGCATCCAGGCGGCCGGTCTGCTGGTGGAGATGGTGGCCCGCTCCGGCAAGAAGCTCTCCCAGCTGTACGCGGAGCTGGTGGAGCGGCACGGCGCGCTGGTGATGGAGGAGGCTGCCTACGGGTACACGCCTGAGCGTCGGGAGGAGCTGCAACGACGGATCTTCACCGAGCACGAGCTGCCGGCCTTCGACCGCGAGATCGCGCGGATCGCCTGGGAGGACGGCTGTAAGGTCTATTTCGCCGACGACTCCTGGCTGACCATCCGCTTCTCCGGCACCGAGCCCGTGATCCGCGTGTTCTCCGAGGCGGAGACCGCCGAGGGCGCCCGCGAGCTCTCGCGCACCGTCGCCGACCACTACGACCTGGGAGCATGATGACCCCCGCCGACGCCCCGTCCACCGCCGACGCCGCCACCCCCCCGCCGACGCCCCGTCCACCGCCGACGCCGCCACGCCCGCCCACGCCCCTGCCATCACCACCGCCGTGCTCCTCGCCCGCGGGCTCGGCAGCCGCATGCGGGCCGCCGGAGGGTCAGATCTCACCCCCGCGCAGGCCGCCGCGGCGGCGTCGGGCCACAAGGCGCTCATGCCGATCGGCGAGCATCGCCTGATCGACTACTCGCTCAGCGCTCTGGCCGACGCCGGCATCCGCAGGGCCGTGCTCGTGGTCGCGCCCGAGCACGAGGAGTTCGCCCAGCACATCGCGCAGCTCGCCCCCACCCGGCTCGAAGTGCTCTTCGCCGTGCAGCAGGAGCCGCGCGGCACGGCCGACGCCGTCGCCTCGGCCCGCGACGCCGTGGCGGGGGAGCCGTTCATCATGGTCAACGGCGACAACCTCTATCCCGGCGAGGGGATCGCGCGCCTGCTGCAGGCGACGGGCAGCGCCCTGCTCGGCTTCGAGCGCGCCGCCCTGGTGGCGCGCAGCAACATCCCTGCCGATCGCATCGCCGCCTTCGCCTTGATCGAGCAGACCGAGGGCCGGCTCGAGCGGATCGTGGAGAAGCCCGACGCGGATACCCTCGCCGCCGCGGGCGAGGACGCGCTGGTGAGTATGAACGCTTTCGCCTTCACCCCGGAGATCTTCGAGGCGTGCGCGCGGATCGAGCCGTCCCCGCGCGGGGAGCTCGAGATCGTCGACGCCGTGCGCGAGCTCGGGACGGTGCAGGTCATCCCCTTCGCGGGCGGGGTGCTGGACCTCTCGCGCCGCGATGACATCGATGAGGTGGAGCGTCGTCTGGCAGGCACCGAGGTCGCTCTGTGAGGCGCGGACCGATCACCTGGGAGATGCCCGGGCGGATCGAGGTGCTCGGCAAGCACACCGATTACGGCGGCGGCCGCGTGCTGGTCTGCGCCGTGGACCGCGGCCTCACCGTGCGCGCCGAGGAGATCCCCGGAAGCCCCGGCACCCTCGAGGCCGTGAGCGAGGCCTATCCGGGCACTCTCCACCTCGCAGCGGGCACCATCCCGGAGCTCCCGGCGGGGCACTGGGGGCGGTACGTCCACACCGTCCTCGCCAGACTCACCGACAACTTCGGCCCCTTGCCTGCCGCGCGCCTCACCGTCGCCTCGACCCTGCCGCCGGCCTCGGGGATGTCCAGCTCCTCGGCGGTGATCACCGGCGCCGCGATGGCGCTCGCGGATCTGGCCGGGATCAGCACCTCCGAGACGTGGACCGCGCAGCTGCCGGACCGGATGAGCCTTGCCGGGTACGCCGCCTCGATCGAGAACGGCAAGACCTTCAAGTCGTTCGCGGGCCGGCCCGGCGTGGGCACCAGCGGCGGCTCGCTGGACCACACCGGCATGCTCGCGAGCGAGGCGGGCCAGATCTCCTACGCCCAGTTCGATCCGATGCGGCTGATCGGCCGGGTCCCGCTGGGACAGGAGTGGTCCTTCGTGGTGGCCGTCAGCGGCGTGCTCGCCGAGAAGACCGGCGCCGCCCAGGAGCTCTACAACCGCGGCCCCGCTCTGCTGAACGCCCTGGTGGAGCGCTGGAACACCCGCACCGGCCGCGCCGATGCCTCCGTGCACGCGGCGCTGCGCTCTCTGGTGGGAGAGGACCTCGAGGCCCCGCTGCTGCCGGGCGTGGATCTCACCACGCCCCTGCCCGCGGGCGGCGCGCTCGGCGACTCCCCGCTCGCGCTCGATGAGCGGCTCGCCCCGCTGCGCGCCCTCGCGGCCGACGGGACCGAGCGCGACCGCCTGGATCAGTTCCTGCTCGAATCCGCGGTGCTCGTGCCCCGCGCGCACGACGCCCTGGCATGCGGCGATCTCGACGCCTTCGCCGTCGCGACGGCGACCTCGCAGCAGCTCGCTGAGACCCACCTGCGCAATCAGGTACCGCAGACCCTCGAGCTGGCCCGGATCGCCGGCCAGCTCGGCGCGCAGGCGGCCTCCGCCTTCGGTGCGGGGTTCGGCGGGAGCGTCTGGGCTCTCGTGCCGACGGCCGACGCCGACGAGTTCGCCGCCGCCTGGCGGGAGCGCTACCTCCGCGCGGAGGACGCCCCGGAGACCGCGAGCGTGCTCGTCACCCGCCCCGGCGCCCCCGGCCGGCGCGTGTAGGCCCTGCTCACCTTCCCCCGTGGAGCTTCCCTGTGGCCCTCCCCGTGGGTCTTCCCGCTGGCCTTCCCGCCGAGTGCGACAAAAGTGGGGTTATGAGCACCCGATAACCCCAGGTTTGTCGGGCGGGCGTGGGCCGGGCCGACGAGGGCCTCGGCCTTGCTCGGGCCTCGGCCCGGCTCAGGCGTCGGGCTCGGCGCCGCGCACTGCGCGGAAAGCGGGGAGCACCACCTCGTCGCGCAGCGCTTCACGCAGCGCGGCGGGGGCGAAGCCGTTCTCGAGCCCGGTCAGGACCACGTGCTCGAGGTCCGCGAGCGTCCAGTCGAAGGTCTGCGCCACCCGCAGCATCTCCCGTGAGGTGCTGGTGCGGCTCATCAGGCGGTTGTCGCTGCTGAGGGCGAGGGCGAAGCCGTGGCGGTGGAGGCGGTCCACGGGGTGGTCCGCGAGTTCGGTCGCGATGCCGGTCTGCAGGTTGGAGCTGGGGCACACCTCGAGGCAGATCTGCGCTCGATGCACGCGCTCGGCGACGGTGCCGAGCGCGGCGCTCTCGACGTCGCCGCCTGTGATGTCCTCGATCAGGCGCACGCCGTGGCCGAGCCGTTCGGCGCCGCAGTCCAGGGCGTCGGCGATCGAGGAGGGCCCGTCGGCCTCCCCGGCATGGATCGTCACCCGCACGCCCGCTGCGCGCGCCGCCTCGAACTGGGCACGGAACCAGGAGGCGGGGAAGCCCTCCTCCGGCCCGGCGAGGTCCAGTCCCACCACACCGGAGTCGCGGCGGGCGATGGCGATCTCCACCAGGTCATCGGTGGGGTCGAGATGACGCAGGTAGCACAGCAGCTGACCCACCACGATCCGCTTCCCGGCGGCCTCCGCCGCGGCGACGCCCTCGTCGAGCCCGTCCTGGACGGCCTGGACCGCCTCGTCCAGGCTCAGCCCGCCGCCGGTGTGCTGGTGCGGGGCCCACCGGGTCTCGGCGTACACGACTCCGTCGGCCACCATGTCCTCCACGAACTCGCGAGCGATCCGGCGCAGCTGCGGAGCTGTCTGCATCAGCGCCACGGTGCGCTCGAAGGTGGAGAGGTAGGCGGGAAGGGAGCCGGAGTCGGCGGCGGTGTGGAACCAGTCGGCAACGGACTGGGCGTCCGGCGGCTGCGCCTCGTCGCCGGTGGCGGTGCCGGGCACTTCGAGGCCGAGCTCGCGGCTCAGCTCGAGCACGGTCTGCGCACGCAGCCCGCCGTCGAGGTGATCGTGCAGGGCGACCTTGGGCAGGGCGCCGACGAGAGCAGGGGTGAGATCCATCGGTGCAGGATACGGCGTGGCGACGATCGGTGGCAGCTCAGACGATGGAGAGGGTGGCGGCGCCGTCCGGCGCGATACCGAGCCCATGAACCGAGAAGTCGATCGTGTTCGCGGTGAAAGCGCACCCGAGGGCCATCTCCATGGCGGGCACCACGTTCTCCATCACGGCGTCGACAGCCTCCGCGAACGCGGCGCCCTGGCGGATGCTCACCGACGCGCGGATGATGGCGGTGGTCGAGCAGCTCACTCTTTCTGAGCGCGAGGTGGTCATCCGCTTCCTGCAGGGGCTGAACCAGTCGCTCGAGGAGTTCGGGCAGGCGCCGGCCCCACAGGCCGCTGATCCTGCCGGCGGATCCGATGACCGCGCAGTGGCGCCCGCGCGGGGCAGTGCGGCCGCGCCGGAGGTGTCCTGGTGACGGGCAGGATCCCGCCGCGCACCCTGTGGGTGGGATACGGCCGGCTGGGGGCACGCGTGGGAGAGGAGCTCCTGTCGCGCTGCGGCCGCGGATCCCGCGCCGCTGCTCACCGAACAGGATCCCCCCTCCGCTCGCAGCGAGCGCGCCCGGGCGCTGAGGGAGGGGGAACGGATCGCCGAGGACCTGTTCGGCGCGCTCGTGGTGAGGCCGGCCGGGATCTACGGCCCGGGCCGCGACCGCCTGCTGCGTACGGTGCTCAGCGATCTGGTCCACCCGGACTTCCGCAGCGGCTACGCGCAGATGCTCCAGCAGGAGCACTGACGTCCGCCCGGCGCTTCCGGCGGCGCTGGGCGCGACCATGCGGTCGCGTTGTTGATCGCCGCTGCGGGCATCTGGTACACCCGTTCTCAGGAGCCATCGACGTCAGCTCCCGCTGTGGAGGCCGCCGTCCGTGCGAGGGCGCGGGTCCGCCGTGCCCGGGGTGGTCGTGGACGCTGGGAGGCAGAGCATGGAGCGCTCGAGCGAGAACTCGGAGGCTGCGGATCCCGCCGCAGGGGTGCGGGTGCTGCTGGTCGCCGATCCCGGGCTGCCCACGCGCCGGGCCGAATCGATCCAGGAGGACCTCCAGCAGCTGCTGAACGAGGTGTACAGCCCACCGATCGAGCTGGAGGTGCGCACCGCGATGCTGCGGCTGCGTGCGGACGGGTCGCTCGACCTGTCCCAGGCGCTCGACCAGGCACGCTCCATCGGCGAGCCGGACGCGGTGCTGCTGCTCACCGAGATTCCGCGGGTGCAGGACGGCAGGCCGCTGATCGCCGAGATCTTCCCCGAGCACAACATCGCGGTGGTCTCCTGCCCCACCTTGGGAGTGCTCACCTCTCGCCGACGCATCCTCGACACGCTGATGGCCTGCACGGTGCGGATGAAGTCCACGCGCGAGGAGCGCGACTCCTCCCGCTACGAGCGGCGCTGGGCGCACTGGCAGGAGGTGACCGGGGCCGAGGAGCACCAGCTGATGCTGGGCTCGCGAGGGATCGGCGGCGCACGCACCGTGGCGGGGATGGTGACCGGGAACGAGCCGCTGCGCACCGCACCGAAGCTCTCGAAAGCGCTCGCGGCAGCGTCCGCCACGGGAGCGTTCGGCATCTTCTACTCCTCGATCTGGTCGATGTCGATGCACCTGAGCCCGCTGAGGCTGCTCGGCATCGGGGCGCTTGCGATGGTCGCGATCACCGCCTGGCTGATCCTCGGCAACCGCCTGTGGGACAGCCCGAAGCGAGCGGGGCTGTCGAGGGTGGTGCTGCTGTACAACCTCTCGACCGTGCTCACTCTGCTGACGGTCGTGGCGCTGCTTTATATGGCGCTGGTGGCGGCGATCTTCATCGGCGCGGTGATCGTGATCGACCCGGAGTATCTCGCCTCGGTGCTCGAGCAGGAGCCCACCGTGGCCAGATACCTCGACATCGCGTGGTTGAGCGCGGCGATGGGCGTGGTGGCCGGCGCGCTCGGCTCGAGCTTCGACGACGACACGGATCTGCGACAGATCACCCACGGGCAGCGGGAGCGCCAGCGGCAGTACACGGAGGAGGAGTCGGGGGAGTGAGGCGCCCTGGTGGGCCGACGGGACTGCCCGAGTGGCGTGGCCGTCACCGCGGCGAGGGACGCGAGCACCTGATACCGAACCCGTCCCCTTCGAGGTGTCTCAGGCGGGCAACGACCTGCACGGCCCCAGGGCGGTGCGCGCCCGGGGTAGATCGAGGACGACCCGAACATCACCGAGGAACGGTTCTTCGGCAACCCCACCTGCTCCTACCGCCCCCTCGCGCCGGTGCGCGTGATGCGGGAGCTGGAGGACTGGCCCCGCCACAGCGGGGCGAGCGTGCGGGCGATGCGGGAAGGGCGCGCGAGGCTGCGGGCCGACGGGACTGAGGAGATCATCGACCGGTCCGCAGATCGACAGTCGATTCCGGAAGGGCAACCTCTGCGAGAACTTCAGCGGATAGAGACGCGAAGTTCCTGAAGCACGCGGAGCTCATGCTTGTTTACGGCACCGTCCACTGCGGCAACGAGTTCAGCGACTTCGACGAGGTCGCTCTTGTCGCCGGAGACAGATCGGACCTTGGCCCACACGGCAGAGGGTTCCAGATCGATGACTTGAGAGAACTCCTCATCGACGAGGTTGTGATGTGCCTCGAGCTTCTGCACCAAATGCTGCAGGAGCACGGTCTCGTCCTCAGACGTCTTCCCGTCAGCACGGATGACGGTCAAAGCCACCCACAGCAGCAGATGAGGGTTCCGGCTGCGGGCACACAGCTTGTCAGCGATCTCGATGATCCTCGCTTCATTGCGAAAGATCGTTCGTGCATGAGTGCCGATCACCTTCGTCGAGTAAAAATTGATGCTAGCAGCGAGAGGGATGCCGACGAGCGGAATCCCGATCTTGATGATGTTGCGCTGGAGCAGGTGCCGCCCGACAACAGGCAGAGCCCGGACAGCGGCGAGGTTCGGGCCGGAGATAAAACGCTTGACCATGGGGCGAACCATGAGCGGAACTATCCTCATCGCACCGCCGCCGACGGCTTCGCTCACCTTGATCCCGAACGCCACTCGGATCAACTTCCACAGATCCTCGGGATCCGCCAGATCCAACGGGACGCGGTACAGGACAGCGATGTCGTACGCGAGGTGCATCTGGAGACGGGTGAGGTAGGCGATGTCCACCATCACCGAGGCTACCCCTGCAGGAACTGCGACCGGGGACGCACCACCGGCGGAGCCGATGGTGGCAGCGACAGCGCCGGTGTACGCGCCGGCAGAGATCACGCCTTCGAGCGATGCGTAGCGGGCGGCGAGCCGGATGCGCTGATCGACGATGTTGTCAGCTGGCAATCCCGGGTACTTCGTCTGGAAATACTGCCAATCGACCTTCTCGGTGTAGCTCTGCAGCGCGTAGGCGCACAGCTTCTCGAACCAGTTGCCTGAACGGATATCCGCCATGGACAGCGTGTCCACGAACTCTCGGAGCTTCGCATGTTCCCGTTCGACGGCCTCCCGCTCTGCGTCATCGGCAGCACCGCCGAGACCGACGGGCTCATCCAGAAGATCCTGTTCGCTGGCCTGATCTTCTCGCCTGGTATCCGACATCCTGAGTCCTTGAGTGGGCTGGTGCGGGGTGATGGGGAGTTCGTGCGAGGGGCTCGCTCTGAAAGGATAGCTGCAAGCCCCTCGCGCAGAAGGAAGGAACCTCAGAGGTTCTCGATCGCGTAGTCGGCCTCTTCCTGGGTGAACTGACCGCCGTACTCGGAGGTCAGCTGGTCGTGGATCGCGTCAGGAGACATCGCCATCTCCTCCTGGTAGACCTTCGCGGACTCCAGGGCGTTCTCCTTCCAGTCAGCGTCGACGTTGTCGATCGCGTACTGCGCCTCGTCCTCGGTGAATTGGCCGCCGTACTCGGAGGTGAGCTGATCGAAGATGCCCTGCTTCGACATGTGCAGGGTGTCTGAGTAGGTCTCGGCGGACTTCAGCGCGTTCTCGTTCCAGTCCGCATCGATGTTGTCGATCGCGTACTGCGCGGCCTCCTCCGAGAACTGATCGAACTCCGAGGTGAGCTGATCGAAGATCGCCTGCTTCGACATGTTCATCAGATCCGAGTACGTCTCGGCAGAGGTCAGCGCAGAGGTGAACTCAGCCGGCACATCCTTCGCGGGAGCCTCTTCCTCGGCCTCCTCGGCCGGCGCCTCGTCCTCGACGACATCCTCCTCGACGGCCTCGTCCGCAGCGGCCTCCTCGGCGGGAGCCTCCTCCTCGGTGACCGACTGCGCGGGGGCCGCGTCATCGGAGCTATCGCTGCTGCTGACCATCAACACCGTGCAGCCGCCGAAGACCAGGATCGCCAGCAGCGCGAGAAGGCCGCAGCCCAGGGCGATGAACTTGCCCTTGCCACCCTTCTTGGGCGCGGCCGGGGCGGACTGCCCGGGAGCAGCACCGCCGGGGGCTGGTGGGCTGCGGGGTCGTTCTGGGGCTGGTACTGCCCCTGCGGGTCCGTGGTGGACATGAGCACTCCTGTCTCGGTTCTCGGGCGCACGACGACGCCCCATGGGGTAGGGGGAAACAGCCGAAGGGGTGGCGCCGGCGTCAGATCGAACCGGTGTGCCGCACTGCAGTCCTTCGGCGTCGGAGCGCCTGTCCAAGAGAGGAGCGCCGAGTGATCCCATCTTCATCTACCGATGGGACAGACGAAGATGGAACGCCGTGTGGCGATGGCGACACCTGTCCTTTTTCCACTGCGGCCAGGAAAGTCTGGGGACCTACGTCCTGCGGGCGGCAGGGGAGGGGCGACGCCCCGACGCCACACCCCCGTTCCCCTGCCTCCAGCTCGGCCTCGGCTACATCCCGGGCCGTGTCTTGGTCGCCTTCTTCATGCTGCCGCGCCACTACGACAGCGAGATGGTCACCGCCCACGCGTGCCTGGGCAAACGTTTCGGCTCGAGCGCCCAGACCACCGCCGGAATCAGGTTCCCGGTCACCCGCCTGATGGCCGACGGCATTCGCGTGATCGCCGCCGCGATCCCGTTGAAGGTCATCCTCGACGGCCTCGGCGTGGACCTCTCCTCCTTCGCGATCACCGTGATCCTCTCCGTGGTCACCATCCTGTACAGCTTCATCGGCGGAATCACCGCCGTGGTGTGGGTGGACGTGGTCCAGATGCTCCTCTACGTCGCCGGCGGCATCATCGCGATCCTCATCGTCGCCTCGAGCATCGGCATTGACTGGCTCGGCGCCGCGGCCGACGCCGGCAAGACCCAGATGTTCGCGTGGTCCGGCAATCCCCTCAGCGCCGACGATTCCTTCCTCGTCTCCCTGCTGGGCGGCGCCGTGTTCGCGATGGCCTCCCACGGCTCGGACCAGCTCGTGGTCCAGCGCCTGCTGGCCTGCCGCTCCAAGGCCGAGGCGCAGAAGGCGATCATCGTCTCCGGCGTGATGGTCACCGTGCAGTTCGGGGTCTCCCTGCTGGTGGGGCTCGCACTGTGGGCTGGTAGGCGCCACCGCCCCGGCGGAGCTGGGCCTGACCCGCGACGACGAGATCTTCCCCCTGTTCATCGTCGAGGCGATGCCCACGGGCCTGTCCGGGCGGCTGCTGGCCGGCATCCTCGCCGCCGCGATGTCCACCCTGTCCTCCTCGCTGTCCGCCCTTAGCTCTTCCACCGTCACCGACGTGGTCGCCAAGCTGAGCCGCGCCCCGATGAGCGATGCGCAGGGCCTGCGGATCGGGCGCTGGGCCACGATCGGCTGGGGACTCGCGTTCATCGCCCCCGCCGCGATCTTCCGCTCCGACGAGGGCAACATCGTGGTGCTCGCCTTCGACGTCGCCGGCATTACCTACGGCGGGCTGCTCGGCGCGTTCCTGTTCGGGATCGTGAACAAGCGCGCCCGCGCGACCGACGCCAACATCGCTTTCGTGATCGCCGTCGCGGTCAACGCGTTCTTCTTCGTCATTATGAGGGGAACTCGCCGTCGAACCCGAGTTGACCAGCGACGGGCAACGAATCAGTAACGTACTCGAGTTGGGGCCGTTCGTCCTGGTCACAGAATATTTTCCCTGAGATGCTTGAATCATGTTGCATCTGTGGAAGCGCAGGTTCTTCACTCCCTCAGCGCCCTCGACGAAAACTGCCCCGCTCGCTGTGACCACCGGATTCGGTGGGCGTCGCACATCGGGATCAGGCAGAACCTCCGTGATCCAGTACCTGCCTCCCGCCGCTCAACGGGTACGGCTCACGATCCGCAACTGGAATCCGAGGTATGTCTTCGCAGACCAGCGGGCCGTGGCATTGATCGAGGTGAAGATCGGGCGGCACACCGGGGACGGCAGGGGCACGGGCTGGGTGGAGCTTCCGGCTGGAGCGACTGCCTATGACTCCGGATGGACTGATGTGCCCGCATCATTCAGGGGAGCAGAGATCGTCCTGCAGTACCGATGGGAAGGCCGAGACGTCGTGAGATGCCTGGGCACCGGGTGGACCGACGGTGTACGCGACCCGTTTCCCCCGTTGTTCTCCTGGTTCGAGGTCGAAGTGCCGACATCGACACCTGTGGTCGCTGTCTTCGGCTCATCCACTGCGGCGGGAGTCGGGGCGGAGCGGCCGCTCATCGATTCCTGGTTCGGGCTGTGGGCGCGTGAACACGGAGTCGTGCCGATGTTCGTCGCGCATTCGGGCGACAAGGCACTGGCGTGGTCCTCGGTCTCCAATCGGAAGTGGAGCCTCTACGGCGACGAGGCCGTGCCGGTGGACGCAGTGCTGTACGCCATGGGGTCGAATGATTGGGCCGAGAGAGTGAGCCTCGCTGTCTTGCAGCACAGGGTGGAGACCACCATCGGGGGGATCCGCGTACGGACAGACGCCCCCATCTTCGGTACGACGATCACGCCGCGACGAAAACGCCCGCCCAATGAGCAGACGCGCATCGCCTATAACGAATGGCTGCAGGAATCCGGACTCTTCGCAGGAGTCATAGATCTCGCTGCTGCGGTGTCTCTGCCCGATGGAACCCTCGACCCGGCCGTGGATCATGACGGCACCCACGTGAACCCTCGGGGGCATGCGCGGCTCGCGGCAGCGGTCCCGCCGTCGGTGATGCATGCGGTTGCTTCTCGGCGCTGCAGGCAGGGACGCAGGAGGCTGTGCCCTCACCCCCGATAGGCGATCACCGTGCCGGCGGCCG
The DNA here is from genome assembly GCF_900184245.1 of Brachybacterium massiliense. Lineage (GTDB taxonomy): Bacteria > Actinomycetota > Actinomycetes > Actinomycetales > Dermabacteraceae > Brachybacterium > Brachybacterium massiliense. Next base: position 1,167,640 of record NZ_FXXB01000008.1, on the reverse strand, counting down.
TCCACCCAGCGGGGCGAGTGGTCGGCCCCAGAGAGGCAGGGCCGCTCGTGCCCCTCGCGAAGCTCCATGGAGCTGCCGTGATCGCGTGAAGTGCGCGTGACGCGTGGAAGGTACTGTCTCCCCAGCAACTCGGCGAGGGGCGAGGGAGCGGAAAGCGATCCATGAACGATGAAGCACGCGCGACTGCTGCGGCACAGCCAACACCGGGAGACGCCGGCACCTCTTTGGAGACGGAGAAATCGGAGCATGTGAAGGCCGCGGCACGGCGTGGCCGCTCCCGTCGCTCACGGCGGAACCTCACGCTCCAGGGCGGGACGCTTCTCGGCCTGATCCTCCTGTGGTGGCTGATCACCGCGTTGAAGCTGATCGACCCGCTCTACCTGCCCAGCCCGCAGGCCGTGCTGGGAGCGTTTGTCGACGCGAACCGCTGCCTCGTGGTGGACGAGGCCTCCGGCCGCACGGTCTGCGGAGTCCAGAACTACTACCTCTGGGAGCACCTGATCGCTTCGCTCCAGCGCATCGGGGTGGGCGTCTCCCTCGCCGCGCTCGCCGGCATCCTCCTCGGATTCCTGATGAGCCTGTGGGAGCCGGCGAACACCGCACTGGCGCCATATCTGAACTTCCTGCGCGCGCTCCCGCCGCTGGGGTACATCGGCCTGATCATCGTGTGGGTGGGGATCGGGGACACCTCGAAGTACCTGCTGCTCTTCCTCGCCGCGTTCCCGCCCATCGTCATCGCGACCATCGACGGAGTGCGCGGTGTGCGGGAGGACTACCTCTCAGCGGCGCGGAGCATGGGAGCAGGCACCACGCAGGTGGCGCGCTTCGTCGTGCTCCCCGCTGCGACGGCGTCGATCATCTCCGGTGTTCGCCTCGCTGTCGGCTTCGCCTGGACCACCGTCGTCGCCGCCGAGCTCAACAACGGCATCCCGGGGATCGGCGGACTCGCCTACATCTCCGGCACCCAGCTCAACACCGCACTCACCATCGCCTGCATCATCGTGATCGGCATCGTCGCAGTCACCCTCGACGGCGTCATCCGGTGGATCGGCGGCCGCCTGGTGCCCTGGCACGGAAAGGTCTGAACAACGTGAATGCCCCCTTTCACCCCTTGGCGCGCAACACCGCCATGCGCGTCGCCGCCGCGGCGCTCGGCCTGACCCTGGCGCTGAGCGGCTGCGTCCAGTCCGGCCGCACCAGCCACCCGGACAACTTCGCGGGCGAGATCGGCTGCCCTGTCGAGCCGGACCCCAGCATCACCACCTCGGCACGCATCGCCTGGCAGGCCATCCCGAACGGCGACCTCGTGGTCAAGGACCTCGAGCTCCTGGAGGCCTGCATGCCCGAAGCGGACATCTCCTGGCTCAAGATGAACTCCGGCGGCGACGTCATCCAGGCCTTCGGCTCCGACTCCCTGGACATCTCCCAGGTCGGCTCGAGCCCGGCGGTGAAGTCCGCCTCCCCGCCGCTGTCCAAGGACATCAAGGTGCTCTGGATCAGCGACGTGATCGGGGACGCCGAATCCCTCGTGGTCAAGGACCCGGAGGTCGAGGAGCTTGCCGACCTCTCCGGCAAGACGATCGCCGTGCCATTCGGCTCCACGGCGCACTACTCCCTGCTCACCGCGCTGGGCGAGGGCGGGCTGCTCGGAGATGTTCGGGTCATCAACCTCGCCACCGACGCGATCCTCGCCGCCTGGCAGCGGGACGAGATCGACGCCGCCTGGGTCTGGGAGCCGACCCTCTCCGAACTCCTTACGAACGAAGGTCACACCATCCTCTCCAGCGAGGACAGCGCCGGACTCGGTGCTCCCACCTATGACCTGATCGCCGGGACGGAGACCTTCGTCGAGGAGAACCCGGAGTTCATGCGGATGTGGACGATCGTCCAGGCCGAGGGCACCCGGCTGCTGAACGAGGAACCGGACGCCGCAGCCACCTCCATCGCCGTGCAGCTCGGCATCTCGCAGGAGGAGGCGGAGAAGCTCCTGGCGGGATACATCTATCCCACGCTCGAGGAGCAGGAGGGCCCGGACTACTTCGGCGGGGAGGGACTCTCGGGGGCGCTCCTGGGCACCGCAGAGTTCCTCGAGGAACAGGGCGAGATCGATGCCCTCGCCGAGGAGGGCACCTACGCCGAGATGCCCTACGGCGAGGCGATCGAGGAGGTGGCCCGATGAACGACGCAGCAGCTCACGAGCCGGTGGTCACCCTGGAGGACGTCTCCCAGCGCTTCGTCACCGACGCAGGCGATGTGGTCCATGCGCTCGCCGAGACCGACCTGAGGATCCCCCAGGGGCAGTTCGTCAGCGTGGTCGGCCCCTCCGGCTGTGGGAAGACGACGCTGCTGAAGATCATCGCGGGCTTCCTGACCCCGACGGGCGGCACCGCGCGATACCGCGGGACGACGATCACGAAGCCCGGCGCCGAGCGCGGGGTCGTGTTCCAGCAGCCCAACCTCTACCCCTGGTACTCCGTGCGCGACAACGTGGCGTTGGGGATGCGCATGCGCAAGGTGGGCAAGAAGGAACGCGCGGAGAAGGCGCAGCGGTACCTCGACCTGGTGGGGCTCAGCGACTTCGGTGACGCCAAGCCCTACGAGCTGTCCGGAGGGATGCAGCAGCGCGCACAGATCGCCCGCGTGCTCGCCAACGAGACTGACGTGATCCTCATGGACGAGCCCTTCGGCGCTCTCGACGCGATCACCAGGGCGAAGCTGCAGGCAGATCTGCTCGCGATCCAGCGCGCCGAACAGCGCACGGTCTTCTTCATCACCCACGACGTCGACGAAGCGGTGTTCCTGGGGGACCGCGTGCTGGTGATGAGCGCGCGACCGGGCCGCGTGGTGCTCGACCAGCCGGTGATGCTCTCCGCGCAGGCGGGGCGGATGCTCGGCGAGGAGATGCGCCGGACCCCGGAGTTCATCGAGCTGAGGGAGAAGATCGCCGGAGCGATCGAGCACTGAGGACGGCTCGACCACAGGCGGGAGAGGGGTCCGAGACGAAGCGGCGGCCGAGGCCGGTAGTCTCATCGTCGTGAACTCCCTTCCCGTGCACGCCTCTCGGCGGATGACGTCGATGGTGGCCAGGGCACGGCAGAGTGGGCCGCGCACCCTCCGGAACGCCCGCACGCTGGGTGCTTCCGCCGTGCAGCATCTGATCGACGATCCTGCCCTCTTCGCCGTCCAGATCAGCCGCAGGATGCCGCTCGCCGCCCGGGTGGGAGCGGGTCGGACCCTCACTCTGCTCGGAGCACTCGTCCCTCGCGGAGCTGGAATCTCCTCGCTGGGAGCGTTCATGGCGGGAGACATCGACCGGGCGAGCGAGATCGTCGAGGAACCTGGCAGCTCCACCGCACTGAAGGGCGAGGTCGCCATTCTTCTTGGCCGGCCCGACCTGGTCACGGAGGAATCATCGCCCTCGACCCGAGCGCGCGCCGCCTGGGCGATGGGCGATCTCAGCGGTGCGGTGGCGATCCTCGACTCCGCGGGTCGAGGGACGTCTCCCCAGGCGCGCCGACTGCGCAGCGAACTGCATCTGTTGACGGCCGGCCACAGAGTCGAGGCGCCGCGGAACGCCGTTCACCGCACGCGTGCTGCACGAGGTGAGCGCCTGCGGGTGCTGCATCTGATCACGAACTCCCTGCCTCACACCCAGTCCGGATATGCGCTGCGCACGCACAACATCCTTCGAGGGCTGCGGGATCACGGGATCGACTCCCTCGCCCTCACCCGCACCGGGTACCCGGTGATGATCGGCAAGCCCTGGTGCGCCGACGAGGATGTGGTCGACGGGATCCACTACCGCCGAGCTCTGCCCGCGAAACTGGCGAGCACGCCCGAGGGGCGCCTCCGGCAGGAGGTCGAGGAAGCACTCGAGCTCGTGAACGAGTTCCGCCCCCATGTCCTGCATGCCACGACGGACTACAGGAATGCCCTGGTCGCCCAAGCCGTTAGCGAGGCGACCGGGATCCCGTGGCTGTTCGAGGTCCGCGGGTTGATGGAGCAGACGTGGATCGCGAGTCACCGCATCGAGGAGCTCCGGCAGGTCGCGGCGGACTCGGAGAAGGTGCGGCGGATCGTCGAGCAGGAGAGCGGACTCGCGCGCGAGGCAGGTGCAGTGGTGACCCTGTCCCGGACGATGGCCGAGACGCTGAACGATCGAGGCGTGCCGGCGGAGCGGATGTCCCTGGTGCCGAACGGGGTCGATGCCTCGCTGCTGGAGGAGCGACTCGATCCCGCCGAGGCACGTGCGAGGCTCGAGCTGCAGCTTCCCGGCGACGCGCTGGCGGTTGGCTCGGTGAGCGCCCTCGTCGACTACGAGGGACACGACGTCCTGCTGCGAGCGATTGCCCACATCCTCGCGGATCACAGCGTCCCGGATCAGCTCAAGGAACGCCTGTACGTGGTGATCGTCGGCGACGGCGTCACCGCGCCTCATCTCGCCGAGCTCGCCGCCGGGCTCGGCCTGAGCGACCGGCTGGTGATGCCGGGACGGGTGCCCCGCTCACAGGCTCGAACCTGGGTGCAGGCGCTCGACCTCGTGGCGGTGCCGCGGAAGGACTTCGAGGTCACGCGCACGGTGACGCCGCAGAAGCCGGCGGAGGCGATGGCTCTGGGACGGCCCGTGGTGGCGAGCGACCTTCCCGCGCTCCGCGAGACGCTCATCGGCGCGGGCGGAGAGAATCTCGGAGTCCTCGTGCCCCCGGAGTCACCGCGAGAGCTGGCGACGGCGATCCACGATCTGCTGGACGACGATGCCCGGAGAGCCGATCTGGGCACCCGCGGCAGAGCGGCAGCGATGGATCGCACGTGGCCAGCCATGATGAAGCGCTACGAGGTCGCGTATCGTGCCCTCGTGGAGAAAACGGCCGAGGGGACCCGACGTGGCGAATGAGGTGAAGAGCTACTCCGAGGTCGCGCGCGCGCTCGAGGCTCGAGGGCAGGATCCGAGCGGTCTTTTCCCCTTCGGGGGCATGCCGCCTCTGCCGGAGTACCTGCGCCAACTGTGGGATCGCCGGCACTTCATCTGGTACGACTCCCGCCGCCGTGCCGCCACCCAGAACACCCGCAACATCCTCGGGAACCTCTGGCTGGTGATCCGCCCGATGATGGATGCCGCGTTCTACTACCTCATCTTCGCGGTGCTGCTCGAGGTGGATCGCGGTATCGAGAACTTCCCGGCCTTCCTCGTCATCGGGATCCTGATGTTCCAGGCGACCAGCAGCGCCTTCTCCTCCGGCGCGAACACGATGCGCGGCGCGAAGTCGATGCTCCGAGCCTTCTCGTTCCCGCGCGCCGCGATCCCCATCTCGAACGTGCTCCAAAGCGGTCTCACCGCGGTCATCACCACGGCGGCGATGTGCGTGGCGATCATGCTCGTGCCCCCGCATGCCCTGCCTCAGGTCACCTGGCCTCTGCTGATCCCGATCTTCCTGATGCACCTGCTGGTCAACCTCGGCATCACCTTCATCACCGCTCGCATCGGATTCCACTTCCCGGACATGACGAACCTGATGTCCATCATCAGCCGCATGCTCCGCTACGGATCCGGCGTCATGTTCCCCATCGAACGCTTCGTCAGCGACCCGACCATCCGCGAGATCGTGATGCTCAACCCGCTGTTTCGGGTCATCGACATGTCCCGCACTGTGCTCATCGACGGCGCCGTGCCGGACATGAAGTCCTGGCTGATCCTCGGAGCCTGGGCGGTGCTGCTGCCGCTCGGAGGCTTCATCTTCTTCTGGCGAGGGGAGGAGAGCTATGGCCGAGAACTCCGCTGAGACCTGGACGCAGCCAGGGGAGCAGGAAGCCGGCATCTCGAGCAACCTCTGGGTGCCGCCGGAGCACTCCCCACTCACCGTGGTCGCGCACAGCGTGCGCATGCGCTACAAGGTCCCCCGCACCGATCGCACTCCGCGGAAGGGCCTGCTGGGCAAGCTGGCCCGCCGCCGCCACATGGTCTCCGTCTCCGCTGTGCGGGGTGCTGACCTCACGGCACGGGAAGGGGAGTTCATCGGCATCATCGGTCGGAACGGCTCCGGGAAGTCGACCCTCCTGCGCATGCTCGCCGGCGTCGAACCGCCCACCTCCGGCGTGGTCATGACGAGCGCACGGCCGCAGCTGCTCGGAGTGAGCGCCGCGCTGATCGGAGATCTCACCGGGGCCGAGAACATCAAGATGGGGTTCCTGGCGCTGGGGATGTCTCCCGAGCAGGCTGAGGAGCAGTTCGACGCGGCCGTCGAGCTCTCCGCTCTCGGCGAGGCAATCGATCTTCCGATGCGCACGTACTCCTCGGGAATGGCTTCCCGGCTGAAGTTCGCGATCTCCGTGATGGCCGATCCGAAGATCCTCATGATCGACGAGGCGCTGTCCACGGGAGACGCCGCGTTCGCCGAACGATCGGCGAAGAAGATGGACGACCTGCTGGAGAAGGCCGGCACCGTGTTCATGGTGAACCATGCTCCCCGCACGATCGAGAACGTCTGCTCTCGCGTGATCTGGATGGAGAAGGGGCGCATCGTCATGGATGGCGACACCAAGGAGGTATCCAGCAAGTACCGCACCTTCGCCTACTTCCTGGCGAAGGAGCGCGACGAGGAAGCCTTCCAGCACTTGCGAGAGTGCATCACCGAAGGTGCGGCGCAGCGCAAGGCCGCGCATCTGACCCTGCCGAGCTACAAGGAGAAGGCGCCGTCGGACGGCGTCCCCGAGCTCGAGCCGGACCCCTTCGCCCAGATCTTCGAACGTGAGATGAAGGCCCAGCCCTTCCCGGGAGCGATCCTGCCCTCGGACGACGAGCGCTGACGCGTCGCCACACGGCGGCGGTGCGGGACGGGCCCGGCCTGGTCAGAGCTGGGAGTAGAGAGTGCGCAGGAGATCTCCGTACGCGTCGTTGCCCAGCGAACGGTGACCTGGACCGAGATCGATCTCGGTGGTGCTGAACCGCTCCCCGTGCCCGGCGGCCTGGAACGCTGCGCGCAGCGGTCCCTCGTGCCGCTTGACGTGGACCTTGTCCTCGGGATTGGACACGAGCTCGACGCGCGGGAACGTCCCGGCAGTGGCATATCGCTCGAGAACGCTGAGACGCTTCGGGTCGAAGGACGAGCGGGAGATGTCCGCGATGCCGAGCGCGGGCTCCACCGCCGAATGCACCAGCCTGCGCGAGTACTGACGCAGGTCGGTCTGCGGGCTCATCGCGACGACCACTGCCTCGGGCAGGAAGGAGGCGACCTGGAGGGCTGCGAAGCCGCCGCCCGAGCTGCCCGCCAGCACGATATGGCGCACCCCCAGCGCATCGGCCGCGCGGCGGATCACGGTCGCCAGGTGGGGGGTCAGGTCATCGTGCTCGGTACCCAGGTACCAGCCGAGCCGCATCGCACCGGAGAGGTCCAGAGTCGGATCGGCCAGCGCGAGGGTCGGGCCGAGGCCGAGTTCGATCTGGTAGCGCCAGCGCAGGAAGATGGGCAGGCGCATCTTGGCGCGGTCCACGGCGCCCTGGAAGAGCACCGTGAGGACGTCTCCCTGCTCCGGCTGGAGTGCGATCGGCAGCACCAGCGGGCCGACGTCGACGGTATGGATCGCTGCAGCGCGGGGGCGGGAGGGCAGAGAGAACTCCGTCCCGTGGTTCTGCACCGGCAGCGGATAGTGGGTGGGCCTCCAGCGAGAGTCCCGGGCCCAGTTCAGCAACGACGTGCGCTGCGGCTGGATCTTCGCCGGGTCGATCCTGCCGCGGACCACCTGGCGCAGATCTGTCATCGCGGCGAGCACACCGAGGTCGACGTCCTGGGTCAGCCCGTGGGCACGAGCCGCCTCGCCCAGCACACCGGCGGACTGGCGGCGTTCCGCGTCGGTCGCGCCATACGCGGCGCGTCGTGCCTCGGCGATGAGGCCGAAGATCTCCTGGCGCGTCGCGGGGTCGAGATGGTCGGGGCGTGCCCCCTTCTCCGGACGAGGCGCGAGCGGCAGCTCCGGCACCGCAGGCTGCGAGGTCTCCGTGTCCTCCTCCACCTCCCCCGGGAAGACCACATGATCGGGGTGCACGATCATCTGCTCGGTCACCCGGCCGGTGGCCACCTCGAGACTGAACACAGCTCCCTCGACAGGCATCGAGGAGACCGTGGGGTCCGTGCCGTCCCCTGTGGCGAACACGGTGATGAAACGGAAGCTCGTCCCCGACTTGGACGCGGTGACCGCAGTGGCCGGCACCTTCTTCTTCCACCCGGTCGCCACCCAGCCGTCGAAGGGCTTGGCGCTGCCCGTGACCTGGTCGAGAGCGGACGCCGTGCCCGCGAAGGCGAGAAGCGCCCGGTGCTGCCCCGACCGGAGCGCGACCCGGTTCCTGGTGATCTGCGCATCGACGCCTTCGCCAAGCTGCCATCGTTGGTGCGCGGTGACCTGCTCGGGGGAGCGCACATGGTCGATCACCACGAGATAGTCGCCGCTGCGCGAGTAGATGACGCGACGAGTCAGATCGATCCCGGCGAAGCTGTCGTCGCTGAACAGGAAGTCGTAGGCGCGCTGGGTGATGGTGCGGCGGGTCAGCTCGACCGTCGCCCCCTTCGATGGCCGCAGGCCGTCGATCGAGACCAGGCTGTGCGAGGCGCGGTCGAGCATGTATTTGCGCTCCACGCCTCCGCCGTACTGGTACTTGCCGGGGTCCACCACCCAGTTCACCGTGTCCGAGCTGATGGTCAATGAACCGCCGTCGGGATGCCCGTGCACCCTGTCGGAGGCCCCGAAGCTCACGGAGAAGAACGTCTCCTCGTCGAGGTTCTTCTCCATCTCGCCCCAGCCGCTGCGGGCGAAGAGATAGCCGCGGTCGTAGATCTTCAGCAGATCCGCGGGAGCTTCGCCATCCGAGCCGCCGGAGCTGACGTAGTCCGTGTAGGGGGAGCGGACGCCTCTCGGTGACCCGCCGTCGGTATCGCCGATGGGCGTGAACGTCCCGTCCGGGCGCGTGGCATGTGCGATCTGCTCGGGAGCGAGGGCGTGCCGAGTGGCGGCGGCAGGGCGGGGGAGCCCCTCGGCGTCGAACCGCTTGAGCACCCGCTCGTACCAGAGGTAGTTGTTGTAGTGGTAGGCGATGGCGCCCTCCGCGTTCACCCCCTGCTCGTCGTACGCCTCCTCCAGCAGCGCATCGAACCGTCGCACCGCGAGCTCCCAGTACTCGGTCTCTCCGAGGACGCGACCGCAGACGAACAGCGCTTCGTGCTGATGCAGGGCATGGTTCGCATGGCCGAGATTGCTCGGGTCAGCGAGGTGGTCCGCGTGGTCGCGGATGGTCTCTTCGAGCCATCCGAGGTCCTCGGGGCTGTGATCCCGAAGGAGCGGTGCGGCGAGGCAGAGGTTGATGGCGCGGATGCCGTCCACCATGTCGCTCCAGACCCACTCGTGCGCGGGGGCATGGCGCGGATTGCTCGACACCCAGTCGCGGGCGTAGCGGATCCACATCGCCAGGGCGTCCTTGTCACCGTCCGCACCCGCTCTGCGCACGGGATCCAGCCATCGCAGCATGTGGAACTGGCTGCGCCAGTTGACGTCACGGAAAGGATCCGCAGCCCAGTCGATCGCAGCAGGCAGCTGCCACTCGGGATGCGGGGACATGCTCAGGACCCCGGAGAGGAGCTGCCGCACGGCACCTTCGCGGTAGGAACCGCCGAGGGACTGCCGTTCGGCAGCAGCGAAGTCGAGGCTCATCTGGTGTGCAGACCTTTCGATGTGCGGATCGGCCAGGGGCCGTGGCTCACGCCTGCGGGGACGCGGTGAGAGTGGAGTAGATGCTCGCGATCCGCTGGGACAGGGTGCGCCAGTCGCGGTGCTCGACCACCCAGCTCCGGGAGCTGAGGCCGAGCTGGCGGGTGAACGCCGGATCATCCAGCAGGCGCTCGAGCTGCTCGACGAGGGAGTCGGCGCTGCCCTTGGTGTGAAGGAGCCCGTTGAGCCCCGGGCTGACGATCTCGGCGAGGGCCGCGACATCGGAGGCGACCACCGCCTTGCCCATCGCCATCGCCTCGAACGGCTTGAGAGGTGAGACCATCTCGCACACGGGAAGCGGCAGGCGGGGGAACGGCGTGATGTCGATGATCGAGTAGTAGCGTTCGACCTCCTCATGGGGCACGCGCCCGGTGAACGTGATGACGTCGGTGAGGCCCTCGGCCTCGGCGGTGGCTCGAAGAGCTTCCAGCTGCGCCCCGTCGCCGATGATGAGCACGTGGAAGTCCGCTCGTGAGCGAGCGAGCTGCTTCGCGGCGTCGAGCAGAAGATCCAGCCCCTCGTAGTCGACGATGGTCCCCACATAGCCGATGACGGTCTTGCCGGCGACTCCGAGGGACTCGGCGAGCTCCTCGTTGCGAGGGATCGGGGTGAAGCGTTCTGTGTCCACGCCGTTGGGGACGAGCGTGATCTTGTCGCTGTCCACACCGCGCGCCACGAGTTCGTCCTTCAGTGCCTCGGTGATCGCGAGGACGTGCGTGGCTCCGCGCGCTGCGTCGGCCTCCATCCGCGCGATGTATGTGTACTGGTCGCTGCGGGCCCACTCGGGATCGCGGGATCCGCGGGTGACCTCCCAGAGGCCGCGGACCTCGTAGACGGAGGGGATGCCGAGGCGGCGGGCGGTCTTCACCGCCGTCAGGCCGTTCCAGTGGTTCGAGGCGGCATGGATGATTGCGGGGCGCTCGGCATGGGCCAGCGGGAGAAGCTGGTCGGCGTAGCGCTCGGTGTAGTCGAACATCGGATTCTTCTTCTCGATGTCCCGTCCCGCGAGGAGGTGGTGGTAGTCGACCTCGCCGATCCGCTCATGTGCCGGGAGATCAGGAGCATCGGCCATGCCCGGCATGTCGTAGGGGTAGCCGAGGCGGGTCACGCCGTCCACGTCCCACCCGCTGCGGTTCAGCTCGGTGAGCAGGCCGTGGGTGCGTGTGGCGTATCCGCCGGAGTGATGGGGGAGCGAGTTGTGGAGCAGGTAGAGGACGTGGTCACGACGGGGCTCATAGGCGGGCTCCGCCGCCATCTCGGGCAGCGGGAAGCCGTTCCGAGCCAGCTCCGCGTTGCGGACCACCGTCTCCTTCGGCAGGGACCGGGTGGAGTCCTGCCGACTCCACCACAGGCGAAGCTGCGGCAATCCGCCCTGGCGGAAGTGCCAGAGGGCCGCGCGAAGGGACGACACACGCTGGGAGAGCGGAACGGGCACGGAGACCTCCAGGACGGCGAGGGGGCTGTGTCATCTTACGGTGGGGTGGGCGGCGCATGAGCCCGGGATGCTGCGCTGGAGGACTCGCGGAGCCGGCCGGCTCGGGAACGACGAGGGGTGACCCTTCAGTAGCGAGTCGTGGGACACAGCATGAATGACGTCCTAGTGACAATTAGTGAACGATGCACAACCTCGCCTTCAGGGTTGGGTAGTCTCAAACTTGTGAGCATCCTGAATCCCGTCCCCCATGGCGCCTCGACCGACGCATCCGCCATGGTGGCTCTCGCGTGATGGCGAGCACGGAGGCTTCGGCGCGCAACCGGCGGATCATGACGATCTACGGCACTCGACCGGAGGCGATCAAGGTCGCCCCGATCATCAAGGAGATCGAGCGCGCCGAGGGGCTCGAGAACATCGTCGTGGTGACCGGCCAGCATCGCGAGATGCTCGATCAGGTCAACGACATGTTCGCCATCCTTCCTGATCACGACCTGAACATCATGGCGAGTGGTCAGGGCCTGAATCAGATCGCGGCACGGGTGATCGCAGGGGTGGACGAAGTGCTCGCCGCGGAGGAGCCCGATGCGGTGATCGTCCAGGGCGACACCACCACCGTCATGGGGGCTGCGATTGCCGCCTTCAACCGTCACATTCCCGTGATCCACCTCGAGGCCGGGCTCCGCTCGGGCAACATCGACTCACCGTTCCCCGAGGAGGCCAATCGGCGCCTCACCGGGCAGGTCGCTGCACTCCACCTGGCCCCGACGCCCACGAGTCGCGACAACCTGCTGCGCGAGGCCATCAGGGAGAAGGACATCGTGGTCACCGGCAACACGGTGATCGACACCCTGTTCTTCGCCGCGGAGAACCTCGAGGTGGAGTTCCAGGACCCCCGGCTCGAGAGGCTGCGGCGCGAGAAGGCCGAAGGGTCCGAGCAGCCCGTGTTGCTCGTCACCGCGCATCGCCGCGAGAACCTCGGCGAGGCGATGTCCTCGATCGGGCAGGCCGTGGCCGACCTCGCCGAGAAGTACCCCCAGCTCCTGATCGTCTTTCCCCTGCACATGAACCCGAAGGTGCGCAGCTCGGTGGTGCCCTTCCTCGAGGGGCGCGAGAACGTGGTGCTCCTCGAGCCGCTTCCGTACGCTCAGTTCACCAAGGCGATCACGTTGGCGGACGTGGTCCTCACCGACTCCGGGGGAGTGCAGGAAGAGGCCCCCAGCCTCGGCAAGCCGGTGCTGGTGATGCGGGAGAACACCGAACGACCGGAAGCGGTGATCGCCGGGACGGTGAAGCTGATCGGCACGCATCGCCAGCGGCTGGTCGACGAGGTCTCCCTGCTGCTGGACTCGCAGGAGGCCTACAACGGCATGGCGAACGCAGTGAACCCGTACGGAGACGGGAACGCCGCAGAGCGCGCTGTGGGCGCGATCCGATGGAAGTTCATCGGCGCAGAGAGACCCTCGGACTTCTCCGCTGAGAACGACAAGACCCCATGAGCAGCGATGCTCACCCCCACTGCATGACCAAGGAGTTGAGAAGATGACCAGCAAGACAGTCACCATCGTCGGGCAGGGCTACGTGGGGCTGCCGCTCGCGCAGGCTGCGGTGCGCGCCGGATGGGCCGTCAACGGCCTCGACGTCACGGAATCCCTGGTGGACGCGCTGAACTCGGGGAAGTCCCACGTGGACGACCTCAGCGATGCCGATATCCAGGAGATGCTCGACCTGGGATATCGCGCGACCACGGACCAGTCGGCGGTCTCCACCTCGGACGTGGTGGTCATCTGCGTGCCCACTCCGCTGGGCGACGGCGGCAGCCCGGATCTCGGCGCGGTCAAGGGCGCCAGCCGCTCCGTGGGAGACAACCTCACCTCCGGCACCACCGTGATCCTCGAGTCCACGACCTACCCGGGCACCACCGATGACATCGTCAAGCCGATCCTCGAGATGGCGTCAGGGCTCACCGCCGGAACCGACTTCCAGCTCGCCTACTCCCCGGAGCGGGTGGATCCCGGATCCAAGCACTACGGCATCAAGAACACGCCCAAGCTCATGGGCGGCATCAACGACGCCTCCACCCAGGCCGCGGTGGCCTTCTACGGAACGTTCATCGATGAGCCCGTGCCGATGGACGGCATGCGCGAGGCGGAGACCGCCAAGCTGCTCGAGAACACGTTCCGTCACGTGAACATCGCGCTGGTGAACGAGATGACGAAGTTCTGCAAGGAGCTGAACATCGACATCTGGGAGGTCATCCGCGGCGCCTCGACGAAGCCGTTCGGCTTCATGAAGTTCACGCCCGGACCGGGCGTGGGAGGTCACTGCATCCCCATCGACCCGAACTACCTCTCCTACGAGGTGCGCAATCAGCTCGGCTACCCGTTCCGGTTCGTGGAGCTCGCGCAGGAGATCAACAACTCCATGCCGCGGTACGTGGTCGATCGAGTGGGAGAGATGCTCAATGACCATCGCAAGCCGCTAAATGGCTCCGAGGTGCTGCTGCTGGGCGTCACCTACAAGGCAGACATCGCAGACCAGCGCGAGTCGCCGGCCATGCCGGTGGCGGAGGCTCTGCGGGAGCGCGGCGCCGTGATCCGCTTCCACGATCCGATGGTCGAGACCTGGAACCTGGAGAGCGGCAACGTCACCCGCGAAGCCGACCTCGACGCCGCAGTGGCCAGTGCGGACGTGGTGGTGGTGCTCCAGGCCCACGAGTCCTACGACCTCGAGAAGCTCGCGAGCTCGGCCAAGGTCATGCTCGACACCCGAGGCGTCGCACCGAAGCCGGCTGTCCGTCTCTGACGATCCCCGCCGCCCGGGCTCGCGCGACACGTGACCAGAGCCCGGGCATGAACTCCTCCCGCACCTTCGACTCGGAAGTCGCCCTGTGAAGCTCCTCTTCTCGAAATTCGGTCTCCTCGCACTGGCGGGCGTCGCGCTGACTGCGATCTCCGTGGTGCTGTTCGCTGTGGGTGCGACGCAGTGGGGAGCCGCCGTGCTCGCTCTCGCCGTGATCGGAATGTTCGGCCTGATCCTGCTGTCCCACGGGTACACGGTCCGCAGCACTGTCCGTGCGCGAGAGATCCAGCAGCGGGACACCCGCACCCTCTATCACAGCCTCGACAAGACCTCGAAAGCCACCGCTGCCACGAAGGCGAAGGTCACGCAGCTGGCGGATTCCTTCGACTCCTCAGGCGTGAGCGGCGCGGTGAAAGCCGGATCCAAGGCACTGCTGGAGGACGCGAAGCAGTCGCTCCGCAAGGACATGCAGAAGACCTCGACGGGCAACTCCGTGGGCGGCGGCGGCGCGTACTTCGGCATCGGCACGGAGTTCGAGTACGGGGAGCGCGCGGGCAAGGCGCCCGGGCACTTCGAGACCTTCGCCCTGCGTTCGAAGAGTGTCGCGATGCGCGATGCGTTCGCTCGCTCGGCGACGAACCTCCAGTTCGACTACGGGGAGATGCTCCGGATCGTGCGGGCTCTGCGCGCCGGCAAGGCACCGGGCGCAGGATCGGTGGTGAAGGGCTGGTCGGCGAAGGGGATTCTCGCCACCGCGCGCGTGGTCGCGAACCAGCGTCTCACCCCCAGCGACTCCGGTGACGCCGTGCTGCTGTTCCGCCTCGTGAAGGACATCTTCGGGGTGGGGAAGCTGGGCCGCAGCGACGCCTACGTGTTCGCCGAGGCGCTCGCCCTCGAGGGGCAGCACAACGAGGCCGCCCGCGTGTTCCGGGAGTCCAAGCTGTCCCGGCGGGACCCGATGCAGGCGAAGCTCATGGAGCTCAACGCCGTGCACAAGCGCGGACTGGACAGCGCCGAGAACCGTGATCGCTGGGCGGCAGCGCTCAACTCCGTCTACGCGGCGGAGGAGCTCGCCCCGGTCGCCTTCCGGGAGCCGCTCGGGCCCACGCTGTTGGATTCGCTGCGCTGCGAGGCGCCGGCCCGGAGCGTGGACGGGCCGAAGGTCTCCGTGCTCGTGCCCTCCTTCAACGGTTCCGAGCACATCACCACCACGCTCGACTCCCTGGCCGGCCAGACCTGGAAGAACCTCGAGATCATCGTGGTCGATGACTTCTCGGATCCCGCTCATCGCGAGCGGCTGCAGGAGATCTGCGCCCGGTACGAGGACGTCACCCTGCTGCTGCAGCCGGAGAACCTCGGGGCCTACATGGCTCGGAACCGCGCCCTCACCGTTGCCGACGGCGAGTTCGTCACCGTGCACGATGACGATGACTGGTCGCATCCGCAGAAGCTCGAGATCCAGGTGAACCATCTGCTGGAGCACCCGGAGCAGGCGGCGAACATGACCCGCCATGCTCGTACCTCCGAGGACCTGCAGCTCACCCGCATCAACAACAACCCCTCCTTCTCCCAGGCGAACTTCTCCTCTCTCCTGACCCGCCGGGAGCTCGTGGACCAGCTGGGCGGATGGGACACCGTCAACCGCGGTGCCGACGCCGAGTTCCGCGACCGCGTGGTGAAGCTGACCGAGCAGCCGGTGGAGATCGTGGGCACCGCGCCGCTCTCGTTCACCCGCACCCACGGCGCCTCGCTGACCGCCGGGGAGATCGGCCGCGGCTACATCGATCCGGCGCGGCTGTTCTACCAGTCCGCATACTTCCGCTCCCTGCACTCCGCGGAGGTGGTGGACGGAAAGCTCCAGCAGGAAGACTTCCCGCGGCCGCTGAACATGAAGCCGGGGATGCGGGGTAAGCACCTGGGAACCTTCGACGTCGTCTTCGCCACCGATTTCCGCTTCCCGGGCGGTACCACCTCGCTGACCACCAACGAGATCGAGTTCGCGGCGCAGCGGGGCCTTCGGGTGGGGATGATCCAGCTGGACTCCCCGATGAACTCGACGAAGGACTCGATCGGGCTGCGCGCTCTGGACGTCGCGCAGCTCGACAACGTCGAGGTGCTGTCGCTGAACGACCAAGCGGATGTGAACCTCCTGGTGGTCCGCCATCCCACGGTGCTCCAGTTCGCGGAGTCGCTCACCACCAAGCTCGCGGTGGGTCACGTGGTGGTGGTGGTGAACAACCCGCCCATCCTCACCGGCGGCACCGGCGTGGTGTTCGATCTGGAGACGGTGCGCGACAACGCGGCGAAGCTCTTCGGTGTCACCCCCGATATCGCGCCGGAGAGCGAGGTGACCAGGCATCTGGCCCTCACCATGGTGCACTCGAGCGTGCTCGCGGACTACGACTGGCCCGGCTTCATCGATACCGAGCGGTTCCGCCCCGCTGCGCAGGACGAGCCTCGCGGCGAGGTGCCGGTGCTCGGTCGCCACTCCCGTGACGCAGTGCTGAAGTGGCCGGACAAGCGCTCCACCACCCTGTCCGTGTATGGCGGGGACGACGAGCTCGACGTGCGTATCCTCGGAGGCGTGACGTCACAGCCGAAGGAGCTGCAGGAGGAGCTGCGCGCCGCCGCGACGGTCGTCGAGTTCGGCGAGCAGGCCCCCGAGGAGTTCCTGCAGGGCCTGGATTTCTGGGCGTACTTCCACTCGGATTCGCTGACGGAGTCCTTCGGGATGTCCACGGTCGAGGCGATGGCCAGCGGCCTGGTGGTGTTCCTGCCCCGTTACATGCGCCCGAACTTCGATGACGGTGCCGTCTATGCGGAACCCGGCCAGGTGCGGGAGAAGATCCGCGAGTACTGGCAGGATCCCGAGCAGCTGCAGGCGCAGCGCCAGCGGGCCCGTGAGGTCGTGATGGAGCGGTACTCCGCAGAATCCTTCTCCGGCAGGCTCTCATCGCTCGTGGTAAAGGGGAAGAACGCTCTGCACGAGCGGGGAGCCAGCTGATGCCTGGCTCACGGCTGCGGCGACCAGGAACGAGGACGATTCTGGCCCTCGCTGCGTTTGTTTTCGTGACTGGACTTGTGCTGCTTGTCCTCGACTCCTCGTCGATCACCGACACGGCGGGAGCGGTACTGGTCTGTGCGGGGTGGGCAGTGACAGCGTACGCGGCGGTTCGCCAGAGGGACATCGCTGTGCAGGCGCTGCGCGCTTCTCGGGAGGAGCGCAAGAAGCGCCAGGACGACGAGCAGAAAGCGCGCAGAACCCTCACCACGAAGATCTCCACGGCACAGGCAGAGCAAGCGCGCCAGGTGAAGCGCCAGGCACGATCCTTGGCCAGAATCGAAGACGCCCTTCGACAGATTCAGGTCTCGGGAACAGCAGGATTCATCCATACCGAGCCATCCGATCAGATCGATGTGCTCTTTGTGACGAGTAATGGGGCCGGGCTGGGGCATGTCACGCGACTGCTTGCTGTCGCCGAGCAGCTGCCTGACGGCTACCGTTACGAACTGCTCACCCTGTCCAAGGCCTACGAGCAGGTGCGGGCGCCAGGCCTGACGGTGCACTATTTCCCCTCGAGCGACGCAACGCAGGAACGTCCACACCGCTGGAACCGGGTCTTCCGATCTTATTTCCGTCGTCTCGTCGAGGAGCGCTGTCCGCGAGCGGTCGTTTTCGACGGCACGTGGGTGTACTCGGGGCTCACCGATGTGTGCCGTGCGAACGATATCCCCCTCATCTGGGTCCAGCGCGGCATGTGGAAAGAGGAGAAGGACCGAACGTCTCGACAGAGGCACGACGTTTTCAAAGTTGCTGACGAAGTAATCGTTCCGGGGGACTTCGCTGGTTCCGAAGACATTGACGCCGGCCCGGGTGTCTCTCCACTTCACGTGGGTCCCATCGTGCGTACCTCACGATCAGATCTGCTCACACGTACGGAGGCATGCGAGAAGCTCGGCCTTGACCCGGCGGGCGCCTACGCCCTCGTCAGCGTGGGACGGCAGGCTATCGATGGCGATGGGTCTGGCAGTGTGGATGTCCCTGAGCTGGTTCGCGAGTTGTGCCCGGGGACAACGCCCGTACAGGTGGTGTCCCCGCTCGCTGCGGCGGGATCTGGCTCCCCGCATGCTGAGCAGATCGAGGTGTACCCGGTGATGCCGCTGGTGCGCGCGTTCGATTTCGTCGTCTCCGCTGCTGGGTACAACTCGTCCCAGGAAGCCGTTGCTCTTGGTATCCCCACCATTCTCGTACCGGACCTGGCAACGGTGACTGATGATCAGGAGCGCCGGGCGAGGCTGCTCGCCGAGAAGGGCCTGGTTCTGACAGCAAAGAGCATCACCGAGCTCCGGGACGCTCTGGCGAGCATCACCACCCGCGGTGTTCGAGAAGAGCTCATGTCGTCTTTGTCCAACATCGACGCGCCTCGAGGAGCTGCGGAGGCGGCCCAGGCTCTCCACGAGATGGTGGAGCGGTCGAAGTGGCCGGTCAATGCGACCACAATTGGCTCAGGAGTTCCGAGTCGCCCAGAGGAAGAATGAGGTGTGCGCATGAGTGAGGGCAGTGAGCTCATAGTCAACGCGGAAGAAGCCGCCTACTTCCGGCTATTCGGCTGGCGTGCCGACCGATGGGCGATCTCGTCGGAGTCGATGCTTGCCCTGGAGATATTCGCACACCTCGCATCCAGTGGCACCAAGACCTACGCCCAGGTCGTGGATGACGTTGACGCGTCGCGGTTCGATGGGTACGACTCGCTCTACTTGGCGCGCTTGTTTCGCATCGTTGCAGTTCGCCCCGCGCTCGAGTATCAGCACGACCTCGCCCTTAAGGCGATGGATCATTCTGTGCCAGAAGCGCCCAAGACCTCGGCGACGATACCGCTGAGGAGCCTCTACTTCGAGTTACTCTTCTGGAACGGGCGGTTCGAGGATGCCGAGAAGGTTCTGGCAGCGGATAGCGACCTAGCGCAGCTCTACCATGGGTATTTCGAGGCAGACCTCCTGAACCCCTACGTACGCGGCGACGGGCAGGGAAGCGATCTCTGGCTGGACAAGTTCAATGAAGTCTTTCGCGCCCATGGGCTCGCCGAGATCGACGTGTCCCCCGGTGCAGAAGTGCCGTTTGACGGCCTCACCACGAGGACCCCTCCCGCCGAACTCAGCCAGGCGGATGCCGCGGCGGAACGGACGTCCGGCGGCGACTCGTTGGCGGATGACTGCCCACTTGTGTCGGTCATCCTCACCACGTTCAATCCTCAGCCTGCAGAGCTCCTGACTTCGGTACGGTCCATCGTGAATCAGACGTGGCGCAATATCGAACTCCTCGTCGTTGATGATCACTCGACGGAGGTTCCTACTACGCTCTTCGATGAGCTTCGGGCCATGGATCATCGAGTACGAGTCATCCGCATGCCGCAGAACGGCGGGACGTATCTGGCACGTAACGCCGGCATCCAGGAGGCCGAGGGGGAGTACGTCACAGGCCAGGACACGGATGACTGGTCGCATCCGCAGCGCATCGAGAAGCAACTACGCGCCTTCCATGGCCGGCAAGACCTTGCCGGTGTGGTCGCCGCAGCGAATAGGACTGATGACCGACTGGTGCGGACCGCGGTCGGGTTCTTGCCGCAACGGCGATGTGAAGTGAGTCTGATGTTCCGGCGCGACGACGCCGTGGCGATGGGCGGCTATCTCCCGATGCGAAAGGGTGCGGACAGCGAGTTCAGGGAGCGCCTGATGCTCCACACCGGCGGAGCGGTCGAAGAGCTCAGCGACCCGCTGTATATGACCCGGCTCTCTCATGGTTCTCTCTCGCGAGCAGACTTTAGGCACGGATGGACGGCGCCGCACCGTCTTGCCTTCTCTAGCGCCTACCGAGCGTGGCATGGGCAGAAGGACGGCCATCTGGAAGCGCTGGCCACAGGCAGGGCGCAAGTCAGTCCGTTCACGGCACCCCGCAAGATCTCTGGTCAGGAAGCGACCGCTGACGCGCTGGATGTCTGTTTCGTGGCGGATTGGCGTGCGAACGGTGAGCTGGAACGCGCTGCGATCGATGAGATCGGAGCCGTGATCGAGGCTGGCGCTAACGTGGGAATTCTCCACCTGGACTCCCCGTTCAGTGTCGCGATCTCGCCGCGCGCACTGAATCCCATAGTCCAGGCTTGGATCAATGGTGGTGTCGTCACTCAGGTCATGCCGGATGAAGACATCCTCGTGCGCCTGATGATCGTGCGAGATCCTGCAGTCATTGACTATGCGAGATCCACCGAGATGGCTCTGCAGGTAGAACGACTCCTTTTCATAGCTACAGATCGGCCACACGATCGGACGGATGAGTGGAGGACCTATGACCCCAGCCGAGTCGGACGGGCAGCAAGAAGACTCACCGGCGTGGAGGGCTCGTGGGTCCTCGAGGAAGGTCTTGAGGCCGAGGATTTCAGCCGACGATTCAACGTTGACTGCCTTGACCTTGACTACCCACTCGTTGTCTCAGAACGATATTTTGCTCGGCCCGTAAGGCAAGCGAACGAACTCGGCCTCGTCGTGGGTCGTGGAAACGGCCAGTTCGTGTCCGACTGGCCTGAGCCCGACGAGACACAAGCCGCATACCTCACGGATCCCGCTGTTGACGTGCGGATCCTTGGGGATTCTGCCGGAGGACAGGCACTCCTCGGGTTGCGTCGACTTCCCCCGACTTGGACCACCTTTAGGAACGTTGAACACGATCCGATTCACTTCTGGAGATCTGTGCACGTGGTGTTCCACTTTGATCGGCGCTCCCGTGGTGCATCTCGGGACCGGGCGATCATTGAAGCCCTCGCAGCGGGGACCCCGGTGCTCTGTTCACCAAGGTATGAAAGAGTCTTCGGTAACGCGGTCATAGGGGTGGATCCGCAAGATGCGGTTCTGACTTATCGGAAACTTTTGAGCGAATCGGCGCGCGAAGATGGCATTGCTGAGCGGGGGGTGGAGTTTGTGCGGGAAAGATTCTCCTCAGAACCTTTCGTCAAGTTCATTGCTGAACAAGTGGATGCAAGAAAAACCGGAAGGCTGACGGCATGATGAAATTGGATCTTAAGGGGCTGCTAGCGATTGGTGGCGTGTCCGTTTCGGTGTCGCTCGTCGCGATAATTGCGCTGGCTGCCGCAATTGGCGAACCTCGATTCAGTCTGTTCATAGTTTTCTTGGCCACCTTCGTCCTAGTATTTGGTGCGACTGTACTGGGTTGGCTCCTCAACGCGCGACAACTTCGCGCAGAGAGAGTTCTCGGGACGAATCGAATCATCCGCGAATTGAAATCGCTCGATAAGAGATTTTCCGACGAGTTCAACTCCCTGCGTGAGCTGCTGGACGCTGTTCGGCAGCAAGATTTTGAACTAGAAGCACACCAGCGGAAGATGCAGAATGTACTGCGTTCTGAGTTCCACACTTCTCGCAAACGGCTAGCTGAGATCATGGTCGCCCAGCGAGAGACCCGGGAAGGCGTGGGCGATCTCCTAGAGAAGAGCTTGGCTTCTGGGGTAAAGTTGGAAGAGATTCGTTCACTCGCCTCGCATGTACGCAAGATTTCCGGAACGACGGAAGCTATCGAGTCGCGTGAGCGGAAGATTTTGAATCTTCTCCGAAGTGAGAATCGTGATAGCCAGGTGCGCGCAGATGCTCTCCAGCGTGCTCTGGCAGCCCAGAGCAAGTCAATCTCTGAAGCCACGACCAACGTCGAAGCCGCGAACGTAGCCGTGAAGAAGATGCACAACTTCCTCCGTCGCGACGGAAGTATCCAAACTGCGCTCGACCGATTTACTGCCGCGGAGCGACGAGTTCTTGCTGCGGTGGAGACTGCGGGACTGGACCACGCAGACCAAGTGGCGGCGTTGCATTCCGCAGTTCTTGCGGACCTTATGAAGGAGCGCTCAGAGCTTTCGCGAATTGATAGCGATCTTGCCGCGGATCTGCAGCACGTTCGCACAGAACTGACTGGCGACGTAGCACAGTTGGCGGCGGGTGTGGACAACCTTAGTACGTTTGTTTCAGATGCGCTGGAGCGCGCGGCCAACAAGGAGTCCGCATTCGAAGAGGCATCTGCTCAAGCAGAGGCGAGTCTGGACGGCCGGCTCCGCAGCTTCGAAGAGAAGATTTCGTCTCTCGTGGAGACGCGTGCTTCTGGCGACAGCTCTGCAGTGGTTGAAAATGCGGAACCGGAGTCGGTCGTCGAGACGACATCTGGGGAGTCCACTCTGTTGACTCAGATGACTCGAGCGATCGAATCCACCAATAGAGCCCTCATTCAGGCGCAGACTGGAAGGCTCGAACGGTTTGCCAAGCGCCAGTCTATTGACGTTGTGCGTCAGGTAGAGGCACTTGCTCAATTGCTTCCACGGGTGGATACCGTTACGCGTAGATATCCGCCGTTGGGATGGTGGGCGCTCCCGGCAGACACCATCTTGTTCTTGTCTGACTATATAGAGCGGGAGCGTCCAAAAAAGATTCTAGAAGTCGGCAGTGGGTCCTCGAGCGTTTGGATCGGGACATTTGCTGAACGAGTGGGCGCCCAGGTGGTCTCGCTTGAGCATGATCGCTCGTTCGCGCAGAAGACGCGGGAGCTAGTTGAAACGCACGGGTTGCAGGAAGTGGTGACTGTTCATCACGCCGCTCTGCGCCCGATGGAGATTGGCGGAGAGTCATTTAGTTGGTATGACCTTGACGTCATCGAGAGTCTCGAAGGCCCCTTTGATGTTCTCGTAGTTGATGGTCCTCCGGAGTCAACTGGAGACGAAGCGAGAATGCCCGCACTTCCTGTTCTAGAGCATCTACTCTCAGGGAGCTGCCTCGTCCTTCTGGACGATACCCATCGTCCCGCCGAGCAGGAGATCCTCAGGAAGTGGACTGAAGAACTGGAAGGATTTGAACGTGTCGATAGCGACCTTATGCGGACCGGAGTAATGCGGCGAAGAATGTAGTTTGTGTTCCAACCGGGACGGCAAGTGAGCTCTGCCCAACGGTCGTGTCGATATATGCGATTGGCGCTGGCTCCGTATGTAGCAAGCTGCCTAGCGCCGTCCCGACCTATACTGAAGTCGTCTTGGATGGAAGAAGGTTCACTTGTCTAGTTCCCTAGCGAGTAGTTTAGTTACCTACTTGGACATGTAGGGATGATCCTAATGTGCAGGACGCACATGTCAGAGGAGAAGTAATGAAGAGAACCGCCGTCGTCCACTTCGAGGATGCCATCCACAAGCTCTACGTCGCTGACCCTGAAGTCAGTTTCGACACGAGATACTACACATCGCCCGATTTTCTTGCGCGACCGAACTCGACTCTGAGGCTGAGCCTCGTCAACTTTACTGCTCTTCGTGAGATTTCTCGTAGGCACCCCGTGGAGATCTTTCACTACAGTGAAGTTAATGGCAATGTCGAGGTGCTCAATGGGTTCGAGCAGATTGTTATCAATACAGTCGCATCAAAGAGGACCGAATCCCTGCTCGAGCAGTTGTTTGCGCGGATCGCAAACTTCACCCCAATGCCCGAGCTTATCATTGGTACTGAATATTCATGGACCAATAATGTCAAGAATGGAAACATTTCTCCCCTTCTTGTTGACCGGCTCTACAAGGACCACGTTATGCGGCTCTTCGCGGCTCGTGGTGAAGGAGAGCGTCGCGTCGCTGGCGTAGAACGACCCGTGGTCCTGCTGTGATGGGTGTTGTCTAGACAGCCACATCCCAGAGGACCACGAGCCTGTGCATGAGAATACGGGTTCGCAGCGAGATGCTGCGAGCACGATCTTCAACCTGCCCGACTACCGCGTCATCGACGCGATCGACCTGCCCGATGGAGGCCGGCGGGTGGTGATCGAATCCATCGAGCCGCCGGGCTGTCCGTCGTGCGGGGTGCTCGCGACCAAGGCCCACTCCCGCCGATCCCAGAAGGTGCGAGACGTGCCCGTGGCCGGGGCGATGGCGGTGGTGTGGGCCAAGCGGCGCTGGTTCTGCCTCGAGTCGGCCTGCGCCCGGCGCACGTTCTGGGAAGCGACCGACCAGGTCCCGCACCGCGCGCGCTCGACGACCCGGCTGCGGGATCAGGTCGTCTCCGCGGTGATCACCTCTGGCCGGGCAGCCTCGGAAGTCGCCCGGGCCCATGGCGTCTCGTGGTGGCTGGTCCAGGCCGCGCTGGCGGCTGCCGCCGTGGTCCTGCCCACCGCCGAGGACGTGTCAGTGACGCGCCTGGGCATCGATGAGCACCGCTACCGGTCGGTGCGCTGGTTCCGCACCGACGACGGTGCCTGGAGACGGTTCGAGCCCTGGATGACGACCCTGGTCGACCTCTCCACCGGGCAGGTCCTCGGTATCGTCGACGGCCGGGACTCCACCGCCGTCGGCGACTGGCTCGCCCAGCGCTCCGAGCTCTGGCGGGAGCGGATCGAGATCGTCGCCATCGATCCCTCGGCCGCGTTCCGCAAAGCACTGCGGACCTACCTGCCCCGCGTTGCGGTCTCGGTCGACAAGTTCCACCTCGTCAAGCTCGGAAACGACATGGTCACCACCGTCCGTCAACGCCTAGCCCGCACCCATCGCGGTCGTCGCGGCCGCAAGGACGACCCGGCCTGGGCCCACCGGATGCTGCTGCTACGCGGCGCTGACACCCTCACTCCACGGGCCTGGGAGCGGTTGGAGTCGGTGTTCCGCACCGATGACCCCACCGACGAGCTCTCGGCCGCCTGGGGCATCAAGGAGCAGCTCCGCCGCTTGCTGGCCACCGACACCCTCGCCCAGGCCTGGGACGAACGGATGCGGATGGGCTACTTCGCCCAGCTCGCGAACATGCCCGAGGCGACCAAGCTCTACGACACCGTCGTGACCTGGTGGGACGCGATCGAGGTCCTCATCGTCACCGGCGCGACCACCGCCCGAGTCGAGGCAGCGAACACCGGCATCAAGAACATCAAACGCACCGGCCGCGGCTTCCGTAACGCGGAGAACTACCGGACCCGTATCCTGTTAGCCAGCGCCGCGAGAACCGTAGCGTGAATACCCGCTACAGCAGGGTCATTCACCACGAACCGCGAAGAGCCTCGAATCCGCGCACCATCTCCTGCACGATCACCTTGGCCTCATGGCCACGCCGCTTCTGCAGGGCGATGCACTCGCGGAATGTCTCCTCGAAGTTCGCCTCGCGCACGTTGAGATAGACGCCGACACCGAGGGTGAGCGAATGAGCCTTCACCACCACCTCGGGATGCGCTGCGAAGGCCTCCTTGCGGGCACGTGCGGCCTCGTCCTCGGTGTATGTGCGGGACCATGGGATGCGCACCCCCTTAGCCTCGAGGATCTCGTTCGTCGCGATCTTGTCGTTGCAGATCGCGGAGCTCGCCTTCGGGCAGCTCGGCAGAAGCCGCGTGTGGATGTAGGCGAGGCGCGTGCCATCGGCCCGATGCATCTCGACGAAGGGGTGCCCCTTCTTGTTGTGCCGGATCGTGTGGGGGATCCCCACCTCTTCGACCGCCCGGATCCAGTTCCCCATGATGGTGGTGCTCGAGTCCTGGCCGTAGACGTTGCGTCGTCGCTCGCTCAGCTGATCGAGGATGTATTCGAGGTGGGTGACGTCCACGTGCGGGGCTCCTGGTTGTTCGTGAGGGTCGTGGGTGTGCGGGAGGGCTACGCCAGCCGCATCCCGATGGCGACGGGGAACTGTGCTCGAGAGGCGACCCGAATCCGCGCGTCTGCGGCGACCGCTTCGCGTCGGATCAGCTTCGCGGCAGCGTCGACCGCCTGCCCCTCGCCTGCGATCGCGATCTCGAAGTGCCCGTCTCGGACGCGGCCCAGCTGGCCGTGCACGGCGGTACGGTTCAAACGCCCCAGCAGCGACGAGCGGAGCGCCGGGAGGCGGTCTGCGGCACCATCGAGCCGGAGCACGTTCCATGCCGGCGTGCGAAGGGTGGGCATCGGGGGAATCTCGACAGCCGCTGCGGACCGCGACACCAGCAGGCGATTCACCTGGTCGAGCGGGAAGTACCAGCTGTCCGAGCCCGGAAGTCGGGCCGACCCCGGGAAGTACTGGTCCACGATGGCGGAGGGGACGTCGCGCTGCTCACCCTTGCCCGGATACATGTGCCCGCCCAGCCCGGCCGAGGGGTTGAGCTCATTGATGAAGGCAGGGGAGTCTGCGCGCGTCGCATCCTCCACCAGCAGGTCCACGCCGGCGTGGGCGAGCCCCCGGGTCGCGGTGACCGCGTCGATCGCGATCTGCTTGATCTCCTTCGGCAGCGAGTCGGTGAGATCCCAGCTGTCGCCGCCCTGCGCCAGGTTCGCGGCCTCCCTCAGGTAGACCACCTGCCCCTCTGACGGGACGGAGCTCTTGCTGAGCCCCGATGCCTGGAGGACCCGCAGGGATTGCTCATCCAGGCGCAGGCGATGGTTGCGCAGGTGCGGGTTGCCGTCGCGCGCGCTGTTCTTGGCGTCGATCAGCTGCTGGATGGTCGAGGCCCCGTCACCCACGACGTTCCCAGGTTCTGCGAGCGTCACCGCGACGACCCGCCCACCGGCTACGGAGACGCGCAGGGCATCGCCGCGGATGTGCTGTTCAAGCACCAGATCGTCGCAGCCGAGCTCACCCACCAGATGATCGAGCGCAGAGGAGAGTTCCACGATGCTCTCCAGTCGCGGATACACGCC
This sequence comes from Brachybacterium massiliense, assembly GCF_900184245.1. Lineage (GTDB taxonomy): Bacteria > Actinomycetota > Actinomycetes > Actinomycetales > Dermabacteraceae > Brachybacterium > Brachybacterium massiliense. Next base: position 1,140,988 of record NZ_FXXB01000008.1, on the reverse strand, counting down.
GCGGCCCTTCGCCCACGCGTTGGGCTTCAAGCACACGGGGAAGCCGAGCTCTTTCGCGTACTCGAGCACCTCCGTGGTGTCGATCGCCCCGCGGAACGCGCGACCTCTCGGCGCGGGGAGGCCCGCAGCCAGCAGGCTCTCGCGAGTGCCCTGCTTGTCGCCGCTCGCCTTCGCGATCGCGTCCTGCGTGGGACTGGTGAGACGGGTCTGCCAGAAGGTGCGGCGCGACTCCCCGTCGGAGATCGTGTACCGGGCGTTGGGGCGCAGCGTCACCTCGAGCCCCCTCCGCCACGCCTCGAGAGGGACGAGCGCCCAGAGGCTGTTGGAGAGGCTGAAGAAGGGCTGGCTGAGATCGGGCCAGGACTGGATCTCGCTGTTTCTCACGGGGGCTCCTCGAGTCGTGACCGTCGGTGCGATGCCGGGAAGGCGGTGTGGTGGCCGGGCAGCGGTGGAGCCGCATGCACCCGGCAGGGTGCGGACCCCCTCTCGACGGCCCGTGGACGATAGTAGTTCGCTGGGAGGTCTCGCATCGCACGATCTGTTCTGTGGACCCCGCGAGGCGATCACGCACATAGTGCTCTGCAGGGGGATAGGCTCGAGTGATGCACAAAGTGTTCATCTACGGTGGGTGCACCAGCAGAGATGCTGTCGACCACTACGAGGATTACGGTCTTGAACTGCACAGCTACATCGCTCGGCAATCGCTGATCAGCGCGTATCGTCCCGCTGACGCGAAGCTGTTCGATACTGCCGGTATTGAAGGAACCTTCCAGCGGCGCATGGTGCGCGGCGACATCGCCAGCACCCTGCCGACCCACCTGGCCGAGAACGCGGCCGAGATCGACGTCATGGTCTGGGACTTGATGATCGAGCGCGTGGGAGTTCAGAAGGTCAGGTCCGGAGGGATGATCACGCGCAATGGCGTGCCCCGGCGCGCAGGGGTGCAGCCCGATGCGCTGGGAGGTTCGTACACCTTCGGCACCGATGAGCATCTTCGCCAGTGGAAGTGGGCGCTCTACAAGCTCGTCGACACCCTCCGCGAGGTCGACCTGCGCGGCAAGGTGATCATCAACGCGACTCCGTGGGCCACCGTGGACCAGAACGGCGAGCGGATGAAGACCGATTCCAGCATGACCCCCGAGTGGTTCAACGAGAAGGTGCTGCGCTACTGGGATGAAGCGGAGCGCGAAGGGTTCAAGGTGGCGCGAGTGCGCCAGGAGGACGCGATCGCGGACACCGGGCACAAGTGGGGCCCCGCCTACTTCCACTACGTCCCCGAGACCTACCGGGCGCAGCTGCGCGCGATCACCGAGCTGCTCTGAGGAGCGGCTGCCTCACGCGCGGCCGCGGCTGTTCCAGATCCCCTTGGTGTCCAGCACGATCTTGCTGCGCAGGCTCTCGGGATCGACGGCCTTGAACGGTGCGTGATCGACGAGCAGGAGCACGATGTCCGCCTGCTCCAGGGCGTTGTCGAGCTCACTCAGCTCGACGTTCGAGCGCTCCGCGAGCTCGGACGGCAGCTCATCGATGTTCGGCTCCACCACGAGCACGGTCCCCTCGGAGAGCTTCTCGGCGAGGTTGCCCACGATGGTACGGCTGGGTGACTGGCGGAGGTCGTCGATGTTCGCCTTGAACGCGATGCCGAGCGCGGCGATGCGCGGGGCCTTGAAACGCTCCGCGATCTCGAGCGTCTTCTGGAGCACAGCGTCGGGCTTCGAATCGTTGACCTGGCGTGCCGTGCTGATGAGCCGAGACGTCTCCGGCGCCGCGGCCACGATGAACCAGGGATCCACGGCGATGCAGTGGCCACCCACACCGGGACCGGGCTGGAGGATGTTCACTCGCGGGTGATGGTTCGCGAGGTCGATCAGCTCCCAGACGTCGATGTCCAGCTGGTCGGAGATCAGGGAGAGCTCGTTGGCGAACGCGATGTTCACGTCGCGGAACGCGTTCTCGGTCAGTTTGGCCATCTCGGCGGTCCGAGCGTCGGTGAGCAGCAGCTCACCGCGGCAGAACGAGGCGTACAGGTCACGGGTCAGCTCGGAGGCCTCCGTGGTGGTGCCGCCGACGATGCGGTCGTTCTCGACCATCTCGATCATGATCCTGCCCGGGAGCACGCGCTCCGGGGCATGGGAGAAGTACACGGAGGAGGGCAGTCCCGGGTCCGCGGTGAGGTCCGGGCGCTTCTCGAGGATCACCTCGGCCATGCGCTCGGTGGTGCCGGGAGGGGACGTCGACTCCAGAACGATCAGCTCACCGCCCTGGAGCTGCTCGGCGATCGAACCGGCGGCCGATTCGATGTAGGTGAGGTCCGCAGTGTGGCCGTCCTTGAAGGGGGTCGGCACGGCGACGATGTACGCGTCCGCCGGCGGAACGGTGACCTGCGCGCTCAGCCGCTCGCGAGCCACCGTTCCGGCGACGACGGTCTCGAGCCCCTCCTCGACGAACGGGACCCGCCCCTCATTGACCGCGCCGACCACCGACTCGTTGAGGTCGACACCGATCACCCGCTTGCCGGCCTGGGCGAGCACTGCGGCGGTGGGCAGACCGATGTATCCGAGGCCGATGACGCTCACGGAATCGAGCGGGTTGGTCGCCATCATGGGGTGCTCCTCGGGTGGGTCAGCGGTGTCGGGAAAGGGATCGGGAGTGGGGGAGAGGTCAGCGGGCAGCGGGGCGGCGAGCTCGCCACCATGTCAGAGCTCGTGCGAGATGCTCGCGGAACTCCGGGGGAGTCATCGCGCCGTGACCCTCCTTCTGCCCCTCGTACAGAGCCAGCCAGCGCTTGCCGCGAGGCTCCTCCTCGCCCGTCGGGGTGGCACCGAGGGCTGCGCGGAACGGCTCGAAATGGGTGTCCAGGTAGTGGGGATCGCGGGTGCTCTGCGCGTAGTAGACGAAGTTGTCCATCGGGCGCCGCCTGTACAGAGCAGGCATGTTGAAGCGCTCGGGGAATGCGTCGAGGAGCTTCTCGGGATCCCAGCCCGGCCACACCGTGGAGAAGTAGTTCTTCTTCGCGGTGGGGAAGCAGCGATGGATGTCGGTCGCCGGCGCCTGGACGTAGGCGAGGGACCCAGGGAAGTGCGCGGACAGGCGCAGTGCGGTGTGCCCGCCTCCGGAGCCCCCGATGAACACGACGTGCTTGGCGCCCGAACGGCCTTTCGCCCGCGCGATCACCTTGAAGATGTCGTCCATCGGGTCCCAGCCGGGGCCGCCGAGATACCAGCTGAGCAGCATCGACTTGGACCGGTCCATGCGAAGGGTCGGATCGGCGAAGGCGATGTGCGCAGGGAAGAGCTTCTCGAGGGACTGCACCCGCTCGAAACGCGGGTAGAGGTACTTGTCCTTGCGGTATGCGCCGTGGAAGGTCACCGCCAGCTCGTCCGCCGCTCCCAGCCGTGCATAGAAGTCGAGCGTGAGACCATTCGCCAGGGGAACGGTGTGCACCGCAGTGGACTGCCCGTTGAAGCGGAGCGAGCTGATGGACCGCTGTTTCACCGAGGGCACCTGGAAGTGGTCGTCCCACTCCTCCTGGAGTCCGCTCTTGGGGTTCACCCGCGGGTAACGAGAGTTGGCCATCAGGTCCTCGGAGTCGACGTGTGTGCTCCCCTAGCGGGAAAGCTTGAGAATTTCACCCATGCTAATCGGGTGCACGCTGTGCAGCATCATCGAGTTGGACACATATCCGGAAACGGGTGCTAGGCGGTGCGCAGATGCACAGTGAACGCCCGGCCGCCCCGGCTCTGGGTGCGCGCGCTCACGCGGGTCCCGCTCCCGGTGTCCCGCACCGTGACGTTCCCCGTGCTGATCTCCTCGACCTCGTCCAGGCTCCACGTCCCGCTCAGCGTCACCGTGATCTGGCGGAGCTTCTGCGTCGGCTCGGTGAGGCGGAGCGAGATCCGACCTTCCTCCTGCGCGATGGAGATGAGCAGCGGCTGGGAGCAGTCGACCCGCACGCCGTCCGCAGCGTCGAACATGACTGGCTTCCAGACCGCCGCTGCCCGCGAAGCGGGACCGAGGGAGACGATCTGCGCCGTGCCGTCGTTGCGCACCACCTGGGTGGGGTGCTCACCGGCGAGGAGCTGGTCGGCCAGGTCGCGCGTCGCCTCCAGGGAAGCGGCCGGCAGGAGCATCCAGGCCGCCCCCTCCGGCCCGGAGTGGTGCAGGTCGAGCGCGGCCCACTCCCGATCCACCCGCTGGCCCCGGGGTATCGCCTCGACGTCGCGCTCCACACGGACGGTGCTGCCCACGCGACGGGTCACCCCTGCTGTCACGGTGCCCGGTCGGAGGAGCACGTATCCGCCGACCTCCTGGATGTGAGCCCAGCGGGCATCGGGCAAGGTCGTGGGGTCGTGGATCTCCTCGCCGTCGACGACGAGGGTCGCGGGAGCTCCCTCGGGGAACATCCGGTTCTCGACCGTGGTGAAGGCGTGGAAGTCGCTGTGGATGTCGCTGACCAGCTCCACGATCGAGTCCGGTCCCGCGACGGAGAATCGCCGGCATCCGGGGGCCTCGTCGTCGAGCCCGGGCTGATGCATCGCCGTCACGCTGAGCTGCCCGTCGAGGAGCCCTCCCGCCCATTCGCTGTCCGGGACGTTGTCCGTCCCGCCTCGGGTGACCATCGGTTCGAATGCGACTCGATGATTGGTGGTGCCCGGTGGGCGGCTGTAGTCCAGAGTCGCCCAGAAGTAGTCGTCGAACGGTGCAGGATCATCGCCGATGAACAGGTAGCGCATCGAGTTCCCTGTCAGCAGCCCCCAGGAGTTCTCCGCCTCGGTGCCTTCGAAGGCGGCGATGCGATCGCTGCACATCGAGACCGCAGCAGTCCAGCTGCCGGCGCGATGCACGAGCCTGTCCATGGACGCGAAGTACGTCGAGGGCGGGCCCTCCACCTCCTTCACCCGGCGCTCGGCGATGGGCTGGAGCGCCGCCGCTCCGGGCAGATCGCCGCCGGCCAGCAGATCCACCGTCGGATTCTCGGACGCCCACCAGCCGATCAGATCGAACCAGTGCTGGGATCTCGCCGGAGGCGCCGTACGAGCGATCTCGGCGATAGCTCCCACCAGGCCCCGCCCGATCACAGAGCCGTTGGATCGCATTCGCCCCACTGCGCGGCCGCGCACACCGTCGAGAACATGGCCGTTGACCATCACCGGCAGGAACGCCGAGTCGATCAGGTCCCATACCTGTTCGCGGCCCTCGACGTCGTAATCGGTCCCATGCAGCAGGGAGAGCATCGGGGCGAGGTTCCGCAGCAGGTCGGAGCCGTAGTTGCCGGTGTAGGGGATGTCGATGTGCTGGATGAAACCGCCGTCGGCGTAGAAGCCGTCCAGTCGGTCCACGATCTCCCACGTGGAAGGAAGGATGCCCACGCACTCGCGGATCCGGGCGGTGTCATCCTCCGCGATCGCGGCGACGAGAGCGCTGCGCACCGCGCTCACGCGATTGGACGCGGTGGTCGGATAGTTCATGAGCTCGCTGTAGGTGGGATCCGGGTTGAAGTAGCGGATCGCGGCGCCGGCGTCCTGCAGCACGGATCCGGGGAGCTCGTCGCGCAGCAGGCACATCAGATCGGCCAGGGGCCGTGCGGCTCCGATCTCCCAGTCCCACCAGTTGTCGTAGGTCTCTGCGCCTTCGTGGTACCCGTAGGCGAGCAATTGTTCGGTGCCGTCGAGGACGGTCTCGAGCACCTGCTGGCTGTCGGAGAACTCGGAGCCAGGTGTCGCCCACGCCCGCGCCATCGACGCGAGCCAGGTCGCAGAGTTCGAGAAGGCGCCCGAGTCCTCGCCGTCGACGGGGAATCGCGCGAAGATGCCCGTGCCGTCCGCGGCGTCAGCGGCGCTGTCGAGGTAGGTGCGCACCTCAGAGTCCATCGCCTCGAGATGAGTGCGCACCCGAGGCTGGGCGACGTCGATCCTGGACCGCGCCGTGATCATCTCGATCCAACGCTCACGGAGATCGACGGGCCACTCGACCAAGGGGGTGTGGGAAGGGGCAGCCGGAATCAGCACGGCGCCGATCGCGGTCACGGCCCCTGCGCCGGCGAGGAATGCTCTGCGAGGGATCGCGTCCCGCGTCCCGCTCGCTTCGCGCATCGCATCCTCTCGAGTCAGCAGGTCACCTCCCGGAGCAGGGAGCTCCCCAGCGGTCATCCGCAACCAGACTAACGAGCTGATGCCCTGGCGTGTTCAGTCGGTGAGCAGGGAAGCGGCGGCACTCACTCCCTTCCCGCCGGCGCCGGTGAGCCGTTTCCGGCCGTGCTTGTTCGCCAGCGGACAAGAGCGGGCGCGGCCAACCTCGAGCCCCCGAGGTGACCGGTCTCGCTGAATCGTGCCGATCCACGACCGATACATTCACAAGTGACAAAACTTTTCCACCGGCGCGCTCCGGTGCTTTCGTGCGCCGTCATCTCGCCGGCGCCGGCGAGACCGGAGGCTCGGTGCTCAGCAGGAATCGCGTGATCGAGCGGGCGCTGCGCTACCTGATGCTGCTGCTCGGGCTGAGCCTGATGTCCCTCGGTATCGCCTTCTCGATCCGCAGCGCCCTGGGCACCACACCGATCTCGAGCTTGCCCTACGTGCTGAGCCTGCTCACCCCGCTGTCCGTGGGCGCGCTGATGATCCTGCTGAACCTCGTGTTCGTCGGTGTGCAGGTCGCGATCCTGCGCCGGCGGTTCCCGCCGCTGCAGCTGCTGCAGATCCCCGTGGTGATCGCCTTCGGCGTGCTCAACGACGCGGCGCTGTGGCTGCTGCGTGACGTCACCGCCTCCACCTACTGGCAGCAGTGGCTGCTCGCCGTGTGCGGCATCGTCATCGTGGGCATCGGTGTGGTCTTCCAGGTCAAGGCCAAGGCCACGCCGCTCGCGGGGGAGGGGCTGCTCCTCACCCTCAGCACCGAGCTGGTGGCCCGGTTCGGGCCGCGGCGCTGGGCGTGGGGCTGGTGGTGCAGCTGGTGCTGCGGGTGCTCGAGCCCGTGCGCTCGGTCGAGAAGGCGGTCGCGCTCGCCGAGGACGCCGCCCCTGCGAGCATCGCCTGAGCGTTCAGGACAGGCGGTCGTAGACCTCCTCGGTGACCTCGTACTGCATGGGCGTGCCGGCGAGGAACGCCGTCACCTCGTCCACCACTCCGGCGCCCTGCGCCAGGCGCGCCTCCACGGTGCCTCCGGCCACGTGCGGGGTGAGCACCGCGTTCTCGAGCCCGTAGAGCGGGGAGTCGGCGGGGAGCGGTTCGATGTCGAACACGTCCAGGCCCGCGCGGAGCCGCCCCGAGACCAGCTCGGCGGTGAGCGCCTCCATGTCGATCACCGCGGAGCGGGCGGTGTTCACCACGATCGCTCCGTCCCGCAGCCGGGCCAGCAGGCCCGCATCGAGCATCCCCCGGGTCTCGTCGGTCACCGGGGCATGGATCGCCAGCACGTCGCTGCGCTCGCACAGCTGCGCGAGGTCCACCAGCTCGACGCCCATCTCCTCGGCCTCGGCCGGAGTCGTGAAGGGGTCATGCGCCAGGACGTCCTGCACGCCCAGGCCGCGCACCATGGAGGCGTACTCCCGGCCCACCCGGGAGAGCCCCACGATGCCGATTCTCTGGGCGCGGATCCCGTGGGTGAGCCGGCCGGAGCCGCCCTCGTGCCAGTCCCGGGTGGCCTGCAGTCGCCGGTCCATCGAGTGCAGGTCCCGCAGCAGCACCAGGGTCAGCGTGAGGGCCAGCTCCGCCACCGCAGCGGCCATCGGTGCCGAGCCGCCCTGGGCCAGGCGCACACCCTGCGAGAGCACCTCCTTCGGGAAAAGGCCGCGGAGGGTGCCGGCGGTGTGCACGGCCAGCTGTAGGCGCGAGCCGACCAGCTGGGCTGGTGCGAAAGGCGCCGTGCTCCAGGAGGTGATGAGGACGTCGTACTCGTCGGCGATCCCCTCGGGCACCGCCGCGCGCTCCTCGCCCGTCTCGGGGGCGAGGACCACCTCGGCCACCGCGCGCAGGCGCGCCAGGGTGGGCGCGTCGTAGAGGACGGCGAGCTCGCGCGGCGTGATCGCCACGTACACGCGGGGGGAGGGGAGAGCGGCGGTCATGAGGTCTTCCTCTCGGGGCCGGGGTTCTCGAGCAGGCCGAGACCCTGCAGGCCGGCACGAAGATGGCCGGCGATCGCGACGTTGCCGAGCTGGTTGAAGTGTCCCGGATCGGTGGAGAGCGACGGCGGCTTCTCGCCGTCGGCGCGGGCTCGCAGATCGGCCGGGGTGGGCGGGATGCCTGTGCGCTCCGCGAGAGCGGCCGAGGTGAGGAACTCCTGCACCTCCAGGTGCGCCGCACCGAAGTGCTCCTGGCACGCGGCGTTCACGGCGAGCACCTTCTCCCGCACGGCAGGCTCCGCGCCGTTGTTCACGAACTGGCCGATCACCACGACCCGCGCCCCTGCCTGCTCGAGGTGACGGGCGGAGGCGATGATCCGCTCCACCACACCTGCGGCGTCCTGCCCGCGCAGCAGATCGTTCTTGCCCATCCACAGCAGAGTATCGGTGCCGCGCAGCGCGCTGCCGCTCGAGGGCACGAAAGGGTCCCCGGAGACGGCGACCGGATCCCCGGGGCGAAGGCGCGTGAGGAAGATTCCCTCCTCGGTGCCGTGCACCACGGCGGGCACACCGGCCACCTCACCGGCGAAGGGTCGCAGGAAGTGCGCGACCAGATCCAGCGCGGTGGGCTCGAGGCGCACCGTCCCGGCGCTCGGCAGGCGGCCGCCCTCGACGGAGACCTCCAGCGGGATCGCCCCGAGGCGGGCGGCGGTGTGATGGGAGGTCTCACCGCCGCGGCCCTGATCGTGGAAGCGCACACCGCACGGGGCCAGCACCGCCTCCATCGCCGGCGCCAGCAGCGCCATGGAGGAGGACCCCCACCCCACGAGCTCGGTGATCAGTCCAGCCATCGGGAGAGCCCCTCGGCGATGAACTCCTCGTCGAACAGCACCGGGAAGCGCTCCCGGAGCGAGCGGATCAGCTCGGACTGCCCGGGGGAGAGGACATCGGGGCCCAGGCACCTCGTGGTGCGCAGCAGGCCCTGCTGGCGGAGCACCTCGTTGATCCCCGGCACGCACCCGGCGAAGTCGTGGAGCACGTCGAACACCCCGGCGTTGATCTCGACCAGATCGGCAGCCTGGGCGAGGAGGTCCGGGGTGATCGCCCCGGACTCCGCCTCGGCGTTCGCCCGCGCCACGAGGTCGACGGCGGCGCGGGTGCCCACGGCCCACTGGCCGAGCAGGCCGCCGCGCGCCCGCACCTGCCGCTGCACCCCGCCGACGCTGCGGCGGTACGGGGTCAGCAGATCGGTGACGATCGCATCGTCGTTGCCGGTGAGCACCGCCACCTGGTCCCACCGGTCATGGACCAGCAGCTCCTGCATCACGTCATTGGTCCGATACCGGTTGAACGGCGCGGTCTTCACCGCCACCACCGAGTCGAGATCGAACAGCGCGCGCCAGAAGGATCGCGACAGCGGCATCCCGCCCACGCTGTCCTGCAGGTAGAAGCCGATGGTGGGCAGCACCTCGCCCACGGCGGCGGCGCGCTCGAGCAGCCGCGGCTCGCTGCGATCGGCCATGCCCCACGGGCTCATGAGCACCGCCTGGTACCCGAGGTCGCGGGCGACCTCCGCCTCGTGCACGGCCTGCGCCGTGTCGCCGACCAGCCCGGCGATGAGCAGGGGAGCGCTCGCCGCGGTCCCGTCGGCCCCTGGGCCCGAGGTGCTCGGCGCCGCCGCGTGCTCGTAGGCCGTGCGTGCTGCCAGCTCCCACACCGTGCGCAGCAGGCCGGGGTCGTCGTGCAGCTCGAACTGCGTGGAGTGCACGCCCACGGCGAGGCCGTGCGCCCCGGCATCCAGCTGGTAGCGGGTCAGCGCGCGCTGGGCCGCAGGATCCAGGCGCGAGGAATCATCGAGCGCGAGCGGATGAGCGGGCACCACCACGCCCGCATCCAGCCGCTCGTGCAGCGAGGCGGGCGCGCTCGCCGGAGCTGCGGCGGGGTGCGACGACGCGGGCGGCCGGGTGGCGCGATCCTCGAGATCGGTCATCAGAACTTCCCCTCCCGCTGCTGGAACTTGGTCGCCTTGCCGAGCTGACGCCCACCTCGTGCGACCCAGCCACCCACCCAGCGCACCAGGCGGCGCAGCGGCACCGACGGATAGCCGTACAGCTCATGGATCTCGGAGGAGTCGCTCAGCAGGGCGTCGGCGGACTCCTCGCCGACTATCACCGGCTCGATCCCCATCTCCTCGCCGAGCCAGTGCGCCAGGCGCCGCACCGAGACCGTCTCGGGGCCCGTGGCGTTGAGCAGCCGCGGGGGAGCGGAGGCCAGCTCGATCGACCGCAGCGCCCAGGCGTTGATGTCCCCCTGCCAGGCGACGTTGACCGCCGGCATCGTGACATCGACCGGCTGGCCGGCCGCGATCTTCTCGGCGATGTCGGCGATCACGCCGTAGCGCAGCTCGCAGGCATAGTTCAGCCGGAAGATCGACACGGGCGTGCCCCAGGTGTGGGACGCGTAGCTGAACAGGCGCTCGCGGGCCAGGCAGGACTGCGCGTACTCGCCGACGGGCGCCGGTTCATCCTGCTCTGTGGAGCCTCCCCGGGTGAGCGGGGACAGCGGGTAGACGTTCCCGGTGGAGTAGACGACCGACGGCACACCGCGGTACCTGTCGGCCACGAGGGCGGGCATTGCCGCATTGGACCACCAGGTCTGATGCTCCTGACCGGTGGTGCCGAACTTCATCGCCGCCAGGTAGAACATACCGGCGGCATCCGGCAGCTCTGCGTAGGACTCGGAGCGTGAGAGGTCCGCGGGATGGACGACCACCCCGGCCTGTTCGAGCAGCTCCCGTGAGGCGGGGTCAGAGAAGCGCGAGACCGCGATGACCCGGGCGGAGGAGCCCACCTCGTCCAGCGCGCGACGCGCCATCAGGGACATCGTGGGGCCGATCTTGCCCCCGGCCCCGAGCAGCACGATGTCCCCTCCGAGCGCGTCGAGAGCCTGGCCCACGCCGGGCAGCGGCCGGGAGAGGAGCTCGTCCAGGGCCTGCTCATCGGCCGGGGCGGTCAGGGGGGCAGCGCTGGCTGTGATCGCGGTCGACACTGATCGTCCTCACGTCGGGGGTGTGAACGGGGTGAGAAAAGGGTTTCCCCGTAGGTGGGACTGTATGCCGCACCCGTTCCGCCGTCAAGGCTGCGGGCGTCCCGGGTATCCTCCGGCCATGGCAGTGACCCTCAAAGTCGTGGCACAGCGCGCCGGTGTCTCCGTTCCGACGGCCTCCCGCGTGCTCTCGGGGAGCACGTACCCGGTGGTCGACGAGCTGAGAGAACGCGTTCTGGCCGCCGCGAAGGAGCTCGACTACGTCCCCAACGCCCAGGCGCAGGGGCTGCTGCGCGGCAACACCGGGACCATCGGGGTGCTCGTGGGCGACGTGGGCGACCCGTACTTCTCCGAGATCGTCAACGGGATCCACGAACGCGCCACAGCGCAGAACCTGCTGGTCACCATCTGTCACACGGAGCGAGATCCGGAGCGCGAGCTGGGGTACTTCCGGATGCTGCAGGCCCATCGTGCGCACTCCGTGATCATCGCCGGGTCGGGGCTCAGCGACGAGGAGTACCGCAAGGGGATCGCGACCCGCGTGACGTCCTTCCGCGCCGCGGGCGGGCACGTGGTGGGCATCGGCACCCCCGTGGTCGAAATGGATCGGGTCCTGGTGGACAACCGTGGAGGCGGCCGACTGCTCGGCCGCTATCTCGCCGGACTCGGCCACCGTGAGGTCGCCCTGATCTCGGGGCCGGAGGCGCTGAGCTCCAGCCGGGAGCGCTACGAGGGGCTGAAGGAGGCGTTCGACGAGGTCGGGGCACGACTCATCGTCCACCACGGCCCGCCGAACCGAGACGAGGGCTACCACGCCGCCGGCGCACTGCTGCGCGACCATCCCGGTCTCACCGCCCTGATCGGCTCCGCCGACCAGATGGCCATGGGGGCACTCGCCCAGTTGCGCGACCACGGCCGCAGCGTGCCCGGGGACGTCTCCGTGGCCGGCTTCAACGATATCGCCGTCTCCCGTGACCTCTCGCCCTCGCTGACCACCGTGCGCCTGCCGCTGCGGGAGATGGGGATGGGCGCCCTGGATCTCGCGATGCGCCCGCACGCCGCCGACGGCGAGGCCGCCATCGAGCGCCGCCTCGGCGTCGAGCTGGTGGTGCGCGAATCGACCGGGCCCGCCCGCAGCTCCTGAGCGCGTGCACAGCGGGATCGGAGGAGGAGCGATGGACGAGCAGGCCCCGCAGGGGCGCAGCAGCGACATCCGGGTGACGGAGGCGGAGGTCCGCTTCCGGGACGTCGAGCTCGAGCCGCCCTTCGTGATCAGTGGCCGCCCGATGACCCACTTCACCGCGGTCACCGTGCACCTGGAGGTCGTCTCGAGGAGCGGGCGCACCGCCACGGGGGTGGGGGCGGGGATCCTCTCGGTCCCCTGGTCCTGGCCCCGCTCCGGGATCGAACTGGGCGCACGAGACCAGGTGCTGCGGGACCTGGTGAGCGAGCTCGCCGCACGCTCGGCGACGCCGGGGTTCGGCGATCCCTTCGTGCTCTGGCACCCGCTGTACGAGCAGCTCGACGCGACGCTCGCGGAAGCAGCCCGCAGCGCCGGCATCGAGAGCATGCCGCGCCTGGCTGGGCTGCTCGCCCTCGGGCCGGTCGACAACGCCCTCCACGACGCCTGGTCCCGGGCCGCCGAGATCCCGCTGACCTCGATGTACACGAAGGAGCACTTGCGCGAGGACCTCAGCCGCCACGGAGCGCTCGGGGTGGGGCTCTACCCCGCAGACACTCTGCGCCGGCCTCGCCGCGCGCTGCCGGTGCAGCACGCTCTCGGCGTCGGGGACCCGCTCGCGGCGGGTGCGGCGGGCTCCGGAGTGCGCGATCTCGAGGACTGGATCCGGGCCGACGGGGTGCACCATCTGAAGCTCAAGCTCACCGGCGATGCCCGGGCGGACCTCGAGCACCTGCGCGCCGTGCACCGCCTCGCCGCCCCGCTGCGCCCTGACCTGCGACTCTCCCTCGACCCCAACGAGTCCTACGCCCTGCCCGCGCTCTCCGGGCTGCTCGATGCGCTCGCGCGCGAGGGGCCGGAGGTGCTGAGCGCGATCGACTATCTCGAGCAGCCGATCCCGCGGGACGAGGAGCCGGATCCGGATCAGCTGCGCAGGGTGTCCGCCCGGATCCCGGTGCTGCTCGACGAGGGATACAGCAGGCTGTCCCAGCTGGCCACGCTCGCGGAGCAGGGATGGTCCGGCGTCGTGGTCAAGGCGGCCAAGGGGCAGAGCCACGCGATGATCACCCAGGCGCTCGCGAGCACCGCCGGTCTCCGCGTCGCCATCCAGGACCTCACCGCGGTGGACCTCGCCCTCGAGCACTCCCTCGGCCTCGCCGCGGTGCTGCCGGTCTCCTGGCCAGGGGTCGAGTACAACAGCCGCCAATACGCCCCGGGGGCCAACGCCGAGCTGGCCGCGAGGCGGCCCGAGGCCGTCATCGTGCAGGACGGTCACGTGGCCTGGCACCCGGGAGGACTCGGCCTGACGGCCCTCCCGCACCGGGCTTGATCCTCTCGTGACCCACCGGATGTTGACCTGGGTCACATGGCGGGCTAGCGTATAGAAATCGTTTGCCGTCGTGCTCGGGCCCGGTGCCCGCAGCGCAGCTGCACAACGACGGCCACCACTGGCCGCACGACCCGGGACCCCCGCCGACCCCCGTCGGCGACCCACCTGTTTCAAGGAGGAGACATGGTCGACAGAATCTCGCGCCGCAGTGCCCTCGGTGCCGGTGCCGTCAGTGCCGCCGCGCTCGGACTCGCCGCCTGCGGCGGGAGCGGCGGCGGTGATACCGCCGAGGCCCCGCCGGAGAGCTCCGAGGAGCTCAGCGGCTCGATCGTCATGTGGATCTACCCGCTGGCAGAGACCGCGAGCGCCGAGTCCTACGCCCCGTTCGTCGAGTCGTTCAAGGAGAAGTACCCCAACGTCGAGGTCGAGGTCGTCCAGCAGCCCTGGGCGAACCGCGAGGAGCAGCTGACCACCGCCATCAGCGGCGGGAACGCTCCGGACGTCGTCTACTTCAACCCCGACTTCGTGCCACGCTTCGCCGAGGAGGACCTGCTGGTCAGCCTCGACGACCTGCGCGAGGACTGGGACAGCGCCTTCGTCCCCGCCTCCCTCGAGGCGATGACCTACGAGGACACTCTGTACGCGGCCCCCGTGCTCATGCAGGCCTCGCAGACCTTCGCCAACCAGAAGATCCTCGACGAGCTCGGCATGGAGGGGCCCACCACCTGGGACGAGCTGCGTGCCGTCGGTGAAGCGGCGAAGGAGAAGGATTACTTCCTGCTCGAGTACCACGGCGACGGCACCTTGAACCACAGCTACTACATGTACCTGTGGCAGGCGGGCGGCAACGTGCTCAGCGATGACCTGAGCACTGCGGCGTTCAACACCGCGGAAGGACTCGAGGCACTCGAGTTCATCAAGGAGATCGTGGACAACGGCTGGGCACCGAAGGAGCCGATCAGCGTCACCCTGCCCTTCGAGCAGACTGACATGGCGCAGGGCAAGGTCGTGTACAGCATGGGTTCGAACATCGGCCAGGTGCGCCAGATCCTCAAGGACCCGCTGACCGTGCTGCCGCCGCTGACGCACAAGGAGCAGGTCGCCATCGGCTCCGTCGGTGCGCTGTCGATCTTCAACACCACCGAGTCGCCGGAGGCGGCGGCCGCATGGGTCCATCACCTCACCGAACCGGACTTCATCGAGTTCGTGGCTTCGGACTTCACGTACTACCCGCCGCGCACCGATGTCACCGGCGTCCACGACGATGATGAGCAGGTCTCCGAGTTCGAGCAGTACCTCGACGTGGTCAACGCCGGGATCATCCATCCCCAGGCCAGGGAGATCATCGACGTGATGAAGCCCGAGATCCAGGCCGTGCTGCTGCAGGGGAAGGACCCGCAGGCGGCGCTGGACACCATGGAATCCGCGGTCAACGAGCTGCTCGAGCGCGGCTGAGACGCCCCATCCGAGCCGGGCACGTGAGCACCGCGTGCCCGGCGCCGAGCAGACCACAGCTCAGAGAGGAGCGGCATGTCCACTTCCGTGGCCCCCGCAACCCCCGATGCCACCGGCGATCCCCGCAGTCCCGGCGAACCCGGAGGGCCGAACGACGACACCGGACGCCCAGCGGTGGTCGCCCGCACCGTCACGTGGAGGGAGCTCGCGACCTCGCGCGGCGCGCTCGTCGCGTACGCCTTCATCTTCCCGTACGTGGCGTTCTTCGTCGCGTTCCGGATCCTGCCGGCGCTGTACGGGGTGCTGCTGAGCTTCGGCGATGTCTCCCTGTCGGGCAAGTTCCGGCTGGTCGGAACGGAGAACTTCGCCCGCCTGATCTCGGATGACGTCTTCTGGCACTCGCTCCGCGTGACGGGCATCTACGCGGTTCTGGCGATCCCGCTGTCCGTCGTGCTCTCGCTGCTGATGGCGCAGCTGTGCAACCGCACGATGCGGGGGATGTCCTTCTACCGCTCCCTGTTCTTCCTGCCCGTGGTGACCTCGCCGGTGATCTCCGGCATCATCTTCGTCTGGCTGTTCAGCGGCGGCGGGCCGATCGACGAGCTGCTCAGCACCGCCGGGCTCGAGCTGGGCTCCTGGCTGCAGAACCAGCACCTGGTGCTGCCCGCCCTGGCCCTGGTCGCGGCATGGGGGAGCTTCGGCTACAACATGCTGATCCTGCTCGCCGGTATGCTCGCGATCCCCACGGACTACTACGAGGCCGCCGAGCTCGACGGCGCCGGCGCCTGGCACCGCTTCCGATACATCACCATGCCGCTGCTGAAGCCCGCGCTGTTCTTCGTGCTGGTGCTGGAGACGGTCAAGAGCTTCCAGGCCTTCGACATGATCTACGTGATGACCGGCGGCGGTCCCGCCCGCGGCTCCTACACCCTCACCTTCATGATCTTCGACCAGGGCTTCGGCTACTTCGAGTTCGGGTACGCCAGCGCCGTGGGCGTGGTGCTGCTGGTGATCACCCTGATCCTCTCCCTGATCCAACGCCGCCTCGTGGGAAGGAACGACACATGAGCGCGATCACCGAGCGCCGCGAGCCCTTCGCCGCCCGCCGTGCGCCCCGTGCGGTGAGGGTGCGCAAGCAGCTGATCCACATCCCGATGATCCTGATCGGCGCGCTGACGCTGTTCCCGTTCATCTCGATGGTGGTCATCTCCCTGCACCCGGGGGTCCCGGTGCAGGTGCCGGAGATCTTCTTCAACACCGACATCTCGCTGGACGCCTACCGGCAGGCCCTGCGCAGCTCGAACATCCCGCGCTGGGCCCTGAACACCACGATCTACTCCGTGGTCTCGGTGGTGCTGGTGCTGCTGTTCGCCTCCATGGCCGGGTACGCCTTCGCGAAGAAGAGGTTCCTGGGGCGCGAGGTGATCTTCTGGGTGTTCATCGCGATGCTGATGATTCCCTACCAGCTCACGATCATCCCCCAGTACCTGCTGGTGGGCCAGATCGGCGGGCTGGACACGATGTGGGGCCTGATCCTGCCCACCGTCGCCAACGCCCAGGCCATGTTCCTGATGCGCCAGTTCATGCAGGACATCCCCGATGAGCTGATCGACGCCGCCAAGATCGACGGCGCCGGCGAGCTGCGCGTGTACTGGTCGGTGATCCTCCCCCAGACCAAGCCGATCCTCGCCACCCTGGGCACCTTCGTGTTCCTGTGGCACTGGAACGACTTCCTCTGGCCGCTGGTCGCCCAGCAGTCACCGGAGAACTACGTCCTCACGGTGGGCCTGAACGGCCTGCAGGCGCAGAACGTCTCCCTGGCGACGTTGATGGCCTCCGCCGTGGTCATGTTCATCCCGGCGCTGCTGGTGTTCATCTTCCTCCAGCGGTACTTCGTGCGCGGCGTGATGATGAGCGGGATCAAGTAGATGAGCCCCGCTCCGGGCGATGCCTCGCCGCAGGCGCCGATGCTCCGGGCACGGCAGCGATGAGGGACTCCCTGCGCACCCATCTGGAACGCGACGTGCTCGCGTGGTGGAGCCGGCACGGCGCCGACGACGAGCTCGGCGGCGTCCGCACCTGCTTCACCAACCGCGGGCAGCTGAGGACCACGGAGAAGTACACCTGGTCCCAGGGGCGCTGGGCCTGGACCTGCGCCCTGATCGTGGAGGAGATCGACGCCGGTCGGCTCCAGGGCGATCGCGACCTGTGGCACCGGCGGGCGCTGCGCACCGCGGACTTCCTGGCCGAGCACGCCTTCCTGCCCGATAGCCGCACCGCCTTCCTGCTCAGCGCCCGCGGGGAACCTATCGCCGACGCACAGGGCGAGCTGGCCACCAGCGTGTTCGCCGACCTGTTCGCCGTTCTCGGGCTGGCCGGCGCGCTGCGCCTGACGGACAGCGCCGCGGAGAGCTCCTCATCGCGCGAGCCGAGCAGGCCCGACACGGCTGCCGCCTCCGCCTCCGATCCCGCCCGATGGCTCGCCCAGGCGGAGCGCACCTTGCGCGGTGCCGCGGACTCCCTGCATCACCGCACCGCCCGCAGCGAGCCGTATCCGGTCTCCGCGGGGTTCCGCGACCTCGCCGGCCCGATGACTCTCCTCCACGTGGCCGCCGAGCTGCACCGCGCCACCGGCTCGGCGCTCGCCGCCGACGTCATGACGGAGGCCCGGGCTGTGCTCCTCGGCGGCGAGAGCGCTTTTCTCGGGCCCGAGACCTGGTGGGAGCACCGGCCCGACGACCCCGCGGACCACGACACCCTGCTGGCCCGCCACGTCACCCCCGGCCATCTGCTCGAACTGCTGTGGATGCTCGTCCACGTCGGCGATCTGCACCCGCAGCTGGCGGTCCCGGACGGCACACTCACCGTGCTCGCCCTCCGAGCCCTGGAGACGGGATGGGATCAGGCGGAGGGAGGACTGCTGCGTTACGTCGACCGCGACACCGGCGCGGCACCTGACGGGCGCGAGCTCGGCACCCCCTACGAGTCGCTCGTGCATCGCACCTGGGACACCAAGCTCTGGTGGGTGCACGCCGAAACCCTGTACGCCACGGCACTGCTGGCACGCCGCACCGGCTCCCCGGAGATCGCACGCTGGGCCGAGCAGGTGCGCGAGTACACCATGGCCACCTTCCCGGACCCGGGGGGTCAGGAATGGATCCAGATCCGCTCCCGTGACGGCAGCCCGCTGGACGAGGTCGTGGCCCTGCCGGTCAAGGACCCGATGCACATCGCCCGGTCCCTGCTGCTCCTGAACGCGCTCGAGGCCGGCGGAGAGCCGTGACGGGTGAGCGGTCCGCAGCATGATGTGCACACTGCGGGCCGCTCACCACGGCTGACTCACTTCGGCAGCGGGAACCAGGCCAGGTTCATGCCGTACATCCCCCAGGTGAGCGCCGAGCCCTCCGTGCCCACTGGCGTCGGCGGCGGTTCAGGCCCGGGGCTCCAGGGTGACCACCGTGCTCGAGTTCCCCGCATCGTCGATCGCGCGGCACTGCAGGCGCTGATCAGCCCGTACCGCGACCGGACGCTCGTACCGCGTCCAGGCGCCGTCATCGATCCGGTAGTGGATCACGGGATCGGCCGTGCCGTCGTCGTGGGCTCGCAGGTGCACCCGCACGGACTGGCCCGGCCGTGGGTTCGGGGGCGCGGTCCGGACAGCCACCTCCGGCGCAGTCCGATCCGCAGGCATCGGAAGCGTCATCAGGTGCGTGCCGGCTCGGGTGAAGTACAGAGCGCCGTGGCGGTCCTGCGCGAGCTCGTCGATCGCCTCGGCGGGTGAGGCCTCCGGCCCGCCGTAGAGGGTCGTCACCTCCTCCGTGGCGCGGTCCAGGAGGAAGATGCGGTTCGCCGCCGAGCCCACCAGCCGCGCACCGTCCAACATCAGGCGATCCGTGTTGCCGTATCGGGAGGGGCCGTGGTCGGCATCGATCACGATCGTGCGCACGGTTCGGCCCTCCCGGAGATCGAACTCGAAGACCGTGCTTCCGTTCGCGATTCCCCACAGGCGCTCGTCCTCGTCGATGAGCAGTCCGGCGATGGTCTCCGCAGCGGGGACGGGAGCGATCTGCCACTGCGTGGTGCCGCTGACGGGATCCCACCCGAACAGCTGTGCCTCGGACGTGACTGGGTCGATGCCGTAGCCGCCCTGGATCGAGGTCCCGCCGATCACCAGCCCGTCATGCTCCACGAGCGAGACGGGGGTCTGATCCGGGACGACGTTGCGGAAGACCTGATGGGAGTGCTCCTCCGGCTGCCAGAGCGTGATGGCGCCTCCATGCTGGCCGCCGTCCGGGACGGAGGCGACAGCGACGGTGTCGGCGAGCGAGGTGAGCTCCAGGAAGGCCTGGGGTCTGCTCTGGCCGTCGCCGATCTCGAGCGGTGCCGGGGGATTGGAGTTCAGCTCCCACGGCTCCGAGGTGCGGTACCACCAGAGGGATCCCTGCGGATAGCGGCCGAAGACCAGCGCGTCCTTGTACGTGCCGTACCCCTCGACCTGCCCGGAGCCGGCCAGCAGTTCGATCTCCCCCTGATCGGGGTCGTAGCGGCCCATCCCCGGCGGGCTCAGATAGCCGCCCGCGTAGATGTCCCCGAGAGGGCCTGCGCCGATCGTGACGATGTTGGTGCCGGCTCCCATCAGGTCGGGCACCTGGTACGTCCCGCCTCCCTCGACGAAGTTGAACGAGTAGGTGCGTCCCTGGTTCCAGTAGGTCAGCACGAGGGAGGGACTCTCCCCCTCGAACTGGACCCATGCCCAGGACTCGGGAGCGGCATTGGGGCGGCGAGCAGTCCCGCTCAGCTCACGCGTGGCCAGGTCGTAGCGGTGGATCTCTCCGTCGGTGCGCAGGTAGACGTGGTCCGGGTTCGTCGGATCCGGCGGGGACACCCGCGGGTTCGCCCCCGGGATGTGGTCGATCCAGGTGTCCGTGCTGAGATCGCGCACGAAGATGCCGTCGGTGCCGACGAACAGCAGGTCGCCCCTCAGCGAGATCTTCTCGATGCCGGTGGGAGCATGCGCATCGGGCATCGGGATCTCCGTGAAGGCGCCGGTGCTCCGGTCGAATCTGAGGAGGTGACCTGTCTGCTGGGTGCCGATGTACATCGAGTCCCCCGCAGGACAGATCGCACGGACGTACTGCTCACCGGCGAGCGCCACGCCGTGGTCGGTGAACTCCAGGGAGTCGGGATCCAGCGAGTAGAGCCTGCCGCCCGGATAGGAGCCGAACCAGGGTGTGCCGTCCGCATCGACCGCTGCCGTCCACGCCCGCTGCCCCGTGGGGAACGCGCCGAGGTGCTCGACCGAATCCGTGCCGGGGGTGTGACGGTACGCGTGGCTGACCTCGGAGGTCGCGAAGTACACGGTGCCGTCCACGGGGGAGATCGCCAGCGTGCGCTGGCTCGAGATCCCGTGCGGCACCCGCGTCTGCAGCACCGTCTCGCCGGTACGGAGGTCCATCACCGTGAACTCCGCGTTCGTGGTCACGTTGCCCTCGACCACGTAGTACCCGCGGGGGACGCCATCGGGTGCGGTGCCGACGGCCGAGCTGAGCGCCTGGGTCTTGTGGACGGGTTCGCCGAGGTCGACGGCCTCGCCCGTGCCCGGAAGAGCTCTGTGCTCTCCCTCAGCCGCGGCGGGCGCGAGGCCGCAGAGCGCGAGGAGCCCGCCGGCGGCGGTGCCCTGCAGGGCGAGTCGACGGGTGAGCATGGGTGTTCGGTCGTGCTGCGTCATCGAAGAGACCTCTCTGAGGTGTGCAGGGGGAGGGGGAGAGAAGGGAGCGTCGCGCTCTAGATCAGGGTGAATCTCGCGAGGTCCGGCCCCCACACGCCCCAGATCTGTTTGCCGTTCGGCGCCCAGCAGAACTCCGGGTTGTTGTACCAACCGTTGGGGACATCGGCGTGGAGCAGCCGCTCCGTCCCCTGCTTCGCGCTCGGCAGTTCACGGATGTCGAAGGCCCAGTGCACCCAGGAGAAGACCCGTCCACGGGACTGTCCGAACTCGCCGTACCCGCCGAGATCCCCTCGATGGACGATGCTCTCGGTCGCCAGGTCGTAGAGGAACCACGGACCCCTCGGTCGCCGCCCCATCAGGTACAGCTGGCCGTCCTGGTGGACGACCCCCTCGTACGACTGCCAGTCCGGGTCAAGTTCCCGCCGCCACAGCACCTCGCGGGTGGTGAGGTCCACGGCCGCGACGTCGCCGGCGGGCTTGCTGGGGCCGCTGTTGCCATCGCCCCAGGTGTCTCCGACGATGTATGCGACATCCCCCGCCACGGCGATGTCCATCGGACGCTGCCCGGGGAGGATGTCGACGTGGACGTCGAACTCCCCAGTCCGCAGGTCCACGAAGGTGAGAGCTCCGGAGTACGACCCGTTGCTGGCGCCGGTCGCGACCAGCAGCTGGTGACGCGCCTGGTCGTACTGAATCTCCTTGACCCGCATCTGACCGTGCCCGATGGCTCCGAGCACGGTCGGCTCGAAGGTGCGGGGGTGGTACGCGACGATGTTCGTGCTCGGGTACATGCCGGCGTAGACCGTCCCGTCGGCGCCCTGCACCATGGCCTTGGGCTCCCCGGGGGCATAGAAGCTCTCGGAGGTCTGAGCCCCGAGGTTGTGCACCGTCATCGAGTAGTGGCCGCCCACCCACAGGCGCTGCCCGCGGGAGTGCAGCAGCATGCTCTGCACCTCGTCGGGATAGGCGAACGAGCTCGAGGTGAGGCTGAAGACCTCCGCCTCCCCGCCGGGGAGGACCGTCCACACGTCGCCCACGCCGCTGACACCGACGAACCGGCCGTCGTCGGTGAGGTCGAGCAGGATGTTCTCCACGTCGTCGTGCGGGCGCGCGATCGGTGTCAGCGTCTCGGCGTCGACGCGATAGATGTTCGTCGTCAGGCGTGCCAGCGCGTACACCGTTCCGTCCGGAGCCACCGTCAGCTGGTCGATGTAGCGATCCTCCTCCGGGATCGAGCGGGAGACGCGCTCCGAGCCGTCGGGCCGGATCGAGATCAGCTCTCGTCCGCTGGCGATGTAGAGCAGACCGCCGGAGGCGACCATGTCGAGGATGCCGACGGGGGAGTCGCTCAGCTGCGGCGTGAGATCCAGCGGTTCCCCTCCGCCCTCCCTGGGCCATCGCAGGAGCCTGCCCGGGCTCGCGGAGCCTCCGTACACGTACTCCTCGTCCGCGACAGCCGCGGTGGCGTACAGCGAGGTCGAGACGCGCCCGTACACCTCGACCTGCCCGTCGCTGACCCGGATCCGCCGCACCATGCAGTCCGGATAGGTGCCGAGGTAGAGATACCCCTCGTGGTACCGCAGGTCATAGGCCCACAGCGTGGAGCCGCCGATCGGCACCCACTCCTCGGCCTCGCGGGTGTCGGGGTCCATGCGCCAGATCGAGCCATGGCCGGCGGCGCCGATGTACAGGTGGGTGCCGTCATGAGCCAGCTGCTGGCCGGAGCCGCCGCCGAGGTCCAGATCCGAGAACCAGAGGGCCTCCCCGGTCTCGAGATCCACCTCGGCCAGCCTCAGCTTGCCGTCGACGGGGTGGCGGGAGGTCACGAAGAGGCGGTCGCCCAGGAGGGTCGCGCCGCGGATCGCGGCGGTGAACGCGGCGGTGCCGTACCGCTCGACAGGGAGGGTGCGCACCTGCGCGATCGCCGCCTCGTCGAACCATGCGGTGCCCTGGTTGGACTGCGGTGAATACAGCAGGAGAGTGGCGTGAACGGCTGTCCGGGGCGCTGTCCCACTCACCTTCACAGCGTGCCAATCGCCCAGATATCGGGTTTCCTGGAACGTGCTCGAGACCCTGGTCCCGGCCTCGTCCCAGAATTCCAGGTACACCGAGGCGCGTCCGGCCTCGACCAGCACCTGCACCGACCCTTCGTAGACGGTGCCCGCGTCGATGGGCAGCCGCGAGCTGCGCAGGCCCACCGAGGTGGTGCTCTGATCTGCGATCCGCACCGACCGGTCGCCGCTGTGGGCGGCATCGTCGGCGGAGGCGATGTGCTCCCTGGAGGCGGCGTTGAACGGTTCCCAGTCGGTGGGCCAGCCGTCGGTGACCTGCTCGAAGCCTGCGTTGAGGATCTCGCCGGCGGCGACGGCCCGGGGGAGTGGGAGCACCCCGGACCCGGCGGTGGCGGTCGCGGCCAGTCCGAGGCCCAGCGCGCCGCGCATCACGGCTCGGCGACTCGGGGTGATCTGCTCGGGCGTGCTGTCCTGGTGAAGCATCGTTGCTTCCCTTCGGTGGTAGCTACAGGGAGAAAACCTTTGCTGACCGAGATGTTAGTGACCGGGGTCACCGGCGTCAATGGGTGTGGTGCTCCGAGCCGGCAGCGCCGGCTGCGTCGCGGGACTCAGGCCCGGCGCGGCAGCTTCTCGCTGAACCACGCACCGATCGCGGTCATGACGTGCGGCCGGAGCGGATGCCCGCCGTCGTGCAGCAGCAAGTCGGGTCCCTGCTCTGCGGGCCAGCGCCGGCCCGCGGAGCGGAACAGATCGAGGGTGTGGGCGCCGTCGCCGTCCCCGCCTCCGGCCAGCAGGAAGGGGCGCGGGGCCACCAGTCCCAGCAGGTCGTCCTGGTCGCGCTCCTGAGGAATCTCTCCGTCCAGGTACCAGGGATCCGCCCAGTTGGAGTGGGCGAACCCCAGCCCGGGCTCGTGCACGGCGGCCGCCTCGATGCGAGGGTCCAGGGCGGCCAGGTGCAGGGCGAGCTTGCCACCCAGGGAATGGCCGAAGGCGGCGAGCCGGGCACCTGGGGCGAGGCCGGACTCCTCGAACGCGGTGACGGCGAGCACCAGATCGGCGACGCTCCTGCCCAGAGCGGTCATCGTCTGCTCACGGCGGTGGCGGGCGGCGGCAGGGCCGTAACGCTCCTCGAGGCTCCGGGCCGTGGCGGTCGCCGGATCCGCGGCGGCGATCTGTTCGAACCACCACGGCACCGCGAGCACGGCGTGCCCTGCGTCGGCGAGCCGCAGCCCGTACGCGCCATCGGCAGGGTCGCGATCGTGAAGAGCGGTGCGCGGCGAGGGCTCGCCGAAGAGAGGTGGAGTGTCGTAGAACGGCACGACCACCACGATTCCGGTCGGCGCCGCCGCCGTGGGCACCAGCAGCTCGCACACGAGTTCGGAGCCGAAACTCCGGATCGCCAGCTGGTCGATCCGGCCGTTCACCCCGTGATGTGTCAGCGCGCGCTGGCCGACGTGGTGCCAGGAGCCCTCGGCATCCGGGTATGCCCCCAGCCGCTTCTGCCACCAGTCACGTTCCGCCTGCGCGGGTGCCACCGGTGTCTCAGGGCTCCACCGGCAGTGCGGCGGGTCGCACCGGCCTTCCTGTGCGACCCGACTCGTAGACCGCCTCGATGAATGCGACGGCGGCGCGCGCCTCCGCCGAGGTGACCAGCGGGGCGGTGCCCTGCTGCACCGCCGTCACAAAGTCGATCAGCCCTTCGCGGAGGATGTCGCGAGGGGTGAACTCCGGGAGCTCGAGCCCGTCCCGCGAGTGCACGTGCACCACGCGCTCGTTCTCCGTCACGATCGATCCGGCATCCCCCATCAGGTTCATGCGGATCGGCAGGTTGCCGTACGCGGCGGTGGTGGCCTGGAAGGTCAGCTGGGCACCGCTGACCAGCCGGGCGGTGACGGTCACGGTGTCCTCGACCTCGATACGCTCATGGGCGAGCAGGCCGGTGTGCGCGAACAGCTCCTCGACCTCGCCCAGCAGCCACAGCGTGAGGTCCACCAGGTGCACGCCCTGGTTCATCAGCGCGCCGCCGCCGTCGAGCTCCCAGGTGCCGCGCCAGGCCCCGGAGTCGTAGTACTCCTGGCTGCGCCACAGCGGCACCTCGATGGTCGCCGAGGTGATCCGGCCCAGCCGGCCCTCCTCGACGAGCTGCTTGAGGAACTGGTTCTCGGCGGCGAAACGGCGCTGGCTGGCGATGGTCAGCACCTTCCCGGAGCGCTTCTCCGCGGCGCGGATCCTGTCCGCCGCGGCGACCGTCACCTCGATCGGCTTCTCGAGGAAGACGTGCTTGCCCGCCTCGAGGGCCCGGATCGTCACCTCGGCATGCAGGCCGGAGG
Source organism: Brachybacterium massiliense (assembly GCF_900184245.1). Classification (GTDB taxonomy): domain Bacteria; phylum Actinomycetota; class Actinomycetes; order Actinomycetales; family Dermabacteraceae; genus Brachybacterium; species Brachybacterium massiliense. Next base: position 1,115,852 of record NZ_FXXB01000008.1, on the reverse strand, counting down.
GGACGGCGATGATCACCGCGTCGATGTCCTCGCGGGCCAGCAGCGCGGTGACGTCCGAGGCGGCCTCGACGCCGTGCTCCGCGGCGATCTTCTGCGCGGCCTCGGGGTTCTGGTCGGCGACGGCGACGAGATCGGCAGGGGAGTCCTCCGCGGTGAGCCGCTTGACATGGCCCTGGCCGATGATGCCGACTCCGATGATGCCGAATCGCTGGCGACCGGGCGCGGCGGCGGTGGGGGACTGGGTCATGACGCGTTCCTCTCGAGGGACTCGGTGATCGCGGAGAGCGTCGCCACCGGCGACAGCAGCGCCTGCGGCGAACGCGGCGAGGCGCCGCTCTCCACCGCCTGCAGGAACTCGGCCAGCGCCGGGGCGTTGTAGTCGCCGCCGAGCGTGAGCGGGCGGGCGACGGCGGCGTTCTCATAGACGGCCGTCGCATGGAAGGGAGTGCGGGTCCCCTCCCCGGGAGTGAGGAAGGTGAAGGTGACCTGCGTTCCCGCGATCTCGCACGATGCCACCACGGTGTCCGCGCTGCGCATGGCGCGCACCTCGAGCTCTCCGGGGGCGACGGTGGGGTTCCCCAGGATCTCCAGGGCCGCCTCCACATGGTGGATGCCGTAGAAGAACAGCCCCGCGTACTCGCTGTCCGGATCGGCCGGCCCGCTCACGTGGAGGTGGCGCAGCCGGCCCGTCTCCTGCGAGGCGGCGAAATCCGGGAGCTCCGGCACGAAACGCAGCGCCGAGCAGGACAGCATGACCGCCCCGCTGCGCTCGGCCAGGGCGAGCAGCTCCTGGGCGTCGGCCACGGAGGCGGCTAGCGGCTTGTCCACCAGCACCGCCTTGCCGGCCTCGAGGAGTGGGCGGGCGTGCTCGAGGTGCTTGCCGCCGTCCCGGGAGGAGACGATCGCGGCATCGACCTCGTCTCCCAGGTCGGCGGGCTCTTGGACGATCCGCTCGATAGCGCCGAGCTCGGCGAGCTCCCGGTTTCGCGGTGACGGGCCGCCCACCAGCGCCGTCGCCCGGACGCCGGGGTGCCGCTCCTCCACGTTGAGGAAGCGGGTGAAGTGGGTGATGTGCGAGTTCTCGGTGCCTATGAGGCCGATGCGCAGCACGGCTGCTCCTCGTAGTTCGGTGGGTCCTTGCCGAGCTGCCGACAAGGTCGGGATCCCGACGGGCAGGCGCGGCGCCACGACGACGGGACAGTGCCACAAGGTTCCCCCGCACAGGTCCGTGAGTCAAGAGGAAAAGGTGTTCATCAGGCATAGCGGTGTATTGCGATCGCGCTCCCGGCCACCTAGTGTCGAGACATGACCACGCACAATGACGTCGTCCGGGTGGGCCTGCTCGGCCTCGGCACCATCGGGGTCTCGCACGCGAAGGCGCTCGCCGAGCTGCGCCATCGCGCCCAGCTCGTCGCCTTCAGCGGAGGTGATAGCGAGAAGGCGGCCGATGCCGGCTGGCCCGAGGCGGTGCAGTCGAGCCCCGAGGAGCTCCTGGCCCGTGAGGACCTCGACGTCATCGCCATCTGCACGCCCAGCGGCGCGCACGCCGAGAACGCCCTCGCCGCGCTCGGCAGCGACCATCACGCGGTGGTCGAGAAGCCGCTCGCGCTGACCGCGGCGGAGGCGGATCGGATCGTCTCCCTCGCCGAGTCCCGAGGCCTCAGCGTCCATGTCATCTCCCAGCGCCGCCTCGAACCCGAGGTGCAGGCCGTGCGCAGGGCGCTGGAGGACGGGCTGCTGGGCCCGCTGCGGCTGGCCACCACGCACGTCCACTGGTGGCGGGACGAGAGCTACTACTCCGCCGCCCCCTGGCGAGGCGATTCCAGAGCGGGCGGCGGATCCCTGATGAACCAGGGAGCCCACAACGTGGACCTGCTGCGCTGGCTCGCCGGCCCCGTCGAAGCGATCACCGCGCAGTCCGCGACCCTCGCCCATGAGCCCGGCACCGAGGACACCACCGTGGCGACCCTCCGCTTCGCCAGCGGCGCCCTGGGACTGATCAGCACCTCGACCGCCACCCCTCCCGGGAGCCCGGCGACGCTCACCCTGCACTGTGCACGCGGGGTCGTCGAGATCGGCCAGGGCGAGCTGCTGCGATGGGACGTGGACGGGGTCCCCGCACCGCGGATCGACGCGGCGGAGACGGGCATCGGGGTGGGCGCCTCGGATCCCGCTGCCATCGGCATCGCCGGGCACGTCCAGCAGTGGACGGAGATCCTCGACGCCGTGCAGGAGGGGCGCGACTCCTCGATCCCCGGCCGGGACGGCGCGGAGACTGTGCGCCTGCTCGAGGCCATCACCGCCGCGGCCGCGACCGGCCGCACCGTGACCATGGACGAGCTGCGATGACGGAGAAGCTGCGATGACGGAGGAGCTGCGATGAAGGTCGCCATCCTGGGCGCCGCCCATCAGCACGTCGACTACGCCCTCGCGGAGGTCGAGCACCGCGAGGAGCTCGAGCTGGTGGCGGTCGCCGAAGCCGATGAGACGCTGCGCCGCCGCTTCCTGCCCGGCATCGAGGCCCCGAGCTACCAGAGCGCACAGGAGCTTCTGGCGGAGCATGACGTGGACGTCGCGCTCGTGGCCGGGATCTACAGCCAGCGCGCCGAGGCGGCCGTTGTGGCGCTGCGCGCGGGAGCGCATGTGCTCGCCGACAAGCCCCTGTGCACCTCCCTCGAGCAGCTCGCACAGGTCAGGGCCGCGGCCGAGGAGGCCCAGCGGCACGTCTCGATCGTGTTCGAGAAGCGGTTCTATCCTGCCACCCTGGCGCTGCGGCAGCTGCTCGCCGAGGGCGTGCTCGGGACGATCGCCATGATCGCGAGCACCGGGCCGCACAAGCTGGGCCAGGCCACTCGCCCCGGGTGGTTCCTGGACCGCGCCACCTACGGCGGAATCGCAGGAGACCTGCCGATCCACGACATCGACCTGGTGCTCGACCTGGTCGCGGAGCAGCAGGGGAGAACAGCCGCGCTGCAGGGCAGCGTGAGCGCCTTCGTGGGCAACGCGCGGGCGGCGGACCATCCCGACTTCGACGACCACGTGAGCCTGCTGCTGCACGCCGGCGGGGTGCCCGCCACGATCGAGGCGAACTGGCTGGGCCCCGAAGCGGCCGATGTGCACGGTCACTACCGGATGCGGATCACCGGCTCGGAGGGCACCGCCGAAGTGGACTGGGCCCATCACCACCTCACCGTCACCACCCATGACCGGCCGCGTTGGGAGGTGCCGCTGGGCCCCGCGCAGCGGCCCGCCCAGTACTTCTTCGACGCGCTGCTCGTCGGAGACGAACCGGAGGTGACCACCGCAGCGAGCCTGCAGGCCACCGAGATCGCCCTCAAGGCGCAGCAGAGCGCCCTGGACGCCGGTGCGCCGCAGGCGTTCTGACACCCCCGAAGGAGACCCGATGCCATCCCGCACCGCCACCTCATGTCCCGCCGTCATCATCCGCGATACCGCCGAAGCCGCCGGCGCCTCTGCCGGACGCGCCGCCGCCGATGTCCTGACCGAGGTCCTCGAGCGGCAGGACCGGGCACGGGTGATCTTCGCCTCGGCCCCCTCGCAGGAGCAGATGCTCGCCACCCTGGGCGCCGACCCGCGGATCGACTGGAGCCGCGTGGACTCCTTCCACATGGACGACTACCTGGGGCTGGACCCGGCGCACCCGGCCGCCTTCGGCACCTGGCTCGCCGACCGCCTGCCGCAGGCCGCACAGGCGGGCCTGGATCGGATCCGCGCCGATGCCGATCCGGACCAGGAGGCCGCCCGGTACGGCGCCGCGCTCGCCGCCGCACCGATCGACCTGGTGTGCCTCGGGATCGGCGTCAACGGACACATCGCCTTCAACGAACCGGGCGACACCGACTTCGACACCCCCGAGCAGGTGCGGCTGATCGAGCTCGCGCACGCCTCGCGGCAGCAGCAGGTCGACGAGGGACTGTTCCCGGATCTCGAGTCGGTCCCCGCCACCGCCCTCACCCTCACCGTCCCGGCGCTGCTGGCCGGGAGCGTCCTGGTGTGCACGGTGCTCGGCGCGGCGAAGGCGGACGCCGTGGCCGCGACGCTGGCCGGACCGGTGGACCCTGGCGTGCCCGCCACCGCGATGCTCACGCACCCCCGGGTCCGGATCCACCTCGACCAGGCCGCAGCCGGGCTCCTGCCCGCGGAGCTCCGCACCGACAGCCCGGTCGCCGAGGGCTGAGCCGTGAGTGCGGACCCCCGCGTCGAGCCGGGCCTCGTCGACCTCCAGGTCAACGGATACGCCGGGCACGACGTCAACGCCGACGACGTCACCCCGGACACCCTGACGGACCTCACCCGCGCGCTCTGGGCGAGGGGCGTGACCTCCTACCTGCCCACGGTGATCACCGCGAGCGAGGAGAAGATCCTCCACGTCCTCTCGGTGATCGCCGCCGCCCGCCGCGAGGACCCGTTGCTCGCGCACTCGATCGCCGGTGTGCACGTGGAGGGGCCCTCGCTCGCGGCCGAGGACGGCCCGCGCGGAGCCCACGACATCGCGCGCCTGCGTGACCCCGACGTCGCCGAGCTGGACCGCTGGCAGCAGGCGGCCGAGGGGGCGGTGCGCCTGGTCACCCTCGCCCCGGAACGAGCCGGCGCCGCGCCGTACATCGCCGCCGCCAGCGCTCGCGGCGTGCGCATCTCGCTCGGGCACTGCGCCCCCTCGCCCCAGCAGGTGCGCGCCGGCGTCGATGCCGGGGCGACGCTCTCCACCCACCTCGGCAACGGCGCGGCGAGCATGCTGCCACGGCACCCGAACCACCTGTGGACCCAGCTCGCCGACGACCGTCTGACCGCCATGCTCATCGCCGACGGTCACCATCTGCCCGCTGACACCCTCACCGTGATGATCCGCGCCAAGGGACCTGAGCGCTGCGTGCTCACCAGCGACTCCGCCGCGCTCGCCGGGATGCCGCCGGGCCGCTATCGCACCCCCGTCGGCGGCGACGTCGACGTTGCGCTCGATGGCCGGCTGAACCTCGCCGGGACCGAATACCTCGCCGGCTCCGGCTCCGATCTGCGCACCTGCTTGAACTGGGCTCGCGCTGCCCTGCCGACCGACCCGACGCTCCTGCTGGACATGGCGAGCCGGATCCCGGCCTCCCTGCTCGGCCTCGAGGAGCGGACCGCCGCCGGCGGGGACTTCGTGCTGCTCGAGGAGGATCGCGTGGCCGAGACCTACGCCGCCGGAACGCTCGTCCATCGCGCCTGAGTTGAGCGGCTTCCTCACACCACCAGCGGCTCGATCTCCTCCCACAGCGGCTCCGCCATCTCACGGCTGAAGGTCTGGGTGAGGTGGTGCTGATCGCGGTAGATCACGGTGTTCCCGAGCAGCACCGGGCAGCTGGCCTCGTTGCAGAAGTACCCGGTGAGGTCCACGTGGTGGGCATCCGCGTCGGATTCGGCGATCGCGTCGGCCTCCGCCTGCACCAGGGGCACCTCGAAGGCGTCGGCCCGCGGTGTGGCGCACCGGCCGGCGCTCTCGGGATTCTGCGCGAGGCAGTGGGTGGGTGCCTGGGCCTGCGTGGGCACGTCCCGCATGACCGCCACGGGCGGGCCGTCGATCCGGGCGAGCGTGCGGGCGAGCCCTTCACGCCACCGGGTCTCGGGGCTGTCCTGCCCGCCGGGCATCAGGCGGTCGGGATCGTGGAAGGCGGCGAGGACCACCAGGTCCGGCTCCACCTCAGCGATCCGCTCGAGCACGTCCCCGCGCCAGCGGTCGCAGGAGTCGAAGGGGCGGTCCTCGAACTGCTGCGGGGTCTCCAGCGGCAGGCAGGAGCTCTTGGTGCTGCTGTCCAGCCGGATCCGGCCCTCCTCGGCGAGCCGCTCGAGCGCCGGATACCAGTTCGCGGCGTGGGAGTCGCCCACCAGGAACACCAGCGGGGCGTCGGGGTTCTCGCCGGCCCGGCAGCCGCTCGCGTCGGCCGCCTCGCCCTCCTGGTGGCAGCCTGCGGCGTAGATGGAGGGGTTGTCCCCGGAGACGGTCTCGAGGGTGGGGGAGAGGTTCGCCGGAACGAAGTCCGTGCCCGTCGGAGCGAGCGAGGGCTGCTCCTGCGCGGCGGTGCGGTCCGAGGAGGTCTGCTGGGGAAGGACCTGCGAGATGCCGGCGGAGGTGGCGATCAGCTCGAGCGACGCCGCGGCCGCCAGGGCACCGGTCCGCCAGGACGGTCCCCGCCGCAGGGAGGGCCAGCGCAGCACCGGCCGCTCCACCAGGCGATGCAGCAGCCAGGCCAGCGGCACCGCGACCGCGCCCAGCAGCAACCGGATCCACAGCGGCAGAGGCTCCTCCGACAGGGACGCGGCCTGGGGGATCACCTGCAACGGCCAGTGCACCAGATACAGCGAGTACGAGATCGTGCCCAGGAACTGCATCGGCGCGAGGCCGAGCACGCGCCCGGCATGGAGCTCGCCCGGCGCGGCGCCGCCGACGAGCATCGCCGCGGTGGCCAGCACCGGCAGTGCGGCACTCCACCCCGGGAAGGCGGTGCCCTCATCGAAGGTGACCACCACGAGCGCGAGGACCACCAGGCCCGCCCAGGCCAGCAGGCCCGTGCGCTTCGACCGCAGCCAGCGCGCGCCGGAGCGCAGCAGGAAGGCGACCAGTGCTCCCGCACCGAGCTCCCAGGCACGGGTGGGCAGGGAGAAGAAGGTCCACGGCTGGGAGACGTCCATCAGCAGCACACAGGCCAGGAACGAGGCCGCGGTGAGCGCGGCCGCGCCGAGCATCAGCCGCCGCTCACTGCGCCGGCACACCCAGAACCCGGCCGCCAGCAGCAGCGGCCAGAAGAGATAGAACTGCTCCTCGATGCCGAGGGACCAGTAGTGCTGGAACACCGAAGGGGTGGATTCGGCCAGATAGTTCGTGCCCTGCTGGGCGAAGAAGTAGTTCGGCACGTACAGAGCAGTCGCCACCGCGCCGCGCAGCACCTCCGGCATCAGCAGCGGGGACATCCAGATCCAGGCCGCGAGCATGCTCAGCAGGGCGACCAGCAGCGCCGCCGGCAGGATGCGGCGGGCCCGCTTGGCGTAGAACGCGCCGAAGCGGATCCGCCCCTCCCGCTCGAGCGCCTCCAGCAGATGTGTGGTGATCAGGAAGCCGGAGATCACGAAGAAGACGTCCACGCCCACGAAGCCGCCCGAGAGCGCCGAGACCCCGGAGTGGTAGAGCAGCACCAGCATCACCGCGATCGCTCGCAGGCCCTGGATGTCGGGGCGGAAGCCGGGACTTTTCGCAGGTGCGGTACGGGCAGCGTGCGGGCCGTGCACGGCAGGGGCGGTCACGGAGCTCCTCGGGGTCGACGGCACCCGAGAGGATAACGAAAAGGTCACGGCCGTGCGGGCGCCGCCGCCGCGTGCCGTGACCCATCCCGCGGGCACAGCCCCGTCGGCACCGCCCGGCCGCTCAGCCGACCAGCGGCTCCAGCTGCTCCCACAGCGGCTCGCTGAGGTCGCGGCTGAACGTCTCGGTGAGGTGGTGGCCATCGCGGTACACCAGGGTGTTGCCGATGATCACCGGGCAGTTCTCCTCGTTGCACAGCCGGTCGGTGAGATCCACGCGGTGGGCGGCGGTGCCCTCGAGGGCGGCGTCCTCCGCCTGGACGAGCTCCTCGACGAAGGCGTCCTCGAGCGGGACCGCGCACCGGCGGGCATCGTCCACGTGCTGGGACAGGCACAGGCGCGGGGTGCGCTGCTGATCGGGGACGTCCTTCATCACCGCGACCTCGGGCCCGTCGATCTGGGACAGGGTCGAGCTCAGCCCCTCCTGCCAACGGTCAGCGAGATCATCGTTGCCGCCCTCCAGCGGCAGCTCGGGGTTGTTGTAGTTGGCGAGGATCACCAGATCCGGCTGCTCGGCGTCGATCCGCTCGAACAACCCGTCCCGCCACTGCTCGCATGAGGTGTACGGGACGCCCTCGTCCAGCTGGGCGATGTCGAGGGAGTAGCAGGAGCTCTTGGTGTTGCTGTCCAGGCGGATCGTGCCGTCCTCGGCGAGCTTCTCGAGCGCCGGGTACCAGCTGGCCGCATGGGAGTCACCGAAGAGGAACACCAGCGGTGCGTCCTCGTTCTCGCCCACCTGGCAGCCGCCGGGGTCCGTCTCGGACTGCGAGCGATGGCAGCCGGAGGCGTAGACGGCGGGGTTGTCGTTCTCGGCCTCGTCCAGGGACGGCTCGAGGTTCGCCGGCACGATCTCGGTACCCTCCGGATGCGGGCCGGCCTCCTCGGCCGCGACGCTCTGCGGCGTGGCGAGGCTCTGCTGCGTCGCCGCCAGATGCACCCCGCCCGAGACGGCGATCAGCGCGATCGAGGCGGCCGCGGCGAGCGCGCCCGTCCACCGCAGGCGAGCCTCCCGCAGCCGGGTCCACGAGATCGCCGGGCGCTCCACGAGGCGGAACAGCAGCCATGCCAGCGGCACCGCGGCCGCGCCCAGCAGCAGCCGGACCCCCAGTGGCAGCGGCTCATCGGAGAAGGCGGCCGCCTGCGGGATCACCTGCAACGGCCAGTGCACCAGATACAGCGAATAGGAGATCGCGCCGACGAACTGCATCGGGGCGAGGCCCAGCACGGCGGTGGCATGCATGCGGCCCGGCGCCGCGCCGCCGATGATCAGCGCCGCGGTCGCGAGCACCGGCAGCGCCGCGGTCCAGCCCGGGAAGGGGGTGCCCTCGTCGAACACCAGCGCAATCACCAGCAGCGCCGCCAGACCCGCCCAGGCCAGCAGCCCGGTGCGCGGGGAGCTCAACCACTTCGCCCCTGAACGCAGCAGCATCGCCACCAGGCCGCCCACCCCGAGCTCCCAGGCACGGGTGGGCAGGGAGAAGAAGGTCCACGGCTGGGAGATGTCCATCCACAGCACGCAGGCCAGGAACGAGGCGGCCGTCAGCACCGCCACGGCGACCATCACGCGGCGCTCGCTGCGCCGGCACAGCCAGAACACCAGCGCGAGCACCGCGGGCCAGAACAGGTAGAACTGCTCCTCGATGCCGAGGGACCAGTAGTGCTGGAACGCCGAGGGTGTCGCCTCGGCCAGATAGTCCGTGTCCTCGAGGGCGAAGCGGTAGTTCGGCACGTACAGCGCGGTGGCGATAGCGTCCTTGACCACGCTCTCCAGCAGCAGCGGGGACATCCAGATCCACGCCGCCACCACCGTGAGCGCCGCGACCAGCAGCGAGGCGGGCAGGATGCGTCGGGCCCGCTTGGCGTAGAAGGCGCCGAAGCGGATCCGCCCCTCCCGCTCGAGGGACTCCAGCAGATGCGTGGTGATCAGGAAGCCCGAGATCACGAAGAACACGTCCACGCCCACGTACCCACCGGAGAGCACCTCCACCCCGGAGTGGAAGAGCACCACCAGCAACACGGCGATCGCGCGCAGGCCCTGGATGTCAGGGCGGAAACCGGATCGTCGCGGAGGGGTGGTGCTCGAGGCCGGGTGGGCGGTGGCGGTCACGGGACTCCTTGCATGGATGGCACCCGCGAGGATAACGAAGGGGTCACAAATGCGGGGCGAGGGAGAAGTCGGACGCTTCGGGCGGGCCAGAGTGCAATCGCGAAGCGCCTTACGGCAATATTCCCGCGAACCATTGACGTCAGCGTTGCCCTCTGAGTTACTGAGCTCATGGCCGATGATGTGAAGGCGGCTCCTCGCGACTGCTGTGCGACGCGGCACCGCGATGCGGGGAGCCATTCGGTCAAGGTTGTGAAGCGGGACTCAAGTCCCACCTCGGCACGGCTCTCCAAGTTTAAGATTCAGGTAATCGGTGGCGTCGCCACCGATCACACCGGGGCTGATGCCCCGCACTCTCCTTCTCGCACACATTCAGGGGTTCACCATGTCTGACATCGCTCCGTCTTCTCGTGCCCGTAAGATTCGCGCCGCCCTCGCCGGAGGGCTCGTCCTCGGCGTCGGCGCTGCCATCACCCTCGCCGCGTGGAACGACTCCGAGTTCGCCACCGGCACCTTCGAGGCCGGCGACTTCAACCTCGAGGGAAGCCTCAACGGCACGGAGTTCATCGAGCACGACACCGTCGACACTGCCGCGCCACTCGCGTTCGGCGTCGACGCCTCGAACCTCGCTCCGGGAGACATCGTCTCGGCGCCGTTCGCGGTCCGACTCGACGCCACCACCAGCTACGACGCGGGAGTCGTGGTCCGTCCCGCAGGGACCACGAACGAGATCGCTGGCCTCACCTACACCCTGACCACGACCGTCGGCTTCGGCTGTGATGCCACCGTCGGCGACACGCTGGTCGCTGCGGGCACTGCTCTGGACGCCGTCGGCGACACAGCCGCGTTCAACCTGGTGTCCGGTGTTGACTCCGCTGCTGGCGCAGCCGTGAACCTGTGCTTCACCGTGACCGCCAATGATGATCTGGATCAGGGCCAGTCCGGCACCGCCACCTGGGAGTTCCTGGCGACCTCGGACTCGCCGGAGGTCTGAGCTGCTGATGACTGAGGCCGGTGGGTCGAGCGTGCCGCTCGGGCAGCCCTGGTGGGTACGCCTGCGCGCCCTGCTCGCCTCCGGCCTGGTCCTCGGAGCAGGTGCGACCACGACCCTCGCCGCATGGACCGACCAGGTCTTCGTCGAGGGGCAGTTCGCCGCCTCCACTTTCGTCGTCGAAGCCAACCCCTCACAGCCCTACGACGGCGCCGGAGGCTCCTGGGCGGCCTACGCCGAGGAGGCGGCCGTCCTGCAGTTCGAGGCCACCGAGATGACCCCTGGGTCCACGCGGTACGCCTCGCTCGCACTGCGGACAGCGACCGGATCGATCGCGGGAGAGGCCGTGTTGAACGCCTCCGGCCTCGATGAGCCCGCAACCCTCGGAGACGCCCTGCGCTACCGCGTGATCGCGTCACAGATCTGCGAGGCCGCCGCCTTCAACGGCAGCGCCGACTACCTCGTAGGCAGCACCTCCGAGCACGTGCCGCTGACCACCGGACAGGCCGAGGACGACCCCTTCGCGCTCGCCGGAGCGACGCCCGATGCCCCGGGCCAGCCCACCCACCTCTGCTTCGAAGTCACCCTGCCCGTGGACGCCACCAACGACCTCCAGGGCCAGACGGCGAGCGCCAGCTGGAGCATCGACGCCATCTCGGAGACCACATGAACACTGCCGCCGGTTCCTCATCGACAGAGTCGCCCCGCGTCGCACGGCCGAGCCGCGGGCTCCTCGGCCACCTCCTGAACGGAATCCTCAACCTGGCTGCGGTGGGCGGCGCGCTCTGCGTCGTCCTGGTGATCCTCGCGGTGGTCTTCGACATCAGCCTGATCCTGTTCCGCACCGGCTCGATGACCCCCACCATCCCGCAGGGCTCGCTCGCCGTGGTCCAGGAGATCCCCGCCGCGGAGGTCGAGGTCGGGGACGTCGTCACCGTTGACCGTGAGGACGCCCTCCCGATCACCCACCGCGTCACCTCCGTCACCGAGCTGCCCGATGGCCAGCGGCAGATCACGATGAAGGGCGATGCGAACGACGCCGCCGACACCGCCCCGTACACAGTCGCCGAAGTGCGACAAGTGCTGTTCTCCATCCCAGGCCTCGCGAAACCCGTCGCCGCGCTGAACTCGCCCTACTTGCTCGGCGGCGTCACACTCGCCGTGAGCGCTCTGGTGGTCTGGGCGCTGTGGCCGCGCGGGCGCCCAGGCACCGAGCAGCACGACGCCGACGCCGACGCCGACGCCGACACCGACACCGACACCGGCGACGCCGAGGCGGAGCGATGACCGCCCGCTCGACGCGGCGACGCCAGCTGACAGCCATGCTCGCCGGGGCGCTCGTGCCGCTCGTGCTGCTGACCGGAATGCTGCTGCCCACCTCGTTCGAGGAGACCGAGGCGGGATGGACCGACACCACGCCGATCGCGGGGGAGGTCACGGCGAGCACGATCCCGGCGCCGATGCTCACCCGCGACTGTGAGTTCCGCCCCGGTGGGCTGGGACTGGCAGCGCGAGTGCGCATCCACTGGAATCTGCCGGAGGGATATACGCTGCAGCAGGCAACCCTGCAGCAGGCGACCGGAGGCGTCGGCTCGATCCTCGAGCCAGTTCTCGGATTCAGCTTCAGCTCGAACACCGCACAGAACGGCGACGGCACCTACACGACGACGATCCCCACCGGCCTGCTCGGAGGCCTGCTCGGGCTCGGGTCAACGATGCGCTTCGGAATCACGGTCGAGGATCCGAGCGGGTGGAGATCCGAGCCGGCGATCATCGAGGCTCAGTCCATCCTCCTCGGTATCGGAACCTGTGAGCACGTGACGGTGTGAGCCTCCACCTCAGCGCTCGGGTGCGCTGTCGGTCTCGGCGTCCTCGCCCCTCTCCTCGATGTACGCGGCGAAGATCTCTGAGCGCAGCGCCTCGACGCGCTTCGTCAGCGATTTGCGGTCCCTCCGGGTGGTGCCCGGGGTCTGCAGCAGCTGGGCGGCGCGTTCGCAGCTGTCCAGCCGCTTCGCCCAGTCCTGCGCCTGGCGTGCCTCGCCGGCGTCATCGGCGGAGTCGGTGAGGTAGCCGACCTGTTCGCGGAGGATTCCCACCGTGGTGAGCACGCCATCGGGCTTGTCGGTGGTGACCTTCTGCAGCTTCGCGCCCTGTTCCTTGATCGACTCCCATACCTCGGGATGGGAGGAGAGCCAGCGCGCGCCGGTGGCCAGCAGCGGGAGGAGCCACTTCGCGGTGTGGATGACAGATTTCGTGGTGGACGGGCCCGGGATCAGGCTCTTTCCGGCCATGGTGTGCGCTCCTCCTGATCGTCGGGCGGCGCCTCTCGGGGCTGTGCGGTCACGATAGTCGAGGGCGGGGTCTCCTCGTACAGGCCTCAGTCGGCGGATCCTCCGTTGGCCTCGGGCTCCTCGTTCCAGACTTCATCGGAGGCGGAGCCGTCATCCTCCGTGCTCGTTGGAGTGTTTGCATGTTCGCTCGTGCAGCGAGGTTCACCGCGAATATCGCGTGCTTCCGGGATCCCCCACTCTTTGTACGTGGCCGGGACGGTGAGGGATCACTTTCGTCCAGGCCGGAGGCGGATATGGACTCGTGGATGAAAAGCTTGCCGACGCGTATAGGATCACGTGCATGCGCGGAATAATTCTTGCCGGAGGGACGGGAAGTCGTCTCCATCCGATGACCGTGGGCGTCTCGAAGCAGCTGCTTCCCGTCTACGACAAGCCCATGATCTACTACCCCCTCAGCACGCTCCTGCTGGCCGGTATCCAGGACATCCTGATCATCACCACCCCCGAGGATCAGGCCGCCTTCCAGCGAGTGCTGGGAGACGGGTCGCGGTTCGGGATCAACCTCTCCTACGTCGTCCAGCCCTCCCCGGATGGGCTCGCACAGGCTTTCGTCCTCGGTGAGGAGTTCCTGGGCGGAGAATCCGCCGCGCTCGTGCTCGGTGACAATCTCTTCTACGGCCACGGGATGGGTACGCAGCTGCGCCGATACTCACAGGTCGAGGGCGCTGCGGTGTTCGGCTACTGGGTCGCGGAGCCGAGCTCCTACGGAGTGGTCGAGGTGGGGCCGGACGGCCGCGCGCTGTCCCTCGAGGAGAAGCCCGAGCGGCCGAGGTCGAACCTTGCGGTGCCGGGACTCTACTTCTATGACGACACGGTGGTGGAGCGTGCCCGTGCGCTCAAGCCCTCGCCGCGCGGCGAGCTCGAGATCACCGACCTGAACCGCAGCTACCTCGAGGACGGCTCGCTGCACGTCGAGATCCTGACCCGTGGCACCGCCTGGTTGGACACCGGTACGTTCGACGACCTCGCCGCAGCCGGGGAGTTCGTCCGCACCGTGCAGATGCGCCAGGGCCTCTCGATCGGTGCCCCGGAAGAGGTGGCCTGGCGGATGGGCTACCTCGATGACGATGAGCTGCGCGAGCTGGCTCGGCCCCTCGTGAAGTCAGGCTACGGTGCTCGGCTCCTGGATGTCCTGGAACGAGAGCGCACGGCTGGTGCCGGTGAGGGAGAGAGGCGGGGTCAGCATGTCTGAACTGGTCAGCAGTGGGACGGTTCCCCTGCAAGCGCGGTCTGCTGAGGGCTCTGGCCCGAGCGTGGACCTCTCGAAGGTCGTGAAGAAGTACGACGTGCGCGGCCGCGCCGGTACCGAGCTGACGGTGGAGGTCGCCCATGCGCTGGGCGCGGCGTTCGCTGATCACCTCGAGGCGGAGCCGATCATCCTCGCCCACGACATGCGCATCTCCTCGCCTGAGCTCTCCCGTGCGTTTGCGGAGGGAGCGGTGCGTCGCGGTTCCGTCGTGACCTTCGCCGGGCTCAGTTCGACTGATCAGCTGTACTGCGCGAGCGGTCTGCGGGAGCAGGCTGGAGCGATATTCACCGCCTCGCACAATCCTGCTCCGGACAACGGCATCAAGCTGTGCCGGCCCGGCGCGCGGCCCATCAGCCGCGATACAGGTCTCGCGGAGATCCAGAAGCGTGCAGAACGCTACCTCGAGGCTGGCACCGTTCCCGAGGCCGAGGGTGGTTCCGTCACCGAACAGGACACCCTCGCCGACTACATCGACACGATGCTCCGGCTCGTCCCGTTGCCTGAGGGCAAGCCCCTGAAAGTGGTCGTGGACGCGGCGAATGCAATGGCCGGGCACACGGTGCCGCCGCTTGCGGAGCGGCTGGACGGCATCGAGGTGATCGGGCTGCACTTCACTCTCGACGGGACCTTCCCTCACCATGAGGCGAACCCCTTGGATCCCGAGAACCTGCGAGATCTCCAGGCCGCGGTGGTGCGGGAGGGGGCAGATCTGGGTCTCGCCTTCGACGGGGATGCCGATCGATGCTTCGCGGTGGATGAGACAGGTGCCGCGATCTCTGCCTCGACCATCACGGCGATGATCGCCGAGCGTGAGATCGCCCGGGCGCGCGCGGCAGGGGAAGCTGCACCCGCCATCGTCGCGAACCTGGTCTCCTCCCGCCACGTGCGTGAAGTGGTCGAGGAAGCCGGTGGGCGGTGCGTCCGCTCCAAGGTGGGCCACTCGCTCATCAAGGCCGTCATGGCGCAGGAGAATGCCGTGTTCGGCGGGGAGCACTCGGCGCACTACTACTTCCGGGACTTCTTCTTCGCAGATTCTGGGATGCTGGCCGCGCTTCACGTCCTCGCGGCGCTGCGCGAGTCCGGGGCGCTGGCCTCGTCGCTCACGGCACAGTATGCTCCGTACTCGTCGAGCGGAGAACTCAACTCGGTGGTCGATGACGCTCACGCCGCGACTGCGGCAGTCCAGGAGCGTCTCGCGGAGATCGCGGCCGTGCAGGGTAATGAGCTCAGCGTGGACTGGCTCGACGGGATGACAGTGCACTGCTGGGGCGAGGACGTGCCGGAGAGCCAGCGCTGGTGGCTGAGCCTGCGGGGCTCCAACACCGAGCCGCTGCTGCGGCTCAACGTGGAGGCTGCTGAGGAGGGTCAGATGCAGCACATCCGAGACGAAGTGCTCACGGCGATACGTGCGATCGCCTGACTCTCGCGGCCCCGGCCCGGGCCGCCCCCGTTCGGGTGGTGAGCGGGCCGGGCGGCGCTGCGGCGATGGTGCCCGGGCCGTTCAGCTCACAGAGCCGAACCGCCCCAGCGGCCAGAAGACCGTCCACGCCCGGCCCAGCACGTCGTCGGTACGGACCCAGCGCATGCACTCGGGTGGACTCTGCGCGTTGGGGGTGCGGCATGCCGAGGCGCCGTCGGAGCTGTTGCCGCGATGGTCGCCGAGCGCGAGCAGCATCCCCGCAGGGACCTTCACCTCGTCGACGCAGCGCAGTGAACGCGGACTGGTGGTGCAGTCGAGCACTCCCTCCTCGAAGGGGAAGTCGTCTTTGATGTATGGCTCGGGAAGCTCGGCGCCGTCGACGAGCACCCCGCCACGAGGAGAGCAGCAGGAGACTGTTTGCCCCTCAGTCGCGATAACGCGCTTGACAAGCTGCGGCTCCGTGGTCGGGCCGAAGCCCAGGGTGTCCCCGAGGATCAGCTTGACCAGATGCTTCGCCGACTCGATGACTCCTGAATCTTCTGCGCCCCCGGACCCTTCCCCCCACAGCGTCTCGTCGGCGCGGAAGGCGACCACGTCCCCCTGGGCGGGGCCATGCTCGCTCCGGAGCGGCAGGTAGGCGGTGCGGTCCACGAGCACACGGTCGCCCACCTGCAACGTGTTCTCCATCGACTCTGAGGGCACTGTGAAGGGTTTGACCACGAATGCTTGGAGCAAGGCCAGCACCGCTATGGCCGCGACCAGGTGGGCCAGCGGATGGGAGGTGACCCGGCGCAGCCTCGAGGGGCGCCGCGGGCCATCGGCCGGAGGGGCGGGGGCAGCCTGCTCCGGGGCGTCACCCGAGCCATGTGCTGTGCTCATCTCACCGGCGTCCCATGCCGATAGCGTGCCAGCCCGCGTCGCGCCAGCTGCCGAGGTCCAGGACGTTGCGGCCGTCGAGGATCGCGGGAGCGGTGACCAGTCCAGCTGCGGCGACCGGGTCCAGGGACCGATACTCCGGCCACTCCGTGAGCAGGAGCACCATTTCTGCGCCCTCGAGCGCTTCCGTGGTCGAGGTGGTCACGGTCAGGCCCGGATGGCGCATGCGGACGGCTTCTGCGGCGGCAGGATCGGTGATGGTCATGACGGCACCCTCGACGAGCAGCCGCAGGGCGACGTCGAGCGCGGGGGAGTCACGGATGTCGTCGGTGTTCGGCTTGAACGCCGCACCCAGCACGGTGATGCGACGGCCGTTGAGGTCACCCGAGAAGTGGCGGCGCACGATCTGCAGGGCGTAATCGCGGCGGCCGGTGTTGATCGTGTCGATCTCGCGGAGGAACGCGAAGGAGTCCACGGCTCCGAGCTCTCCTGCGCGGGAGATGAGTCCACGGAGGTCCTTCGGGAGGCAGCCGCCTCCGAAGCCGATCCCGGCCTGGAGGAACTTCCGGCCGATTCTGTCATCCATGCCGACCGCCTCGGCGACGTCGGCTACATCGGCGCCGGTGATGTCGCACAGCTCCGCGATCGCGTTGATGAAGGAGATCTTCGTGGCGAGGAAGGAGTTCGCGGAGACCTTGACCAGTTCGGCGGACTCATAGTTGTAGACGCGGCGCGGGATTCCCTGCTCCAGCTGCCGTGCGTAGACACGGTCAAGCACGGCCTCACTTGCTGAGGACTGCTCGGGATCGGCGACGCCGTAGACGAGGCGGTCCGGAGTGAGTGTGTCCGCCACGGCGAAACCCTCGCGGAGGAACTCCGGGTTCCACAGGAGCTCGACCCCGGGCAGCTCGGACAGCAGTGCGCTCAGTTCGCGCGCGGTGCCGACGGGCACGGTGGACTTGCCCACCACGAGGGTCCGCTTGCCGTTGCGCTCGCGCAGGTGGGGCAGCAGCGACTCCATCGCCTGGGTGATGTGTGAGAGGTCCGCGCCGAGCCCGTCGCCGCGCTGCGGCGTCCCGAGCGCGAGGAAATGGACGTCGCACTGCGCGATGTCCGCGTACGAGGTGCCGAAGGAGAGTCGTCCCGTGGCGAGGTTTCGCTCGAGCAGCTCCCCGAACCCGGGCTCGTGGAAGGGGGCGTCGCCGCGAGAGAGCATCTCGACGCGGCGTTCGTCGACATCGAGGCCCACGACCTCGTGCCCGATCTCCGCCATGGCGGCCGCGTGTACGGCGCCGAGGTAGCCGCAACCGATCACGGAGATCCTGAGCGGCTGATCGATGTGGGTGCTGGTCACGTTCCGAGCCCTCCTTCAGGGGTGGCGCCGGGACGTTCCGGCGATGCGTCGAAGGACGCTCGGCGGTGCCGGGCCGAGGCCATGATAGATGAGGATCTGCACCGTGCACCCTGGGCGTCCGCCCCTGATGGAGGCCAGCAGGGAGGGCGAGTGGAAGGTGATGGACAGGCGTTCAATGTGCGAGGTTGTTCACGTATTCTGATCCCAGTTCCGCCACGTCCGGTGCGGGACACATTCATGGAGGAGTGCCTGGGTATGTCGCGCCATCTGCTGGTGACCGGTGGAGCCGGGTTCATCGGATCGCACTTCGTCCACCACGTCGTGGAGCACACCGATGACACCGTCACGGTGCTCGACAAGCTCACCTACGCGGGGGACGAGGCGTTCCTGGACGGTCTGTCCGATTCACGCGTGAGCCTCGTCGTGGGTGACGTCGCCGATGCGGGGATCGTCGAGGATCTCGTCGCGAAGTCCGATGCGATCGTGCACTTCGCCGCCGAGTCGCACAACGACAACTCCCTCAGTGATCCCTCCCCCTTCCTGCGCACCAACCTGATCGGGACCTTCACACTGCTCGAGGCGGCACGGCGGCACGAGAAGCGGTTTCACCACATCTCGACCGACGAGGTCTACGGAGATCTCGAGCTGGACGATCCTGAGCGCTTCAGCGAGACCACCGCCTACAACCCCTCGAGTCCCTACTCGGCGACCAAGGCCGGTAGCGACATGCTCGTGCGCGCCTGGGTGCGCTCCTTCGGAGTGCAGGCCACCCTCTCGAATTGCTCGAACAACTATGGGCCGCGCCAGCATGTGGAGAAGTTCATCCCCCGCCAGATCACCAACCTGATCGACGGCATCCGGCCCCGCCTCTACGGCGCAGGTCAGAACGTTCGGGACTGGATCCACGTCGACGACCACTCGAGCGCGGTGCTGAAGGTCCTGGATGAGGGCCGCATCGGCGAGACCTACCTGATCGGTGCCGATGGCGAGAAGTCCAATCGCGAGGTCGTCGAGCTCATCCTTGAGCAGATGGGGCGCCAGAAGGGTGACTTCGACCTGGTCACGGATCGCCCCGGCCACGACCTGCGCTACGCGATCGACCCCTCCCGCCTGCGAGAAGAGCTCGGCTGGGAACCCCGCTTCCGCGACTTCGAGTCCGGTCTCGCCGCCACGATCCAGTGGTACCGCGACCACGAGCGCTTCTGGCGGCCTCAGAAGGCGGCCGTCGAGGCGAAGTATGCCGCTGCCGGGCAGTGATCGCCCTGCCGGAGGGGCGGCCGATGCCTCCGCCCGTCCCCCGTCGACACCGTGAATCCCTCGGAGGAGATGCAATTGTCTGAGCTCGCAATCCGCAGCACGCCGATCCCCGGCCTGCTCGTCGTGGACCTTCCCGTGCACGGGGACTCACGTGGCTGGTTCAAGGAGAACTGGCAACGGGAGAAGATGATCGCCGCCGGGCTGCCGGACCTTGGCCCGGTGCAGAACAACGTGTCCTTCAACCAGGCAGTCGGTGTCACGCGCGGGATCCACGCCGAGCCGTGGAACAAGTTCGTCTCCGTGGCGACCGGGAAGGTGTTCGGGGCGTGGGTGGACTTGCGCCAGGGGCCTGCTTTCGGCACCGCCTTCTGGTGTGAGATCACGCCGGAGGTCGCGGTTTATGTCCCGCGTGGGGTGGGCAATGCGTTCCAGACCGTCGAAGCGCCGGCCGCGTACAGCTATCTCGTGGATGCCCACTGGACCGAGACTGCCCAGTCCGAGTACACCTTCCTGAACCTGGCCGACGAGACCGCGGCCGTCCCCTGGCCGATCCCGCTCGAACGGGCAGAGCTCTCCGCGAAGGACCTCGCCCATCCGCGTCTCGCGGAGGTCACCCCCGTCGCGCCGCGCCGCACCCTTGTGGTGGGTGCGAACGGGCAGGTGGGTCGGGCGCTCATGGAGCGCTGGGCGTCGCGGGGGGACGTCGACGGGGTGGGTCGCGAGCAGCTGGAGATCGCCGATCCCGACTCCGTCGCCGACTTCGA
The DNA here is from genome assembly GCF_900184245.1 of Brachybacterium massiliense. Classification (GTDB taxonomy): domain Bacteria; phylum Actinomycetota; class Actinomycetes; order Actinomycetales; family Dermabacteraceae; genus Brachybacterium; species Brachybacterium massiliense. Next base: position 1,096,133 of record NZ_FXXB01000008.1, on the reverse strand, counting down.
CTTCTCTCCCTACGGCACGATCGTCAACGCCGCGGCGTACACCGCGGTGGACCTCGCGGAGACGCCGGAGGGACGCCGTTCGGCGTGGGCGACCAATGCGTTTGGTGCACAGAGGCTGGCGCAGGCCGCGCGGGAGCAGCGGGCCGTGCTCGTGCACTTCTCCAGCGACTACGTATACGACGGGACCATCGCCGAGCATACCGAGAGGGAGTCGGTCGCTCCCCTTGGCGTGTATGGCCAGACCAAAGCTGCGGGGGACGCGCTGGTCGCCACCTGGCAGGATCACTACATCGTTCGGACCAGCTGGGTGGTGGGCGAGGGGAAGAACTTCGTGCGCACGATGGCCTCCCTCGCTGAGCGAGGGGTAGACCCGGCGGTCGTGGACGATCAGATCGGCCGGCTCACCTTCGCCGATGACCTCGCGGCGGTTACAGAGCACCTGCTGCGTGTGCGCCCAGAGCCGGGGGTCTACCACCTCTCCACGGAGGGTGAGCCGCTCAGCTGGGCGGGCATCGCGCGCAACGTCTTCGCGGCGACCGGCCATGACCCCGAGCGGGTCTCCGCGACGAGCACCGCCGAGTTCTACGCGGCGCAGGAACGGGCGGAGGGCGACGGGACGATCTCGCCACGGCCCCGCAGCTCGGTCCTGGACCTCTCCAGGATCCGTGCCACGGGTTTCGCGCCGCGTGATCAGATCGTTGCTCTTCGTGCGTATCTCGGCCTCTGAGCGAGTGCGGCGTGATGGGTGGAAAATGGTAGAGACCTGCATCTGTGGCCTTTGTGCCCGTGCCGCATCCCTGTGGCATACTATATCCGATTGTTCGTGATTGTGCTGTGTGGAGAAGCGTGAACGGGGCGACCGGCGGTCATATCGGGGTGCCGGCCCCTCACCGCAGCGTCGGGTCTCGAAATCCTGCGGCTGATGAGCCGTGCCAATCTGGGAGTGTAAAGACGTGCGAGTAGTCGATTATTGGAAGATCTTCCGGGCGCGGTGGCTCACCATCTTCGCTATCACGGCGGTCTCTGGCCTGCTCGGCTTCGGCCTCGCGGCGATCCAACCCAAGCAGTACACGTCGGATGCGAGTGGGATGCTCACCGCCGGCTCCTCGAGCGACCTCGGAAGCGCGCTCACAGGTGACAGCTTTGCGAAGTCGCGCGTGACCTCGTACCTCGATGTCGCGAACTCCCGCTCCGTCGCGGAACGGGTCAAGGAAAATCTCGGTCTTGAGGAATCTGTCGACGCTCTCCGCGCGAACACCACCGTCAGCAATCCTCCGGAGACCTCGAACATCAAAGTCTCGGTGACGGCTTCGACACCGGAGCAGGCCCGCGATATCGCCGAGGCGTGGATCGTTGCGATAGGCGAGCAGTCTCTCGAGATCGAGGGTGCCGGGACCATCGTCCAGTTCCAGTCCCTGGATTCTGCACAGATCCCCACCTCGCCGTCCTCGCCGGATATCAGACTCTACGTGCTGGGTGGGATCCTGGTCGGCGCCGTGATGGGTATCGCGTACGCGATCGTCTGGCACCAGTTCGATCGCCGTATCCGCGCTGTCGAACATGTCGAGTCCACGACCGGCGTCGCCGTGATCGGCACCATTCCGCGGCGGAAGACGGGCGGTGTCGGCAACGACCGCATCGTGACCTCGAAGGGCGGGAACGACCGTGAGAGCGATGACATCTCTGAGTACGCGGTTGCCGAATCGATGCGGCGCATCCGCACCAACCTGCAGTTCATGGATGTGGACAATCCGCCTCGAGTGATCACGGTGACCAGCTCGATCCCCGGTGAGGGGAAGTCCTTCGTGATCGCCAACCTGGCCAACACGATCGCGCAGGCCGGTGAGCAGGTTGTCGTGATCGACGGCGATCTGCGACGACCTGTCGTCGCCGAGACCTTCGGGATCGTGGGCAGCGTCGGGCTGACGGACGTCCTGGCGGGGACGGCGGAACTCCGCGATGTCCTTCAGCCGTGGGGGGACACCGGGAACCTCGCCGTGCTGGCCGCGGGCTCGGTCCCACCCAACCCCAGCGAGCTCCTCTCCTCGAAGACGATGGGCAAGCTGCTCGACGAGATCTCCCAGCACGCGATCGTCCTCATCGACACCCCTCCGCTCCTGCCGGTGACGGATGCGGCGCTGCTGACCGCGAAGACGAGCGGCGCGATCATCGTGGCGTCGGCGAACAAGACCACCTTCGACGAGCTGGGCCAGTCCCTCGCGAATCTGCGCAAGGTCAAGGGGCGCTCGCTGGGGGTCATCATCAACCGGGTGCCCATGCGCGGAGCTCAGGCAGATGGTTACGGCTATCGCTACCGCAACTACTATCGCCGCTCTGCTGATGAGACGACGAGCGCGAAGGGAACGGCCAGATCGTTCCCCGATACCGGGTCGCAGCGTGCGGCTGCGGAGGGGAGCCCCGCGAGCACAGCCGTCGGCTCAGAGAAGTCCTCGCCCCAGCCCTCTCATGGAGGACGACGGTCACGCGCGGCGGACGCCGGGGGCGGGGACTCATGAACGGCAGCACTGGCATCGAGGCGTTCGGCATCCTCGTGGTCTGCACCGGCAACATCTGCCGATCGCCGCTCGGAGAGCAGCTGCTCCGCAGCCGCCTCGACAGCGTGCATGGAATCGAAGTGCAGAGCGCTGGTCTCGACGCTGTGGTCGGTGCTCCGATGGATTCCTCCTCCGCCCAGTGGTCGCGGAGGTTCGGAGGGGACCCCACCACCGCTGTGGGGCAACAGCTCGAACGCTCGCAGATCGATGCTTCCTCGCTCGTGCTGACCATGACCGTCGGCCAGCGGGATGAGCTCGTGCGGCGCTTCCCTTCGGCGATGCTGCGCACCTTCACGCTCGCGGAGTTCGCCACGGTGCTTCCCCTGGTCGTCGAGGGCGGCGGCCCGGTCCAGGCGGGAGAGATTCCCGCCGCCGTGCGCCGTTGCGTGCAACAGAGGTATCGGGCCGAGCTGACCCCCGAGGACGACGTCGTGGACCCCATCGGTGCCGACCCGGAGGTGCATGAGCGCGCAGCGCGCCACATCGACGTGCTGATCCGCGGGATCGTCGAGGTCCTGGATGGTGCGTGAGGAGGTGTGGAGCATCCGGAGCGGGGTCGCGCACGTCGTCGAGCCCGAGGCGTCGTTCGCGCTGCCGTTGGATGATCCCGATCCCCTTCCGCACGTGATCGAGGGTGGCGCGCACCTGGTGTGGCAGCTGCTCGCCGCGGGTCCTCTCGCGACTGCGAACATCGTCGAGGAACTCGTGGACACCACGGGGGCTGCTCGGGCGGTGCTCGACGAGCAGGTCCCCCTGATCCTCGACCAGCTCTCCAGGCTGCGTCTTGTGGACCGAGCGATGCCCGGCAGAGGACTGCCCGGCGACGGCCCGGCGGGCGGCGGAGTCCCCGGCACCCGCAGCGGCGCTCGGACCCCGCGATGAGCGCCCTGCATACCGGGCACTCGCCAGAGGTGCTCGAGCTCGGCTATGTTCCGGCGATCACCCTGGTCGCGGCGATCGTCGCGGATCGGGCACGGCGTGCGGGCCTGCGGGTGCTGTTCATCAAAGGGCCGTTCTTCACAGCCCAGGGCGTACGCGATCCGAAGCAGTCCTTCGACCTGGACATCCTGTTGCACCCCGAGGATGTGGACCAGCTCGTGGAGCTCCTCGCAAAGGACGGCTGGAGGTTGCGTGATCATCCTGACGCTGTGCTCCCCTTCGAGGAACATTCGGTCACGATCCTCCACCATTTCTGGCCATGCACGATTGATGTGCACCGCTTCTGGCTGGGTTTTCTGCAGGATGCGGCGCTGACCTTCGAACGACTCTGGCAGTACCGTGAGCGAACCGCAGTCGGCGCCCTCGCTTTCGATACTCCCTGCTACGAGGACTCGGCTGTTCTCGAGGCTCTCAACGAGATCCGCAGCGGCCACCGGCACGAGGGCACGCTCGCCGGGATCCGGCAGAGGGTGCGGGGTCGACTGGGCGAGGCGGCAGGGTGCCGACTGCGCGAGCGCGCGCTGCAGCTGGGAGCCGAGCTGAGTGCCGCACCTTTCCTGCGCCCTCTCGGGCAGCACGTCTCGATCCCCGACGCACCCGGGCCCGCCTACGCGGAATGGGTCAAGCGGCTCAGCGCCGAGGATCAGTCGGTGACGGCGTGGCTGCTGCGGTTGCGTGATGCGCCGCTGCGCCGCCGGCCGGGGATGGTGGTGGACGCTCTCGCGCTCCGGCCGAGCCAGCTGCGTGCACTGCGACCGGATGCGCGGCCAGGGTTTCGCGGATTCCTGGAAGCGTGGACCACACGCGCCCGTAAAGGCAGCCGGGACATGTGCCGGTACATCGTGCGGGAGCGCCGGCGCGGAACCGGGCGCCGCACTGTCACGAATAGGACGGATACCCGTCGTCCCGAGCATGGGGAGGAGGTCCTGTGATTCCCGCCTTCGCTGCGGCAGCGTTCGTCTCCTCGTGGTGGATCGTGTTCTCGCGCCCGAACGTGGTCGTCTCGAGAGCACTGGTGATCGCGATCGGCTGGCTCACCGTGATCCCTCTCAACGGTGCCTCGTCGATGGCGATCGCGATCGGCCTGGCGGCTGCGGGCGGAGCGCTCCTGGTGGCCTGGAACCATGGGCATCATCACTCCGAGGGCACCCTCGTGCTCGTGCTCGGCATCGGTCTCTTAGGACTGATCTTCCTCGCGAACCTGCTCAGCGGCATCACCGGACCGATCCGTGTGCTGACTCTCGCTGTGCTCGTGCTGCTCGCCGCCACGGCCTCCCGCATGCGCTATCGCGACCTTCCTCGCTTCACCGAGGGGCTCGCTGTGATCGTGGTGCTCCACCTGGCCTACGCGATGGGCGAGGTGTGGGCCGGGCTTCCGGGCCTGTGGCCGATGTCGGACGGGACGAACGACATCTCCGACCGCGTGAACACGATCTTGCCGACACTCGCGGGGCGGCCGATGACCTCCTTCTCCCACCCGATCCCGTTCTCGTTCTTCCTGGCCGCGGCCGGCGCGATCGGGGGCGGGGTCGCGGTGCGCACCGGGAAGCTCGTCTATTGGCTGATCCCGTTGCTCACGACAGCGGGAGTGCTCATGAGCGGTACTCGCAGCGCGGTCCTCGCCGCGGCGGGGGTGATCGTCTTCCAGGTGCTGATCGGTTATCGCAAGAATCTCGTGGCGCGGCTGTTCGGGGTGGGGGCCCTTGCCGGGATCATCGGCTGGCGGGTGGGGTACGACACCCTGCGCGGGCTGCTGGGATTCGGCGGCGAGTTCGAGACCAGCGACTCCTACGAGCACCGCACGGCCGTGCTCTCCTCCTTCCCCGACCTGTTCCGCGCGGATCTGATACACGTGCTGTTCGGGTGGGGAACGGATCTGCAGTACATCTTCGACAGCGGTGTCGTGGACCGGCACAGCACCTCGTTCTACTTCTTCGACAACCAGTTCGTCGCGACGATGGCACAGGAGGGCCTGCTGGGCCTACTGATGCTGCTCGGTGTGCTCGTGCTCGTGCTCATCTACGGAGACTCCACTGCCAGATCCCTCGGGGTCCTGATGATCACCATGGCGCTGAGTTTCGACGTACTGGATCACATCATGAGCCAGAGCATGCTGATCCTCGCCGTTGGCCTCACCGCTGCAGAGATGAATCGGCGCCGTGTCGCCGAGCGCCACCGTGCGAGCCGCCCTGACGGCGCCGAGCCGTATCCCGAGCGCGGAGGAGCGGAACACCCATCGCACGCGGAGCCCACCGCGAGCGAGGCCGATCCCGTGCAGGCTGTGACCCCCGCCCCGGGCACGCCCAGCGCAGCGGAGGGTGCCACCGGACATCCTGTGCGCGAGCAGGGGCGCCGGCGCCGGAGGGCAGCGCCCGGCGAGGAGCCCATCTCCTGGGCTGAAGAGCTCGAGGAGATCTTCGGTGGCAAGCCTGTCCCCACAGCGCCCGCGAAAGCCGCAGCAGCAGGACGGAAGCGCGGTGAAAGCCCCCGCCGCTGAGTTTCTAAGCGTCCCCGATCGCTCCATCTCGAGCCGACCCGAGCGCCGTGGAGGCGCCCCCGCCGCAGGCCACGACCGTGGCATCGGTGCCCAGATGTACGACGTCGCCGGAGAGCGACAGTGAGAGAAGAGGAAACAGTGCCCAAAACCGCCTCCTTCGACGCCTCGGGCGTCGATCGTGCCCGCGCGCTGGCCGCGAACGCGGCGCGCCGGCTCCGCTACGGGGCCTCGCTCCTGGAGAGAGACAGCGAGAGCATCGCCCGCGCCGGGCTGCTCCTCGGGCAGGTGCTCACCTCGGGGGGCAGGGCCTACGTGTTCGGCAACGGCGGCAGCGCCGCCTGCGCCACACACTTTGCGGCCGAGTTCACCGGGCGCCTCAAGAAGGACCGTCGCCCGCTCCCGGTGATCTCCTTGACCACCGACACCTCCGCGCTCACCGCGATCGCGAATGACTACGGCTACGAAGACGTCTTCTCCCGCCAGGTCACAGCGCTCGCCGGCCCGGGCGACCTCGTCATCGGCCTCTCCACGAGCGGCACCAGCGCGAACGTGCGCAAGGCCTTCGCCGCCGCGCACCAGGCCGGAGCGACCACCCTCGGACTCGTGGGCCAGCACGACGGCCTGGGCGCCCGGCACACGATCGGAGTGGACCTGCCGGAGACCGCCCGGGTCCAGGAGCTCCACGATCTCGTGCTCCACGAGATCGCGCAGATCGCGGAGCGTGAGGTGGTCACGGACCTCGAATGGGACACCTCTGCCTGCCCCTTCCCCTTCCACCTGGCCGAGACCGACCTGCCCGCCTTCCGCGAATGGATCGAAGCGACCGGGCAGAGCCTCGCCACCACCAACGGCGTCTTCGATCTCCTCCACTCCGGTCATGCCGCCTCGATCTCCGAGGCACGGCGGAGCGCGGACCGGCTCGTGCTGCTGATCAACTCCGACGCCTCGGTGCGCGCTCTCAGCAAGGGCCCCGAGCGGCCCATCCGGGGGGAGCAGGAGCGCATCGCGGACCTCTCGCGCCTGCCGGCCGTCGACCACGTCGTGGTCATGGAGGATCAGGACCCCCGCCGTCTCCTCGCCCTGCTCACCCCGACCATTCACGCGAAGGGGGCTGAATACGCCGGCGCTCCGCTCCTCGAGGAGGAGACGGTCGTCGCGGGCGGCGGTCGCATCATGTACATAGAACGGGTCGAGGGGTTCTCCACCACCTCGCAGGTCGAGAAGAGCCGGTCATGAGCGTGGGTGTCGTGGTCGGGGACATCATGCTCGACGTGTTCAGCCGCGGAGCCGCCAACCGGCTGAGTCCCGAGGCGCCCGTCCCAGTGCTCCTGAACCCCACCACCACCGAAGTGCTCGGAGGGGCGGCGAACACCGCCATGAACATGGCGGGTCTCCTGGGTGCCGAGGTATCTCTCGTGGGGCTGCTCGGTCAGGATCCCGCCGGGGACGCGTGCCGCCGGCTGATGCGCGATTCCGGGGTCCTGGATCGCTGCGTGGGATCCGCCGTCTATCCCACGGTGCTCAAGAACCGTTTTCAGGCCGGCAGCCACCAGATCATGCGCCTGGATCACGAGAGCGACGAGGTGGGACCGACGGACCACGCCGAGCTCATCACTGCCTTCCGCGAGAGCATCGCCGGGGCGCGCTGCGCCGTCGTCTCCGACTACCAGAAGGCCGCTGTCTCCGCCGAGGTGGCCCGCGAATCGATCCGCACCGCACGGGAAGCGGGCATCCCCGTGGTGGTGGACTCCAAGTGCCGCGACTTCTCGCGCTTCGAGGGCGCGAGTGCCGTGACTCCCAACCACGGCGAAGCACGTGATTCAACCGGGCACACGGACCCCTCTGCCGCCGCCCGCGCACTCTCCGAGGCGACGCGAGGGAACGTGATCGTGACGCTCGGCCCCGAGGGGATGCTGATCCACGAGGCGAGCGGCCGTCAGACCCGCATCGCCTCCGATGTGATCGAGGTCGCGGACGTCACCGGTGCGGGGGACACGGTCACAGCCGCCCTTGCCGTCGCTCTCGCCGACGGTGCGGAGATCGTCGAAGCGGCGCGCTGGGCGACCCGCGCCGCGGCAATCGCTGTGAGTCGCAGCGGCACCTACGCAGTCTCCCGCGAGGAGGTCGAGGGTGCTCGATGATCGACGGCTCGCGCTGATCGACACCGCCCGCCTGCGGATGCATCGCGGCGCGGCGGAAACGCCCGTGACCCTCACAGAACTCGTCGAACAGCACGGAGGGCCCCTGCGGGTCGATGTGGTGCGGTTCGACGGGATCGGGGACTGGATCCTCACCTTCCCGCTGCTCAGCGCGCTCGCGCACGACGAGCGGATCGGCACCGTGCGGCTCGTCGCACCGCCGGCGCACCGCGGACTGCTGGCGCGCCTGCGTGGCATCGAGGTGGTCTCCGAGGAGGTCTGGGCCAGCCACCACACGCCGTGGCCCCACGGCGGTGCGGGGAAGGTCCTCGCGATCTCTGCCCTCGGCCAGCTCCGCACGCGCCGTGCGGGACGGCGCCGTGCCGGGGGCACCGACCTGGTGGTGCTCCCGCGCTGGGACACCGACCGGGGGCAGAACTGCCTCGCCTACGCCGTGGGCACCGGCGCAACGATCGCCGGTCACGACCCCATGCTCCAGCCCCAGGCCACCCGCAAGGAGCAGCGCGACCGGGCCGCGATCGCCCTGCGCGCCGAGGACGTGCGAGGGCACGCCCACGAGGCCGAGCGCCTGGCACTCCTGGGAGAGACGATCGGGCTACGGATGCCCCGGGATGCTCGCGCCGTGCGGGATCTGCTGGGGATGCCGCAGCACCGCTCGCTGGCAGGCTTCGTGGCCCTGCACACCGGTGCGCACGACGCTTTCCGGCGCTGGCCCCGGGAGCGTTGGGCGGAGCTGATCCACCTGCTGCTGGACCGCACCGCCCTCGACGTCGTGCTGATCGGCGGACCGGAGGACGCCGCGGTTCACCCTCCCCTCGTGGCCATCGACCCGGAGCGCGTCCGCAGCGAGGCGGGCAGGAGCCCCCTCAGGGATCTGCCGGATCTGCTCGACGGCGCCGACCTCATGATCGGTTGCGACAGCGGCCCGGCGCACATCGCGGCGGCGCTGGGCGTGCCCACCGCCGTCGTATCGGTGTTCCCCGAGGGGGACGATCCGAACCACCCCAACAGCCCGGACCGCTTCGGTGTACGCTCGGCCGGCGGCTCCGTGATCATCCGTCCGGGCCGCATGGAGCAGTCATTCGCCGAGCTGGACGATGCGCGCCGAACCGCGCTCATCGCCGCGATCCCGGCATCGACGGTGCTCGCCGGTGCCCTGGACCTGATCGATGCCGAGGAGGCACCGCAGTGATGACCGATCCGGTTCCGCCGGCGCTCCGCGCTCCCGCCGAGACGGCCCAGGACCCGCTCCGGCTGGGGTACGTCACCTACGGGGACTGCCACGACCCGATGATTCATTCGGGGGTCCCCTTCTCCCTGCGTCGCGGCATGCAGCAGGTCCACCAGGCGGAGGTGACGGAGATCAGCACTCGCCCCCATCGGATTGAGCGGCTCGGGATCAAGGCGGTGAGCCTGCGCCCGGGCCGGCAGGCCTGGGAACGCCAATACCTGCACGGTCGGCTCATCGCCCGTGCCCGCTCGCGTCGACGGGACACGCTCGCCCGCGCCGCTGGCGACCTCGAAGCGCTCCTGCATGTGCGTACCTGGTACACGCCGATCGGGACCCCCTACGCCTCATTCATCGACGCGACGGTGAACATGGTGCGCGGGTACGATCCGAGCTGGACGCTGAGCGACCGCCAGTTCCAGCAGGAGGTCGCTGTCGAGGGCGAGTTCTACCGCCGGGCCGCGGTGATGTTCAGCGCCTCTCACGCCGGCAGGGACGATCTGGTCCAGAACTACGGGGTCGCGCCCGAGGACGTCGTGATCGTCGGCGCGGGGACCACCCTGCCCGGGATCGGCGAGCTCAGTGAAGACTTCCTCGCGCAACGCTTCGCGGAGCGCACCGTGCTCTTCGTGGGCAAGGATCCCGTGCGCAAGGGTCTGCCCGAGCTGATCGAGGGCGTGAGGCTCGCCCGCGAGAGCGTCGAGGGGCTGTCCCTGCGGGTGGTGGGCCCGGCGGAGGCGGAGGTTCCCGGGGACGAGCCGTGGGTCGCACGGCACGGACTGGTCCAGGACAAGGCGACGCTGAGCGATCTCTATGCGAGCGCCTCGATGCTCGCACTGCCCGCTCACCGCGAGTCCTACGGGCTCGTGATCCCCGAGGCGCTCTCCTACGGGCTGCCGTGCCTGGTCAGCTCCACCGGGGAGCTTCCTCATCTCGTCGAGGACGGCAGCTTCGGGGCGGTCCTTCCCGAGATCGCTCCAGAGCAGATCGCCCAGAGGCTCGTCGCCGCCTTCGCAGATGAGGCAGAGTACGCGAAGCAGTCGCGTCGAGCGCTCGAGCGCTCGCGCCGCCACGACTGGGGGACGATCGCTCGGGGAATGGTCGCGGAGCTCACCGCGCGCACGCGCTGAGCCCGGCCGGAGAACGGAGGAGGGCGGGGCGCACCGCCCGGCTGCGTGGACACTCTGACGTGCTGAGACACGGCCGGTCCAACGGCGATCGCTCCCCTCAGCGATGTGCGCCGGCGCGGTGCACGAAGAGCATCTGCACCACGATGCCCACCACTTCGGCGCTGAGCACCGCGATCGCCGCGCCCACCGCGCCGTGCTGGGGGACCAGCAGGAACAGGAGTGAGCAGCCGGTCAGCGCTGCAGAGCCGGTGACGAACACGGTGCGATTGGCGAGCCCGCGCGCGACCAGACACAAACCGTAGCCGCGGGAGACGCACACAGCGAGCACCACGGCGCCCATCACCAGGGTCAGTGGGAGCTGGGCGTCGATCGTCCCGGTGTAGAAGATGCTCATCGCGGGGCCGAGCGCCGCGATGAAGACACCCGCCGCGATCACCCCGAGCCCGAGGTTGATCGCGAGCACACGCGTGACCCGCTGATCGCGCAGGACCTTGTCCTCGACGCCTATGTAGCTCTGGAGGCGGCTGGGCACGCCCGCGAGGACCGTGAGTCCCATCCGCATGATGCGGTCGGTGCCGGCGAACAGCGCGGCAGCGCCAGGCATGAGGACCCCGGTGATCGTGACCGGCAGCGAGGTGTATGCCACCGAGACCGCACGGCCGATGGTGAGCGGGCCCTGCTGCGCGATCACCCGAAATCCCTCCCGCACCTCCTGCCCACGCGGCACCAGCGAGGCGCGGGAGAGCAAAGAGAGTAGCGCGAGCGGGATCACGGAGCTCAGGATCGTGGAGGCGCCGTAGACCAGCAGCGGGGCGCCCGCCAGCAGCGACCCGGCCACGGCCAGGTTCAGGAGGATCTTCGGCAGCGTGTCCGAGTACAGGATCCACAGCGGCCGGTTCAGCCCTATGAGGTACCACGCAGGGTTCAGCGCCGTGAGCGAAGCGCCGAGCGCTGTGAGCGCTGCCGCCAGATGATGGATCTCCACCGTGTACCAGGCCACGAGCACCGCGATCGGGGCGCCGAGCACGAGGGCCAGGGTCTTGGTCGCGAGTGAGGAGCGCACGAGCGGCAGGTGCAGCTCCGGCCGTTCGCGGGCGATGCGTTGGGGTCCGAGCACCCCCCAGCCCAGTTCGCAGATCGCGCTGACAGTCATTCCCACGGAGAGTCCGATCGCGACAGCGGCAAAACCGTCCGCTCCGAACTGCGAGGTGATCGACGGATAGACCAGCAGCGGGGTGACGGCGCCGAGCCCTGGGATCACCAGGAACAGCAGCAGTGACCATGAGTTCCGCAGCAGGTCCCGGGGGGTCCTCACGAAGGCGTCCCGATCTCTGCAGCGAGAGTGTCGAGGACCTCTGTGAGCTCACCGCCGAGCGCGGGCAGGAGGTCGCGCGGATCATCGGCGGCCGCGGAACCGGCGACGGCGTCACGCGCTGCGGCGAGGATCGCCTCGGCCAGTGCCACCGGGTCGGGGGCGACGGCGTGCAGCGCGGGGTGGAGCCCGTCGCGCGCGGTGCCGAGCTCGTTGGTCACGGCGTGCGCCCCGCTCAGCACCGCGTCGAGCGGGGGATGCGAGGGATGAGGGCTCATCTGCAGGGACAGCACCACATCGCTGCGGGACAGCTGGGCGAAGTACTCGTCCCACGCGAGCTTGCCGAGCACGCGCATCGAGGAGAGCCGGCCCTGCACGGGGATGGGATGCTCGTCCCCAGCGGAGGAGACGATGAACGCGATCCCCTCGTCCGCCGCGCGTGCGGAGGCGAGCTCGAGTGCCGCGAGCCCGATCTGGAAGAGATTGCGCGGCTTGTTCGGACGGGCGTAGAAGAGGACCTCGACGGTGCGTCCGGCGCGGGTGCGCGTCTCCCGCTCGGCGCGGCCCTGCGCGAGGCGCACGAGGTCCAGCTGAGGTCGGAACACTCGCTTCTGCGGGACGAAGATCCCGTCGGCTGTGGAGAGATGGCGCTGGACCGGCACGGAGTTGACCAGGAGCTCGAAACCGGCGTGGTAGGTGGCCTGAGCGATCGCGGACTCACTCGACCAGGCGGTGAAGCCGGGCTCGTAGTCCTGGACCAGGTAGAGCACACGCTGCGGCGCGAGCACGCCCAGGCGGCAGGCGACATCGAGGGGATGCGCGGTGGTCCAGTGGGTCGCGATCCAGAGGTCCTCGGAGCTCACCCGGCGGCTGATCGCCCACTCGACGGGCTCGATCGACAGCTCCACGCCCGCGGCCTCCGGCAGCTCGGCCCGCAGCCACGAGATCAGGCGCTGCGCGGACTCCCCGCGCGGCGCCCCGCGCAGCACGAGCACGCTCAGCGGAAGGCCCAGTCGTCGAGCCAGGCCCGAGGCGACCTCGAGCGCGGTGCGGATACCGGCGAAGATCGCACCCTCGCTCAGCTCGGGCAGCACGATGCGCACTGCGGCTGAGGCGGCAGCGGTGGGCTCGAGGGAGGCGAAGCAGAGCGAGTGCGGAAGCAACGCGTGGTACGCCTCCGCACCTGGAGCCTCCACCGCCTGGGCGAAGCGGGCACGGATGCGCTCGTCCCGCGCGTGGCGGGTGCGCTGGATCAGCCGTTCGATCCGATGCAGGGCAGAGGTCACAGGGCACCTCCGTTCGTGACGGCCGCCGTACAGGCGGCGGTGAACTTCTTGAGGTTCGAGGAGACGGTGTAGGAGGCCAGGGCGTGCTCTCGCGCGGCGTCCCCGAGATGCTGGCGCAGCCGCGGATCGGCGAGCTCGCTCAGGGCGCGTTCGAGGGCGTCTACCGAGGAGTCGGGGATGGTCCGTCCCGTCCCGGCCAGCCCCCATGGGAGCGGGGGAAGCTCGGTCGCGACCACCGCTCGGCCCGCGAGCATCGCGTCCATGAGCTTCGCCGGCAGCTGGCCGCGCGCCATCGGTATATCACGGCTGGGGATCACCACGATGTCCACGCTCCGCACGAGCTTCTGACCCTCGGCGAACGTGGTGGTCCCCGTCCAGTCCTCCCACGGGGCGGCGTCCTCCGGGGGATCGTCGGTGACAGCGAGCGTGAAGCCCTGGGGGGCGAGGCGGGCCACCGCCTCGCGCAGCTCAGGGACGCCCTTGTGCGGCTTGTTCGAGCCGATGAACCCGATCACGGGCTCGGAGCTCGTATGTGCGGCCCCGGGGCCGGTGTCGTCCCGGACATGCGGCATGATCGTTCCCCCGTAGATCGATTCGAGCCACGGGTTGCTCACGAGAGCCGGGGTGCGCTTGGACAGGCGGCGCAACCGCGCGTACTCCGCAGCGCGTCGCGGGTGCAGCGCGGCCTTGGCCAGCATTTTCGCGGGCTGACCGAGCGAGAGTCGGTATTCGAGGTCCGGGTCGTCGATGTCCACCATCAGCGGGATGCCCAGCTGTACGGAGAGCGTCTCGGCGACGCCAAGGGAACTCGGCAGCGGCTTGCACGCGATGAGCAGATCGGGCGCGCGGCGGGTGAGCTCCTCGGCAAGTCGCGCGGGCGTCGAGGCGCGGCAGGCCGCGGCGAAGTCCGTGCCTGTCAGGGGTGCCCAGACCTCGCCGCCCTCCACAGAGACGACCTCGACCTCCCAGCCCGCAGCGGTGGCGAGGCGCCAGACGCAGTAGGTGCGGCCCAGAGAGTTCGAGTTGAGCGATTCAGTCAGGAGCAGCACGCTGGAGATCATGTGGCGTCCTCGAGATTCGGTCGGCCCGGCGTACAGAGGCCTCGTCGAGGGCGACGGACGAGCGCCAGGATGCCGAGGGGCGGTCGACGATGTTCTCGTCAGCCGGATCCTAACCGACGCCTCGACTCTCGAGACACCTGTCCTAGAGGCGGTGCGACGTCTGTTCTGGGTGTGGCGCACTCGCCGGTGAACTGTGCCCGTCACCGAGATGGCCCGAGTGTTCATATTTCACTCTGCTTGTCAATAGGCTATGATGCCCAAATGTCTGGAATGTCGCGATGGCAGCTGTTCAGTACATATTCTCACCTGCATGAACCTATTGTGAACTACGGTGGTTGATCGACTGGTTTCTCGCCTATGCTCAGCTCAGATCTCCACGCGTGCCCGCCCACCGGACAGCGTCAGTCCGTCCCTGCCCGAGGAGTGCCCTTGTCGCTGCGCATCGCGATCGCTCACGACTACCTGACCCAGCGCGGAGGCGCCGAGCGTGTCGTCCTCTCCCTGAGTCGAGCGTTCCCCGACGCCGAGATCCATACGCTCTTCTACGAGCCGGAGCAGACATACCCCGAGTTCCGAGCCCTGACCATCCGTACCAGCGCCCTGAACGCCATCGGCATGCTGCGGCGGGACCCGCGCCTCGCGCTGCCGATCCTTGCGCCCGCCGCCTCGCGGATGCGGATCGACGCGGACGTGGTCATCGCGAGCTCCTCCGGGTGGGCCCACGCCTTCCCGAGCGCAGGGTATAGAGTCATCTACTGCCACTCACCCGCACGCTGGCTCTACCTGGCGGAGGACTACCTGCACGGCACCCGTGCGTTCGACCCGCGCAGGATCGCGCTCCGGGCGCTTGGCCCGCTGCTGCGGCGCTGGGACCGCCGCGCTGCGCTGCAGGCGCACCGCTACCACGCGAACTCCTCGGTCGTGCGGGAGAGGATCCGCACGGTCTACGGCATCGATGCGCCCACGATCTTCCCGCCCTTCAGCGCGGCCACAGCCGAGGGGGAGCAGCGCCCGATCCCCGAGCTCGCCGGATGGGCGGGGGATAGCGGCGCCGAGGGCGGCCACCATCTGGTCGTCTCTCGGCTCCAACCGTACAAGCACGTCGACGTCGTGATCGAGGCTTTCCGGCAGATGCCGGAGCGCCGCCTCCTGGTCGTGGGTCGCGGCCCCGAGGGCGCCCGGCTGCGGGCGCTGGCCCCCGCGAACGTGCGACTGGTCGAGGGGATCGACGACGCGCAGATGCGATGGGCCTACGGCAATGCTGCCGCACTCGTCGCGGCCAGCCACGAGGACTTCGGACTCACTCCCCTCGAAGCCGGGGCGCACGGAGTCCCCACGCTTGCGCTGCGGCGCGGCGGCTACCTCGACTCTGTCACGGAAGGGGTCAACGGCCTCTTCTTCGAACGGCCAGCAGCGGAGGATGTCCGCGGCGCCGTCGAGCGCTCCGCGCGGCAGGTCTGGGACCGCCAGCAAGTGCGCGAACACGCCCTTCAGTTCGCCGAGGATATATTCATCGAGCGGATCCGGCGCAGCGTCGCGGAGGTGTCCGGCTCCCGGTCCCTCCTCGTGCCGGATGACGACGACCCCGCACCACGCCAAGCGCGATGAGGGGGACTGCGGCCATGGCCGAAACGGGTGAAACCCTCGATGCTCCACCCCCTTCTCAGCACGTAGCGGGTGCAGGGCCGCGGTACCAGCGCCGCGTCGTCTCCTCCATCATCGGGATGATCCTCCTGGACCTCGTCGCGCTGACGGCTGCGGGGGCCGCGGCGTACTTCGGGCGACAGTGGCTCCTGTCCTCCTCGTGGGGGCTCAGCGAGGACGTCGGCAATTCGGCCGTGGTCATGGGGGCCGGATGCGTGCTCGCGATCGCGATGTTCGGCGGCTACGACGTACGTCGCCTCTCCTCCGGGCCCGAGATGTTCCGCAACGTGCTCCACGGCTCGGCCGCGGCGGCAAGCCTCATCGGCGCGGTCAACTACCTGCTGAAGTTCGACCTCTCTCGGGGCTACTTCCTGATCTTCTTCATCCTCGGGCCCTGCCTGCTGCTGCTGCTGCGTCTGCTCGAGCGCCGGATGCTGAACCTCGCGCGGTCCCGTGGCCGTCTGCGCCGCCGGGTCATCGCCGTGGGCCTGCCCGCCTATGTCGACGGCGTAGCGCGCACCTTCGCGCGCGAGAGGTGGCTCGGCTATGACATCGTCGGCTCGATCACGCCCACGGGCAGCGACGGCACATCCACGCTCGGCATCCCGGTGCTCGGCGCCGAGAACGATCTCCTCGACGTAGTCGACCGGGAGCGCCCCAGCGTGCTGCTGTTCGCCACCGGCTCTACCGCGAGCACCGAGGAGTTCCGCCGCGTGGCCTGGATGCTTGAGGAGAAGGAGGTACGGGTCATCGTGGTGCCCGCACTGGCCGAGATCGCCGCGAGCCGGGTGCGGATGCGACCGATCGCGGGCCTCCCGCTGGTGCACGTGGACCTGCCCCGGGCGCGCCAGGCACTGAAATGGACCAAGCGCACCTTCGACGTCATCGCGAGCACCGCTCTGCTCCTGATCCTCTCCCCACTGCTCCTGGGTATCGCCCTCGTGGTCAAAGCCGCTGACGGCGGGCCGATCATCTTCCGCCAGGACCGCGTGGGCCGGGACGGCGAGAAGTTCGAGTTCCTGAAGTTCCGCTCGATGGTCCCCGACGCCGAGGCCGTCCTGAAGGCCCTCTACGAGCAGAGCAAGCAGGACCGCGGCAACTCGGTCATGTTCAAGATGCGTGACGACCCGCGCATCACCCGCCCCGGGAAGGTGATGCGCCGCTTCTCCCTCGACGAGCTTCCGCAGCTGTGGAACGTGCTGCGCGGGGACATGAGCCTGGTGGGCCCGCGCCCCGCGCTGCCGCGGGAGGTGGACGGGTACTCCGAGGATGCGCACCGGCGATACAGCGTGCGCCCGGGCATCACGGGCCTGTGGCAGGTCTCCGGGCGCAGCGACCTCTCCTGGGAGGACACGGTGCGGCTGGACCTGTATTACGTGGACAACTGGTCCTTCGCCCAGGACATGATCATCCTCTTCCGTACGGTGCGAGCCGTCTTCTCCTCGTCCGGCGCGTACTGACCATGGTGCGGCGCCACGTGCCCCTGCCCCGGGGTGCCCGGGGCGCGCTGCTGGCCATGCTCGCGGTCCTGGCCGCAGCAGGCTTCCTGCTGCTGACCTCGGAGCACGGAGAGACCATCAGCACGGTCAACCGATTCCTGTGGTGGTCCCTCTTCGGCAGGAACCCGATGCAGCACGTCATCACGCCCGACGGTTTCGGGTTCCTGGCGAACATCATGCTGTTCGCCGCGCCGTTCCTGCTCCTGGCCATCTTCCGACCCCGGTGGTGGTGGGTGCCGGTGGGGGTGGCGCTGAGCGCAGTCGCGGAGCTGCACCAGTTCTCGATCGCGACTCGCCACCCCGACCTGCACGATGTCGTCGCGAACTCGCTCGGTGCGCTCATCGGCGTCGCCGCAGGCATCGCGGTGCGATGGGGATGGACCATGCTGGTGCGCAGTAGCCCGTTCCTCGTGCAGGCCGGTGTCACCGCGCATCCCTCGGCGCCCCTTGTGACGCCCCCTACGGCCGATGACGTCCACCAACCCGCCGCACCAAGCCCGTTCCCCCTCCGGGAACGGCATCCTGGGATGCGCCGCGCAGCGCCCCCGCCGCTCACGGATGGACCGATCAGGAGAACCACACATGCAGGCCCTTGAAGGACAGATCCAGCACTACCTGTGGGGTAGCCAGAGCGCGATCCCGGAGTTCCTGGGTCGCACCCCCGACGGATCGCCGTGGGCGGAAGCCTGGTACGGCGCGCACCCGGTCGCTCCTTCGCTGCTGGCCGACGGCCGCCGGCTCGACGACGTGATCACGGCGGACCCCGCCACTATGCTCGGCGAGGGGGTGCTGCGCGCCTTCAGCGATCGACTCCCCTACCTCCTGAAGGTCATCGCGCCGGCGAAGCCCCTCTCCCTCCAGGTCCACCCCAAACGGGAGCACGCTGCGGAGTCGTTTGCGGCGGAGGAGGCTGCTGGGCTTGCCATCGACTCGCCGCTGCGCAGCTATCGCGACGACAACCACAAGCCCGAGATGGTCATCGCACTGACGCGGTTCACTGCGGTGTGCGGATTCAGGACCCCGCGCCGAGCGGCGACCCTGCTCGAGGGCCTCGGCGCCGACCTCACCGACCGGCTCCATGCCCTGCTGGCGCGGAATCCGACGGCGCATGGCATGCGTGCGGCGTTCCGTGCACTCGTGGCGACCTCGATGAGGCCTTCTGCGGAGAAAGTTGCAGAAGTAGTTGCCGCGTGTGCCGCGCGTCTCGAGCGTGGGGAGTCGCCCTCTCCGCGCATCGACCGGACGATCGCGAGGATGGCCGAGCACTTCCCCGGGGACCCAGGCGTGGTGGCGGTGCTCCTGCTCAACCCGGTCACACTCCAGCCCGGCGAGGCGATGTACGTGCCCGCCGGCGCGCTGCACGCCTATATTGATGGGGTCGGACTCGAGATCATGGCCGCGAGCGACAACGTCCTGCGGGCAGGATTGACCCCGAAACGTGTGGACGCCGAGGAGATGCTCCAATGTGTCGATGTGGTTGCTGCTCCCCCCGTGCGCATCGCGCCGGAACGGTTGACATCTTCGACAGTCGCCTACTTCGCGCCCGTCGATGATTTCGAGCTCATGGAGACCGTGCTTCCGGCTGAGAGTGCCGAGGGATTGGTGAGCATCCCTGGGGCGGGGCCACGCATCGTCCTCGCACTCGAAGGAGAGGTCACGTTGTTCACCGCTGAGACCGAGGTCCTTCTCCGCCGAGGGGAGGCGGTCTTCGTCTCCGCCGCTGAGGGCGCGTTGAGCGCGCGCGGTGAGGGCCGCTTCGTTCAGGCGTGCGTCCCGTGAGGGGCAGCAGGGGACAAGACCATGTCGTGGCGCTGCAGATCGGCGAGATCGAAATCGACCTGGTGTTCGACGCCGAGCACGAGCAGCTCGCCGGTGAGGTGACCCATCTCTGGCGGCATACCCGACGAGAAGGGGCGACCCACAGCGAGGGGGCGATCCACGGTGAGGGGATGAGCGACGGTGAGGGGGCGACGTCAGCGGGACGAGGCGAAGGCCGAACACTGCGACGTCACTACGCTGTCGCCGGCGATGGTGGGGCATCGGGGAGCGCCTCGGCCGAACCCCCCGTGGCAGTGGCCCCTGGGGCGAACGCGGCCTATGCGGTGTCGTGTGACATCACCAGCGCTATCATCCGAGAGCTCGCCGGGGCCCGAATGCTCCTGCATGCAGGAGCGGTGAACCTTCCGGGTATCGGCACTGTCGTCCTTGTCGGTCCCTCTGGTGCCGGGAAGTCGACAGCCACCACGGTGCTCGCCCGGCAGGGGGCGTATCTGACCGATGAATTGACGATCATGGACTCCGGAGATTTCCGAGTCACCGCTTTTCCGAAGCCGATCTCCCGTGTCGAGGTGATGGCGTCGGGAACGCTGCGGAAGATCGATCAGGGCCTCCCTGCCCTGGGGATCAGCCCTGAGGCTGTCGCTCCCGCGCCGTCTGTGGTCTTGGTGCTGGATCGGGTGCGCAATGGCTCGGCGCCGCGCGACGAGGTGTCCCTGTCGCGGCTGCCTCTGCGGGAGTCGCTCCCGCTTATCGTGGGGCAGTCCTCGTCCCAATGGAAGCTCGAGCGCCCCTTGTCGAGCCTGGCTGAGCTCCTTGAGGGCTGTGGGGGTGCACTGGCGGCGCGGTACGTCGAGGCCGACCTGCTACACGCTGCGCTCGCGGGCGGCGTTCCTGACCCGCTGCGCGAGACATGGCACTCACTGGAGTTCGAGGAGCCCACGCAGCGGGCATCCCCGCGCGAGGTATCTCTCGCGCGCTTCTCGGAGGCGCTGGCGCTCGACTCGGAGATCCTGGTTCTGCGTCCAGGCGGGCTCGTGATCCTCGAGGGCGTGGCAGCGCTGGTGTGGGACCTCCTCCGGGAAGAGGGGGCGATGACGCACGAGAGTCTGTGGCGGCGGATGGTCTCAGAACTCGGAGAGGACGCACAGTCGCGAGTTATCCTGGCGCAGGCCCTCGACGGGCTCGCGAGGCTGCGCCTGGCCCGGTAGGGGTTCGTGCTCGACCACGCCCACGCGACTGGATGAAAGAACGATGCACCGCAGCCCGTGAGGGCTGCGGTGCATCGTTCGATGACGCCTAGGGGGTCACCGAGATATCGGTGTCAGAGGATACCGGCTCCGACGGGGACGGAGATGGTGCCCGATGCCGAGTAAGAAGCACCGCTGGCAAAGGCGAGGGTGTAGGTAACCGGGTAGCTGGCCAGCAGCGAGACGGACACGATCGAGGTGGAGGTTCCGGCGAGTCCGAACTCCACGGGGATGACCAGGTTGCCGTTGCTGTCGACGTCCACGGTGATCACACGGCTGAACGTCGTCGTCGGAGCGCCGTACGGGACGTTGAGCAACCCGGTGCGGCGGTATTCGAAAGTTCGCTCTGCCTCGGTGCTGTTGACGCCGTCGAAAGAGGCGACGCCGAAACCGCGAACTGTTCCGGTGGGGATGTTGATGCCGCCGGGTCGTCCCACTGCGATGGTGATCGTCGCGGTCTCGCCGGAGATCGCGCCCGAGCCGTTGCTGAGCGTCAGCTCGGTCGGCACGGTGACCAGGGCTTGAGCGGTGAGGAGCCCCCCGCCGCCATCGAGGAGGCGAAGAGACAGAAGGTCGGTCTCGGTGTCCGTCTGCGCCAGCGAGGCGTTGTTGACGGATGCTGCCACCAGCGGTGCGGTGATGGCCATGGCGATCACCGGGGCGGACCATGCGGCGCCCTTGAGGGCGGCGCGGCGGGCGGGGCGTGCTGACTCGATCGAGCTCAGCTCAGGATCATTCACGTGTACTCCTTGGTCAGGGGCTGCTTGGCAGGACAACGCCACATAGCTTCGCGTGCTCGCGGCCCACGCATCGAGAGCGTGGTCGCCTAAAGGTCGAAACTTGGCGCATTCAGGTCGCTATGGCCCGATGTCTCCGTGCCGGGGTCGCTTTTCAGTGCTCGACGCAACGTACGGGCGCTGCTGAACCCGGAAAGTCGTGCGATCGCATCCATGGAGAGCAACTGGGCATCCGTGCTCTGAAGCAGCTCTTGGGCGTTCGCTAGCCGCAGGCGCCGCAGATGAGTGGAGGGCGTTTGTCCAGTGGGCGCGAAGAGCCTTTGGAGATGCCGCACCGACATCGACAGCTCGTTCGCAGCGAGATCGACGCTGAACTCTGGGTCCGCGCTCCGAGCGGACATGTGGAGCCGTGCACGGGCAAGGCCCGAGAACCTGCTCGAGGAGACGGCGGAGTGGCCGGTGGAGGCGATGAGGGAAGCGAACACCATATCAAGGATGAGTCGCTCCGTGAGGTAGAGCGACAGCGCGGAAGCCCCCTGCGAGCTTTGAACCAGAGCGAACAGGAAACTGCGCACCGAGACCAGCAATGACTCGGAGGAGAGGGTCGCAGGGAGGCTCTCCAGGTCAGCTCCCATCTCCTCCAAGAAGCTCCCGTGAGCCCAGACCGAGACCACGAGGGCGGGCTCGACCCATTCGAAAGACTCTCCGGTGTGTGCCAGGACCCGCGCGTCACCAGGTTGCGTCGATCCGCCGTCGTCGGCGACAGCGATACCTCTGATCGGAAGCAGCAGCGCGAGGTGCCCACCGGCGTCACTGGGAGCCCACTTCCAGATGCTGCCCGGTGATGCTTCGTCCAGAGCGATCATGATGCTGCGGCATCGGTGCCGCCCCCGGGGAAGCGAACGGCCATGAAGACCGGGGCGATCTGGCGGGTCCAGGGACAGCGGGGTGGCCAAGACGGGTGTCCTCCAGACGTGATCGCCGACGACGAGAGATCCGGGCGCGAACGCGCAGAACCATTGCTCCGAACGCGACGCCTGCCGGATGCCGTTGCACGCGCCCGTTGTGTTGCGCCTCGCGACTGGTCACCCTATACGTCGGCGGTGGCAGGGCGTGTGAATCGGAGTGGCACCGCTGCTGACGTGTCCTGGAGTGAGGTCCTGGAGTGAGGTCCTGGAGTGAGGTCCTGGAGTGAGCGACTGGAGTGAACCCCGAAAGATGGACAGCTTGCCGAAGAAGACTGATCTCTGTCGCGCGCAAGCTGCGCACTGAGGGCTGAGCAGCCTGGTCGGCCCTCCGTATGCTGCGCCAGCCGGCCCTTCACCTCGAAGCGCGCACCTGTCGGGCTGGACGCGCCCGGCCCGTCCGCCGCCCTCACGCCAGATCCCGCGGGATCCTCCGCTCCCAGTTCCGCGAGTACACGCGCGGATCGCCCCGCTCGGAGTCCAGCTCGAACGCGTCCAGCTGGGCGTCGATGATGAACTCGTCCCGGGTGGAGGTGAGAATGGTGCGGGTACTGATCATCGCGCCCCAGTCCTCCCGCTCGACGCGGCGCAGCGTGCGGGTCTCGCCCCGCACCGAGGTCACGTCGTTCCAGCGGAAGCTGCGCGTCCAGGGCGTGGTGGACGTTCCCGCAGTGCGCAACATGCAGGACCGTGACCGGCTGCTGTGGAGTCCCGAGCATCCCCACCTGATCGACGTCTCCCTCGAGGTGCTCGTGGACGGCGAGATGCACGACACCGCGGCGAGCTACCTGGGCCTGCGCACCACCGGCATCGACCGTGGGCACTTCCTGCTCAACGGCGAGCCGTACTTCGTGCGCTCCGTGCTCGAGCAGGGCTACTGGCCCACCTCCCACCTCACCGCACCCACCCTCAAGGCGTACCGGGCCGAGGTCGAGCTGATCAAGGAGCTCGGCTTCACCGCCGCCCGGATACACCAGAAGGTCGAGGATCCGCGCTTCCTGTTCTGGGCCGACCGGCTCGGCCTGCTGATCTGGGGTGAGACCGCGAACGCCTACGCGTACAGCCCGCGCGCCGCCGCCGCGCTGACCTCCGAGCGGACCGAGATCGTCGAGCAGTGCCGGCCGCATCCGAGCGTGGTGACCTGGGTGCCGATGAACGAGCCCTGGGGCGTGCGGGACCTCGCCGACTCCGCCCCGCAGAAAGACCTCACCATCGCGCTGACCGCCCTGACCCGGGCGCTGGACCCCACCCGGCCCGTCATCTCCAACGACGGCTATGAGCTCACCGGCGGGGACATCATCGCCCTGCACGACTACACCACCGACGCCCAGGCGCTCGCCGCCCACTACGCCGACGAGGACGCCACCGAGCGCACGATCACCGGCCGCGGCCCGCAGCGCCGCCGCCCCATCGACGACGCCGCCCAGCCCGTCACCGAGGACGCCCCGGTGATGGTCACCGAGTTCGGCGGCATCGCCGACGCCGCCGAGGGCACCTGGGGCTACGTCACCGTCTCCACCCCGGAGGAGTTCGAGGAGAAGATGGGCGGTCTCTTCGCCGCGCTGAACGCCTCACCGGTGCTGGCCGGGCACTGCTACACCCAGCTCACCGACACCCTTCAGGAGGCCAACGGCCTGGCCACCGCGGACCGTCGGCCGAAGCTCGACGCGGCGGAGCTCCGCGCCCTGATCACCGGGAGGAGCGAGAGCTGAACGTACTGCCGCTGGCGCGCAGATCCATGATCAGCGCCGGATCCCCCGCCCAGGAGTGGTAGACGTTGCGCTCGAACGCGCCGTCACGGATCAGCGGCGTGCCGGCGCCGTAGTCGCCCTCGCTCAGCGCGACGCGACGGCTGACCACCGGGTGCCAGCGCCGAGGCCCGCCCCTCGGCGTCCACGCAGCGCTCATGCCGGGCCATCGAGTCTCACTGCGATCGAGAGCGAACGGAGCGCACGCTCTGCCGTTTCGGCTCAGGAACCTGCCGCCCGGAACCGCTCCACGTACCGCCCGAAGTCCCACGCCTCGTGCGCCTCGTCCCCATCCAGGAACTTCGTCGCCGCCGTGCGGCCCTCGCGGTACAGCAGCTCCCGCTCGTCCTCGGAGAGGTCGAACTGGGTGGGGCGCACCGCGGCGGTGTCGATGAAGATGGTGCGGGCTACGGCGTGCGAGGCGTCGATGTGCATCCGGTCGTAGAACCCGGTGGCGGTGTCCACCACCGCCTTGCCGAAGGAGAGAGGCCCGCGGATGTCGTTGCGCACCCCGAAGTTCGTCTCCGGCTTGGCGGAGAGCTTGATGCCGAAGGTGGGCCAGCGAGGCTCCTCACCCTCCGGCCGGTCGAATACCGAGACCGGGAAGTTCGAGAGCATCCCGCCGTCGACCAGCACGGAGGTCTTCCCGTGCGCGTTCCTCCATCGCGCGGGGCGGAAGAACAGCGGGATCGAGGCAGAGGCCCGCACCGCCTCCACCACCCGCAGCTGCTCCGGCGCGGTGCCGAAGGCGCCGGCGTCCGTCGGCAGATAGCGCAGGCGGCCCGCGCTGAGATCCGAGGCGGTGACCACCAGGCGGAAGGCCTGCGGGCCGCTCAGCTGCTGGGCGGGGTCCGGGTCGCGGTAGCGCAGATCCGCGAAAGTGCCGCTCCAGTCCGGGCACGCGTGCTCGGCAAGCTGCTGCTCGAGCCAGACCGCGAGCGCGTCCCCGCGATGCACACCCAGGTGCGAGAGGATCGCCAGGCCCTTGCCCAGCATCGTCCGGGTCCACCACGGCCCGTCCTCGAACTCCCGGTAGTCCGTGGCGCGCAGGATCTCCACCATCTCTCGCGCGGAGATCCCCGAGGCGGCCAGTGCCCCCGCGATCGCGCCGGCGGAGGAGCCCGCCACCCGGTTCACCCGGTAGCCGTGCTCCTCGAGCACCTCGAGCGCGCCGGCCAGGGCGATGCCCTTGACCCCGCCGCCCTCCATCACCAGATCCACGCGCCGGGAGGTCTCGGAGGAAGGGCTGGGTGGGGGAGTCGCCATCGCCTCAGCGTAGGGGAGCAGTGCGACAGAGCGCCCGTCGCCCTCCCGTCGGCTGTCGTGCCTGGCCCGGCGCCTACCTTTCCTCGGCGTGAGGACCGGTGCAGCGCCGCGCATCGGTCCTCACGCCGCGAAAGTTCGCCCGGCCCCGCGCCCGCGCCCGCGCCGGCGCCCGGGAGCCCGTCGGTCTCGCTCGCGCCGCCGCCCGCCGCCACCCCGCCCGCACGACGAAGCCCGTCCCGGCGCGGTGCCGGGACGGGCTTCGAAGCGACGTCGGCGCCCCGTGAGGAGCGCCGCGCGCGGTGCGACTCGAGCGAGCGCGACCTCAGACGGTGCGGGCCAGCGGATCGAAGTCCGCCGGGACCACCGGGATCTCGGAGACGGAGGAGTTCACGGTGACGAACTCGCCGCTCGCGGCGGACTCCTCCGCCGAGAGCATCACGTCGAGCACGTGGTAGCCCACCTCGCCGGTGGCGATGTGCGGGCGACCCTCGTGGATCGCGCGGACCATGTCCAGCAGGCCCAGGCCGCGGCCGGTGACCGGGCCGGACTGCGGGATCTCGATCCACTCCTGCTCCGGCGGAGCCTCGCCGAAGGAGTCGAAGGGACGCACATAGGCGATGCGGCCCTCGAACATGTTCGGGTCGGGGATCGAGAGGGAGCCCTCGGTGCCGTGGATCTCCACGATGCCCTGACGCGCCAGCGGCGAGTCGAAGCTGACTAGCGAGGTGCCGGTCTGGCCGCCCTCGAACTGGGTGAGCACGGAGATGGTCGAGGGCGGCTCGACCGGGAAGGTCTGACCCTTGTTCGGGCCCACCAGGATCTCGCGCTCCTCGCGTGCCTTCAGGCCCATCGCGGCGACCTTCTCGACCGTGCCGAACAGGCTCACCAGGGTGGTGAAGTAGTACGGGCCGATGTCCAGCAGCGGGCCCGCGCCCTTGGCGAACAGGAACGCGGGGTTGGGGTGGAAGACCTCCGGGCCCTGCCACTGCATCGAGGTCTGCGCGAACAGCGGGCGGCCGATCAGGCCGTCGAGGATCGCGCGCTTGGCGGTCTGCACGCCGGCGCCGAGCACGGTATCGGGCGCGCAGCCCACGCGCAGCCCGGCCTCGTCGGCCGACTTCAGCAGCGCGGAGGTGGACTCGCGGTCCAGGCCCAGCGGCTTCTCGGTCCACACGTGCTTGCCCGCGGCGATCGCGGCGGCGGAGATCTCCACGTGGACGGCGGGGATGGTCAGGTTCACCACGACCTGCACGCCCGGGTGGTCCAGCACGTCCTGCGCGGTGCCGTAGGCGGGGATGCCGTACTTCTCCGCCTGCGACTTGGCGACCTCGGTGTCGAGATCGCCGAGGATCAGGACCTCGAGGTCGGGGAAGGTGGTGAGGTTCGTCAGGTACTGGTCGGAGATGACCCCGGTACCGATGAAGCCGACCCCGACGGGGCCGGAGAAGGGGGAGAGGGTAGTCATGCTGCGAGTCCTCCGTCGATCAGGAAGCGGTAGCTGTTCTCGATGTCCTCGAACACGTCGCCGGGGGCGTTGTCGTACTCGATGACGGCGTACTTGACGTTCTTCGCGGCGTTCATCGCCTCGACGGTGGGGACCTCGCCCTCACCGGCGTGACGCTGGTCCAGCGTGGAGGAGCTGAACTTCGGCGCACCCGGCTCGAAGGGGTTCGAGGGCGGCTTGATGCCGTCCTTGACGTGGATCGCCACCAGCTGGTCACCGATCTGCTCGACCAGGCTCACCACGTCCTGGCCGCCCACGAGCGCCCAGTACAGATCCAGCTCGATCTGGACCGCGGGATCCACGAGCGACAGGAAGCGCTGGTAGGCGGTCTGGCCGTCGAAGTCCGCGAGGAACTCCTGGGCGTGGTTGTGGTAGCCGACGGCGAGCCCGAACTCCTTGGCCTTCTCGGAGGCGGCATTGAGGCGCTCGGCGATGTCCTTCACGCCGTCCTCGGTGAGCCAGCGCTCGGTGGGCACCATCGGATCGATGACGGTCTTCATGCCGATCTCGGCCGCGGCCTCGAATACGACCTCGTTCGAGGGGGTGGGGATCGAGCCGTCCGGCGTCCACAGCTCATCGGAGAGCAGCGGGGCGTGGCCGGTGGGGGAGGCCAGGCCGGAAGCGTCCAGCGCGGCGCGGATCTCCTTCGGGCGGCGCACGAAGTCGAAGGCCTCGACGTTCTTCAGGCCGATCTTCGCGAGCTTGTCCAGGGAGCCGTTCATGTCATCGGAGAACTCTGCGGCCAGCGTGTACAGCTGGACGGAGGCGAGGGGCAGTGCCACGTCGAACCTGCTTTCGTACGTCGTCGTCTGGAAGTGCCCCGCGTCACGCGGGGCGTTCACGGGCTACAGTAACAGCAAACCCACCGGCTGGAGGTTTTCCGGGTGGAACACTTTGCTGAAGGGGACGGTGAGGCCATGAGTGCCGAGGACGACGCAGCGATCACGCCCCCGCGCATCGGCCGGGCCGGCTCCTACTCCAAGGGCATCGCCCGCCGCCAGGAGATCCTCGACCGCGCCATCGAGGTGTTCCGCCAGCGCGGTGCCGACGGCACCTCCCTGCGCCGCATCGCCGGCGCGATCGGCGTCTCCCACGGCGCGCTGCTGCACTACTTCTCCTCCCGCGAGGAGCTGCTGGTGGCCGTCTACGAGCACGCCGAGCACCGCCGCGACGTGGACAAGGAGGGGCGCGTCCCCGAGCGCTCGGTGGACGTCATGGCCAACGCCGCGCTCGCGAACCTCGAGGTGCCGGGACTGGTCCAGCTCTACTCGACCCTGGTGGCGACCTCCCTCGAGGCGGAGGCCGGTCCCGCCAAGGAGTACTTCACCGCCCGCTTCGAGCGGGTGCGCTCCAGCCTCGAGCGGAAGCTGCGCGAGGATCAGGACGCCGGGATCGTGCGCTCCGACGTGGACGCCGCGCGCATGGCCGCGCTGATCGTCGCCGCCTCGGACGGTCTGCAGATCCAGTGGCTGCTCGAACCGACGATCGAGCTCAAGGAGACGCTCGAGACGTTCGCGGTGCTGCTGGCGCCGTGAGGGGAGGTGAGCCCTCGCCCCACGCGCCGGCAACGCGTAGATTCGTGGCATGAGCACAGTGAGCAAGCTGACCGTCGTCGGGGCCGGCGCCGTGGGATCGAGCGTCGCCTACGCCGCGATGATCCGCGGCGTGGCCCGCCACATCGCCCTGTACGACATCGCGGAGGAGAAGACCCGCGCGGAGGTGCTCGATCTCGCCCACGGCGCGAAGTTCATCGGCGCCACGGAGATCGACGGCGGCAGCGACATCGCCGTCACGGCCGGTTCCGACGTCGTGGTCATCACCGCCGGGGCCAAGCAGAGGCCCGGCCAGACCCGCCTCGAGCTCGCTGCCACGAATGCCCGCATCATCGGCAGCCTCATGGACGATCTGGTCGCTGTCTCGCCGGATGCGATCTACGTGATCGTCTCCAACCCCTGCGACGTGCTCACCATGCTCGCCCAGGAGGCCAGCGGACTGCCTGTCGAACGGATCTTCGCCTCTGGCACGACCTTGGACACCTCTCGCCTGCGCTGGGAGATCGGCCGGCGTGCCCGCGTCTCCGCCTCGAGCGTGCACGCGATGATCGTCGGCGAGCACGGGGACACCGAGTTCCCGCTGTGGTCCAGCGCCAGCATCGGCACCGTCCCACTGGGGGACTGGGTCACCGACGGCGAGTACCCCTTCGACGCGGAGACCCTCGACCGGATCGCCGGGGACGTGCGCGATGCCGCCTACGCCGTGATCCAGGGCAAGGGCGCGACGAACTACGCGATCGGCCTGTCGAGCACGCGGATCGTCGAGGCGATCCTCAGCGATGAGAACGCCGTGCTGCCAGTCGCGCCGGTGCTCACGGGGGTCTTCGGTCTGGACGGTGTCGCTCTGTCGGTGCCCTGCGTGGTCAACCGCTCCGGCGCGCACCCCATCGCCCAGACATCGTTCTCCTCGCACGAGCTCGAGCTGCTCCGCCGCTCTGCGGAGTCCCTCCGGGAGGTCGCTGCGGGCCTGCGAGGCTGAGCCGGGGCCGCAGGAGGCCGTTGATCGCGCACCGCAGCGCCGAGAGGATCCAAGGATAAGCCGTAAAGTGGGACGCTGGCCCGAGGCCGCCCGCCTTACGGCGTATCCCGGCACCGCTCACCCTCGGAGAGACTGCCTCCGGGCTGCACCCCGAGTGCAGTCACCGCCGTCACCGGCCAGAGGCGATCACCTGGTCGGCCCGTCCGGGAAGGCGAAGGATACCCTCGACACCCTCTGGCAGCTCCGCGTCGACAGTGAAGTGCTCTCCGTCGAGGCTCCACCGCACGGTGACCAGCCCCTGGGGAGTCTCGAGAGATGCCTCGGCAAAGGTGAGTCCACCGCCGGGCTGCGGCGCGACGAGCACTTTGGCGTAACCCGGCTCGAGCGGTGCGATGCCACCGATCACCCGGTGCATCCAGTCAGCGACGGCTCCCAGCGCGTAGTGATTGAAGCTGGTCATCCCGCTGGAGTTGATGCTTCCGTCCGGCAGCAGCGAATCCCATCGCTCCCACACGGTGGTTGCTCCCATGTCCACGGCGTACAGCCACGACGGGCATGACCGCTCCATCATGAGCCGATAGGCCGCATCGACGTGACCGGTGAGGGTGAGCGCCTCGGTGATGAATGGTGTGCCGGCGAATCCGGTCGAGACCCGGTAGCCGGCCTCCGCGGCGAGATGCGCGAGCCGCTTTCCGGCGAACTGCTCATCGTGAGGGTCGAGCAGCCCGAAGACGATGGCGAGCGAATACACGGTCGCGCAGTCACTCTTCACGACTCCGTCGGACACGTATCCGCGGTGGAAGGATGTGCGAAGTCGGGAGGCGATGCGATTGAACTCGTCGGCTTCGTCGATGAGGCCCAGAAGTTCTGAAGTGCGCGCCACGATCTTCGCGGAACGATAGGCGCATGCTGTCGCGACGACGCCCGGGTCCGCCTTTGCCCTCGAGGGCTCGTCCGGCGGGGCGTCCGGGTCGAGCCAGTCACCGAACTGGAAATTGCCGTCCCAGACGCCCGTCGGCGACAGGAGGGACTCCACGCGTCGAACATGGGAGGACATCGAGTCGAACTGACGACGCAGGATGTCGGTGCCTCCGTAAGCCTGGTACAGCGCCCACGGGACCCATACCGCTGCATCGCTCCAGATGGTGGTCGAGTCGACCGGCCCGAAGTCAGGGTTGTCAGGAATGTACTTGTACAGATCGGGAATGACCCAGCCGACGATCCCTTCGTGGTGCTCCTGCTCAATGGCGAGATCGACGAGCCAGTCAGCGAGGAAGCTCTGCACATCGAAGAGGTACGCCGCGGCAGGAGTGAACACCGAGATGTCACCGGTCCAGCCGAGGCGCTCGTCGCGCTGAGGACAGTCGGTCGGGATGTCGAGGAAGTTGCCCCGCATACCCCACACGACGTTGTCGTGAAAGCGGTTGAGGGTGGGATCCGACGTGCGGAGCTCGCCGATGCGTCTCAGATCGGAGCCGATCACCACGGCTATCAGATCGTCAGCGTTCAGCTCTCCTGGCCAGCCGGTGATTTCGGCGTAGCGGAACCCATGGAAGGTGAACGTCGGCTCGAACTCGTCCGCGCCGCCGCTCAAGATGTACCGGTCCGTGCAACGGGCGGTGCGCAGCGGAGCAGTGGCGAGCTCGCCATGCTCGAGCACCTCGGCATGACGGATCGTGATCTCCGTGCCCTCCGGGCCCTCGACCAGCACTCTGATCCAGCCCACCAGGTTCTGACCGAAGTCCACGAGCGTCTTCCCGGACAGTGATCTGGTGATGGCCTTCACCGGGAGCTCTGCACTCCGTCTGACGGGCGGACCGATGTACGGCGCCAGCTTCCCCGTGTCGAAGTCCAGACTGCGAACGGCACCCCACGCGGCGCTGGAGAACCCCGGGAGCTTCCATGACTCGTCGCGCAGCCGGGCATCGATGGTCTGGCCGTCATAGAGGTCGTCCTCCAGAACGGCGCTGGGGCCAGCGGTCCACTCATCGTCCGTGCCCAGCAGTTGATGACTTCCGTCCTCGAACGTGACGTCCAGCTGTGCCAGGGCCCCGAGCTGACCGCCGTACCACGAGCCGTCGGGGCCCAGCCGAGGCGACTGCCGTACCAGCCTTTGCCGAGTGCGAGTCCGAGGACGTTGCTCTCCTGAAGGAGCTGAGTGACGTCGTCGCTCGCGTAGCGCAAGCGCCACTCGAAGCTGCTCCATCCCGGCGTGAGCAGGTCGTCAGAGACTCGGTTGTTGTTCAACCACGACTCGACCACCCCGTGCGCAGTCACCTTGAGGGTGGCTTCTACGACCTTGCCGCGCCCGCTCCTCAGAGAGAACTCCCTGCGCAGCAGGGGAGCGCCGTCGAGCGCCGTGTCGGACGTGATGAATCGAGCATGCCAGTCCATGATCAGCACACCGACGGGGAAGACGACTCCCCGAGCACGAGTTCGGGCACGGCGACTGTGGCCTCCCCACAGTGGGCGGCGCTGGAGAGACCGAGCAGTAGGGTGACGTCCCCCGCTTCGACGCCGCGGCGGCCGTCGGGCCAGGTGTAGGCAAGACGTGAGAGCGGAACAGTGAACTCCACGGTCGTCTCGGTGCCGGCCTCGAGCCGAACTCGCGCGAAGTCGACGAGCTGCCGCACCGGCCGCACCACCGTGCCTGCCTCATCGCGTGCATACAGTTGGATGACCGCGCTCCCCGCCCTGTCCCCGGTGTTCTGAATACCGGCCCGGACGGAGAACTCCCCTGCCTCGAACCTCGCCTGCTCGAGCTGGAGGTCGAAGGATGTGTACGTGAGCCCGTGACCGAACGGGTACAGGGGTGTGCTGTCGGCGAGGTCGACGTAGCCAGGCCGCGGCAGCGTGGGATGGCTGTACCCGCTCCCGATGGGATGCCCGTGGTGCATCGGGATCTGCCCTCCATGGCGTGGGAAGGTCGAGGGGGTGCGCCCTCCGGGCTCGATGACGCCGAACAGAGCATCGGCGATCGTCTCGCCGGCGACGTGGCCCAGCAGCGGTGCCAGAAGCACGGCCGCGGAGGCGCGGTCAACATCGTCGAGGAGGAGCGGACGCCCTGACACGACGACGGTGACGACCTTCTTCCCTAGCGCGTGCAGCGCCTCCACCAGGTCGTTCTGGTTGCCGGGAAGCGTGGGGTCGGCGGTCGTGCGCCCTTCGCCGGCGGTGTGGTTGCCCACCCAGCTGGTGCGTTCCCCCACCACTGCGATGACGGTGTCCGCACCGGCGACCGCAGACGACAGTGCCTCACGGTCGATAGGTGGGGTCTCGAGGAAGTCGCCGAAGCGGTGATATTCCGCCTCTGGTGCGATGTTGCGGATGGCCTGGGCGACGGTCAGCGCGGCCGGGTGCAGGTTCCTCGCGCTCTTCTCGAATATCGGCTCGACCCCGGGGAGCCTGGTCTGGAACAGATCTGGGAACACCTCCGGGTTCGCTGAGATTCCCGGGACCTGTCCGGTGGTGATGCGGTGGATCGCCACCGGCATCTCCGCCTCGGACACTGACGAGTACGAACCGAAGTGGATCCGGAGTTCGTCAGCTGCGGGCCCGACGATGGCGAGTTTTCTTTGCGTGGGGGCAAGCGGCAGGACCTGGTCGTTCTTCAGCAGGGTGATGGCACTGTTCGCCACGTCGCGCGCTGCCGCCTCCGCCTCGTCGGGAGACGGAAGGGCGGGTGGTGGTGACGGGGCGGACGAGCGGATCTCCGGGATGAGGCCGAGCCGCGCCTTGACGGTGAGAACTCTCTCGACGGCGCGATCGAGGAGACTCTCCGGGAAGGTGCCGTTCTCGAGCAGGGCGCTCAGGCCTCTGGTCATCGCGTTGCTGGGCAGCTCCACATCAAGGCCGGCAGCTAGTGCAGCGGCGGCAGCGTGGCCCGGGGTGGGGGAGGTGAGGAACGTGTTCCACAGCATTGTGACGGCTCCGTAATCGCTGACCACCAGGCCGTCGAAACCGAGTTCGCCCCGCAGGAGGTCGGTGAGCAGCCAGTGATTGGCTGCAGCAGGGATGCCGTCGATCTCGTTGTAGGAGTTCATCACGAGGGACAGGCCCGCTTCTGCGATCGCCCGGCGGAACGGTTCGGCGTGAACGTCAACCAGCTCTCGACGCCCCAGCTGTGTGACTGCCTGGTTGAGTGCTCCGAGGGAGTGCCCGTAGCCGAGGAAGTGCTTCCCGGTGGCGAGGATCCCGGTGTCTCCGTCACCTTCGACTCCGCGGACGAAACCGATCCCCATGCGGGCGACGAGCTCCGGATCCTCTCCGTAGGTCTCATGGACCCGGCCCCAGCGGATGTCCCGAGCGAGATCGAACAGCGGAGAGAAGTACAGGTGGATCCCCACCGAGCGCGCCTGCTGGGCTGCCACATGGCCGACAGTCTGGGTCAGCGAAGGGTCCCAGGTAGCGGCCTGCCCCCATGGTGTGGCGAATTGATACCCCTGAGGGTGGGACAGTCCGTTGACGCCCTCGGCGTGGACGAGCGTGGCGATGCCGAAGGGGTTCACGTCCCGAGCGACGTCCTGGAATCTCTGGATCCTCTCCCGGAGCTTCTGGAGGTCCGGCTCGAGCTGGACACCGAGGGAGAGGTGCCCGACTCCGTGCGGGCGAACATGCGGAAGTCGGTCGACGTCGTACGAAGACCCGTTTCCGAGGGCCGCGCCGTCGCCGCCTCCGCTCGGGAGTGACGGATCGACCAGGTCCATGGGCACCACACCATGGATCTGGGCGATCTTCTGATCCACGTCCAGGCGCGAGATGATCCTTCGGAGGTCAGTCATGTGTGTCCTTGTCAGGTGCAGTCGAGGTCAGAGCGTGGCGGCGGACGGGTCCCACGATTCGGGCAGGGGGAGCGGCTTCTCGACGCGGGAGGCGATGTCGATGACCTGTCCGCTCTCAGCGGCGTCGGAGATGGCGAGCAGGATGTCAAGCACGTGGGCTGCGATCTCGCCGCTGGCACGGGGCGAACTCCCGTCGCGCAGGCTGCGTGCCAGGTCCAGCACGCCGGAACCACGCCCGTAGATCGAGCCTGCAGCGGGAATCCTCGTCGGCTCCTCGTGACCGAAGAGCCACAGGCGCGAGTCGCCGTCGAAGGTGTTCGGGTCGGGCAGCACGAGCGTGCCTTCGGTGCCGCTGATCTCCACGAAGCCCCAACGCGGGAGCGCGTTCTGGAAGCTGAACGTCGATTGCGCCGACTGGCCTCCTGAGAAGCTGATCAGGGCGGCGTGATGCGTGGGCACCTCTACCGGGAACTCCTCGCCCTGGCGCGGGCCGCTGCCGATCCTTCGCGTGGCACGCGCAGTCGACGACACCGCGCTGACCCGATCGACCGAGCCGAAGGCGTGCACGAGGGTGCTGACGTAGTACGGGCCCATGT
This sequence comes from Brachybacterium massiliense, assembly GCF_900184245.1. GTDB lineage: Bacteria > Actinomycetota > Actinomycetes > Actinomycetales > Dermabacteraceae > Brachybacterium > Brachybacterium massiliense. Next base: position 1,061,668 of record NZ_FXXB01000008.1, on the reverse strand, counting down.
CGAACAGAGGTCCGGCGCCGTGGGCGTAGAGGAAGTCCGGGTTGGGGTGCCAGGCCTCGGGCCCGGAGACGTGGAACATCGTGGTCGCCGTCAGCGGTTCCCCGATGTCTCCCCGGGTGATGGCCCGCATAGCGGTCTGGATCCCGGCTCCGAGCATCGTGTCCGGCGCGCAGGCGACCTGCAACCCGGAGGTGCGCGCGGTCTCGAGCAGCTGCGCGCCCGAGCGGCGGTCAAGGGCGAGCGGCTTCTCGCTCCACACGTGCTTTCCGGCGGCGAGGATCTGCAGACCGACCTCGGCGTGCACGGCGGGGATGGTCAGGTTGACGACGATCTCGATCTCGTCGAGCGCCAGCAGCTCCTCGACACTGCCGTGACCTGGCACGCCATACGCTTCGGCCTGGATCCGTGCGCGTTCGGCATCGAGATCGGCGACGAACAGAACTCTGAGATCGGGGAACGACGTCATGTTCTCGAGGTACGTGGAAGAGATGACTCCTGCCCCGATGACGCCGACGCCGACGGTGTTGCTGCCTCGCTTCGAACTGCTCACTTGTCGTTCTCCTTCAGCCACGCGAACGACTCGGCGATTCCGTCGAACACATCGTGGGCGTAGTCGTCGAACTCGATGACTCGCAGCGCGTGGGGCGCTGCATCGAGGATGGCCTTCACGTCGACGTCGCCCTGACCTGCGGGGGTCTGTTCCTTGAACGCGGCAGCGAGGGCCTCGGGCACGATCAGGGCGCTCTCGCTGCTGGGCAGACTGGTGGCGATGTCGCCGCCCGCCTTCCCGTCCTTGATGTGCAGGAACTGCACTCGCGTTCCGAGGGCACGGAGAAGGGTGGGAACATCCACGCCGCCAACGGTCGCCCAGAACGTATCCAGCTCGAGGACGACCTCGGAGGAGATCTGCTCCGCGAACAGCTCATAGGCCGGTCGCCCGTTGATCAGGTTCGTGAACTCCCACTGGTGGTTGTGGTACCCGAATCGCAGATCGAACTGTGCGGCGTCGTCGGCCAACGTGCTCACGCGCTCAGCGAGGGCTTCCACATCGTCTGCGCTCTGCCAGCGGTCGCTCGGGATGAACGGGTCGATGACGGTGCGGATGCCGAGTCGATTGGCGGCCTCGAACGTGCGCTCCGGTGCGTCGGAGTCGATAACCGGCGCGTGTCCGGACGGCGCGGCGACGCCTGAGTCGGCGAACGCGGCCTCGAGCGCATCGGCGGATTCCACGAAGTCGTAGGGCTCCACCTGGGTGAAGCCGATGTCCGCGATGCGCGCGATGGCCGCGGGCAGATCCTGAGAGATCGCGTCTCGGACGCTGTACAGCTGCACCGATGGGGGCGTGGCAGGCACGTCATTCTCCTTCATGAGGTCTTGGGTGGCTCGTCGGCTCGACGGATGGCGCCGATGAAAAGTCCCGAGGGAGGGGCACGGTGGCTGCTCTGCCTCAGAGCCCCCGGGGAGTCGGTGACCACTCGCACTGAGGGCGAGGGCTGGGAACGACGGTACACCAAATCCCATTCGCCTGACAGGTTTTCGGGGCGCAAGGAGCTATTGCCCCGAATGCGGGTTGGGCGGCTCGGGGGAGCGGTCCCTCGCGCACTCGGAGTCGCGCTGCGGGGCCCCGGTCGGGCCGTGCCCCGCACTGGCGGGTCGGTGGAGGTCGGGAGGGTGTCGGGTGGTCGACGAGCGGCCGCGCAATGTGGCGGTTGCGCGATCCGGGCCTTCTCTACGGAGTGCCCTGTTCCGGCGATGTGTCTGCGCCGCGCGAAGCGCTGTCCCCGCCCCTGGTGGGCGTATCGCCTGCCCCTCGCCAGGTCGCGGACGCGGCGGAGACGATGCGCCAGAAGGCGTCGATCGCCTCCGTCACGTCGAGATCCTCGCTGTATCTGCGCTGGATCTGCAGCCCGTCCTGCACTGCGGCGCCCAGCATCAGGATCATCTCCTGATCGACGCCGTCGACAGAGGGGGTGGGGAGGCTCGACTCGAGATCGTGATCGGTCTCGCGTGCCTCCCGGTAGTGCTGGACGAAGTACTCGTGCGCAGGGTGGTCCTGATAGATGGCCTCTGCGGAGAGGAAGATGAACAGCGACGTGAGCCCCTCGTTCTCCGCTGCATGGCGTGCAACCTCGCGAGACCTCTCGACGAGATTTTCGCTGTGCAGGCTCGCCAGGAAATCCGAGACCGACGCATCGCGATACTTCAGGACTTCGAGCAGCAGCTCCTCTTTGTCGCCGAAGTGATGAAGGACGCCCGGCTGGGTCAGATTCACCCGCTTTGCGAGCTCGCGAATCGAGGAATGGGTATATCCGGACTCCGCGAACAGCTGTGCCGCGGCGGCGATGATCTCCTTCCGTCGCTCGATCCCCTTGCGGTACGGCCCGCGGCTTCCCCTGTGGTCAGACATGCCCCCACGCTACCGCGATCCGGACCGGCGGTCCGCGCACTGCCGGGCCCGCGCCCGCGCGGCGGTCTCCGCAAGGATTGTAAACCTGCAGTTCAGCACCACTATCGCGTCGGTTGCGGACTGATCCGCCAGGGGTGCTTGACGAATCCCTTTCGCCTGATAAGCTTTCGCTGAAGCGGTCTTCGGTCCGCAGGTGATGCGATCGGCGCGGCAGGGTCCGTGTGAGGTTCAGCCATCGCAGGCAGGGCTACGGCGCCCACAGACCTTCCTGTGCCGAGTCGTTGTTCTCGAAGTATTCGTCATCCTCAGAGCCGTCCGTTTTTCTCGGCTCACCCAGCGCTTCACATGACAAAGGAGTTGAAATGCGTCCCACTCGACGAACGATTCTTTCCCTCTTGGCCGTCCCGCCCTTGGCTGCCGCCGCGACGAGCTGCTCGAGCGGGGAGAGCGGTGGCAGTGGCAGCATCACTCTTCGGATCTCCACCTTCAGCGAGTGGGGCTACGAGCCGCTCCTCGAGGAGTACCAGGAGCTCAATCCGGACATCGTCATCGAGCACAATCGTTTCGCCACCAGTGACGAAGCGAAGGAGCAGTTCCAGACATCGCTCGGCGCAGGTTCGGGACTTGCGGACATCGTGGGTGTCGAGGGCGGCTGGATGCCCCAGGTCATGCAGTATCCCGAGAACTTCGTAGACATCTCGGCCCCCGAGGTCGAGGGGCGATGGGACGACTGGAACGTCGCGAGGGCCACTGCCGAGGATGGACGGCTCATCGGGTATGCCACGGACATCGGCCCCCAGTGCATCGCCTACCGACGCGACCTCTTCGAGGCTGCCGGGCTGCCGAGTGATCGCGAAGAGGTCGTCGAGCTGTTCGGCGGGGAGAACGCGACGTGGGAGAGCTTCTATGCCGTCGGTGAGACGTTCCTGGCCGCCGAGACCGGGCCGGCGTTCTTCGACGCCTCCGCCTCCATCGCGACGAGCTGGGCAGATCAGTTCGAAGCGATGTGGGAGGACCCGGACACAGGCGAGATCATCGCCCTGGCGAACCCTGACCTCCGCAACATCTTCGACGTGGTGACCTCGCACGACGACCAGTCGGCGCACCTCGCGCGGTGGAGCGAGGACTGGACCTCTGCGTTCCAGAACGACGGCTTCGCCGTCATGACGGCCCCGTCGTGGATGCTCGGTGTGATCGAGGGCAACGCCGCGGGTGTCACCGGATGGGACATCGCCGGGGTCTTCCCCGGCGGAGGCGTCAACAGCGGCGGTTCCTACCTCACGGTTCCGACGCAGTCCGAGCACCCCGAGGAGGCTCAGGCGCTCGCGGAGTGGCTCACTGCGCCGGAGCAGCAGATCAAGGCGTTCCGCGCGTCCGGGAACTTCCCGAGCCAGATCGAGGCCCAGGAGAGCCCCGAGATCCAGGAGATCACCGACCCCTTCTTCAACGATGCGCCGGTAGGTCAGATCCTGAGCGAGGTCGCATCCCAGATCGAGATCGTCCCGCACATGGGTGACAACCACTTCGCCATCACAGGTGCCTTTAACAGCGCGATCAACCGGGTGTCGGTGGACCGGACGCACAGCCCGGAGGAGTCCTGGTCGATGTTCGAGGACGAGATCAAGGGGCTTGGATGACAGGCGAGAGCCGACGGACGATGTCGGCGGCGAGAGACCACTCGTCATGGCGTCAGCGCCTGGGCATTTGGGACATCAAGCTGTCGCCGTACGGATACGTCTCGCCGTTCTTCATCCTGTTCGGGATCGTCGGGCTGTTCCCGCTGCTGTACACCGCGTACGTCTCGGTGCACGAGTGGCATCTCATCGGCGGCAAGGGTGTCTTCGTCGGCGCGGAGAACTTCACGGTGGTGCTGTCGCAGCCCGTGTTCTGGCAGTCCCTCGGGAACACGATCAGCATCTTCCTGCTGTCGACCGTCCCGCAGGTCATCATTGCGCTCATCCTGGCCAACGTCCTGAACGCCAACATCAGGGCACGGACGTTCTGGCGGATGGGTGTGCTCCTGCCGTATGTCATCGCGCCGGTTGCGGTGACGCTGATCTTCTCCCGGATGTTCGCGGATCAGTCCGGGCTGGTCAACTCGCTGATCGGTCTCGTCGGCATCGATCCGATCGGCTGGCATCGCAATAGCCTTCCTGCGCACATCGTCATCGCCTCGATGGTCAACTTCCGCTGGATCGGCTTCAACACGCTGGTCCTCCTCGCCGCGATGCAGGCCATTCCGCGGGATCTCTTCGAGGCGGCCACCATCGACGGGGCCGGGCGCCTGCGGCAGTTCTTCTCCGTGACGATCCCGTCGGTGCGCCCGACGATCATCTTCGTCGTCATCACGTCGACCATCGGCGGTCTGCAGATCTTCGACGAGCCGCGCCTCTATGACACCGAGGGGCTTGGCGGGAACTCGGGTCAGTGGAAGACGATCACGCTCTATCTCTACGAGCTCGGCTGGAACCAGCAGAACCTGGGACGCGCCGCAGCCGTCGCCTGGTTGCTCTTCGTCCTGATCATCGTGTTCGCGCTCGGCAGCAATGCGCTGTCGCGCAGGATCGCCTCCGCCGATGACTCGCGCGGCGCCTCGCCCTCCCGGCGCCGTCCAGGCCGTCGACGTGGCGAGCCCGCAGCGATGGCGCCGCCCCAGAGCGCGGCGGCGGCACCCGAGAACACCGCAAACACCAGAGAGAAGACGGGAAGTCGTTCGTGATGGCCGTTCCTTCCACTCCATACATCGAGCAGACCGCAGGAGCCGGTGCGGCGCGAGCCGCCCGGCGGCGCCGCGGGCGAGAGGTCGACGCCTCCGGCCCGCGTCCCAGCTGGATCACGTACGCAGTGCTCTCCGTGGTCACCCTGGTGTCTCTCCTGCCCCTCTACTACACGCTCCTCCTGGCGTCCTCGACGTCGGCGGAGATCGCCCAGAACCCGATCCCGTCACCTATCCCGGGGTCGCATCTTTTCGAGAATCTCGGACGCGTCTTCGAATCGGACATCAAACTGCCCACGGCGGTGTGGAACTCCGTGATCGTCTCCACGGTCACCGCGGCCGCGGTGGTCTTCGTGTCGACGCTGGCGGGGTTCGCCTTCGCGAGGCTTCGCTTCAAGGGCAGCGCCGGGCTGCTCACCTTCGTCGTGGCGACCATGGCAGTGCCCACGCAGCTCGGCGTCGTGCCGCTGTTCATCGTGATGCGCGAGCTGGGACTGGTGGGAAGCCTGTGGTCGGTGATCATTCCCGGGATGGCGTCGGCGTTCGGGGTCTTCTGGATGACTCAGTACCTCCGCTCCGCTCTTCCTGAAGAGCTCATCGAAGCGGCGCGGATCGACGGTGCCTCGACGTTCCGCATCTTCCGGTCCATCGTGTTCCCCGCTGCACGGCCTGCCGCCGCGATGCTCGGCCTCTTCACGTTCATCGGATCGTGGACGAACTACTTCTGGCCGTCGATCGCCCTCGGGGCGACGAACCCGACGCTCCCCGTTGCGCTGCAGCTGCTCCAGGCCGGGTTCTTCAAGGACATCGCGCTCATCATGGCTGGGGTGCTGGTCTCGGTGATCCCCTTGCTCCTCCTCTTCGTCGTGGTCGGCAAGCAGCTTGTCGCCGGCGTCATGCAGGGCGCCGTGAAGGGGTGACGAGGGCGGGGCCCCTCGGCGCGGAGCCGCCACCCGCTCGCGGTGGCCTCAGCGCCGAGTGGTGCCCCCGTGCACGATCGACAGACGCCGCTCCACCTCGCGCTCTCCCGCTTCATCGACGATCGGAGCCGCCTCCTCGAGCAGAGTGCGCACGATCTCCTGGCCGCTGAACTGCATGTCGTAGTCGACGGTCGTGATGGGCGGGGTAGTCGCTCTGGCGATCGGGGAGTTGTCGACGCCGACGAGGCCGAGGCTCTCGGGCACTTGTCGGCCCTGGGCGGTGGCGGCGCTGAGCACGGCCATCGCCACCTCGTCGTTGTAGGTGGCGATTCCCACGGGCTCGGGTGGGAGGCTCTTCACCGCCTCGGTCACGGCGACTTGATCGAGGTCGACGAGCAGGGTGGGGAGCACGGTCAGGCCGTGCTCTTCGCCGTATGTCCGAGCTCCGGACTCGCGAGGAGAGCCGAAGGTCTCCTCGCGAGCGTCGCGCGGCAGGACGACGGCGAGGGTGTCGTATCCCGCCGCTGCCAGGTGTTCAGCCTGCAGGCGGCCGATCGCTCGGTCGATTGCGGCCTGCAGGGTCGCCGACTGTTCGATGATGTGTACGCCCTGGCCGAGGAGCCGGGTGCGCTGAGCCTCGGCAAGCGGTGCGAGGCTCAGCAGACCGTACGGGCGGAGTCCGAGGATCGCGTCGTCGAGCGTCGCGCCGCGGCCGGCGATCTGCAGGAGGTTCGTCAGACCCGCAGCGGCCAATCCCTCGGTCACGGTGTCGACGAGCTCCCGCAATCTGGTGTTGAAGGTGACGTCGGGTACCAGGGTGATGACGATGTCGCTCGTCCCGCGCACCAGGGAGCGTCCGGCGAGCGAAGGTCGGTAGCCGAGCTTCTCGGCCGCCGAGCGCACCTTCTCGACCGTGGCCGGCGTGAACAGCTTCTCGTGGCCGTTGAAGATCTGGCTCACCGTGGATCGGGAGACGCCGGCGTAGGCGGCGACATCGGTACTGGTAGCCATGATTCCCTTTTCCTTCACTGCGCGGACGAACACTGCCGGCACCTGCGGCAGGCTGCCCTCCGCCCCGAGACCGGGGTGATGTGCGCCAGCCTCAGGACGGCGGTCATCTCGAAGCGTACGGTGCCGCGTCGACTCATCTCGCCACCCGCCGGGTCCCGGAGGAACTTCGCGGACCTGGTTGACACGCGACAATAGCCGTGATGAGCTTGCCTCAGAACGATGGACACACAGGTGTGCCGAGAGGACGACAATGCCGTTTACTGCTCCGACGACTGTCGGTGAGCTGCGCGAATGGGAGTTCCGTCGCGCGGGTGATGACCAATGGTCGACGGTGAGGCTCCCGCACGACGCGATGATTCGCGAGCCGCGCGATCCCGCCTCGCCCGGCGGGGCTGATCTGGGGTGGTTCCCGGGCGGCGCCTACGAGTACCGCACCACCTGGCACGCCGACAAGGCCAGCGGGCACAGCATGTCGCTGCGATTCGAGGGCGTGCAGGGCAATGCCGTGGTCACGGTCAACGGCGCGCGCATCGGAGAGGTTCGCAGCGGGTACGCGGAGACCGAGCTGCCCGTCACGGCCGAGGTCCTCGCCGCCGACGGCCTCAACGAGGTGCGCGTCGACGTCGACAACACCGCGCAGCCTGCCAGCCGCTGGTACTCCGGCTCCGGGCTGTTCCGGCCGGTACGTGCGGTCTCGCGCCCGCCGGTGCACTTCGTCCACGACGGGCTCCGCCTCACCACACGGTCCCTCACCGCAGCCCTCGCGATCGCCGAGGTGTCCTACGCCCTCGAGCCGCGTGACGCGGCAGGGGCCGAGGTGACCATCGCGCTGCTCGACGGACCGACGCTCCTCGCCGAACGGACGCTGAGCGGCGGGTTCGGGGTCACCTCCCTCGACATCCCCGCCCCCCGACCGTGGTCGGCGGAGTCCCCGCACCTGTACGAGCTCGTCGCCACGGCCACCGTCGGCGGCGAGGTGGTCGACATCCGCCGTGAGCGCGTGGGCCTGCGCACTATCGATGTCGATGCAGCCCGGGGGTTTCGCCTCAACGGCAGCGTCGTCACGTTCCGCGGTGCCTGCATCCACCACGACCACGGTGTGCTGGGAGCGGCTGGCCACCGTGCTGCGGAGTTCCGCCGCATCCGGCGGCTGAAGGAGGCGGGATTCAATGCCGTGCGCAGCGCCCACCACCCCATGTCCCGGGACCTCCTCGACGCCTGCGATGAGATCGGCATGTACGTGCTCGACGAGTTCGCCGACTACTGGGTCGTCTCCAAGACCAAGCACGACGGCGCCCCGCGCTTCCGCGCGACCTGGCGTGCGGACGCCGACCTGCTGATCGCGAAGGACCGCAACCGACCGAGCGTGGTGATGTACGCGATCGGCAACGAGATCCCGGAGACCGCGACGCCCCACGGCATCCAGCTGGCGCGCGAGATCACCCACCACTTCCATGCCGCGGATCCCGACCGTCCCGTCACCGCCGCGGTCAACCTCTTCCTCAACGCAATGGTCGCCCTCGACAAGTCGCCCTACAGCGAGACCGCCGCGGAGGCCGAGACGTCGATGGCCGGCAGCACCGAGGCCAACGTGATGATCAATCACATCGGCCGGCTCATGAACGTCGTCTCGCGGCTCCCCGTCGCCGATAGGGCCTCGCGCGAGGTGTTCTCCGTGGTGGATGTCGCCGGGTACAACTACGGGATGGGGCGCTACGAGCGCGATGTGAAGAAGTACCCGCACCGCGTCATCCTCGGCAGCGAGACCCTCCCCGGCGACATCGTGCGCGGATGGGAGCTCGTGCAGCGCCACCCCTCGATCATCGGCGACTTCGTCTGGGTGGGATGGGAGTTCCTCGGCGAAGCCGGGGTGGGCTCCTGGGTGCCCGGAAAACGAGCGGGCCTGTCCAAGCCCTACCCCCACATCCTCCACGGCGGCGGACTGTTCGATCTCACCGGCCGCCCGGACGCCTCGCTCCGACTCGCCCAGGCGGCATGGGGCACGCTGACCGCGCCGGCGATCGCCGTGCGACCGATGGACCGCAGCGGCGTGCCCACCGTGCGCTCGGCATGGCGCTCGACGGACGCCGTGGAGAGCTGGTCCTGGCGCGGCACCGACGGGCGACGCGCCGAGATCGAGGTGTACACGACCGATGACGAGGTCGAGCTCCTCCTCAACGGCCGCAGCATCGGACGTCGCAAGGCAGGTCGGCGACGCGGCTACATCGCCCGATTCCGTGTGCCCTACGAGCCCGGCGTGCTGACAGCCATCGGCTACCGCCGCGGCGCCGAGACCGGGCGCAGCGAACTGCGTTCAGCCCGAGGGCCGCTGTCCGTGCAGCTCACGACGGACTCCGAGGAGCTCCTCGGCGATGGGCGCGACCTGGCCTACGTCGACATCGCGCTCGCCGACACCTCGGGCATCGTCGAGATGCTCGCCGAGGAGACCGTCACCGTCACGGTCTCAGGTCCCGCCGAACTCGCGGGCCTCGGCACCGCGGCACCCGCACCGACGACGCCCTTCACCTCGGACCGCACACCGACCTTCCGCGGCCGGGCGCTCGCCGTCCTGCGCTCCACGGGCGGTGAGGGCACGGTGACCGTGACGGTCTCCGCCCCGCACGCAGGGACGGCGCAGCTGCAGCTCGCCGCAGTGCCACCTGCCCGTGATTCATCGACCGACGTCCCGAGGACAGCGCCCAGACGCTCGAGCTCTCGTCGCTGAGGCTCGCCGCTCCCACACCCCGGAGGAAACTCATGTCAGACATCCGCAGCATCGTCGCGCGACTCGACCTCGACGAGAAGATCGGGCAGATCCAGGGCGTCGTCCCGATGGACCTCGTGGACTTCGAGAAGATGATGGATCCCTCCGCGACGCCGCCGGACTTCTCCCAGGGCTTCCCGATCGAGATCGACCGCCTCGCGACGGTGCGGCCCCACGGCGTCGGTCATCTCTCGCTCGGACAACAGCTGAACACCGACCTCGAAGCTCTGCGCGAGGACGTCTCGCACCTGCAGGAGGTCGCGCGCGAGGTGACGCCCTTCGGCATCGGTGTGCTGGTGCATGCCGAGGGCGTCAGCGGATTCGTCCACCCACAGGGTTACCAGTTCACGACGCCCTGGGGGCAGGCCGCCACATGGAACCCGGCCCTGAGCGAGCTCGTCGGGCACACCGCCGCCCAGCAGGCGCGCGCCGTGGGCGTCCACCTCTTCTTCTCGCCCGTCCTCGACATCGCGCGCGACCTGCGGTGGGGCCGGGTGCACGAGACCTACGGCGAGGATGCCGAGCTCATCGCTCAGATGGGCATCGGGTTCCTCCGCGGCGTCCAGGGACGGGACCTCGACAGCGGGATTCTCGCCACCGGCAAGCACTTCCTGGCCTACGGACACTCCCTGGGGGCGCTCAACCAGGCCGCGACGCAGCTCGGACGCCGAGAACTGGTCGACGTGCACGCGGAACCCTTCCGTCGGGCGATCGCCGAGGCGGGGCTGTCCGTCGTCATGAACTCGTACAACGAGATCGACGGGGTGCCCGCAGCCGCGAACCGTTGGCTGCTCTCCGACCTGCTGCGCGGCGAGCTGGGCTTCGACGGGCTCGTGGTCAGCGACTACGACTCGCTCACGATGCTGCACCAGACCTATCGCACGGCGCCCACCCCGGGGCACGCCGCCGGGCAGGCACTCGAGGCCGGGCTCGACGTCGAGCTGCCGGGCGCCGCGACGACCTCGCACCTGCGGCCCCTCATCGAGGACGGCACCGTCCCCGAAGAGCTCCTCGACCGCGCCGTCACCCGGGTGCTGGAACTCAAGGAGAGGCTCGGGCTGATCTCCGAGATCCGCCCCGCCCACCCGGTGCCGCCCGTCCCAGCGCTCGAACGGGACCTGCCCGCCGATGCCGCCCGCGAGGTCGCTGCAAGCAGCGTGACGCTCCTGGCCAACGACGGCGTGCTCCCGCTCGCCCGCGGCGCGCGCCGAGTCGTGATCGTCGGCCCCGCCGCTGACGAGCTGCGCATCCACTTCGGTGCGTACAGCACGGCGTCCGAGTCGGAGATGGCGCGCGCCATCACCCTCATCGCCACCGGCCAGCTCCCCGGCGTGAGCGCAACCCCCGATGTCTTCCCCGACCTGTTCCAGACGCGGCTGCCGGGGATCGAGCCGATCTTCGAAGCCAACGTGCGCGCACTGCACCCGGACGCGATCACCGTGGCCGCAGCGCTTCGCGCCATCGACCCCGAGATCACCCATCACGAGATCGGCAGCCTCGAGCTCGATGCACCGGAGATCGATCTCGACGAGCTCGCGGCCGCCACGGCCGATGCGGACATCGTCATCGCCGTCGTGGGCGAGCGCACTGGCTGGGCCGGCAACAACACAGCGGGGGAGGGTCGCACCGCGGTGGACCCGTCGCTGCCCGGCAACCAGAACCAGCTCCTCAAGGCGCTGCACGGACTGGGCAGGGACGTCGTCTCCGTCGTCGTGTCCGGGCGTCCCCTGCTGCTCGCCGGAGTGCACGACGCATCGCGCGCCGTCATCCTCGCGCCGCTGCTCGGCCCGGTGGCGGGCCCTGTCATCGCTGATGCCCTCTACGGCGTGGCAGAGCCCGGTGGCCGCCTGCCGTCCACCTTCCCGCGACACCTCGGACAGGTGCCGATGTACTACGGCCACCCCACAGGCAGCGGGTACGACCATCCGACGCTGCCACGTCACGGCTACATCGACGTCCCGGACTCCACACCGCTCTACCCCTTCGGGCACGGCCTGACCTACACCGACTTCGACGTCGCACTGCAGGAAGCCGAGTTCTCGGAAGGCCGCCTGTCCGTCCGGGCAGAGGTGCGCAACATCGGCGACCGTTCGGGCACGGCAGTCGTGCAGCTCTACGCACGCGACGACTCCGCCACGATCGTTCGGCCGGTCCAGCAGCTCGTGGCGTTCGCACGGGTGGCGCTCGACGCCGGAGCGAGCACGGTGGTCGCACTGACCGCGCCATGGGAGCGTCTCGCCTACACCTGGCTCGATGGCCGCCGCGGCCTCGAGGCCGGAGATGTCACGCTGCGCGTCGGTCTCTCCAGCGAGGACATCCGCGGCGAACGAACCCTCGCCTTCCCCGAGCTCGTCCTGCCGGACTCCCGGTGACGGCGCGTCGGAGACAGCACCTCAGAGCCAGAACCACACAGACAGCACCCCACCGACCACTCGGAGCACCTCATGACCCCCGACGAGAGTCCGCACACTGCCGATCGACCGCTCGCGCACATCCCGGTGGAGGACAAGGCGCGGATGGTCTCCGGCCTCACCTTCTGGATGACGGAATCCCTGGACGCCGCCGGCATCCGTTCGCTGCAGCTCGCCGACGGGCCGTATGGCCTGCGGCACCAGTCCGGCAGCCATGACCACTTGGCGCTCTTCCCCAGCGACCCCGCGACCTGCTTTCCGCCCGGTGTGGCGATCGGCTCCAGCTGGAGCGTCGAAGCGGCCGCTCGCCTGGGCGCCGCCCTCGGCCGGGAGGCCGCCGCGGCGGGAGTCGATGTGGTGCTCGGCCCTGGAGTGAACATCAAGCGCTCGCCGCTGTGCGGCCGGAACTTCGAGTACTACTCCGAGGATCCGCACCTCGCTGGTGCCCTCGGCACGTCCTACACGCGCGCTCTGCAGAACGAGGGCCCGGGGGTGTCGGTGAAGCACTTCGCCGCGAACAACCAGGAGACCAACCGGCAGACCATCAGCGCGGACGTCGACGAGCGCACCCTGCGTGAGATCTACCTGCCCGCCTTCGAAGCGATCGTCACGCAGGCGGCACCCGCGACGGTCATGTCCTCGTACAACAGGATCAACGGCACCTTCGCGTGGGCGAACCATTGGCTGCTCACCGAGGTGCTCCGCGACGAGTGGGGCTTCAAGGGACTGGTGGTGTCGGACTGGAGCTCCGTCTCCGACCCCGCCGCCGCCCTCACGGCAGGGCTCGACCTGGAGATGCCCGGTGACCCGGCGAGAGCAGCCGAGCTGCTGACCGCCCTGGAGGAGGGACGGATCGAGGAGGCCGACCTCGACCGCGCGATCCTGCGCCTGGCCGCGCTCGCCGAGAGGGTGTCGGCAGCTGGCGACGGAGCGATCGACGAGGACGAGCATCACCGGATCGCGCGGGAGATCGCCGCCGAGTGCATCGTGCTGCTGCGCAACCAGTACTCCGTGCTGCCGATCCCCGGCGGCGCGCACGTCGCGGTGATCGGAGCGTTCGCGCAGAACCCGCGCTACCAGGGCGGCGGCAGCGCGCACGTGAACGCGACCCGTGTCGACGTGCCGCTGGAGGAGATCAGCGCCGTGGCGGCCACGGTGGGTGCCACCGTCGACAGCGCCCTCGGGTTCGCCCTGGACGGCGCCGACGGTGACGCGCTGCGAGAGGAGGCCGTCGCGCTCGCGGCCCGTTCGGACATCGCCGTGGTGTTCGCGGGCCTGGATGAGGCCCGCGAGTCCGAAGGCATCGACCGCAGCACCCTGGATCTGCCCGAGGACCAGGTCGCGCTGATCCGTGCGGTGGCAGAGCGTGCCCAGCGCACCGTGGTCGTGCTCTCCCACGGAGGCATCGTCTCGCTCGAGGGCTGGCACGACGAGGTCGACGCGATCGTCGAGGGCTTCGTGCTCGGGCAGGGCGGCGGGCGCGCCATCGCAGACGTCCTGTTCGGCAACGTCGACCCGTCGGGTCGACTGGCCGAGACCATCCCGCTGCGGCTCGAGGACCACCCGAGCTGGCTGAACTTCCCCGGCGAACAGGGCCACGTCCGCTACGGCGAGGGCGTCATGGTCGGCTACCGCTACTTCGCCACCTCGGGGACCCCCGTGCGCTACCCGTTCGGGCACGGCCTGTCCTACACCACGTTCCGCACCGACGACGTCACGGTCGAGCAGACCGGTGAGGACACCGCCGTGGCACGCGTGAGGGTGACCAACACCGGCGAGCGGTCGGGCAAGCACGTCGTGCAGGTCTACGTGCAGACCGATGCCGGCAAGGTCCGCCGCCCGGCGCGCGAGCTGCGCGGATTCGCGAAGATCTCCCTCGAGCCGGGGGAGGCCCGCACGGTCGAGATCGACCTGCCCCGACGCGCGTTCGCCTACTGGGACATCGAGACCGGCAGCTGGGTCGTCGCCGAAGGGGAGTACCGGGTGCAGGTGTGCACCGACTCGCTCACGCCGGTGTCCGACGCCGTGATCCGACTCGACGGCGATGTGATCGCCGTGGAGCTCACGATGGACACACCGGTCGGCGAGTGGCTCGCGCACCCCACCGTCGGAGACCGCACGCGCGATGCCCTCGGATTCACCGGCGTGGAGGTCCCCGAGGAGCAGATGGCGATGGTCGCCTCGATGACCATGAACCAGTTCGTGAAGATCTCCGGACTGGACATCGCCGGCGGAGTCCTCGATGACCTGATCGCGGCCACCCGCACCGCACCACCCGTACCCCACGAAGGAGAATGAGCATGCGAGTCCTCACAGTGACCGCTCCCGATGTCGTCGAGCTGAAGGAGACCCCCGATCCGTCGGCAGGTGCTGCAGACGTGCTGATCAAGATCAAGGCGTGCGGCATCTGCGGCAGCGACGTGATGTACGCACACATGGGCGGCCTGCCGCACCAGAGCGGCGCGATGCCGCTCGGCCACGAAGCCGCGGGCGAAGTGATCGAGGTCGGTGCCGAGGTCGAAGGAGTCGAGGTCGGCGACCATGTCGTCGTCAACCCCATGTCCACCACCGACGGCGTCATCGGCAACGGCGGCAGCCAGGGGGCGCTCGCCGACCTGCTGCTGCTCGCGAACGCCCGTCCCGGCGTGCACTTCCGCGTCATCCCGAAGGAGATCCCCTTCGAGGTCGCCGCGCTCAACGAGCCCATGGCCGTCGCCTACCACGGCGTGAACCGTGCCGGTGTCGGCACCGGGTCGAAGGTCGTCGTGTTCGGTGCCGGACCGGTGGGGCTCGGAGCGCTGCTCGCCGCGAAGTCGAAGGGTGCCGAGCACGTCACCGTGGTGGACGTCGTTCCCGGCCGGCTGGAGAAGGCACTGCTCATCGGCGCGGACGCCGTGATCAACTCCGCCGAGGAGAACGTGATCGAGCGTCTCAAGGTGGTGCAGGGCGAGGTGCCGGGCTTCCCCGGGCAGCCCTCGAAGGCCGGGACCGATGTCTACCTCGACGCCGCCGGTGTCGCTCCCGTCGTCCAGACGACGCTCGAGGCGATCAAGCACGGGGGTGTGCTGACGATCGTCGGCGTGCACAAGCGTCCAGTGGAGATCGACTTCCAGGCGATCCTGCCCAGCGAGCCCGACATCCGCCTGGCGATGGGATACCCGACCGAGATCTTCGAGGTCACCGATTCGCTCATCGCTGACTGGGAGAAGTACCGCCACATCATCAGCGACCTCGTGCCCTTCGACGACGCAGATCGCGCGATCGAACTCGCTTCGACCCCCGGCGCGACCGACAAGGTCGTCGTCGTCTTCGACTGACCCTCACCACAACAGGAGAACCCCGATGACACGAGCATTCCCCGACGGCTTCCTCTGGGGCGCCGCAACCGCCGCGCACCAGGTGGAGGGCAACAACATCAACAGCAACTGGTGGCGGTTGGAGACCGTCGCCGCAGACCACGGCGTGCAGCCCAGCGGCGATGCCCTCGACAGCTACCATCGCTATGCGGAGGACATGCAGCTAGCCGCCGATGCGGGACTGGGCATGTACCGGTTCAGCATCGAATGGGCGCGGGTCGAGCCGCGGCCCGGTCAGTACTCGCGTGCCGTGCTCGCGCACTACCGGCGGATGATCGACACCGCCCTGGACCTCGGGCTCACCCCCATGGTCACCCTGCACCACTTCACCCACCCCCTCTGGTTCGACGACCTGGGCGCGTGGTTGAGCGAAGGCGCCGTCGACCGATTCGTCGACTACGTCCGGCAGGTCTGCACGATCCTCGACGGTATCGAGTGGGTGTGCACCCTCAACGAACCCAACGTCCTCGCCGTCAACGAGGGACAGACCCGACGCATCGCAAAGGGTCTGGACTATCAGTTCGGCGCCCTTCCGGACGTCGAGATCGGCGAGGTGCTCATCGCCGCCCATCATGCAGCGGCTCCCGTCGTCCGCGAGCTGACCGGTGCGAAGGTCGGCTGGACCATCGCCAACCAGGCGTACACCCCGACGCCCGGCGCCGAACAGAAGTACGCGGAGATCCAGCACGTCTGGGAGAACATGTACCTCGAGGCCGCACGCGGCGACGACTTCGTCGGCGTGCAGTCCTACACCTCGCAGTCCATCGACGAGAACGGCGTCGTGGAGCACCCCGAGCACCCCGACAACACGCTCATGGGCTGGGCCTACCGCCCCGATGCGCTCGAGATCTCGGTGCGTCACACGCGCGAGGTCGTGGGTGCCGAGGTGCCGATCATCGTGACGGAGAACGGCATCGCGACCGACGACGACCAACGGCGCATCGCTTACACCACAGCAGCGCTCGAGGGACTCCACCGCACCATCGCCGATGGCATCGATGTGCGCGGGTATCTCCACTGGAGCCTGCTCGACAACTTCGAGTGGGGACGGTGGGATCCGACCTTCGGACTCGTCGCCGTGGACCGCGAGACCTTCGAGCGCACGCCCAAGCCGAGCCTCGCGTGGCTGGGCCTGGTGGCAACGTCCAACGCCCTATGACACGCCGTGACGACGCGTGTGCGGCGCAATGGATCTCCTCGCCCGACGGGGGGAGCGATGACCGACGCACGCTCTACTTCCGTCGCATCGTCGACCTCCCTGCGCCCGTCGTCCGCGCGCGAGCGTCCGTGAGCGCGCTCGGCTGGTATCGCCTCTTCATCAATCAGAGCGATGTGACCGGCGATGCGCTGGTCCCGCGGTGGACGCCGTTCGACCATGAGGTCGAGTACCAGGTGTACGACGTGACGGAGGAGTTCTCCCGAGGTGAGAACGTCATCGGCATCGCCGTGGGCGACGGACGGTACCGGGGCGCACTCGGCTTCGACCTGAAGGATGCCCGATACGGCGAGCGACTCGGTGTGCTGGCGGAGATCGTCCTCGAGTGCGCGGACGGCACGACGCACACGATCACCACGGATGACCGGTGGCACGTCGGTCGAGGGCGCATCCGTTCGGCCGACCCTGCCTTCGGAGAGCGCGTCGACCTGCGCATCGATGCGGAGCAGTGGCTCCGCGCAGACATCCCTCTCGAGGAGCAGACCTCGGTCGACGTCCTGCCGGCCCACGAACGGGTCCTCGTCGCCGAGACGGTGCAACGGTTCCGTGCCGTCGGAGAGCTGCCGGCGACGGTGCACCGCGCAGCATCGGGTGCGCAGATACTCGACTTCGGCCAGAACTTCACCGGCGTGGCCGCGGTGACGCTGCGCGGGAGCCCGGGCGCGACGGTGCGGATCCTCTATGGCGAAGTCCTGACCCCCGAGGGCGATCTGGATACCGACTACCTCTTCCCCAAGGGGCGCGGCCCTGACGAGTGGTTCCAGAGGGACGAGATCGTCCTGGGGCCCGACCCCGTGCGGTACTGCCCGTGGTTCACCTTCCGCGGGTTCCGGTACGCCTCGGTGGAGGGCGCTGACCCGCTGACCCCCGAGGACGCCAGCGGGATCGTCATGTCCTCCGACCTCCCGCAGCTCGCCGAGTTCGAGGCGTCCGACCCGAGGCTGGAGAAGCTGTGGCACAACGCTCTGTGGTCGCTGCGCTCCAACTTCCTCGACACCGCCACCGACTGCCCGACCCGCGAGCGCAGCGGATGGACCGGAGACGTGCAGGTCTTTGGATCGACCGCGGTGCAGATGGTCGACTCCGCGAAGTTCCTGCGGCAGTACCTCCACAATCTGGCGATCGAGCAGTATGCCGATGGGAGGATCCCGCCGTACATTCCGTCGGAGCGGAGCGCCACGCTGGGCCCCCACCACATGGAGTACGTCAGCGGTTCCGTCGGCTGGGGCGATGTCGCCGTGATGCTTCCGTGGACGCTGTATCAGTACTACGGCGACGAGGAGGTGCTCCGCCTCCAGTACGACAGCGCGACGAAGTGGGTCGACTTCCTGGCCCGCCTGGCGTCCGAGCGACGCGGTCTCGCCCGTCGATTCGGCCGACGGGTCGGAGAGCTCGAACGCTTCATCGTCGATGCGGGGTTCCACTGGGGCGAATGGTTGAGGCCGGGCGAGGGCAACACCTGGCTGCGCTCGAAGCTCATGGCCCCGGCCGCAGTCGCCACCGCCTACTTCGCGCACTCCTCGAGGTTGCTCTCGCAGATCGCGGGAGTGCTCGGCCGGTCGGAGGACGAGGCCCGGTATGGCCGTCTGAGCACTCAGGTCGAGCACGCGTGGCACGCCGCATTCGTCCGACAGGGCGGCGCACGCATCGGCGAGGACAAGCAGGACGATTATGTGCGGGCCCTGGCCTTCGACCTCCTGCGGGAGCACGAGCGGCCGGCCGCGATCGCCAGGCTCGTGGAGCTGATAGAGGGCGCCGGGGACCATCTCGGCACGGGATTCCTCAGCACACCCCTGCTCCTGCCGGCATTGGCCGACGCTGGGCGCGCCGATCTCGCGCACCGAGTCCTGTTCCAGACGACATCCCCGTCGTGGCTGGCGCAGGTCGCACAGGGCGCGACCACGATCTGGGAGGAATGGGAAGGTATCGACGACGACGGCAGGGCGCACGGCTCCCACAACCATTACGCCTTCGGCAGCGTCGTGCGATACCTCCACGAGTACGTCGCGGGCCTCGCCCCCGCAGCGCCCGGTTACCGGGAGATCCGGTTCGCTCCGACCCTTCCGCGCCAGCTGACCTCCGCCGGGCTGCGCCTGCGCACACCGTACGGGGATGCCGCCAGCAGGTGGGAAAGGAGCGAGGCGGGCACGCGACTGGACATCGTCGTTCCTCCCGGCGCGACGGGCACCGTCCACTTCGATGGCCGCATCACCCGCGTGGAATCCGGCGAGCACTCGTTCACCGCGAAGAGCGCATGACAGGCCGGACAGACGGTGCGGCGCGGCTGCGCTGCTCTGCACCGACTGCCGAATCGTCATCTCGAGCACGACACGAAAGGGAACCCCATGGCTCGGATCGATCCCGGACCCGCAGCAGCCCTCCCCCCAGCGGGCAAGCACTGGCGAGTGGGTGAGACCCCCTGGCAGGCAGGTTCGCCGCAGGCCCCGCAGCGTCGCCTCATCATCGACAACGACTTCGCCGGCGATCCTGACGGACTCGTGCAGCTCGCCCACCATCTCCTCTCACCGAGTGCTGATATCCGGGCGATCGTCGCCTCACACCTGGGGCCAGGAGCTGCGGGTGGCATTGACCTCGATGACTCGGCGGGCGCGAATACCGTGGCGGAGAACCTGTTCGCCCTGATGGGACTCGACTCCACGGACCTCATCGTGCGCGGGGCGCCGCGCATGCTGACCGCAGCCGACACCCCGGCACCGTCGCCCGCCGTGTCGGTCATCCTCGACGAGGCGCTACGCGAGGACACCGACACGCCGCTCTTCTACGCGGCCGGAGGCGGACTCACCGATCTCGCCTCCGCGCTGCTGATGCATCCCGAGATCGCCGAGCGGATCACGCTCGTCTGGATCGGCGGGCCGGAGCACGAAGGCCTCGCGTCACCGCCTCCGTGTGCGTCCCCGTTCGAGTACAACCTCGGCATCGACCTGTTCGCGGCGCAGGTGGTGTTCTCCGCCTCGGGGCTGAGGATCTGGCAGGTGCCGCGCGACGCCTACCGGCAGTGCCTGATATCGATGGCCGAGCTGCGCACCCGGATGGGGAGTGCGGGCGCGCTCGGCGCGTTTCTGCTCGAGGAGCTCGAGCACGAGCGCACGCAGCTGCTCGAGCGCGGCGGCCGCGAGGTGGGGGAGACCTATGCACTCGGTGATTCCCCGCTGGTGCTGCTCACCGTGCTCCAGTCGATGTTCGAGCCCGACTCCTCATCCTCGGCCTTCGCGACCGTGCCGACCCCGGAGATCACCGAGAGGGGCCGCTATGACACCGCTGCCGGTGCGCGCCCGATGCGCGTGTACACGAGGCTAGACACGCGGCTGATGTTCGAGGATCTCTTCGCCAAGCTGGGGGAGTTCGCGAGCTGGCAGTCGAGCTCCTGACGCTCGCCGTCAACCGCGCGCTATAGGACGGATTTCATCTGCTTCGCCACCAGTCGGGTGGTGCGACGCGAATCCATGCGAGCGAGTCGGTCGAGGAGTCGGGCGTCCGCGCCGACGAGCACTCGGAAGCTGCCCTTCTCGATGCCGGCGACGATGATCCTGCCGGCTTCCTCCGGCGTCGTCGATCGCACCTTCTGGCCCTTCGGATCGATCATCGCGACGCCGGAGTTGCCCGTCAGGTTCGTGCTGATGTTCCCGGGGAAGAGGGTGGTCACTGCGATGTTGGTGTCGATCAGCTCCGCGTACAGCCCCTCGCTGAACTGCTTGACCGCGCCCTTGCTGGCTCCGTACAGCGTCTGCCCGGCGAAGGGGATGAGCGCCGACAGGCTGGACATGTTCACGATTGCTGCCGCCGGACGCGCCTTCAGCACGGGCAGGAACGTCCGGCACATGTTGACGGTGCCCCAGAAGTTCACGTTCATGATGCGTTCCTCCTCATCCGCCGTCAGGTCGGTGTAGGGAACGAATCGGTGGATGATCCCTGCGATGTTCACGATCCCGTCGACTCTCCCGTGCGCAGCGATGACTGCGTCAGGCAGAGCGTCGACCGCCGTGCGATCGGTGACGTTCAACGGATGCGCGGTGACGCGCCCGTCGGCGTCCACCATCCGCACCGTCTCGGCAAGACCATCCTCATTGAGGTCTGCGGCCGCGACACGCGCGCCTCTGGCTGCCAGCTGCAGGGCGATCTGGCGGCCCATGCCGTTTCCACCGCCGGTGACGACGAAGACATTGTCTTGCAGTTGCATCAGGAAGTTCCTTCTGTGTCGGAGCCGTCACCGAGGCGGGGGTTGGCCAACAGATCCTTGAGGAGCGTCGCGGGCAGCGCGCCCTGGCTGTACGTGATCATCTGGTCGAGCGTGAGCCCGAAGGCGGGAGCGAGCGCCTCCTCGTCGGCCCCTCCGAGTGCCTCGCGAAGGAGGGGTCCCCCGACGGGGTGCTCGAACCACTCTCCGACCGTGCTGACCGCGGTGAGCGGCCGCGCCGTCGCCTGTGTCGGAGCGGTCGGGGCCGCGACAGGGGCGAACGTGGCACCGGCTGCGACCTCGACCAGCGTCACCGAGCCGACGAGGGCGCGAGAGCGACCGGGCAGGTGGTCCTCGCCGACGAGTTCGATCTGGCCCTTGAGCCGGATGTCGGTGGAGGACGCGCCGATGTGGAAGCGGGTCCTGCCGGGTTCGACGACCCATCCGTCGGTCGCGTCCCAGAGCGCGAACATGCTCGCAGGCACCTCCACGACGACGCGCGCCTTCTCGCCGGCGTCGAGCGTCACGCGGCGGAAGGCGACGAGAGTCCGGGCCGGACGCACAGTCCGTCCGGCGACGTCCTGGCCGTACACCTGCACCACCTCGTCACCGGAGCGGCTGCCGGTGTTGGTGACGGTGAAGGCGAGCCGCACGGTGCCGTCGGTCGGCACGGCGTCGGCCTCGAGCTCGAGATCGCCGTACTCGAAGGAGGTGTAGCTCAGGCCGTGCCCGAAGGGGAACAGGGCGGTGCTGGAGCCGTCGACGTAGACGTCCGTGCCGAGGGTGCGCCAGTACGGTGCGGGCGCGGCGCCCGCCGACTTCAGCAGCCCGATGGGCAGGCGGCCGGCGGGGTTGACGTCGCCGAACAGCACTGCGGCGGCCGCCGTGCCGGCCTCCTCCCCACCGAACCACGTCGTCACGATCGCCGGGACGCTCTCGGCCATCCAGTCGAGCACGAAGGGGCGCCCGTGGCTGAGCACGACGACCGTCGGGGTGCCGGTGGCGACGACCGCCTCGACGAGCTCGCGCTGCACGCCGGGAAGCTGCAGGGTGGTGCTGTCGAGGCCCTCGCCGACCGAGCCGAACCCGTTGATGCCGGCCTGGTCGCCCACGACCACCACGGCGACCTCGGCCTGCTCGGCCGCGCTCACGGCGGCGGCGATGCCCGAGCGATCCTCGCGCTCGATGGTGCAGCCGGGCTCGTGCAGCACGCTCGTCTCCGGCGAGACGCGAGAGCGGATGCCGTCGAGGAAGGAGACGAGCGGCACCGTCTCGACGAGCAGCTGCGCGTCGTCGGCGCCGCGTCGTCCCTGGAACTCCTCGACCTGGTCGAGGCGCGCTTCGGGGTCGGCTGCCTGAGCGAACTGCTGGGTGATGCTGTCGAGCACCTGATAGCTGTAGTGGCCCAGCTGGCCCATCGGCCGATCCGCATTGGGCCCGATGACCGCGATGGTGCCCAGTGCGGGGTCGAGGGGGAGCAGCCGCGTTCCGGTCGAGTCGGGGTCGTTCTTGAGCAGCGTGACCGACTTCTCGGCGATCGTCCGCGCGAGGGCGCGGGTCTCCGCCGAGTCCAGGGTCTCGGGGACCGCGTCGAGATCAGCGTACGGACGCTCGAACAGCCCGAGCCGGAACTTCGCCCGCAGCACGCTGGCGACGGCGCGGTCCAGATCCGCTTCTTTCAGCACCCCAGCGTTCACGGCCTCGATGATCCGGTCGGAAGAGACCCGATTGTCGAGGTCGAGGTCCACCCCGGCCTGCAGCGCCTGAGCGTAGGCGTCGAGGACGGTCGCGGACGTGCCGTGCTTGGACTGCAGCTGCACGACCGCGCCGAGATCCGAGATCACGAGGCCGTCGAACCCGTACTCGAGGCGCAGCAGGTCGGTCAGGTACTTCCGCGACCCGGTGACCGGGTCGCCGTCGATGTCGTTGTACGAGGGCATGACTCCGAGCGCGCCCCCGAGGCGGATCGCCATCTCGAAGGCGCGTCCATGCACCTCATGAAGCTCACGAGGCCCCATCTGCACCGGTTCGCCGTTGCGCCCGCCGTCGCTCGCGGGATATCCGATGAAGTGCTTGAGGGTCGCGATCAGAGGCACCGCGGGATCCGCGTTCTGGAGCCCTCGGACGAAGGCGGACGCCATCGAGCCGACCAGCAGCGGATCCTCGCCGTAGGTCTCGTCGACCCGCCCCCAACGCGGATCGCGGGCGACGTCGGCCAGCGGGGAGAGCGCCTGACGAACGCCCATCGCCGCCATCTGCCCGCCGATCGCACGACCCATCTCCTCGATGAGCTCGGGATCCCAGGTCGACGCCTGCGCGATCGCGTCCGGGTACGTCGTGGCGTCCTGCACCTTCAGCCCCACCAGGGCCTCCTCGGAGAGCAGCACGGGAATGCCGAGCCGGGTCTGCTCCACGTGCTTTCGCTGCAGCTCGTTGCCCTTCGCCGCGGCCTCGCGGGGAGGCAGGCCGAGAGCCGAGAGGCCGGCCGTGACGCTGCCCCAGCCCGTCTCGGGCGGCGAGTGGACGTCGACGACCGTCCCGAACGGGGAGGCGATCTGGGCGGCCTTCTCCTCGAGAGTCATGCGCTCGAGGAGGTCCCGCACACGCTCCCCGGCCGGAAGGGTCGGGTCCTGATAGGCAGCGTACTCGGTGATCGACTGGTTCATCTGTGGATGCACTTCCTTGTCTCGATGATGTGTGAGCTGTAATCGCGACGACCCAGTGCACATGCGGCCGACTTTTCCTACCAGCTCCGATTGTTCAGCTCTCTACGGGGCCGTCAGAGATCGGCTGGTAGGAGATCTCGCGAACAGTGACCGACCCGCTCACCGGCTCGACGCCAACCGTTCGGCCGGTGAAGCCTCCTGCCACTTCGGTCGAGAAGTAGCGTCCATCCACGGACGCCAGCACTTCGACTGTGCCGTCCTCGCGAGCAACTCCGAGTTCAACGATGTCGGGTTCGTTGCGGGGCATCGGGAACGTCGGCTCGGGCGTGCGCGCGGTGATGACGAGTTGCACGGGCCCGGCCGGGCGATCCATACGTCCCAGGCTCATGATCGCCGGACCGATGGTCAGGGTGGCCTCGATGCCGCGTTCGTCGGCGAGGAGACCGCACCAGTGCGCGTCGTCGATCCGGACGAGCAGGCGCGCCGATCCGTCGGAGACGTCGAGGGTGGCTGTGGCCCTCCACTGTTCGTCGCGGGCACGGCTGAGCAGCATCTGCCGCCGAGCATTGGGCGCCGGAGCGGACAGAACCAGGCCACCACCCTCCGCGTGCTGCACGAAATCCTCTGCCCAGACATTCGGTGAGATCCACCGTTGATCGAGGGGCTCGGTGTCGAAGCGGTCCCGGAAGGAATGATCTGGCGGGGAGGCGACGAAGCGATCCTCGTCCACCACCGGCCACCCATCGACCCAATCGATACCGGCGATGAACGTTTCGCGACCGTTCGTGTGGAACATGGGCGTGCGCCCGCGCGGCCGCACCGCGAGGTACACCATCGCCCACGAGCCATCAGCAAGTTCGACCAGATCGGCATGGCCCGTGTTCTGCACCGGATGCGAAGTGCTGCGGTGACTCAGGATCGGATTGCCAGGCGCGGCCTCGAATGGCTCGTCCAGACTGCGTGACCGAGCGATCGTGACCGTGTGTCCTCGCTCCGTCCCACCCTCGGCGAGGAGCACATACCACCACCCGTCGCGACGGTAGAGGTGCGGGGCCTCGGGGAACGCGAGGCCGGTGCCCTGCCAGAGCAGGCGGGGTGCATCGAGGAGCACGCCGGCGACCGGGTCGACCGGGGCGCTGGCGATGCCGGGAGCTGACGGTTCCGTCGACGCCCAGGTGAGGTGGCAGACTTCCTCTTCGTCCCAGAACAGATCCGGGTCGATCCCCGTAGTTCCCGCGACGTACACGGGTTCGCTCCAGGGGCCCTCGGCGTGCTCACTGGACACGATCAACTGTCCACGTTGGCCCTCGAGCACATTGGTGGTCACCATCCAGAACCGCCCGTCATGATGACGCACTGTCGCGGCGTAGATTCCGGTGCTCGGCGGAGCAAAGCTGACGTTGAGTTGCGAGGGTCGGGCCAGAATGTTCGTCACCGGCTCCCAGGTCGTCAGGTCCGTACTGCGGTGCAAGGGCACACCTGGCGTGTATTCGAAGCTTGAGTTCACGATGTAGTAGGTGTTGTCCACGCGGCAAATGGACGGGTCCGGGTAGTACCCCGCGATGATGGGTCTCGCAGACATGATGACTTCCTGGTTCTGTGCTCAGATGTGCGGGTGGGAATAGACCACCATGAATGGACCTTCGTGACTGTCACCCCTGTGAGTCCAGCCCACGAGCGTCTCCGCGAGAGAGACGTGCCTCAGCGTGCGGCGCGGATCCGCCAGGTGGTGACCATCGCGCCCAGCGCCAGTAGCGCGCCGAAGACGAACAGCAGCGGGTAGTTCGATCCGGCACCGATGGCGAGGATCGCCGGGGCTACCAGGGGTGCCAGGGTGCCGGGAAGGGAGGAGGAGAGGTAGTAGATGGCCATGTACTTGCCGGCCTTCTCCTTCTCCGGGAGCAGGTCGGTCGCCAGGGCGAGGTCGACGGACGTGAAGGCACCGGTTCCGGCCGCGAGCATCGTGCCGCCGATCGCGAAGACGAGGAAGTCGGGCGCGAAGGCTGCAGTGACCAGTCCTCCAGCGATGAGCGCGGAGGCAATGTAGATGAAGGGCTTGCGCCTCCGGAGGCGGTCGGAGAGGACACCGCTCAGGATCGCGAACGACATCGTCGCGAACACGCTGAGCCCCCCGACGATCGCGATCAGGCCTGCGGCCTCTTCGGCCGTGTAGCCCAGACGCGACAGCATGAAATAGAGCTGGTAGGTGCTGAAGAAGGTGAAGCCGAACTGCAGCATGGCCTTCCCGAGCCACACCCAGGCGAAGTCGGGGTACTTGAGCGGGTTGAACAGGAAGCTGGCGAAGATCTCGCGCACCGACTGCACCCGTTCGTTGCCGCTCGCCGGTCGATCGGGCACGGTGACGAAGAACAGCACCAGGCCGACGGCGAACACGGCGACCGGGAGCACGAAGAGCAGGAGCACGTGCCCGGTCAGCTGCGAGCCGAGCGTATAAGCGCTGATTCCCGCCAAGGCTGCCGCTGCGCCACCGAGGGCTCCGACCTTGCCGCGCTGGTAGGTCGGCACATGCTCGGCGAGGACCGGGTTGAAGCCGGCGCTCATCCCGGCGATGCCCAGCTGCATGACCGCGAAGCCGAACAGGACGATCGGCACAATCGGCGCCAGGCCGACGATGATTCCACCGACGAGGGCCAGCACCATCCCTCCCAGCAGCCAGGGGCGGCGGCGTCCCCACCGCAGCCGGGTGCCGTCGCTCAGGACTCCGAACACGGGGCCTGCGACGAGGCCGAAGATCCCGCCCAGCCCGAGCACGAGGCCCAGGCTCGTATCGCGGCCGGCAGGATCGATCAGCTGGATCTTGTACGCGACGCTGAACAGGGTCGGCGACAGCATTGTCAGGTTGAAGCCGAAGTACGTCAGCATGTAGACGGCGATGAACCAGAGGCCGACCCGTGGCGGCTCGTTCGATGACGGCTCCTCGACCACTGACGTTGCTGTCGAGTCGATGAGCCCCTCCGCGGCTGCGGCAGAGGTGTCGGGAATCTGATGGGGGCCGAGGGCGGCGGGGTCGCTCGGCGGAACGCTGGTGTTCATGATGGCTCCAGTGGCATCGAGTGCTGCGATGTTGTCGCGCCATGTGCGCGACGACACAGAATGTATGTCGACTCTTGTCACGTGTCAATACGTGTCGCGCCGACTGTGGAGAGGTGGTGCGGTCGGCGTCTCCCGCGCGGCGCCGGAGTCGCCCGCAGCGGCGGGGGATCGCAGTCTCGAAAGTGCGGCTCGCTATCGGCGAGCGCCCCGAGGGGTCCGCGAGCCCGAGGGAAGGCTGAATCTCACGAACCTGCAGACCCCGCCCCAATCCGGTCCGCCGCGCAATGAGCAACTCCGAGGGCGATCAGTTGCGCACCATCTCCACTGAGAGACTCGTGGCCCGTCGCGGCACGCTGGGGCCAGCAGAGTTGAGTGAAGTGGACCAGGCCCTGCGTTTCGTTCTGGACCTCTGAGGCGCTCCTCGCGGCCGGGCGCGATCGGGAACACGGCACGGCAACGGGTGCCCGCTGCGGTACGCGTTGCCTCGGGGCCGTCCGAGAGCCGCTCCATGGATAATCCCTAAAGTGGGCTCGGCGCCGTCAGGATCCAAGGGTGAGTCGTAGAGTTGGACGCTGGCCCGAGGCCGCCCACCGTACGGCCTATCCCGGCGCCGCCGCTCGCCATCGGGGAGACTGCTCCCGGGCCCCGGCGCGGCCCGCCACCGGCGCGCGCCCGAAAGGCCCGTGAACCCGAAAGAAGGCTGAGTCCCACGAACCTGCAGGCCCCGCGCCGCTTCGGCCCGCTGCGCGACAAGCACTCCCGCCCCTATCTGGTCACCGCCGGGCTGTCGATGATGGGCGACAACATCGAGCACGTCATCACCTACTGGGTGCTGTGGCAGGTGTTCGAGTCGCCGTGGCTGGTGGGCTTTCAGGTGATCAGCCACTGGCTGCCGTTCCTCATGTTCTCGGTGCTGTTCGGCTCTCTCGCCGAGAAGTACGACTGCCGGCGCATCATCCAGATCGCCCAGGGTCTGTTCGCGTTCGTGTCCCTGGCGTGGGGGCTGCTGTTCCTCACCGGCACGCTCGAGATGTGGAGCGCGTGCGTGCTGCTGGTGCTGCACGGCTGCGCGGGCGCGCTGTGGGGCCCGGCCGAGCAGCTGATGCTCCACGACTTCGCCGAGCCGCGCGAGCTGCCCAGCGCCGTGCGCCTGAACGCCACGTTCAAGAGCCTCGGCGTGCTGGCCGGCCCGGTGGTGGGCTCGGTGCTGATGCTGCTGCTCGGGCCCACGTTCGGGATCTTCGCCAACATCCTGTTCTACCTGCCGATGACGGTGCTGATGCTGCGCACCCCCTTCACCGGCCACACCCGCAGCGGCATCGTGCGCCGCGAGAAGGTCTCGATCCTGGACACCCCGCGGGTGCTGCGCACCGTGGGCGGGGACAAGGTGCTGGTGGGCATGATCGCGCTCGCCGGACTCATCGCCGTGTGCGTGGGCGCCTCCCTCCAGGTGGCGATGCCGAACTTCGCCGACACCCTCGGTGCCGCCGAGGAGGGCGGCCTCGGCTACGGCGCTCTGCTGTTCGCCAACGGCATCGGGGGAGTGGTGGGCGGCTTCCTACTCGAGGCCACCGGGATCCTCAAGGTCGACGTGCGCGGCGCCGTGATCGCGGCGGTGACCTTCGGGCTGACCTCCCTGATCGTCGCCACCACCACGCATTACGCCATCGCAATCACCGCGCTCGTGATCGGCGGGGTCGCGAATCTCGCGGCCACCGCGATCGGTCAGGCGCTGGTGCAGCTGCGCGCCCCCGAGGACCAGCGCGGGCGCGTGGTGGGCGTCTACTCGATGATCGGCAACGGCATGCGCACCGGCAACGGCATCACCCTGGCCTGGCTCGGCGCGCTGGTGGGCGTCAGCGGTGCGGTGGCCGTGGGAGGGATCGCGCTGGTCGCGGGCGCGCTGCTGATCGCGGCACTGATCGCGCTGCAGACCCGCCGCGGCCGCACCGCCTGAGCGGCCGGAGCACCTGAGCGGCCGGCCGGGAAGGACCGACGGGGCGGCCTGAGCTCCCTGAGCTGTCCCAGCCGGTTCAGCGCGTGCGGCGCCGCTGGTGCCAGAGCAGACCGGCCCCGCCCACCAGCGACAGCGCGGCGAGCCCTGCGGCGGCGCTGACCTCGGTGCCGGTCTCCGCGAGCTCACCGCCGCCGTCGGAGGCGCCGGAGCCGGAGTTGCCGGAACCGGAACCGTCGGTCGCGGAGCCCGCACCGGAGGGATCACCGATGTCCTCGGGCGAGGTGCCCATCTGACCGCCGGAGAGGCCGAAGGCGAACAGCGAGGTCAGGGCCGCGGCGTGGGCCGCGGCCTCCTCTTGCTCTGCAGTGCGGCCGGAGGGCTGTTCCGGGTCATCGCTCGCATCCGGCCCCGGAGAGGACGGAGCGGGAGAGGGGGGGTCGTTCTCGGGCTGGGTGGGCTCGCCGGCCGACGGCCCCGGGCCCTCGGAGCCCTGCTCGCCCCCGCTGCCGGTGTCGCCGGTGCCGCTGCCGGTCTCCTCACCGGATCCGCTCTCGGTGCCGTCGTCGGCCCCGCCGTCCTCGCCGGCGCCCGGAGAGGGCGCGGAATCGTCGGAGTCCTCGGAGCCGTCGTCCTCCCCGGTGCCGGGGGCGGGCTGGTCGCCGTCGGGATCCTCCGCGTCGGGGTCCTCGTCACCGGGGTCCTCCGCGTCCGGGTCCTCCGGCTGCGTCGGCTCCTCCTCGGGCGGCTCGGTGGGCTCAGGCTCCGTGGGATCCGGCTCGGTGGGCTCGGGGTCCGTCGGCTCCTCCGGTGGATCGGTGGGCTCCTCCTCCGGCGGGTCCGTGGGCTCCTCCTCGGAGCCCGCGGTGACCGTGAACGCAGTCGTGGCCTGCCGCCCGCCGCTGGTCAGCGAGACGGCGTGCTCGCCTTCGGTCTGCGCTGTGAAGTTCGCCGAGAACGACCCGTCGGCTGCGGTGGTGCCCGAGATCGACTGCGGACCCGTGGGCGTGATGACATCGCCGGTGATCGCGGAGCGGCCTGTGAAGCAGGTGGCCGTGATCGTCACCGACTCACCGACCGCCACCTCTGCGGAGGAGACCCCCACCGAGGGCTTGACCCCCTCGCACTCGGCCCCGCTCTGCAGCGGTGAGATCTCCCCGGGGGCAGGAGCGGCCTGCGCTGCCGCAGGACCCGCTGCGCAGGCCGCGGCCAGCAGGAGCGCCCCGCTCAGGCGGACGCCGGCACGGCCACGGCGGACGATCATCAGAACTCCTCAGAAGACATTCAGAACCGGTCATACTGTATGAGTCAACGCCGCCACGTGCTTCCCGGAGCGTTCATCCCGGGGCAAATTTCTGATGAACTCCTCATCCGACGGTGACCAGAAGGAGCTCGACATGACGCAGGATGTCCCCTCGGTCACGGCCTCACAGGACCCCCGGCATCCCGAGAACCGCGCCAGCGAGCTCGGCGGCGCGCTCAGCGAGACCGACGCCCGCGAGATCGCCGCCGAGGCCGAATCGGTCATCGCCGAGATCGCCACGCTCGTCGAGGGCAAGGACGAGGTGGCCCGCATCGCCGTGCTGGTGCTGTTCGCCGGCGGGCACCTGCTGATCGAGGACATCCCGGGCGTGGGCAAGACGATGCTCGCCAAGTCCCTCGCCGCCGCGCTCGGCGCCGAGCGCCACCGCATCCAGTTCACCCCCGACCTGCTGCCCGGCGATGTCACCGGCGCGAGCGTGTTCAACCAGGCCACCGCCGAGTTCGAGTTCCGCCCCGGCGCGGTGTTCACCCAGATCCTGCTGGCCGACGAGATCAACCGCGCCTCCCCCAAGACCCAGTCCGCGCTGCTCGAGGCGATGGAGGAGCGGCAGGTCAGCGTCGACGGCACCACCTATCCGCTCGCCGAGCCGTTCATGGTGGTCGCCACCGCCAACCCCGTCGAGATGGAGGGCACCTACCGACTGCCCGAAGCGCAGCGGGACCGCTTCCTCGCCCAGACCACGATGGGCTACCCCGTCCCCTCCGCCGAGGCACGCATGCTCGCCGCCCAGGCCGGGCCCGTGCCCGAAGGAGAGCATGACCTGCTCGCCTCGGTCACCGAGCGCACCACCCCCGAGCGGATCGCCGCGCACGTGGGCGCCGTGCGCAGCGTCTACGCCTCTCCCACGATCCTGGACTACGTGGTGCGCCTGGCCGCCGCCACCCGCTCCCACCCGCAGGTCACCCTCGGCGCCTCGCCCCGCGCCGCCGTGCACCTGGTGCGCGCCGCCAAGGCCAACGCCGCGCTCGGCGGGCGCCTCTTCGTGACCCCGCAGGACATCGCCGACGTGATCATGCCGGTGTGGCGCCACCGCATGCACCTGACCCCGCAGGCGCTCTCCCGCGGCGCGACCGCCGGGGAGCTCATCGACCAGGTGCTGCGCAGCACCCCGCAGACGTGACCCCCCGCCCGGGCACCGTGGTGCGCCCCACCGGGCGCGGCCTCGCCGTGCTCCTGGGCAGCGCGCTGCTGTGGGTGCTCGGCGACCTCTCTCGCGTGATGCCCCTGCGCCACGCCGCCGCGGCCGGACTCCTGATGCTGGCCATCGGCGGGATCGGCATCGCCGTCAGCAGCCTGGGCCTGCGTCCGCAGCGCCGCCTGGTGGACGACGCCGTGCCCGTCGGCGCCCCCGCCCGGGTGATGCTCGAGCTGAACCGCACCGCCTGGCTGACGATCCTCCCGCTGGGCCGCGGCATCGCGCGCGAGCACCTGCCCGAGGCGCTCGGCGGCCAGGGCGACCTGCCGCTCGCTGCGCGGATGCCGCACGTGCTGCGGGTGGGGCGGCGCGGCCCGCACCCGCTGGGCCCCTACTCGCTGATCGTGCGCGACGTGCTGGGCATGTTCCACCTGCGCCGCACCGTCCACGACGAGCTCGTGCTCAGCGGCCTGCCGGTGATCTCCGAGATGGCGCCCGCCGCCGAGCGCGCCACCGGCATCACCGCCGACGGCGCGCTCAGCGCCGCCGCCGCACCCGGCGTGGGCGAGATCGGCCCGATCGCCCGCCCTTACGCCACGGGCGATGACATCCGCCGCATCCACTGGCGAGCGAGCGCCCGCTCCGGCCAGCTGATGACCCGCGAGGACGAGCCCGCCGCCGGGCGCAGCGCCGTGATCATGCTCGACACCAGCCGCCGCGACAACCCCTCCCCGCAGGTCGAGGACGCGCTGGTCTCCCACGCGGCGACCGTGCTGAACGCCCTGGGCCTGAACGGCTGGGAGGTGCGCATCGTGGACGCCTCGGGCGATGAGATCACCCGCACCGGTCGCCGCCGCGGCATCCCCGGCCCCTCGCCGCTGGGCAGCGAGGCCGATGCCGTGGAGCAGCGTGCCTCCCTGCTCGCGCTCGCCGAGGTCGACTTCGACGACGACGACGCCTCCGGCGGCATCGGCCGGGACCACGCCACCGGCGACACCGCGCTCGCGATCGCGCTCGGCCCCGACGACGGCGACCCCTTCTCAGGCCTGGACCTGGACCGCTTCGCCGGCCGCTCCACCCACCGCACCGCCGTCGCCCTGCGCCCCGCCCTCGACGAGGACGAGCAGACCCGCACCCGGCCCCCGGCCCGCCGCATGGGCCCCGCCGACGGCGAGGACTTCGGCCACGCCCACGAGCAGCACGCGCGAGCGATGCGGCGGGCCCGTGAGCGCCACGCCCCCACCCGCTCCCACCTCGGCTCCTGGACCCTGGTGCGCGGCACCAGCGCCGACTCGCTCGACGACCTCCTCACCGCCGCTGACGAGGAGGAGCCGTCATGAGTCCGCTGATGGGCAGGCCCGCTCTGGAAGGCCCGCACCTCGTCGGCCGTGCTCTGCTGCTGCTGGCCGCGCTGCTGTGCGCCTCGGCGCCCGCCTCCCAGCTGCTGGCCGGTTCGTCCTGGCTGACCCTCACCGTCACCGGCGCCGCGCCCGTGATCCTCGGCGGCGTGGTGCTGCGCCAGGTGCTGAAGCGGCCGATGCTGGTCCCGCTCGCGCAGGCCGGATTGATCGTGGTGCTCGTGGTGGTGATCCAGACGCTCCAGGGGCTGCTGCCGTGGTCCTCGGGCCCGGTGGGGATGGTGCGCACCCAGGCCGAGATCTTCACCGCCGCCGTCAACGAGCTCGCGAACGGGATGCCGCCGGTGGCCCTCGGCGCGCACGGGCTCGTCCTGGTGGTGCTGGTGGTCGCCCTGCTGGCGCTGCTGTTGGACGTGATGTACCTGGACCTGGGCTGGCACACCCCCACCGGCCTGCTGCTGATGGGGGCGATCCTGATCCCGGCCCTGCAGCAGCCCGCCGGCGGGCCGTGGTGGACGCTCACCCTGCCCGTGCTCGCCGGGGCCACGATCCTCGCCACCCGCACCGTCCACGCCGACCCGCGCTACCTGCGCGGCGACCGTCGGCCCCAGGCGGGCCCCACCGCCCACCCGCTGCGCACCGCCGCCGTGACCGCGGTGTGCGTGGCGCTCGTGGCGCGCCCGGATCGCGCTGAACGTCGACGTGCTCGAGCGCTGGCAAGACCCCAACGCCCCCGCGCTCGGCCCCGTGATGATCGACGACGACGTCTCCGTGCGCCGCTCCCTCCTGCAGCAGCAGGACACCGAGGTGCTGCGCTACACCACCACCGCCGAGAACCCCTCCTACCTGCGGCTGCGCTCGCTGAACACCTTCGACGGCGAGGCTTACCGCGGGGACGTCGAGGGGGAGGCGCTCGCACTCGGTCTCGCGGCGTTCAGCGACTCCCGCGACGACGGCGTGCCCGTGCACGGCAGCGCCGACGACTTCATCGAGACCGACGTCGAGGTCACCAGCTACGCCGGGGACCGCCTGCCCGTGCCGGACAACGTGCGCTCGGTCGAGTTCGCCGACTCCGAGCTCGACGAGACCGTGGTGGTCCAGCCCTCGCAGGGCGAGATCGCCCTGGCCCGCGGCCAGACCGCCCTGGTGGGGCAGGAGTACACGATCCGCTCCGAGCAGCGCACCAGCTCCGCCGACGCCCTGCGCTCCGTGGACCCCGCCGTGTTCGACCAGCCCTTCGACGCCGGCTACACCTCCCGCGAGGAGGTACCCGAGACCGCCGCCGAGCTCGCCGACACCATCGCCGAGAGCGCCCGGGCCGACAACGCCTTCGACACCGCCGTCGCCTACCAGGACTACTTCCGCAACACCTTCGCCTACTCGCTCACCGTCAACACGGCCCCGGGCGAGGACCCGCTGGAATCCTTCCTCGCCGACCGCATCGGCTACTGCGAGCAGTTCGCCGCCGCGTTCGCGCTGATGATGACCTCGCAGGGCTACCCCTCGCGCGTGGTCATCGGCTTCACCGCCGGCGAGCAGGACGGGAATCAGTGGACCGTCAGCGCGAAGAACGCGCACGCCTGGCCCGAGGTGTGGTTCGGCCCCGAGCACGGCTGGGTGCGCTTCGAGCCGACGCCCGCCGCGGCCGCGAACGGTGTGAGCACCCCCGGCGTCACCGACGCCGCCGCCCAGCAGGACACCCCCGAGGCGCGCGGCGACGAGGAGCCCACCCAGGAGGAGCCGACCGAGGAAGAGCCCACCAGCGAGGAGGACACCACCGAGGAGTCCTCGAGCGAGGAGGGCACCACCGAGGAGGAGTCCGACGAGGGCGGCACCGGGCCCTCCGAGGAGACGGTCCAGCGCATCGAAGGGGGAGTGGTGACCACCCTCGCCCTCGGCGCACTGCTCGCAGCGGCGGCCGCGCTGACGGTGCTGGTGATCCGACGCCGCCGCGCGCACGCCCGGGAGCAGCGCTGGGCGGCGCTGTTCGAGGGTGGTACTGGTGACGGGGCCGGCACGGCGCTCGGGGCGGAGCGGATCCATCGCCGCGCGGGAGCGCTGGCCTGGTCCGAGATCACCCGTGAGCTGGCCGTGCGCGAGACCGCGATCCGCTGGCTCGCGATCACCGGCGCCTGGGGCAGGCCGCCCACCCATATCGCGCTCGACCCCACGCTGCCCCCGGCCCGTGCGCTCGAGGACCTGCTCGAGCAGATCGACGCGGGCGAGCTCGAGGTGAGCGAGGAGCAGCGCGCCGCGGCCGCCCGCATCGCCGCCGCCTACACCAGTGCCATCTACGCCCCAGCCCGGAGGCGCGTCCCACCCGCCCCGCGTTGCAGAAGTGGGGGAATGAGGGGGCTATAAACCCAGTTTCGTCACCCTCGCGTGAGGGGGAGGGCTCCACCGAGCGCCGACCGTTGCAGAAGTGGGGGAATGAGGGGGCTATAACCCCAGTTTCGTCACCCTCGCGCGTGGACGTCGCGACGGCGCAGCCCTCGGGAGGGGCAGGGGCGTCGTCACCGGCCTCGGCGACGCATCCGCTGCGCCTCGACGCGGACCGGATCGTGGCGCTCGTCCGCACCGCGCGCTGAGCGGGGCTCATGGGAGCAAGCCGGAGCGGCGCCGGGGGACGGCGGCGCGACGACCCGCTGACCAGGGGCAGCGCCGCGGGCCTGGCTGGGGCGAGCGTCGCCGCGGGACCTGGACCGCGCAGCGCCGCTGGGGAGATCAGTCCTGCGCGGGCTCCGCGACGTCGGCCGCGCCCTCGGTGCCCGACGCAGCCGCAGCGCCCGCCGTACCCCCGGCGCCCTCAGAGCCCTCGGCACCCTTCGTCCCGCCGGGCGGGCAGGTGGCGCCGGCGTTCGCGCCGAACAGGCGATGCGGGGCCTGCTCCTCGAAGATGCGGGCGGCGCGCAGCGAGTTCACCTCGCCCACCACGGGGTTGGGCTGGTGGGTGGCGCGGGTGCCGCCGTAGAGGGAGACCAGGTTCATCGCCACGGCGCGCTGGTTGCGGTGGCCGATCATCTTGGTGATGTGCACGCCCAGCCAGGCCGCCCAGCCGAGCGAGCCCGAGAGCCCGCCGAGCACGGGGATCTCCGCGATCGCGGCGTGACGGCCGATGGTGGCCATGGTGCCGAGGTTCGTGTAGGAGAACTTCTTGCGCGGCTTGCCCGCCACCTCGGCGGCGATGGCCTTCGCGGCGGCCTGGCCGGTCTGGATCGCGGGCTGCGCGAGCTGGGGGAGCGGCTCGTCCTGGCCGGCGATGTCGCCCGCGGCGTACACCCCGGGGAAGCCCTTGACCTGCAGGTAGTCGTCCACGGCGAGGCGGCCGCGCTTGTCCTGGGGGAAGCCCCACCGGGAGACCTGCTCTGCGATCGCGACGCCCGCCGCCCAGATGGTGATGTCCGATTCGAGGATCGAGCCGTCGTCCAGGACCACGTGGTCGTAGCCGACCTCCTTCACGCCGTGGCCCAGGCGTAGCTGCACCCCGCGGTCGCGCAGCTCGTCCGCGGCGTACTGGCGGTACTTGGTGGAGAACTCCTTGAGCAGCTCATCGCCGCGCTGCAGCACCGTGACCTGCAAGGTCCCCGGATCCATCTCGGGGTAGAGGATGTCCAGCTCCTGCATGCGGAAGTCCGCGAGGGCGCCGGCGATCTCCACCCCCGTCGGCCCGCCGCCCACGATGCACACGTGCAGCTTGTCGTGGCTGATCCCGGCCTCGCGGCTCGAGCGCTCCAGCTCGGAGAAGATCCGGTCGCGGATCGCGAGCGCCTGGCTGCGGGTGTACATCGGCATCGCGTGCTCCTCGGCGCCGGGGGTGCCGAAGTAGGTGGTGGTCGCGCCGCTGGCCACGATCAGGTAGTCGTAGCTGAGCTCCTGGATGCCCTTCTGACCCTCGTCCAGCCGCACCACCTTGCGCTCGGGGTCCACGCCCTCCACCTCGCCCTGGCGGTAGCGCATGTTCGGCACCTTCAGCGAGAGGCCGCGCAGGAACATGGTGACGTCGCCCGGGTTCAGGCCGGCGGTCGCGACCTGGTACAGCAGCGGCTGGAAGGTCTTGTAGACGTTGCGATCGATGAGGGTCACGCGCACCCGGGCGTCGCGCAGGGCGCTGACCGCGTGGGCGCCCGCGAAGCCGCCGCCGAGGATGATCACGTGCGGCCAGCTCGCGCCGTCCTTCGCGGGGACTGTGGGGCGACGGGTGAGGAACGGCAGCGGCATGACCATGGGGACGGCCTCCTTGGGATGACGGTGGTCGGCGCCCGGGCGGGAAGCTGGTGGCGTCCCGGTGCAGGGACCGGCGTCGGCGGGGAGAGTGTGGAAAGTCGGCGGGCTGCGGTCGGTGCCGGGGCGACCCGGGGGACGCAGGCCCGAGATCATCGGGCCCGGAGTCGAAGACGGGCCTCGCGGGCGACCGTCCGAAGTCCTCGTCGATGCTACCCACTCCGCAGCGGCGAGGGCGTCCGGATGGTCGGTTCCCGGCACGACTCACACCGGGCCCGCCCCCCGCCTCGCATCGGGCGCGCCGCCCCGCCGCTTCGAGTCAACAGAGCGCAAAGCGTTCGCCCTCGCTTCGCCAACACGGAGGCGCCGATCACAGTGCTGGGTGAACATCAGGTGACAGCTGTCGTCCTGCGGGGAGAAGCCCGTGGCGTGTCCCGTGTCGCATGGGGTGAGATGGCTGACGCATACCGCACTTTCAGTGCCCGCACATCTGCTGATCGCCTCGTTCCCAGGAGACCTCCATGTCCCTCCCCTCCCCTCGGCGCCTCGCGCGGGGCGCCACCGTCGGCCTGGGTGCCGCAGCGGTGGCTTTCGCCTCCGCCGTCGTGCCCCTCAGCGCTGCGACCGCCGCCGAGCCCGGCGACAAGGTCTCGCTGATGACCTTCAACGACTTCCACGGCGCGCTCGGCGGCGCCGCGGGCCTGGTGTGCGCGGTCGAGACCGTGCGCGCCGACAACCCCGCCAGCTTCCTGCTCTCCGCCGGTGACAATGTGGGCGGCACCGCCTTCGAGTCCGCCGTGCAGAACGACGAGCCCACCATCGATGTGCTCAACGCGATGGGCGTCGACGCCACCGCGATCGGCAACCACGAGTACGACCAGGGCATCGACGACCTGCTCGACCGCATCGAGCCGCGCACCGAGTTCCCCGACCTCGCCGCGAACGTCTACGACGCCGCGACCGGTGAGCGCGTCCACGAGGCGTACACCATCGTCGAGCGCGAGGGCGTGCGGGTGGCCGTCGTCGGCGCGGTCACCACCAAGACCGTCGGCAAGGTGAGCCCGGTCGCGATCGAGGGCCTCGAGTTCGGCGACCCGGTGGACGGGGTCAACGCCGCGATCGAGGAGCTCGACGCCTCCGGCGAGGAGTACGACGTTCTCGTCGCCTCGTACCACGAGGGTGCGAGCGCGAACGCCGAGCCGGGCGTCGCCCCCGCCAATACCGACCCGATCTTCGACAAGATCGTCACCGGGACCTCCCCCGCGGTCGATGCGATCTTCAACGGCGACTCGCACCGCGCCTACAACTACAACGCCCCGGTCCCCGGCGTGGAGGGCGAGGTCCGCCCGATCGTCCAGACCGGATCGAGCGCCGCGAACCTCGGCGTGGTCACCCTCGAGTTCAGCGCCGACGGCGAATGGGACGTCGTAGGCGATCCCGCGCTCGTGCCCACCGCGCTGGCCGAGGGAGAGGACTGCGCCGTCCAGTCCCCGGTCGTCGACGAGGTCACCGGGATCGCGGACACCGCGATCGCGGACGCCGCCGTGGTCGGCGCCGAGCCCGTCGGCTCCCTGACCGGCGACGTCACCACCTCGTGGGACGACTCCAAGGCCTCCTACGTGGACGGCGTGCGCACCGCGAACGAGCCCGTCGGCAACCAGGCCACCACCAAGGGCGACAACCGCAGCCGCCACTCCGCCGCCGGTGACATGCTCGCCGACTCCATGAAGTGGTACCTCGAGGACGCGGGCCTGGACGGCGAGCACGAGGTCATCGGCTTCATGAACCCCGGCGGCATCCGCGCCGAGCTCTGGTACGACCAGTCCGCCACCGGCGAGGGCGACGGCGTGATCACCTACGCCGAGGCCAACGGCATGGTCCCCTTCGGCAACACCCTGAACTCCGGAGAGGTCTCCGGCGCCCAGTTCAAGCAGATGCTCGAGGAGCAGTGGCAGCGCACCGCGGACGGCGGCACGGTCGAGGACGGCGACGAGCCGTTCCTGGCCTTCAGCGTCTCCGAGAACGTCGAGTACGTCTTCGACTCCAGCGGTGAGCGCGACCAGCGCATCGTCGAGATCCGCGTCAACGGCGAGCCGATCGACCCCGAGGGCACCTACACCATCGTCACCGCGAGCTTCCTCTTCGAGGGCGGCGACAACATGTGGGCGCTCGCCCAGGCCCAGAACGTGCGCGACTCCGGCGTGCTGGACCGCGACGCGTTCATCCAGTACCTCGAGGCGAACCCCGAGCTGACCCCCGATTACGCCCAGCGTCAGCTCGACATCCAGATCCTCGAGGGCGGCGAGTACGACAGCGAGGCGGGCATCGACGAGGACCCGGTGCTGCGCATCGCGGGCGCCGAGTCGCAGAGCCTCGGCGCCCCCGAGATCGAGACCATCGTGGTCGACGCGGGCGAGCACGGCACCTTCGAGGCGCCCTACGCGGCCGACGAGGAGACCGGCCGCCTGGTCGGGGACGTCACCCTCACCGACTGGCTGTGCGTGCCCGAGGGCACCACGGTGCCGCTGACCGTCACCGCGATCCCCGAGACCGGCACCGAGATCGTCTTCGAGCTGCCGGCCTTCACCTGGACCTCGGGCGGTGCGCCGGCCGAGTGCGAGCAGGACGATGACGACGACGCCACCCCGCCCCCGGGTGAGGGGGACGACGACGCCACCCCGCCCCCTCCGGGCGATGATGACGACCAGGGCGACGACAGCGCCGCCGGCGACGACCAGGGCGACGACAGCGCTGCGGGCGGCGACCAGGGCGACGACAGCGCCGCGGGCGATGATTCCGCGACCGTCACCCCCGTCGGCAGCGACACCGCCTCCGGCGACTCCCGCTCCGATCTCGCGCGCACCGGCGTGAGCGCCGGGTCGATGATCGCCGCGGCCGGCCTGCTCTCCCTCGCAGGTGCCGGAGCGCTCGGTCTGCGCCATCGCATGACGCGGCACTGACCCGCGCCCTCTGCCTCAGGAGGGGTCGGCCCCTCGCCGGGACCGGCCCCTCCTGCTCTGTCCGCACCCCTGCCTCTGTCGCCGCCGCCCTCGACCTTCCTCCGCCGCTGACCCTCTCCCGCCTAGGAGCATCTCCCCATGAGCAGCACCGCCCACGGCTCCGGCCTCCGCTCGCGCCTCGCGCGCGTCGGCGCCGCCGCAGCCGCCCTCGCCCTCGGCGTGAGCCTCGCGCCGGGCCTGACCGCCGCCGCCCAGGCCGCCGTCGTCACCCCCGGTGACATCCGTATCCACGAGGTCTACGGAGGCGGCGGCAACTCCGGCGCCGAGCTCACCCACGACTTCGTGGAGCTGACCAACAGCTCCGACGCCGACGTGGACCTGGACGGCTGGACCCTCCACTACGCCTCCGCCACCGGCGACTTCGGCCGCAACTCGATGCCGCTGTCCGGCACCGTCCCCGCCGGCGGCACCTTCCTGATCCAGCTCGCCCAGGGCAACGGCGGCACCACCGCCCTGCCCACCCCGGACGCCGTCGGCTCCCTCGCCATGGGCGGCTCGGCCGGCACGATCGCGCTGACCGACACCGAGGGCGCGCTGGTCTGCTCCCAGGCCGCCTGCTCCGAGGACCCCACCGTCGTGGACCTCGTGGGCTGGGGCAGCGGAGCGAACAAGTTCTCCGGCGAGGCCCCGGCGCCCGCCACCTCCAACACCACCTCGCTCTCTCGCGTCGCCGCGACCGGTGAGAACTCCACCGATTTCGCCGCCGGCGAGCCCACCCCCACCAATGCCGCGGGCGAGACCGCGGGTTCCGGGGGCGGCGAGGACCCGGGCGATCCGGGTGACCCAGGTGATCCCGAGGAGCCGCCGGCCGACGCGGCCGAGGTCTCGATCGCGGAGATCCAGGGCACCGGTGCCGAGAGTCCCCTGGCCGGTGATCCGGTGATCACCGAGGGCGTGGTCACCGCGGTGTACGCCACCGGCGGGCTGAACGGCTACGTCATCCAGACAGCCGGCACCGGCGGTGCGCTGGACTTCTCCACCCACGCCGGCTCCACCGCCGTGTTCGTGTACTCCTCCGCCACCGCCTCCCAGGTGTCGATCGGCGATTCCGTGCGCGTGACCGGCGAGGTCTCCGAGTTCAACGGCTCCACCCAGATCACCGTCGGCGCCGAGGGCCTCGAGGTGCTCGCCGACGATCTCGAGCCCGTCGAGCCGCTGACGCTCGAGGGCGGCTTCCCCGTCGAGGAGGAGAAGCGCGAGGCCATCGAGCACATGCTCTACCTCCCGGGCGAGGGCGACTTCACCGTCACCGACGTGTACAGCACGAACCGCTACGGCGAGGTGACCCTCGCGATCGGCGACGAGCCGCTGCTCCAGGCCGGGGACATCATGCGCCCCGGCGAGGAGGCCAGCGAGTACTTCGCCAGCCGCGAGTCCCTCAAGGTGCTGCTGGACGACGGCCGCACCACCGACTTCTCCCGCAACCCCAGCCAGCCGATGAGCTGGCTGACCACCGAGGAGCCGGTGCGCGTGGGCGCCGCGGCGACCTTCACCGAGCCCGTGGTGGTCACCTACTCCTTCGGGGCGTGGAAGCTGAACACCACCACGCCGTGGGAGTCCGCGGAGGCCGACGGGGTCGACTTCGAGAACACCCGCACCGATGCGCCCGACGAGGTGGGCGGCGACGTGCAGCTCGCGACCTTCAACGTGCTGAACTACTTCACCACCCTCGGTGAGGACACCCCCGGCTGCGAGCCGTACACCAACATGCACGGCGAGGGCACGAACGTGCGCGGCGGCTGCGACCTGCGCGGAGCCTGGGGAGCCGACGACCTCGAGCGCCAGCAGTCCAAGATCGTCGACGCGATCTCCGGCACCGGCGCCGACGTGGTGGGCCTGACCGAGATCGAGAACTCCGCGCGCCTGGGCGAGGACGCCGATGAGGCCACCGCCACGCTCGTCGCCGCGCTCAACGAGAAGGACGGCGCCGGCAGCTGGGACTTCATCCCCACCGGTGACGCCTACGCGGCGCAGGGCCTGGACGGCGGTCAGGACGCGATCACCAACGCGATCATCTACCGTCCCGACGCCGTCGCCCCGCAGGGCGAGACGCAGATCCTCGCCGGCCACGACGCCTTCGACAACGCCCGCGAGCCGATCGGCCAGGTGTTCGTGCCCGTCCGGGGGGACGGCGTCGACGGCGGTGGAGAGCAGGTCGAGGGCGAGCCGTTCTTCTTCACCATCAACCACTTCAAATCCAAGGGCTCGAGCGATGCCGAGGACTCGGGCCTGCCCGAGGACCCGGTCCAGGGCAACGCCCGCACCTCCCGCCTGCAGCAGGCCGAGGCGCTGCTGACCTGGGGCGAGGAGACCGCGGCCGAGCTCGGCGTGGAGGATGTGCTGCACGGCGGCGACTTCAACGCCTACACCCAGGAGGAGCCGCTGCAGCTGTTCTACGAGCAGGGCTTCGTGAACCTCGGCGAGGAGCATGATCCCGAGGGCTGGTCCTACAGCTACGGCGGTATGGTGGGCTCGCTCGATCACGTGATCGGCTCCGCGAGCGCCGCCGAGCGCGTCACCGGCGCGACCGACTGGCAGATCAACGGCCCCGAGACCGTGATGGCGCAGTACGGCCGGTACCAGAACAACGCCACCGACCTCTACGAGTCCGGTCCCTTCGCCTCCTCCGACCACGATCCGATCATCGTGGGCCTGGACGGCGGGTTCCCCGACGCCGGCGGCGGCGACGGTGATGGGGACGGTGACGAGGACGGGCCCACCGAGTGCGAGCACCCGGGCAAGGGTCACGGCCATGGCAACGGCAAGGGGCACGGGAACGGCAAGGGGCACCCCCACTGCGACCCCGAGCATCCCGGCCACGGCAACGGCAAGGGGCATGACCACGGCAAGGCCCACGATAAGGGTCACGGCAAGGGCCACGGCAAGGGCCACGGCAAGGGGAACGGCAAGGGGAACGGCCGCCACCACGGCTGATCCCGTCCGACCCCCGTCACGGAGGACGTCGGCGGTGCATCCCGCGCAGGAGGGGTGCGTCGTCGGCGTTCTTCGTGCCCACCACCGCACAGAATGGATGGCATGAGCGACTCCTTCGGCCGACCGCTTCCCGGCAACAGCATCGGCACTCCCGTCGAGGGAGGGCTCGAGCGTCGGCTCGGGCTGCGCGACGCCGTGATCATCGGGCTCGCCTCGATGATCGGCGCGGGCGCCTTCGTCTCCCTCGGCGCCGCGCAGGATCTCGCCGGCGCCCTCGCCCCGCTCGCGGTGCTGATCGCCGCCGTCGTCGCCCTGTGCAACGCGACCTCGACCGCGCAGCTCGCCGCCCAGCACCCCAGCTCCGGCGGCACCTACCACTACGGGCGCGAGCAGCTCGGCCAGTGGTGGGGCTTCCTCGCCGGCTGGTGCTTCGTGATCGGCAAGATCGCCTCCTGCGCCGCGATGGCGCTGGTCATCGCCGCCTACCTGGTGCCCGAACCCGCGCAACGCCTGGTCGCCGCGCTCGTGGTGATGGCGCTGGTGGGCGTGAACCTCGTGGGTATCACCCGCACCGCGGCCCTCGCCCGCGTGCTGGTCACCGTGGCTCTGCTCGCCCTCGTGCTCACCGGGGCGAGACTGGTGATCGGCCTGGTCGCCGGGCCGGCGTCGGGCGCTGGGAGCGGCGAGACCGGCACGACCGGCCCGTGGGCCGTGCCCGGCCCCGTCGCCGGTGCCGGCACGACGCTGTGGGACGGGGGACTGGCCGCCGTGCTCGGCGCCGGCAGCGGCGGTGCGGCCGGGATCGTGCTCGCCGTGATGCAGGCCGCGGCGCTGATGTTCTTCGCCTTCGCGGGCTATGCCCGCGTCGCGACCCTCGGCGAGGAGGTCCTCTCCCCGCGCCGCACCATCCCCCGTGCGATCGTCACGGCGCTCGCCGTGGTGGCGGCGCTGTACCTGGCGTTGTCTGTGGTGCTGGTGCTCGTCGGCCCCGCACCCGGCGCGCAGGGCTGGGGGCCCGCCCCGTTCCTCACCGCGCTGCAGGCCGTCGGGGCAGGAAGTGCATGGGGCGCGGTGATCACCGTCGGCGCGGTCGCGGCCGCCTCCGGGGCGCTGCTCGCCCTGGTGGCAGGGGTCTCCCGCACCATGCTCGCGATGGCGCGCGGCGGCGACCTGCCGCGGCCGCTGGCCCGTTCGAGCAACCGGTACGGGGTGCCCCAGCGGGCCGAGGTGGTCGCCGGGATCGCGATCGTACTCCTGGTGCTGCTGGCCTCCGACGTGCTGGTCGCGATCGCCGCGTCCTCCTTCGGCGTGCTGCTCTACTACGCCGTCGCGAACCTCGCCGCCCTCACCCAGGTGGGGCAGTGGCGGCTTTTCCCGAAGGTCATGCAGGTGGTGGGCCTGATCGGCTGCGTGGTGCTGGTCGCGGCGCTGCCCGGCAGCACCGTCGTCTCCGGCGTGGTGCTCGTGCTGATCGGTGTGGCGTACCGGGCGATCGTGCTGGCCCTGCGGCGGTGAGAGCGGCGGCGGTATCGTCGGCACCCCGGGCCAGAGCAGTCCGGCACCCCCGCGAAGGAGAACCGTCATGGTCGACGTCCCCGCCCAGCTGCAGTCCGTCACCCGCACCTACCGCACCGAGGAGCGCGACGGCGCCCCCGCGCACGTCCAGTCCCTCGAGCAAAGCGTCCCCGTCCCGCTCGCCGAGGCATGGTCCGCCGTCACCACCGCCGAACGGATCAGCAGCTGGTTCCTGCCGATCAGCGGCGACCTGCGCGAAGGAAGCCGCTACCAGTTCGAGGGCAACGCGGGCGGCGAGATCCTGGTGTGCGAGGCACCGGCCGACGGCGCCGCGGAAGTGGCCGTGACCTGGGAGATGATGGGCGCCGTGTCCTGGGTGACGCTGCGCCTGGCCGCCGAGGGCGAGTCCGCGACGAGCATCGAGCTCGAGCACGTCTCCCTCGTCGCCGACGTCCCCGCCGAGATGTGGGAGACCTTCGGACCCGGCGCCACCGGCGTGGGCTGGGACGGCGGCATGCTCGGACTCGCCCTCCACCTCGGCGGGACCGAGGGCTCCCTCGCCCCGGACGAGGCCGAGGCCTGGGCCGGCACCGAGGAGGGCCGCTCCTTCTACCGCGGCGCGGCCGACGGGTGGGCTGTCGCCCACACCGCCTCGG
Organism: Brachybacterium massiliense; assembly: GCF_900184245.1. Taxonomy (GTDB): domain Bacteria; phylum Actinomycetota; class Actinomycetes; order Actinomycetales; family Dermabacteraceae; genus Brachybacterium; species Brachybacterium massiliense. The sequence continues at coordinate 1,016,835 of NZ_FXXB01000008.1, read as the reverse complement.
GCGAGGATGCCCAGGTCGCGCAGCAGAGAGCCGACGCCACCTACGGGTTCTACACCGGGACCGGGGACGTCCCCGAGAGCTGAGCCGCGAAGAGGAGCCCCGGTCGCCCCCTCCGGTTCGGCCCTGGCGCTCACACGGCGCGGGCGATCACCACGAACTCCCGCCCGGGACGGTCCGGTGCCTCCCGGATCTCGCTCACCGCGAATCCGGCGTCGTCGAGCGTGGAGCGCAGCTCCGCCTCGTTGCGCCAGCGCAGCGTGGAGGACGAGGTGAGCGTGGTGCCGTCCTCGAAGCGGAACTCGTCCGCGAAGGTCACCAGCGGCAGCGCCATCTCGAAACCCACCTGGCGGGTGCGCACACGACCGATGCCCTGCACCTCGTGCTCGCTCTCGGCGGTGTCGGCCGCCCATTCCTCCCAGGCCCTGCGCTCGGGCCGGCGCGACTCGAACACCAGCACCCCGCCGTCGCGGAGCGTCCGACGGATCGCCTGCAGAGCGCCTGCCCACGCCTCATCGGTCACGAACACCTGCGCCACGTTCCCGGTCATCACCGCGGCGTCGGCCTCGAGCGTCGGCAGCTCCTCGGCGGTGCCGTGCACCCATGTCACGGCGTCACCGCCGGGCTTCGCGCGCGCGATCTCGAGCGAGGCCCGCGCCGGATCCACACCGGTCACTGCGAGCCCCTCGAGCGCGAGCGAGGTGGCGAGGGAGCCGGTCCCGCAACCCACGTCGAGCACCGAGCGCGCGCCGTGCTCGCCGAGGATCGCGCGGTAGTGGTCGAGGTCGTCGCGCTCGCCGTCGAAGGTGTCGTAGCAGGCGGCGAGCCGCGGATCGGTGTAGAGCGCATCGGGTCGTGCGGGCTGGGTGGGCTGCAGCGGGTGGGCGGCGGTCGATCGCGGGGGCATGGGCCGACGGTACGACGACGGACGTGCAGGGTGCGAAGGGTTTTCCCCAGGCGGCGCGCACTGCGGTCAGATGAAGGACGTCCAGGTGGTGTCGGCGTCGATCAGCCAGTGGTTGCGCAGGGTGAGCGCTCGCTCGAAGGCGGCGATGATCCCGGCCACCAGCAATGCGGTGTTCAGCCATGCGGGCAGCTGAATCGGCGAGGTGAACGTCCCCACCTGCGCGGCGACCACCTCCAGGGACGTCACCAGCTCCACCGCCTGCGGCACCATCAGCACCAGGCCCACCAGCAGGATCAGCACCGCGACCAGGCCCACCATCCGGCTCACGGCCGGGTGACGGCGGGCGAAGCGAGCCCGCAGGCCCTCCGCTGAGCGACGGTGCGGCCGCAGCACCTCCGCCGGGGAGCCGTCCTCGCGGACATGGTGGATGCGGGTCAGCCCGTAGTCGCTGGTCCCCACCTCGATCACACCGCCCGGCACGGCGAACGCCACCGGCGGGTTCGCGATCTGCTGCTGGAATCCGTCCTGGTACAGGGCGACCGGGGCGTGGCGCGCGCCCTCGGCGATCTTCCCGCCCTCGAGCGGGGTGGCCAGCAGGCGGACGTCGACCGCGTACTGTGCGGTGCGGCCCTCGGACTCCTCCGGGTCGAGGAAGAACTGGGCGCGGGTGAGCAGCTGCCACCAGGCCAGCGGCTTCAGCGCGCTGCCGTCACCGGGCTTCGCCCGCCGCAGCTGCCGGGAGCGCTTCAGTCGCTGGAACATGGGCCCTCCTCTAAGTGGCATCGCGACGCCGCGCATCTGCGACATGTTCCCATTCCAACGGATCCGTCGGCCGATGCACCAGTGCTATCTGTCATCTCGTCCGAAGGGAGGAGAGGGGCGTGCGGCGGGGTCGCTGCGTGCTGGGACCGGTGCCGATCGAGCTCCGCTGCTCACACCACTCCGCGCACTCCCTTCCGCGCACTCCCTTCCGCTCAGGCACCGCCCCTGTGTCGCATCTGCGCGGGCAGCCCTTCGAGCAGGCGCAGCCACAGCTCGGAGACGGTGGGGAAGCTCGGCACCGCGTGCCGTAGCACGTGCACCGGCACCGCGCCGACGATCGCGATGCTCGCCCCGTGCAGCAGCTCGGACGCCTCCGGGCCCACGAACGTCGCGCCCACCAGGCAGTGCGTGCGCGCATCGACCACGAGCTGGGCGGTACCGTGCGCGTCCTCGCGCAGCAGCGAGGCCCCCGCGGCGCCGTTGAAGGGGACCTGCGCGGTGACCACCTCGATGCCCTCCTCGCGGGCCGCAGCCGCGGTGAGCCCGACGGAGGCGACCTGCGGCTCCGTGAACACCACCTGGGGGACCGGCACCGTCTCCGGCTCCGGTTCGAGCGCCTCACCGCTCGCATCTGCCCGGATCCGCTGCCCGATCACACGCGCGCGGTACTTGCCCCAGTGCGTCAGCGGCGCCTCCCCGCTCGCATCTGCCCGGATCCGCTGCCCGATCACACGCGCGCGGTACTTGCCCCAGTGCGTCAGCGGCGCCTCCCCGCTCGCATCACCCACCGCGTGCAGCCACGACGGCAGCGGCCGCGCAGTGGTGCCGTCGGCCCGGGGCTGTGCGGCGGCGGTGATGTCCTGCCCGCTCAGCCCGATCTCCTCGAGGCCCAGGTCATCGAGCCGCGGACGGCGACCGGTGGCGGCCAGCACCTCGTCGACCACGATCTCGCGGGTGCCGCTCGCGTCCTGGACCTGCAGTGTCACTGCCCCGCCGTGGACGCGGCCGAGGCCCGTTTCGCGAGCCTCCTCGCGCTCGGCGGAGACGACGCTGATGCTGAGCTGGACCGTGACTCCTCGCTCTTGCAGAGCATCGAGCACATGCTTCCCCGCGAACGGCTCGAACCCCCGCAGCAGCGCATCACCACGCACCAGCAGCGTGACCTCGCTCCCGAGCGCCGCCATCCAGGTCGCGGCCTCCACGGCCACCACTCCGCCGCCGACGATCGCCAGTCGCTGCGGGACCTCCTGCACCCCGGTTGCGTCGCGCGAGGTCCAGGGGGACAGCTGTGCGAGCTCCGGCGGGATCGTCGCGCTCGACCCGCTGGCGAGCACCACCGCACGCCGAGCGTGCACGCGCGTCGCCCCGGCCTCGGGGTCGCCGGACCCCGCCTCCGACGGGGGTGTGACCAGCACTTCTCGCTCGCTGACCAGCCGGCCATGACCCCGGAGCACCTGGATACCGGCGCTCGCCGCCCATTCCATCTGGCCTGAGTCGTCATAGTGCGAGACCCACTGATCCCGGCTCGCCAGCAGCTTCTCCTGCTCGAGAGTGGGGGCGGAGAGCCCCGGCAGATGGGCCGCCGTGTCCGCGACCGCCGTCGGCCGCAGCAGCACCTTGGACGGGATGCACGCGTAGTAGGAGCACTCGCCGCCGAGCAGCTCGGACTCGACGATCACAGCGGAGAGGTCGGTGCCCTCGATCGCGTACTGGGCGAGGTTCTCTCCGACAGGACCCCCGCCGAGCACGACGACGTCGGCGGTGATCTCGGAAGCAGGGGTGGGCGTGGACGGGGCATCGGTTCCCATGTCCGCACGCTACGCCGCTGCGGCCGCGCCGTCACGGGGCCGACGCACACTCCGACCGCTCCGTCCGCTGCGTCTCTTCTGCCCGCTGTTCCCGCTGCCGTCTCCACGATTGCCTTCCACCCCTGCCGGCTTCCCTCTGTCGCGGCGCTGCACTCCGCCTCAGCCATCGTCTCCTCGCGGGCGCTCCATGTCCCGTCTCTCTGGGCATTGTGGATAACCCACGTCTGTGGAGGAAAGAATGTCCGGGAGAATCGTCTGCTGACCTCTTCGGTCAGGTCTCGCGGAGAACTCCACGAAGTTATCCACAATCTCCGTCGGGACTGTCGAATGTCGGACCCTCTCGATAGTCTCGAGGTATTGGACAGGCGCAAGGACCCGCCGCTCACGATCACCGATGATCGTGGCCGCACAGCACACCCGAGAGGAGGTGGAGGGCGATGAGCACAGCCGCGATCGCCTTCCCTCCCTCCGACGAGGACGGCGAGGAGCAGGTAGCGGATGAGGCCTTCCTCGCCTCCCTTCCCGCGTACCTGCGAAACGTCAGCGCCCGCCGGGAGCTCACCCGAGAGGACCTTCCTCGTCGCGGCGGCAGCATGGATGATCCCCAGCTCAGCGCGGCGGCGCAGCGGGTCTGGGATGCCGAGAAGCACGAGGCCCGCTGCCTGGCGGAGAAGCACCGCGCCCTCGCCGAGCTCTACTCGCACGACGGCGACTATGAAGAGGTCGCCGAGGTCGATGCCGTCGACACCACTCGTGCAGCGCTCGCCCTGAGAGTCACGGGAAGCGCCGCGGGCTGGCACCTGCGCGACGCCTACCAGGCCGTGCATCTGTTCCCGCGATGCCTCGACGCACTCGAATCCGGGAAACTGCCGTCCACATGGTTCCAGAAGATGCTGAAATCCTCACGATCGCTGTCGGACAGCTCCCGCAAGAACCTGGATGTCGCCGTGGCGAGCTGGTCTTCGGATATCAGCCCCGAACGTTTCTTCACCCTGCTGAAGAAGCTGATCTCCATCCTGCAGGAGCGAGAGGACCGTCCCGACCCGGCGAGCACGCTTCCGCGCAGCGTCGAACTGCTGCCATGCATCGAGCCCGGGATGGGCACGATCCAGATCTCGGGACCGATCCCGGAGATCCTTGCGCAGTGGAAGCGCCTCGACGAGTCAGCCCGAGCGGTCCAGGCGGCACAGCGTGCTGCCCTCCGCGAGGGCACGCCCATCCCGCATGATCCCGACGGTGAGGTCCTCCGGACCGGCAAGTCCCTCTCCCTCGCCACGCTCCGCTTCGCCCTCTTGGCCGCGGCGGAGCTGGACACCGACGGGGTCGAGGTGCCGGCTGAACGCTTCCGCCTGAACGTCACCGTCCCAGCCCTGACCCTGCTCGGCGCCTCGGACGAGCCCGGCATGCTCGACGGGACCATCCCGCTGCCGCCCTCGATGGCCCGCGCTCTCGCCGGGGACTCCGAGGTGTGGCACCGCGTGCTCACCGGCGCGGCCAGCGGCGCCTTTCTCCCACTCCCGGCGGAGAGATTCGTGCCCACCGCCGCGATGCTCGAGCACCTCCGCCTGCGCAACGGCATGTGCGCGGTGCCCGGCTGCACCCGCCCCACCTCCTGGGCCTCCGAATGCGACCACATCGAGGAATGCCGCCGCGGCACCCCTGGCGCCGGAGCGCTCACCGAGATCGAGAACCTCCACCTGCTGTGCTGGCAGCACCACCTCGACAAGACCAACGGACTCCTCGACCCCACCCGGCTCCCCACCGCTCCCACCGAGCCCGGCCGCACCCGCTGGGCCGTCGGCCGGGACGGCGCGGACGTGGTCACCGTGATCGACGACCTCGACACCGCGAGCATCACCATCGCCGAAGAGCTCGCCGTGGCCTGGGCCTGCTTCCTCCGCGGCACCCACGCCGGGGAGCCCGCCACATGGCCCACCGACGCCGAACCCGCGGATCAGGCCAGGGCAGGCCGGGTGATACCCCTCGAACGCTGGGACACCTCCTCGCACGAACCGCCCGGACAGTCGCCGGTAACCCGGCCCCCGAGCCATACCGATTCCTCCGCGACCGGAACGAGTCGCCCCACAGAAGGGGCAGACCCGCCATCGGGCCGGCCCGACCCTGCCCGGCGTGACACCGAGACCCCACCGACGCGACCCGAGATCCCACCCGGGCCGTGGGACGACCAGGGCCCGCCACCCTTCTGACCGGGCAGCCGCACCACTCTGACCGGGCAGCCTCACCACGCGGTCCCGCCCGCACCCCGCCGTACCCGGCGCACCACCCTGTGCGTCGGGGCGTCGGCATGCCTGCGACCAGCGGGATGTGCATGGCGGCGTCGACTGTCGGTGCTCGCTCGTAGAGTCGTGCCCATGAAGATCCTGCACACCTCGGACTGGCACCTCGGGCGCACCCTGCACAAGGTCGACCTGCACGAGCACCAGGCCGCCTTCCTCGACTGGCTGGTCGCCCTGGTCGAGGAGGAGCAGGTGGACGTGGTGGTCATCCCCGGCGACGTCTACGACCGTGCCGTCCCCGCCGTGACCAGCGTGAAACTGCTCGACAGCGCCCTGGCCCGCCTCGCCGCGACGGGCGCGACCGTGGTCCTCACCTCCGGCAACCACGACTCCCCGGAGCGTCTCGGCTTCGGCCGCAGCCTCATGAAGGTCGGCATCCACCTGCTCACCGACGTCCCCGGTATCGAGCATCCTGTCTCCGTCAGCGACGAGCACGGCGAGGTGCTGTTCTTCGGTCTGCCCTACCTCGAGCCGGACCGTGCCCGCATCGAGCTGGTCGGCGAGGACGAGGCCCCCCTGGCCCGCAGCCACGAGGCCGTCACCCGCGCCGCCCTGGACCGTGTGCGCGAACGCGCCGCGACCCGACCCGGCGCCCGCACCGTCGTGCTCGCCCACACCTTCGTCACCGGCGGCGAGGGCAGCGACTCCGAACGCGACCTCTCCGTCGGCGGCGTCGACTCCGTGCCCGCCGGAGTGCTCGGCGGCATCGACTACCTCGCCCTCGGCCACCTTCACGGCTGCCAGGACCTCACCGCGACCGTCGGCGCCCCCGCCTGGTACTCCGGCTCCCCGCTCGCGTTCTCCTTCTCCGAGCGCCACCACCGCAAAGCCGTGCTCATGGTCGAGCTCGGCGCCCCCGGCACCCAGACGCAGGTGCGACGCGTCCAGACCCCCGTCCCGCGGCCGCTCACCGAGCTGCGCGGCACCCTCGAGCAGATCCTGGAGCACGCGGGCGAGCACGGCGGGGACTGGCTGAAGGCGATCGTCACCGACCCCGCACGCCCCGCCCACCTGCAGGAGAGACTGCGCGAAGCCTTCCCGCACCTGCTGCTGACCGAGTACGCACCCGAGGGCCGCGCGGCCCGCGAGGGCACCCCCGTGGTGCGCCGCGAGCAGAACCCCCTCGAAGTGATGGACGAGTTCCTCGCCCACGTCACCGGCGCCGCCCCCACCCCCGCCGAGCACGCCGTCCTGGACCGCGCCTACACCGCTGTGCGCCGGCAGCAGGAGGCCTCGTGAAGCTCCACCACCTGCGACTGACCGGGATCGGCCCCTTCGCCGGCACGGTCGAGATCGACTTCGCCGCCCTCGGCGCCGGGGGCATGTTCCTGCTGGAGGGCCCCACCGGCTCCGGCAAGTCCACGATCCTCGACGCGATCGTCTACGCGCTGTACGGCCAGGTCGCCGGCAGCGACGCGAGCGGTGACCGGATCCGTTCCCAGTTCGCCGCCCCCACCGAGCCGAGCGTGGTGGACCTGGTGTTCGAGACCGCCTCCGGCATCTACCGGGTGCGCCGCCAGCCCGAGTTCCAGCGCCCCAAGCTGCGCGGCACCGGCACCACCAAGGAGCAGGCCAAGGCGGTGCTGTGGCGGATCGGCTCCCCGCAGCTGATCGAGAGCGTCATCGCCGACACCGCCGGCAACGCCCCGGGCCTCGAGGCGATCGCCACCCGCATCGACGAGGTGGGTCGCGAGATCCAGCGCGCCGTGGGCCTGAGCCGCGACCAGTTCACCCAGACCGTCCTGCTGCCCCAGAACGAGTTCGCCCGCTTCCTGCGCGCCGGCACGGGGGAGCGCCAGGCCGTGCTCCAACGCGTCTTCGGCACCGAGACCTACGCCGCGGTGGAGAAGCAGCTCGAGGAGATGCGCAAGCAGGCCAAGCGCGAGGTCGACGCCGCCCACCAGACCCTCAGCACGGCGCTGGCCCGCTTCACCGAGGCCACCGCCCTCGAGGACGAGCAGGTGCGCGCCCTCGAGGACCACGCCGGCGCGCTGCGTCTCGAGCCGCTGGCCGCGCTCGCCGAGGAGCACGTCGAGGCCGTGACCACCCGGGCCGACGAGGCTGACGCCGCCGCCCAGAAGGCCGGGACCGCCGAACAGGTCGCCCGCACCGCCGCCGAGGCCGCGACCGCCGCCCGACAACGCATCGACCGCCGCCGCGAGCTCGACGCCCTCGCACAGCGGCTCGAGCAGGAGAGGCCCGCGCTCGAGGCGGCCCGCACCTCGCTGCAGCGCGACGAGACCGCGCGGCCCGTCCTCGACGTCCTGCGCCGCCGCGACACCGCCGCGACACAGGTCGCCGCCGCGGTCGAGGCGCTCGCCGAGCGCGCGAGCACCACCCCGGCGCAGCACCGCGATCTGGTGGACCTGCTCGAGGGGGAGGAGGCCGACGAGAACCTCGCCTCCGCCGCGGACGAGGCCACCGCCGCCGCCGGCTCCCTCACCGCCCTTGCCGAGCTCGAGACCGGACTGCCCGCACGGGAACAGGCGCTCCAGGCACGGCGAGAGACGCTCGACGCCGCGAAGACCGCGCTCACCGAGCTCACCGAGCAGCTCGCGGCCCGCCCGATGAAGCGCACCGAGCAGGTCGCCGCGCGCGACGCCGCCCGCAAGGACGCCGCCGCGCTCGGGGACGCACGCCTCGCACTGCACGCCGCGCAGGAGCGGCAGCGGGCCACTACCGCCGCCGTCGAGCAGGAGAAGCAGGTCGCGGCGCTGCGAGAGAAGGCCGCGGCGACGCTGCGCAGCGCGCAGGAGGCCGCGACCACGGAGGCCGAGCTGCGGCGTCGGCGCTTCGCCGGGATCGCCGCCGAACTCGCCGTGGACCTCGCCGACGGGGAGGCCTGCCCCGTGTGCGGCGCCGTCGAGCACCCCCACCCTGCAGGAGCCGCCGAGGACGCGGTGAGCCCCGAGCAGGTCGAGGCCGCGGAGAAGCAGCGCCGCACCGCCGAGACCGCGCAGGCCCGCGCCGAGCAGGACCACGCCCTCGCCAGCCAGGAGCTCACCCGGCTCCGCAAGGCCGCCGGGGACCTCACCCCCGAGACCGCGAAGAGCGCCGTCGACACCGCGCACGCCCAGGTCGAGGCCGCGCGCCGCGCCGAGCAGAGCGCCGTCCAGCTCGAGCAGGCCCTGGCCGCCTTCGACGAGGAGACGGCCCGCCTCATCCGCCGCAAGGAGACCGGCGCCCTCGACGTCGAGCGGGAGAGCACCGCGCTCACCGCCGCGGCCGACGCCCTCGAGACCGACCGCACCACGATCATCGAGGCCCGCGGCGAGGACGAGTCGATCGCCGCGCGCCGCCGCGCCCACACCGCTCGCGCCCGCGCCGCGACCGCCCTGCGCGAAGCGCTGCGCACCCGCACCCAGGCTGAGCAGCGCAACGCCGAGCTCGCCCAGGAGGCCGAGCAGAGCCTCGCCAGCAGCGGCCTCGCGACTGCCGAGGCGGTGCGTGCCGCCGTGCTCCCCGCCGAGGAGCGCACCCGTCTGCAGAAGCAGGTCCAGGCCCGCGCCGTCGAGGAATCCCGACTCAGCGACGGCATGGCCGAAGAGGGCATCGCGGCGGCGGACGCGTCCGAGGAGGCCCGCGCGCAGGCCCAGGCCGCCGTGGACGCCGCCGCCGAGACGCTCACCGCCGCGCAGGCCGCCGCCCGCGAGGCCGCCGGGCACGCCGCCCGTCTCCGCGGCATCGCCGAGCGCAGCACCGCCGCCCGGGCCGCGCTCGAGACCGCCTCCGAGCAGGTGCGCACCGTCAGCGAGACCGCCGGCATCACCGTGCGCGTCGCCGACCTCGCCACCGGCCGCTCGAGCGACGGGGAGCGCGTGCAGCTGTCCACCTACGTGCTCATGTGGCGACTCGACGCCGTGATCGAGGCCGCCAACGCCCGCCTCGCCCTGTTCTCCGGCTCCGACCTCGAGCTGCTGCGCGACACCGGTGCCCGCGGCGCGAAGAAGACCGGGCTGGACCTGCTGGTGCTGGACCGCCGCACCGATCAGCGGCGCGTGCCCGAGACCCTCTCCGGCGGCGAGACCTTCTTCGTCTCCCTCGCCCTCGCGCTGGGCCTGGCGGACATCGTCATGGGCGAGGCCGGGGGAGTGCAGATGGAGACCCTCTTCATCGACGAGGGCTTCGGCTCCCTCGACCCCGAGACCCTCGAGACCGTGGTGCGCGAGATCGGCCGCCTCGCCGAGAGCGGGCGCGTGATCGGTATCGTCAGCCACGTCGGCGACATGAAGGCCCAGATCGCCGAACAGATCCACGTGCGCCGCGGCGCCGACGCCCGCTCGAGCCTGACCGTGACCGCCTGAACCGGCTCAGAACCCCCGACGGAACAGGTCTTCGACGCCGTCCCGCGGGTCGGGGTCCTCGTCCAGCCGTCGTTCCTCCCGCGCGAACAGCGGCACCTGCCAGCGCGTCAGCAGCGGCGCCAGCAGCGCGCCGATCCACGCACCGATCCCGTTCGCGATCAGGTCCTCGATGTCCGCGATCCGCACCCCGCACGGGTACAGCCCGAACGCGCCCGTGTACTGGGTGACCTCGATCAGCGCCGACAGCAGCATCGACAGCGCCACCGAGGTGGTCGCATCCTGCCGGAACACGCCCCGCAGGATCATCCCCAGCGGCACGAACAGCGCCATGTTCATCAGCACCTGCAGCACCGGGAAGCTGGTCGCGAGCTCGAGCAGACCCGCCCCGCCGCGCTGCATCCCCAGCACCTCGGCGACGGAATGGAAGGGATCCCACCGCGCCACTCCGCCCGAGCGGCTGCGACAGGTGACCTCCACGTCATAGGCGGGAGCGACCGTCAGCCCCGCGAGCGACATCGTGTACACGCAGATCACCGCGACCCCCACCAGCCGAGCGGGCCGCACCCGCCCGAAGCGTCGGCGCTGCAGCCAGATCGAGGGCAGCAGAATCAGGGCGAACACCAGCAGTCCGCCCGCGATGCCCACCAGCGCCAGCCGCATCAACTCGCTCACGCCCCGCACGCTACGACCCGATGCTGGGCGCGGCCAGAGCCATCCCCACCCACCGATAGGATGGACCCGGCCCAGCAGACGCTTTCCCGCAGGCGCACCGCTCTGCACCGCACCGCCGAACACCCCACAACCCCCTTGGAGGACGACCGTGGTGGACTCCCTGACCGTCCAGATCATCGTGACGGTCCTCGCCGGACTGGCCTACGTGGTAGGCCTCGCGGGCATCATCGTGCCCGTGCTGCCCGGCACCATCACGCTCGTGATCGCCACCCTGATCTGGGCGATCGTCGTGGGCGGCTGGCCCGCCTGGGTCGCCTTCGGGCTCGTGCTCGTGTTCGGCGCGATCGGGATGACCAGCAGCTACGTCCTCACCGGGCGTCGCCTGCACGCCGCCGAGGTGCCGATGTGGCCGGTGTACGTCGCGATCGCCTCCGGCATCGTGGGCATCTTCGTGATCCCCTTCCTGGGCCTGCCGATCGGGTTCCTGCTGGGCCTGTACATCTCCGAGGCGATCCGCCAGAAGGACTGGAGGAAGGGCGTGAACTCCGCGGTCGTCGCGGTCAAGGCGCTCGGCATCGGGATCATGATCGAGTTCTCCCTCGCGATGCTCTCCACGATCACCTTCGCGGTCGCCGTCGTCGTCCACTTCGTCACCGCATGAGCGCCCCCGACCCGCTGACCCGGCAGCACCCTGCCGTCCTGCTGCCCGGCCTCAAGCGCCTGCTGAAGGGCTCCTGGGAGCAGAAGCGCTGGTTCCTCCTCGCCGTGATCGGCGCGATCGCCTTCGCGCTGCTGCAGATCGCGACCTCCGCCGTGATCGGCCGCGTCACCGAAGAGGTGATCGTGCCGTCCTTCCAGCGCGGCGAGGCGGCCCCGGTGCTGATCCTCGGCGGCGGCCTGGCGATCCTCGGCATCGCGGTGGCCCGCGCCGTGACCGTGATGGCGCGGCGCATCTTCGCCGCCGCCACCCAGTTCGACCTGTTCCGGCTCTACCGCGAGCGGATCGTCGAGGTGTACGCGAAGGTGCCGCTGCTATGGCACCGCCGCCAGGCCACCGGCACCCTGCTCAGCTCCGTCTACTCCGACGTCGAGGCGACCTTCTTCGCGATGGCGCCGTTCCCCTTCGCGCTGTCCACCATCGTGATGCTGGTGTACGCGACCGTGGTCGTGGCCCGTATCGACCCGATGATCCTGCTGGTCATGCTCGCGCTGATCGTGCTGCTGATCATCCTCAACGTGATGCTGCAGCGCTTCGCCACCCCGATCGCGATGCGCTCCCAGCAGCTGCGCGCCGAGGTCGCCGAGATCGCCCACGAGTCCTTCGACGGCGCGAACGTGGTGAAGTCGCTGGGCCGCGAGGACGTCGAGGAGAAGCGGTTCAGCCGCGCCGCGGACGATCTGCGGGAGACGGGCATCCGCTTCGGCTACATCCGCGGATGGTTCGATCCCGCGATCGACGCCCTGCCCAACCTCGGCATCCTCGCCGTCGCCGTGCTCGGCGCCTGGCGGATCGGGGACGGCCACCTCACCACCGGCCAGCTGGTCGAGGTCGCCTACCTCTTCACCCTGATGTCCTTGCCGATCCGCTCCTTCGGCTGGGTGCTCGGGGACCTCTCCCGCACCGTCGTCGGCGGCGGCCGCGTTCAGCAGATCCTCGACGTCCCCGATCAGCGCACCTACGGCCCCGACCCCTTGCCCGAGGGCCCCGGCGTGCTCGAGATCGACGCGGTCTCCTTCGTCTACCTCGATGACCCCTCCCAGGTGATCCTCGGCCGCGGCCAGAGCACCGCCGACCTCGCCGTGCGCGAGGGCCACGCCCTGCACGACGTCAGCCTGCGCGCCGACCCCCGCGCCGGCACCCGCGTGCTCGCCGTCGTCGGCGCGACCGGCTCCGGCAAATCCAGCCTCGCCCTGCTCGCCGCCGGCCTGGTCGAGCCCACCCGCGGCACCGTGCGCCTCGACGGCGCCGAGCTGCGCACCCTCACCGCCGACGCGCTCACCGCGGACGTCGCCCTCGTGCTCCAGCAGGCCTTCGTGTTCGACGCGACCGTGCGCGAGAACGTCACCCTCGGCGAGGACATCGACGAGGCCACCGTGCGCTGGGCGCTGCGCGTCGCCCAGGCCGAGGAGTTCGTCGACGCCCTCCCCGAGGGCCTGGACACCGAGCTGGGGGAGCGGGGCGGCTCCCTCTCCGGCGGCCAGCGCCAGCGCATCGCTCTCGCCCGGGCACTGGCACGCAGGCCACGCCTGCTGATCCTCGATGACGCCACCAGCGCCTGCGATCCCAGCGTCGAGCTCGCGATCCTCGACGGCATCCGCCGCGAGATGACCGACTCGACCCTGCTGCTGATCGCCTACCGCAAATCCACCATCTCCCTCGCGGACCAGGTGGTCTTCCTCGACCACGGGCGGGTCTCGGACACCGGCACCCACGAGGAGCTGCGCGCCCGCAGCGCCGGCTACCTCGCGCTGGTCGACGCCTACGACGAAGCGGCGATCTCCCACAACCTGCTCGAGGCCTCCTCCCCGCAGCCCAGCGACGGCCCCGACCCCGCCGTGGGTGTGCCCGCCGAGAGCGAGCGCATGGTCGCCGTCGCCGTCGAGCGCCGCGGCGCCGGCCGCCACCGCCACGAGGAGTCCGGGGCCGATGAGGGCGAGTGCGAGGTGCCCACCAGCACCGGTGCCGTGCCCGCCGTCGGCGCCGATCAGGAGGACGACCGATGACCGCCCCCACCTCCTCCGCCCTCGGCGGCGAGACGACCACCGACGAGGGCGCGCTCGCGACCATCCGCCGCGGCCTCGCCCTGACCCCCGACCTGCTGCGCGGACTGTGGATCACCCTGCTGCTGGCCGTGATCGCGACGGCCGGCAAGGTGGTCGTGCCGATCGCGGTGCAGTCCATCCTGGACCGCGGCATCATCGCGCCCGAGACCCCGGACATCGCCTTCGTGGCCGGCGCCGCCGGTCTCGCCGCGCTCGTGCTGCTGGTCACGGCGACCTGCAACGTGCTGATGAACCGGCGCCTGTTCCGCCTCGCGGAGACGTCGCTGGCCACCCTGCGCAAGCGCGCCTTCCGCCACATCCACGACCTCTCCCTGCTCACCCAGGGCACCGAGCAGCGCGGCGCGCTCGTCTCCCGCGTGACCAGCGACGTCGACACCGTCAGCCAGTTCATGAGCTTCGGCGGGATCATGCTGGTGGTGATGAGCTTCCAGCTCCTGCTCGCCACCGCCGTGATGCTCTTCTACTCCTGGCCGCTCGCCCTGGCCGTGTGGATCTGCTACCTGCCGATCCTGCTGATCATGGGCTCGCTGCAGAAGCGGATCCGCGCCCGCTACCAGGTGGTGCGCACCAACGTCGGCCGCATGCTGGGCGCCGTGTCCGAGTCCCTCGTCGGCTCCGCCACCGTGCGCGCCTACGGCACCGAGGAGCGCACCCGCCGCGGGCAGGTGGACCGCATCGGCGAGGTGCGCGATGCGCAGTTCGCGGTGCTCAAGCCCCAGTCCGCGTCGTTCTTCCTCTCGGAGACGGCCGACGGTCTCGCCACCGCGGTGGTGGTCGTGGTCGGGATCCTGCTGGGCACCGGGGCGCTGGGCCTGGACCTGCCCGGTGCGGACCTCACCGCCGGCGGCGTGATCGCCTTCGTGTTCCTCGTCTCCCTGTTCAGCCAGCCCGTGCGGATGGGCATCGAGATGCTCTCCGAGGCGCAGAACGCGGTGGCCGGCTGGCGGCGCGTGCTGGGCGTGCTCGACACCCCGGCCGACGTCGCCGACCCCGCCGGTGCCATGGACCCCCACACCGGAAAGCACCGCGAGCCCGTCGAGGGCGCGACGCCGCTGCCCGAGGGGCTGCTCGACATCGAGATCCGTGCGCTGCGCTTCGCCTATCCCACCGGGCCCGAGGTGCTCCACGGCATCGACGTGGACATCCCCGCCCGCTCCCGCATTGCGATCGTGGGCGAGACCGGCAGTGGCAAGACCACCTTCGCCAAGCTGCTCACTCGCATGATGGACCCCGCCTCCGGCGAGATCCTGATCGGCGGGATCCCGCTGCACCTGATCCCGTACTCCTCCCTGCGCGAGCGCGTGATCATGGTGCCGCAGGAGGGCTTCCTCTTCGACACCTCCGTGGCCGGGAACCTCCGCTACGGCCGGCCCGAGGCGAGCGAGGCCGAGATGCGCACCGCGCTCGAGGAGCTGGGCCTGGCCACCTGGGCCGACGAGCTGCCCGAGGGGCTCGACACCCCCGTCGGCCAGCGCGGCGAATCCCTCAGCGCGGGGGAGCGGCAGCTGGTGGCCCTGGCCCGCGCCTACCTCGCCGATCCGGACATCATCGTGCTCGACGAGGCGACCAGCGCCGTGGACCCCGCGGCGGACGTGCGCCTGCAACAGGCGATCGACGGCCTGGCCCGCGGCCGCACCACGATCACCATCGCCCACCGCCTCTCGACCGCCGAGCGCGCGGACCGGATCATGGTGCTCGACCGCGGAGACCTGGTCGAGCACGGCACCCACGCCGAGCTGGTCGCGCTCGAGGGCGGGATCTACGCGGGGCTGCACCGCTCCTGGATCGCGCACCGCAGCGAGCGCTGAGCACGGGCCCTGACATGAGCGATCCGCTGCACCCGCCGATCCCTCCGATCTCCGCGCGCCACGAGCCGCGCTTCCGCACCGCCGAGCGCAAGCACGCCCTGGCCGCCGCCTTCCAGGACCAGGGAGAGGACTACGACCGGCTGCGCCCCGGCTACCCCGCGGCGGCGCTCGAGGAGATCCTCGCGCAGGCTCCGGAGGCCGACGGGCGCGCCCGGCGCGCGATCGATCTCGGCGCCGGCACCGGCAAGCTCTCCTGGGCCCTCGCCGCACGCGGACTCGAGGTCACCGCCGTGGACACCAGCGCCGCGATGCTCGAGACCGCGAGGCGCGGCGGTCCGGCGGGCACGCTGAGAACCCACCTCGCACCCGCCGAGGACACCGGGCTCGCGGCGGGCTGCGCGGAGCTGGTCACCGTCGCGCAGGCCTGGCACTGGTTCGACGCGCAGGCGGCGTCGGCCGAGGCGGTGCGGCTGCTGGCCCCCGGCGGAGTGCTCGCCCTGGTGTGGAACATGCTCGATGTGACGATCCCGTGGGTGCACCGCCTCTCGCGGATCATGCACGCCGGTGACATCCACCGCGAGGACTTCCTGCCCACCGTCGGCGCCGGCCTCGAGCTCACCGCCCGCAGCGTCCACCAGTGGGAGGATCCGATGCCCACCGGGGACGTGATCGACCTCGCCCGCACCCGCAGCTACGTGATCACCGCCCCCGAGGAGCGCCGCGCGAGAGTGCTCGCGAACCTCGACTGGTACCTGCACGAGCACCTCGGGCATACGCCCGGTGCGACCGTCGGCGTCCCCTACCGCACCGACCTGTTCCTCTACCGCGCCGCCGGGGTGGGGATCGGCCCCGACGCCGACGCCCGGCCCCGCCCTTCCTGACCCGTCGACCGTTGCGCAGTTGGCGTTCTCTCGTTGACCGTTGCGCAGTCGGTGCTTTGAGGGCTCAGAACGCCGATTACGCAACGTTCGGGGACTCAGAACTCCATCTACGCAACGCTCGGAGCCGGAGCAAGCGCGGGTTCTCGCGGCACCCGGCAGATTCTCGCGACATCAGGCGGAGTTTCGTGACTCCCGACGGAACCTCGCGGTGCTGGGCGGGGTCCGGCACGGTCCGGGGGGCGGAAGCTGGAGGTGGCGTCGCCATCTACGGCTTCTGCGCTCATGTGCCGGAGCGCCACCCTCGGGACAGAAGCTCCTCGCGTACGAGGCGGATGGCCGGCGCGCACTCCTGGCGGAGGTCATCCTTGTAGAGACGGACCTCGGTGAACCCTGCGGACTTCACGGCGCGTGCCCGCCGGATGTCGCGCTCGACCTGCCTCGGGTCGTTGTGCCCCGCCCCTTCGTACTCCGCGCACAGCCTGAACTGCGGCCATTGGAAGTCGGGGGAGTGCCCGGACTCGCTCCGGGAGCCGAGCAGCGGCACGTTGATGTCCGGCTCTGGCAAGCCGGCGTCTTGGAAGGCGAGACGGAGCATCGTCTCCTTCGGGGAGTCAGCGCCCACTCGCATCCGGTCGAGCGCCGCACGGAGCACGGTGGCGTGCCTGCCCGTGGCGACATCGCGAAGCTCGGCGGGCGTGCACCAGGGTTCCTTCCGACCTTCGAGCGCCGGGCGGGGGATGCGGAGCAGATGGTCCCCGGCGGCGATCAGCGCGGAGGGTGAAAGATGCGCGGCGAGATCGTGCCAGGTCCGCGCACGGGTGGTCATCGGCATCGGAGAGGTGCGACCGGTGGGAATGTGGTGGTAGCTCGTCGAGTGGACGTCCGCCGAGGTCAGGGACAGATCATGCCAGCGGATGACGTTGTCGGAGCGACCCCGCGCGCGGAAGCTCGTGACCTCCACGGGCATCTCGGGATTCCAGCGCTCGAGGTGACGGGTGAGGGGGATCTTCAGCAGCCGCGCCGCGGAGAGGCCGACGATCACGAGGTCGGGATCGTGGCGGCAGAGCGCTCCCGCGACGTTCGCCTCCTCGAGCGGTGCATCTCGGCGGGCATAGAGCCCTCGGCGCAGCCGGCGGAGATCGGGCCGACGCAGGCGCTCAGCGGACACCCCGGCACGGAGCGCCTCGGCCCGGGAGAACACGGGCCAGGGGAGCGCTGCGGGGAGCTCGGCGGGACGGCGGACCATGCCCCCAGCATGAGTGCGCCGGGGAGGACAGCTGGAGTTGTCCACAACGCCCAGCTCAGCGGCCGGTGGGACGGGTGAGGAAGGGGATGAGAGGTGGGGACGTCGAGGGATGAGCGCCCGAGGAGGGCGCGGATGGGATGCGCGCCCCAGCGCCGAAGTCCGTTGCGACAGGGGTCCGCAGCGCAGCGACCGTTGCACAGTGGTGCTCAGCTCGTCGACCGTTGCGCACGTGGTGCTCTGCGGGCTCAGAACGCCGACTGCGCAACGGGACATGACCATCGCCCCGCCCGGGGCTCAGCCCGTGGCGCCGCCGGCGTCGGAGGCTTCGCCCTCGGGCGGGGCGATGGTCATGTCGGTGACCCGCCAGCGCTCGCCGTCCCAGGCGACGGTCGCGATGATCTGACCGGTCTCCTCGCTGAGCTGGTTGGCCTGCAGCGACGGGTCATCCACCAGGATCGACTCCTCCTGCGTGAACTGGGCGACGACCGTGCCCGTGGCGGGCGGCTCGCCGGTCCCCTCGAAGGAGGTGGAGTGCACCGTGAAGGCGCCGTCCACGAGGTAGCCGCCCTGCTCCGCGAGGACCTCGGCATTGTCCAGGAAGCGCACGCACACCTGGCAGTTCGGATCCACCGAGCCCTCCCACACGGAGACGTCCCCGCTGCTCATCATGTAGTCGTAGGACTCGAGCAGGTAGGTGAGCGTGGCCTCGGCGCCCGCGCCGTCGTGCTCGGTGAGACCGGCAGGCTCCTCGGGACGGGGCAGCTCGGGGCGCGGCGGCTGCTCGGCGGGGTCCGCCGTCGGCCGGTTCTCCGGGTTCTCGACCGCCTGCTCCTCGGGGCCGGGGCCCAGCAGCTGGCTGAGGCCCACCGCTCCCAGCGGGACCACCAGCAGGAGGGCGAGGGCGACGACGATCAGGCGCTGGACGGGACGTTTCACGCGCCCCACGGTAGACGACGCGCCTGCGCGCGATCGGCGCGCTCCCATCTCTCCGCTCCCCGTGATTCCGCCCTGCGCGGGCCCTCCGGAAGTCGGATGCCATCCGTCGGCCTCTGCGCCTATGCTTTCCGGGTCGAGGGATCCGTGCCGGGGACCGTCGGCACTTCGGAAGGAATCTCGTGACCCTGCTGCGTCTGGTGCTGCGAGGCCTGAAGCCGTACTGGATCTGGGTGCTCATGGTGGTGCTCTTCCAGATCGTCGGCGTGCTGGCCGCCCTGTACCTGCCCACCCTCAACGCCGACATCATCGACGACGGTGTCGCCAAGGCCGACGTGCCCGTCATCTGGGAGCTCGGCCAGCTGATGCTGCTGATCTCCTTCGGGAACATCATCGCGCTGGTCGCCGCGAACTTCTTCGCCGCCCGCTCGGCGATGAGGACCGGCAAGGACCTCCGCTCCGAGGTGTTCGCGAAGGTCAGCTCGTTCTCCCCGCGCGAGCTCGCCGAGTTCGGCACGCCCTCGCTGATCACCCGCTCCACGAATGACGTGCAGCAGGTGCAGATGCTGATCTTCTTCTCCCTGAACATGCTGGTCCAGGCCCCGGTGACCGGCATCGGCGGGGTGGTGCTCGCGCTGCGGGTCGAGCCGGGGATGGCGTGGCTGATCGCCGTGATGGTGCCGGTGATGCTGGTGGCCGTCGGGATCCTGATCCTGAAGGCCGCGCCGCTGTTCAAGCAGATGCAGGGCAAGATCGACGACATCAACGGGGTGCTGCGCGAGCAGATCGCCGGCATCCGCGTGCTGCGCGCCTTCGTGCGCGAGGACCGCGAGCGCGAGCGCTACGGCGTGGTCAACCATGAGCTGACCGATCTGAACCGCCGCATCGGCCTGCTGATGATCCTGATCAACCCGATCATCATGTTCATCCTCAACGTCTCCAGCGTGATGGTGCTGCTGGTGGCGGCGCCGCGCATCGAGGCCGGGCAGATGGAGATCGGCTCGATCACCGCCTTCATCGCCTACCTGATGCAGATCCTCATCGCGGTGATGATGGCGACCTTCATGACGATGATGATCCCGCGCGCGATGGTCTCCGCCGACCGCATCACCGAGGTGCTCTCCACCGAGACCAGCGTCCACCAGCGCACCGATGGGATCCGCGAGATCGAGGGCCCGGTCGAGCTGACCTTCGACCGCGTCTCCTTCACCTATCCGGGTGCCGAGCGGCCCGTGCTCGAGGACATCTCCTTCACCGCCCGTGCCGGGCAGACCGTCGCGATCATCGGCGGCACCGGCGCCGGCAAGACGACGCTGATCAACCTGGTGCCGCGCCTGATGGACGTGAGCGAGGGGCGGGTGCTGCTGAACGGGCACGACGTGCGCGAGCTCGACGCCCGGGTGCTGTGGGACCGGGTGGGCCTGGTGCCGCAGCGGCCCTACTTGTTCTCCGGCACGGTCGCCTCGAACCTGCGGTTCGGGGATCCGAGCGCGGACGAGCAGGAGCTGTGGCACGCCCTGACCGTCGCGCAGGGACGCGACTTCGTGGCCTCGATGCCGCTCGAGCTCGAGTCCCCGATCGCGCAGGGCGGCACGAACGTCTCCGGCGGGCAGCGCCAGCGCCTGTGCATCGCCCGGGCCCTGGTCGCCCGGCCCTCGCTGTACCTGTTCGACGACTCCTTCAGCGCCCTGGACCTCACCACTGACGCCCGCCTGCGCGCGGCGCTCGCCCCTGAGGTCGAGGACGCGCTGATGCTCGTGGTCGCCCAGCGGGTCTCGACCATCACCTCGGCGGATCTGATCCTGGTGCTGGACAACGGCCGGATCGTCGGCCAGGGCACCCACCCCGAGCTGCTCGAGAGCTCGGAGACCTATCGCGAGATCGTGCGCTCCCAGGGCGTCGAGGAGGAGGTGTCCTGATGACCGCCTCCAAGGACGAGTCCATGACCTCGGAGACTACGCCCGAGACCACCCCGGAGACCGTGCCCGCTGCGGGCGATGAGGCCTCCGCCGCCGCCGAGATCGCCTCCGAGAAGGACGCCGCCCGCGGGCTGCGCCCCGGCCAGAGCGCGAAGAGCTTCTGGCCCTCCACCAAGCGCCTGGTGCGCGAGATGGGCCCGGAGAAGACCTACCTGTTCCTCGCGATCGCCGTCGGCGTCATCTCCGTCGCCTTC
The DNA here is from genome assembly GCF_900184245.1 of Brachybacterium massiliense. Classification (GTDB taxonomy): domain Bacteria; phylum Actinomycetota; class Actinomycetes; order Actinomycetales; family Dermabacteraceae; genus Brachybacterium; species Brachybacterium massiliense. The sequence goes on along the minus strand of NZ_FXXB01000008.1, from coordinate 996,263 downwards.
AGCGTGGTGGGGCCGCGCATCCTGGGCCGCGCCACCGACCTCATCTTCACCGGCATCATCTCGAAGGAGCTGCCGGCCGGCGCCGATCCGGCCGACGTCATCGCCCAGCTGCGCGCCGACGGGCAGGACCAGTTCGCCGACATGCTCTCGGGCATGACCCTCACCCCCGGCGAGGGCATCGACTTCGCGGCGCTCTACCAGACCCTGGGCCTGGCCGTCGGCCTCTTCGCGATCGCCGCGCTGCTGATGTGGCTGCAGGGGCTGGCCCTGAACCGGATCATCTACCGGATGGTCTCGCGCCTGCGCCGCGATGTCGAGGAGAAGCTGCACCGCCTGCCGCTGGCCTACTTCGACCGGATGAAGCGCGGCGAGATCCTCTCCCGCGTCACCAACGACATCGACAACATCCAGAACACCCTGATGAACACGGTCACGGGCCTGGTCAACTCGATCCTCATGGTGGTCGGCGTGCTGGTCATGATGCTGACCATCTCCTGGCAGCTCTCGCTGATCGCGCTCGCGGTGATCCCGGTGGCGCTCGTGGTCACCGGCATGGTGGGCAAGCAGGCGCAGAAGCTGTTCGCCCAGCAGTGGGACGCCACCGGCGTGGTCAACTCCGAGGTCGAGGAGGCCTACACCGGCCACGGCCTGGTGACCGTGTTCGGCCGGCGCGACGAGGTCGCCGCCCGCTTCGAGGAGCGCAACGAGACCCTGTTCCGCGCCACCTTCGGCGCCCAGTTCGTCTCCTCGCTGATCATGCCGCTGATGATGTTCGTGGGGAACCTCAGCTACGTGGCCGTGGCGATCGTGGGCGGTCTGCGGATCGTCTCCGGCCAGCTCACCCTCGGGGACGTGCAGGCCTTCATCCAGTACTCGCGCCAGTTCACCCAGCCGCTGTCCCAGGTCGCCTCGATGGCGACCATGCTGCAGTCCGGCGTGGCCAGCGCCGAGCGGGTCTTCGAGCTGCTGGACGCCGAGGAGCAGGAGCTGGAGACCACCGTGGACACCGCCGCGGCGGGCATCCGCGAGGGCCGTGTCGAGTTCGAGCACGTCGCCTTCTCCTACAGCCCCGAGCGCGAGCTGATCCGGGATCTGTCGCTGGTGGCGGATCCCGGGCACACGGTCGCGATCGTGGGGCCGACGGGGGCGGGCAAGACCACCCTGGTGAACCTCGTGATGCGCTTCTACGAGGTGGACGGCGGCCGGATCACGATCGACGGGATCGACATCCGCGACCTCACCCGCGCCCAGCTGCGCGAGCGCACCGGGATGGTGCTCCAGGACACCTGGCTGTTCAAGGGAACCCTGAGGGAGAACATCCGCTACGGCCGCCTGGACGCGAGCGACGACGAGGTGATCGAAGCGGCCCGCGCCACGCACGTCGACGACTTCGCCCGCCAGCTGCCCGAGGGCTACGACACGATCGTGGACGATGACGAGTCCACCCTCTCCGCCGGCGAGAAGCAGCTGGTCACGATCGCTCGCGCGTTCCTGGCCCGGCCCAGCCTGCTGATCCTGGACGAGGCCACCTCGAGCGTGGACACCCGCACCGAGGTGCTCGTGCAGAAGGCGATGAACGCGCTGCGCGAGGGTCGCACCTCCTTCGTGATCGCCCACCGCCTCTCCACCATCCGCGACGCGGACCTGATCCTGGTGATGGAGGACGGCGACATCGTCGAGCAGGGCGATCATGATCAGCTGCTCGCGCTCGGCGGGGCCTACGCACGGCTGTACCGCTCGCAGTTCGAGGGCGCCGCGGTGGACATCGACGCGGAGGAGGCGGCCGACGGGCCCGCGGACGAGGTCGAGACGACGACCGGACCGATGGCGCTCGGCAGCTGACCCGGCGGTGCGACGCTCCGTGCCGGAACCCGCAGAGCAGGGAGCCGCCGGTGAGACGCACGACAGCAAGTTGTTCTCATGCAGTGCAGTGAATACTATTCATCGGTGACCTCCCTCCGACCCCGCCGCCGCAGCCTGCTGCGCGCCGCGCCGCTCGCGCTGGCCACCGGCCTGCTCGCCCCGACGCTGGCCTCGTGCACCCGCGCCTCCGAGCGCCTCGACGCCGAATCCGATGCCGTGCCCGAGGTGGACCTCGCCGACATCACCGAGGTGCCCGAGATCGCCGCGCTGGTGCCGGCGGAGATCCGCGAGCGCGGCGAGCTGATCAACGGCGCCGCCCTGAACTACGCACCCGGCGAGTTCGTCGGCTCGACCGGTGAGGCGATCGGCTACGACATCGACATCCTCGCCGCGATCGGCGCGGTGCTGGGGCTGTCCACCCGCACCGAAGCCGCGGTGTTCGCGCAGATCATCCCCGCCGTCGGCTCCACCTATGACGTGGGCATCTCGAGCTTCACCGTCAACGAGGAGCGGCTCGAGGCCGTCTCGATGGTCTCCTACTTCCAGGCCGGCATCTCCTACGCCGTCAAGGCCGGCAACCCCTATGACATCCACCCCGACGACCTGTGCGGCAAGCGCGTCGCCCTCCAGGTGGGCACCTACCAGGAGGAGCTGTCCATCGAACGCTCCCAGGAGTGCCGCGACGCCGGCGAGGGCGCCTACGACCTGCTCGCCTACGCCTCCAACTCCGATGCCGCCACGAACGTCGCCGGCGGCAAGGGCGACATCCTCATGGCCGACTCCCCGGTGACCGCCTACGCGATCGCTCGCTCCCGCGGCACCCTCGAGGGGATCGGCGAGATCGAGGAGTCGGCGCTGAACGGCATCGTCGTCGCCAAGGACCAGCCCGAGCTGGCCGAGGCGCTGCGCGCCGCCGTGCAGCACCTCATCGATTCCGGCCACATGGAGCGCATCCTCGCTGCATGGGGCAATGAAGCAGGCATGATCCCGACCGCGGAAGTGAACCCCCAGCCGTGAGCACCACCCAGACCCCCAGCCCCTCCGGCCCCGCGGCGGAGCAGCGATTCACCCCGATCCGTGCCAAGGCCGCCCCGCGCCCCGGCACCTGGATCTCCGCCGTCATCGTCGCCCTGCTGGTGCTGGCGCTGATCTCCTTCCTGGTGACCAACCCGGTGCTCGAATGGGGCACCGTGGCCACCTACCTGTTCGACATCAAGGTCGTCCAGGGCGTGGGCTGGACGCTGCTGCTGACGCTGCTGTCGATGGTGCTCGGCACCGTCGTGGCGCTGACCGCCGCGGTGATGCGCCGCAGCGAGAACCCCGTGCTGCGCGGCGTGAGCTGGGCGTACATCTTCGTGTTCCGCGGCATCCCGGTGTACACCCAGCTGGTGTTCTGGGGCCTGTTCACCGTGATCGTGCCCAAGATCGTGATCGGTGTGCCCTTCGGGCCGGAGCTTCTGAGCTTCTCCACCCGTGACCTGCTCACCGCGTTCTGGGCCGCCGTGATCGGCCTGGGCCTGAACGAGGGCGCCTATCTCGCCGAGATCATCCGCTCCGGCCTGAACTCCGTGGACAAGGGCCAGACCGAGGCCTCCAAGGCGCTCGGCATGGGCAACGGCACCATCCTGCGCCGCATCATCGTGCCGCAGGCGATGCGCGTGATCGTGCCGCCGCTGGGCAACGAGACCATCGGCATGCTCAAGACCACCTCGCTGGTGCTCGCGGTGCCCTTCACCCTCGACCTCACCTTCGCCACCAACGGCATCGCCAACAAGCTGTTCACCCCGATCCCGCTGCTGATCGTCGCCGCGCTGTGGTACCTCGCGATCACCAGCGTGCTGATGGTGGGCCAACACTTCCTCGAGAAGCACTTCGGGCGCGGCTTCGACGATCGCACCCCCGCCGCCGGGCAGGGCCGACGCTCCCGCCAGGCCGCCGTGAACAGCGCAGGCACCACCCCGCAGAACCCGCTCCCGGAGGTGGAGCTGTGATGAGCACCGATCCCCAGAACACCCAGAGCACTCAGCCCGTCGAGAACGCCGTGATCCGGGTTGAGGGCGTCCACAAGTCCTTCGGCGCGCTGCATGTGCTCAAGGACTGCGACCTCACCGTGCGCTCGGGCGAGGTGGCCGTGCTGGTGGGCCCCTCCGGCTCCGGCAAGTCCACCCTGCTGCGCTGCATCAACCAGCTCGAGGAGCCCACCGCCGGGCGGGTGCTGATCGACGGCGTGGTCCAGGGCTACGAGCCCGACCCTCTGCCCGACGGTCGCTGGCAGAAGCTCTCCTCCGCCCAGATCGCCGCCCAGCGCTCCCGCATCGGCATGGTCTTCCAGCGCTTCCACCTCTTCCCGCACCTCACGGCGCTGGGCAACGTGATGGAGGCGCCCGTGCAGGTGCGCGGGCTGCCCAAGGCCGCGGCCGAGAAGAAGGCACGGGAGCTGCTCGAGCGGGTGGGCCTCGGCGACCGCGCCGACCACTACCCCTCCGAGCTCTCCGGCGGGCAGCAGCAGCGCGTCGCGATCGCCCGCGCCCTGGCGATGGACCCCGAGCTGATGCTCTTCGACGAGCCCACCAGCGCCCTGGACCCCGAGCTGGTCTCCGAGGTGCTCAGCGTGCTGAAGGACCTCGCGGCCGACGGGATGACCATGGTCGTGGTCACCCACGAGATGGGCTTCGCCCGCGAGGTCGCCGACCAGGTGGTGTTCATGGACGAGGGCCGCATCCTCGAGCGCGGCACCCCCGAGCAGGTCATCGACCACCCCGAGTCGGATCGCCTGAAGGGCTTCCTCGCCTCGGTGCTGTGAGCACCCGCCGGCAGCACCGGCACAACCCAGCGCGCCCCCGCACCGGCATCGGGGCGGGGGCGCGCTGCGTCGGGGCCCGGGTCAGGCGGCGGGGATCTCGAACTCGCCGCGGAACTCGGGGACGGTCTCGTTCTCGCCGAGGATCTTCATCTCGGGTCGCACGTAGGCGCCCTGGAGGGTGTCGCCGGTGGTCTCGACGTAGATCGGGATGTACCCGGTGGCCTCGCCGTCGCGGCGGGAGGGCCCGTCGAAGTACTCGAAGCCGGCTTCGATCATCTCGTCGTCGGCGCTCGCGGCGTAGTTGACCTCCTCGCCGTCGTCATCGAGCAGGAAGTCCCTCTGGCTGATGACGCCGCCGTAGATGTCGCCGGGGGTCACCTTCACCTCGAGGTAGATCATCTCCCCGTCGGGGTTGTCGCTGGCCATGTAGTACTCGGTGGGGTTGTGGCGCACCGCGGAGACGATGGTGATGACGTCCCCGGTCTCCTCGTCGGTGAACTCGGTGCCGATCTCCACCACGGCGCCCTCGGTGGCGGCGTCAGCGCCCTCGGCATCTTTCTCGGCGGCGTCGTCCTCCGAGCCGTCCTCTGCGGCGCTGTCGTCGGCCTCGTCCGCCTCGGCGTCCTCGTCGGCGCCGTCGGCCTCCTCGGTGTCGGCGTCCTCCGCGGCCGCGTCGTCCTCTTGCTCCTCCACCCCGGCGGCCGGAGCGTCAGGCGTCTCGGTGGTCTCGTCGGTGCCGCCGCAGGCGGTCAGCGCGAGCATGGTGGCGGCGGCCAGGGCGGCGCCGCGGGCGATGATGGTGCGTGACATTGTGTCCCCTTCTGTAGTCGATGGAAAGACTGTAGAAGGGTCTGCGACCAGAGTCGATGGGGAGCACTCCCCGGTCAGAGGAGCATGGGGAGGACTCCCCATGGGCTGCGGCAGGGGTGCCCGCGCACCGCTCAGAACCGCGCCAGGCGCTCCTCGATCCTCCGGCTGCGCGAGCGGTCCTGCTCCCCGTGGGAGTGGTCGCGCCCGTGCCAGTGCGCGGGGGAGCGGGTCGCGGCCGACGCCGGCTCACCACTCCAGGATCTGCCAGCGCTTCTTCTTCGCCACCGCGTACAGGCCCAGGTCCGGTGCGACCGCGGCGGGCGTGCCCACGAGCGAGAGCCAGGCGGCGTCCGCGTGGGAGTCGCCGTAGCCGTAGGAGGCCGAGAGGTCCGCGCCGTGCAAGTCGGCGTACTTGCGCAGCCAGTTCGCACGGGCCTCGTCCACCAGCGGGGGAGTGGCGAGGTAGCCGGTCATCACGCCCGAGGCGTCCTCGTCCATGTGGGTCGCGATGACCTCGTCGAAGAGGTCCGCGAGCGGCTCGACCAGCACATCCAGCGCACCGGAGACGAGTACCGTGCGGTGCCCGGCGGCGCGGTGGCGCTCGATGGTCTCGAGCGCCTCGGGCAGGATCGAGGCGCGGATCCGTCGGCCCGCCTCACCCTGCATCAGCGCGCGCAGGTCTGCGCTGCGGTACCCCTTGTAGCGGCGGTTGACCAGGCGGATCAGCTCGGAGCGGTCGCGCTTGTCGGCCCGCAGGTAGCCGGGCACGGAGGCGAGCAGCCCGCCGATCTCCTTCGGCCAGGTGCGGCGCGGCTTCGTGGCCCGCACCACCGCGAAGTACTGCTGGACGATGTTGGTGGCGAGCACGGTGCCGTCGAGGTCGAACACGGCCAGCGCGCTGTCCGAGGCCTTCAGCTCCGGGGTGGGGCGCGAGGCGCGACGCTTCTGCGCGGACTTCGCCCGTGAGTACGCCTTGGTCAGCTCGGTCACGGCCGGCAGGTGCTGCTTCTGGAAGTAGTCCTTCCACACCACCCGGGTGATGTCGAAGTCGTGGGTCTCCAGGAACTCCGCCGGCAGCTCCTCGCGCAGCGCGCGGGTGTTCGCGTCGTCGAAGACCATCTCGGTCTTGGTGTAGTGGCGGTACAGCTCCATGTACTTGCGCAGCAGCGTCAGGCCGGAGCTGGCCTTGTGCAGCTCGGAGGTCCAGCCGCGGGTGCGCTTGGTGGCCGGGAGATACGCGACCGCGGCCGAGCCCAGGCGCGCGGAGAGCTCCTTGGCGCGGAAGCGCTGCTCCACCAGCTCCACAGCCGGGAAGGACCACTCGGGCACCTGGATCGGGCGGCCCTTGTCATCCTCGAGCGGATGCTCCAGGAAGTACTCGCGCACCGCGGTGACCATCTCGTGGAAGGGCAGCGGGTTCGAGGCGCCGGAGACCACCTGGAAGTAGGCGTCGTCCCCGCGCCGGGAGACGTCCTGGGTGGCGAGGGCGACGATCACGTTGACCACGTGGTCCACGGGGATCACGTCGAGGATCGAATCGGCCAGTCCCGGGAACTCGGGCAGCATGCCGCGGCCGTACGCCATGATCAGCGGGTCGGCGACTTTGTAGCCGTCGATCCAGCCCGGATAGGGCTTCTTCATCGCGGACTCGATGATCGAGGGGCGCACGAAGGAGACGCGGTGGCCGTTCGCGGCCCACAACTCCTCGGCGACCTGCTCGGCCATCGCCTTGGTGAAGGTGTAGATGTCGGTCCAGCCCACGGACTGGGCGCGGGTGCGGCCGAAGTCGACCAGGCGCTCGTCCACCCACTCGCGGCGCGCCTCCTCGGAAGCAGCGGCGACGGCCTTGGGGCCCATCCGGCCGTGGCGGTCCGTCGCGGCGCGGATCTGGCTGCGCAGCGTCTCGGGGCGTCGGGACTCGGCCTCGACCCTGGTTCGGGCCTGCAGGGCGGCCTCGTACTCGGCGCGCCAGTCGACGTCTGCGCCGAGCGAGCCCTCCCGGCGCAGGCCCTTGGAGATGCCGCCGACGTAGGCGGTGGAGACATGGATGACGTGCGGGTCCTGGCCCGAGGCGAGCAGCGCCTCGTACAGGTTCTTCGCGCCGCCGACGTTCGTGCGGAACGCCTCGTCGATGGGCGGGTCGAAGGAGACCGAGGAAGCGGAGTGGATCACCACGTCGAACGGGTCGGTGATCGCGGGCATGTCGGTGAGGTCGCCCTCGAGCACGCCGACGCGCGCATCGAAGATCTCCTTCAGCCGCGCCGCGCCGTCGGACCCGTCGGCGCCGAGCAGCTCCGCCCAGGAGGAGAGCACGGGCTTGCGCAGCAGCTGCTCGAGGCGCTTGCGGCCGGTGACCGAGCCCTTGGGGCGGATGACGGCGGTGACGTGGACGTCCTCGGTGGTCTCCAGGAGTGAGCGCAGCACCGCCTGGCCCAGGAAGCCGGTCACGCCCGTGAGCAGGATCCGACGCCCCCCGCGGGTGGTGCCGCCGGTCGCGGACTGTGCTGCGGGGGAGGTGGTGTGCGTCATGGGATCCTCTGGTGAACGGGGACTGCGGGGCGCGGGGCGGATGTTCGGCACCTGCGCGCCCGCGGACTTCACGGACGGCCCTGCAGGGCTCCCACCAGGGAGCTTCTCCGCGCTGGTCAGGGCGGCGCTAGTGTATCGTAGCCGCCATGCATAGGGCCCTGATCACCGGCGGCACCGCAGGCATCGGGGCCGCGTTCGCCAGAGCGTTCGCGGGCAGGGGGACCGCTCTCGTGCTGGTCGCGCGGAACCCCGAGCGCCTCGCGGAGACCGCCGCCCAGTTCCGCGCCGAGCACGGCGTCGAGGTCGAGACGATCGTCGCGGACCTCTCGGACCGCGAGGCGCAGCAGCGCGTCGCGGACCGCCTCGAATCCTCCGTCGATCCCGTGGACGTGTTCGTCAACAACGCCGGCTTCTCCGTCAAGGCGAGCCTGCTGGACCCCGACCTCTCCCAGCACGACCTCGGCTTCGAGGTGATGGTGCGCGCCGTGCTCAAGCTCGGCGGCGCCGCCGGGCGGGGCATGAGCGAGCGGGGCCGCGGCTGGATCATCAACGTCGGCTCCGTCTCCGCGCTGGTCACCCAGAACAACTACTCCGCCATCAAGGCGTGGGTGGGCAACTACTCCGAGTCCCTCGGCGTGCAGCTGCACGGCACTGGGGTGCAGGTCACCGCGCTGATGCCCGGCTGGGTGCGCACCGAGTTCCACTCGCGCGCCGGGATCAAGGGCTCCTCGATCCCCGGTGTGCTGTGGCTGGACGCGGACCGCCTGGTCGAGGACTGCCTGCGGGACGTCGCCCGCGGCAAGCCCGTCTCCATCCCCTCGAAACGCTGGAAGCTGATCGCCGCAGTGCTGCGCACCACTCCGCGTGGGATCGTGGCGAGGCTGAGCGCCGTGCTCAGCCACCGCCGCAGCCGAGAGAAGTGATCGCATGAGCCCGCAGCACGCCGCGAACGATCCGGCCGACGCCGACGAGCCCGCCGGCGCCGACGGCGCTGAGCAGGCCGGGCGTCCTGCCCGTTCGAAGGAGCCCGGCCGGGGCCGGCGCCTGATCGAGTCGCTGTCCGCCCGGTCGCGCGGCGAGGGCTGGGAGAAGCCCACCGGCGAGCTGGCGAAGTACCGCTCTGCCTGGCGGGCCGGCGCCCGTTTCGTGCTGCAGCGGATCCTGTTCCGCGTCGTGGTGAACTCCGCGGTCACCCCGCAGGTGGAGGTCCACCGCCGGGTCAAGAGCATCCGCGGGCCGTTCGTGCTGGTCGCGAACCACACCAGCCACGTCGACGGGCCGCTGCTGGCGATGAGCCTGCCCTGGACGCAGGCGCGCTACCTGTGCACGGGCGCGGCGGCGGACTACTGGTTCGACCACTGGCACCGTCGGATCTTCGTGCGCACCATGCTCAACGCCTTCCCGATCGACCGCGGCGGCTCCCGCAAGCACTCCGGCACCTCGCGCCGCCTGCTGCGCTCGGGCGTGCCGATCCTGGTGTTCCCCGAGGGATCCCGGCAGAAGACGGGCCGGATGTCCGATTTCAAACCCGGCGCCGCGGCGCTCGCGATCGGCGTGGGCGTGCCCGTGGTGCCGGCCGCGATCGTCGGCGGCTACGAGGCGATGCCCAAGGGCCGCTACTGGCCCCGGCCCGGCCGGCCCCCGGTGCGGGTGGTCTTCGGCGAGCCGATGATCTCGGACGAGCAGGAGTCCGCGGTCGAGTTCTCGGGCCGCATCCAGCAGCGAGTCAAGAGCCTGTACGACGAGCATCACGACGAGGTCCTGGGCGAGGCCGCCCGGGACGAGGAGGAATCCGCATGAGCGATCGGCTGAGCGCACGCGAGGTCAAGCGGCACAAGTGGTGGGGCTGGGGTCTGGACGACGTCACCTTCCGCTACGACAACAAGCCCGCCTTCCCCGCCCTGGCCCGCAACAAGGTGGGCGTGGACCTGGACTCGAAGCAGCCGATCGAGCCCGTGCTCTCGGACCACGAGGTCCCCGCCTCCCGTCTGCCCGCCGCCGTGCGCTCGCTGCTGACCGACGCGCTGGGCGAGGAGAACCTCGCCGATGACGACGAGTACCGCGTCGTCCACTCCTTCGGACGCTCCCTGCCGGACCTGTTCCGCGCCCGCAACGGCCACTTCGAGCGCCTCGTGGACGCCGTCGTGTACCCGGCCTCCGAGGAGGAGGTCGCCGCGGTGCTGCGGATCGTCCTCGAGCAGGACCTGGTGCTGATCCCCTACGGCGGCGGCTCGTGCATCTCCGGCTCCGTCACGCCCGACGTCGCCGAGCAGCGCCCGATCCTCACCATGAACCTCGGCCGCATGCGCGAGGTCATCGAGATCGACGACACCGCGGGCCTGGCCCGCGTCGAGGCCGGTGTCTACGGCCCCGACCTCGAGGAGCAGCTGAACGCGAAGGGCTGGACCGTCGGCCACTTCCCGGACTCCTTCACCTATTCCACCGTCGGCGGCTGGGCCGCGACCCGCTCCTCCGGCATGCAGTCCGACAAGTACGGCGACATCGAGGACATCGTGCGCGGCCTGCGCATGGTCCACCCCGACGGCGTGGCCGTCACCAAGCCGATCCCGGGCCGCGACTCCGGCCCCAGCGTGCACGAGATGATCCTCGGCAGCGAGGGCCGTCTCGGTGTGATCACCGAGGTCACCGTGCAGGTGCACCGCATCGCCCCCGTGCGCCAGGTGATCGCCTACATGTACCCCGACTGGGAGCACGGCATCCGCGGCATGCACGCGATCGCCCGCTCCACCGACGTCACCCCCACCTTCACCCGCCTGTCCGACGGGCCCGAGACCGAGTTCAGCCTCGCCATGGTCAAGGAGCCCACCTCCACCAAGGGGAAGGTCGCCGCGAAGGTGCAGGACGGGCTGTTCGCCTACCTGCGCTCCAAGGGCTGGGACACCACCAACGAGATGTCGATCAGCTACGTCTGCTTCGAGGGCTCCAAGGAGTCGGTCGAGCAGCAGAAGGCGATCGTGAAGAAGATCGTGAAGAACAACGGGGGCATCACCCTCGGTGCGGGCCCCGGCGCGATCTACGACCAGAAGAAGTTCGACACCCCCTACCTGCGCGACTTCCTGATGAACTACCAGGTCTTCGGGGACGTGTGCGACACCGGCGCGACCTGGTCGAACCTCAACGAGGTCCACGCGACGGTCTACGACGCCTTCTACAGGACGCAGGAGCAGCAGGGCCTGCCCGGCTTCATGTTCTGCCACATGTCGCACAGCTACCACGCCGGTGCCTGCCTGTACTTCACCTTCGCCTTCCCCTACTCCTCCGAGGAGCAGGCGCTCGAGCAGTACTACGCCGCCAAGAACGCCGTCCAGCAGGCGTTCGTGGACCTCGGCTCGACCGTCTCCCACCACCACGCGGTGGGCACCGAGCACCAGCCCTGGATCACCGAGGACATCGGCGACGTGGGTGTGCGCATGCTCGAGGGCCTGTTCGCGGACAACGACCCGGGCCGGAACCTGAACCCCGGCAAGGTCACCCGCTGAGCCCCGTGTCCCACCCGGTCCTGGTGCTGCGGCACGGGGAGTCCACCGCGAACGTCGAGGGGCTGATCGTCTCGGTCCCCGGCCCGCGCGCGCTCACCGAGGTGGGCCTCACCCCGCTCGGCCGCGACCAGGCCCGCGAGGCCGGGAGGCTCGGTGCGGAGCAGGGCCTCGGACCGGACACGGTGGTGCTCTCGAGCGACTTCGCCCGCGCCCTGCAGACGGCGCAGGAGTTCGCCGCCGCGCTCGGCGCCGGCCCGCCCCGCATCGATCAGCGCCTGCGCGAGCGCAGCTTCGGGACGCACGACGAGGGCCCCGCGAGCGCCTACGACGGCATCTGGCGGATCGACCGCGCCCGCGGCGCCCACGACGGCGAGGTGGAGCAGGTCGCGGCGGTCGCCGCACGCGTGCTCGAGGTGCTGCGCGAGGCCGACGAGATCGCCCGCACCGCCCCGGCGGTGCTGGTCGCGCACGGGGACGTGCTGCAGATCGCGCTCGCGCTCGGCGTCGGCATGGACCCGCACGACCACCGCGACGTCCCGCACCTGGGCAACGCCGAGCTGCGCGAGCTGGGCCCCTCCCGGCAGGGCGCCAAGGCGTGAGCGGGGGCGTGGGCCGGAGTGTGAGCGGGGGCATGCGCACTCACCCGGGCTCGGGCGTGGTGCTCACCGTGCGGGCGGAGCCCGACGCGGCGGAGGCCCTGCTCGAGGAGTTCTTCACCGGGCGCGGCTGGAGCGTCGCGGAACGCGGCCCGGGCAGGGTCTCCTACGAGATCGGCAGCAGGCGCCGCACCGTGTTCCTCGGCGCACTCGCCGGCTCCGCCTTCCACCTCACCGCCCCGCTCGAGCTGCGCGAGGGCCCCGGCGTCACCGAGATCCGCTACCTGTGGGGCGACTCCGCCGGGCGCGCCCTGGGCGGCCTGCGGGGCCGTGCCCGCGCCGCCCGCACCCACGGCGAGACGGCCGCCGCCCTCGAGAGGAAGCTCGAGGCCGACGGCCGTCTGGTGCGGGTGCGGAGGAGCTGAGCCAGGGCTCAGGGGCTCGGGCTCACAGCACGTCGATCAGGCGGTGCTTTCTTGCCTGATCTCCTGCCGTTCGCGCGCTCACAGCACGTCGATCAGGAGTTGAGCACCTTCATCATTCCCGGCAGGTCCTCGGCGAAGCTGCGGTTCCACAGTCCCCACTCGTGGGTCTCGCCGTCGTCGACGCGGAAGTCGTGCTCGATCCCGGCGTCGGAGAGGGCGTTGGAGAAGGATTCCTGCGTGTGCATCACGACGTTCTCCTGGACGTCCATGCCGAACTCAGCCAGGCGGCTGCGGTACTCGCCCACCAGATCGTCCATCCCGTCGAAGCCCAGCAGGTCCAGCAGCGGGCCGTTGCCGGTGCGCAGGAAGACGCGCTTGTCGCGGTAGGTCTCGATGTTCTCCATCGGGTTGTAGCCGCGCGCGATCTCCGGGTAGGGCTCCAGGCCCCAGATCGCGCCGGGGCCGTTCGCACGCAGACCGTAGCGGGGCACGTCGCCGAGGGGCGAGACCATGATCAGCGTGCCCACCAGCAGGCCGTGAGGGGTGGCGCCGCAGTCGGCGGGACCGGAGTAGGAGCTGACGGAGCGGAAGTGGCCCCAGTAGCGCTGGCCGAGAGCCAGGGCGCCGAAGCCGCCCATCGAGAGCCCCGCGATGGCCATCCGGTCCGGGGCGGTGCGGAAGTTCGCGTGCACGAACGGGAGCACCATCTCCATGATGAACGTCTCCCAGTTGGCGACGAGCCCGGCCCGGGGGAAGTTCGCGTTGGAGTAGAAGGAGCCGCCGCCGCCATCGGGCATCACCACGATGGCCTCGTGCTTCTCGGTCTGCTCGATGACGTTGCCGTGATTGGTCCAGTCCTGGTACATACCGCCGCCCCCGTGTAGGAGCAGCACCACCGGGTAATGGCGGTCCGGGTTCTCGTCGTACCCGGCAGGGACCGTCACGCGCAGCGAGGGCGGGAAGGTCTGCACCTGCCCGCCGGTGTCGAAGCGGAAGTCCACGGAGCGGATGTCCTCGTGGATCCACTCGTGGGTGATGTGCAGGCCGCCGGCGTCGCGGTATCCGCCGAGGGCGGAGGCGCTGCCAGCGCCCAGGGCGACGATCGGCGCGGCGGCCGCGGCGCCCAGGAGCAGCGAACGGCGAGAGGGAGAGATCCGGGAGAGTCGGGAGAGGCCAGTGGGGGCGGGGGAGTCGGAGACGTGCTGGGACATGGGTCCTCCAGGGAGCAGATGTCGATGTGTCCGCTCACACAGTCGCCCGCGTCCGCGAGGGTTGCAAGAACCGCAGGTCAAACCTGCAATTCGGGGGGTGCGTGCAATCAGCACCTCCGTACCGGGATGGCACGGAAGTACGAAAGTGCGCGGCGCAGAGCGGATCGTCGGTGCCGGGCCGATGGTGCTGAGTCCGGAAGGAGGCATCGGCCCGGCCCGGGCGGGGCACGGGGCCCCCGCGACGATCCCGAGACGGCCCTCCGTCTCGAGAGGTGCAGGCTCCTTCGCCGTTGAAGGAGCCTGTCCCAGACCATAGTGCGCAGACGGTGAGAATCAGATCACATGCGGGTCACGGATTCCGTGAGCGCTCACGGCCGGGGCGAGCATTTCGTCCCGTTCGGCGCCGCGCCTGCCGGTGTCGTCCGGGCCCGGCAGGGCGCGCGCAGGGATGGTCGTGCGCGGCGTCGGCCTGCGCCCCTACGATGGGATGCACGTCACCGCGGCCCAGTCCGCGACCCACCAGCGACAGGATGAACTGCACCATGGCACTGCGCATCGCCGTCTTCGGCGAGAACCGGCACGAGAAGGTGGACCGGACGGTCCAGGAGATCTACCCCGAGGGCATGCACACCACGATCGCCGAGGGGCTGCGCAGCCTCCTCGCGGCCGACGGGGTCGAGGCCGAGGTGCGCATCGCGCTGCTCGACGACATCGAGGAGTCCCTCTCCGAGGACGCACTCGCCCAGACCGACGTGCTCACCTGGTGGGGCCACATGGCCCACGACGACGTCCCCGACCACATCGTGGAGCGCGTGGTGCGCCGCGTCCACGAGGGCATGGGCCTGGTGCCCCTGCACTCCGCCCACTACTCCAAGCCGTTCAAGGCCCTCATGGGCACCACCTGCAACCTGCTCTGGCGCAACGAGGGCGAGGAGGAGCGGGTGTGGACCGTCAACGGCTCCCACCCGATCGCCCGGGGCGTGCCCCACCCGATCGTGATCCCCGCCCAGGAGATGTACGGGGAGATGTTCGACATCCCCGCGCCGGATGAGCTCGTGTTCGTCTCCTCCTTCGCCGGGGGAGAGGTGTTCCGCTCCGGTGCCGCCTTCCGTCGCGGCAAGGGCAAGATCTTCTACTTCAGCCCCGGCGACCAGGAGTACCCCGTCTACCACCAGGCCGAGATCCAGCGGGTGCTCGCCAACGCCGTGGTGTGGGCGCGCCCGGAGGAGCGCGAGGCCGCGCCGGTCAAGATCGCCAACGCCCCGCGCGACTGGTACCGCGGTGACGAGGTCACCCGTGTCATCTGAGGTCGCCGAGCACCTGACCGACACCTCCGCCGCGCCCGCCCCCGGCCCTGAGCTCACCGGCTTCCCGCGCCTGCCCGCGGACCGGCCCGCCCGCGTGGTGATCGTCGGCGCCGGCGGGATGGGCAGCTGGTGGGCCCGCGAGGTGGTCGCGAGCGAGGTCGCCGAGCTGGTGGGCGTCGCGGACCTCGTCGACGGCGCCCCGCAGCGCGTGATCGAGCAGTCCGGCGCGGACCCCTCGACGGTGCGTGCGGGCACCGACGGCGTCGACCTCGCCGTTGAGCTGGGCGCGGACCTGCTGATCAACCCGACCGTGCCGGTCGCCCACCATCCGGTGACCGTCAAGGCCCTGCACGCCGGGATCCCGGTCCTGGGCGAGAAGCCGGTCACCGAGACCCTGTCCGAGGCGATCAGCCTGATGGCGCATGCGGAGCTGACCGGGGTGCCGTTCATGGTCTCCCAGTCGCGGCGCTTCTTCCGCCAGGTGCGCCAGCTGCGCAGCTTCGTCGCCGCCCACGGGCCGACGGTGATGACCAGCGCCTTCTTCTCGCTGTTCGTCGAGCACGACGGCTACCGCCGCACCCAGCAGCACCCGATGCTGCGGGACATGGGCATCCACGCCTTCGACGCCGCCCGGTACATCACCGGCGCGGACCCGGTGGCCGTCACCGCCCGCGGCACCCGCCCGGACTGGAGCGTCTACTCGCACGATGCGACCGTGAGCGCGACCTTCGAGATGAGCGATGACTCCCTGTTCGCGTATCACGGCACCTGGAACGCGCGCGGGCTCTCGACCGGCTGGAACTCGGAGTGGCGGATCGCCGCCCAGCACGGCTCGGCCACGTGGGATGGCACCGGCGCCCCGGTGCTCGGCACCGACGACGAGGCCACCACCGCGCAGCTGCAGGCCCAGGTGGACGCCGAGACCGCCCCGGAGCCGGACCAGATCGCGGCCTCGCTCGTGGAATGCGTCAGCGCCCTGCGCGAGGGGCGCACGCCCCTGTGCGAGGTGCACGAGAACCTGCTCAGCTTCGCGATGGTCGAGGCGGCCGTCGCGTCCGTCGAGCGCGGGCAGCGGGTCGAGATCGACGAGCTGCTCGAGCAGGCGCGGCTCGAGGCGATCGCCGCGGAGCCCGACGCCGACGCACGCGAGCGGATGCAGTCCTGGACCTCCGTGCGGGAGGCGGCGCTCACCGGCCGCTGACCGTGCGGGCGCCGCGGGGGCGGGTTCAGGGGCGACCCTGGCCCGCCCCGTCCGCGTCGGCCGATGCCGAGGCGCCGGTGATCCTCACGACGATGCGGTCGAGGTGGGGGAGCGCCTGGCGGAGCCGGTCCTCGACCGCGTCGACGATCTGTGCGGAGCGGGCCACCTCGAGCGCAGGGTCGACCACGGCGACGAGCTCCGTCTCGAGGCGATGCCCGATCCAGCGCGCTCGGACGTCCCGCACAGCGCGGACCCCGTCGGCCCCCGCGGCCGCGGACTCCACGGCATCCAGGACCCCGGGCTCCACCCCGTCCATCAGGCGGTGGATCACGGTGCGCATCGAGCTGATCAGCACCAGCACCACCATCACAGCGATCACGAGCCCGATCATCGGATCGATCCAGCGCAGGCCGAGCCAGGCGCCGAGCACCCCGATCACCACGGCGAGGGAGGTCAGGGCGTCGGTGCGCGCGTGCTGTCCCTCGGCGATCAGGGCGGCGGAGCCGATGCGCCGACCGGCCCGGATCCGGTAACGCGCCACCACCTCGTTCCCTGCGGCGCCGATGAGAGCCGCGGCCAGCACCCAACCGCGGTGGGTCATGTCCCGTTCAGCGGTGAGCGCTCGCACGGACTCCCACACGATCAGCCCGGCCGAGAGCGCGATGACCGCACCGATCAGCAGCCCCACCAGATCCTCGGCGCGCCGGAATCCGTAGCTGTAGCGCCGCGTGGGTGCTCGCATCCCCAGGCGGAACGCGATGATCAGCGGGATGGTCGTGGCGAGATGGCCGAGGTTGTGCAGGGTGTCAGCGAGCAGGGCGACGGAGCCGCTGAGCGCGACGAGCACGATCTGCAGGAACGCGGTCGCGCCCATCCCCGCCAGGCTCACCCACGCCGCCCGGATGCCGATCGCACTGGACTCCTCCGCCGTGCGGATCGCCTCGCCGTGGTCGTGGCTGTGCGGGGTCAGCGCATGGCGCAGCCGCGCCCAGCGGGAGCCGCCATGGTCGTGGTGGTGGTCATGGTGGTCATGGTGGTCATGGTGGTCGTCGTGGTCATGATGGTGCCCGCCGTCGTGACTGTGGTGGTGGCTGTGGCTGCCTGGATGGCCGTCGTGGTGCGGGTGCGGGTCAGCGCTGGAGTGCACCGGTCCGTGCTGCGCGGGGGAGCTGTTCACGCTAGCAATGTATCTGCGTAGACATGCAGATAGCAAGATCTGCGTAGCATGAGCACATGCATCCCGCGCCCGTGAACCCGGTTCCCGATGACGAGCATGCGCGCATCGCCGCGAGCACCTTCCGCATGCTCGCCGATCCCACCCGGGTGAAGATCCTCTGGGCGCTGTTCGCCCAGGAGTCCAGCGTCAACGCGCTCGCGGAGTCCGTCGGGGCGACCCCTGCGGCGGTGAGCCAGCACCTGGCGAAGCTGCGGCTGGCGGGACTCGTGGAGAGCAGGCGCGAGGGGACCTACGCCTACTACCGCGCCTCGGACGCCCACGTGCGCCGACTGCTGGCCGAGACGCTCTCGCACGCCGAGCATGTCACCGGCGCCGCCTCCGGCGACGACCCTCACCGCTACTGACACGAGCGGGGAGGGTTCCCGGTGCGGCCAGAAGGCCGCGGGCGAGCCCGGAATGCGGAAGAGCCCCTCGCCGCGTGTGCGGTGAGGGGCTTTTCCCGAAAGCGCGCCCGGAGGGATTCGAACCCCCAACCTTCTGGTTGGGATCGACGGGCTCGCGGCCTGCGGTGATACCGCTTCGGTCACGTCGCGTGCCGGCCGCTGCCTGATCAGGTAGCGGTGTGGCATGGCAACCATCAATGAGTCTTGGAACACAGCGATCACCGACTGGATCGACAGCATGAACGCGGCCGGAGTGCCGGCCACGACACAGCGCACGCGGCGCGAGCACATGCAGCGGTGCGCGAGGGTGGGCGGCTGGTCATCGCCCGCGCTCGTCACCGGCGAGGGCCTCGTGCGATGGTTCTCGCGCCAGTCCTGGGCGGCAGAGACCAGGCGCTCGCACCGCAACACACACCGGGCGTTCTGGGCCTGGTGGACGCTCACCGGCCGCGGCGAGGTGAACCCCGCCGAGGCGCTGCCCCGCGTGAAAGCGAGCGCCGGCGTGCCGCGCCCCGTCGATGAGATCTCCTACCGGGCAGCGCTGCGCGATGCCGCGCCGAGGGTGCGGCTCATCCTGCGCTGCGCCGCCGAGGTAGGGCTGCGCCGCGCCGAGATCGCACAGATTCACCGGCGGGATCTGCTGCAGGATCTCGGGGGCTGGTCCCTGATCGTGCACGGCAAGGGCGAGCGGCCTCGCGTAGTGCCGCTGCCGGCGGGGCTCGCGGCCGAGATCGGCGAGCAGTGCCGCCGGTGGGGGTACATGCTGCCCGGAGACGACGGCGGGCATCTCTCGCCCCGGTACGTTGGCAAGCTCGCCTCACGGGCGCTGCCGGATGACTGGACGTTGCACGCGCTGCGGCACCGGTTCGCCACGCGGGCCTACAGCCTCGATCGTGACGTGTTCACGGTGCAGCAGCTGCTCGGGCACGCCTCACCGGCGACCACGCGCCGCTATGTCGCGTTGGACACCTCGAGCATGCGCTCGACGGTCGAGCGGCTCGCGGCCTAAGCTGAGGAAATGCGCGACTACCACGGCCCAATCCCCACTCCTCCTCAGCCGCCCTCGAGGCCTGCCGATACGAAGAAGTGGGTTGAGCTCACTGATAAGCAGCCCTGCCCGAAGTGTGGCGAGCATCTGATCGCAGTGCTGATCACGGAGTACACCCTCGAGGGAAACCCGCGGCAGCAGATCGCGAACTCTCAGTGCCGGAACGCGTGCGACTCAGTCGTCTGACGCGGTAGGCACGTTCGCCGAGGCGAGGCCGAGCCCACCGGTGGCGAGGATAGTCCCGGCGAGGGACAGCCACAGGGCGACCTCGCTGTCGGTGACGATGCCGTAGGAAACGAGCAGCGGCGCCGCTGCGCCAAGCACGCCGTAGACGTACAGGCGGGCCTTAGGGGAGCGGATGATGCGGCCGAGGTTGATCTCGGCGGGGCCGGCGGCGCGGTACTTGTTCATGGTCGGGTGTCCTCCATCGGGGTTTCGAGTGCGTGGAGCCTGCGGAAAATCTCGCTGTGCTGGCGGTCGTTGTGCTGCGTGGTGCGGTTCATGTCGGCGCGGATCTCGCCGATCTGGCGGGACATGGAGCGGTCGAGCCGGTCGAGGGTGTTCTCGATCCTGCCGAGCGAGTCACGGGCGCTCGAACCGTGGTTCGGGGTGAGCTGGTCGGCGGCGGTGCGCGCCGCCTTGCTGGTGTCGGTGAGCAGCGGCTTGACCTTGGCGCGCCAGACCGCGACGATCGCGGCGATCGCGGCCAGCAGTCCGCCGGCGATCGTGACGAGCAGCGCGAGCAGCGCCGCGACGAACGCGGCGACGCCCTCGGGGTCAGTGAGCCAGGGAGGCATCAGCGGATCGGTTCCTCCCACGCGGCGGCCCACGTGGCGGGGCCGATCTTCCCGTCCACCGTGAGGCCGATGAGCTGCTGGAAGTAGCGCACGATCCGCTCGGTCTCGTCGCCGTAGCGCCCATCGACCGTGATGGTGTAGCCGCGCTCGCGCATACGCTGCTGCCACCGGGCGAGGCCGTGGGAGCGCCACCGCCCTCCGACGCGCTGCACATCGCCGGACACCAACGTGTTCAGGCCGCGACCGGAGACGCTGGTGCGCGGACCGTCCGGCGGGCCGTAGTAGCACATCGCGCCCTTGCGGCGCGGCAGCGGGAACGCCGGCGCGGTCTCGGCGCTCGGCACTGCCGGCACGCTCGTGCCGCCGCCCGGCACCGCGATCGGCCCGCGGTAGTGGAACCGGCCGGCCTTGAGCAGACCCATCACGGCCGGGCCGGGGCACTGCCCGCCGGCCTCGGGCGACTGCTGGTGACCGCGCACCCACGACGCGGTGGGATACGTCGCCTTGAGCTGCGCGAGCAGCCGGAGCACGCCGTCGATCATCGCCTGCGTCGGCACCTCGCGGGCACCGAGCAGCATCAGAATCCCGGCGCCGTTGTTGTTGCTCACGGGGCCACCGTTCGCGCCGGACTCGTGATCGAGCCCGCGGAGCTCCCACGTCTGCCCGCGCCAGTCCACGGCCGCGCCGTAGGCGATATCTTTCCAGCGCCGGCGGTTCACGTGGTCGTCTCGGTATCCGCGGAGCCGGGCCGCGATCTGCGCGGTGCTCTCGCCGTGCAGACTGTTCTCGGGAGTGCCGGGCCAGTGCAGATAAGCGCCGAGCACGCGGGTGTTGAACCGGTGCGAGCGCGTTGCCTTGCTCGTCCACGCGGAGCGGGGGTGATCGTAGCGGATGCTCACGGCGTGGCCTCCTGGGCGATGAGGGCGTCGAGGCGGGCCTCGAGCAGATCGAGTCGGTTCTGGGTAGGCGAGTCGCCGTCGAAGTAGGCGGCGACCTGGGCGCGGGCGGCAGCTTCGGTGTCTGCGACCGCGATGTGGAAGCCGTCGATGTAGCCCCACGCCCTCGGCAGAGAGTAGGTGCCCGGAGTGCCGGAGAAGCGGAGACCGGCACGGGCGACAGCAACGTCCGGGTCAGTCACCTGGACCGCGTAGGTGAACGTCGTCATCACGTTCTGTCCGACCTGGGCGTATTCACCGGGGTAGTGATGAGTGATGTGGTTGTTGGAGTCGCCACGCTCGGTGATGATCCCCGCCGCGTACAGCACCCCGCTCGAGGCGGTGGCCACGTCCACGGAAACGGCCACCCACTGCCCCGGCGACACTGCGGTGTCCTGCTGCACGATGCCCTGCACCTCGGACGTGCTGCCGTCATCTACCCACGACAGAATCGTCGAGTGGGTGCCCTGCGAGACACGCGAAGCCACGGACGTTCTACCGCTCAAGGTGACCTCGGAACCGACGATCAGGCCAGTGCTTGCACTCACCTCGAAGCTGGGATTGATCGCCCGGTTACGGGCCACCTCTCGACCGCCGACATACTTGATCGACTCGGAAGCGTGCGGGGTGCCAGACCAGCCGTAGGTGATCGCATTGGGGTCACTTACCAGTGGGTAGGTGATCGCCGCGGCGAGGCGGGCGTGCCCGGCGGTGGTGACGTGCACGCCGTCAGCATCCACAGCGGGATCGAGTGTGCCGTCAGGCAGCGCCACGGCGCCGGCGAAGTCCAGCACGCCGTGGAACAGGCCGGAGGTTTCCATCCATTCGTTCAGTGCGAGGCGGGTGTTGTCATTGCTCGGCGGCGTGGCGCGGGGCGTGATGGTGGTGCCGTAGAGCGTGCCGCCGATGCGGCGCCGGATCTCGGCCACGGTCGATGCGATCCTGGTCTGCAGCTCCTCGAGGGAGGCACCGCCGGCCCAGTCGTTAGAGCCCATCGCGTACAGCATCGCGTCGGGCGCGTTGATGCCGTCGCCGTAGAGTTCCCACTTCCTGTTCGCCTTCTCGGTCCACGACGAGGCGGAGTCGCCGGAGTGCGCCCAGAACGCCGGCACGGCATCGTTGGCGCGTGCCCACTGTGCGAGCCATGAGTCGATCAGGGGGCGGGCAGCGCCGACGCCGGCCGCGGTCGAGGAACCGAACGCGGCGACTACGGGGGTGGTCGAGGGCACCTCGAGCGCGAGCCACACGAACAGCGGCGGCCGCTGGTCTGTGCTGCCGTCAGTCCACGCGGTGCCGAGGCACTGCGTCACGTCCGAACCCGACCACGTGTACTGCACGACGATCTCGCCGCCCCGGAGCGCGGCGGGCACGTCGATCCACTGCGAGGCGTACTCGGTCGAGCCGGCGGGCAGGTTGATCCAATTGGTGCCGTTGCCGCCGCTGGTGTGCCGGCCGATCCGCACGCCGGTGAGGGTGACGGCGGCGCGGTCGCTGTTGGTGTATCGGGGGTTCCAGTTCCGCATGCGGAGCTGCAGGCGCGTGGTGGCGGCGGGCAGGTGCTGGATCACCGAGGTGGTGCCGGTGCCGGAGGTGCGGGCACCGCCGTACCCGGTGGTGAGTGCAAGGGGCGCGGTCTTGAGACCGGCGGGGCCGGCGGTCTTGAGCTGCTGGACAGGCTCGGGCGTGCCGCCGATCTGCGTCCAGCCGGACCAGCCGCCGGATAGGCGCGAGTTGATCCACAGGGTCGGGGTCGTGGATCGGGAGGCGGCGAGAGCAACGCCGCCGGCGCTGCCCCAGCGGGACATGATCATCGTGCCCTGCGCGACGAACGGCATGCCGAGCGCCTCGGCAGACTCGCCCGACCACCAGGTGTAGATGTTGGTCGGCAGGTCGTCAAACACGTCCGATGCACCGAGGGGCACGGCGGTCTGATCGAAACGGGCGGCCTCGATCCGATCCCACAGCACGCGGGCGTTCGCGCTGATCGCGTCGTCGCCGTCCTTGATGTAGTCGGAGCCGCCGGGCAGGTGGATACCGGCTGCGCGCATCTCGTTGTCTGTAGCCATGATGAACCTTTCAGGCGGCGTTCCAGGTGCGGGACTCGTCCGACCAGGGATAGGTCGCGGAGTCCCACACGCGGGCGGGGACGGTGGGGGAGACGCTGCCGATGACGATCTGCGACGGCGCGAGGGAGAGCGCGAGCGTCCAGCCGGTGCCGGTGATCGTCTCGGTGATCCCCGTGACGAAGTGGATGCCCTGCAACTGATGATGCCAGTCTCCAGACAGGTAAACGGGGTCGCCGTCCTCGAGCCGGAGCAGTCGCGCTGCCTGGTCTCGATCGTACTTTCGGGGCGACGTGAGCAGGTGTAACAGGTCGATCTCGACGTTCGGGATCGAGTAGGCGGACTCCCACTCGAGAGCGCGGAGTCGGAACCCCTCGGCGCGCACCTGGTCCTCATTGTTGAATCGAGCGTGCGTGAGGTCGTGATCGACCACGACGGCGTTGGGGTCGTCCACGTCGCCCCACGTTGCGGTGTTGGTACTGGCACCGACTCCCCACGTGAGGCGCTGGTTGCGGGGGATGCCCTCGGAGTCCTGCTGCCACTTCGCGGGCGCGAGGGCCTGCGAGCGGATCACCGGAAGCCAGTAATCCATGTTGGCGAGAGCGTCGGCCCACCGTGCGGCGTGCGTGGTGATCTGCTGTGAGCCAGCGCGGGTCTCGATCGCCTTGATGCCGAGGTCGCTGGTCCACTTGCCAATGTCGCCGTAGGTCTGCGGGTCCTGCGCCTGGTGCACCGTTCCGTACTGGTCTAAGGTTGCGAGGCGTGTCGGGCCGGACAGCCGCGGCAGCGCCGGGGCGGTCATCAGCTCGGAGATGACCGTAGCGATGTTGGTGCCGACCGCGGGGGTGTAGGTCTTGCGGACGCGGCCGAGCTGCGCGGTCCACGACGCGGCCATGAGCGTAGTCTGCTGCCGGCGCCCGCGGTCGTCCACGTGCTGCCGGCCGATCCTGCCGGCGAACCGCGGCTGTATCACGCTCGCGGACGCGCCCACGAGAGTGTTCATCAGCTGCGCCCCGTAGTCCGTGAGGGACAGCGAGCAGTGCAGCCCAGAACGGATAGAGGCGTAGGCGGACAGGCCGACCTCGAGCGTCGAGGGAGTCACGCCGCCGTCCGGTGAGCCGTCGCCCCGCTTGATCGTCACTCCGGTCAGGGTGCTGTCGCGGAGGTCGGTGCCGTCCTCGACCGTGAGGCGAAACAGCGGCTGATCGGGCTGCAGCTTGCGGTACAGGCGACCGGGGCGGGTGTAGGCCATCACGCCGCCCCGATCAGTGCACGGCGGTCGGCGAGGATCTGCTCGATCTCGCGGGCGAGCCCGATCCGGTCACCGACAAAAGCACCCTCGATGTGAATGTGCAGGTGCTGCGCGTCGGAGCGCGCCGAACGGCCGGCAGCTTGCACACCGATCCGCGGCGCGTCGGGCACCGTGACGAGATCCGCCATAGCACCGGCCGCGCCGCGCTGCATCTTCTCGACGCCTTGGATCAGACCCTCGCCGGTCCACACACCGACCTGCTGCATGACCTTAGACGGGGACGCGATGCCGAGCTTGCCCTTGATCGCGTCCACAGCGCCGCCGGCGAGACCGCTCGCCTTGTCCTTGAGTGCCTGCCCCATCGAGCCGATCCCGTTGATCATGCCCTGAATGAGATCCTTGCCGGCCTGCTTGAGCAGGTTCGCCATATTGCCGAGCCCGTCTTTGATCTTGCCGGGCAGCGCCTTGACCTCGCCGATCAGGTCGCCGGCCTTGGTCTTCACGGTGTCCACGATCAGCGCCCATCCGTCGCGGAAGGTGCGCTTGATGTCGTCAATCGTCTGCCCGGTGATCCCGGAGATGATCGCCATGCCCTGATCGATGATTCCCTGCACAAAAGTAATCGCGCCGTCCACGACGCCCTTGATCGACTCCCAGGCAGCGGACCAATCGCCTTTGAGCAGATTGGAGACGGTCTCGAGCACGGCCACGATAATGTCAATCGCGCCGCTGATCTGCGTGACTAGCGCATCGAAGATCCCGACCACGATCGGCAGGATGAACTCGACCGCCGGCGCGAGATAATCCAGCAGCGTCGAAACTATTTCCATTACAGGATCAACGATTTCGAGAATCTTAGGCACCAGCTCCTCGACGGCACCGATCACGGCGGGCACCACGGTCTCGAGGATGTTCTGCACGATCGGCAGCACCTCCTCGATGATCCCCATAACGGCGGGGATCGCGGTCTCGGCGATGTCCATGAGCAGCGGGATGATCGCCTCGACCGCGCCGCCGATCAGCGGCAGCAGGGACTCGCCGAACTCGAGGATCACCGGCATGGCGTCCATGAACGCCTGCCCGATGCTCTCGACGGCCGGCCACAGCTGATCGAGCATGCCGGTCAGCGGCATGCCGCCCTCGAGCATGCCGGTCAGCGCGGGGCCCATGCGCTCGAGGACCGGCAGCAGCAGCTCGCCGAGCTGCCCGCCGAGCTCGCCGAGGGCAGGCCCGATCTGATCGGCGAACGTCTGGATCGGGGTGAAGTCGATCGTAGAGATCCACTGCGCGAGCGCGCCGAGCGCATCGCCCACGGCGCCGAAGATGACCGTGCCGATCGGCTCGAGGGCGAGCATCGCGTTGTTCTTGAGGATGTCCCACTGCTGCCCGGCGGTGCGGGTCTCATCGGCGAGACCGAGGATGGTGTCTTGAGTGGCGCCGGTGGCGCCCATCAGATCCTCCATGTTGAGCACGCCGGACTCGAGCGCGGCGATGAACTGTGGGGCGGCGCGGGTGCCGAACAGGTCGGTGGCGAGGTCCATCGCGGCAGCGGTGTCGCCGGTGTCGATGAACCCCTGCAGCTCGCCCATGACGCGATTGAAGGTGTCGGCGGTGGGCTCGCCGTCCTTGGCGAGCTTGGTCATCGAGCGTCCCATGCCCTTGAGCACGGCGTTGGAGTCGATGCCGGCCTTGGACAGACCACCGATGAGCGCGGCCGAGTCGCCGAGGCCGAGCCCTAGCTCGGAGAGCACACCGGACTGCGTAGAGAGCTGCCCGGTGAGGTCGTTCATCGAGGTGCCGGTGGCCTGCGAGACGCGGAAGATGTCATCGAGCGCGTCGGGGGTTTCCTCGGCGGCGACGTTGAAGCCGTTGAGCGTGCTCGCGGCGTTCTTGATGTCGATGTCCTCGCCGAGCATGCGGCCGGCCTCGAGCACCTGAGAGGCCACGGTGTCGAGCACCGGGCCGGTGAGGCCGAGGTTGGTGTTGAGGTCGGCGACGGCGGTGCCGACCTCATCGAGCGAGGCGGGGACCTTGCGCGCCACATCGCGGGCGGTGTCCTGCATGCCCTCGAGCGCCTCGCCGGTAGCGCCGGTGCCGATCCGGATCTCGTTGTCCATGTCGGTCGCGGCAGCGCCGATGTCATACAGCGCCTTGCCGACCAGCGCGCCGGCAGCTACAGCTGCAGTGCCGAGGCCAGCGACGGCGAGGCCGGCCTTACCCATCGAGCCGATCGCGTTGGAAGCGTCACCGATGATCTTCACAGCGAGGATCGCGGATTTACCTGCCATGACTATCCTCGCTTTCTCGGTCGATCAGTAGTAGGGC
Organism: Brachybacterium massiliense; assembly: GCF_900184245.1. GTDB lineage: Bacteria > Actinomycetota > Actinomycetes > Actinomycetales > Dermabacteraceae > Brachybacterium > Brachybacterium massiliense. The sequence continues at coordinate 969,978 of NZ_FXXB01000008.1, read as the reverse complement.
GGTCTCGAGGTCGTGCGGGTCGCCGTCCAGCCATGCGGCGACCGGGATGCCGGAGCGGATAGCGAGCGCGACCAGGTGCGCTCGCCAGCCGGTCAGGTAGGGTCCGGCTCGCCGTCCTCGGTCTCGTCGGTCGAGAGCGCGTAATCGGCGAGGTCGTCCATGAACGCGGCGACGTTCGGGGCGTCGGTGTGCTCGGCGCGCTTGGCGGTGGCGTAGGTCAGTGCGACATGGAACCGGGGGCCCTCGACCAGCGGCCAGCCGTTGTCGCGGCAGATCCCCTCGGCGCGCACCTTGTCGGCAGCGAGCACGCGCACCTTGTCGTGCACGGTCCCGTCGAGCAGCTCGAACGTCACATAGGGGCTCTTCGCGGCTCGTGGTGAAGGAGAGCGTCGCGTCGCTGGCGTAGAACGACCCGTGGTCCTGCTGTGATGGGTGTTGTCTAGACAGCCACATCCCAGAGGACCACGAGCCTGTGCATGAGAATACGGGTTCGCAGCGAGATGCTGCGAGCACGATCTTCAACCTGCCCGACTACCGCGTCATCGACGCGATCGACCTGCCCGATGGAGGCCGGCGGGTGGTGATCGAATCCATCGAGCCGCCGGGCTGTCCGTCGTGCGGGGTGCTCGCGACCAAGGTCCACTCCCGCCGATCCCAGAAGGTGCGAGACGTGCCCGTGGCCGGGGCGATGGCGGTGGTGTGGGCCAAGCGGCGCTGGTTCTGCCTCGAGTCGGCCTGCGCCCGGCGCACGTTCTGGGAAGCGACCGACCAGGTCCCGCACCGCGCGCGCTCGACGACCCGGCTGCGGGATCAGGTCGTCTCCGCGGTGATCACCTCTGGCCGGGCAGCCTCGGAAGTCGCCCGGGCCCATGGCGTCTCGTGGTGGCTGGTCCAGGCCGCGCTGGCGGCTGCCGCCGTGGTCCTGCCCACCGCCGAGGACGTGTCAGTGACGCGCCTGGGCATCGATGAGCACCGCTACCGGTCGGTGCGCTGGTTCCGCACCGACGACGGTGCCTGGAGACGGTTCGAGCCCTGGATGACGACCCTGGTCGACCTCTCCACCGGGCAGGTCCTCGGTATCGTCGACGGCCGGGACTCCACCGCCGTCGGCGACTGGCTCGCCCAGCGCTCCGAGCTCTGGCGGGAGCGGATCGAGATCGTCGCCATCGATCCCTCGGCCGCGTTCCGCAAAGCACTGCGGACCTACCTGCCCCGCGTTGCGGTCTCGGTCGACAAGTTCCACCTCGTCAAGCTCGGAAACGACATGGTCACCACCGTCCGTCAACGCCTAGCCCGCACCCATCGCGGTCGTCGCGGCCGCAAGGACGACCCGGCCTGGGCCCACCGGATGCTGCTGCTACGCGGCGCTGACACCCTCACTCCACGGGCCTGGGAGCGGTTGGAGTCGGTGTTCCGCACCGATGACCCCACCGACGAGCTCTCGGCCGCCTGGGGCATCAAGGAGCAGCTCCGCCGCTTGCTGGCCACCGACACCCTCGCCCAGGCCTGGGACGAACGGATGCGGATGGGCTACTTCGCCCAGCTCGCGAACATGCCCGAGGCGACCAAGCTCTACGACACCGTCGTGACCTGGTGGGACGCGATCGAGGTCCTCATCGTCACCGGCGCGACCACCGCCCGAGTCGAGGCAGCGAACACCGGCATCAAGAACATCAAACGCACCGGCCGCGGCTTCCGTAACGCGGAGAACTACCGGACCCGTATCCTGTTAGCCAGCGCCGCGAGAACCGTAGCGTGAATACCCGCTACAGCAGGGTCATTCACCACGAACCGCGAAGAGCCCACATAGGTCTTGTTCATTTGCCTTTAACTTTCTTGAGTGCTTTGTCGAGCTCTTGATAAAACAACTCGACCCATTGTGGTTCTGTATTCTTCGCGCCGTCTGCCAGGAATGGCGAGGGCTCGATTCCGCGCGCTTCCCAGCCCCAGTGGATGGGGCCGGCGTAGGGGACGGCCTTCTTGCCGGCGCGGATGACGGCCTGCGTCTTGGTGCCGCCGGGCCGGATCGTGCCGGCGAGGCGGCCGGAGCGGACGGGGACGAGCGGCTTGGCGCCGCCGGCGGCGACCTCGGCAGCGGCCTTGTGGGCCGCCTTGAGGTCCTCGAGGTCGTCGCCGGCCTGGCGGAGGGACTTGCGTAGCTCGCGCTGCCCCTCGATCCGGATGCCTGCCTCGCGCCCCGCCACGATCAGACCGCGGGCTCGGTCCCGAAGGTGGGATCGCCGATCAGGGGGAACTCGAAGTCCGTGGTGTTGCGTGCCTTCACGTCGCCGCCGACCTCGACGGGGAGCACCTGGCACTGGCCGGAGATCGCGAGCTGCTGGTCGGACCGGGGCTGGAAGCTGAACGGCAGCACCTCGCCGCGGTGCTCCCAGCACCAGGTCACGAGCGCCTCGGAGCCGTACTCCTGCAGGAAGGTCCCGGCGATGACCGAGGTGATGTTGGGGTCGTCGGCGATCTGCTCGCCGGAGAGCACGTCGATCGGGTCCTCCTGATCGACGCTCGGGGTCCAGCGGGCGTTGGTGATCTGCGAGGTGAACTCGCGGAGGGTGCCGGTCTCGCCGACGGTGAGGACGCCGGGGCCGAGCTTGTGGGCGGTGACAGCCATGACGGGCCTTCTTTCAGTGTTCGGTGGTGAGGGTGAGGGTGTAGCCGGGGAACGTGCGATCGGCGATCGTGTAGGTCTCGGGCTCGGCGGAGTCGAGGCCGAGGGGCTCGGCGAGGGCGTCGAGGATCGGCTCGAAGATCCCGGCAGCCTCGGTGGGGTCCGTGGTCGGGGCGAGCGCGTAGACCGTCCACGTCGCGGTGCGGTGCGTGAGGGTCAGCCACTCGATGGACGGGGGGAGGATCAGCAGCGCGGGCACGCCGGCCATGACTGCGCCGGCGGCGTCGTGCGGCTGGTCCGTGACGGTCACCTCGAGCCCGTCGAGTGCCGCTGCGGCCTCGGCGGTGATCTGCGTGAGGGTGGCGGTGATCATGCGATCGCCACTCCCACGTAGGGCCGGAGCAGCGGCCACGCCTGCGTCATCGGGTCGAGGGCGGGGCGCATCGGGTTGCCGACCAGCTCGGACGAGTCGTAGCTACCGGCACCGGTCGCCGAGGTCCGCTTCTGGTAGAGGTTCGCGCCGACGGCGAGGATCGCCTGCGAGAGCACGGCATCGGGCACCTCGGCGCTGCCGATGCTGCTGGCGACCATCGTCGCGGCAGCGGTGGCGAGCTCGTTCACGAGCTCGCTCTCGCGGCCGCTCGATCTGACGTAGCTGCCGAGGTCCACGGCCGGCATGCCTGCCGGCCAGTCCTGTGCCGTGCTCTCGCTCATGGCGATCAGCCCGCGGTGGTGGTGAAGTTGACCGGGAGCAGCGCGCCGGGGTGCGGCGTGATGTGCGCCATGTACCCGTAGCAGGCGTAGTCGCGGGAGAGGTTCAGGACGTTGTCCTCCTGCAGCCAGAACGGCGCGCCCGGGCTCTCGAGGGTCTCGATCGCGATGGGATCGTAGAACAGGGCGCGGCCGGTGGAGCCGTGCAGCACGGAGACGGGCACGCGGAGCAGCTCGCCGGAGCCGGCGGGCAGGTTCGCGGTGCCGACGACGTTGCTGCCGGTGCCGGAGCTGGACACGGTCAGCAGCGGGCGGCCGTCGGTGCCGGCCTCGGCGGCCAGGCGCTTGAACACGTCGGGGGAGACGGCGAGCTCCTCGAGGGTGTAGCCGCGGTCCTCGAAGATCCCGGCGGAGTCCACGATCGCGTCGATCCAGTCGAACGCGCCGAAGCCCTCGGGGACCTCGACCACGCTGCCCGCCTCGCCGCTGGCCATGATCTCGTCGATCTTCGCGACGATGTACGCCTTGGTGGCGGCCTCGGTCTCGCGGGCGTACTGGATGCCGAACGCCTCGAACATTCCGGTCAGCGCCCACGCCTCGGAGCGGTCGATCACCTGCCGGGAGACGGTCTCGGCACCGCCGAAGGTGCGCACGGGGGCGCTGTCGGAGGTGACCGAGAACCCGGCGCCCTTGGCGAGGGCCTCGAACTCCTCGGTCTGCTCGGCGATGGTCGCGGTGAGCAGCGTCTTGATGTAGTCCACGCTCATGCCCTTGGCGGGCAGGGCGCGGGACTTGAAGCGGCTGGTCCAGCGGCGGCGCTCGGTGATCCGCTTGGTGAGGTCACCGATGAAGCCGGGGGTGTTGACGAGCTTGGAGGGCACGTCGGAGGTGGTCACGTCGCGGTACAGCTCGACGGCCTGCTCGTGGTCGGCGGCGCGCTCGTTCGCGATCGCCGCGACCCACTCGCCGAAGCTGCCGAACGCCTCGGCGCGGGCGGCGAGCTCGTCGGTGCCGGGGCCGGCGGTGTACTCGGAGAAGCGGCGCTCGATGTCGGAGAGCTTGTCGGTGACGGTCTCGGAGAGGGCGTCGAGGTCATCGCGGGTGAGAGTGTCGGTGGGCATGGTGTCCTCCTGCTGGGGCGGGTCGGTCGGGGCGGTGCGGTGGCGAACCTTGGTGACGGTCGCGGTGGAGTAGGCGGGGAACGGCACGAGCGAGAACTCGTGCGCGCGCACGCGGGTGTGGATGACGGTCTCGGTGTCGTCGTCCTCGTTGGTCTCGATCCGGTACTCCTCGGGGCGGAACCCGATCGAGAGGCGGGAGATCACGCCGTCGCGGAGCAGCGTCGCGACCTCGCGGCCGCGCTCGGTGTCGGACAGTGCGCCGTCGATCTCGAACCCGGCATCGGTGTCGCGGCCGGCGGTGATCCGTCCGATCGGCTCGTCGTGCCGCCACAGGACGAGCGAGGGCACGCCGTCGGGGTTCAGCTCGACGGAGCCGCGCTCGAACCTTTCGCGGATGCCCCAGAGGTCGATCTCCTCGTCGTAGGGCACTCCGATGCCGGTGAAGGTGCGGCCGGCGTCGTCCTTGGCGCGGACCTCGACGGCGAGCTGCCGGTCAGAGGTCACGGTGTCTCGGGTGAGGGTGGTGGTGGTCATGCCGGCTGCTCCTCGAGTGCGGGTGCGGCGGAGAGCAGCCGGGCCATGACCTCGGCGCGCTGCTCATCGGTCAGGGGCGGGAGGTTCTCGATCGCGCGGACCTCATCGAGGGTGAGGAAGCCGGCCTCGAGCCCGATCCGGTGCGCGCCGTACCGGGTGGTGGTGTCGGAGCGGAGCAGCACGTCCACGTCCACGCGGATCGTCTGGCCCAGCGGGGACAGGTCGGTCAGCGCCTCCTCGATCTTGCGGAGGTAGGACATGAGCGTGAACCTGGTGAAGGCGAGCCACTCCTGCTCCACGTTTGAGTAGGTCATGGAGCTGCCGTCGAGGGTGACGAGCATCAGCCCGGACGGGATGCCGAACAGGCGCGCGAACTCGGTCACCGAGAACTTGCGGACCTCGAGCCACTGCGCGTCCTCGGGGGAGAGCAGCAGCGGCTCATACTCGGTGTCCCCGCCGATCACTCGGATGCCGGTGGGGTTGTCCTCGTCCATCGCGGCCTCGTTCCAGCGGTCGCGCTGTGCCTTGGCCTCCTCGGCGGTCTTGGCGCCCTTGGACTTGAGCAGCCCGGACGGCTGGCCGGAGCCGCGGAACCAGTTCGAGGCGTAGTCGCGCACGTCGGCGGCTGCGCCGATCTCGTTGCGGGCGGCCTGGATCGGGCCGATGCCACGGTCCCGGCCGGGCAGCCGCATGAGCGTCTGGTGGTACACGTCGGCGGTGGTGAGCTTCTCGCCGCGGTGGTGGTAGCGGAGCACGCGGGTGCGGGGGTCACGGGTGACCGTGACCTCGGCCGGCGGGAGGATGCGGGCGGCGATGAGCGTGCCGGTGCGATCGGTGACCTTGCGGAGGAACAGGTTCCCGTCGAGAGCGAGGGAGAGGACGGCCTGCTCGATCCAGTCAGAGCGGTCCATCTCAGGATCGGGCCGCTTGACCAGCCGGGGAAGCTTCGCGGTGTCGATGATGGTCTGCCCTCCGCGCTCGAGGCGGAGCGGGAGCTGCCCGGCGGAGGTGGTGAGCACCTGCAGCGCGCGGTACACGCCGATGAGCCCGATCGCCTGATCGTCCGAGGCGTCGGGGAGTGACTCGCGGGAGGGCAGGCGCACGATCGGGGAGTTGTCCTCGACGGCGCGGGCGGCATGCTGCGCGGGCGTCTTGCCGGTCAGCCGCTGCCAGAAGTTCATGCCCCGGAGCATCCGGGACGGGCTGGGGCGGCGTCACGGCGCGGTGGGCACTGCGTGACAGGGCGTGACAGGGCGTGACAGCGGGGGCGGTCAGAGCACGATCGAGGCGGCAGACGGCTCGGGGTACTCGTGCGCGTACAGGCCGACGGCGGCGGCGATGATCGAGGGGATCGGCCGGTCCCCGTCGCGGGAGAATCGGCGCACGCCGTTGCTCTTGCGGACCTCGGCGACGGCGGCCTGGCCGCGGAGCTCGTCGGTGCCGTCTTGGATCAGGTCGCCGTCCTCGCCGACGGCCTCGAGCAGCCCCTCGGTAGCCTGCCCGTACTCGTCATAGCTCAGCGTGCGGATCTCGCGCCCGGCATCGGTGAGCTGCTTGACGAAGCGGGATGCGGGGCCGGCGGCGTCGGCAGCAACTGCGCGGGGCTCGTACTGGTCGAACAGCTCGTGCACGCGGGACACGAGCCACTCGCCGGGGTTTGGGCGGTGCTCGAAGATCCGCACACAGCGGCGGCCGGTGTCGGCGTCGCGCCAGCAGGCGAGGATCGAGGCGGAGACGGCGTCGGGGGCGACCTCGAGCGCGTAGGTGACGGTGCCGCGGGGCGGCGAGGGCACCTCCTCGTGCAGGTCGTCCCACCGTGCCAGGTCGATCAGGGAGCCGTCCGAGGCGACAACCACGTTGCAGTAGGCGCGCTTCCATGTGGCGATGCGGGCGGGGGACTGCTGCGCGCGCTCGGCGCGCTTGGCGAGGTCGCCGACCGAGATGGTGTTTCCCACGGCGGGGTGGAAGCGGGGCCACTCCTCGGGGTCGAACGCATCCGCGCCGTCGGCCAGGCTGTACTCGATGTAGCACATGTTCTCGTCGGTGCCGGCGCGGCCGCGCTCTACGATCTCGTTCATGTAGTCGCTCGCGTGCGTGCCCATCGTGGAGATCCGCCACGTCTGCGCGCGCGATCCGAGGGTGATCTGTCCCGGCTCGATCGCGCCGTCCAGCGCGTCGCCCAGATCCTTCCGGTAGTGCCAGAACTCGTCCATCGTCACGAGGTGCGGGTGCTCGCCGTGCAGCGCCGAGAACGTGGGCGAGAAGCGGGAGACGTGCGAGCCGGGGCGGCCGTTGACCTTGAGCCCCTCGGCGCCGGCGGCGCGGGTCGAGGTGAACAGCACGCGGAGGTGGGACTCCTCGACGGCCTGGATCAGATCGATCATGCGCTTGCGCGCGTCGGCACCGGTCTGCGCGGTGTACCAGCACGCGGTCGGCTCGCCGCGGGTGATCGCGCGGTGCAGCTGGACGGGGCCGACGACATCCGTCTTGCCGGACTGCCGGGGCACGGTGATGACCACCTCGCCGTACCGGTACCGGCGACGGCCCTTGTCATCGAGCCGGTACTCGGTCGCCACGTCGATCGCCTTACGCTGCCACGGCATCAGGTGCCGGCCACGGGCGCGGTTCAGCGCCGCGATCTCCTCGCCCTCGGAGAGCCAGGACTCGTCACGCTCGGGGTGGTGCTTCGCCGGCGGCAGCGCGGTGAACGGGTTCGCCTCGGGCGGCTCGACTACGGCGGCGAGCAGCTCATCGAGAGCGGTCGAGTCCACGGTCTCGGGGCGTGGCAGCCGCTCGAGCACGGTCTGCATCACGCCGGCCAGCAGCGCGTACCCGGACGGCGCGCCGACGGTCAGCGCGCGGTCGAGGTCGTGCGCGGCCATGAGCGCGAGCCGCTCGTGCGCCTCCCACGCGGCGAGGGACAGTCCGGCCTCGGCGCGGGCGCGGAGCGTCCACCGAACGCCGGTCTCCTGCATCCCGGTCCCCGGCTCGGGCGGCTCCACCATCGGCAGGTACTGGTCGCGCTGCTCGTCCTCGTCCTCGAGCTGGTGGCCCATAATCGCGGCCAGGAAGGCGTCGAGCGCGTCGTGGGACTCGTCATCCGGTGCGGGGATGCCCTCGAGAACGTCGCTCATCGCCTGGATCAGCTTGGCGCGCCCGGACGGCCGTCCCTGGTCGATCGTGAGGTCCAGCTTGCGCGCGTCAGCGATCGCGAGAGCGATCATCGCCGCGTCGAGGTCATCGAGCAGCCCCTGTGCCTCGCGTGCCGCGATCGTTCGGCGCGTGGCGAGCTCGAGCTCGGCGAGATCGGGCTGCTTCGGGTCCAGACCGGGCAACATCACGGACGATCGAGGCTGATCTGCCCCGATCTCGGGGGGCGTCGGGGTGGTGGTGGAGCGTGCCATGCGGGTCCGCATCCCTCCTGGTCAGAGCCGTTTTTTGGTGGGCGGGTCGGGGAAAAAGAAGCGGGGCGCGGGGTGTTCTGTGTGTCGCCACGTCAGAAGAACGCGCGCGCGTCGATCACTCGCGTCCGCTGCGACGATCCGTGCCGGCCGTAGTTGCATCGCGGGTGCGCGAGGCCGAGGTTGTTGTAGTCGAGCAGTGCTCCTCCTGCGTTGCGCTCACGCTTGTGCTCGATCGTTGCGACGCTCATCGATGCGATCGGTGTCTTGCACACACAGCACACGAGTCCATCGCGTGCGAGCAGCTCTCCCTTGATCGCTTGCCGCTGCCGGTACGGGATCGAGGACCAGGCATCACGCGCTCCCACTGCGCTTGCCCTTCCCCTTCGGCTCCACCGAGCACTGCTCTAGGTAGGCGACGACATCGCCGACTGTGTACCCGATCCGGGAGGGGGAGAGCTGCCGGTACCGGGGGCCACCCCCTCGGGAGCGGAGGGTGCGGAGGGCCTCGGGGGACATGCCCAGGGCCTCGGCAGCTTGCTCGCTGGTGAGCACCTGCCACTGTGCCGGCACGCGCCCGGCCACGCGAGGGGTGGGGGTGGTCGTCATCGGGTGGTCTCCTGGTCGGGGTCGAGGCGGCGGGCGGCGATGGTGAGCAGGTCGGCGGCGTCGCGCACGAGCCGGAGCGTGTCGAGGGTGATCGGTGCGCCGAGCAGCGCGTCGGCGCGGAGCTCGTCGCGGGTGACCTCGAGCGTGCCGGCGAGGGAGTGCAGCTCGTCGCGGTGGGCGCGGAGGTGCTGCCGGGTCTCGGTGGAGACGGGGGCGACGGACTCGGCGCGGGCGGTCATCGGTCGAGCACCCACTCGACGGCGCACCGGTGCTGATCCCAGGTGCCCTCGGGGTACAGGGTGGCGATCCACTCGAGCAGGGCGAGGCGCTCGGTGACGGCCGGGGCCGGGTGCTCGTCCACGTCCTCGGGGGGAGTCGGCCTCGGGGATCTCGCGCTCGGTGGTCTCGCCCTTGAACGATGCGATCGACTCGCTGATGGTGTCGCGCTCGGTGGCCGGCACGGCCATGTTCTCGAGGTAGGTGTGTTCGACGGTCTCGCGGAGGTAGGCGCGCATCGACTCGGGCTCGGCGGCGTCGATTGCGGCGAGCAGCTCGAAGGTCGGGACGCGCAACCCCTTGCTGTCTTCGTCCTTGGTGACCATCACGAAGGTGCGGCCGACCTCGTAGGTTCGCTGGATCGTGAGGGTGCCGGTGGGGGTCTGGATGGGTTCAGTCATGGGATCTATCCGTTCTGTTCTGTCGTGCGGTGCGGATGGTCTCGCGCATCTCGGCGAGGGCTTGCTCTCGTGCTTCGGCGGGATCGGGGAAGCGGTTCAGGCAGTTCCATGTGCGGCAGCGGCCGTCACGGCGGGTAGGTCGGGAGCAGAGGGGGCAGGGGTGTGTGTGCATCGGCGAGCTGGTGATCTTGGTGTTGTAGGGCATCTGCTGCACCTCCTGGTGCCTGCTGGTGGGGTGGGATCACTCTGGGAGGGAGAGAGGGAGTTGGAGGGAGGGAGACTGGTCCCCCCAGGCTTTGGGGAGGACCAGCACACTCCGGTCGGTCGGTCGGTATGCCGTCGATCGGTCGCGGGTCACCTGATGGGGATTACTCATCTGGTCAGGGCCGGGGTGTTGAGCAGGTCGGTGGAGGGGTGCTGTGTGATCGTCCGGGCCTGCCTTGACCGATCGCGCCTACTCATCGGAGCCGGAACACTGAATGAGGGAGTCCGTCATCCCTGAGCCCTTTGGCAGTCGGCTCGTGCGCGTCCCGGTGTCTCGCCCTGGGCAGTCGCCCCGCTCAGTGCGCGGGGATGCTATGGAGTTGTCAGCAGGCCGGTCAGGGCGGCGCGTTAGCGCGTGCGGGGGTAGTCATGCGGTCACCTCGGCGCGGAGGTCGTCAGCGGCCCAGCAGGGCGCGGCAGCGCTGATAGCGCGCTCGAGGTCGGCAGGGGTGCCGTGCGTTGCGGCGTGCTGCGCGTGCTTGCGGTAGGCGATGCGCCCCTCGCACTCGGTGCGGCCGGGCGTCATGTGGTGGTCGCCGCTTGAGTCGTGCCCGCCGGCGCGAAAGACGTACCCACAGCCGGGGCATGCCTCGCCGGGGGTGAGGCACCAGAAGTCGTAGCGGTCCTGGTAGGTCTCGGGCTTGCCGTCGAGGTAGCGGAGCATCAGGGCGCGCTGGGCGTCGTGGCGGGGGTCGTAGTCGAGCTGCGAGAGCAGGTCGAGCTGCACCGGGGCGCTCATCGGGCGATCCCGTGGCGCTTGAGAGCGGCGAGCAGCTGCAGCACCTCGATGCGGCGCTGGGCAGCGCCGGGGTGCCGGCGGGAGACGGCCTTCTCGAGCACGCGGGCGCGGGCCTCGAGCACGTCGAGCACGGCATCGGCGTGCAGGCGCTCGCACTCGGGCGGCGCGGGCGCGGGGCGGCGGGGCGCGAGCTTGCGGATCGGGTCGCCGTTCTTGCGGCGCTGCCGGAGGTCACGGCGGTACTCGCTGATCGCCTGCCGGCACGGCTCGCACCGGCATCCGAACGTGCTGTACCCGTTGGGCTTGCCGTGGGGGATGTCCTGGTCTGCTGCGAGGCGGGCAGCGCGTCGGGCGCGGCGACCGGCCTCGGCGAGCCGGTGCGCATCGGTGCAGTCAGCACACCGGCACCCGTGGTAGGCGTAGCCGGTCTGCGTGCCGTGCTTGAGCGTGCGGCCGGTCATCGTCTGCCCCGGATAAGGTGCACGACGAGAGCGACGGCGCTCACGGGGACAGTGGAGAGCAGGGCTGCGGTCAGCAGCATCTCGACCTCGTGCGCGCTCATCGGGTCACCGCCATAGGCTGAGCGGCATGGAGATCAGACAGATGCTCAGCAAGGCCAATGCCGTACTCGACAAGATGAGCGGTGGTGGCCCGCCGAAGCCCTGGAAGGGACCGGCGCCCGTCGAGTGGCAGGGCGAGGTGGTCGAGGCTGCGCTCGGAGCCGGATTCCAGGCCGATCGACTGCGGCTCGCTGACGGCAAGCGCCGGCGCAACGTCTGGGCGGTCCTCGCGCCGGGACGCACGTCCAGCGGTGCTCCCAAGGTTGAAGTGCACGAGCTGCTCACGGTCAAGCGCGGCAGCATCAGCGGAGGGCCGAAGCTCGGTCAGGCGAGCGTGCGTCCGGGTGGCGCGCTCGATGCAGCGATTCGTGCCGGGGTGCACGTTGGCGTGGTCCAGCTGTCGGCCGACGTGGTGGACACCAGCGGGGCGGGCGTCGAGTACAGCGCCGCCCTGATGCTCGGACGCGGATACCAGTACCGGCCACGCGCCGCCTGGGACTGAGCGGCGCATCATCGCGTCACCTCAGTGGTGAGACGGGCGAGCTCGTCAGTGAGCTCGGCAGCGCGGGCAGCAGCAAGGCTGTCGATCTGCTCCACGTCGAAGACGTAGGCACCGCTCGGGCCGTCGATCTTGCCGACAGGGTTGAGCTTGCCCGCGGCAACCCACTGCGGGACGGTCTGCCGAGAGATGCCGAGGCGCTCGGCAACTCCCGAACTAGACAGAAGTCGCGTTGTGGTCATGCGTCGGATGATGCACTACGCGAGCATGTGTCGTCAAGGCGACACGTGCCTGTTTCGGATCTAGGGCATAGTCATCTGTCGGTCACATGACTAGGGTTAGTCATATGACCATCAGTTATCAGCCGGGCACTATTCCTCAGTGGACGATCGCCGATCGCCTGCGCAAGGCGCGGGAGATGACAGGCATGGACCAGTCGCAGTTCGCCGAGCACGCTGGCCTGTCACGCCAGGGCGTCAACGCCGCCGAGCGTGGGCAGAGCACGCCTCGGCGCTCGACGCTCAAGCTGTGGGCGCTCTCGACGGGCGTGCCGATCTCGTGGATCGAAACGGGAGAGGCCCCGTCACCTGGTGGTGACGGGGCCTCGAGTGTGGCGCGCCCGGAGGGATTCGAACCCCCAACCTTCTGATCCGTAGTCAGATGCTCTATCCGTTAAGCTACGGGCGCTTTGTCGGCCTGAACCGACCTGAACTACTCTAGCGGGCCGTTCAGATCGGCGCCAATCCAAGAGCCATGACCCTGCTCACACCGCTCCTGGAGGCTCACCGCAGTGCGGTCACCAGCCCGGATTCTGCGGAGGCTGCTGAGGCTGCTGCCCCGGCGCCGGAGGCTGGTTCCACGGCTGACCGCCCTGCTGGCCCTGCGGCGGCTGCTGGCCCTGCGGCTGCTGGCCCCACTGCTGACCCTCGTGCGGCGCAGGCGGAGGCGGCGAGGCCTGACCCCACTGCTGACCGCCGCCCTGCTGACCGCCACCCTGCTGCGGCGCGGGGGAGGGCTGGCCGCCTGCGGGGCCTGGGGGGACTGCGGAGCGGCCGGGGGCACGGGAGCTCCCGCCCCTGCACCGGCGGCCGCGCCGTAGCCGGCCGGCGGGCCGGCGCCGCCGCTCTTGTTCCGACGAGCCCGGATCACGAAGAAAGCCGCCACAGCCAGCAGCAGCAGGAGCAGACCGCCCAGCAGCACCACGACCACCACCACGATCAGCCACGGGAAGCCGCCCGCCTCCGCGCGGATGTCCACGCCGGAGGCGAACTCCTGAGGATCGGTGTAGGTCACGGTGCTGCCCTCGACCTGACCGCCGGAGGACTCGATGACCTCGCCCGGGAAGGTGAAGGTGGTGCGGAAATCGAAGGAGGAGATGTCCACGCCGGGACCGGAGAGGTCCTCGACCGAGCCGAGCCCGGCGATGCTCAGGTGGATCTCGCCGTCCACCTCCTCGAGGGTGATGTCCGAGGGGAGGTTGTCACCGTTCATCACACCGGTCATCAGGCAGCCGAACTGGCCGCCCTCCTCATAGGCCTCGACATCCGGGGCCAGCTCGCCGGCCACCGAGATCTCCTCGACCAGGCTGTCGCACATCGCCTGGGCGGTGTCGAAGCCGCTGCGCGCCAGGTCCTCGTCGAGGGCGAAGTCGTAGCTGACGTTCATGGTGTCGGCGCTCTGGACGTCGAACTCCGCATGGAACTTCCCGCATCCGGCGAGCACCATCACGAAGGGCAGCAGAAGCGCGGCGGCGAGACGTCGCCTGGTGGAGATGGTGGTCATGATGCCCCCGGGGTCGCTGGATCCGTGGCAGGTGCCGGAGCCGACACCCGTCAGGAATCACCCTACCCGGGCATGGCCAGCGGCGCGCTGGGGACAACTCCCCATCGCGCGGTCGCCGACGGGCGACTACTTCCAGAACATCAGCATTCCGCCGCCCACCATCAGCACGCCGAAGCCCACCGCGAGGTTCCAGTCGCCGATCGGCAGCGGGAGCAGGCCCTGCGAGATGTAGTAGGTGACCAGGTAGAGCAGACCCAGCACCAGCAGCACCACGGCAGTGGGCGCGAGCCAGGCGGGGTTCTGCGTCGCGACCGCGACGCGTCGGCCGGAGGTGCGCGAGCTCTCCGCGGCCGCGGCCTTCTTCACCGAGGTGGAGCGCGTGGAGTCCTTGGCCTTCTCGATGACCTCGCCGCCCTTGGGCGTGGCGCCGCCCGTGGACGTCACGGGATCCTTGCCCGAGGCGGGCTTCTTCGAGGGCTTCGTGACAGGGTCCTTCGCGGAGCCGGCGCTGCTGGTCTCGAGATCCTCCGTGGCCTTGGCCTTCGCGCTCGATGTCGCCCGAGAGGACGGCTTCTTCCTGCTCTTGGCCATGTAACGGTGCTCCCTCGACGCGGCGGGCGGCGCGGGCGTGCCCGCGGGTCCGCAGGGGCGGACCTTGGTCTAGGGTAATGCTCGTGGGCCGAGGGCGCGAAGTGAGGAGCCACGATGGATGCTGAGGACGCACGGCCTGCTGCCGAGCATCCCGAGCGACCTCCCGCGCGCCTGCACCAGAAGATCGGTGTGGTGGCCGTGATGGTGCTGTGCGGCGTCCTGTTCGCCACCACCGCGCGCCTCTCCGGCGGCGGTTCGATCCGTGACGAGAGCAGCGACGTGGTGGGCGTGCTCCAGGAGAGGGGCCGCAGCATCGAGCAGCTCACCGAGGACAACGTCGCCAAGCGGGCCGAGGTCGAGCGCCTGCGCGGCGAGGGCGCCGGTGCCGAGACCGCCGAGCGCACCGCCCAGGTGGGCGAGGCGGTGGGGCTGAGCGAGGTCAGCGGGCCGGCGCTGCGGGTCACCCTCACCGACGCCCCCAGCAGCGCGCTCAGCTCCATCCCCGGCACCGAGCCCAACGACCTCGTCGTCCACCAGCAGGACCTCGAGTCCTACATCAACGCGCTGTGGGCCTCCGGCGCCGAGGCGATGATGCTCCAGGACCAGCGCGTCATCAACGGCAGCGCCTTCCGCTGCGCGGGCAACACCCTGCTGCTCGAGGGTCGCGTCTACTCCCCGCCGTTCGTGATCACCGTGATCGGGCCGGTTGAACAGATGCAGGCCGGGCTCGACAGCGACCCGGGCGTCGGCGTCTACCGCGAATGGGTCGACCACGTGGGCCTCGGCGAGAAGGTCGAGACGCTCGAGGAGACCACCCTGCCCGCCTTCGAGGGCTCCCTCACCGTCGAGGCGACGGTGATCCGATGAGCCGCCCCACCCATCGCCGACGTCGCGGCGGCACGCTGATCGGTGTGCTCGGCGAGCTGCTGCTGACCCTCGGCGTGCTCCTGCTGCTGTTCCTGGTGTGGCAGCTGTGGTGGACCGATGTGGTCGCCGATCGCGAGCAGTCCGGGATCATCGACGGCCTCGAGCAGGAATGGGGAGAGGTCGACCCCGAGCAGATCGCGCCCCGCCAGGAGGGCCCGCCGCCCGTGCCCGAGACGCCCGGCGACACCATGGTGTGGGGCAAGATGCACGTGCCCGCCTTCGACCGCACCGAGTTCCCCCTCGCCGAGGGCGTGAGCCTCGAGGAGGTGCTCAACGTCAAGGGCGCCGGGCACTACCCGGAGACGGCCCTGCCCGGCGAGGTCGGCAACTTCTCGGTGGCCGGCCACCGCAACACCTATGGGCGCGTGTTCGAGGACATCGCCCGCCTCGAGGGCGGGGACGCGATCGTGGTGGAGACGGCCGACGCCTTCTACGTCTACGAGGTGACCGAGTCGCTGATCGTGATGCCGCAGGACGTCGAGGTGATCGCACCGACGCCCGGCGAGCCCGGGGTCGAGCCCACCGAGCAGCTGCTCACCCTCACCGCCTGCCATCCGATGTTCTCGGCGCGGGAGCGGTACATCGTCCACGCCGAGTTCGCGTACTGGACGGACCGCGAGGACGGGATCCCCGAGGCGCTCGCCACGGGGGACGGCGCCCCCGGGAGCGAGGAGGAGAGCTGATGTACGGCTGGCTGTTCAGGCACCTGCCGGGGCCGCTGTGGGTGCGGATCGTGCTCACGGTGCTGCTGCTCGCTGCGGTGATCGTGGCGCTGTTCGGCTGGGTGTTCCCCGCGATCGCGCCGTACATGCCCTTCAACGACGGGCTGGTCGGCGCGCCCGAGCCCGGGGGCCGGTTCAGCCCGCGGTCATGAGGGGCACGAGCCCCGCCGAGCGCTCGACGGCGTCACGGCCGTCGCACAGCTCCAGGAAGCGCGCCAGCATCAGGTGACCGTTCTCGGTGAGCACCGACTCCGGATGGAACTGCACCCCGTGCAGGGGCAGCTCGCGGTGCGCGAGGCCCATCACCATGCCGTCGGCCGTGCGGGCGGTGACCTCGAGCTCGGGCGGGATCGTCTCCGGCACCACGCTCAGCGAGTGGTAGCGCGTCGCCGTCATCGGGGAGGGGACCCCGGCGAAGACGCTCGCGCCCTCATGGGTGAGCTCGCTGGTGCGCCCGTGCATGAGCTGCGGGGCATGATCCACCGTCGCCCCGAAGTGCTGGCCCAGCGCCTGATGGCCCAGGCACACCCCGAGCATCGGCACCGCCTGCGCGGCGCAGGCCCCGATCACCTCGAGAGAGCGCCCTGCGGTGCTCGGATTCCCGGGGCCGGGGGAGATCAGCACCCCGTCCATGCCCGCCAGATCCACGCCGCCGTCGGCCGCCTGCGGCACCTCGTCGTTGCGCACCACGACCGTCTCGGCGCCCATCTGTTGGAGATAGCCGACGATCGTGTAGACGAAGCTGTCGTAGTTGTCGACCACCAGGATCCGTGCCGGGCGGTCCTCACGTTCAGTTGCCGCCATTGCCGCGCCCGCCTCCGCTGTTGTTGCCGGGACCGCGATTGCCCTGGGCGTTGTCCTCACCGTCGGTGGGTTCGTCGCTGGGCTCCTCCGAGGGCTCCTCGCTCGGCGACTCGCTCGGGCTGGGGGACTCCGACGGGGTCGGCGACTGCGTCTCCTCCGGCCCGGAGGAGACCACGATCGTGATGTCGGAGCCGCTCGCGACGGGCTCGTTCGCCCCGGGCTCGGTGCGGATCACGTGGTTCTCCGGCACGGAGTCGGAGGGCTCGGTGGTGGTGGTGAGGCCGAAGCCGGCCTCGCGCAGGGTGGTCGAGGCGTCCTCGACGGGGTGGCCGTTGACGTTCGGGACCGTGACCGGGCCGGGCTCGGCCGCGATCACGAGGGTCACGCTCGAGCCGTAGTCGGCCGGACCGTCTGCGGCCTCGGGCGTCTGGGACAGCACCGTGCCGGGTTCCTCGTCCTCGGACTCGCGCGCGGACGGGTCGGGCACCGTGAAGCCGCGGTCCTCGAGGGTCTTCTTGGCGTCCTCGAACGGGGTGTTGGTGACGTTGGGGACCTCGACCTTGCCGGAGGCCAGGCGCACCTCGACCTCGGAGCCCTTCTCCACGGGGGCGCCGCCGAGCGGATCGGTGCTGGAGACCGTCCCCTGCTCCTGGGGCACGTTCTCCGGGTCGCCCTCGACCATCACCAGGCCCACCTCCTCGAGCGCCTCGCGGGCCTGATCGCGGGTCTTGCCCTCGAGATCCTCGGGCACCTGCACCGTCTCGGGCCCGGCGGAGACCAGGACCTCGACGGTCGAGCCGACCTCCGCCTCCTCGCCCTCGCCCGGGGTGGTCTCGATGACCAGACCGGCCTCGACCTCCTGGGACTCCTGCGGGGTGAACGACGGCTTGAACCCTGCGTCCCGCAGGATCGTGCCGGCATCCTCCTCCGTCTCGCCCACGACGCCCGGGACGACCTCCATCTCGGGGCCGCGCTGGCCGAAGGGATCGAACACCGCGATCGCCGCACCGATCAGCGCGAGCACGGCGACGGCCACCAGGATGAACAGCCACCAGGGCTTCTTGCGCTCCTCGACCTCCTCGACCTGCTCGCCCGTGTGCAGGGCGAGCGGTCCGGTGGTGGGGGTCGTCGCGGAGGCCCCGTTCCAGCTCTGGGCGCGCAGACCCGCGGCGCCGACCGCGCCGGCGCCCGCCATCGCGGGCAGCGCCTCGGTGGCGTCGTCGACCGGGCCGAGCACGGTGGTGGCCTCGGGATCATCCCCCGCGGCAGCGGCCGCCGGGATCAGGCTGGGGGCGCGCCCGCCCACCACGGCGGCGATGTCGCGGGAGAAGGCGACGGCGCTGGGGTAGCGCTGCTCGCGGTCCTTGGCCAGACCCGTGAGGATCACCGCGTCCATCGCGGGGGTGATCACCGTGTTGTACGCCGAGGGCGGGTGCGGCTCCTCGCGCACGTGCTGGTACGCGATCGAGACGGGCGTGTCGCCGGTGAAGGGCGGGCGACCGGTGAGCATCTCGAACATCACGCACGCGGCGGAGTAGATGTCCGAGCGGGCATCGACCAGCTGGCCGCGCGCCTGCTCGGGGGAGAGGTACTGGGCGGTGCCCATCACGGCCTGGGTGGCGGTCATCGCGCTGGTGGCGTCCGCGATCGCGCGCGCGATCCCGAAGTCCATCACCTTCACGTTGCCGGCCTCGTTGATCATGATGTTGCCGGGCTTGATGTCCCGGTGCACGATCCCTGCGCGGTGGGAGTACTCGAGCGCGCTCAGCAGCGCGGCCATGATCTCCCCGGCCTGATGGGCGTCCATCGGGTTCTCGGGATCGATCAGCTCGCGCAGGGTGCGGCCCTCGACGTACTCCATCACGATGTACGGGATGGTCACATCGGTGCCGGTGACGGTGCTCTGATGCTCCTCGCCGGTGTCATAGACCGCGACGATCGAGGGATGGTTCAGGGAGGCCGCGCTGTGCGCCTCGCGCCGGAAGCGCTCCTGGAAGTTCGCATCACGGGCGAGATCGGAGCGCAGCACCTTCACGGCGACCGTGCGATGCAGACGGGTGTCCTCCGCGAGGAACACCTCTGCCATGCCCCCGGTCCCGAGGATCCTGCCCAGGTGGTATCGACCGCCCAGGACCACGTTCTTCTCGCTCACTCCACACCTGTCCTCGTGCCGTGGCCGACACCGACCGACCCGACCATCGTAGTCGCTGACATCCCCTCATCCGTCGCCGGTCCGGCGATCCCCATCTCGGGCAGCGGGCCCGCCGCGCCGAAGGGGAGCATCCCCAGCCCGCCCAGCACCGCGGCGATGATCGCGATCACCACCAGCACCACCAGCGCGAACCCCGGCACCGTCATCCCGGCGATCCGTCGGCCGGTCACCGAGGTGCCGCGCACGGTCCGCGAGGAGGCGGGGGTGTCCACGTCGGCGAAGGCCTCCTGGCCGAACGCCCTGCCCGGCTCCTCCGTCGGCCCGAGCCCCTGACCCTGCGCGGCGGTGGTCGAGGCGGCGCCGGGGGAGGAGCGACGCGCCGAGCGCGGCGGCGGCGCCGGAGAGGCGGCCGACCGGGCCGAGCCCGCCGAGCGGCGCGGCGCGGAGCCGGCCGAGGCGGCCGACAGCGCCGAGGGGCCCGACGCCCCGGAGCGGTGACGGATGCCGCGCCCGCGACCGGACAGCGGCAGCGGCATCGCCGCGGTGCGGGTCCCGGTGGGGGAGGCGCCGGGGCGGCGACCGCTCCCGTTCGCGCTGCCCGCCGAGGCGCCGCTCGCCGAGGCCCCGCCCATGGAGGGGCTGGCCGCCGAGGCGCTCGGACGCACCCGGTTCTCGCCGGTCCAGTCGTGGTCCTCTACCCGGGAGGCCGGGATCGCGCCCGTGGTGAAGCGCGGCTCGACACCGCGCTGGATCGCCTCGAGGATCCGGGCGACCGCCGACGCCGAGCGCGGACGGTTCGCGGGCGCCTTGGCGAGCATCATCATGATCAGGCGCCGCAGGTCCTCGTTGATCTCCTCCGACAGCGCCGGGGGCTGCTGCTTGACCTGCGCCATCGCGATCTCCACCTGGCTCGAGCCGGTGAAGGGGCGGCGACCGTTGAGCATCTCGTAGCCCACGATCCCCAGCGCGTAGATGTCCGAGAGCGAGGTGGCCTGCTTGCCCATCGCCTGCTCGGGCGAGAGGTACTGGGCGGTGCCCATCACCAGGCCGGTCTTGGTCAGCCGGGCCTGGTCCTTGCTGCGCGCGATCCCGAAGTCGGTGATCTTCATCGACCAGTCGTCGTCCTCGTCGACCAGGATGTTCTCCGGCTTCACATCGCGGTGCACCACGCCCTTGGAGTGGGCGGCGTCCAGCGCCCGCGCGAGCTCGATCAGCAGCGTCACCACCCGCTTCTCGGGCAGCCCGCCGGTGTTCTCCTCGATGATCTCCGACAGGGGCCGGCCCGGGCAGAGCTCCATCACGATGTAGGCGCGGCCGTCGAGCTCGCCGTAGTCGTAGAGCGCGGCGATGCCGTCGTGCGCGAGCGCGGCGGTGTGGCGGGCCTCGGCGCGGAAGCGCTTGAGGAAGCCCTCGTCCCCCGCGTACTCCTCGCGCAGCACCTTGATCGCGACCTCGCGGTCGAGCTCCTGGTCCTGGCCCTTCCAGACCTGGCCCATCCCGCCCGTGGCGATCAGCGACGTCAGTTCGTACCGTCCCTCGAGCACGAGTCCCGGCTGCGTCCTCATGGCTGGATCACCGCTTCCATCACGTCCTTGGCGATCGGCGCCGCGGTGCGCGAGCCGTATCCGCCCTCCTCGACCAGGACCGCCACCGCGATCTTCTGGTCCCCCTGCTGTCCGTACCCGACGTACCAGGAGTGCGGCGCACGATCCTCGCCCCACTCCGCGGTGCCGGTCTTGCCGCCCACCTCGGCGCCCTCGATCGCGGCACCGGCGCCGGTGCCGTCCTCGACAACGCCGACCATCATCTGCCGCATCTGGGCGGCGTTCGCCGCGGTCACCGGCTGGCCCAGCTCCTTCGGGCTGAGCTCGGCGACCGTGGACAGATCGTTCGTGCGCACCGCCTGGACCAGCTGCGGCTCCATCACCACGCCGTCGTTCGCGAACGCCCCGGCCACCATCGCCATCTGCAGCGGCGTCACCCGGGTCTCGTACTGCCCGATCGAGGTGGTCGCCAGCTGCGCCGCATCCAGCTCGGACCCGATGGTCGAGGGGGTCACCGACAGCGGGATCTCGAGCCGCTGCCCGAAGCCGAAGCCCTCCGCGGTCTCGCGCAGCTGCTCCTCGCCCACCTCCGTGCCGAGCATCGCGAAGGAGGTGTTGCAGGACTGCCGCAGCGCCTCGGCGAGGGTGGAGACGTCATCGGGCCCGCAGGGCTCGGTGCCGCCCGCGGCGCGGTTGTTCATCACCGCCGAGGAGTTCGGCAGCTGATAGGTGCCCGGGCCGGGGATCTCCGTCTCGGCGGTGTACTCGCCGGACTCGAGCGCCGCCGCGGCGACCACGAGCTTGAAGGCGGAGCCCGGCGGGGAGAGGGCCCCGCCGATCGCGCGGTTGGTCAGCGGGCGGTCCGGATCATCGTTCAGCTCCGACCAGGCACGGCTCACCGCGCCGGTGTCATGCGAGGCCAGACGGTTCGGATCGAAGCTGGGGGCGGAGACCATCGCGAGCACCGCGCCCGTCTCCGGATCCAGGGCGACCACCGAGCCGCGTCGGCCGTCCAGCGCCTCCCAGGCGGCCTCCTGCGCGCCGGCGTCGAGGGTCAGCTCGACGCTCGCGCCCTGGCCCTGCCGGCCCGAGAGGATCGCGGAGAGACGGTGGTAGAACAGCGCGTCCGCATCCCCCGAGAGGGTCTCGTTCAGGGAGCGCTCGATGCCGGTGAACCCGTAGACCACCGAGTAGTAGCCGGTCACCGGGGCGTACATTCCGCCCGGGTCGTAGCTGCGCAGGTAGCCGTAGGTGTCCCCGGACTCCTGGGAGCTCGCGATCGCCTCGCCGTCCACCACGATCGGGCCGCGATGGCGGCCGTACTCGTTGTAGAGGGTGCGGTCGTTCTGGCCGTGGGCGTTCAACCGGTTCTGGGCGATCACCTGGAAGTAGGTGGTCGAGGTGAACAGCAGGATGAACAGCAGGCCGGTCACCAGCCACACGTGGCGCAGGGGCTTGTTCATGCGGTCACCTCCTGACCACGGCGGGGAGCGGGCGGGGCGGCGCCGCCGGGGACCTGCCTCGCGGCGGGCCGACGGGCCGCATCGGACAGCCGCACCAGGATCCCGGCGATGATCCAGTTGCACACCAGGGAGCTGCCCCCGGCGGCGAGGAAGGGCAGGGTCAGGCCGGTCAGCGGGATCACCCGCGTCACCCCGCCGACCACCACGAACACCTGCAGCGCCATCACGAAGCCGAGGCCGCCGGCCAGCAGGGTGCCGAAGCCGTCGGAGATGCCGACGGCCGCGCGGATCGCGCGCTGGACCAGCAGCAGGTACAGCAGCAGCAGCGCGAACGAGCCCACCATCCCGAGCTCCTCCGCGAAGGAGGCGAAGATGAAGTCGGACTCCGCATGGGGCACCACGTCGGGCCGCCCCTCGCCGAGGCCGGCGCCCGTGAGCCCCCCGTTGGAGAGCCCGAACAGGCCCTGGCTGATCTGCTCGCACGAGGAGTAGTTCGCGCTCGAGAGCGGATCCAGCCAGCAGGTGATGCGGGTGCGCACATGCCCCATCTGGGTGGCGGCGAACACCGCCGGCGGCAGGAACATCACCGCCCCGATCACCAGCCAGCTGAGCCGGTCGGTGGCCACGTACAGCATCACCACGAACAGGCCGAAGAACATCAGCGAGGTGCCCAGGTCCGTCTGGAACACCAGCACCGCCATCGCGAAGCCCCACGCCACCAGGATCGGGCCGAAGTCCGACCAGCGAGGCAGCTGCACGCCGAGCACGCGCGGGCCCGCGAGGGCGAGGGTGTCGCGGCGGGAGACGAGGTAGCCGGCGAAGAAGATCGCGAAGGCGATCTTGGCCAGCTCCGCGGGCTGGAAGCTGTAGCCCGCGATGCTGATCCAGATCTTCGAGCCGTTGCGGGAGTCGCCGATCACGGGAGCGAGCGGCAGCAGCAGCAGGACACCGCCCACCAGGGCGCTGATCCACGTGTAGCGGCGCAGCCGCCGGTGGTCGCGCAGCAGCACCACCACCGCGATGCACAGCGCCACGCCCAGGATCGTCCACAGCATCTGCCGGTCCGCGCTGGCCGAGCTGCGGATCCCGTAGATCGCGTTCGCGGCGTGGATGCTCTCGATCATCGCGATGCCCAAAAGGTTCAGCAGCATCACGATCGGCAGGATCACCGGATCCGCGTACGGGGTGCGCCACATGACCGCGACCTGCAGCGCGATCGCGAGCACGAGCGCGCCGACGCCCAGCTGCAGCAGGTTCTCGGGCAGCTCATCATGCCGACCGAGCCCCACCAGGGCGTAGGCGCCCACCCCGATGATCACCGCGAACAGCAGCAGCAGCCCCTGCATGAGGCGGCGCGGGCGCGCGGTGTAGGACACGATCGTGGCCATCAGGTCTCCTCGCCCTCATCGGGCGGGGGGATGGTGCGGTCGGTGCGCGTGGGCAGGGGCTCGATCTCGTCGGCGCCCTCCTCCTCTTCCGCGCGTCCTCCGGCATCGGAGGCACCGCCCGCATCGGAGGCTCCGCCGGCGTCCGACGGGACGGGCGGCGCGGGAGGCTGGTTCGCGAGCGCGGCCTGCTCGAGACGGTCGATGATCTGCTCGGCGGACTCGCGATCCGAGGCGGAGATCGAGCGCTCCACCTGCTGACGCGTCACCTCGGGCAGGTCATCGAGCTCGATGTCGGTGACCTCGAGCGGCTCGGACATCGAGATCGGCCCCAGATCCTGGGCCAGGCCCTGGTAGAGCACCACGTGGGTGCCGTCGGTGCCCACATAGAACTGGCGCTGCGACCACGCGTAGCCCGCCCACAGCAGCCCGCCCAGCAGGGCGAGCAGGAGCATCAGCACCGCGAGCGCCGGCCAGGGGCTGCGCCGCGGCGGCTCCTCCTCGGAGAAGTCCTCGTCCTCGTAGGGCGCCTCGGGCTCCTCGCGGGTCAGCGCCGCGGCCTTGGCCGCCGGGCCGGAGGCCGCCGTCGGCGCATGGCGGTTGCGGGCCGCCGAGCCGACGATCTGGGGCGCCGACGAGGGCGCCTCGTCGTGACGGCCCAGGGTGTCCAGGTCGATCACGTCGGCGATGATGCAGGTGATGTTGTCGGGCCCGCCGCCCTTGAGGGCGAGCTGGATCAGCGCCTCCGCGCACTCGCCGGGATCGTCGATCTCCTTGAGCGTCGCATCGATCGTGTCCAGCGAGACCAGGCCGGACAGGCCGTCGGAGCACAGCATCCAGCGGTCCCCGGGATGGGCGGGGCGCAGGGACAGGTCCAGCTCGGGATCGGCGTCGACATCGCCGAGCACGCGCATCAGCACCGACCGCTGGGGGTGGCGCTCCGCCTCCTCCTCGGTGAGCCGGCCCTCGTCCAGCAGTCGCTGCACGAAGGTGTGGTCCTTGGTGATCTGGGTGGTCTCGTCCTTGCGCAGCAGGTAGGCGCGGGAATCACCGATGTGGGCGAGGGCGAACTTCCCCTCGGCGCGCAGCAGCGCGGTGATCGTGGTGCCCAGGCCCCGCAGCTGAGGCTCGTCCCGCGCGCGGCGCAGGATCTCCTGGTTCGCCTCGAGCACGGTCTCCTCGAGGGTGGCCACGATGTCCGAGGCCGGGGTCTCGGAGTCGAGCTGGGCGAGGCGGCCGATCGCGACCGAGGAGGCGACGTCGCCGCCGGCGTGACCGCCCATGCCGTCGGCCACCACCAGCAGGTGGGAGCCGGCATAGCCGGAGTCCTGGTTGTTGGACCGCACGAGGCCGACGTCGGAGCGGGCGGCGTACCGCAGGGCGATGCTCATCGAGGACCTCGTCTCAGCTCGATCTCGGTGCGGCCGATCCGCACCTGGGCGCCCGGACGGAAGGGCACGGCACCCTCGATGCGTCGGCCCGAGACCAGCGTGCCGTTGGTGGAGCCCAGATCCTCCACCATCCACTCGCCCTCGCGCTGGAACACGCGGGCGTGCCGATTGGAGGCGTAGTCGTCATCCAGCACCAGCGTGCACTCGGGCGCCCGACCGATCAGGATCGGGGTGGAGCCCAGCGTCAGCGATGTGCCCCGCAACGGCCCTGCGGTGACCACCATCGCGGCCTGCGTCACCTCCGGGTCCGTGCGCAGCTGGGCGGGATCGGTGCCCGCCTCGGCGGCGGCACCGCCGATCGGCCCGGAAGCGGGACGCTGCTCGCGCCGCGGATCACGGCTCGACCGGGTCACCACGGTGGTGCCGAACAGATCGTTGCGCAGCACCAGCACCACGACGATCACGAAGAGCCACAGCGCGAGCACGAAGCCCAGACGCAGGGCCACCAGGGTCAGTTCGCTCATGGGGCGCTCACCAGCTGACCGGGCCGGCAGCAGGGAGCATCACGGTCAGTCGGGTGCGTCCGATCTTCAGCAGCGAGCGGTCGTGCAGCGTGACGGGCGTGCGGATCCGCTCCCCGTCCACGAAGGTGCCGTTGGTCGAGCCGAGGTCGGTGGCGATCAGGGTCCCGTCCTCCTCGGCGCGCAGCTCGAGGTGGTGACGGGAGACCCCGGTGTCCTCGAGGATGATGTCCGCGTCCCCGCCGCGGCCGATCACCGTGACCGGGCCCGTGAGCAGGTACTGCTGGCCGTCGATCTCGATGATCGGGCTGCCGCCCGCGCCCGAGGCCGCGGCCCCCGTGGCGGGCGCGACGCTGCCGCGCTCGGTGCGGGACTCGGTCTCGAAGCGCCCGGCACGCACCTCGTCGTCCTGCTCGAGGTCGACGCTCACGGCGCCCACGAACATGTAGCGCTGCTTGTCGGCGTGCTCGGTGAGGACCCGCTGCAGCTCGTCCAGCAGGGTGTCCTGCCAGGAGGCGAAGCGCTCGAAGTCCTGGGAGTGCAGGTAGACCGTGTACACGTTCGGGGCGAGGGTCCGGGTGCGGTCGAGCACCTGGATCTGGTCATCGCACTCGCGCTTGAGGCCCTGTGCCAGGTCAAGCGGTTTGAGCTGTCCGCGGCCGGGCGAGAACATGCTCGTCACGCCGCGATCGAGGCCGCGCTCGATCCGATCCAAGATCCCCACGGTGGTCCTTCGCTCTCGCTGTGGCTGCCAGGTGCGCGAGCGACATCGGGCCGAGCCCTCGGGGGAGGGTGGGAACGAGGCTGCTCGCCCCCAGATCGTAACGCGTGAGCAGGGAGATCCCGGGATCACGCGGCGGGGAGGCCGGGTGGGAATCGTGCAGGGGTGGTGAAGGTCGCGGCCGCGCGGTGGGCGTGTGCGGGGGCTGCCGCACGCTGCCGCGGGCTGCTGTGCGCCGTGTGCCCACCGTGGGTCCTCCTCCTGCCGTGTGCCATATTGGGGAGCGTGGAGACCGAGACGCCGCCCGTGATCCCCGTCGACCTCGACGCCGCGCACGCCCTAGGGGTGTCCGACGCGGAGAGCACCCTGCACACCCAGGGCGATCCCACCCGCGTCTTCGACCTCGCCAGCGTCTCCAAGCCCCTGGCCGCGCTCGGTGCGCTGATCGCCGTGGACCGCGGGCTGATCGACCTCGACGAGCCCGCCGGGCCCGAGGGCGCGACAGTGCGCCACCTGCTCGCCCACACCGCCGGCTACGCCTTCGACGGCGACGAGATCGTGGGCGCCGTGGGCGCCCGGCGCATCTACTCCAACACCGGCTTCGAGGTGCTCGCCGCGCACCTCGAGGACGCCACCGGCTACGACTACGCCGACTGGATGGAGCAGACCGTCATCTCCGGCCTCGACCTGGTGGACCTCGAGGTGAGCGGCTCCCCGGCCGCCGGCTACCGCGGCTCCCTCCGCGACCTGCTGGCGGTGGGCCGCGAGCTGCTCGCCCCCACCCTGATCCCCGAGGAGCTCTGGCGCGAGGCGACCAGCGTCCAGTTCCCGGGACTGTCCGGGATCCTGCCCGGCTACGGGAGGCAGAAGCCCAACGACTGGGGTCTCGGCTTCGAGATCCGCGGCGAGAAGGACCCCCACTGGACCGGCGCGCACTCCTCGCCGCAGACCTTCGGCCACTTCGGCCAGGCCGGGTCCTTCCTGTGGGTGGACCCGGTGCGCGGCCTGACCGCCGCCTTCCTCGGCGAGCAGAGCTTCGGCCCCGACCACGTGCGCATCTGGCCGGGCGTGACCGACGCGCTGCTCGAGCGCTTCGGCGACGCGGGCTGAGCGGCACCGTGAGCGGTGCTGTGAACATTGCAGCGAACGGTGCAGCGAGGGGTGCAGCGAGGGCGCTGGACCTGCTCGACGAGTTCGGGTTTGAGGCCGCCGCGATCGTGCTCGGCCCCGAGGGGGAGCGGGAGCGGCGCGGCGACGTCACGCGGATCCGCCCCTGGCGCTCGGTCACCAAGACCCTCACCGGATACGGCGCGGTCCTCGCCCTGCAGGAGGGACGCGCCGACCTCGCGGACGAGGCCGGACCGCCCGGCGCGACGCTCCGCCATCTGCTCTCCCACGCCTCCGGCTACTTCTATGAGTCCGAGGGCACCCTCCAGGCACCCGGGCTGCGCCGCCACTACTCCAACTACGGCATCGACGAGGCCGCCCGCCACCTGGAGCGGGCGCTCGGCCGGGACTTCGGCGACTGGATCTGGGACCGGATCGCCGATCCGCTCGGCATGGACGGCCTCGAGTGGAGCGGCTCGGCCTCGGTGGGCGCGCACGGGGCGCTCACCGATCTCGCCCTGTTCGCTGCTGAGCTGCTGCGACCCACCCTGCTCGAGCCGCGCTGGTACGCCGAGCTGACCCGCGTCCAGTTCCCCGAGCTGGTGGGCATCATGCCCGGCTTCGGGAAGCAGGAGCCGAACCCCTTCGGGCTCGGCCTCGAGATCCGCGGCAGCAAGTCACCGCACTGGACGGGCCGCGCCAACAGCGAGGCGACTATGGGGCACTTCGGGATGCGCGGCACCGCCTTCTGGGTGGACCCCGTCGCGGACCTCGCCCTCGTGGTGGGCACCTCCCACGACTTCTGCGACGCCCACCGCGAGGTCATGCCCCGCCTCGCCGACGCCGTGCTCGAGGCGCATGCCGGCTGAGCCGCGCTGCGTCCCCGGTGCCAGGGCCCCGGGTGGCGGGTTCCCGGGTGGCGGGGTCCTTGCTGGCATTTCCCCGGCCGCTGGGCAGAAGGTTCCACGGAACTGGTACTTCCCGTCACGTGGCCCCGATCCGAGCAGTGGCACGCCACCGCCCGCAGCCGCGCGCCATCGCACGCTGCCGCTCGCCGCCGTGCGCCACCGCCCGCAATCGCACGCCGCCGCTCGCAACCACGAGCCAAAAGGTTCCATCTCAGTGGCACGTTTCGTCGCGTGGCGCCAGCAGAGCCACGGCGGGCGAGGTGCCGCGGTGCCGCGGTGCCACGGTGCAGGAGACGCCTCTCACCCTCACTGACCAGGCCACCCCTTGTCCGCGCCAATTAGGGTGACCTCGCCACGACTTGCCATGTCACGCCAGGAGCCGGACCCCGATGACCACCCCCGCCACCGATCCCCTCACCCAGGCTGCCGACGGGATCCTCGCGAGCTCGGCCGACTCCTCCAGGGCGCCGCGCTCGCCGATCGGTGTCCTCTTCGCCGTCGTCGCCTTCTTCGAGGCGTTCACCTGGGCCGGACTGCTGGTGGGGATGTTCCTGAAGTACGTCACCGGCACCACCGAGATGGGCGTGTGGCTGTTCGGCCGCCTCCACGGCGGGGCGTTCATGCTCTACGTGGCGATGACCATCGTGGCCGCGATCTCGCTGCGCTGGAAGTGGTGGGTCGCGCTGCTGGCCCTGCTCGCTGCGATCCCGCCCCTGGTCACCGTGCCGCTCGAGATCTGGCTCCACCGCACCGGGCGCCTGAACCGCCGCTGAACCAGGCGCACCGGCCACGGCCCGTGCAGTGCCGCTGGCCACGAGCCAAAAGGTTCCACCTCAGCGGTACTTATCGGGGCGTGGCCGGATGGAGGGCGTGGCGGACTGAGCGCGGCCGTGGTCAGGGGACCCCGCCGGGCGGTGCCGTCAGGCGTTGTGGACCAGGGGGCCTGCGGGGTCGCGCCAGCCGGCGAGCACCTCGAGCATGCGCACCAGGCGCACCGTGGAGGCGACGTCGTGCACTCGTAGCAGGCGCGCGCCGTGCTGGATGGTCCAGGCCGCCGCGGCGAGCGAGCCCTCGAGGCGCTCCTCCTTGGGCAGGCCCAGCGACTCTCCCACGAAGTCCTTGCGCGACAGCGCCGCGAGAAGCGGCAGGCCGAAGGAGGCGTACTGCTCGAACCCGCGCAGCAGCTCGAGGGTCTGCACGGTGGACTTGTTCAGGTCCGGCCCCGGATCCAGCACGATCCGCTCGCGCGGGATGCCCGCGGCGAGGGCCCGCTCGAGGCGCTCGCCGAGGAAGTTGCGCACCTCGGCGACCACATCTCTGTACTGCGGGCGGGGCAGCGGCTCGCGGGGCCTGGCCGCGGAATGGGTGATCACGAGCGAGGCCCCGGTCTTCGCGACCGTCTCCGCCATCTGCGGGTCCGAGAGTCCGGTGGTGTCGTTGATCAGGTCCGCGCCGGCGTCGATCGCGGCCTCGGCGACGGAGGCGTGGAAGGTGTCCACCGAGAGCAGCACGTGCGCGGGCAGCTCGCGGCGCAGTGCGGCGATCACGGGGACCACGCGCTCGGCCTCCTCGTGCGCGGGAAGCGGGTCGCCGGGCGCGAACTTCACCCCGCCCACGTCGATCAGGTCCGCGCCTGCCCGGCCTGCGTCGAGTCCGGCGGCGACCGCTGCCTCGAGGCCCCAGGTGCGGCCCTCGTCGAAGAAGGAGTCGAGGGTGCGGTTGACGATCGCCATCACCAGCACCCGGCGGGTGGTGTCCGGCAGCGGGCGGGGCGCGCACGAGAGGCCGTCCGCGGCGGACGCCGAACCATCCAGCATCGCGTCGGAGACGCGGGCTACAGTGGAATCCGACCCGGGGGAGCGGCCTGTCGAGCCCTCGCCGTCAGCGTTGTTCATGGTCCGTTCCTCCGCAGTTCAGGCCGGGTCCGCCCGTCTTTGAGGGCTGTCCGACCTGCACTACGTTAAGAGCTGACAAGAACGTGCACAATCCGGCTGCGCTGTACCTCGCACGCCGGCCCTCGACTTGATGGAGGACTCACGAGATGAAGATCGTCGTCGCCGGCGGAGACGGATTCTGCGGCTGGCCCACTGCCCTGTACCTCTCGCAGAAGGGGCATGAGGTCACGATCGTCGACAACCTGGTGCGTCGCGACATCGATGAGGAGCTCGGCTCGAACTCGGTCACCCCGATCCTCCCGCTCGAGGAGCGCGTGAAGGTGTGGAAGGAGGTCTCCGGCAAGGACATCGCCGTCGAGATCGCGGACCTCACCGACTACGAGGCGGTCTCCAAGGTCTTCCAGGAGACCCAGCCCGAGGCGTTCGTGCACTTCGCCGAGCACCGCTCCGCGCCCTATTCGATGATCGACCGCGAGCACGCGATCGAGAACCACCGCAACAACATCGAGGGCACCCTGAACGTGCTGTGGGCGATCAAGGACTTCGCCCCCGACTGCCACCTCGTCAAGCTCGGCACCATGGGCGAGTACGGCCAGCCGAACATCGACATCGAAGAGGGCTGGATCGAGATCGAGCACAAGGGCCGCAAGGACCGCCTGCCCTACCCCAAGCAGCCCGGCTCGTTCTACCACCTCACCAAGGTGCACGACAGCGACAACATCATGTTCGCGTGCAAGATCTGGGGCATCCGCGCCACCGATCTGAACCAGGGCGTGGTCTACGGCCTGGAGACCGACGAGACCCGTCTGGATCCCCGTCTGGTCAACCGCTTCGACTACGACGCCGTGTTCGGCACCGCCCTGAACCGCTTCATCATCCAGGCGGCCATCGGCCACGACCTCACCGTCTACGGCAACGGCTCCCAGACCCGCGGCTACCTTGACATCCAGGACACGGTGCGCTGCATCGAGATCGCCTGCGAGAACCCCGCCGACCGTGGCGAGTTCCGGGTCTACAACCAGTTCACCGAGCAGTTCTCGGTCAAGGAGCTGGCCGAGAAGGTGCAGAAGGTCGCCGCGGATCTCGGCAACGAGGTGGCGATCTCCTCGATGGAGAACCCGCGCGTGGAGAAGTACGACCACTACTACAACGCGGTCAACACCACCCTGCTCTCGCTGGGCCTGGAGCCGCACCTGCTCACCGACGAGCACCTCGCCGAGGTGCTCAAGGTCGCGATGAACAACACCGACCGAGTCAAGCGCGAGCTGGTCATGCCCACCGTCACCTGGAAGTGACCGCCACCCCGTGAAGATCGCGATCGTCACGGAGACCTTCCTGCCCTCCGTCGACGGCGTGGTGACGCGCCTGCGCCACGCCGTCGAACGGTTCAGGGATCTCGGCCACGAGGTCATGGTCATCGCTCCGGAGCTCGGCGTGACCGAGCATCACGGCGCGCGGGTGGTGGGGGTCAGGCCCGTGACCCTGCCGTTCTACAAGCATCGGCGCTTCACGCTGCCCAACCCCACCGTGGACGGCATCATCCGCGGCTTCCACCCGGACGTGGTCCATGCCGCGCAGCCGCTGCTGCTGGCCTCCTCGGGGGCGTTCGCCGCGCACCGCCAGCGGATCCCGCTGGTCGCGAGCTATCACACCCACATCCCCCGCTACCTGGACCTGTACAGGGCGTGGTCGTGGGGCAAGCGCCCGGTGTGGTGGCAGATCCGGCGCAACCATGCCCTGGCCGACATCAACATCGCCACCTCCGAGACGATGCGCGCCGAGCTCGCCTCCCAGGGCATCGAGGACCTCCACGTGGTGCGGCGCGGCGTGGACACGAAGGCCTTCCATCCGGACTTCGCCTCCGCCCAGATGCGCGAGCGCCTCACCGAGGGGCATCCGGAGAAGAAGCTGCTGGTGTTCGTGGGGCGCCTCGCCGCGGAGAAGGAGATCCACCGCCTGCGCCCGCTGATGCAGCGGCGTGACGACGTGGCCCTCGCGATCGTGGGCGACGGCCCGTTCCGGCGCGAGCTGGAGCAGATGTTCGCCGGCACCTCGACCCTGTTCCCCGGCTTCATGCAGGGCGAGGAGCTCGCGAGCGCCTTCGCGAGCGCCGACGGGTTCATCTTCCCCTCCGTCACCGAGACCCTCGGCCTGGTGATCCTCGAGGGGATGGCCTCCGGGCTCCCGGTGGTCGCGGCCCGCTCGGGGCCGACGATGGAGCAGGTCACCGACGGGGTCAACGGGCTGCTGTGGGATTCGGGTGATGACTCGACCCTGGATGCGGCGCTGAATCGGCTCGCGGATCCGCAGCGGCGCGCCGCGATCCGTGCCGAGGCACGGGCCGAGGCGGAGAAGTTCTCCTGGGAGAACGCCTCGGACGATCTGCTGCGCTACTACGAGATGGCGATCGAGAAGCACCGGGCGGGCGCCGGGCGCTGACCCGGCACCCCCTCCGGCCGGCGCTCCCCACCCGGCACCTGCCGCCCGCGGGATCGCCTCGATCAGCCCGCGCGTGTACGGGGAGTTGGGCGCGGCGAAGACCTGCTCGGCGGGCCCCTGATCCACCACCCGGCCCCGCTGCAACACGGTCACCGAGTCGCTGATCTGCCGCACCAGGCTCAGATCATGCGAGATGAACACCATGGTCAGCGCCGGATCGCTCTCACGGAGCGTGAACAGCAGGTCGATGATCCGCGCCTGCACGGTGACATCGAGAGCGGAGGTGGGCTCGTCGAGCACCAGCGTGGAGGGGGAGAGGATCAGCGCCCGCGCGATCGCGACGCGCTGACGCTGCCCGCCCGAGAGCCGGCCGATCCGCCGCGCGGCGGCCGCCTCGTCGATCCCCATCCGTGCCAGCAGCTCGAGGGCCCGGGCGCGGGCGGCGGCGCGACCGGTCCCGGCGATCCGCAGCGGCTCGGCGACCAGGTCCACCACCTTCCATCGCGGGTCGAGCGCTGCGAGCGGGTTCTGGTACACCAGCTGCAGCGCGGAGGGGTCCGGGGCCACGACCGCCGGCCGGTGCGGGCGCGGCGTGCCCGCGAGTGGAGCGGCGTGAAGGCCTCCCTCGAGCACCGCCTGGGGCGCTGAGCTCTCTCCTTCTGTCGAGTTCTCTCGAGCGCACGCGGCCCCGTGCGGGAGCCGGCCGGATAATCGCTGGGGCGCTGAGGCCTCGCCATGATGGGATGGCGCGATGAGCACAGTCCGGATCACGCCCGTGGACCCCACCGACCGCGAGGCCCTGCTCGCCTGGAACACCCTGCTCGGAGAGGGGTTCAACGCCGGGCGCGAGGCCGCCTGGTGGGCGAGCGACGAGACCACTCTCGCCCGCTTCGCCGATCCGAAGCCCGCACGGCGCTCGGTGCTGCTGGTGGCGAGCATCGACGGGGAGAGGGTCGGCGCGGCCGGCGCCGAGGTCGATCCCGGAGACCCCGCCGAGGTCGAGATCTCCGTGCTCCCGGCGCACCGGCGCCGCGGCGTGGGCACGGCGCTCGCCGCCGCCGTGCGCGAGGCGCTCGCCGGGCATGCCGAGATCGTCCAGGCCGAGACCTACAGCGAGGCCGGTGTGGCCTTCTCCCTCGCGCAGGGCCTGCGGCTCGGGAACCAGGAGCACCGGATGCTGCGGGACCTGCCGCTCGACCCGGCCGCTGCGCACCCCGCCCCGTCGGCTGCGGGGCCTGGCATCACCGTGCGCACCTGGCGGGGCGCCTGCCCCGAGGAGCTGCTCGAGGACTGGGCGCGGCTGAACACACAGATGGAGGCCGACGTACCGATGGGGGACCTCACCCGGCCCGCACCGCGCAGCGACGTCGAGGCGCTCCGACGCACCGAGCGGCGCATGGACGCACAGGGCTGGACCCTCGTGCGCGCCCTCGCCTATGACGCGGGCCTCGCGGTGGGGTACACCGAGATCCTGGTCAGCCGCCACGACCCCGAGATCATCACGCAGGACGACACCCTCGTGGACCGCGCCCACCGCGGCCGCGGCATCGGCCGGGCCCTCAAGCTCGCGAACCTCGAGAACCTCGCGGGTGTGCCCGAGCTCGCGCGCGCCCGCTGGATCCAGACCTACACCGCCCTCGACAACGCCCCCATGCTCGCCCTGAACCGCTCGCTCGGCTTCCGCGAGGCGGACGTGCTGAGCATCCTCGAGGGCGAGCTGCCGCCGGCCTGAGAGTCCCCGGCATGTGACCTGCTTCGCACGCTGTCGTCCGCTCGTCATCTTCGGGCGGTGACTATGACGGCTTATGACGCGATTCTGGCGTCGGTTCCGTCCGCGCCGTCATGATCGGCGACATGACCAGCACCGCCACCGCACCCGCTCACGGTCCTGCCCGGGGGTCATCGGATCCCGGGACCGACGCCGACGCGCCCCCTGCGCGCGGGCGTCCGCATGGGGTGCGCCTGGACCAGGTCGCCCGCTCCTTCGACGTGGCCCAGGGCCGGCACGACGTGCTGCGCGGCCTCGACGTCGAGCTCGGCTCGGGCGAGATCGTCGCCGTGGTGGGCCCCTCCGGCTGCGGCAAGTCCACCCTGCTGCGCCTGATCGCAGGCCTGGACCGCCCCAGCTCGGGAGTGATCCGGATCGGCGGCACGGCCCTGGCGGGCACCGACCACCGCACCGCCGTCGCCTTCCAGGAGCCGCGCCTGCTGCCCTGGCGCACACTCGAGAAGAACGTCGCCCTCGGCCTGCCCCGCGGCACCGACCGCGCCGCGGGCCGCGACCGGGTGCGGCACCTGCTGCAGCTCGTCGGCCTCGAGCACGCCGCGGACCTGCGCCCCCGCGAGGTCTCGGGCGGCATGGCCCAGCGCGCCTCGCTCGCCCGGGCCCTCGCCCGCAGCCCCGAGGTGCTGCTGCTGGACGAGCCCTTCGGCGCGCTCGACGCCCTCACCCGGCTGCGCATGCAGGACCTGCTGCTGGAGATCCACGCCGCCGAGCCCACCACCGTCCTGGTCGTCACCCATGACGTCGAGGAGGCGCTGTACCTCGCCGACCGGGTGCTGCTGCTGCGCTCCCTTCGCGAGGAGGGACCCGGTGCATGTTCCCTCGCCCGCGTGGTCGACGTGCCCGGCACCCGCCCCCGCGACCGCGCCGACCACACCCTCGCCGAGCTGCGCGCCCACCTGCTCGAGGGCCCACCACACCCACGGAGATCCCCTCATGACCCACCGCATCAGCCGCCGCACCGCCACCGCCCTCGGACTCAGCGCCGTGGCCGGGATGGGACTGGCCGCCTGCGTCCCGGGCGAGGGCTCCGAGAGCACCGGCTCCGGCGCCGGTGGCGAGGGGGAGTGGAGCACCGGCACGCTCACCCTCGACTGGGCCACCTACAACCCGCTCAGCCTCGTGATCCGTGACCAGAAGCTGATCGAGACCGCGCTCGGCGACTCCGTGACCGTGGAGTGGGTGCAGTCTGCCGGCTCCAACAAGGCCAACGAGTTCCTGCGCTCGGGCTCGGCGGACATCGCCTCGACCGCGGGCTCCGCCGCGCTGCTGGCCCGCGCCAACAGCTCCCCGATCAAGGTCATCGACATCTACTCCCAGCCCGAGTGGTCCGCGCTCGTGGTGGGCGAGGGCAGCGACATCACCGGCCCCGCTGACCTCGCGGGCCGCGCCGTCGCCGCGACCCCCGGCACCGACCCGTACTTCTTCCTGGTCCAGGCCCTCGCCGAGGCCGATCTGAGCATCGCCGACGTCGAACTCCAGCCGCTCCAGCACGCCGACGGCCGCTCCGCCCTCGAGGGCGGCAGCGTCGAGGCATGGTCGGGGCTGGACCCGATCATGGCCGCGGCCGAGGTCGAGTCCGGTGCGCAGCTGGTGTACCGCAACGTCGACTTCAACACCTACGGCTTCCTCAACGCCACCGAGGACTTCATCGAGAACCACGCGGACGTCGCCCAGGTGGTCGTCGACGCCTACGAGCAGGCCCGCACCTGGGCGCTGGCGAATCTCGAGGAGACCGCCCAGCTGCTCGCCGACGCCGCCGGGATCGACCTCGCGGTCGCGAGCACCGTGATCACCGAGCGCTCCAACCTCGACGTCTCCGGCGTGCCCGGCGAGGACCAGCTCGCGGTGCTCGAGGCGATCTCCCCGATGCTCTCCGACTCCGGGGACGTGCAGGGCGGGGCCGAGGCGGTCGAGAAGGCCCGCGCCGAGATCATCCACGACGCCTTCGCGCTCGCCGCGGTGGAGGCGCAGTGAGCGCCTCGACCGAGACCCCGCTGCCCGCCCCGACCGGCGCGACGGGCGCAGGCCCGACGGGGGCAGGCCCGACGGGCGTCACCGACCCGTCGGGCGCGACCGACCCGTCGGGTGCCGGGGGCGCAGCCCCCGCCGTCGGCCGCCGCGCGGCGTTCTGGGACCGCACCGGGGTGCGCCTGGCCGCCGGCGCGGTGCTGCCGCTGCTGATCCTCGCCGCCTGGCAGGCGGTGACCGCGACCGGAGTGGTGCCCGCCTACCGCCTGCCCGGCCCGCTGACCGTGCTGCAGGCCGCCGCCGAGCTGGTCGAGCGCGGCGAGCTGGGCCGGCATATCGCGATCTCCGTGCAGCGCGTGCTGATCGGTTTCGCGATCGGCTCCGTGGTGGGCCTGGCCGTCGCCGCGGTGGTGGGCCTCTCCCGCGCCGGGGACGCGCTGCTGAACCCCACCCTGGCCGCGCTGCGGGCCGTGCCCTCGCTGGCCTGGGTGCCGCTGCTGATCCTGTGGCTGCAGATCGGTGAGGAATCCAAGATCACGCTGATCGCGATCGGTGCGTTCTTCCCGGTGTTCACCACCGTCGCCGCGGCCCTGCGGCACATCGACCCGCACCTGGTCGAGGCCGGGCGCTGCTTCGGCCTGCGCGGCTGGTCGCTCTTCCGCACCATCCAGCTGCCCGCCGTGGTGCCCTCGGTGGTCTCCGGGCTGCGCCTCGCGCTCGCCCAGGCCTGGCTGTTCCTGGTCGCCGCCGAGCTGATCGCCTCCTCGATGGGCCTGGGCTTCATCCTCAACGACTCGCAGCAGAACGGCCGCGTGGACCGCATCCTGCTCGCCATCGTGCTGCTGGCCCTGCTGGGCAGCCTGACCAACGCCCTGCTGGGCCTCGCCGAGAAGAAGCTGCTGAGGAGGTGGACATGAGCACTGCAGAGGCTCTCCCTCGCGAGGAGGCGCGGCTGATCGAGTCGCGCACCTACCCCGCCCCCGCCGGGGACTGGAACGTGGACGCGAGCATCTACGCCACCGCAGAGGCCGATCCGCTCGGCTTCTGGGAGGACGCCGCCCGGCGCCTGGAATGGGCCGAGCCCTGGCACGCCGCCCTCGAGTGGCAGCCGCCCACCCCGGATCCCGCCACCGGCGAGCTCAGCATCCCCGAAGCTCGCTGGTTCGTGGGCGGGAGGCTCAACGTCGCCGAGAACTGCGTGGACCGCCACGTGCGCGCCGGCCAGGGCAGCAAGATCGCCCTCCACTTCGAGGGGGAGCCCGGGGACCGTGAATCGGTGACCTACGAGGACCTCCAGCGCCGCGTCCACCAGGCCGCCAACGCACTCACGGACCTCGGGATCGTCCCCGGGGACCGGGTGGTGGTGTACCTGCCGGTGCTGGTCGAGACGATCGTGATCGCGCTCGCCTGCGCCCGGATCGGTGCGGTGCACTCGCTGGTGTTCGGCGGGTTCAGCGCCGAGGCGGTGCGCTTCCGCCTCGAGGACACGCGTGCGAAGCTGCTGGTCACCTCCGACGGCCAGTTCCGTCGAGGCACCGCGGTGGAGGTGAAGTCCGCGGCCGACGAGGCCGCCCGCGACCTCCCGCACCTCGAGCACGTGCTGGTGGTGCGCCGCACGGGCCTGGACATCGCCTGGACCGAGGGCCGGGACGTGTGGTGGCACGAGAGCGTCGGCGCCGCGAGCGAGGAGCACGAGGCGCGCGCCTTCGACGCCGAGCATCCGCTGTTCATCATCTACACCTCCGGCACCACCGGAAAGCCCAAGGGCCTCGTCCACACCAGCGGCGGATACCTCACCCACGCCTCCTGGTCCCACTGGGCGCACTTCGACGCCCGGCCCGAGGACGTCCACTGGTGCACCGCCGATCTCGCCTGGGTCACCGCCCACACCTACGAGATCTACGGCCCGCTCTCCAACGGCCTCACCCAGGTCATCTACGAGGGCACCCCGGGCGAGCCCACCCGTGAGCGGCACCTCGAGATCATCGAGCGCTACGGGGTGAGCGTCTACTACACCGCCCCCACCCTGATCCGCACCTTCATGTCCTGGTTCGGCAGCGAGCTGCCCGGCGGGCACGACCTGTCCACGCTGCGGCTGCTCGGCACCGTGGGCGAGGCGATCAACCCCGAGGCCTGGGTGTGGTTCCGCCGCACCTTCGGGCGCGACGCGCTGCCGATCATCGACACCTGGTGGCAATCCGAGACGGGCGCTTCGATGCTCGTGCCGCTGCCGGGGGTGACCACCCTCAAGCCCGGCTCCGCGACCGTGCCGCTGCCCGGCATCGACATGGCCGTGGTGGACGAGCAGGGACGCGAGCAGCCCGCCGGTGTGGCCGGCACGCTCGTGGCCCGTCGGCCCTGGCCGGGGATGGCCCGCACCGTGTGGGGCGATCCCGAGCGCTACCGCGACTCCTACTGGCGCGACCACGCCGGACGCGGCGAGCACGGCGGCTTCTACGTCGCCGGGGACTCCGCGACGGTCGACGCCGACGGCTGCTTCTGGATCCTCGGCCGCCTCGACGACGTCGTGAACGTCTCCGGGCATCGCCTGTCCACGATCGAGATCGAATCCGCGCTGGTCGCGGACCCGACCGTCGCCGAGGCCGGTGCGGCGGGCGTGGACGACGCCCTCACCGGCCAGGCCGTGGCCGTGTTCCTCATGCCCAGCGGCGGGACCGCGGAGCTGGACCCGGCTGCGCTGCGGGCCCGGGTGGCGCACGAGATCGGCCCCATCGCCAAGCCCCGGCATGTCATCGAGGTGCCCGACCTGCCCAAGACCCGATCCGGCAAGATCATGCGCCGCCTGCTGGCACAGCTCGTCCACGCCGAGCGCGACCGCCGCGCCGGCCGCACACCCGGGCCGCTCGGGGATGTCACGTCCCTGCAGAACCCGGAGGCCGTCGACGCGGTCGCCGCCGCCCTCACCGCCCTTCCTGCCGACGACCCCGCGGTCGCCCCGCAGGCCTGAACGACCCCTACCCAGGAGGAACCGATGACCCCCACCGTCCCCCGCTCGACCTTCGAGACCCCGCTGAAGTTCGCGTACTGGGTGCCGAACGTCTCCGGCGGCCTGGTCGTCTCCACCATCGAGCAGCGCACCGACTGGCAGCTGCCCTACAACAAGCGCCTCGCCCAGATCGCCGAGAACTCCGGCTTCGAGTACGCCCTGACCCAGACCCGCTACGCCGCCAGCTACGGCGCGGACAAGCAGCACGAGGCCTCCGCCTTCTCCCTCGCGCTGCTGGGCGCGACCGAGCGGCTGAAGGTGATCGCCGCCTTCCACCCCGGCATGTGGCACCCGGGCGTGCTCGCCAAGTGGCTGATCACCGCCGACCACCTTTCCGAGGGGCGCGCCGCGGTGAACATCGTCTCCGGCTGGCTCAAGGACGAGTTCGTGAAGTTCGGCCTGCCCTGGCTCGAGCACGACGAGCGCTACGTGCGCACCGAGGAGTTCATCTCCGCGCTGCGCGGCCTGCTCACCGAGAACGGGTACTCCCAGGACGGGAAGTACTACGCGATCGACGACTTCACCCTGAACCCGAAGCCGGTGGACGTGCCCGGCCGCCCGCACCCGGAGATCTTCTTCGGCGGCAACTCGACCGCCGCCCAGGACGTCGCCGGCCGCGTCGCCGACTGGTACTTCTCCAACGGCCGCACCCTCGAGGGCTATGAGGAGAACGTCGCCGGCGTGCTCGCCTCCGCCTCCGCCGCGGGCCGCGCCCCGAAGTTCGGCCTGAACGGCTTCGTGATCGCCCGCGAGTCCCGCCAGGAGGCCGAGGAGGCGCTGCGCGAGATCGTCGCCAAGGCGCACCGCCCCGCAGTCGAGGGCTTCCGCCAGTCCGTGCAGGAGGCCGGCGCCTCCACCAAGGACGGCAAGGGCATGTGGGCCGACTCCTCCTTCGAGGACCTCGTGCAGTACAACGACGGCTTCAAGACCCGCCTGATCGGCACCCCCGAGGAGATCGCCGATCGCATCATCGAGTACAAGAAGGTGGGCGTGAACCTCATGCTCACCTGCTACCTCCACTTCACCGAGGAGGTCGCGGCCTTCGGCCGGGACGTGCTGCCGATCGTGCGTGAGAAGGAGGCCGAGCTCGCCCGCGCCCGCGGCACCGAGCTGAACACCGACCTGCTGCCCGTCGTGCCCGGCGTCTCCGCCGAGGACGCCGCGCAGGCCGCCTTCGACACCCTCCCGGCCGATCACCCGGCCAAGGCAGGAGCCGCCGCATGAGCCAGCCCACCAGCACGTCCCCCGCCGCCTCGGCCGCTGAGGCAGCGGCGCCCGCCGCTCCTGAACGTACCTTCGGGTTCCGCACCCGCGCCCTGCACGCGGGCGGCACGCCGGACGCCCAGCACGGCTCACGCGCGGTCCCGATCTACCAGACCACGTCGTTCGTCTTCGACGATGCGGCCGACGCCGCGAACCTCTTCGCGCTGCAGAAGTACGGCAACATCTACTCACGCATCGGCAACCCCACCGTCGCCGCCTTCGAGGAGCGCATCGCCTCCCTCGAGGGCGGGATCGGCGCGGTCGCCACCGCCTCCGGGATGAGCGCCGAGTTCATCACCTTCGCCGCGCTGGTGGGCGTCGGCGATCATGTCGTCGCCTCCGCGCAGCTGTACGGCGGCACCGTCACCCAGCTCGACGTCACCCTGCGCCGCTTCGGCGTGGAGACCACCTTCGTGCCCTCCTCCGAACCGGAGGACTACCGCGCCGCGTTCCGGCCCGAGACGAAGGCCCTGTACGTCGAGATCATCGGCAACCCCTCCGGCGAGATCGCCGACCTCGAGGGGCTGGCCGAGGTGGCGCATGAGCACGGCGTGCCGCTCGTGGTCGACGCGACCCTTGCCACCCCCTACCTGGTGCGTCCGCTCGAGCACGGCGCGGACATCGTCATCCACTCCGCCACCAAGTTCCTCGGCGGGCACGGCACCACCCTCGGCGGCGTGGTGGTCGAATCCGGCCGCTTCGACTGGGGCAACGGCAAGTTCCCCACCATGACCGAGCCGGTCGCCTCCTACGGCGGCATCAAGTGGTGGGACAACTTCGGCGAGTACGGCTTCCTCACCAAGCTGCGCTCCGAGCAGCTGCGCGACATCGGCCCGTCCCTGCCCGCGCAGTCCGCTTTCCAGCTGCTGCAGGGCGTCGAGACGCTCCCGCAGCGCATCGACGCCCACCTCGCCGGCGCCCGCGCCGTCGCGCAGTGGCTCGAGGAGGATCCCCGGGTCTCGTTCGTGACCTGGGCGGGCCTGGAATCCCATCCGCATCACGAGCGGGCGAAGAAGTACCTGCCGCTGGGTCCGGGATCGGTCTTCGCCTTCGGCGTACGGCCGACGGGCGAGTTCTCCTCCGACGAGGAGGAGGCCGCCGCCGCGCGGGCGACGGGCGAGGCGGTGATCGCGAACCTGCAGCTCGCCTCCCACCTGGCGAACATCGGCGATGCCCGCACCCTGGTGATCCACCCGGCCTCGACCACCCACCAGCAGCTCTCCGCGGAGCAGCTCGCCGCGGGCGGTGTGCGCGCGGATCTGATCCGCATCTCGGTGGGCCTCGAGGACATCGAGGACATCCTGTGGGACCTCGACCAGGCGATCACGGCGGCGACGGGAGTGCAGCGATGACCGAGCAGACCACCCAGCGCACCTGGAAGGCGCCGTCGGCCCCCGAGCGGCTCGCGATCCTGCGCCGCGCCAGGAGCATCGCGATCGTCGGCGCCTCGGCGAACCCCGCCCGGGCCAGCTACTTCGTGGGCACCTACCTGCTGTCCAGCTCGCCGTACGAGGTGTACTTCGTCAACCCGCGCGCCGAGACGATCCTCGGCCACCCTGCGTACGACTCGCTCGCGGACCTCCCCGTCGTGCCCGACGTGGTGGACGTGTTCCGCAAGGACGCCGACCTGCCCGGTGTGGCCCGGGAAGCGGTCGAGGTGGGCGCGAAGACGCTCTGGCTGCAGCTGGGCTCCTGGAACGAGGAGGCCGCGGCGATCGCCGAGGCCGGCGGGCTCGACGTGGTGATGGACCGTTGCGTGAAGATCGAGCACGCCCGCTTCCACGGCGGCCTGCACCTGGCCGGGTTCAACACGGGCGAGATCAGCTCGCGGAAGCAGCGCCTCAGCGGGCGCTGAGCGTAGGATCGCGGCATCAGGCGCGGGTCGGGGATCACCTCGGCCCGTGTTCTGCTGTCGGCTCACTCTCCGCTGCTGGCACCATTCCACTGTGCGCGGCGCGTCAGCCCTCGACGCGGATCCCCAGGTGGCTCGCGAAGGCCGGTGCGAGCAGCGTGACCTGCTGGGTATCGAGGGTCGCTCCCGCCAGGCCCTCGAGGTTGCCGATCGCGCCGATCTCCAGTGCGCGCAGGTCCACGTCCTGGAGCCGGGCGTGGGCGAGGTGGAGGCTGCCCACCCGGCAGCGTCGGAACGCGACGCGTGCGGCGGTCGCGTTCGAGAGGTCCAGCTCCTCGATCGTGCAGTCCTCGAAGAGCACGTCCTCGAGGGTGCTCGAGCGCAGGTTGATCCAGTCGAACTTGCTGCCGGAGATCCGGGTGGAGCGGATCTCGGCGTCGTCGACGTCCAGCGCCCCCACCCGTGAGCCGCTCAGCTCGACGTCCCGCCAGGTGGAGCCGCGGGCATCCAGCACGGGGGCGTTCAGCCGCTCGAAGCGGGTCTCGATCAGCCGGGCGTGACGCAGCACCGTGGTGTGGGCGGTGACGCCCACCAGCTCGCACTCGCTGATGCTCGTGCCCGAGAGGTCACGACCGCTGAGATCGTCGCCCTCGAGCCGGAGCCCGTCGTGGTGGCCGTGGGCGGTGAGCTGCTCGCCGTCGGCCGGATCGAGCGCGGGCAGGACGAGCGCCTGGAGCACGGGCTGTCGGGTGGCGGCGGAACGTCGGGCGATGAGGCACCTCGCAGGTCGTGGACGGGGCCGGCCGCGGTGGCGGCGGGCTGGGGTGAGCGTACGGGGTGGGGCTGACGGATGAGGGACCGGCGGTCGGCGGTTGGCGACCGGTGGCTGGCGACCGGTGGCTGGCGACCGGCGGGTGACTACCGGCGACCGGCGACCGGCGACTGGCGGGGCCGGGCGCCGTCGGGCGGGGAGTGGACGCTCCGGCAGGACTCGAACCTGCGACCGACTCCATATGAGGGAGCTGCTCTACCGGGCTGAGCTACGGAGCGCTGGGCCGGCGAGGCCGGCTCCCACCAGCGTGGGGGAGAGCGGCGGGTGCTGTCGAGCGTGCTGTCATCGACCGACGCAGAGCGTCGTGGAGGGACGTCAGGGGTCATATCGGCGCGCGGACCGTTCCTCCACAGAGGGTGGTTATCCACATTCTCGGGCGGGACGAGTGGTGAATCCTTGGGGTATTGTGGAAAAGATTCTGTTGTCACGCTTCCCGTGCTGGCGCATACGTTCTGGCCTGTGGCTTTGGTGCGGCCTGACGCTCGCGGCCCGGCGACCGTTCCTCCCCAGTCGAAGTTTTCCACATTCTTCTGGAGGGGTTTCATTTGTCAGTGGTGCGGTGAATCATGGTCATATGTTCGTCAACGCGCAGGCTCTCGACCCGGCACCCGGTGATCCCCACCGGGCACTGGTCGATGCCGTGCGCACTGAGGGCCCGCAGGCGCTCGCCGAGATGGTGGGGGACGGCGCCTTCGCGCTGCGGGAGCTCGCGCTGCACCCGCAGCAGCTGTTCACCTCCGATGCCGCCCTCGCGGGCCGGTATCGGGAGGTGGTGGGCATGATCCACGAGCTGCGCAGCGCCATGGATGCCCTCGAGGCGAGGGCGGTCACCGCTTTTGCGGACTCGCTCACCCTCGAGAAGCAGGCCGAGGCGCGCGCCCACGCCGCCCACGAAGAGGGCGAGGTCCCTCCTACGCGCAAGCTGCTGCGCGAGGCCGCGAGCGAAGCGTCGCGAGAGGTCTCGATGCTGATCCGGAAGTCGCCCGCGTCGGCGGCTCACTCCCTCGCCTCCCAGCGGCGGCTGGTCTCGGACATGCCCGAGATGCTCACGGCGCTGGCCTCCGCGAAGGTCACCAGCACCGTCGCCCACGCCACCTCCCGCTCCTTCGCCCCGCTCTCGCCCCAGCAGCGTCTCGAGGCAGATCGAGAGCTCGCCGGCCGTCTCCCGTCGCTCGACGGGGCCGGAGCCCAGACCTGGGATGACACCACCGCCGCCGTCATCGCGGCCGCGGATCCGGACGGGCAGGAGCGGCGCCACCAGCAGGCCCGGCGGGAACGCCACGTCACCGTGCGCCGCGGTCAGCACGGGATGGCCACCGTCACCGCCCACGTGAGCGCGCTCAACGCGGCGCTGATCAGGAAGCGCCTCTCGCATGAGGCCGAGCGACTCCGCGCCGCCGGTGACCGTCGCGGCCACCAGGCGATCCAGGCAGACTCCTTCGTGGGCACCCTGATCGGTCGCGAGGACGGCATGGAGCCCACCACCCTCGACATCGGCGTCATCATCACCGACCGTGCGCTCTTCCATCCCCGCTACGGGGA
This sequence comes from Brachybacterium massiliense, assembly GCF_900184245.1. Lineage (GTDB taxonomy): Bacteria > Actinomycetota > Actinomycetes > Actinomycetales > Dermabacteraceae > Brachybacterium > Brachybacterium massiliense. The sequence continues at coordinate 925,638 of NZ_FXXB01000008.1, read as the reverse complement.
TCTCGCCCGGATCGAGGGATACGGGAGCGTGCCGGCCGAGGCCGTGCGCGAAGAGCTGCGCGGAGTGTTCAGATCCCTGCTCGCTGACGGCGCCGAGAACGCGATGGGGCCCGACGGTCCAGCGCTCCGCGCCACGCTGCGGCGCATGTACAGCCACCCGCGCACCGGGGAGCTGGTCGGGGTCGAGTCCCGTGCCCGAGCCTTCCCCGCAGCGCTTGCGAGGTTCATCCTCTGGCGCGACCAGACCTGTCGTGGTCCCTACTGCGACGCACCGATCCGGCAGACCGACCACATCCTCCCGCACGCCGCAGGCGGTCAGACCTGCCTGGACAACGGGCAGGGCCTGTGCGCCCACTGCAACGACAAGGAGCAGCAGACCCGCAGCGTGCGTCGCGTCGGGAACCCCGCCGCCGACGGGCACCTGGTGGAGTGGACCAGCCGCGCCGGCACTCGCCGCACCACCCGCCCGCGGGCGCTCACCGAACCGCCCCCGGTGCCGTTCGTGGGAGGGGCGGGCGCTCACCGAACCGCCCCGCCCCTCCCACGAACGGCACCGCGCTTCGCACGAATCGCCGGGTACGCCGACCGAATCGCACAGCCGCTCAGAGACGGCACCTCGCCGCGCGGAGTGGAAGCGGCGCTCCCTGCGTCGCCGACGGAGCGCACGAGGCGAACGGCGGCGCCCACGCTCTCCGGGTCCCCCCGATGCCCCCGCCTGACCTCCACAGAATCCCCATGGGATGGCGGTTCGTCGGGGCTACTGTTCCGGGCATGACCTCACCTTCCCCGCGGCACACGCGCCTGATCGGCGTGCTCGGCACCGTCGCCGTGCTGAGCTATGCCGTTTTCGCCGCCGTTCAGATCCAGGTGCTGAATCCGCTCGCCACCGTGCCCGGCGCCGAGCTCCGTCAGATCCACGCCGCCGTGGGGAGGACCTCCGACACGATGGGATGGGGACTGATGTTCGCCCTCCTGCTGCCGGGCCCCGTGACCGCCGCATCCACAGCCCTCGCCGGCGCGCGCGGCCGCCTCTCCCGCACCGCCCTCGCCATGATCATGCTGGGACTGCTCACCGGCGGGTCGCCGATCTACCTGCTGGCATCGCTCCCCGCAGGCATGACCCTCGCGGACACCTTCGGGGTCGGCGGAGCGGATCATGCGCCGTGGGCGCTCATCCTCCACGCCCTCAGCCTGCTGGCCGTGCTGGCGCTCGCCGCCCTGGTGATCATCTGGGGCGTGCAGGCCGCAACTGCCTCAGCGGCTCACTCCTCAGCAGCGCACGCCCCAGATGATCACCAGGGCGGCGAGCGCCCAGCGGCTCACTCCTCAGCAGCGCACGCCCCCGCGACCCACACCCCAGCCGCCCACGCCCCTGCCGCTCACGCCCCCGCGACCCACACCCCTGCGACCCACACCACAGCCGCTCACACTCCTGCGGCCGCCTTCGCCGCACCCGGCAGCACGGCCGCGATCCGGTCCAGCACCTCCGGGGTGTGCGCGGTCGAGACGAACCAGGCCTCGAAGGCCGACGGCGGCAGGTAGATCCCGCCCTCGAGCATCGCGTGGAAGAAGCGGGTGAACGCCGCGGTGTCCTGCGCCTTCGCCTCCTCGTAGGTGCGCACCGGCTCATCGCGGAAGAACACCGAGAACAGGGTGCCCGCGGTCTGGATGACGTGCGGGACCCCGGCGGTGGTGAGCGCATCGGCCACCAGCTGCTGCAGGGTCCGGGAGACGCTGGAGAGCGTGTCGTAGGCGGCCTCGTCCAGACCGTTCAGCGTCGCGAGACCCGCCGCCGTCGCGAGCGGGTTCCCGGACAGGGTCCCCGCCTGGTAGACGGGCCCGGCCGGGGCGAGCAGCCCCATCAGGTCCTTGCGACCGCCGAAGGCGCCGACGGGAAGGCCGCCGCCGATCACCTTCCCGAAGGTCATCAGGTCTGGGGCCCAGCTGCGGTCCGCGCCGTCGACCCCGTAGTAGCCCTCGCGCGCCGCGCGGAAGCCGGTGAGCACCTCATCGCTGATCAGCAGCGCGCCGGCGGTGTGCGCGGTCTCGGACAGGAAGCGGTTGAAGCCGATCCCGTCCTCCTCGAGCGGCGTCACCACGCCCATGTTCGCGGGCGCGGCCTCGGTGATGATCGCGGCGATCTCCTGACCCCGCTCGGCGAACAGGGCCCGCACCGCCTCGCGATCGCCGTAGGGCAGCACCACGGTGTCCCGGGCGGTCGCGGCGGTCACGCCGGCCGAACCGGGCATCGCGAAGGTCGCGACACCGCTGCCGGCCTCGGCGAGCAGCGCATCCACGTGCCCGTGGTAGCAGCCGGCGAACTTCACGATCACGTCCCGGCCGGTCGCGGCCCGGGCCACGCGCAGCGCGCTCATGGTCGCCTCGGTGCCCGAGTTGACCAGCCGCACCTGCTCGACCGGAGCGATCCGGTTCACGACCTCCTCGGCGAGGCCCACCTCGCCCGGCTGCGGCGCGCCGAAGGACAGCCCGCGGCCCGCGGCCTCACGCACCGCCTCGACCACCTGCTCGTTCGCGTGCCCCAGGATCATCGGGCCCCATGAGCCCACCAGGTCCACGTACTCGTTGCCGTCGGCGTCGTGCAGCAGCGCGCCCTTCGCGTCCGTGAAGAACGGGGGAGTGCCGCCCACCGAGCCGAAGGCCCGCACCGGGGAGTTCACCCCCGAGGGGATCACCTGCTGGGCGCGGGAGAACAGATCGGCGGAGCGGGTCTGGGCGGAGGGAGTGGTCATCGGATGCTCCTTGCGTCGGGGCCGGTGGAGAGAGCGGCCGGTGGAGAGAACGGCCGGGGCGCGAGCTCAGAGGAACTCGCGCAGATGGGCGGGCAGGCCGTCGCGGTACCACCCGGCGACCTCGCTCGCGTAATAGGTCAGCACGGTCGAGGCGCCCGCGCGGCGGAAGGCCAGCAGCGACTCGAGCACGGTGCGATCACGGTCGATCCAGCCGTTGGCCGAGGCCGCCTCGATCATCGCGTACTCGCCGGAGACCTGGTAGGCGCCGACCGGCACGGGCGAGGCCTGCGCGACCTCCTTCAGCACGTCCAGGTAGGGCAGGCCGGGCTTGACCATCACCAGGTCCGCGCCCTCGGCGACGTCGAGCGCGAGCTCGCGCAGCGCCTCGCGCCCGTTCGCCGGATCCTGCTGGTAGCTGCGCCGATCGCCCTGCAGGGACGAGTCCACCGCCTCCCGGAAGGGTCCGTAGAACGAGGAGGCGTACTTCGCGGTGTAGGCGTACAGCGCCACGTCGAGGTGCCCCGCGGCATCGAGGGCGTCGCGGATCGCGGCGATCTGGCCGTCCATCATCCCCGAGGGGCCCAGCAGGTGCGCACCCGCCTCGGCCTGGGCGAGGGCCATCTCCCGGTAGCGCATCAGGGTGGCGTCGTTGTCGACCCGGCCCGCGCCGTCGAGCACGCCGCAGTGGCCGTGGTCGGTGAACTCGTCCAGGCACAGATCCGCCATGATCACCGTGGCATCGCCCAGCTCGGAGCGCAGCCGCGCCAGCGCCAGGTTGAGGATCCCCTCGGGATCGGTCGCGCCGGAGCCGACAGCGTCCTTGCGCTCGGGCACGCCGAACAGCATCACGCCGCCCACGCCGCGCTCCACGGCCTCGATCGCGGCGCGCACCAGAGAGTCCATCGTGTGCTGGACCACGCCCGGCATCGAGCCGATGGGCCGGTTCTCGCTCGCGCCCTCGCGCACGAACATCGGCAGCACCAGGTCGGCGGGGCGCAGGGTGTGCTCCCGCACCAGGGAGCGCATCGCCGCTCCGGAGCGCAGGCGGCGCGGTCGCTCGATCGGGCCCGGGAATCCGGCGGCCGAGAGATCGGCGGCCGACGGGACGGGGCCGGGCTGGGAGGTCTGAGTCATCGGGGCTCCTGAGGAGGTCGGATCGGAGGCGGCGGCGGGCTCTGCAGCACCTGCTGGACCGCCTGGGCGAGGGCAGTGTCGGTGGGCTCGTGGGCCTGCAGCGCGACGGCCAGGCCCTTCGTCCTCACCGCCGCGGAAGTGGGATCGCCGATCGTGACGATCGGGGTGGAGGCGTGGACGCCGAGCGCGGCGGCACGGCGGGCGATCATCGGGCTGGTCAGCGCGAGCGCTCCGAAACGGCCGGTCGCCAGGCCCACCGCGACCGCCGCGGGCGGCTCGACGGGCACGGGCCGGTAGGCCGTCACCTCGTGCACCCGATAGCCCCTGGCGCGCAGACCCTCGGGCACCGTGCGGGAGGCCGCGGCGGAGGCGGGGAAGAGCACGCTCGCTCCCGCGAGGGCCGGCGGCATCTCCTCGACCAACTCGGCACCGGAGCCGGCCGCCACGTGCGAGACCGGGATCCCGCCCCGGCGCAGCTCCTCGGCGGTGCCCTTGCCCACCGCGTGGACCGCGGTGCCGGGCGGCACGAGCGCCCCGGCCAGCACCTCTGCCGCCGTGCGGGAGGTGACCACCAGGTGCGTGTAGGCCCCGTCGCGGAGGCGTGCGAGCGCCGCGTCTAGCTCCTCCCCGTGCTCGGCCACGAGGCGGATCAGAGGCTGGTGCACCACCTCGATACCGCGCCGCTCGAGCTCGGTGGACAGCGTCTCGCCGCGCCCCGCCGGTCGGGTGACCAGCACGGGGCGCGGGGCGGCGACGGCGCTCATCAGGCCCGGGCCTGCTCGAGGATCTCGCCGGCCCCGCGGGAGAGGAGGTCGGCGGCGAGCTCGGCGCCGAGCGCCCACGGCACGGAGTCGGGGCCCGAGAGGACGTCGGATCCCAGAGCCAGCGCCGCGCGCGCCTGACCCTCGACGACGTGGCTGCCGTCGGGCCGGATCGCCAGCGCACGCAGGCGCAGCACTGTGCCCTGCTCAGCTGCTTCGACGCCGCTGTCACCGTCGGCGGCCGAGCCCTGCTCGAGCTCCGCGTAGGCGGCGACCGGTGCGGAGCAGCCCGCCTCGAGGGTGCGCAGCAGCGCCCGCTCCGCGGTGACCGCCGCGCGGGTCGCGGGATCATCGACCGCGGTGAGGCGCTCGGCGAACCAGGGCTGCTGGGCGAGAGCCGCCGTCGTGGCCTCGACCGCGAGCGCTCCCTGCGCGGGCGCGGGCAGCATCACCTCGACCGGCAGCAGCTCGCTGATGGCCGCCTCCCGGCCCACCCGGCGCAGGCCGGAGGCGGCGAGCACCACCGCGTCCAGATCCGCGCCCTCGCCGAGCGCCCGGTTCAGCCGGGTCTCGACGTTGCCGCGGATGCCCTGCACATCCAGATCGGGCCGAGCCCGCAGCAGCTGCGCGGCGCGGCGCGGCGAACCGGTGCCCACCTTCGCGCCCTCCGGCAGCTCGGCCAGGGTCAGACCATCACGCGCGCAGAGCGCATCGCGCGGATCCTCCCGGGCCGGATAGCAGGCCAGGGTGATCTCCTCGAGCGGCGCGGTGGGCAGGTCCTTGCAGGAGTGCACCACCACGTCCACCTCCTCGTCCAGCAGGGCCTGGCGCACCGCCGTGACGAACACGCCGGTCCCGCCGATCTGGGCGAGGGGGCTCACCCGGTCGCGGTCCCCGCGGGTGCTGACGTGCACCAGCTCCACTGCATGGTCGGTGCCCGCCACGATCGCCTCGCCCACATGCCCGGACTGGGTGAGGGCGAGCTCGGAGGCGCGGGTGCCGATCCGCAGCGAGGAGCCGACGAACGTCGAAGTGCCTGTGCCGGCCACTGATCTGGGCGTCACGAGGGATCTCCCGCCGTGAGCGCCTCCGCGCGTGCCCGCTCCACATCCTGCTCCGAATCCACACCGCTGGTGGTGGGACGGCACATCCGGCCCACGCAGCAGTTCGCGCCGCACACATCGGGGGTGCCGCCGAAATCGGTGACCACGCGGCGCGGGAACTGCGCGTCCAGGCGCTCCTGGACCAGATCGGCCAGCGCCGCGACGAAGCGGGGATCCTCCCCGGAGGTCGCCACGCGGCGGAAGGCGAGGCCCTTCTCGTCGGCCGTCTCCTTCGCCTCGGTGTCCAGATCCCACACCACCTCGACATGGTCGGTGACGAAGCCGATCGGGACCACGATCACCGCGTCGGCCGATCCGTCGGCGGCGATCTGCTCGATCACGTCGTTGACATCGGGCTCGAGCCAGGGGATGTGCGGTGCACCGGAGCGGGACTGGTAGACCAGCTGCCAGTCGGGGAGTTCGGGGATGTCGTCATGGAGCTGCTCCATCACCCAGCGGCAGGCTGCGAGGTGCTGCTCCACGTACCAGCCGCCGGAGCCCGCGACCCGCGTCTCCTCCGGGCCGGAGGCCTCCGCCATCGAGTTCGGCACCGAATGGGTGGAGAACAGCACGGCGATGCGGTCCACGTCGTGCCCCTCGACCGAGAGGCTCTGCAGCGCACCCGCGACCCCGTCCACCACCGGCTCGAGGAAGCCGGGGTGGTTGAAGTAGACCCGGACCTTGTCGATGCTCACCTCGCCGACCAGGCCGGTCTCCTCGAGCACCATCCCGAAATCCTCGCGGTACTGGCGGCACGAGGAGTAGGAAGAGTAGGCGCTGGTCACGAGGCCGAGAGCGTGGCGGTGGCCGTCGCGGTGCAGCGCGCGGACCGCGTCGGCGTTGTACGGGGCCCAGTTGCGGTTACCGAAGTAGACGGGCAGATCGATGCCGCGGCGGGCGAGCTCCTGCTCGAGCGCCGCGATCAGCGCCTCGTTCTGCGCGGTGATCGGGCTGCGGCCCCCGAGCGCGCGGTAGTGACCGGCGACCTCCTCGAGCCGCTCATCGGGGATCCCGCGGCCGCGCGTGACGTTGCGCAGGAACGGGATGACGTCGTCCTGGCCGTCCGGCCCTCCGAAGGAGGAGAACAGGATGGCGTCGAAGGGCTTGGCCTCGCCGCGGCGGGTGTGGGTGGGGGAGTCAGGATCGACGGCGCGGGGGCTCGGCATCGACAGGGTCTGATCGGTCATGGGGCGTCCTCGGTGGTGAATCGTGGTGGGAGCGGTGCTCAGGCGAGCAGGGCGGCGACGTCCTCGAGATCCTCGAGGCGGCGGCCGGTGTGGAAGGGGAGTTCGTCGCGCACGTGCAGGCGCGCGTCGGAGTAGCGCAGGTGACGCATCATGTCGACCAGGTCGTGCAGGTCATCCGCCTCGAAGGAGAGCAGCCACTCGTAGTCGCCGAGGGCGAAGGCGGCGACGGTGTTGGCGTTGCACTGCGGGTAGTCGCGGCCCAGCAGGCCGTGCTCACGCAGCATACGGTTGCGCTCCTCGTCGGGCAGCAGGTACCACTCGTAGCTGCGCACGAAGGGGTAGACGGTGATCCACTGCTTGCGCTCGAATCCCGGCACCATGAACGAGGGCACGTGGCCCTTGGCGAACTCGGCCATGCGGTGCACGCCCATCGCGGCCCACTCGCGGTGCAGCCAGGTGCCCGGCAGGGAGCGCTCGAACTCGCGCAGGGCGCGCTGCAGCGCCTCGGGCTCGTCGGCCGCGAGCCACAGCATCAGGTCATCCTCGGCGCGGAAGCCGGAGACGTCGTAGAAGCCCAGGATCTCCACCCCGCCGTCGGAGGCCGACTCGATGAGACCGGTGACGTCCCGCAGCGCGTCGGTGACCTGCGCGGTGGTGAGCTCGCCGTCCTCGGTCAGGCCCGAGAGGCGGCGGAACACGGTGTAGCTCGTGTAGCGGGTGGTCTGCGCGATGTCCTCCGGGGACTGCGCGGTCGCGCCTGCGGGGGCGTCGTTCATGACGGGGATCCTTCCGTGAGGGAGTCGTCGGCGCGCACGATCGCGTCGATGCCGGTGCCGGCCCGCCAGGAGCCGACGAGTTCGAGGGACGGCTGCTCGGCGAGCAGCGCGGCGAGGGAGTCGAGGGCGGCGCGGTGACCGGGCAGGGGCTGGCGCATCGCGCGCTCCCAGTCGATCACCGCGGAGTCCAGCAGCTGGCTGCGATCCAGGTGGACGCCGAGGATGCGGGTGGCATCGGCCAGGGCCAGATCGATCAGCTCCTCGCGGCCGGGCAGGGCCTCGCCCGGCCGGCCGTAGGACAGCCGCACCAGGTGCGGGGAGCAGGCCGACGGCAGCGCCTCGCGCAGCGCGCGCTGGACGTGCTCCCACTTGGCGCTGGCATGGGTGAGGGCCTTCGCCCGGATTCCGGCGGTGCCCGGGGCGACCAGCGCCCCGGTGCCGGAGGGGAAGGCGTCCAGCGCGGGGGCGTCGAGCACCAGCGCGGCCAGGCGCACCGCGGCCGACGGGGCCTGCGGGATCGCAGCGGCGACGCGGGGCGCGGCGGTGGCCAGCAGCTCGCGGGCGGTGTCGGGCGGGCAGGCGAGGACCAGGTGCTCCGCGCTCAGCTCCTCACCGCGTGAGGTGCGCACCTGCCACACGGCCTCCCCGTCCGTCTCCTCGCGGGTAAGGCCCACGACCTCCACGCCGGTGCGCAGGATCCCGCCCGCGGCCAGGAGTCGTGCCTGCAGGGTCTGCGGCAGCGCGGCCATGGTGGGGGACAGCGAGTGCACGCGGGTGCCGGCGCTGCCCGCGGAGCGGCCCCGGATCCGCCGCACCGCCGCGGTGAGGGAGCCGTGCTCGGCCAGGCCCGCGCTGAGCGCCGGGGAGGCGGCCGCGAACTCGAGGGTCGCCGGATCCGAGGAATGGACCCCGCCGATCACCGGCGCAACCAGGCGCTCGAGCACCTTACGGCCCGAGCGTCGGCGCACCACCTGCGCGACGGTCGCGCCGGGGCGGGCGCCGAGAGAGGCGGGCAGGAAGCGCTCGAGCGCCGCGCGCAGCGCGCCGGCGGTGCCGAGCACCGCACGCACGTCCGCCGCCAGCGGCCGCGAGGGGATCCCCAGCAGGCTCGCGCCCGGGGCGCGGTGCGCGCCGGCGTCGGAGACCACGCGGCTGCCCAGGCCTTCGCGCGGAGCGACGATCTGCTCGGCCAGGCCCAGCTCGGCGACCAGGGCATCCACGGCGCCGGAGCCGTTCGAGTAGGCCTCGGCGCCGGTGTTCAGCGCGAGGTCGCCAGCGCCCGGCAGGACGCTCTGCGCGATCGCGCCGCCCACCGAGCCGGTCGCCTCGAGCAGCACCACCCGGTGCCCGGCACGCAGGTGGCGCCGGGCCGCGAGCAGCCCGGCCAGGCCGCCGCCGACCACGAGGACGCGCATGGTCATGCCCGCTCGGTGCTCTGCTCGTGCAGGTAGCTGACCAGGTCGGTGAGGACCTGCGGGTCCGCGTCGGGCGGGACGCCGTGGCCGAGGTTCACCACGTGCCCGGCGGCGCGGGAGCCGGCCGCGAGCACCGAGCGCGCCTCCGCGAAGCGGACCTCCTCCGAGGTGAACAGGGTCGCCGGATCGAGGTTGCCCTGCACGGGCAGGCCCTCGGGGAGGATGTCGAGCGCCTGGTCCAGGCGCAGGCGATGATCCACGCCCATCGCGGTGGCGCCCGCCTCGAGCATCGGGGTCAGCAGGTGCGCGGCACCCACCCCGAAGTGGATCCGGGGCACGGGCAGGCCCGCGACATGGTTCAGGGTCGCAGCGGAGTGGGGCTGCACGGAGCTGCGGTACATGTCCTCCGAGAGCGCGCCCACCCAGGAGTCGAACAGCTGCACGGCGGAGGCGCCGGCGAGCACCTGCGCGCGCAGGAAGCGGCCCGAGAGCTCGGCCACCCAGCTCGCCAGGCGATCCCACACCTCGGGGTGGCTGCGCATCAGAGCCCGGGTGCGCAGGTGATCACGGCTGGGGCCGCCCTCGACCATGTAGCTGGCCACGGTGAAGGGGGCGCCGGCGAAGCCGATCAGGGGCGTGGTGCCGAGCTCCGCGACGGTCAGGCGCACCGCCTCGCGGATCGGCTCGAGCGCGGCGTCGTAGACGTCGTCCAGCGGCGGGAGCGCCGCGACGTCCGCCTCGGTGCGGATCGGATGGTCGAATACGGGGCCCACACCGGGCTTGATCTCCACGCCGAGGCCCGCCAGGCGCGCGGGGACCACGATGTCGGAGAAGAAGATCCCCGCGTCCACTCGGTGGCGCCGCACCGGCTGGACGGTGATCTCGGAGACCATCTCCGGACGCTCGCAGGAATCGAGCATCGTGGTGCCCTCGCGCAGGGCGCGGTACTCGGGCAGGGAGCGGCCGGCCTGTCGCATGAACCACACGCTCGGGGTGGCGCCCCTCACGCCGCGCAGCTCCTGCAGCAGGGAGGCATCGGCCACTCCGCCCTCGCCGGTGGGGCGCTGCGCGGGGTGCTCCGGAGGCAGCGCCGGGGAGCCCTCGGAGGGGTCGGGCAGGGTGATCGCAGGGGCGGTGGCGAGCCTCGGGCCTGCGGCGTTCCCGGTATCTGACAGGCGTCGCGATCGATCTGACGCACTGTCGCTAAAAAGGGGCTCTGACATGGGGTTCTGTGACATGACACCTCTATTGTGCACAGGTTCCGCAGAGCCGCTCACAGGATCGGCGGGAGCGGCTCGCGCATGCCTAGACTGGCCACCATGCTCGCCGCTCTCCGTGCCTCCCACGAGCACCTCGACCTCGAGGTGCTCGACGCGCTCACCCGCGGAGCGGAGCGCCTCCCGGCCGTGATCGAGGAGCTCCAGAGCGAGCGCGTCGCCGCGGGCGCCGCCCCCGTCATCGCCGGCGAGGTGGTGATCAGCACCTGCAACCGCCTCGAGGTCTACCTCGACACCGACCGCTTCCACGAGAGCGTGGACCTCGTCGTCGAGGCCGTCTCCCGCACCAGTGGTCTGGACCGCGAGGTGGTCGCCCTCTGCTTCGACGCGGCGATGGACACCCCCGTGCCCGAGCACCTCTACGAGGTCACCTCCGGGCTGCGCTCCCTCGTGCTCGGCGAGGCGGAGATCGCCGGCCAGGTGCGCCAGTCCTATGAGGCGGCGCGCCGTGAGGGCCGCACCACCTCGATGCTCCACGACCTCTTCCAGCACGGCTTCCGCTGCGCGAAGTCCGTTGCCACCCAGGCGCCCGTGGGCGCGGCCGGGCGCAGCGGCGCGGCGGTCGCGATGGATCGGGCCGCGGTCGCGCTCGACGGCTTCGAGGGCCGGGAGGTGCTGATCGTCGGCACCGGCGCCTACGCTCGCCTGGGTCTGGCGGAGCTGATGCGCCGCGGCGCCTCGCAGGTGCGCGTGTTCTCGCCGTCGGGGCGGGCCGCCGGCTTCGCCGAGCGCCATGGCGTGGAGATCGTCGAGGCGGACGGCCTCGAGGCCGCGATCCGCAGGGCAGATCTGGTGCTGGCCTGCTCCGGCCGCGGCACCTCCCTGTTCCCCGAGCAGTTCCTGGGCGCCGGGAGCACCGTCGTGCTCGACCTCGCCCTCCACTCCGATGTGCATCCGCTGGTGCGCCATCTCAAGGGCGTCACCGTGCTGGGGCTGTCCGATCTCAAGCTCGAGACCGAGGCGCAGGACGACCCCGCGCTGACCACCGCCCGCGCGATCGTGGCCGAGAACGTCGAGGCCTTCCGCGTCCAGCAGGAGGTGCGCCGGATCGACCCGGCGATGGCCGCGCTGCGCCGTGAGGTGTTCGATGCGGCCGACGGCGAGATCGACCGCATGCGCCGCGAGGTCTCCGGGGAGACCGCCGAGCAGCTCGAGCGGGCCGTGCGCCGCATCCTCGCCCGCGCCATGCACCAGCCCGCCGAGCGGGCCCGCCACCTCGCCGAGACCGGCTACGCCGACGCCTACGTCGAGGCCTTCCACACCATCTTCGGGATCGACATCTCCGCCGGTCAGGGACGTTCCGGCGCGGAGATCGACGGCGGTGAGGAGAGCCCCGCCCCGGCCGGCTGGATGCGCGCGGACCGCACCGTGCCGCCCGTCGTCCAGGATCTCGGTGCCCCGGACGTCGCGGCCGCTCCGGCGGAGGAGCTCGCCATGGCCGGTCTCTCCGCCTCCGACATCGCGCGTGTCGCGCTGCGCGGTGGGGGATGCCCCGCCGGGTACGGCCCGTCCGGGGTCGGTGCCGCTGCGGGGGACGCTTCTGCGGCCGACGTTCCTGGGGTCCACGGCTCCGGGGTCGACGCGCCTGCGCCCGGCCTCCCCGCGTCCCGCCTCTCGCCGCGCGCTCGCGACGAGCGCTGATCAGCGCCGGCGCCGGAACAGTCGGCGCCAGGAGCCCGAGCGGGAGACCTCTGCGGGGTGCCTACCGGACAGCTCCTCGGGATGCTCCCGAGACGCCCGCGCCTGCTGCGCCAGCTGCGCCTGCTGGGCGCGGAGCGTCTCGATCTCCTCGGCCTCGAGCGGCAGGCCGTCCTCGCCCACCCACTCATCGGTCCAGCCCACGTCGGACTCATCGCGCGGGCTGAACTCGCGCCGCGCACCGAGCTGCTCGGGCACGTCCGCGCGATCGATCTCCTCGGGCGCGCGAACCTCCTCACCGCGATGCGGCACCGGGCAGGTCCAGAAGTACGGGCAGCCCGGACAGCCGGCGGTCTCCTCATCCGGGGCCGCCTCGCGCTGCATCTGCACCCCGTCGATCTGCTGCAGCATGCGCAGACGCGACTCGTAGGGGTTGATCTCCATGGCCTGCACAGAGTACTGCTCACGCGGCCACCGCGTAGGATCCGGGAGTACTGCACCGACCCCAGGAGGAACCCCGATGAGCACCCCGCAGCAGCGCGTCCACGACGCCACCCGTCGCCTGCTCGACCTGCTCGAGCACGGCGAGTCCCTCACCCCCGAAGCGATCGAGCTGCGCGCGGAGCTCGCCGAGGCGACCGCGGAGTCCGGCCACCTCGACGATGCGTACTACCAGGTCGAGGAGCTGCTGAAGGACGCCCGGCGCCATCATGGACCGGACCACGACTCGGTCACCCGGGCCCGTGCCGCCGTGGAGACGGTGCGCGACATCGGGTTCCGCGCCGGCGACGTCGACGCCGGCGACCAGAGCCCGGGCACGGGCCCGGAGGCGGACGCCGCGAAGAGCTGAGCGCAGCCGCTCAGCCCGCTCGCGCACTGACCTGCTCAGCCCATCCGCTCAGCTGACCCGCTCAGCAGACCAGGACCGCCGAGCGGCTCAGCCGTGCAGGAAGGATACGCAAGCCTGCTGCAGCAGCAGCGGATCCGCGGTCGCGCACATCTCGCGGGCCGAGTGCATCGACAGCAGCGTGATGCCCACGTCGATCGTGGTCATGCCCAGACGGGTCGCAGTGATCGGTCCGATCGTGGACCCGCACGGCATCGCGTTGTTCGAGACGAAGTGCTGATGCGGCACCCCGGCCCGCTCGCAGGCGCCGACGAAGGCCGCGATCCCCACCGCATCGGTCGCATAGCGCTGCTGCGCGTTGATCTTCAGCATCGGCCCCTCGCCCAGTCGCGGGCGGGTCACGGGGTCATGACGCTCGGGGTAGTTCGGATGCGCGGCATGGCCGGCGTCGGCCGAGAGCACCATCGAGGAGGCCAGCACCCGTCGGCGACTGGACTCATCCCCGCCGAGCGCCGCATGGACGCGCACCAGCACGTCCTCGAGGAACGGCCCGGCGGCGCCCGAACGGGTCGCAGAGCCCACCTCCTCATGGTCGTTCGCGACCATCAGCGCGATCGGGGAGGGACCGTCCATCGCCGGCGGGCGCGGAGCGGCGGCGACCTCGATCAGGGCCTCCACCTCGGCGTGCACCGAGCTGAGGTTGTCCAGCCGGCCCGAGGCGAGGAACTCCTCGTCGGCACCGAACAGCGCCGGCTCCTGGGCATCGACCGTCACCACGTCCAGGCCCACGACCTCGTGGCGTGAGACCCCGGCGTGGTGGGCGAGGATCTCGAGCACGTCAGTGGGGGCGAAGCCGATGATCGGCTGCATGTGCCGCTGCGGATCCAGCTGCAGGCCGTCCTTGTTCACCGCACGGTCCAGGTGCACGGCCAGCTGCGGGACGCGCAGCAGCCCGGGGGTGTCCACCAGCACGGTGCTGCCGTCGGCGAGGGCGAGTCGGCCCGCCATCCGCAGCTCGCGATCCAGCCAGGAGTTCAGCAGCGGGCCGCCGTAGATCTCGACGCCCACCTGGGAGAGGTCCTCGGCGCCGAGCTGCGGGTTCGGCTTGAGCTTCAGGGCAGGGGAGTCGGTGTGGGAGCCGACGATCCGGAAGGGGGAGGCGAAATCCGCGCCCTCGGGGGCCGACCAGGCGATCAGCGAGCCGTCGCGCAGCACGAAACGGTCCCCGGCCACGGCAGCCGCGTCCCAGGCGTCCGTCTCGAGCAGCGCGGTGAAGCCTGCGGCCTCGAGCCGTCGGGCGGCCTCATGGGCGGCGTGGAAGGAGGAGGGGGAGGCGGTGACGAAGGCCCCGAGATCCAGGGCGTGGGCCCGTGCGCGGGGCGAGGGAGCGGCGGGGGAGGAGGAGTGGCGAGGTGCATGAGTCACCCGGTCATTCAATCATCGGCGCCGCGCCGGTGGGGCTGGTGTGGACACGCGCCGACGGGAGCCGGTGCGGACGCCGCCCCCGACGGATCCCTCCACAGGGCTCAGCCCGACGCCGCGAGCTCCTGGATGCTGCGCGGCCCGTCGGGGCCGGAGAGAATCTCCGTCATCGGCGGTGCGAGGGCCTGCTCGACGAAGCGCCGGGTGAGGTGGTCGTCATCGAGGTAGACGTAGGTGTCACCGAGGACCGGGGAGCAGCGCTGCTCGGGGCAGATCTGCGCGGTGAGGTCCACCAGGGTCAGGCTGCCGCCGCCCTCGACCGGCTCGAGCACCTCGGCCGGGTTCTCCGGCGCGTGCTTCTCGGCGATGTCCGCGCCGCAGGCGATATCGGCGTCCACCGGGGTGCCGCCCTCCTCGATGACCTCCTCCGCGCACTCGAACAGGTCCTGCTCCCAGCGCGGGTTGTCGCGCACGCTGATCACGTCGATGCCGCGCCCGGTGAGCTCCGCGATCGCGTTGACCATCCCCTCGGGGGTCTCCTCCTGCGCGGAGTCCGTGCGGGTCACCGTCGAGGTGGTGAGCACGACGTCGGGCTGCATCGTGTCGATGTAGGTCAGGGCGTACTCCTCGTAGCCGGCGCAGTACTCGCCGCGTGAGACGCCCGGCATGAAGTTGCAGCCGTCCATGTGCAGGTTCACCAGCTGCAGGTCGTTCTCCTGCACCCACGGAAGGATCGCGGGGATCCACTGGCGGGCATGGGAGCTGCCCACCACGACCACCAGGCCCTCGGACTCGGCGCCGTCGGGCAGCAGCTGCTGGCAGGTGACGTTGTCGAAGGGGCCCTCCGGGGCGTAGGAGCCCTCGCAGCGCTGGGGCAGGTTCGGCCACTGCTGGTCGCGCTCGTAGCCGCGCGGCAGGATCTCGGCTGGCGCCTGCGTGACCACCTCGTCGGTGGGGAGGACCGGGGTCGCCGACGCGACAGGCTCCTCGGGGGTGCCGCGCTCGAGCGAGTAGGACCAGCCCGCGGCCGTGCCCGCCACCAGCGCGAAGCTCGCCGCCACCGCGGTCAGCGCCCTCCAGGGGCGCGCCTCGAGCCAGTCCGAGCGGCGGATCGGCGCATCGACCAGGCGGGTCAGCACCCAGGCCAGCAGCACCGAGACGGTGAGCACCACCAGCCCGTCGAGCGCCCCGGCGCGCTCCTGGTCGCTGTGCTGCAGCCAGAACACCAGCAGCGGCCAGTGCACCAGGTACAGGGCGTAGGAGATGTCGCCGAAGAACGCGGCCGGGCGGGTGGACAGCAGCCGGTCCACACCCCAGCGGGTGCCCGAGTGTCCGGCCACCACCACGGCGCCGGCGGCGGCCAGCGGCAGCGCCGCCATCCAGCCCGGGAACTGCGAGGAGACGTCCAGCACGATCCCGACGGCCAGCAGCCCCGCGATCCCCGCCCAGCCCAGCAGGGTGCGCAGCACGCGGAAGCGCGGCGGGCCCTCGTACTCCGGCCGGGCCGCGGCGGTGAGCCGGTCGATCGCGGGCAGGGTCAGTGCCAGCAGCGAGCCCGCCGCGAACTCCCACAGCCGGGCCCCGGTGTCGAAGTAGGCGATCGGCTGCTGGAACTGCGTGGACACCACCGACCAGGCCAGCGAGGCCCCGCCGATCACCAGCACCATCACCAGCAGGGGCAGGCGCACCCCGCGGCCGCGCCGCGCGAAGGGCAGCACCAGCGCGAACAGCAGCGGCCACACCAGGAACGCCTGCCCCTGCACGCTCAGCGACCAGAAGTGCTGCAGCGGGGAGGAGGCGCCGGCGTCGTGCGACTGGTAGTCCACCTGCATCAGCACCAGCAGAGCGTTCTGGACATAGGCGGCCGAGGCCACCGCCTGCTCCATCAGCGAGGGCCAGGCGGAGGAGGGCAGCAGCAGCCAGGTCCCCAGCAGCGTCAGCAGGATCGTCACCGCGGCGGGGGGCATCAGGCGCTTGAAGGTGTGCAGCCAGTAGCGCGGGATCCCCAGCGGACGGCCGCTCTCCAGCCGGCGCACGAAGGTACCGGTGAGGAAGAACGCCGAGAGGAACAGGAACACGTCCACGCCGCCGGAGACCCGGCCGAACCAGACGTGGTAGACCGCCACCAGGCCCAGTGCAACGGCGCGCAGCCCGTGCAGCTCGGCCCGGAACACCGGGCGGGGACGCGCGCCCGGTTCCTCGCCGCCGGGTGGTGCGTCGGCCCCGCCGGGGCCAGGCTCCCCACCGTGGTGGGTGCCCGAGATGGAGCCGCTGGTGGACCAGGCGTCCTCGGCCTCCTGCTCGCTGTGCTGCTCGATCGGGCCCTGCAGCCAGTCCTCGAGCGAGGTGGACTGCGAGACCTGCGGGCCGCTCAGCCAGTCCTCGAGCCGGCTGCGCGTGCGCAGCGGAGGCTCGATCGCGTCCTGCAGCCAGGGGGAGGCCGCCTCCGGCGTGGGGGCAGGGCGAGGACCGCGTCGGCGCGACGCGGAATCCCCGGGCTCCCCGGGCTCTCCGGGCTGCTGGGGTGACGGCTCACGGTCTCCCGCGTGCATGGACGATCCTCGGTTCTCGGACGGCGACGTGCCGCGGGGCTCAGCCCGCGGTCAGGGCCGGCCCATCGACTGGTAGTCCCAGCCGGCCGCCCGCCACCGGGCGGGATCCAGCACGTTGCGACCGTCGATCATGCGCGGAGCGGCCACGACCTCGGCCAGTTTGACCGGGTCGAGGTCCTTGAACTCCTGCCACTCCGTCAGCAGCAGCACGATGTCCGCACCGGCTGCGGCGGCGTAGGCGTCCTCGGCGACGGCGAGGTTGGGACGCTCGGCATGGACTCGCTGGTTGGCCGCTGGATCGGTGACCACCACGTCCGCGCCGCGGCCCGAGAGCTTCGAGGCGATGTAGAGCGCGGGGGACTGGCGGGTGTCGTCGGAATCGGGTTTGAAGGCGGCGCCGAGCACGGCGATGCGCTTGCCGGTGAAGGTGCCGCCGAGCGCCTTGCGGGTCATGTTCACGACATGGTCGCGCCGACGGTTGTTGACGTGGTCGACCTCGCGCAGGAAGCCGAGCGCCTGGGTCACGCCGAGCTCTCCGGCGCGCGCCATGAAGGCGCGGATGTCCTTGGGCAGGCAGCCGCCGCCGAAGCCGATCCCGGCGCGCAGGAACTTCGGGCCGATGCGGTCATCCAGTCCGATCGCCTCGGCGATCACGGAGACATCCGCGCCGGTGGCCTCGCACACCTCCGCGACCGCGTTGATGAAGGAGATCTTGGTGGCCAGGAAGGAGTTCGCGGAGACCTTCACCAGCTCGGCGGTGGCATAGTTGCCCACCACCAGCGGGGTCTCCACCTCGAGCATCGGGGCGTAGATCTCATCGAGCACCTCGCGGGCGCGGGCCGCCTCGGCGGGATCCTCGGGCAGGCCGTAGACGATGCGGTCGGGGTGGAGGGTGTCCTTGACCGCGAAGCCCTCGCGCAGGAACTCCGGGTTCCAGGCCAGGGGCGACTTCACGCCGGCGGCGCGCAGACGCTCGAGCAGCGAGGCGGCGGTGCCGACGGGCACGGTCGAACGGCCCAGCACCACGTGATCATCCGCCAGATGGGGGATCAGGGAGTCGACCGCGGCGTGGACGTAGGTGAGGTCCGCGCCCGCGGAGTCGATCTGCTGCGGGGTGCCCACACAGATCACGTGGGCGGTGTAGTCGGCGGCTTGGGAGTAGTCGGTCGAGAAGCGCAGACGCCCGGAGTCGAGAGCCTCGGTGAGCACCTTCCCGAAGCCCGGCTCATGGAAGGGGGCGATGCCCTGACCCAGGTCATCGATCTTCTTCTGGTCCACGTCCAGGCCCAGGACGTCGTGGCCGATCGAGGCCATCGAAGCCGCGTACACGGCGCCCAGGTACCCGCACCCGATGATGCTGATTCTCATGGGAGCGAGCTTACAAGCACTCCCGCAGCCGACGGGGCGGCGTCTGCCGTGGCGGCGGGCACCTCCGAGATCAGCCGCGGTCCCGGCAGAATGACTCGAGTGAATGGTTGGTGAAGTGTGATCGAACCACCGTGCGATGTGAGGTGGCGAAAGCTTGATGCCTCCTGGCGGCAGGTAGCCTGGACAAGGCTCGACGGAGGATCGTTCGACCGCCTCGAGAGCTCGTGTCCCGGCGCCTTCTCCGGGATGCCACGGCAGAGTCGTCGCTCGACGCCGCTTCGCCGTTCCAGGATCCGTGGGGATTCCTGCTCATCATTCATTGGGAGACCGTGTGCTGAACAAGCTCAAGACGATAGCGAAGAACCTGCTCGCGATCACCTGGATCCGCCGCACCTACGAGGTCGTCAACCGCGGCTTCCTCGAGAGCTTCGGCTCCAGCCGGGTCCTCACCCACGTGTTCTTCACCGGGAACTTCCTCGCCTTCAACCGCGAGCAGTCCGCGGTGCTGCGCGGCCGGCGCAACTACTACCGCAACAAGAGCACCGCCCGCACCACGCACGTCGAGCTGCGCCGCAACGTGCACCGTCTCGAGAAGGGCCTGACGATGCGGCCCCGCCGGGACGTGTTCGCCCGCGACTACATCACCGAGACGATCGAGTTCTATGAGGCCGCCGTGGCGCAGCAGTGCTCGGCCCCGGGCACGATCGACCAGCCGGAGCTGGACTGGGCGCACGATGTGCTCAGCGAGTACTTCGCCGTCTCCGCACGCACCGACAGGACGGTCGAGGCCGCCCGCGCCCGCTTCGAGTCCGCGCCCTACGACGCTGAGCCGACGGGCAAGATCCCCCACCCCAAGGAGCAGCTCAGCGACCTGGGCTACGACGACCTCGAGAAGCTCGTCCTCCAGCGCCGCAGCGTGCGCTGGTACGAGCAGCGCCCGGTCGAGCGGGAGCTGATCGACAAGGCTCTGCTGCTGGCCCGCCAGGCGCCGACCGCCTGCAATCGCATCCCCTACGAGTTCCGCGTCTACGACGATCCCGAGCTCGCCCGCGAGATCGCCCAGATCCCCTTCGGCACCGCCGGCTACGCGGAGAACATCCCCGCCATCGCCGTAGTCGTCGGCAAGCTCGAGTCCTACTTCAGCCCCCGCGACCGCCACGCGATCTACGTGGACGGCTCGCTCGCCTCGATGCAGTTCATCCTCGCGCTCGAGACCCTGGGCCTGAGCTCGACCGTCATCAACTGGCCGGACTTCGAGCCGCTCGAGGCGAAGATGCAGCGCCGCCTGAAGCTCGACACCAGCGACCGCGTCATCATGCTGATCGGCTTCGGGTACGCCCACGAGGAGGGCCTGGTGCCCTATTCGGCGAAGAAGGATCTCGACACCTTCCGCCGCTACAACGACTGACATGGACCGCGAGGAGCGAGACACCGCCGCCGACACCCACGCCGCCGCGCCCGCGCAGGCGGCGAAGCGCTCGCCGGCCAAGCGGGTCCTGCGCTGGGTGGTCACCCTCGCCGTGGTCGGCGTGGTGGGCTGGCTCTTCGCCCGCTCCCTGGCCGCGAACTGGGAGCAGGTGCGCGAGCAGCACCTCGGCTTCTCCTGGTGGTGGGTGCTCGCCACCGTCTGCTTCGCGGGAGCCGTCGCCCTGACCGGCATCGCCTGGGGCCGGATCATCCGCTGGCTCGATCCGTCCGCGCAGGTGCCCGCCCGCGAGGCGATCGCCGTGCAGTGCCTGTCCTGGGTGCTGAAGTACATCCCCGGTCAGATCGGCTCGGTGACCAACAAGGTGCTCTGGGCGGGCCGCAAGGGCATCAGCCGCACCCTGGTGCTGATCAGCTTCCTGTACGAGAACATCTTCCTGCAGATCGCCTCGATCGTCCCCGCCGTGGTGATCCTGCTGCTGAGCCTGGGGCCGTCGCTGTTCGGCGCGAACGCGACCCTGCTGCTGGCCCCGCTGGCGGTGCTGATCCCGGCGGCCGTCGTGCTCTACCCGCCCGCCTTCCACGCGCTGATCGCCCTGCCCGCGCGCAGGCTGCTCAAGGCGGAGGTGCCGCGCGAGTACTTCCTCAGCGCCCCGCGCGCCGTGCTCTCCCTGGGTGAGTTCCTGCTGCCGCGCCTGCTCAACGGCATCGGCTTCGTGATCATCGCCGCGACCGTCAGCGACATCACCCCCCAGCACTGGCTGCCGTTCATCGCCGCGTATGCTCTCGCCGGGGCGATCGGGATCCTCGCGATCCTGGTGCCAAGCGGTCTGGGCGTGCGCGAGGCGGTCATCGTGGTGGTGCTCAGCCAGTACGTGCCCACCTCGGAGGCGATCGTGATCAGCTTGCTCGCTCGCCTGCTCGCCACCCTCGGGGACGCCCTCGTCGCGCTCCTCTACGTCACCGTCCGTCAGACCCTCCCGAAGGAGACCCGCCCATGACCCGCCCCCGGATCACGATCATCGGCTCGGCGCTGTCCGGCAACAAGGGCGCCTCGGCCATGCTCGAGAGCGCCATCCAGACCCTCGACGCCCGCCTCGGCGAGGTGGACTTCACGCTGCTGAGCATGTACCCGGACGAGGACCGCGCGCAGAACCACTACCCGAACCTCGAGGTCGTGCCCGCGGACCCGTTCCGCCTGGGCGTGATCATCAACTCGCTCGCGCTCGCCCACCGGGTGCTGCCCTTCGCGCGCCCCCTGCTGCGGCGCAGCGCCGCGGTGCGCGCCCTCGCCGACAGCGATGTGCTCCTGGACCAGGGCGGCATCACCTTCACCGACGGCCGTGAGAAGTTCCTGCTCTACAACGTCGCCTCGATCCTGCCGGCGCTGAACCTGCATACCCCCGTGTTCAAGTGCGCCCAGGCCGTGGGCCCCTTCAAGAACCCGATCAACCGGATCGTCTCGAAGATCTTCCTGCCGAAGGCCCACACCCTGGTCACCCGCGGCCGGATCACCCACGAGCACGCGGTGGGCCTCGGGCTCGAGAACCTGGTCGCCGGGGCGGACTACGCCTTCTCCCTCGAGATGGACGGTACCGAGGCGGACTCGGTGCGCCCGCTGGTCGATCTGGACTTCTTCGAGAGCGGCGATGTGGTGGGCGTGTGCCCGAGCGTGGTGCTGCAGAAGAAGGTCGACGCCCGTGAGGGCGACTACGTCGGCCAGATGGTCTCCTTCATCGAGCGTCTCCGCACCGCCGGGAAGAAGGTGCTGCTGGTGCCGCACAGCGTGCGCACCGGCACCGACAAGACCCACAACAACGACCTGCCGCTGTGCACCGAGATCAATGCGCGTCTGGCCCCGGGCGATGACCTGCTGTTCATCGACCGCGAGCTCAGCTCCCAGCAGCTGCGCTACCTGATCGGCCGCTGCTCCCTGTTCGTCGCCAGCCGCTTCCACGCGATGGTCTCCTCCCTCGCGATGGCCGTGCCAACCGTCGTGATCGGCTGGAGCCACAAGTACCGCGAGGTGCTCGAGATGTTCGAGCTCGAGGAGTGGGCCTTCGGCCACGACCAGCTCACCCCCGACCATCTGTGGACCACCTTTGAGAAGCTCTCCGCCCAGCGGGGCGACGTGCAGGAGAAGCTCGACCGCCACCTGCCCGAGGTGAAGCGGAACTCGGTCGCCCAGGCCGATCTGATCGCCCAGCTGGTGCGGTCCGGAAGCACCGGCAGCGGGCGCTGAGGTCTTCGTCGTGAGACTGATGGGGAGACATCGCAGAACTGACGCCGGGCGACGGCTGACCCGTGAGGTCCTCAGCAGGCGGTTCAAGGCTGCGATTGGGGCTGGCGAGAGCGTTGCAGCGGTCCTCATCCCGATCATCGTCGTCAGCGTTCTGGCGCTGGCGGCCACGATGGGATGGTTCAGCCGCAATGTCATCCCCGACGGGGAGTATCTGCTCTTCTTGGAGTACGTCGGGTCGCATACGAAGATGCTCCTCGCGACATTTCTGATCTTCGTCGGCATATTCGCCGGGATGATTCTTGCGCTGATCCACTGGGGCGGAAATGCGCTGGATCGGTCCGACGATTCTGCGCCCGGACGGCGCGTCATCACGCGCATCAACCGGGGGGTCGATTGGGTACTTGCACGCTGGTGGCGACTCAGCGCTTTGCTTGCAGTGGCGTGGTCCCCCCTCATAGTCGGTCAGTTCCCCGGCACCTCGAACGCCGACCTGGTCATGCAGGCGCGGGAGGTGTTGGGGGATAGGGGCGAGATTGATTATCCGCCCTTCAACGTCTACCCCATCGCGCACTACCTCGTTCCCAATGACGAGGTGCTGCTGTCGGAGCATCACAACGCGCTCCTCACGCTGATGTACGGCACCGTTCTCGGAAAGAGCCTCGAACACTTCGGGAGCTTCGAGGTGGGGTTCATCATTCTCACGATGTCTCAGCTCGCGATCACGTTGATCGCCTTCGGTCGCGCCTCCGAGCTGCTGTCGCGATGGGTCACGCGACCTGGAGCACGGAGTCTATTTCTCGCAGTGTTGATACTCAGCGGGTTCCCGACGGCGCTGTGGGCTGTCGCGATCGCGAAGAATCCGCTGTTCGGTGCAGCCTTCGTATGGCTCATAGCGCTGGCTTTCGACCATGTGCGCTCCAGAGAGAGCCCGCACTGGATGAGGGCATTGGAATTGGTGCTGCCAGCTGTGATGGCGCTGAACTCCGCAAAGTTCGCGCAACCGATACTTGCCGTCCTTCTGATCATGGTGCTCATAGCGCAGGTGAGCTGGGCGAAGTGGAGGGTGGCGCTTGCCGGGCTGGCACTGCCGATTCTGCTCACGCAGCTGGTCGTGGATATTGGGATTGCGCAGGAGAAGATCATTCCGGGAGACCCCATGGCTGGGAAGGGTCTGCAGATCCAGTCCATGGCGCTCACACTGAAGGAGCGGCCGGGGGCGCTTTCTCCGGAGGACGAGCGCGCGTTGAACGAGATCTTCGACGTCGAGATGATGATAGAGGGGTACCAGCCCAGAACCATGGCGCCTGTACGAGGGGCAGGCTTCAGAGAAGGCGCCTACCAGTGGCGAGAGGTCACGAGACAGGAGGCCTCAGAGTTCAACGGAATCTGGAGACGACTGGCTCTTGCCGAACCTGACATGGTGGTCAACGGCGCGCTTCTGACGAGCTACCGATTCTTCGACCCCTTCACTCCGGCGAGTGACAACCGGCCGTCGATCACCAACGACGATTCGATCCAGACGCTGGTGATCACGGACGGTGCGACACTGAGCGATGACTTCACCAATCTTGAGCGGCGAGAGACTCTTCACGAAGTGGCCAATGATCTCAGCACCGATGAGTGGCTCCTGCTGCCGACTAATGGTGTAGCACGAACGGTTGTGGTGATTCTTCTGGCTACGGCCGCGATTATCCTGCGCCGCCCTGCGGCGTGGATCTGGGCATTGCCGATGGCGCTCCATTGCGGTGTGTTCCTGCTGTCTCCACTGGATTCGTCTGGCCGTTACGCCCTGGGCGTCACATACTTCATGCCGTTCGCAATACTTGCGTTCGCCAGTGCGCGTTCGGTGGGTTCAGCAATGGCTGGAAGCGGGCCGGTGGAATCTGACACAGAGGCGGCGGCGTCCACCACGACTCTCGGCAAAGAGCAGGACAAGCCATTGAAGGAGAATCGGTGAACTCTGGCGATCGTGCCGTTGACACCCCTACTGCGGCGAGAGGGGGGACGCTGAGTGCACGAGAGGATACCGTAGCCATGGTGCATTCTCTGTGGCGTGGTGGTGCCGTCGTCGCCGTGATCATCGCTGCGGTGCTGCACGTACTGGTCGCTCTCGGCGCGCATACCCCGTCGTTCGCCTTCGACGAGATCGTCCTGCTGCAATACGCGAAGTACATAGCGGGGGAGGGGCTGCCGACGGTTCCGCGCGGGGCGGGGTACTTCCCCGCCTGGAGCTTCTTCATGGCGCCGGTGTGGTGGGTGACGGAGGACCCGCAGGTCGCCTACCGGCTCGCGATCGGCATCGGGGTGATCGCGGCGCTCGTGACGATCTGGCCGCTGGCCCGGCTGGTGACCCGGATCGGGCTGAGCATGCCGCAGGCCATGGTGGTCGCCTCGATCGTGATGAGCCTGCCCGCCCGCACCGTGCAGAGCGGGTATGTCACCAGCGAGAAGCTCCTCTTCCTGGTCCTGGTGGGCGCCATGCTCGCCGCAGTGCGCTACTGGGAGCGTCCCACCATCCTCCGGGCGGTGGTGTTCGCGCTCGTCGCCGCCGCCCTGGCCGCCACCCATGCACGGGCGGCGGCCCTGCTGATCGCATGCGTGATCTGGCTGCTGTGCATGATGCTCCGCTCCTGGCGCTCCTCGCTCGTGGGCCTCGCCGTGCTGGCCCCGCTGGGGTACCTCGCCTTCTGGTCGGGCGGCCTGATGAACCAGTTCCTCGGGGGAGGGTTCAGCCAGGGCTCGAAGCTGGTGGACAACTACCTCGAGTCGCGACCCTCGATCATCCTCCGTGCGGTGATCGGGCAGGCCTGGGAGCAGACCGCGGGATCCTTCGGCCTGGTGGCCGTCGGCCTGGTTGTGCTGCTGGTGCTGGTGTGGCGCGAGCTGCGCCACGAACGCGCGATCGGGCCCGTCTGCCTGCTGGGCGCGATGCTGCTGGGAGTGGTGGTGCTCTCCATCGGACAGTGGTCGAACGAATACGCGATGTACCACGCCGAATGGAGGCGCCTCGATGCCTGGCTGTATGGAAGGTACATCGACCCGGTGGCTTCTCTTCTGGTCGCGCTCGGACTGGGTGTGCTCATCCGCGGTGCAGCCCGATTTCTTCTGCCGACGGCGCTCGGCCTCACCTCCGTGCTGATGGCGGTGACCGTGTTCTGGCTCGCCCCGCACGCACCCACCTGGGGGTACGTCACCCCCGCGCACATCCCCGGCGTCATGGCATGGTTCTGGGCGCTGCCCGTGGGGCACGGCCCGGAGACGTGGCCCTGGGGCCTGACCCCGTCCTTCACCAACGAGAACCGCTTCTGGCTGCTGGCCAGCCTCCCGCCGCTGGTGCTGCTGGGAGTGCTCACGGCGCTCGGCGCCCTGCGCGAGCGCGGCACCGCGATCCTGCTGGGCGTGCTGCTCGTGGCCGGCAGCGCCGCCACGCTGAGCGCCACGCAGGCGACCGACCACTTCCAGCAGATCGAAGGCGGCCGCCCAGCCCTGGCCGACGAGATCAACCGCCTGCAGGCCGAGCACGACGGCCAGCTGACCATCGAGTTCGACCGCTCCTGCACGCCCGGACTGAGCAACAACGCGGTGGTGCAGAACAAGCTCGCCTACTGGATCCACCCCACCACGATGGGGCTCACCATGGACCGCAACGTCTCCGATGCCCAGATCACGCTCGGCTGCGACATCTGGCCCGAGGGCACGGAGAAGGGCGCCCGCCTGCTGAGCGACGCCGAGAGCTACGGCTATCACGCGTGGGTGAACCCCGGGCCGCTCCAGGACCAGCTCGTCGAGCAGGGCCGCCTCGAGCCGCTCGCTGAGCCGCTCACCACACCGTGATCCCCGGTCGGCCTCACTCCGTTCACCCCTCCGCTACCCTCTTCCGTTAGCGTCTGTCCGTTTCATCTCTCCCGCCGAGGACATGGCGTCCTCTCTCATCGAGAACAAGTCGACAAGGTGCCCATGAAAGTCTTCGTCCAGATCCCGTGCCTGAACGAGGAGCAGACGCTCCCGATGGTGCTCGACACGATCCCCAAGGAGCTGCCGGGGGTCGACTCGGTCGAGGTGCTGATCATCGACGACGGCTCCACCGACCGCACCGTCGAGGTGGCCAAGGAGCACGGTGTGAAGCACTTCGTGCGCCACGCACGCAACATGGGCCTGGCCCGCTCCTTCCGGGATGGCGTGGACTACGCCCTCGCCCACGGCGCAGACATCGTGGTCAACACCGACGGCGACAACCAGTACAAGCAGGAGCGGATCGCCGATCTGGTGGCCCCGGTCGTGGCGGGCGTCGCGGACATCGCCATCGCCGACCGTCAGACCAAGAAGATCGCGCACTTCTCGCCGTTCAAGAAGGTCATGCAGCAGGTGGGCTCGCGCGTAGTGAACATCGCCGCCGAGACCGAGCTGCCCGACGCGGCCTCCGGGTTCCGCGCCTACTCCAAGGCGTCCCTGATGCGCCTGAACGTGATCACGCAGTTCTCGTACTGCATGGAGACGATCATCCAGGCCGGCAACAAGCGCCTGCGGATCGCGTCGGTGCCGATCGACACGAACCCCAAGACGCGCGAGTCGCGCCTGTTCAACAACATCTTCCAGCACATGGCGAAGTCCGGCTCCGCGATCGTGCGCGCCTACCTGATGTTCAAGCCGCACACCGTGCTGATCTGGCTCGCAGCGGTCACCGGCGTGGTGGGCCTGGTGCCCTTCATCCGCTTCCTGGTGTTCGCGGTGATGGGGCAGGGCGGCGGCCACATCCAGTCGCTGATCTTCGGCCTGGTGCTGCTGACCTGCTCGTTCCTGACCCTGGTGCTGATGATCATCGCCGACCTCCAGCGCACCAACCGTGTGCTGATGGAGGACGTGCTCGAGCGGGTCAAGCTGCTCCAGTACGGCGAGCCGAAGCACCCGCTCGTGGGCGAGGCCGCGCCGGTGCTCGCCGCGGGCGCTGCGGGCAATGTTCAGCAGACTCGCAGCTACGCGCCCCCGGTCTCCGAGAACGCGGTGACGGATGACGCGGTGGTGGACCAGTGGGCCGAGGCCGCGCAGCGCGAGGCCGCCGACCCCCGGGCCTGAGAGCGAACGCTCCGCACAGGGCGCCGGCAGCTGATCTCAGCTGCCGGCGCTCTCGTCATCCGTGCCGCGGCAGGGCAGCATCCGCAGCAGCTTCGCCTCGCCCACCTCCAGCACCACCTCTGCGGCGCCCGTCTCCGAGATCTCGTCGAGGCCCCGGTAGGTGGCCGAGCCTGGACCCACCTCGCGCGGCCCGAAGTCGAGCGCGTACTCGAGCCCGAGCTCCTGGACCGCATCGCACACGACGGGCAGGCCCGGCAGAGCGCGAGCACGGAGAGGGCCGCGAGCACGGCCACGAGAACGGAGAGGGCGCTCAGCATGCCGCTGCGACCACGGAGAAGAGGTGTGGCAGGCAGGGCGTGGAGGCTTCCCGGAGGGGAGCGGTCATGAGGGGCAGTCCTGATACAGCGAAGGAGTGACGAGCTGGTCGTACGCAGTGCACCTGGAGCGTGGCACCTGGGCTGTGGCGCCCGTGCTCGTGGGACCATGGTGCGGTGACCGCTCCCAGTGCCGACTCCGCGTCCCTGCCGTCCCCCGCCGACGTGGGCTTCGAGATCACCGCCCGCCACGGCGAGCGGGCCCGTGCGGGAACCCTCACCACGCCGCACGGCGAGATCGCCACCCCCGCGTTCATCCCCGTCGGCACCAAGGCGACCGTCAAAGCGGTGCTGCCGGAGTCGATGAGCGACCTGGGCGCGCAGGCGCTGCTGGCCAACGCCTACCACCTCTACCTCCAGCCCGGGCATGACCTGGTGGACGAGGCCGGGGGTCTGGGACGGTTCATGAACTGGCCCGGCCCCACCTACACCGACTCGGGTGGCTTCCAGGTGATGAGCCTCGGCGCGGGCTTCCAGAAGGTGCTCTCGAGTGAGTTCTCCGGCGGGGCGAAGGCCCGCACCGCCAACGGCGAGGACGACGCGGTCCGCGAGGGCAAGGAGCGCCTCGCCCACGTCGATGACGACGGCGTGACCTTCCGCTCCTTCATCAACGGCGACGTGCACCGCTTCACCCCTGAGATCTCGATGCAGATCCAGCACGGTCTGGGCGCGGACATCATGTTCGCCTTCGACGAGCTGACCACCCTGATGAACTCCCGCGGCTACCAGGAGCAGGCGCTCGAGCGCACCCGGCTGTGGGCGATCCGCTGCCTGGCCGAGCACGCCCGCCTCACCGCCGAGCGCACCCATCGCCCCTACCAGCAGCTGTGGGGCGTGATCCAGGGCGCCCAGTACGAGGACCTGCGCCGTCAGGCCGCCCGCGACCTGGGCGCGATGGACGTCGAGGGGTGGTCCTTCGACGGCTTCGGTATCGGCGGGGCGCTCGAGAAGGAGAACCTCGGCACGATCGTGGGCTGGGTGACTGAGGAGCTGCCCGAGAACAAGGCCCGCCACCTGCTGGGCATCAGCGAGGTCGATGACCTGTTCGTCGCGATCGCTGCGGGTGCGGACACCTTCGACTGCGTCTCCCCGTCCCGGGTGGCGCGCAACAGCGCCGTCTACACCCGCACCGGGCGGGTCAACCTCACCGGCGCGAAGTACCGCCGCCAGTTCGCGCCGATCGACGAGGACTGCGACTGCTACACCTGCACCCACTACACCGCCGCGTACGTCCATCACCTGTTCCGGGCCAAGGAGATGCTCTCCTCGACCCTGTGCACCATCCACAACGAGCGCTTCGTGGTGCGCCTGGTGGATCGCATCCGCGCCTCCCTGCTCAGCGGTGACTTCGACGCACTGCGGGAGGAGACCACCGGCGCCTACTACGGCTCGCCGCGGTGACGGGACCGGCGGGGCCCGGCGCTGACGGTTCTGGTGCCGACGTGCGCGGCACCGGCGACCCCGGCACCGGTGAGCGGGGCGCGGACGCGACCCTCGCCCTCGGCGCGGCAGTGACGCTGCTCGCGCTCGCCGGGATCTGCGCGCTGCTGGGCGGCCACTTCCGGCTCGGGGCGCTGCGCCTGGCGGCCGGGATCCTCGCAGGTGCCGGCGTCGGCGCGGGACTGCTCGCCGCCCTCGGCACCCGGGGCCGGCGCGGACTGCGGCTGCTCCTCGCGGCCGGGACCGCCCTCGCGCTCGCCCTCGTGCTCACCGTCCCCGCCGTGCTCAACAGCCGCATCCCGCCCCTGGCCCAGCAGGCCGACGTGGTGATCGACCCGCTCGCCGAGGACGACCTGGTCCACTCCCTGCCCGCTCCGGACACACCCGTGCTGGTGCGCCGCGCGAGCGGCCTGGCACAGCTGCTGGATGCGCAGGGTACGCGGAGCATCGACGCCGCCCCCGAGGACGTGGTCGCGCTGAGCGAGGACGGCACCCGGGCCGTGCACGTCACCGCCGAGACCACCGAGGTGCTCACCCTGGACCGCAGCGCTTCCGGCGGGGCCGACGGCGGCCTGCCCTCGATCAGCCTCGACGGCGCCCCGCTCGCCCTTGACGGGGACCTGATCGTGATGCGCCACTGCGAGGAGGAGCTCTGCCGCCTCACCGGCCACGACCTCACCGCTCCCGAGACGCCGCTGTGGTCGCTCCTGGACGCCGAGGAGACCCGCGGCATCGACCCCGCGGGCCACGAGATTCCCGCCCGCCCCGCGCAGCCGCCCGGCCCGCTCGACGCCCTCAGCCGCCCGGCCCGCTCGACGCCCTCCGGGCCACCGGCGTGCTGCCCACCATCCCGCTGCGCTTCGCTCCTGCCCAGGGCTGGACCCAGCTCGACCCCGCCACCGGCTTCCCCGTCGGCCGGATCCTCGCCGGCGCCGACGAGGACTGCCGCCTCACCCCCACCCGGCCGCTGACCACCGCGCAGGACCCGCTGCACGAGGCGGCGCTGGTGATGACGGTCTGCTCCGCACCGGACGGCGCGCTCACCGCGACCGCCTTCCAGGACGGCGAGCAGCTGTGGCAGTCCGAGCCCTCCCCGGCCGGGACCTGGTCGGTGCGCCTGGACGGCGCGAGCGTGCTCGCCACCGGCACCGAGGAGGGCGCCGAGGTGGCCGGCGAGATCGTCGCGACAGGTCAGCACGCCGCCTGGGCCGCACCCGGCGGCGACGGCGTGCGCCAGGCCTCGGCGTTCACCGCCCGGATCGGGATCGATGCCGCCGCCATGGTGGTCACCAACGACGCCGGTCAGCTGCTCGCCTACGACACCGTGGACGGCACGAACCTGTGGACCCTGCCGCTGACCTCCCCGGATGCCGAGGTGGCCGGCAGCCTCGCCCAGGGCACCGCCGTGGTGCGCGACAGCCTGGAACGACAGACGCCGCTGACCCCGCGCGGAGCCGAGCGGCTGCGGGTGCTCGACGCGGCGAGCGGCGAGGTCACCGTCGACACCGAAGTCGCCGAGAGGATCGAGGCCGCTCACCCCCTCGGCGGGGGAAGAGCCCTCGTGACCGTGGACGGACAGACCCTGCTGCTGGGCACCTGAGCCGGGCCCCCGGCCCGCGCAGCCACCTGCCCGGCGGGCACCGCCCCGGAATGCACAGCGCCCCGGACCTCGAGGTCCGGGGCGCCGTCGGAGCGGAGCGGCTCAGGCGTTCTGCGCGGCCCAGCGACGGGACATCATCGAGCCCACGATCAGCGCGGCGAACACGATCAGGGAGCGGATGATCTCGACGACCAGGTAGATCAGG
Organism: Brachybacterium massiliense; assembly: GCF_900184245.1. Lineage (GTDB taxonomy): Bacteria > Actinomycetota > Actinomycetes > Actinomycetales > Dermabacteraceae > Brachybacterium > Brachybacterium massiliense. The sequence continues at coordinate 895,049 of NZ_FXXB01000008.1, read as the reverse complement.
GACATCACGCCGATGGTGCCGATGTCGAAGGTGTTCATGAGGATCACGGAGTAGATCCCGTACACGATCCAGTAGGCGACGACGGCGAGGACCATGGTGGCGACCACGATGATCGCGCCCGTGCGCCCCTTGCCGGAGGCCTGGACGATCACCATCACCGCGAGCACCAGCACCGCCAGCGACACCAGGCCGTTGACCGCCAGCACCAGCAGGCCCACCAGATTGCCGACGCCCACCATCGCGGAGGAGCCGGCCGCACCGCCCGCAGCCCCGATCCCGAAGACGATCACGTTGCCGATCAGGCGCACCACGATCACCGCGAGGACCGCGAAGAACATCCACTTGATGAGGCTCGCGACCCCCGAGCCGGAGGCCGGGCCGGGCATCGCGTAGCCGCCCGCGGCACCGGACTGCGCCGCACCCGGGTAGCCTCCCGGCGCGGCGGCGGGGGAGCCCTGGCCCCACTGCGGCTGGGTCGGGGAAGCCTGCGCGCCGGGCTGCGGAGCGGGGGAGGTCTGCCCCCACTGCGGCGCCGCGGGCGGAGCCTGCTGCGGATCCTGCCCCCACTGCGGGGCGGGCGGCGGCGGATTCTGCCCGCCCTGGCCCCACTGCCCCTGATCCCGTCCGTACCCCTGAGTCATGCTTCTCCCGGTGAATGCGTCATCGTGACGTCACGACGACGCCCGATCCAGGATATCGGGCGCCGTCGCGCACCAGGTGACAGCGAGGTGTCGATCTCAGGGACGGGCAGCGCTCAGGTGGAAGCGGAAGGTCTCCTCCCGTGCCGTGAGCACGTACTGCGGCAGCGGCTCGGGCCCGCAGGCCGCCGAGCCCACCCCGTGCAGAGCGGCCGACAGCGTCACCCAGGTGAGACCGTCGGCGCGCAGCGCCCCGTCGTGCGCCCGCAGATCCAGTTCCGCGGTGGACCACGGCCGCACCGCCAGGCCCAGACCCTCCGGCGCCCGCAGCGTGAGCGGGGGGCCCTCGCCGCCGCTCAGCGCGGCCCGCACCACCCCGGCACGGTTCCCGTTCTCCTGCGGGAACACGTAGGGCACCTGGAAGTCCGCGAGCGAGGAGCTCCAGCGCCCGAAGGTGGTGCCGCCGCCGGTGTCCGGATACGACTCGTGCGGGCCGAAGCCCTCGTAGTCCACCTGGTCGGGGGCCGACGGGAGCGCGAACGTCCACCCGATCCGCGGCAGCGGCAGATCCTTCGGCCAGAAGGCGGAGGGCGTGACCGTCACCTCCACACCGATGCCCTCGCCGTCGGCGCTCCAGCGCTCGGTGACGTCAGCGCCGAGCGCCGAGCCGTCCAGCCCGATCCGGCTGCGCACCCGCAGGGTGCCCGCGTCATCCGGGGCAGCGGAGATCTCGACCAGGCGGCGACGGGCGTGGTCCAGCCCGATCCGCTTCCAGCGCGCCTCGAGGGGGGCGCGGGTGCGGGCCCGCTCGTTGTCCACCGGGGCGCGGTACAGATCCACGCCCGCGCTGCGGACCTCGAGCTCGCCCACACCCACCAGGCGGCCCAGGTCATCGAAACGGGCCGGGCCCAGGGACCAGGACCCGTCCTCGGCCTGCACCGGGGCGTCTGCTGCGCCGTCCGGCACGAGGGCGGCCGCGCGCAGCAGTGCCTCGTCCACGTGATCCGCGGCGACGATCAGGTGACCGGCCGGGACCGGGCCCTGCGCCTCGCGGGTGAGCAGCCGAACCGTGGTGCTCGGCCCGTCGTGCTCGGGCAGCGTCACCTCGGCGCTCTCGCCCGGCGCGATCTGCGGCAGCTCGAGCTCCTGCCAGCTGGCCTGCGCGTCCACGGACACCTCGGCCCGCAGGCCGCTCAGGTCCGAGAAGGCGTAGCGGTTGGTGATCCGCGCGCTGCCGGGGGAGACCGCGAGGCCGACGGGGGAGTAGTGGTGCTTGGCGTCCAGCAGCGCGGGCGAGGGGGTGCGGTCCGGCAGCACCAGCCCGTCGGCCACGAAGTTCCCATCGTGCAGGCGCTCGCCGAAGTCGCCGCCGTAGCCGTAGATCCGGTTGCCCTCGGCGTCGGTGGTCTCCAGGCCGTGGTCGATCCACTCCCAGATGAAGCCGCCGTGCAGCGCCGGATAGCGCTCGGTGAGCTCCATGTACTCCTTGAGGGAGCCGGCGCCGTTGCCCATCGCGTGGGCGTACTCGATCCACAGGAACGGCTTGGACAGCGCCGGCGGGTTCGCGAAGTGGCCCTCGGGCACGTCCAGTGCGAAGCCGCGCAGCATGCGGGTGAGCTTGTCCTGGTACTCCTGGCCCAGCGCACGGCGACCGATCTGCTCGGACTCCTCGATCGTGGAGTACATCAGCGAGAACACGTCCACGTACTCCGCGGCGTAGTCCTGCTCGTAGATCACCGGGCGGGTGGAGTCGGTCTCGCGCACCGCGCGCACCATCGCCTCGGTGACCGGGCCGGAGGCGGCTTCATTGCCGATCGACCACATCACGATCGAGGCATGGTTGCGGTCGCGGCGCACGAAGCGCTCCGAGCGCTCGACCAGCAGCTCCTCGAACAGCGGATTCTGCGCGGGGCCCTCGGCCGCGCCGGTGCCGTCCTCTCCCCAGGTGGAGTCCGCGTGGAAGCCGTGGGTCTCGAAGTCGCCCTCGCAGATCACGTACAGCCCCATCTCGTCGCACACCTCGAGGAAGCGCTGATGGGGCGGGTAGTGGGAGGTGCGCACGGCGTTGAGGTTGTGACGCTTCATCATCGCCGCGTCGAGATCCTGGTTCTCCAGCTGCTGGGTGCGGCCCACCACCGGATCGGCCTCGTGACGGTTCACGCCGCGGAACACGATCCGCTCGCCGTTGACGCGGAAGATCTCGCCGTCCACCTCGACGCGGCGGAAGCCCAGGCGCAGCGTGACCGTCTCGGAGCCGGTGCTGACCGTCGCGTCGTACAGGTGCGGATCCTCCGCGGACCACGGGCGCACCGCACCCACCGCGAGGGGATCCACCCCTGTGGCGGCCGAGTGGCCGAGCCCGGGCACCTCGATCGTCGCGACGACCTCCGCGCCGTCGGCGTCATAGGCGGTCGCGCTCAAGGTGCCCTGCCCCGTCTCCGGATCGAAGTCCGCGACTGTGACCAGGTCATGGATCCCCCCGGTGGGCCGCAGCAGCAGGTCCACGCTGCGGAAGATGCCCGAGGCCCACCACATGTCCTGGTCCTCGACATAGGTGTTCACCGACCACTGCACCACGCGCACGTCCAGACGGTGCTCGCCCGGCTGCGCGAGGGCCTCCGTGACGTCGAACTCCTGGGTGAGGCGGGAACCGGAGGTCACACCGATCTCGGTGCCGTCGATCCACACCTTCGCGGCCGAGTCCACGCCCTGGAAGCGCAACAGCACCCGGGCCCCGCCCGCGAGCTGGCCCGCCCACTCCTCGGGGACGGTCAGGGTGCGCGAGTAGTGCCCGGTGGGGTTCTCGTCCGGCACGTGGGGGATCTCCCGCGGGATCGGATAGATGACGTTCGTGTACTGCGGGGCGCCGTGGCCCTGCAGCTGCCACAGCCCCGGCACGACGATCTCGGAAGGCTCACCGAGATCGCTGCCATCGGCCCGGGTGCCGTAGCGGAACTCCCAGGTCCCGTCGAGGTTCAGGGTGGGAGCGTCGGTGTGCAGGTGGGCGCGTCCGGCAAGGCGGTTGCGGCCGCCGGGCAGCTCCTCCCACCAGCGGTCGGTGCGGTGCGTGGTGTCCGTGCTGGCGGTGTTGTCGGGGGACTGCAGTGGGGTGCTCATCGGTGAGGATCCTCTGGGGTGTGGCGGGTACGACGCCGGGTCGTGAACGTTCACTCGTCAGCGTACCTCGGGGGTGAGCGGGGCGTGAGCTGCGGGACGATGCCACCGACGACGCCCTTGCTACGCTCTGCTACAGAAGTCGCCTGCGGGCGTCGACGGACATCGAGCGAGCAAGGAGAGGGTCGAGATGATCACCATCCCGCACCGCGAGCTGAGGAATCACAGCACGGAGATCCTGCGTCGCGTCGAGGCGGGGGAGGAGTTCGCCATCACCAACAACGGCCGCCCGGTCGCCCGCCTGGTGCCGTACTCGAGCTCTCCTCTCGAGATGCTCCGCAGCGCCGGCAGGGTGTCACAGGCACTCAACATCGATGTCGACGCGCTGCCTCTCGCCTCGAGCGCGAGCAGTCGCGAGATCCTCGAGGATCTGCGCGGCACGAGGGAAGGCTGATGCTCGTCTACCTGGATACCGCGGCGGCACTGAAGATCCTCATCGACGAACCCGAGACCCGAGCCATGCGCGAGACGTTCCACGGCTGGCAGCTCGAGGGGCACGACATCGTCGCCTCCTACCTCCTGCACACCGAGATGCACTGCGCCGCGCGCCGCCGCGGCTTCGCGGAGGCACAGACGATCGACCAGCTCCTGAGCGCCGTCGGCCTCATCGACATCGAACGCTCGCATCTGCTGGTCGCCTCCCGCGGCGAGCATTCGTTGCGCAGCGCTGACGCGATCCATCTCGCAGCGGCGCTCGCCGTCGACGCCGACCTGCTCGTCACCTACGACCACGAACTGACGTCCGCCGCCGAGCGGGAGGGACTGCGCACCGCGAGCCCCGCGTGAGCGGCGGGCAGCCCGGCCGGCACTCCCGCGTGCACGCGCGCCGCTAGACTCTCCTCTCGTGACCACGACCGAGCCGAACCGGTGGACCGACCGCCGCAGCGACGCCGTGTCCGCGCGCAAGGAGACCTACGAGCAGCTGCGCCGGGCCAGCACCTGGCGCCTGCTCGCCGCGACCAAGGCCCCTGCGGTGCTCGCGATCCTGCAGGCGACCTTCCCGTCGGGGGACCGCCGCCTCCCGCGCAGCGAGCTGATCGCCCGCGTGGGCGCGCACCTGCACCTCCTGCACGACGATCATGACGCCCCCGACGAGCGCGGCGATCACGACGAAGCATCCGAGGAGGTCGAGACCGCTGGCGAGGCCCGTCCCGGGCGCACCGCTGCGGAGTATGTGGACGGCTGGGTGCGCGAGGGCTACCTGACCCGGCGCGACGACCCGCACCACACCGAGACCACCTTCGAGCCCTCACCGGCCACGATCGACGCGATCCAGTTCATCGCCTCGCTCGAGGAGCACCGCCCCACCACCACCGAGTCGCGCCTGCAGCTGGTGGTCCAGCAGTTCGAGCGCCTCGCACAGGAGACCGAGACCGACCGCGACGTGCGCCTGGCGGACCTCCAGCGCCGGCGCGAGCGGATCGAGGCCGAGATCCGCGAGCTCGCCGAAGGGGAGCTGATGCTCCCCAGCGCCGACGCCTCCGTGGACCGCCTGCGCGACATCCTGCAGATCGCCGCCGAGCTCTCGGGCGACTTCCTCCAGTACCGCGAGGACCTGCGCGCCGTGGACCTGCGCCTGCGCGAGCAGATCCTCTCCCCGGAGGGCTCGCGCGGAGAGATCCTGGAGCAGCTGCTGGCCGGAGACGATCTGCTGGGCCAGTCCACGGTGGGCCGCACCTTCACCGCCTTCTTCCGCATGCTCAACGACCCGGTGCAGACCCGCACCACGCAGGAGCTCGTGGACCGGCTGCTCGAGCGCGACTTCGCCCGCACCCTCAGCCGGGACGAGCGGGAGAAGCTCGCGAACGTCTTCAGCGACCTCTACGAGCCTGCGCAGGAGGTGCTGGACGTCAAGACGGAGCTGTACCGCTCCCTGGCCCGCTTCGTGCGCTCCCAGGACTTCCGACAGCACCGGGTGATGCTCGAGCTGCTCCAGGAGGCGCAGGGCCTGGCCCTCGCGCAGAAGGACGAGGTGCCCACCCGCGCCCCCTTCACCCTCGAGCTGGACCTGTCGCGGGTGCAGATGAGCTCGGTCTCCCAGCACCGGCTGAAGGACCCCACTGATCCGGGAGCGCCCGCCGAGGCGGAGGTGCACGACGCGACCGCCCTCAGCGTCGAGGTGCTGCAGGACCTGGTGCGCACCAACGACATCGACCTGGTGGGCCTGACCGGGGACGTCAACGAGGTGCGCGGCCTCGCCGGGCAGGCCTCGATCGGAGACGTGCTGCGCCACAAGCCGGCCGAGCAGGGCCTGGCCAGCGTGATCGGTCTGATGTTCCTGGCCACCGGTCATGCGCAGGCCCGCGAGGGCTCGAGCGAGATCGTGGGCTGGCGGGAGCTGGACGGCAACGACTACGCCGCGAAGGTGCCCGCGTTCTACTTCCTCGAGGACATCCCCGTCGAGTGAGCGGCAGGCGCCGCGGAGGCTGAGCCCGCGCGCTCAGCGGTCGGCGTCGGCGCCCGCACTCTGCGCGGCCTCCGCGGCGTCCTGGGCGCTGATCTCCTCGAGCGCGGCGAGAGCCGGTGCGGCATCGCGCCGCAGCTGCTCCAGATCCGCCCCGAAGTCTCCGATGCGGCAGCCCCGTCCGTTGGGCTTCACCGTGATGCCTTCGCTGCGCCAGTGGGGCAGCGCGCGGGCCAGCAGGGGATGGTCGCCGTAGGAGTTGGTGACGCGCCACCACGGCACCGAGGAGCCCCAGGTGCGCAGGATCCGCCCTACCAGCCGCGGGCCCACCCCGACGATCCGCCCCACCTCGCCGTAGGCGGCGACCCGGCCCGGCGGGATCGCCTCGACCACGCGCAGCACCCGCTCGACGGTGACGTCGTCCATGCGGGTGCGCGGGGTGGGATCGGCCATGCCCCGCAGTGTGGCACGGGGCCCTCGCACCGCGTGTCGTGACGACGAGGAGCGGCCCGGGCACCCCGTGAGGTGTCCGGGCCGCTGCCGGTGGTGAGAGGCGTTCAGCCGCGGTGCTCGGGGCCGGGCTCCGTGCCGGGCTCCACGATCGGCTCAGTGCCGGTGCCGTCCTCGCGGCGGCCGTACTCCGGCGCCCGGGGCGGCAGCTCCCCGTCCTCCTGCGCGAGCTGCTGCTCCTGCGCCAGGAACGGGTCCTGCTCACCGGGCAGGTCCTGCGGCTGCTGCGGATCCTGCGGCTCCTGATCGGAGGGACGCGCGGCGCGACGGCCGTGCGAGGGTGCCGCGCCCTCGTGCTCGCCGACCGTCTGCGTCTCCTCGACGCGGACGTGGTCGGCGCCGGAGCGATCGTGCGGAGCGGGCTCCTGATCGAGCGGGCGTGCACCGTCGTCAGCATGCAGCGCGTCGTGGCGAGCGGCACCGGGCTGCTCGTGCACCGGCGCACCGGGCGCGCGACGGTCGCGTCCTGCCGAGCCATCTGCGTGACGGTCATCGACGACGGGGGTGTGCCCGCCGTCGCCGTGGCCCGGGCGATGGTCGTGTCCGCGCGTGGCGCGAGAGTCGCGGTCGGCGCGGTGAGCGTCGTCGGAATCAGGGTCGAGGCGATCCGCCTCGGCGAGCTGCTCCTGGACGGTGCTGCGCTCCTGATCGACCTGCTCACGCTGCTTCGCGGCCTCGGCGTGCCGGTGCTCGGCCGCGATCTTCTCCTGCTCGACCTCCTTGGCGCGGCGCTGGGCGTCCAGACGTGCGCGCTCGGCCTCGAGCTCCGTCTCGCGCGCCTTCAGATCGCGCTCCTGGACGACCTGCTCCTTCTGCGAGGCCTCCTCACGCATCTGCGCGGCGCGCCGCCTGTCGGCCTCCTGCTGCTGCGCCTCGCGCTTGCGTGAGGCCATCACCCCCACGACGACCAGGATGATCAGGAGGATCAGCACCAGCAGGACGATCCCGATGATGACGGGCGCGGACAGTTCCATGGTCGGCTCCTTGCGGTCGACAACCCCCGCACGGTCGCACAGGGGCCTTCCTGCGTGTGGGGCCATTGGACCAGATCGCGGTCCCGGATGCGTGCATATCGACCGACCGCTCAGTCGCGCAATGCTCGTCCGGCACCCGACGCGCCGGTAAGGTGGGGCCTCGTGATCAGCTCTGCATCCCCCTCCAGCGCCGACGACTCCGCGCAGCAGGACGGCGCGCCGTCCGTCCCCGGTGCCGCGCTGGTCGACGAATCACGGCGGGTGCTCGTGCACCTGATGCAGGGCCCCTTCCTCGACGGCCGACGCGATGGTGCCCGCTACGCCCAGCTGCTGCGCGACCGCGCCGCGATCGAGGCGCGCCTGGCCGATCTCTTCCTCGAGCTCATCGTCGACGACGACGCCCAGGTCGCCTTCGTGCGCCAGAGCGAGGAGGACCCGGACGCGCCCAAGCTGCTGCGCCGCCTGACGGGGATGAACCGCCTGGACTCGGTGCTGATGCTGGTGCTGCGCCAGATGCTCCTGACCCAGTCCTCGCGCGGCCAGCGCACCGTCGTCTCCGAGGCCGAGCTGCAGCAGGCGCTCGCCGCCTACCGCCGCACCACCTCGACCGACGAGGCCGGCTTCGCCAAGGAGGTGCGCGCCTCGATCGCCAAGATCCAGCGCGCCGGCCTGCTCGACGAGCAGGGCGACGACTACGAGGTCTCGCCCGTGCTGCGCCTGATGATCGGCCCCGACACCGCCCGCGAGTTCATCGCCCTGTACCGCGAGGCCGGGGTGAGCGGGCTCGAGGACCCCAGCGACCGGGCCGAGGACGACGACCGGGCCGAGGACGACCCGAGCGACCCGGCCGGCAGCGGCACCGCCGCGGGCTCCTCGTCGACTGCCGACTGACGACCCAGAAGACGGCGGAATCCGGTTCGTGAGCGGGCTGTTGCCCTGCTCGGTCGGTGACGACGCCGTCTGCACGGCCGGTCCCTGACCCGGCGCACCGGCCGAACCCTGGCCCGGTGCGGCGCGCGCCTGGCCCCGCACCTGCCCCGTCGGGGCGCCCTGTCGGGTCGACGGTGAACAAGAGATGTATATGAAAGGCCATTTCATAAAACACTCTTGTGGTGCCCCGACCTCCCTGGATTAACTGTCAGGGCAGGTCAGAGAGGCGCCGTCCTCTTCGGTGACGGAGAGGCGGGCGATCGTGACGTCGACCCCCAATGTCGTCGACAGACGCAGCTCCTCGCCTCCGGTCGCCTCCTGTTGGGAGCGCTCCCACGCCTGCTGTCATGCGACACACGACACGTTCTGAGATGAGCGCCGAGCAGGAGACACTCCCATGAGAGGACCCGCACGATGACCGCGCCGCCGGTGGCCGCCGCTGCCGACGCGCACCAGGAGGCACGGCCCCCGGCTCCCGGCAGGCCGATGCGATCAGTGACGCGCAAGCGCCGCATCCTGCGCGCCCTGCGCCACAGCTGGCAGCTCTATGTGCTGGTCGCCCCCGCAGTCCTCTTCTTCCTGATCTTCAACTACGTCCCGATGTACGGGGCGCAGATCGCCTTCCGCGACTTCATCGCCTCCGACGGGATCTGGGGCAGCCGCTGGGTGGGCCTGGAGCACTTCGAGCGCTTCTTCGACTCCTACTACTTCTGGCGTCTGCTGCGGAACACGCTGCTGCTGAGCCTCTACCAGCTGCTCCTGTTCCCGCTCCCGATCATCCTGGCCCTCGCGCTCAACGAGGTGAAGAACCACGTCTTCAAGCGCTTCACGCAGACCCTCACCTACGCACCCCACTTCGTCTCGCTCGTGGTCGTGGTGGGCATGCTGTTCGCCTTCCTCGATCCGCGCATCGGCCTCGTCAACCACGTCATCGAGCTGGCGGGATTCACACCGATCCAGTTCATGCAGGATCCGGGCTGGTTCCGGCACCTCTACGTATGGTCCGGCGTCTGGCAGTCCCTGGGCTGGGGCACGATCATCTACCTCGCGGCGCTGTCCGGCGTGAATCCGGAGCTCCACCAGGCTGCTCAGGTCGACGGCGCGAACCGGCTCCAGCGGATCCGCCACGTGAACATCCCGGCGATCATGCCGACCGTCGTGATCCTGTTCATCCTCGACTTCGGCAGCTTCATGGCGGTGGGCTTCGAGAAGGCCCTGCTGATGAACAACGCGCTCAACGCCGAGGCCTCCGACATCATCCAGACCTTCGTGTACGAGACCGGCCTGCTCGAGGGGCAGTACAGCTATGCCGCCGCGATCGGGCTCTTCGACTCCGTCATCAACATCATCCTGCTGGTCGGCGTCAATCAGCTCGCCCGCCGCTACTCAGAGAACAGCCTGTGGTGAGCCCGTGACCTCTTCTTCCGCTCAGACCGCCCGAAGCTCCCGGAACCGCAGGGGCGCTCCCGCGCCCCGGCCGGCCGGACGCCGCCCGCTCACCTCGCGCGGGGACCGCTGGTTCGACCGCCTCAACACCGTCTTCCTGCTCGCCGTGGTCGTCGTGATCGGCTATCCGCTGTGGTTCGTGCTCATCGCCTCGGTGAGCGATCCGCACGCGGTGCAGACCGGTCGGGTATGGCTGTGGCCCGTCGAGCTGAACGTCGACGGGTACGCGCGGGTGTTCGCCCAGGCATCCATCTGGACCGGATACCGCAACACGGTCGTCTACACGATCGTCGGCGTGGCTCTGCACCTGCTGATCGTGCTGCCCTGCTCGTACGCGCTCTCACGGCGCACCATGGCGGGCCGTACAGCGGTCACCTGGTACATCCTGTTCACGATGCTCTTCTCCGGCGGCATCATCCCCACCTATCTGGTGGTCAAGGACCTCGGCATGCTCGACACCCTCTGGGCGGTGGTGGTGCCCGGGGCCGCCGGGGCTTGGTCGATCCTGGTGGGCAGGGCGTTCTTCACCCAGAGCGTCCCCGAGGAGCTGGCCGAGGCGGCCACCGTCGACGGGGCGGGGGACATCCAGACCTTCCTGCGCATCGCGATCCCCGTCTCCGCGCCGATCATCGCCACGCTGGCCCTGTTCCACGGGGTAGGACTGTGGAACGAGTACTTCAAGGCGCTGATCTACCTCTCCGACCGCGACAAGTACACCCTCCAGCTGGTGCTGCGCGAATTGCTGGTGGTCTCCCAGGAAGCCTCTCAGGGCGGCGCCGGAGCGGCCGGCTCGCTGATCGAGCAGCAGCGCCTGGCCGCCCTGATCAAGTACGCGGTCATGATCGTGGCCTCGCTCCCGCTGCTGGTCATCTACCCCTTCCTGCAGCGATTCTTCACCCAGGGCGTCCTCATCGGCTCGGTCAAGGGGTGAGCCCGAGATGACGACCCGACTCGACGGCGCACTGCACTGGGTGGTGCGGCTCGTGTGGCTGAACACCTGCTGGCTCGCGCTCACGGCAGCAGGCGGGATCCTGCTCGGCATCGGCCCTGCCACCTCCGCGGCGCTCGAGGTGGCTCAGCGCTGGATGCGCGGCGAGCGGGACCTGCCCGTCGGCCGCACCATGTGGTGGCAGTTCCGGGACGGGTGGCGGCTCACCAACTGCGTCACGCTGCTCGCGCTCGCCCTGTGCGGCTCCCTGAGCGTGACCTGGTGGCTCTCCCGCAGTCTGCCGCCCGTCCCCGCCGCACTCACGCAGGGCCCTGCCCTGCTGGCCCTGCTGCTGATGGTCGCGATGATGCCGCACCTGCTCTGGATCGCAGGACGCGACATCGACGGCGCCCCGCCCCGTGTGGCTGCCGTGTTCGCCGCCGCGCTCGCGATCGGCGTCGGCCGCCCGCTGCTGACCCTGTCCCTGCTGGTCCCCCTGATCGTCTGGCCGCTGGCGCTGATCGCCAGCGGCTGGCCGGGGCTGCTGCCCGTCTGCGGAGTCAGCATCCCTCTCGTGGCCGCCGCCTGGTGCCTGCGACGAACCTTCCCCTGACCCTGCCACCCCACCGTCACTGCGATCCCTGCATCACCCACACCCCTGAAAGGACCCTGCTCCATGACCCTGCACCCGTTCACCCGTCGCGCCGCCCTCGCCTCCGGCGCCGCCCTGGCCACCACCGCCGTCCTCGCATCCTGCGGAGGGGACGGCGACGAGGTCGACACCCTCGACCAGATCGAGAACCCTGACGAGAACATCACCCCCGAGGGCATGCCGATCGTGAAGGAGAAGATCACGATCGACTTCCTCAGCGCCCGCCCTTCCACCACCGCGGAGGACTGGAACGAGGTCTCCGTCATCAAGGCGACCGAGGAGCTCACCAACATCCACATCGACTTCGGCCTGGTCCCCCAGGACGGTGCGGCCGAACGACGCAACCTCGCGCTGAGCAGCGGTGACTACCCGAGCGCGTTCTACCGCAACGGGATCGGGACCGGGGATCTGGCCACCTACGGCGAGCGGGGCACGTTCATCCCCCTCAACGACCTCCTCGAGCAGCACATGCCGAACCTGACCGCCCTGATGGAGGCGAGCCCGCAGATCCGTGAGGGCCTGACCTTCCCCGACGGCAACATCTACTCCACGCCTCAGATCTACGATCCGAGCTTCCCGGGCCTGCGGTACATGTTCAAGCTCTTCGCACGCCAGGACTGGCTGGACCGCTTCGGGATGGCCGTGCCGGAGACGACCGAAGAGTTCGAGGCCTACCTCGAGGAGGCCGTGAACACGATCGACGGCGCGATCGGCCTGACCGACCCGGTGAACCTGGGAGAGACGTACCCCACCCTCTACGGCACCTTCGGTGTGGCGAACCAGGGCACCGCCGCAGGGCAGATCGATCTCGACCCGGACACGGGAGCGGTGCGGTACTTCCCCCTGTCCGACGGGTACCGCGAGATGATGACCTACCTCCACGGTCTCTACAGCAAGGGGCTGATCCCGGCGGACATCTTCTCCTCGGACCGCGCGACCTTCACCGCCCAGGGCAGCGACGGGCTCATCGCCGCCTGCTCGACGGCCGCGCCGGCCGGATACTTCGGGGCCGAGGGCGAGAACTATGTCGTCCTGCCTCCGCTGGTCACCGAAGCCGGGAACACTCCCGTCTGGCACGCCGTCCGCTCCGAGCTCGCCTCGATCGGACACTTCGTGATGACCGATCGCTGCGAGCACCCCGTCGCACTCGCCCGCTGGATGGACTACTGGTACAGCGAGGAGGGCGCCCGGCAGTTCTTCCTCGGCAACGAGGGCGACAGCTGGGAGGAGGTCGACGGCGAGTACAAGCTGCTGCCCGAGATCACCGACGGGCAGTCCGTGGACGACGGCCTGAAGCCGCACTCGATCTTCATGGGCGGAAGCTACCCGGGCTGGGTCACGCAGCGGTGGTTCGGGGGAGTGGAGAGCATGCCCCAGGCGATGGAGAGCTCGCAGGCGATGGAGCCCTATGCGATTCCCGAGGTGTGGTCCGCCTTCACGTTCACGCCGGAGGAGTCCGATGTGCTCGGCACCGTCGGCGCGGAGATCGGCAAGTACCTCGCTGAGTCGCGCGCCGGGTTCATCACCGGCCAGCTGCCGCTGTCGGAGTGGGACACCTTCGCACAGACCCTCGAGGAGATCGGGCTGAGCGAGTTCATGGAGATCCAGCAGGCCGCCTACGACCGCCGGCAGTGAGACGGTGCTCGGGCCGCTCGTGAGGAGCGGCCCGAGCACCTGCGGTGGGGCGCCCCCGGGGCCGCGGCCGGCCTGATCCGACCGCCCTTCCGGGGTCATCCCGCGTGCGTGGGACGCCGGGCGTGGCGGTCTTCTCGTCGACGTGAGATGCCTGTCGCAGGGTGGTGAGGGTGTTTGAGGAAGCGCCGTGCAGGCCATAGCGTGGGCGCTCCGTCGAAATGCCCCGTGTGCGTCGAGTTCCGAGACATGCGGAGGAGAGAGAAAGGTCCGCCGTGTCCCAGAAGACCGCACAGACCCCGCTGGTCTCGCTCGTGATCCCGGTGTACAACTCGATGCCGTATCTCGTCGAGACCCTCGACGCGATCGCCACGCAGGGGCTGGACGAGGAGCAGCTCGAGGTCATCCTGGTCGACGACGGCTCCGACGACGGCTCCGAGGAGGTGCTCGCCGAGTACGCCGAGCGACACCCCAACTACCGGCTGATCACCCAGCCCAACTCCGGCGGCCCAGCCGATCCCTGCAACAAGGGCATCGCGGCCGTGACCGGCAAGTACTTCTTCGTGGTGGGCTCCGACGACGTGCTGACCGAGGGGGCCCTCGCCGATCTCGTCGCCTACGCGGAGAAGCACGGATCGGACATCGTGCTGGCGAAGATGGCGGGACTGAACGGACGCCACGCCCCCGGTTCGATGTTCAGGCGGACCAAGGCCGATGCGCACCTGGTCGAGGACCGGCTGTTCAACTCGCTCACCGCGATCAAGCTGTTCCGCACCGAGCTGGTGCACAAGACCGGCGCCCACAACCCGGTCCACCTGCGCACCGGCTCCGATCAGCCCTTCACCGCCGCGTGCTACCTGGTCGCGAAGAAGATCAGCGTGCGAGCGGACAGGCCTTTCGTGCTGATCCGTAAGCGCGAGGACGGCCGGAACGTCACCTCCCGGCCCCGTTCGGCGATGGAGTACTCGGACCTGCTCACCGCGGTGGTGGACGTGATCATCACGTGGTCCGAGCCCGGCGAGCTGCGTGACGGTGTGCTCGAGCGCCCCGTGAAGGGTGCGCTGCGCAAGGCGCTGCACCCGCGCTTCCTCGAGGAGGATGCGCAGGCGCAGCAGCACATCGTCTCCGAGATGCAGCGCGTGATGGGCCCCCACTTCAACGACGCCGTGGCCGCGCACCTCTCCTCGCTCGACCGCCTCAAGGCCCGTCTCGCCCTCGCCGGCGAGCTCGAGCAGCTGCGCGCCGTGATCCGCTGGGAGGCGGACGGCGGCCGGACGCGGCTCACCTGCACCGAGGACGGCTTCCGCCTGGACCTGCCCGCCCCTCTCGCCGAGGGGATCGAGGACGACCTGCTCCGCGACGTGAAGGTGGTGGGCGTGCCTGTCCTCGAAGACCTCGAGGTCAGCGGCGGGGAGGTCCGCCTCGAGGTGAGCACCCATGTGCGCGACGGCATCACCCCAGCCGACGACGCCGTGCTGCGCCTGCGCCTGCGCGGCACCGACGAGCTGCTCGACCTCCCCGCCGAGGATCTCGCGCACGTCACCCACGAGGACCTGCCCGCCCTGCGCTTCCGCAGCCGGATCGAGACCGCGCAGCTCGAGCGCGGGGTGTGGGACCTGTGGGTCGTCCAGCACTTCGGGCACCAGGAGCTCGAGAACCGGCTCGGCCGGCACCGCTCCGAGCATGTGGGGGACCAGCGCCGCCTGCTGATCACGCCGGATGAGGCCCGCAGGGACCTCGGCATCGTCTACTTCACCAAGGGCCACGGCAACGTCTCCCTCGACATCGGATACACCAAGATCGCGCGCTCCGGCCCCGAGACCGTCCTGCGGGGCGTGCTCGAGACGGAGCCCGGTCGACGGATCGCGGTGCTGTGGGCAGATGCCGCGGACACCCTGCGGATCACCGCCCTCGACTCCACCGCGCCGCATGCCGAGGCGCAGGAGATCCCTCTCGCCCACCTGGACGGCGGTCTGCTCGCCGTCACGGTGCCCGGTGACGCGGATGCCCTCGTGATCGAGAACGCGCACGGTCGGATCATCCAGCCCCTGCCGCGGCCCGTCCCGCTCGCCGGCGGCGATGCGCGGCTCGAGCCCGCGCCGGCACAGCGCCGGGACCGTCGCGCGCCCGCCTCGGGCGGGCGCGTGCTCGGGGCGGCCGCACGGCGGCTGGGACTGAAGCGCTCCTGAGCCCGACGCCGACGGGCCCGACGGACCGACCGTCCTGTGGGTCCTGACGGTGCAGAATCTCCTACATCCCCCCTTCCCCGCGCGGGAGGGCCTGACCTCCGGGGCCCGGAACACGAGGTGACACAGCGTGAAGATGATCAGTGCCGGCAAGGCCATGGACATGATGTCCCTGTGGCCCGCGCTGGTGAACACCCTGGCCGTGCTCGCGGCGTTCGCGATGGTGGGTCTCGAGGGGACCGCCTGTGCGGGGGTGGCGCCGCTCGTGCCGCTTGTGCTCATCCTGCTGCGCCAGCGTCGCACGCTGCTGCGGGTGCCGGCGGGGGTGGGCGGCATCGGGCGCTACCTCGCCGCGCGGCTGATCCTCCTGACCGGCGTGGGCACGCAGCTCGTCATCGCCGGTGAGCTGGGCGTGCTCGCTGCGGTGGCCCTGCTGCTCGGCCTCGCCGCGCTCGTGCTCGAGCCGATCCTGCGCTCCGCGAACGGCATCGCCGTGCCCTACGCCTCCGGCTTCCCGGGCCGGCAGGAGCGGAACCGGCCCGCGTTCCCCTACGGCTGGATCTTCCCGCTGAACCTGCTGGGACTGTGTGCGGCGGTGCTCGGCCAGCTCGCCCCCGCCGTGCTGATGGCCGTCTCCCTCGTGCTCTCTGCCGCGGCCCTGGTG
The DNA here is from genome assembly GCF_900184245.1 of Brachybacterium massiliense. Taxonomy (GTDB): domain Bacteria; phylum Actinomycetota; class Actinomycetes; order Actinomycetales; family Dermabacteraceae; genus Brachybacterium; species Brachybacterium massiliense. Next base: position 878,911 of record NZ_FXXB01000008.1, on the reverse strand, counting down.
GTCGCGGCGCTCGCCGGCGCGGACATCGTGCGCCGGATCATGATCCGGCGCCGCTTCCAGGCCGCGCTGCCCGAGATCCTCGAGGAGATGGGGCCGGTCTTCTACCTCTACTGGAACGCCCCGCCGCGCTCCGCCTTCCAGGTGACGATGTGGCTGCCCTACCTCGAGCGGCTCGGCGTCCCCTTCGTGCTGGTCACCCGCACGGTCCCGAACTTCCGCCAGCTCGCGGAGGCGACCGACCATCCCGTGCTGCTGCGCCGCTCGCTCACCGACCTCGACGCGCTGATCGTGCCCTCGGCGCGCGGCGTGTTCTACGTGAACAACGCGATGCGCAACAACCACATGGTGCGCTACACCGAGCTCACCCACATCCAGCTGCTGCACGGGGAGTCCGACAAGGCCTCGAGCGCCACACCGATCATCCGCATGTACGACCGCGACTTCGTGGCCGGGCAGGCCGCGATCGACCGCTTCGAGAAGTTCGGCGTGCCCATGCCCGAGGACATCTTCCGCATCGTGGGCCGCCCCCAGGTGGAGGACGTGCACGGCGAACGCGGCCCGATCGGCGAGCTCGAGGACCCCTCCGTGCTGTACGCGCCCACCTGGCTCGGCTACCAGGCCGAGACCAACTACTCCTCGCTGCCCGTGGGGCCCGCGATCGTGAAGGGCCTGCTGGAGCGCGGCTGCCGCGTGGTGTTCCGCCCCCACCCCTACAGCTCCCGCTCCCCGGAGCTGCGGGCCGCGTGCGAGGAGATCCGTGCGCTGCTGGCCGCGGATGCGGCGGCCACCGGCCGCGAGCACCTCTTCGGCGAGGTCGCGGAGACCGAGATGAGCGTGACCGACTGCTTCAACGCGGCCGACGCGATGATCTCCGACGTCTCCGCCGTGGTGGGGGACTTCCTCCACTCCGGGAAGCCGCTGGCGATGGTCTCCCCGCGCACCGGCGCCGAGGAGTTCACCGAGCAGTTCCCGATGGCGCGTGCCGCCTACGTGCTCGTGGTCGAGGGGCAGCGCCTGGTCGATCTCGATGCACGGCTCGATGACCTGATCGTCGCCGACCCCGGCCGCGAGGAGCGGAAGCGCTGGGCGACCTACTACCTCGGCGACATCCCGCGCGAGGGCTACGCGGAGCGCTTCGTGCAGGTCGCGAAGGCGGAGCTGGGACTGATCGATCCGCGCACGGTGGAGGACCTGCGGCCCACGGCAGAGCCGACGGGCACGGTGTGAGCAGTGGGGCCCCGCCGCGCCGACGAGGGGAATCGGTCACGGTCGCTGGGCGGCCCCGCCGCCTCGCCGTAGAGTGGGACGTCGCGCGAATCCGGCGGTGCGCCGGAGGAGCGCTCCCGTCACCGCGGCGAGCGGACCGTGACCTCGTGGGGTCGGGAGGTCCCGGCGAGATTGGAGCAGTCATTTGACCACTGGTGAGGCGAAGCCGGACGTGGCATCCCTGGTGCCGGCGCCGATCGAGCGCGTCTTCGAGGACGCGGCGGTCCAGGACGCCGTGCGCCGCAACGAGCTCGAGCCGATCGGGGTGCGGCCGCGGCTGATCCCCTACGTCAAGGATCTCTGGGCGCGCCGCTCCTTCATCCACGTGCTCGCGGTCGCGAAGGCGCACTCCGAGAACCAGGGCACCTATCTCGGCCAGCTGTGGACCCTGATCTCCCCGATCATCAACGCCTCGGTCTACGTGCTGATCTTCGGCTTCCTGCTGCAGATCGGCCGTGAGGGGATCGAGAACACGATCGCGTTCATCGTGGTCGGCGTGTTCATGTTCCGCTTCTTCGAGCGCTCGGTGATGGCCGGCGCCCACTCCCTGAACCACAACATGAACCTGGTGCGGTCGGTGAAGTTCCCCCGCGCCGTGCTGCCGGTGGCCGGGGTGCTCGCGGAGCTGACGATCCTCGGGCCGGCGCTCGTGGTGATGATCCTGATCTCCTACCTCTCCGGGTTCCTGCCCTTCGCCGGTGCGGTCACGATCGACGCCTACTGGCTGCTCCTGCCGGCGGCCATCCTGCTGATGTGGATCTTCTCGACCGGATGCGCCTTCATGGTCGCGCGCTGGGTGGCGATGACCCCGGACCTGGACAACCTGCTGCCGCACTTCATGCGGATCCTGATGTATGCCTCGGGCGTGATCTTCTCGATCGATCGCTACCTCAGCCAGTTCAGCTGGGGGTGGATCATGGAGTACCAGCCGGTGGCGGTGTATCTCTACCTGGTGCGCTCCTCGATCCTGGACGAGCCCGCCTACATCCCGGATCCGACCATGTGGGTCCTGGGCGTGGTGTGGGCGCTCGTGTTCTCCGTCGCCGGGTTCCTGGTGTTCTGGAGCGGAGAGGAGAGGTACGGACGTGACTGACGCCGACAAGGAGATCGACTTCGAGGTCGACGAAGAGGATCTCGACACCACCCCGGTGATCGAGGTCCCCTCCGAGCATCTCTCCCTGATGGTCAACGATCTGCACGTGTCCTATCGCGTCTTCGGCGCGAAGAAGGTGGGGCACGGCCCGGGCCGCGACTGGGGCGTGCTGGGCAGGCTCGCGCGGCGGGGGGCGAAGCAGCCCCCGGTGCGCGAGGTCAAGGCGATCCGGGGCGTCACCTTCGCGGCGCGCCACGGTGAGGCGATCGGCATCATCGGCGAGAACGGCTCGGGGAAGTCGACCCTGCTGCGCGCCATCGCCGGGCTGATCCCACCCGTCTCGGGCACCGTCCACGTGGCCAGCAACCCGGCTCTGCTCGGTGTCAACGCCGTGCTCATGAAGGACCTCAGCGGCGAGCGCAACATCATGATCGGCGCCCTCGCGCTGGGCCTGACGACCAAGCAGGTCAAGGAGCGCTTCCAGGAGATCGTCGATTTCGCCGAGATCGGCGAGTTCGTGAACCTGCCGATGAAGGCCTACTCCTCCGGCATGGGCGCCCGCCTGCGCTTCGCGATCTCCGCCTCCGCGGTGCCGGACATCCTGATGATCGACGAGGCCCTCGCCACCGGCGATGCCCACTTCCGGGCCAAGAGCAAGGCGCGGATGGACGAGATCCGGAAGTCCGCCGGGACCGTGTTCCTGGTCAGCCACTCCCTGGCGACGGTCAAGAGCATGTGCACGCGTGTGCTGTGGATCCATGACGGCAAGCTCGTGATGGACGGCGACCCGGCCGAGGTGTGCGGCGCCTACAAGACCTTCGTGGACGCGAAGAAGAAGGCGAAGGCCGCAGGCTGAACTGTGGGGAGCGGCTGGCCGCGCCGTCGGCCCTGCCGCCCGTCACCGCTGTCCGGTCCCGCGCCGCCTTCCCCGGACCCACGCAAGAGGGCGTGCCCCGATCCTCGATCGGGGCACGCCCTCTTGCGTGCGGCGTCGGCGCGAGGCCTCAGCTCATTGGCGCACGACGATGTTCTCGGAGTCGATGAAGCGACCCACGGGGGAGCACAGCGTGTAGATGACCTGGGCGACATGCTCGGGCTGCATGATCGTGCTCGGGTCCTCCTCGGGCGCGAGCGTGCGGCGCAGCGCGGTCGCGGTGCGACCGGGGGACAGGCACACCACGCGCGTGCCGTAGATCGACAGCTCCTCGCGCATCACCTGGCTCATGTTGATCACCGCGGCCTTGGAGGCCGAGTAGGTGAGCCAGCCCGAGCGGCCGTTGATGCCGGCGGTCGAGGCGATGTTGACGATGAGGTCGAAGCGGTTGCCGCGGTTCAGCAGCGTCTTGACGATCGTGAACGGACCGTAGAGGTTCACGTTCATCGTCTTCTCGAAGTCGGACATCTTGACCTGCTGCAGCGGCACCGGGTTCGTGTACCCGGCGTTGTTGACCAGGATGTCGATGTTGCCGACCTCGTCGTAGGCCTGCTTGACGGCCTTCTTCAGCGCCGAGCGGTCTCCCACGTCGACCCGGTAGGGCACCAGGCGGCGACCGATCGGCAGCTCGGCCTCCAGGGCGGCGACGTTCTCGTCGAAGTCCTCGGAGTCACGCGCGAACATCACCACGGTGGTGATCTCGTCGTGGTTGAGGATGAAGCGGCGGGGGGTCTCGAGGCCGATGCCTCGCGACGCACCGGTCACGAGTGCGGTCTTACTCATCGTCGCCCTCCTCGGGTCGCAGGAGGAACCCTGCCATCTTGAGATCCGTCTTCGTGGTGACCTTGAAGTTCTCATCCGAGCCGTCGATGAAGTGGACGGGGAACCCGCTGTCGGCCACCAGCGTGGCGTCCTCGGTGAACTCGACGCCCTGCTCCACGGCGCGGTCGTGCGCGGCCTGGAGATCGGACTTCGAGAACTTCTGGGGCAGCTGCACGTTGCGCAGACGGTCCCGCTCGAGCGAGCCGGTCACCGCGGAGGTCTCCGGATCCACCGGCGCCACCGTGAAGGAGATCTCCGACATCAGCGACACGTTGCGGTGCTCGGAGTCGATGAGGTTCTGGAAGTCGCGCTCGCGCACCAGCGGGCGGGCGGACTCGTGGATGATCACGTCATCGTTGGTGCAGTGGGGCAGCATCGCGGCGACCGAGGAGTGCCGGGAGCTGCCCGCCTCCACGAGCGTGACCGGGGTGGAGATCGCGTAGGCGGCGAGCACCTCCTCGACCTGCTCGCGCCAGTCGGGCGGGTAGTTCACGACGATCTGCGAGATCTGCTCAACCCGATCCGCGGTCACCAGGGCGTAGACCAGGATCGGGATGCCACGGAGCTTCAGCAGCTGCTTGGGCTGATTCGCGCCCGTGCGGCTGCCTATCCCGCCGTTGAGGAGGATGAGTGAGTACATGGAGAGCTTCCTTCGTGCGGGTCGGCGGCGCGGCGATGGCGGGGTGCGCCACGCTGCACCGCATCCGTCGAATTCATCTGGATGTCACCTGGGTGACGCGTGGCGTTCACTGTACAAGTCGTGCGGAGCGGATCCGCGCAGCGCCCCCTCCGGGGCGTCGCGCGAGCGGGGAGGCTCAGCCCGCATCGTGAGCGGGCGCCTCGTTCTCCTGCAGGCGCCGCCACAGCTCGTCGCGCTTGCGGGACAGGCGCGCGCAGGCCTCCAGGAAGCGTGCGAGGGAGTGCCCCGGGGTGACATCGCCCAGGTAGTACTCGATCAGCTCGAGGCGCTGCTCACGCTGGGGGTCGTGCTCGATCTGGGCGCGGGCGATCTCCCCGGCCCGGTGGGCCTCCGCCTCGCTCAGGCGCGGCACCGTCTCGAGCAGGGCGGTGGCTGCATCCCTCGTGCGCGGGTCGGAGGGGCTGGTGATGATCAGGGGCTTGCCGGTGGGGAGCCACTCGTTGGCGATCGCGGAGACATCGCACAGGATGAGATCCGCCTCGGCGAAGTCCTGCAGCACGGGGCGGTCCGTGCTGACCACGCCGCCGCCCGCCTCGAGCATCCGGCGCAGCTCCGCATCGGCCTCGCCCACCTCCGGGACCCTCACCCCGGTCAGCGGGTGGGGACGGTAGATCACCTCGAGCCCCGCCTCGCGCAGGGAGCGCACGATCCGCGTGCCGTGGCTGGGCAGCGAGCTGTACGCGGCCGAGGCCTGCCCGCCCTCCCAGGTGGGCGCGTAGAGCACCGTCGGCCGGGTGCCCTCGCGGGGCGCGATGTCCTGCCGGTCGGTGTCCAGGGAGGGGCGGCCCACCGGGATGCAGCGGGAGGCCGCGTCGAACAGGGTGGTGTACCGCTCGAGCCGGTCGATCGCCGCCTGCCCGGCCACGAAGGAGTAGTCGTAGGCCTTGATCTGGTTGGAGACCGAGACCACCTTGTCCGAGTCGCCGTGCAGCAGCGAGACGTGGATCGCGGAGCGGGAGCGCAGCGCGGCGGTGTTCAGCGGGTTGTAGTTCACGTACAGCACGAGCTTGGTGCCGCTGCGCAGGATGATCGCATCGAGCGTGGCGTCCAGGGCGATCGTCACCACCGGCACCCCGAGCTCCTCGCGGATCGCCTGGGCGGTGCGGGAGTCCATGCACACCACGGTCACGCCCTGGGCGCGATGGAGCTCGCGCAGGGGCCCGTACCAGCTGCGCAGCTGGTAGAGGCTGTCGGTGGTGTCCGGGAAGTAGACCACCACCTCGCCCTCGAGGGTCGCGTCCTGCAGGGCGGCGTCGTCCCCGATGCCGTCGGGCATGCCGCCCGGCAGCAGACGCAGCCGCCGCAGCAGCTTCCCGCCGGTGCTGCGCACCCGGCGCCTGAGCGCGTTCCCGCGTGCCGGCATCGTCAGATCCTCTCTGTCGTGTCGTCGCTGGCCGCCTCGAACAGCGCGGTCCAGGAGGCGGCGGTGGTGTGCTGGGGGAGGGCCGCGCGATACCGCTCGCGCAGCGCGCCCCAGCTCCTGGCCAGCTGTGCATGCGAGCGCAGGGTGCGCCCCAGCGCATGCCGCATCGCGGAGCCCCGCACGGTCATGGCGCTCTCCACCGCGCCCGCCGCATCGGTGATGCGCAGCACGTCGCCGCCCAGGGTGGTGCGCCAGTGCACCCGCGGCGCGGGCACCTCGAGCACCACGCGCGGGGCCCGGTCCGGCAGCAGCATCCGTGCCGCGGCGCGGGCCAGGGCGCGCGGCAGGGGCAGCGGTGCGCGGTGAGTCGCCTCGGGCGGGGCGAGGGCATCGTGCTCGCCGTGCCAGCGCCGCAGCACCTCGGTGCTCTCGGCGCGCACGGTGCGCAGGTCCTGCCCCATCCACGCCTCGGGCCCGGCACGGACGGCCTCGATCCCCGACTCCCACAGCTCGGCGGTCAGCAGGTGCCCGGCCAGGATGTGCTTGAGCTGATGGATCAGCGAGGACCCGATCACGCCCCGTCCCACGCCGTAGGCGGCGGCGACCGCGAGCCGGTTGCGGTGCAGCACCCGCGCGGTCCAGGACATCTGGGTGCGGTACGCCGTCCACGGCGGATGGTGCACGGCGGTGCCGGGCAGCACGGCGTGGTCGAGGCCGTGCGCCGTCGCGCGCAGCCCGTACTCGGCGTCGTCCCACTTCAGGAACAGCGGTACGGGCAGGCCGAGCAGCTGCGGGGTCCTCGGCGGCAGCAGGGTGCCCCACCAGCCGGTGTAGTTCGCCTGCTCGTGCAGGGCCAGGAAGGTCCACCGCTCGGGGGTGGTGCCCTCGAGGTCCGCCGCCCGGCGCATCCCGTCGGCCGCGGCCCACTGGAAGAAGCCCGGCCGCACCGCCTCGGTGTGGGTGAGCAGCCGGGAGGGGCGATGGGCGGAGAACAGCGGGGTGCCGAGGATGGTGGGGCGCGCGGCGAGGGCCTGATAGGTGACCATCCGGTGCAGCGACTCGGCCGAGAGCACCGCGTCATCGTCCGAGAGCAGGATCGCCGCGCCCGGATCGCTCGCGGCCTCGAGCATGCCCCGCGCATACCCGCCGGAGCCGCCCAGGTTCGACTGCGAGACCAGATGGAGCTCCTCATGCGCGGCCTGCAGCGCCCGGAACGAGGGCATCGCCTCGAGGGTGCCGCCCTGATCCACCACCACCACGCGGGTCACGGTCTCCATCGCCAGGAAACGGCGCACCTGGGCCAGGGCATCCCGCTCACGGCGGAAGGTGGGCACCACCACCGTGACCGGGGGGAGGGTGACCTGCTCGGCGATGCTCCAGGTGACCGGTCCGTGCGCCCCCTCGACCCAGAGCCACTCCAGCGCGCGCTCCGCCGGGGTGAGGATCCGGCCGCCGACGGGCAGCGTGCCGAGGCGGACGGCGCGGCCCTCGCGCGCGCCGTGCAGCAAGGCGCCCTCGCCCTCGCAGCTCACGGCCACCGGGCGCTCGCCCAGCACGGTGCGCCAGACGGCGACGGGGAAGGCCTCGCCCCAGATCGCGGGGGTCGCGGTGGGGTCGGAGGCCTGGAGGACCGTGCGCGGCGCCTCGGCCGACGAGTCGCCCTGCGGCGCTCCGGCCGACGGGTCACCCTGCGGCGCCGCTGCGCCGGGTGGACGGCCGCGGGAAGCGTCCTGCATCCGTCCTCCTGATGATGTCGGCGGGACCGGGCTCGGTCACCGGCTGTCTGTCTCTCGGGGTGGGCCGGGGTGAACGGGTGCGCACCGGCCGCTGCGTCACGTCGCCAGGGCCAGAGCCTCGCGACTATATCAACGTGAACTACAGGTGAACGAGGAGCAACACGGCGGTGGCGGAGGTCTCGTGGGGGTGCGCTCACTCCCGGGCTTGACGTGACCTGCATCCCATCTGGGGCCGCCACGTGTCCGGTGGGCGACTGACGAGCGCCTGATCAGGGCGTCGCGAGGCATCGGGCGACCGCCGGATCGTGGAGAGGCAATTGCGCTCCACCGGGCTTGCGCAATAAGGTCAGGCTCGCCTTACTGTTCCGTACGGTCCCCGCGGCCTCGCGCAGTCCCCTCTGCGCCGTGCAGCGCCCGCCACGTCGGCGGCTGGAACCCGGCCGGCCCACCATCCCTCGAGGAGACCCCGTGAAGTTCTCGCGCCGCGCACTGATCGCGCTGCCCCTGCTGACCGCCCCCGTCCTGGCCTCCTGCGGAGGCTCCGAGGACACCGGCCAGCCCGCCACGGCAGGCTCCGCGGAGCCCGGCGCTTTCCCGACCACCGTCGAGCACCTCTACGGGACCACCGAGATCGCCGAGGAACCGCTGCGCATCGCCACCGTCTCCTGGGTCAACGCCGACAGCGTCCTCGCCCTGGGGATCGTGCCCGTGGGCATGCCCCTGATCGAATGGGGAGGCAACGACAACAGCTCGACCGACTGGATCGACTCCGCGCTCGAGGAGCTCGGCGCCGGCTGGGGCGGCGAGAACGCCCCCACCACCTACTCGGAGAACGACGGCGTCAACGTCGACGAGATCGCAGCGCTGACCCCCGACCTGATCGTCGCCGCCTACTCGGGCCTGGCCCAGGACGACTACGACCAGCTCACCCGGATCGCCCCCACCATCGGCCCGGTCTCCCCGAACTACACCTCCTCCTGGCAGGACACCCTGAGCGTGATCGGCGCCGCCACCGGCCGCTCCGCCGAGGCCGAGCAGATCATCGAGGACGTCACCGCGCAGCTCGCCGCCGTGGGCGAGGACAACCCTGAGGTCAAGGAGTCCACCTTCATCGCAGGGACCCTCGGCCTCTCCGACGACTCGATCAACATCTACACCGCCGGGGACACCCGCCCCCGCTTCTTCACCGCGCTCGGCATGACCCAGGCCGAGGTGGTCACCGAGAACACCGAGGACGAGAGCACCTTCGCCTTCTCCTGGTCCGCCGAGCGGTCCGACGAGCTGGTCAGCGACATCCTCTACACCTGGGGCGCCGCGGGGGACACCGTCGAGAGCTTCCAGGACAACCCGCTGTTCGCGCAGATCCCCGCCGTGGCCAGCGGCGCGCTGGTGATCACCGACGACGACCACCTGACCCTGTCGGTCTCCGCCGCGAGCGCGCTGAGCCTGCCCTGGGCGATCGAGAACGTCGTCCCCTCCGTGCTGGACGCGGTCCAGGCCGCCCGGGCCTGAGGTGGGTCGTCCGCCCCTGCTCGCCCTCACCGCCGGGGTCCTCGCCCTGGCGGTGGCGGGAGGGCTCTCCCTCCTGGTCGGGGCGCGCGCCGTCGACCCCGCCACGGTGTGGGAGGCGCTCGTGCGCTTCGACGCCGCGCAGGCGGACCACGTGGTGATCCATGCCCGCCTCGAGCGCACCGTCGCCGGCATCGCCGTGGGCGCCTCCCTCGCCGTGGCCGGTGCCGCGATGCAGGGCATGACCCGCAACCCGCTGGCCGATCCCGGGATCCTGGGGCTGAACGCGGGCGCCGCCGCGGCCGTGGTCACCGCCATCTACCTGCTGTCGATCTCCTCGGTCACCGAGTTCATGCTCTTCGCCTTCGTGGGCGCCGCGCTCGGCACCGTCGCGGTCTACGCCGTCTCCTCCCTCGGCCGGGACGGCGCCACCCCGGTCAAGCTCGCCCTGGCCGGCGCCGCGGTCACCGCCGGGCTCGGCTCGGTGATCAACGCCCTGGTGCTGCTGGACCAGGCCTCGCTGGACCGGATGCGCTTCTGGCAGGTGGGCACGCTCGGCGCCCGCAGCCTCGGCGAGGTCGCCACCGTGGGCACCTTCATGGCCGCCGGCGTGCTGCTCGTGCTGCTGGCCGCGCCCACCCTCAACGCCCTCTCCCTCGGGGACGACGCCGCCGTGGGGCTCGGCGTCAACGTCACCGCCGCTCGGGTGCTGCTCGGCATCGCGATCGTGCTGCTGTGCGGGGCGGCCGTCGCGCTCGCCGGCCCGATCGGCTTCCTCGGCCTGGTCGTCCCCCATGCCGCCCGGCTGCTGGTGGGCGGCGACTACCGGCGCATCATTCCGCTCACGCTGCTGGCCGGGCCCGTGCTGATCCTGCTGGCCGACGTGATCGGCCGCGTCATCGCCCCGCCCGCCGAGGTGCAGGTGGGCGTGATGACCGCCCTGATCGGCGTGCCCGTGTTCATCGTGCTGATCCGCTCCCGCCGGCAGGCGGGGCTATGAACCGCGCGCGAATCTCCCTGCTGTGCCTCGGCGCGCTGCTGCTCATCGCGGCCGTGGCCGGTGTGCTGCTGGGCACCCCCGTGGTGGCACCGGGCGACGCCCTCGCGGTGCTCCTGGGCGAGCAGATCCCGGGCATCTCCTTCATCGTGATGGACTCGCGCCTGCCCACCGTCGCCGTCGCGATCCTCGCCGGGATCTCCTTCGGGCTCTCCGGCACCGTCTTCCAGACCCTGCTGCGCAACCCGCTCGCGAGCCCCGACGTGATCGGCGTGACCCTCGGCGCCTCCGCCGGCGCCGTGATCGCGATCGCCGTGCTCCGCGCCTCGGGCGCGACGGTGTTCTGGTGCGCGCTCGGCGGCGGGCTGCTGGCCGCCGCGGTGACCCTCGCCGCCGCCGGTGCGGGCCGACGCGGCACGGGCAGCGCCGTCGACAACCGCTTCGTGCTGGTGGGCATCGCCGTCGGCGCGGCGCTCAGCGCCCTGATCAGCTACCTGATGACCCGCATCGACACCCGCACCGCGGGCGACGTCATGCACTGGATGATCGGCTCGCTCTCCGCCGCCACCTGGCAGCGGGCCCTGGTCCTCGCCCTCGCCCTGGCGGTGCTGATCCCGCTGCTGGCCGTGCTGGTGGCGCGCCTGCGAGTGCTCCAGCTGGGCGATGACACCGCCACCTCCCTGGGCCTGGCCGTGCCGCGCACCCGCATCGCCCTGATCCTGGTGGGGGTGATGCTCTCGGCCCTGACCGTCGCGGTGACCGGGCCGCTCTCCTTCGTGGCCTTCCTCTCCGGGCCGCTCGCACGGATGCTCGTGGGCCGGCCCCACTTCCCGACCGCAGCGGTGATCGGCGCCGTGATCGTGCTGGTCGCCGAGTTCCTGGGCCAGAACGCCTTCGGGCGGGTCGAGATGCCCGCCGGCGTCATCACCGGGGCCCTCGGCGCCCCGTTCCTGCTGTGGTTCCTCACCCGCACCCCGACCTCCCAGAACGGAAGGTGATCGACGATGGCCCTGCTCCAAGCGCAGCACCTGCACCTGGCCTATGACCGGCGCGACATCGTCAGCGACCTGAGCCTGTCCCTGCCCGAAGGTGCGGTGACGATCATCGTGGGCGCCAACGGCTGCGGGAAGTCCACCCTGCTGCGCGGCATGTCCCGCCTGCTCAGCCCCCGCGACGGAGCAGTGGTGCTCGACGGCAAGGACATCCGCTCTCTGCGCGGCAAGGACCTCGCCCGCCGCCTCGGCCTGCTGCCGCAGACCCCGATCGCGCCCGACGGCGTCACCGTGCGCGAACTGGTGCGCCGCGGCCGCTTCCCCCACCAGGGCCTGTTCCAGCAGTGGCGCGCCGAGGACGAGGCCGCCGTCGCCGAGGCGCTCACCGCCACCCGCACCGACGATCTCGCCGACCGGCTGCTCGAGGAGCTCTCCGGCGGGCAGCGCCAGCGGGTCTGGATCGCGATGGCGCTGGCCCAGCAGACCGAGGTGCTGCTGCTGGACGAGCCCACCACCTTCCTCGACGTCACCCACCAGCTCGAGGTGCTCGACGTGGTGCGCGACCTGAACCAGCAGCGCGGCACCACCGTCGGGATCGTGCTGCACGACCTCAACCTCGCCTCCCGCTACGCCGATCACCTGGTGGCCGTGCGCCGCGGCGAGATCTACGCCGAGGGCGCGCCCGCCGAGGTGATCACCGAGCAGATGGTCCACGAGGTGTTCGCCCTCGACTCCCGAGTCGTCCCCGACCCCGTCACCGGCACCCCGATGGTGCTCCCCCTGGGGCGCGACGCCGCCCCCACGCCCACCCCGCAGGAGGAACCCATGACCACCACTGCCACGCAGCCCGCCGCCGAGCTCGTGCCCGCGCTCGAGCACAGCCCCCAGCTCGTCTACACGCTGCGCGTCGGCGCCGTCCGTCCGCTCGGCAGGAGCCTGGTGCGCCTGACCTTCACCTCCCCGGACCTGGTGCACTTCGGCACCGGCGGCCACCCCCTGGACCTGCGGATCAAGCTGATCATCCCCGGCCCCGAGGCGAGCGCGGACCACTTCGCCTCCGTGCGCCCCGGCGCGATGCTCGACCCCGCCACGCACGCCGACTGGTACCGCACCTGGCTGCAGATCGACCCCGCCGACCGCGGCTGGATGCGCACCTACAGCGTGCGCGAGATGCGCGGCGCCGGACACCCCGGGAACCTCGGCGAGCACCCCGAGATCGACATCGACTTCGTACTGCACCTCGAGCCCGAGGAGACCTTCGGCAGCGGGGTCGCGGCCCGCTGGGCACGGGACGCGCAGGTGGGCGACACCCTCTCGATGCTCGGCCCCAACAAGCACCTGATCGGCCCCGACTACGGCGGCATCGAGTTCCGCCCCGGCAGCGCCCGCACCGTGCTGCTGGCCGGCGACGAGACCGCCCTGCCGGCCATCTGCTCGATCCTCGAGGCGCTGCCCGCCTCGATCAGCGGCCACGCCGTGATCGAGGTGCCCGACGCCTCCGACGAACAGGTGGTGCCCACCCGCTCGGGCGTGCAGATCACCTGGCTCGCCCGCGGCGAGCGCCCCCACGGCGAGCTGATGCGCGCCGAGGTGCAGCGGCTGATGTGCGAGGGGGCGCAGGCCTTCCGCACGGAGGCGGGCGGCGCCGGGACCGGTGCCGCAGGAGCGCAGAGCCCCGAGCTCGAGGACATCGACATCGACTCGACCATCCTGTGGGAGACCACCACCGGCCAGGGCGCCTTCTACGCCTGGCTCGCCGGCGAGGCCGCGACCATCAAGGGCCTGCGCCGCCACTTGGTGACCGAGCTCGGCATCGACCGCCGCCAGGTCTCCTTCATGGGGTACTGGCGCGAGGGCCGCCCCGAAGGCTGACTGTGAGGATGGCGTCGACCCGACGGGGTACGGCACAGGCCGCTCCTTAGTAGTCTCTACGGGTGACTTCCATGACCGACACCGCCCAGGACGGCCTCGATCTGCCCGGGATGCCCGCGCCCGACCAGGCCGCGGACGCGGGCCAGCGCGACCCCGAGCATCCTCACCCAGGGCAGTGGCGGCTGGTCGCCGTGCAGGTCTCCAACTGGGGCACCTTCCACGGCACCCACGACCTCGCGATCTCCTCCAAGGGCTTCTTCCTCACCGGCGGTCCCGGTACCGGCAAGTCGACCCTGCTCGATGCGATCAGCGCCCTGCTGACCCCGCCGCGCACCCTCCAGTTCAACGCGGCCGCCTCCGACGCTGGCCCCAACCGCTCGAAGTACCGCCGCACCGTGGCCAGCTACGTGCGCGGCGCCTGGGCGATGCACTACGACCAGGCCACCGGCGAGTTCAGCCAGGAGGTGCTGCGGGAGAAGACCACCCTGTCCGTGCTCACGCTGCGCTACAGCGACGGGCAGGGCGGCACGGTCCAGCTCTCCCGGCTGCTCCTGCTGCACGCCGGCCACACCGCCGACTCCGACGTCAAGAGCCTGTACGTCATCGCCCGGACCCCGCTGGACGTCACCGACCTGCGCAAATTCGTCTCCACCCAGATCGAGGGCAAGGCCCTCGAGGCCGCGCACCCCGGCACCCAGACCTTCCGCCAGTTCCGTGAGTACCGCGCCGCCTTCTGCCAGCTCCTGGGCATCCCCGACGAGAAGGCGCTGGGACTGCTGCACAAGATCCAGTCCGCCAAGGAGCTCGGCGACGTCAACGCCCTGCTGCGCGACTACATGCTCGATGCCCCCCGCACCTTCGAGCTCGCCGATCAGGCGCTCGCGAACTTCCACAACCTCTCCGAGGTGTACGAGGCGCTGGTGACCGCGCGCGAGCAGCGCGAGCTGCTGCGCGGCCTGCGCACCGATCACGAGAACTGGACCGCGATGCGCGAGCGGGGCGGCGCCCTCGTGGACCGCCGCGCCGACATCGACGTCTTCGCCGCCCAGCACCTGGTGCGCCTGCTGGGGGAGGAGACCGGGAACCTCCAGCTCGAGCGCGACCGCCTCGCCGCCCAGCAGCGCCGCCTCACCCAGGACGTGGCCGAGGCCCGCGCCGACCTCGCCCAGCTCAAGGAGCAGCGTCGGCGCGCCGGCGGCGGCGAGATCGACGACTGGAAGCAGCAGATCGCCGGCCTCGAGGTGGAGCGGGAGCGCCGCCGCGAGCGGGGCACCGAGTTCGCCGCCCAGCTCGCGACCGTCGAGCTGCGCACCCCGGCGGGAGAGGACATGTTCCTCGCCCTGCAGCGCGAGGTCTCCGCGCTGCGCGAGAGCCTCGAGAGCGAGGAGAAGGGCGCCGACGTCGCTCGCTGGGAGGCCGAGGCCTCCGTGCGCGAGCTCGCCCAGACCCTCGCCCGCACCCGCGAGGAGCTCACCTCCCTCACCACTCGCGCCTCCAACCTCCACTCCGAGGACGTGGCCCTGCGCGACCACATCGCCTCCGAGGTGGGCATCGCCCCCACCGAGCTGCCCTTCGCCGCCGAGCTGCTGCAGGTGCGCGAGGGCGAGGAGGAGTGGACCGCCGCGGCCGAGCAGGCCCTGCGCGGGCTCGCCCGCTCGATCCTGGTCCCGGACCGGATCTACCGCGAGGTCGCCGCGGTGATCGACCGCACCAAGCTGCGCCGCCGCATCTCCTACAACCGGGTCAACACCGACCTGCGCCGCCCCGCGAAGAACATCGACGAGCGCTCTCTGGCCGCGAAGCTCGACGTCAAGGACGGTGAGTTCCACGTCTGGCTCTCCCATGAGATCGCCTCCCGCATGGACTACACCTGCGCGGAGAGCCTCGAGGAGTTCACCCGGCTGAACCGGGCGGTGCTGCGCTCGGGACAGATCAAACACTCCGCGGCCCGGCACGAGAAGAACGCTGACCGGTACATCAACGACCGCTCCCAGTGGGTGCTCGGCTTCGACAACCGCGCCAAGAGGGCCGTGTTCGAGGCCGAGCGCACCCGCGCCGAGCAGGCCCTGTTCGAGGCGCAGGCCCGGCGCAAGGACGTCGAGGACGAGCGCGAGCGCCGCCGCGAACGGCTCTACGCCCTCCAGATGATCAGCGCTGTCACCTGGGACGACATCGACGCCGCCTCCGTGGCGCGGCGCGTGGCGAATCTGCGCGACATGGTGCGCGCCGCCGAGGACGGCTCCGCGGCGCTGGCCGAGCTGGCCCGCCAGATCGAGGATATCGAGCAGTCCATCGCCGGCAGCGACGAGGAGCTGCTCGAGGTGGTGCGCAGCGCCGGCAAGCTCGCCGAGCAGGCCGAGCGGGCCGAGGAGCGCCTGGCCGAGGCCCGCGAGCGGGTCGAGGGCTCGAGCCTGGACCCCGAGGTCGAGCAGGAGCTGGCCGAGCGCTTCGCCGCGATCGCCCCCACCCTCGTGCTCTCCACGATCGATCAGGTCACCAAGGACGCCTCGGCCACCCTGGATGCGGAGCTGATGGACCTCACCCGCCGCACCTCCCGCGCCGAGGAGGACATGCGCACCGCGATGCGCGAGTTCTCCCGCCGCTGGCCCGCGACCGCCGGGGACACCGCGCCCACGCTCGAGGGTGTGGCCGACTACCTCGCGATCCTGCAAAGGATCGAGGAGGAGAAGCTGCCCGAGGTCGAGGACCGCTTCTTCGAGTTCTTCACCGGCAACACCCTCGGCGACGTGCAGGCGCTGGCCACCGCGATCGCCCGCGAGCCCTCCGAGATCCGCAAGCGCCTGCAGCGGATCAACGCGCTGCTCGCCCAGGTCGAGTTCCACTCGGGCCGCTACCTGCAGCTGTCGATGCGCCCGGTGCACCTGGCGGCGCTGGACGAGTTCAAGCGCGCCCTCGAGGAGGCCGTGGCCGGCACCGCTCTGCACGACATCTCCCGCGATCGTGAGCTCGCGGAGGAGCGCTTCGTGTCCCTGCGCCACCTGATGGACATGATCGGTGCGGCTCGCACGCGCGATGACCAGGTCTCCCGGGTGATCCTCGATGTGCGCCGGCACGTCCACTTCCACGCCGAGGAGGTCGATGCGGCCGGGACCGTGGTCCACGCCCACGAGTCCGGCGGTCCGCTCTCGGGCGGCCAGAACGAGCGCCTGGCCACCTTCTGCCTCGCCGCGGCGCTGCGCTACCAGCTCGCGGGCACCGGGCAGGACGTGCCCCGCTACGCGCCGATCATCATCGACGAGGCCTTCTCCAAGGGCGCCGGCAAGTTCATCACCGCGGCGATGGAGTCCTTCCGCCACTTCGGCTTCCAGGTCATCCTCGCCAACCCCGGCAAGAACCCGCAGGCCCTCGCCCCGTTCATCGGCGGCGTGGGCGTGGTCTCCATCCGGCAGGACCGCTACTCCTCGGTGGCCCCGGTGGAGTTCGTGCCCGTCCAGGAGTGAGCCGGGCGCCCCGCCCCCTGCCGGGCGGGGCATGGGGAGTTCTCCCCATCGGCAGCACGGCCCGGGCTCGGTACCCTGGTCGCCACCGTCGTGATGGGACGGTGCGGGGCCGTCCCAGGCCGCGGTGAGGCGCAGAAGGAAGAGGTGGACATGTCAGCTCTTCCCGCGCACCCCTCCGAGGGCATCCCGGGCCAGGACGAGACCCACTCCCGCATCCGCGACCTGCTCGGCGCCGTCACCGGCGCGGTGCTCGAGGAGCAGCCCGGTCTGCTCTCCTTCGAGGACCACCGCCCCCAGCGCGACCGCTCCTCGGGGGACTCCTGGCACGGCCTGCAGACCCTCTGCCACGTCAGCGCTCTGCTCACCAGCTCCGGGGCGCCCGCGGAGTCCGCGAGTGCGACCACCAGCCTGCTCGCGGCGGTGCAGCGAATCGCCGACGCGCGCGGCATGCGCCGGCGCTCCGAGCAGGACGCCCACGGCACCCGCGGCACCACCTGGATCGACCCCAGCGGGGACCTGCTCGAGGTGCTCGTGGGCGTGCGGGTCGCGGTGCGGGCCATCAGCGCCCCGTTCCTGCCCGGCTCCCTCACCCCGATCGCGAGCACCAGCCCCGTCTCGGCGCTCAGCCCGCTGACCCCTCCGCCGCGCCTGGTGCACTGATCCGCTCGAGCGCCGCGAGCGGGATGGGCAGCCAGTCGGGACGGTTCCGCGCCTCGTACAGCGCCTCGTAGACGGCTTTGTCCGCCTCGAACGCCGCCAGCAGCACCTGCAGCGGCCCGTGCTCGAGCGCCCAGCCGCTGCTCTCGGCGTAGCCGTGCAGGAACGCCGCACGGGCGTCCGCGGCCCACTGCTGCGCCGTCCGGCCGTGCTCGAGGCGCACTGCGCCCGCGACGTAATCGAGGCTCCGCAGCAGACCGGCCACGTCCCGCAGCGGCGAGTCCGGCAGGTTACGCTCGGCGAGCGGCCGCAGCGGCTCCCCTTCGAAGTCCAGCAGCACCCAGCCGCGCTCGGCCACGTGCAGCACCTGGCCCAGGTGGAGGTCCCCGTGGATGCGCTGCAGCGCGGGCCAGGGCACGCCGGCCGCCACCTCCAGCAGCGCCGCGATCCGCTCCCGGTGAGCGCCCACCTGCGGCACCTCCGCGGCGACCGCCTCGAGGCGCTCGCGCATCCGCGCCACCGCCGCCTGCACCGTGCCGGGATCAGCGGGCACGGTGCCCAGCGCGGCCGCGAGCCCGCGATGGACCTCCGCGACGGCCTCGCCCAGCTGGCGGGCCGGCTCCTCGATCCCCTCGCCGGCGGCGGCACGGCGCAGCGCCACTCGCCAGGCATCCTGCACGTCCGGCAGGAACTCCTGGACCAGCAGCGCATGGGTGCGGATCCCCGTGACCGCGATCGTCGCCGAGCCCACCAGCGCTGGCACCCGTTCGCTGCCTGCGGCGGTCAGCGCGCCCTGCAGCAGCACGTCGGGGTTCTCGCCGTCCTGCAGCAGTCGGAAGAGCTTCACGATCAGCGGCGCCGCGCCCTCGGTCTCGACGATCATCGAGCTGTTGGACTGCTCCCCGCGCAGGGGCCTGCTGCGCATCGGCCTCCCCAGCGGAAGCGGCGCGGCGGGCCGGACGCGATGGGAGGCGAGGCTCAGCGAGGGGCCCGCCGCCCCGTCCCCGGAGAGCAGGACGGCCAGCAGCGCCGCCCGGCCGTCGGCGTCGCGCACCGCGTCGTCCACCCGCAGCGGCCCGCCGGGCACCGCGAGGACCCCCACCTCGGACCCCTCCTCGCGCCCTCCCGTCGGCGCCTCGGGATGCCGCAGCACCAGCGGCACCTGGTACAGCGCCTCCTGCGCCCGGCCCTCCGCAGGGGCGAGCGAGACCGAGACCGCGGCGAGGACCACCACGTGATCCGGCGCCACCCGCAGTGGTGCCCAGCCCCGGATGCCGATCTCGGGAGCGCCCGCCCCCTTGTGGGCGTACCAGCGCTGCGCGGGCATCCAGGCAGTGAGCTGCGCGGTGAGCATCTCGAGCAGCTCACCCAGCGGCGGCAGCGTCGAGACGTCGAGGGCACCGGCCGGCGCCGCGGCGGGGGAGCGCATCTCGTCCATGGCGTGCACTCTACGATCGGGCGCCCGACCCCGGGGCGGAAAAGTAAAGTTCCCGGCGGGCGTTGCTACCCTGGCCCGGTGCTCGAGCCGCGGTCGCATCGCCCCTCGCGCGCGCGATCGAAACACTTCGCCGCGCGCGCCGCCGCGCTGTGCGCGGCCGTCGGGATCGCCCTGTCCACCGCCCTGCCCGCCGCCGCGCTCGGCGAGAACGGCCCCTTCGACTTCCCCGCCGAGACGACCACCCTCGAGACGGTCCCCGGCTCCGTCACCCGCACCCCGCTGGTGGCGCTGATCGAGGACGGCCTCGAATCCGAGCTCGACCTCGCCACCGCCCGCCTGGCCGTGCCCCAGGATCTCGAGGCCGGTCTCGTGGAGAGCATCACCCTCGCCGAGGATGGCCGCAGCCTCGAGATCGCGGGGGAGGGGACCTGGTCGCTGCTGGGCGACTCCCTGGTGTTCACCACGGAGCCGGGCGCGGAGCACCCCACGACCCCGGTGGCGCTGACCATCGCGAGCCATCACGAGACCCGCTCCCTGCCCGTGGTGCTCACCCCCGAGGCGCTCGACCTCGAGGAGATCACCGCCCACGGCTCCGCCGGGGAACCGATCCGCGTGGACGTCACCGGGGACGTCCCGGCCGACGGCGCGCTGCGCCTCGAGCTGGTGCGGCTGCCCGCCGGCTCCACCGTGCTCTCCGACGGCAGCCGCGTCACCGTCCCGGACCAGGGGGTGTGGCAGCTCGCGGCCGACGGCGGCGCGCTCACCTTCACCCCCTCCAGCCCCAGCATGGGCCGGCAGATCGACCCCGTCCGCTTCGTGGTCGAGGACGAGGAGGGCGCGGTCGAGCGCGCCGGACGCGTGACCCTCACCGTCCCGATCATCTCCGACCTCGACTGGTCCGCCCCCTACGGGGAGGACATCGTGTTCGTGGTCGGCGAGGGGCAGCAGCACGTGGACCCGCGCACGCTGCGCCTCGAACCCCTCGGCGACCCCGACTCCCACGAGATCTCCGAGGACGGCGCCGAGGTCGTCGTGCCCGGGCAGGGCACCTGGGTGCTGGACCGCTCAGCCGCCACCGTCCGCTTCTCCCCGGAGAGCGCGGAGGTGCGCGCCACCGCCCCGATGGGCATCACCGGAGGCGACGGCGAAGGCTCCCGCGCCGCGACCGCGCTGCTGAGCACCGCCTACCCGATCATGATGTCCCGCGCGCAGGCCGGGACGCCGGGGGAGGAGATCAGCTTCGACCTCGGCGCGGGCCTGCGGGACGTGCGCGAGGACTCCCTGGCCTTCGACCCCGCCTCCCTGCCCGCCGACGCCGAGCTCGCGGACGACGGCACCTCGGTGACCATCCCGGACGTCGGCACCTGGCAGATCGACCTCGCCACCGGCACCGTGCGGATGCTCCCCGCAGGGGGCTTCGCCGAGCCGACGGCCTCGGTGGGCGTCACCGCGCGCGGCGTCTACGCCGACAACCGAGCGGACGCCACCCTCGAGGCGGTCTTCTCCCCGGTGGTGGCCACGCTGCGCGACGACGAGGGCCGCACCGCACCGGCCACCCCGCTCACCGTGGACGTGCTCGGCAACGACACCGCCGGCCACGGCTCGCAGCCGCTCGTGCCCGCCTCGGTCGAGATCAGCTCGCTGGACGCCACCAACCTGACCGAGCTCGAGAACGGACGCGGCAAGCGGCTGCTGGTGCCCGGTCAGGGGAAGTACGAGGTGGCGGAGAACGGCGCGATCACCTTCACCCCCGAGGAGGGCTTCACCGGACGCACCTCCGCGATCACATATCACGTGCTCGACAGCGAGGGCGTGCCCGTCAGCGCGAGCCTCGCCGTGGACGTCGACCCGAGCCTGAGCGCCGATGCCGAGAGCGGCCCGGAGGTCACCGGGATCAACAGCCTCATGGTGGGGCTGCTGCCCTCCTCCCCGAGCACCGCCGCCGTGTTCGGCACGATCGTGGCGCTGCTGCTGTTCGCCGGGAGCGTCAGCCTGTGGATCGGCACCCGCATGGAAGCCGACCGCCGCGCCTGGGAGGATTGACCTCGGGGACCGCGCCCAGCCTGCAGCGCCCGCCGCGCCCGAGGTGCGCCCGCCCGGGAGGGTCAGCAGCTCTCCGGCATCGCCACCGGCTCCTCGAGGGCCGCGGTGGCCGCAGTCTCCTCGGTGAGCCCCGTGTAGCCGCGTCCCAGCAGCAGATCCACCGCCGCCCCCTCACGGTCCTCGTCCAGCCGCAGCTGCGCCTCCTGCACCTGCACCCGCACCGACTGCGCGGCGAGATAGCCCTCGGGGCCGTGCACGATGGTGGCGGGGCCCGAGGCCTGGTTGGTGTTGCCCGGGTCCCCGAGCGTGAAGCCGCGCTCGGCGAGCTCCTCGGAGACATCCCCGGCGAGCCCGCCGCGGGTGGTGCCGTTCAGCACCGTCACGGACACCTCCTCGGGCGGCAGCGGCACGGAGCCCGGCTCCGGGCAGGCGAGCTCGGCGGGCGCCGCCCCGAAGGTCTTCTGGGCGATCACCCCGGGCTCCTGCGAGGGCTCCTGCAGCTCGCCCACGGCGTACACGCCGACGGCGATCACCGCGACGGTCAGGGCGGAGAAGATCGTCAGCTGGATCGCCCGCATCCGCCGCGTGCGGCGCAGGCGCTGATCCCGGCGCCGCACGTCATCGGCGGAGCGTCCGTACGGGTGGGCATCGCGGTGGGAGGAGGCCATCTCAGTCCAGGGGGCGGTAGCGGATGCCGAAGGCGTCCAGGCGGGGGAGATGACCGCGCAGACGCTCCTCGAACTCCTCCCAGCTCTGCTCGGGAGAGCCCCACGCACGCTCGGCCAGCGCACACAGGCGGGGGAAGGCCATGTACTGGAAGCTTGCGGCGTCCGGGAGGTACTCGGACCACAGCTGCGCCTGCAGGCCCAGCACCAGCTTCTGCGTGTCCTCGGAGAGCTTCGCGGGCTCGAACTGCGCGGTGTAGACGTCCTTGACGGTGTGGGGGGAGCCCAGCGCCACCGGCTCGTCCTTCGGATCCGCCTGGGAGTAGTTCAGGTAGGTCTGGTCGTGGGTGGAGATGATGGTCTGGAAGCCGCGGTCCACCGCGGTGCGCACCCCCGCCGCCTCGCGCCAGTTCATGATGATCGTGTCATCGGGCAGATGGGTCTCGAGCACCTCGTCCCAGGCGATCACACGCTTGCCGTGCTCGCGCAGCACCTCGGAGGCGAACTGGGTGAAGCGGCCCTGGATCTCGGAGATCCGGGTCAGCCCCCACTCGTTGAGCTTGGCACGCGCGGCGGGCGATCGCTCCCACTCGGTGCGCGGGCACTCGTCCCCGCCGATGTGCACGTAGGGGGCCGGGAAGATCCCGGCGACCTGCGTGAGCACATCGCGCAGGAAGTCGAAGACCTCGTCCGAGACGCCCAGCACGTGGTCGGAGATGCCCCACACCTCGCGCACCCCCACCTGCTTCTCGGGGAAGTTGCCGAGCTCGGGGTAGGCGGCGACCGCGGCCTGCATGTGGCCGGGCAGATCCACCTCCGGCACGATCATGATGCCGCGCCGACGCGCGTACTCGACCAGGCCCTCGAGCTCGGCCTGGGTGTAGAAGCCGCCGTGGGGCGTGCCGTCGAAGGTCCAGGACTCCTCGGGCGTCTCCATCGAGCCGATCAGAGTCTGGTCGCGCCAGGCGCCCACCTCCGTCAGCCGCGGGTAGCCCTTGATCTCGATGCGCCAGCCCTGGTCGTCGGTGAGGTGGAGGTGCAGCACGTTCAGGCGGTGCAGCGCCATCGCATCGAGGAAGGTCTCGAGCTCCTCGATCGGCAGGAAGTGGCGGGCCACGTCGATGTGCAGGCCGCGCCAAGCGTACTTCGGCCGATCGGAGATCGTCACGCAAGGGATCTGGCCGCTCGCGCCGGTGACGATCTGGGCGAAGGTGTTGCGGCCGTCGGCGAGGGCGGCCTCGCTGCCGGCGCTCAGCGAGGCGCCGGTGGGGGAGATGGACAGCGCGTACTCGGTGGGCGGCAGCGCGTCGTTCAGGCCGACGGACAGCCCCTCCCACGGATCATCCGTCTGCCAGACGCCTTCGGACCACACGACGGAGCGGGGCAGCGGGACGAGAGCGATGGGGTCGGGCATGCGAACTCCTGGATCGATGACAGCGATCGTGATCGGCCCCAGTGTGCCACGGAGACGCGCATCACGTGGCGCGCCGGCAGATGCACGGGAGCCCGGTCGGCGATGCCGACCGGGCTCCCTCACGTCGCCCTGCTCCTTCCCGTTGACGCTGTCGCGTCGAGCAGGCCCACGTGGCCTTATATCCGTCTGCCGGACGCTGAGGGGATCAGCGGTAGGTGACGAACACGTGCGGTGCGTTCCAGATGGAGCGCTCGACCACCTGCTGGCGCGAGCCGGAGGCATCGATGATGCGGCCGTTGCCGACGTAGATGCCCATGTGGCCGTAGTCGTTGCCGGTGAAGGCGACGAGGTCACCGGGCTGCGCCTCGGACTGCGAGATGATCCGCCCGCCGAAGGTGTAGCCCTTGGCGGTCTTGCGGGGCATGCTCGTGCCGCCCTGGTTGTACGCGTAGTACACCAGGCCGGAGCAGTCGAAGCCGGAGGACGGCGAGGAGCCGCCCCACTTGTAGCGCACGCCCAGCTGCGAGCGGGCCGCGTTGATGATCGCCTGGCCGTTGACCGAGGTGCCGCTGCTGGGGCGCCCCTCGCCACGGCTCGCGCCGGAGTCGGTGATGCGGACATTGCTGTTGGCGGCATCCCAGGTCTTGGGACCCACCACAGCGTCCACGCCGATGCCGGCGGCGGACTGCAGCGCACGGACCGCGTTCGCGGTGCCGCGGCCGAAGATGCCGTCCACCGAGATCGAGGCGCCGCGCTCGTTGAGCTTGCCCTGCAGGGTCCGCACGGCGTCGCCGCGATCGCCCTGGCGGAGCGTGGGCTGGGACGACGGCTTGGACGGCTGCGAGGGGGCCGACGGCGCGGACCCTCCGATCCGGGTGCCGTTGCTGAGCGCGGCCCAGGTCTTGGGACCCACGACCGCGTCCACGCCGATGCCGGCGGCGGACTGCAGCGCACGGACCGCACCGGCGGTGCCGTTGCCGAAGACGCCGTCCACGGAGATCGAGGCACCGGCGGCGTTGAGCTGCTTCTGCAGATCGGTGACCGCCGCGCCGCGGCTGCCCGGACGGAGCTTGGGTTGCGAGCTGCCGGAGGCGGGCTTCGCAGGCGCGGAGGAGGCGCCGGTCAGGGCGCTCCAGGTCTTGGGGCCCACCACGCCGTCCACGCCGATCCCGGCGCGCGACTGCTGGTTCTTCACGGCCCGCAGGGTGGCGGAGCCGAAGACGCCATCCGCGGTGAGGGAGGCGCCGTGGGCGTTGAGCTGCTTCTGCAGGTAGGTCACAGCGGCCCCGCGGGCACCGAGGCGGAGCTTCACGGAGGTGTACTGGGACTGGGAGGCAGGAGCGATGGACGGTGCGGCGCCGCGTACGGTCCCGACGGCGGAGGAGGCGGGCCCCTGGGCCGTGGCGGTGGCCCCTCCGGCGAGCGCCGCGGTGGCGGAGACGGCGCCGATCACGGCGGCCCCTCCGACTCCCCGACCCACCGGGACGGCGAGGCCCCGGTAATCGATCACGGCACGGCCGGCGGCCCGGTGCGTGCCTCGTGGTGCTGAGCGGAACATCAGTGGTGATCTCCTTCTCTGTCGCCACGCCGGGGACCGTGCGGCGGCGTGAGCGTCGCGCACGAGGTCGGCGCCCGTCACCCAGGGAAGCGGAGGAAGCGACCGGGCCGGTGACGGGAAGGCGGCAACCCGGTGAGCGCCGCTCGAGTACAGCGGCACCGTCCGCCACTGTATGTGCAGGTCATCAGGACCCCACAGGGGGGATTGCCAGTCGCCGTCCAGCTCTTTGCCAAGATTTTAGGAAAAACCGGGATGTTGCCCTGTGTTCCCCTTGAATAACGGTGCTGCGCTGCGGTAGTTACGCGACTGTTATTCAGGGGTGGTTCTCGTCGGCGGAGTCCGCTGCGGCGCGCCTCGCCGCGCCCTCGCCGCCCGGTGCCGTGCGTCTCCCTGTGCTCCCGCCGCTCGGTCCTCCCGCTGCCCGGTGCCGTGCCGACGAATGTCGTGCCGGCCGGGGAGAGGAGGGCCGGAACGCCGAAGGGCCGCAGGATCTCTCGATCCCACGGCCCTTCGTCTCCGGTCGGGGTGACAGGATTTGAACCTGCGACCTCCTCGTCCCGAACGAGGCGCGCTACCAAGCTGCGCCACACCCCGGAGGCTCTCCGCCGAAGCGGTTCACCGAGGAGCAACATTAGCAGGCTCCAGCCGTGCTCAGTTCCCCCGTGAGCGCTCCGGAGCGCGCAACGTGAGCAACGTCGCCTCCGGAGGGGTCAGGAAGCGGTAGTTCGAATAGGGGCTGGCCCCCATCCCGGCGCTGACGTGCAGGGGCACACCGTCCCAGTCGGACAGCCCCCGCGCCTGCTGACGGGGCAGATCGCAGTTGGTCACCAGCGCGCCGATGCCGGGCAGGCGCAGCTGGCCGCCGTGGGTGTGCCCGGCCATGATGAGGTCCGAACCGTCGGCGACGAAGGAGTCCAGCACCCGCCGGTAGGGCGCGTGCGCGACCCCCACGCGCAGCACGTTCCCGTGCGCGGGCGCAGGCGCTGACGGGGTGGCTCGCTGCGGCATCTGGTCGAGCTCGAGATGGGGATCGTCCACGCCCGACAGGCGCACCTCCAGCCCGCCCAGCTCGATGCTGGCCCGGGTGTTGGTCAGGTCCTTCCAGCCGTGCGCGGACAGCCGTGCCACGAGCTGCGCGGTGGGCAGGGTGGGCTCGCGCGGCTCGGTCATCCCCTCCGGGCGCGGATCCGGCAGCAGGTATCGGGCCGGGTTCTTCGGCATGGGGGCGAACATGTCGTTCGAGCCCAGCACGAAGGCGCCGGGTCGGCGCAGCAGCGGCTCGAGCACCTCGGCCAGCACCGGCACCGAGGCGGCGGAGGCGATGTTGTCCCCGGTGTTGATCACCAGGTGCGGCCGCAGCGTCCCCAGGTGGTCGAGGAAGGCCAGCTTGCGATGCTGATCCGGCATCAGGTGGATGTCGCTGATGTGCAGCACCCGGATGGTGCGGGCGCCCGCGGGCAGGATCGGCAGCGCGAGCTCCCGCAGCGTGTAGCGGTGGATCTCGATGTGGCGCGCCCAGACGTGCGCCGCCGCGGCGGTGCCGAGGCCCAGGGCGCCCAGGGCGCCCGCGGCCCGTGCCGCGGGGGAGGCCAGGCGCATCTCAGCCCCGTCCGGTGGACTGGCGGATGGTCACGGTCTGCCCCTCGGGCAGGTTCGTGCCGGCGGCCGGATCGGTGCCGATCACGTACCACTGCTCCACCGAGCTGCTCGGCTCGTTCTGCACCTGGACCTGGTAGCCCGCAGCCTCGACCGTGGCGGTGGCCTGGCTGAGCACCATGCCCGAGACGTCGGGCACCACACCCTCCTGGACCACGTCCCCGCTGGGGGCGGCCGGGCGCCCGGGGGCGGAGGGGAAGGGCTCGTTGGGCAGGCCCTGGTGCACGCGCGACATGTACTCCTGCCAGGTGGGCAGGGAGACGGTGTTGCCCCAGACGCTGCCGCGGCGGAGCATCTGCCCGTCCACCGCGAAGCCGCCCGGGCGCACGTTCGCCTGCGGATGGCCGAACCACACGGCGGTGGACATCTGGCGGGTGAAGCCCACGTACCAGGTGTGGAACTGCTCGCCGGACGTGCCGGTCTTGCCGCCGGCGGTATGGCCTTCGACGACCCGACCCTTGCCGGTCGCACGCGGATCCTCGAGATCCTGCTGGAGCACCCACGCCATCGTGTCGGCGACCTCCTTCTCGACCGCCTGATGGCATTCGGCGCCCGAGATCTCCATCGGATCGCCGTTGCGGTCGATCACCTCGGTGATGGACTGCGGCTTGCAGTAGGTGCCGCCCGCGGCGTAGGTGGCGTAGGCGCCGGCCATGTCGAGTGCCGAGACGCGCAGCTCGCCGAGCACCAGCACCGCCGGAGCGAGCTCCGTGCCGTACATGTCCTCGATCGGCATCTCCCACGTGGTCGGATCGTAGGGGTTGTAGGTCGCCGGGACCGCGCCGATGTTGCGGGCCGTATCGGCGATCTCGCACAGGTCCAGCTGGCTGGCCATGTCCGTGTAGCTGGTGTTGATCGAGAACTTCGTCGAGTTCAGCACCGTCTCCATCGGGGCGATGCGCACCGAGACGGCGTTGTCCGGGTTCCAGCCGGAGGACTCGCGCCAGGCGCCGCCTCCCAGGCACTTGGCGGGGGCATAGGTGATCGGTTCGCGCTTGGTGCTCACCCGGTCGTAGATGGAGCGGTCGGACTCCAGCCACTGCTGCAGCACGAAGGGCTTGAAGGTCGAGCCGACGGGGAAGCCGCTGCCGCCGCCGAGCGCCTGCGGGACGTTGTAGTTGATCGCCGTCTCGCCCGGGGACACCTCCTGGTGGGGGTTGAACGAGCGGTTCTCGGCCATCGTGAGGATCTTGCCGGTGCCCGGTTCGACGGTCACGATCGAGTGGCCGAAGCCGTGCTGGGCATCGCCGGGGACCTTGCGCTGGAGGATGTCCACGGCCTCCGCCTGGGTGGACGGGTCCAGCGTGGTGCGGATCGTCAGGCCGCCGCCGTACAGGAGCTTGCGGCGCTCCTCGTAGGTGGGGGCGAAGGCGGGATCGTTCAGCAGCGAGCGCGTGACGTAGTCGCAGAAGAAGCCGCTGGTGCCGGCGTCGGCGCAGCCCGCGCGCACGTTCTGGATCTCCAGCATCTCCTCGACCGGCTGCTCGGTGTACTGGTCGAGCTCCTCCTGGGTGATGTGCCCGTCGCGGTGCATGTCCCGCAGCACCTCGTTGCGGCGCTTCTCCCCGGCCTCGGGGTGGGAGACCGGGTCGTACTGGTTGGGGCCGTTGGTGATGCCGGCCAGCAGAGCGGCCTCGCCCGGGTTCAGATCCTTGGCGTTCTTGGAGAAGTAGTGGCGCGAACCGGTCTCGACCCCGTACTGCGAGGGACCGAACTGCGCGACGTTGAGGTAGGCGTTGAGGATCTCGTCCTTGGACCACTGCTTCTCGAGCGAGAGCGCGAGCTTCGCCTCGCGCAGCTTGCGGCCGTAGGTGTGCTCGGTCGCCTCGTTGATGCCCTCCTGGTCACCGCGCTGGACGGCGTCCATCAGCAGGGCGTTCTTCACGTACTGCTGGGTCAGCGTCGAACCGCCCTGGGTGGCGCCGCCGGCGGCGTTCGAGGCGAAGGCGCGCAGCATGCCGCGGGGGTCGATGCCGCCGTGCTCGTGGAAGCGGCGGTCCTCGACGGCGATCACCGCATGCTGCATGTGCGGCGAGATCTCCTCGAGCGGCACCATGATGCGGTTCTCGGTGTAGAAGGTGGCCAGCAGAGACCCGTCGGCCGCCTCGATCCGGCTGGCCTCGTTCAGCGGCTCCACCTCGAGCTCGCTGGGGTAGGAGTCGAACAGGTCCACGCCGTCCTTGGCGACCGCAGAGCTCGCGGAGACCACCGGGAGGAAGAACGCCGCCAGCAGCACCCCGGCGAGGGCGGAGACGGCGAGCAGCCCCAGCAGCAGGTAGACGGTCTGCAGCAGAGCGACGGGAAGGGAGCGACCGGACGTGGGCGCGGACGTGGTGCGGGCCATGGTCACACAGTACGGGGAGCCCGGTGGTGGAGGCCATGAGGCATGCCACCACTGCGGAATCTTCACGAACCCGATGCGCGACCGAGATCCGCGAGGCTCGCGAGGTCGGATCCCCCGTGCTCCTGTCGGGGTTCTCCCGGGTCTCTGCCGTGCTGGGCGAACTATCACGCACCGGCGCATCCCGCACGGATATCGCACCGTTTTGCACTGTGGCGGTCGTCTCCATACAGTTGGGCACGTGTACGGATCAACGTCGATTCGACCTGAGAGGGGACGAGCATGACCATCGGGGCAACTCCGATCACGGCGGACTCCAGCTGGGCGACGCGAGGAGCCTGCGTGAGCATGGACCCGGACGGGTTCTTCGTGCAGGGCGCGGAGCAGCACGCCGTCAAGGCCGCCTGCGGCGCCTGCCCGGTGAGGGCCGAGTGTCTGGCCGACGCGCTGGACAACCGGGTGGACTTCGGGGTGTGGGGCGGGATGACCGAGCGTGAGCGCCGCCGCCTGCTGCGCCGCAACCCCGACGTGCGCGACTGGTCGGAGGCGCTGCGCCGTGCCGAGAAGCAGGCCGTCGGAGGCTGAGCCCCCGGCCGGCGGAAGCTCTCTGATCCGCCAGTGCGAGCCCGGGCCTGCGGACGGGACGTCCGGGCCCGCACGCACCGGCCCCGGCCCCGGTAGGCTCGCGCCATGAGCACTCACACCCGCTGGGAATACCTGACCGTCCCGCTGCTGATCCACGCGACCAAGCAGATCCTCGACAACTACGGCGAGGAGGGCTGGGAGCTGGTCCAGGTGGTGCCGGGACCGAACCCGGAGAACCTGGTCGCCTACCTCAAGCGCCCCCTCGGCGAGGGCTGAGCCGATGACGGCCGCACCCCGTGGCAGCGCCCGGATCCGCGCCCGCCTCGACGAGCTCGGGCTGACCCTGCCCACCGTCGCCGCCCCGGTCGCCGCCTATGTGCCGGCCGTCGCGACCGGGAACCACGTGCACACCTCCGGGCAGCTGCCCTTCGTCGACGGCGCGCTGCCGCTGACCGGCAAGGTCGGCGGGGCCGTCACCCAGGAGCAGGCCGCCGAGCTCGCCGCGACCTGTTGCCTCAACGCCCTGGCGGCGATCGAGGCGCTCGTGGGTGACCTCGACCGGATCACGCGCGTGGTGAAAATGACCGGGTACGTCGCCTCCGCCCCCTCCTTCACCGCCCAGCCCGCCGTGATCAACGGGGCCAGCACCCTGCTCGGCGAGGTCTTCGGCGAGGCCGGGTCCCACGCCCGTGCGGCCGTGGGCGTGGCCGTGCTGCCCATGGACGCACCGGTGGAGCTCGATCTGCTGGTGGAGCTCGACGGTCCGGCCGCGCCGGCGGCCTGAGCGAGATGCCGTGAGCGAGCACGTCCCGCAGCGCGACCCCGAGGCCGACGCGGTCGAGCTGATCACCGTCCGGGCGCAGAACCCCGGCCCGATGACCCTGCACGGCACCAACTCCTATGTGCTGCGCGACGGGGCGCAGGTGTGGGTGGTCGACCCCGGCCCCAAGGACCCCGAGCACCTCGCCGAGCTGCTGATGACCTGCGGCGACGGCGCACGCCCGCAGGGGGTGCTGGTCACCCACCGCCACGCCGACCACACCGCCGGCGCCGCGACCCTGGCCCGGCAGCTCGCCGCCCGCAGCGGGCTCGAGGTGCCCCTGTGGGCCGCGGACCAGCAGGCGGTGCCGGGCTCCCGGCCCCTGCCCGCGACCCTCGAGGGCGATCACGGCACCGTGGGCCATGTCATCCACCTGCCCGGCCACACCTCCGACTCGGTCGGGGTGCTGGTGGACGGCGGGCGCCTGCTCAGCGGGGACACGCTGCTGGGCGGCTCCTCGACCGTGATCGTGCCCGAGGACGGCGGCTCGCTGACCGAGTACCTCCAGTCCCTCGCGATCCTGCGCGCGATGGCGGTCGACGGGCGGATCGGTGCGATCCATCCCGGGCACGGGCCCGCCTACGAGTCGCCGCTCGATGTGATCGAGGCTCTCGAGCAGTCCCTCGCCCACCGCCGCGAGCGGATCGAGCAGGTGCGTCGCGCCCGGACCGCGGGCGTGCTCACCATGGACCGCCTGCTGCGCGTGGTCTACGGGCCCGAGCTGCCCGAGCAGCTGCGGGATGCCGCGCGCTGGAACCTCCGCGCCACTCTCGACCACCTCGCCGAGGGCCACTGAGCCACCGCTCGCCGCTGCGCTCCCATCCCGACACGCGCGCCGCGGCGCCCCGCCCCGACACGCGGGCCGGACACGGCGAGACCACCGATCCCTTCCAGATCGGGAAGGGATCGGTGGTCTCGATGCGCGTGCCCCGCGAGGGTCGCGCACCCCGCGGCGGCGGGGTCAGCGGGCGCGGCGGCGCAGGCGCTCCACGTCCGCGATCAGCACGGCGCGCGCCTCGAGCCGGATCCAGCCGCGGGAGGCGAAATCGGCCAGGGCCTTGTTGACGGTCTCACGGGAGGCGCCGACCAGCTGAGCCAGCTCCTCCTGGGTGAGGCCGTGGGCGACCATCACGCCATCGTCGGTCTGGCGGCCGAAGCGCTGCGCGAGGTCTAGGACGTTCTTGGCGACACGGCCGGGGACGTCGGCGAAGACCAGGTCCGCGAGCGACTCGTTGGTCTTGCGCAGGCGGCGGGCCAGCGAGGCCAGCAGGTGACGGCCCACCTCGGGACGCTGTGCGAGGACGCGGTAGAGGTCCTGCTGGGAGAGCGAGTAGAGGGTCGACTCGGCGACCACGGTCGCGGTCGCGTTGCGCGGCGCCGGATCGAACAGCGACAGCTCGCCGAGGGTCTCGCCCGGGCCGAGCACGGCCAGCAGGTTCTCGCGGCCGTCGCCCGAGGCGTGGCCCACCTTCACCTTGCCGGAGCCGATGATGAACAGGCGGTCGCCCGGATCCCCCTCGCGGAAGATGGTGGCGCTGCGGTGGTAGTCCTCCTGCTTCATCGACGCCAGCACGGCCTGCTTGCCGTCCTCGTCGAGCGCAGCGAACAGCGGCGATGACCGTACGATGTTCTCGTCCACGGAACCTCCTGAGTGTGGGGCCCCGACTGCCGGGACCGTGCTGTAAGACGTCTGTGGCGGGCGCCACGGTCTGCGGTGGCGACTGTCACATGATGGTCAAACACTATCGTGCCCGCGCCGTGCTGGTCCGCCGCACCGGAGATGAGGAGTCGTTCAGATGTCGAGGTCGATCTCCCGCGAGGGCGGAGAGCGCGCGGCAGGCGCCCCAGCTCCGGCCGCGATCGTCGCGTCCGAGCTCGAAGAACTCTACCCCCATGCGCGCACCGAGCTCCACCACCGCGACGCGCTGGAACTGCTGGTCGCGACGGTCCTGTCCGCGCAGACCACCGATGTGCGCGTCAACCAGGTCACCCCCGAGCTGTTCTCCCGCTGGCCGGATGCTGCCTCGCTCGCCGGCGCCGACGAGGACGAGGTCACCGCCGTGGTGCGTCCGCTGGGAATGGGCGCGACCCGGGCGCGTCGGATCATCGGCCTCGCCCAGGGGCTGCTCGAGCGGCACGGCGGCGAGGTCCCGGACGACCAGGCGCACCTCGAGGCGCTGCCCGGAGTGGGGCGCAAGACCGCCCACGTCGTGCGCGGCACCTGGTTCGGTCATCCGCTGCTCGCCGTCGACACCCACGTCGGCCGCGTCACCCGGCGCCTGGGCTGGACCGCACGCACCGAGCCCCGCGCCGTCGAGGAGGATGTGGTCGCCCAGGTGGCGCGCCACGGCGCCGGCACCGCGGCCGAGGACCTCACCGTGCTCAGCCTGCGACTGATCCTCCACGGCCGCCGCGTCTGCACCGCCCGCTCGCCCCGGTGCGGGGAGTGCGTGCTGCAGCCGAGCTGCCCGCAGGTGGGTGTCGCGTGAACGGCACGAGCACCCAGCCCCACGGTCATGAGCCCCGCGGTCGCGGGCCCGGCAGGGTCCCGCTGCCCGTCGGCGCCGAGTTCCTGGCTCCGCTCGCCGCCCGTGCGCAGGAGGGGGACGTGCTGGTCACCCGGGATCCCGACCCCCGCGATCCCGAGAATGCGGGCCGCGCCGTGCGCCGCAGCGCCGTGCTGATCCATCTGGCCGGCACCGGCCTGGACGATGCGCGCGTGATCCTCGAGGAGCGCGGCCACTCGCTGCGCTCCCAGCCCGGGCAGTTCTCCCTGCCGGGCGGTGGCCGCGACCCCGGCGACCGCGATGACGTCCACACCGCGCTGCGCGAGGCGCAGGAGGAGACGGGACTGGATCCCGCCGACGCGCACGTGCTGGGCGCCTTCGCACCGATCCCGATGCCGTGGCGGATCCAGCGGGTCACCCCGGTGCTGAGCTGGTCGCCGTCGGTGCCGCAGCTCGGCGTGCAGGACCCGATCGAGGTTGAGCGCCTGGTGTGGGCGCCGCTGACCGGGCCCGGCTCGCTCACCGATCCGGCCCACCGCGAGCGCGGCACGCTCGGCGGGATGGGCGTCGGCCCCGTGTTCTCCCTGCCGCAGGACGCGTTCATCTGGGGATTCACGGCGATGATCCTCGAGAAGGTGCTCACCGGGCTGGGCCTGGACCCGGTTCCGGACACCGCGCCGGTGCGCGAGATCCCGCCCGAGCGGCGCCGCTGATCCGGGTGGCGGTGGCCGTGGTCACGCCGCCGGAATCCGCTCGCCATCGACCAGCCCGGGCACGATAGACTCGAGTGCTGCCGGACGGTCTCCGGCAGCCCCTCGGGGTGCATGCGGAGCGACCGGCACGGACGCTGCGCCCACGCCCCGGACACCAGTACCCGCAGACCGATGAGCAGCAGACAAGGAATGGGATCCAGGTGCCACGCGGCAAGGTGAAGTTCTACGACGCCGAGAAGGGCTTCGGCTTCATCCTCGATGACGAGGACGGTCAGAGCGTCTACGTGCACGCCACGAATCTGCCCGACGGGGTCACCACGCTCCGTCCGGGTGCTCGCGTCGAGTTCGACATGGTCGACGGGCGTCGGGGCCCGCAGGTGCTGTCGCTGCAGCTGATGGAGCCCGCTCCGTCGGTCAGCCGTGCGCGCCGCCCCAAGGCCGACGAGATGGCCGCGATGGTCGAGGACCTGATCCGCCTGCTCGACGATGCCTCCAACGGCCTGCGCCAGGGCCGCTACCCCGACCGCGGGCACTCCCAGAAGATCGCCACCGTCCTCCGTGCTGTCGCCGACAACTTCGAGGCCTGAGACATGACATCCCCGACCGCCGCCACCCGCCGCACCCGCACCGCGCGTCCGAAGCTGGATGCGATCGCGGCCGCCGCCGTCGATCTCGCCCGCGAGGCGCTGCTCGAGGTCACCGAGCCCGGCCAGGTCGGTGAGCACCTGCGCGCCGAGGCCAGCGGGGAACGGCTGGTCACCCATGTCTTCGAGTGCACCATGCCCGGCTACCGCGGCTGGTCGTGGGTGGTCGTGCTGGCCCGCGCCTCCCGCGCGAAGGCCGCGACCGTCGCCGAGACGGCGCTGCTGCCCGGCGAGGAGGCGATCCTCGCGCCCGAGTGGGAGCCGTGGTCCGAGCGGCTCAAGCCCTCCGACGTCGGCACCGACGACCTGCTTCCCTACCGTGAGCAGGACGAACGGCTCGAGCAGGGGTACGAGGCCACCGAGGATGAGGAGGCGGACCGGGTCGCGCAGTGGGAGCTCGGCCTGGGCCGGCCCCGCGTGCTCTCCCCGGAGGGTCGCACCGACGCCGCCGAGCGCTGGCACGCCGGCGAGTTCGGCCCGCGCCAGACCTCCGGTCGCGGCCGACGCGGCACCGTCGCGGCCAACTGCTCCAGCTGCGGCTTCCTCACCAAGCTCTCCGGCTCCCTGCGCCACGAGTTCGGGGTGTGCACCAACGAGTGGTCCCCGGCCGACGGGCGCGTGGTGCACCTCAAGTTCGGCTGCGGTGCGCACTCCGAGACCGGCCAGCAGGACGAGGACCGCGAGATCTCCCGCAGCAGCGGCGTGATCCTCGACGAGCTGGATGTGGAGTACCAGAAGGACGCCGCCGCGGCCGACGAGCCCGCTGAGCAGAAGACCTCGGACGAGCCCGCTGAGCAGAAGGCCTCGGATCAGTCCACCGAGCAGAGGGTCTCGGACGAGCCCGCCGAGGGCACGAGCACCGACGTGGCGCCCGCTGGCGAGTCCGCGGAGGCTCCTGGAGCTGCGGAGGAGCAGTCCGAGGAGCCCGCCCCGATCCTGGTCGAGCCCGCCGGGGATCAGCCTGCCGCGGCTGCACCTGCTGACGCTGAGTCCACCTCGGGCGATGACGCCGCCGCGGAGCCGGCCGCGGCCGAACCCGCCGCTGCGGAGACCGTCGAGACACCGGCTCAGGGATCGCTGCTCGATGAGATCCCTGAGGCGGATTCTCCCGCCGACGAGGCCCCGTCCGCAGACGGCTCCTCCGAGGCCTGAGCCTCACCCCGCAACGACGAGCGCCCTGTCTCCCCTGAGGGAGGCAGGGCGCTCGTCATGTCCGGCGAGGCGCGCAGGGCGCCGGTGCGGCGGTGCTCTGCGCGGTACGGCGGCTCAGCGCAGGGACGTGGCGATCCGGGCCAGCAGCGCCTCGATCGCCAGCAGCGGCGGCACGTTCCCGCCGATCCGCTCGCGCGCCTCCTGCACCGCCTCGAGCAGTCCCAGCGTGACGCGGCCCGAGCCCTGCGCGGCGACCTGCTCGATCTCGGGCGCGACCTCGACGTTGACCAGCTCGGAGCCGGTGCCCAGCTGCCGGCTGAGCACATCGCGCAGCACCGAGTGGGCATCGAGCAGATAGCGGTCCAGCACGTCGCGCACCAGGCGGGTCTGACGGCGCTTGGCGTCCTCCTCCAGCTGACGCATCTGGGCGCGCAGGGAGGGCGGGACCTTGCCGTCCTCGATGCCGGCCGAGTGCAGGAAGCGCTCCTTCTCCTCGGTGGCGACGACGTCCGCATGCTCCTTCGCCTCCGCGGTGGCGCGATCCACGAGCGACTGCGCGGCGAGCACCGCCTGCCCGGTGCCGCCGAGCCCCAGCAGGGTGCGCGCCGACTCCTCGCGGGCGGCCAGCGCACCCTCCTGGGTCGCGTAGCGCAGCGCGAGACCGATGTGCCCCTGCGCGGCCCGCGCGGCGCGCACGGCGAGGGACTCGTCGATCCCGTCGCGGCGGCGCAGAAGCTCGGCGACCACCTCCGAGGACGGCACCGAGAGCGTCACCAGGCGGCAGCGGGAGCGGATGGTGGGCGCGAGATCCTCCGCCGACGGGGCGCACAGCATCCACACCGTCGCCGGCGGCGGCTCCTCGATCGACTTCAGCAGCACGTTGAAGGTGCCGGCGGTCATCCGGTCCGCGTCCTCGACGATCACCACCCGGTGGCGTCCCGTCGCGGGGGCGCGCTGCGCGGTCATCACCAGCGCGCGCACCTCCTCCTTCGCGATCGAGAGCTTGTCGGTGGCGACCACGGTGACATCAGGGTGGGTGTTCGCGAGGGTGGTGCGGCAGGCCCGGCACTGCCCGCAGCCGGTGCCCCTCTCGCACTGCAGCGTCGCCGCGAAGGCGCGTGCGGCGGTCGAGCGGCCCGAGCCGGGCGGGCCCGTGACCAGCCATGCCTGGGCGAGGGAGCCGCCAGGGGAGGCGGCGCGGCGGAACTGGGCGACCGCCGCGTCCTGTCCCACCACATCGGCCCAGACCCCTCCCGCCGGGGCGGGCGCCGCAGCGGCCGGATCGAGGCCGGTAGCGGTCACTGCTCGTCCCGGTGACGGGTGGGCGGAGCAGGCTCGAAGGTGGGGTCGAACAGGCTCAGCACCTCGGCAACGGCCGTGAGCACCTGGGCGTGCACCTCCTCACGGGTGAGGGTCCCGTCGATCACGGCGTAGCGCTCGGGATCCGCGGCGGCGAGGTCCAGGAACTCCTGGCGCACAGCCTCGTGGAACTCGAGCCCGGCCTGCTCCAGGCGGTCCAGGATCGCCGGGTCGCGGCGCTCCTCGAGGGCCTGGGTGGGCACGTCCAGCAGGATCGTGCGGTGGGGGAGCAGCCCGTCCACCGCCCACAGCGACAGGGACGTGATCTCCTCGGCGTCCAGGTCCCGCCCGGCACCCTGGTAGGCGACGGAGGAGTCGAGATAGCGGTCGCTGAGCACGAGACCTCCGCGGGCAAGGTGGGGCTTGACCACGGTGGAGATGTGGTGGGCGCGATCCGCCGCGTACAGCAGCGCCTCGGCGCGCGGCTCGACGTCCTCCCCGTGCAGCAGCAGCTCGCGGATGCTCTCGCCCATCGGCGTGCCGCCCGGCTCGCGGGTGGTGAGGATGAGGTCCTCGGCCACCGAGCGCTCGGTGACCAGATGGTTCCGCAGCATCTGCATCTGGGTGGACTTTCCGGCGCCGTCACCGCCCTCGAAGGAGACGAACACGCCGCGCCGCGGCGGGTGCAGCGGGGGGATGCGCAGCCCGCGGGCCGCCTCGATGATGCTCACTGGGGCTCCTCCCCGGGGTAGACCACGCCGAGCTCGGCGCGCACCGCATCCATCGTGCCCATCACGCTGAGGGTGTCCTGCCAGCTCATCAGCGGGGACTCGAGCTCCCCGGCGGTGATCCGACGGGCGGACTCGGCGATCTCGTACGCCATCCCGTCCCCGCGATCCGCAGGATGCTCGAACACGGCGCGGCGACCGTCGTGAAGGGTGATGGTGAGGGTGCTCGGCGCGAAGAACGGGCCCGCCAGGTGCGCGGAGCCCGCGGTGCCGTTCACCACCGCCTGCGTGGGGGTGCGGGAGAGCAGGGTGGAGGACAGGCGGGCGCTGCCGCCGTCGGCCCCCGCCGCGAGCAGCCCGAAGTACGCATCCACGCCGGTCTCGGTGAGGGTTCCGCGCACCGCGAGGTCGCGGAGATCCCCGAGCACCATCTGCGCGAAGGAGATCGGGTACACGCCCAGGTCCAGCAGCGCGCCGCCGCCCAGCTCAGGGGCGAACATGCGGTGGCTCGGATCCGCGGGGAAGGTCTGCCCGTGATCGGCGGCGACCTCGACGATCTCGCCGAGCATGCCGGAGGCGAGCACCTGGCGCAGCACGTCGTACTGCGGCAGGAACCGCGCCCACATCGCCTCCATCGCGAACACGCCCTGCGCACGGGCGAGGTCGAGCAGGTCGCGGGCCTCGGCGGTGTTGAGGGTGAAGGCCTTCTCGACCAGCACCGGGATGCCCGCCTCGAGCACCGGGCGGGTCAGGGCATGATGCTGGGCGTGGGGGGAGGCGACGTAGACGGCGTCCAGGCCACCGGCCGCGAGCATCTGCTCGACGGAGTCGACGGCGCGCTCGATGCCGTGCTCCGCCGCGAAGGCCTCGGCCCGCTCGAGGGAGCGGGAGACGACGGAGACCACCCGCGAGGCGGTCGCGCGGTGCGCGGTGGCGGTGAACTGGCCGGCGATATGCCCGGGGGAGATCACGCCCCAGCGCAGCCCCGGCGCCGTGGCCGGATCGAGGACGGTGGGGGCCGGCAGCGTCAGGGCATCGCCTGCCCCGGTTCGGTGGGGCGCGTCGTTCTCGGTCATGGGTCCAATCTATCGGTCGGGCAGACACTTCGGTCCTCGGGCGTGGATCCCTCGGACCGACGGCATGGGGAGGGAACATCAATGGGCATGCCGAGGACGCGCACGGCCGCAGGCGGAGCTTAGAATCATGCGATCGGGCACATCCGTGCTCGCGTCTGGACAAAGGAGTTTCGACATGGTTCACAGCACTGGCGCGTCCCGCCTCCGTACGTCCCGCCGCACCGTCCTCGCCGCCGGTGGCGTGACGACCGCGGCCGCGGCGCTGGCCGCCTGCTCCGGGGGCTCGACCGAGGGCGGCGGTGGCGGCGATGCCCCCGCCGCGGACTTCGAGGAGCGGGGTCCGATCACGCTTGCGAAGGGCAAGGACACCACGGGCAAGCTCGCCGAGTTCCTGGAGACGTGGAACTCCGAGCACCCCGACGAAGAGGTCACGCTCATCGAGCTGCCCGAGTCCGCCGACGAGCAGCGCCGTCAGATGATCAACAACGCGCAGGCGAAGTCCGATGCGTACACCGTGCTCGGACTGGACGTGATCTGGACCGCCGAGTTCGCGGCGAACCAATGGGTCATCGAACTGCCGCAGGACAGGTTCCCGCTCGACGAGCTGATCCCCGCCACGGTGACGACCGCCACCTACTTCGACAAGCTCTACGGGGTCCCCTTCATCACGAACGCTCAGCTGCTGTTCTCCCGCACCGATCTGCTCGAGCAGGCTGGGCTCGACGGCCCGCCGGAGACCTTCGCAGAGATGTACGCGGCGATCGAGACCTTGCAGAAGGAGGATCCGGAGCTGCTCGGCTTCGGCTCGCAGTACTCCAAGTACGAGGGGCTCACCGTCCAGACGGCCGGACTCGTGGCGTCGGCCGGCGGCCAGCTCTTCGACAACGAGGGCAATCCTCATGCCGATTCGGCGGAGGCACTGGCCGGGATCCAGGCCGTCCGCGACGGATTCGACAAGGGCTTCATCCCTCAGGAGGCGCTGACCTACAAGGAGGAGGAGTCCCGCGCGGCCTATCAGGACGGGCGCCTCGCCTTCCTGCAGAACTGGCCGTACGTCTGGGCGCTCGGCCAGGCGGAGGACGGCTCCTCGTCGGTCAACGGCAAGATGGTGGCGAGTCTCGTGCCCGGGATCGACGGACCTGGCAGCTCGACGCTCGGCGGATTGAACCTCGGGGTGAGTGCCTTCGCGAAGAACAAGGGCACGGCCGTCGACTTCATCGCCTTCATGGTTGATGCCGTCCGGCAGAAGGAATGGGGTCTGGCGACCGCGCAGGCTCCGGCGAACGTCGGAGTCTACGAGGACGCGGACATGCTCGAGGCGTTCCCCTTCCTGCCGCAGCTGAAGGAGGCGATCGACGCCGGGACCAGCCGCCCCGCCGCCGTCCAGTACGGCGAGGTGACCCAGGCGATCCAGGAGGCGGCCTACGCTTGCTTCTCCGGCGAGAAGGATGCAGAGCCGGCTCTGCAGGACCTGCAGGCCCAGTTGACCGAGCTCGTGGCGCAGTGACCACCGTCGCCGCTCGTTCCACGACGACCGGCGGCAGGCGCGGGAAGAAGACCGGCGGGGACCACGGGGGGATGGCATACCTCCTCCTGCTGCCGACGCTGATCCTTCTCGCGCTCGTCGTCGGGTTCCCGCTGGTGCTGTCGGCCTGGCAGTCCCTGATGCAGTCGGGACAGGGGATCGACCCGACCACCGGGCTGATCATCCAGGGCGACACCTTCGTCGGCCTGGACAACTACATCGACGCGGTCACCGGCACGGGTGCGGGGGCAGGGTTCTGGAACGCCTTCTGGAACACCACGCTGTTCACCGTAGTCGGCGTGAGCATCGAGACGGTTCTCGGCGTTGCGATGGCGCTGATCATGGCCAGAGCGATGCGTGCGACCGGACTGGTGCGCGC
Organism: Brachybacterium massiliense; assembly: GCF_900184245.1. Lineage (GTDB taxonomy): Bacteria > Actinomycetota > Actinomycetes > Actinomycetales > Dermabacteraceae > Brachybacterium > Brachybacterium massiliense. The sequence goes on along the minus strand of NZ_FXXB01000008.1, from coordinate 838,966 downwards.
CTCGATCCTCATCCCGTGGGCGATCCCCACGGTGGTCTCGGCCCTGATGTGGCAGCTGATCTTCGATGCGAACGGCATCGCGAACCGGCTGCTGGACTACCAGGTGCTGTGGACCACCGAGGGCTGGCAGGCCAAGGCCGCGGTGCTCATCGCCGATATCTGGAAGACGGCGCCGTACATCGGCCTACTCACCCTCGCCGGACTGCAGACCATCGACAAGCAGGTCTACGAGGCAGCGACGGTGGACGGCGCGAACCGCTGGCAGACGTTCTGGAGGATCACGCTCCCGCTGGTGCGCCCGGTGCTCGTGGTGGCGGTGCTGTTCCGTCTGCTCGACGCCATGCGCATGTTCGACCTGCCTTACGTGCTGCTGGGGACCTTGGACTCCGGCCAGACCCTCTCGATGCTCGCCACCGATGCCGCCGCGAAGACGAACTTCGGCGCCGCCTCCGCGTACTCGATGGTGCTCTTCGCCTACATCTGTCTGGTGGCGTACTTGTTCATCAAGCTGCTCGGAGCGGACGTGATCGGTGATCAGAACCGCCCGCCGAAGAAGAAGCGAGTCCCGCGCCGCCTGCGCACGACCTCCGAAGGGAGCATGCCATGAGCACCACCACCTCCGGGGTCGTCTCCCGCACTGGCGAGGTGCTGGCGCCCAAGAAGCACAAGGGCCGCACCCTCGGCTCCGTCGTCATCGGCGTGGGGATCGCGTTCATCCTGGTGTACTGCCTGGCACCGTTCTACTGGATGATCGTCTCCGCGCTGCGTCGGCCCAGCGAGGGCCGCTCGACGGAGCTGATCCCGAGTCCGATCAGCGTCGAGAACTTCATCGCGGTCTTCGACCCGTCGAACAACTTCACCCGCGCTCTGCTGAACTCGCTGATCGTCGCCGGTGGCACCACGCTGCTGGTACTCGTGCTCGGCGTGTTCGGCGCGTACGCGCTGGCCCGGCTCGATTTCCGCGGCAAGGTGCTGGTCATGTTCCTCATCGTGGCGACCTCGATGTTCCCGGTCGTCACGCTCGTGGTCCCGCTGCTGAAGCTTTTCAGCGGAGGCTTCGTGTGGTTTCCCTTCAACTGGATCAACACCTACCAGGCGATGATCCTGCCGACGATCTCCTTCGCGCTGCCGCTGGCGGTGTGGAACCTCAACGCGTTCTTCCGGCAGCTGCCGGTCGAGCTCGAGCAGGCGGCGATGATCGATGGGACCACCCGCTTCGGGGCGTTCACCCGGGTCATCCTGCCGCTGGCCGCACCCGGAGTGTTCACCACCGCGATCATCACCTTCATCGCGGCGTGGAACGAGTTCCTCATCGCCCTGACAATGGTGAACGCACCGCTGATGCAGACCGCGAACGTCGCGATCTCGAAGTTCACCGGCATCTCCCAGTTCGACACCCCGTACGGCACGAAGATGGCCGCCGGCGTGATCGTGACGGTTCCGCTGATCATCATGGTGCTGATCTTCCAGCGACGCATCGTCAGCGGCCTCGCCGCTGGATCGGTCAAGTGATCTCCAGGCGCCGAGCGTCGCGAGGAGCTGCGGCGATCCGCTGAGCACTCCGCCCGGAGGGACGAGGCGGGGTCATGAGCAGGGGCACGGACCGTCACGGTCCGTGCCCCTGCTCATGCAGTCGGCGTATCGCCCCAGGCGATGCGCGCTCAGCTCTTCTTCGTCGGCGCCTTCTTGCGCGTGGTGGTGCGCTTGGCGGGGGCCTTCTTCGTGGCCGGTCCCTTGGCGCGCTTCTCGGCGAGCTTCTCGATCGCGACGGACTCGGTGATCTCCTCGACCTTCTCGGTCGCGCGGAGGGACACGTTGGTGGTGCCGTCGGTGATGTACGGGCCGAAGCGGCCGTCCTTGATCACGATCGGCTTCTCGCTGACCGGATCGGTGCCCAGCTCCTTGAGCGGGGGCTTCGCCGCGGCGCGGCCGCGAGTCTTGGGCTGGGCGTAGATCTTCTCGGCCTCCTCCATGGTGATCGTGAAGATCTGCTCCTCGGTCTCGAGGGAGCGAGAGTCGGTGCCCTTCTTCATGTACGGCCCGTAGCGGCCGTTCTGGGCGGTGATCTCGACGCCGTCCTCGGTGGTGCCCACCACGCGCGGCAGGCTCAGCAGCTTCAGCGCGTCCTCGAGGGTGACGGTGGAGAGGTCCATCGACTTCAGCAGCGAGCCGGTGCGGGGCTTCGGCTGCTTGGTCTTGGGGATCTTCTTCCCGTCGGCCGTGACCGGCTCGGGCAGGATCTCGGTGACATAGGGGCCGTAGCGGCCGTCCTTGGCGACGATCTCGTGACCGGACTCCGGATCGGTGCCCAGCACGCGGCCGTCATCCTTGGCCCGCTCGAGCAACTCCTTGGCCTTCTCGACTGTCAGCTCATCGGGGGCGACCTCGTCGGAGACGTTCGCGCGCCGCGGATCGGCGCCCTCGATCGGCTCCCCGTTCTCGTCCCGGGCGATCTGCTCGACGTAGGCGCCGTAGCGGCCCACCCGCAGCGTGATCCCCTCACCGATCTCGATGCTGTTGATCGCACGGGCATCGATCTCGCCGAGGTCATCGACCATCGGCTTCAGCCCGATCGGGCTGTCCGTGCCGTCGGAGAGATAGAAGTTGCGCAGGTACTGCGAGCGTCCCAGATCGCCCTGGGCCATGCGGTCCAGCTGCTGCTCCATCTGGGCGGTGAAGTCGTAGTCGATGAACGTGCCGAAGTGCTCCTCGAGCAGGCGCACCACCGCGAACGCGGTCCAGCTGGGCACCAGCGCGGTGCCGCGGCGCAGCACGTAGCCGCGATCCTGGACCGTGGCGACGGTCGAGGCGTAGGTCGAGGGGCGGCCGATCCCGCGCTCCTCGAGGGCGCGCACCAGCGAGGCCTCGGTGTAGCGCGGGGGAGGGGTGGTGGTGTGGCCGTCCGGGGTGAGCTCGCGGGTCTCGAGCACCTGACCCTCCGCCATCTGCGGCAGGCGCTTGTCGCCCTTGCCGTCGGACTCCTCGTTGCCGTACCGGGTGGCGTCGCGGCCCTCCTCGTAGGCGGCGAGGAAGCCGCGGAAGGTGATCACGGTGCCGGCGGCGCGGAAGGTCGCGGCCCGGGAGCTCTGCTCGAGCAGCAGCTCGACGGTCGAGGTGGTGCCCTTCGCGTCGGCCATCTGGGAGGCGATGGTGCGCTTCCAGATCAGCTCGTACAGGCGGAACTCGTCGCCCGAGAGGGAGCCCGCGACGTCCGCAGGGGTGCGGAAGCGGTCCCCGGCGGGACGGATCGCCTCGTGCGCCTCCTGGGCGCTCTGGGACTTCGACTGGTAGTAGCGCGGCTTGTCCGGCACGTACTGCGCGCCGTACAGCTCCGCGGCCTGGGCGCGGGAGGCCTTGATCGCCTCACCCGAGAGCGTGACCGAATCGGTACGCATGTAGGTGATGTAGCCGTTCTCGTACAGCGATTGCGCCACCCGCATCGCCTGGCGGGCGCCCAGCCGCAGCTTGCGCGAGGCCTCCTGCTGCAGCGACGAGGTGGTGAAGGGCGCGGCCGGGCGGCGCGTGTACGGCTTGGACTCGAGGGCGGAGACGACGGCGGGAGCGTCCGTGAGCGCCTCGACCAGAGCCCCGGTGGACTCCTCGGTGAGGACGGTCGCGCCGGAGGCCTTGGGCTTCAGGGTGCCGTCGTCGGCGAAGTCGGAGCCGCTGGCGACACGGGAGCCGTCGACGGTCTGGATCTTGGCGGTGAACTGCTCGCCGCCGTCGCCGAAGGTGCCGGTGACGTCCCAGTACTCGGCGGGCACGAACGCCATCCGCTCGCGCTCGCGCTCGACCACCAGACGGGTCGCGACGGACTGCACACGACCGGCCGACAGGGACGGCTTGATCTTGCGCCACAGCACCGGTGAGAGCTCGAAGCCCACCAGTCGGTCCAGGATGCGGCGCGTCTCCTGCGCGTCCACCAGGTGGGAGTCGATCTCGCGGGTGTTCTCGAGCGCGCCGAGGATCGCGTCCTTGGTGATCTCGTGGAACACCATGCGCTTGACCGGCAGGGACTTCTTGGGCTTGAGGGTCTCCAGCAGGTGCCAGGCGATCGCCTCGCCCTCGCGGTCCTCATCCGTGGCGAGGTAGAGGGTGTCGGCGTCCTTGAGGGCCTTCTTCAGCTCCGCGACGGTCTTCTTCTTGTCCGGGCTCACGATGTAGTAGGGGTCGAAGTCGCCCTCGACGTCCACCCCGAACTTGCCGTAGGGGCCCTTCTTCATCTCGGCGGGGAGGTCGCGCGGCACCGGGATGTCACGGATATGTCCCACCGAAGCCAGGACGATGTAGTCGTCCCCGAGGTAGCGCGCGATGGTGCGCGCCTTCGCCGGGGACTCGACGATCACCAGATGCCGTCCGCCTGTCACGTGAATGTGTCCTTCCTCGCCGCGTCTGATCGCGGCCCGTCCGCCGTGGCCGAATGCCGTGGTCCGGGATGAACCGGACGCATCACAGCGCTCGGCGATTGCTCACGGTACACGCTCGGTCGTGCGTGCCCGATGTGAGGTGGGCGTGCGCAGCGCCAGCACCAGAGCCATCCACGCAGCCGTCCCGCCGGTGATCAGCGCCGCCGTGGCGCGGAACGCCAGCTGCTGCTGGGAGGCGTCGTGCAGCTCGAGCGGCAGCGGCACCGCGAGCAGTCCCATCGCGCCGAGGGCGAGGCCCACCGCCCCCGCCAGGCCCAGCAGGATAGCCAGCACCGTGCTCGGCGCCCCGGCGCCTGGCGCGGCCTCGAGCTGCGGGGGCCGACGGCGCCGGCCGTGCCCTGCGGAGGACTCGGCGAGGGCGCGGCGACGGCGACGCCGGGTGCGCAGACCATCCACCGCGAGCACCAGGAAGGTCCAGGTCGCCGCGACGGCGATCGCTCCGATCACGTCGCTGGGCCGATGCCAGCCCAGCACCAGCGTGCCCAGCCCCGCCGCGACCGTCCACAGCGCACCGATCGGCGCGAGCACCACCCGGGCCGGTCCGCTCGCCAGCACCAGCGCGATCATCGCGGTCGCGGCGAGGGTGGTGTGCCCCGAGGGGAAGGAGTTGGGGGTGATCTCGATGCCCGGGCCCAGTGCCTGGCGGGTGACCAGCACGTGCTTGATCACCTGGGTGGAGAGGTTCGCGCCCAGCACCAGCACGGTCAGCGGCACCAGCAGGGACAGGCGCCGACGGATCAGCACCAGCACCGCGGCCAGCGCCAGCAGCGTCCCGATCACGGGCAGGCTCACCGAGCCCACCGCCTCCTGCGCGTACTGGGACAGGGGCCCGCTGTGGTTCTTGGCGCCCGAGAGGATCAGCTGATCCAGCCGCTGCCCGCTCGCGGTGCCCACCGCGGTGCGGGCCAGCGCCACGATCGCCGCCGTGCACAGCGCGGCCGCCAGCAGCGACAGCAGCGGCCGGGCCAGACCGCCCACGCGCTCGCCCCCGGCGCTCACAGGGTCACCATCCCGGTGATCGCCAGCTCCCGCACCGCGGGCAGGAGCCGTGCGCCCGCCTCGTCCGGGTCGGCGTCGGTCAGGGCGCACACGGCCGCGAGCACCTGCCCGAGCGTGAGCGTCCCATCCAGCGCACCGACGGTCGCGGCCAGCAGCTGGTCCGCGGGCACCGACCGCGCGAAGCCCGCGCCCTGCACCAGCTCGATCAGCATCGGATCCCACTGCCCGGGGGTGAGATGACGCCGCTCGACCACATCATCCGCCCGCACCGGCCGGGAGGCGGACAACGCCGCATCGTCGAGCGACTCGAGCGCATCGAGCATCCGCAGGGACTGCGCGAGGTGGACCGAGAGCGTGCCGCTGCCGGTGGCGGGGACCTCCTCGGTGCGCAGCACCCCGGGCCTCCCGGTGCTGCCGAGCGGGCGGCGCAGCAGCAGGTAGCCGAAGCCGATCCCGGTGACGCCGCGGCCAGCGAAGTCGTCCAGCCAGGCGCTCATCAGGGCGGGCCAGCGCGGATCGCGGGAGGTGATGCCGCCATCGCGGATCCAGGTCTCCGCGTACTGGGCGGGATCCTCCCGCTCGCGCTGCAGCACCCAGGCGTCGACCCCGTCGGCGCTCGCGCCCTGCAGCCAGCGGCGCGGATGGGCATCCCAGTCCTCGCCCTCGCGGATCTCCCAGTTGCCGAGCATCACGGCGGTGCCGCCGGGTGCCAGGTGCGCGGGCAGCGACTGCAGCAGCTCCTCGAGCAGCGCGTCCCCGGCCCGGCCGCCATCGCGATAGGTCCAGGTGGTGTCGGCGTCCTCGAGGGTGCGCGGGGTGATCACGAACGGCGGGTTGGAGACGATCAGGTCGAACCTCTCCCCGGCCACCGGCTCCAGCAGCGAGCCCTGACGCAGCTCGAGGTCGATGCCGTTGAGCGCCGCGTTGAAGGCGGCGACGCTGAGCGCCCGCTCCGAGAGGTCCGTGGCCACCACCCGCTCGGCGTGGCGGGAGGCGTGCAGCGCCTGGATCCCGCCGCCGCAGCCCAGGTCCAGCACGCTGCCCACCCGCTCACGGGGCGTGATCCGGGCCAGGGTCAGGGAGGCGCCGCCCACCCCGAGCACGTGCTCCGGGCCCAGCGGCGCATCGGTCGCGAGCTCGGAGAGGTCCGAGGCGATCCACCACTCGATCTCCCCCAGATCATCCTGCGCTGAGTACGGGGCGAGCTCCCACAGCGCCCGCACGGGGGAGTCGGGCCCCTCGCCGTCGGCCTCGAGGAGTCCCAGGCGCTGCGCGCCCTCCACACCGAGAGCCGGCAGCGCGGCCTCGACCTGGGCGCGCGGGATCCGGGCGCCGAGGGTGAACAGGTCCAGCAGCGTCGCGGCAGGGTCCTCGAGCCGGGTGAGGATCCGGCGCGCGGGGGCGGGGTTCTCCCGACGCAGCGCCTGCGAGGCCACCGGCCCCAGCAGCTCCTCGCTCCGGGCGCTGGTGAAGCGGGCGGCGGTCAGATCGGCGCGCAGGGCCTCGACCTCGGCGGCGAGCACGCGAGGGGGAGGGGCCGGGGAGTCGGTCGACATGGCTACGATTGTGCATCAGCCACCTGGAGCGGATCCGGAGGCCAGGTGTGGGATATGCGCAGGGCCTGTGGGCAGGCGCGGGGAGCGAGGAGCGGATGCGGGCAGGCGCGGCCGAGGACCTCCTGTCCCACCTCACCGCTCCGCTGGTGCGCCGCAGCTGCCTCACGCACGTCGAGCGCCGCCCCGCCCGGGCCGGACGCCGCGGCAGCTTCCCCGCCTGGACCGATCCGCGCCTCCTCCAGCACCTGGCCGAGCGCGGCATCACCGCGCCGTGGATCCACCAGGAGCAGGCCGCCCAGCTCGCCCACGCGGGGCAGGACGTGGTGCTCGCCACCGCCACCGCCTCCGGCAAGTCGCTGGCCTATCTGCTGCCGGTGCTCACCGCGATCGGCGCCCGTGAGCACGACTACGAAGCGCCCCGCGCCACCGCCCTGTACCTCTCGCCCACCAAGGCGCTCGCCGCGGACCAGCTCACCAACATCACCGCGATGGCCGACGGCGCCGGGATCCGCGATGCGCGCGTCGCGGTCTACGACGGGGACACCCCCACCGAGCAGCGCCGCTGGGTGCGCCGCCACGGCACGGTGGTGCTGACCAACCCCGACATGCTGCACTTCGGGATCCTCCCCGGCCACGAGCAGTGGGCCCACTTCTTCCGGGCCCTGCGCTACGTGATCATCGACGAGTGCCACAGCTATCGCGGCGTGTTCGGCAGCCATGTGTCGATGGTGATGCGGCGCCTGCGCCGGATCGCCGCCCACTACCGCGCCGATCCCACCTTCATCCTCGCCTCCGCCACCACCGCGAATCCGGAGATCTCGGCCTCGCGGCTGATCGGCCGCGACGTCGAGGCGGTCACCGAGGACGGCTCCCCGCGCGCCGGGCTCACGATCGGGCTGTGGGAGCCGGGCACCCGCACCCGGGTCGACGGCCGCGGGGACCCGGCGGCCTGGGCGCAGCGCGGCACGGGGGCGCCCGGGGCCGGAGACGTGCTGGGCGATGACCTGGATGACGTGCTGGGCGAGGGGCAGGACGGGGAGCAGGGCGCGGACGGAGCGGGGCGGCGCGCCGAGGACCCGCTGCGCCGCTCGGCCACGAGCGAGGCCGCGGCCCTGCTGGCCGATCTCGTCGAGCAGGATGTGCAGACCCTCGTCTTCGCCCGCTCCCGCCGTGGCGCCGAGCTGGTCTCGAGCGGCGCCCAGCGGCTGCTCACGCAGAAGGCCGAGCACTCCGGCTCCCCGTCGCTGATGGACAGCGCCTCGCGGATCGCCGCCTACCGCGGCGGCTACCTCGCCCGGGAACGGCGCGCCCTCGAGGACGATCTGCGCTCGGGAGAGCTGCGGGCGCTGGCCTCCACGAACGCTCTCGAGCTGGGGATCGACATCGCGGGCCTGGACGCGGTGGTGGTCGCCGGCTGGCCCGGCACCCGCGCCTCCCTGTGGCAGCAGTTCGGCCGTGCCGGCCGCCGCCAGGACGCCGACGGAGGAGCGCTCGCGCTGTTCGTGGCGCGGGAGGACCCGCTGGACACCTATGTGGTCCATCATCCCGAGACTCTGTTCGGAGCCGAGGTGGAGGCGGCCGTGTTCGACCCCGCCAACCCTTACGTGATGACCCCGCACCTGTGCGCCGCCGCCTCCGAGCTCGCGATCCGCGACGGGGAGGAGGGGATCTTCGGCCCCACCGCCCGGGACCTGCTGACCACCCTCGCCGCCCGCGGAGTGCTGCGCTCCCGCGCGAGCGGCTGGTACTGGACGATGAGCGAATCCGCGCACGGCCTCACCGATCTGCGCGGCAGCGGCGGGGAGCCGGTGCGGATCGTGGAGCAGAGCAGCGGCGTGCTGCTGGGCACCGTGGACGCCGCGAGCGCCCACACCCAGGTCCATGACGGCGCCGTCTACCTGCACCAGGGGAGCAGCTACGTGGTGGACCGCCTGGACGTGGACCTGGCGGCGGCCTTCGTGCACCGTGAGGACCCGCTGCACACCACCCACCCGCAGTCCACCTCGACCCTGCGGATCCGGCAGGTGGATCGCGAGATCGCCTGGAGCGGCGGGGCGCAGCTGTGCTTCGGCACGGTGGACGTCACCGACCAGGTCACCGGCTATCAGATGCGCGATGTGTACACCCAGGCCGTGCTCGCCCAGCACCCCCTGGACCTGCCGCCGCGCACCCTCACCACCAAAGCGGTGTGGTGGGTGATTCCGCGCGAGCGGACCGACGCCGCGCAGATTCCCGCCGAGGAGCTGCCCGGTGCGCTGCACGCCGCCGAGCACGCCGCGATCTCGATGCTGCCCCTGCTAGCCACCTGCGACCGGTGGGACATCGGCGGGCTCTCGGCCGCGCTGCACGAGGACACCGGGGAGCCCACGATCTTCGTCTACGACGGGGCGCCCGGCGGCGCCGGCTTCGCCGAGCGCGGGGCCGACGACGCCGACGCCTGGCTGCGCGCCACCGCCGACATGATCGGGGAGTGCCGCTGCGAGACGGGCTGCCCCGCCTGCGTGGTCTCCCCCAAGTGCGGCAACGGCAACGAACCCCTCTCGAAGGCCCAGGCCATGCGGCTGCTCGAGCTGCTCACGCCCCAGTCCTGAGGCACGGGCCGTCCTGTGGCGCGGGCCGTCCGTCGGCGCCTCAGGGCAGGTCCGTCGGGCTGGGACCGGCCCGGGAGCGTGCGCTCGCCGGGGGCAGCGGCCCGGCCTCGACCTGCACCGTCACCAGCACGTCCCAGTCACGCAGCTCGCAGCCGCTCAGCGCGGCGTCGTTGCGCGAGGCGGTCTCGGCCGCCACCGCGCACGGGTCGCCGTGCGCGGAGGCGAGCGCATCCGCCCCGGCGAGGGCGGCGAGATCCGCGGCGGTCGCGGCCTCGGACCGGGCCAGCAGCCCGGTGCCCAGCAGGGACAGGCCACCGATCACGGCGGTCGCCGCCCCGGACCAGGCCAGCACGGAGGCGGCACCGGTGCTCATGGCGCACCCCCGCTGAGCAGGTGCGGTTCGAGGCGGGCCTCGGCATCGGCCGACAGCTCCCAGATGGCCCCGGCCAGCGGCCCGGCGGGCGCCTGCAGGGTGCGGCTCACCTCGACCCGCGCCCACTCGCCGCCGGTGGAGATCGACACCGTGGTGCCCTCCCCGCCCACCCGCTGCGCCACGGCGCTCGCCGCAGCGGGATCCTCCCCGCGCGCCAGCTCCCGGGCGGCCCCGCGGGCCGCCGACTCGAGCCGGATCTGCGTGCCGAGCCCGGCACCGGTCAGCAGCACGACCACCACCATCACCACCACCACGGGCAGCACGATCGCGGTCTCCGCCGTGGCGGACCCCCGGTCGTCCCGCAGACGGGACGACCGGGGGAACCGCGGCATCAGGACCCCTTCGACAGCGCCGCGGTGATGATCCCCATCAGCAGCTCCCGCACCTCCCCGGACGCCAGCAGGGCGACCAGGACGGCGGCGAATCCGCAGGCGGCGAGCACCGTGATCGCGTACTCGGCGGTCGAGGCGCCGCGCTCGTCCCGCATCGTGCGGTCCAGCGCGCGGCGCATCCGTTCCATCGTGAGTGTCATGCTCTTCTCCTTCTTCTCGGGGACGACGTGCGCCGTCCCGTGGCGGCCGTGGCCGCCGGTCACCGACCCGGGAAGGGGCCGGCGCACCGGGTCCTTCCCGGTGGTCAGGGCCTCACATCCCGGAGGAGGTGAGGGAGAGGGTGCCGCCCAGCAGCGACATCACCGTGGGGATGATGCCGAGCGCCACGAAAGCGGGAAGCAGGGTCAGGCCCGTGGGGAGCACCAGGCGCACCGCGAGGTGGGCGGCCAGCACCTCTGCGTCACGTGCACGGCCACGACGGGCATCGCGGGCGGCCGAGCGCAGCACCCGGCCGAGGTCCGCGCCCGTGGACTCGGCCAGCACCGCGCTGCGGCCCAGCACCGCCCACGCCGGCGGCAGCGTCTCGAGCGTCCGCGCGGCCGACACTCCCGCGCCGAGCGCGGTCGCCAGGCGCGCCAGGACGGTGGCATCGGTGCCCGGCGTCAGGGACTCGGCGACTGCGCCGACCGCCCGCGCGAGCGGCAGCCCGGACTCGAGCGCCCCCGCGATCAGCTCGAGCACCACCGAGGGGTCCACGCCGCGGTCCTGCGGGGGATCGGCCTGCCGGATCAGGCGGTGCATCCACCACCAGCCGAGCACGGTCAGCACGATTCCTGTGGCCCCCAGCAGGTTCCCCGCCGGGGAGGCGAGCATCAGCCGCAGCGGATCCCCGCCCAGCAGCATCCCCAGCCCCAGCCCGGCCAGCGGCAGGACCAGGAGGATGCGGGCGGTCGAGCGGGGGCCGGCGAAGGCGCTGCGGCGCGCCTGGGCGGCGTCGTGCAGCGCGCGCAGCGCCTCGGCCAGGCTCTGCAGCATCGTGGCGGTCGGTGCGCCCGTGCGTGCGCTGACCGTGAGGGCCGCGCCGAGGGAGGCGAGCATCTCGGAGCGCTGCAGCCGTGGTCCGGCCGCGCGGCGCGGATCCGCGCCGGAGGCCGCGGCGCGGGCCAGATCACGCAGCTCGCCGTGGGGCAGGGAGCGGGCCAGCGCGGCCCAGGCCTGGCGGATGCCGGCGCCGGAGGCGATGACTGTGGACAGCTGCTCGACCAGCTGTGCCATCTCGAGCGGACCGGACGGTGTGCGGCGTGCCCGTCGCACTGGCGGCTCGGTCACGGGCGTCAGCGCCGGAGGGGCGAGGACCCACAGCAGGACCAGGGCGAGGGCGAGGACGGCGAGGCTCATGCCGGCCTCCTGCGCGGTGCAGGGGCGACGGCCTCGAGGGCCTGCGCCGCCGCAGTGACCCGCGTGGCCAGGGCGGCGGCGGCCGGGCCCTCCTCGAGCCGCCCGTCCCGCACGCTCAGCGCGGTGGAGGCGCGGAGCATCCCCTCCTCGTCGCGGTGCAGCAGGGCGATCTCCTCGAGCCGGCGCACCCCGTCGCGTCGGGCGAGATGGATGACTACCTCGAGCGCGCTCGAGACCTGGGCGGCCAGTGCGCCGCGGTCCAGGCCGCCGAGCGCGCCGAGGGCCTCGAGCCGGGCTGGGACGTCGGCGGCGGCGTTCGCGTGGACGGTGCCGCACCCGCCCTCGTGCCCCGTGTTCAGCGCCTGCAGCAGCTCGCGCACCTCCGCGCCGCGGCACTCGCCGAGCACCACCCGGTCCGGGCGCATCCGCAGGCTCTGACGCACCAGGGCGGTGAGGTCCACGGCGCCCGCGCCCTCGCTGTTGGCGTGCCGGGACTGCAGATGCACCACATGGGGATGGTCGACGCTGAGCTCGAGCACGTCCTCGACCACCACGATCCGCTCGCCGTGCGGCACCTCGCGCAGCATCGCGGCCAGCAGGGTCGACTTCCCCGTCCCGGTGCCGCCGGTGACCAGGAACGGCACCCGGGCCGCGATGATCGCCTGCAGCACCCGACGCACATCGGGACCGATCGCGCCCAGACGCTCGAGGTCATCCAGGTCGAGCCGCTCGCTCGCCGGCAGCCGCAGCGAGAGGATCGCCCCGCCCGGAGACAGCGGCGGGAGCACGGCATGGAAGCGCACGCCCGAGGGGAGATGCGCATCGGCCCAGGGCACGGCGTCGTCCAGGCGCCGCCCGCTCGCCGTGGCCAGGCGCACCGCGAGATCCCGGGCCTCGTCCGGGCCCAGCAGCAGATCGGTGCGGTGCATCCCCGAGCGGTCATCGACCCAGACGGTGCCGTCGTCGTTGACCAGCAGATCTGTCACCCCGGGCGCGACGAGCGCCTGGAGCGGGCCGAGCCCGTCCACGTGATCACGGATCCGGGCGGTGAGCTCGAGGGTCGCCGCCGCGCCGAGCACCCGGCCCTGACGGCGCAGCACCCGCACGATCCGGGGCACGTCCACAGCGCCGGGGGAGCGCACCAGGTCCTCGCGCACCAGGTCCAGCAGCGGGGCGAGGTCGGTCTCGGGGGAGGCGATGGCGGTGCTCATGCGCGGGCCTCGGAGAGCACGGCGGACAGCAGGTCCCGGGCGGTGCGGTCCGCCCCGCGCCGGCGCACGTCCAGCAGCGGCACGGTGCCGCGGGCGCTGTCACGGAAGGCGCCGGCCAGCGGGAGGGCGAGGTCCTCCGCGACTTCCCGGGGCACGAGATCCCCGCGGCGGCGCACCACCACCTGGGCCAGGTCCGCAGGCAGCTGCCAGACGCGCAGCCGCCTCGCCGCCGCGCGCACGGCGTGATCGCTCGAAGGCACCACCACCAGCAGCGGGTCCAGCAGCTCTGCCGCGGCCGGCACCAGCTCGGCGCCGAGGTCCACGATCACGATCCCGCCGAGCGGCGACAGCGCGGTCAGCGCCCGCACCAGCTGCTCGGGGGAGGGGCCCGCGTCGTCTCGCGCCGTCAGCAGGGCCACCTCGTCCACCCGGGGCAGGCCCTCCCGCAGCGCTTCCCCGTCGTCCGGTCCCAGCGTGCCCGCCTCGGACCAGCAGATCCCGTCGGCCGTCGGGGCCTCGACCAGCAGATCGAGCCCGCCGCCGAGCGGATCCGCATCCAGCAGCGTCACCGGGCCGTGCGCGCGGGCCGCCGCCGCGAGCCGGGCGGCGAAGCTCGAGGCCCCGGCGCCGCCGCTGCCTCCGGCCACCCCGAGCATCAGCGTGCTGGTGCGCGGTCGGGCGAGATCGGCCAGGCGGGAGAGCAGCTCCTCGGAACGCGCCGGCAGGGGCAGCACGGCACGGGCACCGCACTCGAGGGCCCGCGGCCACAGGTCCTGGGGGATCTCCTCCGCGTCGGTCACCACGAGCAGCGGGCGACGGTCCCCGCCCGTGACCCGGGCACCGCCGGTGAGCGCCGCGGCGTCGGCCACGGTGCAGTGCACGGCGCCCGGGGCGCCGCTCTCGCACAGCTCGGCGCCGACGGCGGTGGCATGGTCGCGCACCTGCTCGCGCAGCGGCCCCGCAGGACCGAGCCAGGTCACCTTCGGGCGGCTCTCGAGAGAGTGCTCCGCGTGGTCCTGCGCAGGAGTGTGCGGGGCCTGCGGCTCAGGTCCCGGGAAGCGGGAGCGCCGGCGCAGCGGTCGCGAGCCCGTGCTCTGCGAGGGCTCGGCGGGGACGGCGGTGTCCACGAGCCCCGGCACGGGATCCTCGTGGGCGGTGGGGGCGGCGGTGGTGCTGGTCATGCGGCCATGCTGGCCGTCCTCGAGGGCGGACGACAGGGCCGATGCGCCGCGGTGGATGACGCGGCGATGTGGAGGAGAGGTCGCCCGGAGACGGGGGACTTCGGTCCTCTTGCATCACCGCCAGAGGGCGCGTAGTGTGATCTGCACAACGACGAATACCGGCATCGGAACCCACGTACGACTGGTCCCCGCAACGGACCGGCTGTGAGGCGTCGAAAGCGCCACCGCAGCTGTAACGCGTGTACGCCTGATCCCGATGCAGATGGCTCGTCCGGAGCGGCGCCGTGAGAGATCGCGACGCCGCTCCATCACGTCCGGGGTCATGCAGCCTCCCCGTCATCGGCCCGGCTCCCACGGACAGCCGACCCCTCGACATCCGGCCTCCTCGAGGCCCGGCCCCCGTCGGCCGCCCCCACGTTCCGGGGGAGCGGGCGCCCTGAGCGTCAGTGCACGTCGATGACCAGCTCGGCGCAGCTCTCGCCGTCGGCCCCGAACACCAGGGTCTGCCGGACATGGTCGGCCCTGTCGGCCCCCGCCGCCGTGAGGAGCGCGACCATCCCGGGATGCGGCGCCGTCAGCTCCGGTCCCAGCTCGAGCACCGGCCCGAGCCGGACGAACTGCTCCGTGCGCGCGGGCAGGACCCCGGAGACGACGGAGTCGACGAGCCCGCCGGGCACGTCCTCGGGACGCAGCGGCTGTGCGAGCCCGACCGCCAGCACCATCTCGACCCCCGCGCCGTCGGCCGCGCTGCGGAACGAGGACCAGGAGGGCCCGGTGACCGCCGCCTCCCGCGCCGACAGGGCGGACAGCAGCAGCTCGAGCTGCGTGTCCGCCTCCCTGCCCGACCCAGCGGCCGCCTTCGCCCCCGGATCCGCAGCAGCGCTGTCGCCGGTGGCCGGGTGCGCGCCGTCCTCCCCCTCGCCATCCGGCAGCGGCACGGCGATGCCGACCCATGGCAGCGGTGCTGCCTCGCGCTCCTGCAGTGCGCACGGGCTCGCGTAGCCCTCGAGCATCGCCCGGCCCTCCTCCCAGATCCGGTCCTGACGCTCCCGCTCGGCGAGCACCTCGCGGCGGTGGCGGTCCAGGAGCTCGTCGGGGCTCTCCTCCGCCTCCAGCACGCGTTTCGCCGCGGCCGTCGACAGGCCCATCGACCGCAGCACGCTGAGCGCGGCGGCCGGTCGGATCTGCTCGGTGCCGTAGCTGCGGTAGCCGGTGAAGGGATCGGTGCGGGCCGGGGCGAGCACGTCCTTCTCGTCGTAGTAGCGCAGGGCCTTCACGGTCAGGCCGGTGGTGCGGGCGAACTCGCCGATGTTCAGCACGGGCGGGCTCCTCTCGGGGTAGTGGGTCCCTCCACGGTGAGGTCTCCTCCCGCAGGAGGGTCAAACCCCCACCCGTCCGCTGGGCCCGTCTCAGAACTCCAGGTCCACCACCACGGGTGCGTGATCCGAGGCGCCCTTGCCCTTGCGCTCCTCACGGTCGATGAACGAGCCGGTCACCGCGGACTGCACAGCGGGCGAGCCCAGCACGAAGTCGATGCGCATGCCCTCCTTCTTCGGGAAGCGCAGCGCCTGATAGTCCCAGTAGGTGTAGACGCCGGGGCCGGGATAATCGGCGCGCACCACATCGGCGTAGCCAGCGTCGACCACCGACTGGAACGCGGCCCGCTCCGGCGCGGTGACGTGCGTCTTGTCCGCGAAGAACTCCATGTCCCACACGTCCTCGTCGAAGGGGGCGACGTTGAAGTCGCCCACCAGCACCGCCCGAGCCTGCGGATCCTCGGCGAGCTCCCGCGCCCCCTCGGCCCGCAGCGCCTCGTACCAGCGCAGCTTGTAGTCGTAGTGCGGGTGCTCGAGCTCGCGACCGTTGGGCACGTACAGCGACCAGATCCGCAGTCCGTCCCCGACCACGCCGCCGATGGCCCGCGCCTCGACCACACCGGTCTCGTCCTCGGGCCAGGTGGGCACGGCCGGCAGCTCGGTGCGCACATCGCTCAGACCCGCACGGGAGACCAGCGCCACGCCGTTCCACTGGTTCAGGCCGTGCGCGGCGATCTCGTAGCCGGCCTCCTCGAAGCGGCCCAGGTCCAGCTGCTCGGGCCGGGCCTTGAGCTCCTGCAGGGCGAGCACGTCCACGTCGTGCCGCTCGAGGAAGGCGAGCACCCGATCCATCCGGGCTCGCAGCGAATTGATGTTCCAGGTCGCGATGCGCATGACCCGATCCTACGGGGGAGCGAAGGTCCGCACCGATCGCGGTGGGGAGTCGTAAACTCGGCCGCATGGCGCGTGCACTCGTCACCGGATCGACCTCCGGACTGGGCCTCGAGTTCGCCTGGCAGCTGGCCGGGACCGGACACCACCTCGTGCTGGTCTCCCGCGATGAGGACCGGCTCCGCGCCGTCGCCGAGCAGATCCGGGACGTCCACGATGTCACCGTCGAGGTGCTGCCCGCGGATCTCTCCGACCGTGAGCAGCTCGAACGGGTGGCTCTGCGCCTGACCGACCCCGTCGAACGGGTCGAGCTGCTGGTCAACAACGCCGGGTACGGGCTGCGCGGCGGGTTCCTCGAGGTGGGCGTCGAGGATCACGAGAAGCAGTTGGACACCCTGATGCGGGCTGTGCTGGTGCTCTCCCACGCCGCCGCGCGCACGATGGTCCAGCGCCGCAGGGGCGCGATCCTCAACGTCAGCTCGCTCGCGGGCTACACCACCGCGGGCCCCTACGCCGCGTCCAAGAGCTGGGTCACCGTGTTCACCGAATCGCTCGCGATGGAGCTCAAGGGCACCGGGGTCACCGCGACCGCGCTGCTGCCCGGCTTCGTGCAGACCGAGTTCCACGAACGCGCGTCGATGTCGATGGAAGGGCTGCCGCGGATCACCTGGCTGAAGGCCCCCTATGTGGTCGAGCAGGCGCTCAAGGACACCGCCAAGGGCAACGTCCTGTCCATCCCTTCGGTGAAGTACCGCACCGCGGGGGAGGTCTCCCGCATCGCTCCGCGGCCGCTGGTGCGTGCGCTCACCTCACCGGACTGGTACCGGCGCCTGCTGGCCCGGTCGGTGCAGCGCTCCCAGCGGCGCGCCTCGCGCCGGAACCTCCACGCGCCTTGGCAGCGCGAGGACGGGGCGTAGGGCCGACGTGGGCCGGCACGCGCCGGCCCGGCAGGGTCCATTACGCTGACCGCATGCCCGCCCCCAGCACTGCCCAGTCCCTCCCGATCGACGACGCCCGTGAGCGCCTGCGAGTCCTGATCCGTGACCTCGCCGTGGTGCGCGGCCATGTGATCCTCTCCTCGGGCGCCGAGGCGGATCACTACGTGGACCTGCGCCGCATCACCCTCCACCACGAAGCGTCCCCGCTGGTGGGGCGCGTGATGGTGGATCTGCTGCGCCGTGAGGGCCTGGTCCCCGGCGTCGAGGCCGTGGGCGGTCTGACCCTGGGTGCGGACCCGGTGGCGACCTCCATCCTGCACGCCTCCGCCGCGGATCCCGGGAGCGAGGCGCTCGACGCCTTCGTGGTGCGCAAGGCGAACAAGGCCCACGGGCTGCAGCGACGCATCGAAGGGCCCGACGTCACCGGCCGCCGCGTGGTCGCGGTCGAGGACACCTCCACCACCGGCGGCAGCGTGCTGACCGCCTGCGAGGCGCTCACCGAGGCCGGCGCGCAGATCGATGCGGTCGCCGTGATCGTGCACCGCTCCGATGCGTCCCGCGAGGCGGTCGAGGCGGCCGGGTACCGCTACCTCGCCGCGTACGACATCTCCGAGCTCGAGATCTGAGCGGGGCCCGGGCGGATCACGCCCGGAGCCTCAGACCTCAGGGACGGAGAAGGTGTCGCACGCCGCCACGGTGCCCTGCTCGTAGCCCGTGGTGAACCAGGCGGCGCGCTGCTCGGAGGAGCCGTGGGTCCAGGTCTCCGGGCGCACCGGCCCGTCGGCCACCTCGCGCTGGATGTGGTCGTCCCCGACGGCGCTCGCGGCCGAGAGCGCCGAGGCGATGTCCGCGGAGGACAGCGGCATCAGCATCGCGTTGCCGTTCTCATCGGTGGTGTTCGCGGCATGATGCGCCCACACCCCGGCGTAGCAGTCCGCCTGCAGCTCCAGGCGCACCCCGTCGGACTGCGGTCCGGTGCGGGTGCGGTCCGCGGCCTGCATCGTGCCGTCCAAGTGCTGGATGTGGTGGCCGTACTCGTGGGCGACCACGTACATCTTCGCCAGCTGCCCGTCATCGGCGCCGTACTGCGAGGACAGCGCATCGAAGAAGGACACGTCCACGTAGAGCGTCATGTCCGCGGGGCAGTAGAACGGGCCGATATCCGAGGTGGCCGCGCCGCAGCCGGTCTGCACGCTCTGGTCGAAGATGACGCCCTGCGCCACCACGAAGTCGATCCCCGCCTCCGGGCCGAGCCGTTCCCACAGCGAGTCCGCGGACTCGACCGTCGCCTGGACCAGGCAGTCGTCGCGCTCGTTCGCATCCGCGCCCGTCAGGCAGTGCTCGAGAGAGCTGCCCTGCGCGGCCGGGCCCTGCGAGGCGGCCCCGCCCAGCAGATCCAGCGGGTTGTTCCCCATCAGGGTGTAGATCACCACGATCACCAGCAGCACCCTCGGCCCCCGCCACCGCGCGGCCGGAAACCGCCCCCGCCGCCGGCGGAGACGTTGTCGGAGCGGATCTCCGCATTCGGGTTGAACGTCATGCGCATACAGTAGACCTGAACATGCGCTGTGAGCAGGCGGAACAGCGTTCGTGAAGGTCCTGGGGATGTGACCGGCCGGTCATCCTCGACCACCCCGCCGGCGCCTAGCATGGGGCGCGGACCGGAGACCGTTCCCGAGCGGCCTCGCACGTCCGCTCGTCACCCCACGCCGCAGAGGACCTCGCATGAACATCGTCGACTGGGCGGTCGAGACCATGAACAGCCTCGGGGCCCTCGGCGTCTTCCTGCTGATCTTCGCCGAGAACCTGTTCCCGCCGATCCCCTCCGAGGTGATCCTGCCGCTCGCGGGCGTCGCCGCGGCCGGGCCGGACAACTCCTACTGGGTGATGCTGCTGGCCTCCGTGGCGGGCTCCGTCGCCGGCGCCTGGATGCTGTATGGGATCGGCCGCGCTCTCGGCCCCGAACGGCTGCGCCGCCTGGTGATCCGCCTGCCGCTGGTTCACGTCGAGGACTACGACAAGTCCGTCGCGTTCATGGACAAGCACGGACACAAGGCCATCTTCTTCGGCCGCTTCGTGCCCGGGGTGCGCTCGCTGATCTCCATCCCCGCAGGCCTGTATGCGATGCCGCTGAGATCGTTCACCCTGCTCACCGCCGCCGGCAGCGCGATCTGGAACACGATCTTCCTGACCATCGGCTTCTTCATGGGCAGCAACTGGACCGTGATCGAGCCCTACACCGACATCTTCTCCAAGGTCGTCTACGCGATCGTGGCCCTGGTGATCCTGTGGTTCCTCGTCAAGCTGGTGCTGCGCGAGAAGAAGCGCCGCGAGCTCGGCCTGCCCGACCCCGACCAGAAGCATCTCGAAGAGCTCGAGCGCGAGAACGAGCACCAGGACAGCGCCGAGGACGGCACCGAGGACGAGCCCGAAGACGCGCGCACGCGGACCGACGACCGGTGACCCGGACCCCCGAGGGCGCCGCACCCGACCCCGGTGAGCCGCGCGAGGTCGGCGTCGGCCCCCACCCCGAACCCTGGCCCGAGGACCCGCGCCTGGACCCCGAGCTGCTCGCCCACGGCGACCGCCGCAACGTCGAGGACCGCTTCCGCTACTGGCGCCGCGAGGCGATCATCGCCGAGCTCGACACCTCCCGCCACGGGCTGCACGTCGCGATCGAGAATCTCGAGCACGACGCGAACATCGGCTCGGTGGTGCGCACCGCCAACGCCTTCGCCGTCGGTGCCTTCCACGTCGTGGGCCGGCGCCGCTGGAATCGCCGCGGCGCGATGGTCACCGACCGCTACCAGCACGAGATCCACCACCCCGACGCCCAGCACCTGCGGGACTGGGCCCGCGAGCACGGCCGCCCGATCGTGGCGATCGACCTGGTCGAGGGGGCGCTGCCGATCGAGCGCACCCCGCTGCCGAAGAACGCGCTGCTGGTGGTGGGACAGGAGGGGCCGGGCGTGAGCCCCGAGATCCTCGCCGCGGCCGACCTCGTGGTGGGCATCACCCAGTTCGGCTCGACCCGTTCGATCAACGTCGCCGCGGCGGCCGCCATCGCGATGCACACCTGGATCCTGCAGCACGCTGTGATCCCGGAGGGTCCGCTGCGCTGACCTCGGCTCTCGGTCGGTGTCGGGGAGGTTCGAAGGCCCGTCCTCCCGGCAGGGCCGACGGGTCCCGGCGCCGGTCCCGTCCACGGGGGACCTCGGCCCGAGGGCGGTGCGCCGCACTGTGGAACAATGAGGACGATCGGATGACCGTTCGCGGCGCGAAGCGTGCCGCCGGTCGTCGCACACTCCCGTGAACGAAGGAGAATGCCCCATGGCAGTCGCAACCCCGGATCAGTACGCAGAGATGATCGACCGGGCCAAGGCCGGCAAGTTCGCTTACCCGGCCGTGAACGTCTCCAGCTCGCAGACCGCCATCGCGGCGCTGCAGGGCTTCACCGAGGCCGGCTCCGACGGCATCATCCAGGTGTCCTTCGGCGGCGCCGAGTACCTCTCCGGCTCCACCGTCAAGGACCGCGTCGCCGGCTCGATCGCGCTGGCCGAGTTCGTCCACGCCGTGGCCAAGAACTACCCGATCAACGTCGCGCTGCACACCGACCACTGCGCCAAGGAGGTTCTGCCCACCTGGGTCGAGCCGCTGATCGAGTGGGACCTCGAGAACCGCGTCAAGAAGGGCCTGGACCCGCTGTTCCAGTCGCACATGTGGGACGGCTCCGCCGTGCCGGTCGACGAGAACCTCGAGATCGCCGAGCGTCTGCTCGAGAAGACCGTCGAGGCGAAGAAGATCCTCGAGATCGAGGTCGGCGTCGTGGGCGGCGAGGAGGACGGCGTGGTCGCCAACGTCTCCAACGACAAGCTCTTCTCCACCCCCGAGGACGGTCTCAAGACCGCCGCCAAGCTGGGCCTGGGCGAGAAGGGCCGCTACCTGACCGCCCTCACCTTCGGCAACGTGCACGGCGTCTACAAGCCCGGCAACGTCAAGCTGCGCCCGAAGGTCCTGGATGACATCCAGAAGGTCGTCGGCGAGAAGTACGGCAAGGACCAGCCCTTCGACCTGGTCATGCACGGGGGCTCCGGCTCCACCGAGGAGGAGATCGCCGAGGCGCTGGACTACGGCACGATCAAGATGAACATCGACACCGACACCCAGTACGCCTTCACCCGCCCCGTGGTCTCGCACATGTTCGAGAACTACGACGGCGTGCTGAAGGTCGACGGCGAGGTCGGCAACAAGAAGGCCTACGACCCCCGCGCCTGGGGCAAGAAGGCCGAGGCCGGCATGGCCGCTCGCATCGTCGAGGCCTGCCAGAACCTCCGCTCGGCCGGCACCCACTCCGCCTGAGCGACGTACTGCGAGGTACGAGCGGTAGGAGATCAGGCCGAAGGCCCGCCTGAGCGACGTACTGCGAGGTACGAGCGGTAGGAGATCAGGCCGAAGGCCCGCCTGATCGACGCTCCGTCGGCGCTACGCCGGCGAACAGCCCGCTGACGAACCAGATCCAGCCCGGATCCGGTTCGTCAGCGGGCTGTTGACGTGTTGGGGCCCGGCGGGGCGGCCGGCGCGGGGCGGGTCAGGCGGGGGTCACCAGCGGTTGCCCTGGGCGCGGCCCATGACCCGCTTCAGCGCGGGCAGGACGTCGGCCAGGAAGATGCCGGCGATGATCACGCCGGCGAGCATGAACAGCATCGAGCTGCCGCCGCCGATCGGATAGGGCAGCGAGAGGAAGCCCAGCAGCACGGACACCCCGGTCAGCACGCCCCAGAACGTCTTGGAGCGCTTGTCCGCGGCGACGTAGGCGTCCGGGCGGAAGCGCAGGGCGTTCACGAGGGCCCAGATCTCGACGGCGAGCAGAGCCACGGCGAGGACGAGGAAGATCCACATCTGGATGAGGGCGATCATCCGGTCAGGATACGGCGACCCCCTGGGCGGATCCCGGACCTCGGCCGGTACACGCCCGGGAGCGGCTCACCGCGCCGCGCCCCATCGGTCGCACGGCAGTTCACGGCCGTCAGTCGCCGCGCACCTCAGTGTCGTCAGTCGCCGCGCACTTCAAGGTCGTCGGTCTGGATCCGAGCGGTCGGTGATCAGCAGCTCGAGCGCCTCGGTGGTGGCCGGCGGTTCGAGCGCGCGCATCTCGGTGGTCATCGGCCGGGGTCCGATCGCGTCGCCGTCGGCCGCGATCACCAGGCTGGGCAGGAACTGCTTCGCATCGGAGGCGCTGAGCCCGGTGGCCTGCAGCAGGTCGATCGCGAGGGAGCGGAGCTGGATCGTGAGCGTCACGCCCTCGAAGTGGCCGGCGCGCCCAGGGCGCATCCCCTCGTCGTTGCGCAGCAGCATCTCGGGGGAGAGGTAGGAGCTGAACAGGCGCAGTTTCCGTCGCGCCTCGGTGAAGTCGACCTCCTCGTGGGAGACGGCCGCGCTGAGCTCCTGAATCGCGTCGCGGGCGGCGAGCAGGGCGTCGGCCAGGCGCGAGTGGGCGTCGCCGTTGACCGCTTCGAGGAACTCCACCTCGCGGCGTGCGATCACGCGCATGTTCCGCATCGCGCGGTCGGAGCCGACGAGCAGGTGCTCGAGCCGGTTGACGTCGTCGGCGTGGCGCAGTCCCGAGGGGGAGAAGGTCGCCATCTCGTTGGCCACGTCATTGGCCAGCTCCCACTCGTCGGTGAACTTCTGGGAGACCTCGCGGAGGTTCTTCAGCGCGGCCTGGGCCACGCCCCGGTCGCCGCTGCGGGCCGAGAGGGCGAGGCTCACCAGCGTGTCCTCGAGCTCGCGGTAGAACGAGTTCGCCGCCCGCGACTGCAGGCGCCGCGGGTCCCCGGAGAGCAGCAGATGGATGATGATCGCGACCACCACCCCGGTCACCGCGTCCAGCGCGCGCCCGCCAGGGGTCATGCCGGGGGTGACGGGCATGATCATCACCAGCAGCGACTGGATCGCGACCTGGAAGCCGAACAGGTTCGAGGAGTCGATGAAGCGCGCGAGCATCCCGGCGCAGAACACGACCACCAGGATCTGCCAGGTGCCCGAGCCGATCGTGGCGCGCGCGAGCTCGCCCAGCAGCACTCCGAGCATCACGCCGCAGGACATCTCCACGATCTTGCGCATCTTCTTCTCGATGCCGAAGCCGATGATGATGAACGCGACGATCGAGGAGAAGAACGGATGCTCGTGACTCCAGATGAAGCCGCTGATCAGATAGGCGAGAGCGGCCGCGATCGCGGCACGCCCCACGGTGAGCGCATCGCCGCGGCCGCGGGAGAGGCCCTGGGTGAACCAGTCGCGCACGGTGGTGCGGACACGCTCGAGCACCGGCAGCGGTGCGGTGACGGTGGGCACGGGACCCGTCGCGGGCGGGCGTGAGGACTTCATGCCGGCACCGGATCCTTCAGCCGCATCTCCAGCAGCTCCTCGAGCCGGAAGGTGTCGCCGTCACGAGCGCCGCGGCCCACCACCAGCGGAGCCCAGCTGGGCTCGGGCGCGGCGCCGCGCAGGCGGGCGCGCAGCCCGCCGTCCACTCGCATCACGTAGTAGCGGCCCTCGGCGTCCACCGCGAGGGTGCGGTCCTGCTTGAGATACCAGCCCTCGAGGCCGGTGCGGAGGGTGCCGCTGCCCTGGAAGGGCCGGGCGCGCAGCGCGACGGGGGCGATGCCTGCGGCGCGGAAACGCTCCACGCCTTCTCTGATCAGCGCGGTGGCCTTCTCATGCTCCTCGAGCCGGGCGGCGCGCAGCGCCTGCTCCTTGACCTCGACCGCTTCCCGGCGCTGCCGGATCCACTGCTCCTGGTCGCCCTCAGCTCTCATGACCGCCATTGTTCCAGCAGACGCGGGGCGGGCACAGGCGGTCCGGGTAGAAGGGCAGTGGCGGATCCGTGAGGACGTCGAGGAGACGTCCCCCTCAGAGCTTCGCGGTGACCGGGCGCTCCCCGTGATCGCGCGGCAGCACGATCGGCTCCTGGGTGGCGTCGAGCCACACCCAGTGGGGCTCCCCGTCGATCTCTCCGGCCGGGACCTGCACCACCAGGGCGGCGTCGAGCGGCACCGCCCGGCGCACCACGGCGAGGGCGATCGGGCCCAGATCGGCGTGCAGGGCCGCCGAGGTGACCGTGCCCACGACCTTGCCGGAGGAGTCGCCCAGGCGCACCTCGCCGCCGGGAGCCGCCGGGATGTCCTGCGAGCCGTCGAGGTGGAGCATCACCAGGCGGCGGGGCGGCTGGCCGAGGTTGAGCACCTTCGCGACCGTCTCCTGGCCGCGGTAGCAGCCCTTGGTGGTGTGCACGGTGGTGCGCAGCAGGTCCAGCTCGTGGGGGATGGTGCGCTCATCGACCTCGCGGGTATGGCGGGCGCGATGGTCCGCGATCCGCACCGCCTCCCAGGAGCTCATCCCAGCGAGGTGCTCGGGTCGCCAGTCCAGCTGCTGGAGCGCAGCGGCGTCGAGGACCGTCAGCACCGCGCCCTCCGGGTCCTCGGGGTCGGGGCCGTAGGCGACCCCTCCCGGGGCGAGCTGCGGCCACGGCTCGGACCAGACGGCGACCGGCTCGGGCAGGCCGAGCGCGGGCAGCACCTGGGTGGCGGGGGCGAGGGCGCCCAGCACGCGCAGGTCGTCACGGTCGATCAGCTCCACCCGGGCGGCGAAGCGCATCATCTCGAGGTATCGGCGCAGGCCCGCGCGGGCACCCGCGTCGAGCACCAGCAGCAGGGCCTCGTCCTCGATCACCACGGCGGAGGCCATGTGCTCGACCCGGCCCTGCGGTGAGAGCACCGCGAGCGAGGAGGAGGAGCCGACGGGCGTGCCCGCGAGCACCTGCGTGGTCACGGTGGTCATCCAGCTGCGGGCGTCGGCGCCGCGCACCTCGAGCACCTCGAACTGGCCGAGATCCACCACGGCGGCGCGCTCGAGCAGGCGGCGCTGCTCGCGCAGGGGGGAGCCGTAGTGGACGGGCACCGTCGCGTCGGGTCCTTCTCCGAGCACGGCACCGGTGCCGAGGAGGGGGCGGACGTCGCGGACGGGATCAGACACGGTGCAGCTCCAGGGAGAGGTAGGGGGACATCTCGGTCTCACCGGGTGCCCCGTCCGGCACGGGCCGTCGCTGCTCCCACAGCCACATCAGCCGGCCGGTGACGTACCCGAACATGCGGGTCTGGGTGACGGTGCCGTCGGCCGCGCCGAGCGCGAGCTGGACCCGCGGGCCGCGCACCTCGCCGGCCCACTGCTCGGGCTGCCCGCCGCGCCGCTCGAGGCGGGCGTCCAGTCGGTGCGAGAGGTAGCTGCCGGGGGTGCCGGGACGAGCGGCCTCGGCCGCGGCGCGATCCTGGCCGGGCAGCAGGTCGCCGACGGTCCAGATCCCGTCCTCGCGGTGCAGGAGGGTGCGCTCGCCGGTGGCGTCGGCCGCCGGGGCGGGGGACTCCTCGCGCGCGAACGCGCTGGTGGGCGGGAGCGGAGCCGGGGCGTCGACGCGGTGGATCGTGGAGCGCCAGCTCAGGGTGCCCTCCTCCGTCGCGGCGCAGACGAGCTGCTGCTCGATGCGGACGTCGGAGGAGTCCTGCTCAGGCTGCTGGAGCGCACCGCTGCCCTCCCAGCTGCCGATCAGCCAGGCCAGCGGGTACAGGGACGGCGGGAGCGAGGTGTCGAGCGTGATGGGCATCGGTGCCGCAGAACGCTCAGCGGTTGAACAGCCGCGTGATCACCAGGGCGGCGAAGGCGAGCGTGCCGACGCCCACCAGGACGACGAGGGCGATGAAGAAGATGGAGAGGGCGGACATGGGGCCGAGTCTATCGTCCCCAGCGCCCTGCGGAGGCCGTCGCGGCGGGTGTCGTCCCGCATCGCCCGGATCAGATCAGCAGCACGGCCAGGTGCGCGACCACGCCCACCGTCGCGACCGGCACCACACCGACCGCGAGCGAGGGCACCGGCTCCTTCGCCACCAGCGGCGAGCCGGCCAGCAGATGGGCGCAGCCCGCCCCGATCGCGGTCACCAGCGCGACGCCCGCGGCGATCAGCGGTGCGACCGCGAACAGGGAGATCAGCAGCCAGGCGGTGACCGCGGAGCCTGCGAGGATCGCCAGGGCCAGTCGCACCGGACCGGGCAGCGGCGAGGTGTTCAGCAGCAGGGTGGCGCCGAGCCCTGCGGCGATCGCGGTGATCAGTCCGGCGGAGTCGTCGCCGGTCGCCGCCGACTGGGCGATCACCCAGCTCGCTGAGATGCCCGAGACGAACGCCCCGGCGACGGTCCCGGTCAGCGATTCCGTGAGGTGGCGTCTCTCACGGCGCAGCATCTGGTGGACGAAGGAGGCGAACACGCCCGCGGCGCACACCATCACCACGCCGGAGACGGGAGAGAGCCGTTCCGGAGCGAGCACGGCCACCAGGGCGCCGAGGATGCCCGTGCCCGCGACGACGACGCGGGTCCCGGCGGGGGAGGGCAGCTCGAGCAGCGCCGGCCAGGCGAGGCCGAGCACCAGGGAGAGCAGCGCGATCGAGGCCGCCATCAGCATCGGCGAGAGGGAACCGGTCATCGAGACCACTGCGATCAGCAGCGCGAGGGTCGCGCCCAGGGGCGTACGCTCGGGAGCCGTCACGGGTCCTCCCTCGCTGTCGATTCCGGTCTCGGGCCGCGGCGCCGACGGGTCGTCGGCGGGCGCTACAGTGGCAGTCTACGAGTGCCCGCTGGTGACGGCATACTCACGCTCCTCAGGTGGCGGTGATCCACCGGAGGGCGGTACCGCCCCAGAGCCCGGAAGGACCCCATGACCACGACGGCCGCTCTGTCGCCGACGCTCCGTGCGGACGTCCGCGAGCTGCTCGCGACCACCACGGCGCACGACGGCGTCTCCCCGCTGGACGAGGCCGCGATCCTCGCGCTCGAGGGCGAGCGCGCCCACCACATCCTGCGCGAGCAGGACGCTGCGGACGGCACCGCCCGCCTCCTGGTCGGCTACACGAACGTTCTCGCCGACGGCACCGTGCAGGGGATGGTCCATCCCTCCCACCGCCGTCGCGGGCACGGCACCGAGCTGCTGCGCGAGGCGCTGACACTCCACGAGGACGCCGCGGTGTGGGCGCATGGAGCGCTCGAGGGATCCCTCGCCTTCCTGCGCGCCGCCGGTCTGGAGGAGACCCGGCGCCTGCTCACCCTGCACCGCGGGCTGGGGCCCGGTGAGACCCTGCCCGAGATCCCCCGCTCCACGCTCGAGGGCCTGCGGCTGGACGCCTTCGACCGCGAGCGCGATGCCGAGCGCTGGGTGGAGGTCAACGCCCGCGCCTTCGCCGAGCACCCCGAGCAGGGCGCGCTCACTCTCGAGGACCTCGAGCAGCGCCTCGCCCAGCCGTGGTTCGACGCCGAGGACATGGTGGTCGCCCTGCGCGAGGACGAGGTGGTCGGCTTCGTCTGGGTCAAGCGCGAGAGCCCCGGCGACGTCACCCATGACGCCGAGATCTACGTGGTCGCCACCGATCCCTCCGTGCAGGGGCACGGCGTCGCCGGGATGCTGCTGGCGGAGTCGCTGACTCGCCTGCAGAAGAGCGGGGTCCCCGGCGTCGAGCTCTACGTCGAAGCGGACAACGCCCCCGCGCTGCGCCTCTACGAGAACTGGGGATTCACCGTCTCCGGCCGGGACGTGCAGCTGCGCACGGCCGGGAAGGGCTGAGCCGGTGCGCGTCGCCCCCGGCCGGCCGCAGCCCGTGCTCGCCGCCGGCGCCCTCGCCTGGCGCGAGAAGGGCGATCAGCTGCAGGTGCTGCTGATCCACCGGCCCCGCTACGACGACTGGTCCATCCCCAAGGGCAAGCTCGACAAGGGCGAGACCTTCCCCGCCGCCGCGGTGCGCGAGGTCGCCGAGGAGACCGGGTACCGGGTGCGCCTGCACCGGCCGTTGCCGGCGTCGGTGTACCTGCTGCCCGACGGGCGCACCAAGATCGTCCAGTACTGGACCGCGACCGTGCGCGCGAAGATCGGCCCCGGCCCGCAGGACAGCCGCGAGGTGGACGAGATGCGCTGGGTCCCCCTCGAGGAGGCGGAGGCGCTGGTCGCCCGCCAGAGCGATCAGGTCCCGCTGGTCGCGCTGCGTCGCTTCGTGGAGGCCGACGAGCACCGGACCGTGCCGATCATCATCCAGCGCCACGGCGCGGCGCTGTCGCGCTCGAAGTGGCGCAAGGGCGAGGGCACCCGGCCCTTGAACCGCAAGGGGAAGAAGCAGGCGCAGGCACTGCCTCCGCTGCTGGACGCCTTCGACCCCGCGAGCGTGGTCAGCAGTCCCTGGAAGCGCTGTCTGGACACCGTCGAACCGCTCGCGAAGGTCGAGGGGCTGAAGGTCAGGACCAAGGACGAGCTCACCGAGGCGGCGCACGCGGACCATCCCTCGCGCACCGCCGCGGTGATCGAGAGGGTGCTGCGCGAGGCGCGGTCCACCGTGGTGTGCACCCATCGCCCGGTGCTGCCTACGGTGATCGAGGCGGTGCGGGAGGTCGCACGCCAGGGGGCGGCGCTCGAGCTGCCGCGGGAGGATCCCTTCCTCGCCGCGGGGGAGGCGCTGCTGCTGCACACCACTGCCGACGGCACGGTGGTCGCCGTCGAGCGGCACCTGCCGAACATCGGCTGAGAACGACGGCTGACGACAACGGCCCAGGACAACGGCTCAGGACGACGGCTGAGCACAAGGGGCCCGCACGGATCAGGGGAAGGACACAGGAGCACATGAGCACGCAGCAGCCCGGCGGCCTGCCGGATTACCACGGGGGATACGGCGACCGCGACCCGTACGGGAGCGACAGCGACGCGGGGTGGTCGCACTCCTCATCGGAGGATCCCTACGCGGTGGGGCCCGAGGGCACCGACCCCTATGTGAGCGAGCCGTTGGACGCCGACGGGTTCGGACCCGTCTTCGGCAGCGGCGCCGAGAACCCCGCGGGGGGCGGCGCCGCGATGGCCGGCGCGGGACAGCCGTACTCAGGGCAGCAACACCCCGGGCAGGCGTACCCGGGACACCAGCACCCTGCCCCATATCCGGGGCCGCAGGGCTACGGGCACCACGCCCCGCCGCCGCCGAGCTCCGGAGCGGCGATCACCTCGCTCGTGCTCGGCCTGCTGGCGCTGACGATGTGCGCCGGGCTCACCTCGCCCGTCGGCATCATCTTCGCCGCCAAGGGCATGAAGGAGACCGGCCCGAGCGCTCCGGCACCGAAGGGCGGGCGCGGGCTGGCCATCGCAGGGCTGGTCACCAGCCTGGTCGGTCTGCTGCCGCTGCTGATCCTCGTGTTCTACATCGTGATCTTCGTCCTCGCGATCTTCACCGAGATGTCCGGGGCCTGAGCGGGTCCTGCGGCGAGAAGGCCCGGCCGGCCGCGTGGCGCACACCACGCACAGCAGCGTCGCGAGCACACTGTGACCTGTTCGTATCCTGTATCTGACCTGCAAGTTCATGCTGTCCGGCGGGGAGTTCACCTGCTGTTCACACAAGGGCGGGCGGCCCGTCACCTGCCCTCCTTAGCGTCGCCGCTGTCAGACCTCCTCCACCACAGGATTCCGGGCCGACGGCCCCGAAAGGACTCGTAGTGAACGTTCGTCAGAACAAGCTCGTCTCGCTGGCCGCGCTCGGACTCGTCGGCGGCCTCGCGCTCGCCGGCTGCGGCGGCGGCTCCGATGAGGGCAACGGCGGCAACGGCGGCGGCAGCGGTGCTTCGGACAACGGCGGCGCCTCGGCCGGCGGCTACGCCGAGCTGACCGGCAACCTCGCCGGCTCCGGTGCGTCCTCCATGCAGAACGCCCAGACCGCCTGGACCGAGTCCTTCATGGGCCTCGTGGGCGCCGAGGGCGGCGACCTCACCGTCACCTACGACCCCACCGGCTCCGGCACCGGCCGCGAGCAGTTCCTCTCCGGTCAGGTGAAGTTCGCCGGCACCGACGCCGCCCTGGACGAGGAGGAGCTCGCAGCCTCCACCGAGGTGTGCAACGACGAGCAGGCGTTCAACCTCCCCGTCTACATCTCCCCGATCGCGGTCGTGTTCAACCTCGAGGGCGTCGAGTCGCTGAACCTCTCGGCCGAGGTCATCGGCGGCATCTTCGCCGGCGACATCACCAACTGGAACGATCCGGCGATCGCCGACCTCAACCCCGACGCCGAGCTGCCCGATCTGGACATCGTCCCGGTCCACCGCTCCGACGACTCCGGCACCACCGAGAACTTCACCGAGTACCTCTCGAAGAACGCTCCCGACGCCTGGACCCACGGCCCCATCGAGACCTGGCCGATCGACGGCGGTCAGTCCGGTGACGGCACCTCCGGCCTGATCTCCACGGTCGAGGGCGGCAACGGCACCATCGGCTACGCTGACGCCTCGCAGGCCGGCAACCTCGGCACCGCCAGCATCCAGGTGGGCGAGGAGTTCGTCGAGTACAGCTCCGAGGCCGCCGCCAAGGCCGTCGACGTCTCCCCCCGCGAGGAGGGTCGCGAGGAGAACGACATCGTCGTGGAGCTCGACCGCACCACCGAGGAGTCGGGCGTCTATCCGATCGTCCTCATCTCCTACCTCGCGCTGTGCGGCTCCTACGCCGACTCCGCCGAGGGCGAGGCGGTCAAGGCCTACGCCTCCTACATCATCTCCGAGGAGGGCCAGCAGGCCGGCCTCGAGAACGCCGGCTCCGCCCCGATCTCCGAGGAGCTGCGCACCGAAGCACAGGCTGCGATCGACGGCATCACCGTCGGCTGATCCAGCCCTCGCACAGCGCTGTGCCGCCGGCCCAATCCTGGTCCGGCGGCACAGCCGCGAACCGGCATCATCCGCTCTCCCACAACCCTGTGAGCTCTGAGGAAGGCCCCTATGAGCACCACTGATCTCGAGTCGGACTCCCCGGCACCGCAGACCTCCTCGATGAGGGGCAGCGGTCGTCGCGTCGGCGACTCGGTCTTCTCCTACCTGAGCGTCGGCTCCGGCCTGCTCATCTTCCTCACCCTCGCCGCAGTGGCGATCTTCCTGACCTCCGAGTCGATGCCCGCCGTGATCGCGAGCCAGGAGTTCTCCGGCACCTCGGAGTTCTCCCTCATCGAGGTCACGCTCCCGCTGGTCTACGGCACGGTGCTCGCCTCGGCGATCGCCCTGGTGATCGCGATCCCGATCTCGATCGGCATCGCCCTGTTCATCTCGCACTTCGCCCCGCGCCGCCTCGCCTCGGGCCTCGGCTACATGATCGACCTGCTCGCCGCGGTGCCCTCGGTGGTCTACGGCCTGTGGGGCGGCATCTGGCTGGTGCCCAAGCTCGAGCCGGTGTACGTCTTCCTCAACACCTACTTCGGCTGGATCCCGCTGTTCGCGGGCGAGCCCACCGCTCCGATGCGCAACCTGGCCTCCGCCTCGGTGGTGCTCGCGGTGATGGTGCTGCCGATCATCACGGCGGTCTCCCGTGAGGTGTTCCTGCAGACCCCGCGCCTCCAGGAGGAGGCCGCCCTCGCCCTCGGCGCGACCCGCTGGGAGACCATCCGCACCGTCGTGCTCCCCTTCGGGCGCGGCGGCGTCGTCGCCGCGTCGATGCTGGGCCTGGGCCGAGCGCTCGGCGAGACCATGGCCGTGCTGATGATCCTCGCCCCCGGCGCGACCTTCTCGCTGCACATCCTCGAGGTGGGTCGCCACAACTCGATCGCCGCCAACATCGCCTCCAAGCAGGCCGAGGCCTCCGGCGTCGACATGTCCCTGCTCATCTTCACCGGCCTGGTGCTGTTCGTGCTGACGTTCATCATCAACGCGCTCGCCCGGTGGATCGTCGCCCGCAGCGGCCCCAAGAGCTGAGAGGTACCCATGAGCTCCTCGACCTCCGTCCAGGCCCCGCCCACCGTGCGCTCCTCCGATGAGCGCCGGCTGCCCTGGTACCACCTCATCTTCACCGGCCTCGCCGGACTGCTGGTCGCGGTCGCCGTGCTGGCGATCTTCGACGCCCTCTCGGTCGCGAGCGCGATCATGCTCGGCTTCGGGCTGCACCTGCTGTTCGGCTGGGGCTACTCGCTGCTGCGCGAGGGCCCCCGCTGGGCGATGGACCGCCTGATGACACTCCTGGTCATCGGCGCCTTCGCGATCTCGATGTTCCCGCTGCTGTCGCTGCTGTGGGAGGTCATCAGCCGCGGCCTCACCCGC
Organism: Brachybacterium massiliense; assembly: GCF_900184245.1. Classification (GTDB taxonomy): domain Bacteria; phylum Actinomycetota; class Actinomycetes; order Actinomycetales; family Dermabacteraceae; genus Brachybacterium; species Brachybacterium massiliense. Next base: position 806,559 of record NZ_FXXB01000008.1, on the reverse strand, counting down.
GCGATCGCCGCCAAGCCCACCCCCTTCTCCTTCTGGAGCGAGGACATGTCCGGCATCATCGGCGGGGCCGACGCCGGCGGCGTCTTCCACGCCATCGTCGGCACGCTGCTGATCACCCTGTGGGCCTCGATCATCTCGATCCCCGTGGGGCTGTTCACCGCGATCTTCCTGGTCGAGTACGCGGACCAGGGATGGAAGCGCACCCTCGGCAGGGGCGTCACCTTCCTGGTCGACGTCATGACCGGCATCCCCTCGATCGTGGCGGGCCTGTTCGGACTGGCCCTGTTCATCGCCTTCATGCCCGACCAGAGCGTGCGCATGGGCATCATGGGCGCCGTCGCGCTCTCGCTGCTGATGATCCCCACAGTGGTGCGCAACAGCGAGGAGATGCTCCGCCTGGTCCCCATGGACCTGCGCGAGGCGTCCTACGCGCTGGGCGTGCCCAAATGGCTCACCATCGTCAAGGTCGTGCTGCGCACCGCGATCGCGGGCCTGACCACGGGCATCACCCTCGCCATCGCCCGCGTGATCGGCGAGACCGCTCCGCTGCTGCTCACCGTCGGCATGGTCACCTCGGTGAACTGGAACATGTTCGACGGCCGCATGGCCACCCTGCCGACCTTCATCAACCAGCAATACCGCAACGGCAACGCGAACTGCATGAACGAGACGGTCACCAACCCGGTCAACCAGGAGGTGTACGCCTGCTCGATCACGACCAACATCGATCGTGCCTGGGCCGCAGCCTTCACGCTGATCGTCATCGTGATGGTGCTGAACATCGCCGCCCGTCTCGTCAGCCACTACTTCTCCCCGAAGCTCAGCCGCTGAGCTGTCGCCCTACGCGAAAGGACACCTGATGGCAGCGCCCCAGCCCATCAATGTCGAGGACCTCAACATCTACTACGGCGACTTTCTCGCCGTGGAGGGCGTCGACGTCCAGATCCGGCCCCGTTCGGTGACCGCCCTGATCGGCCCGTCCGGCTGCGGGAAGTCCACCTTCCTGCGCACCCTGAACCGCATGCACGAGGTGATCCCCGGCGCGTACGCGAAGGGCAAGGTCGAGATCAACGGCGAGAACATCTACGACTCGCGCGTGGACCCGGTCAACGTGCGCCGCCGCGTGGGCATGGTCTTCCAGAAGGCGAACCCCTTCCCGACCATGTCCATCCGGGACAACGTCCTGGCCGGCGTGAAGCTCAACAACCGCCGTATCTCCCGCTCCGCCGCGGACGACCTGGCCGAGCGTGCGCTCAAGGGCGCGAACCTCTGGAACGAGGTCAAGGACCGCCTCGACAAGCCCGGCATGGGCCTGTCCGGCGGTCAGCAGCAGCGCCTGTGCATCGCTCGCACGATCGCCGTGCAGCCCGAGGTGGTGCTGATGGACGAGCCCTGCTCGGCGCTGGACCCGATCTCGACCCTCGCGATCGAGGACCTGATCCATGAGCTCAAGCAGGAGTACACGATCGTGATCGTGACACACAACATGCAGCAGGCCTCCCGCGTCTCGGACCGCACCGGGTTCTTCAACATCGCCGGCACCGGCAAGCCCGGTCACCTGATCGAGATCGACGACACCGACACGATCTTCACCAACCCCGCGAACAAGGAGACCGAGGACTACATCTCCGGTCGTTTCGGCTGACCCGCGCCCCCGCCGGCTCCGCTGTCCCGCGCCACCGCGGGCTCGCCCGACGCAGCCGGGGCCGGTTCCGGATCCCCCGCGGGCCGCTTCCCACGCGACACGCCCGCGGGGCCCATCGAGAACACCGATATCTGCCAGATCCGGCAGGTATCGGTGTTCTCGTTCGACGGGCCTCGAGGAGGACGGGTGAGGCCGCACGGATCAGACCAGGGTCTGACCGCGCGGGGCAGGGACGGCCCCGGAGACGGACGCGCCCGCAGGGCCGTGCGCGGGACCGTAGGGGGCAGACGACCTCCGCGCCTCCCATGGCCGCACCCTCCGCCCCGCCCGTAGCGACGGGCATGCACCCGGCCGCGCAGCCCGGCATGGTCCATCCCTCACCGGTGCTGGCGGCCCGCGGCCTGCTGATGACCTACGGCACCGCAGGCACCACCACCCGCGCCCTCGACGGCGTGGACCTCGACGTGGCGCGCGCCGACTCGCTCGCCGTGATGGGCCCCTCCGGCTGCGGCAAGACCACCCTGCTGCACATCCTCGCCGGGATCCTCACCCCCAGCTCCGGCAGCGTGCACCACGACGGCACGGACCTCGCGTCCCTGTCGGACCGGCGCCGCACCCGGATGCGGCGTCAGGACTTCGGCTTCGTCTTCCAGGACGGGCAGCTGCTGCCCGAGCTGACCGCGCTCGAGAACGTGATCCTGCCGCGCATGCTCGGAGGCGTCTCCCGCCGTGCCGCCACCGCAGAGGCCGCCTCCTGGCTGGACCGTCTCGGCCTGTCCGGCATGCACGAGCGTCGGCCCACCCAGCTCTCGGGCGGGCAGGCGCAGCGCGTCGCGATCGCCCGCGCGCTGGCCGGTCGGCCCTCGGTGGTCTTCGCCGACGAGCCCACCGGCGCGCTCGACCAGACCACCGGCCAGGCCGTGCTGCAGATCCTGGCGGACTCCTGCCGGGACACCGGCGCGAGCCTGGTGATGGTCACGCACGACGCGAAGGTCGCCGCGGCCTGCCGCCGCACCGTCGCGATGCGTGACGGCCGGATCGCCCAGGAGTTCGTGCGCCCCGCCGAAGACGTCGAGCTCGCCGGAGCGGCACGATGAACGCCCTGCTCACCTCCGCACCCCTGCTGCTGCGGCGCCGCGGCGCGCTGGCCGACGTGCTGCCGATCATCGCCTTCGCCGCCGCGACCGCGATCATCGCGACCGTGCTCGGCGGCGCGGCGGCGTTCTTCGGCCGCAGCGCCGCGGACCCCGTCGCCATGACCGGCGAGTCCTCGATCATGCCGTTCCTCTCCTTCTGTGCGTTCATCGCCTCCGCCCTGCTGGTGCCCAGCGCCGTGGGCCTCGGCGGATCCGCCGCCCGGCTGTCCCTCGCGCGGCGCGAACAGGACCTGGCCACGATGCGCCTGGTGGGCGGCACCAGCGGCCAGGTCGGCTCGGTCGCGGTGCTCGACGTCGTCGCCCAGTCGCTGCTCGGCGCCGTGATCGGCATCGGCGCCCATGTGGCGGTCACCCCTGCGCTGACCCGCCTTGACTTCGGGATCGCGCCCTTCTCGGTGGCGGACCTGCTGATGCCCCTCTGGGCGTACCCCGTGCTGGTCCTCGCCCTGGTGGTGCTCGCCGCCGGATCCGCAGGCGTGTCGCTGATGGGCGTGGTGCTCAGCCCGCTGGGCGTGGCCCGTGACTCGCGAGTGGTGCGGCTGTCCGTGATGCGCCTCGTGATCTGGGGCGTGCTGATCATCGGCTTCGTGCTCTTCATGAACGTGGGCGCGGCGCTCATGGGCCAGAGCGGCGGCGGTGCGATGGCGATCGTGATCGTGGTCCTGTTCGTCGCCGCGATCGTGGCGGGCATCAATGTGGTGGGCCCGTTCATCGTCTGGGTCTCAGCGCTGGTGCTCGCGAAGACCGCCCCGTTCCCGTCCCTGATGGTGGGCGCCCGGCGACTGGCCGGGGACCCGCGAGCCGGCTGGCGCGCCGTCTCGGGCATCACCTTCGCCCTGGTCGTCGCCGGATTCCTGACGGTCTCCGCGACGCTCGGAGAGGCCTCGAACCCGGAGGAGGCCATGCTGTTCACCGCCATGAACACCGGCGGCCTGCTCACCCTCGGGATCGCGGCGGTGCTCGCCGCAGTCAGCACCGGCGTGACCCAGACCGCCCGCGTGATCGACCAGGCCCCCCGCCTGCGCGCCCAGCACATCGCCGGCGCCGAGGTGGCCCAGCTGCATCGTGCGCGCCTTGCGGAGATCGCGGTGCCGGTGCTGCTCAGCTCGATCATCGCGACCGGCACGGCGCTGCTGGTGATCACCACCGTGCTCGGCGGAACCCCGAACAACCCGATGATGGCCCTGCAGTACCTGGGCAGCGTGGTCGGCGCCTACGTCCTGGTGATCGCTGCGGTGATGGTCGCCTCCCCGCTCGTGAAGCGGTACGCGACCCGCGCGGCCTGACCGCCGCGCGAAGGGCACGCCTGGTCCAGCACTGTCGTGCCTGGTTCAGCACCCCGTGACTGGTCCAGCATCGTCGAGCGCGGTCGGTAATGGTCGAGTACTGGCGCAGGGGCGATGACTATGGAGAAATCGCCGTAGTCATCGCCAGGACGCCAGTTCTCGACCATCGGCCTCTGCCGCAGGCACCCTGCTCCAGCGCCCGCCGGAGCGCTGCCGCAGGCACCCTGCTCCAGCGCCCGCCCCGCCCCCGCCCCGCCCCGTGCCCCCTCCGGTGCGGGGCGCGGCGTTAGGCTGACGGCATGGATCTTGAGAACGTCGCACCGACCGCCGTCCCCGAGGACGCACACCTCCTCGACGTGCGTGAGCAGAACGAGTGGGACGCCGGCCATGCCGCCAACGCCCAGCACCTCCCGGCCAGCACGCTGATGGAGAACCTCGACCAGCTGCCCGAGACCGATGACCCGCTGTACATCGTCTGCCGCTCCGGCGGGCGCAGCTTCCAGGTCGCGCAATGGCTCAACGCCAACGGCTTCGAGGCGATCAACGTCTCCGGCGGGATGGACCAGTGGTTCGAGTCCGGCCTGCCGATCGAGTCCGACGGAGACGGCGAGGCCTTCATCCTCTGAGCCAGTTCGCCTCCTCTGAGCCCGCTCGCGTGCTGAGCCGCCGGGCTCAGGTGGAGATCACGTCCTGCAGCAGGGCGTAGCCCACGAAGGCGAACACATCGAGCAGGGTGTGCGCGATGACCAGCGGCATGGTGCGGCGGGTGCGCCGGTACCACTCGCCGAACACCAGCCCCATCACCAGGTTCGCAAGGCCCGGCCCCACCCCCTGATACGTGTGGTACGCCCCGCGCAGCAGCGCGGAGACCACGATGATCCGGCGCGGCGACCAGCCCAGCTTCTCGAGCCGCTGGAACAGGTAGCCCACCACGATCACCTCCTCCAACACGGCATTTTTGATCGCGTGGAGCACCAGCACCGGCAGCGTCCACCAGTGGGTGTCCAGGGCCGCCGGGATCACCTCGACCGTCGCCCCGAGCAGCCGGCCCAGGTAGTAGATGGCCAGGCCCGGGATCCCGATGCCCGCGGTGAGCAGCACTCCGTGGGCGAGATCCCGCAGCGGGCGGGCGAGGTCCATCCCCAGATCCTGCAGCGCCTGCTGGAGCGTTCCCGCGGTCAACGTCAGCAGCAGCACCACCAGCGCCACCGGCACCAGGGTGAAGGTGATCGACAGCAGCTGGTACAGCAGGTCCAGCCAGGGGTTCTCCCGCAGCGAGCTGTTCAGCGAGGTCGACTGCGCGGACAGGGGACCGGTGGCCAGCGCCTGCGCGAGCGACAGCAAGGAGTACACGGCGCTGCGTCCCAGGGACAGGGCGAGCACCAGGATCACCTCGGCACGCAGCCATCCCCGGCTCGGGGTCATCGCCTCCATCCGGTCATACTCCCACCCCACGCCCCGGTGCGGCACCGCCCGGCATCCGCCCGCTCCGCGCCCGACCGACGCCACGTGCCAGACTCGCGCCATGACCACCGAGCACCGCGCCACCCGTCCCGCCGTCCTGATCCCCGGAGCCAGCCGCGGCATCGGCCGCGCCGTCGCCCATGAGCTCGCCGCGGACCACCACCTGATCCTCAGCGGGCGCGATGGCCGGGCGCTCGCCGCTCTCGCCGCCGAGCTGGATTCGGCCGAGGTGCTCGTCGCCGAGCTGACCGATCACGCTGCCACGGCCGAGGCGGTCCGCGCGCTCGACCTGCCGGGCGGGCTCGCTGGGGTCGTCCACTCGGCAGGGATTCTGGTCAACGGCAGCGTCGAGGAGCTGAGCGCCGAGGACTGGGAGCGGAATTTCGCGATCAACGTCACCGCGGTCTCGGAGCTGACGCGCCTGCTGCTGCCCGCGCTGCGCGAGGCGCGGGGCACGGTCGTCGCCGTGAACTCGGGCTCCGGCTACAACGCGAAGGGAGACCGCGGCGCGTACTCCGCCTCGAAGTTCGCGCTGCGGGCCTGGACGGATGCGCTGCGCCAGGAGGAGCTGCCGCACGGGGTGCGGGTCAGCTCCGTGCACCCGGGCCGGGTGGACACGGACATGCAGCACGAGCTGCGCGCCGCGGAGCAGGGCGAGTACGAGGCCGAGAAGTACATGCGCCCGGCCACCGTCGCCTCCGCGATCGGCTTCGTGCTGCGCGCACCGGAGGACGCGGTCGTGGCGAGCATCGACCTGCGACCCCGCGCGATCGGCTGAGAGCTCCCCCGGCGCCCGGGACCCGCAGTGCAGGGGCCCCGGCGCGCAGGGACCGCCGCGCAGGGCCCAGGCGCGCCCCGGGCTCAGGCGCGCCCCGGGCTCAGGCGCGCGGGGCGTCCAAGTGGTCGACCAGCTGCGCCGCGTAGCCGACGTAGGTCGCGGGGCTGAGCGCGAGCAGCCGCTCCTGCTCCGCCTCGGGCAGGCCCAGGGAGCGCACGAACTCGCGCATACCCTCGCCGTCCACGCGCTGACCTCGGGTGAGGTGCTTCAGCCGCTCGTAGGGGTTGTCGAGCCCGGGCATGCCCTGCACGCCGAGGGTGCGCATCACCGACTGGACCGCCTCGCCGAGCACCTCCCAGTTGCCGTCGAGGTCGGCCGCCATCGCGTCGGCATCCACGTCCAGCCCTGCGAGGCCCTTGCGGATGTTCGCGATCGCGAGCAACGAGTGCCCGATCGCGGGGCCGATGTTGCGCTGCGTGGTGGAGTCCGTGAGGTCCCGCTGCAGGCGCGAGGTGACCAGGGTCGAGGCCAGCGAGTCCAGCAGCGCCCCGGAGATCTCGAGGTTCGCCTCGGCGTTCTCGAAGCGGATGGGGTTGACCTTGTGGGGCATGGTCGAGGAGCCGGTGCCGCCCTGGGCGGAGAGGCGCTGACGGAAGTAGCCCATCGAGATGTAGGTCCACACGTCGGTGGCCAGGTTGTGCAGGATCCGGCCGGCGCGGGCGATGTCCGCGTACACCTCGGCCTGCCAGTCGTGGGACTCGATCTGGGTGGTCAGCGGGTTCCAGGTCAGTCCCAGGTGCTCGACGAAGGTGCGCGAGACCCGCTCCCAGTCCGCTGACGGGACGGAGACGGCGTGCGCGGCGTAGGTGCCGGTCGCGCCGTTGATCTTGCCGAGGTACTCGTCGGCCGCGATCCGCCTCGCCTGGCGGCCCAGCCGGTGCGCGAAGACGGCGATCTCCTTGCCGAGCGTGGTGGGGGTGGCGGGCTGGCCGTGGGTGCGCGAGAGCATCGGCACCTCGGCGGCATCCTTCGCGAGGGCGTTCAGATCCGCGATCACGTCCTGCAGGGCGGGCAGCCACACCTGCTCGACCGCGCCCTTGACCATCAGGGCGTAGGAGAGGTTGTTGACGTCCTCGCTGGTGCAGTAGATGTGCACCACCTCGGCGAGGGGCTCGAGCGAGGTGCCGGCCAGGCGACGCTTGATGTAGTACTCGATCGCCTTGACGTCGTGGACCGTCTCGCGCTCGATCTCGGCGTGCTCGGCGATGCCCTCGGCGCCGAAGTCCTCGGGGATCGCGCGCAGCAGGGCGCGCTCGTCCTCGGTGAGGGTGCGCAGTCCGGGGATGACCTGCTGATCGAGCAGGTGGATCATCCACTCGGTCTCCACCACCAGGCGGGAGCGGTTCAGCGCCGCCTCGGAGAGGTGGTCGACCAGCGGCGCGGTCTGCGCGCGGTAGCGGCCGTCGAGCGGGGTCAGGGCGATCTGCGGGGAGATGTCCGCGAAGGAGTGAGCCATGGGCACAGTCTCCCAGACCGGGCACGGTCCGCGCCGAGGCGGTCCTCGACGCGGACCGGTCAGGTCACTCGCCGGCGGACCAGCTGCGCTCGCGACGGTCCTGGCCGAGGCCGGTGACCCCCTCGACGATCCCCGAGAGGAGCCCGATGATCACGCCCGCGAGGAGCGCCCACCAGAAGGAGTCGAAGGCGAGGGTGAGGTCGAACAGCCCCGACACCCAGCTCGCCAGCAGCAGCATCAGCGTGTTGATGACCAGCTGGAACAGGCCCAGCGTGAGGCAGGTGATGGGGAGGGTGAGCAGGGACAGGACGGGCCTGACGATGGTGTTGATGAGCGCGAGGATCAGCGCGATCGCCGCGATCGTGAGGACCTGGGTGAGGGTGCTCGCGCTGTCGTGGCCCAGGTGCATGCCGGGCAGGATCAGCGCGGTGACCCACAGTGCGAGACCGGTGACGATGATGTGGCCGAGGAATCTCATGGCGCCATTGTCCGCCGGGAGGCTGGGCGGCGCCTCAGGGATAACCCCCAGGATCGAGGAAGCCTGCGCCGGACACCTCCGTCCCCGCGCCGCGCCCGGATCTACCCTGGGAGCATGTCCGCACATCCCGCCGAGAACATCCTCCTGCGCCCGGCGCTCGAGAACCTGCCCGCCTATGTCGCCGGCAAGCCCGCGGCCGACGACGGCATCCACCGCTACAAGGTCTCTTCGAACGAGTCGCCCTTCCCGCCGGTCCAGGCGGTGCGCGAGGCGGCGATCGCCTCGCTCGAGCAGACGCATCGCTATCCGGACGCCGCCGCCCAGGAGCTGCGGGATGCGCTCGGGCGCGAGCATGGCGTGGAGGCCTCCCAGATCTGCCTGTCCACGGGCTCCGTCGCGGTCTCCGGCGACCTGGTGCGGGCGCTGGTGGGGGAGGGCGACGAGGTGGTCTTCGCCTGGCGCTCCTTCGAGGCGTACCCGATCCTGGTGGGCTCTCACGGCGGGGTGCCGGTGCCGGTCCCGCTCACCGAGGACGGCGAGCACGATCTCGAGGCGATGGCCGTAGCGATCACCGAGCGCACCCGGCTGATCCTGCTGTGCACCCCGAACAACCCCACCGGCCCGTCGCTGTCCACGGATCAGGTCGAGGAGTTCCTGGCCCGTGTGCCCGACCACGTGGTGGTCGCGATCGACGAGGCGTACCGCGAGTTCCACGATCCCGCGACCGTGCTCGGCACCGCCGGGATCTTCCGCCGCCACGGCAACGTGGTGCTGCTGCGCACCTTCTCCAAGCTGCAGGGCCTGGCGGGCCTGAGGATCGGCTACGCGGTCGCGCATCCGCGGCTGGCCCGTGCGCTCGGCCAGGTCACCGTGCCCTTCGGGGCCAGCGCGCCCGCGCAGGCCGCAGCGCTCGCGAGCCTGCACCCCGAGGTGCGGGACGAACTGGACCGCCGCGCCGGATGGATCCGTGACGAGCGCTCGCGGGTGCTGCGTGCGCTCGCCGAGCAGGGCTGGGAGCTGCCCGTCAGCCACGGCAACTTCGTCTACTTCCCGCTCGGGGAGCGCAGCGGTGAGTTCACCGAGTTCGCCGACGCGCGAGGGCTGGTGCTGCGCGCCTACGGCGCCGACGGGGTGCGCGCCACGATCGCCGAGCAGGAGGCGAACGATCGCCTGATCCAGATCGCGGGGGCCTGGCGGGAGCGCTGAGCCGGCGCCGCGGGGACCGACGAGCGCGTGACGCTCGGCGCCGCGGACCCTCAGCGCACGATCTCGTCGGCCTCGCCCGTCATCCCGATCCGCTCGGCGACGTAGTCGATGTCCTTGTCGCCGCGCCCGGAGAGGTTCACCAGCAGGTTCTGTTCCGCGGGGAGCGTCGGCGCGATCCGGATCGCGTGCGCGAGCGCATGTGCGGACTCGAGCGCCGGGATGATGCCCTCGCTGCGGCTGAGCTCCACGAACGCGGCGAGCACCGCGTCATCGCCCTCCTTGACGTACTCGACGCGCCCCACCTCCGCCAGGTGCGCGTGCTGGGGGCCGACGCCGGGGTAGTCCAGGCCCGAGGCGATCGAGTGGACCTCTGCGGGCTCGCCCTGCGCGTCCTGCAGCACCAGGGTGTTCATGCCGTGGAGCATCCCGGGGGAGCCGAAGCTCATGGTCGCCGCATGCTGTCCCGCCTCATCGCCCTGGCCGCCGGGCTCGACGCCGATCAGGCGCACCTCGCGGTCCTCGAGGAAGCCCGTGAACGCGCCCATCGCGTTCGAGCCGCCGCCCACCGAGGCGATCACCGCGTCCGGGAGGCGGCCGTGCGTCGTGAGGAACTGGGAGCGGGCCTCGCGGCCCACCACCGACTGGAAGTCCCGCACCAGGTCGGGGAAGGGAGCGGGGCCCACCACCGAACCGATCGCGAAGAGGTATCGCTCGGGATCTGCGGCGTAGACGTCGAACGCCGAGTCCACCGCCTCCTTGAGGGTGCGCTGGCCGGCCTCGACCGAGACCACCTTCGCCCCGAGCAGGCGCATACGCACCACGTTGGGGTGCTGCTTGGCGACGTCGACCGCTCCCATGTGGATCTCGCACTCCAGGCCCACCAGGGCTGCAGCGGTCGCGAGCGCCACCCCGTGCTGACCGGCGCCGGTCTCCGCGATCAGGGTGCGCTTGCCCATCCGCTTCGCGAGCAGGGCCTCACCGATGGTGTGGTTGATCTTGTGGGCGCCGGTGTGGTTGAGGTCCTCACGCTTGAGGTGGATGCGGGCCCCGCCGAGGCCGTCGGAGAGGCGGTCCGCCGCGGTGATCGGCGAGGGGCGGCCCACGACGTCCCGCAGCAGGCGGGTGTACTCGGCGTAGAACTCCGGATCGTGACGCGCCTCCTGGTACGCGGCGGCGACCTCCGCCATCGGACCCACCAGCGGCGGAGGCAGGTCCGCTCCGCCGAAGCCGCCGAAGCCGCCGCCGGTGTTCCCGGCGAACTCGGGGGAGCGGGTGAGGTCTGCGGCCTCCGCCAGAGTGCGGGGCTCGGCGGTCGGCGCGGCAGGTGCGGTCGTGGGGGCGGGAGCGGTGCCGGTCATGAGGGTCCTTCGAGGTATGGGCCCGTCCCGGGCTGCGTCATTGCAGAAGAAGCCGCCCGGCGACGGGCGGCTTCGGTGTCAGCGCATGCGACAGGGAACCGCCCTCAGGCGGTCCACCAGGTCATCGTGATACGCATGGTGATGAGTATAGGGGTGGGGCGGCACGACGTGCATCGACTCATGCGTCCCAGGCGATGCCCTCAAGCCGTGCGCATCACGCGGACCGGGTCACGTCGCGCCGCGAAGGCTGCCGGAGGGACCGCGGCCGCGAACGCCGTCGCGATACCGAGCACGGCGATCGCGACGACGACCCTCGGTGGCACCATCGCGTCGGCCATCCCTAGGCTCAAGCCGGCGGCGGCTGCAAGAGCGGCGCCGGGCACCGCCGCGAGTGCCGTGCGCACCGAGACGAGCAGGACGAGATCGAGCCGACCGATGCCGAGAGTGCGACGGCGGCCGAGGTCGCGGCTGCGGATCATCACGTCCGCGAGCACGACCGTCGCGACGAGGAAGAGCCCCGCGCCGAGTACGATCGCCAGAAGCTGCCGCGCCGAGGCCGCGAGTTGCGCATCGAGTTCGAGCGCCGTCCGGGCGGCAGTGAGCGGTGAGGAGACGGTGATCATCGTCGGGTCCGGAGGCGCGAGGACTGCCAGCGCGGCGCTGTGCATCGGCGCGACCGCGGCGAGGGACGATGCGAGTACGTCGACCGTAGACAGCCGCGCCGAGCCATCCGTCGCGCCGAGAACGCCGCTGTCGAGGTGCGCGAAGGCATCGGTGGGGGCGTAGATCCCGACGACGGGTATTTGGCGACCGTCGACCGTCTCGACGGCCCCGACCCCGGTCTCGAGACCGAACACCTCCTGCGCGCGCTCCGACACGAGGGCCTCTCCCGGTGCGGGCCAGCGCCCGCCGATGAGGGTCACCGCCTGCGGCAGGTCCCCGGTGACGTCCCACAGGGGCGCGGCGTCGCTCCCGGAGCCGAGCGCAGCGTTTACCACGTCAGTGGCCGGCGTGCGCGCGAGGACGGCCTCGGCGTCGTCGAGCCCCTGGAGGACGCCGACGGTCGCGGGATTGATGAACTCCGCGCCGACCTCGGCCGTCATCGAGAGCAGCCGGGCATCGGGTCCCGAGAGCTGCTCGTGGATGGCGCGCCGGCTCGCCTCCGCCTGTCCCGCCGTGAGGATAGCGACCAGGCACATCGCTGCAGAGACCAACACGACAAGGGCCGACGGGATGCGGGCGGCGAGGGCGCTCGCCGCCGCCTCACGGAGCAAGATCGCGGGTCTCACAGGGCCAGCATCTCGTCGCAGCGGTCGACCACGTGCTCGTCGTGGGTCGCGACGATGACCGTACGCCCCTCCGCCGCGACATCGGCGAGCGCCCCGAGCACCAGATTCGCGTTGTCGCGGTCGAGGTTGCCGGTGGGTTCGTCCGCGAGCACGACGTCGGGGTCGTTCAGCAGCGCCCGGCAGAGCGCGACGCGCTGCGCCTGCCCGCCGCTGATCTGCCCCGGGCGGTGGGCGGCCCGATGATCGAGGCCGAAACGCGTGAGCAACGTCGTCGCTGCGGAGCGCAGCTCGCCGGGCCGACCTCCGCCGTAGAGGCCGGCCTCGCACACCGCGTCGAGGATCGTGCGGGTGGGATCGAGTTCGGCGTCCTGGAAGACGAAGCCGAAGCGCCGGGCGCGCAGGGCAGAGCGCTCGGCGTCGGGAGCCGAGGACACGGCCCGACCGGCGAGGGACACCGCCCCGGACATGGGGGTGAGGAGGAGGCCGAGGACGTACAGCAGGGTCGACTTCCCCCGGCCGGAGGGACCGGTCAGTGCGGTGACGGTGCCGGGCACGAAGGAATGGTCGAGGCCGTGGTACATCTCCTCTCCGCGCCGCGAGTACCGAAAACGCAGGTCGGCCACGGCCAGGACGGGGCGCGTCATTCTCCACCGTCCGAGGCCGGGGGACTGTCCCCGCTGGTCTCCAACGGTGCATCGCCCTGCGGGAGCTGGATTTCTTGGCCGTCGCTCAGGCCGTCGACCACGGCGATCCCGTCCTGCACGCCAAGGACCGTCACCTCGACGCTCTCGCCGCTGCCGGCGAGGCGGACCGTGGTGCGGCCGTCGGCCCCGGTGAGGATCGCGGCCTGCGGGACCGCCGGGCCGGACTGGGCGGGGACGAGGAGCACGTCGGTCATCAGGTTGAGGCTCTCGGCGCCCGAGAGGCTCGCGCACTGCTCGCCGCAGACCGGGCCGCCGTCCGGCGCAGCGAGGACGAGATCCGTCCCGGTGTCGCCCGGCCCCGATTCGGCAATGATCGCTGGCCATGAGTCCTCGCCGGAGTGCACCGTCAAGGTGGCGTCGGACGGGATGAGCTGCGCCTGCGCCGTGGACACCGACATGACGAATCGAGGCTCACCGGCCGGGACCGTCACTGCTGTCTCACCGCCGGCGACCTGGAGCCCGACGCCGACCACCGTGGAGTCGAGCCGGACGGGGCTGGGAAGGTGGGGGATTGCGACGAGCTCGCCGTGGGGCAGAGATCCGGTGGCGGGGCGTCCCGACTCCCGCTGCCAGGCCCGCACGGCCCGCTCCGTCGCGGCATCGAAGTTCCCGTCGGCCTCATGGCCGAGATGGCCGAGCTCCCGCAAGGCGTCCTGGATCTGTGCGACGTCGTCACCGCGGGAGCCCGGCTCGAGGTCGCGGTAGAACGGCACCTCGCCCGGCACAGCGCGCACGGGGACGAGATCCACCGCGTACAACAGGTCTCCGATGTCGACAGGCCCCGGCTCGCCGACCGCGGTGACGGTGCCTGTCAGGGAGTTGACCGCGATCGGTGCGAAGCTCTGGGTCACCGTCGTGACGAGGGTGAAGGAGCGGCCCACCTCTTGAGTGCTGACGGTCACGACTGGTGCGCCCGTCTCCTCCACGGCGTCGATCGGAGAAGGGCCGACGGTGACGCGCCCCGCCCAGAACGCGGCGGCGAGGAGCACGAGGCACAGCAGGACCAGTAGCAGGAGCCGGGCGGGGGAGCGGGAACCGGAGGTCATGGTGGCTTTCGGTGGGCGTCAGGAACCGTAGAAGTGTTCATCCGGAGGATAGGGCGGGCACATTGCCGCTACAGGGTCCAGCCGGTCCTCGGGGAGGGAGAACAACGCCTCGTAAGGCCACCAGCGTGAATCTGGATCGCTGTAGAAGGTCTCGACGTAGGTCTCGCGCGAAGGGACCGGGCCATCGGGGAGCTCCACTTCTTGAGCCTCGAGACAGGGCAGGAACGCTTCGTTCCAGTAGTCCCAGAGGAGCCCGAGCTGGTCGGGGGACCAGTCGTCCATGAGTTGAGGCAAAGGCGAATACTGGGCATTGCAGGTGTACAGCACGAGATCGAGCGCCTCTTTTTGAGAGGCTGGCGGGGGAGGATCGAAGTACGGCAGTCCGAGTGTATCTAGGGTTTGCGGGAAACCCGCATTCGTGGAGCACTCTGCGTAAGATTCCTGATACTCCCGCATCGACGTCGTCCAGCGGATGAGATCGACTTCCGGAGGATCTACCATACCGCTCTCCTGCGCCATGGAGATGAGCCATCCCTCTCGCCACTCCAACTGTTCGGCCTCGGTGTAGGTGGGATGCGAGATCGGCTGGCTCGGCGCCCAGGTGCTGGCGTCGATCGTGTCGGGCGTCGGGTCGTCGGGGGTTTCGTTGAACGGTGCGTTGCACCCGCCGAGCACTGTTACTGCGAGGATCGCGGTCAGTACCCAGCGGGTCGGCGAAGTGCGAAGCCGCATGAGGTCAGCCGATGCCGCCCTGGCACCAGGCGTAGGTTCCGCTGTAGAGCAAGGTGTTCGATGAGGCGCTCCAGTTACCGCTGGAAACCAGCGATGTCTTGGAGTAGTGGTAATAACCATTGACACTGAAAAGCGTGGAGCCGTTGACGGTGGCCGACAGGGCGCCGAGGCGCTGCTGCTCAGCCCGAACCCCGACCTTGCCGCCCCCTGCACTGCAGTTGATCGAGCCGGATTCAGTGGCAGCGAGCGCCGGGGCTGCACTGAGCCCCAGTAGGGCAATGAGCAACGTCGCCGCCAGGGTGGACAAGCGTCGTTTCATGATGCGCCTCCTCGAACGTGAGTGATATGAGTTACCCCGCAAGGTAGTCGTAACCTTGGCCGCTGGGGGATGGTTGATGGAGTGTTACCCATTTGTGATCTATCAGAGGCCACTCAGTAGTTCTGGCTGTTTGGGCTGCGACCCACGATATTCGACGGGTTGAGTGCGGCCATTCCTGAATCTACCCGTTACCTTGTGAGTACTCCCGACCACCGGGGTCTGGTTGGTCGGCCAGGTATCAGGAGCAGGCGCGCCAGGAAGCGGGTCACGGATTCGGTCCGCGGGCGCCGTGGTCGCCTCGAGCCCCGCCGACTCGCGTCGGCGAGAGCTGCGACTCACGCTGGTCCCGCCCGATTCCTAGGCGGTAGCCTAGGGCGGGCCGCACCGGCGCACGACGACGGCCGACAACGACGGCGGCCGCAGGTCGACGGGTATAGGGGGCGGAGTAACGAATGGCCGAGCGACATTCCGTCGCGCCCCCGTCGGAGCCGTCTCGGCCCGTAGCGTCCCGTCTGGGCGGGGCACGCGCGTACGTGGTCTGGATCGGCGCGGTGATGGCGTACTCGGTCGCGGTCCTCCAGCGCACCACCATGGGCGTCGCCGGGCTCGAGGCGGCCGATCGCTTCGGTGCCTCCGCCACCATCGTCTCGAGCTTCGTGGTGCTGCAGTTGGGCGTCTACGCCCTCGCCCAGATCCCCGCCGGGATGCTGCTGGACCGTTACGGCTCCCGCGTCACCCTGGTCGCGGGCGCGCTGCTGATGGGCGCGGGCCAGCTGCTGATGGCACAGACCGAGACCGTGGGCACCGCGATGATCGCCCGCATCGTGCTGGGCGCCGGGGACGCGCTGACCTTCTCGAGCGCGATCCGTCTGGTCCCGGCCTGGTTCCCCGCCGGACGGGTTCCGGTGCTCACCCAGCTCACCGGCATCCTCGGCCAGGTGGGGCAGATCGCCTCCGCGGTGCCCTTCGTGGCGGTGCTGAGCGTGGCCGGATGGGGCACCGCCTTCACGTCGGCCGCCTCCCTCAGCGCGATCGCCGCGCTGCTGGTGCTGCTGGTGGTCCGCGCGACCCCGCCCGGGGTTCCGCGCCCGCGCCAGCGGCAGGACCTGCGCAGGATCCCGCTGGTGCTCGCCCGCATCCTCCGCCACCCCTCCACCCAGCTGGGCTTCTTCACCCACTACACCGCCGGGTTCACCGGCATCGCCTTCTCGATGATGTGGGGCTATCCGTATCTCACGGCGGGGGAGGGGCTCAGCCGGCCCGCGGCCTCCGCGGTGATGACGGTGCTGGTGGTCGTCGCGATCATCGGAGGGCCGCTGATCGGCGCGCTCACCCAGCGCCATCCGCTGCGCCGCTCCACGCTCGTGCTGCTGATCGTGGCGGCCATCGTGGTGCCCCTCGCGGCGCTCGTGCTGTGGCCCGGGCCCGCCCCGATCTGGCTGCTGATCGTGCTGGTCGCCGGCTTCTCGATCGGCGGGCCGGCCAGCAGCGTGGGCTTCGACTTCCCGCGCACGGATCTGGCCCGGCATCGGCTGGGCACCGCCACCGGCGTGGTGATCATGGGCGGGTTCCTCGGCGGGCTCACCGCGATCCTGCTGATCGGCGTGGTGCTGGACCTTCTGCGGCCCGACGGGAACTATGACCTCGAGGCCTTCCGCCTGGCCTTCGCGGTGCAGCTGCCGATGCTCGCGATCGGGGTGGTGGGGATGCTCGTGACCAGGCAGAACCTGCGGCGACGGATGGCCGCTCGCGGGCAGGACGTGCCGCCGTGGCGCGATGTGTGGCGCTCGGGCCGCTGGCGCCGGCTCTGAGGGCTCCGGACAGCGCCGCCAGCGGCTTGCCGTCCGGGTGCTCCCTGGCGTAGCGTTGCCCCCGTCACTTACTTTCAAGGAGGAAATATGTCGTTCACGCTGGGCATCGTCGGGATCGGCCAGTTCGGCTCCCACTTCGCGGAGCTCTTCGCCGCCCACCCCGAGATCGACGCGCTCTACGCCGTCGACTCCGTCCCCGAGCGGATCGACGCCGTCGAAGCACGAGGCGTGCGCTTCGCGGGCCGCTACGACACGCTCGAGGAGCTGCTGGCCTCGGACGTCGACGCGGTCGCGATCTTCACCCAGCGCTGGACTCACGGTGAGCACGCCCTGGCCGCCCTGCGCGCGGGCAAGCACGTCTACTCCGCCGTGCCGATGGCGATCCACGAGGACGAGATCCGCCAGATCACCGAAGAGGTCGAGCGCACGGGGCTGGTGTACATGATGGGCGAGACCAGCCAGTACAACGCCGCTGTGGTGCTGGCCCGCCGCATCCACCGCACCGGCGCCTTCGGCGAGGTGTTCTACGCCGAGGGCGACTATGTCCATGACATGGACCTCGGCTTCTATGACGCCTACAAGTACTCCGGCGGCGAGCAGTGGAGGTCCACCGCCTCCTACCCGCCCCTGCTCTACCCCACCCACTCCATCGGCGGCATCCTCGGAGTGCTGGGGGAGCGCCACGCCACCTCCGTCTCGGCGCTCGGCCGCCCCGATACCCGCGGCGATGGCGTCTTCGACAAGGACGTCTCAATGTTCGGCAACGACGTCTCCAACGCCTTCGCCCTGTTCGGCATGGACAACGGCGGCGCCTTCCGCACCAACGAGCTGCGCCGCGTGGGCTACCCCAGCCACAAGCGCGAATCCCGCTTCCGCTTCTTCGGCGAGGAGTCCAGCTTCGAGGAGACCATCGACGTCACCTACTGGCACGACAAGCAGCGCGTGCTCGAGGTGACCGATCTGATCAGCACCCAGGCCACCATGAGCCTGGACGACCCGCGCCTGGCGGACGTCTCCGAGGCGCTGCGCGACGCCTTCGTCGCCGGTGCCGCGCCCGCCCACCACCAGGCACGCCTGCCCAAGGAGTTCCAGGGCATGCCCAACGGACACGAGGGCGCCCACCACTTCCTGGTCGACGACTTCGCACGCGCCGTGGTCGACGGCATGCAGCCCATGGTCAACGCCTGGCAGGCCGCCCGCTACACCCTCCCCGGCGTCATCGCCCACCAGTCGATGAACCAGGGCGGCGAGCGGCTGCCGATCCACGACCTCGGCGACTGCCCGCTGCCGGTGCAGGACCTCGACGCCGAGCAGGAGCCGATCGACCTCGAGGCGCTGTACGCCGCGCAGGAGGCCGCCAAGGGCGCCGTCACCGAGTGATGCGGCGCGACCCCCGACGGGCCCGGCACCGCGAGGTGCCGGGCCCGTCGTCCGTGCGCGAGGGCTGACGAGGGGCTGCAGGGGCTCGCCAATTCGGCAAGGGGGTTGTGTAACAGTCGGAGCACGACGTGATCCGGGGGATGGCAAGGCGTCGCTCAAGTGGTAACTTCACTCCCGAAACGCAGTGGAATGAAGTTTTCTCATCGACCGGTCCGCGACGCGGCGCCGAGTCGGAGGACCGACGAAGGAGTCATCCATGATCGCTCGACGACACGTCCTGGCCGCCGGCGCGGCAGGCTCGGCCGCCCTCGCCCTCGCCGCCTGCGGAGGCGACTCCGGCGGTTCCGGAGGCTCCGGCGGAGAGGTGGACGGCGAGGGCAAGACCCTCACCTTCTGGCTGATGGAGGGCACCAACGCCAGCGCCGACACCTACATCGAAGAGCTCAAGACCGCGTTCACCGAGGCCACCGGAGCGACCCTCGACGTGCAGGTCCAGCCCTGGGAGGGCGCGCACGACAAGTTCGTCACCGCCATGGCCGGCGGCACCGGCCCGGACGTCGCCGAGGTCGGCACCACCTGGGTGCCTGAGTTCGCCGACGCCGGCGGGCTCGACGACCTCACCGAGGACATCGAGGCCGCGGGCCTGACCGAGGGGCTGGTCGAGGGACTCGTCGAGGCGGGCACGCTCGACGGCGCGATGTACGGCATGCCCTGGTACGCGGGCGTGCGCTCGATCCTCGGCAACCGCGAGATGCTCGAGGAGGCGGGGGTCAACTCGCAGCCCGAGAACTGGGACGAGCTGCTGACCATGATCACCACGCTCGAGGAGCACAACCCGGACTGGATCTCCTTCCCCGTCCCCGGGGCGAGCATCTTCTCCGCGACCCCCTTCATCTGGGGAGCGGGCGGCGAGATCGCCCAGGAGGCCGACGGCGCCTGGACCGCGACCATCAACTCCCCCGAGGCCGTCGAGGGCCTGACCTGGTACACGGACCTGGCCCTGAAGCACAACTCCTCGACCGCCGCGGCCACCACCTGGGTGGAGACCGAGGCGCTCGCCGAGTTCCTGCAGGAGAAGGTGCCGATGTTCATCACCGGCTCCTGGGTGCCCGCCACCATCCGCCAGGACAACCCCGAGCTGGCCGAGAAGCTGGTCGCCTTCACCATCCCCGCCAAGGACAGCCCCGTCGCGCCGTCCTTCCTCGGCGGCTCCCTGGTGTGCCGCTTCACCGAGACCCAGGAGCCCGAGCTTGCCTTCGAGCTCATCAAGCTGGTCACCACCGGCGACTTCGCCACCCGCTGGGCCGAGGAGACCAACTACTTCCCCGGCACCATCGAGGCGATGGACGAGGTGGTCGCCGGCGGCGACGAGCTCACCGCCGTCTTCGCGCAGCAGATGACCGAGGGCGGCAAGACCGTCCCGGTCACCCCCGCCTGGGGCAAGATCGAGGGCGCCAAGACCATGACCACCCTGGTGGGCACCGTGCTCGAGGGCACCCCGGTGCAGGAGGCGGCCGATACGGCCGCCGCCGAGATGGACGGCTTCTTCTCCGAATGAGCTCGACCCCGACCGTGGACACCGACGTCCCGCGGGACGGCGCGGCGGTGCTGAACCGCCGCACCGTCCCGCTGGGGCGCCGCCTCCGCCGCGCCGCCGCACCCTGGCTCCTGCTCGCCCCCGGCCTGCTCGTGCTCGGGGTGCTGCTGCTGTGGCCGATGCTGCGGGTGCTGAACCTGTCGTTCCAGGACTACGAGCTGCGCAACCTCCTGCGCGGCGACACCAACTACGTGGGCCTGGACAACTACCTCCAGGTGCTCTCGGACCCCTTCCTGTGGAAGACGGTCCTGCCGAACACCGTCGGCTTCGCGCTGGTGTGCGTGGTGCTGACGATGATCGTGGGCACCGTGGTCGCGCTGTTCCTGAACTCGCTGGGCACGGTGTGGCGATCGATCTCGACCACCGCGATCATGGTCGCCTGGGCGGTCCCCGCCCTGACCGGCACCTACATCTTCGTGTGGCTCTTCGACCCGCAGTCGGGACTGGTGATCTCCACCCTCGACGGGCTCGGGCTGATGGAGGCCGGCAGCTACAACTGGTTCACCAACCGGTGGACGTTCTATGCGATCGCCACGATCAACGTGGTCTACCACGGCTTCCCCTTCATCGCCGTGACCATGCTGGCCGGGCTGATGACCGTCCCGCACGAGCTGTACGAGGCCGCCGCGATGGACGGCGCGACCGCCTGGCGACGCTTCTGGAGCGTCACCGTGCCGACCCTGCGCCCCATCATCGCCGTCTGCGTCATCCTCTCCACGATCTGGGACTTCAAGGTGTTCGTGCAGATCTTCCTGATGCCCGGCGGTGACGGCACCACCCGCGAGGTGATGAACCTCGGCGTGTGGTCCTACACCCAGTCCTTCGCCCAGGGCGAGTACGGCATGGGGTCGACCATCGCGGTGCTGCTGACGGGCCTGCTGCTGCTCATCTCCGTGGTCTACATCCGCACGCTGATGAAGGAGGAGGAGCTGTGAACCGCAAGACGCCCGCCTCCACGGCCGGCAAGGCGATCGGCGTGGTCGTGCTGATCTCGCTGAGCCTGTTCCCGTTCTACTGGATGCTCTCCACCGCGGTGGACACCAGCCCTCTCTCGCGCGGCGCGAGCCTGCTGCCCAGCGGCTTCACCCTCGACCACTTCCGCTACGTGCTGGTCGACGCCGGATTTCTCCGCTACGTGCGGGTCTCGGTGATCGTGGCCGTGGGCACCGTGGTGCTCTCCGCGATCGTCGCGCTGCTGGCCGCGGTGGCCGTGGCGCGCTTCCGCTTCCGCCTGCGCACCCAGGTGCTGATCATGGTGCTGATGGTGCAGATGGTGCCGCTCGAGGCGCTGGTCATCCCGCTGTTCCTCCAAGCGAGGAACCTGCAGATGCTCAACTCCCTGTTGGGGCTGATCATCGTCTACCTGGGCTTCTCCCTCGCCTTCGCGATCTGGAACCTGCGCGGCTTCGTCGCGGCGGTCCCGCGCGAGCTCGAGGAGGCCGCCTACATCGACGGCGCCGGCTGGTTCCGGATGTTCCGCTCGATCCTGCTGCCGCTGGTGGCGCCGGGCCTGGTCGCCACCTCGGTGTTCTCCTTCATCACCGCCTGGAACGAGTTCATCTTCGCGCTGACCTTCATGCAGGACAGCTCGAAGTACACCGTCGGCGTGGGCCTGCGCA
The DNA here is from genome assembly GCF_900184245.1 of Brachybacterium massiliense. Lineage (GTDB taxonomy): Bacteria > Actinomycetota > Actinomycetes > Actinomycetales > Dermabacteraceae > Brachybacterium > Brachybacterium massiliense. Next base: position 785,174 of record NZ_FXXB01000008.1, on the reverse strand, counting down.
CCTTCTTCACCCAGAACACCGCGGACTGGGGCTCGGTGATGGCCGCCTCGACGATCATCACCCTGCCCGTGGTGCTCTTCTTCGTGCTGGTCCAGCGCAACCTCGCCAAGGGCATGACCGCCGGTGCCGTGAAAGGCTGAGAGATGGCAGAGACCACCTGGGATCCCGATGCCCTCGGCGTGCTGATGGCGCCCTTCACCGGCACCGACCTGCCCGACTGGGTGGGGGAGGCGCTGGATGCCGGGCTCGCCTCGGTGATCCTGTTCGGGCACAACACCCCCGATCCGCCCACGGCCCGGCGCCTGGCCGAGGCGGTGCACGCCCGGGCCGCGGACTGCGTGGTCGCGATCGACGAGGAGGGCGGGGACGTCACCCGGATCCAGTCCGCGACCGGCTCGTCCCTGCCCACCGCCTGGGCGCTCGGCGAGATCGACGACACCGAGCTGACCCGCGCGGTGGGCAGCGCCCTCGGGGACGTGCTGGCCGCCTGCGACCTGGACCTCGACCTCGCCCCGGTGCTCGACGTCTCCACCGATCCGGCCAACCCCGTGATCGGCACCCGGGCCTTCGGCGACGACCCTGACCGGGTCGCCGCCCACGCCCGTGCCTTCGCCGCGGGCCTGGTCGAGGCGGGTCTGGGCACCTGCGCCAAGCACTTCCCCGGCCACGGCGCCACCGCGACCGACTCCCACACCGCCCTGCCGCTGATCGACCTCGAGGCCCGCCAGTTCGAGCGCGAGCACCTCGCACCCTGGGGGATCGTGCCCTGGCTGGACAGCGTGATGACCGCGCACGTGCTGGTCCCCGCCCATGGCGAGGGCCCCGCCTCGATCTCCCCCTGGTCCCGGCCGCTGCTGGACCGCGCGGCCGGCGGCCGGTACCGCGGGCTGGTGATCACCGACGCCCTGGACATGGGCGCCGTCGCACAGGACCCCGGATACGGGGAGGCCGTGGTGCGCGCGTTCGAGGCCGATGCCGACCTGCTGTGCCTGGGCACCTCGATCCGCCGCGACGACCAGCAGATGCTGCGCGAGGCCCATGACGCGCTGCTCGCGGCCGCGGCCACGGGCCGGATCTCCCGCGAGAGCCTCCGCGCCCGCGCCGAGCGCACCCGCGGGATCCTGCACACGCTGCGCACCCGTCGGCGCTTCGTGCCCGCGATGCCGCTCGCGGACGCCCTGCGCCAGGCCGAGCAGCTCGGCGCGGAGGCCGCCGCCCGCGCCGTCCGCACCCGCCGCGCCGCCCTCGAGCCCGGGCCCGTCACCGTGGCCGATGTGCGCTTCCGCGCCCAGCACGCCTCCGGCGCCCGCTCCCAGCAGCTGGTCCACGCCCTGCGCGAGTGCGGGGTGCAGGCCCAGGAGCCGGACTACCCGGGGCAGATCGACCCCGCGTCGCAGCTGCTGATCCTCCCCCGCCTGCCGCGCAGCGACGCGGAGGAGGGCGCTCGCCTCGCCGAGCTCCTGGCCCGCCGCCCCGACGCGATCGTGGTCCACACCGGCGTGCCCGACGCCGCCCCCGACCACCGCCGCCTGGTGCTCGCCCACGGCGGGGGACGCACCATGATGCGCGCCGCCGTCGCCGCCCTGCGGGGAGGCGAGCGCTGATGCGGGTGCTGGGGATGATGTCCGGCACCAGCCTCGACGGGATCGACGTGGCGGTGGTGGACTTCACGCGCGACGCCGCGGACCCCTCGACGCTGCGGGCCCGCATGCTCCACACCGGCGAGGAGCCCTGGCCGCGCGCCACCCAGGATGCGCTGCGCGCCGTGCTGCCGCCCGCTCCCGCCGACGTCGCCGCCTGGAACCGCCTGCACGCCGCGGTGGGGGACGCCTTCGCAGGAGCCGCCGCCGCGGTGCTCGCCCGGCACGGGGGCGCCGACCTGATCGCCACCCACGGCCAGACCCTCCACCACGACGTGACCGAGGACGGCACCGTCCGCGCCACGCTCCAGATCGGCGACGCCTCACGGATCGCCGAGACGACCTCCCTGCCCGTGCTCTGGGATCTGCGCACCGCCGACGTCGCCGCGGGCGGGCAGGGCGCTCCGCTCGCCCCGCTGCTGGACCAGCTGCTGCTGGGCACCGGCGGCATCCCCACCGCCGTGCTGAACATCGGCGGGATCTCCAACCTCACCCTCGTCGGCGCCGAGGAGGTGCTCGCCGGCGACCTCGGCCCCGGCAACGCCCTGCTGGACGCCGCGGTGCACGCCGCGACCGGCCGCGGCGCGGACCTCGACGCCGAGATCGCCCGCACCGGCACGGTGAGCCGCTCCGCGCTCGAGACCCTGCTGCGCGAGCCCTTCTACGCCCGCCCCCTGCCCCGCTCGACCGGCCGCGAGCACTTCGACGGCGGCTACGTGCGCCGGCAGCTCGGCGAGCAGGCGCTCGAGGCCCTGACCCTGCCCGACCTGCTCGCGACCCTCGTGGAGCTCACCGCGGTCACCATCGCCCGCGGGATCGAGCGCACCCCGGCGCGGCGCGTCGTCGCCTCCGGCGGCGGGATCCGCAACCCGCTGCTGCTCGAGCGACTCGCCGCGCACCTGGACCCGATCCCCCTGCACAGCGCCGATGACCTCGGCATCCCCGCCGACGGCAAGGAGGCGCTGCTGATCGCGCTGCTGGGCCACCACGGCGCGCACGGGATCCCCGGCACCCTCGAGCGCCCCGACGGCACCGCCCATACCGGCGCCCGGCGCCCCGTGGTGCTCGGCTCCCTCACCCCGCCCCACGGCCTGCGCACCCTGGACAGCGCCGAGACGGATCACCTGCCCGTGCACCGCCTTGTGCTCGACCCGCCCGGGGCGGAGGCGTGACGCCCCCGCTGCTGCCGCGGCTGCGCGGGCGGCGCGACGACCTCCAGCCCGTGCTGCGGCGCCTGGCCGATGTGGTGCTCGCCGACCCCGTCGCCGCCGGCCGGCTGACCATCGACCAGCTCGCCGCCGCGGCGGACTGCGCCCAGTCCTCGGTGGTGAACTTCGCCCGCGAGCTCGGCTACAGCGGCTACCGCGACTTCCGCCGCGCCCTGGTCGAGGAGGCCGCGCGCGCCGCAGGCCAGGAGGACGAGCTGGTCTTCCCCATCTCGATCGACGCCGCCGACCCCCTGGCCGTCTCCGTCTCCCGGATCGCCGCCGCGGATGGCCGCGCCGTGCGGGACACGGTGCGGCTGCTGGATATCGGGGTGCTCGAGCAGGTCGCCGAGGTGCTCGTCGGCTCCCGTCGCATCGTGCTGGTGGGGGCCGGCGCCTCGGGCCTCGCGGCGATGGACCTGCAGTACAAGCTCACCCGCCTGGGCCTGTCCGCCCATGCCCTCACCAGTGCGCATGATGCGCTGCCGGCCGTGGCGGGGCTGGGGGAGCTCGACTGCCTGGTCGCGATCTCGGACTCGGGCCGCACCACCGACGTGCTCGAGGCGCTCGCGCTCGCCGACGAGGGCGGGGCCCGCACCCTCGCGATCACCGGGGATCCCGCGAGCCCGCTGGCCCTCGGCGCGGCGCACCTGCTGCTGACCGCCTCCCGCGAGCCGTCCTTCCGGGCGGGCGCCACCAGCTCCCGCATCGCGCAGCTGACGATCGCGGACTGCCTGCTGATCGCGGTCACCGCACGCCTGCCCGACGCCGGCCAGGACGCGCTGCGCCGCACCCGCAGGGCGCTCGAGCCGCGCCGCCCCTGAGCCGCCGCCGGGTCGAGGCTCCTTGGAACTTACGGCACCGTAGGTTACGCTCGCGTCCGTGAGTGTCTTCCGATCCACGATCCCCGACGTCGCGGCCGAGGAGCCGATGGTCCAGCTCCTCGCGGCCGACGGCACCCGCACCCCGCACGACGAGCTGGACGCGGTGCTCGAGAGCAGCGGCCTGGCCACGCCCGAGCGTCTGCGCGGCTACTACCGCGACATGGTGATGATCCGCGCCGCGGACCTCGAGGCCACCACTCTGCAGCGCCAGGGCCAGCTCGGCCTGTGGGCCAGCGCGCTCGGCCAGGAGGCCGCGCAGATCGGTGCCGGCCACGCCGCGCGCGAGCAGGACTATCTGGTGCCCACCTACCGCGAGCACGGCGTGGCCTGGGCGCGCGGCATCGAGCCGTGGCGCCTGCTCGAGCTGTTCCGCGGCATCAGTCACGGCGGCTGGGACCCCAACGCCCTGCGCACCCACCCGTACATGATCGTGCTCGGCTCCCAGGCCCCGCACGCCGTGGGCTATGCGATGGGCCTGCAGCGCGACGGCGTGGTGGGCACCGGCGATGCCACCACCGACACCTCCGTGCTCGCCCTGTTCGGCGACGGCGCCTCGAGCGAGGGGGAGGTCGCGGAGTCCTTCACCTTCGCCGCCTCCTTCCAGGCTCCGGTGGTCTTCTACACCCAGAACAACCAGTGGGCCATCTCCGTGCCCACCCAGGTGCAGTCCCGGGTGCCGCTGGCCCAGCGCTCGCGCGGCTGGGGCATCCCCTCGGTGCGGGTGGACGGCAACGACGTGCTCGCCGTGCTCGGCGCGGTGCGCACGGCGCTGGACTCAGCCCGCTCGGGGCACGGGCCCGTGTTCGTCGAGGCACTCACCTACCGCATGGCCGCCCACACCACCAGCGACGACGCCTCCCGCTACCGCCCCGCCGCCGAGGAGGAGGAGTGGGCCGCGAAGGATCCGATCCTGCGCCTGCGCCGCCACCTCGAGCAGCTCGGCGAGATCGACGAGGACTACGCGACACGCTGCGACGAGGAGGCCCACGACCTCGCGATGCAGCTGCACCACCACATCCACGGCATGGAGGACCCGGACCCGGTGCGGATGTTCGACCACCCCTACGCCGAGCCGCATCCGATCGTCGACGCGGAGAGGGAGGAGTACCTCGAGTACATCTCCCAGTTCGAGGACGACGGGCAGGACCAGCAGAGCGGAGAGCAGGCATGAGCGCGGTGACCTCGGTGAACCTCCCGATCGCGAAGGCGATCACGGCCGGTCTGCGCGACGCGATGCGCGCCGATGAGCGCGTGATGATGATGGGCGAGGACATCGGCGTGCTCGGCGGCGTCTTCCGCGTCACCGACGGGCTCCACGCCGAGTTCGGCTCCCAGCGCGTGGTGGACACGCCGCTGGCCGAGGCGGGCATCGTCGGCACCGCCGTGGGCCTGGCCGTGCGCGGCTACCGCCCCGTGGTCGAGATCCAGTTCGACGGCTTCGTCTACCCGGCCTACAACCAGATCACCACCCAGGTCGCCAAGATGCACAACCGCACCAGCGGCAGCGTGAACCTGCCGATGGTCATCCGCATCCCCCACGGCGGCGGGATCGGCGCGGTCGAGCACCACTCCGAGAGCCCCGAGGCGCTGTTCGCGCACACCGCCGGGCTGCGGATCCTCGCCCCCTCGAACGCGCAGGACGCCTACTGGATGACCCGGCAGGCCATCGAGTCCGAGGACCCGGTGATCATGCTCGAGCCCAAGCGCCGCTACTGGGTCAAGGGCGATGTGGACCCCGACCACCGCCCCGCGCTCTCCCCGTGGCAGGCCGAGGTGGTGCGCGCCGGCACCGATGCGACGGTGCTGGCCTGGGGCCCGAGCATGCCGCTCGTGCTCGAGAGCGCCCAGGCCGCCGCCGAGGACGGCATCGACCTCGAGGTGATCGACGCCCGCTCCCTCGCCCCGGTGGACTACCCCGCGATCGCCGACTCGGTGCGCCGTACCGGCCGCCTGCTGATCGTGCACGAGGCCCCCGTGCTGGGCGGCCTCGGCGGAGAGATCGCGGCCCGCATCTCCGAGCAGTGCTTCTACCACCTCGAGGCGCCGGTGCTCCGCGTGGGCGGCTACCACCTGCCCTACCCGCCGGCGCGCATGGAGCACGCCTACCTCCCCGACCTGGACCGGGTGCTCGACGGCGTGGACCGCCTGCTCGAGCACTGACGGACGCGCACCCCGCGTGAAAGGATCACGACCATGAATGCCGCCGAGAACGCTGGTACCTCCCCGTCGATCGTGACGATCCCCCTCACCGATCCCGGTGAGGGCCTCACCGAGGCGGAGATCCTCGAGATCAAGGTCGCCGTCGGCGACCGCATCGAGATCAACGCCCCCGTGGTCGAGGTCGAGACCGCCAAGAGCGCCGTCGAGCTGTCCAGCCATGTCGCCGGCACCGTCGTCGCGATCCTGGTCGCGGTGGGGGACGAGGTCCCGGTGGGTTCGGGGCTGGTGCAGGTGGACACCTCCGGCGGACCCGCCCCGGCCTCCGCCCCCGCCCCCGCGGGACTCGTAGGCCGCCCCCGCCCCCGCGGGAGGGGCGGCCTACGAGGCGGAGCCGGACCCCTCGGCCGAGGAGATGGCCGAGCAGGTCGCCGCCCCCGTCGAGGAGCCCACCGCGGAGCAGCCTGCCGCGGAGCAGTCCGGCGCCGAGGAGCCCAAGAACCTGGTGGGCTACGGCGCGAGCGCCGCCCCGCAGCGTCGGCGTCGGCGCCGTGCGGAGCCCGCGCAGTCCGAGGATGATCAGCAGGTGCCGATCGGCCGGATCCTCGCCAAGCCGCCCGTGCGCAAGCTCGCCCGCGATCTCGGGATCGCGCTGCATGACGTGCTGGCCACCGGCCCCGAGGGGACCGTCACCCGCCAGGACGTGCTCGCCGCCCAGCAGCGCGCGATCGGCGGCGACACCGACGCCGCCTACTTCCCCGAGGAGTCCCCGCAGGCTCCGGAGGGCCTCTCAGGAGCCATGAAGAGCCTGCGCGACCAGCCCTTCTCGGGCGTGACCAGCGATGAGCGCACCACCCGGGTGCCGATCCGCTCGGTGCGCAAGCGCACCGCCGAGGCGATGGTGGCCTCGGCCTTCACCGCCCCGCACGTGACCGTGTTCAACGAGATCGACATGACCCACGCGATGCAGATCGTCGCGCAGCTGCGCACCGCGCGCGAATGGGCCGACGTCAAGATCAGCCCGCTGGCCGTGATCGCGAAGGCGCTGCTGGTCGCGATCCGCCGCAACCCCGAGGTCAACGCCTCCTGGGACGAGGCCGCGCAGGAGATCGTCTACAAGCACTACGTGAACCTCGGCATCGCCGCGGCCACCCCGCGCGGACTGATCGTGCCCAACCTCAAGGATGCGCACCTGATGACGCTGCGGGAGCTCGCCGAGGGCATCGGCGATCTCGCCCGCACCGCGCGCGCGGGCCGCACCTCGCTGCGCGACACCCGCGACGGCACCATCACGGTCACCAACTACGGCGTCTTCGACATCGACTCCGGCACCCCGATCCTGAACCCGGGGGAGTCCGCGATCCTCGGCGTCGGCGCGATCAAGCAGAAGCCCTGGGTGGTGGACGGCCAGATCGTGCCCCGACAGGTCGCGACGCTCTCGCTGAGCTTCGACCACCGCCTGATCGACGGGGCGCTCGGCGCGGAGCTGCTGCGCGATGTCTCCGCCGTGCTCGAGGACCCCTCGCTCGGCCTCGTGTGGGGTTGAGCGCCTCCCCGCAGCCTGTGCACGGCACCGGCACGGTCGTCGGTACGCTGTGGCGGTGACCTCGAGCCCTGCCCCTGCGCCGCGCACGCCGCGCCGTGACGACCCGCGCATGCACACGGTCGAGATGGCGGCGCTGCGCTTCGAGGAGGTCACCGCCTCGGACACCCTCGGCTCCGGCCCGGTCCGTGCGCGGCTGAGCACCTGGCAGATCGCGCTGCTGGTCTTCGCCGGCGGCGCGGCCGGCTCCCTGCTGCGCCTGATGCTGACTCTGCTGGTGCCCACGGTCACCACCCCCACCCTGGTCGAGCTGCCCTGGGCCACCTTCTGGGTGAACCTCGCGGGTTGCCTCGGGCTCGGTGTGCTCAGCGGCGTGCTCGAGGTGCGGCCCGGCAGGCCCTGGATGCATCCGCTGCTGGGCACCGGGCTGTGCGGAGGGTTCACGACCTTCTCCGCCGTGGTGCTCGAGGGCTCGGCGATGATCGGCGCGGATTTCCCGATCATCGCGCTGATCTACGGCGCCCAGACGATCCTGCTGTGCCTGGGTGCGATGGTGGCGGGCCTGCTGCTGGGACGCCGCCTCGGCGCCCGCACCGCCCCCGCCGTGCGGGACGGGGAGGAGCCATGAGCGCGGGAGGGCTGCTCCTGGCTGCCGTGCTGGTGACCCTCGGCGGCGGGCTGGGCGCAGCGGCCCGCTGGGGCCTCGGTGAGCTGGCGGTGCGCTGGGCGCGTGCGCGGCAGGCGGAGGAGCCCGAACGGATCCGGCCCTGGGCCACCTTCGCCGCGAACGTCCTCGCCTGTCTCCTGCTCGGCATCGTGGTGGCCCGCTTCGGGGCGGCGACCGGGTGGGGCGGCTACGTGAACCTGATGCTCGCGGCCGGCTTCTGCGGAGGGCTGTCCACCCTGTCCACCGCCGCGCACGACATCGTCGAGCTGGTGCGCCGCTCCAGCTTCTCGATCGCGCTGGCCTACCTGCTGCTGAGCGCCGGCAGCGGGATGGCCGCGCTCTGGGTGGGCCTGGTGATCGCGTCATGACCTCCCCCTCCGCGCGCCTGCCGCGTCCGGGGATCCTGCTCGCGCTGCTCGGCGGGCTGATCGTGCTCGGCGGCATCTCGGTGCTCGCGGCCGACGCCGCCGGTGGGGACAACCTCGTGCTGATGGACGCCGGGCCCATCGCCCGGCGCGGTGCCCCGATCGCCTCGACCCTCGCCGACCTCGCCGCCGCCCTGACCCTGGGCGGCGCCGTGGTCGCGGGCTGGCTGCTGAGGAGCGCCGAGGACCGTGCCCGGGTGCTGCTCGTGGTGGCCATCGCCGCGGGCGCGACCACCCTCGCCCGCGGCGCCTCCCTCGCCTTCTCCTACGCGGTGGCGACCGGGCAGCCCGTGGGATCACCCCGCTTCGGCTCGGACCTGTCCGTCTTCCTCGCCACCGATCTGGGGATCTGGCTGCTGACCGCGCTGGTGACCGCCGCGGCCACCACCACCATCGCGGTGCTCGGCACCTCGGTGACGATCGCCCGCACGGTCGCGGCACTGGCCTCGCTGGTGCTCTTCGCCGCCGCGATGACGGGGCACGCCGCCGGGGACGAGACCCACGAGGTGGGCACCTCGACCATGCTGATCCATCTGCTGGCCGTGGGGATCTGGCTGGGCGGCCTGGCGGTCCTGCAGCTGCTGCCGGACCGCGGGCGCGATGATGCCGCCGTGGTGCGCGGCTACTCGCATCTCGCGCTGATCTGCTGGATCGCGCTCGGGCTCAGCGGCGTGTGGGCGCTCGCGGTGCGGATGAACCACCCCGGGGAGATTCTCACCAGCGCCTACGTCCAGCTGGGCGTGGCCAAGGCGGTGCTGCTGCTCCTGCTCGCGGGCCTCGGCGCCCTGCAGCGCCGCGCGATCGCGACCGGTTTCGCCGACGGCCCCGCCGAGGGGGAGCGCCACGCGCGCGCCACCTACCGGCGCCTGGCCCTGCTCGAGCTCGCCCTGATGGGCCTGGCCGTCGCCCTCGCGGCCGCGATGAGCTCCTCTCCGCCGCCGGCCGAGACCGGTATCCCGCCCGCCGGCCCCGCCGGGGTGCTCACCGGGTATCCGCTGCCCGAGGCGCCGACGCTCGCCGCGGTGCTCACAGCCTGGCGGCCGGACCCCTTCGGCATGGCGCTGGCCTGCGTGATGCTGCTGATCTGGTGGCGCCCGCGAGCCCCGCGCCGCCCCCGCGCCCAGAGCCGCCGCCTGCTGCTCTCCGCCGTGATGCTGGTGCTGATCACCAGCGGCCCCCTGAACGTGTACAGCAAGGTGCTGGTCTCCGCGCACGTGCTGCAGCACCTGCTGCTGATGGTCACGGTGGGCGCGCTGCTGGGCAGCGTCGGGGCCGTGCCCGAGCGGCTGCGCGCCCTGCTGGGCGGCCGCTGGTGGCTGGCCCTGGTCGCGTCCCTGCTGGGGCCGGTGGCGCTGAGCGCCGCGTACATCAGCCCCTTCCTGCGCATCGCGCTCGACGGCCACGCGATGCACCTGGCGCTGCAGATGCTGGCCCTGTTCGGCGGTGCGCTGAGCGTGCTCGCCGTGCGCGCGGTCGAGGCCGCCGCGCCGCGCTGGCAGCGCCTGCTGGTGGCCGGCGCGCCGCTCGGGGCGGGGCTCGCCGCCGCCGCGGCGCTGATGCTGAGCGATCGCCTGCTCGCGGCGAGCTGGTTCGGTGCCACCGGCCGCACCTGGTGGGCCGATGCGCTCGCGGACCAGCAGCGGGGCGGCATCGCCGCGCTCGTGCTGGTGGCGGTCACCGCAGGCGTGGTCCTGGTCGCGCTGCGGCGCCGGCGCGAGCCCGCCGCGCGCTGAGGTCAGGCGAACAGGCCCCGCACCGAGCGCAGGCGCGCCAGCAGGGTGTCGCGATCCGCGACCGGCACCAGGTTCTCCGCCCCGTCGTCACCGGTCGTGAGCGCGGCGCGCGGGGTGACGCGGTGCGCGCCGAGCACGCCGCCGAGGCGCCCCAGCAGGCCCCCGTCGCGGGAGGCGGGCTTCGCCGGCACCGCCGACTCGGACCCGGCGCGCACACGACGGAACTGGGCGAGCGCGGGGGAGTCGGAGGCGGCGCCCTCGCGGGTCGCGGCCATCATGTACGCGGCGATGTCCGCCTGCTCGACGAGGATCGGCAGCACACCGCCCGAGACGCGCTGCTGGCCGAGGATCACGAGGTCGTCGCGGCCCCGCGCGAAGGCGCCCAGGAACAGATCGAGCTCGCCCGAGGCGGTGCGGGGCACCACGTCCTGGGGCAGGTGGTCCGCGCCGGACTCGTAGCCGGTGGCCAGCACGATCACATCGGGGGCGTAGGTCTGCTGCGCGGTGTCGGAGCCGGAGGCGCGGTGGGTGATGGTGCCGTCCTCCGCGATGCCGGTGACCTCGCCGGCCGGGGTGACGCGGCCCTCGCGCACGCGGTCCAGCACGTCGTCGGAGACGATCACGGCGTCCTCGAGCAGGCCGCCCTGCGGGGCGGGCAGGCCCGCCGCGACGGGATCGCCGACGGTGCGGCGGATGACGGTCTCGGCGATCTTCTGGTTCAGCCCGCCCAGCGCGGACGGCTCCCTCGAGGCGGCTACGTCACCGGGGATGCCGGCGACGCGGCGTGGCACCACCCAGTGGCCGGTGCGCATCGACCAGCGCACCTCGAGCGCGCGCCGCGCGGCGTCGACCGAGATGTCGGCGGCGGACTGCCCGGAGCCGACCACGAGCACCCGCTTGCCCTCGAGCCCGTCGGCGCCCTTCCAGTCCTTGGAGTGCATGACCTGCACCGAGGAGGGGATCTCCTGCGCCCAGCCGGGGAGGTGGGGGCGCTCGGAGATGCCGTGCGCGGAGATCACCGCGCGGTAGATCCCGATCTCGCCGGTGGACAGCTCCACCTGCCACACGCCCTCCTCGAAGGGGCGCGCGGAGCGCACGGCGGTGCGCGGGCGGAAGTGCTCGGTGAGATCGTGGCGGGCCGCGTAGGCGCGCAGGTACTTCGCCATCTGCCCGGGGGAGAGGAACTCCGGGTAGGAGACCGGCTGGAGCAGGTCCTCGTACTGGGTGTGCTCGCGCGAGGAGATCATCTCCATCGTGGGCCACACCGGGGAGTCCTCCCGCTCGGGGTCCCAGATCCCGCCGACGTGCGCGGCGCGATCGACCAGGTCGAAGGGCACCTCGAGCGCCTTGAGCGCCGCGGCGGCGGCGAGACCGGCCGGGCCGGCGCCGATGATCAGCACCTTCTCGCGGGTGGGGATCTGGTGGTGGGGATCGGGCATCGAGGGAAGCCTTCTTCCGAGTCGGGCGGCGCGCGGTGCCCGGTGCGTCCCGGGCACCCGGCTCAGCAGCGGGCGGACGCTCGCCATCCTATCGCCGCGCCCGGTGCCGCGACGCCCGCTCCCTGGCCAGGAGCAGCGCGCCGGGCATACCGGTGGGCGCGGTGCGGAAGGAGCGGCCGGCCTCCCGCAGCCGAGTCGTCACGGTCTCGCCGAGCGGGCCGGGGCCGGTGAGCACGGAGCCGGCGAGCACCACCGGCAGTGCGGCCCCCGGATCCAGGGCCTGCACGGTCTCGAGCACGTGGGAGACGGCGAGGTCGAGGATCTCGCGGGCCACCGGGTCCTCGGCCACCATCCCGGGGAGGCGCGCGAAACGGCCCAGCGCCGCGGGCGCCTCCGCCGGCAGCTCCTCGTCCAGCGCCCGGATCAGATCCTGGCGCGGGTCGCCGGTGGGGGAGGGAGGACGCTCGCCCTCGCGCAGGTCCAGGCCCAGCATCGCCCCCACCTCCTCGGTCAGGCGTGTGCGCGGGCCGCGGCCGTCGAGATCCGCGGCGACCGCCTCGAGGGTGCGTCGGCCCAGCCACACCGCCGAGCCGATGTCGCCCAGCAGCCAGCCCATCCCGTCCCGGCGAGCCACCGCCTGTCGTTCCTCGAAGCGCACCGCGACCGCACCGGTCCCGGCGAGCACGAGCAGTCCGTCGTCCCCCACACCCCCGGAGAGGAAGGCGGTGTGCAGGTCGTCGGTGACCAGGATCCGCTCCGGCGCGATCCCCAGGCCCGCGAGCCGCTCGGCGACCCCGCGCCGCACCTCCTCGGCCCGCGCCGGTCCCGCGCCCGAGACGCCCAGCGCCACCGCGAGGATCTCCCCATCGGCCCCGAGCTGCTCGCGACCCTGTTCCAGCACCTGCTGGACCGTGCGCGTGATGTTCTCGAGAGCGGCCGTGCCCGAGGATCGCAGGTTCGCGCCGGGCCCCTCCGCCTCGGCGAGGATCGCACCGTCCAGCGGGGCCAGGGCGATGCGGGAGCTGGTCCCGCCGATGTCCCCGGCCAGCAGCAGGCGCGGCGGCGCGGTGGTCGCCGCTGGTGCGTCGGTGTGCGCGGCGTCGCCGGGCCCCTCGTGGGGCGGCCGGGTCTCGGATGTGCTCATCGTGGTCCCCCTCGTCCTAGCCCACATGCTAGGCGGGCGCCGCCGGGATCTGCTGCGCACGGCGCGTCCCGGTGCGATGCGGCGCCGAGGGAGGATCTCGCTACCCTGGGTGCGAGCACGGCAGGCCCCGCACGGAGGACCGACGACGGTCCGGAGGCGGGGTGCCGCCTCCCGTCCCCGACCCCAGGAGCCCCCGTGACCTCTCCCGAGCGGGACCAGACGTCCCTCGACGTGAGCCTCGTCGACCTCGCCTCCCCGACCGAGGAGCGCAACCCGGCCAGCGCCGAGCTCGATGCGCTCGACGCCCACGGCATGGTCGAGGTGATCCTCGGCCAGGAGGCGACGGTCGCCGCGGCGGTCCAGGCCCGGGCCCCTCAGATCGCGGCGCTGGTCGAGGTGTGCGTGCAGGCCATCTCCGCGGGCGGCACCGTCCACTACCTCGGCGCGGGCACCTCGGGACGGCTCGCGGTGCTCGACGCCGTCGAGCTCGCCCCCACCTTCAACGCCGACCCCTCGATGATCACCGCGCACCTCGCGGGCGGGGACGGAGCCTTCCTCACCGCCGTCGAGGGGGCCGAGGACTCCACCGAGGCCGGCGCCGAGCTGGTCGCACAGGAGTGCGCCCCCGGTGACGTGGTGATCGGGCTGGCCGCGAGCGGGCGCACCCCCTTCGTGGCCGGTGCGCTCGAGGCGGCTCGCGCGGCGGGGATGCCCACCGCGCTGATCTCCGCGAACCCGGAGGCTCCGCTCGCCCCGCTGGCCGATCACCCGATCCTGCTGGACGTCGGCCCCGAGGTGGTCACCGGCTCCACCCGCATGAAGGCCGGCACGGCGCAGAAGCTGACCCTGAACGCCCTGTCCACCGCGACGATGGTGCGGCTCGGCACCACCTTCGGGAACCTCATGATCGACGTCCGGCCCACCAACGCGAAGCTCGTGGCCCGCACCGTGCGGATGCTGGTGCAGGCCAGCGGCGTGGACCCGCAGCATGCGGCGCGCGTGCTCGAGGCGGCGGGCGGCAGCGTGCGCGTGGCCGTGGTGGCGCTGCTCGCGGGCGCCGAGGTGGACGCCGCACGCGAGGTGCTCGAGCGCTTCCCGCGCGATGCCGGGCGCCTGGGCGATCCGGCGGGGATCCGCTCCGCGGTCGGCGCGCTGGCCGGGCAGGGCTGAGATCCCGCGCGGATAAACCCTGGACCGCTGCCGGCGGTGCCCGTAGGGTGCCGGCATGCGTCTGTGATCAGCCCCGCCATGCACCCCACCCGTGTCCAGGAGCTGATCCATGCCCGCGCATCCCTCGTCCTCCCCGTCCGTCGACGCCGTCTCCACGGACCCCGCCCTGCATCTGCGGGCCGACGGCCTCTCCTTCGCGTATCCGGACCGCCGGGTGCTCACGGATGTGAGCCTCGTGGTCCCTGCAGGGCGACCCACCGGCCTGCTCGGCGAGAACGGCAGCGGGAAGTCCACCCTGCTGCGGATCCTCGCTGGGCAGCTGCGCCCCGAGGCGGGCACCGTCGCGGTGCCCGGGCCGATCGGCGTGCTCCACCAGGAGCTGCCCTTCCCACCCGCCGCGACCCTCGCCGAGGTGATCGCCCACGCCCTCGAGCGCTCGCGCCGCCTCGAGCAGGAGCTGATCACCGCCGGTGAGGTCCTCGGCGCGGACGGGGGAGAGCCCGCACCCCGTGCGGTGCAGCGCTACGACCAGCTGCTGGCCGAGGCGACGATCGCCGACGTGTGGAACGCCGAGCGGCGCGCCGACGAGGTGGTCGAGGGGCTGGGCCTCGGCGACCTCGACCGCGCCACCGGGATCGGGAAGATCAGCGGCGGCCAGCGCGAGCGCCTCGCCCTCGCGCACCTGCTGATCTCCCGCCCCACCAGCTGGTTGCTGGACGAGCCCACCAACCACCTCGACGAGCCCGGCGCCGCCTTCCTCGCCGCGGCGATCGCCGCGCATCCCGGCCCGGTGCTGATCGCCAGCCACGACCGCGCCTTCCTCGACGACGCGACCGTCGCCCAGCTCGACCTCGACCCCGCCGAGTCCCCGGTCGCGGCCGAGCCGGGCGGGCTCACCGCGTACACCGGCGGGTTCAGCGACTACCTGCTGGCCCGCTTCGAGGCCCGGGACCGCTGGGAGCATCGCTACCGCACCGAGCAGGAGGAGCTGGCAAACCTGCGCCAGGCGGTGGTGGACGCCGCGAGCGTCGGCCATGCCGGTGCCGCGCCGCGCACCGAGGCCCGGGCCGCGAAGAAGTTCTACGCCGACCGCAACGCCGCCGTGGTCTCCCGCCGGCTGCGGGAGTCCCGCGCCCGCCTCGCCCAGCTCGAGCAGAACCAGGTGCGCAGGCCGCCCGCCGAGCTGCACCTGACCCACCTGCCGCAGGCCGACGCACCCACCGGTGCCGGCGCGGTGCAGCTCGCGCTCAGCGGCGTCACGCTCACGGGCCGCCTCGCACCGACCTCCTTCAGCCTCTCGGCCGGGCAGCATCTGCTGGTCACCGGACCGAACGGGAGCGGGAAGTCGACGCTGCTGGACCTGGTGGTCGGCGCTCTCGAGCCCACGGCGGGCACCGTGGATCGCCCGCGCGGCCTGCGGATCGGCCACCTCGGCCAGGACGACATCGCGCCGGTCGGCATCAGCGTGGGCCGCCACTTGCGGGAGGCCGCGGGGCTCGACGGTGCGGAGGACAGCGCCGTGCCGGAGCTGTTCGGACTGGTCCATCCTCGCGACCTCGCCCGGCCCCTGGAGCTGCTCTCGCGCGGTCAGCTGCGCCGGGTGATGCTCGCCGCCGTGCTGCTGCGCGGCCCCGAGGTGCTGGTGCTCGATGAGCCCACCAACCATCTCGCCCTGGTCACCGCGACCCGGCTCGAGGCGGCGCTCGCGCAGTGGGAGGGCACCGTGCTGATCGCCTCCCACGACCGCTGGCTGCGCAGCCGCTGGCAGGGCGAGCGGCTCGAGCTGCCCGCCCGCACGGACCCGCCCGCCTGAGCGCCGCCCCAGCACGGGACCGGCCGCCTGGGCGCGGCTCATGCGCGGAGCCGACCGGCCGCGCACCGCAGGGCGCACGTTCATCCGCGTTCATGTTCCTCGGCACGGGGCATGCGGCCGGTCCAGTCTGGGTCCATCACCCGTCACAGGAGGAGCACCGCCATGACCGAGCAGACCCACAGGTTCGAGACCCTCACCATCCACGCCGGCCAGACCCCCGACTCCGATGCGGGCTCGCGCGCGCTGCCGATCCACCAGACCACGAGCTTCGTGTTCCCCTCGGCGCAGTCCGCCGCGGATCGCTTCGCGCTCGCCGAGGCCGCGCCCATCTACACCCGCATCACCAATCCCACCCAGGCGGCGGTCGAGGATCGCATCGCCGCGCTCGAGGGTGGGGCGGCGGGCCTGCTGCTCGCCTCCGGGCAGAGCGCGATCACCCTGTCGATCCTCAACCTCGCCGGCGCCGGCGACTCCATCGCCGTCTCCCCGAGCCTCTACGGCGGCTCCTTCAACCTGTTCAAGCACACCCTCAGCCGCCTGGGCATCACCGCGCAGTGGGTCGAGGACCCCACCGATCCGGCGTCCTGGCGGGCGGCCGCGGATGAGACCACCCGGGCGTTCTTCGTCGAGTCGATCCCCAACCCCAAGCAGGACATCCCCGATCTGCGGGCGATCGCGGACGTCGCCCATGAGATCGGGGTGCCGCTGATCGTCGACAACACTGTCGCCACCCCGTTCCTGCTGCGCCCGCTCGAGCACGGCGCGGACATCGTGGTGCACTCGGCCACCAAGTTCCTCGGCGGCCACGGCACCTCGATCGCCGGCGTGCTCGTGGACGGCGACAGCTTCGACTTCGCCGCCCATGCCGAGAAGTACCCCCAGTTCAACCAGCCGGACGAGTCCTACAACGGCCTCGTCTTCGCGGGCCTGCCCGCCGCCTTCGCGACCCGCGCGCGCACCAACCTGCTGCGCGACCTGGGCCCGGCGGTCTCCCCGTTCAACGCCTTCCTCATCGGCCAGGGTCTGGAGACGCTGCCGCTGCGCATGGAGCGCCACCTGGAGAACACCCGCAAGGTCGCCGACTTCCTTGAGGCCGACGAGCGGGTGGGCCAGGTGACCTGGGCGTCGCTTGACTCCTCCCCGTACAAGGAGACCGCGGACAGGTACCTCCCCCAGGGCGCCGGCAGCGTGCTCGGCTTCGTCCTGCCGGGCGGGCTCGAGGCCGGCCGACGCTTCGTGGACGCGCTGACCCTCCACTCGCACGTGGCGAACATCGGCGACGTGCGCAGCCTCGTCATCCACCCCGCCTCGACCACTCACTCGCAGCTGAGCGAGCAGGAGCAGCGCGCCGCCGGCATCGAGCCGGGCTTCGTGCGCCTGAGCGTGGGCATCGAGCACATCGACGACATCCTCGCCGACATCGAGCAGGGCCTGGCCGCTGCCTCGGCCTGAGCCCTGAGGGCATCGCACGGCGAGGGGCGGCGGGCCTCGGAGCACTCGTGCAGGCGAGGGTGGATACCCTGGTCGGCATGAGCTTCGAGCCCGCCGCCCTTCTCGCCTCCCCGCTGGACCAGTGGCCGCCGCGCTGGGCCCCCAGCGCCGTGATCTTCGACTGCGATGGACTGCTGGTGGACACCGAGGGCCAGTGGGTCGCCCTGCAGGACTCCTACCTCTCCCAGCACGGGGCGACCCTGGACCCGGCGACCCGTCGGGCGATCACCGGCCGCTCCGTCGAGGTGGTCGTGACCACGATCGCCGGCGCCGTGGGCAAGGACCCTCACCGGGTGGGGGAGGAGCTGGTGGCCGCGCACCGCGAGCACATCGGCGAGAAGCTCTCGCCGCTGCCCGGCGCGCTCGAGGCGCTGCGCGCGATGGCCGCGGTGCGGCCCGTCGCCGTCGCCTCCAACTCCCCGCGCGAGATGCTCGACCTCAAGCTCACCGAGCTCGGGATCGCCGGCGTGATCGATGCATCCGTCGCCATCGAGGACGTCGCCGAGCCCAAGCCGGCGCCCGACATGTACCTCGCGGCGGCCCGCGCCCTGGGCGCCGACCCCGCGGACTGCCTCGGCTTCGAGGACTCCGAGACCGGGGCCGAGGCCGCGCTCGCGGCCGGCCTGCAGCTGATCGCCGTCCCGTCCATCCCCGGCCAGGAGCCGCGCGCGCCGCGCCGCCTGACCTCGATGGCCGATCCGGTGCTCACCGGGTGGATCGCACAGTGGGAGGCGCGCCGATGACCGCGAGCACGATCCCCGCCCGCTTCGCCGAGGCCTTCGGCGACTGGACCCCGCGCGCCATCGTCTTCGACTGCGACGGGCTGCTGCTGGACACCGAATCCGTCTGGCAGCGCACCGAGGACCGGGTGGTCGCCGATCACGGCGCCCAGCTGCGCGAGGGCGATGCCGACGTGCTGCACGGCGCGACCATCGAGGTCGCGGCGGAGCTGATCGCACGCCGCAGCGGCCACTGCGAGCAGGAGATCCTCGACGACCTCCACCACGTGTTCGCCGACGAGCTCGGCACGGGCATGCGCACCATGCCCGGCGTCCCCGAGGTCCTTGCGCTCGCGGGGGAGCGGGTGCCGCTGGGCTGCGCCTCGAACTCCTGGCTCGCCTCGCTCGAGGACAAGCTGGTGCGCGGCGGTCTGCGCGAGCACTTCACCGTGCTCGAGGCCTCGGACACCGTGGCCCGGCCCAAGCCCGCACCGGACATGTACGCCGCGGCGGCCCGTGCGCTCGGCGCCGAGCCGTCCGAGGTGCTCGCCTTCGAGGACTCCGGCACCGGCGCGCAGTCCGCTCGGGACGCGGGCCTGCGGCTGATCGCCGTGCCGACCCCCGGATTCTCCGCCCCGCCGGCCGATCTGACGCTGTCCTCCCTCACCGATCCCGAGCTCGCGCAGTGGATCCGCACCTGGTGATCCGCCGCCGAGGATGTCCACGCATGTCACTCGAGTTGGCCCCCCGGCGCCGATCCGGTGTTCACTGGACCCCATGAGCACATCGTCCGATCCTTCCGCACCCCTGACCGCCCGTGCCCATGGCTCGGCCCTGCGCGGCCGCGGCTGGCTGAACACGGGAGGCGTGGACCTCGATCTCGAGGCGCTGCGCGGGAAGATCGTCCTGCTGGACTTCTGGACCTTCTGCTGCGTCAACTGCCTCCACGTCCTCGACGAGCTGCGCCCGCTCGAGGAGAAGTGGGAGAACGAGCTGGTGGTCGTCGGCGTCCACTCGCCGAAGTTCGAGTTCGAGAAGGATCCCGAGGCGCTCGCGGCGAACATCGAGCGCTACGAGGTCAGCCACCCGGTGATCGACGATCCGGAGCTCGAGACCTGGACCGAGTACGGCGCGCGCGCCTGGCCCACCCTGATGGTGCTGGACACCCACGGGCGCATCGCCGGCAACCTCTCGGGCGAGGGCCATGCCGCGAACCTCGACCGGCTCATCGAGCAGCTCGTCGCCGAGGGCGAGGCCGACGGCTCGCTGCGCCGCCGCCCCGCGCCCACGGTGCTCAGCGAGCGCACCCCGCAGACCCTCCGTTTCCCCTCCAAGCTCACCGTCCTGCCGGACGGCCGCCTGGTGGTCTCCGATGCCGGCCAGCACCGCCTGGTGGTCTTCCAGAACGACGGCGCGACGGTCGATGCGACGATCGGCACCGGCACGCGCGGCCACGCCGACGGCGACGAGGAGACCGCCCAGTTCGCCGAGCCCAACGGCGTGCTCGCCCTGCCCGAGCAGGTCGCGGCCGAGGTGGGCTACGACCTGCTGGTCGCCGACACCACCAACCATCGCCTGCGCGGGGTGAAGGTGGGCCAGGACCGCCTGCTGCGCTCGCGCACCGCGACCGAGGTGGTGACCGTCGCCGGCACCGGCGCCCAGTGGATGCAGGGCGAGCCGCTGCCCCGCGGCGAGGGCGATGCCCGCAGCTTCGCGCTGTCCACCCCGTGGGACCTGACCTGGTCGCATGTGCTGGGCCGCGCGGTGATCGCGATGGCGGGCGTCCACCAGCTGTGGACCTTCGACCCCGTCACCGGGGCGCTGATGGTGCTCGCCGGCACCACCCAGGAGGGCCTGGTCGACGGCCCCGCCGTCACCTCCTGGTGGGCGCAGCCCTCCGGCCTGGACGAGCTGCCCGACGGCCGCATCGTCATCGCCGACTCCGAGACTTCCGCGATCCGTGTCCTGGATCCGCAGACGATGCAGGTCAGCACCCTCGTGGGCGAGGGCCTGTTCGACTTCGGGCACGTGGACGGCCCGGCGAGCACGGCGCGCCTGCAGCACCCCCTGGGCGTGACCGCCCTGCCCGACGGCCGCATCGCCGTCTCCGACACGTACAACGGCGCGATCCGCATCGTCGAGGAGCCCGCGGCCGACGGCGGCACCGCCACCGGCGGCATCACCGCGCTCAGCGGCGTGATCGGGCTGCCCGATCAGCCCGGCGCCGCGGGCTCCGAGCAGCCCGCACCCGCACAGGCGCACGTGGTCACCGTCGCGACCGATCTCAAGGAGCCCTCCGACGCGATCGTCGGCCCGCCCATCGACGGGATCGGCCAGCTGATCGTCGTCGAGTCCGGCACCCACCGCATCACCTGGGTGCCGGTGGCCAAGGCCGCCGAGCGGATGATCGACCGCGGAGCCCAGCGCTCCGAGCGCCCGGTCACCGAGGTGGGCCCCGGCCCGCTGACGGTGCGGGTGCTGTTCACCCCGCCGCCCGGGCACAAGCTCGACGACTCGCTGGGCCCCTCCACCCAGGTGACCATCTCGACCACCCCCAGCGCGATGCTGACCTCCGGCGGCGGCGTGGACACCGCCCTGGAGCGCACGCTCGAGCTCGATCCGGCCTACACCGAGGGCGTCCTGCACGTCAGCGCCCGCGCCGCCTCGTGCGATGCGGACCCGGCGATCGAGTTCCCCGCCTGCCACATGCATCAGCAGGACTGGGGCGTGCCGATCACGGTCGTCGAGGGCGGCCCGGATCATCTCGATCTGTCGCTGCTGGCCTGAGCCCGTGCCGGACGCGGCACCCGCTCTCCGCTATCCTCGGCCGCCGGAGCCCTGCTCCGGTGCGTCCCCCTGCTCGGACCTCCGAGCCCCGTCGTCGGAAGCTCTTTCGTGGATCTGATCACGCAATTCCCCCTGGGCGACGATCTCGCCGTGACCCTGCTGGTGATCGGCGCGCTCGCGATCGCGGCGCTCGTCGTCGGGGCCGTCGTCCCCAGCCGTCTGCAGCGCGATGAGGACAGCGAGGAGGTCGACGACGGCCTCGGGCGCCGTCTGGGCGCGCAGCTGCTCTCCTCCGGCTCGCTCATGCTGTGGGTGGGCCTGCCCGCCGCGGTGCTGCTCTATCTCGCGCCCGGCACCACCGATGACAGGATCCTGCGCTCGGCGCTGCTGCTGGCGGGTCTCGGCCTCGGTCCGCTCGCGGCCTGGCGCGGCATCGCCGTGCAGCTGGCCGCGCTCGGCCTGGACGCCGAGCGGCGCGTGCGGCTGATCCCGCGACTGGGTGCCCTCGCCGTCACCGGCTCCCTCGCGGTCGCGCTGCTGCCGATCGTGATCATCGTGTGGTTCCTGGAGGCCTCCGCCGGTCCGGCGCTGATCGCCCTGGCCGCCGGTGCCGCGATCTCCGCGCTCGCGATCCGGATCTCCGCGGCGCCGTTCGAGGCCTCCGCCTCCGCCTCGGCGCTGCTGGTGGGCACCGACGAGCACGAGCTCGAGGCCGCCGACCCCGCGAACCCGGGCCGCCCCCACCTGCGCAGCGCCCGCATGTTCCGTCGCGGCGGCGCGCTCAGCGCGGACCTGGTGGCCCTGACCACCGCAGCCGCCGGCGTGGGCGTGCTGCTGGGCGTGCCCGTGCTCGCCGCCGAGGGCCTGATCGTGGTGCTGTTGGCGCTGGGCACGGCGATGCTGGCCGCCGCGGTGGTGGCGATCCTCCCGCACCACGGCAGCGCCGGCCATGAGCGCGGTGCGCTGCGGCTGGGCGGGCTGATCCCCGCGGTGCTGGGCGGTGCGGGCGCGGTCGCCGCCTCCGCCCTGTGGATCCCCTCGCTCTACAAGGACCTGCGCTTCGAGGACGTGGGCCTGGAGAACTTCACCGACGACGCGATCACCGGCGGCACCCCCACCCCGCGCGAGGCTCTCGAGCCGCAGATCGAGCAGGCGCTGAGCGACATGGGCCAGTGGGTCACCCAGACCGACGAGTCCCAGTACGCCAGCACCTTCCTGGACACGCTGACCCTCTACTCGATCACCCCCAATGTCGTCGTCGCGCTCGCGCTCGGCCTCGGCGTGCTCAGCGCGCTCGGCGCGGTGGTGCTGCAGGGCGGCGTCGGCCACCGCTTCGGCGGCACGGTGCTGCGTGCGGCGCGCACCAGCCGCACCGGCGGGGCGCTCGGGATCACCGCGGGCCTGGGCTCGACCGCCCTGACCGCGGCGGGCGCGCTCGCCCTGCTGGTACTCATCGGTGCGGTGATCTCCGTGCTCTCCGCGGGTGTGCCCTCCCTCGCGCTGGCGCTGCTGGTCCATGCCGGTCTCGGCGCCCTGATCGTGGTGGCCGCGCACGCGGGCTCCCTGATGGCCGCGTCCCTCGCCGAGGGCCCGGAGACCGAGGCCGGGATGCGCAGCGCCGCGGCCGGGGCCTCGGACGGCCCCCGCGCCGCCCTGCTGCTCTCCGGCGGCCTGATCGCGCTCGGCACCCTCGGCCCGCTGCTCAGCGCCCTCCAGCTCGCCCCCCGCGCGGCGACGGTCTGGGAGGACCGCGCCCTGCACGCGGCCACCCCCGCCTCCCTCACCCTGCTGGGCGGGCTCGGACTGGGCGTGATCACCGTGCTGCTGGTGACCTCCTCCCTGCTCGACGGCGCCCGCCGCCTGGGCGCGAGCGCCGTGGTCGAGACCCGTGCAGGACTGCTCGAGAAGCGCGCGCGCATCGATCTGCCGGAGCTGCCCGAGGCGGTGCGTCGCGCCTCCGCGCCCGCTCTGGTGCTCGCGGTGCTGATGCCGCTGATCGCCGGGTTCGGGCTCGGCCCGGCGGCGCTGCCCGGCCTGGTCGCCGGCGTGGTGCTCACCGCGGCGGGCCTGGGGACGTGGATGCTCGGTGCCGCCTCCACCCTCGAGAACGCCGCCGAGGTGATCGGCGGGGGTCGCTACGGCGGCAGCGGCTCCTGGGGGCATTCCGGCGCCCTGGGCGGGGCGGTGCTCACCGCGATCCTCCGCTCCGCGATCGGTGCCGTGGCTCTGCCGTTGCTGCTCACCAGCGCGCTGCTGAGCACCCTCGCGATCAGCGCCGTGGTGGGCATGAGCACCGACGGCACCAGCCCCTACCTGCGCGCGGGCATCGCGGTGCTCGCGCTGATCATCGCCCTCACCTGCTGGGTGGTCGCCGCGACCGCCCCCGAGGTGGATCTCGAGGACGACGAGGGCGAGATCGCCCGCCCCCTGTTCGCCCGCACCGAGGACACCGCCGACGAGGGCCTGGACGCGATGGACTGGGAGGACGGCGACGTCGACGAGGTCCCCGTGCCCGTGAGACCCTCCCGCAGCAGCCGCCGCAAGCGGTCGAAGAAGGGCGAGGACAAGCCTGAGGACGAGGGCTAGGAAGTGGGCTCTGGCTGGGGCTCGGGCTCGGGCAGGGGCGTGCAGGGGTCCTGACCCCTGCGGTCTCGCCCTCGGTCCGTCCCGTCAGCGCTGGGCGCCGAGGCCGCGCAGCACGAAGGCCTCGAGCGCCGTGCGGGAGTAGCGCTTGGCCGAGGATCCCACCAGCAGACCGTTGATGATGCGCACTGTCGCGCCCACGTCGATGTCCTCGGCGAAGTCGCCGCTGGCCACCCCGTCGGCCACGATCGTGCGCAGCACGTCCTCGATCATCACCACGTGGTCCCGCATCCGGGCGGCCGTCGCCGGGGAGAGCGTCGCTCCGCCGGAGGTCTGCGGCACGTGGAAGGACACGTTGAGATCCAGCTGGGTGTGGATGTAGGCGATCACCGCGTCACGGGGCGTGGCGGAGTCGCTGACCCCGGCGCGCAGCTGCGCGATGTAGTCCGTCGTCTCGTAGATCGCGTACTCGACCAGCAGGGTCTCGCGGTCCGGGAAGTGGTTGTACATCGCGGTGCGACCCACCTCGGCCGCCGCTGCGATCTTCGAGAAGGTGACCGACTCGAACGACTGGGTCTCGAGCAGCTCGGCGAGGGCGGCGAAGATCTTCTCGCGAGTGCGCTCGCGATGCTCCTCGAGGGACCCTCCGATGATCTTGGGCATGCCGCATTCTTACACTCACGCGCGAACCGACATAATCCCGGTACCGGCGGCGCTGACGTGCACGTCCGTGCGGTCCGCCCGGGAAGCGCTCTCGAGGCCATCCTGGCAGGGAGGGGCGCGGAGACGAAGAACGCCGACCCCCTCAGGGATCGGCGTTCGAGAGAGCGGGTGACGGGAATCGAACCCGCGCTGTCAGCTTGGGAAGCTGAAGTTCTACCATTGAACTACACCCGCGTGCCAGTGCCCGGGACGGAGCACGATCCGGGGGATCGTGCCGCTCGGGCGAACGCGGATCAGCATACCCCCTCGTGGCGGTGCTCCGCGAACCGGGCGCCGGCGGCCGGTTCGCGCGGCGCCGCGGGTCGGCGGTGCCCGAGCGATCCTGGGACCGGGCTGTCGAGGAGCAGGTGGGGAGGCTAGTGTTGTCGCCGTGCTGCTGAGCGATCGTGACATCCGGGCCGAGATCGAGGCCGGGCGGGTGCGTCTGGACCCCTTCGCGGAGGAGATGATCCAGCCCGCCTCCGTCGACGTGCGCATCGACAGGTTCTTCCGCCTGTTCGACAACCACAAGCACGCGATGATCGACCCCTCTCGCGAGCAGGCCGATCTCACGCGCGAGGTCGCGGTGGATCCCGACGAGGCGTACATGCTGCATCCGGGGGAGTTCGTGCTCGCCTCGACCTACGAGCGGATCACCCTGCCCGAGGACATCGCCGCCCGCCTCGAGGGCAAGAGCTCCCTGGGACGCCTGGGCCTGCTCACGCACTCGACCGCCGGATTCATCGACCCCGGCTTCGAAGGGCACATCACCCTCGAGCTGTCCAACATGGCCACCCTGCCGGTGGCGCTGTGGCCGGGCATGAAGATCGGCCAGCTGTGCTTCTTCCGCCTCTCGAGCGCCGCGGAGAACCCCTACGGCAGCGCCGGCAACCTCAACCGCTACCTGGGACAGCGCGGCCCCACACCCTCGCGCTCCGCCCAGAACTTCCACCGCACCCGCATCCCCGTCGAGGAGGAGCAGTGACCGCCTCGGTCCCGCCGACGCCCGTCGAAGAGTCCCGCGCCCGTCACCGGCTGCAGCTGCCGCGCGACACCGCCCCGCGCGACGTGCTCGCGATGGTGCGCAATGTGCGGCCCGGCGCGACCGAGCGCGAGGACGGCACGATCGAGCTGGGCGATGACATGCTGCTGGAGCCCGATCGTTCCCCGCGCGGCGCGGGCCGCTGGACCGTGGAGGCCCCGCGCGAGCGCGAGCTGCCGCTGCCCGAGGGCATGACCGACTCGCACGGCTACGGCCGCGCCTTCCCCGAGGGGATGCCCTTCGGGCTCGAGCGGGAGGCGCTCGACCTCGCCTGGTCTCTGGGCCGGAGGCTCTACGGCGCGGTGGTCACCGACTCGGGGGTGCGGCTCGAGCCCCACCCCTTCCAGGTGCGGGACCTGACCGTGGTGAGCCCGCACGCCCTGGCCCCGGAGTCCCTCGCGCAGCTGATCGCTCCGGTCGAGGCGGACGCCGAGCTCGACGAGGCACCCGAGGGCGTCGCACGCACCGGATACAGCCTCACCATCCCGCTGCCGGAGGGGGAGGAGATCTCCCTGCGGGTGGGGCTGGGGGCCCGGCCGGAGATCTCCCTGCGGGTGGGGCTGGGGGCCCGGCCCGTGGCGCTGTCCGCCCTGGACTGGGCCGAGGACGCCGCCCATTACGAGCTGGTGCACCTCACCGCCGATCCGGAGGAGGATGCGCTCGAGGTCCCATCGAACGAGGTCGCCGAGCGGTGGCAGCACGCCTACCAGCGGATCGGCCGCCTCGCCGGGCTGCTGCTCGAGAGCGTCGGCGGCTACATCGTGGATCTCGAGGGCTTCCTGGTCGATCCCGCCGACCTCCTCTGAGGGACCGACGACCGGCAGCCGTCGGGCGCTGGCCGTCTGCCGCCAGTCACCAGCCGTCGTCCGCTGCGCGCCGACGACCGGCTCAGGCCTCGCCCGGTGCCCGGCCCGCCGCGCCCAGCCGGATCGGTGTGAAGGCGATCAGCCCCAGCACCATCACCAGCACGATCCCGAGGATCCCGGTGCGGGTATCGCCCGAGATCGCGACCACCACGGCGAAGGCGCCGGTGCCCAGGAAACCGAGCGCACGGCCCGTGGTCGCGTACAGCCCGAAGTTCTCCGTCTCCCGGCCGGGCTGGGAGAGGCGGGTGAGCAGGTTCCGTGAGGCGGACTGCACCGGGCCCACGAACAGGCAGATCGCCAGGCCCGCGACCCAGAACACCAGGCTCGAGCCGAAGAACAGCACCACCAGGCCCAGCACGATCACGCCCAGGCAGCCGACGATGATCACGGGGCGCGGCCCCACCCGGTCATCGACCAGGCCGCCGACGAACACCCCGATCCCGGCCACCAGGTTCGCGGCGATGCCGAAGATGATGATCTCGGTGAAGGAGAAGCCGTACGCGTTCGCGGCCAGCACGCCCGCGATCGAGAACACCGCACCCAGCCCGTCGCGGTAGATGGCCGAGGCCACCAGGTACTGCAGCATCACCGGCTCCTCGCGGAAGGCCCGGATCACGCGGCGCACGATGCGCGCGTAGCCCTGCCAGGGGTTCCACCGCTCGCCCGGCGCGGTCGCAGGATGCTTCGGGACGCGGAGCATCAGCGGCAGCGTGCCCACCAGGATCCACAGCGCAACGAACAGGGGGATCGCCCGGTAGTTCCAGCCGTCTTCCCCGGTGATGCCGAGCAGGCCCGTTCCCGGCATCACGAACAGCACCAGCACCAGGCCCAGGCACACGATCGAGCCCCAGTAGCCCACCGCCCAGGCGGTGCCCGAGACGCGGCCCCGGTTGGCGGGGGTGGAGATCTCCGGCAGCACCGAGTTCACGAACACGCCCGCGAGCTCGCTGAACACCACGGCCAGCGCGATCAGCACCGCGCCCAGCACCAGGTAGTCCTGATCGAGCGCCACCAGCGGCATCAGCGCGACCACCACCACGGTCGCGATCGTGGTGATCCGCAGCAGGGCGTTGCGCGCCCCGCCGCGGTCGGCGAGGTTGCCCAGCAGCGGCGCCAGCAGCGCCACGGCGACCGCACCGATCGACTGCCAGGTGGTCAGCACCTGCGAGCCGTGCGCCTGCGCGGCCTGGACGGCCTCGTCGCCGACGACGCCCTCGGAGGCGACCGCGCTCGCCACGTAGGTCGCGAACACGAAGGTGAGGATCACCGAGCTGAAGGCGGACATCCCTCCGTCCCACAGGGCGAAGGAGAGCACGGGCGGGCGCGCGGGGCGGCGGGAGGACACGCTCGCCCCCGGGTCCGAGATGGTGGCCATGACGACACTCTACGGACCGCCACGGCCCCGAGTGCACCAGTCCGAGAACGCACGGATCGTGAGAAGGGTTTCAGGGAACGGTGAGGCCCTCTCCCGTAAGATGGCCGAGGCCCTTCCCTCATCCCCGGACGGAGATGCGCGTGTTCACGATGCTGCTCGCCCACCTCGTGGCGGCGCTCGTGGGACCCCTCCTGGTGCGGTGGATCGGCCGCAACGCCTTCTACCCCCTCGCCGTGGTGCCGGCGGCGTCGGCGATCTGGCTGGCGACGCTGGATCCGCACCAGCTCGCCGAGACGCCCCGGGTGGAGTCCGTGCCCTGGATCCCCGCCTTCGGGATCGACATCGCCTTCCGGCTCGACGTCCTGAGCTGGGTGCTCGCCCTGATCGCCACCGGCATCGGCGCGATCGTGCTGCTCTACTGCGCGCGCTACTTCAAGGACACGGAGCCCGGGCTCGGGCGCTTCGCCGGGGTGCTGACCGCCTTCGCGGGCGCGATGGTGGGCCTGGTGCTGGCCGACGACGTCATGGTGATCTACACCTTCTGGGAGCTCACCACCGTCTTCTCCTACCTGCTGATCGGCCACTACCAGGACAAGCAGGCCTCCCGCCGTGCGGCGCTGAACGCGCTGATCTCGACCACCGCCGGTGGCCTGGCGATGCTGGTGGGCCTGCTGATGGTGGCCGCCCAGGCAGGCACGATGCGGCTCTCGGCGATCGTCGCCGCGCCGATGTGGGAGCAGGCCGGTCCGTTCCTGATCACCGCGATGGTGCTGATCCTCGCCGGGGCCACGAGCAAGTCCGCCCTGGTGCCCACGCACTTCTGGCTCCCGGGCGCGATGGCCGCACCCACCCCGGTCTCCGCCTACCTGCACGCCGCGGCGATGGTGAAGGCCGGCATCTACCTGATCCTCCGCGTCGCGCCCGCGCTCACTCACCTCGAGGTGGTCACCATGGTGCTCGCGGCCTTCGGCGCCGCGACCATGCTGGTGGGAGGCTGGCGCGCCCTGCGGCAGACGGACATCAAGCTGCTGCTCGCCTATGGCACCGTCTCCCAGCTGGGCTTCCTCGCCGCAATCGCGGGACTGGCCACGCATGACGCCGTCCTCGCGGGCCTGGCGATGCTCATCGCGCACGCCGTGTTCAAGGCGCCGCTGTTCATGGTCGTGGGCATCATCGACAAGAAGTTCGGCACCCGCGACCTGCGCGTGCTCTCCGGGGTGGGCAGGGTGGCGCCCGTGACCGCGGTGATCGGCACCGTCTCGGCCGCGTCGATGGCGGCGGTGCCGCCGCTGTACGGCTTCGTGGCCAAGGAGTCGATCTACTCCGCCCTCTGGTACGCGGGCGGATGGCAGCGCCTGCTGCTGCTCGCGCTGATCGCGGGCTCCATCCTCACCGTCGCCTACTCCTGGCGCTTCGTGGTGGGCGCCTTCGGTCCCGCCCCCGGTGCCCCGCCGGTCGAGAAGCCGCACATCCCCGTGCTGTACTGGCTGCCGCCGGCCCTGGTGACTGTGCTGTCGGTCGCGCTCGCCGCCTTCGCCGGACCGCTCGAGGAGGTGCTGCGCAGCTACTCCTCGATCCTGCCCGAGACCAGCGAGGGCATCCACCTGGTGGTGATCCCCCACCTGGGAGTGCCGCTGCTGGCCTCCGTGCTCACCCTGGGCCTGGGCATCGGGCTGTCCCTGCTCGCCCGTCCCTTCGCGATGCTGCAGAAGCGCTTGTCGCCGCAGCGCTGGGCCGACGGCGGCGTCCTCGACGCCTTCGACGCCGAGCGCGGCTTCCGTCGTCTCCTGCGCGGCACCGACGCCGTCTCGATCGCCGCGACCGCCCTGTTCCAGCGGGGCTCCCTGCCCTACACGCTGGGCACGATGCTGGTGGTGCTGGTCGCGCTGGTCGCGCCGGTCGCCCTCACCCAGGTGGGGATGCCGGACAACCTCGTGCTCTTCCAGCACCCGGTCGAGCTGATCCTGCTGCCGGTCGCGGCGCTGGCCGCCCTCGGCGCCGCCCGCTCCCGTCGGCGCCTGCGCGCCGTCTTCCTGATCACCGTCACCGGCTACTGCGTGGCGATCCTGTTCCTGGTCGCCGGCGCGCCCGACGTCGCCACCACCCAGGTGCTGGTCGAGACCGCGATGACCGTGGTGCTGGTGCTGGTGCTGCGCCGCCTGCCGCTCCACTTCTCGCGCCGGCCCCTGCGGATCGGTGCCTGGGGCCGCTGGGGGATCGCCATCTCGACCGCGATCGTGCTGTGCGGCGGCGCGCTCTATGCGGCCGACGCCCGCTACCAGGCGCCGCTGGGCATCGGCCTGATCGAGCCCGCCTACACCGTCGGCGGCGGCCACAATGTGGTCAACGTGACCCTGGTCGATGCGCGTGTGTGGGACACGATGGGCGAGATCTCGGTGCTGCTGGTGGTCGCCACGGGCGTGGCCTCGCTGATCTTCGTCACCCGCCGCGAGCGCCCGATCTCCCGGGTGCGCGACCTCGACTCCCAGGCGTCCATCTGGCGTCGTCGGGTGGACTCCGAACTGCCGCAGAACGCGCTGGACTTCGATGCCCGTCCCGACGAGGTCGCCGGCGGCAACCGCTGGCGCACCTGGCTCTCGGCCGGCCTGACCCTCGCGCCCGAGCGGCGCATGGTGATGCTCGAGGTGATCACCCGCATCGCCTTCCCGATGATGATGATGTTCTCGGTGTACCTGCTGATGGCCGGGCACAACCTTCCCGGCGGCGGCTTCGCCGGCGGACTGGTCGCCGGGCTCGCCCTCGCGCTGCGCTATCTCGCCGGAGGACGCTACGAGCTGAGCGAGGCCATGCCCGTCCAGGCGGGCCTCGTGCTCGGCGCCGGGATGGCGATCGCCGTGCTCGCCGGGGTGCTCCCGCTGCTGTTCGGCGGGACCGTCTTCGCCAGCGCCACCCCGGTGGTCCACGTGCCGCTGCTGGGCGAGCTGCACTTCCCCAGCGCCCTCATCTTCGACATCGGCGTCTACCTCGTGGTGGTCGGCGTGATGCTCGACTTCCTGCGCTCGCTCGGCGCGCAGATCGACCAGCAGCAGGAGGCGGAGATCGATGCCAGTTAGCCTCTCCCTGCTGCTGATCGCCGGCGTGCTCATCGCGTGCGGCGTCTACCTCATGCTCGAGCGCACGCTGTCCCGGATCATCCTGGGCTTCGTGCTGCTCGGCAACGGCGTGAACCTGTTGTTCATCATCGCGGCCGGACCTCCGGGGCTGCCGCCCTTCGAGGGCAGCGCGAACGCCGAAGAGATGACCGACCCGCTGCCCTTCGCGATGGTGCTCACCGCGATCGTGATCTCTCTGGGCATCACCGCTTTCGGCGTCGCGCTCGCCTACCGGGCCTGGCAGCTGTTCGGCCACGACGAGGTCCCCGACGACGTCGAGGACCGGCGCGTGCTGCGCCGCCGGCGCCGTCGCACCGAGGGGGAGACCGAGCACCTGCCCTGGTCCCAGGCCCTCACCGAGGAGTCACGGCGCGGTGCGCTCGCCCAGTCGCAGGGGCTCTACCTGCCCGAGGACGACGATCCGCTGGGCTCGGACCTCACCAGCGCGGAGGACGTCCCGCAGGACGCCACCGAGGCTGACGAGGGCGAGGGGCCACCGCCTCCGCGGCCTCGTCGGCGCGCGGAGCAGGAAGGTGCGCCCTCGGCGCGCCGCGGACGGGCGGAGCAGCGCTCCGCGATGGGGGGCGTGCCCGGCGCGGGTCCCGCCACCGAGACCGACCGTGAGCACACCGATGGACGGGGGGAGCGATGAGCATCGAGCTGCTCCTGGCGCTGCCGGTGATGCTGCCTCTGGCCGGCGCCGCGTTCACGCTGCTGCTGCGCCACTACACCAAGCTCCAGCTCTGGGTCGCGATCCTCACCCTCGCCTCGATCTTCGTGGTCGCGATGGTGCTGGGCTACTACGTCACGCTCGAGGGCGTGATGGTGCTCCAGATCGGCAACTGGACACCGCAGCTGGGCATCGTGCTGGTCGCGGACCGGCTGACCGCGTTGATGCTGCTGGTCTCGAGCTTCGTCACGCTCGCGGTGCTGATCTACTCGAGCGCCCAGACGGTCAGCGAGAACATCGAACGCACACCGGTGGCGATCTACCACCCCACCTACCTCGCCCTCACCGCCGGCGTGTCCATGGCGTTCCTGGCCGGCGACCTGTTCAACCTCTACGTCGGCTTCGAGGTGCTGCTGGCGGCGAGCTACGTGCTGCTGACCCTCGGCGGCTCCGCGAGCCGCGTCCGCGCCGCGACCACCTACGTCATCGTCTCCCTGCTCAGCTCGATCATCTTCCTGGCCGCCGTCGCCTGCGTGTACGCCGCGGTAGGCACCGTCAACCTCGCCGAGATGGCGGTGCGGCTGGACGGCCTCGAGCCCGGCATCCGCATGGTGCTCGAGCTGATGCTCCTGGTGGCCTTCGGCATCAAGGCCGCGATCTTCCCGCTGAGCGCCTGGCTGCCGGATTCGTACCCCACCGCCCCCGCACCGGTCACCGCCGTGTTCGCGGGCCTGCTGACGAAGGTGGGCATCTACGCGATCCTGCGCCTGGAGACGCTGCTGTTCCCCGCCTCCCAGATCCAGAACCTGCTGCTCGCGGCCGCCGCGCTGAGCCTGCTGATCGGCATCTTCGGCGCCGTCGCGCAGACTGACCTCAAGCGCGTGCTCTCCTTCACGCTCGTCTCCCACATGGGCTACATGCTGTTCGGCATCGGGATGAGCACCCAGCTGGGCATGGGGGCGACCATCTACTACGTCGCCCACCACATCACCGTGCAGTCCACGCTGTTCCTGGCCGCCGGCCTGATCGAGCACCGCGGCGGCACCACCAACCTGATCAAGCTCGGGGGGCTGCAGAAGCTCGCCCCGGTCATCGCGGTGCTGTTCTTCATCCCCGCGATGAACCTCGCCGGCATCCCGCCGTTCTCCGGCTTCATCGGCAAGGTGGGGCTGATCGAGGCCGGCATCCAGTACGACCGCACCTCCGGCTGGATCCTCATCGCCATCAGCGTTCTCACCAGCCTGCTGACCCTGTACGCGATCGCGAAGATCTGGAACCGCGCCTTCTGGCAGGAGCCCAGCGACGAGATCATCGAGCGCGACGTGCCGCTGCCGAACGTGATGGGCGGGGCCACCGCTGCGATGATCGCCTTCTCCCTGGTGCTCACGATCCTGGCCGGCCCGATCATGACCTACGCCGATGAGGCCGCCAGCTCCGTGCTCGAGCGCGTCCCCTACGTCAGCGCGGTGCTCGGCGATGAGGCCGCAGGGCAGCTGGAGTACCGGATCGACGACGCCGGGCACCGCCTGGACGGCAACGGACAGGAGGTCGACGAATGATCCGGCGACGGCTCAGCGATCTGCGGCACTCCTGGGTGTGGGTGCTCACCGCCGTGGTGCTCTGGTGCATGCTGTGGGGCGGCGTGGACCTCAAGAACGTGCTCGGCGGCATCGCGGTCGCCGTGCTGGTGTTCGTGCTCTTCCCGATGCCGCCCACGGGCCACGAGCTGACCCTGCGCCCCGTGCGCTTCACCCTGTTCGTGCTGCGCTTCCTGTTCGACGTGGTGGTCTCCGCGATCCAGGTCGCCTACTACGCGGTCCGTCCCGGGCCCCAGCCGCCCAGCTCCGTGATCGCGGTGCGGATGGCCTCGCGCTCGGACTTCTTCCTCACCTTCACTGGCGTGCTGTGCACCCTGATCCCGGGCTCCGTCGTGGTCGAGGCGCAGCGCGCCACGGGCATGCTGTTCCTGCACACCTTCAACGCCGGCACCGTCGAGGCCGTCGAGAAGGCGCGCGCGAGCGTGCTCGCCCAGGAGGAGCGGCTGCTGTGGGCGGTCGGGCGGCGTGAGGTGCTCGAGGAGGCGGGGCTGCGATGAGCGGATTCGACCTGCTGCTGGTCATCTACGGCGCCCTGCTGGCCCTCGCCGCGCTGGGCGTGGTGTACCGGATGGTCGTGGGCCCCACGATCCTGGACCGCGCGATCTCGAGTGACTCCCTGGTGACCCTGGTGCTGATGGGGATGGCGCTGTACGTCGCCGGCTCCCGGGCCGCCTGGGCGGGGCCGGCGATGCTGAGCCTGACCGGTATGGCCTTCATCGGCACCGTCACCTTCGCCCGCTTCGTGGCCCGTGAGGAATCGTTGCAGACCCGTCTGACCCCGCACCCCTCCGAGCCCGGCACCGGCACCGGCCCGCACGAGGCGATCCACCTCGACCCGATCGAGGGGGACAGCTGGGAGGAGGAGCCGCATCATGGCTCCGTCGCCGCGGAGGACGACGACCTCTACGCCGACCCGGATCCCGTCTCGGATCCGGACCGACCCGGCGAGCCGCTCGAGGACTGGGACGAGGAGGGCTTCGGAGCCCAGCCTGGCGGGCGCGGCTTCGACGACGAGTTCGAACGCTCGCAGGAGGATCGGCGCACGGAGGGGGAGCGATGACCGTCATCGAGATCATCGCGGGCGTGCTGATCGGAGGTGGCCTGCTGCTGGGCCTGGTCTCCGCGATCGGCCTGAACCGCTTCGACGGCGTGCTGATGCGCACCCACGCCGCCTCCAAGCCCCAGGTGCTCGGACTGATGTTGGTCTTCTCGGGGGCGGCGCTGGTCTCGCGCTCCTGGTCGCTCGCGGCGTTCCTCCTGGTGGTGCTGCTCGCGCAGATGCTCACCGTGCCGGTCGCGAGCGTGATGGTGGGCCGTGCCGCCTTCCGGCGCGGCTTCGTGCACGGCCGTGACTACGCCTTCGACGAGCTCAGCCCGCGCCTGGCGGACTCCGACGACGAGGACGACGACGAGGACGGCTTCGTCGACGAGGACGGCGACGACCACCGCGGCATGGCCGACGACTCCCAGGACCGCTTCCCCGAGAACGTGGTCATCGAGACGGTCGAGCCGCTCACCGACACCAACTGGGTCGAGCCCGAGGCCCGCGCCCAGGACGTCGAGGACGAGGAGGTCATCGACATCGACCTCGACGACGAGACCGAGCTCGAGGCCGAGGAGGTCGCCGAGCGCGACCCGCGCCAGTGAGCCGCAGCGCCGCGCCTGCCCCGCCGCCACCCTCGGCTCCGCCGCCGCCCTCGGCTCCGCCCCGCCGCCCCAACGCCAACAGCCCGCTGGCGAACCACGATCGCGCTGAATCTGGTTCGTCAGCGGGCGGTTGGCCGGGAACGTCAGCAGGCTGGTGGCGGGCAGCGTCAGCGGGCTGCTGACTCACAGCGCCGCCCGCGGCCGGGTCAGAACAGGCCGACGGACTCCCCGGACTCGGTGACGCCCATGCGCAGGGCGGCCGGTTCCTTCGGCAGGCCCGGCATCGTCATGATCGCGCCGGTCAGCGCGACCACGAAGCCCGCGCCGATCTTCGGCACCAGATCGCGCACATGCAGCACATGCCCGGTGGGGGCGCCGAGCGCGGTGGGATCGTCGGAGAAGGAGTACTGGGTCTTGGCCACGCACACCGGCAGGGTGTCCCAGCCGTTGCGCTTGAGCATCCGCAGCTGAGCGGGGGCGCGGTCCTCGAAGACGACGTCGTCGGCGCCGTAGATCTCCCGCGCGAGGGTGCGCAGGGACTCCTCGATGCCGCCGGCCGGGTCGTAGAGGTGGTGGAAGTCGGGGGCGTCCTCCTCGATCGCGGCGAGCACCTGATCGGCGACGGCGAGGCCACCCTCGCCGCCCTTGGCCCACACCTCCGACAGCGCCGCTCGGAAGCCCTGCTCCTTCGCCCAAGCGAGGACTGCATCGAGCTCCACTTCGGTGTCGGTGGGGAAGCGGTTCAGCGCGATCACCGGCTCGATCCCGAACTTGCGCATGTTCTGCACGTGGCGGGCGAGGTTCGCGGTGCCCTCGAGCGCGGCCGCGATGTCCTCGGTGGCGAGGTCGCCCTTGGCCACGCCGCCGTGCATCTTCAGGGCGCGCACCGTCGTGACCACCACGCCGGCGTCGGGGGAGAGCCCGCCCAGCCGTGCCTTGATGTCCAGGAACTTCTCCGCGCCGAGGTCCGAGCCGAAGCCCGCCTCGGTGACGGTGATGTCCGCGAGCGAGAGCGCCAGTCGGGTCGCGGCCAGGGAGTTGCAGCCGTGGGCGATGTTCGCGAACGGGCCGCCGTGCACCAGGGCGGGGGTGCCGCCGAGGGTCTGGACCAGGTTGGGCAGCAGCGCGTCCTTGAGCAGCATCGTGATCGCGCCGCCCACCTGCAGATCGGCGACGGTCACGGGGGAGCGGTCGTACGTGAAGCCGACGACGATCCGGTCGACGCGGGCCTGGAGGTCCTGCAGATCGGTGGCCAGGCACAGCACCGCCATGATCTCCGAGGCCACCACGATGTCGAAGCCGTCCTCGCGGGGGACGCCCTGGGCGGGGCCGCCCAGTCCGATGACCGCCTTGCGCAGCGCGCGGTCGTTGACGTCCACCACGCGCTTCCATTGGATGCGGCGCGGATCGATGCCCAGCGCATTGCCCTGGTGGATGTGGTTGTCGATCAGCGCGGCGAGGGTGTTGTTCGCGATCTGGATGGCATGGAAGTCCCCGGTGAAGTGCAGGTTGATGTCCTCCATCGGCACCACCTGCGCATGCCCGCCGCCGGTGGCGCCGCCCTTGATCCCCATGATCGGGCCGAGCGCCGGCTCACGCAGGGCGACCATCGTGCGATGCCCCTTGAGCGAGAACGCGTCGGCCAGGCCCACGGTGGTGGTCGACTTGCCCTCACCGGCCGGGGTGGGCGACATGGCCGAGACCAGCACGAGCTTCCCTTCCGTGCCGCTCGGCGTCATCCTGCGCACATCGACCTTGGCCTTGTACGCGCCGTAGGACACGAGCGCCTCCGCGGGGACCCCCGCCGCCTCGGCGATCTCGGTGATGGGCGTGAGCGTCGCCGCCTGGGCGATCCGGAGGTCCGGGTTCTCGGATGACATCGTCGTCCTTCCTCGAGGGTCGGTGCCCGGACCGTTCCGGACGCACATGCTCCACAGCCTACGGGGAGCGAGGATCCTCCCGGGCGCCGGAAGCGTCGGCAACTGAGGGACTGGCGCGGGCACCGCGGGAGGTCGTGCCCCCGGGCGCGACGAAGCCCCCTGGCGGACCAGGGGGCTTCGTGGTGGTGGCTCCGACCGGCGTCGATCCGGTGACCTTTCGATTTTCAGTCGAACGCTCTACCAACTGAGCTACAGAGCCGTGGTCACGAGGTGACCGGGGTTCAGAGTACCAGCCGGGTCAGGTGTGCGACCAACCGGACCGGCGCGGTGTAAGGCACACCACGCCGGTCCGGCCGACGGGCCGCGCTCAGGAGACCTGGATGATCGCCTTGCCGAAGTTCTGGCCCCGCAGCATCCCTACGAAGGCCTCCGGCGCGCGATCCAGACCTTCGGTGATGTCCTCGGTGTGCTGCACCTTCCCCGAGGCGACCCAGTCGGTCATGTCCCGCAGGAAGTCCTCGAACATGGTGGGCACGAACTCGCGCTGGATGAAGCCGCGCAGGGTGAGGCTCTTGGAGAGCACCTCCCGCATCAGCTGCGCGCTGCGGTCCGGTCCTTCCGGGGCGGAGGTCGCGTTGTACAGCGCGGCGAGCCCGCACACGGGAACGCGGGCGAACTCGTTCAGCCGGGGCAGCACAGCGTCCCAGACCGCGCCGCCCACGTTCTCGAAGTACACGTCGATGCCGTCGGGCGAAGCCGCGGCCAGACGGCCCGCGAGCTCCGGAGCCCGGTGATCCAGCGCGGCATCGAAGCCGAGCTCGCGCATCCGCGCGACCTTCTGCTCACCGCCCGCGATGCCGATGGCGCGGGCACCGTGCAGCTTCGCGATCTGGCCCACGGCGGAGCCGACGGGACCGGTGGCCGCCGCGACGGCGACGGTCTCCCCGGGCTGCGGCTTCCCGATCGCGAGCAGACCCGCGTAGGCGGTGAAGCCGGGCATGCCCAGCACGCCGAGCGCGGTGGTGACCGGCACGGCCGACGGGTCCAGGCGCCGCAGATGCGCAGCGGATTCGAGGCTGTACTCCTGCCAGCCGCCGTAGGACAGGACCGTGTCGCCGGGCGCGAAGCCGTCGGCCGCGGACTCGACCACCTCGGAGACGGTGCCGCCCACGATCACGTCCCCGACCTCCATCGGCGCGGCATAGGACTTCGCGGCGCTCATGCGCCCGCGCACGTACGGATCCAGGGAGAGATAGCGGGTGCGCAGCAGCACCTGACCGGGGTCGGGGGAGGGGACCTCCACCACGTCGCGGGTGAAGTCGGCCTCGACGGGCTCCCCGTGGGGGCGGGAGGCGAGGCGGATGCGGTGATTGCGCAGTGCGGTGCTCATCCCCCGAGCGTAGGGGGAGAGGCGGGCTGCCGGGGAGGCCGACGCTTCGGGAGCACTGAGCCGACCGATCGGTGGTGCGAGAAGGGCGTGCGGGGCACGAAGCGCGCGGGTGGCGTGCGCCGGGCGCTATGCGCAGAGAGCAGGGAATGCGGAAGGCCCCGGAACGATGTTCCGGGGCCTTCTCTCGGGGGCGACCCTGACCGGGCTTGAACCGGCGACCTCCGCCGTGACAGGGCGGCACTCTAACCAACTGAGCTACAGGGCCTTGCGTCGTCTCCACGCTGACTGCTCGTTTCGACATGGATAACTCTACCGGAACATCTGGAGGCTCTCGACCAAACCTGCTGTGAGCCGCCTCGCACTCCGGTGCCTCCCGGTGCGCGCGTCTCCGCCGCACCGTGATGCGTACCCCCAACGGGATTCGAACCCGTGTCGCCGGCGTGAAAGGCCGGTGTCCTAGGCCACTAGACGATGGGGGCCTGGGCATGACTGCCCGAGGAGAAAGCATACCCACCGCGTGGCCTCCTCGCCGCACCTCGGCCGGGTGATGCGGTGCACGCGACACGGGCGGGGCATGGCGCGGGCGGGGCATGGTTCGATGGCTCCATGATCCGGATCAGCCGTGAGGAGTTCGAGGAAGCGGTCGACGACGCTCTCGATTCGCTGCCCGACGAGGTGGCCCGCGCCATCGCCCGGGCGAACGTCGCGATCCTGGTCGAGGAGGAGCCGCTGCCCGAGCAGTCCGGCGGTGCGGAGCTGCTGGGACTCTATGAGGGGATCCCACTGGATCAGCGCAGTGTGTTCGATGGTTACGCGCAGCCGGATCGGATCTTCGTCTTCCGCGGGCCGCTGCAGCGGCATGCCGTCTCCCGCGAGCACCTGGTCGAGGAGATCGCGGTGACCGTGCTGCACGAGATCGGCCACCTGTTCGGCATCAGCGACGACCGCCTCCACGAGCTCGGCTGGGGCTGACCGGTCGGCGCGGATCGGCCAGCGCTGACCGCCCGGCGCGGATCGGCCGGTGCCGGTGCCCGCTTCTGTTCCGGCAGTGCTGCTCGCTTTCCCGCGGCCATTCGACGTGAAGTACCACCGACGTGGAACGTTCTGTCGTGTGGCGGGCCGTCTGCCGTGTGGCGCCCCGGCGCGGCCGCCCCGCCCCGTCCCGCCTGCTCAGACCTGGTCGGCGTCGAGGTCGGTGAGGCCGGCCTCGTGGGCGATGATCGCGATCTGCACGCGGTTGCTGCAGTCGAGCTTCGCGAAGATCTTCGAGACGTGCGCCTTCACGGTCGCCTCGCTCATGAACAGCCGCATCCCGATCTGGGCGTTGGACAGTCCCGCGCCCACCGCGCCGAGCACCTCGGTCTCGCGGTCGGTGAGCTGCTCGAGGCCGGGGTGGCGGTCCTGGCGGGAGCCGGGGTTCGCCTCGGAGAAGTGGGAGAGCATGCGCCGGGTGATGGTGGGGGAGAGCATCGCGTCGCCGCCGGCGACCACGTGCACGGCCCGGGCGAGGTCCTGGGGCGGGGTGTCCTTGAGCAGGAATCCGCTGGCCCCGGCCTCGAGCGCCTGGAACACGTACTCGTCCATGTCGAAGGTGGTGAGCATGATGATCTTGGGCGGGGAGGGCAGGGCGCTGACCGCGGCGGTCGCGGCGATGCCGTCCATGCGGGGCATGCGCACGTCCATCAGCAGCACATCGGGGCGGTGCTTCTGCACGAGCGTCACCGCCTCGGCGCCGTCGTCTCCCTGCGCCACCACCTCGATCCCCGGGTCTGCGCCGAGGATCATCGCCAGTCCGGCGCGCACCAGGGAGTCGTCGTCGATCAGTCCCACGCGCGTCACGTCGCCGTCGGCCACGGGATCACCGCCCTCACTTCGAAACGTCCGTCGTCGGTGGGGCCCGACGTGATGGTGCCGCCCGCGTGCGTCACGCGGGTCTCGATGCCCGACAGGCCCATCCGGGCCCCGGGCAGATCCGTCGTGAACCCCTTGGGGAGAACATTACTGACCTCGATCACCAGCTCGGTGCCGGGCTCGCCGATCAGCGCCACCCGTGCCTTGGTGTGCAGGGCGTGCTTGTGGATGTTGGTCAGCCCCTCCTGCACCACGCGGTAGGCGGTGCGGGCCAGGGGGTCGGGCACCGGATCGTCGATGAAGTCGAACAGGTCCACGGCGATGCCCGCGTCCTTGGAGGTGGTCACCAGGCGGCGCACGTCCTCCCAGGTGGGCTGGGGCGCCAGCGGCGCCTCCTCCCCGTCGCCGCGCAGCACGCCCAGCACCTCCCGCAGCTCCGAGAGCGCGGTCGTGGCGGTCTGCCGGATCAGGCCGGCGGACTGCTGGACCTGCTCGCGGTCCAGGGTGGGGTTCACCTCGAGCGCACCTGCCTGCAGCGCGACCAGGGAGATCTTGTGCGCCACGATGTCGTGCATCTCGCGCGCGATGCGGGTGCGCTCGGCGCGCCGGGCCTGGTCCTCGGCGACGGCCCGGCCGGACTCCGCCTGCTCGGCGCGCTTCTGCAGCTGCGCCAGCAACGCTCGCCGGGTCGAGGTGTACATGCCGGTCGCGGCGGAGGCGGCGACGATGAGGGTCACCACCACCAGGCCGGTGAGGCCGATGAACGGGCCGAGCCCCATCCACAGCGCCATCGGCAGGGAGCCGGAGGCCACGGCCAGCAGCGCCACGAGGAGGGTGAGCAGCCGGTTCTGGCTGCGGGTCGCATAGCAGTAGGTGACGATGATCAGCACGGATAGAGACATCGCGGCGGCGTTGATCACCAGCAGCACGGGCAGCAGCCAGCGCCAGTGGCGGTGTCGCGGCAGCAGGGCGGCGCCGAGCGCGAGCACCAGCCCGGCGCGCCACAGCTCGATCGACGAGGTCGCGAGCCCCGCCTGCGCGATCGCCTCCGCCGTGACCACGGCGAGGAGCAGCACCTCCTGCCAGCGAATTCGCTTGGGTGCTCCCTGAACGTCCACGTGGCAACTGTAGCGGCGGACGATGCGCCGAGCGCTCCCGCCCGCGCGCATGCGGCCCGGGGATGGACGCAGGTCGCCCCCGGGATCGACGGAGGTCGCCCCTGTCCTCCCGCAGGGGGACGCGGCGCCCGACCTTCGTCGGCGCGCGCCTGACCGGGGGTCGGTGGCCGCGCCCGGGCGCGGAGGAGGAGCCTTCTGCCATGACCACCACGACCCCCTCCGCCGCCGCCGGACCCACCCTCGAGGTGCGCGGCGTGACCAAGCGCTACGGCGCCCGCGCCGCTGTCGACGACCTCAGCTTCGTGTGCCATCCAGGCACCGTCACCGGCTTCCTCGGCCCCAACGGCGCCGGGAAGTCCACCACGCTGCGCATCCTCACCGGTCTCGCCACGGCCGACGAGGGTGAGGCCCTCGTGGGCGGCGCCCCGTATCGCAGCCTCGCCCACCCCGCCCGCACCATCGGCGTGATGCTCGATGCGCGCGCCCTGCACGGCGGCCGCACCGGACTCGAGACGCTGCGTCTGACCGCGGCCACCGTCGGCATGCCGGCCTCCCGGGCCGACGAGGTGCTCACGATGGTCGGCCTCGCCGATGCGGGCCGCAAGCGCGTGGCCGGCTACTCCTACGGCATGCGCCAGCGCCTTGGCATCGGGGTCGCCCTGATCGGCGACCCGGCCGTGCTGGTCCTCGATGAGCCCGCCAACGGCCTGGACCCCGAGGGGATCCGCTGGATGCGCCGACTGCTGCGCTCCTTCGCCGACGCCGGCGGCACGGTGCTGCTCTCGAGCCACCAGCTGCGCGAGGTCGAGGCGACCGTGGACCGCCTGGTCGTCATCTCCCAGGGCCGCCTGGTGCGCGAGGGCACCCTCGAGGAGCTGACCAGCGAGTCCGGCACCCGCGTCAGCGCCCTCGATCCGAAGGCGCTGCGCGCGGCGCTGGACCGGCACGGGATCGCCTACGAGCAGCGCTCCGCCGCCGAGCTCGAGGTGAGCCTCGCCCCCGAGGACATGGGGCGTCTGGCGCTGAAGGAGCAGCTGGTGCTGACCTCCCTCGGCGCGAGCGACGGCAGCGGCCTCGAGGAGGTCTTCTTCGCCCTCACCGGACAGCTCGAGCAGAGCCCCGCCGGTACCGCGCCGGATGCCCAGCCCGTTCCCGTCCCGATCCGCTGACCGGCCCGCCCCACCAGGAGTTCCCATGCGACCCGATATCGATCTGCGCAGCTTCCTCGACACCCGCGGTGCCGCGATCCTGCTGACCCTGTCCCTGCTCGCCGTGCTCGGCTTCGCGCTGCTCGGCGGGCTGATCCAGCCCTCGCTGATGCCCGAGGGCACCTCCGACATCAGCCTCACCTTCTTCTTCCTGACCCTCCCGCTGAGCCTGATCATCCCGGTGATCACGGTGCTGATGACGGCGGGGGAGTGGTCCGATCACTCGATCCAGAACACCCTCCTGCAGCGCCCGGCCCGCCTGGCCGTGCTGACCTCGAAGGTGCTCGCCACCGCCGCAGTGTTCCTGGTGCTGGTGGCGCTGTCCGTCGGCCTCGCCGCCGCGACCACCTGGATCGGCGGGGAGCTGATGGGGCAGGGCGCGGTGTTCTCCACCGTCGACGAGGTCTTCACCAGCCATCTGGCGGTCCTCCTGGCCACGCTCCTGTTCTCCCTCGCGATGGCGATGGTGCTGCAGTCCACCGTGCTCGGCATGGTCGCCGCGATCGGGGTCCCCTTCGTGGTCTCCACCGCCGGGGTGATCGCGACGGCCTTCGGCTCCGAGCTGCTCTCCGACATCATCCGCGCCCTCGACCTGCAGACCGCCGCCATGGTCATCGCCGGCGGGGAGGGCACCGCCTTCGATCTGCTGCCTCTGCTGCTCCTGGTGGTCGTGCCCGCCGCGCTCGGCATCCGCCGCTGGGCGGTGCGCGAGGTCGGGTGAGCGCCCCGCGCCCCGCGAGCCCCGTCCACAGGGGGCACGAGCGGGGAGGGCGGGGCCTAGGATGGCCGGGCCCTCCCCGCTCTCTCGCGCCGACTTCCCCTGCACGGACATAGGAATCTCGAATGACCACTGCCGTCCTCCGCCCACGGCTCTCCGCCCGTCTCGCCGCCGCGGCGGCCGCCACGGTCCTCGTGCTGGGAGGGTGCACCTCCACCGATCCGGCGCCCGACGGCGACGGAGGCCCCGATGCCGGGCCCGGCCCGTCGGCCCCGCAGGAGGACGGCCCCCAGCTCCAGGAGCTCGGCACCTCCGCCGCGGCGGACCTCCCCTCGGACCCCGCCGAGGACCCGGCCTACGCCGCCTACTACGAGCAGCAGATCCAGTGGGGGCCCTGCGAGGGCGTGAACGATCCGGATCTCGAGTGCGGCACGATCACCGTGCCGCTGGCCTGGAACGATCCTGAGGCGGGCGACATCGAGATCGCGGTGGCGCAGATCGCGGCCACCGGTGAGCGGATCGGCTCTCTGGTCACCAACCCCGGCGGCCCCGGCGGCTCCGGCGTGAACTTCCTCGAGAGCCTCCCGCTGCTGGTCTCGCCCGAGATCAGCCGAGCCTACGACCTGGTGGGCTTCGACCCGCGCGGCGTGAACCGCTCAGCAGGGATCGAATGCCTCAGCGACCAGGAGACCGACGAGTACCTCGCCGCGACCGCGGAGCCCGGCTCGCCCGAGAGCGAGGAGTGGAGCGTGCGCATCGCCGAGGCCTGCGAGGCGAACTCCGGCGAGGTGCTGCCCTACCTCGACACCTACTCCGCCGCCCGTGACATGGACGTGCTGCGCGCCGCGCTCGGCGAGGAGCAGCTCGACTACCTCGGCTACTCCTACGGCACCTACCTCGGCGCCAGCTACGCCGAGCTCCACCCGGACCGCGTGGACCGCTTCGTGCTCGACGGCGCCGTGGACCCCTCCTTGTCGATGAACGAGTTCGTGGCGGGGCAGGCCGAGGGCTTCGAGCTGGCCACCGAGGCGTTCCTGGCGAACTGCCTCGAGGCGGGCGAGGGCTGCCCCTTCAAGGGCACCGAGGAGGAGGCGAAGCACCAGCTGCAGGCCCTGTTCGCCTCGATCGACGAGAGCCCGCTGGGCACGGGCGATCCCGAGCGGCCGCTCACCGGCGCGCTCGCCCGCTCGGCCGTGCTGATGCTGATGTACGAGGACGGCCTGTGGCAGCCGGGGCGCGAGGCGCTCACCTCCGCGATGAACGGCGACGGCGCGCCGCTGCTGCGCATCGCCGATCTCTCCGCCGAGCGCTCCGCCGACGGCACCTACCGCACCAACGCCGCCTTCGCGATCACCGCCGTGAACTGCCTGGACCACCCCGGCGTCGCCGACGAGGAGTGGGTGGCGCAGGAGGCGGAGCGCCTGGCCGAGGAGTTCCCGACGTTCGGGCCCTCGCTCGGCGGGGACGGCTGCGCCCACTGGTCGGTCCCGCCGCTGCGCGAGCCCGCCCCGATCGCCGCGGAGGGCGCCGGCCCGATCGTGGTCATCGGCACCACCGGCGACCCGGCCACCCCCTACGCCTGGTCGCAGAGCCTCGCCGAGCAGCTGGACGATTCCGTGCTGCTGACCTTCGAGGGGAACGGCCACACCGC
This sequence comes from Brachybacterium massiliense, assembly GCF_900184245.1. Taxonomy (GTDB): domain Bacteria; phylum Actinomycetota; class Actinomycetes; order Actinomycetales; family Dermabacteraceae; genus Brachybacterium; species Brachybacterium massiliense. Next base: position 740,945 of record NZ_FXXB01000008.1, on the reverse strand, counting down.
CTACGGCCGCTCGGGCGGCTGCATCGAGGAGCAGGTGGACGCCTACCTCCTCGAGGACACCGTCCCCGAGGACGGACTGCGCTGCTGACAGCCCCGGCCAGAGCGCTGTGAGCGTGACGGGGATCGCTGTTCCCGGCTTTGCGCCGACCGGCGCAGGTCACGTACAGTGAACCGGTCTGCCACCTCCGGGTGGCGATGCCGCCTTAGCTCAGTCGGTAGAGCGATTCACTCGTAATGAATAGGTCAGGAGTTCGATTCTCCTAGGCGGCTCCGCAGGTCAGGCCCGGTTCTCCACCACGGAGGCCGGGTCTGTTTCATGCCCGAGATGCCCAACAGGTTGCCCATCCTGACAGATGGCCATCTCAGCATGCCTGTCGGAGCGGTCTCACCCTCCCGGCACACTGTCCCCATGACCGACTCCTGGCTGATCCGCACACCGCACGGCTGGGCCGAACCCACCCCACCGACCTGTGTCTGCGGGAGTGACCGGTACCTGATCGGGTGGCAGGCCTGCCAGTGCGGGGCCGGGCCGTTCACGGGCGGGCACCGGACCTGGGAGTGCCGTGACTGCGGTACCCGGACGCTCGTGGGGTGCGTCGGCCGGGTGGGGGCCGGGCCGATGGAGGAGTACGGAGTACGGACCGGGCGCACGGGCATGATGCGCCCGCAGTCACCGGACCGGTGTCGTGCCGAACCCGCCCCGCCCCGGCCGGAGCCCGGGTAACCTCCTGATGATGGTCACCCGCGTGCGCTCCGCTTCCATCTGTCTCCTTGCCGCCGTGGCACTGAGCGCGTGCGGTAGTGGGCCGGCTGACACCGGTACTTATGAGGGGTTCAACGACGCTCTCGAATCGGGTGCCACCTGTGCTGAGCTGTTCGAGATCCGCAACGAGTGGGATCCGAAGTCCTCGAAGGTGGTCCAGGCCAACGAGGCCCTGCGCGAGATCGGCTGCTACAGCTCGTCGTCGACGCGCACGGACACCTGAGCGCATGAAAGCGCCCCCACCCTCCCAAAGGAGAGTGGGGGCGCTTCGGTCGCAACGAACTACCTTTCGTCCTCTTCAGGCGATCTGGACGATCCTCTGCGCTCCGTCGGCGTATGAGACGTCTTGCTCTCTCGCTCCGGGAGGAACGCCTGGACCATCAGCATGACGGGCATCGTGATGAAGGCCGCGCCGAGCCACGGTTGGCGAAAGACCACGCCAGCAACGAAGGCAAGAACCATCGCGATCATCGCCAGAGCTGCTGCGGTGCGGCGGGACTTCGGAGCTTCATCGATCGTTGCGTCGACCACTCGGTCTCGACGCGCCGACTCATGGGTCGTGAACGACTCTGACATCTGCATGATCCGCTCGTGCCACTCAGGTCCGTAGCGCTCCCAATCCTTCGGAGCAGGCAAGAGGCCACTGAACGACTCGGAGCGCTCGATGGCGACCTGGGCGGCCACCATCGCGAGTTCAATTACGCGCTGGTCTGCTTCCGTGAGCTCTTCATCCGAGCCATCTTCGACGCGACTGAGTGCCTGCTGCTGGTCTTCCTCACGGTCCTTCGAGGCATCGGCTGAGTGCTCTCCAGCTCCTTGGCCAGGATCCTCAGCTTCCGGTCCCCGTTCAGCGAGATTGCCTTCATCCCCTTCGGAAGCTCCGGGAGCTGTGGAAAGAGGTTCGTGGTGGTCATCGTCACCCTCCGAGATCAACATGCCCGACTTTCTCTTCGGGGGCGCCCAGAACATGCGGTCGCATCCCCGGATGGACACAGAAACCCCGACCGTCCGTCGAGGTGATCGCAGTTTATGCATCTGTGAAACCCTTGGTCAATCGGGATGTTCACAGGTAGCGCGTCGACTGCCTGGAGATGACGATAGCGCCCCATCCCAGCCCGTCAGGGCCAGGATGGGGCGTTTCTTCATGCTCTGAGTTCAGTGTCGTGGTCGGCGTACCGGTTGAGGTCGTCCTCACGCTTGCACCACTCGGCGCTCGTAAAGTCCTCGTAGGTCGCGCCGCAGCGGGGACAGACGTACATCAGACGTCGTCCTTCGGTCGCTCGCCACGGACGCGGAGCCCGCGCAGATCGAGGTCGCCGATGACGACTTCCGGGTCAACGGTCCCGTTCACGACGATCGTCGGGGTGCCAGGGTCGTCCTCGTCGCGGCCATCGGGGATGGCGTAGCCGATCACCTTGTACAGGCCCTGGCCGAGCACCGCGACCGCGGCGACGGACAGGAGGATCGAGGAGACGATCTGGATCACGGAGTCGGGGAGCCCGGTGATCATGCCGAGCACGACCGCGGCCACGAGGCCGAGCACCGCGGCGACGATGATCGAGACGCGCTGGGTGCGCTTCTTGGACCATGCCTGGTCCTTGGCGGCCTGGACGATGGCGACCTGCGCGAGCGCGGCCAGGACGAGCACCGCACCAATCGGGGTGAGGGCAGTGGCAGTGGCGATGACTTCCGTCATGGGTGGGGTCTCTTTCTGGTGAGGGCCTCGAGGCGGGCGTAGATGTCGGTCAGGGCGATCGGTGGGGCGCCGTGGGCGCCGGCTTCCTCCCACTCGACGAATCGGCGGAGGTCGCGGGCGATGGACTCGAGCTCGGCGAGGACAGAGCGGAGCTCGCCGCGCACGGCCTCGAGGTCCTTCACGGTCTGCTCGAGGTCGGACTGCGTCTGGCCCAGCGACGTCTTCGTCTTGTCGAGATCGGCCTGGGTCTTCTCGAGCTGGAGCTGCGTGCCGTAGGCGATCTTGATCGCGACGACGCCCGGATCCTCGGCCTCGCGCACCTGCTCGTTCGTGACCGGCGCTGCGTCCGGCTCATCCCGAGGCGAGCGGCCGCGGACGGTGATGTAGGTGGTGATGATCCCGATGGCGGCGATGACGACGGCGCTGAGGGCCTGGATCGCGGCGTCACTCATCCATCCCCCTCTGCACTCGCGCCCTCACCTCGGCCTGCTCGACCTTCTGCCACAGCGCGAAGAATCTGGCGAGGATCGCGAGGGACAGGGCCGTGACATCCGCCGCGCGCGGTAGGTGACCGAGTCCCTCCGCGCCGACAGCCTGGAAAGAGACGAGAGCGTAGAAGAGGATCCCGGCCGCGACGGGCCCGGCGATTCTCCACTCCCACAGCGGCTTGCCGGCGAGCACTGCGACGACGCCCACCACGGCCAGGAGCTGCAGCAGCCCCCAGCCGAAGGTGAGGACGTCAGCGACCTGCCCGTACGAGCGGGGCGGGTGGTACAGCACCGCCGCGCCGGAGACGGTGATCCAGGAGTAGATCCCGACCCGGATCGCGTCCTCGGCGCGGGTGAGCCAGCGCAGCCTCCCCGGCGGGACGGGGAACGGGCTGGATGGCACGGGTCAGCCCTCGTCGTCCGGGGCGACAGTGATCGCGAGCAGCGCCGCGACGTCCTCGGCCGAGACGGACACGCCACCCTGCCGCGCGCCCTCGGCGGCCGCGGCACGCACAGCCTCGAGGTCGACCGACCCGCCGTCCGCGAGCGCGGTCACGGCGGCGGACAGGCCGGCCAGCTGGGTGGAGAGGCCGGCGATGGCGGCGTTCTGGCGGTCGCGCTCGTGGTCGAGCCACGCCATCTTGGTGCGCAGGGTGCTGGTGGTGCCGGCGCGGGAGCCCTGGAGGCGGATCGGTGCGTCGAGGACCTCGGCGGGGATGGTGGTGGAGAGTTCGTTGCGGAACTTCCGCATCTGGGCGACGTGCTCGCCGTCGGTGCGCTTCCCAGCGATTCCGGGCTCGAGCGCGCGCTTGATGGTCGCGAGGTCCTTGCTGATCTTGTCGAGAGTGGTCACTGCTGCCTCCAGATGGGTGCGTGTGGTGGGGCCGGGGCGGCCGTCCACCGGGGTGATTCCGAGAGCCTCCTGCGCTGCCCGCGTCGCGGCGGCGGTCTTGGTGTCGTACTTGCCGTCCAGCGGGCCGGGGTCGTAGCCGAGCGCCTTCAGCCAGGTCTGGGTCTTGTCCACGTCGGCGAACTCGGCGCTCGGCGAGGGTGACGGCTTCGAGGGGGTGCTCGGCTTCGACGCTCCTGCGGAGCTGCCCGTGAGGGACCCGTCGCGGATCGAGCCCATGATGAACGGGCCGGGGCAGCGGGTGGAGTTCCCGGACATCTCCCGGTGGCCCCACACGCCCGAGGACGCGCCGCGCTTGCGGAGCGTGGCCCGGAGTGCCCGGAACGCGGCCTTCGCGGCGGCGGTGAGAGGTTCGTTGTCGCCGACGATGAACAGCACGCCCAACGTCGTGCTGTTGTGGCCGTAGGTGTGGCCACCGACCCGATCACCGCGCAGCGAGTAGATCCGCCCCGACTGGCCGATCGCGTAGGAGTAGCCGATGTCCAGCCAGCCCAGCGAGTTCACGTGGTACGAGCGCCAGCCGCGCAGCCGCGCCGCTTCCTGCGCCTGCGTGAGCACGCCGACCGCTTTCCCCATAGCGGGGTAGTGGCAGACGATGCCGCGGACTCGCGACCACGTGATGCCGGTGCCGCGAGCGCTGGTCGACGACCACGCCGACCTCGGGAGGATCTTGTGCGCCATCAGTCCTCTCCGTCCTCGACTGCCGGCTCGTCTTCGATCGGCTCTTCCGGGTCGTCGTCGTAGATCTCAGGCGGATAGTCGCCGTCGGGGTGCTCGCCGTCGATCATCTGGTCGGCGGTGTCGTCCTCGATCGGCTCGTGCTCGTCTCCGTACAGCTCCTGCTCGGGCTCGGGCATGGGGGTCTCCTCAGGGATGTGCGGGCATGGCTGAGGCCCCGAACAGCAGTGCTGCGCGGGGCCTCAGAGGGTGCGGGGATCAGGTAGTGGGCGGAGGCTCCGGGGGGCCGTAGATCTCGGTGGCGATCGCGCTCCAGGTGTCGCCGATGATCCACAGGATCGTGTCGTCGTCGACAGGTCCGGCGTGACCGCACGCATCGCATGCAGCGTCGATCACGTCCCCGTTCGTTGCGAGGCGCAGCATGAACGGGTGCGCGACCGTGTCCGGGGCCGTGTATCCCGCGCGGGCGAGGACGCCAGCAGCGCCCTCCCATCCGACGCGCTCGGCGGCGGTGGTCCGGATCGCAGACTCCACGCGGGAGCGGAGCTGGGAGTTGGTGATGAGCGCCTGAGCGGCGAGCAACGACATAGTGACCTCCTGATCACTTGCGGAACGTGATTCTGATCTTCGCGCCGGAACCGTTGAACCGGGCGTACTGCTGAGCGGTCGAGTTCGTGGAGATCACGCCGATACCCTGCAGGCTGCCGTTGCGGAAGCCGTTGTGCAGCGAGGACGGGAGAGTGATCCACCTGCCGGTGTTCCGCTTCCAGCCTCGGACCGTCACGCGGGAGGTCAGCGAGTTGCCGACGTTCCCGTTGTGCGTCGCGAGGTTCACGTCCGCACCCGCGTGGTAGTACGAGTGGTTGAGGTAGACGTAGACCTCGATCTTCTCGACCGTCGCCCCGGACAGATCCGAGGTGAAGGACTGGAACTTCCACCCACCACGACGACGCAGCCGCGAGGGCCCACCCGCGTACAGGCCCTGCACCACATCCAGGTCGCTGGTCTGGTTGTCGTTGTTGTCGTAGGTGTGGAACGAGATCGAGGTGTACGTCTTGGTGTACCTCTTGACCTCGGGCTTCGGAGCAGGTGCCTCCGAGGATCCCTGCGCCGGCGTCCCGAGATGGAACCAGGACCGGCCGGTCGCCTGAATGGTCGGGCCCTCATCCCGGATCGTGATCCGGATCGGGTACGTGCTGGTCCCGATCAGGCGCGTGTCCACACCACCGGCCGAGCGGGTGCTCAGCGCGAACTTCCCCAGCCTCGGCGCGGTGCCGAAGCCGTTGTTGTCCTCGTGCGTGTCGATCCATCCGACCAGTGCAGGCACCGCCTCCGACGTGGTCGACCCCGCCGCGGACAGGAAGTGGCGGACGTAGGCGAGCATCGTGGACGGGCCACCGGCGTCGTCCTCGCCCTTCACGTCCGTGCCGTCCATCGTCCACCGCATCTGCTCCACGTACGGGACCACTGCGTTCGTGCGGGTCCGGACGAAGTGCTGATCCACGGTGATCGAGTAGCGACGGTTCGGGAGGAGCTCCGCCTCAGCCTGCAGGCGGACGATCTCCCTACCCGACCCGTCCCACGCGGACGAGGATCCCTCGTAGGTAAAGCCCACGACGCCCTTCGGGTAGGGGTCGAGCCACTCCTCCAGGCCCTGGCCACCGACCGTGAGCGTCTCGACCTCGGCCGAGGGAGCCTGCACGCCCTCCGGGGACATGGTGGTGTCGCCGATGGCGAGGAGGTTGTCACCCTCGCCGGGGCCGATGCGGACCATCTCGTACTGGACCCCGTCTGGGTCCAGGCCGTACTTCACGACGCCGTCGCGGTCGATCTCGACCCGTTCACCGGTCGGGTCGCCAGCGACGATGCGGAGCATCCGCGCGAGTGACGCGATGATCGCCGCGGCCTCCGGATCATCCGGATCACCCGTCGCGACCAAGTTCTTGAACGCGACCGGGCCAGTGAACACGGCGCCCTCACCGCCGACGAGCAGCTGCCCGGTGACGTTGAGGTAGTCCGCGAACGCCTCGCCGACGAGGCGAGCACCCTCGATATCGGCCTGGTCCTCGACGATCAGATGCCCGACCTTCAGCTTGATGATCTCCGCGAGCGACGCAGCGAGCGCTGCCTCGTCCGGATCATCCGGGTTGCCGGTCAGGAGGATCTGGCGGGCCTTGATCGCGCCGGGCACGATCAGCGAGGTGTCGATCGCGCGGCGCATCTCGAACCCAGCGAACCGCTGCCAGCCCGCGGTGGTCGTGCCGTTGGTGTGGTTGCCGTAGATGTTGAGCTGGACCTCGGTGACATCCTGCGGGATCGTCACCTGGCCCTCGAACCGCACCCACTCCTGGGACTGGGTGACCTGGTTCGAGATCACGTACGGGCTCGTCTGGCCGTTGCTGTTGAGCTGGACGTAGAACCGCTTCCCGGCCCGGTCCGCCCACACGTACACCGCGAAGTAGTACGTCTCGCCCGGCATCACCGCGAACCGGGCGGAGCCGCGGTTCGCGCGGCCGTTGATCCCGATCGAGCGGGGCAGCCCGGGCGGGGCCATCGCCATGATGCCCGTCGCGCCGGGCCAGCCTCGCAGCGTCGACAGCTGCTCACCCGTGGTGGTGTCGCGGTCGAAGATCGCGAGGTTCCCGTTCGGGATCACGTTCGCGCCCGAGCCGAGGATGATCTCCTCGAAATAACCGCGGGCGGCCGCGATCTCCGGGGTGACGATGTCCTCGATCACCGTGGCGCGCTGCAGCAGCGCATCCTCGGTCACGATCAGCCGCTTCGCCGCAGCGTCCATCAGCTCCGCGACCCGCGCCGAGAACTCGCCCGTGATGTCGAGGCGGTCGCCAGAGAGGTCACCGAATGTGCCGGTACCGATATCCACGGCGGGCAGCATGGTGGTGTCCATGTCCAGGCGACGCCACTGGGCTCCGTCCCACCGCCACGTCTGCACCAGCCGCACATCGGTGACGCCCTCGTGGTTGGTGGTCAGGCCGTACTGGTGCCAGCCCGCCCCATCGGGCATGTCGACCCCGTCAGCAGGGGTAGGAGCGCGATCAGCGAGGCGGGCCCCATAGCGGGCCTCGGCCATCGCCTCACCCGCCGCAGCCGCAGCGGCATCAGCAGCAGCGTGGGCATCAGCGGCATCAGCAGCCGCCCGCACGGCTGCGGCGTCCGTGACCGCCACCCACTGGGCAGCGGCCGGGTCCCAGGTCTTCGGGATGTTGCCCGGCACCTGGGCGCCGTCGACGACAACAGGGCGGGTGTCGATCCACAGCACGCCCTGCTTGCGCATCTCCGCGACCGGCGCGACGGACTGGATGAAGACGTTGGACTTGTCAGAGACCATCTCGCCCAGCACGGCCTCGAGAGCTTCATCCGCTTCGGTCGCCGCGATCCCTGCGAGACGGACCGCCTCCTCCTGAGCGGCTTCAGCCTTCTCCTGGGCGTCCTGCGCAGCCCATCTCCGGATCTGCTGCTCCGTCACCGCGATCTGCGGGTCCGTGACCAGCTCCCAACACTCACCATGAACCGTGATCCGCTTCGGCGCCTCCGCGCCCGGCTCGACGTACTGACCGAGCCGGGCCGTACCGAGCCGCAGAGGCAGGATCGACGTGGTCACCAGCGATCACCCTCTCTCATCTATCAGCCAAGTGCCGTCCAGTAGCCCGCGTAGCGGATGCTCACTGCGGGGCCTCCTGGTCGGTGGTGAGCGCGTCGGTCACGCGGGCGAGCAGGTCGTCACGGTCACAGCCCGCCGCAACCGCATCACGCGCCATCGTGGCGAGCTGGTCGGGGAGCTGCGCGAGGTTGGCGCGCCGCTCCTGCTCGGTCAACACAGCGATACGGTGCGCGTCGAGGTCGTCATCGGTTAGCGTTCTCAGGTCCATGTCTGCTCCTGTCAGGCCGGGTCGCCGGGGAGGGTGCTGGGCCAGGGGTCGGCGGTGATCCACATCGCCGACGCGGCATACGCGCCCGACGCCGGGCCGGGCGTGGCAAAAATGGTCGATCCGCTCGTCTGTACGAGGAGGCGCGCGGCCGAAACTGCACTCCCCCCGATCAGCGTGGCGTTCACCTCCTGGGCCGGGCGGAACCCGACCGGGATGGGGCGCTGCGGGGTCGAGGACGCCCCGCTCGCCGCCGCGAGGACATTCACCACCGACAGCATCACTAAAGGCCCCGTGCGCATGATGGAGCAGCGCATACCTGCGCGGGACTGCCACACAGTGCCGTCGATGAGGTCGATGACGCGGACGCCAGTAGAAGCCCCCAGCGCATCAAGAGCCGCCTGTAGGCCGGTCACGTCGGAGACGGGGTGCTGGTGCGCGGTCGGGGGGCGGGCGTCCGAAAGCCGCGGGTCGGTGGTGTCCGCCTTGCCGTCGAGGTCCGCATCCGTGGCCTCGATCCCCTGCTCGATCCGATTCAGATCCTCAGCTGTGACCAGCTCACCATCAGCCCACGAGCGTGGTGTGTACGTCATCAGGCAACCCCCTCTTCACATTCGATACGGACATACAGGTGGCCGGATGGCGACACCCAGTGCGCGCCCAGCGGAGAATCCGGCTCCGGGACGGGGCCGCGCTGCGTTTGCAGCTCAGCACCTGATAGTCGCCGCACGGTCTCCTCGACGGCGGCCTCCGTATCGACGACACGACGATCCAGACCCGACAGGCGATCCTCAGCGGTATCCAGACGCCCTGCCGCCTGCTGAACGACCTTCTCCGCGTCGCCGATCCGCTGCAGCGCCGCGGTGAGACGCTCGTTCGCGAGACGGTCAGCTTCCTCGAGCTCCGCCACCACCGCCGGCAGCGTCTCCTCCTCCAGGCGGGTCAGGTCCTCCCGCGTCTGGACGACGTTCGCCGCGGCCTCCTGCAGCTCGAGCTTCGCGGCCTCGAGCTCCTCCTCCGCAGCCTCGATCCGCTCCTGCGCCTCGATGAACAGCTGATCCGCAGGGGGACCCACCACCACGCTGAACGGGGAGGTGAGAGGCGAGTGGCGCGGCACCAGCGTCCGGATCCTCGCCGAGACGTACCGAGTGCCATGCTCGGCGCCGATCGACACGGTGCCGCCATCCCGATTCGAGATCGACCCGGCAAGAGCGCCGTCGATGAGGACCTCGAGCGCATCGAAGTCCAGTGGTGCGGCGCCGTGGGCGTAGTCCCCGGTCCAGGTGATGTTGATCAGTCCGGGTCCGCCCGTGGCGGACACTCCCACTGGGGGCGAGGGGATGGGCCCGCCGAGGGGCGGTGCGCCCCATGTCCCGTCCGCCTGCTTCCCGATCCTCGTGACGAGGTTGCCGTCCTTGTCGTAGACGGGCAGGCCGTGGTCGTCGATCGAGGAGTGGGCCATCTGGGGCACGGTCTCGAGGTGCTTGAGCCGCTCGTCCATCTGGACCAGCTGCCGGGCGAGCTTCCGCGTCTGCGGATCAGCCACAGGGGGACCTCCTATGCGGGGATGACCGCGAGTATCGCGGTGGCCGGGTCTTCGACGGGGCGGGTGATCTCGACGATCCGCACCCAGTGGTCCAGCACCGCACCGGTCAGAAGTGGGCCGGCGATGTGGATGGTGTCGCCCGGTCCGAGCTCGTCGATGCGGGCGTGAGGGGAGTCCCAGACGGTCAGGTCGGTGACTTCCCCGTCGGCGGTGCGGGCGGTCAGCTCCTCGCGTGCACGCCGTGTTGCGGCCGCCTTGGAGCGGAGGGACTTGTCCGCCAGGACCGCGACGCGGCGCAACCTGGTCGGGGCATCGGGGACGTGCGCGGTGATCGCTGCGCGACCCTCCCCGGCGCCGATCATCAGTACCTCGGAGGCGTACGCATCCTCATCGAACCCGAGCGTCGGGAGGACGGCGAGGTTCTCGGTGGTGTGGAACCGCATCTGCGCATGCCTCGTCCCGATCGCGGGATGGCCGAGCTGGAGGCGGTGCACGATCTGCTCCCCATCCCAGGCCGTGTGCTCGAGGTAGTCGAACGGGGTAGAGGCGGCGAGGTCGTCGATCGTCTTCGCGAGGTCCTGCGCATCAACCGGATTCAGCCGGAACGGGCCCGTCTCGAAGCTGACGTCGTCACCGGTGCTGGTGGTGAACTCGACCTCGCGCTCCTCCTCACCCACCCTGACCGGGGTCGTGAGAGGGTCGACCGTGAGGTGGAGGTTCCCGCCGGGCTCGGCCTGGAGGTGGGTCCAGATCTTGCGGACGATGTCGAGGGGATCAACGTCGATCAGGTCCTCCCGCGGGGCGAGCCACGGCATCCCCGCCGCATACCCCGTGATGCCGGTGCAGCCGACACGGATCTGCCGATCAGCATGCTCGACGGTGGTGACGATCCCGCCACCGTGGAAGGTGCCGGAATCCTCGACCCACAGCGCGCTACCCCACTCCCGGACGGGGAAGCCGTACCCCTCGGGCAGGGCACCGTCCAGGCCGCCCGGCCCCGAGAGGGCTCGCGTCGCCTCCGCACCCGACAGCGGCACCGCCCAGTCCAGCACCCGGCCCGAGGGCAGCTCCTGCAGCAGCACCCGGGCACTCATACGGCCGTCTCGTAGAACTCGACATCCAGCGACACCACCGACAGGGAGTCGAGGACGGGGAGGGAGTCGTCATTGTCAGAGGAGATGACGCGGCCTCGCATGGAGAGCATCTGATTCGTCGCACCCCGCAGACCAGCCGGTACAGCACGATCCGCGCCGGTCATCCACGACTCACGAGCATTGCCGACCGTGCCGGACGCGAGGTCCCACGACGTCTCCTGCGTGTCGATCCCGGTCCCGTCGTACTGCGACCCGATCCGCGCCCACACCCGGCCCCACGCGTTCGCGGAGCCGCGGCGGATCAGCACACCACCGGCCTGGCCGATGATCCGCACGCGCTGCGCCCACTCGGGCACATCGATGCGCCAGCCCGTGATGGTGTCCGGGTTCGGCCACCAGTCACCGATGTCCCGTCGGTTCACGATCCGCACGATCCCGTCCGCCTGCGTCATCGGATGTACGTACAGGTGGCGTTCCTTCCGTGGCTGCGCCAGGGCGCGCAGGTCCGTGATCATCCCGGCCGTGACCGTGCCCGTCGACGCCGGCAGCGTGATTCGAGCAAGAGCGATCGCGGGGTAGGACAGGCCCAGCTGCGCCGCCGTGCGGGTGTTCGCCGGCACGCCCCGGATCACCTCGAGCTTCGCCGCCTCGAACGTGGCGGGGTCGAACGCCCCACCACCGTAAGTCGGGTCATCGACCCGGGCCACGACCAGGTCCGTGCGGGCGCCGGCCGAGCCGGTCGCCTGAATCGGCAGCTGCGTCTGCGACGGCGCACGCACCGCGTACGTTTGCGCGCCACCACCGCCGTAAGAGTTGCGGATCAGCGCGTTGCCGGGCGCGACCGCGACGTTCGTGCCCGGCACCGCGGTCGGCGTGACCTTGAAGTCCCCGGCGTTCACCAGACCCTCCGCACCCGACGTCGCCGCGGCGAGCGCCGCGCGCATCACCTCAGCGGAGTGCTCGAAACCCCCACCTACGAGGTAGGGGACGCGTTCCATTGCCATCAGATGGGCCTCCTCAGAGGTGGTAGTAAGCGGGTGTCGCCTCGACCGTGGCCCGGGCGGTGCCGGTGCGGTCCGTGGCAGTGAAAGCGACCTCGTGCGTGCCCGGCTCCACACGGAGCAGATCCAGGCGCGAGCCGCGGGAGAGGCGGTGCCCCGCGGGGGTCTGCGCGGCGTCATCGAGGTGCACGGACCTGGTGCGGCCATCGACGATCACGTTCTCGTCGTAGGCGACCTCGCCGACGACCCCGACCTCGACCCCGCCAACCGTGACCTTCGGGTCGCGGGCCGGGCCGTGGAAGACCACGCGCAGCGGCGCCGGGGCATCCCCGCCGACGGTGAGCATCCGGTACTCCACCCCCGAGGTCATCGTGGTCGTCACCGGGGTGACGATCGGGGCGATGATCCCCCCGAGGGACCGGGGCACGACCGAGATCGTCGCCCCGGTCGGGATGGTGTCGTACACGAACGGATCCAGCACCCGGAACTCCGCAACGATCTCGACGAGTCCCTGGCGCTTGAGCATGGAGTCGGTGGCCGGTGGGCTGATCCGGCCGGCGCGGCCGTAGGCCACTCGAGCCGAGTCCCCGGGGCGGACGAGCAACGGCGTCATCACACCGGGAGGGGCTGCCAGGCTCGCCCGCCACGCACGCGTGAATGCGGACGTGACGCGGTCCGCGGCGGCCCGGTCATGGATCCCGTAGGACGACCTGAGCGTCATCGTGATCGTCCCTGCTTCGAGGAAGTCCGCGCCGGGACGCGACCCATGCCCAACGGGCAAGGACGCGTCACCGGTGCGGACACTTCCGAGTTCCAGATCGAACCCCGTGAGGACGAGGTCGTGACCGGGCTCGCCGACGGTCACATCGTGCAGCGAGACGAGCATCGGTCACCTCCCCGCATGGGCGTAGCGGCCACGGCGGCGCCGTGTCTTCTGCGCCCACATCAGCTCGCTGACGAGCTCCTGTGCGCGATCGTTCTGGGCGTTGACGACGAAGGTGTCTCCGCTAGCCGGATCCCGAGAGGTGAGGGTGCGCAACTGCTGCAGCTGCTCATTGGTGAGCACAGCCTCGGGCTTCTTCGTCGCGTTCAGCACCCCAGTCAGGCCAGGAGGGAGAATCCCGCCCTGGTCAAACAGCGTCGGACGCTGATCTACGATGCCGCCCCGGTTGAAGCCGACATGCACGTGGTTGTAGTGCATGCGCTTGGTCGCGCCCGAGGTGTCCGCCATGTACCCGCCGCGCCGCCACTGCCGAGCACCCGCAGGCGAGTACAGCAGCTCGGTCGGCCGGAAGGCGTGCATGGCGTTGAAGAACCCCATCATCTGAGGTGTCGGCCCGGACGAGTTCGAGAAGTCCATCGCGCGCCCGAGAGCGTGCAACGACACCGATCCCGACCCGGCCGTGCGAGCACCACCACGCCGGAACGACGTCATGGTGAGACCGAACGAGCGCGCGATAGACCGTGCCATCGCGAGAGAGCCGCCCGCCTTGATGCCCGACAGGTCGGGCATCTCGATCGACGGGGCGATCATCTCCTTCACCTTGGCGATCGCGCCGTCCAACACCCGCTTGCCCGAGGCCTTCGCGACGTCGGTCACGAGACCCGCTGCGGGGATCTTCCCGATCACGGCGTCGTAGACCTTCTTGAAGATGCCCGCGGGGTCCCTCAGCGCTTCGGCCACGAAGTCGACGCCATCGAGCACCTTGTCGAGCGCGTGGCCGGCAAGATCCTTCGCCGTGCCCGCGGCCTTCTTGGTGCCCTTCCAGGCCTTCGATCCCGTGTCCTTCACCCAGTCGACGATGCCGCCGCCAGCGAAGCCGCCGGTGACGTGGCCGCGCAGGAAGTCGGCGAACGACGTGCCGTTGGTGCGCGCGGCACTGTTCGCGGCGAGGAAGAGGGACCGCGAGAGCGGATCCCGCAGCCCTTCCGAGACCATCCAGCCTTCACCGCGGCGGGCAGCGACGATCTGATCGTCCCCGTCTCGCCATGACGACGAACCGGGCAGGATCCCACCTCGAGCGAAGCCGGCAGGTAGAGACACCGTCGGCAGCTGCGAGGTGCCGAGCTTCTTCGCGACCTTGTTGAAGTTCCCGATCAGCGCATCATTCAGCACCGTCTGGACGACGAACTTGATCGGCGCCTTCGCGGTGGACTTGATGGCGTCCCACGCCTTCTTCACCGAGTCCTTCATCGAGGTGAAGGCGTCGCCGACACCAGTGGTCGTGGTGTCGAACAGCGGCTTTATGGTGTCTCGGAACCAGGTCGCGACCGGGTTGATTACGCGGTCCTTCACGAAGGACCAGGCCGTGTCGATCGCCGACTTCATCACGTCGAAGCCGGTCTTGATCGAGTCGATGACCCGGCTGATCATGGGCCAGGCCGTGTCCCGGAACCAGTTCACGACGGGCCGGATCACGTTGTCCCTTACGGCGAACCACACCGTCCTGAGCACGTCGCGCATCGTGCGGAACCCGAGCTTGATCAGCTCGATCACGAGCTCGATCACTGGCCACACCCAGGTCTGGAACCAGTCAACGACCGCGTGGATCGTCGTCTTGATGCCGTCCCAGACGGTCTTCGCCGTGTCCCACAGCCACTGGAATGCGGGCGGAAGCACTTCGAACAGGAAGTACTTCAGCGCATCCAGCGCCGGGAAGATGACCTTGTTCCAGGCGAAGTCGATAATCTCGCCGATCGCCGAGAACGCCGGCGAGACGACGTTCTCCCAGAGCCAGATGATGACCGGGCCCAGGACGTTCCCGATGAAGTGATCCAGCGCCGACATCGCGGGCTTCACCGCGTTCTCCCAGAGCCACACAGCGGCGGCTCCGATGGCGAGGAACACGGGCTGGACGTACTCCGTCCACAGACGCTGCACGATCGGGAAGAAGGTGTCGCGGAGGTAGCCCGTGAACTGCTCGAACGCGGGACGGATCACGCCATCCCACACCTGCAACGCGAGGTCACGGATCGCCTCGAAACGCGACTTCAGCATCGGCCACAGCTCATCGACCACGAAGTCGCGGATCGCCTCGAAGGCGCCCACGACGCCGGGCCGCAGGGTGTCCCGGACGAAGGACACGAAGCGGCCCAGCAGCTCCTGGCCGGTCTCGGTCTGGGTGAAGAACCCCACCAGCGCACCGACCACCGTCGCGATCGCGCCGCCGATGACCGTAGCGGAGCCGAGGACAGCTCCCAGCGCCGACCCGATCGAGCCGATCGCCGCGATGAGCATGGAGCCGCCGAGGTAGGCGATGAGCCCACCGACCGCCGCGGCGATCACCGGCCAGTTCTGCCCGATCCAGGTGCCGAGGGGCTTGAGCGCCTTCTCCCAGAGCTCGATCGCCACCTCCCTGACCGTGAACAGGAACCCGATGAAGGGGGAGTCCTCCTCGAGGCTGAAGATGCCGCCCTTGAAGTCCCCCGTGACCAGGAGATCGAAGACGTTCTTCATGCTCTCGGCGAAGGGCTTCAGCCGCTCCACGACAGACTCGATCGCCGGACCAGCAGCGTCCGTCAGGTAGTCGAACAGTTCGGTGACCTTGCCGAAGAGCGGTGCGACAAGGGGGAAGATGTCCTTCAGCAGTGCGGCTCCGAAGCGGCCCATGGAAGCGCCCATGTTCTTGAAGGCGCCCTGGGTGGTGTTGCCGGCCTCGAGCGCTGCGCCGCCAAGGGTCTTCTCCATGACCTCGGAGAAGTCCTCGAAGGAGACCTTGCCGTCGGAGACCATCTTCTGAGCCGCTTCGTTGGTCACCCCGTAGTGCTCAGCCAGCTGAGGCAGAAGACCGATATTCCGATCCAGCAGCTGTTGCATCACCTCGCCGTTGAGACTGCCGCGGGCAGCGACCTTCCCGAAGATCGACCCCATCTCGTCAAGCGACGACCCACCAATGGTGGCGGCGTCACCGATCAGCCGGAGTGTCTTCTCGAGTCCCTCGCCAGGCTTCACGCCCGCGCCGACCAGCACTGCAGCAGTACCTGCAGCCTCGTCCATGCCGAAGGCGGTGCCCTTCACCGCGGCGAGGGCGTTGTCCATGATCGACTGGACGTTCTCGCCCGTGTGTCCCAGGCCACGGAGAGTCGATTCCGCGTTCTCGAGCGAGGTGAGCCTCCCCCACCCCTTCACGAGTGCTGTTCCGAGGACGCCCGTGATCGTGCCGGCGACTCCCAGCACGCCGAGCTTGATGCCCCGCCAGACCTTCGGGCCGATCGCCGCATTCAGGCGGTTGCCCATGCCCTTGTAGTCGGCGCCGAAGTCCTTCGCGCCCTGCCACGCCCGGGACAGCCCGCGCGAGGAGCGCTCCGCCTCATCCAGGGCACGCTTCGCCTCGGCCACCTCAGCCTCGAGAGTCTGGTGGCCCTGCGCGGCTTCCATGGCCGCGGTCTTCAGGTTCTCCTCGGCGATCGCCAGATCGTCCGCAGCCCTGCGAGCTGCGTCGGAGTCCTTGCCAGACTCCTCAACGGCGCGGGAGTACGCCTCCTGCGCGTCGGTGACCTTGCGCTGCGCCCGCTCCTGCTTCAGAGCACCTTCCTCGGTGACCCGAGCCAGACGCTCCTGCGCGTCGGTCACGCGTTCCTTCGCGCGCTCCTGCCGGGACGCCCCGTCCGAGACGGCCTTGGCGAGCTTGTCCTCGGCGTCAGCCAGCCGGTCAGCAGCCGCCTGGGCCTGCGCTGACTCCGCGCCGTACTCGGCGACGGTCTCGTTGTAGTCGCGCTGCGCGGCATCGACACGACGCTTCGCCGCCTCCTGGTCCCGGGCAGACTGCTCCACCGTCCGGCCGAGCTCCGCCTCAGCCTGCTCAACCTTCCGCTTCGCCGCCTCCTGGTCCCGGGCAGACTGCTCCACCACGCGCGCCAGATCGGCCTCAGCCGACTCCAGGCCGGCCTGAGCCTTCTGCACCTTCTCCGACGACGTCGTGGCCACGTCTGCGACGTTCTGGCGGGCCTTCGCCACGTCTTCCTGTGCCTTGCGCTGCCGGAGCGCCGACCGCTCAGTGTGACCCGCCAGAGCCTCCTGCGCCCT
The DNA here is from genome assembly GCF_900184245.1 of Brachybacterium massiliense. Lineage (GTDB taxonomy): Bacteria > Actinomycetota > Actinomycetes > Actinomycetales > Dermabacteraceae > Brachybacterium > Brachybacterium massiliense. Next base: position 723,856 of record NZ_FXXB01000008.1, on the reverse strand, counting down.
CTGCAGCGACTTCGTAGCGCGCTCCACATCGACGGGCTTCGACGCCGAGAACGCACGGTTCATCGAGCGGCCCATCGAGCGGCCGACCTTCTCCGCCACGGCCGGCGCACCGGAGAAGGAGTTCTCGACCGACTTGTTGATGCCCTTCGCGATCGGGCGCACGAGCACACCAACGGCACCGACGATGATCGAAGCCACACCGACCACCCCTTCCTATGAGCAGGTGGCCGGTCATGAGAGGTCAGTCGCTGTGGACTTCGTCCCTCATGCCGAGCATGTTGAGAATCGCGTCGCCATCGGCGCGCGCCTGGTCCACCTCGGCATCGGGCAGCGCCGTGCGAGGAACCGGGTAGGGGTCCACGGCGCGGGCCTTCGCTCCCACGAGCGCGCGGACCGTCTGGTTCAGGGCCGCGACCGTGTTGATCAGGTCGCCGAGCTGTTTCGCGTGCAGGTCGTAGTCCCGGTACTGCGGCGCCCACCCCGGGGAGTCGTCGCGGAAGTCGTCATCCGAGTCGTTATCGGGATCCAAGCGGGCGTCCCGGTTCTGGGCCTCGACTATCTGGCGTGCGAGGTCCGGGTCGTTCATGACCGCTTCCCATGTGCGGGACGCTTTCGGTAGCTCGTGGATCAGGTCTGCCAGCGTCGACCAGCGGTGAGCAGCGACGAGGGCAGCCAGGTCCGTGCCGGGGTACACCTGCGCGAGGTCGGCACGGACCTGACTACGGAACCTCGAGACGAGGCTCAGCGCGAGGTGGAGCCTTTTGGGTCATCCACCCCGATGGAGGCGAGCTCCTCCGAGTAGTACGCCTCGACCTTCTCCTGTAGGCGTACCAGCGCCATGAGAGAGATGTCCGCATCGAGGAGGACCTGGTAGTTGTCCTCGCCGATCATGGCGGGCAGCAGCTGCACGACCGCGGCCACCTCGCCCATCTCGCCGAGCGCCTGCGAGGAGTTCATCGCGCTCATGACACGCTCGAACGCTGCAGCACCCATGTGGAGCGGAGACTTCAGCTCCAGCACCCGGTCTGCGTCGACGCGGAAGCGGAACGGCTTGCCCGTCGGGGCGACCTCCGCCTCCAGCTGCTCGAGGGTGAGCAGCTCGTCCTCGACGTCGTCCACGGGCTCGGTCACCGGGGAATCGGTCACTTCTTCGCCCCACCCTTCGCAGCCTGTGCAGTCGAGCGCGGGTTCGCGCTGGCGCCCGGATCCTCGCTCGACTTCGGCTCGTCGACGTCCTGGGGCGAGTCGGCCTCGGGAGCCTCGGCGGGCTTCGACGCCTTCTCCTCGCGCCAGCCGGCGGCCTTGTACTGGACGATCTCGCGCGGCAGCGAGGTGGTCACCTTGCGGGTGCCCTTCACCAGGGTGACGGGCTTGTTCTTCTTTTCAGCCATGATGGCTTCTCCTTCGAATGTGGGGGTCAGGTCCAGCAGAGGGTCACGGAACGGTCGGGGCGGTGCCGAAGCCCAGCGCGACGGGATCGAGACCGGGACCGGCCAGGAAGCGACGACGGGCGTACCCGGCGTCCTGGTCGAGGTAGTTCGTGAACGCGAGCTCCTGGGACAGCGCGTCGGTGCCCCACTCCTCGCCGGGCATCGAGTTCAGCTCGACCTGCGGGTAGAAGTTCGCGCGCAGGATGTCCTCACCGGTGCGCTTGTTGATGTCCCGGCCGATCGCGAGCAGCCGCCAGCGACGGTTGACCGGCACCTCGGGCTCGTCGTAGGCGATCTCGCCGTTGACCGCGACGACGTCCGACAGGTCGGTGCCGTCGGCGATCTCGCGGATGCGGCGCTTGTCCACCTCGTAGGCGGTCGCGGTGATCGTGCGGGAGATCGAGGAGATGTCCTCACGCACTGGGGACATGTACCCCAGCGCCTCGGTCGCCTCCGTGTCCGACTCCCTCGCGAAGCTGATCGCGTCACGGGAGAACAGGCCCAGCGAGAAGAACTCGTCGGGCAGCGGCTTGATCGAGCCGTCCTCGTCGGTGAGCGTGGTGATCAGATCCGCGGTCAGCGGCGCCAGGAAGATCAGCGCGCCGAGAGTCTTGCGGACGTTGTTGGTGTTGTCGGACTGCGCGCGCAGCTCCTCGAACGTGGCCATGGGTGCCTCCTTGCAGGCATCGAGAAAGCCCCCACCACGGCGGCGAGGGCTCAGGAAGGTGGTCGACTCTTCAGAGCCGGTACTCGGCGGTGACCTCAGCAGAAGCGGTCACCAGCTGATCGGTGAATGACGACGGCACCGGCGCGGAGAACCGCGACAGCCGATCGATCAGCCCATGCTCCGCATCGAACACCGGACGCCCATCGGCGAGCGCGAGCGCGGCCTCGATGATGTCGAGGGCTGCTGTGCGTCCGGGTGCGTAGCCGGTGAGGGTGAGGGTGTCGAGTCCGAACAGGTCGTTGCGTTCGGTGCGGGTCTGGGTGATGTGGATGAAGGGGAGGTCGTCGTAGGTGTCGATGTAGGTGACCGCCGTGATGCCGGCGCCCGCCAGGAGCGCGGCGGTGATGCGGGCGGTGTCCATCAGTAGCGGACCCCCTTCGCGGCTCGGGTGAGGACGTTGCTGCGCGCCTCGACGGCGGCGGCGTGGGGGGCTGTGTTCTCGACGATCGCGCCGGCGCGGACCTCCATGCCGCCGCGGGCGGTGAGGGTGGGGGTGCGCTGGTTGCTGGAGCGGAACGATCGTGCATAGGTGCCGGAGTTGCGGGGGGCGATGGCTTCGGCGACGCGCTGCACGGTGTGGGCGGCGTTCAGGGAGGCCCTGGCGGCCATGGGGGAGGTCATGAGCTCTCGGATGCCGTCAGGGTCGGCGGTGAAGCCTTCACGCTGCTGTGCCATGTTTCCTGCCCTTCCTGGTGAGCTGGACGCTGGTGCCGAGCGGCCACCTGTTGGGGGTGCCGTCGACGGCGTAGTCGCCGTAGCCGGGGACGGAGATGGTGGCGGTGGTCGGGATGACGTGGCCGGGCGGGGCGAGGAGCTTGGCGCGGTCGTCGGGGACCTGGGACAGGTTCTGTCCCTCGGTGGAGGAGGTGGGGGAGAACAGGCAGTCCTCGATGGTGACGGGGCCGCCGGGCTGGATGGGGTCGCCCCATTGGTCTCGGGCGCCGTCGGTGACGGTGACGTCGACCTTCCAGGAGTCCTTGAACCGGGCAGTGATCGGTCGCATCAGACGCCCCTGGGCATGAGGGTGAACGCCTTCGGGGTCGTGCGTGTGGCGGGGCTGCGGTCGGTGAGCTCGGCGCGGTCGCGGTCGGAGAGGTAGACCTCGCCGAGGACGTCTCCCGTGACGGTGCGGGACTGCGAGAACTCGCCTGCGGACTCCTGCTCGGTGCGGGCGCCGGTGGGGTTGTTCAGCAGGCGCAGCACCATGCGAGCACCGACGCGGACGACGGTCTTCTTCTTCAGGGTGCCCTTGGCGATCCGGTCGGGGATGTCGGGGAACTCGTCGAGGATCAGGCCCTCGGCGTCTTCGACGTGCTCGGTGAGCTCTTCGTCGGTGGCTGGGAAGGGCCCCATCGAGGAGAGCCATCGACCCTTCACATCGTTGGTCGTGAGGAGAGTGGGGTCCTCGGCCATCGGCTACTCCTTCCTGGCAGGCACGGCGAGCGCTCCGGGGCTTTCCACGGGGCGCCCGCCGTGCTCAGGGGCAGGGCGGTCAGGCCGCCGGGGCGAGGACGGCGGGCGCCGCGGTGGCGTCCGGGTTGCGGAGGACGACCAGGGCGGTCGCGTCGGAGCGGACGTACTTGGTGTCCGCGTCCTCCTCCTCGTACACGCCGACGAACAGGCCGGGCGCGTCGGGGCGGGCGATGCCGTACTTCGAGTTCAGAGCGGCGGTGGAGGGGCCCCAGGCGGTGTGCCCGACGGAGCCGTCGTCGCTGGCGAAGTACAGCTTGTGGTCGGACAGCAGCGGGGTGCCGTTGGCGCCCTCCTCGTCGAAGGCGACGAAGCGCGGGAGCCCGAAGGAGCGCAGCACCTCGTCGACCACGTCGTTACCGATGAGCGAGACCTTGCCCGCGCCGGCGTACGAGATCATCGCGGCGGACCGGGCCAGGGCGGCCTGGATCCGGCCGGAGCCGAGCATGATGGTCGGGCGGCGCCCGCCCGCCTTGCGGATCGCGGCGGCACGCGCTGCGATGAACTCCACGGGGTCGGCGCCGGTGGCGTCGAACAGCGTGGACGGGGCCGCGTCGAGTGCGGGGTCGCGCACGAACTCGATGGGCACGGAGAACTTCTCGCCCTCCGCGAGGTACGCGGCGTTCTCGAGCGCGCCGGCGCGCTGGCGCTGCAGCGTGTTCACCACCGACTCGGACACCTGGTCGGCGAGGCCGTCCACGATGTCCTGCTCGTTGGCGAGCCCGTTGGCGACGGCGAGCGAGTCGTCCTCGGTGAAGGGCAGCTTCAGCCCCAGGGCAGCGAGCTTCTGGGTCTTCTCGCGGCCGCCGGCGAGCTGGCCGAACTCTGTCTCCGCGCCCCAGGCGCGGTACTGCGCCTCGTTGCGGATCCGGTCCTTCTCGGTCCAGGAAGCGACGTTCGAGGTCTGGGTGCGGTTCGGGAAGATCGACTGGAGGATGGTGGTGTCGACCGTCTCAACGACGGCGCGGCCGTATCCGGTGGTGTCGACCGGGGGGAACTGGTCAGCGAGGATCGCCATGATTCAGGTCCTCCTCTCTCACGCGAAAGTGATCTGGCCACCGTCAGCGGGGACGGTGGAGGTGGTGGGCAGGTACGCGGTGTGGATCAGGCCGTGCCAGACGACCGGGGCGATCTCGTCGCCGTCGGAGACGTCGCGGGTCGCGGCGAGCACGCCCAGGAACACCTCGGCCCCATCGGTGCCGGCGGCGTCGAAGGGGACGAGCTTGTCGTTGACGAGCGCGACGGTCTGGCCGAGCGGCACGATGCCGTCGGGGAAGTCGCCGGCCGGGAACGCCGCGGCGTTCAGCAGGTACGACTTCGCGTTGTTGATGGCGTGGCGGGACCCGAACACGCGGTAGTCCTCACCACCCCAGGTGCGGGTGGTCTTCGGGCTGTAGCCCATGGCGATCCTCCTTGGATCAGTTCTTGTTCTTGGCGTGCTTGGCCTCGGCCCGTTCACGACCCGAGAGCATCGTTGCCGGGGCTGCGCCCTGCTTGCCGGTGCCCGAGTGCGGGACGTAGCCGCCAACCTGCTGCGGCTCCTGCTGCTGCTCGTTGCCGGTGCGCCAGGCGATCAGCAGATCGGCCGACTTCTCGAGCTCCTCGCGAGTGGTGCCGGAGATGTGGGAGGAGGGAACGCCCTTCTCCGCAGCGACCGTGGCCGCCAGAGACTTCCGCTCAGCGGCCTCGCGGCCGGCGCGCTCGGTCTCGACTGCCTTCTCGGCCTTCTCAGCCCGAGCGATCGCCTTCTGCAGCTCGGTCTGGTTCTCCTGCTCGGCCTGGTCGAGCTTGTCGGCCTTGGCCTTCAGCTCGTCGTAGCCCGCGTACTTCTGCTCGGCCTTGCGACGCTCTTCAGCGAGGAATGCGTTCAGCTCGTCCTGAGTGAAGGTGCGGGGCTGCGACTTCTGCTTGCCCTGATCACCGTCGCCGCCACCGGAGTCACCGGCGCCGGCGTTCGTGTTCATCTGGGCGTCACCGAAGGTGCGCCGGTGGAAGCCGATCAGCGCATCGATGCCACCGGGAGCGGTGATGTCGATGCCGTGCGGGAGACCCTTCAGATGCGAGGGGATGGTCGTGGTGGACATGAGATTGCCTCCATGGGAGTGGGCCGGCAGGACAGGGCCCGCACCCTCGAGCTCGTCGCGCTGCCGTTCGCGACGAAGAACCCTGCGGGCTGGCTGCCAGCAGGGCCGAGGGGACGGTGAAAATCAGGGGGTCAGGTGTAGCCGTACTTCTCGCGCATCTTCGCGGCGACCTGCTTGTCGGTGTCGAGGTACTCGTGCACCGAGGAGTACTCGTCGAACATCTCGCGAGGCATCCACGCCTTCGTCTCCGGGTGCACGACGATGTCGTCATACCCGGGCACCCCGGCGGGGAAGTCCTCCGGCGAGCGCACCGCGACGGCGTCGCAGTTGTCCGAATCGTGCCAGTCGTCCAGGCCGCCGGCGGTGATCTCGGACCAGTACACGGCGCCGCGCGAGGCGAGCATCCGGCACCAGGCGCAAGGACCCTTCTTCGACCCGTACGACAAGATCCTGGCGTAGCGCACGCGGCCACCGGTGCGGCCGACCGACTCACGGATCGTGGTGCGCCCGTGCTGACGCGTGTGCCTGACGATCGACTCGACCAGCCGCTCACGTGCCTTCGCCTCCTGGCCCGTCCACAGACCGCCGATCACGGCGCGCGTGGACTTCTGGACCGCCTCGGTCGAGTCGATCACCGGGACCGTCGGCTCGAGCAGCACCGTGTCGGCGAAGAACTCCGCCGCGAGCGTCGCCGCGATCGGGCCATAGCTGTTGACCAGCCCCGGCACCATGTCCACGAGTAGGTCCCGCTTCCGGTCCGGCTCGATCGCGCCGAGCGCATCCCACAGCTGCCGCACATCCCGCTTCACCAGACGGTCGATCTGCTGCTGGCCGCGCTTGTACTCGCCGAGCTGAGCCTGGGTGACCATCAGGCCACCACCTCACCGGCGCCCAGCAGGCCCTCGGACTGCTCCTCGGAGTCCGCTGCTGCTGCGCGGTTCAGCAGCTCCATCACGCGGGACGAGCCGCGCGCGGTGCGGGCCTCCTGCGCGAAGGTCTGCACGTCCTCCTCGCTGATCGGCAGCTGCCGCAGCGTGGACTCCGCACCGGGCTGGAAGTTCCCAGCCTCGACCTGCTGAACCACCATCTGCGACTGCTCGAGCACCGACTTCGTGCGCGGATCATCCCAGCGAGGCTTCAGCGTCGACAGATCCTTCACCATCGACTCATCCAGCCCGCCGTGGCGGACCGTGAGCACGTCCAACGCCAGCGAGCGCCGGCCGATGTCGAACGAGTCCTGCAGGTAGATCGCGAGGTTCACGAGGTCGAGCTCGGAAGCCTTGATCGCCTCCGCGCTCGTCGGGTTCGAGTCCTGCACCACGCCGAGGTACGACAGCGGCACCGACGTCTCCCCGGACACCTGCGCGGCGATCATGCGGAAACCATCCGTCAGAGGCTGCATCGTCACCTGCGGCAGCTGATGCAGCTCGGGCCGGATGACCTCGCCAGTCTCCTCGTCGAACACCTCGGGCAGCCCCATGATCGCGCCGATGATCGGCTCCCAGCCAGCGCGGATCCCGTCGTCGTCACCGGAAGCGGACTCGAACAGCTCCGCGATCGCGGACTTCATCCACACGCGCGGCGCCGAGTAGAACTCCGACGTCGATTCGAAACGCATCATCGTGCGCACGCCCAGGTCCGTCAGCCCCATCAGCTCGCGGCTGATGGCCGAGCGACCGAAGGGGCGCTGCAGGGTCGCGTCGTGCACGTACGGGGTGCACAGCACCCGCTGCGTGCCCGTCTCCACCTCGTGCTCGACACGGAGGCGGCGGTCAGCCCCGTTCTCCAGCACGAGGGTCCGGCCCGGCAGGTAGAGGATCTGCCGATCCAGCGGGAACCCGCCCGGCGGGGTCGGCTCGTTCACAAGCTCGAGCGCCGCGGTAGTCCGCCGAGTCCGGCCATCGAGGATCGCCGTCGCGTTGTGTGCGTCGGCGACGGTCATCAGCTCCTCGGGCTCACCGAGCTCCGGCTTCCCCCGGGAGGTGAACACGAACGAGACGCCATGGCGGATCCCCGACCGGATCGCCTGCCGTTCGATCTGCTGCCACTGGTTCGCGGTGAAGATCTCCTCGACGTCGTCCAGCAGCGTGGTCTTCACGCGGTTGGAATACATCGACGGCTTCATCCGCGACGCCCGCGCGGTGCAGGCCTTGTCCGGCCACCCGATCGGGACGCGCAGGTCCTTCATCGAGTCCGGGATCGACACCGGCATCTTGTCCAGCACATGCTCGCCGTCGTCGTACCGGTCTCTCAGCGTGTTCCGCTGCTTCTGGCCCCGGATCTGTGCCCGCAGGCGCGCCAGGATTCTCATCTCGTCTTCGTTCAGGAGTCGCGACACCATCTACCTCCCCTCACCGAGTCGAGCGTTGAACAGTCCGCCGGCGCGCCACAATGCGGCCGCCACGAGTCCGGGAGCGTTCCTGCATCTCCTCGGAGGGCGGAACGTTGACGTCACGCTGAAGAGACTTCAGCGCCTGATTCGCCGCGAGCGTCACGGTGACGAGCGGAGTGATATCGGCGAGCGCGTGCGCCCGCTTCCAGATGAAGCGCGTGTCGCCCTTGTAGGAGGGCCGAGCAGCGCGGACCGCACCGTCGAGGCTCTCCTGCTCGACATGCGCGACCTGCGTGTCCTTGATCCCATCGAGCATCCGTCCGCACGCGGCGGCGTACTCACGGAGCACCACCGGCCGGGCCGGGACACCAGCCTTGCGAACGTCGGGGATCAGCTCCTCCGCAGACGAGCCCATCTGCACCAGCACCGGGAACTCGTTGTTCGCGGCCCACAGATCGGCGAGCGCGCGCGGCACCCAGTCGACACCGTCGCCCTGGTCCACCACCTCGAGGTGGACTCGACCATCGCCGCGGATACCGGCGAGGCCGATCGCGGCCCGGGACCGGTCCGGGGCGACGTCGATCGCGAGCCGCACGTCCCTGAGCCCCTGCTCCACCTCGCCCGCGTCCTCGACGGCGGCGATCAGCTCGTCGTCACGGCAGCGAGTCCAGGCGGTCGAGGGGATGAAGTCGTCCGAGCCGATCGGCACGGGGATCCCCAGCCGCTCGCAGCGGAAGTCGGTGTCGGTCATGGCGCCCCACTCGACCTCGAGGATGTACTCGAGGGTGATTCGGCGGCCGAGACCAGGGTTCGCCTGGTACAGCGCCTCGACGAGCTCCTCGGTCGGAAACTCAAGCTTCGTCGAATCGGTCTCGATGTCCGATGGGGCTGACCACTCGAGGTAGCAGAGCAGCCGCTCGCGGCCCTCCGGCGCCTGCGCACGCTCGCGGAGCGCCCGGAGGAAGTCCGAGTGCGCCCGGGCAGCCGAGGACACGTACCAGACCTGCGGGGAGCCCTCAGCAGTGCGTGCAGCCATCGTCGGCAGCATCGCAGCGACTTCCTCGGAGTCGACGGCATAGGCCTCGTCGATGATCACGAGGTCACCGGTGAAGCCACGGACCGAGTCCTTCGTCCGCGTGACGAACTCGACCTTCGCACCGTTGTCGAACTCGATCGACATCTCGATGCCCGAGGACTTGATCCCCTTGATGTCCGCATTCGGTGCCTGGCCCTTGTAGCCGAGCACGCGACGGAACAGCGACGGGGTGCGGCGGATCAGCTGCGCCAGCGAACGGTGCGACTTGCGAGCCGTCCGGATCGCCTGAGCCGAGTGGATGATCTCCTTCTCACCGAAGAGGAAGATGCCGGCGAGGACGCGCGCCTCGAGCAGGTAGTTCTTCCCGGACTGGCGGGGGACGACCAAGCCGACCTCGAGCGGCACGAACCTGCCGTCGTCGCGCTCTGCGAGCGTCTGCTCAAGCGCCCATTCCTGCCAGTCGTCAGGCTCTGTGCCCGTGAGGCGCATGAAGTCGACAGCGTCCGGGCCGGAGGAGTAGGTGTGCGTCGGCGTGCGGTAGATCCGGGGGCGCTGAGCGCCGATCCGGCTCTCATCGATGGTGGGGGCCGACACGAACGGTCACCCCCTGGTTCACCTCGCTACACGGCGGTCCTCGCGCCTACGGCGGAACTCGTCGACCTCATCGCCAGCGGGCTGCGACATCTGGACAGCGGGGCCCTCGCCGAGCTGCGCGATGCGGGCGAGGATCTGGTCGCCCTGCTTCACGAGCGTCGCGACCTCCTTCGGCTCGGCGCGGTGCAGCGCGCCACGGATCCGCCCGTACATGAACCGCAGCTCGGTCAGCTGGTCGATCTTCTCCGGGACCTGCTCGGCGTCCTGCGCTGCTTCCTCGCGCGCCTCGGAACGCTTCACGGCCCGGGAGAGGGCAGTGGCCTCCCGCTCGGCGGCGCGGCACTCCTCGCAGACGGGCTCTCCGCGGCGCCGGTGCCGGCGTGCGGCTGCTGGGGTGCCGCAGGGCTTCAGCTCGCGTTCCACGACCACACCTCCGTCCAGATCGAAGCGACGGCCGGTCACCGCGATGTAGCGACCCGAGTCCGGGGGATAGACCTCGATGTTGCGGCCGTCGCGGATGCGGCGGCCGGCGCCGGGCTTCATCCGCATGAAGATGTGGACGCCTTCACCGGACCAGGAGCGCTCGATCAGCAGGGCGCGGCGTCGGTACTTGCGGATGATCTCCTCGGCCCAGGGCTGCAGGCGGCCGTCGATGATGCAGTCGTCGAGGTCGATGCAGCCGATGCCCTCGCCGAGCACCCAGCCGATCCCTTCGCCGAGCGAGGAGGAGCGCGCAGCGGCGAACGTCGTCCAGGTGCGCGGGTCGGTGCTCGAGGCGTGCCGCCCGTTCAGCTGACGCGGCACCTTCGTGAGCTTGTCCCTGCGAGGCTCGAGCGTCCACCGCACCCAGCGCGGCGTCGCCCGCATCTTGCGGGGCACCGCACGGCGCTGCCGCCAGGCCCGCTTTCGACACGGCGCGGAGCAGTAGCGACGGGGCCTCCCCGGCCGCTCGCTCACGGGGATCCTCGCCCCGCAGTCGCACTGTCTCCTCATGCCCCGATTCTACCCCGAAGAAGGGGACGAATCTAGGGGGTGACCTGCAGAGATGTCCAATGCCTGTCCGCCTCGATCGCATCGATGCAGGCCCAGCGAGCGGTGAGCGACATAGTTCGCTATGGAGCCCGTGAATGACGCTCTGACCTGCATGTTTGTGTGTGAATCTCGGCTCTTCCCGTCCAACGGCCAGAATCGAGATCTGTGTGTGAAATCCCGACTATGCGTGTGGAGGCGGGAGGGCCGGACCGACGGCTGCGCACGAGTGTGACCCGGACGGGGGGGCGCCCCTCCGGGTCACACTCGTGCGCAGCCGTCGGTCGCGGCCTCTGCCCTGCCGAGCCGCCGAGCCTCCACGTTCTCAGCTCTCCCACCCCGTTTCAGGGTGGCGACGGTGTCGTACCCAGACCACAGGCCAGCTGCCCGAAGCGCTCGGCTTCGCTCCTGGATGCCTCGACCCGAATTGCATCCACCGCATGATGGCTCGAGGTTGGCACGCTCGTCGTTCCCGGTGTCTCCATCCAGATGGTCCACGTGCACGCAGGACGGATCACCTCGGCGCGCAGACCAGCGAAGCTGCTTCCCGCACCAGTAGCACTCGGGGTCCTCCCCGCCGAGAGCGTCATACAGAACCATGCGGTGCCGGTACACCTTGCCGTTCGCCATCGCGAGGGGGTGGTGCTTCATTGTGATCGTCCTGTACCTACGGGGCTTTCGGACTGAGATTCCACTTGCCTGCGCGGTGAGGTCGACGCTGCCGTGGCGGTAGAGCCGGTGGTAGTGCTTGGCGCAGAGGTCTGCGCCCTTGTGTCTCGCAGGATTGGAGCAACTGTCCACCGAACACACCGATCTCGCCACCGGGATCACCTCCTCCCGGATCGACCACCAGTCCAGTCCTTCGTAGTCCGCGGCCGGCGCACGGGCTCGAACTCGACCCGGTCGGAGCGTCGCGCGTTACAGCTTCATCTTCGGTGGGCCTGTCTGCCAGGCCCACGCGGATCACCACCCGCCACGATCGGCACGTCATGGTCGTAGGTGTACGACCACTGGTCACGCCAGTCCGCATCCCAATCGATCCGCCTACCGCACAGGTGACACGGCAGATCCTGTGCCCGAGCCTTGCGTCTCAGCGCCTCGGCCAGGTCCCGGTACGAGTCGTAGTGTGGCCGGGAGTAGGTCGCCATCATTCCCCGTCGTCACGCATCAGATCCCGCGCCGCCGTCAGCAGCCCGAGCTGGGAGAAGAAGTCCACGTCACTGGTCATCACCACGGCCGTGCCCTCCTCCGAGAGGCGCTCCACCCGAAGCAGCACCACGGCGCCGGTGATCACGTCTCCGTCCTCGAGCTCGTCTACGCCATCGAGGTCGGCGTGCTCGAGGTGCTGCAGAAGCTGGTCGCGCGGATCCATGAAGAACTCCTTCGTCAACGAGGCGCAGCCGAAGGCTCGGCGGCGAGGTAGGGGAGCTCGCCACCGAGCCACGGCCCCACAGGGAGCACACCGATCAGGGGGCTTCAACCCGGGGACCCGAGGAGGAGCAGCACCTCGGGGTTCTGGCCCAGCAACACGAGAGGAGGTCACATCGTGGCCACCCCCTCAGGGACTCGCGGGGCGAGATGGGTGCCGGCGGCTCGGGTCCGAGCACGGGGTCCAGGAGGATGGTGAGGCTGGCCCGGCCGCCGGCAGGCATGCGAACGGCCCGCTCGCGCATGTGCGAACGGGCCGAAGGTGACAGTGCACCAAGATCACGATCAGGGTGGCATTAGGGTGGCATAGCGTCAAGGACCCCCAGAACGACGCGGCGTGTCGCGCCTCCCACGGCGTCGAGACGGAGTGCTCGACAGCCGCCCCACCACATCAGGCGTCAACAGGTGCAGCGCCTTGCCGCCCCGCCCGTACTCGTGGACCGGGAGCTCCTGCCGGATCCACCGGTCGGAGAGCCCGTACATCCTCGTGATCCACGCCCGGTCAACGACCAGACCCTCAGGCTTCTGCTCGGCGTGCACGCGCCACCTCCCGCATCTCCTCGAGCGACCCACCCGACGCCGCGGCCTCGATCACCGCATCACGCATCGACCGCGGTGACCGCCACAACCCCATCAGCGCCCGGGCCTTCCGACGTAGCTCGAGCAGCTCGGGCCACATCTCGTCCGCATACCACGGCTGCTCGATTACGAAGCCAGCGTTCGCCCGTAACCACCGAGCGACCTCGCCAGTGTTCCCACCCGTCGCAACCCACGCGCCCGACGGAGTCTGCGCCCACGACGACACCTCTGGCCACAACGGGTCGAGCCCACACTCCTCAGCCACCTGCTCACACCACGGCACGAGCACGGCATGGATCTCGCGAGCCAGATCGAGCCCGGTCACATTCACCAGCACCGCCGAGCCAGAACCACCACCCGACGGACCCTCGACCTTCCGCTTCGCCCACCGAGGAAGCACACGAGCAGCCTCCTCCAGATCATTGACCATCTTCAGGAACTGATTCACCCGCGGATCCACCATCGCCCTCACCGCTTGCCCCTCCCTCTCCGACCACGCTTCCTTCGATGTCTCCCAGGCGGGGCCGCCGGGCCGGCGGCCCCCGTCCCGGCCCTTCCCGGCCCGACCCGTCCCGTCCCGACCCGGCAAATCCAGATCCCGCACCCTCAGGATCCAGATCGGATCTGCCGAGAGCGTTTCGCCTGGCTGTATTGGGTTTCTGGACGACCTCAGGTGCGACCTGATCGGGCATGTGGTCCGCGTCTGGTGCCTCCGAGGGGTGGCCTGCGCGCTGTTCGCCGCTGGTATGCGGCGCCGCGTCAGCAGGGTCCTCGGAAGCACGCGCAGGCACCGCATGCTCGTCGGTCGGGGTGGCTCCGCGCGCAGGCTCGGGTCGCTGTTCGCCGCTGGTGTGCGGCGCCGCGGGCTCCGGTCGCGTCTGGGGGCCAGCAGGTCGTTGTTCGCCGCCATGAGGCGACGCCGCGGGCCCTGCACCCTCGGTGGTGGACGCACGCCCCTGGGCGGGGGTCGCGTCAGTCCGGGTCTGGACACCCGGTCGGCGGTCCTTCGCGCCGCGCTGGCGCTTCGGGATCGTCAGGCCGAGCTCGGTGAGGATAGTGCCGTTCTGCTCGAGCCACTGGATCGTGGACTTCGAGTAGTACTGCTGGCCCTCCACGGGTGCCGGCAGAAGCGGGTAGCGGGCATCACGGCCCTTGGAACCGTCCCGGCGGCCGCTGTTGCACTCGATGCACGCGACGACGAGCTCGTGGTAGCTCTGGGCGGGCAGCTTCAGGTGGTCGTACGTCCCACCCCTGTTGCCCTTCCGGTCAGCCCAGTTGACGACCTTCCCGCAGTAGCGGCACGCATCTCCATCGCGGCGCCGGGCAGGCACCGTGAGCGAGGGGTCGGAGTTGTTCGCCTTGCGGGCGTTCTCGTGCTCGATCTCCTCGCGCGTTCGCAGATGGTGAAAGTCCCCATCTGCGACCAGACGGATCATCCGCCGGCCGTCCTCGACGGCGAGCTCCAGCAGCCCCGTCTGTGAGGCCTGCAAAAGCAGCAGCTCATACCGCGGCGAGAGCGCCATCGCCGTGCCCATCGACACGCGGTAGTCGCTGCCCTGCTGAGCCGCCTGGATGAACATGCGCGACACGAAGCCGAACACCTCGTTCACCGACCACGGCTCCGCCGTCTCGAGCTCCGCGACGTCGAGCACACGCTCATCCATCGCCGCGGTATCACCCGTCTTTAACCAGGCCACAGGCCCTCACTCCCATCAGTCCGAACATGCACATTCGCTCGTCACCGGGTTGATCACCCGGCCGCAGGAATCACAGATCTGCGCCATCGCTCATCACCTCCCTCCCTTCCTCGGCGCCCGCCCGTTGTGGAGCAGCTGCCGGCGAGCGCCGGCGCCATCGCGCGGGGTTAGGAGCAGGGGCGTGATCCGGCTCGCGGCCACGCGGGCTGTGGTGCCGATGGCCACGAGGGCTCCGGCGAGCGCGTCGAGCGTCCGGGCGACCGTGGCGGTGATCCCCTCGGAGCTCCATCGGTGGAACCTGTCGAAGGGGGACTGCGCGGTGCGGTGGTGCTGCTGTGCGCGGCGTGCCTTCCGGATCGCGCGGCCGCGGCGCCGCCGGCGGGTCTGCTCGGTGATCATCGGGGCTCCTTCGGAGATGCGGTGGCGCCATCGGCCCACTCGGCGAGGGCGGCTGCGAGTGCTCGTGCCGCGGGGATGTCGAGGATGAGAGACCCGCCGGCGTCGGGCACGGCCATCGGCTGCTTCCACTTCGGGTCCCAGCGGTCGATCGTGAGACGACAGCGGTCGCCCCATTCGTCGCCTTCGTCGTTCCCCGGGACGCAGTGGTCGGGGATCACCGAGAGGCCGATCACGGCCACCGACCCGGTGTGGTCGGTGGGATACCGGTTCGCCCCACGGCGCCCGGCGGCGTAGTCCTTGACGCTGTCGCGGGTGCGGACGCTGCCGGGGTTGCCCCGGCCGCCGACCTCCCAGAACGGTCCTGCGTAAATACTCATCGGGGCTCCTCCCAGGGGGTGACGAAGCGGGTGCGGGTGTAAAAGTGCCCCTCGCCGGTCTCGATGGTGTCGGTCCCCTCCTCGGCTTCGATGGGCACGAGAGCCGTCCAGCCGACCATGTCGGAGCAGCGGTAGAGGTCGTCACCGGACCACATGCCACGGCCGATGTTGACTCGTGGCGGCGCGTACCAGGTGCCGGTACCGGCGGTCTCCTCGATCTTCGCGCAGGTCCCGATGGGCAGTGCTTCGGCCTGCTCGGCGGACTCGATCAGGCGCGGGACGTAGACGAATCGGGCGGTCATGACATCACCTCGTCGGCCCAGTCCTTCAGGTCCTGGATCACCTCGGTGTCGGGGCTGCCGCCGATCGTCTGCCGGCAGAGGACGTAGATCCCGAGCATGAGCGCCCGGCACTGGTCATGCGCGGTGGTGTCCGGGCTGCTCCCCGCGCTGCTGAAGCCGAGCTGACCGTCGGCGGTCAGGGAGATGGAGAGCTTCACGGTCTTGGGCTGCGGAGTGGTCATCTGGGCTTCCTCTCGGTCGCACCACACTCGGTGCATCGGTACACCTCCTCGGTCCTGCGGCGGGTGATGTGCTCCCACTGGTGCCCGAACGCGATGCACCCGGCAGCCTCGAAAGCCTCTTCGATGGTCGGGAACCTCATGCGTCCCCCTCGAGCGCGCGGATCGTGGGGCACGGGAAGGGAGGGTGCCCGCCCTGCGAGCCCTGGCAGTGCTGACACACCGGGGGCGATCCTGCCGGGCTGTGCAGCGCGTACACGTCCGTGATCCGCTGCTGTGTGTACTCGCCGCGCTCGCGCTCGTCGGATGCCTGCCGTTCGGAGACTCTGAGGTCCGACCGGGCTTCGTCGAGCAGGGCGACGGTCTGGACGAGCTCCTGCCGGAGCTGCTCTGCCTCGGCGATGCCGGCGGGTGCGGGCTCGACACGGGTCCACGTGAAGCAGCGGGTGTGCGTGTCGACGTGGTGGCTGAAGGCGCCGCCGGGGGTGTCGTCCGGGGTGCTGAGCATCGCGCCGGCGATCCGCTCGGCGGCGGCCTGGTCTGCGGCGAGCACGGTCACGGCCACCGCCGCGCTCTCGTAGCGCTTTGCACCACTGTGCCCGTAGCGCTCACGGCGGGTAGTCCGGACGTTCGTCTCGCCAGTGAACAGGTACATGGTCGAGGTGGTCATCGGGTCTCCTCCCACGGGGTGACGAAGAGCGTCTTCGCCCGGCGGCGGCCCTCGGTCTCGCGGATCTGCTCGATCTCCACCTCGATGGGGGTCAGGGCGATGCCGCCGACGATCGCGTCGTCGAGGAAGGCGTTGAAGCTCATCGGCGCGAACCAGAACCGGGCGCCCGGCTGCTTCGGGTTCTTCAGATCGGAGAGGGCGAGGACGGTCCAGTCGTCCTTCTCCTCGAGCTGGACGCGAGCGATGGTGCCGTGGGGCAGCGCCTTCGCCTGCTCGAGCGTCTCGACAGGGGTGGGGACGTAGATCGTGGTCGTGCTCATCGGTTCTCCTTGGCTTCTCTTCCGTCGAGGGAGTTGTGAGTGATCAGCCAGCCGTCGCCCGTTTCGGAGGGGACCAGCTCGATCTTGGGACCGCAGATGCAGTCCTCGGTCTCGGTGTCGTGCGCAATCAGGTCATCGACCGGGTAGACGTGAAAGGTCTGTCCCACGCGATCGCCTCCTCCGGGCCGGGCGGTTGTAGCAGCCGGTGCAGTCGGGGTCCTCGGGCAGCGCGGCGCGGTCGTCGAGAAGGACGGGCATGCCGCAGAGGGTGAAGCGGGCCGGGTCATCCGGAGCGGTCGAGGCGACGATGTGCGCGACGCGGCCGCGGCGCAGCCGCACGCGCGCGCCCGGGCGGTGCCGGCTCACTCGGCCGCCTCCCGGATCGGAGCCAGCTCGGCGCGGTAGCAGGTCTGCTCAACGGCTGCGATCCGGTAGTCAGCACCCTCGACCTGGATCGTGGAGCGGTGCAGGTCCCGAGCGACGCCCGGGAGGATCCCACCGCCTCCGTCCTCAGGCCCGCCAACGAAGTGCACACACGCCAGGCCCCGCTCGACCGGCTCCGGCGCCGGGCAACGGTGGGCCGCGTACAGGAAAGCCCAGCCGGCGGCGACGAGCGCCCACGCTGCCTGAGCCCATGCGTGATCGAGAGCAGAGTCGACCGCGGCGCCCACAGCCACCGCGCCACCCACGAGAGGAGCGACGCCGGTGAGTGTGCGGAGGACCGTGCGGAGGCGGGTCATCGGTCCTGCTCCTTGAAAATGAGGGCTTGCTCGGCAGCCCATTCGTGAAGGTTGGCGCGGCCAGGGTCGCCATCGGCACGGGCCTGCTCGGCGATGGCACGGTGGGCGGCCACCAGCTGGGAGATCGGGTCGGCGGTCATCGGGGGTCTCCGTTCGCGAGTTCGAGGAGGACGTCGGCGTGGCAGGGCTGGTCGAGGGGGCACCAGCACATGAGGTCCTTCCCGCTCAGCTCCTCCTGGATCAGCGGGATGTTGCCCTGGTCGATGTCCGTCACGTCGAAGCGGTACAGGCGCACGGCGCGGGCTCGCGCTTCGCGGATGGTGGGGTAGTGGCCCCAGTCCTCGTCGTGGTGGTCCTTGACGGCATAGCCCCGGCCCACGGGGACGACGCGGTAGTGGTTGCCGTGCTTCGACGACCGGGTCACCGACACCGCGCCCTCGGGCTTCCGCCACCCCTTCGTGCGGCGCTGCTGGATCCGCCGCGGGCTCATCGGTCCGCCCCCGTCACGCGGACGCCGCCCTCGTGGAGAGTTCGGGCGATGTAGCCGTTGTCCGAGCCGTTGATTCCCTCGGGCCAGCCCACGTTGAGCACGTCCTCGATGTCGGCCCACTCAGGGCGTGCCGAGGGCGAGTCCAGGAGGCGGCGCTCGATGGAGCCGCCCGCGCCCGTGCTCGCGGCCTCATCGTCAGGAGTTCCCTGGACGACCCGACCCGTCACGGCACTCCGCCACAGGTAGTCGGCCCCGGCGGGGATGATCCCGTCGGCGGGCACGTGCGCGGCCTCCCACGCGGCAGAGAGGTGCTCGCGGGCGGTGAGCGGGCGGGGCTGCTCGGCGCGTTCAAGATCGGCCATCGCCTTGATCGCGGAGTCCTTCCACTCGTCCCGCTCCCGCTCGGCCTTCTCGGCACGGGCGGTGGCCGCGCGGGACCCCTTCTGGCACATCTCCGCGAAGTCGCGTGCAGCTCGGAATCGGGCGATGTTCTCCCGTGTCGCCTCCTTCCACTGGTGTGCGGCGAGGTCGCGGGCGTCGGCCCGGTCTGCGGCTTCCTTCCACCGTGCGCGCCAGAAGTCGGCCGTTTCGTCGAGCGGCCCGCCCGGGTCCTCGGTCTCCTTCTCGATGGCGGCGGCAGTGACCCCTCCATCCAGCAGATCAGGGGCGTCCGTGCGGCTGTAGGAGCCGAGCAGAGACGGTGTGGCGGCAAGACGATCCAGAGTCGCGCGCAGCTCGCCGAGGTCGAACGGCCCGACCGTCACGGATGACCAATCGTCCTCCCGTTCGTGCGCTTCGATCGAGATACCTCCGGGACCTCTGCGGATGACGATGAAGTCCGCGGTGTTGATCGCGTTGAGGGAACGCGTGTTGCGGCTCGTGATCATGCTCATGGTGTTCTCCTGGGGTTGATGTCGCCGTAGTGGGCGCCGGTGTGGCCGGCGGGGCGGGTGCAGGGGGAGTAGCCGAAGACGAGGTGCGGGCAGGCGGTCACGGCTTCCTCTTCTTCGGCAGGGGGCGGTGGGTGATGGTCACGGCCGGCTGCTCGCCGGGTGCTGCGGTCACGGCTTGGGCCGGGCTGCACGGGCAGTCGATGGTCCGGACATGCCGGCGCGCCTCGCGGGTGGGGATCGAGTGGCTGACCTTCATCACGCCGCCTCCCGCCGGAGCGCCCGGCGCTGCTTCTCGCTCGTCCCGCCCCAGATGCCCACCTCGTGGTGCTCGACCGCGAACGCCAGGCACTGCTCCAGCACCGGACACTCCTTGCAGATGGCCTTGGCCTCCTTCGCGGAGCCGCCGACCGCGGGGAACCAAACATCTCCATCTACCTGCGCACATAGAGCGTCTGCCATCCAGGGTTCTGGCTTATGAAGTTCCCAGTTCATGCAACTTCCTTCCACGTGCGGCGGAGACGAACGTTCCGAATCGCCACCCAAGAAACGCCGTATTCGCGTGCGAGAGAGGCAGTGACGCCGTAGGCCTCGGGCACGGCGCGGATCGCACGAACGTCGTCGGGAGTAAGCCGCGCACTCAGGTGCTGCGCTCCACGGGAGCGGTTGGCCCTTCCCTTCGACACGCTGTCGAGTCCGTTCATCGACTGCGATCCAGGGAACAGGTGCGCGGGGTTCACGCATGGTGGGTTGTCGCACGTGTGGCAGGCCATTTCGTTGACCCCGAGCACGACCCCGGAAAGCGCTAGAGACACCCTCGAGGCCGTCCTGAACTTCCCCTTCTCGAGCATGAACTGGCCGTACCCACCCGACTTTCTGTAGGCCGCCCACTCCCAGCACTCGTCCGGGCCCGCGATCCTCACCTTCGACCAGAAGCGGTCGCGGAGGGATTGAGATGCGTCTCCAAGGTCCATTGGCCCAGCCAGTGGTGGATGCTTCCCGAGCTTCATCACGCCGCCTCCTCCTCGATAGAACTGATCAGCGCCTTCGCCAGCAGTGGATGTGCCTGCTCGTGCCGCCACGCGAGCTCCGCGGCACGCTGATTCACCTCGACCAGCGGCGCCAACGTCTCCGCCGGGACCGCGACGGCCACGAACACACCCGCGCCCGTCCGATCGATCCGGACCACCAGGTCTCCCGCCAGCACCCGCACCCCCTGCCCCTCGGCGAGCGCTGCGACCTCGGTGCGGAGGATGCGGCGTAGGCGTTGGGGTGAGAGGCCGCCGTAGTAGGGGAAGGTCGCGACGAAGAGCCCTTGGATGGCGTGTTCGTCGGCTGGTTGAGGTGCAACGTCGGTTCGGGCTTCGCGGCGGGATCTGGCGGCGGCGTAGCAGGGGTCGCAGCCGCACTTGTGGCGGTCGTACATGCCCGTGGTGCCGTGCTCGTGGTGGGCCTTCTTGCACGTGCACTCCGCGGGGCTGGTGGGGCGGGAGCGGGTCCGGCCGGTCATGCTGCGACCTCCAGCTGGTCCTGCAGCAGTGACGCGGCGGGGTGGCCGTGCCGCACGGCGGAGGTGCGGGCGTTGCTCCATTCCGAGTAGCCGGTGCGGGTGAGGGCTTCCTCGAGGGGCGTTCCCGCACGGACCAGGAACAGCAGCTCGTCCAGACGCTGGGTCGCCGTGAGGCGGGCGCGGATCTTGCCGTGGGGGCGCGCGGTGGGGTCGTCGATCGTCTCGTCATCCCACGCGGCTGGTGGCTGCCACCGGTTCCTCTCGGCCCAGCGGAGTGTGGAGGTGACCGCTGCGCGTTCCTGCTGTGTCGCGGAGGGCGGGGCCTGATCCCACAGCCGGTCGTAAAGTCGCTGGATTGCGCGGGCCATCGAGCCTGTGACCGTGCCGCGCTCCTCGATGTAGCTCAGGGCGTAGTTCGCGACGCCGAGCTCGTCCGCGAGTGCCCGGCGGGACCAGCCACGGGCATGCAGAGCGTGCAGGCGACGCAGTGTGCCCGTTGCGTCGAGCGCGGCGCCGGTGGAGGCGGTCTCCAGCGACGCCTCGACGGCGAGGATCTTCGCCGCCACGTCCGGGGTGATGTTCTGCTGCGGCAGCCCATCGCGACGGTTCGGATCGCGGCGGACGAGCTTCTGAACCGTCGAGCTAGAGACTCCCGCGAGCTGCGCCGTGCGGTGGTACCCGACGCCAGCGGCCTTCAGAGCGAGGATGTGCTCACGGACCGGGCCCGCATCGATCCGGCGGGGGACGCCCAGATGCGCGTCGAGGCGGCGGCGCCGATCCTCGACGTTCTGCGCACGCGTGCACGGGGTGCAGCGACACCGGTCCCGCTTGTATGCCGTGGCGGTGCCGTGCTTGTGCTTCGCGATCGGGTGGGTGCAGTCGCGGACCACGCCGCGCACAGTCTGGGCGGTCATGCGATCACGCCCTTGACCGCGTCCCACCACGCCCGCGCCCACAGCACATCACCCATCGCGGTGTGCGCGACCGCGCCGGCTGGGCGGGGCACACCCGCCAGCTCGGACAGGTCGTACGACCCGGCGCCGAGGGAGACGGTGCTGAACGGGCCCGCGGCCTCACGGGCCTGGGTCCAGGTCACGAGGTCGATCGGATGGTGGTGCCACGCCGGTGCTGCACCGATCCGGCCGATGTAGCGGGCATGGCGGGCGAGCATCGCCGTGATCACCGGCAGGTCGTAGCCCGCCACGTTCGAGCCCACGACCACCGGGCGGCCCAGCCCCTGCTCCGGCGAGAGCCGCCGAGCGACCCACAGCGCGACGATCTTCTCCTCGTACCAGCGCGCCCGGCCGCCCGGAGTGTGCCGCTGCGCGAACCGCCCCACCTCGAGCGCCTCCGGCTCAGCGTCCGAGGTGTCGACGTCGCTGACCATCAGCTCCGTGGACCGCTCACGCCCATCCGGCCACCGCTCGATCATCGCGATCTCCCACGGCCGCGCCGTCCAGATGTCCAGGCTCGTCGCCTCGATGTCGAGGAACACCAGCTTCCTGTCGATCCGGAGCATCAGAGCACCCCCTTCTCGAGGTCCTCGAGACGAGCACGCCACCCCTGCAGCGACTTCTCATCGATGAAGGGGCGCTGTTCCCCGTCGTCCTTCCGCAGCGTGCCTGCGGTGTAGGCGATGCACCACGGGCCCAGCGGCGCGACCAGGCGCCGGCCGAGCATCCGCAGGGACAGCTCCATGTTCAGCAGCGCGGCGGCATCACCAAGGCGAGCCACCTCCGCGGGGGAGAAGTGCACACCATCCTCGAGCGCGACCGGATGATCCGGTGCGGTGCCACCCGCCAGCGTCGAGAACGCCGCGAACGCGCGCTCCGACTGCGACTGCTCACCCCGCTCGAGGACCTCCGCCTCCGGGGGTAACGCCATCGTGAGCTTGTCGCCGCCGAACAGCTTCGACACATCAGCGATCACCAGCTCCGTGTCGGAGACGGTCACCTCGAGGACGAACAGCTCCTTGTCCTTGCCCTTCCGCTTCCCGGGCTTGAAGAACGACAGGATCTGCTTCACATGCTCGTACGAGATCGAGAAAGGGCCCAGACCATCGACCTGGATCGTGTCCACATGCGCCGCGGCCGCCGAGACACCGTTCACCGCCGACATGTACAGGCCGTCCCCGCAGACCATGCAGCGCACCGCGGCGAGGACGTCGAACGTCCTCGGATCTGCCTGGAACAGGCCAACGACCCGCAGCAGCGCCATGAACTCGCTGCCGTACACCGTGAACGACACCCGGGAGCCCAGACCAGCGCCACGCTCAGCGAGCTTCGATAGCTGCTCGGACGAGAGCGTGACAGGATCCTTCCCGCTGCCCGGTGCCGAGAACTCGATCGTGGTCATCGGTTCGCCTCCACGATCTTCCGGCACCGATCACAGATCGGGAGCTCACCCAGCACCGGATGGGGCATCATGCCCGTCGCCCTGCGCCCACACCCCGCGAACCACGCGCACGGATCGATGTACGTCGTCATGCCGCCTCACCACCCTCGGCGAGCGCAGCGCCGTCGGCCTCGTCGGTGGCGTCGTGGGCCTTGCCGGTGGCGAGGAGGATCGCGCGCTGCTCTGGCTCGGTCCAGGAGTAGCCGGTGTCCTCGAGGAGGCGGCGGAGCTTGGACTTCTCGCCCCAGTAGGAGGAGCCCTGGCGGCCCTCGCCCATGTAGCGGTGGTGGGCGGCGAGCTCCCACCACTGTGTGTTGAGCAGGACGAGGACGGAAAGGGGCCAGGTGGCCAGCTTGCGGCGGACACGGGACTTGCCTTCGACGCCGGTCAGTGCCTCGATGAGCGCGACCGCGTCGGGGGAGTCGCCGTAGTCGCGCCAGCACTGGCCGAGGAGCTGTTCGGTGGCGAGCTCGACGGCAGTCGACTCGGGGTTCATCGCCGGGAGCTGCTTGGCGAGGTGCTGCTCACGGTGGATGCGGGCGGCGTCGAAGTCCTCGGCGGTGATGTCGTCCCACGGACTCGCGGGCTCCGGCTCGGCGGTGGGGGAGGTGGCGTCGGCGTGCTGCTCGGCGACCTGGTCGCAGCCCGTCTCGAGGTAGCCAGCGTCCGAGCCGTACTGAATCACGCGGGCGGCATGGCCGGGGCAGGACGAGTGCTCAGACGCTACAAGCGCGCCCCACTCCTCGCCGTCGACCTCGCGGGCCGCAGCATCTTCGAGCGTGGGGGTGGTGAAGCCGATCTCGATCAGCTCGGCGAGGCCGACGAAATCGGCGGCCTCGCCGGCAATCCGGATGCCCCGCTTCTTCGCCTCCTTCATCGCCGCGTCGGTCCGCTGCTGCTTCTCGCGGCGAGCCTTCGCACGCGAGGTGATGAAGTCGAAGTGGTACGTGCCAGCATGCGCCTCGAGCTCCTGCGCGATCTGCGGGTCGTCGCTGTACTCGGCGATCACGAGGGCGTCATCGATGCTGACCTGGCCGCGGTGGACCTTCTCGCCGGTGTCCTCGGCGAGCTTGCTGAGCTTGACCCGGTCGCGGACGCGCTGCTTGCCGAGCGCGGTCTGCTTCGCGACCTGGGCCTGGGTCATGCCGAGCTCGAGCATGTCCTGCACCAGGCGGGACTCCTCCATCGGGGTCAGCTGGTCACGGTGGACGTTCTCCGAGGCCATGAACGCCAGCTGTTCCTGCTTCGACATGAGGTCGGCGCGGACCAGCACCGGCACCTCGGTGAGGCCGACGGCGTGCGCGGCGGTGAGACGGCGGTGCCCGGCGATGACGACCCACCCACCTTCGGTGTCGTCGTACGGGGGGACGACGACGAGGGGGACCTCGATGCCGTGCTCGCGGATCGATTCGGCCAGGTCCTCGACCTGGGCCGCGTCGATGCGGGGGTTCTGCTCGTGCGGGTGCAGCTGCTCCAGCGGCACCATGGTGATCTGCTCCATGTCCTTCTACTCCCTGTCGTTGTCGGCGTCGGCCTGCATGGCCCTGCGCCTGATCTGTGCGGAGATCGCGTCTCCGAGCTCGCGCAGCCGGTGGCCGAGCACGAGCAAGTCCCTGTCCTCCATCAGCGGGACCGCGTCCCGCACCTCGCGCAGCAGCGCGCCCGTCGCCTCACCGCGGTAGTGCGCGCACACCGCGTTGTGGTGGTTCCCGCGCCACGACTGATCCATGTCGCCCCGCTCGCCCTCGGGCCGGTGCTTGCACAGCAGCCCTCCGTGGGCGTCCCGCCAGACCTCGAACCGCCCGATCCCGCCCTCGAGGGCGTACCGCTCGGGCACGAGAGGGGTCCACTTCTTGCCGTGGAGCCCCCACGCCCACCACACGTCCGCACCGCAGTCCTCACAGACCGGTGCCGGACGCGCCGGGCGCGCGTTCACGGGACGACGAGACCTCACCTGCCACCCACCCCCACGACGGGGCGGCCGCGCTGGGCGTGCTCGCGAGCCATGCCGGCCGAGGGCCCCGCCGTGCAGTCCCACCACACGAGCGGGATCGCGACGAGCACCGCGGCGATCGCGAGCAGCAACACGGCCTTCACCGCGAGGCCGGACAGGAAGAGCAAGACGCTCATGCTGGATCACCGCCCTGCGGCCGGGCCTTGCCCGCCGGATGCAGCGCCTCGGCGCGGTCATGATCGGCCTGGTGCTTGCGCCGCGCCGCCCGCGCACCATCACGCGTCGCGTGCCGCGAAGAGCGCCCGCACTCACACGCCACCAGCCACTGCTCCGGCGAGCACTGCAGCAGCTCCAGCGCGATCCGCTTCCGACGCGAACGACGCATCGGAATCACCCGCCCGCTCACGCCGCCACCCGACCCGGGACCGACGGGTGCGCGCGGCGCACCCGGATCATCTGGACGAGCTCCTCGACCGACGGGCCGCCAGCACGCTTCGCCATACGAGCGGCCTCTTCGACACTCGTCCCGTCCGCGCCGAGCATGATCACGCCAGCGGCAGCCGCGATCCGGTCCTCCTCGTCCTGGAACGCCACACGCGCATCGATCCCCGCCTGCACCTGCTCACGGATCTTCCGCTGGGTCGTGGAGGTCATGCCGACACCTCCACCGGGTTGCAGGACTCGCACGGGTACGTGCCCGAGTCCGGGCAGGAATGGAGCGGGGCGAGCAGCGGTGCCATGCTGGCCTCGACGTCGCAGAGCTCGTGACGGGCCTCCGGAGCGAGCGGGAGACCGCAGTAATCGCAGGTCATGACTGGTCCTTCCTGTGCTTCAGGGCGGTGTCCGCGAGCGCGCGGACGATGTCGCGGGGGATGCGGCGGGCGCCTCGGCGCCGGCCGCTGGGGCGGGAGCGGGGGAGCGCTCGGTGGCGCGGGGCGGTCATCGGGGGTCACTCCCGTCGAAGTCAAGGACGGGCGCGGTCAGGCCGAGCTTCGTGGCGAGGTGCTGGACGCGGTACTGGAGGACGTAGAGCGTCTGGCGGACCTGGCCGTTGTGGAGGCGCGGGGCGTTGTGCTGGGGGCGGAGGACGAACCAGTCCGACGAGAGGACGCCCTGGCGGGGGCGCCACTCGTAGTCGTCGACCATTCGGCCCTTGCTCTTCGACCAGCGCTGCGCGACGACGCGGCGGACCGCCACGCCCGTCTCCTTCATCAGCTCCCGGACCTTCGGACCCGTCGTGCCGTACTGCGAGGCGAAGTTGTCGATCGTGACGATGTCCTGGTGCTCCGCGACGAACTTCTGGTGGTAATCAACGACGGGCTGCTGCTTCTCAAGCTGATACTCGACGCGAGCCCGGGCGATCGCCTCCCGGTCCGCGCGGTCCTCGGCCTCGAGGACCATCTGAGCGAGCTCACGACGGCCAGGAAGCGCGACGGGCGCGGGCTCGGCGACCTCAGCCTCGCGGGTCCGGATCGCGAAGTACGCCTGCGCTGCCGCGACCTCGGACTTGTTGGGATCTCCATTCATCGCCACGAGGTACGCGGCGAAGCGAGAGAGCTGGAAGTCGGCCATGCTTGGGCCGCTCGAGGCGACTTTGCGGGATCCCGCAAAGTGCTCGGCGACAACGTGGCCCTGCGCCTCGGCGGACTTCCGAGCACGCTCGAGGGGGACCTCGAAGTTCCGCCAAGCGGAGTAGCCCAGGAGCGGCATCAGGTCGCGGGCGGACCAGAACTCGGCGCCGTCGGGGCGGGTGCGCTTGATCGCGTCGAACGGAGACTCCGCCGACGGAGTGGAGGGGGTAAGGTCAGACATGATTCGTTCCCTTCTGGGTTCGTGCGCCCCCGCCCGGCATGGCGGGGGCGCTTCTTCATTCAGGACTCGGGGTGTGCCTCGGCGAGCGCGGTATCAGCGGACGCGAGTGCGGCGCCGGCGTAGTAGAAGGCAGCGCCGGTCGAGTAGCTCGACGGCAGGTCGGTCAAGACGCTGAGCGCGTCCCGGAGCGCGCGGATCCGAGCGATGTCCTCGGGCGTGCGGCGCAGCCTCCAGAGCTCGTGGTGGAGTAGCTCCGCCTGCTGCATCAGTGCGGCGCTGAGGTCGGACGCGGGAGACCCTGCGTTCGGGCCTCCCGCAGCCGGTTCTCCTTCTACGCTGGCAGTGCTGGCCAGGCCCGGTTCAGCATCCTCACCAACCGAAGGAGAAGCATCATGAGCGACGGCACGCCGATTCCGTTCTCGGCCGCAGACGCACCCCTGTCCTACGAACTCGTCCAGCGGTACAACACCGCTGTCCGCGAGCTGAACAACGCTGAGTCGTACGACGTCAAGGAGTTCGCCTCTCTCGTCGACCGGACCTTCCACGACGTCTTCACCACCCTCGGTGCGATTGAGGCTCGAAGCACCGGTAAGTGACGTCACGTCCAGCGGGATGATGCGGACTGGCCCGTCCACGAAGATCTCGTCAGATCCACGCAGTCGCGTCGCATCGATGTGACGAATCGTGACGGCGTCCTCCTTTGGGAGGGCGCCGTCGCTCGTCCCGCACCGGCACTGGCAACCCCGGGCGCTCATCGGGCCACCGCCGTCTCGGCGAGCGCCGGCGTCGTGGTGCGGGTGGCGGTGTCGAGCTCGCAGAGGAGGTCGTACACGTCGTCGTCGAAGCCCGGGTTCTCGAAACCGAACTCGACCCGGAGCGCCTCGCGGATGCGGTGCAGGGTGACGAGGTCGCGGGTCACGTGTTCGACAGTGCGGTCGTTCTCGGCCTGCTCGTCGGTCTGCGCGGACCCGCAGTAGATGCAGGTGTCGTCCTTGCCGAGGTGGGGGTAGATGTCGGCCTCGGTCGGGACGAGGGTGAGGGTCGTGGGTGCCATGGTGATCTGCTCCTTGATCGGTGGCTGGTCAGGCGGCGGTGCTCTCTTCGAGATCGGGGCGCATGATCGCGAGCTGTCGAACGCGCAGGGCGTTGGAGAGCTTCGCGAGAAGGACGTCGGAGAGCGGCTTGCGGCCGGCCTCGATGTTGGCGAGGTAGGGGCGGGAGATGCCGACCTCGCGGGCGAGCTCGTCGACGGTGAATCCGCGCAGCTCCCGGATGGTGCGGAGAGTGGCGCCGATCCGCTGGGCCTCAGTTGAGGCAGAGCGGGTGGGCCTCCGCTGAGTTCCGTTAGGTTCCGTGTTCATGCCGCTAACCGTAGGGGAACTCTAGGGAACTTGCAAGCGGAACCGCGAGGAACACTGGTCGATAACAGGCGTTTGTGCCGGTGGAAGGGGAACAACATCAATGTAGTTACCCCAAGGTGTTCCCGTGTTACCTCCGCCTCTGCCCCCCATATGGCGGATTGTTGTTCCCGATGGTTCCTGTCACGATTGCGCCATGAACACACAGGAGCGCTACTACGCCCAGCTCGCCGAAGCGGGCCGTGCCGTAGTCGAACAACGCGTGCAGCTCGGCCTCAGCCAGGCATCTCTCGCAACGGAGGCCGGCGTGGACGCGAAGACGCTCCGCTCTCTCGAGCGCGGAGAGAGGTGGCCTCACGACACGAGCCGAGCCAAGATCGAGCGTGCTCTGGGCTGGGCCGAGGGGACGCTCCATGCGCTCTTCGTCGGCGACTCTCGCTGGACAGAGATCGAGTACCCAGGCGGCGATCGCCGCGGCGGCATCATGCAGGTGCGTGCGCCGCACGGGCCGATTGCAGGTGTCGACGCCGCACCGGACGAGGTCGAGTCGAACGACAGCTACGACGGACCTCCGACGGCTGTCGACCTCACTGCAAGCGAGCTAGCCGCCCTGCTCGTCACAAGGTCTCAGGCGCTGGAGCGACGTATTCGCATCCTCGAGAAAGAGCGGGACAGCCTGAGCGCCCAACTACGCGCGAAGCAAGAGGACGGTGAGGACGATGCCGAGTAGCTTCCAGCGTGCATGGAGCGTGATGCTCAGCGAGATGGGCTTATTACGCCTGTGCGCGGCCGCGTAGGCCACAGCGGCGGTACCGGATCGGTCACGGCGCAACCGGGCGTCGGAGGCTCTGCCTACGATCCAACCATCAACACCACCACCCTCAAGGAGCTCACCATGAAACGCACCCTCCGACTGCTCGCAGCACCTGCCGCCGCCCTCTTGCTGCTCGCCGCCTGCGGAGGGACGCCTGATGCTGAAGAGGTCACCCCCACCGATGCCGACGGTGCCACGGCAGAGCAGCCTGACGCGCCGAGCGCGGAGTCCACGGACGCTGAAGAGCCAGAAGGCGACGCGATTGCGGATGGAGGCGAGAGCGACGCCGCCGAGTTCGACGGTGAGTCCATTGCCCTCGACGTCGATGCAGTCGCGAACAACGCGGTGCCCACCCGCGGGAGCTTCTACCTCGAGGGCATGACCGGAGTGAAAGGCATTGCCGAGATCGGCGTTGAGGGCCCCGAGGACATCGAACGAATGCGCGAACTCGTCGGCGAGGACCCTGTCACTTACATCCGCATCGACGTCGACAATCGCGATGGCACCGAAGAGATCGGGATGTACGAGTGGCTCATGTACGACGCAGATGGCAACGAGTACGCATTCCAGAACCTCAACAACCAGGCCGTGGAGTGGGACGAGATCATCGACGACGGTTCAGACCTCGACCTCGAGGTGAACGACCTCGCATGGGAGATCGAGTCCGAGAGCGCGAACGTCGGGCAGCGCAACGAGCAGTGGCTCGTCGGCCCCGGCGACCTCCCCGATGAGGTTTCCTTCATGAGCGCAAGCACCTCGCTGTTTGCTGACGAGTTCGTGCCGTTCCCAGTGAAGTAGCGGCATCGAACGACCATGGCCCTCCGGCCAGCGCCACTGCTGACGGAGGGCCCTTAACACCCCCAGCGAGCGCGGAGCGGCGTTCGAGAGCGGCTGGGGAAGGAGGGATCTGGGTTGAGTAGGGGTAGGGGCACGCGGCAGCGTGCGATTCTGTATTTGCGGCAGTCGACGTTTCGGGAGGAGTCGATCAGCCTCGAGCTGCAGGAGTCCGCGGGGCGGGAGCATGCGGCGCGGCACGGCTATGAGGTGGTGGGGGTCGAGTCGGATCCGGGTCTGTCGGGGAGGACGTTCAATCGGCCTGGGGTTGCGGCGGTGATGGATGCGGTCCAGCGCGGCGCCGCGGACGTGATCGTGCTGTGGAAGTGGTCGCGGCTCTCACGGAACAGGCTGGACTGGTATCTCGCGGCCGACCGGACGCAGGAGGCCGGGGGGCGGATCGAGTCGGCGACTGAGCCGATCGACACCAGCACCAGCATCGGGCGGCTGTCGCGCGGGATGATGATCGAGATCGCCGCTTACGAGTCGGAGCGGGCGGGGGACCAGTGGCGTGAGGCGCAGGCCCGGCGCGTAAAGCTCGGACTCACCCCGCACGGCAAGGCCACGTTCGGGTACTTCTACGACCGGGAGAACGGCATCCACGTCCCCGACCCCGTCACCGGCCCGATCCTGGTGGACCTCTACAGGCGGTTCGCGGCCGGGGAGACGATGTACGGACTGTGCATCTGGCTCAACTCGCAGGGGATCACCACGCTGCACGGCAAGCGCTGGACCGCGGGAAACCTCATCCAGATCCTCGACAAGGAGTTCGCTGTCGGCCGGATCTTCTACCACGGGCAATGGCTGCCCGGCGCGCACGAGCCCCTGATCACGGAGGCGGAGTTCGCGGCCTACCGGCAAGCTCGGAAGCGGCGCTCGGCCGCGCCCCGGACCGAGGCTAGCGAGTACCTGCTGTCCGGGCTCACGAAGTGCGGCGTGTGCGGGCGGGCCCTCACCGGCGCCGCCGCGCGCGGCCGCTGGTGGTACTACCGCTGCTACTCCGCCCGATTCTCCGGCGCGCACCAAGGCGTCCAGATCCCCACCCACCTCGTAGACGACACCGTGCGCGCCTGGGTCGAGCAGGAAGCGAAGTTCCGACGCTCCGTCCCCGTCGAGACCGCACCCAAGCCCACCGCCGACGTTGCCGCGCTGAAGCGGACCGTCACGCAGCACGAGACCAGCCTCTCCCGCCTCACCGTCCAGCTCGCCGAGAACATCATCAGCCCCGACGCCTACCGCCTCGCAGCCGCACCGCTCGAGGAGAAGCTCGGCGCCGCACGGAACGCCCTCGAAGCAGGCACCGCAGAAGAGGCAGCGCCGCCGCTGCGCGACGCTCTCGTTTCCCTCGCGGACGACTGGGATATCCTCCCCGTCACCCACCGCCGCACTCTCCTACACCGCGCCCTCGATGCCGTGACCATCGACTTCAACGCCGACAAGCACATCGAGATCTACCCCGCCGGCACCTACACACCCAGTACGGGTTGACGCAGACTCACGACCGTGATCGGCAATGCCACCGCTGATCCCACCGAGCACAAGCAGGACAACGGCACCGTCACCGCGAAGGTGCGGATCGCCGTCACCGGGCGGTACTACAACGCCGCCACCCAGGACTTCGCCGACCGCAAGACCGAGTTCATCACCGTGTTCGCCCGCAGGAACCTCGCCCGCAATCTGCTCACCTCCGTGCGCAAGGGCCAGCCCCTGATCGTCACCGGCCGGCTCAGCAGCTCCGAGTGGATCGCCCAGGACGAGACCCAGCGCCACTCGCTGAACATCCAGGCGGAGGCCGTCGGTCACGATCTGACCTACGGCAGCGCCATCTTCACCAAGCCGCTGCGGACGGCGGACGTGCCCGATGTCGATCCGCAGACCGGTGAGGTGCTCAGCGACTCCGTCAGCGAGGACGCGGAGGACGCCTTCGAGACCGAGTCCGCGGACGACGACTCGCTCGCCCCGGCATTCTGAGACCGGCTCAGTCGCTCGCGGAGAGCGTCTGGACCAGCGCCCGGGTGATGTCCGGCAGCAGCGCGGCGCCGAGGACGTACCCCTCTTCGTCGCCGCGGTGCACCGCCGACCAGGTGGTGCCGTCGCTCAGTGCCGCGGCCACCACCCTCAGGGCGCTGCCGGAGGGCAGATCCCCGGCACCGGCGCCCTCGCGCACGGACCATGCCGACGGCGCGAGGTCGCACACGATCGCACCCCCGGCGGCGAGGTCCGGCCACTGGATGGACTCGAGCGCGGCGAGCGGATCGGGATCCACGGGGGAGCCGTCCTCGAGGTCGATCGGCGTCAGATGCAGGTCATCGGGCGCCCCGGTGCCGTCACCGTCCGCTCCGAGGAGCGCCGCGAGGGAGGGGGAGACCTTCATCAGATCGGCGCTGCGAGCGAGGGCGAACAGCCGCGGGGACGGCAGATCGCCGCCCTCCACATGACGAGCCACCTCGAGGACGGCGGCGGCGAGCGCGGCGGTCGGTGCGTCGAGTGGGTCCGGGGCCGGAGTCGTCATCGGATCGAGAGGTCCCTTACAGGTTCGCCTGACAGAATAGGAGGACCGCCGCATCTCGCGGCGGCACCACACTGTACCCGGAGCCCCGGTCACACCTCCTGCACCGCAGCAGCGACCGAGAGCCCCGACAACAAGGCACTGAGGTTATCTGTGAGTTTCTCCGCCCCGTTCGGCGACATGCCACGGCCGCGCCCACGTCCAGCCCCTGCATCGAACCAGGGCGGTTCGGGGAAGATCTCCCCGCTGGCGATCACGATCGGTGCGCTCGTCGCGCTGATCGCCCTGCTCGTCATCGCCTCCGAGGTGTGGACCAAGTACCTCTGGATGGACCAGCTCGAGTTCACCGACGTGCTCACCACGCGCTGGCTCACCCAGGGCCTGCTGTTCGTCGGCGGCTTCGTGCTGTTCGCGGTCCCGCTGTTCCTCAGCCTGCGCATCGCCTACATGAAGCGCCCGGTCTACCCGCCGGTCACGCGTGAGCAGGAGGCGCTCGAGCAGTTCCGTGCTGCCGTGGATCCGCTGCGTCGCGGCCTGACCTACGGTGCCCCGGTCGTGATCGGTGCGTTCGGCGGCCTCGCCCTGTCCCGCCGCTGGCAGGACGTGCAGCTCTTCCTCCACCCGCAGGACTTCGGGCAGGTCGATCCGATCTTCGAGAACGACATCTCGTTCTACGTCTTCACCCTGCCGCTGATCGATCTGCTCGTCTCCTTCGGTCAGTTCGTGCTGCTGGTCTCGATCGTCGGCGCCCTCGTGGGGCACTTCATCTACGGCGGCGTCAGCTGGGGCCAGGACAGCGGCCTCGAGGTCACCCGCTCGGCGCGCCGACACCTCGGCGTGCTCGCCGCCATCTACGTGCTGCTGCTCGGTGCCGGCCACTGGTTCCAGCGCTATGACCTGCTCACCGCTCCGCACCCCCGTTTCGAGGGCGCCTCCTACGCGGACCACAACGCGATCCTGCCCGCCCAGACCATCCTCGCGATCGCCTCGATCGTGGTGGCGGCGCTGTTCGTGGTGTGGATCTTCCGCTCGGACTGGCGCATCCCCGCGATCGGCGCGGGCCTGATGATCCTGTCCACCCTGGTGGTCGGCAACCTCTACCCCTGGGCGATCCAGCAGTTCCAGGTCCAGCCCAACGAGCGCGCGCTCGAGCAGCCCTACATCCAGAACAACATCGATGCCACCCGCACCGCGTTCAACCTGGACGACATCAACGAGGTGCCCTACACCGCCACCACCGATGCCGAGCCCGGCGCGCTGCGCGAGGACGCCTCCACCACGGCGCAGATCCGCCTGATGGACCCCAACATCATCTCGCCCACCTTCGAGCAGCGTGAGGCGAACCGTCGCTACTGGGGCTTCGACGACGTGCTCAGCGTGGACCGCTACGAGATCGACGGCGAGCTCCAGGACACCGTGATCGGTGTGCGCGAGCTGCGCCCGGACAAGTTCGGCCTCGCCGACCGCTCCTGGGTCGACCAGCACATCATCTACACCCACGGCTACGGCGCCGCCGCCTCCTACGGCAACCGCCGCAACGCCGATGGTGAGCCCAGCTTCCTGCAGTCGGGTGTGCCGGGCAGCGGCGCCCTCGGCGAGTACGAGGAGCGCGTCTACTTCGGCCGTCACTCCCCGGACTACTCGATCGTCGGCGCTCCCGAGGGCAGCGAGCCCGAGGAGTTCGACTACCAGCGCGGCAGCACCGACGACGAGCAGGGCGGCGACCAGGTCTACAACACCTTCCAGGGAGACGGCGGCCCCTCGGTGGGCGGCTTCGTCAACCAGCTGCTGTATGCGATCAAGTTCCGGGATCCGAACATCGTGATCTCCGACTATCTCAACGAGGAGTCGCAGATCCTCTACGACCGCGACCCCCAGCAGCGCGTGCGCGAGGTCGCCCCGTTCCTGTCGCTGGATTCCCAGATGTACCCGGCAGTGGTCGATGACCAGCTGGTGTGGGTCGTCGACGGGTACACCACGACCACGGAGTACCCGTATTCGCAGTCGGTGAACCTGGACGAGACAGTCAACGACTCCCAGACCAACCCGAACGACTCCGCCATCAACCGCGAGCGCTCGGCGAACTACATGCGCAACTCCGTCAAGGCCACCGTCAACGCCTTCGACGGCTCGGTGACGCTGTACACCTGGGACACCGAGGACCCGATCCTCAAGGCATGGTCCGAGGTGTTCCCGGAGGCGCTGCAGCCGGCCTCCACGATCAGCGGCGAGCTGATGTCGCATCTGCGCTACCCCGCGGACTTCTTCAAGGCCCAGCGCGAGATCCTGGCGACCTACCACGTCACCGACGCGGACGACTTCTTCACCCAGCAGGACTTCTGGCAGGTCCCGCCGGACCCGACGGTCCCCGCACCCACCAACCCCGACGGCAGCACGGGCCAGCAGGCCCCGCAGCCGCCGATGTACCTGACGATGCAGATGCCGGATGCCGAGTCGCCGCGCTTCATGCTCTCCTCGAGCTTCATCCCCTCCGAGGGGCAGAACGTGCTCACCGGCTATCTCGCGGTGGACTCGGAGACGGGAGATGCCGAGGGGAATCCGGCGGATACCTTCGGTGACATGACGCTGATGGTGCTGCCGGCCTCGAACCCGGTCAACGGTCCCGGCCAGGTGCAGGCCACGTTCAACGCGGAGCCCGACGTCTCACAGGCGCTGAACCTGCTGAAGTCCGGCAACTCCGAGGTCATCAACGGCAACCTGCTCACCCTGCCGGTTGGCGGCGGTCTGCTGTACGTCCAGCCCGTCTTCCTGCAGTCCTCGCAGACCGGTGGCGGCACCCAGTACCCGCTGCTGCAGATGGTGCTGGTCTCCTTCGGCGAGAAGATCGGCTTCGCGCCGACGCTCGACGAGGCGCTCGACCTCGTCTTCGGCGGTGACTCCGGTGCGAGCGCCGGCGACGCCGAGGTCTCCGACACCGATGCCCCCTCCGGCGCGGTCGATGCCGAGACCGGCGAGGGCACCGTCCAGGAGGGCGAGGACGCGCCCGCTGAGGACGCCCCGGCAGAGGGCGGCGAGGAGAGCCCGGCACCGCCGGCGGCAGGCTCCGCGCAGGAGCGCCTCGACCAGGCCCTCGAGGACATGGACACCGCAGTGGTCGATGCGGAGACCGCGATGGCCGAGGGCGACTGGGCCGGTTACGGCGAGGCCCAGGAGCGACTCTCCGATGCGCTCGAGAGGGCGATGGCCGCCAACGCGGAGCTCGGCGGCACCGGGGTCCCGGCGCAGCCCTCCGACGGAGGCGAGGGCTGAGTCACCGCGCTCCGATCCTCCAGGAACGCCCGACCGGCGCCGGTTGTCCACCGGAGCCGGCCGGGCGTTCCGGCGTCCAGGCAGGTGAACGGCCCGTGAACGTGTCATGGCCCACGTCGGAGGGGTTCTGGTTGGACTCGGTGGGCGAGTGGTCGTAGAGTTACTGATGTCGCCGCGGGGTGGAGCAGTTCGGTAGCTCGCCGGGCTCATAACCCGGAGGTCGTAGGTTCAAATCCTGCCCCCGCTACGAGAAGAAGGCCCGGACAGTGGAAACACTGTCCGGGCCTTCTGCCATGTCTGGCACGATGGCGCCCATGACCTCACCTGAGACCCCCGCCCCGCGCACGCTGCTGTTCATCGGCGACTCCATCACCGACTGCGGGCGGCGCGAAGACCCTGAGGAGCTGGGCCACGGCTATGTGCGACTGCTCGCGGAGCACTTCGCCGCCCATGAGCCCACCGCCACGCTCATCAACCGGGGCATCAGCGGGAACAAGGTCGCAGATCTCGAGGCCCGCTTCACCGTCGACTGCCTCGACCACGCCCCGGACCTGGTCACGATCTACGTGGGTGTGAACGACGCCTGGCACCGCTTCACGCGCGGCGAGCACGTCACCGACGACTCCTTCGAGCAGGGCTGCCGGAACCTCCTCGAGCGGCTCTCGGCGAGAGTGCCGGATGCTCCGGTGCTGATGATCGTCCCGTTCGTCGCGGACATCGACGAGCAGGCCGCACGAGTCCACAGCGACCTCGACGGAAAGGTCGCGATCATCCGGCGCCTGGCCGCCGAGCACGGCCACCGGATTGTGGACCTCGAGCAGGTGCTCGCGACCGCCTACGCGGCCGGGCATACGCCCGCCACCCTCGCCGAGGACGGCGTGCACCCCACCCCCGCGGGCCATCGCCTGATCGCCGACGCCTGGCTCGACGCCGCAGGGCGCTGAACCTGCCCGCGACCCTCAGCCCAGCGGACCCGTCACATCCACCGACAGGAAGCCGCGCCGGAAGCTGCGGGCATCGAGCACCAGCAGCGCCGAGGGCCGCACAGGATTGCGCAGATGCACGTGCCCGCTGCGCGCATCGGCGCCCACCACCGCGAAGACATGGTTGGCCGGCAGCGGCCCGGCCGCGCTCGGCACGCGCGCGCTGAAGGGATGGGTCGATGCAGCGATCGCGCGGTGCTCGGCGCGCCAGGCGATGATCTGCGCGGCACTGGGCATCCGCAGCTGCGAATGCACCCTCTCGCCGAGCAGGATCTCGAAGCCGAAGCGGGCGAAGCCGCGCTGCAGGAAGGCGTAGTCACCGGCGATATGCGCGGCGATCGCCTTCTCGAGCACGCCCACCCATCCCGGGTTCGCGCCGTCGCGCCTGCCGTACTGGAAGACGCCGCGCTCGTCGACAGGGAAGCGGCGATCCACCCGCAGCGGCTCCGCCAGCCCGGGCAGGTGCACCGAGACGATCCCGTCCTGCTCCGCGCTCAGCAGGGCGCGCAGCCGCTCCGGGGCGGTCTCGTGGAGGGCCACCATCGGGGCCATCACCCAGCAGTCCCCGAGCCGCCCCTGGCGGGGGCGCAGCAGCCGAGGCGGGGCGAGAGGGCCGCGATCCTCCAACAGCGCGGACGCCGACGGACCGGGACCCAGCTGCAGCACGCCGCGGGCATCCGGTCCCGGATATGCGTCGCGCGCCCGCCCCGTCAGGGCGAGCGCGCGAAGGGTGCGGCGCCAGGTGCGCACGCCGGGCCGACGGGCGCCGAGCGGCGCGACGTCGGCCCGGTGGTCCATCAGATCACTCGGCGGTGGCCGGGACGATCTTCTGGCCGGTGCGCTCCATGACCTCGTGGAACCAGGGCTGGGAGACGTCGAAGGCCTTGTGTCCGGCGACGCGCTCGAACTCGACGGCGCGCAGCACGTCATCGCGCTCCTCATCGTGGCCGATCAGGCCCGAGCCGCCCTCGAGGGCGACCTGCACGGCGTAGTCGGTCATCGACTTGATCAGGCGCAGGTCATCGGCGTTCGCCTTCGCGGAGCGCGAGAAGTAGCCGGACTTCTGGACCATGACCTTCTCCGCGCCCAGCTTCTCGGCGAACTGCTTCGCGAACCACTGGCCGGGGTTGATGGTGTCGATCTTGACGTGGCCGAAGGGATCCTTCTCCGGCTCCTCGCCGCGGGCCTGCATCTCGGCGACGATCTCGGGGATGCCCGCACCCTCGGAGAGGAAGATGTTCACGCAGCCGGTCTCGTCCATGACCTTCTTGAGGCGCTCGGCCTCGGCGTCGATGTCGAGCTTCAGCTCGGGCAGGAACACGGCGTGGACGTCCCAGCGGTCGGCGCGGTGGCCGATGCCGGGCAGCCACTCCTGCTGGGAATGCCAGGTCTGGTAGTACTCGGCGGCCTGCGCGGTGAGGTAGCCGCAGGCGCGGCCCATGATCTCGTGGATGATCAGCATCTTCGGGTTCGAGCCGTGCTCGGCGATGATGTTCTGCGCGAAGACGCTGGACTGCTCCGCGGCGGACTTCGCGCCGAGCGACTGACGGATCGGCACGATGTCGTTGTCGATCGTCTTGGGCAGGCCCACGACCTGCATCTCGTGACCGTTCTCGTGCAGGTACTTCGCCAGATCCGCGGCGGTGGTGTTGGTGTCATCGCCGCCGATGGTGTGCAGCACGTCCACGCCGTCGGCCTTGAGCTTGTTCGCGGCGACCTCGAGGGCGTTCTCGCCCTCCTGGATCAGGCCGCGCTTGACCAGGTCCGCGGTGTTGGTGAGCTTCACGCGGGAGTTGCCGATGGGGGAGCCGCCGTAGTTGTGCAGCAGGCCGGCCTTCGCACGCACCTCGTCGTCCACCACGAGCTTCTCGCCGGAGAGCAGTCCCCAGTAGCCGTGCTTGTAGGCGATGATCTCGACGTCCGGCACCAGTTCGGTGTAGCGCTCGATCAGTCCGCCGACGGCGGAGGAGAGGCAGGGGGCATAGCCACCGGCGGTCAGGAGGGCGACGCGCTTGACGGTCATAGGGGGAGGTATCCCTTCACGGTTCGGGGTCACGACGCACCGAGTCTACCGATCACGGGCGGGCCCAGGCGCGCGAGGGTCCCGCGTGGACCGGCAGCGACCTGCGCACCGCGGCCGCGAGCGCGCGACGCTCAGCCCTGACGCTCTGCGAGCGCCTCGAGGATCTCCTCGTGCAGCAGCCCGTTGCTGGCGACAGCGTCCCCGCCGAAGGGGCCGTCCTCGCCCTGGAGCGAGGTGAAGCGGCCGCCCGCCTCGGTGACGATCGGGACCAGCGCGGCCATGTCGTGCAGCGCGAGCTCCGGCTCGCAGGCGACGTCCACCGCGCCCTCGGCCACCAGCATGTAGGACCAGAAGTCGCCGTAGGCGCGGGTGCGCCAGAACCGCTGCATCAGGTTCAGCATCTGGGGCAGGCGCTCCCGCTCCGCCCAGCCGTGCAGGGAGGAGTAGGACAGCGAGGCCTCGTCGATGCGGGAGACGGAGGAGACCTGCAGGCGCGAGGCGCTGTTGATGCGGGTGCCCGTCCAGGCGCCCGCCTCCTCGCCGCCCCACCAGCGGCGCCCCAGCGCCGGCGCGGAGACCAGGCCCACCACGGGCCGGCCGTCCTCGATCAGGCCGATCAGCGTGCCCCACACGGGCACCCCGCGCACGAAGTTGCTGGTGCCGTCGATCGGATCGATCACCCACTGGCGCGGGGAGGCGCCCGTGGTGCCGAACTCCTCGCCGATCACCTGGTCGCGCGAGCGGGAGCGGGAGAGCTGCGAGCGCACCAGCTGCTCGGCGGCGCGGTCCGCATCGGTGACCTCGGTGAGATCGGGCTTGGTGGAGACCTCGAGGTCCTGCGCCTTGAAGCGGGACATCGTCAGCTGGTCCACGGCGTCGGCCAGGACGTGGGCCAGGCGCAGGTCATCGGCGAATCGACTGGACATGCGCCCACACTACGGGCCGGTGGGCGCTGCTCTGCGCAGCGACGCGGGCACGCCGGCGGCCCAGCGCCTCAGAGGTCCCAGGGATCGTTCTTCTGCAGCGCCGTGGCCAGCCGCCGGTAGGAGACCAGCCGTGCCGGGCCCGCGGTGCCGGCCTCTCCCGCCTCCACCAGCGCGTCCAGGGCGCAGTCGGGGGCGTCCTCCAGATGCGAGCAGCCGCGCGGGCACTGCTCGGCCAGCACGGAGAGGTCCGCGAAGGCGTCGATCAGCTCATCGGGGTCCACATGGCCCAGGCCGAAGGAGCGCACGCCGGGGGTGTCGATCACCCAGCCGTCATCCTCCGGCAGCTGCATCGCCAGCGCCGACGAGGAGGTGTGTCGGCCGCGTCCCGTGACGTCGTTGACCACGCCGATCGCGCGATCGGTGCCCGGAACCAGCGCGTTGAGCAGCGTCGACTTGCCCACGCCCGAGTGGCCGATCAGCACGCTGACCCGCCCGGAGAGGCGTTCGCGCAGCTCCTCCAGGCCCACGATCTCGGGCGCCTGCGGATCGCTCGCCTGCTCGGCGGGCTCGCGGTGGGTGACCACGTGCTCGAGACCGAGCGGGGCATAGCTCGTGAGGAACTCGTCGGGGGAGCGCAGATCGGACTTGGTGAGCACCAGCAGGGCGTCGATCCCCGCGACATAGGCGGCGACCAGGCAGCGGTCGATCATGCCGCCGCGCGGCTCGGGGTTCGCCAGCGCCGTCACCATCACCATCAGGTCGACGTTCGCGACCAGCGGGCGCTCGGTGGGGTCGTCGTCGTCGGCGCTGCGGCGCAGGAAGGAGCTGCGCTCCTGGATCCGCACGATCCGCGCGAGGGATCCCTCGCGGCCCGAGACGTCACCGACCAGGCCCACCAGATCGCCGGGGACGATGGGGGAGCGGCCCAGTTCCCGGGCGCGCATCGCGGTGACGGCGCGCTGCTGCGCGGTCCCCTCGCCCACGACGGTGCGCCACCGCCCGCGGTCCACGGAGACCACGCGGGCGGTGACGGCGTCCTCGTGCTTGGGACGATCTTTCGTGCGAGGACGTGAGCCGCGCCGGTTGGGGCGCACGCGCACATCGCTCTCGTCGTACTCGCGTGACGAGCCCCTCACGCGTCGTCCACCGCCGGTTCCGGGTGCAGCATCGACAGCCACATCCCCACGAAGTCGGGGAGGGTCTTCTGGGTGGTGCCGATGTCCACCACCCGCAGATCCGGGACCCGCAGGCCGATGATCGCCCCGGCGGTGGCCATCCGGTGATCCTCGTAGCTCTCGAACACGGTGCCGCTGAGCGGGCCGGGATGGATCTCGAGGCCGTCCTCGAGCTCGACGGTGCGGGCGCCGAGCTTGGACAGCTCGGTCGCGAGCGCCTTGAGACGGTCGGTCTCGTGGCCGCGCAGATGCGCCACCCCGGTCAGGCGGGAGGGGGTCTCCGCGAGCGCGCACAGCGCCGACATCGTGGGCACGAGCTCGCCGACGGCGGACATGTCCGCCTCGATGCCGCGGATCCTCCCGGTGCCGCGCACGCACACCGAGTCGTCCTCGCGCCACACCTCGCCGCCTATCCGGGACAGCAGCTCGCGATAGGAGTCGCCGGGCTGCGTGGTGGTCTCGGGCCAGTCGTCGACAGCGATCGTGCCGCCGGTGACCAGCGCCGCCGCCAGGAAGGGGCCCGCGTTGGACAGATCCGGCTCGATCGTGACCTCCACCGGACGGATCGCGCCGTGGGTGACGCTCCAGCTGTGCCGCCCCTGCGGATCGACCTGATGGGAGGCCTCCACACCGGCCTGCCGCAGCGTCTCGAGGGTCATCTCGATGTGCGGCAGGGAGGGCAGCACCTCGCCCACGTGCACCAGCTCGAGGTCCTGCTCGCCCCGCGCCGCGACCAGCAGCGCATTGGAGACGAACTGGCTCGAGGCGGACGCATCGACCTCGATCCGGCCCCCGCGCAGACGGCCGGTGCCGTGCACCGTCAGCGGCAGCCGGCCCGGCTCGCCGTGCTCGGTGACCTCGACGCCCTGCTGGCGGAGCACCTGCACCACCGCGTCCATCGGACGGGCGAGCGCCGCGTCATCGCCGGTGAAGCGCACATCGCCGTGATGCAGCGCCGCCAGGATAGGCACGAAGCGCATCACCGTGCCGGCCAGACCCGTGTGGATCTCGATCGGCTCGGCCGGATGCTCCCCGGGCGGGGGCAGCGGGGTGACGTGCATGGACCCGTCCACCACCTCGAACACGGCACCGAGCCGCTCGAGGGCGTCCCGCATCAGGCGGGTGTCCCGGGAGACCAGGGCACCGCGCAGCACGGAGGGCTCGTCCGCCGCGGCGGCCAGCAGCATCCAGCGTGCGGTCAGAGACTTCGATCCCGGGACTCGCACCAGGGCATCGACCGGCTGGTCGGCGACGGGTGCGTTCCACAGCACCTCGGACATCATCGGCTCAGCCCTGCTGGACGGAGAGCTGCTTCTGAGCGGTCTGCACCGCCCCCTTCGCCTTCTTCTCCAGCGCGCCGGCCTTCTTCTCCAGCTGACGTTGCTTCGCCGCGGCCTTCTTCTGGCTGCGCTCGATGAAGCTGTTGGCCCGGTAACCGAGCGAGGGCTTGCCGTCGTGGTCGACCACGGCCAGCAGCACGCCGCCGATCAGACCTGCGTCGGTGAGGATCGACTGGACCTCCTGGGTCAGCTCCTCGCCGCGCAGCTCCCAGATCCGCTTGCGCCCGGCCCAGCCCACCGACGTGGTCACGAGCAGGGCGGCGGCGGCAGCGCGGGGGCAGCGGTTGGTGGCGTAGAGGACGCCGGCGCCGGCGGCGACCACACCGGTGGCGCGCACGACGGTGCGGACGTCGAGGAAGCCGGGAGCGGAGGTCTTGCCGATCGCGGAGTCGACGGCGTCGAAGGCCTCCGGGTAGACATCGATCTCCCGCTCGGGGCGGAGCGCGGTGCGCACGCCCTCGAAGATGAAGGGAGCGGCGAGCAGCGGTCGTGCGATGCGACGAACCAGGGCCATGGTGTCCTCACGTTCTTGACGGGTGTCAGCAGATCCGGTGGCCCCGCCGTGTCGGCCAGGTCACCGACGTCCAGACTACAGCCGAGGGAACATCCTCCGGGCCGCGTGCGTTGCACCTGAGCGTGGACGGGACCGGATCGGCCCGTCTGGACGGCATCGGCCGCGGCCGGGGGAAGGGACGATGGATGAGCGCAGCGCTGATCGAGCACGCTCCGACCCGACCGTGTGGCGTAGGTTGGAGGGCGATGAACCGGACAGATCCCATGCCGAGTCCCGACGAGGGCTCCCCGGACGGTGAGAGCGCAGCGCTCGCCACCGTGCCGGATGACGCCGCCGACTTCGACTTCGAGTCGGAGGCGCTCTCGCACCTGGACTCGCTCTACGGCGGCGCGCTGCGCATGACCCGCAATCCGCACGACGCCGAGGATCTCGTCCAGGACACCTTCGTCAAGGCGTTCCGCGCCCGGGACCGGTTCACGCCCGGCACGAACATGCGCGCGTGGCTGTACCGGATCATGACCAACAGCTACATCTCGCTCTACCGCAAGAAGCAGCGCCGGCCCAAGGAGGCCTGGACTGACACGGTCGAGGACTGGCAGCTGGCCGAGGTGGCCGGGCACACCAGCAGCGGCCTGCGCTCCGCCGAGACCGAGGTGCTCGACACCCTGCCGGACTCCGCGGTGAAGGAGGCGCTCGGGGAGCTGCGCGAGGACTACCGCATCGCGGTCTACCTCGCAGACGTCGAGGGCTTCGCCTACAAGGAGATCGCCGAGATCATGGACACGCCCATCGGCACGGTCATGTCCCGGCTCCACCGCGGGCGCCGCCAGCTGCGCGAGAAGCTCTCCGACTACGCCTACCGCAGCGGCTTCCTGCGCGAGCACCCTGACGCAGTCACCGGGAGCCCGGACGGCGCGGCCACAGCAACGAAGGAACGGGAGGAGGAACGATGAACCACGACGACCCCGCAGCACGACAGGAGACCGCTCCTCGTCGCGGCCGCGACCTGCGCTACGGCTTCGAGGAGGCGCTCGACGGCGAGCTGCCCCGCGAGCTCGTCGAGCGGATGCGCCGGCACACCGCGGACTGCCCCGAGTGCCATGAGGAATGGGAGCAGCTGCGCCTGATGAAGGAGCTCGTGCGCCGCAGCTGCGCGGACCGCGCCCCCTCGGAGCTGCGCGAGCGCATCGCCGTGCAGTGCCGCACCGTCTCGGTCACGCGTACCGAGACGGGCGACGGGACCGTCCAGGTGACCACCACCTCGACCACCACCCGCCGCAGCTATCCCGCGCCCTGAAGCGCGCCGGCCCCGGACATGATGAAGGGCCCCTCCCGCAGGAGGGGCCCTTCATCATGTCGCTCGCGGCGATATCGCGGTCAGCTGTTGGGGCGCTTGCCGCGATTCGCGCTGTTCTTGCGGCGAGCCTTGCGCTTGCGTCCTCGCTTGCTCATCACGCTCTCCTTCCTTCGGCCGGTAACCCAACGAGTATGCCATATCGGCACCGGCGCCTGAGCACGCAGGGCCAGGTCATCGGCAGGGCTGAGGCGGAGGTCACTCGTGCCTCGCAGCACCTGCGAACGGTGTCAGGAGGAGGTGCCGAGCCAGGAGCCGAAGCCTGCGTGGAGCACCAGCCAGGCCATCAGCCCGTAGCCGGTCTGCCCCGGATGATCACCGGGGGAGCGGGCGATGTCGCTCTCCCACTGGTCGTGCCCCGCCAGCCCGCCGACGGTGTCGACGTAGGGGATCCGACGACGGGAGCAGACGTCCTCGAACGCGGCCGAGAGGTCCCGCACGGCGCTGGTGGTGCCGGCGTCGGCGCTGGGCGGCGGGCCCACCACGAAGGCGGGGATGCGCAGACGCTCGAGCCCGTCGAGGATCTTCGCGAGGTTCAGGCGCGAGCGGGCCAGGGAGATGCCGGCATCCACGTCGCCGCGGCCCATCGCCACGACCACCCGGTGGTCGATCGTGGCATCGGCCTGCCCCTGCGCGGAGTAGCGGCGCTGCA
Source organism: Brachybacterium massiliense (assembly GCF_900184245.1). Taxonomy (GTDB): domain Bacteria; phylum Actinomycetota; class Actinomycetes; order Actinomycetales; family Dermabacteraceae; genus Brachybacterium; species Brachybacterium massiliense. The sequence continues at coordinate 679,622 of NZ_FXXB01000008.1, read as the reverse complement.
CATCCACGTCCCAGCGCTCGGCCAGATCCGCCGAGGTCTCACCGGGCAGCGCCGCGGTGAACACGTCGATACGGCTCTCCGCCCCCTGTTCGCTGGCCACCGCGCGGCCGAGCCATCCCAGAGCGCGGGCGTCACCCACTCCGGCGAGGAGCTCGTCTCCGAGCGCGATGATCCGGATCCGGGATGCCGGATCCGAGGCGGGCGTCATGGGCACGGCGGGCACCGGGACCTCCTGTGGGGACGAGAACCTCAACACTAACGGCGACGCGGGCCACGGGCGAACCCGTGGCCCGCGAGCGGGATCAGGCCTCGAAGGCCCGGTCGAGCAGGTTCTCCTGCTCGACCTTGTGCGTCGAGTTCGAGCCGGTCGCCGGGGAGGCGGAGGCCGGACGGGCGACCACCTGCAGGGTGCGCCCCACCTCGGCGGCGAAGTTCAGCGCCATGAAGCTCCAGGCACCCTGGTTCTGCGGCTCCTCCTGGACCCACACCAGCTTCGCATCGCGGTAGGCGTCCAGCGCCTCCAGCAGCTGCTCGGTGGGCAGCGGGTAGAGCTGCTCGACCCGCACGATCGCGGTGTCGGTGGCCTCGGTGGCCTTCCGACGAGCGACCAGGTCCCAGTAGACCTTGCCGGAGGCGATCAGCACGCGGCGCACCTCGGAGGGGTTCACCGTGATATCCGGCAGGACCGGCTCGAAGGTGCCCGAGGTGAAGTCCTCCACCGCGCTCACCGCGGCCTTGTTGCGCAACATCGACTTCGGGGTGAAGACGATCAGCGGCTTCTTCGGCTCGGTGAGCGCCTGCTTACGCAGCAGGTGGAAGTAGCTCGCCGGGGTCGACGGGGCCGCCACGCGCATGTTCTCCTCCGCGCACAGCTGCAGGAAGCGCTCGATGCGGGCGGAGGAGTGGTCCGGGCCCTGACCCTCGTAGCCGTGGGGCAGGAGCATCACCACGCTCGAGTTCTGGCCCCACTTCTGCTCGGAGGCGGAGACGAACTCGTCGATGATGGTCTGTGCGCCGTTGACGAAGTCGCCGAACTGCGCCTCCCACAGCACGAGCGACTGCGGGCTCTCGACCGAGTAGCCGTACTCGAAGCCGAGCGCCGCGAACTCCGAGAGCGAGGAGTCGTAGACGTTGAACCGCGCCTGGTCATCGGAGAGATGGGACAGCGGGGTCCAGGTGTCTCCGTTCTCGTGGTCGATCAGGACGCTGTGGCGCTGCACGAAGGTGCCGCGGCGCGAGTCCTGCCCGGCCAGGCGCACGCGGTGTCCCTGCAGCAGCAGGGAGCCGAAGCCCAGCAGCTCGCCGAAGGCCCAGTCGATCTTGCCCTCGGTCGCCATCTGGGTTCGGCGCTGCAGCACGGTCATCAGCTTCGGGTGCACGGTGAAGGAGTCGGGGACGTCGCTGTGTGCCTTCCCGATCAGCTCGAGCATCGAGGCGTCCACGGCGGTCTCGGCCGCGGCCGGGGAGGGGGAGCCCTGCTGCGCATCGGGCAGGTCCAGGCCCTGCACGTCGGCGGAGGAGTCCGAGGACTCCGAGGAGTCCGCGCCCTTTGAACGGGTCGAGGCGAAGGCCTCGTCCAGGTGCGCCTGGAAGTTGCGCACCAGGCCCTCGGTCTCCTCCTCGGTGAGGTCGCCGCGCTCGATCAGCGCCTCGGTGTACAGCTTGCGCGTCGAGGGCTTCTCACCGATCAGCTTGTACATCTCCGGCTGGGTCATCGAGGGGTCATCGCCCTCGTTGTGACCACGGCGGCGGTAGCAGACCATGTCGATGACGACATCGCGGTGGAACTTCTGACGGAACTCGAAGGCGATCTCGGCGACCCGCACGCAGGCCTCGGGGTCATCGCCGTTGACGTGGAAGATCGGCAGCTGCGTGGACTTGGCGACGTCGGTCGAGTAGAACGACGAGCGCGAGGAGTCCGGCAGCGTGGTGAAGCCGATCTGGTTGTTGATGATCACGTGGATCGTGCCGCCGGTGCGGTAGCCGCGCAGCTCCGAGAGGTTCAGGGTCTCGGTGACCACGCCCTGGCCGGCGAAGGCGGCATCGCCGTGCACGAGCACCGGCAGCACCGGGAACTCCTCAGGACGCTCGAGGCGGTCCTGCTTGGCGCGCACGATGCCCTCGAGGACCGGGTTCACGGCCTCCAGGTGCGAGGGGTTCGCGGCGAGGTAGACCTTGGTGGTCTTGCCATCGCGCGAGGTGTAGGTGCCCTCGGTGCCCAGGTGGTACTTGACGTCTCCGGAGCCGAGCTTCTGGCCGTAGTTGCCCTCGAACTCCTGGAAGATCTGGCCGTAGCTCTTCCCGGCGAGGTTCGAGAGCACGTTCAGACGACCGCGGTGGGACATGCCGATCGCGACCTCGTCGAGCCCGTCGTGCGCCGCACCGTGCAGCACCGCGTCGAGCATCGGGATCACGGCCTCGCCGCCCTCGAGGGAGAAGCGCTTCTGGCCCACGAACTTGGTCTGCAGGAAGGTCTCGAACGCCTCCGCGGCGTTGAGCCGATCCATGATGTGGGTCAGCTCCGCCTTGTCGAAGGGACGGCGGGGCGTCTCCATCTTCTGCTGGATCCAGGCACGCTCCTCCGGGTCGGAGATGTGCATGTACTCCACGCCGATGGAGCGGCAGTAGGCGTCGCGCAGCACGCCGAGGATATCGCGCAGGGTCGCCGTCTCCGTGCCGCCCAGCCCGCGCGTGGGGAAGGTGCGGTCGAGGTCCCACAGGGTCAGGCCGTAGGTCTCGACATCGAGATCCGGATGGGTGCGCACCTTGTACTGCAGCGGATCGGTGTCTGCCATCAGGTGGCCGCGCACGCGGTAGGCATGGATCATGTCCATCACCCGCGCCAGGCGCTCGGACTCGGTGTGCTTGAACGGGTTGTCCGGAACCCAGCGAACCGGCTGGTAGGGCAGCCGCAGCGCGGCGAAGACACGGTCGTAGAAGCCGTCCTTGCCCAGCAGCTTGTCCGCCATCCGCTTGAGGAACTCGCCCGAGGCGGCGCCCTGGATGATGCGGTGGTCGTAGGTCGAGGTCAGGGTCATGACCTTCGAGATCGCCAGATCGGCAAGGGTCGCGGAGCTCGCGCCCTGGAACTGCGCCGGGTAGTCCATCGCGCCGACGCCCACGATCACGCCCTGGCCCTGCATGAGCCGGGGGATCGAGTGGACGGTGCCGATGCCGCCGGGGTTTGTCAGGGACACGGTGGTGTGCGAGAAGTCGTCCATCGTGAGCTTGCCCGCGCGGGCCTTCTTCACGACCTCCTCGTAGGCCTGCCAGAAGCCGCGGAAGTCGAAGCGCTGAGCGCCCTTGATATTCGGGACCACCAGGCCGCGGGACCCGTCGGGGCGCGGCATGTCGATCGCGAGGCCGAAGTTGATGTCCTCGCGCTTGAGCAGGAGCGGCTTGCCCTTCTCATCGACGTCGAAGCCGTTGTTCATGTCGGTGATCTCGGTGATCGCCTCGATCATCGCCCAGCCGATGAGGTGAGTGAAGGACACCTTGCCGCCGCGGTGGCGCTTGAGGTGGTTGTTGATGACGATGCGGTTGTCGAACAGCAGCTTCACCGGGACGTCGCGCACCGATGTCGCCGTCGGCACGGCGAGCGACTCGTCCATGTTCCGCACCACGGCGGCGGCCGGTCCGCGCAGCTTGACCTGCTCGGGCTCCCGCAGCTCCACGGCGGGGATCTGAGCGGTCGTGGTGGGGACCTTCGCGGGGCGGTCCGACGTGGTGGAGACGGCTGGCGCCTTCGGGGCCGGCTTCGCGGTGTCGTCGTTCACGGCAGGGGCTTCCTTCGCGGGCTGGGAAGAGGCCGCGGGGGCCTTCGAGGCCTTCGCCGGCGGGGGATCCGCTTCCGCGCGGGGAGCGTTCTGCTCCGGCGCGGGCTCGGGAGCCTTCGCAGGCGTCGTCGTCGACGCCTCCGAGGATGTCGAGTTGTCCCCGGACGGACGGGAGGAACCGGCGTTCACCGCGCTGTCGGCGAAGTACTCCGCCCAGCTGGGGTCGACGCTCGAGGGATCCTCCTGCCACTGCTCGCGGAGCGCGTCCACGAGCCACTGATTGGGACCGAACTCCGCAGAATCGGAGTCCTGTGTCTGCTGTGACACTCTGAGATCGCCAGCCTTCTCACGGTCGAGAGATACGGATGTCCACAGCCTAACGGCACGAGGGGCGCATCGTGCGCCGTCGGCGCCGACGGGGGAGGTCGCAGGGCGGCGGCGTGCCCGATCTCACGCCGTCCCTCGCGCCGGCTGCGAGCGCAGCGGCAGCACCACCCGGATCAGCGAGGAGCGACCCTCCTGGGCGTGATGGCTGCGCGGGTCGTCGAGCACCTCGATCGTCCCGCCGTGCAGGCCCACCGCCCAGCGCGCGATCGCCAGCCCCAGGCCGGTGCCGCCGGAGGAGTCCGCGTAGCCGCCGCGCTGGAATCGCTCGAACACGCGGGCGCGGTCCTCGCGCGCGATGCCCGGGCCCTCGTCGTGCACGTCGATGCGCACGCCGTCCACCTCCGGCAGCGGTGCGGCCGAGAGGTGGATCCTGCCACCGACGGGGGAGTGGCGGGCCGCGTTCTCGAGCAGGTTGTAGATGACCTGGTGCAGGCGCGCCGCATCGGCGGGGACCGAGAGGTCCGGCGGGTCCACCTCGATGATCCAGCGCACCTGACGCCCGCCGGTGGCGAGCGCGGCGGCGTCCGAGACCTCGTGCAGGAACGGCGTCAGCTCGACCTCCTCGATGTCGAGGTCGACCACGCCCGCATCGAGCCGGGAGAGGTCCAGAAGGTGGTCCACCAGCTGGGAGAGGCGCTCGGTCTCGTTCAGCGCCACCTCGAGGGCGGCCGGATCGGGCTCGGTGACCCCGTCCACGAGGTTCTCGAGCTGGGCGCGCAGCCCCGCGACGGGGGTGCGCAGCTCATGGGACACGTTCGCGACCAGGTCGCGGCGCATCCGGTCGGTCTGCTCGAGCTCGGAGGCCATGGTCGAGAAGGCGTCGGCGAGCTGGCCCACCTCGTCGCGGCTGCTGGCGCGCACCGGTCGGCTGTAGTCGCCGCGGGCCATCGCCTGCGCCGCCCCGGTCATCTCCCGCAGGGGCGAGGTCATGCCCCGGGCGAGCAGCTGCGTGAACACCAGCGCCGCGATCACCACCAGCGGCAGCGCGAGCAGCGGCGCGATGCCGGCCCGGATGCTCACCTGCGTGAGCAGCGCCGCCACGGCCACGCTCGCCGCGACCAGGATCCCCAGCTTGACCTTGAAGGAGCGGAACCGGTCCAGCGGGCGCACGTCGAGCCGCTCGGGCACCCGCCGCGGGGCGCCGGGGGAATCCTCGGGCGCTGTGCTCACGAGTCCTGCGTGGGCAGGTTCGGGGTGGGCATCGAGGAGATGTCCGACGGGGCGCTGCGGGGTGACGCCTCGCCCTCCTCGGGCTCCTCGGGGATCTCGAGCGCATAGCCGACGCCGTGGACGGTGCGCACCAGATCGGCGCCGAGCTTGCGGCGCAGGGCCTTGACGTGGGAGTCGACGGTGCGGGTGCCGGTCGCATCCACCCAGTCCCAGACATCCGCGAGCAGCTGCTCACGCGTGAGCACCGTGCCGGGCGCTCCGGCCAGGCACAGCAGCAGATCGAACTCGGTGGGAGTGAGATGCGCCGGGACGCCCGCCCGCATCACGCGGCGGCCGGCCCGGTCGATGAGCAGGTCGCCGAACTGCAGGGCCTCCTGCTTCTCGGCCTCCGTCGGGGCGGCCGGGCCGGTGCGGCGCACCCGCCGCAGCAGCGCTTTCAGCCGCGCCACCAGCTCACGCATCGAGAAGGGCTTGGTCATGTAGTCGTCCGCGCCCACCCCGAGGCCCACCAACATGTCGGTCTCGTCGTCGCGGGCGGTCAGCATGAGCACCGGGACCGGCTCGTCGGCCTGGATCCGGCGGCACACCTCGAGGCCGTCGAAGCCGGGGAGCATCACGTCCAGCACCACCACGTCGGGGCGCACCTCGCTCACCATCCGCACACCGGAGGGGCCGTCGAGAGCGGTGGAGACCTCCCAGCCCTCCGCGGTGAGGCGGTCGGCGATCGCGCGGGTGATCGTCGGCTCGTCCTCGATCACCACCACGCGCACGGGCGGGGTTCCGGGGGCTGCGGTCTGGTCCGGGGTCGGCATGGGGACACTGTAGACGCCGCCGCTCCGTTCCCCATGGGTGTGATCCACAGGTCGTGTCCGGAGCGCGGAGGGTGACCTGACGCGCCCGGAGACGGGCTGGCTCGTCAAGATCGGGCAACCTTTGGGACGCGATGGCAAAAACTTGGCAATGACCCGGTTGACCTGCTCGTCCGACCCCCTGCGTGGCGCGTAGCTTGGTCGAGGTTGTTCGGCGACGCGTACTTCCCCTGTCCGGCGTCGCGATCGGACAGATGCATCAACGTGAACTATGCAGTCGCAATGGAAGAGGTCTACACGTGGCGAATCATCGCGCCGACGGACGCGCCACGGTGCGCAAGCACCGTGCAGTCGGGGGGACCCATCGTGACTCCGCTGTTCCTGCGGGTGCCCTGAAGGTCGGCGTGCTGGGCGTCCTCGCGACCGCCACGATCGCCGCGCCGCTCGCCGCGGCCGCCTCCGGGATCGACGAGGCCGCCGTGCCGGGCGAGACGCTCGCGCAGGCCCAGCCCGCCGCTCCGGCCCAGCAGCCCGCCGCCGTGACCGCCCCCGTGGCGCTCCCCACCGCCGATCTCGCAGAGGCCGGCGACGAGGTCGAGACCCGTGAGGCGAACACCGACGCCAGCCGCAGCGAGGGTCGCACCTCCCCGGCCTCCGACGACTCGGAGAAGGCTGAGGGCTCTGAGGGGTCGAAGAAGGCCGACAATGCCGACAAGGCCGACAAGGCGGAGGGTGAGGGCACCGGCATCGAGGTCTCGGTCCCCGAGCCCGAGCCGGTCACCGAGCCCGGCAGCGCTGCGGAGCCCGTCGGATCCTCCGGCTACGTCCGTCCCGTCTCCGGCCCGCTGACCTCCGGCTACGGCGGTCGCATGCACCCGGTCCTGGGCTACTACAAGAGCCATGACGGGGTGGACTTCGGTGCCTCCTGCGGCACCCCCGTCTCCGCTGCCCAGAGCGGCACCGTCGTCGCCGTCGAGTACCACCGCGCCTCCGGCAACCGCGTGAAGGTGGATCACGGCAACGGTGTCGTCACCGGCTACTACCACCTGCAGGGCTTCGCCACCTCGGTCGGCGCGACCGTCTCCGCCGGCGAGACCATCGGCTACGTCGGCTCGACCGGCCGCTCCACCGGCTGCCACCTGCACTTCGCGAAGATGGATGAAGCGGGCAACTACTCGAACCCCATGACGATCCTGCGGTGACCGCCACCCGGGCGCCGATCGTCCTCGGCGTCGAGTCCTCCTGCGACGAGACCGGCTTCGGGATCGTCTCCGAAGGCCGCCTGCTGGGGCAGGGCCTCGCCTCGAGCGCCGCGCAGCACGCGGACTTCGGCGGCGTGGTTCCCGAGATCGCCGCACGCGCCCATCTCGAGGCCGTCGTGCCCACCCTGCGCATCGCGCTCGACGACGCAGGCGTGGAGCTCGAGGACATCAGCCACGTCGCCGTGACCTCGGGGCCCGGCCTGGCCACCGCCGTGCACGTCGGCCTCGCAGCCGCGAAGTCGATCGCCTGGTCGCTGGGCACCCCGCTGTACGGCGTCCACCACCTGGCCGGCCACGCCGCCGCCGACACCCTCGAGCACGGCCCCCTGCCCGAGCGCAGCATCGTGCTGATCGTCTCCGGCGGGCACACCTCGATCCTGGCCGTCGGCGACCTGGTGCGCGACCCGATCGAGCACCTCGGCGACACCCTCGACGACGCCGCCGGCGAGGCCTTCGACAAGGTCGCCCGCCTGCTCGGCCTCGGCTACCCGGGCGGCCCGGTGATCTCCCGCGCCGCCGTCGACGGGGACCCCACCGCCTTCGCCTTCCCCCGCGCGATGCTGCGGCAGGGGGATGCGCCGTACACCTTCTCCTTCTCCGGTCTCAAGACCGCCGTGGCCCGCACCGTCGAGACTCTCGAGCGTGCGGGCGAACCGGTGCCGGTCGCGGACATCGCCGCCTCCTTCGAGCAGGCCGTGGTGGATGTGCTGGTGAGGAAGTCGGTGCGCGCCGTGCGCGAGCGCGGGCTGGACACGCTGGTCATCGTGGGTGGGGTGGCCGCGAACGCGCGGCTCCGCGCGGTCGCGCAGCAGGCGTGCGACGAGCACGGCATCGAGCTGCGGATCCCTCCGCCCCGTCTGTGCACCGACAACGGCGCGATGATCGCCGCGGTCGGTGATCTGCTGGTGCGCTCGGGCGCCGAGCCCAGCGGCCTCGGCATCTCCGCGGACCCCTCCGCGGTGCTCCACGGGGCGCAGCTGCCGCTGCTGTGATGAGGTCCGCCTCACACCCAGGGGCCCGCTCGGGCGCTGTGTCGTCCCTGTCGCCGAGGTGTTGCTAGACTTCCCTGGTCGGCCCGCGTAGCTCAGTGGATAGAGCGTCTGCCTCCGGAGCAGAAGGTCGTAGGTTCGAATCCTGTCGCGGGCACCGAGCCGAATCCCCGTCCTGGACCACCACGGTCCGTGGGCGGGGATTTCTGCATCTGCCGTTCTCTGCCTCTGCCCTCGCGCGGAGCCCTGGAACGCACCGATGCCCTGCACCGGACGGTGCAGGGCATCAGTGTGGGGGAGGGAGGGTCAGCGCCTCTGGCCGCGCAGCTCGAGCAGCCGCTGCAGCACGCCGCGCACCGCCTCGGTGTCCGCGATGCGCAGACGCGCGGCGGTGTCGCCGCCGCCCACCTTCAGGCCCAGGTCGCGGTCCCCGAGCTGTGCGAAGACGGATTCGTCGGTCACGTCATCGCCCAGGTAGAGCCAGGCGTCGGCGGCGCTCGCCCGCGCCAGCGTGTCCACCGCCGCTCCCTTCGAGGTGGGCACCACCGCGAACTCGACGACCTCCTTGCCCGGGGTCACCGTGACATCGGGCAGGGTCATCGCGTACTCGAGCGCGGACTCGGTGGCATTGATGCTGCCGCGTCCCTTCGCGTTGCGGGTGTGCAGCACCGCGGCGGTGGGCTTGGTCTCCACCTCCGTGCCGGGATGGGCGCGCGCGATCCGGCGCAGGGTCGCCGTGATGGAGGCGAGCAGCTCCTCCTTCTGCTCGGTCATCGTGAGGGAGGACTGGTCCAGCACCTCGGCCTGCATCCACGGCGGGAGCGCGCCGACCTCGGCACCGTGCGAGCCCACCAGCACCACCGAGCTCGGCATCCGCGTGTGGGAGTCCAGATCCGCGAGGGCGCGGCCCGAGACCAGCGCGACCGCGACCCCGGGCAGCTCGGAGAGCTCCCGCAGCGCGGTCAGCGCCGCGGCGTCGGGCTGCACCGCATCGCGATCGGAGACGATCGGGGCGATCACCCCGTCGAAGTCCGAGGCGATCAGCAGGCGCGGCACCTCCGCGAAGGCGGTGAGGGCGGTCTCGACCTCCCCGGCCTCGCTCGGCGTCTCGCCGGTGAGATGGATCGTGGGCGTGACCGCGGGTTCCGGATCGCCCGACTCCTCGAGCTGCTGCAGGAAGTTGTGGGCCCAGGTCTGCACGTCGTGCTCCATCACCTGGTGGCGCAGCGAGCGCATCGCCTCCTCCTGCTCCTCCGCGGGCATCGCGAGCGAGCGCAGGATCGCGGCCTTCAGCTCGTCGATATCGTGCGGATTCACCATCACCGCGGCGCGCAGCTCGTCCGCAGCGCCCGCGAATTCGCTGAGCACCAGCACGCCGTGCAGGTCCGGGCGGGAGGCGACGTACTCCTTGGCCACCAGGTTCATGCCGTCGCGCAGCGCGGTCACCAGCACGACGTCCGCGGCCATGAACATGGCGGTCATGTCACGGCGGTCGAAGGAATGATGCTGATAGGACACCGCCGGGCGGCCGATCGGCGCATGCTCGCCGTTGATCCGGCCCACGGTGAGCTCCACCTCGTCCCGCAGCTGACGATAGGCCTCGACCCGCTCGCGCGAGGGCGTGGCGACCTGGATCATCACGGCGTCATGAGGGTCGATCAGGCCGTCGTCCAGCAACTCTCCCCAGGCCTTGAGGCGGTGACGGATGCCCTTGGTGTAGTCCAGCCGGTCCACGCCCAGCACGATCTTCGCCGGATCGCCCAGATCGCGGCGCAGCTGGGCGGCGCGCTCGCGGATCTGCGGATCCTCGGTGAGCGCGGAGACGGCCGCCGAGTCGATCGAGATCGGGAAGGTCTGCACCTGGACCTCGCGCACCGGTGAAGCGCCCAGTCCGGGCACGAAGATCGTCATCCCCTCGACGTGGTAGCCCAGCAGCCGTCGCACCGCCGAGACGAAGTTCAGCGAATCGCTCTCGCGCTGGAAGCCGAGCAGATCGGCGCCCAGCAGGCCGCGCAGGATCGAGTTGCGCTTGGGCAGCTGCGAGAACAGCTCGACGGAGGGGAACGGGATGTGGTTGAAGAACCCGATCCGCACGTCGCTGCGCTTGGCGCGGATCATCTGGGGGACCAGCTGGAGCTGGTAGTCGTGCACCCAGATCGTCCCCCCGGGCGCGGCCACCGGGGCGGCGGCCTCGGCGAAGCGCCGGTTGGCGGAGAGATAGCTGTCCCACCAGGTGCGATGGAACTCCGGGTCCACGATCACGTCGTGGTAGAGGGGCCAGAGCGTAGCGTTGGAGAAGCCCTCGTAGTAGCGCTCGACGTCCTCCTGGTCCAGCCGCACCGGGTACAGGCTCATCCCGTCGGCCTCGAAGGGCTCGGGCGCCTCGCCGGCCGTGCCACCCCAGCCCACCCAGGCGCCGGAGTCGACGGTGCGCATCACGGACTCCATCGCGGTGACCAGGCCTCCGGGGCTGGTCACCCATTCCGTGGCGCCGTCGGGCAGGGTGCGCGAGTCCACGGGTAGGCGGTTGGCGACCACCACCAGCTCGTGCTGGCGCTGCGCGTCCTGGGTCGAAGATGCTGAGGGCACCGGTTCTCCTTCGCGTCGTATCGGATCGGGGGCGAGGGGCCGGGCCGTGCGCCGGAGCGCGGCGGCCGCCGGCACCCGCGCCGATGCTCCGACACTATCAAGTGCGATCGGTCACCCGGCCCGCGCACGTCCTGCGCCTCCTCGCTCTGACCTGGGTACCTGACCTGCATGGACGGTTCTCGACCGGGTGGACGGCAGGGCGCCGCCCGAGCGTTCGCGGAGCGGACGGCGCCGCCTCGCCCCGCGCCCGGCACCTACGCTCGCAGTGCGCCGACGGCGCGACCCTCCGGCCGCTGCGCCGGAGCGGATGTGCGAGAGCAGGAGCAGATATGCGCGCCCACGAGGCCGGAGCACTTCACGGCAATGATGCGGCCCCCACCTGGCTGCCCTACCCCGCCGACGTCAACACGTTGATCGACGGCCTGTGGTCGCGCGGCACCGCGCGCGCCGCCGACGGTGCCGTCGAGGTCGCCGGAGTGGACGTGCGCCGCATCGCCGAGGAGGTCGGCACCCCTGCCTTCGTGCTCGACGAGGACGACTTCCGCCACCGCGCCCGTGCCTTCCGCGACGCCTTCGGCGAGGCGTTCCGCGACCACGCCGGGGCGGACGTCTACTACGCGGGCAAGGCGTTCCTGTGCGGTGCCGTGGCCCGCTGGGTGGAGGAGGACGGGCTGGGCCTGGACGTGTGCACCGGGGGAGAGCTCGCCGTCGCGCTGCGCGCCGGGTTCCCCGCCGAGCGCATCGCCCTGCACGGCAACAACAAGTCCGATGCCGAGATCCGCCGCGCCCTCGAAGCCGGGGTGGGACGCATCGTGATCGACTCCCTCGGCGAGATCGATCGGGTCGACGCCATCGCCCAGCAGCTCGACCTGCGCGCCTCCGTGATGCTGCGCGTGACCACGGGGGTGGAGGCGCACACCCACGAGTTCATCGCCACCGCCCACGAGGATCAGAAGTTCGGGCTCTCGCTCACCGCGGGCGACGCCTTCGAGGCTGTGCGCCGCACCCTCTCCGCATCCCGCCTGGACCTGGTGGGGCTGCATTCCCACATCGGCTCGCAGATCTTCGACACGGGCGGCTTCGAGGTCGCCGCCCGGCGGATCCTGCGCCTGGTCGCCCAGGTGCGCGACGAGCTCGGGTACACCATCGACCAGCTCGACCTGGGCGGCGGCTTCGGCGTCATGTACAACACCCAGCACACCCCGCAGACGCCCGAGGTGCTGGCCGCCGGGATCGCCGAGATCGTGGTGCGCCAGAGCCGCGAGCTCGAGCTCGAGGTGCCGCACCTGTCCTTCGAGCCGGGCCGTGCGATCGCGGGCCCCTCCACCCAAACGCTGTACACCGTGGGCACCATCAAGGACGTGCGCCTGGGCGGCCCCCACCACCGCCTCTACGTCTCGGTCGACGGCGGGATGAGCGACAACGTGCGCACCGCCCTCTACGACGCCGACTACTCGTGCCTGCTCAGCGGCCGGGTCTCCGAGGCTGCCCCCGAGGTGGTGCGCGTGGTCGGCAAGCACTGCGAGAGCGGCGACATCGTGGTCAAGGACGAGTACCTGCCCGGCGACGTCCGCCCCGGGGACCTGGTCTCCGTGCCCGTGACCGGCGCGTACTGCTACTCGCTGGCCTCGAACTACAACCACGTGCCGCGCCCGCCGGTGGTCGCCGTGAAGGACGGCGAGATCCGCACCCTGATCCGTCGCGAGACGGAGGAGGACCTGCTCGGCCTCGACGTGGGCTGAGCCGCCGCCCCGCGCGTCGCAATCGTTCACGCAGGGTCACAGGAGGCCCTCGCCCTCGGCTACAGTGCGAGGGCCCGACTCCGCCCGACTCCGCACCATCCGTCGGACCCCGTGGAAGGACCACCTCGCAGATGTCACTGCACCCCGCCGGCAGCCCGGCCACCCCGGAGCTCCCCTCCCTCCGCGTCGCCGTGCTCGGCGCCGGCACCGTCGGCACCGAGGTGCTGCGCCTGATCTCGCAGCAGGGCGAGGAGCTCGCCCACCGCATCGGCGGCAGGCTCGAGATCACGGGCGTCGCCGTGCGGGACACGGAGCGCGACCGCGGCGAGCACGTCCCCGCCCACCTCCTCACCCGCGACGCGGAGAGCCTGGTGCGCGAGGCGGACCTCGTCATCGAGGTGATGGGCGGCATCGAGCCCGCCCGCACCCTGCTGCTGGAGGCGATGGCCCACGGGGCCAGCGTGGTCACCGCCAACAAGGCGCTGCTCGCCCAGGACGGCGCCGCGCTCTACGAGGCGGCCGACGCCCACGGCGTCGACCTCTCCTTCGAAGCGGCGGTCGCCGGCGCGATCCCGCTGGTGCGACCGGTGCGCGAGTCCCTCGCCGGAGACCGGATCCAGCGCGTGCTGGGCATCGTCAACGGCACCACCAACTACATCCTCGATGCGATGACCCGCTCGGGTGCGAGCTTCGAGGACGCCCTGGCCAGCGCGCAGGAGCTCGGCTACGCCGAGGCGGACCCGACGGCCGACGTCGAGGGGCACGACGCCGCGGCGAAGGCCTCGATCCTCGCCTCCCTCGCCTTCCACAGCCGGGTGCGCCTGACCGACGTCCACTGCGAGGGGATCACCTCGGTCTCCGCCCAGGACATCTCCGCGGCCGCCCGCATGGGACGCACCATCAAGCTGCTCTCGATCGTCGAGCGCATCGAGGAGGAGACCGGAGAGCGCATCTCCGCTCGCGTCTATCCGGCGCTGATCCCCGAGGAACATCCCCTGGCCTCGGTCTCCGAGGCGTACAACGCCGTGTTCATCGAGGCGGACGCCGCCGGGTCGCTGATGTTCTACGGCCAGGGCGCCGGGGGCGCGCCCACCGCTTCCGCCGTCCTCGGCGACGTGGTCTCCGCCGCCCGCACCCGCGTGCACGGGGGAGTGGGGCCGCGCGAGTCCCGCTACGCCGAGCTCGAGTCGATCCCGCTCGAGGAGCTGCGCAGCGCCTTCTACATCTCCCTGACCGTCGAGGACCGGCCCGGCGTGCTCGCCGAGATCGCCGGCACCCTCTCGGGGTACGGGATCTCGATCTCGACCATCCACCAGGAACTGCTCGAGGAATCGGCCGAGACGGGCGCGCCGGTGCGTGCCCACATCGGGATCAGCACCCACCGTGCGCTGGAGTCCGCGATGACCGCGTCGCTGGACGTGTTCTCCTCCACCGCCACGGTGCTGAGCATCGATTCCGTCCTGCGCATCGAAGGAGAATGACCCCTATGGCACATCAGTGGCGCGGCGTCCTCGCCGAGTACAGAGAACACCTTCCGTTCGCTGAGAACGACACCCTGCTGACCCTGGGAGAGGGCGGCACCCCGCTGGTGCACGCCCCCGCGCTGTCGAAGAAGGTCGGTGCGGACGTCCACGTCAAGGTCGAGGGCATGAACCCGACCGGCTCCTTCAAGGACCGCGGCATGGTCTCGGCGATGTCCAAGGCCCTCAACGACGGTGCCACCGCCGTGGTGTGCGCCTCGACCGGCAACACCAGCGCCTCGGCCGCCGCCTACGCCACCGCCGCGGGCCTGACCTGCGCGGTGCTGCTGCCGCAGGGCAAGATCGCCGCCGGCAAGCTCGCCCAGGCCGTGGTGCACGGTGCGAAGCTGATCCAGGTGGATGGCAACTTCGACGACTGCCTCGAGATCGCGCGCAAGCTCGATGCCGAGCACCCGATCGAGCTGGTCAACTCCGTGAATCCCTACCGCCTGCAGGGCCAGAAGACCGCCGCCTTCGAGGTGAGCGATGCGCTGGGCCGCGCACCGGACATCCACATCCTGCCCGTGGGCAACGCCGGCAACATCTCCGCCTACTGGATGGGCTACCGCGAGTACCGCGAGGCCGGGGTCAACGAGTCGCTCCCGCAGATGTGGGGCTTCCAAGCCGCGGGCGCCGCCCCGTTCGTCGCAGGGCACCCGATCTCGGACCCCGAGACTGTCGCCACCGCGATCCGCATCGGCGCCCCCGCCTCCTGGCACCTCGCCGTGGACGCGCGCGACGACTCCGGAGGTCTCATCGACGCGGTCACCGATCAGCAGATCCTCGATGCCCAGAAGCTGCTCGCCGCCGAGGTGGGCATCTTCGTCGAGCCCGCCTCCGCGGCGGGCGTGGCCGGCCTCCTGCAGCAGTCCGAGCGCGGGCTGGTGCCGGCCGGGGCGACGATCGCGATCACCGTCACCGGCAACGGGCTCAAGGACATCGACACCGCGATGACCCAGCACGATCTCACCCCCACCGTGGTGCCGGTGGACATCGCCGCCGCGGCGGAGGCCATCGGCCTGTGAGGATCCAGAACACCACGGTCTCGGTGCAGGTCCCCGCGACCTCCGCGAACCTCGGCCCCGGATTCGATGCGCTGGGTCTGGCCCTGGACCTGTGCGACGTGCTGAGCGTCGAGGCGACCACGGGCGCCGTCGAGATCGAGGTCGAAGGGGAGGGCTCCGGCGATCTCCCGGACGGCGAGGACCACCTGGTGGTGCGGGCGCTGCGCCGAGGGCTGGACTATGCGGGGGCTCCGCAGACGGGCCTGCGCCTGCGCGCGCACAACCGGATCCCCCATGGACGGGGTCTGGGTTCGAGCGCCGCAGCGACCGTGGCCGGCCTGCTGCTCGCCCGCGGCATGATCTCCGATCCCGAGGCGCTGGACGACGATGCCGTCCTCCAGCTCGCGACCGAGTTCGAGGGACATCCCGACAACGCCGCCCCGGCGCTGAGAGGCGGCGTGGTGCTGTCCTGGATGGAGGGTGAGCGGGCGCATGCCGTGCCGCTGGCCCATGCCGAGCGCGCCCTGCGCCCCGTGGTGCTCCTGCCCGGTGCCACCCTCTCCACCCATCAGGCGCGCGGGCTGCTGCCCGAGCAGGTGCCGCACGCCGACGCGGTCCACAACGCCTCGCGCGCCGCGCTGCTGGTCCATGCCCTCGCCAGCGCTCCCGAGCTGCTTCTGCAGGCCACCGAGGACCGCCTCCACCAGGAGCAGCGCGCCCCCGGCATGCCCGAGAGCGTCGAGCTGATGCGGGTGCTGCGTCAGGAGGGCCACGCCGCCGTGATCTCGGGGGCGGGTCCCTCCGTGCTGGTGCTGTCCGGACGCCGCGGGGACCTCGCGCCGCTGGTGCGACGCTTCGTCGCCGACCCCCGCAGCTGGCGGATCGCCGAGGTGCCGCTGCGGGAAGTCCCCTCCACGCCTGTGGTAGGTTGAGCCTGCGTCCAGACGACATCGCACGACGCCGAACCCTGCAGCAGATCCCCTGCGGATGCTGTGCGCAGAACCCAGCGCCCCGATGTGCGCCCTGAGAAGCGCCCTGCATGGTCCACGCGCTCCCTTCACCTCGTGAACTGCGCTCCCGTGCACCCGCGCTGACGTACCCCGAATCACACCGGCAGGTCGACCGCGGATGCCTCGCATCGTGGGGGAGAGCCCTGCTCGGACCAGTTGCCGCAGCACCCGGGGACCAAGTTTTCCCATCGCTGCGCGGCACCCAGACCAGAACAGAGCCGACGAGAACGGCTCGACAGGAAGGAACCCGGGTGAACGACACCACCTCCGCGGCAGATCTCGCCGCGAAGAAGCTTCCGGAGCTGCAGGCCATCGCCGCGGAGCGAGGCATCAAGGGCGCGCGCCGACTGCGCAAGAGCGAGCTGATCGAGGCCATCCGCGGCAGCGGCGCTCCCGCTGCCGCGCCTGCCGCCCCGGCCGAGGCCCCCGCGCAGTCCGAGCCCGCTGCTGCGGCGCGAGCGCAGGCCACCGAGCCCGCGCAGTCCTCGCAGGGTGCGAGCGAGCCGGCCCAGGAGGGCTCGGCACCCCGCAGCCGCTCCCGCTCCCGTCGCGGTGAGCAGGCCGCTGCGCAGCAGGACGACTCCGTGCCCGAGCTCGGCATCGAGCTGCCCGCGCGCGGGGGAGAGCGCCAGAGCGAGGGCGGCGACCGACGCCAGGACCGTGGCCAGCAGGATCGTGGCCAGCAGGGACGCGGCCAGCAGGACGATCCGCGTCAGGACGACCGCCGTCAGGACGGTCGCCAGGACGACCGTCAGCAGGACGAAGGCGGCCGGGGCGGCCGCGGCGATCAGCAGGGCGGGAACCAGCGCCGTCGGCTCGAGGACATCGAGCTGCCCGACCGCTCCGGCGAGTCGGACGGCGACCGCCAGGGCGGCGACGGCAACGACGACGACCGTCGGGGCCGTTCCCGCAGCCGCAACCGCTCGCGCGACCGCAAGCGTCGCGGTCGCGGAGGTCAGAATGACCAGGGCGGTCAGGGGAACCAGGGCAACCAGGGGAACCAGGGCCAGCAGGACGATGGCGGCGCCCGTGAGGGCGATGAGCTGATGACCATCGCCGGCATCCTCGACATCCGCGACAACCACGCCTACGTGCGCACCACCGGGTACCTGCCCGGCCCGAGCGACGTGTACGTGACGATGAACCAGGTGCGCCGTGCCGGCCTGCGCAAGGGTGATGCGATCACCGGCCAGGTCAAGGCTCCGCGCGACGGCGAGGATCTCCACGTCGAGCAGCAGCACCACGGCGGAGGCGGCGGTCGCAATCGTCGCGGCAAGGGCGGCGGCAACCAGCACAGCAAGTACGCGGCGCTGGTGCAGGTCGACACCGTCAATGGGATGGCTCCCGAGCGCGCCCGTCAGCGCGTCGACTTCGGCAAGCTCACCCCGCTGTACCCGGACGAGCGGCTCCGCCTGGAGACTGCGCCGAACGCTCTGGCCCCGCGCCTGATCGATCTCGTCTCCCCGATCGGCAAGGGCCAGCGCGGCCTGATCGTCGCGCCCCCGAAGGCCGGCAAGACGATCGTGATGCAGCAGGTCGCCAACGCGATCACCACGAACAACCCTGAGGTCCACCTCATGGTGGTGCTCGTCGACGAGCGCCCCGAGGAGGTCACCGACATGCAGCGCACGGTCAAGGGTGAGGTCATCGCCTCGACCTTCGACCGTCCCGCCTCCGACCACACGATCGTGGCCGAGCTCGCGATCGAGCGCGCCAAGCGCCTGGTCGAGATGGGCCGCGACGTCGTGGTGCTACTGGACTCGCTCACCCGTCTGTCCCGCGCCTACAACCTCGCCGCCCCGGCCTCCGGGCGCATCCTCTCCGGTGGTGTGGACGCCTCGGCGCTCTACCCGCCCAAGCGGTTCTTCGGCGCGGCCCGCAACATCGAGAACGGCGGATCGCTCACCATCCTGGCCTCGGCCCTGGTGGAGACCGGCTCGAAGATGGACGAGGTCATCTTCGAGGAGTTCAAGGGCACCGGCAACATGGAGCTGCGCCTCTCGCGTCACCTCGCGGACAAGCGCATCTTCCCGGCCATCGACGTCAACGCCTCCGGCACCCGCCGTGAGGAGGCGCTGATGGGCAAGGAGGAGCTGGCCATCATGTGGAAGCTCCGCCGCGTGCTCGGCTCGCTCGAGCAGCAGCAGGCGCTCGAGCTGCTGATGGAGCGCACCAAGAAGACCCAGTCGAACACCGAGTTCCTGATGACGGTCCAGAAGAACACGCCGAGCGTCGGCGGGCGCACCGCGGACTGACCGGGCATCGGCCGCGGGATCGGGGCGCCTCCCTCCGGGGAGGCGCCCCGATCCCGACTCACCCCTTGATGGCGCCGGCGGCGATGTTCGCGATGAAGTGCCGTGATCCGATGATGAACACGCCGATCAGCGGGAGCACGCTGATCAGCGCACCGGCCATCACCATCCCGTAGTCGGTCAGATACAGCGAGTTCAGGTTCTGCAGGGCTGTCTGCAGAGTCTGACGCTCGGGATCCACGAGGATGATCAGCGGCCAGACGTAGTCGTTCCACGCCGTGATGAAGGTAAAGATCCCCAGGAAGGCGAGGCCGCCCCGCAGCATCGGGACGCCGATGCGCCAATAGGTCCTGAAGAAGCCCGCGCCATCGATCCTTGCCGATTCGATGAGCTCATCGGGCACTGATCCGGCCGCCATCTGCCTCAGCAGGAAGATGCCGAAGGCGTTCGCGGCGCCGGGCACGATCAGCGCCTGGAGCGTGCCCACCCAGCCGATCTCCGACATGAGGATGAAGCTCGGCACCAGCGAGAGGCTCCCCGGCACGAGCATCGTCGCGATGAGCAGGATGAACAGCACCTTCTTCCCGGGGAAGTCGTACTTGGCGAAGGCGAAGGCCGCCAGGGAGTCGAAGAACATCACCAGCACCGCGCACGAGGCCGAGACGATAAGGGTGTTCATGAGCGCCTGCAGCAGATCCACGCTGGTGAGGACGTTGGTCACGTTCTCCACGAAGCTGGTGCCGGGCGTGAGCTTGGGCGGGAACCCGAAGATCTCCGCGGTGGTGGACGTCGACATGACGACCAGCCAGTAGAACGGGAACACCGACAGCAGCACGCCGATCACTACGCACACGTGGGTGATCGCCCGTGCGATGCGCCCCCGGGCCACGTAGTGCGCGTTCATGGGACGCTCTGGGCCGGCACCCGTTCCTACAGCGGTGTCCGTTCGGGGAACAGGGGCGAGGGCGGTCATCGTCGCGCCTCCTTCGTCGTGGTCCGGGAGGGACGCGGCTGCACGCTGTCGCCGCGCCCGGAGACCAGGCGCCAGTTGATCACGGCGAACACCGCGGCGATCAGGAACAGCGCCCAGGCGATCGCGGAGCCATAGCCGAAATCGAACTGGGTGAAGGCCTGGTTGTACTGGTAGAGCACGATGGTCATGCCGGCCTCGCCGGCGCCGCCGCTGTCGCCCAGCAGCACCTGGGGCTCGGTGAACAGGCTCAGCCCGCCGATGGTGGAGGTGATGACCGTGAACAGGATGATCGGCCGCATCATCGGGATGGTGATCCGGAAGAACACCTGGGGGAGGCTCGCGCCGTCGACCTTCGCCGAGTCGTAGAGGTCGGTCGGGACCGCCTGGAGACCGGCGAGGTAGATGATCGCGTTGTAGCCGGTGAACCGCCAGATCACCATCATCGCGATGGTGAACTTGATGCCCCAGGGGCTCGAGAGCCACGGCACGGTGTCGAGGCCGAGCGCCGTCAGCGCCGAGTTCACCAGGCCGAAGGTGTCGGAGAAGACGGAGCCGAAGACGATCGCCATGGCCACCATTGAGGTGACGTTGGGCAGGAAGAAGGCCACCCGGTAGAACTTCGTGAAGCGGATGTTCTGGTGCAGCAGGAACGCGATCACCATGGCGAGGAACAGCATCGGGACCGTGGAGAGGAACCAAATGATGAAGGTGTTCCCCACGGCGTTCCAGAACCTCGTGTCGGCGAGCAGGTACTGGTACTGGGCCAGGCCCACGAAGGAGATCTCGCCCATGCCGTCCCAGTCCATGAAGGACAGCACGATCGAGAACAGGATCGGGAACAGCCCGAAGACGGCGAACAGCAGGTAGAAGGGGGAGATCGCCGCGTACAGGGGCAGTGCGCGGCGGATCCGCTGACGGGTGGTACGGGCCGAGCGCAAGGTGGGCGGTGTGTTCGAGGAGGCGGAGGCACGCGGGGTGGCGGTGGTGGTCATGACAGGACACCTCGCTTCGTGAGCACCTTCTGAGCCTGGGCGAGCGCGTCCTCCCAGGCCTGCTCAGGATCCTTCCCGGCGGTCTCGACGTTGCCGATCTCGAAGGTGAAGCTCCCGCCGATGAGGGTCTCCCAGGTGCTGATGAAGGAGGTGGGCACCGACTCGGCCGCTGTCGAGAAGAATTCGAGAGGATCCTGCTCGCCGAAGAACTCTCCGGAGTAGGAGAGCGCGTCGAAGGAGGCCGGAGTCGAGGGGAACAGCTGGACGTCCTCGTAGGCGAGCGCCTGGTTCTGCGGGTTGTTGATCCACGTCAGGAAGGACAGTGCTGCGTCGGGGTCCTTGCAGGTGTGGGGGAGCGCGGCGAACGATCCGCCGTTGTTCCCCGGCCTCACGGGCTGGTCGGCCAGGCGCCAGGCGCCTGCCGTGTCGGGAGCGGACTCCTGCAGGATCTGTGCCCACCATGCGGCGCTGATGTTGCCGGAGGTGCGCCCGCTGGACCAGGCCGCGTTCTGGTCCGTGCCGCGGTCGCGCGGGATCCGAGCGGTCACATCGGCCTGGATCGCGGAGACGGTGGTGTCCCATGCCTGCCGCACGGCGCTGTCCGGCTGCAGGTAGAGCGGGGTGTCGTCCGTGTCGAAGTACCGCTCGGGGCTTGCGTTCAAGAAGCCCTCGAAGACGGTCTGGGCATCGTTGACCATGGCGGAGTCCGCGGCCCCGCGCAGCTCCACGCCGAGGGCGATCCAGTCCTCCCAGGTCGTGGTCGCGGCACCGACCTCCTCGGGGCTGGAGGGGAGGCCTGCCTGGTCGAAGATGTCCTGGCGGTAGAAGAAGCCCGTGGGGCCGATGTCCAGCGGGAAGAAGCAGAATCTGCCCTTCGGGGTCATGCCGAGATTCCACTTCCACTCGTAGAAGTCGTCCTGGACGGAATCGGCACCGAGCTCTCCCAGATCGAGGAAGAGATCCTCGTTGGTGAAGTAGAGGGCGTTGTTGGAGTTGATGTAGGTGATGTCGGGGATGTAGGCGTCGCCGGCCAGGCTCGTCCGCAGCTTCGTGTCGAAGTTGGTGCCGACGACGTCCGCACGCACGTGACGGTCCGTCCCGGGGATCTGCTCCGCGGCCTGGGCCAGCAGCTCGGGGCTCGCAGAACGATTCCAGTACCACATCACCAGCTCATCCGGATCCGCCGAGATGCTCGGATCGGAGCCGCAGCTCGCGAGGGCGAAGGGGAGGATCCCTGCGCCGAGCATCGCGGTGCGGCGGCTCAGCCGGCCGGGCGGGGGCTGCCAGTGCCCTCCGCGTGCTGTCCTCGTGGTCATGTGCACCCTCCTCGTCGAGCGGTGACGTCCTGTGAACGACTACAAGTGGCGCAGATCATGTCAGGCAGGCGCTTTCCCGTCAACGATCCCTCCCGGGCGCTCCTGAAGGGCGGCGGTTTCGCCGGCGAGGCGGATTGGCGGTCCATATCGCCTCGTCGGGCTTGTCCCCGAGGGGGCGGCGCGATAGTGTGATTCTGACGTGAACGTTCACGCCGTGGTGTCCCGTGGAGGGATCCGCGTCAGTGCCCACGGCGCACGTCCACACAGTTCCAGCCCCGCCTTATCGGCTCTTCGCGGCTCGTGGTGAAGGAGAGCGTCGCGTCGCTGGCGTAGAACGACCCGTGGTCCTGCTGTGATGGGTGTTGTCTAGACAGCCACATCCCAGAGGACCACGAGCCTGTGCATGAGAATACGGGTTCGCAGCGAGATGCTGCGAGCACGATCTTCAACCTGCCCGACTACCGCGTCATCGACGCGATCGACCTGCCCGATGGAGGCCGGCGGGTGGTGATCGAATCCATCGAGCCGCCGGGCTGTCCGTCGTGCGGGGTGCTCGCGACCAGGGTCCACTCCCGCCGATCCCAGAAGGTGCGAGACGTGCCCGTGGCCGGGGCGATGGCGGTGGTGTGGGCCAAGCGGCGCTGGTTCTGCCTCGAGTCGGCCTGCGCCCGGCGCACGTTCTGGGAAGCGACCGACCAGGTCCCGCACCGCGCGCGCTCGACGACCCGGCTGCGGGATCAGGTCGTCTCCGCGGTGATCACCTCTGGCCGGGCAGCCTCGGAAGTCGCCCGGGCCCATGGCGTCTCGTGGTGGCTGGTCCAGGCCGCGCTGGCGGCTGCCGCCGTGGTCCTGCCCACCGCCGAGGACGTGTCAGTGACGCGCCTGGGCATCGATGAGCACCGCTACCGGTCGGTGCGCTGGTTCCGCACCGACGACGGTGCCTGGAGACGGTTCGAGCCCTGGATGACGACCCTGGTCGACCTCTCCACCGGGCAGGTCCTCGGTATCGTCGACGGCCGGGACTCCACCGCCGTCGGCGACTGGCTCGCCCAGCGCTCCGAGCTCTGGCGGGAGCGGATCGAGATCGTCGCCATCGATCCCTCGGCCGCGTTCCGCAAAGCACTGCGGACCTACCTGCCCCGCGTTGCGGTCTCGGTCGACAAGTTCCACCTCGTCAAGCTCGGAAACGACATGGTCACCACCGTCCGTCAACGCCTAGCCCGCACCCATCGCGGTCGTCGCGGCCGCAAGGACGACCCGGCCTGGGCCCACCGGATGCTGCTGCTACGCGGCGCTGACACCCTCACTCCACGGGCCTGGGAGCGGTTGGAGTCGGTGTTCCGCACCGATGACCCCACCGACGAGCTCTCGGCCGCCTGGGGCATCAAGGAGCAGCTCCGCCGCTTGCTGGCCACCGACACCCTCGCCCAGGCCTGGGACGAACGGATGCGGATGGGCTACTTCGCCCAGCTCGCGAACATGCCCGAGGCGACCAAGCTCTACGACACCGTCGTGACCTGGTGGGACGCGATCGAGGTCCTCATCGTCACCGGCGCGACCACCGCCCGAGTCGAGGCAGCGAACACCGGCATCAAGAACATCAAACGCACCGGCCGCGGCTTCCGTAACGCGGAGAACTACCGGACCCGTATCCTGTTAGCCAGCGCCGCGAGAACCGTAGCGTGAATACCCGCTACAGCAGGGTCATTCACCACGAACCGCGAAGAGCCGCCTTATCGAAGGACGATGACGCCTCCATGAGCATTGCTACCGCACCCTTCCGCTGGGCCGTCCTCGGCCCCGGCTCGATTGCCCGCCGCTTCGCCACCCAGCTGCCCTCCTCCCAGGACGGCGTACTGGTCGCCGTCGGCTCGAGCTCCCCGGAGCGGGCCCGCGCCTTCGCCGAGGAGTTCCCTCTCGCCGAGCCCGCCCTGATCGGCGACTACGATCAGGTGCTCGCGTCCGAGCAGGTCGATGCGGTCTACATCTCCACCGTGCACACCGGCCACGCCGCGCTCGCCGCCCGCGCCCTCGAGGCTGGCAAGCACGTGCTGTGCGAGAAGCCGCTGACCCCGAACTCGGGCACCTCGATGGCGCTGATCGACCTCGCCGCCCGCAGCGAGCGGGTGCTGCTCGAGGCCTACATGTACCGCTTCCACCCCCAGACCGCGCGCGTGCTCGAGCTCGTCGCCGAGGGTGCGATCGGCGAGGTCACCCACGTCGACGCCTCCTTCGCCTTCGACACCGGCGGCCGCACCGGCCGCCTGTTCGAGACCGACACCGCCGGCGGCGGGATCCTGGACGTGGGCTGCTACCCGATGTCTCTGGCTCGCTTCGTGGCCGGGGCCGTGCAGGGCCGCGCCTTCGCCGATCCGCTCACCGTCACGGGCAGCGGCACCCTCGGGGAGACCGGGGTCGACGAGTGGGCCACCGCAGAGCTCACCCTGCCCGGCGGGATCACCGCGAGCCTGCGCACCGGCGTGCGGCTGGCCGACCCGCAGACGGCCACGATCACCGGTTCGCGCGGCGTGATCCGCCTCAGCGACCCGTGGGGCCTGGGGAAGGAGCCGCAGATCATCGAGCTCGATGTGGTCGGCGAGCAGCCGCAGCGCCTCGAGATCCCCGCCGCGGCACCCTACGCCCTCGAGGCCGACGCCCTGGCCCGAGCGGCCCGCGGGGACGGTGTGGTCCCGGAGCTGACCGGGGAGAACTCCCTGGGCCAGGCGCGGGCGCTGGACGCATGGCGCGAGCAGATCGGGCTGCGCTACCCCTTCGAGGCGGACACCGCGAACATCCCCACCCTCACCGGTCGGCCGCTCGCACGCGGCTCGGTCCAGGCCGGGCCCGCCATGACCTACGGCGGCATCCCCGGGGTCGACAAGCAGGTCTCGCGCCTGGTGATGGGCTGCGACAACCAGATGAACCTCGCCCACGCCTCGGCGATGTTCGACGCCTTCTACGAGATGGGCGGCACCACCTTCGACACCGCCTACATCTACGGCGGCGGATACATCGAGAAGCTCTTCGGCCAGTGGGTACGCAACCGCGGGGTCCGCGACGACGTCGTGGTGATCACCAAGGGCGCCCACACCCCGCACTGCGATCCCGAGTCGATCACCCGCCAGCTCGAGGAGTCCCTCGAGCGCCAGGGCACCGACCACGCGGACCTCTACATGATGCACCGCGACAACCCCGAGATCCCCGTGGGGGAGTTCGTGGACGTGATGGACGAGCACCTGCGCGCGGGCCGCATCCGCGCCTACGGCGGCTCGAACTGGACCCCGGCCCGGGTGGACGAGGCCAATGAGTACGCCCGCGCCAACGGCCGCACCGGATTCACCATCCTGTCCAACCACTTCGGCCTGGCCGAGGCGCTGGACGTGCCGTGGGCCGGCTGCGTCCACGCCACCGACGCCGAGTCCAAGGCCTGGCTCGAGGAGCGGGGCATCGCCCTGCTGCCGTGGTCCTCGCAGGCGCGCGGCTTCTTCACCGGCCGCGCCCACCCTGAGGACCTCTCCGATCCGGAACTCGTGCGCTGCTACTACAGCGAGGAGAACTTCGAGCGCCTCGCCCGCGCCGAGCAGCTCGGGGCCGAGCGCGGGGTGCCCGCCACCGCGATCGCCCTGGCCTTCGTGCTGCACCAGAGGTTCCCCACCTTCGCGCTGTTCGGCCCGCGCAGCATCGCCGAGATGCGCTCGTCCACCCTGGGCCTGGGCGTCGAGCTGAGCGAGCAGGAGATGGCCTGGCTGGATCTGAAGTCGCCGGTACGATGAGCGCCATGCCGCGTCGAGCCACGATCATCGATGTCGCGGAACGGGCCGGGGTCTCCCGTCAGACCGTCTCGCGCGCGATGAACGACCTGCCCGGGATCAGCGCATCCACCCGGGAGAAGGTGCTCGAGGCGGCACAGGAGCTCAACTACCGGCCCTCCCGCTTCGGCCGCGGCCTCGTCGAGCAGGGGCCCATCACCCTGGGCCTGGTCGTCGAGGACCTCAGCAACGCCTACTTCGCCGAGCTCGGCGCCGCGGTGGTGCGCGCGTGCGCGCCCCACGGCTGGAACGTCGTGCTCGCCGAGGCGCTGAACGCGCCCCGTCCGCAGCAGGTGGCGGGCGATCTCGCCCGACGGGTCGACGCGCTGGTCGGCTACGGGGTGCTCACCGCGGACATCCGCGGCCGGGGCGGGATGCCCGTGGTCCAGCTCGACGCCCGCCCCTCCCACCTCGAGCTGGGAGGAGTGGTCGAGCTCCCGCGCGATGCGGCGATGGCACAGCTGGCCGAGCACCTGCGAGAGGCCGGCGCCCGCCGCCCGCTCGTGCTCGACCTCGCCGGCGGTCTCGGCCGAGCGCGCAGCCTCGCCCTCGCCGCGGCGCTCTCCACGGTGACCGGCGGGGGAGAGGTGGCCGTGCGCGAGGTCGATGCCCGCGAGGGGCACCGAGAGATGCTCCAGGAGGTGCTCGCCGACGGCGTCGACGTGATCGTGGCGTTCAACGACGAGCTCGCCGTGCGCCTGCTGCGCGCGCTGCGCGGACTCGATGTCGACGTCCCGGCGCAGGTGCGCCTGGTGGGCGTCGACGGGCTCGAGATCGCCTCGCTGGTCACCCCCGAGCTGACCACGCTCAGCATCGACATCCAGGCGGTCGCGGAGGCGACCGTCGCGCTCGTGGCCGGGATGCTCGACGGCTCGGTCCCGCTGCGCGGCGAGGGGGCCCACCGCAAGGTGCCCTACACGCTGGACGTGCGCGCCTCGACCTGAGCGGCGGCGCCGGCGCGAGGTGTCGCACGCCGCATCCCGGACCCTCGCCCGCAGGGGCTCCGACGTGGCAGACTGTGACGTCGGTTCTGGTTCACGGCGCCCGGCCGGGCGCCGACCCAGCGACCTCGAGCAAGGAGAGACATGAAGGCTGAGATCCACCCCGCATACGTCGAGACCCAGGTCACCTGCACCTGCGGCAACTCGTTCACCACTCGCAGCACCAAGAAGGACGGTGTGATCAGCACCGAGGTCTGCTCCGAGTGCCACCCGTTCTACACCGGCAAGCAGAAGATCCTGGACACCGGCGGCCGCGTCGCGCGCTTCCAGGCCCGCTACGGCAAGAAGAACTGACCGACGTCTCCGACGCCGGTGCGCGCCTGCGGGCACGCACCGGCGTCGTCGTCTGTGACGGCGGTGCCGGCACGCTGAGGAGGAAGCACCGATGAGTGCGCACGACCAGGGTGACCGTCTCGCGCCGCTGCGCCTCGAGCATGCCCGGCTCCAGGAGTCGATGGCCGATCCGGCCCTGCACGACGACGCGGCCCGCGCCCGCCGCGTGGGCCGCCGCTATGCGGAGCTCGACGGGGTGCTCGCCGCCGCCGCGCAGCTCGAGCGCACCGCCGCGGAGCTCGAGACCGCCCGCGAGCTCGTCGAGCTCGAGGACGACGACGAGGAGATCGCCGCCGAGGCCGAGCAGCTCGCCGCCCGCCTGGCTCAGGAGCGCGAGCACCTCGATGATCTGCTCGCCCCGCGCGACCCCGATGACGTGCGGGACGTGATCCTCGAGATCAAGGCCGGCGCGGGCGGGGAGGAGTCCGCCCTCTTCGCCGCGGAGATGCTGCGCATGTACCGCGCCTATGCGGAGTCCAAGGGGTGGCGCCTGGAGGTGCTGACCTCCGCGGAGTCGGATCTCGGCGGGCTCAAGGACGTCACCGTCGCGATCGCCGCCCGCAGCGTGGCCGGTCCCGCGGACGGCGTCTGGGCCCACCTCAAGCACGAGGCCGGCGTGCATCGTGTCCAGCGCGTGCCCGTCACGGAGTCTCAGGGGCGCATCCACACCTCCGCCGTGGGCGTGCTCGTGCTGCCCGAGGCCGATGACGAGGATGAGAGCGAGCTGCTGGCCGAGGCGATGGCGCCGGCGAACCTGCGGATCGACGTCTTCCGCTCGAGCGGCCCGGGCGGGCAGAGCGTGAACACCACCGACTCGGCGGTGCGCATCACCCATCTGCCCACCGGCGTGGTGGTCTCCTGCCAGGACCAGAAGAGCCAGCTGCAGAACCGGGAGCAGGCGCTGCGGATCCTGCGCACGCGCCTGCTGGATGCCCGGCGGGCCGAGCAGGAGGCGCAGTCCTCCGCGGCCCGTCGCTCGCAGGTGCGCAGCGTTGACCGCAGCGAGCGCATCCGCACCTACAACTTCCCCGAGTCGCGGGTCGCCGATCATCGCACCGGTTACAAGGCCGGCAACCTCGCCCAGGTCCTCGCCGGGGACCTCGATGAGCTGATCGCGTCCTCGCGCGATGCCGAGCGGGCCGCGCGTCTCGCCGACGCCGAGGCCGGCACCGACCAGGGGCAGGATCGATGAGCGAGCATCTCCCGGTGCGCGAGCGCCTGCGTGCCGCGCTGTCCGCGACCACGCGACGGCTGGGGGAGGCCGGGCTCGAGTCCCCGAGCGTGGACGCCCGGGCGCTGATCGCCCACGCCGCCGGCACCGACAGGCCGCTGGTGATGCTCGATGAGCTGCCACCCGGCTTCTCCGCCGAGCTCGAGCGGCTCACCGTGCGCCGTGAGCATCGCGAGCCCCTCCAGCTGATCCTCGGCCGTGCGCCGTTCCGCCGCCTGATGCTCGCCGTCCGCCCCGGTGTGTTCATCCCCCGCCCCGAGACCGAGCTCGCCCTGGACCTGTTGCGCGAGCACAGCACCGGCGAGCTCGCGCACGTGGTCGATCTCTGCGCGGGCAGCGGAGCGCTCGGCGCCACCGTGCTCGACGAGCTTCCCGCAGCACGGGTGCTGTCCGTCGAGATCGACGAGACGGCCGCGCAGCTGGCCGCCGAGAATCTCGAGCTCGCGGGGCCCGGCCGCGGCAGGGTGCTGCAGGCGGATCTGCTCACGCAGATCCCCGAGCTCGCCGCCGCCGCACCCGTGGACGCCGTGCTGTCCAACCCTCCCTACATCCCGCCCGATGCCGTGCCCCGTGACCCGGAGGTGATCGAGCACGATCCCCACCGTGCGCTGTTCGGCGGCGGCGAGGACGGGCTCGAGGTGCCCCATGCCGTGATCGCCTGGTCCGCCCGACTGCTGCGGCCCGGGGGAGTGCTGATCATGGAGCACGCCGACGTGCAGGGCCCGGCCGCGCGGGAGGCGGCCTCCGAGCACGGCGGATTCGACCTGCTGTCCACCGCCCCGGACCTGACCGGCCGCGACCGATTCCTCGTCGCCCGCCGCGCCCCGGTGGCCCCGACCCACGGAAGTGAGAGACTGACCCGGTGAGCGTGCATGACACCCAGAACCCAGAGACCCGCGAGGACGCCCTCGCCGCCGCCGTCGACGCCGTGCGCGACGGCGGCCTGATCGTCCTGCCGACCGACACGGTCTACGGCATCGGCGCCGACGCGTTCACGCCGGATGCGGTCCAGGCGCTGCTCGAGGCGAAGGGGCGCGGCCGCGACACCCCGCCGCCGGTGCTGATCGGTGACCACGCGGTGCTGCTCGCGCTCGCGGTGGACGTTCCGGATTACGTCGAGGACCTCACCGAGGAGCTCTGGCCCGGTCCGCTCACGCTGATCCTCAACGCTCAGCCCTCCCTCACCTGGGACCTCGGCGAGACCCGCGGCACCGTCGCGCTGCGCATGCCCGAGGACGAGGTCGCGCTCGAGCTGCTGCGCCGCACCGGACCGCTCGCGGTCTCGAGCGCCAACCGCCACGGCAAGCCCGCCGCGCTGAGCGTGCTCGACGCCGCCACCCAGCTGGGCGATGCGGTCTCGATCTACCTCGACGGCGGGACCGCCCGCATCGGCGAGAGCTCCACCATCCTCGACACCACGGTCACCCCGGCCGAGATCGTCCGTCAGGGCGCGCTGTCCAAGGAGCGCATCATCGAGGTGGTGGGCGACATCTTCACCGCACCGGAGCCCGAGCCGGAGGAGCCGGCAGACGACGCCGAGGACGCCGAGGGCACCGCTGCGGAGATCGGCGAGGCCGAGGCCACGGACGAGGGTTCGGCCGCGACCACCGCCGAGGCCACCCCGCAGGAGGCGGACGCGCAGGAGAACGCCGCATCGGCCACCTCGGTCCTGGACCTGCCCTCCGAGCCTGAGCAGCCCGGTCCCGAGGCCGACGCTCCCGCGGCCGAGACCCCGCTGACCGGGGTCGGTGACGGCGAGAACGCTCCTGCACAGGCAGGGACGGAGGACGACTCGAAGAACACGCCCGGGTGAGGGTCTATCTCTTCCTCCTGCTGCTCGCCGCGGCGGTCGCCTATCTCGTGACCCCGGCGGTGCGGCTGCTGGCCCGCCGCGCCGGCGCCATGACAGCGGTGAGGGACCGGGACGTCCACGACGCGGTGACACCGCGCCTGGGAGGACTGGCGATGCTCGCCGGAGTCGCGTGCGCGCTGCTGGTGGCCAGCAACGTCCCCTTCCTCGAGGGGCTCTTCCGCGACTCCCGCCAGCCCTGGGCGATCCTCGCCGCCGCGGCCCTGGTGTGCCTGCTGGGCGCCGCCGACGACAAGTGGGACCTCGACTGGGTCACCAAGCTCGCCGGCCAGGTGCTCGCCGCTGTGCTGCTGGCCTGGCAGGGCGTGTCCCTGGTGACCCTGCCGATCAACGGCGTGACCGTGCTGTCCGGCCGCACCGCGCTGATCCTCACCGTGCTGGTGGTGGTGGTGAGCATGAACGCGGTCAACTTCGTGGACGGGCTCGACGGCCTCGCCGCCGGCGTCATGGCGATCGGCGGCTCGGCCTTCTTCGTCTACGCCTACACCCTCACCCGCAGCGCCTCCTCGACCGACTACTCCTCCCTCGCGGCCCTGCTGACCGCGGTGATGATCGGGGCGTGTCTGGGCTTCCTGCCGCACAACCTCACCCGGGCCCGCATCTTCATGGGGGACTCGGGGTCGATGCTGCTGGGACTGCTGCTGGCCGCGAGCACGATCGCGGTCACGGGCCAGGTCGACCCCGTGCGCCTGTCCGGGGCGGACTTCTTCGGCCAGTTCCTGCCGATCCTGCTCCCCATCGGCGTGATGGTGATCCCGTTCCTGGACTTCGCCCTCGCGGTGGTGCGGCGCATCGGCTCGGGCAGGTCCCCTTTCCACGCGGACAAGGCGCACCTGCACCACCGCCTGCTCAGCCTCGGCCACAGCAAGCGCACCGCTGTGCTGATCATGTACACCTGGACCGTCGTCATCTCCGTGGGCCTGCTGCTGCCGCTCGTGGTCCCGATGCGCGCGGTCCTGCTCTTCTGGGTGATCGGACTGCTGATCGCGCTCCTGCTCACCTTCGACCCGCTCAGATGGCGCACCGGCCGTCACCGGAAGGAATCCGATGTCCCCTCAGCCTGAGACCCCCGCCGCCCCCACCCCGAAGGCCTGAGACCCCCGCCGCCCCCACCCCGAAGCGTCGGGTGCGACGCGCCGCCGGTGACAGGGCGATGCAGCGGGCGACGCTGATCGCTCTGGTGGTGGGCGTCGTCCTCGATGCGATCGTCATCGCGATCGCCGCCTCCCGCCCCGAGCCCGCCGCGCTCTGGGGCGCGCTGATCGGTTTCGGCCTCACCCTCGTGATGGTCCTGCCGACGGTCGGGATCACCTTCCTCGGGGCGCGCCTGACGCCGATCTCGATGGCCGCGACGGTGCTCGGCAGCTGGGCGGTCAAGATGTTCATTGTGATCCTCGTCCTGATCGGGGTGAGGGACCTCGAGAGCGTCTCGATGCCCTGGATCGGCCTCGCACTGCTGGTCGGCGCGGTCTCGGCCGTGATCGTGGAGGCCGTGCTGCTGGCGCGAGCGCGCCAACCCCTCGACGTGGTGCCCCATGACGGGCCCGAGGACCCACAGGACGCCCCCGGTGGCTCATGAGGTTCTGTTATGCTTCCGGAGGCGCTCGACCGCTGATCACGGGCCATAATGATGGCCAGGGACGTTGAGCGAGAAGAGCGCTGATCGACCACCCGGGAACGCCATGGCGTCGTCCATCGCCGTACGCACGGTGGCCGCACCGCGAGTGAGCTCGATCTGGCATGACCATCCAGGCCGTCCCCGACGGTCGAACGAACCTGGGAGATCGAGCTGAACACCGCAGACCTCAGTCCGGCACTGTACGCAGAGGGCGACTCCTTCTTCCACATCCCCACGTTGGGTGAGTTCTTCCCGGACGCGATCCTCTTCGACGGCACGTGGTTCGAGTTCAACCGCGTCCAGCTGGTGCGACTCATCGTCCTCGCCGTCGTGCTCATCGCGATGTGCGTGATCGCCTCGAGGGCCAAGCTCGTGCCCGGCCGCCTGCAGAGCGTCGTCGAGCTGATCATCGACTTCGTGAACAACAACATCATCGCGAACACGCTGGGCCTCAAGGACGGCAAGCGCTTCGCCCCGATGCTGATCACGATGTTCTTCTTCATCCTGTCGATGAACCTGGCCGGCGTGATCCCCGGCCTGAACCTCGCGGGCACCTCCGTGATCGGCCTGCCGCTGCTGCTGGCGCTGTGGACCTTCGTCACCTACGTCGGCGCCGGCATCAAGAAGCACGGCTTCCTCGGCTACATCAAGTCCGAGACCATGCCCCCCGGCATCCCGTGGCCGATCTACATCCTGCTGATCCCGATCGAGCTGCTGCAGGTGGTCGTGATCCGCTGGGCCTCGCTCACCATCCGACTGCTCGCGAACATGGTCGCCGGCCACATGATGATCGTCGTGTTCATCGGCATGACCCACGCGCTGCTGTTCTCGGGCGACTGGCTGATCGCGATCAGCCCCTTCGCCGGAGCGATGGCCATCGGCATCTACGGCTTCGAGATCTTCGTCGGCGCGCTGCAGGCCTTCATCTTCACGATGCTGACCGCGGTGTACATCCAGCTCGCGACCGCCGACGAGCACTGACCCCCGTCTCCACGGGGTGGCCGGTGCGTCGCCCCTGAGCGGTTCCCCCCTGACCCAAGACCTGATCGTCGCCCCCAACGCGGCACAACGAAAGGAAACACCCATGGAGCCCACGATCCTCGCTGAGGTGTCCGGCAACATCGCGACCATCGGCTACGGCCTCGCCGCGATCGGCCCGGGCATCGGCCTCGGCATCCTCGTCGGCAAGACCGCCGAGGCGCAGGCCCGTCAGCCCGAGATGCGCTCGCAGCTGCAGACCACCATGCTGATCGGTGTCGCGTTCACCGAGATCCTCGCGCTGCTCGCGATCGTCACCGGTCTGATCTTCTGAGGCTGCGCTGATGAATCTGGCAGAAGCAGGGGGAGAGGTCCCCGGCTGGCGGCTGCTCATCCCGCTCCCTGAGGAGATCGTCTGGTCGGCGATCTTCCTGGTGATCTTCGTCGCCGTCTTCATGAAGTTCGTGCTCCCCCGCATGAACGCCGTGCTGGACGAGCGCGCCGAGAAGATCGAGGGCGGCATCCGCAACGCGGAGAAGGTCCAGGAGCAGGTCGACCAGCTCAAGAGCGACCAGGAGCAGGAGCTTGCCGCAGCGCGGCAGGAGGCCGCTTCTATCCGTGAGAAGGCCCGTGCGGACGGTCAGAAGATCGTCGACGAGGCCCGTGCCCGTGCCGAGGCCGAGAACGAGCGCGTTCTGGCCGCGGGACGCCAGCAGCTCAGCGCAGAGCGCATCGCCGCCTCGACCGAGCTGCGCGGGGAGGTCGGATCGCTCGCGAGCGACCTGGCGTCCAAGATCGTCGGAGAGTCTCTCTCCGACGACGAGCGCTCCCGCCGTGTGATCGACCGGTTCCTGGACGACCTCGAGTCGAGCCAGGCCACCACCCGATAAGGAACCGTGATGCGAGGAACCTCCTCCACCTCCTTCGCCGAGGTGCTCCGGCAGGCCGAGGCCGCCTTCGCAGGCGGCCGCGGCGCGCTGGAAGCCGAGGCCCAGGAGCTGTTCTCGGTGGCTGACGCCATCGACTCCAGCAACCAGCTCGTCCGCACGCTCTCCGATCCCGGCCGTCCCGCCGAGGTCAAGGAGGCCACCGTGCGGTCGCTGCTGAGCAGCCGGGTCAGCCCGCAGAGCCTCGAGAGGACTCTCGAGGTCGTCAGCCGGCGCTGGTCGGAGCAGGAGGACATCCTCGATGCCCTCGAGCTGCTGGGCGTCTCGGCCCTGCTGGAGCAGGCCCAGTCCGAGGGCGTCCTCGAGCAGGTCGAGGGAGAGCTGTTCGAGGTCTCCCGCATGATCGACGACAGCGGTGATCTCACCGCTGCGCTCGACGGCGCACGGGAGAACCCCTCGCAGCGCGCGACCATGCTGAGCGCTCTGCTGAACGGTCGCACCCACCGGCTCACGGCCGCCCTCGCGGCCCGCGCCGTGGGGCGTCGCACCGAGCTCAAGCCGGCCCGCCGGGTCGAGGAGTTCGCGCGCTTCGCCTCCGACCGTCGCCGGCGTGCCTTCGCCGCCGTCTCCAGCGCAGTGCCGCTGAACGAGACGCAGCAGGCACGGCTCGGTGCCGTCCTGTCCAGCATCTACGGCCGCGAGGTCCAGATGAACCTCCAGGTCGACCCCGACGTCGTGGGTGGGCTCCGGATCCAGGTCGGCGACGACCTCTATGACGCCACCGTGCTGGCCCGGCTCTCCCGAGCCCGGTCGCAGCTCGTGGCCTGACTCATCCCGACGCCCCGGCGTCCCCAGCATTGTTCAGACCATCCCCGCCACGGGGAGACCGAGAGGAAGCGAAGCAGCAGATGGCGGAGCTCACGATCAGCCCGGAGGAGATCCGGAACGCCCTGGACACCGCGGTGTCCACCTACCAGGCAGGCGCCACCGAGCGCGAGGAGATCGGCCGCGTCAGCGAGGCCGCCGACGGCATCGCGCGCGTCGAGGGCCTGCCCAACGTCATGGCCAACGAGCTGGTCCGCTTCGAGGACGGCACCCTCGGTCTCGCCCTCAATCTCGAGCTGCGCGAGATCGGCGTCGTGGTCCTCGGCGAGTTCTCCGGCATCGAGGAGGGCCAGCAGGTCCGCCGCACCGGCCAGGTGCTCTCCGTGCCGGTCGGCGACGGCTACCTCGGCCGCGTGGTCGACCCCGTCGGCGCCCCCATCGACGGCCTCGGCGAGATCGAGACCGTGGGCCGTCGCGCCCTCGAGCTGCAGGCGCCCGGCGTGATGCAGCGAAAGGCCGTCAAGGAGCCCATGCAGACGGGCCTCAAGGCGATCGACGCGATGACCCCGATCGGCCGTGGCCAGCGCCAGCTGATCATCGGTGACCGCCAGACCGGCAAGACCGCGATCGGCATCGACACGATCCTGAACCAGAAGGCCAACTGGGACTCGGGCGATCCGGACAAGCAGGTGCGCTGCATCTACGTCGCCGTCGGCCAGAAGGGCTCGACGATCGCCTCCGTGCGCGCGACCCTCGAGGAGGCCGGCGCGATGGAGTACACCACCATCGTCGCGGCCCCCGCCTCCGACCCGGCCGGCTTCAAGTACATCGCGCCCTACACGGGCTCGGCCATCGGCCAGCACTGGATGTACGAGGGCAAGCACGTCCTCATCGTCTTCGACGACCTCTCCAAGCAGGCCGAGGCCTACCGCGCCGTGTCCCTGCTGCTGCGCCGCCCGCCGGGCCGTGAGGCCTACCCGGGCGACGTGTTCTACCTGCACTCCCGCCTGCTCGAGCGCTGCGCGAAGCTCTCGGACGAGATGGGAGGCGGCTCGATGACCGGTCTGCCGATCATCGAGACCAAGGCGAACGACGTCTCGGCGTACATCCCCACCAACGTCATCTCGATCACCGACGGCCAGTGCTTCCTGCAGTCGGACCTGTTCAACTCGAACCAGCGTCCTGCGGTCGACGTCGGCATCTCGGTCTCCCGCGTCGGCGGCTCCGCGCAGACGAAGGCCATGAAGGCCGTCTCGGGCACCCTGAAGATCGACCTGGCGCAGTACCGCGACCTCGAGGCCTTCGCGATGTTCGCCTCGGACCTCGACGCCGCCTCGAAGCAGCAGCTCAACCGTGGCGCGCGCCTGATGGAGCTGCTCAAGCAGTCCCAGTACTCCCCGTTCCCGATGGAGGAGCAGGTCGTCTCCATCTGGGCCGGCACCAAGGGCAAGTTCGACGACCTCGAGGTCGAGGACGTGCGCGAGTTCGAGTCGCAGCTGCTCGAGCACCTGCGCCACAACGGCGGCGTGCTCGAGGCGATCCGCACCTCCGGCAAGTTCGAGTCCTCGACCGAGGAGGAGCTCAGCAGCATCCTCGACCAGGTCAAGAAGGACTACCTGGCCGGCAAGGGCGAGGACGCCGCGCGCAACGACGAGAGCGGCCGGATGGCTGCCGACCAGATCGAGCAGGAGCAGATCGTCCGCGGCTGATGCGAGATGCCGCCGCCTCCGAGGAGGCGGCGGCCCACCGCCCGGACGCATCCACCCCGCACGAGGAGAGACATGGGAGCCCAGCAGAGGGTATACAAGCAGAAGATCCGTTCCGCCCAGGGGATGAAGAAGATCTTCAAGGCCAAGGAGATGGTCGCGGCCTCGCGCATCGCCAAGGCCCACGCTCGGGTCGAGGCGACGACGCCGTACGCCGACGCGCTCACCCGCGCGATCGGCTCGGTGGCCACCCACTCCGACGAGATCTCGCATCCCTTCCTGGACAGCGAGCGCCGGCAGAGCGGCCGTGCGGGGATCCTGATGATCACGGCGGACCGCGGCATGACCGGCCCCTACTCGCACAACGTCATCCGGGCTGCCGAGCAGCTCGCGAACACGCTGCGCGATCAGGGCAAGGAGCCCGTGATGTACGTGGTCGGCCGCAAGGGCGACTCGTACTACCGGTTCCGCAACCGGCCCCCGCACCGCGCGTGGACGCCGTACAAGGAGAACGAGCTGCCGGCGCTGGGCCGGGAGATCGCCTCCGTCCTCACCGCGGACCTCCTCGCCGAGGACGACTCGACCCACCTGGACGAGCTCTACGTGGTCGGCACCGAGTTCAAGACCCGCTTCCTCCAGAACACCAAGTCCATCCGGATGGTGCCGATGGGTCTGGTCGAGGCGGAGCAGGGCGGCCCCCGCCCCTCCTTCCCGCTGTACGCCTTCACCCCCGACGCCGACACGGTCGTCGAGGAGCTGATGCCGCGGTACATCGAATCGCGCATCATCAACATCCTGCTGCAGGCGATGGCGTCCGAGCACGCCTCTACGCAGCGCGCGATGAAGACCGCCACCGACAATGCGGAGACCCAGATCCGAAAGTTCACCCGGCTGGCGAACTCCGCCCGCCAGGCGGAGATCACCCAGGAGATCACGGAGATCGTCGGCGGCGCCGACGCCCTCTCGGGATCCGGCCGCACCGAACGCTGAGACCCTTGGCCGACTGCGCCCCGCGCGGCGGCCCGACATGGAGAGAACGGACATGACCATCACCACTGACAGTCAGGCACCTGCCGCTGCGGCCTCGGCCGCGACCGGGCGCGTCGCCCGCGTCACCGGCGCCGTCGTCGACATCGAGTTCCCCCCGGGCAACATCCCGGAGCTGTACAACGCGCTGACCATCGAGATCTCCGCGGAGGGCTCGGGCCTCGAGGAGTCCACGCTGACCCTCGAGACCGCCCAGCACCTCGGCGACGGCATGGTGCGCGGCATCGCGCTCAAGCCCACCGACGGCCTCGTGCGCGGCCAGGCCGTGACCGACACCGGCGCCCCGATCTCGGTGCCCGTCGGCGACGCGACCCTCGGCACCGTCTTCGACGTGGTCGGCAACCCGCTGAACAAGCCCGCCGACCAGCTGCAGGTCACCGAGCGCTGGCCCATCCACCGCAAGGCCCCGAACTTCGACCAGCTCGAGTCGGCCACCCAGATGTTCGAGACCGGCATCAAGTCGATCGACCTGCTCACCCCGTACGTCAAGGGCGGAAAGATCGGCCTCTTCGGCGGCGCGGGCGTGGGCAAGACGGTGCTCATCCAGGAGATGATCTACCGCGTGGCCAACAACCACGACGGCGTCTCCGTGTTCGCCGGTGTCGGCGAGCGCACCCGTGAGGGCTGGGACCTCATCGAGGAGATGACCGAGTCCGGCGTCATCGACAAGACCGCCCTGGTCTTCGGCCAGATGGACGAGCCCCCGGGCACCCGTCTGCGCGTCGCCCTGTCCGCTCTGACCATGGCGGAGTACTTCCGTGATGAGCAGGCCCAGGACGTGCTGCTGTTCATCGACAACATCTTCCGCTTCACCCAGGCGGGCTCCGAGGTCTCCACCCTGCTGGGCCGTATGCCCTCCGCGGTGGGCTACCAGCCCAACTTGGCGGACGAGATGGGTGTGCTCCAGGAGCGCATCACCTCGACCCGCGGCCATTCGATCACCTCGATGCAGGCGATCTACGTCCCGGCCGACGACTACACCGACCCGGCGCCGGCGACCACCTTCGCCCACCTCGACGCCACCACGGAGCTCTCCCGTGAGATCGCCTCGCGCGGTCTGTACCCGGCGATCGACCCGCTGACCTCGACCTCGCGGATCCTCGACCCCCGCTACGTGGGCCAGGACCACTACGACACCGCGGTGCGCGTGAAGCAGATCCTCCAGCGCAACAAGGAGCTGCAGGACATCATCGCGATGCTCGGCGTCGATGAGCTGTCCGAGGAGGACAAGGTCATCGTCTCCCGCGCACGCCGCATCCAGCAGTTCCTCTCGCAGAACACCCACCTCGCCAAGCAGTTCACCGGCGTCGACGGCTCGGACGTCCCGATGCGCGACACCATCGAGGGCTTCAAGGGCATCTGCGACGGCGAGTTCGACCACATCACCGAGTCCGCCTTCTTCAACGTCGGCGGGATCGACATGGTGCTCGAGAACCAGCACCGCATCGACAAGGAGCTCGGCGCGTGAGTGCGCTCGACGTCACCTTCGTCACCGCGGATCGCACCGTCTGGACGGGTGAGGCCGCGCAGGTCGTCGTGCCCGCCGTGGACGGCTCGATGGGCATCCTGCCGCAGATGCAGCCCACCCTGGCCATCCTCGGCACCGGCACCGTGCGGATCATCGATCAGTCCGGTCACGTCGAGCAGCTGGCCGTCGAGGGCGGTTTCGTCTCGGTCGACTCCGATGTCGTGACCATCGGCGTCGATGATGCCCGACCCGTCGAGTCCGCCGACTCCCGGATCTGACGCGCCCGCGCCGCGACCATGACCGATCTGAGCATCCCGATCCTCGTCCTGGGGATCGGGATGCTCTTCGTCGTGGCGGCGGTGATGGTGGTGCTCCGCCAGCTGGTGGTCGCTCGTCGCCGCGGAGCCTTCGAGTGCACCATGCAGCGGCGCGGCCTGGTGGGCGGCGCGAGCTGGCAGCACGGGCTGATGCGCTTCAGCAACGACCGCCTGCGCTGGTTCAAGGCGTTCTCGGTGAGCCTGCGGCCCGAGGTGGTGATCCGACGGGCGGACATCCTGGACGTCTCCCGTCGTCGCCTGCCCGCCCAGATCGAGGGGGCGGAGGACAGCTATCTGCTCGAGTTCAGCCTCCGTGGCGAGCGGGAGATCAGCGCGATCGTCGACCTGGTCTCCGGGGCCGCGCTGAACTCCTGGCTGGAGGCGGCTCCCACCGGCATGGTGCTCGGCGACGCCGACTGACGCCCTCCTCGCGACACACTGGACGGCGCACCCTGTCACCGGGCCCTGCCGCCGGGCCGCGCGAGCTCCGGGATCACTCCGTGAGGAACGAGCCCGCCCGCAGCACCGAGACCGGGGCCAGCTGCGCATTGACCAGCACCGCGTCCGCGCGCCGGCCCGCGGCGAGGGACCCGATCCGATCCTGCATCCCGAGCACCTGCGCCGGGGTGCTCGAGGCCGCGCGCACCGCGCGCACGAGATCCACCCCCGCCTCCTCGACGGCGAAGCGCACCACGTCCAGCAGATGGGCGGTGCCGCCGGCGATCGCGGTGCCCCCGGTGAGGGTCGCGATCCCGGACCGGACCGTCACATCCAGCGAGCCCAGCCGGTACTGGCCGTCCGGCATCCCCGCAGCCGCCATCGCATCGGTCACCAGCACCACGGCGTCCTCGGAGGCGAGGGAGAACACATGCGCGACGGTGCGGGCATCGAGGTGCACGCCGTCGGCGATCACCTCGACCACCAGCTCACCGCGCGCCGCGGCATCCAGGGCGGCGAGCGCCGGGCCCGGGTCCCGGTGATGGATCGGGCGCATCCCGTTGAACAGGTGGGTGGCGGTGGGTCGCGCCGAGCGTCCGCGTGCACTGCGCAGCGCCTCGAGGGACAGCCCCACCGCACGGGTCATCTGGGCGCTGCTGCCGTCGGTGTGCCCGAGCGAGGGGACCGCGCCCGCCTCGGCAAGGGCCGCGAGCACGGCGTCGGCGTGCTCCGTCTCCGGGGCGACGGTCATGGTGGCCAGCGCCCCGCCCGCGAGGTCGGCGAGCTCGCGCACGAGCTCCGCGTCCCCGGCGGTGATGTGCTCGGGATTCTGGGCGCCGCGGCGCTCGACGGAGAGGAACGGCCCCTCGAGATGGATCGCGGCGATCTCCCCGTCGGCTGCGAGACGCGCGAGGTCGCTCACCCGTGAGCGCAGGGTGTCGGCGTCAGCGGTCACGAGCGAGGCGACCAGGCTCGTGGTGCCGTGGCGGCGATGCTCGGCGACCGCGGTGAGCATGTCCTCGAGACCGGTCGCGTCCGGGAAGGACGCCCCGCCGCCGCCATGGCAGTGCAGGTCCACCAGGCCTGGGAGGATCAGTCCCTCATGAGTGATCTGCGCTGCCGAACTGTACTCCGGGGCCTGGGAGATGGGACCGGCCCAGAGGATGTCCTCGCCTCCGATCAGCACCAGCGCATCGGGCACCAGCCCCTGGGGGAGCACAGCGGTGCCGCGCAGGGCCAGCTCGGCCGTGAGGGCGGGGGAGGCGGGGACGGTCATTGTCTCTCCAGGTCGCGGAAGGGGCGCGGGGCCCGCGGGATGCTCAGAACAGGCGGGACTCGGCATCGTCGATGCCGCGCAGCGCGTCGTAGTCCAGGGTCACGCAGTCGATGCCGCGATCGGTCGCGAGCACGCGCGCCTGGGGCTTGATGGCCTGGGCGGCGAAGATGCCGCGCACCGGGGCCAGCAGCGGATCGCGGTTGAGCAGCTCGAGATACCGGGTCAGCTGCTCGACGCCGTCGATCTCGCCGCGCCGCTTGATCTCGATCGCGACCGATCCGCCCTCGGGATCCTTGGCCAGGATGTCCACCGGACCGATCGCGGTGAAGTACTCGCGCCGCACCAGCGACCAGCCGTCACCGAGGGTCTCGATGTTCTCGGCGAGCAGCGCCTGCAGGTGCGCCTCGACGCCGTCCTTCTGCAGGCCGGGATCCACGCCGAGCTCATGGGAGGAGTCCTCGAAGACCTCGTGCAGGCGCACCCGCAGCCGGTCGCCGGACTTGTCGTGGACCACATCCCACTGCT
This sequence comes from Brachybacterium massiliense, assembly GCF_900184245.1. Taxonomy (GTDB): domain Bacteria; phylum Actinomycetota; class Actinomycetes; order Actinomycetales; family Dermabacteraceae; genus Brachybacterium; species Brachybacterium massiliense. The sequence goes on along the minus strand of NZ_FXXB01000008.1, from coordinate 638,502 downwards.
CGATCCACTCGCCCTCGGGATCCTCCGCCACCTCGTCATCGCCGCGCCGCGAGGTGGTCAGCGTGCACGGCGGGCTCATCCAGTTCAGGGGCTTGTAGCTGCCCCCGTCGGAATGGATCAGCACGCTGCCGTCGGCCTTGATGATCAGCAGCCGAGGAGCCAGCGGGAGATGGGCGGTGAGTCGACCGGTGTAGTCGACGGAGCAACGAGCAACAACAAGACGCACCCGGCCACCCTACGACACCGGAGGCCTCGGAGCCGCTGCGACCTGCGGGATGAGAGGACGATGAGACGTTCATGAGAACTGCTTTACCCAGGTGCACATGCTCACTAGGGCCTGTTCTGGACCGAGGGCCGCTCGTATCGTGGGCTGGTCACCCCGTCCGGGCGGAGCCCCGGGCCACCTCGAAGGAGCTTCCTACCGTGCAACGAGCGCTGGCAATCGTGCTGGTCCTGATCGGAGTCGTCGGACTCGTGCTGGGCCGCCTGGGAGAGACCACCTGGGCCCCTGAGACCGAGACCACCGCCACGGTCGCTCTCGAGGATCCCGGCTCGGCCGTGGTCATCGACCCGGGCGTGCTCTACGTGGGCGGCTCCGAGGGGCAGGTCTCCATCGAGGGCGCCTCGGACGTCTCGCTGATCACTGCCTCCAATGGCGACATCGAGGCCTACCTCGAGGACACCCGCTACACCCGCATCACCGGGGCCAGCGACTGGACCACCCTGTCCACCCAGGAGGTCAACGCCGACGGGGCCGAGGAGATCTCCTCGCCCACCAGCTCGGACCTGTGGCGCTCCGTCGAGACGCAGCCCAGCCCGTACACCTTCCAGGTCGCTGACTTCTGGGCCGGTGAGCACGGGGACAACGCGCAGCCCTACCGCGCGATCCTGCTGGTCACCGACGGCACCGCGCCGGGCGCCGACACCGTCTCGATCACCTGGCCCGTGGACGCCGAGAACGAGTGGGTGCCCTTCGCCTACGCCGGCGGCGCCGCGATCGCCGTGATCGGCCTGGTGCTGCTGGTGGTCTCGCTCGGCGGCGGCCGTCGCCGCGTCGAGGACGAGGAGCCGCCCGTACACGACGAGACGGAGCAGCTTCCCGCGCAGTCCGCCGCCGCCGGCGCAGGGGCCGCCGGAGCAGGCGCCGTCGGCGCCGGTGCTCTCGCCGCACAGGACGAGGCAGAGACCGAGCACGCGGCACAGGCCGGGCACACGGTGCAGGCCGAGCGGACGGAGCAGCTCGAACGGGTGGAGGAATCCGATCCCACCGAGCCCGAGACCTCTCGCGACGACCTCGACGACCTCTTCGGCGCCCCCGCGCAGCCCGTGCGCGAGCAGAGCGTCTGGTCGCTCGGGGAGCCCACCGCCCCCGAGGCAGACGAGGGTGCGGCCGACGAGAGCTCGGCCGACGGACCGTCGGACGAGCCCGCCGCGACGGATGACGCCACCACGGACGACACCGCCACGGACGACACCGCGACCGTCGACACCGCGACGGACGACACCGGCACAGACGATGCCGCGCACGACGAGACCGCGCAGGAGAGCAGCCTCGAGGACGCTCCGCAGGAGGAGCCGGGCGCGCCCGTGCGCCTGTTCGGGGATGACGAGGAGCGCCGATGACCCGCCACGAGCTGCGCCGGCCGGCGCGGAAGGACACCACCACGATGAGCCGTTCCCTGGACCGCCGCGGACTCCTGCTGGGAGCCGGCACCCTCCTCACCAGCGGCGTGCTCGCGGCCTGCAGCTCCGAGGTGGAGCCGCCGCCCGCCCCGTCCACCGGCCGGCCCCACGAGGAGCCCACCCCGGTGCAGACCACCGAGCAGTTCGCCCGGATCGTGCCGGAGATCCACGCCGCCGTGGTCGCGGCGGACGAGGCGCGCGACGTCGAGGAACTCGCCCCCCGCGTCAGCGGCTCCGCCGCGGACTTCCGCAAGGCGGCCTACGCGATGATCGACAAGGCCGAGGAGTGGGCCGAGGACCTCCGCACCCCCGGCAGCGAGCTGATCGTCCCGATGACCTCCGTCACTGCGGAGTTCCCCCGCACCGCGATCGCGCTGGTCGAGGACTCCGTGGAGGAGGAGGGCGTGCCCTACTTCGTGGTCATGCAGCAGAAGGACGCGAAGTCGCCCTACACCTGCTGGGGCTGGGCGCAGCAGGCCGTGGGCATCGAGATGCCGATGGTCGCCAACGAGCTGGTCGGCGCGGAGCAGGTCACCCGGGAGACGGAGGATCTGCTGATGACCCCGGCGAAGGCCCTGTCCCTCTACGCGAACGTGCTCACCAGCGGCAACAACGAGGACCCGGACGATCTGCTGGCGGACAACCCCTTCCAGACCGTCACCCACGAGCGCATCGCCACCGAGCGCCGCGAGCTCAACGCCGGGGTGGAGCGCGACGAGGCCGCCACCATCAAGGAGACCTACAAGGTCGACGAGGACGAGTTCGCGGGCCTGCGCACCGATGACGGCGGCGCGATCGTGATGGGCACGCTGCGCTCGAGCCGCAGGGTCGCCATCAAGGACGGCGCCACCATGCGCTACGCCGAGGACAACAAGTACACCAAGGTGATCGGGGAGCGGGAGTTCAGCTCCGAGTACGTGCGCTCCTTCGGCACCCACGTCGCGCTGTACATCCCGCCGAAGGACTCCTCCGGCAAGGTCCAGCCGATCGGCGCCACCCAGACCGCCCTGGACGCCTCGGGGGAGTGAGCGCACCCGCGCAACCGATCCTCGGCCGGACTCCCTAGACTGGGCCCGTCCCGCAGTCATCGAAGGAGTTCACCCGTGACCGACCCGTACGGAATGATCGATCTGGCCGCCCTGAAGCAGCCCGCCGGCGCCCCGGCCGGCGGAGGCTCCGCCACCGGCGGCACCCCCTCGGCCCATGAGGTCGCCGTCACCGAGCAGGGCCTCGAGCAGCTGATCGCCGACTCCCAGCAGGTGGCCACCCTGCTCCTGGTCACGAGCGCCCGAGTGCCCGAGGGCGAGGCGTTCCTGGCCTCGCTGCGCCGCGCTGTGGACGCGCAGCACGGGGCGCTGCGGCTCGCGGTCGTGGATGCCGACACCCAGCAGCGGGTCGCCGGGGCGCTGCGCGTCCAGCAGCTGCCCACCCTGCTGCTGCTGATCCAGGGCCAGATCCAGCCGATCGTGCAGTCCGTGCTGCCGGACGCGGAGATCGACAACCTCGTCACCCAGGTGCTCGAGGTGGCGCGTCAGCAGGGCATGGACGTCTCCGGCGGCCCGGTCCAGGAGCAGGCGCCGGCGGAGGAGCCGCTGCCGCCGCTGATCGCCGAGGCCTACGAGGCGATCGAGAAGGGCGACCTCGACTCCGCGGTCGCCGCCTACGAGAAGCAGCTGCAGGAGTCCCCGGCCGATGCCGAGGCGAAGGCGGGCCTGGCGACCGTCAGCCTGATGCGCCGCACCCGCGACGCCGACCTCGCCGCCTCCCGAGAGGCCGCCGCGCAGAACCCCGGCGACCTGGACGCCCAGCTGCTGGTCGCCGATCTCGACATGCTCGGCGGGCACGTCGAGGATGCCTTCGGCCGCCTGCTGGATCTGCTGCGCGGCGCCGACCAGGAGACCAAGAACGCGGTGCGCACGCGGCTGCTCGAGCTGTTCGAGGTCGCCGGCGCCGACGATCCGCGCGTCGGCCCGGCCCGCAAGCGCCTGGCGAACCTCCTGTACTGAGAGCCCCGGCTCGAGGCGCGGGACCCGGGCACCTCCCCGGGTCCCGCACGCCGGCTCAGCGCTCGCGCAGGCGCTCGGGCACCAGCAGCACCGCGCCCAGCGGCGGCACCGACAGGCGCACCGAGTGCTCCCGGCCGTGCTGGGGCAGCTTCTCGGCATGCACCCGGCCGAGGTTGCCCACCCCGCTGCCGCCGTAGACGGGGGCGTCGGAGTTCAGCACCTCGAGCCAGACCCCGCCCTCGGGCAGCGGGATGCGGTACTCGTGCCAGGGCTGGGCGGAGAAGTTGACCACCGCGACCACCGGGTCGCCGGCCTCGTCGCGCCGCACGAAGGACAGCAGGTTGCGGCCCGCGTCATCACCGATCAGCCACTCGAAGCCGCCCGGATCCTGATCCCGCTGGTAGAGGGCCGGGAACTCGGCCTGCAGGCCGTTGAGGTCCCGCACCAGCTGCTGGGTGCCGCGGTGCAGCGGGTACTCCAGCAGCCACCAGGGCAGCCCCGCCTGCTCGGACCATTCGGTGCCCTGCGCGAACTCGGTGCCCATGAACACCAGCTGCTTGCCGGGGTGGGTCCACTGGAAGGTGAGATAGGCGCGCAGCGTCGCCGCCTGCTGCCAGTCGTCCCCGGGCGCCTTGCGCAGCAGGGAGCCCTTGCCATGGACGACCTCGTCATGGCTCAGCGGCAGCACGAAGTTCTCGGAGTACTGGTAGACCATCGAGAAGGTGAGCTCGCCGTGGCGGTGCTGACGGTGCACGGGGTCCTCGCCGATGTACTCGAGGGTGTCATGCATCCAGCCCATGTTCCATTTGAAGCCGAACCCGAGCCCGCCGGTGTCGGTGGGGCGGGTGACGCCGGGGAACGAGGTGGACTCCTCGGCGATCATCACGATGCCCGGGGCGCGCTTGTACGCGGTCGCGGTGGTCTCCTGGAGGAAGGCGATGTTCTCGAGGTCCTCGCGCCCGCCGTGGTGGTTGGGCACCCACTGGCCGTCCTCGCGCGAGTAGTCGCGGTAGAGCATCGAGGCGACCGCGTCGACCCGCAGGCCGTCGACGTGGAACTCCTCGAGCCAGTAGCAGGCGTTGGCGACCAGGAAGTTGCGCACCTCGTGGCGACCGGTGTCGAAGATGTACGTGCCCCAGTCCGGGTGCTCGCCGCGGCGCGGGTCCGCGTGCTCGTACAGGGGAGTGCCGTCGAAGCGGCCCAGCGCCCACTCGTCCTTGGGGAAGTGGGCGGGGACCCAGTCCATGATCACGCCGATGCCCGCGCCGTGCAGCGTGTCGATCAGGTGCCGCAGCTCATCGGGGCTGCCCAGGCGGGAGGTGGGGGCGTAGTAGCCGGTGACCTGGTATCCCCAGGAGCCGCCGAAGGGATGCTCGGCCACCGGCATGAACTCCACATGGGTGAAGCCCATCTCGCGCACATAGTCGGTCAGCTCGGTGGCCAGCTCCCGGTAGCCCAGCCCCGGCCGCCAGCTCGCCAGGTGCACCTCGTAGATCGACATCCGCGAGGAGACCGGCTGGCGCGAGGCGCGTTCGGCCAGCCAGTGCTCGTCGGTCCACTCGAAGGTGCTGGTGGTGACCACGGAACCGGTCGCGGGCGGGACCTCGGCGAAGCGGGCCATCGGATCGGCCTTGTCCCGCCAGATGCTGTCCGCGCCGAGGATCCGGTACTTGTAGGTCTCGCCTTCGCCGATGCCGGGGACGAACAGCTCCCAGACGCCGGAGACGCCCAGGGAGCGCATGGCATGCAGGCGGCCGTCCCAGCCGTTGAACGAGCCGACCACCTGCACCGCGCGGGCGTTGGGTGCCCAGACGGCGAAGGAGGTGCCCTCGACGGCTTCCGCCCCCTCGCCCTCGCCGTGCACGGCCCGCACATGGGAGCCCAGCGCCCGCCACAGCTCCTCATGACGTCCCTCGTGGATGAGGTGCAGGTCCAGCTCGCCGATGGTGGGCAGGAAGCGGTAGGGGTTCTCGAGCACGACGGGCTCGGACCCCTCGGACCAGGTCACGCCGAGGCGGTGGGAGGGCAGGTCCGTCTGCGGCACCGAGGCCACCCAGATGCCGTCGTACTCGTGCTCCATGGGGTGGCGGCTGCCGTCGGGCAGGAGCACGTCCACGGCGTGCGCGAGCGGTGCGAGGGCGCGCACCGTCGTCGCGCCCTCGTACTCGTGCGCGCCGAGCACCGAGTGGGGCTCGTGGTGGCTGCCGGTGGCGGTCGCACCGAGCTCATGCTCGCCCAGCGGCATCACCGGGCCCGATGGGCGGGCGGCGGGGTCGGGAGTCGTCGTCATGTCAGCTCTCCTCGGGGTGGATGATCCGCAGGATGTGCGCGGGCCGGTCGGCGGCGCTGAGGATCACGTAGGGATCGCGGTCCCAGCTGAAGCGTTCACCGGTCAGCAGGTCCTCGACCTCGAAGGACTCGCCCACGCCGAGCGCGTCCAGGTCCAGGTGCAGGGTGGTCCAGGCGTCGCGGTCGTGGGCGGTCAGAGAGACCACCAGCACGGTGTCCGGGGAGCCGGTGCCGGTGGCGGCGGCATCGAGATGCTTCGAGAAGACCAGCACCTGCTCGTCCTCGGCCCGGTGGAAGCGGATCGTGGTGAGGGTCTGCAGCGCGGGATGCTCCCGGCGGATCCGGTTGAGCGCGCCCAGCAGCGGCTCGAGGCTCTCACCGCGGGCGAGCGCACCGGCGTAGTCGCGGGGCTTGTACTCGTACTTCTCGTTGTCGATCTGTTCCTGCGCCCCGGGCCGGGGGACATCCTCGACCAGCTCGTAGCCGCTGTAGATGCCCCAGGTGGGCACCAGGGTGGCGGCCAGGATCGCGCGCAGCACGAACGCGCGGCGCCCGCCCGTGCTCATGAAGGGAGTGAGGATGTCGTGGGTGGTGGGCCAGAAGCTCGGCCGCATGTAGGGCGCGGCCTCGACCAGCTCCTCGAGGTACTCGCGCAGCTCCTCGGCGCTCTCGCGCCAGGTGAAGTAGGTGTAGCTCTGGTGGTAGCCCACCTTGCCCAGGGTGTGCATCATCGTGGGCCGGGTGAACGCCTCGGCCAGGAAGATCACCTCGGGATGCTTCCGGGCGAACTCGGCCAGCAGCTCCTCCCAGAACCGCACGGGCTTGGTGTGGGGGTTGTCCACCCGGAACAGGGTCACCCCGTGGGAGACCCACAGCTCGAGCATGTCCCGCACCGCGGCGTACAGGCCCTCGTAGTCGGTGTCGAAGCTCAGCGGGTAGATGTCCTGGTACTTCTTGGGCGGGTTCTCGGCGTAGGCGATCGTGCCGTCGGCCTGCACCACGAACCACTCGGGATGCTCCTTCACCCACGGATGATCGGGGGAGCACTGCAGGGCGATGTCCATCGCGACCTCGAGCCCGAGCTCCTTCGCCCGGGCCACGAAGGCGTCGAAGTCCTCCATCGTGCCCAGATCGGGGTGGATCGCCTCATGCCCGCCCTCGGCCGCGCCGATCGCGTACGGGGAGCCGGGGTCCCCGGGCTGGGTCTCCAGGCTGTTGTTGCGGCCCTTGCGGTGGGTGGTGCCGATCGGGTGGATCGGGGTGAGGTAGGCGACGTCGAAGCCCATCGCGGCGATCCGGTCCAGGGAGCGGGCCGCGGTGCGGAAGGTGCCCGAGGTCCAGCCATGCTCCGGATCGAAGGTCGCCCCCTCGGAGCGGGGGAAGAACTCGTACCACGAGCCGTACAGGGCTCGCCGGCGCTGGACCTCCAGGACGTAGGTGTCCGAGACGGTCACGCCCTCGCGCAGGGGGCGCTCGGCGAGGATGCCGCGCAGGTCCGCGGCGAGCGCGGGAGCGACGCGGGAGGAGGCGGACAGGCCGGGGGAGCGCAGGCTCTCGAGCGCAGCGCTGACCACCGGGCCGTCGGCGACGGGGCGGGAGCCGTCCTCGATCTCGGCGAGGATCCGCTCGAGCACCAGGGCGCCCTCGGCGCACACCAGGTCGACGTCGAGGCCCGCGGGGATCTTCACCTCCGCCACATGGGCCCAGGTCTCGAACGGGGCGGAGAACGCCTCGATCCGGAAGCTCCAGCGGCCGGTCCGCTCGGGGCGGATGGTGGTCGCCCACAGGTCCAGGCCGGGCTCGATCGGCTCCAGGGGCCGACGCCGCGAGGCGCCGTCGGGGTCGGTGAGCACCAGCTGCACGCCCATCCGGTCGTGCCCCTCGCGGAAGGCGTTGGCGGTGACCTGCACGCTCTCGCCCTCGACGCAGCGTGCCGGGAACCTCCCGCCGTCCACGACGGGCTGCACCGCCATGATCGGGATGCGCCCCACCCCGGCTGCCAGCCCCGTGCGGTCGGTGGTCTCGGACATGGCCTCTCCTGCCTGAGCTCTCGCCGGTGACGAGGTGCTCTGCGACGGTCGCGGTGACGGTCCTCACGATAGCCGCTCGCGAGGGTCCGCTGCTCAGTCGGGCGTGATCCCGAGGACCACCACGCTGCCGGCGGCCACGGTGAGGGAGCGCTCCACGAGCGGCTCCTCGGGCAGCAGCTCGGGACTCTCCACGGAGGTGTCCAGCAGCACGCGGGCGGTGCCCTGGGGCCAGGGAGCCCTCGGCAGCTGCACGCGGCGGTACTCCGCCTCCGCCGAGAGGATCACCAGCAGGTGCTCCGCGCCCTCACGGCCCGGGATCGCGGGGCGCAGCATGCACAGCAGATGCTGGGCGGGATCCATCCAGTCCTCGTGCGCCATCTCGTGCCCGTCGGCCGTGAACCAGGCGACCTGCCCGGCGTCGAGGCGCTCCGGATCGGCGGGGCGCAGGAAGTGCGGGCTGCGCAGCTGGGGGTGCTCCCCGCGCAGCTGCAGCAGGCGCGAGACCGTCTCGCGCAGCTGCTCCCCGCCGCGGGTGCGCCGCCAGTCGACCCAGGAGATCTCGTTGTCCTGGCAGTAGGCGTTGTTGTTGCCCTGCTGAGTGCGGCCGCGCTCGTCGCCGGCGGTGAGCATCGGGGTGCCCGAGGCCAGCAGCAGGGTGGCCAGGATGCTGCGTGCGGTGCGGCGCCGCGCCTGCTCGATCCGCTCCGCCTCCGGGCCGCCCTCAGGCAGCTCGCCCTCGTGCCCGTGGTGGTAGGAGCGGTTGTTCGAGGTCCCGTCGCGGTTGTCCTCGCCGTTGGCGTGGTTGCGCTTGGTCTCGTAGACGGTGAGGTCGCGCAGGGTGAAGCCGTCGTGCGCCGTGACGTAGTTGACCGACGCCCAGGGGGAGCGCAGGCTGCGCCCGGCCGGGAGCTCGGGCGGATCCTGCCCGGTGAGCAGGTCCGAGGAGCCGGCCAGCCTCGTCGCGAGGTCGCGCACCCCGCCCGTGGCGCGCTCGCCGGTGCGCTCGCGCACCGCCCGGTCGGCCAGCCAGAAGGAGCGCACATCGTCACGGAAGGCGTCGTTCCACTCGGTGAACGGGGGCGGGAAGTTCCCGGTCTGCCAGCCGCCGGTGCCCACGTCCCAGGGCTCGGCGATGAGCTTCACCCCGCGCAGCACCGGGTCGGTGAGGATCGCGCGCAGCAGTGGATGATCGTGGCTGAACCCGTTCTCGTCCCGTCCCAGCGTCGCGGCGAGGTCGAAACGGAAGCCGTCCACGTGCATCTCCTGGACCCAGTACCTCAGCGAGGCCAGGATCAGGTCCATCACATGACGGGAGCGGGGGTCCAGGGTGCCGCCGGTGCCGGTGACGTCGAGGAAGGTGCCGTGATCGGTCCAGTAGTACTCGAGGTTGTCCAAGCCGCGCAGGGACAGCGAGGGGCCGTCGGCCCCGCCCTCGGCGGTGTGGTTGTAGACCACATCGAGGATCACCTCGAAGCCCGCGGCGTGGAGGCTGCGCACCATGGTCTTCACCTCGTCCACGACCGCCTGGGCCCCGGCCCGCTGGGCGGCGGGGGTCGCCAGCGCCGGATCGGGCGCGAAGAACGACATGCTCGAGTAGCCCCAGTAGTTCGTCAGCCCCAGCCGGGTCAGGTGCGGCTCGTCCATCGCGGCATGGATGGGCAGCAGCTCGACGCTGGTGATCCCGAGGCTCCGCAGGTAGCCGGTGACGGCGGGATGGCCGAGCCCCGCATAGGTGCCGCGCTGCTCGGGCGGCAGCTCCGGGTGCAGCTGCGTGAAGCCCTTGACGTGCAGCTCGTAGAGCACGGTGGAGTCCCAGGCCACCATCGGACGCAGATCGCCGCGCCAGTCGAACGAGTCCGAGACCACCACGGACCACACCGCCACGTCCCCGCTGTCCACCTCGCTGCGCTGGTGGTGCTCGCCCGCCCGGTCGAGCATCGCATCGACCTCGAAGGGGAAGAACGCGCGCAGCAGCGAGGAGGCGTGGGAGACGCCGCGGCCCCAGGGATCCAGCAGCAGCTTGCGCGGATTGCAGAACAGGCCGGCCGACGGATCCCACGGGCCGTCCACCCGCAGTCCGTACAGCGTGCCCGGCGTCATCCCGCTGACGTGGTCCCAGCGCAGGCCGCCGTCGAAGTGGCGCAGGCGCTGGCGGTGCTCGGTGGTGCCGCGCCGGATGCACAGGTCCACCGACTCCGCGCGCGGTGCGGCGACGGCGAAGGTGCCGCGGCCCTGGGCGTCCACCACCAGCCCGGGGGAGGTGGGGGCGACGGGCGGCGTGGCACGGTCGAGACGGTCGGCTAGCACCCGGGCATTCTCCCATCCCCGTCGTCCACGCCGGGCCCGATGCCCACCGGCGGCGGGCGGTGCCGCTAGGATCGGCCAGGTGATCCTCGATCCGCCGGCGGCGGATGGAGGGCGATCAGCACGGTCATGACCTGTCGGCCTCCGGCCACCTCGGGGGAGGGGCGGAGCACCGCGGCCGTGCCCGAGAGCATCTGCAGTCCACGCCGCACGAGTCGAACGCACGACGGGGGAGCCCCAGCGCATGAGCATTCCACCCAGCCCGCAGCCCGCGAACCAGGCACGTCCCGCCGCGCCCGCACAGCCCGCCGCGCCCGCACAGCCCGCAGTGCCTGCACAGCCCTCGGGCCCGTCGGCCTCCTCCGCCTCGGGGCCCGGCCGCGGACCCGGCGGATTCGCGCCCTCGCAGGCGGCGATCCCGCCCCGTGAGCTCGAGCGCGCCGGCGCGATCATCTCCACCATCTCGGGCGTGTTCGGCTCGCGCGTGGTGGGCCAGGAGAACCTGCGCACCACCCTGCTGGCCGCGCTCGCCGCGGGCGGTCACGTGCTGCTGGAGTCCGTGCCCGGGCTGGCCAAGACCACCGCCGCGAGTGCCCTGGCCTCCTCGATCACCGGCTCCTTCGCACGCATCCAGTGCACCCCCGACCTGATGCCCAACGACATCATCGGCACCCAGATCTTCAACTACGGCTCGGGCACCTTCACCACCCAGCTCGGCCCTGTGCACGCGAACGTGGTGCTGCTGGACGAGATCAATCGCTCGAGCGCGAAGACGCAGTCGGCGATGCTCGAGGCGATGCAGGAGCGCCAGACCTCCATCGGCGGCGAGGTGTACAAGCTGCCCGAGCCGTTCATGGTGCTCGCCACCCAGAACCCGATCGAGGAGGAGGGCACCTACGTCCTCCCTGAGGCGCAGATGGATCGATTCCTGATGAAGGAGATCCTCACCTATCCGCGCCCCGCCGAGGAGCACGAGATCCTGGACCGCTCCACCGCGGGCAGCCTCACCGGCCCGCGCGAGGCGATGGGCACTGTGACGCTCGAGGACGTGCGCTTCCTCCAGCAGATGGTGGACCAGGTGTACGTGGACCCGGCGGTCAAGCGCTACATCATCGATCTGATCTTCACCACCCGCGGCTCGGGCCCCCGCCCGGTCCCGAACCTCACCCAGTCGGTGCGGGTGGGCGCGAGCCCCCGCGGCTCCCTCGCCCTGATGCGCGTGGGCCAGGCGCACGCCCTCCTCAACGGCCGCGACTACGTCACCCCCGATGATGTGCGCGCCATGCGCCACGGGGTGCTGCGCCACCGCCTGGTCCTCACCTTCGACGCGCTCGCCAGCGGGATCAAGCCCGAGCAGATCATCGACGCGGTGTTCCACGCCGTGCCGATGCCCTGAGTGCCACCCACGATCGAGGAGGGCGGGAGCCGATGGCCACCTCTCTGCTGACCCGCGTCAAGGCACGGGTGGATCTGCACACCTCCCACCGCGCGCGCGGCCTGATCCAGGGCCGGGGACGCTCGCTGTTCAAGGGCAGCGGCGAGGACTTCGACGACCTGAAGTACTACCAGCCCGGGGACAAGGTCTCCGACATCGACTGGAAGGCCACCGCCCGCTCCGGCGAGCCGCTGATCCGCCAGTTCAACGAGGAGCGGGTGCGCCACCTCTCGATCGTGGCGGACACCTCCTCCGCGATGGCGGCGACCGCCGCCGACGGCACCTCCAAGCGCGAGGCGATGATCCTCGCCGCCGGCATGGTGTGCTTCCTGGCCCAGAAGAACGGCGACCTGGTGGGCATGGTGGCCGGCAGCGAGAGCCGCCCCATCCAGCTGCCCTCGAGGTCCAGCGACGGTCACCTCGAGCTGCTGCTGCGCACCGCCCAGCAGGCCACCACCACCGCGGCCGCGCCCGCCAGCAGCGCCTGGCTGCTCGAGCGGGCCTTCCGCGTCACCACACGACCGACCCTGATGACGATCATCACCGACGAGGCCCACCCCACCGTGGAGGACTTCACGCTGCTGCGGCGCCTGAAGACCCGCCACGACCTGATCGTGATCCGCATCGCCGATGCGGATCCGCTCCAGGGCACCGCGCTCGAGCATGACGTGGTCGACGTCGACTCGCCCCGCGAGATCGCCTCGATGGCGCGCACCTCGCGGAAGGTCGCACGGGACGTCGCCGCCTACCGGCAGGCCCGGCGCGACGGGGTCGAGGAGATGCTGGACAGACTGCACATCAGCCACATGCTCACCCAGGGGGAGAGCACCGTCGTGGACGACATGATCGCCCTGCTGCGGTCGAGGGAGTACCGCCATGCCCGTTCCTGAGCCGCTCGCCGGGGTGCTGCGGGCCGAGCCGGCGCCCCCGGAGATCATCGCCCCGCCCCAGTACTCGATCGCCTGGATCATCCTCGCGGTGCTGTGCCTGGTGGTGATCATCGCCCTGATCTGGGGGACGCTGAAGATCACCCGTGCGATCGAGAAGCGCGTCGCCTACCGCGGCCGCCCCACCGACGCCGAGACCCTCAAGGCGGAGTTCCTGCGCGCCGTCAACGACATCGCCGACCGTCACGACGCCGAGCAGCTCGGCGCCCGCGAGGGCCACCACGAGCTCACCGGCGTGATGCGCCGCTTCGTGCGCCGCACCACGGGCCACGACGTCACCAGCCAGGACCTCGCCACGCTGCTCGCGGATCCGCGCACCCGCCCCGTCGGCACGCTGATCGCCGATCTGTACGAACCCGATTTCGCGCTGTCCTCGGACCGCGACCTGCGTGAGTCCGTGCGCCGGGCGAGGGAGGTGATCCGCTCGTGGTCATGATCTTCTGGTGGGTCACGGCGCTGCTGCTGATCGCCGCGCTCGCGGTCTGGGCGATCACCTTCTGGAACCGCCGCGCGATGCGCCGCTCCCCGGTGCTGGTGGCGAACTCCCAGTACATGGACCGCATACCGAGCTTCGTGCGCGCCCAGCGCACCGCCCGCATCGTGCGGGTGCTGCAGGTGGGCGTCGCGGTGCTCGCGGTGATCTCGGCCTCGGTGCTGTCCGGCCGGATCGCGAGCGAGCGGATCGAGACGCCCGAGTTCTCCTCGCGCGACATCGTGCTGTGCCTGGACGTGTCCGGCTCGATGTACGAGTACGACACCGAGATCCTCGCGACCTTCGCCGAGATGGTGGACGGCTTCGAGGGCGAGCGCGTGGCGCTGTCCATCTTCAACTCGACCAGCCGCACGGTGTTCCCGCTGACCAACGACTACGACCTGATCCAGCGCGAGCTCGAGGCGGCGTCGGAGGCGATCGACTTCGACGAGTTCGGGTACCGCCTGGGCAGCCAGGACTACTCCGACGAGAAGGTGCGCCAGTACGTCGAGTTCGTGGACGGCACCCGTGGGATCCCCGACGAGGCCTCGGTGGTCCCCGACGGCCTCGCCTCCTGCGCCCAGGTGTTCGACCAGGCGGAGCAGGATCGCTCGCGCTCGATCATCTTCGCGACGGACAACGAGGTCAACGGCGAGCCGATCTTCACCCTCGAGGAGGCCACCGAGCGGGTCGCTACCCGCAAGATCGACCTGTACACCTTCTACCCCGGGCCCTACGAGTGCGGTCCCCAGTGCTTCGAGGAGCTGCAGACCGCCACCGAGGATCAGGACGGCGCACTGTACGAGTCCTCCGACCCGCAGGCGATCCCCTCGATCATCAACGAGATCCAGAAGACGCAGGCGGAGGTGCTCGGCGCGACCCCGACCGTGGTGCGCACCGATCATCCGATGGTGGGCTTCGTGCTCACCTTCCTCACGCTGGTGGGGATCCTGCTGCTGGGATGGAGAGCCCGCTGATGTATCTCGAGCACCTGATCCCCCTGTGGGCCACGATCCCGCTGTTCGCGCTGATGCTGATCCTGTGCACGGCGCTGCTGATCCTGCGTCCGCGCCAGCGAGTGGCCTGGGCGCGCCGCCTGCTGATGGTGCTGCTGCTGCTCGTGGTGGCGCTGCGCCCGGTCACCCCGATCGAGGGCGAGCAGACCCAGCGGATGAACGCGAACGTGTTCTTCGTGGTGGACCGCACCGGGTCGATGAACGCCGAGGACTACGCGGGCGAGCAGCCCCGCCTCGACGGTGTGAAGGCGGATATGGAGCGGGTGATGGGCATGACCGAGGGCGCGCGCTACTCGATCATCGCCTTCGACTCGACCGCCACCCAGCAGCTGCCGCTGACCACCGACGCCGGCGCGGCGCGGGCCTGGATCGACACCCTCACCACCGAGCCCACCGCCTACTCCAAGGGCTCGAACGTGGACCGCGCCCTGACCCCGCTGCTGGTGGAGATCTCCGAGGCGCGCGAGCAGGATCCCGAGTCGAGCGTGCTCGTCTACTTCCTCTCCGACGGCGAGAACACCGACGAGCAGGAGTCGGAGTCCTTCAGCCAGGCCGCCGGCTTCATCGACGGCGGGGCCGTGCTGGGCTACGGCACCGCCGAGGGCGGGCCGATGAAGGCCCAGGGCGGCGAGGACCACGGCGAGTACATCACCGGGCCCGACGGCCAGCCGGGCATCTCGCGCATCGACGAGCAGCAGCTGCAGACCATCGCGGGCGGGATGGGCGTGCCCTACCTCCACCGCGATGACCCCGAGGCTCCGATCGAGGGCACGATGGAGGGCATCGAGCTCAGCCCCGTCCCGATAGAGTCGACGCGAGGGGTGGCGAGCTTCGATGACTGGTACTGGGTGGCCGCGATCCCGCTGGCCGCACTGCTGATCTGGGAGCTCGGCGAGATGACCTACCGCCTGCCCCGGAGGCTCGACCGCTACGACATATCGGGAGCGCAGAGATGAGCACAGGACTGTCGCAGAAGAGCCCCGCCGCCGAACCCGCCGGGCCCCAGAGCGCGAGCACCCCGCCCGCGCTCACGCAGGACGAGCGCGGCCGACCGAGCGACTTCGGGCTGAACGTGCGCCGGCTGCGGCTGACCCGCCTGATCGTGTTCGTGGTGCTCTCGCCGCTGCTGATCGCGCTCGCGCTGCTGATGGTGAAGTTCGTGTCGATGCCGATCACGCAGGCCACCCACCTCAGCGCCTATGAGGAGGAGGCCTACCCCGAGGCGATCGAGCGGCTGGGACCGGTCGAGCTCGCCAACTGGTTCGAGCCCTACCTCCCGCACATGTCCGAGGGCACCTCCCTGCTGCAGCAGGGGAAGGACGCCGAGGCCGAGGCCGAGCTGAGGATCGCCCTGGACGAGTGGAACGCGCACAGCGACATCAACTCGCCGATGCACGCCCAGTGCAAGATCATCAACAACCTCGCGATCGCGATCGAGCGCCAGGCCGATCTGATCGAGGACCCCCAGCAGCGCGCCGATCGACTCTTCGAGGCCGAGCAGCTGCTGGCCCCCTGCGCCGGCGGCGGAAGCGGCGGCGAAGGAGAGGGCGAGGGCGGCGGCGGAGCCGGCAACGAGGACTCCGAGACCACCGAGGGCAACGGCGACCGCATCGAGGAGAAGCGCCGAGGGGCCGACGAGGAGGCCGGCAACGACCCGAACGACCGCGGCACCGAGGAGGGCGGCACCCCCGGCCAGCAGGATCCCGGCGATCCCACCCGTGAGGATCCCGAGGGCGACGGCCCCGAGGAGGAGGCCCCGACCGACGGCGGCTCCGAGGAGGACCAGAAGGACGACGAGCTCGAGGAGCGCAACCGCGACGCCCAGGGCGGCGAGGGCGAGGATGACGGCGGGTCGAACGATGACCCGGTGAAGCCCTGGTGAGCGCTGACGAGCGCGAGCGCGCCTACCTCGACCACGCCGCGACCACGGTGCTGCGACCAGCGGCGCGGGAGGCGTTCCTCGAGGCCTCGGCGGTGCGCGGGAACCCTTCCTCGGTCCACTCCTCGGGGCGGCGCGCCCGCAGCGTGCTGGACGAGGCGCTCGAGCAGATCGCCTCGCTGCTGGGGGTGCGCCGCTCCTGGCTGATCATGACCTCGGGCGGCACCGAGGCGGACAACCTGGCCCTGCGCGCCGTCGCGCTGGGAGCACACGCCAAGGACCCTGAGCGCACCGCGGTCGCGGTCGCCGCGACGGACCATCCGGCGGTCGTCGCCACCGCCGGCTCCCTCGCCTCCGGTTCCCCCGCGATCGAGGCCAGAGAGCTGCCGGTGGACCACCTCGGTGCGCTGCGGCCCGAGGGGGTCGCCGCAGCGCTCGCCGACGGCGCGGTCAGCGTGGTCAGCGCCGCGCTGGTCAACAACGAGACCGGCGCCGTGCAGGACCTGGCCGCCCTCGCCGCGGCTGCCCGCCCCCACGGCACGCTCGTCCACACCGATGCGGTGCAGGGGGTGGGGCATGTATCCCTGCCGTCCTGGGAGGACGTGGATCTGATGTCCCTGTCGGGGCACAAGATCGGTGCGCCGGTGGGGGTGGGGGCACTCGTGGCGAAGCCCGAGGTGCCCTTCGCCGTGACCAGCACCGGCGGGGGCCAGCAGCGAGGAGTGCGCTCCGGGACTCTGGACGCTGCGCACACCGCCGCCTATGCGGCCGCACTGCAGGAGACCCTCGCCGAGCGCGAGCAGCAGTCCCGGCGGCTGCGGGCTCTCTCAGCCAGGCTCCGGGCCGGCATCCGCGCCGTCGATCCCGGGGCCCGCTTCACCCTGCCCGAGGATGCCCCGCAGTCCGGCCACATCGTGCACGTGATCTTCCCCGGCGCGGACTCCGACTCGCTGCTGTTCCTGCTGGACGAGCGCGGCGTGGATTCCGCCGCAGGCTCCGCCTGCTCGGCCGGCGTGACCCAGGCCAGTCCGGTGCTCGCGGCGATGGGTGTCAGCGATCAGCAGGCGCGCGGGGCGCTGCGCCTGTCCCTGGGCTGGACCAGCACCGAGCGGGACATCGATCTCCTGCTCGCGGCGCTGCCCGAATCGCTCGAGCGGGCTCGGGCGGTCGGGGCGCTCTTCGGCTGAAGCACTGCGCAGCGGGTGGCCGGGCTCAGCCGAGCAGCTGCGCGATCTGATCCAGTCCCACCTGCTCGAACGACGCATCGCCCACGCCATGGGCCCAGACGGCCGTGCCGATCGCCTCGACCATGAGCGTGCGCCGCCACAGCCCTGCTTCGCGCGGATCGTGCCCATAGCCCTCGAGGAACGCGAGCTCGAGCGCGGGATCGCGGGTGAAGTCCTGGCGGGCCAGGCGCGCGAGATCCTCGACCGCGGGCCGCAGATCGGCGCGCCCGAAGTCGATCACCCGCACCGTGCCCTCATCGATGAGCCAGTTGCGGGGCTGCCAGTCCCCGTGGGTCGGTACCAGCGCCACCTCCCCGGTGCGGGGCCAGGTGCTGATCTCGGCGCGCAGCGCGGCAGCGGACCCTGCATCGATCCGGTGAGGACGCTCCAGCCAACCTCGCGCTCGCTGGGTCAGGCGTGCGTCCCAGTCCGTCGAGGTCTCCGCGTGCTGGGCATGGAAGCGGGCGAGCAGCGCACCGGCCTGCCGGTAGGTGTCCGGATCATCCTGCGCCGGGCGGCCCTCCACCAGCCGGCCGGGCAGGAACTGCGTCATCAGCAGCTTGGCCTCGGCGTCGGCCGCGAGGAGCTGCGGGGCGTGCCCGGTGCGCACCCAGGGACGGAGCCACTCACGATGCGCACGCAGCTCCCGCGCGAGATGATGGTCCTCGGGCCCGCCGGCCTTGACGATGACCGTGCCATGGCCCGGGTCCTCGAGCTCGAGCACCGTGGTCTGCACCAGCCCCCAGCTGTGGTCGTGGACGAGCACGGCATGAGGTGCCCACTGCGCGAGCAGGGACTGCTGCGGGGCGTCGAGGCCGGGGAGCTCCATGCCGCGATCGTAGCCAGGACACCGTCGGCGAGACCTTCCGGAGGGCGGCACGGGGGGCAGGAGCGGCGCAGGCGGGGCGCAGATCACGTATCGCACCACCCCGGCAGGGGAGTCCCGCTCCGTACACTGGACAGCCGGACGAGGGAAAGGCGGACGTGGTGAAGGTGCTGGCAGCGATGAGCGGCGGGGTGGACTCCGCCGTCGCCGCGGCGCGTGCCGTGGATGCCGGCCACGAGGTGGTGGGCGTGCACATGGCGCTGTCCAAGAACCGGGACCAGACCCGCACCGGCTCACGCGGCTGCTGCACCGTCGAGGACGCCTCCGACGCCCGCCGCGCCGCCGACCGCATCGGCATCCCGTATTACGTCTGGGACCTCTCCGACGACTTCCACGACCTGGTGGTAGAGGACTTCCTGTCCGAGTACGCGGCCGGCCGCACCCCGAACCCCTGCGTGCGCTGCAACGAGCGGATCAAGTTCGCCTCCCTGCTCGAGCGCGCCACGGCGCTCGGCTTTGACGCGGTGTGCACCGGCCACTACGCCTCCATCCGCACCGACGGCCCCGCGGGCGCGCCCTCGCTGCACCGCTCGCGCAACATGGCCAAGGACCAGTCCTACGTGCTCGCGGTCATGGGACCGGACGCCGTGGGCCGCTCCCTGTTCCCGCTGGGGGAGTACGAGACCAAGGAGGAGGTGCGCGCCGAGGCGCGCGCCCGCGGCCTCGGCGTCTCCACCAAGCCGGACAGCTACGACATCTGCTTCGTCGCCGACGGCGACACCCGCGGCTTCCTCGAGCGTCACCTGGGCGAGGCGCCCGGCGAGATCCTCGACGAGGCCGGCACCGTGCTGGGCACCCATCGCGGCACCCACGGCTTCACCATCGGCCAGCGCAAGGGGCTCGGCATCCAGCACCCCGCGCCCGACGGCGCACCGCGCTACGTGGTGGACATCGATCCCTCCTCCCGACAGGTCGTGATCGGCGCCGCGGAGCTGCTGTCCACCCGCGAGCTGCGCGCCACCGACGTGATCTCCTTCGAACCGCTCGAGGTGGGCCGCAGGGTCCACGCCCAGATCCGCGCCCACGGCGAGGCGACCGAGGCGAGGATCCTCGAGGTCCCCGCCGGCGCCGGCCCGGAGGGCGCGGAGCCCGCCGAGAGCCTGCGGATCGAGCTCAGCACCCCGATCCGCGGCGTCGCCCCCGGCCAGACCCTCGTCCTCTACGACGGGGACCGGGTCCTCGCCGCCGCCACCCTGGAGCGCCGCGCATGAGACCTCTGGTCACCCTCACCGGGGACGGCACCTTCCGCGCCCCCACCCCGCAGGACGCCCTGCGGCTCGAGCTGCCCGACGACCCGTACCTGGCCTCCCTGATGCGCCTGCGCGCCCTGCTCGGCGACGACCTCGAGGAGCAGATCGCCACCCGGCTCTACCTGCCCTCGGCGCTCGGCCAGGACGAGGCCGACCACCTGCTGCCCGCCACCCTCGCGCTGCTGGCTGAGACCACCGGCGACCTGGTCAGCTACGGCTGGCGCCTCGGCACCGGCACGGGGCTCGCCTGGCAGCGCGCCCGCGAGCAGCGCCGACGGATGCTGGATGCGGCGCGGATCGCGCTGCTGGGCTACGAGGGACCGCTGATGACCACGGCGCTCGGCCCGGCCACCCTCTCCGGTGCGACCTTCCTGCAGTCGGGGGAGAGGACCCTCGGCGACCCCGGTGCCGTGCGCGACCTGCCGATGCTGCTGGCCGAGGGACTGGTGGACCACCTCGCGACCCTCCAGGAGCGCGTCCCCGGCGCGCAGCTGCACGTGCTGCTGCGCGAGGACGCGGTGGCCGCCGTGCACGAGGGACGCATCCCCACCCCCTCCGGCCGGCGCCACAGCACCCCGATCTCGGGGGCGGGGATCGCCCGCGTCACGGCCGGCGCCGCTACGCACCGATCCCCGCCCCCGAGATCGGGGTGCTGTGGCGCTGCCTGTTCGTCGCGCTCGAGGAGTTCGGCCTCGGCGCGGACTCCGTGACCCTCGGCGTGGGCGCGAACATCGAACTGCTGCGCGCCGCCCGTGACGCGGGAGCGCGCCGCATGCTCATGTCGCCGAGCCGCATGCCGCCGCTGACTACCCCGGAGGGGCGCGCCCTGTGGGAGGGCGTCGCCGAGGCCGCCGATCAGGACTGCGTGTTCGAGATCGTGGTGGACCCGCGCCCGGGCGGGAAGCTCGGCCCCGAGCTGGAGATGATGCTCGAGACCTGGCGCCGCCTCGGCCACAGCGACGCCGACGCCGCCGGGGTGTCGGTCGTGGCGCACACCGGCTCCGCCCACGCCGTCCACAGCGGGCTCGTGGACCCCTCCGCGCAGCCGTCGGCCTCGACGCTGCTGGACGAGGACGCGCTGCTGGCGCTGCTGCGCGTGGCCCCCGCCTGGGCCGAGCGGCTCGCCGCCTGACCCGCGCCGTCCCACCCGTGCGCGACAATGGCCGGGTGACCACGAACGAGCAGGACCCCCGCACCGCCGACGAGACCGCGCAGCAGCGCATCGCAGAGCTCACCGCGCAGATCGAGCAGGCGCGCGTGGACTACTACGAGCATGACGCTCCCACCATGGCCGATGCCGAGTACGACGAGCTCGAGAAGGAGCTGCGGGCGCTCGAGGAGCAGAACCCGCAGCTGGCCGCCGAGGACTCGCCCACCCGCACCGTGGGCGGGGCGCTCGGCGCCGGGTTGCCCACGATCGACCACGCCGAGCGGATGCAGAGCCTGGACAACGTCTTCTCCTCCGAGGAGCTGCGCCAGTGGTGCGAGCACGCCGCCGCCGAGCTCGGCGGGAGTACCCGCTACCTGCTCGAGCTGAAGATCGACGGGCTCGCGATCAACCTCCGCTACGAGCACGGCGAGCTCGTCACCGCCGCGACCCGTGGCGACGGCCGCGCCGGCGAGGATGTCACCGCCAACGCCCTGCGCGTGCACGGCATCCCGCAGCGTCTCGACGGGGAGGGGCATCCGCCGCTGGTCGAGGTGCGGGGCGAGGTGTTCATGCCCACCGCGGACTTCACGCGCCTGAACGACCTCCAGGTCGAGCTGCGCGAACGTGCGGTGCAGGAGTCGCGCCAGCGCTGGGAGGCCCGCCAGGCCGAGGGCCGCCGCGCCTTCGACGAGGAGCGCGAGATGCTCGCCGCGACCCGTCGCTTCCCCACCTTCGCGAACCCGCGCAACACCGCCGCGGGCGGGCTGCGCCAGCAGCTGGACAAGAAGGAGGGCCTCGAGCGGGAGGCCGGCCAGGCGCGACTGTCGATGCTGCGCCTGACCGTCCACGGCCTCGGCGCCTGGCCCGATCCGCCCGTGGGCTCCCAGAGCGAGATGTACGAGCTGCTGGCCTCCTGGGGGCTGCCCACCAGCCGCTACATGCAGGTCGCGGACTCGATCGACGAGGTCATCGAGTACGTCGAGCATCACGGCGAGCACCGTCACGACGTCGAGCACGAGATCGACGGGATCGTCGTCAAGGTCGACGCCTTCTCCCAGCAGCGCGCGCTCGGCTCCACCTCCCGCGCCCCGCGCTGGGCGGTCGCGGTGAAGTTCCCGCCCGAGGAGGTCACCACGAAGCTGCTGGACATCCAGGTCCAGGTGGGTCGCACCGGGCGGGTCACCCCGTTCGGGGTGATGGAGCCGGTCACCGTCGCCGGCTCGACCGTGGAGAAAGCGACCCTGCACAACCAGTTCGACGTCGAGCGCAAGGGCGTGCTGATCGGCGACACCGTCATCCTGCGCAAGGCCGGTGACGTGATCCCCGAGATCCTCGGCCCCGTCGAGAACCTGCGCGACGGCAGCGAGCGGCCCTTCGTGATGCCCACCGCCTGCCCCGCCTGCGGCACCGAGATCCGCCCCGAGAAGGAGGGGGACAAGGACTGGCGCTGCCCCAACCGCAAGGACTGCCCCGCCCAGGTCACCGGCCGGGTGGAGCATGCCGGATCCCGCGGCGCCTTCGACATCGAGTCCCTTGGCGAGGAGAGCGCGATCGCGCTCACCGACCCGGACAAGCGCCGCGGGGAGGCGCTCGCCGCGCTCGGCGCGGGCCACAGCATCCATCTGCCGATCCGCGATCTCTCCGACACCGAGCGCGAGCAGTTCTGCGTGGTGAAGAACGGTGAGATCACCGCCGGCAACGACGGTGTCCCGCTGCTGCGGATCACCGACGCCGAGGACCCGCTGCTGCCCGGCGAGCAGCAGGGCGTGATCAGCACCGGCGCGGACCTGTTCGACCTCACCCCCGAGGCGCTGCGCGAGGTGTTCGTGTGGCAGCCCGAGCGGCGCGACGGGGAGCCGACGGGGGACTGGCGCATCCAGCCCGCCTTCTGGTCGCGCCCCCAGTTCCGCCACTACAAGCGCGAGGGCGTGTGGAAGCAGGTCAAGGACCCCGCGGTTCTGAAGTCCACCGAGACGCTGATGGCGGAGCTCGAGAAGGCGAAGGACCAGCCGCTGTGGCGGGTGCTCGTGGCGCTGTCGATCCGCCACGTCGGCCCCTCCGCGGCGCGCTCCCTGGCGACCGCCTACGGTTCGATGGACGCGATCCGGGAGGCGAGCGTTGAGCAGCTCACCGACACCGACGGCGTGGGCGCGATCATCGCCGAGGCGGTGGTGGAGTGGTTCTCCGTGGGCTGGCATCGCGAGCTCGTGGACGGCTGGGCCCGGTCCGGAGTGCGCATGGCCGACGAGGTCGTCGAAGGCTTCGTGAAGACCCTCGAGGGCCTCACGATCGTCGTCACCGGCGGGCTCGAGGGATTCAGCCGAGACGGGGCGAAGGAGGCGATCATCACCCGCGGCGGCAAGGCCTCCGGCTCCGTCTCGAAGAAGACCGACTTCGTGGTCGTCGGCGAGAACGCCGGCTCGAAGGAGACCAAGGCCCGCGATCTCGGCCTGCGGATCCTCGACGAGGCCGGCTTCGTGGCCCTGCTCGAGGGAGGCGCCGAGGCGGTCGCCGAGGACACGCCCCCGCCGAGCGAGGCCGAGAAGGACTGACTCATCCTGCTCGACCCTGGGTGCTCACCCGATCAGCGCGAGCGCGAGGGGCAGCACGGGGCCGGAACCGGCGCGCCGCAGCATCCGTCCCGCCAGAGTCATCGTCCAACGTGTGTCGATCTCGTCGTCGACCAGCAGGATCGGTGCCCCCTCGAGCGCGCTGAGCGCCTGGGACAGCTCCTCGGTGATCTCGAAGCGCCCCTGCAGGGCGGCGATCCGGAAGGCGCTGTTGCGGGCACCGTGGAGGGGGCCTGCCTCCGCGGCCAGCGGGAGCACGCCGAGGTCCTGCATCCTGCCCACGCGCGCGATGCCCGAGGCGAGGTCCCGCACCAGGCGGGGCCGGGTCGCGGAGCCGATCGCGAGCACCGCCGCGGGACGCTGCTCCCAGTCCCAGGCGCCGAGCACCTCGATCACGCGCTGGGCGATCGCCGGGGTGAGCTCGGCGTCCAGCCGCCGCCCGTCCTCATCGGTGGCGAGCAGTGCGCGCAGCGGCACGGCCCAGCCCAGATCGGACATCCGCGCCACCGCGCGTCCCTCCTCGACGCGCTCGTCGGGCGGGATGTTCCCTCGCAGCGGGGCGCCGGACTCGCCGGTGACCCCGAGCCGGTCCAGCCCCTGGGGCCACTGCTTGCGGGCCTCGACGGGGACCCCCACCCGGTCCAGCAGCTTCGAGACGGCCTCCCGGCTGCTCTCGGCCGCGCTCGACGCAGCGCCATCGGCCTGTGCTCCGCCGGCCGGTGCGGCGCCGGGCAGCGGGTACCAGGGCCCCGCGCACACATCGCAGCGGCCGCAGGGCTCCGCGGTGTCGTCATCGAGCTGACGGGCCAGGAACAGCATCCGGCACTGCTGCGGATCACCGGCACGCAGCCCCTCGTACTCGAGCATCGCCTGCTGCTCCTCGCGCCGCGCCCGGGCCACGTGCTCGTAGCGCGGGGCGTCGTACGTCCACGGCCGGCCGGTGGAGATCCACCCGCCCTTGACGTTCTGCACCGCACCGTCGACCGCGAGCACCTTCAGCAGCAGGTCCAGCGCCGTGCGCCGCACATCCACCCGCGCCTCGAGCGCCGCGGTGCTCAACGGCCGATCGGCCTCGGCCAGCGCCGTGAGCACGCTCGCGGCGCTTTCCTGCGAGGGCATCGAGGCGGTCGCGAAGTACTCCCAGATCGCGCGGTCCTCCCGGCCCGGCAGCAGCAGCACGTCCGCGCTGTCCGTGGCACGGCCCGCACGCCCCACCTGCTGGTAGTAGGCGACCGGGGAGCTGGGGGCGCCGAGATGGATCACGAAGCCCAGATCCGGCTTGTCGAAGCCCATGCCCAGGGCGCTGGTGGCCGCGAGCGCTTTGACCCGGTTGTCCTTGAGCGCCTGCTCGAGCTCGGCCCGGTCCTCGGCGTCGGTGCGCCCTGTGTAGGCGCGCACCGGACGGTCGGGCCGGTCCAGCAGCTCCGCGAGATCCTCCGCGGCGGAGACGGTGAGGGTGTAGATGATCCCCGAGCCCTCGAAGCGGTCGAGATGCTCGACGAGATAGGCGAGACGGTCCCGATCATCGGGCAGCGACAGCGAGCCCAGGCGCAGCGAGGAACGGGTCAGGGAGCCGCGCAGGGTGAGCACCTCGGAGCCCGCCGCGCCGCCGCCGGTCGCCTGGACGCCGAGCTGCTCCGCCACATCCGCCACCACGCGCGAGTTCGCGGTCGCGGTGGTCGCGAGCACCGGCACCTCGGCGCCGAGCTGCGCCACCAGGTCTCGCAGGCGGCGGTAGTCGGGACGGAAGTCGTGGCCCCAGTCGGAGATGCAGTGCGCCTCATCGATCACCAGCAGCCCGCAGCGGTCCACCAGCGCGGGCAGCTGCTCCTCGCGGAAGCGAGGGTTGACCAGCCGCTCGGGCGAGACCAGCAGCACGTCCAGCTGATCAGCGGCCAGGGCCTGCTCGATGTCGGACCACTCGGTGGGATTCGCGGAGCTGATCGCCTCCGCCCGCACCCCGGCTCGGCGCGCCGCGGCGACCTGGTCGCGCATCAGCGCGATCAGCGGGGAGACGATCAGGGCCGGGCCCGCGCCGCGCCGACGCTGCAGCAGGGCCGCCAGGAAGTAGACCGCGGACTTCCCCCAGCCGGTGCGCTGGACCACGAGCACCCGGCGCCGCTGCTCGACCAGCGCGGAGATCGCCTCGAACTGGCCCTGGTGGAAGTCGGCGTCCGCGTTCCCGGTCAGGGCCCGCAGCGCGTCACGGGCCTCCTCGCGCAGCGAGGTGGGGGCGGAGGAGTCGGGGGTCGAGAAGCCGTCGCTCATGCCCCCAGTGTGGCAACCGCCCCCGACGCATGATCCCGCGTCCGCCGGGCGGCGGCAGGATCAGTCGTCCGAGGAGGTGGGGGTGCTGGGGGAGGAGCCCTCCCGCTCGAGCCGACGCAGACGCTCCGAGGTGGACTCGTCGTCCCGCAGCGGATCGTCCTTCGTGGCCAGCGCACGGCGCATCTTCGCCTCGAGCTCCTGCGCCTCGCGCAGCACGGGATCCGTTGAGCGCTCCTCGCCGTCCTCGGGATCGTGGGCGTGGTAATCGATGTTCGGGTCGACGGACATGTCGAGGTCCCTTCGTTCTCCGGTGGAGACCGAAGTCTAGCGAGGAAACCCGCCGCCACGTCAGGGAGGAACGAGCGGTAGGCCGGGCGCCGCCGGCGAGCTGGGTAGGCTCGCGAGGGTGACTCGACGCTCCCGAGGCTCCGCCTCGTCCCCGACCCCTCGTCCGCTCGCCGGGAGGCGCCTGATGGAGGCGCTGATCGGCGGCTGGCAGCCGCTCCAGCGTCTGGACGCCGACGGCTTCGCGGTGTTCCGCTCCCGCGGCGTGACCCGGCGCGCGCACAGCATCCTCGCCCTGGACGCCCCCGACTCCGCCGAGCAGCTCGTGCCCGCCCTCGAACGGGTCGAGGCGCTGGTCGCGATGACGGGGGAGCGGCCCGTGCACCGCATCGTGGACGGGGTCTCGCCCGAGGCGCTCGACCCTCTGCTGGCCGAGCGCGGCGACGAGCTCGTGGGCCGCAGCGAGATCCTCGAGAAGCCGCTGACCGGCACCCTGCCGCGCCCCCACCCCGCTGCCGTGATCTCCACCGGCGCGCTGGACGAGGACTGGTTCCGCGCCGCCTGGGCCCTGGCACCGCGGGAGGGGGCGGAGGCGGAGCGGACGCTGCGCGAGATCCTCGGCGGCACCGTGTCGCTGCAGGTGCGCTTGCCGGCTCCCGGCGGTGAGGCCGATGCCGCCGTCGGCCGGGCCGCGCTGGTGAGCGTCGGCAAGGAGACCGTCGCGGTGCTCAACATGATCGCGGTGGATCCCGCGCAGCGCCGCCGCGGACTGGGCCGGGCGCTGTCCGGGACGCTGCTCGCGCTCGCCGCCGTGCAGGGGGCCCGGCGCGCCCTGCTCGAGGTGGAGGAGGACAGCACCCCCGCACGCCGTCTCTACCGTGATCTCGGCTTCACTCGCACCGGCGGCTACCACTACCGGGTGGGCACCGCAGGGGCCTGACCGGCTTAGGATGTCCCCATGCCTTCGATCGGACGAGATGACGTCGCACGCCTCGCCGACCTCGCACGGATCCAGCTCACCGAGGAGGAGATCGACCGCTTCGCGGGCGAGTTCGACTCCATCATGGACGCTGTCGCCTCCGTCTCCGAGGTCGCCACCGAGGATGTTCCCGCGACGTCCCACCCCATTGCCATGACGAACGTCTTCCGTGAGGACGTCGTCGCGAACACCCTGACCCAGGAGCAGGCGCTGGCCGGCGCTCCTGAGGCACAGGACGGCCGCTTCGCCGTCCCGCAGATCCTGGGCGAGGAGTGACCATGAACGACATCATCCGCCGCAGCGCGGCCCAGCAGGCCGGCGCGCTCTCGGCCGGGGAGATCTCCTCCGAGGAGCTCACCCGCGCCCACCTGGACCGCATCGCCGCCGTCGACGGCGACCTGAACGCCTTCCTCCACGTGAGCACCGAGGAGGCGCTCGCCACCGCGAAGGACGTCGACTCCCGCCGCGCCGCCGGCGAGGAGCTGCACGCCCTGGCCGGGGTGCCGATCGCCGTCAAGGACGTCGTGGTCACCGAGGGCCAGCCCACCACCGCCGGCTCGAAGATGCTCGAGGGCTGGATCCCGCCCTACGACGCGACCCTGGTCACCGCACTGCGCAGGGCCGGGCTGCCGATTCTGGGCAAGACCAACATGGACGAGTTCGCGATGGGCTCCTCCACCGAGACCAGCGCCTTCGGCCCCACCCGCAACCCCTGGGACCGCGAGCGGATCCCCGGCGGCTCCGGCGGCGGCTCGGCCGCGGCCGTGGGCGCCTATGAGGCACCGCTGGCGATCGGCACCGACACCGGGGGCTCGATCCGCCAGCCCGGAGCAGTCACCGGCACCGTCGGTGTCAAGCCCACCTACGGCTCCGTCTCCCGGTACGGACTGATCGCCATGGCCAGCTCGCTGGACCAGGCCGGGCCCGTCTCCCGCACCGTCGAGGACTCGGCGCTGCTGCACGAGCTGATCGCCGGCCACGACCCGCTGGACTCCACCTCCCTGACCGATCCGGTGGGCGCCTTCACCCAGGCCGCCCGCAGCAAGGACGTCAAGGGGCTGCGTGTGGGCGTCATCGAGGAGCTCGAGGGCGAGGGCTTCGCCCCCGAGGTCAGCGCCCGCTTCACCGAGTCGCTCGAGCAGCTCGAGCGCGCCGGCGCGGAGATCGTGCGGGTCTCCTGCCCGAACTTCCGCTACGCCCTGGGCGCCTACTACCTGATCATGCCCTCGGAGGCCTCGAGCAACCTCGCCAAGTTCGACGGCATGCGCTTCGGCCTCAGAGTGGTGCCCCACGACAGTCCTACTGCAGAGAATGTCATGAAGGCCACCCGCGGCACCGGCTTCGGCGACGAGGTCAAGCGCCGCATCCTGCTGGGCACCTACGCCCTCTCGGCCGGCTACTACGACGCCTACTACGGCAGCGCCCAGAAGGTCCGCACCCTGGTGCAGCGCGACTTCGCCGCCGCCTTCGAGCAGGTCGACGTGCTCGCCTCGCCCACCGCGCCCACCGTCGCCTTCCGCCTCGGCGAGAAGATCGACGACCCCACCGCGATGTACATGAACGACATCGCCACCATCCCCGCCAACCTCGCCGGCACCCCGGGCATCACCATCCCCAGCGGTCTCGCCGAGGACGGCCTGCCCGCCGGCATCCAGTTCCTCGCCCCCGCGAGGGCCGACGAGCGCCTGTACCGCGTCGGCGGTGCCCTCGAGGCGCTGCTCGAGGACTCCTGGGGCGGCCCGCTGCTGTCCAAGGCCCCCGAGCTCATGAACGGAGCGAAGTGATGAGCACTGCAGCCGACCTCGACCTCGTCGACTACGACGACGCCATCTCCCGCTTCGACCCGGTGCTCGGCATCGAGGTGCACGTGGAGCTGGGCACGGTCACCAAGATGTTCGACGGCGCACCCAACATCTTCGCCGCCGAGCCCAACACGGCGATCACCCCGACCTCGCTGGGCCTGCCCGGCGCGCTGCCGGTGGTCAACCGTCGGGCCGTCGAGTACGCGATCAGGATCGGCCTCGCGCTGAACTGCTCGATCGCGGAGACCTGCCGGTTCTCGCGCAAGCAGTACTTCTACCCGGACCTCACCAAGAACTTCCAGACCTCGCAGTACGACGAGCCCATCGCCTTCGACGGCTGGGTCGACGTCGAGCTCGAGGACGGGGAGATCGTCCGGGTCGAGATCGAGCGCGCCCACATGGAGGAGGACGCCGGCAAGAACACCCACGTCGGCGGCGCCACCGGACGCATCCACGGCGCCACCCACTCCCAGGTCGACTACAACCGCGCCGGCGTGCCGCTGGTGGAGATCGTCACCAGGCCGATCCCGGACACCAAGGGGCGCGCCCCCGAGGTCGCCGCGGCCTACGTGCGCACCCTGCGCGACATCTTCCGGGCGCTGGACGTCTCCGAGGCACGGATGGAGCGCGGCAACGTGCGCGCTGATATCAACGTCTCCCTGCGCGAGACCCCCGAGTCGCCGCTGGGCACCCGCACCGAGACCAAGAACGTGAACTCGTTCCGCTCGATCGAGAGGACCGTGCGCTACGAGATCTCCCGCCAGGCCGGCGTGCTCGACGCCGGCCAGCAGGTGGTCCAGGAGACCCGCCACTTCCACGAGGACACCGGCGGCACCTCCTCGGGCCGCCCGAAGTCCGACGCCGAGGACTACCGCTACTTCCCCGAGCCGGATCTGGTGCCGGTGGCCCCGGGCCGGGAGTGGGTCGAGGAGATCCGCGCCTCGCTGCCAGAGCTGCCCGCGGCGCGCCGTCGCCGTCTGCTCGGCGAGTGGGGCTTCAGCGATCTCGAGATGCGGGACGTCGTCAACGCCGACGCCCTGGACCTCATCGAGGCGAGCGTCGCCGCCGGGGCGAGCGCCCAGAGCGCCCGCAAGTGGTGGATGGGCGAGCTGGCCCGCATCGCGAAGGATCGCGAGACCGAGCTGAGCGCCCTCGCGGTCACCCCGGCGCAGGTCGCCGAGCTGCAGGGCCTCGTCGACGAGAAGAAGATCAACGACAAGATCGCCAAGCAGGTGCTCACCAAGGTGCTCGAGGGCGAGGGCGATCCCGCCGCGATCGTCGAGGCCGAGGGTCTGGCCGTGGTCTCCGACGATTCGGTGCTCACCGGTGCCGTGGATCAGGCGATCGCCGACAACCCCGACGTGGTCGCGAAGATCCAGGGCGGCAAGGTCCAGGCCATCGGCGCACTGATCGGCCCGATCATGAAGGCCACGCGCGGCCAGGCCGACGCCGGCCGCGTGCGCGAGATCATCATGGACAAGCTCGGCGTCTCCTGAGGCCCCGGCGATCCCGGCACGGCCCGGTCCCGCTCGGGGCCGGGCCGTCCGCTGTCCGGATGGTGACACCGCCATCTCGCATGGCGGCGTAGCATGGATCCATGGTTCAGCTCCGCTCACGCACCTCGACCCACGGCCGCAACATGGCAGGCGCCCGCGCCCTCTGGCGCGCGACCGGCATGAAGAGCGAGGACTTCGGCAAACCGATCATCGCGATCGCCAACTCCTACACGCAGTTCGTGCCCGGCCACGTCCATCTCAAGAACATGGGCGACCTGGTCGCAGGCGCGATCGAGAAGGCCGGCGGCGTCTCCAAGGAGTTCAACACGATCGCCGTGGACGACGGCATCGCGATGGGCCACGGCGGCATGCTCTACTCGCTGCCCAGCCGCGACATCATCGCCGACTCGATCGAGTACATGGTCAACGCCCACACCGCCGACGCGCTGGTGTGCATCTCCAACTGCGACAAGATCACCCCGGGCCATCTGATGGCCGCGATGCGGCTGAACATCCCGGTCATCTTCGTCTCCGGCGGCCCCTCCGAGTCCGGCAAGCCCGTCGAGGGCGTGACCGAGAACCGCATCGACCTGGTCGATGCGATGTCGCTCTCCGCCGATGACTCCATCACCGACGCCCAGCTCGCCGAGGTCGAGGAGAACGCCTGCCCCACCTGCGGCTCGTGCTCGGGGATGTTCACCGCGAACTCGATGAACTGCCTCACCGAGGTGCTCGGCCTGTCCCTGCCCGGCAACGGCACCACGCTGGCCACCCACGCCTTCCGCAGGGAGCTCTTCCTCGACGCCGGCCGGCGGATCGTGGACCTCGCCAAGCGCTACTACGAGGACGGCGACGAGTCGGTGCTGCCGCGCTCGATCGCGACCCGGGCCGCGTTCCACAACGCCATGGCGATGGACGTCGCGATGGGCGGCTCGACCAACACGATCCTGCACATCCTCGCCGTCGCGATCGAGGGCGAGGTCGACTTCGGCCTCGACGACATCGACCGCATCTCCCGCCTGGTGCCCACCCTGTCGAAGGTCGCACCCAACGGCACCGCGCACGTCGAGGACGTCCACCGCGCCGGAGGCATTCCCGCGATCCTCGGCGAGCTCGACCGGGCCGGGCTGCTGGACCACGACATCCACACCGTCCACTCCCCGGACCTGGCCAGCTGGCTCGCCGAATGGGACATCCGCGGCGGCACCGCCACGAAGAAGGCCGAGGCCCTCTTCCACGCGGCCCCCGGCGGGGTGCGCACCACCCAGGCGTTCTCCACCACCAACACCTGGGACGAGCTCGACACCGACGGCGAGAACGGGGTGGTCCGCTCCGTCCCGCACGCTCACACCAAGGACGGCGGCCTCGCCGTGCTCAAGGGCAACCTCGCCCGTGACGGCGCCGTGTTCAAGACCGCGGGCGTCACCGAGGACCTCTTCCACTTCGAGGGCACCGCGGTGGTCTGCGACTCCCAGGAGGAGGCGGTCCAGAAGATCCTCGACAAGACCGTCAAGGCCGGGGACGTCGTGGTGATCCGCTACGAGGGCCCCCAGGGCGGTCCCGGCATGCAGGAGATGCTCTACCCCACCTCCTTCCTCAAGGGCCGCGGCCTGGGGAAGACCTGCGCCCTGATCACCGACGGCCGCTTCTCCGGCGGCACCAGCGGCGTCTCGATCGGGCACATCTCCCCGGAGGCCGCCGAGGGCGGGCTGATCGGCCTGATCGAGGACGGCGACAGGATCATCATCGACGTCGACAAGCGCCTGCTCGAGCTCGATGTCCCCGAGGACGAGCTGGCCCGCCGCCGTGAGCAGAAGGGCCCGCTGCCCTGGCGTCCCGCTCAGCGCGAGCGCAAGGTCTCCCAGGCACTGAAGGTCTACGCGCACCTGGTGCGCTCGGCCACCTACGGCGCGACCCGCCGCCCGCTGGACTGAGCGGGCGGGCGAGCGGGCGGGATCAGGTGCCCAGCGCCCCGCGATAGCGATCCACGAGCAGCTCGGCGATCAGCGGATGATCGCCGAGCGGCTCGGCCACCAGATCCGCGCCGGTGCCCTCGAGCTGGGAGTGGAAGAAGCCGCGAGCGAGCAGGTAGCACGCGATGACCACCCGCCCCTCCGCCTCGTCCCCGCCGCGCAGGCGCGCGACGGCATCCGGCACCGACGGCTCGGCCGCGGCGATGAACGCGACGGTGACCTCCCGGCCCAGCCGCTGCGAGAGCAGGGCGCCCATCTCGTGCGCCATCGCCTGCCCGGCCGGATCACGGGTGCCGGCCACGGCCATCACCACCGCGTCCTCGGCATGCGCGCCCGCCTCCGCGAGCCGGTCGGCCATCACCTCGGCCAGACGCGGATCGGGGCCCATCGGCGCCGCCGCGACCGCCTCATGATCGGCCACGGCCCCTGCGATGTCGTCGCCCACGTGGAAGCCGGTGGTCAGCAACAGCGGGACCACCACCGCGGCGGGCGGGCTCTGCTCGCGCGTGCGCCGGCCGTCCCCGCGCGCCGGAGCGATCTCGGCGACCACCTCTGCCGGGGTGGGGGTCTGCACGTCCACATAGGCCTCGCGCACGGTCGCCTCGGGCAGCAGCGCGGCGACGCGCTGCAGGATCGCGCGGATCTCGTCGCGCCCTTCCCGCAGCCGGGTGCCGTGCGCGGTCCCGATCAGCACAGGCATCACGGGATCCGCGGCGACCGGCACCGGTGCTGGGCCCACCAGCGCCTCGCGCCCCGCGCCGTGCGCCGGGGAGGCGGGCTCCGGCGGGCGCAGGAAGCCCTCGGCGGAGGTGCGGCCCACGGTGATCACGGCGGGATGGCCGATCCCGGCCTCCGCCGCGATCTCTTCGATCGTGGCGAGGGTGCCGTGCACGGCACGCTGACCGGGCAGCGTCGCCTCCTGCACGATCGCGACCGGGGTGGCGGGGTCGATGCCGTTCAGCCGCGCCTGGGCCACCAGGCGCGGCAGCCAGCCCATTCCCATCATGAGCACCGTGGTGGTGCCCGGATCGGCGAGTGCCGCGAGATCCGCGGGTCCCAGGTCGCCGTGCGCGTTGACGATGTGCACGGCGACGGAGGCACCGCGGTGGGTGACCGGCACGTCGGCCGCCGCCGGACCCGCGATCGCCGAGGACACGCCCGGCACCACCTGCACCGGCACCCCGGCGGCTCGGCAGGCCAGCACCTCCTCGCCGCCGCGGCCGAGCACGAAGGGATCGCCGCCCTTGAGGCGGGCCACGCGATGACCGGCCCTCGCCCGCTCCACCAGCAGCTCGCCGATCCCGCTCTGGCCGAGGCTGGGACGGCCGGGGGTCTTGCCCACGTCGATCACCTCGACCTCGGGGCCCAGCTGCTCGAGCAGCGCCGTCGGGCCCAGGCGGTCGGCGACCACCACGTCGGCCTGCCGCAGCAGGGACCAGCCGCGCAGCGTGAGCAGATCGAGAGCGCCGGGACCGCCGCCGATCAGGGCGACGGAGCCGGGCTCGAGAGTGACGGGCTCGAGGTCGGGAAGCGGAGCAGGGGAGTGCACGGGAGCCTTTCGGGGCAGGGCTCGCCGCGGTGACGGGGAAGGTCACCGCGGCGGGAACGAGCGGATCAGGGTGCGGCGGCGGGCTCGGAGACCGCGGCGCCGCGTGGGCGGGCCGAGACCAGCACCCGCCCGTCGCGCACCTCGGCCTCGTGCACGGCGATCGGCAGCTTCTGCCCGCCGCCGGAGTCGAGCACCTCGCCGGTGTCGAGGTTCCACGCCTGCTTGTACATCGGGGACGCGATCGTGGGCACGATCTCGCCGGGCTCCTCGCCCTCGCCCGGGAGCTCGTGGGAGCCCACCAGGCCGCGGGAGAGCACGTTGGCGCCCGAGTAGGGGTCCCGCTGCTGGCAGGCGCGCACCGAGTCGTCCACCAGGCGGAACACCGCTACCTGGACCCCGTCCAGCAGCGCCGCGGCTCCCCGCTCGACGGAGAGGTCGCTCAGTGCGCAGATGTCGATCATGGTCGGCTCCTGGGTGGTCATCGGTCGATCTCCTCGCCCTCGACGGCATCGCCCATCGGGCTGGTCGCCCCCAGGCTCAGCGCGGCCAGCTCACGGGCCCGCACCGGATCGGGCGCGGTGCGGCTGTCCATCTCGTGGGCGGGGCGCATCTGGCCGCGCTCGGGGACCCAGGCGAGGTCCGGATCGGCCACGCCTGGGGCGTTGACGAAGGAGACGAACTTCGCCAGCCGCTGCGGATCGTTCAGCGTGGCGGTCCACTCGTCCTCATAGGTCGCGACGTGGTTGGCCATCTGGGCCTCGAGCTCCTCGCCGATGCCGAGGGAGTCCTCGACCACCACGCGGCGCAGCTCCTCGATCCCGCCCTCGCGGTCCTCGACCCAGCGCGCGGTGCGCTGGAGCTTGTCCGCCTCCTGGATGTAGAGCATCAGGAAGCGGTCGATGCATTTGACCAGGTTCTCGTCGTCGAGGTCCTCGATCAGCAGCTGGGCGTGCGCGGGCTGCGCGCCGCCGTTGCCGCCGACGTAGAGGTTCCAGCCCTTGGTCGTGGCGATCACGCCGACGTCCTTGGCACGGGCCTCGGCGCACTCGCGGGCGCAGCCCGAGACGCCGATCTTCAGCTTGTGCGGGGAGCGCAGCCCCCGGTAGCGGCGCTCGAGGGCGACAGCCATCCCGGTCGAGTCCTGCACGCCGTAGCGGCACCAGGTCGAGCCCACGCAGGACTTCACCATGCGCAGCGACTTGCCGTAGGCGTGACCGGATTCGAAGCCCGCATCGACCAGGCGGCGCCAGATCTCCGGCAGCTGGTCCAGGCGCGCCCCGAACATGCCGATCCGCTGGGCGCCGTTGAGCTTGAGGTAGAGCCCGTAGTCGAGGGCCACCTGCGCGAGCACGAGCAGCTGCTCGGGGGTGACCTCGCCCGCGGGCATGCGGGGGATCACCGAGTAGGTGCCGTTCTTCTGGATGTTCGCCATCACGTGGTCGTTGGTGTCCTGCAGCGCGCCCAGCTGCTCGCCGACGGGGGAGTGCAGGCGCCCCGAGGTGGTGCCGAGGCTCGAGAGGATGGAGGCGACCACCGGCTTGCACACCGCGCAGCCGCGGCCGCGGCCGAAGGCCGTGACGATCTCGGTGAAGGTCTGCTGGCCGCCCTCCTTGACCAGCTGGTACAGCTCGGCGCGGGAGTGGGCGAAGTGCTCGCACATCGCGGTGGAGACGGCGATGCCGCTCTTGGCGAGCTCCTGGCCCAGCATCTTGGACAGGGTGGGCACGCAGGATCCGCAGACGGTGCCCGCGGTGGTGCACTCCTTGATCGCGCCGACGGTGTGGCAGGACTGCTCGTGGATGGGATGGCGCACGGTGCCGGCGACGACGTTGTTGCACGAGCAGACCACCGCGTCGTCGGGCAGCTCCGCGCCCGCCATCGCGTCCGCCCCGCCCTCGGGGGCGATCACGGCCGACGGGTCCGCGCCGAGGTTGCGGCCGATCAGGGGGCGCAGCTGCGAGTACAGCTCGATATCGCCCACGAACACGCCGCCCAGCAGCAGCTTGGCGTCATCGGACATCACGAGCTTGCGGTACTTGCGGTTGACGGGATCCACGAAGGAGACCTCGAGCGCGCCGGGGCTGAGCGCGTTGACGTCCCCGAAGGCCGCCGCGTCCACGCCCACGCCCTTGAGCTTGGTGCCGTCGTCCTTGCGCTCGTGCACTCGGGTGCCGCCGAGGAAGCGGTCCACGACCACGTCGGCCATGTCGTTGCCGGGCGCGATCAGACCCGCGCAGGAGTCGTTGAACGACGCGCATTCGCCGACCGCCCAGATCGCCGGATCGGAGGTCTGGCAGGCCTCGCCCACCACCACGCCGCCGCGCTCGGCGATCGCGAGGCCCGCCTCGCGTGCGAGGCGGTCGCGGGGCCGGATGCCGGTGGAGAAGATGACCACGTCCGCGGGCAGGGAGGAGTCGTCGGTGAGCTCGGCGGTGCCGATCGCGCCGTCGGCCGCGGGCCCGAACCGGCTCGCGCCCACCCCGGTGCGCACCTCGATGCCCTCGTCCTGGACCAGCAGGCGCAGCATCTCGCCGCCGCCCTGGTCGAGCTGGACGGCCATGATGCGGTCGGCGAACTCGACGACGGTCGAGGTGGCGCCGAGGTTCTGCAGCGCGGCCGCGGCCTCGAGGCCCAGCACGCCGCCGCCCACGACCACGCCGCGCACGGGCCGTCCCAGCGTCTCGCCGCGCAGGCTCACCCACTCGGCGATCCGCTCGACGTCCTCGACGGTGCGATAGGAGAAGGTGCCGGGCAGGTCCTTGCCCTCGGCGCGCGGCGCCCACGCCCAGGAGCCTGTGGCCAGCACCAGCCGGTCGTAGGGGACCACGGTGCCTGCAGCGGTGGTGACGGTCTGCGCGGAGCGGTCGATCGACTCGGCCTTGTCCCCGGTGAGCAGGGTGATCCGCGGATCGTCCCAGACCCCGGTGTCCAGGGCGAGCATGTCCGCGCTGCGGGTGGAGAACCAGTTCGACAGGTGCACGCGGTCGTAGGGCATCTCCTTCTCCTCTCCGATCACGGTGAGGGTCCAGTCGCCCTCCGGATCCTGGGACTGCAGGCGCGCGGCGAAGCGGTGGCCGGTCATACCGCCGCCGATCACGACGATGCGGGCGTCGCTCAGCGGCGCGTGCTCTGCGACGGGGGCGAGGGGGGAATGTCCTGGGGTGCTCATGGCGGATGCTCTCGAACCACTCGGGAACGGGTGACGACGCTCATACCCTATGGAGGTCGCGGCCCTGTTCGCAGGACTTTCGCCCTCGTCGGCCCGGGCGCGCCGTGGTCGTGAGCGCGGACCGCCGTCCGTATGGTCTCGCGATCCGGACACCTGGTGCGCGCAGGGGGAAAGGGCCTAGTGTGGGCGCATGCAGACGATCCTTCTCGTAGTTCCCGAGCGCGGCTGACGCCCACTCGTCACTACGAGCTGTCATCCGCGCCCCTCCCCGAGCCCCAGGCGGAGGGGCTTTTTCGTGCGTCGGACACAGCGCGGCGGAGGGAGCGGAGGTCGACGCAGCAGTTCACCGCCATGCCCACCGTCCGAGACGACGAAGGAGTTCCGATGACCGGACAGCAGATGACCGGCGCGCAGGCGCTGGTCGAGTCCCTCAAGCACGCCGGAGCAGAGGTCGTCTTCGGCCTTCCCGGCGGCGCCATCCTGCCCACCTACGATCCGCTGATGGATGCCGAGGGCCTGCGGCACGTGCTGGTCCGTCACGAGCAGGGCGCGGGCCATGCGGCCAGCGGCTACGCCCACGCCACCGGCAAGGTCGGGGTGTGCCTGGCCACCTCGGGCCCGGGCGCCACGAACCTGATCACCGCGATCGCGGACGCCCAGATGGACTCGATCCCGATGGTCGCGATCACCGGCCAGGTCGGCTCGATGTTCATCGGCACCGACGCCTTCCAGGAGGCGGACATCGTGGGCATGACCATGCCGATCACGAAGCACAACTTCCTGGTCTCCTCCGCGGACGACATCCCCAAGGTCATCAAGCAGGCCTTCCACATCGCCTCGACCGGCCGTCCCGGCGTGGTGCTGGTGGACGTCACCAAGGACGCCCAGCAGTCGATGACCCAGTTCGTCTGGCCCGAATCGCTGGACCTGCCCGGCTACCGCCCGGATCCGCGCCCGCACAGCAAGCAGATCCGCGAGGCGGCCTCGCTGCTGATGGAGGCCCAGCGCCCGGTGTTCCTGCTCGGCGGCGGCGTGCTGCGCGGCAACGCGAGCGCCGAGGTCACCGAGCTGATCGACGTCTCCGGCGCCCCCTTCGTCACCACCCTCATGGCGCGCGGCGCACTGCCGGACTCGCACCCCAGCCACCTCGGCATGCCCGGCATGCACGGCACCGTCGCCGCGGTCTCCGCCCTGCAGCGCTCGGACCTGATCGTCAACATCGGAGCGCGCTTCGACGACCGCGTCACCGGCGTGCTGGACTCCTTCGCCCCGAACGCGAAGATCGTCCACGCGGACATCGACCCGGCCGAGATCTCGAAGAACCGCGAGGCCGACGTCCCGATCGTGGGCCAGGCCGCAGACATCGCCCGCGCTCTGAGCGACGAGCTGCGCGAGCGCATCGCGGCCGACGATACCCGCGATTACTCGACCTGGTGGAACACCCTGAACATGCTGAGGGAGAACTACCCGCTGGGCTGGACCGAGACCGAGGACGGCCTGACCGCTCCGCAGAAGGTCATCAGCCGCATCGGCGAGATCTCCGGGCCGGACTCGATCTACGTCGCGGGCGTGGGCCAGCACCAGATGTGGTCCGCCCAGTTCATCAAGTACGAGAACCCCTGCACCTGGCTGAACTCCGGGGGCCTGGGCACCATGGGCTACTCCGTGCCCGCGGCGATGGGCGCGAAGGTCGGCCAGCCGGACAGGGTGGTGTGGGCGATCGACGGCGACGGATGCTTCCAGATGACCAACCAGGAGCTCGCCACCTGCGTCATCGACAACATCCCGATCAAGGTCGCGGTCATCAACAACTCGAGCCTGGGCATGGTGCGCCAGTGGCAGAACCTGTTCTATGACCAGCGCTACTCCAACACCGAGCTGAACACCGGGCACGGCTCGCGCCGCGTCCCCGACTTCGTGAAGCTGGCGGAGGCCTACGGCTGCGTGGGCCTGCGGTGCGAGCGCGACGAGGACATCGACGCGACGATCCAGCAGGCGATGGAGATCAACGACCGCCCCGTGGTCATCGACTTCACCGTCAGCGCCGACGCGATGGTGTGGCCGATGGTGCCCGCCGGCGTCTCCAACGACGAGATCCAGATCGCCCAGGGCATGAGCCCCGAGTGGGAGAGGGACATCTGATGAGTATGAACACGACCGATTTCGTCATGACCCCCGAGAGCCAGACCCTCTCGGTGCTGGTCGAGAACAAGCCCGGCGTGCTCACCCGCGTCACCGCGCTGTTCTCGCGCCGCGGGTACAACATCTCCTCCCTCGCGGTCGGACCGACCGAGCACCCGGAGATCTCCCGCATCACCGTGGTGGTCGACGTCGACCAGCGACGCCTCGAGCAGATCACCAAGCAGCTGAACAAGCTGGTGAACGTGCTCAAGATCGTCCAGCTCGACGCCCGCGCCACGGTGCAGCGCGAGCTGATCCTGATCAAGGTGACCGCGGACAACTCCACCCGCACCTCGGTGCTGGAGATCGTCCAGATGTTCCGCGCGAAGGTGGTCGACGCGGCCGCCGACTCGGTGACCGTCGAGGCCACCGGAACCCAGGACAAGCTCTCGGCGCTGCTGGGGATGCTCGAGTCCTTCGGCATCCGCGAGATCGTCAAGTCCGGCGAGGTCGCCATCGGCCGCGGCGGACGGGCGATCACCGATCGCAGCCTGCTGGGCTGATCCCCCGCCCCCCTCCGCGGCGTCTCCACAGCTGAGACGAACGCCCATCATGCAAGACAACCGGCGATAGGATCGACCTGTCGCCCGCACCCCGATCATTGAAGGAGCACAACGTGGCTGAGATCTTCTACGACGACAACGCCGATCTGTCCATCATCCAGGGCAAGAAGGTCGGCATCGTCGGCTTCGGCTCCCAGGGCCACGCCCACGCGCTGAACCTGCGCGACAGCGGAGTCGAGGTCCGTGTGGGCCTGCGCGAGGGCTCGAAGTCCCGCGCCAAGGCCGAGGAGCAGGGCCTGGGCGTCGGCACCGTCGCCGAGGTCGCCGAGTGGGCCGATCTGATCATGATCCTCACCCCCGACCAGGATCAGCGGAAGGTCTACGCGGATTCCATCCAGCCGCACCTGAGCGAGGGCAAGGCGCTCGCCTTCGCGCACGGCTTCAACATCCGCTTCGGCTACATCGAGGTCCCCGCGGGCGTCGACGTGCTGCTGATCGCGCCGAAGGCACCGGGCCACACCGTGCGCCGCGAGTACGTCGCCGGCCGCGGCATCCCGGACATCGTCGCCGTCGAGCAGGACGCCACCGGCGGCGCCTGGGGCCTCGCGCTGTCCTACGCCAAGGGCATCGGCGGCACCCGCGCCGGCGTCATCAAGACCACCTTCACCGAGGAGACTGAGACCGACCTGTTCGGTGAGCAGGCCGTGCTCTGCGGCGGCATGAGCCACCTGGTCCAGGCCGGCTTCGAGACCCTCTCCGAGGCGGGCTACCAGCCCGAGATCGCCTACTTCGAGGTGCTCCACGAGCTCAAGCTGATCGTGGACCTCATGTTCGAGGGCGGCATCGCCAAGCAGCGCTGGTCGATCTCCGACACCGCGGAGTACGGCGACTACGTCTCCGGGCCGCGCGTGGTGAACGCCGACACCAAGAAGGCCATGAAGGAGGTCCTCGCGGACATCCAGAGCGGTGCCTTCGCCAAGCGCTTCATCGACGACCAGGACGCGGGCGCGCCCGAGTTCAAGGAGCTGCGCGAGACCGAGGCGAAGCACCAGATCGAGGTCGTCGGCAAGGACCTGCGCAAGATGTTCTCCTGGAGCGCGCAGCCGATCGACGAGGACTACGTCGAGGGCAGCGCCGCGCGCTGAGCGACCCCCGGCACCGCGACGGCGGGCGCACCTTCGAGGTGCGCCCGCCGCCGCTGTTCGTGCATCATGTGCACAGACCGAGAGCAGGGCAGCGCCGGCACGAGGGCCGGCAGGGGAGGGTCGCAGATGGCGCCGCACAGGACCACCAGACGGACGGCCACCAGGCGGACGGCGCTGAGGGGGCT
Source organism: Brachybacterium massiliense (assembly GCF_900184245.1). Lineage (GTDB taxonomy): Bacteria > Actinomycetota > Actinomycetes > Actinomycetales > Dermabacteraceae > Brachybacterium > Brachybacterium massiliense. The sequence goes on along the minus strand of NZ_FXXB01000008.1, from coordinate 597,824 downwards.
GGGGGCACTCGGAGTGGTGACCACTGCAGGGGCTTGCACCGTTCTGCCCGGCCTCGGCGAGGACGAGGACCCCGCCCGGAGCGCCGAGCCGGAGGAAGGCGCCGGCGACGAGGACGCGGAGGAGCAGGCCGACGAACCGACCGAGGAGCCCGGCAGCACCTTCGACGCCTGGGCGCGCGAGGAGGACCTCACACTGGTCGAGCTCGACCTGGAGGCGGCCGACGAGGAGTTCGGCACCATGAAGGGACAGCTCGAGCGGGAGGACCGCTACGGGACCTGGTGGTCCCCGGGCTTCCCCGAGGACTCGCCGATCTTCACGACGGAGCCCCGCCGCATCGACCCGCGGGTCGAGGAGGCGCTCGGAGGGCGCGAGGCGGTGCACGGCTCGGCCACCGGTGTGCTCGTGCAGACGATCATCGAGATCCTCGATACTCCGCTGCTGTGCGAGGCGGACAACTCCCGCTCCGATGAGATCGCACCGGCGCTGGTGGAGGCCTTCGGCCTCGAGGGCGTCGATGTCGCGGCCTTCGACGAGCTGTTCGCCCAGATGCCCGTCTCCGGTGCGCAGGATCCGGAGCAGGGGCTGCCAGAGAGCTACGGCTTCGAGCCTCTCGAGTACCCGGCCGACGGGCCCCGGATGAGCATCCTCGAGGCCGCCACCGAGGTCGAGCACCTCGAGGTCGAGGGTCTGAGCGGACCTCTCTTCCTGGCCTCGGTGCGCGGAGCGCTCCCGGTCCGCACGGAGGAGGGGGAGATGCCGCTGGTGCGCAACGTGACCTACGGCCTCGCGATCGACGAGGATGCCGGCACCGTGCTGATGGTCTACCGCGCCAACTCCGCTCCCAGCATCCACATCGAGGACCCCTCGAGCCTGCCCGTGGTCGAGGGTGCCGAGGTCCCCGGGGACTGGACCGAGCACAGCATGCGCGGCCTCACCGTGTCCCTGCCGCCGGAGGTGGGCGACCCGGACGTGACCGAGGTGGGGCTGATGTTCCAGGACGGCCAGCGGCGCGCCGCAGTGCTGCGCACCGGACTGGGCACGCCCTCCCCGTACCCCCTCTCGGCCAGTCGCCACGTCGCGCGGGCCGAGGTCCCCGGGGCGGATCTCGCCGTGGCGGCGATCGGGATCGGCCTGGACACCACGTACTCCGTGACCGTCACGCTCCACCGTGAGGGGGAGCAGTTCACGGTGCAGCTGCATGACGTCGACCCGGAGGAGGCCCCGGTCCTGGCCCATCAGGTGCTGGCAGGACTGGATCTCGCATCCTGACCGAGATGACCGAATGGCGGACAGGGCAGTAGTCTGTGCTCGGCCCTGACGACGGCTCCCCCCGTCGCCGCCGATCCGTCCCGGAAGGTACCCCAGTGACCCGTCCCGTCGTGCTGCTCGCCGAAGAACTCTCGCCCGCCACCATCGAGGTCTTCGGCGACGATGCCGATGTCCGCCACGTCGACGGCACCGATCGCGGTGCCCTGCTCGAGGCCGTCGTGGACGCCGACGCGCTCCTGGTCCGCTCCGCGACCCAGGTCGACGCCGAGGTCTACGCCGCCGCCCGCTCCCTGAAGGTCGTCGCGCGCGCCGGCGTGGGACTGGACAACGTGGACGTGCCCGCCGCCACCAGCGCGGGCGTGATGGTCATCAACGCCCCCACCTCGAACATCACCTCCGCCGCCGAGCTCGCGGTCGCGCTGATCCTCGCTTCGCTGCGCAACATCGGCCGGGCTGACGCCTCGGTCAAGGCCGGCAGGTGGGAGCGCAAGCAGCTCACGGGCGTCGAGCTGCTGGGCAAGACGGTCGGGGTCGTGGGCTTCGGCCGCATCGGCCAGCTGGTCGCCGAGCGCCTCGCACCTTTCGGTGTCGAGCTGCTCGCCTACGACCCCTACGTCAACCACACCCGCGCCGCCGAGCTCGGCGCCCGCGTGGTCGAGCTCGACGAGCTGATGCGCGAATCCGACGTGGTCACCGTGCACATGCCCAAGACCCCCGAGACCACCGGCCTGATCGGCGCCGAGCAGTTCGCGCTCGCCAAGCCGTCCCTGCACGTGGTCAACGCCGCCCGCGGCGGGCTGATCGACGAGACCGCCCTCTACGAGGCCCTCTCCTCCGGGCGCATCGCCGGCGCGGCGCTGGACGTCTACTCCTCCGAGCCGCCCACGGCCTCCGAGACCGCCCGGCGCCTGCTCGAGCTGGACAACGTCACCCTCACCCCGCACCTGGGCGCCTCGACCGCCGAGGCGCAGGAGAAGGCCGGCGTCGCGGTCGCGAAGTCCGTGCGTCTGGCCCTGGCCGGCGAGCTCGTGCCTGATGCGGTCAACGTCGCCGGGGGCGCGATCGATGACCTGGTGCGCCCCGGCGTGGCCCTCGCCGACCGGCTCGGCCAGCTCTTCACGGCCCTCGCCGGCGAGTCGCCCGAGCTGCTGGACATCGAGGTGCACGGCGAGATCGCCTCGCGCGATGTCACCGCTCTGAAGCTCTCCGCCCTGCGGGGCGTCTTCCGCTCGGTGGTCACCGAGCAGGTCAGCTACGTCAACGCCCCAGTGCTGGCCGAGGAGCGCGGGATCACCGTGCAGCTGGTGACCGACGAGAGCACCGAGCGCTTCCGCAACGTCATCACCCTGCGCGGCACCCTGCGCGACGGTGGCGTGGTCAGCGTCTCCGGCACCCTGAGCGGTGTGGACCAGGAGCACAAGCTCACCGAGGTGTTCGGCCATGCCCTGGACGTCGCGCTGAGCGACCACCTGCTGATCATCCGCTACCAGGACGGCCCGGGCCTGATCGGCACCTACGGCCTCCGCCTCGGCGAGGCCGGCATCAACATCGGCGGCATGCAGGTCTCCCGCAAGGGCCGCCGCGGCGACGAGGCCCTCGTGGTCCTGGATCTCGACGAGTCCGTGGACCGCGAGTTCGCCGAGGAGCTGGGCGCCGCGATCGACGCCCGCTCGATCCACACCGTCGACCTCGTCTACTGATCGCCCCCGAAGAACCGGAGCACCCCATGAGCACCCACGCCGCAGATCCCTCCGTCCTCCAGCTCGCCGTCATCGAGGGCGACGGCATCGGCAAGGAGGTCGTCCCCCAGGGCCTGCGCGCCCTGCGCGCCGCCCTCGAGCCCGCCGGGGTGAGCGTCGAGACCACCGACTTCGACCTCGGCGCGGGCCGCTGGCACCGCACGGGCGAGACGCTCACCGACGAGGACATGGCGCGCCTCGCCGAGCACGACGCGATCCTGCTGGGCGCCGTCGGCGATCCGGGCGTGCCCTCGGGCGTGCTCGAGCGCGGGCTGCTGCTGAAGCTGCGCTTCGCCTTCGACCACTTCGTCAACCTCCGCCCCACCAAGCTGTTCCCGGGAGTGTCCTCGCCGCTCGCGGATCCGGGCGAGATGGACTTCGTGGTCGTGCGCGAGGGCACCGAGGGCCCGTACGTCGGCAACGGCGGCTCGCTGCGCACCGGCACCGAGCTCGAGGTCGCCACCGAGGTGTCCCTCAACACCGCCGTCGGCGTCGAGCGCGTGGTGCGCTACGCCTTCGAGCAGGCCGAGCGCCGTCGCCGGAAGCTCACCCTGGTCCACAAGCACAACGTGCTGGTTCACGCCGGCCACCTCTACCGCCGCATCGTCGAGCAGGTCGGTGCCGAGCACCCGGACGTCGTCGTCGACTACGCCCATGTGGACGCGGCGATGATCTACCTGGCCACCGACCCCTCGCGCTTCGACGTCATCGTCACCGACAACCTCTTCGGCGACATCGTCACCGACCTCGCCGCGGCGGTCGGCGGCGGCATCGGCCTGGCCGCGAGCGGCAACATCAATCCCACCGGTGCCTTCCCTTCGATGTTCGAACCGGTCCACGGCTCCGCCCCCGACATCGCTGGGAAGAACCTCGCCGATCCCACCGCCACCGTGCTCTCGGTCGCGCTGCTGCTGGACCATCTCGGCCACCTCGAGCCGGCCGCCGCGGTGCGCGCCGCGGTCGAGAACGACCTGGCCGCCCGGGCCGGCTCCGAGGCGCTCGGCGCGCGCGGGACCACGCAGATCGGCGACGACCTGGTCGCCGCGATCGCCGGGCGCTGAGCCCCGGCCACCGACCACCTGACCATCCACCCTGCACCGAGGAGAACCCCGTGAGTGCGCTCGACTTCACCCAGACCAGCACCGCCCGCCGTGTCGGCGACGCCGAGCGCGCTCGGATCCTCGCCGCTCCCGGCTTCGGCCAGCACTACACGGACTTCATGGCCCACGCCCGATGGACCGTCGAGAGCGGCTGGGGCGGGGGAGAGGTGCTCCCCTTCGGTCCGCTGCAGCTCTCTCCCGCCGCGGCGGTGCTGCACTACGGCCAGGAGATCTTCGAGGGCCTGAAGGCCTTCCGCCACGCCGACGGCTCGGTGTGGACCTTCCGTCCCGAGGCCAACGGCGAGCGTCTCCAGCGCTCCGCTCGCCGCCTGGCCCTGCCCGAGCTGCCGGTGCCGGACTTCCTCGCCTCGCTGCGCGCGCTGGTCGCGGCGGATGAGCCCTGGGTGCCGGAGGCCACCAGCGAGGAGTCGCTGTACCTGCGCCCCTTCATGTTCGCGAGCGAGGAGTTCCTGGGCGTGCGCGCCTCGCACACCGTGGACTACTACGTGATCGCCTCGCCGGCCGGTCCGTACTTCCCTCGCGGCGTGCAGCCGCTGGTGGTGTGGATCACCGACGAGTACGCACGGGCCGGGGCCGGCGGCACCGGCGCCGCGAAGTGCGGCGGCAACTACGCCTCCTCGCTGCTGGGCAAGAACGAGGCCGCGGAGAACGGGGCCGACGAGGTGCTGTTCCTGGACTCCGAGACCCACACCAGCATCGACGAGCTCTCCGGCATGAACGTCTTCGCGATCACGCGGGACGGGCGCCTGCTCACCCCGGCCCTGACCGGCTCGATCCTCGAGGGCGTCACGCGGCTGTCGATTCTGCAGCTGGCCCGCGACCGCGGCCTCGAGGTGTCCGAGCAGCGACTGGTCATGAGCGAGGTGCTCGAGCAGCTCGGCAGCGGCGAGATCACCGAGATGTTCGCCTGCGGCACCGCCGCGGTGATCAACCCGATCGGTGAGTTCCGTGCCCGCGGCGGCTCCTGGACCGTGGGCGACGCCGGCTCGGGCGAGACCACCCTGGCCCTGCGCAAGGAGCTCACCGACATCCAGTACGGCCGGATCCCGGACCGTCACGGCTGGATGACCCGACTGGTGTGAGATCGAGATGATCGAGAACGCCGCACAGGCTCCCGCGCAGATCCCCTCGTTCCACCTCTACGACACCACGCTCCGCGACGGCTCGCAGCAGGAGGGCCTCACACTCTCGGTCGCGGACAAGCTCGCCGTGGCCCGGCACCTCGACGACCTCGGCGTGACCTATATCGAGGGCGGCTGGCCCGGCGCCGTCCCGCGGGACACCGAGTTCTTCGCCCGAGCGTCCTCAGAGCTCGAGCTGCGCAGCGCGCGCCTGGCGGCCTTCGGCGCCACCCGCAAGGCCGGGGTCGCCGTCCAGGAGGACCTCCAGGTCGCGGCGCTCGTCGACTCCGGCGCGCCCACCATCACGCTGGTGGCGAAGTCGGATCTGCGCCATGTCACCGGCGCCCTGCGCACCACCGGCGACGAGAACCTCGCCATGGTGCGCGAGACGGTGCAGCACCTGGTGGGGCTGGGACGTGAGGTGTTCCTGGACGCCGAGCACTTCTTCGACGGCTTCCTCCACGACGCCGACTACACGACCTCCGTGCTGGTCGCCGCGCACGAGGCCGGTGCCTCGGTGCTCGTGCTGTGCGACACCAACGGCGGGATGCTCCCGCACCAGGTGACCGAGATGGTCGAGGACCTTCGCAGCCGCCTCGCGGCCGCGGGTGCGGGCGAGGCCCGGCTGGGTGTGCACACCCACGACGACACCGGCTGCGCGGTCGCCAACGCGATCTCCGCGGTGCGGGCCGGCATCACCCATGTGCAGGGCTGCGTGAACGGATACGGGGAGCGCACCGGCAACGCGAACCTGGTCACCCTGATGGCGGACCTCCAGCTCAAGATGGGCATGGACCTCCTCCCCGCCGAGACCCTCGAGGAGACCACCCGCATCGCCCACGCGATCGGCGAGATCGTCAACCTCGCGGTCAACCCCCGGGCCCCGTACGTGGGAGCGAGCGCCTTCGCCCACAAGGCAGGCCTGCACGCGAGCGCGATCCGGGTCGACCCCGACCTCTACCAGCACACCGACCCCCGAGCCGTCGGCAACGACATGCGGATGATCATCTCCGACATGGCCGGCCGTGCCTCGATCGAGCTCAAGGGACGTGAGCTCGGCATCGACCTGGCGGGGCATCCCGAGCTCCTCTCGCGCCTCGCGGCCACCGTCAAGCAGCGCGAGGCGATCGGCTACTCGTACGAGGCCGCCGATGCGTCCTTCGAGCTGCTGGTGCTGGACGCGCTGGGCCAGGCGCCGAGCTACTCGACCGTCGAGTCCTGGCGCGCCACCTCGCAACTGGGCCGTGACGGCACCCTGGAGACCGAGGCGACCGTGAAGCTCCACGCCGACGGCGAGGGCCCGCATGAGCGGAAGGTCGCGATCGCCGAGGGCAACGGCCCGGTCAACGCCCTGGACCTCGCCCTGCGCGCCGCGCTGCGCGAGCGCCATCCCGAGGTGGACGACTTCGAGCTGCGCGACTTCAAGGTGCGCATCCTCGATGCCCACCACGGCACCGACGCCACCACGCGCGTGCTCGTGCGCACCTCGGGACGCGGCCTCGAGTTCCAGACCGTGGGCGTGGGCCCCAACGTCATCGAGGCCTCCTGGGAGGCGATCTACGACGCCTACACCTACGGCCTGTACAAGTCGGGGGTCTGATCGGCGAACCCCGTGCCGCGTCGGCACCCGGAGGGCTACCCTGAGGCCATGACGACCTACGTGCTCACCGCCATCGGGGATGACCGACCGGGCCTCGTGGCCGCACTCGCCGCCGCTGTGGACGAGCACGACGGCAACTGGGTCGACAGCCAGCTCGCGCTGCTCGCCGGGAAATTCGCCGGCATCGTCCAGGTCGAGCTGCCCGATGAGCGCGTCCCGGCCTTCCTCGAGGCGCTGCCCGCCCTGTCCGAGGAGGTCGGACTCTCGGTGGAGGCGGCCGAGGGCACCGCGGCCGGGGAGGAGAGGGGGCCGCGCTCCGTGCTGCGCCTGCACCTGCTGGGCCAGGACCGCACCGGGATGGTGCGCGAGGTGGCCTCCGCCCTGCGCTCCCAGGGCGCGACGATCGACGGGCTGCGCAGCTGGACCCGCGAGGCGCCCGAAGGGGGCGGCATGCTCTTCGAGGCCGAGGCCGAGGTGCGCCTGCCCGCCGAGGTCGAGGAGGCTCAGGTGCGCGAGGCGCTCGAGACGATCGCCGCTGAGCTGATGGTGGACCTGGAGCTCGACGCTCCCGAGTGAGCGGCCCGCACGGCACAATTACGTGACGTTCGCATTGCTGAAGTCGCTTTCTCTGTGAATATGCAATGACCGCCGTCCATAATTCGGGGGAAAGTCAGGCTTTCCGCGGATTGCGTGCTTTCCGGGACCGAAGTCCCCTACTGTGGTCTTCACGGTCGAGGATTCTTGCAGGGTGCAGATCACCCCTCGCGAGACGTCATCGGGCAGTCCTCGATCCACGTACTCGCCCTCGAGCGTGGAGAGTCGTCGATGACCGCGTCCCCCGTCCCCTCCGCCACCCCCAGCACTGAGGTTCCCGCCGGAGCCTGGCGCGCGCTGCTCCTGGTCACCCTCGGATTCGGCGTGAACTTCTGGGCGTGGGCGCTGCTCAGCCCGCTCGGCCCCGTCTACGTCGAGAGGGGCCTGGCCGCCGATGCCTCGCTGATCGTCGCGATCCCGGTGCTGGTCGGTTCCCTCGGCCGGATCCTGATGGGCGGCCTCACCGACCGTCTCGGCGGGCACCTCATGTTCCCGGTGGTCTCCCTCATCACCGTCATTCCGGTGCTGTTCATCGGATTCGTCGGCCAGTACACCTACTCCACGCTTCTGCTGGGCGGATTCTTCCTCGGGGTCGCGGGCACCACCTTCGCGATCGGTGTGCCGTATGTGAACTCCTGGTTCCCGCCCGCCAAGCGGGCTCTTCGCGGCTCGTGGTGAAGGAGAGCGTCGCGTCGCTGGCGTAGAACGACCCGTGGTCCTGCTGTGATGGGTGTTGTCTAGACAGCCACATCCCAGAGGACCACGAGCCTGTGCATGAGAATACGGGTTCGCAGCGAGATGCTGCGAGCACGATCTTCAACCTGCCCGACTACCGCGTCATCGACGCGATCGACCTGCCCGATGGAGGCCGGCGGGTGGTGATCGAATCCATCGAGCCGCCGGGCTGTCCGTCGTGCGGGGTGCTCGCGACCAAGGTCCACTCCCGCCGATCCCAGAAGGTGCGAGACGTGCCCGTGGCCGGGGCGATGGCGGTGGTGTGGGCCAAGCGGCGCTGGTTCTGCCTCGAGTCGGCCTGCGCCCGGCGCACGTTCTGGGAAGCGACCGACCAGGTCCCGCACCGCGCGCGCTCGACGACCCGGCTGCGGGATCAGGTCGTCTCCGCGGTGATCACCTCTGGCCGGGCAGCCTCGGAAGTCGCCCGGGCCCATGGCGTCTCGTGGTGGCTGGTCCAGGCCGCGCTGGCGGCTGCCGCCGTGGTCCTGCCCACCGCCGAGGACGTGTCAGTGACGCGCCTGGGCATCGATGAGCACCGCTACCGGTCGGTGCGCTGGTTCCGCACCGACGACGGTGCCTGGAGACGGTTCGAGCCCTGGATGACGACCCTGGTCGACCTCTCCACCGGGCAGGTCCTCGGTATCGTCGACGGCCGGGACTCCACCGCCGTCGGCGACTGGCTCGCCCAGCGCTCCGAGCTCTGGCGGGAGCGGATCGAGATCGTCGCCATCGATCCCTCGGCCGCGTTCCGCAAAGCACTGCGGACCTACCTGCCCCGCGTTGCGGTCTCGGTCGACAAGTTCCACCTCGTCAAGCTCGGAAACGACATGGTCACCACCGTCCGTCAACGCCTAGCCCGCACCCATCGCGGTCGTCGCGGCCGCAAGGACGACCCGGCCTGGGCCCACCGGATGCTGCTGCTACGCGGCGCTGACACCCTCACTCCACGGGCCTGGGAGCGGTTGGAGTCGGTGTTCCGCACCGATGACCCCACCGACGAGCTCTCGGCCGCCTGGGGCATCAAGGAGCAGCTCCGCCGCTTGCTGGCCACCGACACCCTCGCCCAGGCCTGGGACGAACGGATGCGGATGGGCTACTTCGCCCAGCTCGCGAACATGCCCGAGGCGACCAAGCTCTACGACACCGTCGTGACCTGGTGGGACGCGATCGAGGTCCTCATCGTCACCGGCGCGACCACCGCCCGAGTCGAGGCAGCGAACACCGGCATCAAGAACATCAAACGCACCGGCCGCGGCTTCCGTAACGCGGAGAACTACCGGACCCGTATCCTGTTAGCCAGCGCCGCGAGAACCGTAGCGTGAATACCCGCTACAGCAGGGTCATTCACCACGAACCGCGAAGAGCCGCCAAGCGCGGCATGGCCACCGGCCTCTACGGCGTGGGCATGGGCGGCACCGCGATCAGCGCCTTCACCACCGTGCCGCTGGTGAACTCGGTGGGGAACGCGGCCCCGTTCGTGCTGACCGCCATCGCCCTGGTGCTCTACGCCGTGGTGGCCTGGCTGTTCATGCACAACGCCCCCACCTGGACGCCCTCGCGCAAGAACATCGTCGCCCAGTCGCTGGCCGTCATGAAGCTCAAGGTCACCTGGCAGGCCTGCTACCTCTACGCGCTGTCCTTCGGCGGCTACGTCGCCTTCTCCGTCTTCCTGCCCACGATGCTGCAGAACTGGTACGGGCTCGAGGCGGCCGACGCCTCTTTCCGCATGGCCGGTTTCGTGATCGTCGCGGTGATCATGCGACCGCTCGGCGGCACCCTCTCGGACCGTCTGGGCGCGGCGACCACGCTGCAGCTCTCGTACATCGCCGTCGCCGTCTCCGCCGCGGTGCTCGCCTTCCAGCCGGCGCTGATGCCGATCGGCACGCTCGTGTACATCGTCATGGCCGCGGGCCTCGGCCTCGGATCCGGTGCCGTGTTCGCCCTGGTCGCACAGACCAGCGATCCCTCCGTGGTCGGCTCCGTGACCGGCTTCGTCGGCGCGGCCGGAGGCCTGGGCGGCTTCGTCCCGCCGCTGATCATGGCCGCGATCCACGCCGACAGCGGCAGCTACTCCCTCGGGATCATCCTGCTGCTGCTGGCGACCCTCGGCGCGATCGTCGTGACTTACTTCGTCGCCCGCGGAGCGCGCGCGAGCGCCCAGGAACCCAGACTCGCCTCCCGGTGACCGTTTCCCGTCCCCGTCGTCCCGCACACCTCGCCTCCAGGAGGAGCACCTCATGACCATCCAGGACCGCCAGGCACCGAAGGACGGAGCCTCCGGCCCCGCCGCCGGGATCGACTCGCCGCTGTTCGACGCCCTCATCGGCGCGCGCAAGATGTTCAGCCGCTCGGAGAGGATCAGCGAGGACAACCGCGAGACCCACCGCGTGGGCGGTCGCAGCGGCGACTCCTTCTACCGCGAGCGCTGGAGCCACGACAAGGTGGTGCGCTCCACCCACGGCGTGAACTGCACCGGCTCCTGCTCGTGGAAGGTCTACGTCAAGGACGGCGTGATCACCTGGGAGTCGCAGGAGACCGACTACCCCTCGGCCGGGCCGGACAAGCCCGAGTACGAGCCGCGAGGCTGCCCCCGCGGCGCCTCGTTCTCCTGGTACACCTACTCGCCCACCCGCGTGCGCTACCCCTACGTGCGCTCCGAGCTGCTGCGCCTGTACCGCGAGGAGAAGGCGAAGGCCCCGGGCCATGATCCCGTCGAGGCCTGGAAGGCGATCGTCTCCGATCCCGAGAAGGCGATGCGCTACAAGCGCGCCCGCGGCAAGGGCGGCCTGGTGCGCGCCACCTGGGAGGAGGCCGAGGAGCTCGTCGCCGCCGCCTACGTGCACACCGTCAAGGAGTTCGGCCCCGACCGCGCCACCGGCTTCTCGCCGATCCCGGCGATGAGCCAGGTCTCCTTCTCCTCGGGCGCCCGCTTCCACCAGCTCATCGGCGGCTCGATGCTGTCCTTCTACGACTGGTACGCGGATCTGCCGCCCGCCTCTCCGCAGGTGTTCGGCGACCAGACCGACGTGCCCGAGTCCGGCGACTGGTGGGACGCCGCCTACCTCATCATGTGGGGCTCGAACGTGCCCCTGACCCGCACCCCGGACGCGCACTGGATGGTCGAGGCCCGCTACCGCGGTCAGAAGGTCATCTCCGTGGCGCCCGACTACGCCGAATCGGTGAAGTTCGCCGACGAGTGGCTGGCCCCGCACCCGGGCACGGACGCCGCCCTGGCGATGGCGATGGGCCACACGATCCTGCGCGAGTTCTACGTCGACAAGCAGGTCCCGTACTTCCAGTCCTACTCCGCCCAGTACACCGACCTGCCCTTCCTGGTGCAGCTCGAGCGGCGCGAGGACGGCTCGCTGGTGCCGGGCAAGTTCCTGGTGGCCAGCGAGGCGGGCGAGCATCGCACCGCCGAGGCCGCCACCGAGCACGCCGATTTCAAGCCGATGATGTTCGACGTCGCGACCGGCCAGGTCGTGGTCCCCAACGGCACCCTCGGCCACCGCTACTCGGCCGACGGCGAGGGCCGCTGGAACCTCGAGCTGGGCGACATCGATCCCGCGCTGTCCCTGCTGGGCCACCATGAGGATGTCGCCGAGGTGCTGATGCCGCGCTTCGACACCGCCGGCCAGGGCGGGCGCGGCGATGTCGCCCGCGGGGTGCCCGTGCGTGAGATCGACGGCCGCATCGTCACCACCGTTTTCGACCTGCTGCTGGCCGAGTACGGCGTGGGCCGCGAGGGCCTGCCCGGACAGTGGGCGAAGGGCCTCGATGACGCCGACGCGCTCTACACCCCGGCCTGGCAGGAGACGATCACCGGTGTGCCCGGACAGGCCGCGGCGCGCATCGCCCGCGAGTTCGCGCAGAACGCGATCGACTCGGGCGGCCGCTCGATGATCATCATGGGCGCCGGCACCAACCACTGGTTCCACTCCGACACCATCTACCGCTCCTTCCTCACCCTGACCAACCTGTGCGGCACCCAGGGCGTCAACGGCGGCGGCTGGGCCCATTACGTGGGACAGGAGAAGGTGCGCCCGATCACCGGCTGGCTGCACCTGGCCAATGCGCTGGACTGGTCGCGGCCCCCGCGCCAGATGACCCAGACCACCTACTGGTACATGCACACCGACCAGTGGCGCTACGACCGCTTCGGCGCGGACACCCTCGCGGCCACCACCGGCGCGGGCCGCTTCGCGAACACCACCACCGCCGACGCGGTCGCCCTGTCCCAGCGCCTGGGCTGGCAGCCCTTCTACCCGCAGTTCGACATCAGCTCCCTCGACGTCGCCGACCGGGCCGCCGAGGCGGGGGAGGAGACCATCCCCTACCTGGTGGACCAGCTCAAGAACGGCGGCATCAACTTCGCCGCCGAGGATCCGGACGCCCACCAGAACCACCCCAAGATCTGGTCGATCTGGCGGGCGAACACGCTGGGCTCCTCCGCCAAGGGCGATCAGTACTTCTTCCGCCATCTGCTAGGGGTGGACTCCGCGGCCACCGAGGAGGAGACCCCGGAGCACCTGCGCCCGCGGGATGTGAAGTGGCGCGACGAGGCCCCGGTGGGGAAGGTCGACCTGATGCTCACGCTCGACTTCCGCATGACGAGCCACACGCTGCACTCGGACGTCGTGCTGCCGGCCGCGACCTGGTACGAGAAGCACGACCTCTCAACCACGGACATGCACCCCTTCGTGCACTCCTTCAACCCCGCGATCTCCAACCCGTGGGAGTCCCGCACCGACTGGGAGACCTGGGCCGGCATCGCCAAGCGCTTCAGCCAGCTCGCCGAGACCCACCTGGGCACCCGCAAGGACGTCGTCGCCTTCCCGCTCCAGCACGACACCCCCGGCGAGCTCGCCACCCCGCACGGCCGGGTCAAGGACTGGAAGTTCGGGGAGTGCGAGCCGATCCCGGGGCAGACCATGCCCACGCTGGTGGAGGTCGAGCGCGACTACACGCAGATCCACGCCAAGTTCACCTCGATCGGCCCGCTGCTCGAGAAGCTCGGTATGACCACCAAGGGCATCACCTTCGACGTGAAGGAGTACGTCGCCGAGCTCGGCAGGCTCAACGGCGTCCACCGCACCGGGCCCGCCGCCGGGCGCCCCAAGCTCGAGACGGACCTGCAGGCGTGCGAGTTCATCCTCGGGCTCTCGGGCACCACCAACGGCCACATGGCCACCGAGGGCTTCAAGACCCTCGAGAAGCGCACCGGCACGACACTGCACGACCTCGCCGCCGAGCACGAGGGCAAGCGCGTGCACTTCGCGGACACCAAGGCCGCACCGGTCCCGGTGATCACCAGCCCTGAATGGTCCGGCTCGGAGTCCGGCGGGCGCCGCTACAGCCCCTTCACCATCAACGTCGAGCGCAAGAAGCCCTGGCACACCCTCACCGGTCGCCAGCACTTCTACGTCGACCACGACTGGATGCTCGAGATGGGCGAGGCGCTGCCGGTGTTCCGCCCGCCGCTGGACATGACGGCCCTGTTCGGCGAGCGACCGGTGGGGGAGAAGGACGAGGCCACGGGCGCCATCTCGGTGCGCTACCTGACCCCGCACAACAAGTGGGCGATCCACTCGATGTACATGGAGAACTTCTTCATGATGAACCTCTCCCGCGGCGGCCAGACCATCTGGATGAGCGTCGAGGACGCGGAGGCCGTCGGCATCACCGACAACGACTGGATCGAGGCCGTCAACCGCAACGGCGTCGTGGCGGCGCGGGCGGTGGTCTCCCACCGCATGCCCAAGGGCACCGCCTTCATGCACCACGCGCAGGACCGCACCGTGAACGTGCCGCTGACGGAGCGGGACGGGAAGCGGGGCGGCATCCACAACTCGCTGACCCGCATCATGCTCAAGCCCTCGCACCTGATCGGCGGCTACGGGCAGCTGTCCTACGCCTTCAACTACTACGGCCCGACCGGGAACCAGCGTGACGAGGTGACGATGATCCGCAAGCGCACCGCCCCTGTCGAGTACTGATCCCGCGAGCGAGAACAAGGAGGAACGACATGCGCGTCATGGCCCAGATGTCGATGGTGATGAACCTCGACAAGTGCATCGGCTGCCACACCTGCTCGGTGACCTGCAAGCAGGCGTGGACCAACCGCTCCGGGACGGAGTACATCTGGTTCAACAACGTCGAGACCAGGCCCGGCCAGGGATACCCCCGCGGCTACGAGGACCAGGAGAAGTGGAAGGGTGGGTGGGAGCTCGGCAAGAACGGGCGCCTCAAGCTCAAGGCCGGCGGCCGCATCACCAAGCTGATGCAGCTGTTCTCCAACCCCAAGCTCCCCGGCATCGAGGACTACTACGAGCCGTGGACCTACGAGTACGACAACCTGCTCAACGCCCCCGCGCAGCAGGAGAACATCCCCACCGCACCGCCGAAGTCGCTGATCACCGGTGAGCGCGTACAGATCGAGTGGTCGGGCAACTGGGACGACGACCTCGGCGGCACCTACCTGCACAAGGACAAGGACCCGATGCTCAAGGGCATCGAGGACAAGGTCCAGTTCGAGTTCGATCAGACCTTCATGTTCTACCTGCCGCGCATCTGCGAGCACTGCCTGAACCCCACCTGCGTGGCCTCCTGCCCCTCCGGCGCGATCTACAAGCGCGAGGAGGACGGCATCGTGCTGGTGGACCAGGACGGCTGCCGCGGCTGGCGCATGTGCATCACCGGCTGCCCGTACAAGAAGATCTACTTCAACCACCAGACCGGCAAGGCCGAGAAGTGCACCTTCTGCTACCCCCGCCTCGAGCAGGGCGAGCCGACGGTCTGTGCGGAGACATGCGTGGGGCGCCTGCGCTACATCGGCCTGGTGCTCTACGACGCCGACCGCGTCACCGAGGCCGCCTCCACCAAGGACGAGAAGGGCCTGTACGAGGCCCAGCGGGACATCATCCTCGACCCCCATGATCCCGAGGTCATCGCCGAGGCGCGCAAGGCCGGCATCCACCACGACTGGATCCTCGCCGCGCAGAACTCCCCGACCTACAAGCTGATCAAGGACTACGAGGTCGCGCTCCCGCTGCACCCCGAGTACCGCACCATGCCGATGGTCTGGTATATCCCGCCGCTGTCCCCGGTGGTGGACGTGGTCCGCGACACCGGGTACGACGCCGAGGACGCCGAGAACCTGTTCGCCGCGATCGATGCCCTGCGCATCCCGGTCGAGTACCTCGCGAACCTCTTCACCGCGGGGGACGTCCCCACGGTCGAGCGGGTGCTGTACCGGATGGCGGCGATGCGCTCCTACATGCGCGACATCAACCTCGGCAACGAGCCCCGCGAGGGCATCGCCAACGCCGTCGGGATGGACGGCGAGACGATGCAGGACATGTACCGCCTGCTGGCGATCGCCAAGTACGAGGACCGCTACGTGATCCCCGTCGGACATCACGAGTCCGCGCACGATCTGGAGTCCACCGGCACCGACTGCCCGCTGAACGCTCCCGGCGGTCCGGGCATGGGGATGTCCCTGCCCGAGGAGTCGCTGGGCATGTCCGGCCCCGGCTTCGCGACCAAGCGGCAGCAGAACGGCCCGGAGCGTCCCGAGGGCGTGCGCATCAACCTGCTGAACTGGGACGGCAACGGACGGCCCGACGGGCTGTTCCCGACCCCGGCCACGGGGAGCGCCTGATGGGAGCCCTGGCACGACTGCTCGGTCGCCGCTCCGAGGGGGCGGGGACGAGCACCGCGACGCTCACGCGCTCTCCGGCGCGCTCGCCCCGCGACCTGCTGCACGCCTCCGGTATGAGCACCGAGCAGATGCGGATCACCTGGATCGCGGTGTCCTGGCTGCTGACCTACCCGGATCAGGAGACCGTCTCGCGCTACCCCGCGGTGCGCGAGCTCGCCGGTGAGCTGCCCGAGCCGGCTCGCTCGGCGCTGCTGCGCACGGTCGATGATCTGCTCGAGCGCGACGCGGTCTCGGTGCAGGAGGAGTACGTCGACACCTTCGACACGCGTCGGCGCGGGTGCCTGCACCTGACCTACTTCAGCCATGGCGACACCCGTCGGCGCGGCATGGCGCTGCTGCGGATCAAGCAGGACTTCCGCGCGGCCGGCCTCGAGATCGGCAGCGACGAGCTGCCGGACCACCTGCCGGTGGTCCTCGAGTTCGGCGCCGCGCACGATGCCGAGCGTTGCGCGAAGATCCTGCGCTCGAACCGTCCGGGTGTGGAGCTGCTGCGCCTGCACCTGGCGGACATCTCCTCTCCCTGGCACGGGGCTCTGGTGGCGCTGTGCTCGACCCTGCCTCCTCTGGACGCCGATGACCGCGATGCGGTGCTGCGGCTCGCCGAGGAGGGTCCCGAGGAGGAGACCGTGGGCCTGGACGGCTACGGGCTCGACGGCGACGCCGGGGACCTCGCAGGGCAGACCTTCGCCTCGAGCGGATGCGGCTCCGGCGCCGCGGCGCCCGGACCAGTCCCGGTGGACCTGTTGAGAGGACGGCCCTCATGAACGACGTGACCACGCTCCAGCTGATGCTGTGGGTGGTGTTCCCCTACATGGTGCTCGCCGTGTTCGTGCTCGGGCACATCTGGCGGTTCAAGGCCGACCGCTTCGGCTGGACCACCCGCTCGAGCCAGATCTACGAGTCCAAGCTGCTCGCGATCGGCTCGCCGATGTTCCACTTCGGGATCATCGGGATCTTCTTCGGCCACGTCGTGGGCCTGGGGATCCCCAAGCCCTGGACGCGGGCGATCGGGATCAGCGACCACGTCTACCACCTGATGGCCGTCACGATCGGGCTCGCCGCCGCGGTGGCGTGCGTGGGCGGGCTGCTGATCCTGATCTACCGCCGACGCACCAACCAGCGCGTCTTCGGCGCCACGACCGCGGGTGACAAGCTGATGTACCTGCTGCTGGCGATGACGATCATCTGCGGCGTGCTGGCGACCGTGGTGCACACGACCTTCGGCACCTACGACTACCGCGACGGCGTCTCGATCTGGTTCCGCAGCTTCTGGACCTTCCAGCCGGTCCCCGAGCTGATGGCGCAGGCGCCGATCTTCTTCCAGCTGCACGTGCTCAGCGCGGTCGCGCTGTTCGGCATCTGGCCGTTCACGCGTCTGGTGCACGTCTTCGCGGCGCCGGTGGGTTACCTCACCCGGCCCTACATCGTCTACCGCAGCAAGGACCCCCGCAAGGAGGCCGAGCGCCGCGGCTGGGAGAAGGTGAAGTTCTGATGGCCTCGAGACCCCCTGTCACCCTCCAGGAGGACTGGGAGACGACCCTGCGGCCCTGGCTGGACCGTGTGGCGCGGCAGCTCGAGGTGGACGCCGTGGCTCTGGACGTGGACCGGGTCCACCAGATGACCGGGGTGGTCGCCGAGGGCGTGCAGCGCTCGATGGCGCCGATCTCCGCCTTCCTGGTGGGCGCGGCGGTGGCGCGCGGTGCGAGCCTCGAAGAGGCCTGCGCCGCGGTCGAGGATGTCACCCGCGAGCGGGCGTCGGCGGCCTGAGCCTCCGACGCGCGGGGGAGCGGCAGGTACTTTCGTCGCGATTCCTGCGTGGTCCGGTCGTACCGCGCGCATCGCGCGGCGGCGGGCCGACGACAGTCCAGAACCGCCCCGCACCTGTGAGGACAGCGCCCGTCCCGAGACCTGAGCGTCTCCGGGGCGGGCGCTGTGCATCGTCCGAACGTCCCGCCACCCGGTGACCGGGCGGTCACCTGGCACCTTCGACCCATGTCGTGAGATGCCTCACTGCTCGTAGCGTGTGGTCCGCGGCCAATGACCCCACCCCGGAAGGACCCCCACGGTGACTCACGATCAGGAACCCCACGACCCCTGCGCGGCACCGGCGCACCTCCTCGCGCGCGGCGCACGCCTCGCGGGCGGCGCTCTGTTCGCCGCCGCCCTCGCCCTCGGCGTCGCCGGGCTCGCCTCGGCCGAGCCCGGCGACGACCAGCTCGAGAGCACGACGTTCTCGCAGTCCGCACAGACCGACGCCGCGGACTACTGGACCCCGGAGCGGATGGAGTCCGCCGCTCCCGCCGAGGAGCTGATCGAGGAGGGCCAGGCCCCCGACGGTCAGGTCGAGTCCTCGCGCACCGTGCAGGTGCCGAGCATCGCCCCCGCCGCCGATGCGCAGGGCGAACGGCAGGCCGAGACGCAGGACCAGGGCGGTGCGCAGGATGCCGCGGCGGCGGCGACCGGCACCGCCCACATCGGCAAGGTCTTCTTCACCGTCGGCGGCAACGACTACGTCTGCTCCGGCAACTCCGTCGCCGCGGACAACGGCTCGACCGTCTCCACCGCGGGCCACTGCACCAGCGAGGCCGGCACCTGGGCCAGCAACTGGGTGTTCGCCCCCGGCTACGACAACGGCCAGACCCCGCACGGCCTGTGGAGCGCGACCCAGCTCTACGCCCCGCAGCAGTGGGTGGGCCAGGAGGACATGAACTACGACATCGCCTTCGCCGTGGTCCAGCCCGATTCCGGCACCGGCACCCTCGCGGAGGCCGTGGGCGCCTCGGGCATCGAGTTCAACACCGAGCGCGGACAGCTCTACACCTCCTACGGCTACCCGGCGGCCGCGCCCTTCGACGGCGAATCCCTCGAGCAATGCCAGGACTTCGGCGCCGACGACACCATCGGCGGCACCGACGACCAGGCCATCGACTGCGACATGACCGGCGGCTCCTCCGGCGGCCCCTGGTTCGCCGGTGACGGCCCCGACGGCATGCAGATCTCGGTGAACAGCTTCGGCTACACCCTGCAGCCGAACGTCATGTACGGCCCGTACCTGGGCGACGTGGCCCAGCAGGTCTACCAGGAGGCGGCCGCGGCCTGAGCGCCCCGCCCCCGCACCTTCCCGGGCGCCGGCCCCGCAGCCGCGGGCCGGCGCCTCCTGGTGCCATGAGACGACTGTTTGTGATCGTCATCACGCCAGGTATGGTGTGCTCAGCGGACTTCCCCCCACGCCGCCCATCCCGAGAGGACAGCACTGATGAGTTCCCAGATCGACGGGGCGAACACGACGCCCCCTGCACGCCGTTGGCTGTCACGACTCCCGCGAGCGGCCGCAGGCGCGGCCCTCGCGACCGGCCTGCTGTTCGCCGGTGCCGGCGCGGCCGCCGCCGTCGAGGTCAATCCGTGGAAGAAGGTCTCGTCCTCGGCGGTCGAGGTCAATCCCTGGGGCCACGCCACTCCGAACGCTGTCGAGGTCAACCCCTGGTGAGTAGCCGGCAGCGCTGAAGACGCCGAGACCGGAGGCCGATGCCCGCATGGGCACCGGCCTCCGTCGTCGTCCGGGGTGCGCTCAGGGGCGGCTCGTGGGATCGCCCACGTGGGTGATGGCGAGCACCGGCTCGCCCGCCTCGTCGGTCGCCTCCAGATCGAGCTCCGCCTCGATCGCCCAGTCGTGGTTGCCCTCGGGGTCGGAGATGACCTGTCGGATCCGCCAGAGCTTCGACTCCTCGGTGATCTGCAGCAGCTGCGGAGAGCGGGCCGCGCCGTCGATGCCGACGTCGTCGTAGGCGTCGTAGTACTCGTCCATCGCGCTCGCCCAGCGCGGCCGGTCCCAGCCGGAGCCGCCGTCGAGCTCGGCCAGGCGCGACTCCCTCTCGAAGGCGAAATGCTCGATCCGCTGCCACATCGCCGCGCGCACCATGGTGCGAAGCACCTTCGTCTGTGCGGAGAGGCCGCGGGGCGTCGTGGGACGGATCTCCGAGGCGCCGTCGGGGTCGGTGTCCTCGGGGTGGGTGAGCGCCTCCCACTCGTCCAGCAGCGAGGAGTCGATGCCGCGCACCAGCACACCGAGCCACTCGATGAGGTCCTCGAGGTCCTCGGTGCGCAGATCCTGCGGGATGGTGCGGCGCAGCGCCTGGTACGCGTCGGAGAGATATCGCAGCACGATCCCCTCGGAGCGCTGCAGCCCATAGCGCTGCACGAATTCGCTGAAGGTCTGTCCGGTCTCGTAGATCTCGCGCACCACCGACTTGGGGGAGAGGTCGTCGGTGCGCACCCAGGGGCGCGAGCGCGCGTAGATCTCGAGCGCGGCCTCGAGGTCCTCCTGCAGGGGCTTCGGCCAGGTCACCTCGTCGAGCAGTGCCATGCGCTCGGTGTACTCGACCCCGTCGGCCTTGAGCTCGGCCAGCAGCTCGCCCTTGGCGGAGCTCTGCTGGGCGAGCAGGATCTGCCGCGGATCCTCCAGCACCGCCTCGATGATCGAGACGGTGTCGAGGGTGAGCGTCGGAGACTCCTCGTCGAGCGAGTCGATCATCGCGATCGCAAAGGGCGCCAGCGGCTGGTTCATCGTGAAGTCCAGCTGGAGGTCCTCGACCAGGGCGAAGCGCCGCCCCAGGTGATCCGGCGCCTCGAGCACCTCGATGATCTCGGAGTCCCTCAGCCCGCGGAAGATCTCCAGGGCGTCCTTGACCAGCTTCAGCTTCTGCGCCGTGGTCTGGTGGCTGGTCATGATCAGGTGGCGGCCGGAGGCGATCGCGTCCCCGGGGCGCGCGATCAGCGCGAGCACCATCGAGGCCGTGATCTTCATGTGCGGGCGCAGCGGCTCGGGCGCGTTCTCGACGAGCTTGGTCAGGTTCGCCTCGGACCAGCTGATCGCGCCCTCGGGGATACGGGGCTTGGGCTCCTTCTTGCGCTTCTTGGCGCTGTTGGGGGTCTTCCCCGCCTCCTCGCGGGCCCGTAGCTTCGCCCGTTCCTTCTCGAACTCGATGGTCCAGCTCGGCGCCTGCACCACCACGTGCCCGATGGTGTCGTAGCCGGCGCGGCCGGCCCGGCCGGCGATCTGATGGAACTCGCGCGCGTTCAGCAGGCGCATCCGCTTGCCGTCGAACTTCGCCAGCCCCGTCAGCAGCACGGTGCGGATCGGCACGTTGATCCCCACCCCGAGGGTGTCGGTGCCGCAGATGATCTTCAGCAGTCCGGACTGCGCGAGCTTCTCGACCAGGCGGCGGTACTTCGGGAGCATCCCCGCGTGGTGCACGCCGATCCCCTCGCGCACCAGGCGGGAGAGGATCTGCCCGAACCCCTTGGAGAAGCGGAAGTCGCCGATGATCTCGCGGATCTGCTCCTTCTCCTCGCCGGTGAGGATCTTCTGTCCCTGCAGCGCCTGCGCCTGCTCGAGGGCGTCCTTCTGGGTGAAGTGCACGATGTAGACGGGCGCGTCGCGGTCGGTGAGGATCGTCTCGATCGTCTCGGGCAAGGGCTCGAGCGACCAGCGGAAGTCCAGCGGCACGGGGCGCGGGGCGTCGTCGATCACGGTGGTCTCGCGCTCGGTGCGCTCGGTGAGATCCTCGACGAAGCGCGTCACATCGCCGAGCGTCGCGCTCATCAGCACGAACTGGCAGCGCGGCAGCTCCACCAGAGGCACCTGCCAGGCCCAGCCGCGCTGCGGGTCGCCGTAGTAGTGGAACTCATCCATCACCGCCAGGCCCACATCGCTGCCGGGACCGTCGCGCAGTGCGTGGTTGGCGAAGATCTCCGCGGTGCACACGATGATCGGGGCATCGTGGTTGACCGCGGAGTCACCGGTCATCATGCCCACGTTCTCGGCCCCGAACTGGGCGACCAGGTCGAAGAACTTCTCGCTCACCAGTGCCTTGATCGGTGCGGTGTAGTACGAGCGCTCGCCCCGGGCCATCGCCGCGAAGAGCGCGGAGTAGGCGATCGTGGTCTTGCCGGAGCCGGTGGGCGTGGCGGCGATGACGTGGTCACCGGCGGCGATCGCCAGCAGCGCCTCCTCCTGGTGCGGGTAGAGGGTGCGGCCCACGGTCTCCTGGGCGGCGACGAATCCGTCGACGATCGCGTCCTGTCCGGCGTCAGGAGTGCTCTCAGGCAGGAACGGCGCAAGGATCGGCATGCTCCCAGTCTGCCAGGGTGCAGGGACGGGCGAGCCCGCGCAGGGCTCGCCGCCGCTCAGCCCGCGATGCCCGGCACGCCCGTCAGGCCCGGCAGGTCCTGCAGCGCGGCCAGCAGCTGCTGGCGCAGCGCATCGGCGCGTACGGCCAGCGCGCGCTGTCGGCGCACGTACTCGGCCTTGCCCGCCGGGGTCTCGATCGGCACCATCCCGTAGCCCAGCGGTCGCACGTCGTACGGGCTCGCCTCCATGTCCAGCACCCGTGTCGCGCGAGCATGCTCGAAGCAGTCCAGCACGAGCGCCGAGGGCACCAGCGGGCTCAGCTTCATCGCCCACTTGTACAGATCCATCCCCACATGCAGGCAGGCCGGGTTGTCATGCCGCACCTGAGTCTCGCGCGTGGGCTCGAAAGCGTTGCGGGGAGCGGCCGACGGGGTGAAGAAGCGGAAAGCGTCGATATGGGAGCACACCAGCTTCTCCCGCTCGACCACGGCGTCCGTCTCGGCGGCGCTCAGGCGCAGCGGCAGATCCTCATGGCGCTGGCCGCCCTCGGGGACGCGATGCACCATCGCCCACTCGTGCAGCCCGAAGCAGCCGAACTCGGGGCGCCGACGAGTCAGCGAGGACGCGGACAGCAGCCGGGTCATGAAACCGAGCGCGTCACCGCGCTCGCTGAGATATCGCGTCACATCCGCGCGGCGAAGGATCCGCGGACCATCACCGCCGGGCTCGCCTGCGTCGGGTCCGTCTGCGGGGGAGTCGAGGTACCAGGAGCGGTGCCCCTCACCGTCGACGTCCGCGATCAGGCTGCGGCCGCGCCCGTCGGCATCGGCCGCCGCGTCGTAGGCGACCTCCCAGCCGGGGTGCCAGCGCCGCAGTCGGGCGGGCGAGAAGGGGTAGTAGGTGAACAGGAAATCCTCGACCGCGTGCTTCTCGCCGCGTGCCTTCCGCTCCCGGTGGGCGGCGGTGAGCGCGTCGGCCCGCTCCTCGTGCGCGCGCCTCGCCTCCCGCGCCTGCGCGGCATCGAGCACCGTCGCCGCCGGCGGCACCTCGGTGCGGTGCGGGCTGCGGGGCGGCGCCGTGGGGGCGGGGCGCGGGTCGGGAACCACGCGACCATGATGCCGCACCGTGCTGACGGCCTTCCTCCCCACGGCCCGCTCGTCCACATCGGTGGCCGGGGCCTGGAGGGGAAATGGTCGGCGTTCCTAGGGTGCGTCCATCTCGTGGCAGAGCGCCGTGGGTGGGAGGAGCGAGCAGATGTCAGGAATCGACTACGACTGCGCAGGGTGCGGTGAGCGCCACCGGGGCGCCGACGGCACCGAGGACAATCCCTGGCCGCTGATCGACCTCCTGCATCCCGAACCGGTGCTGCAGATGAACCGCTGGGAGCGGCTGACCCGGGTGCGCTCCACCGGGGAGGTCTGCCTGCTGGACAACGGCAGCGAGGTGGAGTGCTACGTCCGGGGCTTCCTGTCGCTCCCGGTGAAGGGGGAGGAGGCGCTGCTGGTCTACTCCCCGTGGGCCCAGCTGAGCCAGGAGGACTACCTCGATCTCGCCGAGCACTGGGAGAGACCGGGCTTCCGCGGGGAGTATCAAGGCATGCTGGCCAATGAGCTGCCGGGATCGCCGGACTCGCTGTCCGTGCCTGTGCAGGTGCGAGCGCACGGGCTCATGCCGCCGCTGATCATCCCCGAGCTCACGGGCGGGCACGGACTGTGGCGCGAGGAGCGCGAGGGCATCACACGGAAGGAGGCGGAGCTGCGGGTCCGTTCGGTGCTGCTGGAGGAGGCGGAGCTGTGACCCCGCCTCCGGCGCAGGCTCAGGCCTCGTCGAAGGCGGAGTCGGCGTCGCCGTGCTCCCGCCCGTGCTGTGCGAGCAGCTCGCGCACGCGCGGGATCACCTCGGTCCCGTAGAGCCGGATCGACTCCATCAGCTGCTCGTGCGGCATCGGGCCGCTGGCGTACTTGAGGTCGAAGCGATCCACCCCGAGTGAGCCGATCGTGGCAGCGATCTTCCGGGCGACCGTCTCGGGCGATCCCGCGTACAGAGCGCCGTGCTGCATCTCGCCGTCGAACTCCGCGATGCCGGAGGGGCCCCAGCCGCGCTCGCGACCGATCTCGTTGCGGTTGTGGATCCAGTGCGGCGCCAGCTGCTCGCGAGCGGTGGCGTCATCGGCGGCGATGTGACCGGGGGAGTGCACGCCGACGGGAAGTGGAGCGTTGCCCAGCTTCTGGTTCGCCTCGTGGAAGAGCTGCACGTAGGGGGCGAAGCGCTGGGCGGGGCCGCCGATGATCGCGAGCATCAGCGGCAGTCCGTGCCGGGCGGCCCGGATCACCGAGTTGGGGCTGCCGCCCACAGCCACCCAGGTGGGCAGCGCGCGCTCGAGCGGCGGGTAGAGCGACTGCTCGTTCAGCGGGGGGCGGGTCGCGCCGCTCCAGGTGATCGGCTCACCGGTGATCGCGGCGGCGAGCAGATCCAGCTTCTCCTCGAACAGCGTCTCGTAGTCCTGCATCGAGAAGCCGAACAGCGGGAAGGACTCCGTGAAGGAGCCGCGGCCCACGGTGAGCTCGGCGCGACCGTTCGAGAGTCCGTCGAGCGTGGAGAAGCGCTCGACCACGCGCAGCGGGTCATCGGAGCTCAGCACGATCACCGCGGTGCCGAGCGTGATGCGCTGGGTGCGGGCGGCGAGCGCGGCGAGGACCACGTCGGGCGCGCTCACCGCGAAGTCGGGGCGGTGGTGCTCACCGATCGAGAAATGGTCGATGCCCACCTGGTCGGCGAGCTCTCCCTGCGCCACGACGTCCCGCAGCACCTGCGAGACGGGCACCGGATCGCCCTGGGCGTCGACGGTCACATCCCCGAAGGTGTCGAGACCGAAGGTGATGGACTGCGGATCGATGCTCACGGGCCCTCCAGGACAGTGCGGTTGAAAGGTAAACCATAGTCGGTGCGGGGCCCGGTGGCCAGTGGTGCAGGACAGCCCCCGGGCCGGTAGGGGTGAGCGCCTAGACTGACAGGCATGCGCATCGCCCGATTCACCACCGGCGAAGATCCCATGTACGGCATCGTCAGCGAGAAGGACGGCCGCGACATGGTCTACGGGATCACCGGTGACCCCCTGTACACAGAGATCCGACCGACAGGCACCATCGTGCCGCTCGAGGACGTGCGCCTGCTGGCGCCCGTGATCCCCCGCTCGAAGGTGGTGTGCGTCGGCAAGAACTATGCCGCCCACGCCGCGGAGATGGGGAGCGAGCTGCCCGAGCAGGCCCTGTTCTTCCTCAAGCCCAACACCGCGGTGGTGGGCCCCGGGGATCCGGTGGTCCTGCCCTCCTACAGCGAGGAGGTCAGCCTCGAGGCCGAGCTCGCCGTGGTCATCAAGCGGATGGCCAAGGACATCACGCCCGAGCAGGTGGCCGATCATGTGCTCGGCTACACCTGCGCCAACGACCTCACCGCCCGGGACTCCCAGCGCGCGGAGAACCAGTGGTTCCGCGCCAAGGCCTTCGACACCTCCTGCCCCATCGGGCCCTGGATCGAGACGGACCTGGACGTCACCGCCCCCGCGGGCCTGTCCATCTCGAGCCATGTCGACGGTGAGATCGCTCAGCAGGGCACCACCGCGGACATGGTCCGCTCCGTCACGGAGCTGATCGCCGAGATCTCCACCGTCGTGACCCTGCTGCCCGGCGACCTGGTGCTGACCGGAACTCCCGCCGGGGTGCGCACCGTGCCCGCCGGCGCCACCGTCGACATCACGGTCGAAGGCATCGGCACCCTGTCCAACCCGATCGTGCGCCGCTGAGCAGCGCGCCGCTCATCCCTCACCCCGCAACCTTCGCCGTGACCGACGAGGTCCGGGTGCGCTTCTGCCCCAGCCCCACCGGCACCCCGCACGTGGGCATGGTGCGCACCGCCCTGTTCAACTGGGCGCACGCCCGCCACCACGGCGGCAAGCTCGTCTTCCGCATCGAGGACACCGACGCCGCCCGGGACAGCGAGGAGTCCTACCTCCAGCTGCTGGACGCCATGCGCTGGCTCGGCATCGACTGGGACGAGGGTGTGGAGGTGGGCGGCCCGGACGGGCCCTACCGCCAGTCCGAGCGCGGCGAGATCTATCAGGACGTGATCGCGAAGCTGAAGGACGCCGGCCATATCTACGAGTCCTTCTCCACCGCGGAGGAGATCGTCGAGCGCCACCGCGCCGCGGGCCGCGACCCGCAGCTCGGCTACGACGGTTACGACCGCGATCTCACCCAGGAGCAGAAGGACGCCTTCCGCGCCGAGGGTCGCGAGCCCACCTGGCGCCTGCGCATGCCGCAGGAGGACATCACCTTCACCGACATGGTGCGCGGCGAGATCACCTTCAAGGCCGGCTCGACTCCGGACTTCGTGGTGGTGCGGGCCAACGGACAGCCGCTCTACACGCTGGTCAACCCCGTCGACGATGCGCTCATGCGGATCACCCACGTGCTGCGCGGCGAGGACATCCTCTCTTCCACGCCGCGCCAGATCGCGCTGTACCGGGCGCTGATCGACGTGGGCGTGGCCGAGCGCGTGCCCGAGTTCGGTCACCTGCCGTATGTGATGGGCGACGGCAATAAGAAGCTCTCCAAGCGCGATCCGCAGTCCAATCTCTTCCTCTACCGCGACCAGGGCTTCACTCCCGAGGGGATGGTCAACTACCTCTCCCTGCTCGGCTGGGGCTACAGCGCCGACGAGGACATCTTCAGCCGCGAGCAGCTGATCGAGCGCTTCGACGCCGCCGACGTCAACCCGAACCCGGCGCGCGTGGATCTCAAGAAGGCCACCGCCATCAACGCCGATCACATCCGGCTGCTGCCCGAGGCGGAGCTCGCCGAGCGCCTGATCCCCTACCTCCAGGCCGGCGGCGTGCTCAGCGAGGAGGTCACCGAGGCGCAGCGTGCACTGGTCTCCGCGGCCACCCCGCTCGTGCAGACCCGCATGAACCTGCTCGGCGAGGCGCCTGACCTGATGGGCTTCCTCTTCGTGGCCGACGAGGACCTGGTGGTCCAGGACGATGCCCTGAAGAAGCTGGGCGATGACCCGGTGGCGGTGCTGGACCGCGCGATCGCGGAGATCGGCACCCTCCCGGAGGACTCCTTCACCGCGGCCGCCCTCGAGGAGGCCCTGCGCGGCGCGATCATCGAGGAGATGGGCATCAAGCCCCGTCTCGCCTTCGGACCGCTGCGCAGCGCGATCTCGGGTCGCCGCATCTCCCCGCCGCTGTTCGAGTCGATGGAGCTGCTGGGCCGCTCCTCGAGCCTCGCGCGCCTGCGCTCGCTGAGGGAGCGTCTGGCCGCCGAGGGCTGAGCCGGCCGAGCGCTGTGGGGCAGGGTGCCGAGCCTCACAGCGCTCAGAGGCCTTCTCGCTTTGTGCTCCGCCGAAGAAGCCGGTAGAGTCTTACCTCGGTACGGCATGCAGAACAGTTCGGAAAGTCCACGGGAACCACCGGGGAACGGAACGGATCGGGACAGCAGAAAGTGCTTCTCACCATGGGGTATGGTGTAATTGGCAACACAACGGTTTCTGGTACCGTCATTCTAGGTTCGAGTCCTGGTACCCCAGCGCTGCGCGACATTCACGAATGTCGCTTGGCTCGCGCCCCGTTCGTCTAGCGGCCTAGGACGCCGCCCTCTCACGGCGGTAACACCGGTTCAAATCCGGTACGGGGTACGTCGCAGGCACCTAGGGCCTGCACTGCGAGGCCGTCAGGCCTTGCGTCCGCCCCGTTCGTCTAGCGGCCTAGGACGCCGCCCTCTCACGGCGGTAACACCGGTTCAAATCCGGTACGGGGTACGAGCAGGAGCCGGCATCTTCGGATGTCGGCTCCTTCGTCGTTCCGGGCCCCGCTCACGGCCGGTTCCCCCGTTCCGGGTGCCCGCGCGGCCGCCGCGGAGTATCGTCGTGACATGACGCACAGCGATGCTCCGAGAATCACCGTCGGTGTGTTCGATGCCGACGAATCCGATCAGGCGGTCCGCTGGGCCACCCGTCACGCCGCAGCCGTCGGCGGTCATCTCCATCTCGTCCACGCGTTCGTGTGGACCGAGCTCGACGTCAACATCGACCCGATCTCCGGCATGGCCGGATCAGGCTTCCGCAACGCCGCGCACAGCCTGATCCAGGATGCGGTCGCGATCATCCGCGAGGATCACCCGGATCTGCCTGTGACCTCGGAGATCGTGGACGGCAACGCGGTGCCGGTGCTGGTCGAGGCGAGCGAGGAGTCCGACCTGCTGGTGCTCGGCGGGCGAGGGCTCGGCCGCCTGATGACCCTCATCGTCGGCTCCAAGAGCCTGGCGCTGGCCGGGCGCTCGCACTGCCCCGTGGTGGTGGTCCGCGGCGAGATCGACGGGCGAGGCCCGATCGGGCTGGTCCACCACGAGGTCGCCACCGAGGTCGTCACCCGTGCCGCGGATCTCGCGCGCGCGTACGGGCGCGACATCCACCTGGTGGTGCGCCCGGAGACCACCCCGGAGCAGGCGCAGGAGATCCTCGCCGGCACCGCGCAGCGGATCGCGCTCACCCATCCCTCGGTGTTCGTGCGCGATGTGACGATCGCCGCCTCGGAGAGCCCCAGGGAGCTGATCCAGGCGAGCCAGGACGCCTGCCTGATGGTGGTCGCCGGGGAGCGGTCCCCGGGGGCGGGCGGCAAGGTGTCCGCACCGCGCCAGCTGGTCAACGTGCTCCGCTTCGCGAACACGCCCGTCTGGATCGAGCGGGACTGATCCGGCTCAGGAGCCGGCGCGGCGCAGCAGCTCGGTGAGATGGTTCGCGCTGCTCATCACCGAGGCGGCGTGCAGGCGTCCGGGCTGGCGCGTGATGCGCTCGATCGGCCCGGAGATGCTCAGCGCCGCGACCACGCGCCCGTTGGGGCCGCGCACCGGGGCGGAGACGGAGCCCACGCCGGGCTCGCGCTCACCGATGGACTGCGCCCAGCCCCGGCGCCGTACGGCGGAGAGCTGGGTGGCGGTGAAGCGGGCGCCCAGCAGTCCGCGGTGGAGCCGGTCGGGCTCCTCCCAGGCCAGCAGGATCTGCGCGGCCGAGCCCGCGCGCATCGTCAGCGCCGAGCCCAGCGGCACCGAATCGCGCAGGCCGATGGGACGCTCCGCGGCGGCCACGCAGATGCGGTGATCGCCCTGGCGGCGGTAGAGCTGTGCGGATTCGCCGGTGTGATCGCGCAGGGCCGCGAGCACGGGCCCCGCGGAGGCGAGCAGACGGTCCTCGCCCGCCGCCGCCGCGAGCTCTCCCAGGCGCGGGCCGAGGATGAAGCGGCCCTGCATGTCGCGGGCGACCAGATGGTGGTACTCGAGCGCCACCGCGAGACGGTGGGCGGTGGGCCGGGCCAGGCCCGTCGACTGCACGAGCTGGGCGAGAGTGGCGGGGGCGGCCTCGAGAGCGCCGAGCACGATGGCCGCCTTGTCGAGCACGCCGACGCCGCTGCCGTTCTCCTCAGTGGTCTTGTCCATGCTCCGATACTGCCGTCTTATTTGGTGAGACGCAAGTGCGTCGCATCGTGGACGTGCCCACCATGGAGCGAGCGCCCGCACTCCGGGCGCGTCTCAGCATTCAGCAGCGCACCCCGATCGGGTGCAGGGAAGGATCGACATGGCGGGGACCCTCGCGGAGAAGGTCTGGGCGGATCACGTGGTCCGCCGCGGAGAGAACGGCGAACCGGACCTGCTGTACATCGACCTCCAGCTCCTCCACGAGGTGACGAGCCCGCAGGCCTTCGACGGCCTGCGCCAGGAGGGCCGCACCCCGCGCCGCATCGATCAGACGATCGCGACCGAGGACCACAACACCCCCACGATCGACATCGACAAGCCGATCGCGGACATCACCTCCCGCACCCAGATCGAGACGCTGCGCAGGAACTCCGAGGAGTTCGGCGTGCGCATCCACCCGCTCGGCGACAAGGAGCAGGGCATCGTCCACGTGGTGGGCCCCCAGCTCGGCCTGACCATGCCCGGCATCACCGTCGTGTGCGGTGACTCCCACACCTCGACCCACGGCGCCTTCGGGGCGCTCGCCTTCGGCATCGGCACCTCCGAGGTCGAGCACGTGCTCGCCACCCAGACCCTGCCGCTGACCCCCTTCAAGACCATGGCGATCACCGTCACCGGCTCCCTCAAGCCGGGCGTCACCGCGAAGGACATCATCCTCGCGGTGATCGCGAAGATCGGCACCGGCGGCGGTGCGGGCTATGTGCTCGAGTACCGCGGCGAGGCGATCCGTGAGCTCTCCATGGAGGGCCGCATGACGATCTGCAACATGTCTATCGAGGCCGGTGCCCGCGCCGGCATGATCGCTCCCGACCAGACCACCTTCGACTACGTCCAGGGCCGCCCCCACGCACCGCAGGGGGCCGACTGGGACGAGGCCGTCGAGTACTGGAAGACCCTGCGCAGCGACGACGACGCCGTCTTCGACGCCGAGGTGTTCATCGACGCCGACCAGCTCGAACCTTTCGTCACCTGGGGCACCAACCCCGGCCAGGGCCTGCCGCTGTCCTCCGCGGTGCCCGCCCCGGAGGACTTCGTGGACGAGACCGACCGCTTCGCCGCCGAGCGCGCGCTGGAGTACATGGACCTGGTCCCCGGCACCCCGCTGAAGGACATCAAGGTCGACACCGTCTTCATGGGCTCGTGCACCAACGGGCGCATCGAGGATCTGCGGGCCTTCGCCTCCGTGCTCGAGGGGCGCGCCAAGCACCCCGACGTGCGCGTGCTGGTGGTGCCCGGCTCGGCCCGGGTACGCCTGCAGGCGGAGCAGGAGGGCCTGGACCGGATCTTCCTCGACTTCGGCGCCGAATGGCGTCAGGCCGGCTGCTCGATGTGCCTGGGCATGAACCCGGACCAGCTCGCCCCCGGCGAGCGTGCCGCCTCGACCTCCAACCGCAACTTCGAGGGACGTCAGGGCAAGGGCGGCCGCACCCACCTGGTCTCGCCCGTGGTCGCCGCCGCCACCGCCGTGCGCGGCACCCTGTCCTCCCCGTCGGACCTCGGCGCCCCCGTCGCGCCCTCCGACCTCCAGCCCATCGCCTGAGGAGCAGCCCCATGGAAGCCTTCACCACCCATACCGGCATCGGCGTCCCGCTGCGCCGCAGCAACGTGGACACCGACCAGATCATCCCCGCCGTCTACCTCAAGCGCGTCACCAAGACCGGCTTCGACGACGGCCTGTTCAACGCCTGGCGCACCAATGACCCCGAGTTCGTGCTGAACCAGCCCGCCTACGCCAAGGGCTCCGTGCTCGTGGCCGGCCCCGACTTCGGCACCGGCTCCTCCCGCGAGCACGCCGTCTGGGCGCTGCGCGACTACGGCTTCAAGGCGGTGCTGTCCACCCGCTTCGCCGAGATCTTCCGCGGCAACGCGGGCAAGCAGGGACTGGTCGCCGGGATCCTCACCCAGGACGACCTCGAGCAGCTGTGGAAGATCCTCGAGGAGAACCCCGGCACCGAGGTGACCGTGGACCTCGAGAACCGACAGGTCCACGCGGGCGAGGCGACGTTCCGCTTCGAGATCGACGACTACACGCGCTGGCGCCTGATGGAGGGGCTCGACGACATCGGCCTGACCCTCCGCCACGAGCAGGACATCACCGACTTCGAGGCCACCCGCCCCGCCTGGATGCCGAAGACCCTCCCGGCGCGGACCGCGGACTCGCACTGACGCGGCGACCTGCCGGGGCGCGAGCAGGTCGCTCCGGTATGGTGACCCGGTCAGTGACGGGCGCCGATGACGCCTGACCCTCGAGGGCAAGGACACCATGAGTTCGACATTCCATGTGCGCGGAGGACGTCCCCTGGACGGTGAGATCACCGTCCGCGGGGCGAAGAACCTGGTCTCGAAGGCGATGGTCGCCGCACTGCTGGGCGAGGACCCCAGCGTGCTGCGCTCGGTGCCGGACATCTCCGACGTGCGGATCGTCTCGAACCTGCTGTCCATCCACGGCGTGAAGATCGAGCACGACGTCGCCGGCGGCACGCTGCAGCTGGATCCCTCGAACGTCGAGCGCGCCCATGTGGCGGATATCGACGCGCATGCGGGCAGCTCCCGCATCCCGATCCTGTTCTGCGGGCCGCTGCTGCACCGCCTGGGCGAGGCGATCATCCCCGACCTCGGCGGATGCCGCATCGGCGACCGGCCGATCAACTACCACCTCGATGTGCTGCGCAGCTTCGGCGCCGTGGTCGACAAGCGCGAGATGGGCATCTACATCACCGCGCCCAACGGCCTGCGCGGCACCAAGATCCATCTCGAGTACCCGAGCGTCGGGGCGACCGAGCAGGTGCTGCTGACGGCCGTGCGCGCCCAGGGCGTCACGGAGCTCACCAACGCCGCGGTCGAGCCGGAGATCGAGGACCTCATCGCCGTGCTGCAGAAGATGGGCGCGCTGATCTCGCTGCAGACCGACCGCACCATCACGATCGAGGGCGTGGACCGGCTCTCCGGCTACGAGCACACCGCGCTCTCGGATCGCATCGAGGCCGGCTCCTGGGCCTGCGCGGCGCTGGTCACCAAGGGCTCAGTCTTCGTGCGCGGCGCCGAGCAGAAGCCGATGGCGACCTTCCTGAACGTCTTCCGCAAGGTCGGGGGAGGGATGGAGATCCGCGAGGACGGGATCCGCTTCTTCCACCCGGGCACCCCGCTGAAGGCGATCGCGCTGGAGACCGACGTGCACCCCGGCTTCATGACCGACTGGCAGCAGCCGCTGGTAGTCGCGCTGACCCAGGCCGACGGCATCTCCATCCTCCACGAGACCGTCTACGAGAACCGTCTCGGCTTCACCTCGGCGCTGGGCGACATGGGCGCCCACATCCAGGTGTACCGGGAGTGCCTGGGCGGTTCGAGCTGCCGCTTCGGCCGCTCCAACTACAACCACTCCGCCGTGGTCTCGGGCCCCACCGCGCTGCACGGCGCGGACATCACCGTCCCGGACCTCCGCGGCGGCTTCTCCTACCTGATCGCGGCGCTCGGCGCGGAGGGAGTTTCCACCATCCGCGGCATCGACCTGATCGATCGCGGCTACGAGTCCTTCCGCGACAAGCTCGGCGCTCTGGGGGCGGAGTTCTGGGAGGAGTCCCGATGAGCACCGAGGGTCTCTTCGGCGATCCGGTGCCGGGCCCGGTGGGCGGGGCGGCCGGCTCCCTTGCCCTGCGCGACATCCCGATCCCCGACTACTGCGACGTGGTGATCGTCCCCACCCGCGGTGTCGAGGAGCAGGACCCCCGGCTCTGGGCCGACGCGATCTTCTCCCACGAGAACATCCCGCTGGCTTCCCGCGGGCTGCGGGCGCTGCGCGACGAGGCGATCCGTCTGTTCGACATGGTGCCCCCGCCGGAGAAGGAGTTCGTCGCCGACGAGGTGCTCGGCTCCGAGGCGCTGATCATCGACGACGACGACAAGCTTGCGGTGCGCATCGGCGTCGCGCTGCTGCCGGGCGGCGAGCTGCTGCAGGTGACCACCGCGGTGAAGTACCTCTCGGTGCGCGGCCGCCTGGCCTTCGCCCCGCGCCGCCTGATGCATGCCGCGGCCGTGAACACCCTGGCCCGTCGTGCTCCCACCACGCTGCGCCGTCGCTCCCTGGTGGGCGATCCGGGCGCCGCATCGTTGACGGGGCAGGTCTCCCGCAGAGCCCTGGGCCGGGGCTCCTCGGCCGAGCGCTGATGTCCCTGCTGCGCAGCTGGGACATCGGTGCCGCGAGGGTCCCCGCGCGCCGCGCCGGGCCGATCATCGGCCTCGCCCAGCTCCCGCTGCGACCGCTGCTCACCCTGTTGTCGAGGCCCCGCTGGCGGGGCACCGAGAACCTGCCGCAGTCCGGTCCTGTGATCGCGTGCGGCAACCACCTCAGCGCCTTCGATCCCTTCGGCTACGGCCATCTGCTGCAGGCCGGCGGCATCGCGCCGCGCTTCCTGGCCAAGGACTCCCTGTTCCGCATCCCCGTGCTGGGCCGGATCCTGCGCGCCGCCCGCCAGATCCCCGTCCACCGCGGCACCTCCCGCAGCCGCGACGCCCTCGCCTCGGCCCGCGAGGCCCTCGAGCGCGGCGAGCTGATCATGCTCTTCCCCGAGGGCACGTACACCCGCGACCGCGAGCTGTGGCCCATGCAGGCGCGCCTGGGAGCGGCCCGTCTCGCCCTCGAGACCGGCGCGCCCCTGCTGCCGATCGCGGCCTGGGGCGGCCGCGCGCTGTGGCCCGTCGGCTCCCCGCTGCCGCGGCCCCGCCCCGGGCGCCGTGTGCAGATGCTCGTCGGCGCGCCGTACACCGTCTCGGTCCAGGAGGGCGAGACGGTCCACCAGGCCGCGGTGCGCGTCACCGAGGACCTGATGGGGCGGATCGCCGCTCTCCTGGGCGAGCTGCGGGGCCAGCAGCCGCCCACCACCCTCCACGACGGCCGCCGGGACGCCCACCGCCCTGAGGTGGGCAGGCCGCAGCCCGGATACATCGCCTGGAAGCAGACCTCATGACCTCCACCACCCGACTCGCAGTGCTGGGCGCCGGCAGCTGGGGCACCACCTTCGCGCAGGTGCTCCTCGACGGCGGGGCCGAGGTGACCCTCTGGGCCCGCCGTGAGGAGATCGCCCGCGAGATCCGCGAGCAGCACCGCAACAGCACCTACCTCGGCGAGCACGAGCTGCCCGCCGGCCTGCACGCCACCTCCGACGTGCAGGAGGCGCTCGAGGGCGCCGACGGCGTGGTGGTCGCGATCCCAGCGCAGTCCATGCGCGCGACCCTCGCGCCGTGGCTGGCTCTTCCCGCTGTGCCGGTGCTCTCCCTGACCAAGGGCATCGAGCGCGGCACCGATGCCCGCATCAGCGAGATCCTGGTCCAGGCCGGGGGAGCGGTGCCCGAGCTCGTGGGCGTGCTCTCGGGCCCGAACCTCTCCGCCGAGATCCTCGAGCGCAGGCCGTGCGCGAGCGTGGTCGCCGCGCCCTCGCAGGAGCTCGCGGAGACGATGGCCGGCTGGGCCCGCGCCCCCTACCTGCGCACCTACACCTCGACCGACGTCATCGGCGTCGAGATCGCCGGCAGCGTGAAGAACGTCATCGCGATCGCCGTCGGCGCTGCGGTCGGGCTGGGTCACGGACACAACACCACCGCCTCCCTGATCACCCGGGGCCTTGCGGAGATCACCCGCCTGGGCGTGGCGCTCGGGGGTCGGCGTGAGACCTTCTCGGGACTCGCGGGCATGGGCGACCTCGTCGCGACCTGCTCCTCGCCGCTGAGCCGCAACCACCGGCTGGGCCTGGCCCTGGGCCGCGGGCTCGATGTCGACGCCGCCGCGACCGAGGTGGGGCAGACCGCCGAGGGCGTCGCGACCGCGCGCGCTGTCGCGGAGCTCGCCGGGCAGCTGGGGGTGGACATGCCCATCACGCGCGCCGTGGTGGAGGTCGTGGATCACGGCGCACGTATCGTCAAGGTCACCTCGGCCCTGCTGGCGCGCTCCGTGCGCCCGGAGTGAGCTTCCGTGAATATCCTTGGCCCATGAGCACCACCGTCGCCCTCCTGTTCGGCGGCCGCAGCGGCGAGCACGGCATCTCGTGCGTGACCGCCGGCGGCATCCTCGCCGCGATCGATCGCGAGCGCTTCGACGTCGTCGCGATCGGCATCACCCGCGAGGGCCGCTGGCTCCACGTCTCCGACGACCCGAGCGACTGGACCCTCGTGGACGGCCGCGCCCCCGAGGTCGCGTCGGCCGGCGATGAGGTGCTGCTGCCGGATGTCCGTCACCGCCCGGGCGAGCCGATCACGCTGCGCACGCTCCGCGACGGCGCCGTCCACGATCTCGCCGATGTCGACGTCGTCTGGCCGCTGCTGCACGGCTCCTACGGCGAGGACGGCACCGTCCAAGGCATGCTCGAGATGCTCGACATCCCCTACGTGGGCAGCGGCGTGCTCGCCTCCGCCACCGCCATGGACAAGGCGGCGACCAAGCTCGTGCTGCGCGCCGCTGGCCTCGAATGCGCCCCCGGCATCGTGATCCACGAGGACCGTTGGGCGGCGGAGTCCCATCGCGTCCTCGCCCACCTGCGCAAGCATCATCCGCTGCCCTGGTTCGTCAAGCCCGCGCGCGCCGGCTCGAGCCTCGGGGTGACCCGCGTGAACGACCCCTCCCAGCTCGAGGCCGCGATGAAGGACGCCTTCGCCGAGGATCCCAAGGTGCTCGTCGAGGAGGGGCTGGATGCCCGTGAGGTCGAGTGCGGCGTGCTGCAGGGACGCGACGGCCAGGAGCCGGGTACCACGCTCCCCGGCGAGGTGAAGGTCGGGGACGATCTCGAGTTCTACGACTACGAGGCGAAGTACTTCGGCAAGGGCACCGTGAGCATCGACGTCCCCGTCGCACTGCCCGACGGGCTGCTCGAGGAGATCCGCGAGACGGCCTCGCGCGCCTTCACGGCGCTGGGCCTCGAAGGGCTCGCGAGGGTGGACATGTTCGTCACCCGTGACCAGCGGGTGCTGATCAACGAGGTCAACACCATGCCCGGCTTCACCCCGTACTCGATGTTCCCGGTGCTGTGGGAGAACATGGGCCTGCGCTACCCGGATCTCATCGCCGAGCTGATCGACCGGGCGCGCACGCGGCGCCTCGGCCCCCGCTGAGCGGTCCTGCTCCTGCTCACACCTCGTCGCCGGGGCCCACGCAGTGCTCGGTCGCCTCGATGTTGCGGGTGACCACCTGGGCGAGGTCGATGGCCGCGCCCGAGGGCTGATCCGGGCTGGCCGAGCGCGGCACCGTGACGTCGATCGCGGGCTCGCGGCCGTAGGTGGTGTACAGGAACACCCCGTCCTCGAGCTCGCGCACGATCCAGTCCACCTCGAGCCCCTGACCGTCGGCCAGGCGGGTGCACATGTCCGTGGTGGGCCCGGGCGGGGTCACGCCGCAGCGCATCACCACGGTGTCCTCGCCGTCGCCCCAGGCGGCGGTGCCCTGGCTCGAGGTCTCCTGCCGCTCCATGCCGAGCACCTCCGGCGGTGCGCCGAGGATCACGTCCGCGCACACGGGGTGCGCGGCCTCGGGACCGGCCGGCACCTGCACGGTGCCGCAGGAGACCAGGCCCACGGCCATCAGAGCGGCGGCGGGGACGGCGAGCAGACGGGAGCGGAGCACGCCGAGAGCCTACCGGTCGGGCACACTGGGAGCATGGCAGGCGACTTCCCCCACGATCCCGGTCCATGCTCCCAGTGTGCCCGACCGGTAGGCTCTCGGCGTGCTCCGCTCCCGTCTGCTCGCCGTCCCGAGCGACCCCGTCCCGCGCGGCGAGGCCGCCCTCCTGGCCCGCATGCTCCCGCACCTCCGGCTCGGTCCCGAGGTCGAGCTCGGCCCCGGGGACGACGCCGCCGTGGTGCGCCTGCCCTCGCCTCGCCTGGTGATCACCACCGACACCCTCGTCGAGCGACACGACTTCTTCGGCCACACCACCACGCCGCGCTGGATCGGCCACAAGGCGGCGGTGCAGAACCTCGCCGACATCGCGGCGATGGGTGCCCGCCCCCATGCCCTGGTGGTCTCGCTCTCCGCCCCGGAGGGGACGCACGCCTCCGTGTTCGAGGAGCTCACGATCGGGCTCACCGCACGCGCGGAGGCCGACGGCGCGAGCATCGTCGGCGGCGATCTGGGCCGCGCCGAGCACCTGACCGTCACGGTCACGGCCGTCGGATCCCTGCCCGAGCAGCAGAGCCCCCTTACCCGCTCCGGCGCCCGCGCGGGGGACGTCCTCGCGATCGGCGCGCCTCGGCTGGGCCGGTCCGCGGCGGGCCTCGCCCTGGTGCTCGCCCAGCGGGTGCTCGTACGCCCGGGGGAGGGCGGACGCCCCACGATCATGCTCGACCGCATCCAGGACCCGTCGGCCGCGCAGCTGCTGCGCTGGCACGACGCCCCCGAGCCGGATCTCTCGCTCGGCTGGGGCGGGGGCCGCGCCGCCCACGCGATGATGGACCTCTCCGACGGGCTGGTGCGGGACGGCGGCCGCCTCGCCGCCGCCTCGCAGGTCACCCTCGACCTCGACCGCGCGGCGCTGGAGCTCGACGTGGACGCGCTCGCCCCGCTCGCCGCCGAGCTGGAGGAGGACCCGTGGCAGTGGGTGCTCCACGGGGCCGAGGAGCACGCGATGCTCGCGACCTTCGCGCCCGACGCGCTGCCGGAGGGCTTCCGCGCGATCGGACGGGTGCTGCCGAGCGGAGCAGAGGCGCCGGGAGTGCTCCTGGACGGCGCGTCCATCGATGGAGAGGGCTTCGACCATTTCTCCTGAGCGCCACTAGGCTGTCCGGCGGCGCGCACGCGCCTCCAGACCCCCGAGCTGTCGAGGAGACCTCCATGCCGATCACTGTCAAGGCCCTGCAGAAGTCCGGTCCCGAACAGCCCTTCCGTGTCGCCGCCATCGAGCGCCGCGATCCGCGCGCCGATGACGTGGTCATCGACATCAAGGCCGCCGGCATCTGCCACAGCGACATCCACACTATCCGCAACGAGTGGGGCGAGGCGCACTTCCCGCTGACCGTCGGCCACGAGATCGCGGGCGTCGTCTCCGCCGTCGGCTCCGATGTCACCGAGTGGAAGGTCGGCGACCGCGTGGGCGTGGGCTGCATGGTGGACTCCTGCGGCACCTGCGAGGAGTGCCGCGCCGATCAGGAGCAGAACTGCCTCAACGGCAACGTGGGCACGTACAACGCCGAGGACGTCGACGGCACGATCACGCAGGGCGGTTACGCCGAGAAGGTCGTGGTCAACGAGCGCTTCGTGCTGCGGATCCCGGACGCGATCGAGTTCGACGCCGCCGCACCCCTGCTGTGCGCCGGTATCACCACCTATGCCCCGCTGCGCCGCTGGGGCGCGGGCGAGACGGTCGACGGCCGCGCCAAGCGCGTGGCCGTGCTGGGCCTGGGCGGGCTCGGCCACATGGGTGTGCAGCTCGCCGCCGCGATGGGCGCTGAGGTCACCGTGCTCTCCCGCTCGCTGAGGAAGGAGCAGGACGCCCTCGCCCTCGGCGCGACCCGCGTGCTCGCCACGACCGAGGAGAACTTCTTCCGCGAGCATCGCGGCGAGTTCGATCTGATCCTCAACACGATCAGCGCCTCCATCGACGTGGACCGCTACCTGCGCCTGCTTACGCCCCGCGGCGTGATGGCGGTCGTGGGCCTTCCCCCTGAGAAGCAGCCCGTTGGCTTCGGCTCGCTGATCGGCGGCAACAAGGTGCTCGCCGGCTCCAACATCGGCGGCATCGCCGAGACCCAG
The DNA here is from genome assembly GCF_900184245.1 of Brachybacterium massiliense. Lineage (GTDB taxonomy): Bacteria > Actinomycetota > Actinomycetes > Actinomycetales > Dermabacteraceae > Brachybacterium > Brachybacterium massiliense. The sequence continues at coordinate 558,535 of NZ_FXXB01000008.1, read as the reverse complement.
GAGATGCTCGACTTCTGCGCCGAGCACGGGATCGTCGCGAAGATCGAGGTGATCGGGGTCGATGAGGCCGACGCCGCCTACGACCGCGTGGTCGCCGGAGAGGTCCACTTCCGCGCCGTGATCGACACCGCCACCTTCGCGGACGCCGTCGCGGAGTGATCACCCCGTCGCGGAGGTTCCGCCCCGCCGCCGAGGCCGACGTCGCACGTGACGGCCACCGCTTCAGCTGGCTGAAGCCGGATCGGTGGCGGGCGGGCTTCCGCGCCCTGGTGCTGGAGGTCGACGGCGAGGTGATCGGCGTGGGCCGCATCGGTCCGAACACCGCACATCCCGTCCGCGATCTGGTGGAGCTCGAGATCGCGGAGGCGCACCGTCGCCGCGGACACGGCACAGCGCTTCTCCACGAACTCGGCAAATACAGCGATAATCCATTGTCGAGCAAGGCGGAGCCGGGTTCCGAGCGTGACGCCTTTCTCCGCGCCCAGGGCGCGGTGACCTATCTCGAGGTGCCGCTGCTGCGTGTGGATCTCACCGACGAGCGCACCGCTCGCTGGTGCGCCGTGGCGCGCTCGGCCCAGGACGGTGCCGCCCGCGCCGTCCCCTGGGCTGAGCTGCCTCGGGAGCAGCTCGTCGAGGCCCTGGTGGACCGCTATGCCTGGCAGCACGCCAGCTGGTCCCCGACCGCCCTGCGCGAGGTGCTGCGGCCCGTGGTGGGGGAGGAGTTCTTCGAGGAGTCCGTGCTCGAGCACTCCTGGGCCGTGATGCGCGACGGGAGGATCACAGCGCTCGCCGACCTCTACTCCGACCCCGTCGGCCCTCGCCGCGAGGGCGGCCTCGAAGCCGTCGACGCCGCAGCCCCGCACGCCCGGGCAGACGTCGCCCTGTGCCTCGCGGCGACGCTCGAGGATCTGCGCGCCCTCGGTGCTGAGTCGCTCGATCTCGACAACCACCCCACCGACCCGCACACCGCCCCGCTCCTGGCCACCCTGCGTCGCGCCGAGATGGATCCGGTGCACCTGGTCGAGATCCCGAACGGGCTCACCGCTCGTCTGCGCGACGTGCCCTGAACTGTCTCGGCAGCCTGAGCCGCCGGGGCTGTCTGAGATGCACGAAAGCCCCCACCCCGAAGGGTGAGGGCTCACGCAGATGAGTCCTTGCGGTCTCGCTCAGGCACCGAGCGTGCTGACCTTGCCTGCCTTGAGGCAGGAGGTGCACACGTTCACGCGCTTGCTGGTGCCGTTGATCACAGTGCGGACCGACTGGATGTTCGGGTTCCAGCGACGCGAGGTGCGGCGGTGCGAGTGAGACACGGCCTTGCCGAAGCTGGGGCTCTTGGCGCAGATGTCACACGTGGAAGCAGCCACTGTCGTCTCCTGGTACGTCGATGTTCTGATCGCGGTGCCCGCTCCACCCCCGCGCCTGGACGGCGGGGTCGGTGACCTGGGTGAGCACGGAGGTGCGAGCCCCCGGCGGTCAGGGCAACCACGGAATCATAGCTCAGATGCGTGCGGGCCAGAAGTGGAGGACCGGTCCGCCGACTGTGGATTCCGTCACGAGAGTGCAGGACAGTGGCACGATAGGACCTCGCACGCTGCACTGTACGGGACCGAGAGCGAGGAGCCGCACACATGGTCAGGAGGCAGGAGTCCTCGCGCGGGTCGATGCCGCTGTCGGAACTGCTGGTGTCCAAGGAGTCCAAGGCCATGGCCTCCTTCGGGGTGCGGGACCTGGACACCATGATGCGTTTCGCCCCGCGCCGCTACGTCGTGCCCGCCCCGCTGCGCTCCCTGCACGAGGTGGGCGAGGGCGAGGAGGTCAGCGCCGTCGTCTCCGTGGTCTCCCTGCGGGACCGTGTGATGCGCAGCCGTCGCGGATTCGTCCTCGAGGTCATCGTCTCCGACGGCATCGAGGACATGCCGCTGACCTTCTTCCTCACCAAGCAGCACCAGGTGGCATGGCACCGAGGGCGCCTGCCCGTCGGCGCCCACATCGTCGTGCACGGCACCGTGGGCCGCAACGACTATCGCGACGAGCTGCAGATCGCCCACCCCACCTACGAGCCCTACGAGGACACCGATCAGGGCCGCGCCTTCGCCCAGCGTCCGAGGCCGGTCTACCCGCTGCGACAGAACATCGCTCAGGCCACGATGCGCTCGGCCGTCGAGAAGGGACTCGAGTTCGCCGGCTCCCTCTCGCGACCCGTCCCCGCCGATGTGCTCGCCCGGCGCGGGCTCCCTCCGCTCGAGGAGGCGGTCCGCCTCGTCCACACCCCGCTCACCCTCGAGCAGATGCAGCAGGGGATGGCGCATCTGCGCTATGAGGAGGCTTTCGTGCTGCAGGCGATCTTCGCCCAGCGCCGCGCCCAGGACCAGCGCACCCCTGCGCCCGTCCTCGCCGCCGAGGGGCCGCTGCAGGGCCTGTTCGACGAGCGCCTGCCCTTCTCCCTCACCGACGGACAGCGCGAGATCGGCGCGCGGCTCACCGAGCGGATCGGCAACGGTCACCCCACCAGCGCGCTGCTGCAGGGCGACGTGGGCTCCGGGAAGACCGTCGTGGCTCTGCGCGCCATGCTCCGTGCCGTGGACTCCGGCCACCAGGCCGCCCTGCTCGCCCCCACCGAGGTGCTCGCCGAGCAACACCACCGAACGCTGCTGACCCTGCTCGGCGACCTCGCCCGCGCCGGCCAGCTCGACGCCCATGAGGAGGCCACCCGGGTGCGCCTGCTCACCGGCTCCCAGCGCACCGCGGGGCGTCGCGAGACCCTCCTGGACATCACCTCCGGGCAGGCCGGCATCGTGGTGGGCACCCACGCCCTGCTCACCGAGAACGTCGAGTTCGCCTCCCTCGGCCTGGTGGTGATCGACGAGCAGCACCGCTTCGGCGTGGACCACCGCCGACGCCTGCGCACCAAGGGCCCCGCCGGGCAGAGCCCCCACGTGATCGTGATGACCGCGACCCCGATCCCGCGCACCGCCGCCCTCGCGACCGTCGGCGACCTCGACGTGCTCACCCTGCGCGAGAGCCCCGGGCAGAGGGCCGGGGTCACCAGCTTCGTGGTCCACGAGAAGCTCCCGAAGTGGGAGCGGCGGATGTGGGCGCGCGCCGCGGAGGAGATCTCCGCCGGGCGCCAGGTGTTCGTGGTGTGCGCCCGCATCGACGAGGATGACGCCGCCGACGACGCCCCGGCCCCGTCCGTGCTCGACGAGAACGGCAAGGAGCAGCCCCCAGCGCTCGACCCCGCCCGCGGCGTCACCCAGACCGCGCAGCGCCTCGCCGAGCGCCCCGAGCTCGCCGGCGTGCGCGTGGGCGTGCTCCACGGCCGGATGAGCGGTGAGGAGAAGCAGCAGGTAATGGCGCAGATGGCGAGCGGCGAGATCGATCTACTGGTCTCCACCACCGTCATCGAGGTGGGGGTGGACGTCCCCAACGCCTCGGTGATGATCGTGCTGGACGCCGAGCGCTTCGGCGTCTCCCAGCTGCACCAGCTGCGCGGCCGTGTGGGTCGCGGCGAGCATCCCGGCATCGCCTTCTTCGACACCTCCGCAGTGCCCGGCAAGGAGCACTCCCAGCACCTCGAGGCGATCGCCGGAGCGACCGACGGCTTCGCGCTCGCCGAGCTCGATCTGCGCCGTCGTGGCGCCGGCGACCTGGTGGGGGAGGAGCAGTCCGGCCTCCAGCGCACGCTCAAGCACCTCGACGTGATGCGCGATGCCCGCGCCATCGAACAGGCCCGTGAGGATGCCTTCGCCGTCGTCGCCGCGGATCCCGATCTCACCGACCATCCCGCTCTCGCCGGCGCCATCGCGGACCGCCTGCGGGATGCCGACCCCGACGTGGAGAGGAGCTGACGTGCCCCGCATCGTCTCCGGCAGCCTCGGCGGCCGCACCATCCCCGGCCCGCCCGGCAAGGGCACCCGTCCCACCTCCGACAAGGTGCGCGAGGCCCTGTTCAACCGCCTCGAGGGCTGGGACGCGCTCGATGGCGCTCGCGTGCTCGACCTCTACGCCGGCACCGGTGGGCTGGCCTTCGAGGCGCTCTCGCGCGGCGCCGCGCACGCCGTGCTCGTGGAGCTGCACGGCCCGACCGCCAAGCAGCTGCGCCGCACAGCGAGCGATCTCGGGCTCGAAGCTCGCACCGATATCCGCGCCGCGAAGGCGGCGACCGTGGCCACCCAGCTCGCGGGCCATGGGGCGACCCTGGTCTTCCTCGATCCGCCGTACGACGTCAGCACCGAGTCTCTCGAGCAGCTCCTGCTCGCCCTGCGTCCCGCGCTCGCCGACGACGCCCTGGTGGTCATCGAGCGCTCCTCGCGCACGCCCGCGATCGTCTGGCCCGAGGGGTGGGCCGACGACGGCACGAAGGGCTACGGCGAGACAGTGCTGCAGTTCGGTGGCCCGGCCTGAGGGGTGCTGCAGTTCGGTGGCCCGGCCTGAGGGGTGCTGGGGCGTCGTAGCCCTGTCCTGAGCGGTGGTGCAGTGCAGCGGCCCCGTGTGAGGGGCGTGGCGGCCCCGCCCCTCCCGGCGGTTATCCACATTCCTGTGGGGGCCTTGAATTGCAGGGGCTGGTGTGCTTATTTGCGCATCAATCTTCTGGCCAGTGCACATGATGGGCGAGCCCGGCAGCTCAGCAATATTGTGCCACCGAACGGCTAGCCCTGGACCAGATATGACCTGCCAGTATCCACATATCATGCACTGGCTGTGGATATCTTGACCATTCCTCCACAGTGGAGGGTTATCCACATTCTGGGGTCGAACTGGGTGAGCTCTTGTCTCTTTCGAGCGCTCGTTCTAAACTGGTAGGGCGCACCGTCGCCGGGACTTCACCGCCCGAGCGCAGGGTGCTCGCGATCGACATTCGGAAGGAGCGGTGATGAGGGAACAGGCCACCGCTTCGCGCCGCGCCGACGGGCCGCCCCTCAAGCACGTCACGGCCCGCACCCCTCTGACCTCCCAGGCGCTCCTCGAGCGTGCCGACGTCACACCGCGGAGCTCCGAGGCGGAGACCGTGCTGCGCATCTTCCGTCGCCGCCGGCAGGAGCATGCCGCGCTCTACATCGCCGAGATGCACGATCTCGCCACGCTCTGGACGAAGGGGGACGAGGCCGAGGAGAAGGCGCTCCACGCCCTGGCCGCCGCCGCGGGTCTGCGGGTGAAGACGACCCGCGGAGAGGACCGACTGCGCGACGCTCATGTGGCGGTGACCGATCTGCCCGCCTGCTTCGCCCGCGTGGCCGAGGGCGCGCTGCCGATCGAGTGGTTCGAATGGCTGATCCGCAGCGTGCTGCGCCTGACCGCGCACCAGCGCCGGCTCGTCGACGAGCGGGTAGCAGCCTGGCAGCTCGAGGCGATCGACGTCGAACGCTTCTACCGCGAGCTGCGCCTGCTCATCGCATGGTTCGGCACGGACGCCGTCCAGGAGTCGCCCGAGGAGCAGCGCAGCGTGAGCATCCATCCCTCGCCGGACGGCGACGGCACCGCCTGCCTCATCATCCGCGGCCCGATCCCCGAGATCACCGCCTTCGGTCAGCGGCTCGACGCCGCCGCCCGTGCCGTGCAGGACGCCCAGCGCCACGCTCTCGAGACGGGCGCCCCGATCCCCTTCGACCTCGACGGCGATGCCGCCCGCGACGGGAAGCACCTCCCGCTGTCCGCACTGCAGTACGCGATCGCGGTCCGCTCGCAGCTCCACACCGGCGCCATCGAGGTGCCTGACCCCGCGTTCCGGATCTCCGTCGTCGTCCCCGTGCTCACCCTGCTCGGCCTCTCGAACGCCCCGGCGACGCTGGACGGGACGATCCCGATCCCGCCGCGCATGGCACGGGAGCTCGTCGCGAAGGCCCCGGCCTTCGAGCGCGTGCTCGCCGAGCCGATCGCAGGGGGCTACCTCCCGTCGGCCTCCCGCACCTACCGGACCTCCACGGCGATGGCAGAGAACCTCCGCCTGATCGACCCTGTCTGCGCGGTCCCGGGCTGCGCCCGCAACGTGATGACCGTCGGGGAGATCGACCACATCCAGGAGTTCGATCTCGAGAACCCGGACCGTGGCGGCCCCACCTCCCTGGACAACCTCCATCGCCTGTGTCGCCTGCACCACAGGATGAAGACGGCGGGCCTGCTGGATCCCGTCAGGGACCAGGACACCGGGACCACCCGGTGGCAGATCGGCGACGCCGCCGTGTGCGATGCCGCCCGGAACACCGATCTGGTCACCAGGGAGCTGTCCGAGCAGCTGCAGCATGCCTGGGAGCAGTACCGCAGCGACCTCGAGTTCGAAGCGCTCACCCGCAACGGATACTTCGACGACGTCATCGCCGAGAGCCCGCTCCACGAGGAGCAGGACCGGTGGGGCCTCCACCTCCTCGAGCACTACAGCGATCCCGACTACGACGAGCACGACGATCCTGGCCCGCCGCCCCTGGCGCCGCTGCTGGAGCACCGCCCCGTGCCGTTCTGACCCGACCCCGTCCGACTCGACCCCTTCGGACCGGAACGCAACTGAACGGGCCGCTACTCTGTCCCGATGTCCCGCTCGCTCACCGACCTCGAATCACCCTTCCGCACCGCCCGCCTCGAGCTGCGTCCAGGTCGATCCGAGGACGCCGCGGCAGTCTGGCCCTGGCACCGCCTGCCGGAGGTGCAGGAATGGACCACCACGCTGAGCGCCACGGCCGAGGCGCACCAGCAGTGGTGGGACCGCGGTCTCGACAGTTGCGTCGTGGGTCGGCTCGATGGGCGGATCGTCGCCGTCGGCAAGGTCGAGCTGCAGGACGCTTGGTCCCAGGCCGACATGGTCGAGCAGGCCAAGGGCCAGCAGGCCGAGATCGGCTGGGCGCTCGACCCTGCCGTCCAGGGACGGGGCCTCGGCACCGAGTTCGCCGCCGCCCTGCTCCGCATCGCCTTCGAGACCCTCGGTGCGCGCCGGGTCGAGGCGGCGTGCTTCGCTGAGAACCTCGCCTCGCGCCGCGTCATGGAGAAGATCGGCATGCGCCTCGAGGGAGTGTTCCGCGAGGAGTCCCTCCACCGCAGCGGCCGCTGGCTCGACGGGATGTCCTACGCGCTGCTCGCGAACGAGCACCCCGTGAGCGAAGCTCGCCGCGGAACCGGCGCGCCGCACCCCCACGGCACCGATACTTGAGGCATGAGCTCCAGCAGCCAGGGTCGAAGCGGTCGCCGCCGCCTTCACCGTCTCGCTGACGCCCGCCGAGAACCTCCCCGGCGCCGCCGACCGCTTCGACCTCGCCAAGACCTGGACCGGCGCCCTCGAAGGCAGCTCCCGCGGCATCATGCTCACCGCGGGGGAACCGGCCGGCGGCAACGCCTCCTACATCGCTACCGAGGCCTTCGAGGGCACCCTCGACGGCCGCAGCGGCACCCTCGTGCTCCAGCAGCTCGGCACCATGGCCGGCGGTGAGCCCGAGCTGAGCTACGTGATCGCCCCCGGTTCGGGCACCGGCGAGCTCGCCGGGACCACCGGGACCCTCACCATCGGCACCATCGACGACGACGGCCTGCACCACGTCACCATCGCCCTGGGCTGAGCGATCCGGCTCCGGCGCACTACAGTGACGGCATGAGCACCGTCGTCCTGCCCGGCTCGTTCGATCCCTTCACGCTGGGACACCTCGACCTCACCCGTCGTGCCGCGGCCCTCGGTCATCACGTGGTCATCGCCGTCTCCCACAACCCCTCCAAGAAGGGGACGCTCGACCTCGAGGCCCGCAAGGCGTCGATCACGCAGACCCTCCAGCAGGAGCAGCTCGAGGGCAACGTCGAAGTGCGCACCCTTCCCAAGGGGCTGCTGGTCGACTTCTGCCGGGACATCGGCGCCGACGCCGTCGTGCGCGGCCTGCGCTCCCAGCTCGACCTCGCCTACGAGGAGCCGATGGCGCGGATGAACCAGCACCTCTCCGGTGTGGACACGGTCTTCCTGCTCACCGATTCGACCCTCGCGCACATCTCCTCCTCGCTGGTGCGGGAGGTCCATGCCCTCGGAGGTGATGTCTCCGACATGCTCCCCGGCCCCTCCCTGGACGCCCTGCGCGCCGCCTCCGCCGTATCCTGAATGGCCCCCTCGACACGAACAGGACCGTCACCGATGTCTTCCGACGCCACCCCCCGCAGCACGCTCGACACGGCGCTGCAGTTCGATGCGATCGACCTCGTCGGCCGCCCCGGAACCCACCGCCGCGTGGAGCGCACCGTCCCCGCCCCGGCCCGTGAGGCCGGCGGCATCGCGATGCAGGTCCCCGAGGGGCAGGACATCGCGGTCGAGGCCGAGCTCGAGTCCGTGGTCGAGGGCATCTACGTCCACGGCACCGTGACCGCCCACCTCGAGGGCGAGTGCTCCCGCTGCCTCGACCCGGTGGAGCAGGACGTCACCGCGCGCGTCGACGAGCTGTTCATGTACCCGGAGAAGGTCAAGGCCGAGGACAGGGACGACTCCGTGCTCTTCGAGGACGACGCCGTCAATGTCGGCCCGCTGGTGCGCGACGCCCTCGCGATGGAGGCCGACGAGCGCCCCCTGTGCCGCGAGGACTGCCCCGGCCTGTGCGCCCAGTGCGGCTTCCGCATGGAGAACGATCCGGACCACCACCACGACGTGATCGATCCCCGCTTCGCGGCGCTTCAGGGCCTGCTGGACGAGGACTCCGGAGAGTCGACCGATACCGACGAGGACGGCTCGAGCAGGAACGAGGAGGCCTGATGGCGCGCAGGCGCCGCGCCACTGAGGCCGCCGCCCCGCAGGGCCTGCTGGATCGACTGCCGCTGGACGGCGCGCAGGCCGCTGATCTCAAGGCCTCCGGGCTGCTCGAGCTGGCGCTCACCCATCGCTCCTACTCCTACGAGAACGACGGGCTGCCGCACAACGAGCGGCTCGAGTTCCTCGGCGACGCAGTGCTGCAGCTGGCCGTCACCGAGCACCTCTACGCCTCCCACCCCACACTGCCCGAGGGCGATCTCGCTCGGCGACGGGCCGCGACCGTGAGCACCCGCGCGCTCGCCGTGATCGCCTCCAAGCTCGACCTCGGCGCCTACGTGCGGCTGGGCCGCGGCGAGGACCTCACCGGCGGTCGTGCGAAGGCCTCGATCCTCGCTGACACCACCGAGGCCGTGATCGGAGCGGTCCATCTGGCGCTGGGACAGGACGTCTCGCGTCGGTTCGTGCTGGACCTGCTGCGTCCGCTGCTCGACTCCGATGAGTTCCTCGAGACCGGGTATGACTTCAAGTCCCGGCTGCAGGAGATCGCCGCGGCCGAGGGGTCGAGCGTCTCCTACGCGATCGCCGAGGCGGGGCTCGAGCACCAGAAGGTGTTCACCGCGACGGTCACCGTGGACGGCATCGTCACCGCGAGCGGCGACGGCGCCTCGAAGAAGGACGCCGAGCTCGCCGCCGCCCAGAACGCGGTGCGTCAGGTCCTCGCCGCGCGCGGTGAGTCGCTGATCCCCCGAGGCTGAGCAGATGCCCGAGCTGCCCGAGGTCGAGGTCGTGCGGCGGGGCCTCGAGCCCCGCACCGTCGGCCGCACCATCACCGGGCTCGAGCTGCTCGATGCTCGCATCATCCGCCGCCAGCCCGGGGGAGCGGACCGGCTGCGCGCCGCGCTGCTCGGCAGCACCCTCTCCGCCGTGGTGCGGCGCGGGAAATTCCTGTGGTGGCGTCTGGCCGACGGCGCCGGTGCCGAGACGGGTGAGGCCCTGATGGGGCACCTGGGCATGAGCGGCCAGCTGCGGATCGGCACCACCGGAGCTGTCGCCACGGCCCCCACCGCACCCTCCGAGGGGCCCGCCTCCGATCCGCTGCGCCACCGCCGCCTCTCGCTGCACCTCGATGACGGCACCCGCGTGGACCTCATCGACCAGCGGCTCTTCGGCGGGCTGTGGACCAGCGAGCTGGTCGAGGCGCCCGACGGGGCCCTCGCGGGCGTGGGCAGTCCCGACGCCCTGCTGCCCGCCGACGCCGCGCACGTGGCCCGAGACCTGCTCGACCCCGCGATCGACCTGCCCGACGTGGCCCGTGCTCTGCGCGGCCGCCGCAGCGCCGTGAAGACCCTGCTGCTGAACCAGGAGATCGTCTCCGGGATCGGGAACATCTACGCCGACGAGGCGCTGTGGGCGGCCCGCACCCGCTACGACACCCCCGGCGCGGCGCTCAGCCAGCGCCGGGCGCTCACGATCCTGCGCGCCGCCCGCGAGGTGATGGAGCGGGCGCTCGAGGTGGGCGGTACCAGCTTCGATGCCCTGTACGTGAACGTGGACGGCCGCAGCGGGTACTTCGCCCGCTCCCTGAACGCCTACGGCCGCGAGGGCGAGCCGTGCGCGCGGTGCGGCGGCACGATCCGACGGGTGATGCACCAGAACCGTTCCTCGCACTTCTGCCCGCGGTGCCAGCGCAGGACCGTTCCCGCGGGGCCCCTGTAGGTGCGGTAGATTCGTCGACGACAGATCTCACCAGGTGATGCAGGAAGGACGCTCCGTGACAGCGACCGAACAGTCCGGCCCGATCCGCGTGATGCTGGTGGACGACCACGAGGTGGTGCGCCGGGGGATCGTCACCGTGATCGATGCGAGCGAGTCGCTCAGCGTGATCGGCGAGGCCTCCTCGGTGGCCGAGGCGACCCGCCGCCTGCCCGCGATCCGTCCCGAGGTGCTCGTGGTGGACCTCCAGCTGCCCGACGGCACCGGCATCGACGTGATGAAGGCCGCCCGCGAGCTGGACCCCGAGCAGCTGATGCTGGTGCTGACCAGCTTCGACGATGACGCGGCGCTGCGCGAGTCGAAGGCCGCGGGGGCCGCCGGGCTGATGCTGAAGTCCGCCCGCTCGCAGGAGATCGTCGAGGCGATCATCGCGATCCGGGGCGGGAAGTCGATCTGGCCGGCCGCGCACGTCGAGGACGAGACGGGGCTGTCGGAGTCCGATCAGCGGGTGGTCGAGCTGATCGGCGACGGCCACTCGAACCGCGAGATCGCCGAGGAGCTCGGGATCGCCGAGAAGACGGTCAAGAACCGCGTCACGGTCATCCTCCAGACCCTCGGCATGCAGCGCCGCACCCAGGTCGCGGCGATGGTCGCCGCCCGTCGCCGCGCCGGCTGGAAGCCCCAGTGAGCTGAGTCCTCACGTGGCGGGCAGGGTGACCCGCCAGGAGATCATCGTGCCCGGCTCGAGGTTGATCGCGTCCACCCACCCGGAGTGACGCCGCGCCCGCGCGGACATGTTCGCCAGCCCGCTGCGACGGCGCACCGAGGGGTCGATCCCGCGTCCGTTGTCGGAGACGTTGACCTGCACCACCCGGTCCACGCCCTCGGAGAACACGCTCACCGAGACCGCGACCGCGCTCGCATGAGCGTGCCGGGCCGCATTGGCCAGGCATTCGCGCACCACCGCCACCACGTCCTCCGCGATCTCCGGAGGCAGCTCGGCATCCATCTCGGAGGGCCGCGGAGGCAGCCGCATCGAGGGGACGAAGCCCAGGCCCGCCGTCGCGAGCCCCACCTCGTGGCGCAGCTGCTCGGTGAGCGTGGCCTCGGAGCGCTCGCGCCGCAGCGACTGGACGATCTGCCGGATCTGGGCGACCGCGTTCTCGACCCCCTGCACGGAGGTCGCGACCGAGCTGCGGATCCGCGCCTTCGACGGCGTCACGTCGGGCGAGCCGAGCGACTCCACCAGGCTCTCGAGCTCCATGCCCACCGCGAACAGCTCCTGGATCGCCAGATCGTGGAGGTCGCGGGCGATGCGTCCGCGCTCGTCGTCGATCTCGCTGCTCGAGCGCAGCGTCGGAACGCGCAGGGTGAGGGCGAGCAGGGCCGCGAGGGAGTCGAGCCGCTCCCGGTCCGCCTCGGTGAAGGGGGACGAGTCCTCGTCGCGCAGCACGGCGAGCAGACCCGTGCCGTGCTCGGCGGCGTCGATCACCGCGACCAGCGCCCGGCGCCGCTCCGACCCCACCTCCCAGGAGCCGATCGCCTCGAGCGCCTCCGGGTCCGCGTGCTGCAGGCCGATCCCGGCGGGCGAGTCGGCGGCGATATCCTCGCCCAGCAGCACGTCGGAGTCCGCGCCCTCGACCATCTCGACCGCCCAGGCGCCCGGTGTCAGCGGCATCACCAGCACGGCGCTGCGCGCGTCGAGATCTCCGCGAGAGGAGTGCAGCAGCAGATCCAGCAGGTCCTCGGTCTCGCTGCCGGCGAGGACGGCGCCGGCGAGGTCCTGGATGCGGGGCCGCTGGGCCCGTGACGGGGGGATGGGCGAGGTCATCGGCTCTCCTCGAGACGGGCGGCGGCATCAGGGCCGAGGGACAGCACCGGGGTGCCGTGCGGGATCGCCTCGACGCGGTGGGTCACCACCACGACCGTGGTCCCCTCCGGCACCAGAGCATCATCCCCCGGATCCAGCAGGGCACGCAGCAGCTGATCACCGCGCGCGGTGTCCAGATGCTCGGTGGGCTCGTCGAGCAGCAGCACCGGACCGCCGCGCACCACGGCCCGGGCCAGCAGCAGGCGCCGACGCTCCCCGCCGGAGATGGTGGTGCCGTCCGGTCCCAGCATGGTGTCCAGGCCCGCCGGCAGCGACGCGATCCAGTCGTCGAGGCCGACGGCGTCGAGCGCCGCCCGCACCTGGGCGTCCTCGAGGTCTCCGCGCACCACGCGCAGGTTCTCCCGCACGGTGGTCGCGAACACGTGCGCGTCCTCGGCGAACATCGTCACGCGGGAGCGCACCTGGTCCGCCTCGAGCCTGGCAAGAGCGTGCCCGTCGAGCTCCACGCGGCCCTCGAGCGGTGCGAGCAGACCCGCGAGCGTCGCCAGCAGGGTCGACTTACCGCTGCCGGACGGGCCGACGACGGCGAGACGCGAGCCGGGCGGCAGGTCGAGGTCCAGCGCCCTCACCCGGGGCCGCTCCGGGGACCACCCGGCGCTCAGCCCCACCGCGCGCAGAGCGGCCGACGCAGGTCGCAGCGCGGTGGCGGGGGCCGGCTTGGTCGCCGTCGCGTCCTCGGCAGGACCGACCAGCGCCTCCAGTCGCTGCGCGGCGGCGCGCGAGCGGGCGTACTGGGTCGCGGCCGCGGGGAGCGTGGTCGCGGCCTCGAAGGAGGACAGCGGGAGCAGCAGCAGGATGCCGATCTGCCCTGCGGAGGCGCCGCCGTCGAGCCACGCCGTGCCGGCCGCGAGCAGCGATCCGGTCACGGCGAGGATCATCGTCAGCGGCACCGCGGCGGAGGCGATGGCGGCCGGCAGGGCGGCACGGTCGATCGCCGCATCGTGCGCCGACTGCCCGGCACGCAGCTCCTCGAGAGCGGCCTCGAGACGGCCGTCCACCTGCAGCGAGGTGGCGTCGTCGAGGATCTCGAGCGCCCGCGCGCTGACGTCGGAGCGGGTGGTCACCACAGCCTGCTCGGTCAGCCGCGCGGCCCGGAACGCGGCCAGCGGCGCCAGGAGGCTCGCCAGCAGCAGCGCCGCGAGCATCGTCGCCGTCGCCGAGAGCGAGAGCGGAGCGAAGGTCGCGAGCACCGCCACGCACATCACGACCGCCACGATGCCCGGCACCACCGCCTTGATGACGTGGTCGCCGAGCTCCTGCGCGTCATCCCCGAGCCGGGCCAGCAGATCGCCGCGCCGCAGCCGGGTCAGCGCATCGTCCCGGCGCGCGGCGAGCGCGGTGAACAGGTTCGTGCGCAGGGAGACCACGCCGCGCAGGGCGAGGTCGTGGGTGAGCATCCGCTCGAGCCAGCGGAACACGCCGCGGGAGACGCCGAGCGCGCGCACCATCACCACCGCCACGGTGAGGTCCAGCACCGGCGGCATCGTCCAGGCCCGGGTGACCAGGTAGGCGGAGACCGCGGCGAGCGCGAAGGCGGAGCCGAGGGTCGCACAGCCGGCGAGCACCGCCGCGAGCAGGCGCGCGGGCGGGATCTCGAGCGCCCGCTCGGCGCGGCGCAGAGCAGCAGGGGCGGCAGCGGCGACAGGGGCGGCAGGGGTGGCGCTCATCGTCCGGCCTCCACCACGGCGACCTCGTCGGCGGTCTCCACCAGGCGGGACCGGTGCGCGATCACCACGACGGTGCGCCCTTCACCGCGCAGCGTCTCGATCAGATCCAGCACCACCTGCTCGGTGGCGCCGTCGAGATGCGCGGTGGGCTCGTCCAGCACCACCAGCGGGGTGGAGGAGAGGACCGCCCGGGCCAGGGCCAGACGCTGACGCTCACCGAGCGAGATCCCGCTGCCGGCGCGGCCCAGATCGGCGTCCCAGCCGCGTTCGGCGATCACCGCGTCCAGCCCTGTCGCGGCCGCGGCGGCCTCGAGCTCCGCCTGCTCCGCACCGGGGCGGGCGCCGAGGAGCACAGAGCGGATCGTGCCCGGCGGCAGCACCGGCCGCTGGGGCAGCAGCGCCACCTGCTCCCACAGGCTCCGCCGCCTCACCTCGCGCACATCGGTGACAGCACCGTCCGCAGCGACGATCTCCGCCGTGCCCTGATCGGCCTCGAGCAGGCCCAGCAGCACCTGCACGGCGGTGGTCTTGCCGGAGCCCGAGGCGCCCGTCACCGCGAGCACGCGCCCGGGGCGCACCTCGAGCTCGGCCCGGTGCGGCGCGAAGCCGTCCCGCGAGCGCACCGAGACTCCGCGCAGGCGGAGCGTCGCGCCGCGCAGAGCGGGAGCCTGGACGGTCCCGTCGGCCGGAGCGGGCTCGTCGAGCACCTCGAAGGCGGCGCCCACGGCGGCGAGCCCGTCGGTCGAGGAGTGGTACTGGGAGCCGACGTTGCGCAGCGGCTGGTAGATCTCCGGGGCCAGCACGAGCACCGCGAGCGCGGGCGCGAGATCCATGTGCCCGTATACCAGGCGCATCCCGATATTCACCGCGATCAGGGCCACGCACAGCGTCGCCAGCAGCTCGAGCACCATCGAGGAGAGGAAGGCGTACTTCAGCGAGCCCATCGCCGAGGAGCGGTGGCGGTCGCCGAGCGTCCGCACCATCTTCTCCGGGCCCTTCTCACGGCCCAGGGCCCGCAGCGTGGGCAGGCCGTCCACCAGGTCCAGCAGCTGGGCCCACAGCGAGCGCATGTCCGCGATCAGCCGTTCGGAGCGGCCCACGGTCAGCTTGCCCACCAGGATCATGAACAGCGGCACCAGCGGCAGCGTGAACAGCGCGATCCCGGCGCTCAGGGGGTCCAGCAGGTAGATCGTGAGCAGGCACAGAGGTGTCACGGTGAGCGAGAGCATCAGCTGCGGCACGTACCCCACCAGGTACGGGCGGAGGTTCTCGATGCCGGTGGTCGCGAGCGAGGTGAGATCCGCGCCGCGGCCTGCTCCGGCACGGGGGCCCAGGCGCGCGGCATGTACCACGATCCGCCCTCGCAGCTCGCTGATCGCCTCGGTCGCGGCGCGGTGGGCGGTGGCCTCCTCGACCAGCACCGCCCCGGCGCGCACCGCGAGCGCCGCCACCAGCACCAGCAGCAGGCCCGGGGTCCCCTCCGGCACCTCCCGCTCGACCAGCAGCTGCGCGCCCAGGCGGGCGATCACCAGCGCCGTGACGACGATGCTCGCCGACTGCACGAGCCCGAGGGCGACCGTCAGCGCCACGTGGCGCCGTGCCGCGTGCACCTCCCGCACCAGGCGGGGATCCAGCGGCGCACGGCTCCGGCGCGGGGCGGCGGGCGCGTCGGCGTCGGCCCCGGCGGTGAGCGGCCCTGCGGCGGTGGTGGTCATCGTGGCCAGTGTGTCAGTCCTGCTCGAAGGCTTCCCGGTAGCCCCGCTTGGCCTTCTCGAGCAGCTGGGAGCCGGGGGCGGGGGAGTCCTCATCGCGCACCCGGTGGCGGAACACCCGATACGTCCACACGGTGTAGGCCAGCACGATCGGCATCAGGATGCACAGCGCCACCAGCATCACCGTCAGGGTGTGCGAGGTCGAGGAGGCGTTCGCGACCGTGAGCGAGTTCGCCGGATCGTTCGCCGCGGGCATCACGTAGGGGAACAGGCCGCCGAACAGGGTGATCGATGCCGCGGCGATCGCGGTGGTGGTCGCCCCGAAGGCGAGGCCCTCGCGGCGCGCCCGGTTCAGCGGCACCACGGAGAGCAGGGCGAGCGCCGCGACCGCGACCGGGATCAGGGTCAGCCAGGTGTTCGAGTGCGCGAACTGGTACCAGAGCAGGAAGGCGGCGCCGGCCACGATCGTGGGCCACACCAGCCGGCCCGCCCAGCGGTTCGCGTCCTCGCGCAGCGGCCCCTCGATCTTGAGCGTGAGGTAGAGGGTGCCGTGCAGCCAGAACAGCAGCACGAACACCAGCCCGCTCAGCAGCGCGAAGGGGTTCAGCAGCTCCAGCAGGGTGGTGGTCACCCAGCGGTTCTCGTCGATCGAGACCCCGGAGACGATGTTGCCGAAGGCCACGCCCCACAGCAGCGCGGGCGCGAAGCCGCCGATCACGTGCACCACGTCCCAGCTCGTGCGCCAGCGCTCGGAATCGACCTTGTCCCGCCACTTGAAGGCGCACACGCGCACGATCAGCACCAGCAGCAGGAGCAGCAGCGCCAGGTAGAAGCCGGAGAACAGCGTCGCGTACCACTCGGGGAAGGCCGCGAACAGCAGCGCGCCGCCGGTGATCACCCAGACCTCGTTGCCGTCCCAGACGGGGCCGATGGTCTTCAGCACCGTGCCGCGCGTGCCGGAGCCGCGCCGCCACACGGTGGCGACGTTCATCTGCACTCCGAAATCGAAGCCCTCGAGGACGAAGTAGCCCAGGAAGAAGAAGGCGATGAGGAAGAACCACAGGGTCTGCAGGACCGTGGGCTCGAGCATGGCATCCATGATCAGTTCTCGTCCCTGTCTCAGTAGTCGAAGGAGAGGGTGGGGGTGTCGAGCTCCTGGGTGCGCTCATCCCGCTTCGGCAGCGGGGCGCCCTTCAGAGCCGCCTTGCGCATCATCTGGAACCAGATCACCGCGAGCACGCCGTACACCAACGTGAAGGCCACCAGCGAGGTCAGCACCATCCAGCCCGGATTGGCCGAGACCCCCTGCATCGTCATCAGCCGCACAGTGGGATCCAGCGGATTGGGGTGGACCACCCAGGGCTGGCGACCGATCTCGGTGAACACCCAGCCGGCGGAGTTCGCGAAGAACGGCATCGGGATCGACAGCACCGCGAACCACTGGAAGGCCTTCGACCCGGTGGTGCGGGCGTTCTCACCCTTGCCGCGGGTGACCCACAGCGCCCAGAGGGCGAGGATCCCGCTGAAGGCCGCGAGCCCCATCATCAGGCGGAAGGACCAGTAGGTGACGAACAGGTTGGGCCGGTAGTCGACCTCGACCTCCTCGCCGTGGATGTTCAGGGCGGTCTCACCGAACTGCTCCTTGTACTGGGCGTTCAGGTCGTCCACACCCTGCAGCTCGGCATGCGGATCGTTGGTGGCGAGGATCCCGGTCACATAGGGGATCTCGATGATGTGGGTGACGCCGTCGCAGTCCTCGCTGAAGGCATCGGGCCCGCCGACGGTGAGGATGGAGAACGGCACGTCCGTCTGCGTCTCGCACAGCGCCTCGGCCGACGCCATCTTCATCGGCTGCTGCTCGAACATGAGCTTCGCCTGCACATCGCCCGAGATGACCAGCACCACGGCGGAGACGCACATCGCGATCACACCGAAGCGCACCGTGGGGCGGTACAGGTCGCGCGACGCGAGGTGCTGCTCCTGCCCCTCCTCGGTGTCCAGGCCGAGCTGCCGCGCCCGGCGGTGGTGCGTGACCATGTGCCAGGAGGCGACGCCGGTGAGGAAGGCCCCCGCCACCAGCCAGGCGCCGGAGACCACGTGCGGGAACGCCGCGAGCGCGGTGACATTGGTGAGCACCGCGAGGATCGAGCCCTGGGAGGGATCGAGCTCGGCGCGCCCCGTCTCGGGGTTCAGCATCGCGCCGACGGGATGCTGCATGAACGAGTTCGCGGCGATGATGAAGTAGGCCGACAGGGTGGTGCCGATCGCGACCGCCCAGATCGTCAGCAGATGGATCTTCTCGGGCATCTTGCCCCAGCCGAAGATCCACAGCCCCAGGAACACCGATTCGAGGAAGAACGCCGCCAGGCCCTCGAGGGCGAGCGGGGCGCCGAACACGTCGCCCACGTAACGGGCGTACTCGGACCAGTTCATGCCGAACTGGAACTCCTGCACGATGCCGGTGGCGATGCCGATGCCGAAGTTCACAATCAGCATCGAGCCGAAGAACTTCGTCATCCGCGTCCAGGCGTCCTTGCGCACCGGGTCCTTGGAGAACACCGCGCGAGTGTGCATGATCGCGACCAGCAGCGACAGGCCGATGGTGAGCGGCACGAAGATGAAGTGGTACACGGTGGTGATGCCGAACTGCCACCGTGCGAGGTCGAGGGCTTCCATGGGTCCTTCCGGCCGAGCGACACGACGTTATAAAAGCTACGGGCGGGCGCCCGGGGCCAGCAGGACGATGGTCCTGGTCCGGGCGAACCGGCCATGATCCGCAGCGCATGTCGCACAGGGGCGCGCGGAGCCCCTGTGCCATACTGATCGCGGCACTCTCCCGCTCCGTACCGGGTGGGAGAACCTCCCGGCGTCGTGACGTCGGAGCACCGGCTACGCGGACGACCGCGACCGCAGTGCTCCCTCGGTCGGCATCGCAGCGCTTCCACGGGGAGCTGCGCGACGGCGAGGGCTTGAGACTTCCGTCCACAGAGACGATGACCAGACGGGACCAGGGTGCGCTGGTCCTCCAGAAGGAGACGGCCGTATGGCTGACAGCACCCATAATCCCGAGAACGACTCGTCCGACGAGACGCAGACCACCGCCCCCGCGCGTCGTCGCCGCCGTGCCGGAGCCCCCGCAGGAGCACCTGCCTTCACCCCGCCCACCGTCGAGCAGCCCGCGACCACCGCACCGCGCACCGTGGTCGCCCCGCAGGAGACCACCGCCGCGGCGCCCGAGCCGACGGCCGCCCCCAAGCGCCTCCGCCGCCGCGCCGGCGCGCCGGCCGGCGCGCCCGTGATCCCGACGGCGACCGCGCCGGCACCTGAGCCGACCCCCGAGCCCGCGCAGCCGGAGCAGCCGGCTGTCGAGGAGGCTGCGGTCGAGCCCGACGAGCAGACCGCCGCGGAGAACCCGGCGGACGTGAACGCCGTGGAAGAGAACCCCGCGGACGCGAACCCCGTCGTGGGCGATCTGCGCGCCCTGGCCTCGGCCCGCGGCACCGCGGAGACCGAGCCCGCCCGCAAGGCTGCGACGACCGGCCAGAAGGACGACGCGGACGAGGACCGCGCCCGCCGCCGCGAGCAGGTCCAGATGGACTTCGCCTCCCTCCTGTTCCAGGCACCCACCCCGCAGCCGCGCACCACCGTCGGAGCGCACGACGCCCCGGTGGGCAGCGCGGACCTCTCCTTCGCCGCCGCCGAGGTGGACGACGAGGACGACTCGACTCAGGACGCCCAGGAGGAGCAGGACGAGCAGCAGTCCCCGTCCCGCTCGCGCCGCAGCCGCTCGCGCCGCTCCTCGCAGCGTGAGGCCGGCGCCGCCGAGGCGTCCGAGGACAACTCCGCCCCCACCTCCGCCGAGGACGACTCCGAGGGCTCCGAGGACGAGGGCGAGAACGACGAGCGCCGCTCCTCCGACGGCCCGGGGAGCAGCTCCCGGCGCCGCCGCCGTCGCGGGGGCCGGGGACGACGCGGCCGCGGCCGCGGGGACGACGACTCCTCCGTCGACAGCGACTCCGCAGAGAGCTCCGCCGAGGGCGAGGACGCCAGCTCCGACTCCTCCCAGGACGACTCCTCCGGGGGCGAGGGCAACGGCGAGAACGGGGAGTCCGGCTCCTCGAGCTCGTCCGGTTCGCGCCGCCGTCGGCGCCGTCGCCGCTCCGGCAGCGGGAACGACGACGCCGGTGCGTCCGACGATCCACCCAACACCGTGGTCAAGGTCCGCGAGGCCCGCGACGAGGTCCAGGCCGTCAAGGGCTCGACCCGTCTCGAGGCCAAGCGCCAGCGCCGCCGCGAGGGCCGTGACGCAGGCCGTCGCCGCAACGTGATCACCGAGGCCGAGTTCCTCGCCCGCCGCGAGTCCGTCAAGCGCTCGATGGTGGTGCGCGAGCGCGCCGGCCGCACCCAGATCGCCGTGCTCGAGGACGACGTCCTGGTCGAGCACTACGTCGCCCAGAAGTCGCAGACCTCGATGGTCGGCAACGTCTACATGGGCAAGGTCCAGAACGTGCTGCCCTCGATGGAGGCCGCGTTCGTGGACATCGGCAAGGGCCGCAACGCCGTGCTCTACGCCGGCGAGGTGAACTGGGACGCCGTGGGCCTCGAGGGCCAGCCGCGCCGCATCGAGCTCGCGCTCAAGAGCGGCGACCCGGTGCTCGTCCAGGTCACGAAGGACCCCATCGGCCACAAGGGCGCCCGCCTGACCAGTCAGATCTCCCTGCCCGGCCGCTACGTGGTGTTCGTGCCCGGCGGCTCGATGACCGGCATCTCCCGCAAGCTGCCCGACAACGAGCGCGCGCGGCTGAAGAAGATCATGCGCCAGATCATCCCCGAGGACGCGGGCGTCATCGTGCGCACCGCCGCCGAGGGGGCGAGCGAGGAGGAGCTCACCCACGACGTCGAGCGCCTGCGCGCGCAGTGGGAGAAGATCCAGAAGGCGCAGAAGAACCGCTCCGCCCCGGTCGCGCTCTCCCAGGAGCCCGACATCGCGATCAAGGTCGTGCGCGACGTCTTCAACGAGGACTTCACCTCGCTGATCGTCGAGGGCGAGAAGGTGCACGACGACGTCCACGCCTACGTCAGCGACGTCGCGCCGGACCTGCTCGAGCGCGTCACCCGCCACGTCGGCGAGAAGGACGTCTTCGCCAAGCACCGCATCGACGAGCAGCTGCTCAAGGCGATGGACCGCAAGGTCTACCTGCCCTCCGGCGGCTCCCTGGTGATCGACCGCACCGAGGCGATGACCGTGATCGACGTGAACACCGGCAAGTTCACCGGCTCCGGCGGCTCCCTCGAGGAGACCGTCACCAAGAACAACCTCGAATCCGCCGAGGAGATCGTGCGCCAGCTGCGCCTGCGCGACATCGGCGGCATCATCGTCATCGACTTCATCGACATGGTGCTCGAGTCCAACCGCGACCTCGTGCTGCGGCGCCTGGTCGAGTGCCTGGGACGCGACCGCACCAAGCACCAGGTGGCCGAGGTCACCTCCCTGGGGCTCGTGCAGATGACGCGCAAGCGCGTCGGCCAGGGCCTGGTCGAGACCTTCTCGGCCACCTGCGAGCACTGCAGCGGCCGCGGCCTGGTGGTCGACATGGACGGCAGCCACAGCCACGGCGGCAACGGCGGCGGCAGCGGGAACGGGAACGGCGGCGGGGACGACTCCTCGAAGTCCTCCCGGCGCCGGGGCCGTCGCGGCCGCGGCGGCGCCAAGGACGAGGGCGAGAGCACGGACAGCGGCGCCGAGGAGGCGCAGGGCGACGTCCACCGCCTCGAGGACGACGCCGACAGCCGCGCGCTGGCCCGCGCCACGATCGCGTCCATCGCCGCGGCCTCGGGGGCGAGCAGCCAGCCCGAGGTGACGGTCGACGGCGAGGTCGTCACGAGCGGGACCGCGGAGCAGGAGCAGACCACCCCCGACGAGGGGTGACGTGTTCCACAGGGTGTGACCGCGTTCTCGCAGGTCGGACCGTGTCCGGTGGTTGACCGAGGGGTGCGGGGATCGTAAGCTGTCCCCTGGCGCAGAACGTGCCGCAGTCGTGATTCCGGTGGACATCGCGCGACCGCATCTCCCACCCGACCCTGCTCATGCAGGGGCCGGACCCGGTTGACGGTCGCAGGTCCGCGGTGCCACCCCGGTAGGAAGAACGGCTCGAAGAGCAATCCGATTCACAAGATGGAGCATTGACGTGGTGTACGCAATCGTCCGCGCAGGCGGTCGTCAGGAGAAGGTGTCGGTCGGTGACACCATCGTGATCAACCGCGTGGCAGGCGAGGCGGGCGACAGCATCGATCTCGCTCCCGTGCTGCTGGTCGACGGTGACAAGGTCACCTCCGCCCAGAACGAGCTCGCGAAGGTCAAGGTCACCGCCGAGAAGGTCGAGGACCTCCGCGGCGAGAAGATCCGCATCCTCCGCTACAAGAACAAGACCGGTTACAAGAAGCGCCAGGGCCACCGCCAGGAGCTGACCCGGCTGAAGATCACGGGCATCGCCTGAGCGATCCCTCGACCAGACAAGGATTGATCCCAGATGGCATCTAAGAAGGGCGTCAGCTCCTCCAAGAACGGGCGCGACTCGAACGCCCAGCGTCTCGGCGTCAAGCGCTTCGGCGGCCAGATCGTCGGCGCGGGCGAGATCATCGTCCGCCAGCGCGGCACCAAGATCCACCCCGGTGACGGCGTGGGTCGCGGCAACGACGACACGCTGTACGCGCTGACCGCGGGCACCGTGGAGTTCGGTCACAAGCGCGACCGTCGCGTGGTCAGCGTCGTCGAGACGGTCTGAGCACCTCGTCCCGGTCACCGGGACGCACAGCTTCCTTCGAGGGGCGGAGCCTGACGCTCCGCCCCTCGACGCATTCCCCACCATCATCGGAGTGAACCCATGGCCACATTCGTCGACCGCGTCACCCTGCAGGTCATCGGGGGATCGGGCGGGAACGGCGCCGCCTCCATCCGTCGTGAGAAGTTCAAGCCCCTGGCCGGGCCCGATGGCGCCGACGGCGGCCGCGGCGGCGACGTGATCCTCGAGGTCGACGCCTCGACCACGACGCTGCTCGAGTACCACCACAAGCCCCACCAGAAGGCCACCAGCGGCGGCTTCGGCAAGGGCGATCTGCGCCATGGGGCGCGCGGCGAGGACCTCGTGCTCTCCGTCCCGGACGGCACCGTGGTCACCGATGAGCACGGCACCGTGCTCGCGGACCTCATCGGCATCGGCACCCGCTTCGTCGCCGCCCGCGGCGGCAGCGGCGGTCTCGGCAACGCGGCGCTGGCCAACGCCCGGCGCAAGGCCCCCGGCTTCGCTCTGCTCGGCGAGCCCGGGCAGGAGCGCACCCTCGTGCTCGAGCTGAAGTCCGTCGCGGACGTCGCCCTGGTGGGATACCCCAGTGCCGGCAAGTCCTCGCTGATCGCGGCGATGAGCGCCGCGCGGCCGAAGATCGCCGACTACCCCTTCACCACGCTGGTGCCGAACCTCGGGGTGGTTGAGGCGGGCGAGCACCGCTACACCATCGCGGACGTGCCCGGACTGATCCCCGGCGCGAGCCAGGGCAAGGGCCTGGGTCTGGATTTCCTGCGCCACATCGAGCGCTGCCACGTGCTGGTGCATGTGCTGGACGCCGCCGCGCTCGAATCCGATCGGGACCCGGTCAAGGACCTCGAGACCATCGAGCACGAGCTCGCGAGCTATGCGGCCGGGCTCGACGAGGAGGCCGGTGAGCGGGTGCCGCTGATGGAGCGCCCCACGGTGATCGTGCTCAACAAGACCGATCTGCCCGACGGGGCCGACATGGCCGACATGGTGCGCGAGCGCCTCGGGGAGCGCGGCGTGCCGATCCTCGATGTCTCCGCGATCTCCCGCAAGGGCCTGCGAGAGCTCTCCTTCACCCTCGGCGAGCTGGTCGAGCAGGCCCGTGCCGCTCTGCCCGCTCCGGAGCCGGCCCCGATCGTGCTGACCCCCAAGGCGGTCGACGAGAAGGCCTTCGAGGTGGTCATCGAGCAGTACGACGGCGACAACGCCTACCGCGTGCGCGGCGACAAGCCCGAGCGCTGGGTGCAGCAGACCGACTTCACCAACGACGAGGCCGTCGGATTCCTCGCCGACCGCCTTGCCAAGCTCGGTGTGGAGGACCGGCTGTACGCCGCCGGCGCGGTGGCCGGCTCGACCGTGCTGATCGGGGCGGGCGCCGACGCGGTCGTCTTCGACTGGGAGCCGACGATGGTGGGCGGCGCCGAGCTGCTGGGCCGGCGCGGCACCGATGAGCGTTTCGAGGACCATCGCCGTCCCACCCGCGAGGAGAAGCGGGAGACCCAGCGTCTGCGCACCCAGCAGCGGATGGACCGGATCGCCGCGATGGAGGCCGAGCGCAAGGCCGGGCACTGGGCCGATCCCGCCTCCGAGGACGAGGCCCGGTGAGCACACCGGAGCTGCGCCAGCCCGGACGGATCACCTCGCGCGAGGCCCTCGGCGCGGCGCGGCGCATCGTGGTGAAGATCGGCTCCTCGAGCCTCACCGACGAGCACGGACAGCTCGACGAGCAGCGCGTCCGGGGGATCGCGGACGTCGCCGCCCATCTGGCCGGCCGCGGCACCGAGCTGGTGATCGTCTCCTCGGGCGCGATCGCCGCGGCGCTGAGCCCGCTGGGACTGGCCGAGCGGCCCTCCTCGGTCGAGCTCCAGCAGGCCGCCGCGAGCGTGGGACAGGCGCTGCTGGCCGGCGCCTGGTCGAGCGCCCTGGGCGCCCACGGCCTGATCACGGGGCAGGTGCTGCTGACCGAGTCCGACGTGATCCGCCCCGAGACCTACCGCAACGTGCGCAGCGCGCTCGAGGCGCTGCTGGATCTCCAGGCCGTGCCGGTGGTCAACGAGAACGACACCACCGCCACCCACGAGATCCGCTTCGGGGACAACGACCGCCTGGCCGCGCTGGTCGCCCAGCTGCTGGGCGCCGACGCGCTGATCCTGCTCACCGACGTGGACGCGCTCTACACCGCCCCGCCCCGCGAGCCCGGCGCCCGACGCATCGGCCAGGTCGACGACGTGGCACGCCTCGCCGGGGTCAGCATCGGCTCGGTGGGCTCGAAGGTGGGCACCGGCGGCATGGTCACCAAGCTCTCCGCCGCCCAGCTGGCCGTCACCACCGGCACCGCGGCGCTGATGACCACGCCCGAGAACTTCGCCGCCGCGCTCGAGGGCGGGGAGGTGGGCACGTTCTTCCCCGCCCACCACGGCCGCCGCCGCTCGCAGCTGGTGTGGCTGCGCTTCGCGACCCGCGGCGCGGGCATCCTGCACCTGGACCAGGGGGCCGCCGAGGCGGTCCGCAGCCGCCGCCGGTCCCTGCTGGCCGTCGGCATCACCGCGGTCACCGGCACCTTCCCGGCAGGCGTCCCGGTGGATGTCGCCGCCCCGGACGGCGCGATCATCGCCCGCGGCATCGCCTCCTTCAGCAGCGACGAGCTGCGGGCCATGGCCGGCCGCGGCACCGACGAGGCGCGCGAGCACCTGGGGGAGCGGTTCCGCCGCCCCGCCATCCATCGCGACCAGCTGGTGACCCTCTGAGCCGTCGCGAGGAGCGGACACCCCTCGGCCTGCACGGCCCGCGCTCGTAGACTCGGGCCATGGACGACCTGACCCCCACCAGCGAGGATCCCACCCTGACCGCCGCAGTCCTCGACGCCGCTCGCGCGGCGCGGGACGCCCAGCCCGCCCTCGCCCGGCTCCACCGCGGCACCAAGGACCGCGTGCTGACGGCGATGGCGGACGCGCTCGTGGAGCGCGCCGAGGAGATCGTCGCCGCCAACGCCCGGGATCTCGAGGCGGCCGACGCCGCCGGCATGGCCGCCGGTCTGCGCGACCGGCTCGCCCTGGACTCCCGGCGCGTCGCCTCGATCGCCCAGCAGCTGCGGGACGCGGCCGCCCTGCCCGATCCCGTCGGCGAGGTGGTGCGCGGCTCCGTGCTCGACAACGGGCTCGAGCTGCGCGAGGTGCGCGTGCCGATGGGCGTGATCGGGATGGTCTACGAGGCGCGCCCGAACGTCACCGTCGACGCCGCGGGCCTCGCCCTCAAGGCCGGCAGCGCGGTGGTGCTGCGCGGCGGCTCCGCCGCGCTGCACTCGAACACCGCGCTGATCGCGGTGCTGCGCTCGGTGCTCGCCGAGCACGATCTGCCCGAGGACCTCATCGTCGGGATCGACGAGCACGGGCGCGAGGGCGTGGACGTGCTGATGCGGGCCCGCGGGCTGGTCGACGTGCTGATCCCGCGCGGGGGAGCGGGACTGATCCGCCGCGTGGTCGAGCACTCGCTGGTCCCGGTGATCGAGACCGGCACCGGCAAGACCCACATCCTCCTCGACGCCACCGCCGATCTCGAGGACGCCGCCGCGATCGTCGCCAATGCCAAGACCCAGCGGATCGGCGTGTGCAACGCCCTGGAGACCCTGCTGGTCCACCGCGACATCGCCGCCGAGGCGCTGCCGCGCGTGGCCGCACCGCTGGTCGAGGCCGGGGTGCGCTTCCACGCGGACGAGCCCTCCGCCGCGCTCCTCGCCGAGACGGTGCCCGAGGCGCAGGTGGTCCCCGCGAGCGAGGAGGACTGGGAGACCGAGTACCTGGCCCTCGAGCTCGCCGTGAAGATCGTCGACGACCTCGACGCGGCGCTCGCCCACATCCGCGCGCACTCCACCGGGCACACCGAGTCGATCCTCACCCGCGACTCCACCAGCCAGCACCGCTTCCTCACCGAGGTCGACTCGGCGGTGGTGATGGCCAACGCCTCCACCCGCTTCTCCGACGGCGGCGAGTTCGGCTTCGGCGCGGAGATCGGGATCTCCACCCAGAAGCTCCACGCCCGCGGCCCGATGGGCCTGCGGGAGATCACCGCGACCAAGTGGCTGGTGGTGGGGCAGGGCCAGGTGCGGCCGTGAGCCCACTCCCATCATGCGCGCCGGGGCATGAGACCGCAGGCCGCTGTGGGATGATGGCACGGTCACCCGTGGAAAGGCCCTGAAGAAGATGACTGAGCAGCTCGTGATCCTCGCCGAGTCCGGCGCCCTCGCCAGCGAGGGGATCCCTGCGCCCGCTATCGGCATCGGTATGTTCCTCATCCTGATGTCCCTGCTGGGCCTGACCTGGCTCACCGGCGGGAAGCACCACCGCAGCCTGGACAAGAAGAACGACTCCGGCTCCGATCACTGACCTCGTGGAGCTGCAGCGACGCCGGATCGGCGTGATGGGCGGGACGTTCGATCCGATCCATCACGGCCACCTCGTCGCCGCCAGCGAGGTCCAGAGCGTCTTCGGTCTCGACGAGGTCGTCTTCGTCCCCACCGGTCGGCCCTGGCAGAAGGAGGACCGGGAGATCTCCGATCCGGAGCACCGGTACCTGATGACGGTGGTTGCCACGGCGGCCAACCCCGTCTTCACCGTCTCCCGGGTGGACATCGACCGGCCGGGCGCCACCTACACGATCGACACGCTGCGTGACCTGCACCGGGACCAGCCCGAGGCGGACCTGTTCTTCATCACCGGCGCGGATGCTTTGCAGAACATCCTCACCTGGAAGGACACCGAGGAGATCTTCGAGCTCGCCCACTTCGTCGGGGTCACCCGGCCCGGGCACGAGCTCGACACCTCGGGACTGCCGGATGACGGCGTCACCCTCATCGAGGTCCCCGCGATGGCGATCAGCTCCACCGACTGCCGCACCCGGGTCGCGGCCGGCGCGCCCGTCTGGTACCTGGTGCCCGACGGCGTCGTCCAATACATCAACAAGTACGCCCTCTACACAGGAGGTGACGGCCGATGACCGAGCCCCAGACCACTCCGCGGCGCGGACGCCGCGCCCGTGAGCTGAGCCCCGAGGAGAGCGCCGCCCTGGAAGCACGCGCCGCCATGGAGTCCACGCGCGAGCAGCAGGCGGTGCCCGGGGTGCGCGGTGCCGTGGCCCCGCCGACGGCTGACGCCCAGCGCCCTGCGCTGCGCAAGTTCGGCCGTCGCGCCCGCATCATCGAGCTCAGCGAGGAGCCGGCGCCGAGCGGCGGCTCCGCCGTGCCCGCCGCCGAGGCGGCGGCCGTGAGCACCCTGACCCACGACCACGACGGGGTGGAGCTCGGCGAGCTCTCGGTGACCGAGGCCCCCGAGCCCAAGCCCGCGCCCCGCTTCGACGGCAAGGTGCTGCACCGCCCCGAGCGGTCCGGCGGCCGAGCGCTGCTGTGGCTGGTGTGGGCGCTCGTCGCGATCGCGCTGGTCGTGCTGGTCGCCCTGCTGCTCACCGGCGTGATCGGCCCCGGCACGGCCTCCGCCGCCGATCTCGCCCTGACCGAACTGTTCGTCGACCATTCCCATCCCGTCCTGGAGGAAGCTGCCGCGTGAGCGCCCCTGAAGAATCCCTCGACCTCTCCCGGGTGGCCGCACAGGCCGCCACGGACAAGCTGGCACAGGAGGTCATCGGCCTCGATGTCTCCGAGCTGGTGGTGATCACCGACGTCTTCCTCGTGTGCAGCGGGGAGTCCGAGCGTCAGGTCTCCGCGATCGTCGACGGCGTCGAGGAGGCGCTGCTCAAGGAGCGTCGCCGCAAGCCGCTGCGCCGTGAGGGCGAGCGGGACGCGCGCTGGGTCCTGCTGGACTACGGCGACATCGTCGTGCACGTCCAGCACGCCGAGGACCGCGCCTTCTACGCGCTCGAGCGGCTCTGGCGCGACGCCCCCGTGATCGATCTGCACATCGACCGGGCCGCCGCGGAGTGAGGGCCGCGCGCACCCGTCTGATCCTGGTGCGCCACGGTCAGACGGAGTACAACCGACAGGGCCGCCTCCAGGGGCAGGTGGACATCCCGCTGAACGAAGCCGGCATCCGCCAGGCGGAGAGCCTGGCCGCGCTGGTGAGCGCGGACCCGCCGGACCTCCTGGTCGCCTCGCCGCTTCAGCGCGCGCGGGAGACCGCTCGCCTCCTCTCCCGCGGCACGGGGCTCGAGGTCCGCACCGATGGCGCCTTCCTCGAGCGCAGCTTCGGCCGCTGGGAGGGGCTCACGGGCGAGGAGATCCATCGCCGCTGGCCCGAGGAGCACGCCGACTGGCGCGCGCACCGCCCGGTGCTCGGCCTCGGCGTCGAGGACCGCCCCGAGGTGGGGGAGCGGGTAGCGGCGGCCTGCCGTGCCCTGGTCGCGGCGCACGACGGCGGCACCGTGATGGTGGTCGCCCACGGTGCGGCGATCACGCTCGGCATCACCACCCTGCTCGGCCTGGACGCCAACGGCTTCCGCGGCATCGCCGGGCTGGAGAACTGCCATCGCTCCGTGCTCGAACCCCTCCACTCGGAGCCCGCGGACGGGCTGATGAGGTTGGTGTCACACAACCTGCCTCCCGATTTCCCCGGGGATCGGAACCCGGGGTAATATCGATGAGTCGCCTGCGGGCGGCACCCGATACGGGGCTATGGCGCAGTTGGTAGCGCGCTTCCATGGCATGGAAGAGGTCAGGGGTTCGAATCCCCTTAGCTCCACGTAAAGTTGAACGTTCGAACCTTGCCCCGCATCATCGCGGGGCAAGGTTCTTTCGTTGTGTGGCCTGGGGCTGGTCGCCAGGATCGTCTGGATGGCCTCGGCTGGTTCGAGGGTGGCCTGGTCCTCGTCATCGATGACGATGCGGTCGAACAGGGCCCGGTTGAGCATCCGCCGCTCTGAGGGTTCTGCCTTCGCGTAGACGTCGCCGATGTCGGTGAGGAGGCCGAGGATCGCGTCAAGCCCGACCTTGGCCTTGTCGTAGGTCGTCTCCAAGGTGTCGAGCCGACCCGTGATCGCTTGGAGGCTGGCGCGGATGCGGTCTTGCTCGGTCTTGAGCAGGTCGATGGGGATCGCGTCGGCGTAGTGGGCTTGGAGGAGCTTGACCTGTTCGGCTTCGAGCTTGGCCTTCTGCCCGGTCAGCAGCTTCTTCTCGTCGCTCGTGGATTCGGAGAGGGTGTCGAACACCGGCCCGAGCACGCCCTGAACCTGTGCTGCCTCGCCGGGGCTGATGGAGATGTCCTGGTAGCCGGTCTCGATCGCCTGTTCCACGCGGTGGGTGAGGATGGCGGTGCGCTGGCAGTCGTTGCGCTTGAACCGGCGGCCGGTGCAGGTGAAGTAGTCGTAGGCGACGCCCTGGTGGTTGCGAGGCCTCTCGAACATGAGCTTCTTCCCGCAGCCGCAGTAGATCGAGCCTTTGAGGTAGTGGTCGTACTTCTGCGGCTTGTCGCCGACGACGTGGTTCTGCTGGAGGATCGTCTGCACCTGCTCGAACGTCTCCGGCGTCACGAGCGCATCGTGCGTGCCGGGGTAGGTGACGTCGCGGAAGGTGACAATGCCCTGGTAGTAGGGGTTGGTGAGGATCTTGTGCAGCGCGGTCGTGGTGACCGGCTTCGCCGGGAACGACGGCGTCGGCCTCGTGGTGAGGCCGCGGGTCTCCAGCTCCCTGGCGAGCCTCGACAGCGACCAGTCCCCGGTGGCGTAAGCGGTGAACGCGAACCGGATCAGCTCGGCCCGGTCGGGATCGAGCCGCACCTCGCGGACTTCGCGCCCGTTCGCATCCACTGTGCGGATGTTGAGGTAGCCGATGGGCGCCTTGTGCGGGGTGCCGCCGATCGTCGCTTTCTGCACGAGCCCCTTGGTGACCTCCTGGGCGAGGTTCAGGGAGTAGAACTCGGCGATGGAGGCCATGATGCCGTGCATGAGCATGCCGGACGGGGTCTCGTCGATGTTCTCCATGACGGACACGAGCGTGACCCCGGCCTGGCGGAGGGTGGCGTGGATGATCGCGTCATCGAGCCGGTTGCGAGCGATGCGGTCGACCTTGTTGATGATGCAGTACCGGACGGGGTGCTCGGCGAGGTAGTTCAGCATCTCCTGGAGCGCTTTGCGACGCGCGGTTTTCCCGGACTCGCCGGGCTCGATGAACTCCGCGACGATGACCGCGCCGAGCTGGTCGGCCTTCCGCTGCGCGGCGTCGCGCTGCGCGGGGATGGAGAGACCTTCTTCGAGCCCGTTGCGGGTGGCCTGGTCCTTGGTGGAGACCCGCAAGTACGAGATCGCAGGCACCTTCCCATCAGGAAGAACCTGCTCGTAGGCGGGTTTCGGGCCGGAGGCGAGGGTGCGCAGGGCGCTTAGGTCGAGGCCTGCGGGGAGGTCGATGAGCGTCATGGTCGTGACTGCCTTTCGGGCTCTCACCCAGCACCCAGCGATGGGGTTGGGTGCGGGCGCCGACTGGCGGTCACGACACAGATGGGAAGGCCTGCCGAACCGCGACGGGCTCGGGCAACAGATGGGTTAGCCGGTAGCGCCCTGGATGGACGTACAACAGGGATTCTACCGTTCGCTGGCCAGCAGCGCCCGGAGCTGGTCTCCGGCCTGGCCGACCGGGCTGCCGGTGCCGGCCTCGCGCAGGGCGACGCGGATGAGGACTTCGGCGATCTTCCCAGTGTCGATCTGCTCCCGCCTCGTGAACGTGACCCGCAGCCGCCGGTCCGATGATGGGCGTTGAGTCTTGCGCTGATAGTTCCGCACCATCACCGATCACCCGCCTTCGGAATCGGCACCCATGTCGGGGTCGATGTCGGCGTCGTCGAGGCGGGCGAAGAAGGCGTCCTCGGCGGCTTTGCGGCGGGCGACCTGTTCGATCACGAAGGCCACGAAGTCCTCGCGCCGGTTCGTGATCGGGATGTCTTCGACCGGCGGTGCCGGGGGCTCGCCGGGCCAGGCGGTCTGCCGGTCGGGGCGGTCGCGATGCAGGCGGGTGCCGGAGGCGGCGACCCAGTCGCGCAGCCGCTGCCGGGCGGCGGCGAAGTCGCGGTGCCACCCGATCGCGGCCGAGGCGTCCTGTTCTGGGTCGTACGCGGCCAGCCAGTGCAGGTGCAGCGCGGACAGCTCCCACTTCAGCGCCGGATGCCGGTGCCACAACGGCGGGATCACCGATGCGGGCAGCGCGTACTCTCGCCTGACCCACTCGACCCAACGGTTCAGGGCGAGCCATTCCTGCTCCAGGTCGTGCGCGAGCAGCAGGTTCCAGTTCACCGGCCGCGGCGGCCCCGGCACATCATCGTCGGGGCCTGTCGGACCGAGGTCCTCGTCCTCCCACTCTTCCGGTTCGGGGAGGTCGGGCGGGGTGGTGGTGTCGTTCATCGCGTCCGCCTCCGTTCACAGGGCCCGTGCGGGCTGCTCGCGGGCGGGCTGTTCCTGCTCGGGCGGCTCGAACCCGCCCTGCCGCTGCGGCTGCTGCCGGTTCGGGGACTCCATCTGCGACAGTCGGCGCGGGGTGCCGATCTCGATGTTCATCCGGGCGGCGTCGGGACCGAACCGGTTGGCGATGAACTCCTTGCTCTCCACCCCGGTGTTCGGGTTCGTGCTGGTTTCGAGACGGCCGTGCGCAAGAAACCAGTCCTGCTTCGACAGCATCTCGCCACCACTCTTCGCGGCGCCGCGGAACGCGACGACATCGTGGAAGGTGGTCGGCAGCTTGGTGCGCGACCCGTCCGGGCCGTACTCGTAATGCTCCTGCCCGGCCTTGAAGTACAGGCGCGGCTTGCCGTCGTGCCAGGTCAGCTGCGGTTCGGAGGCGACGAACCCGTAGAAGGCCTGACCGATCTCCGGGTCGACGTCTGGCTGCTGCTCGCTCATCGTGTGCTCCTGCTCTGCTCATGCCGCCCGCTCGTCGTCGGGGCTGCTCGTGGCAGGCAGGTGCACTCGACCACCCCGGTACGCCCGCGTCGTCTACTCGCGGTGGGCGCCGCGCAGGAGCCGTTCGACCTCGGCTCGATCCGACTGGATCTGTTTGCCATCGGGGCGGGCGGGCCACGCCCGCAGGTCGGTGATGATTGGCGGTGCCGACCGCAGCAGGGTCACCGCGGTGCCGAACGGCAGGCGCCGGATGTGATCGGGCGGCAGGATCGCGACCCGCCGCACGCTGCGCTGGTTGGAGCGGGAGCCGTGGTCACCGACGGTGGTGGTGTCGGTGAGCTCGTCGCGTTCCCCGATCAGTGTGGAGAGGTCCTGGAGGTCGCGGCTGTTGGAGGCGCCGCCGAGGATGATCTTCACGATGGACGCATCCCAGATCGCGCCGGCCTGGTGCTCGTTCCACTTGTCCCGCGCCTGCGCGAGAGACTGGAGCACCGCGAGGGTGGTGATGCCGGTGCCCCCGCCTTCGGCCATCAACGTCGGAAGGCTGGGAAGAGGTGCCAGGTTCCCGATCTCATCCAGACACAACAGCAGCGGCGGGTCCAAACGGGCACCCGTCGAGCGGGCGGCCATGCGACGGGCCGTCTCCACCACGTCCTCGACCAGCGCAGCCACGAGTGCCGCGCTGTTCCCGGCGCCGGCGCCGGTGGCAAGGAGGAACAGGGTGCCGCGCTCACGGATGAACGCCTCGGGATCGAACTCCTCACCCTCACCGGGTGAGACCGCATCGAGCACCCGCGGATCAGCCAGCGCCGCGAGAGAGAGGCTGACGCCCTGCCAGATCGAATCCCTTGTGCGCGGATCGGCATCGATCATCGACGCGAGCGAGTCCGCCCACCCGGTCGCGGCCTGCGGGTGGTTGGTGAGGATCGCGACCGCATCCGCCGCGCTGGTGGGGTCGAGAGTCCACCGGAACAGCTCAGACGGTGATCGGCCGTCGAGGGCGGCAGCGTGCAGCAGCGCCTGCAGCGCGGCTTTCGTCTTGCCCTCCCAGAAGTCGCCGCCTTCGACCCCGCCCGCGGACAAGCCGGTGGCAGACGCCAGGCCCGCGGCGCGGATCATCGCGGCCTGCGGAGACTCGCAGCCCCGGATCGGTGACCACCGCATCCCCGCCGGCAGGCCCTGGGCGAGACGCTGGGGGTCGAACACCGCCACCGGGCCAATACGCCTTCTTGCGCGGAGGCAGGCGGTGACGTTATCCGGCCGGGTGCTCGTGGTGACGACGGCGCCGGGCGCGTCGAGGATCGCCGGGATGATCAGGTGCAGGCCCTTGCCGGAACGGGGCGGCCCAATCAACAGGATCGAGTCCTCCACGCTCGCCCACACCTCGTGCCGATGCGCGATCCCGAGCCGATACCCGACATCGCCCGGCTCGAGGTTCTCCAAGCTGGGGCGCAGGGTGCCGGCCCGCCGCATGAGCGCCTTCGCCGACGCGGCCTTGGCGACCTCGTGACCGGTGGCAGTGCCTTCCTGCCGGTGCGGATCGGCGGCGGTCTGCCGAGTCAACCGGTGGATCATGGTCCAGGCCCAGAACCCCGACACGGTCAGGATGGTGAGCATGAAGGCGGCGGTGATCCAGTAGACGACCGGGTTCAGGCCGGTGGCGCCGAGCTGCCCGCCCGGATCGGCCGGGTGGAAGAACACCGCGACCCCGCCGGTCGCCCCGGCGGTCGGCTGAGGTGTGCCGGTGACGAACGCGGCGACACTGCCCGCGGCGCGGAGCACGAAGGCGACCCCGAGCAGCCCTCCGATCGCGATGAGCAGGAGGTTGGTGAGCTCATCACCCATCGGCTGGCCGGGGCGGCCCTGCGCGCCGGTCACGGCAGGCCCCGGACGGCGATCGTGCCCGAGACGCGCCCGACCAGCACCACCTCCGCCGCCTTCGCTGCGGTGACGACCTGGGGGTCGAGGAGGGCGCGGGCCCGCCCATCGGGGGTCGCGTCGGTGTGGGCGACGATGACCGCGACGGCGATGTCTTCGCCGGAGATAAACCCGTCACCGCCGTCGATCTCGATGGAATCTGCCCCGCGACGACGCCTGCCGGGCTTCCTCACCGGCTCCGGCTCCGAGTCCGTGTCGCGCTTCAGAGCGGGGCGTTTGGCGGCGGGGAGGATGTCGGTGAAGGTGCTGCCGTCGACCTCGTGCACGGTGACGCGCACCGGGATCGCCCGGTCGCCGGTGACGTGATCGATGATCTGTGCGAACATCGCCCGTCGCCACGCCCCCACATCCTCCGGCGCAGCGACCGGGTGGTGGTCGAGGGTCGCGGACATGGTGCCGTCATCGTGCACGTCGAGCACGAGATGCGGCACCGACACCGGTGCGGGACTGGTCGAATCGGCAGGGGTGTGTGCGTGTCTCATGCCCGCCAGGTGCACCCGCACCTCCTGGTGTTCCTAGCTGCGCGCTGCTGCTCGCGAGCTTGTGTCGAAGAGTCGGTTTTCGGCGGGGTGTAGCTGGTGTTGGACGACGTAGGACGAGCCCTTGATCTTCCACAGCCCTTGC
Source organism: Brachybacterium massiliense (assembly GCF_900184245.1). Classification (GTDB taxonomy): domain Bacteria; phylum Actinomycetota; class Actinomycetes; order Actinomycetales; family Dermabacteraceae; genus Brachybacterium; species Brachybacterium massiliense. Next base: position 523,646 of record NZ_FXXB01000008.1, on the reverse strand, counting down.
CCGACCCCGAGGGTGGGCAGCAGGGCCTGTTCGGTGCCGGTCAGCCCGAGCGCCGTGGAGGTGGGGCCGAGCTGGTCGGATTCTTGCCGGTAGATGATCCGCGTCTCCGCGTTCGCGAGCAGGCTGTTGGCGAGGCCGCGCATGGCTGAGCCTTGGTCGCCGACGTTGTCGAGGTCGGAGACTTTGTGGAAGATCATCGCGTTCGCGATCCCGTACGCCCTGGCGAGCCGCCAGTGCGCGTCCATCCGCTTCAGCAGGGCGCGTTGGGACATGAGTCGCCAGGCTTCGTCGTAGATGCACCAGCGTTGCCCGCCGGCGGGGTCGAGGAGGGCGGCTTCCAGCCACGCCGACGAGCAGGTCATGAGCGCGCTGATGAGGGTGGAGTTCTCGGTGACCTGGGACAGGTCGAGGGAGATCATCGGCAGCGACGGATCGAACACCTCCGTCGAGGGGCCGTCGAACAGCCCGGCCAGGTCACCGGCGACCAGGCGACGCAGGGCGTGCCCGACGATCCGCCCGTCCTCTCGGAGCCTGCCGTCGGGATCGCCGTCGGGGTCGAGGAGGTGGTCGACGATCATGGGCAGGATCGGCACCGAGTTAGCCCGCATGGTCGCGGCCAGGGCGGTGTCGATCGCGGTGTGCTCCAACGGCGACATGGGTCGCGCCAGCACGGTCTCCGTGAGCGCCCCGATCAGGTCGCGTCGCCGGGAGACGACGGTGGCTGTCCATTGTTCGTCGCTCATCCCGGCGGGTCGGTATCCCTCATCGAGGGGGTTCAGGCGGGAGGGCAGGCCGTGGCCGAGCTTGATCGCCCGCCCGCCGACGGCTTCCGCCACGGCGGTGTGTTCGCCTTTGGGGTCACCGGGGATGTAGACGCGGCGCCCGAACCCGAGCGAGCGGGTGTAGAGGCTCTTCGCGAGGCTCGACTTGCCGGAGCCTACGATGCCGGCGACCACGATGTTCGGGGCGGTGATGACCCCGTTCGCATACAGCACCCAGGGGTCGTAGACAAAGCTGCCGCCGGAGTAGAGGTCTTGGCCGATGAACACGCCTTGGGAGCCGAGGCCGCCTTCGGCGAGAAACGGATACGCCCCGGCGAGCATCGCGCTGGTGTCCTGATGTTTCGGGAGGCGAAACCGGCCCGGCGTGCGCAGGGTGGCGGGACCGGGCTCGCCGGCGGTGGGCAGATACCGGGTCGCCCGCCGTTCGGCCCGCTCGCGCTCCCGCTTCGCTTGGGTCTCGGCCCGCTCGCGGGTGCGCTGTTCGGCGACGAGCTCCGCGGCGGCGGCTCGGCGCTGCTGGCGCAGCCGGCGCCGCTCTTTCGCGGGGGCGACGAGGACGGCGGAGTGCAGCTTCTCGCGGTCGCCGCTCACCGGAACAGCCCCCGGTTCTCGGCGACCTCATCGATCGCGTCCGGCCGGAACCACGACGACGCTTCCGGCCGTGCCGGTCGGCGATGCCGCTCCCGTCGCGGCTCAGGCTCCGGTACAGGCAGTGTGGTGGTGCCGGAGGCGGGCGCGTCGGGGTTGGGGGCGTCGATGCGGCGGGAGAGCCCGACGTAGCCCAGGTCGGGGCTGTAGGTGAGGGCGTAGTCGCCGGAGGTGGCGAGCCGGTCGGCGGCGCTGTGCGGGGCGGTGTCGTAGAAGTACCCGTTCTCCATCGCATCGCTGACCGTCTCCTCGCCGTAGTCCCAGCCGGCGAGGTGGGCGATCGCGGCGTCCGTGCCCCGCCGGTCGATGATCTCCATCACCGGGTCCGCGTCCTCGCCTTGGAGGAACACGATGCTGACCCACCGGTGCTGCGGATCGTCGGGCTTCCACGCGATCTGCCCCGCCTTCCCGGATGCCTGGTCGAGGGAGACTTCGGCTTGATCCATGCGGGCGGACGCGGTGCGCAGCGCGTCGATCGTGTCACCGAGGAGAGTTCGTGCGGCGAGCGAATCGCCGTGATCGGTCGTCGCCCGTGCCGCACTGCGGTGAAGGTTCTGGGCGAGCTGATCGGTGACCTGGGCCAGGTACCGGGTGCTGGCCAGCAGGTTCCCGATGACCTCATACATGGCGCGCGGGTCTTCGATGTTGATCGTGGCGTGCGCGAGCCCACGCAATGCCTCAGCGGCTTCGCGGGCATCGGCGAGCGGATCGGTGAAAGTCGGCATGACAGCTCCTCAGGTTTCGGCGGGCGCGGCAGCGCCCCGACCCCGGCGGAGGTGAGATGGGGTCGGGGCGCTGTGTTCCCCAGGTGCGCACGGCTCTGCGGTGTCCGTGGTGCCGGATAGCGTTGCCACGCAGGTGAATCGAGAGGAGCCGAGTTGGGATCACAGCAGTACCGCGGGGAGCTGGAGCGCAAGCGCAAGCAGCGCGTCGACGCGGAAAAGAAGGCCGGTGAGTACCGGAACAAGGAGTCAAAGAAGCGTGCCGAGGCGGACAAGGCGCGTCAGGAGGCGACGAAGACCAAGAGCGCGTCGACACAGAAATCGAAGTTGAGCCGGGCCGCCCAGCGCGACAAGGAGGCCGCGTCCGCCGGAAGCGAAGCGAACAAGTGGGCGGACAAGGCCTCCGGCTACCGGAAGCAGGAAGCAGACCTCCAGACCAAGCTCGCCCGGGCAGAGCGCTCCGAGGCCGACGCGGCGGAACGCAAGCGCAAGCGAGAGCAGACCGCCGCTGACCGGCGGGCAGCCGCCGAACGCGCGGCAACCGAAGCGCGCTTCGACCGCACGGAACATGCTGTCGGCGAAGCCCTCCGGGAACTGCGGGCACCCAAGCCCGAGAAGCTGCGGGTGCTGTTGCTCGGCGCGTCCTCCGAAGGCGATCTACGCGTCGGACGAGAGCAGAAGCGCATCCGATCCGCGGTCGAGTCCGCGCTGCACCGAGACCTGATCGAACTCGATGTCCGCCCTGCCGCGACCGCGAGCGACCTGCTGGGTGGCATCACCAAGTTCCGTCCGCACGTCGTGCACTTCTCCGGACACAGCAACGAAGACCTCATCGTCTTCGAACACGACACCGACGCACCGCACGACGGGCACGTCGTCACGGCGCGCGCGTTCTCACGCGCCATCGCCGCCACCGACGACCCGCCGCTGCTCGTGCTGCTCAACGCCTGCAAATCTGCCGCACAGATCGATCAACTCGTCGCGGACGTCGTCCCGTTCGCCATCGGCATGGCCGACAGCATCGACGACGGGGACGCCATCAACTATGCCGCCCAGTTCTACGCCTCCATTGCGAACGGGCAGTCCGTGCGCTCGGCGCATCTGTCCGGACAGGCCGCGTTGGAGATGGCCGGCCTCGACGGTGCCGAGCTCCCGACCCTCGCCGTAGCTCCCGACGTCGACCCCGGCGCCACGATCCTGGTCAAGCCCACCGACTGACCACATCTCAGATACGGCGGGCGATGGGCAGGGCGGCGGCGGTGAACGCGGCGGCCTGCTGCCCGACCAGGCGCCGGGTTTCGCAGGAGGCCTGGATAGCGGCCTGCTCGATCGCCGCGACCGCCGTGTCGAGCTCCTCGACGGTCGGGGCGGTGACGGCGATGAGGCCGGTGTAGCGCAGCACCCCGTGCCCGGCGGTCAGGTCGGCCTCCTGGCGAAGCACGTCCTCGTACTCGGCGGTCTGGGAGGCGTCCTGGATCTGGCCGATCTTCGCTCGCTGGGCGCGGTCGCTGATGTACTCCACCTTCTTCTTGCGGATGTCGCGCACGGCCTGGTCAGTCCTGAGCGGGGTGCACAGCAGCGAGATCGACCGCTGTATCCCCGTCGACAAGGTCACCGGGGCGAGGAACCCGGGATACACCATCGCCCTCGGCCATTCGCTGATCCACAGCACGGCGTGGTAGCCCGAGTCGGTGCGCAGGCGCTCCCACGTCTCGGCGACCGCGACCGGCCCGGCGGTGGCGAGGTCCTGCCCGAGCTGGCCGTGGCGTTCCAGGGTCGGCCCGATCGCGGGGTCGTAAGCGGTGCGCAGCATCACCGCCAGCTCCCCGGGGGTCAGCCACCCGGACGGGGTGAGGTCGGCGGCGCGGAGCGCGGAGACGAGGGTGGTCATTTCCTGGCGGAGCACGTTCGCCGCGCCCTTGATGCCGCCGCCGGCGGTCCGGATCTGCCGGCCCGCCGCCTTCATATCCAGAGACAGCGACAGCGTCATGGCGTGCCGTTCCCCGGCAGGCCCGGCCCGGTCGATCAACTCTGCATAGGTGGTCGAAGCCCAGGAGGTGTCGTGGGTGCCGTGCTCGGCCCACCATTCGGCGAGCCCCTGCCCCGAATCCGGCAATGTCCGTTCCAGGACTTGGAGGGTGGCGACCCGGCCGGAGCGGCAGATCGTCGCCAGCACACGGCCCCAGGCGGTGACGCGGCGGTGCTGCTCGGACGGGTCCAGCAGCACGAACGCCGGATGCGTCACCGACACCACCACCGTCAGCGTGTTCGCGGTCGGGTCGTGGATCATCCCGGCCCCCGTCTCGGGATCGGTGTACTCGCGCAGCCTGGCCATGTCACCCGGCAGCGCGAGCGTACCCTCGGGCCTGGGGGTCACGATCCGGCGCCGATACAGCAGTTGTCCGCCGGTGGTGCGCCAGGCCCACCAGGCGCACACGGGTATCCACTCGACCAGCGCCCGACCGCCGGCCTTCACCCAGGTCAGGGCGATCGCGGCCGCCCAGATGGGGGCGGAGTAGGCGATGAGGATGCCGCCGCCGGCATAGAGCGCCCCGATCAGGGACGCGCCGCCGATGCCGAGGGCGATCATCTGCGACAGCGACAGGCCCAGGATGAGGCCGCGTCGGGTGAGGCGGGAGAACTTCACCGGCACCAGCTCGCCGGCGCTCGGTGTGGTGTCGTCGGTGCGGGGCATCGCCTACTCCTTCCCACCGGCCGGGCCGGGGTCTGCTGGGGCGGACGGCTCGGTCGGGGGGTTGGGCACCGGTGCCGACGGAGCCGGCGGCGTACCGCCGCCGCCCGGGCCGCCGTCGCCGCTGCTGCCGTTGGGGGTGGTGTTGCCGGTGTTCTGCGCGTCGGCAGTGTCGGAGGTGTATAAGAGACAGCGTCACGTCCGCCCCCGCCATCAGGGCTGTCGAGGATCTTCTTCGGGCCCTCACCGCCGGCCCTGGTGGGGATCGGGAGGGGGCGGTTCATGGCGTTCTTTGCGTCTTGCTCAGCGCCCATCGAGTTGTAGAGGTCGAAGCCCACGAACGAGATGAGCCGGTAGACCATGTAGGGGGCGAACGCGGCGATCCCCATCAGCACGATCCCGGCGATCGGCTCGGTCACCGCGGTCAGGCCGGTGTCGATGGGGGTCGCGACCTGCGTGATCGCGACCAGGAACACCACGACCAGGACGAGCTTGGAGACGATCAGGGCGATCAGGAAGGTCGCCCATTTCCCGATCCACCCCTTCGTGACATCCCACGACGCCCCCGACAAGGCGAGCGGGGCGAGGACCACGGTGACGAGGATCAGCGCCTTGCGGATCAGCAGGCTGAACCAGACGATGGCGATGGCGGCGATCATCAGGCCGGCGAGGAAGATCGAGACGATCGCGCCGACGCCGGGTGCGGCGATGTTCAGCCCGGACAGGGCGCCAGCGAGGAGGAGGAGCTGGTTGCCCATCGATTCGGTGGTCTCCCCGGCGGCCTGGATGAGGCCGATGCACAGCTGGTCGACGATCTCCAGCAGGACCGTGGTCAGCGTGATGACCATGAAGCTGCCGAGGATCGATTTGCCGGCCCCGAGCGCGGCGCGGGAGAGGGCGCCGGGGTCGCGCTGGATCATCCCGGTGATCAGTTGGAGGAAGAAGAAGATCGCGATGATGAACAGGGCGATCCCGAAGACGATGTTGTAGACCGAGATGAACCCGTCCTGGGTCAGGTCGACCAGAGTGGTGGTGTCGAAGACGGTCCACATCGTCTCCATCAGCCAGGCCGCGGCCCCGGCCATCGAGGAGGCGAGCCAGTCGAACGGGGCGGCGATCAGGGACGCGGTGCCCTCACCGACCGCGTCGCACACGGTGGAGATGACGGGGATGTCGCACACGCTCACGGCGCACCCCTCCTTTCACACGCAGAAGAGGGGGTCAGACCTGCTGGCCGACGGTCCAGCCGAAGTTCACCAGTGCGACGGCGGCGCCGCAGATCACGGCCGCGCCGCAGGAGATGAGCAGCCCCGTCTTTCCCCGCCCGGCCAGGTGCGGGTTCGAGGAGTTGGAGCCGTAAGCCCAGATGATCGCGGAGATGATCAGCGCGAGCACGGACAGGATCAGGCCGACGGTCATCACGGCGCCGACGATGGTGCGCAGCTGCTCGATGCCCGGCAGGCCGCTGGAGTTGGGGTCGATGTCGATCACGATGTGCCCTTTCACGAGACGAGAGACAGTTCCGACCGCCAGGTGCACCCCCGGACCCCCGGGCACACGAAAGGCCCGCCCCGAGGTGCCGAAGCACCAGAGGACGGGCCAGAGAAGACAGACGACGACCGCAGCGGGGTTAGAGCTGGTTGCCGATGGTGATGAGCCAGTTCAGCCACGCGACGCCGGCGCCGGCGAGGATCGCGCCGGCGAAGGACACGAACACCCCGGCCCGGCCGCGGGCGGCGAGCTGGTAGTTGCCGTTGCTGGAGCCGATCGCCCAGCAGACGCCTGAGACGATGAGCATCAGCACCGCCACGATCAGCACGAACATCAACAGCGCGCCGGCGACCTCCCGCAGATCCTCGATCCCCGACAGCCCCTCGAAATCCGGGAACACCTCCATCACACCCCCTCCCGGACCGTGATATGGAGGTGGTCGAAGTGCCCGCCGGTCACATCTGAGGGGTCGTGCATCCCGCCGCCGCTGTAGTCGCGCCAGCCCTCATCGGCCCGGGCGAGGGACCAGATCTTCCCTTGCCAGATCAGGTACTCGACGCCGAGGATCTCGGCGTCCTCTTGGAGCCAGTTGGTGACCTGCCACCCGTACTCGAGCTGGGCCGGGGTCGGGTACTGGCCGATCGCGTTCCCGAACACCACATCACACGCCCGCCCGATCGGATGCTCCGATTTCGATCCCGGCCGGGGCGAGTAGCACGCCCACGTCGACTCCGGGAACGCGGCGAGGGTCTGTTCGTAGACGCTGCGCATCCGCACCGTGATCTGCCCGCCGCTGGTGGGGTCGTCCACCAGCTCGTCCGGGTCGCCCTCCACCGGCGACGGATCACCCGCCGTGCCCTGCTCGCTGTCGCAGTCGTCCTGCCCGGGTGGGGTGACGTCGGACTCGTCGAGGTCGGCGGCGTCGTGGTCGTTGAGCCATTTCGCGGGGTCGATGTACTCGCCGTCGGTGCCGCCGTCGCGGACCTCGAAATGCAGATGCGGCCCCGTCGACATCCCCGAGCTGCCGACGTCGGCGATGTGCTGCCCGGCCCGCACCGTGTCACCCGGGGCGACGTGGATGCCGTGCTCCCAAGAGTGCGCGTACGCGGTCGCAAGGGTCTTCCCGTCGATGCGGTGCTCGATGACGACGAGGCCCCCGTAACCGCCGGAGAACTCCGCGACCGTCACGATGCCGTCCGCGGCGGCGAAGATCGGGGTGCCGTCCGGGGCCGAGAAGTCCGAGCCGGTGTGGAAGGACTGCTCCCCGGTGATCGGATGCACCCTCGGCCCGAACGGGCTCGTCGGCACCCAGGTGCCCTCCGGCAGCGGGAACACCACCCGCGAGGACTCCACCGGATCCGCGCTCACCAGGACCGGGGCACGGGTGGGGCCGGGATCGCCGCTTCCGGTGAGGGCGGTGAGGATGTCTTCGGCGACGGGCTCGTAGTTGTCGTAGCGGTCCGGGTACGCCGATACTTCGACGGCTTGGGCGGCTTCGCCCTTGCTCATCTGCTCCCACCCGGGAATGTCCAGCAGCCCCCTGGGTGAGCCGGCGTTGGGTCCGCCCGGGCCACCGAAGAACGCGGCGGCCTGGTAGTCGGGGTCCATGAGCTCGGCGACGGTGCCCCACCCGGAGGCGGGCCGCATCTGAAACAGGCCGAGGGAGTCGTGATCTGAGCCGTTGCCGTCGTGCGGGTAGTCGCCGCTCTCCGGATACGCGGAGGTGTTGGCGAGCATCCGCATCCGAGACTCCGTCAGCGCCGCCATCAGCGCGATGATGATCCCGTCCCGGCCGACCCCCTCAGTGGTTGAACCGGTCTCGATGATCGTGGCGGCGTGGGTGAGCTCGGTTCGTCCGAGGACCATGTGTTCCCCGTTGCGGGTGGTGGAGGTCAGCTCATCCGGGATGTCGCCGACCTGCACGCTGCCGCCAGGAGCTGCGCAAGAGGCGGCCGAAGGATTGACGAGCAGCCCGACCGAGACGAGCACGATCATCGGGCCGAGCAGGACGAGGGCGGCGAGCCCCGCGATCGCTTTGCGCAGCATCAGAGCGTCCCCCTGGGTTTCAGCGCAGGGGCTGGTCGAGGACGGACAGGCGCAGCAGATAGCAGGGGTCGCCGTCGGGCGGGCAGGTCAGGAAGATCGTGAACGCCACCTCATGCGCGCTCGACGTCGGTTTGTCGTTCCAGATGCCCTGCCGGTGGCGGATGCCCTCGACCGTGTACGCGGTGGTCCCCGGCGCCAGTTGCCCCGGCTGCGCCTGAGCTTCGGCCTCCGCCCACGCTTCGGGCACGAACACGTCCGTGATCTCTAGGTGCTGGGTGGTGGAGTATTTGCGCAGCTCGACCCAGGTGTCGCGGGTCGGGAGGTAGCCGGCGACATCCGATGCCAGGCCCGCCTGCTCGATCCCGGAAGGGTCCGCTACGGCCAGGAGCACGCTGGTGTGGTCCGGCGGCATCAACCCGGTGGTCGTGTCCCACTCGAACAGCGCCTCGGCCACCAGCCGGGCGAACTCCTCGGGGTCGTCGGTCTCGGGGATCGGTGCCAGCTCACCCGGCGCGCGGTCCGTCGTGCCCGGTGCGGTCGGTGACGGACGCGCAGGCGGCGGGTCGCTGCTGGTGGTGCGGGGGCCGGAGACCAGGCCGTAGACACCGACGCCGACCAACAGCAGCACGACAACAGCGGCAGAGATCATGACGACCAGTCGGCGTCGGGAACGAGAAGCATCTGTCGGGTTCATGCCCACCAGGTGCGCCCCGACGCACATCCGCCCCAGCACCCACACGGGGCCCGGGGCGGCGAACCGAAGGAGGGTCAGAGGGCTCGCAGATGCCGCACGCCACCCTCCTCACCATCGTTGTCGTTGTCGGTGTTGCGGTTGCGTGCGGCACGGAGGGCGGTGGCGAAGCGGGCGGTGCCATCGGCGATCGTCAGGAACATCTCAATCTGCTCCTCGCTGAGCTCGCCGGCGAGCACGGCCGGGTCGTAATGCGTCCACCAATCGGTCAGTTCGCCCCAGATCACGACGAACGAGCGGGCCGTCCACACCGTGAGCCCCGCCGGCGCGGGAGCAGCAGGGTTCTTCGTGCGGCGGGGCCGGTTCTTGGCGCGGGCGACCGCCTCCTGCGCGAGCCGGTCCAGCTCCGCATCCCGGCTCCGGGCGGGATCGTCGATGAGGGCGCGGACCTCCTCGAAGATCGGATGCACCGGCGCTCCCGACTCGATCCGCGCCAACGCATCAGCGACCTGGGCTCGGGTGTCGTCGGGGAGGTCGTCACGGTCGGCGGCCTGCTGGATCGCCTCGATCTTGTCCAACGTCCGATACGACGCCGCTCCCGGGATCATCGCCGCCGCCTGCTGCCTGGCCTCACCCGCAGTCGGTGACGGTGCCGGAAATTTTCCGCCACCGTCCTCCCCACCCTCGCCGTTCTCGGACGGTTGGTGGTCGCTGCTGAACCGGGATGCTTCCTGCCGGCGGGCCGCGTCCTCGGCCAACAGCTCTTTGAGCTCTCGGTAGAGGGAGGCTGCTTCCAGTGGGGTGAGGTCCTTGTGCAACAGGTTGTCGTCCTGCTCCGCAAGAAGATGCCCGAGCCGGTCCGAGATCCCTTGCCGCACCCACACGTTCACCACCCGCCAGCCGAGCTGCTGGATCGCGGCGAGCCGGCGCCTGCCGCACACGAGCACCCCGTCCGGGGTGATCGTCGGGGGCTGGAGCAGACCGTCGCGGGCGATCGACGCGGCCAGAGCGTCGATGTCGCCCAGGTCGGTGCGGTGCCGGTTCCCGATCCTGATCGAGGACACGGCCCGTTCCAGCTCGATACTCATCGCCGGCCTCCATTCCTGGGTGCCGCCAGCGACACGGTGAGCACGAGGTCGTCGTCGTGCAGCAACACCGGTAGCGTCTCACCGATCAGCAGGCGCAGCAGGATGCCCCGCCCCGCCGAGGTCGCGGCGACACCGGGAGCGGGGTTGCCGAGCAGTGCCCGCAGCAGCGCCGTCCACGAGGAACCGGGCAGATCGAGCAGGGCGCGGGAGTGCCGGTCGCGGCGCAACACCTCGAACGCAGACTGCCGCGACCCCGCACGGGCGAGCGCGTGGCAGACATGCTCAACCGCGGCGCGGGCCGTTTGGGCCGGCCACCCGAGGACGGTGACGAACGCGATCGCGTCCTCCACCGCACCAGACGCCGACGTGACCACCCCCGCCGGCTCCACCACCTCCCGCTCGCCCCCGTTCTCGCCGGTGTCGTCGTCGGGGTGGGGGTCGGTGATGTGGAACGCGGGATGGTAGTCATCCAGCGGGTTCTCGCGGTCGGAGAGGCGTTCAGCGTCGTGGAAGACCGAGTAGTGCGGACGGCGCGCCTGATGCGTCGAGCACAGCAGCCCCTGGGCACGTTCCTCGGCGATACAGGTGATCCGCACCGCGTGCGTGACCACGCCCCACGGGTCATCGGCCTCGCGCGCGGAACGAGTGCGCATCACAACGAACGCGGCAGCCGCCGCCTCCCACGGATCAAGACCGTGCTTACGCGCCAGAGCCGCATACTTCTCGGCCGCGTACTGCATGAGATTCGCGGCGGTCGGATCGGTGCGCCACGCGCCCGGCCCGTCCGCGTGCAGCCGGGCCAGCAGAGCGCGCAGGCCCTCGCCAGTCGTGTAGTCCTCGCCGCCCGGGCCGGCGGCAGTTGTCGTGTGCGGGATCATCTCGGCACCTCCTGACAGGCAGGTGCACACCGACTCCCACGAACAGCGGGTCGGTTAGGGAAAGAACGTCGGATCGTAGACATGACGGCTCACCCCTGGGTCACTTCCTGCCCAGACCCGGCGCCTCGGGCGCGGGCTCCTCGCGCCCGAACGCCGAGACCGGCGGCAGCCGCCTCGCGCCCGCGGCGATCTGCCGACCGACATACTTGGCGCTGACCGCGATGCCGTGCCGGGTCCCACGAGCGAGCTTGGCATCCAGGTCGATGCCGCTCCGCGACAGAGAGCCGCTGCCACGGGAGAGCAGGTCGGAGGCGCGCACCCAGTCCACCCCGCGCGTCGGCTTCTCCACGTCCACGCCCTCCGCGGGCTGCTTCTCGCGGTCGACGTCGGCGGCCTGGATCGCTTCCGGCGCCATCCCGGCCGACGGGTCAGGCCGCTCCGGTCCTGCTGCCTCGGATGGTGGCGGCGGTTCGGGTGACTGCTGGTCGTGCGGGTGCTGTTCGGTGTTCATGACGGTTCCTCCTCGGCTTGTTCAGGTGGGGTGCCGGCCTCCCGCGGGCCGGACGACTCAGAAGACTCAGACCCCTCGGCCTCGGGCTGGGGCTGGGGTGGTTGGGGAAGCCACCGCCCCACGGTCGAGGGGTGGACATCGAGTTCGCGGGCGATCTGCTTGTTCGACCAGCCCGCCTCCCGCAGCCGCGCCGCCCGCTCCCGCCGACCAGAACCAGCCACCGGCGGAGCCGGCTCGTGGGGCTCGTGCGTCACGGGCGCGGACGGCTCTACTTCGTCCTCGTCCTCGTCCTCGTGCTGCGGTGAGGGATCGTCGGGCGCCGGCGCCTTGCGCGGGGCTGGGATCTCGGGCGCGGCGCCGGCCGCCGGCACAGCCGGCAGCGGCGCCTCCGTCTGCGGCGGTGTGGTCGTGGTGCGGGTGGAACGGATGAGCACGACCGTCAGATGCGTGGAGGCCAGCAGCACCAGTGGCGGGACGGCGGCGACGGTCGCGGCGAGCAGGCCCGGCACGGACGCCTCGGCGGTGACCAGGGCGTGAGCGGTGTTCGCGGTTACCGACATCAGCGCACCCGCGATCAGCAGCGCCCACGGATACCAGGCCGCCCGGCGCCCATCAAGCGCGACCACGGCGACGGTCGCGACCACGATCAACCCATCGACCAGCAGCGGCCAGATCCACGCCTGCCCGCCCCCGATCCCGGAACGCACGGCGAGGTCGGCCAGCGCCGTGAAGCTCAACCAGAACGCGCCCGCGCCGATGAGCACAGTGCCCGACGCGGCCGTGACCACCGCCCACCCGCGCCGCCGTTTCATCCCAGCCCCCTCGCCGGCGCCAGCCGCTGCTCCGGGGCCGCGTCACGCGCCGGAACGGGGTGGGACGCCCTCGTCTCACCTGCCGGAGCTGGGGTGCCGTCGATGCGCTTGTAGCCGGAGGTGACGGTGCGGGTGATCTCCCGTGACCCGAAGTCGGGCTGCTCGACCGTGAGCATCGCGTCCAGCGCATCCCGATACGGCACGCCTTCCTCGGCGAGCACGCAGGAGGCCCAGAACAGCTTTCGGTTCCGGTCGGTGCGCTCTCCGCCCAGCCAGTTCGCGAGCTTCTGCGGATCGGTCCGCCCCTGCCCGCGCAGCCGGGGCGGGAATCGGCGCGGCGGACGGGGCGGTTCGAGAAAACGCCGCAGCCGGCCCGCGTCCAGCGGGTGTGCGGGGTCGGTGCCGACCTCGGTGATCCGGTAGGGAACGGTCGCGCCGTCGATCACGCGCAGCGAGGGTGGGGCGACGATGTAGCCGCCGTCGCCGCGGAAGTCGATCCCCGCATTCCCGGCCTGCCACGACCGCTGCTCCATCTCGTCGGCGGCTGGGTAGTAGAGGTGCAGGCCGCCCGTGGGCGAGCGCACCAGAAACTTCCACCCGGCGACCAGGCCGGCCTGGTCGGCGCGGTTCAGGGCGTCGTAGCCGTTCGTGCCGTGCACGTCCACATCCACCACGACCAGGCCGGAGGCAGCGCCGGTGGGGATGCCGATGTTCGCGTGTGGGAAGCGCCGCCACCACGCCTCGACCTGACCCAGATCGGTTGTGGCATCCCGGAAGCCGCGGCCGTTGCGGATCAGCGGCACCTTGGCGCGCGGCGCGACCGGGAACACCGGCACCCCCGACACCGCAAGCCCGCGGGCCGCACTCGGGAGCGGCTGCTCAGTGATGTCGAGGAAGAGCGCCGACAGATCACGGGCAGCCATCACAGCCCCCGCCCCGCTCGCTCGGGTCGCAGCTCCTCAGGCTCCGTAGCGGGTGCCGCCCGATCTTGGCGACGCTCCTGCGGCCGACGCTGTGTGTCGCGGTCGAGGCCGGGCGGGGTGCCGTCGCTCACCTGGACCGTGTCGAACCCATCGAGGATGTCGATCGCGGTCTTGCGGATACGCTCCCCGGCGGCCTGCACCACCTCGACCAGGTTCTTCCCATCCACGGACGCCGCCCACCCGGCCACGTACGGGATCGTGTACTCGCTGGTGTCTATCCCGTGAGCGGCGCCGATCATCAGCGCCACGGACTCGGCTTCGACCTCGCCGATCCCGCGATGCTGGCGGGCCTCCTCCTGGTCGGGGCCGTGCATCAGCACGTGGGCGAGCTCATGGCCCTCGGTCTTCACCTGCGCGGCATCGGGCATGTTCTCCCGCACCGCGACCTGGCGGGTCTCGAAGTTCGTCAGCCCGTTCGCGCCGCCGATCATGCCCTCGTGCGGCACCCACAGCAGCTCGAACCCCTCCGCCTCGATCCGCTCCGCTAGCCCCTCGCGCAGTCCTTCCGGCGCCTCCCCGGTCAGCAGCCGCGGCTCCGGCTTCTTCGGGAGCGGGTCGCCGGTGGTCTGGGAGACATCCCAGACGTAGGCCGGGCGTACCCCGACCATCTTCGAGCGCACGACCTCGCCCGGCTTCGGCTTCTCACCCCGATTCAGGCGCCGCCACGACGCCGGATCAGAGGGGTTCGCCGACGCGAATCTTCCGGTGACCGGGGCGAGGGTCTGGTATCCGGCCTGGCCTTTGCCGACCTGTCGGCCGAGCTGTTGCCACTGCTTGTACCCGGCGACATAGGTCGGGAACGGCTCCGGTACCCGGCCCTGTTCGAACGCGGCCTGATGCTGCTCCCAGATCAGCAGGACGTTGTTGAACGACCGCGACCGGAACCTGGCCGCGAACCGGAGCGCGTCGGCCCAGTCGTCACCGGTGACGAGCCGCTCGACGGCACCGGTGAGCTTGTCGTGGAGCTCGTCGAGCTTCGCCTCCCGCGCCTGGCGGGCCTCCTCTTGCCTCGTCGCCATCGTCCGGCCTCCTCCCGGCGGGCCAGCCACCAGGGGCGGTGGCTGGCCCTGTACCTGCGAGGTGAGCCAGGCACATCCGGCGAGTCGAGACGGTCAGCGAACTACGGGATCGGTAGGTTGGCCGCCAGGACAACTTGTGGTCGTGCCTGACGTAGGACATACCGGACTACCAGCGCTCCCGCCGACGATGTGCGGGAATCGGTGATGTCCGGTCGGACGCCGGGCGAAGTGACGGTTTACCGGACCACGGTGCCGTTCTCGGGGTGATCGGCAGTGACGGGGCGCATGGCGCGGTAGCGGCTCGGGCTGAGCCCGGTGTGCTCGATGAACGCCTCCGTCGCCCGCGACCGGCTCGACCAGCCCACGCGCCGGCCCGCAGCAGCGACGGGCAGATCGGTCTCGCGCAGCAGCCGCGCCATCTCCTGCACCCGCAGCATCGTCAGGTAGGCGATCGGGGTCTTCCCGAACGCCTCAGCGAACACCCGCGTGAACTGTTGCGGAGACAGTCGCACGGTTTCGGCCAGCTCGCCCAGCGTCCACGGGTGCGCGACGTTCTCGTGGAGGGCTTCGCGAGCGAGTAGCGCTTCTCGGCGCAGCGGCGCGAACCGGCGCGTACGCGGCAGCACGGGACGCGAGCGTGCCCGCTGCAACGGCGTGAGCTGTACAGAAGATCGACGGATATGGGGAGTGACCACGTCCATGATCGCGAACCAGAGCGCCTGCAGCCGATGGAATCGGTGGTGGAATTGCCCGTCGAGGCTGAGGGCGACCATCTCATCCAGCCACGCCATCATCATGCCCGTCCGATCCTCACCGAGGCGCAGGATCTGCGCTGGGTCCGAGTAGACCTTCTCAGCGAACCCCATTGCATCGAGCCGGTCGTACAGGATGTCGGCGTGCTGCCAGAACGCCTGATCGATCACGTAGTCGGTGTCGGCATAGATCGTGGTAACGGTGATGTGCCCTTCTGGTTCCGACCCGCACAGCACGTTCGGGCCGAGCAGGATCACATCTCCCGGCCGTACCGGCTGCTGCCCGAACTCGCTGAACAAGATCGCGCTGCCATCACGGACGACGATCAGCTTCACGCAGTCATACGCGACCGGCCCGACCGGACGATGCAGAGTCCGCGTCCGCGCAACTAACGCATGAAACCCCTCAGCTCTCAGCGGCACTCACCCTCTATCGACGTCCTCTTCCCTTGCCTGCCGTGTGCCGCCGGTAGGAGTAGTGCAGCAACTGGACTCGCTCGCCCGAGGGCGCGGTATCGAGGGTTTGTCGTTGGAATACGAAGCCCGCTGCAGTGAGAGTGCGCTGCGAGGCCGAGTTCTCGGACAGCGCCCGCGCGGTGAGTTCATGCAGCCCGCTGGCCCTGGCGAACCGGGCTGCCAGCGCCAGAGCGGTAGCGGCGACACCTGACCCTCGATAAGCGGGATGAATCCAGAACGCGACCTCGGCGGACTCGTCACTCACGTCGAAGAGGGCCAGGCTCCCGGCGAACGCGTCGGTCGTGGTGTCAGCGATCGCGAGCCCGGCGAGGTCGCCACCCCGCGGAGAAGTAAAGATAGCGGCGTCTTGAGTTTTCAAGAACTGAGCTCCTGCGTCGAGCGACGAGCGAGGTTGAGCAGGAGGAGCGCTGCGACGGCGAAGCCTGCCGCGATCAGTGGGAGGCCGCCCGACCCAACGCTAGAGAGGATGAGCCCGCCGGCTGCGGCTCCGATGGAGACGCCGAGGTAGGTGCCCGAAGTGTTGAGTGCCAGGGCTTGTCCGGAGACGGGACCCGCGAGGTGGTGCAGGCGGGCCTGGATCGCTGGTGAGTTCCAGAACGCCATCCCACCCCAGACCGTGGCCACGACGAGCACGAGCGGTAGCGAAGCGGGGCGGCTGGCCCAGAGCACCCAGAGTGCGAGCATCGAGGCGACGATGGCAGCGATGCCGAACAGGAGTGTTCGGTCTGCGCCCCAGCGGTCGGTGGCGATACCGCCGAGCCAGATTCCGAGGATGCCTGCGATCCCGGACAGGCTGAACGCGAGTGCCCGTTCCTCTACGCCCGCTGTCGTGGCCGAAGCCAGGTAGGGCGCGAGGTAGGTGAGCATCATCATCGAACCGGTCATCAGCACGCAGTTCGCCAGCAGCCCCAGCGAGATCGGCAGTTGTTGCAGCGTGCGCACCTGGTCGCGCAACACCGGCGTCTCGTCCGGCCCCTCGCTTCGGGGCAGCGTCGTGAGCACGAAGACGAGCACGATCGCTCCGGCGACGGCCATTGCTGCGAACGTGGCTCGCCATCCGAACGCGCCGCCGATCCAGGTGCCGAGGGGCACCCCCGCGGCGATTGAGCCGGTGACACCGAGCGAGACGACGGCGATGAACCGCCCCACCTTGTCCGCGGGCGCGTGCCGTGCCGCGAACGCGAACAATGCCGGAGTGGTGCTCGCGGCCGCAAGCGCGGCGACGACGCGCAGCAGCATCAAGACCGTGAACGACGGCGTTGTCGCCGCCGCGATGTTCGCGGCGATGAAGACCAGCAGCGAGACGGCGAAAAGCCATCGACGCGGGATGCGTGCCAGAGCGACCGCGGCAACGGGTGCCGCGACCGCAACGGTGACAGAGAACACGGTCACGAGCTGCCCGGCCTGCCCCTCGGAGACGGTCAGATCGCGCGCGAGCTCGGGCAGGATGCCCGCGATCACATAGTCATCCGTGTACAACACGAACGCGGCGGCGAGCAGTGCGAACAACCACGCAGGCATATCTATCGGCTCTCATTCGCGGTGGTCAGCAGCAGCCGGAGATGCGCGCGCAGTATTTCCCTGACCCGGTCGGCGCTGAGGCCGCCGTGCGGTGTCACGGCATCCATCGTCAGGCCGCCGACCACGGCGACCAGTTGCGCGGCGGCAAGGTCGGGATCAGGGAGGTCGAGTGCGTCGAGCGCTTCGCGCATCACGGCGGACAGGTCAGTGCCCATGCGCTCGGACATGGCACGGAACACTGGCCTGGTGCGCGAAGCTATGACGAGCTCGACCACGATGATCGTCTCCGCCCGGCGCGCATCATCGACGGGCATGACTGTCTCGACCAGCGCTTGGAGGGCGTCCAGTGCCGCGTCGCCGCGCAGACCGCGAAGACGCTTGACCGGGTGCTCAGCGAGCCTGCGTCCCATCCGGTCACCCGCTTCTTCCGCTGCTGCGGTCAGCAGGTCGTGGTGCCCGTCGAAGTAGTGCCGCACCGAGCCAATGTTCAGCCCCGACTCGTCGGCGACCTTCCGCAGCGACACTCCCTCGATGCCGTCTGCGATGACGAGGCGGAACGCGGCCTCGATGACCTGCTGACGCCGCTGTTCGGGGTCGATCCGTGCGGGCATGATTCAGTTCCTTTCTCTGACTACGCGGGTCTCATCCCAGACCGGCTCGGCACTCTCGTACACGTCTCCGTCGGCGCCGAAGACGAGGAAGCGGTCAAAGTCGCGGGCGAACCATCGGTCGTGCGTGACGACGATCACGGTGCCCTCAAATCGGCTGAGTGCGTGCTGTAGCGCCTCGGCGGAGATAAGGTCGAGGTTGTCGGTCGGCTCATCTAGCAGCAGCATCGTCGCCCCGCCGAGTTCGAGCAGCAGAATCTGGAGCCTCGCCTGCTGCCCGCCCGAGAGAGAATCAAAGGTCTGCTCCGCGGCGTGCGCGAGTTCGTAGCGGGCCAGCGCACGAGAGGCGTCCTCGCGGGGCATCCCGGAACGGTGCTCGTCGCCTCGGTGAAGAATCTCCAACAGCGTCCGCCCCGCAAGGTCCGGGCGGCCACGGTTCTGCGCAAACCAGCCCGGTCGCACCCGCGCACCCAGGGTCGCGACACCGGTGTGCGGTACTGGATCGATCACCGTCTCGGTGACGGGCGCATGCTCGGGGCTGGGATCGCTGCCGCCCGCAGCGAGCAGGCGGAGTAAGTGCGACTTGCCGGAGCCATTCGACCCGAGCACCGCGATCCGGTCGCCGTACCACGCCTCGAAATCGAACGGATGCATCAGGCCGGTCAACTCTAGCCCTGTGCAGGTAAGCGCTCGCTTGCCGGTGCGTCCACCCTGCAGTCGCATCGCGAGGTGCTGCTCGTGCGGTTGTTCCTCGGGTGGCCCCGCATCCTCGAACCTCGCCAGTCGGGTCTGCGCGGCCCGGTAGCGGGAGGCCATGTCGGAGTTGTAGGCGGCTTTCTGCTTGTACATCTGCATAAGAGCACGTAGCTTCTGGTGTTCCTCATCCCAGCGGCGGCGGAGTTCGTCCAGTCGGGCGAAGCGCTGCCTGCGCGCCTCGTGGTAGGTCTCGAAGCTCCCAGCGTGCGTCCAGGCGGTGTTGCCGGCTGCGCCGAGTTCGAGGGTGACGATCTTCGTGGCGGTGCGGGCCAGGAGCTCCCGGTCGTGACTCACGTAGAGCACCCCTTTGCCCGTTGTGCGAAGCTGTTCTTCCAGCCATCGCTTGCCTGGCACGTCGAGCGAGTTGTCCGGTTCGTCCAGCAGCAGCAGGTCGTCCGGGCCGTGCAGCAGGGCTTCCAGCGCGAGTCGCTTCTGCTCACCGCCCGAGAGCGTCGATATTGCCCGGTCACGGCACTGCTCGAATGGCACCCCGAGCGCGGCGACGGTGCAGGCATCCCACAGCACCTCGACGTCGTACCCGCCCGCGTCACCCCACGCGGCGACAGCGGTCGCGAATGCCATCTGCGACTCCGTGGTGCCCCGATCCTCCATCACGGCCTCGGCGCCGGTGAGCCGTGCCGCCGCGTCGCGGATCGCAGGCGGCGCGACAGACAGCAACAGGTCGCGAACAGTGCCACCCGTGATGAACTGCCGCATCACGCCCAACGCGCCGGATCGCGCCACGCTACCCGCTTCAGGTGCGAGCTCCTTGGTGATGATGCGCAGCAGTGTGCTCTTGCCCGCACCGTTCGCGCCGATCAGCGCGACGCGCTCGGCCTGGCCCACGCTGAAGGACACATCGCTCAGCAGCGGACGACCGTCCGCAAGCGTGTACGCCACCGAAGCAACATCTAGATGAGTCATACACACCAAACTATCACGCCTGTGATAAATAGTGCTGAACAGATCACTCCGTCACCAGCGCGCAGCCACGCGTAGGACGGCACGCCGTCCTCATCGTGGCTCAGTGCCCTTCCGTAGGGCGTCGAGGGCGACGACTGCTTGGAGAGGCAGAACGCCGTTGCCCAAGGCGGCGTTCTGCTGGGCCGCAGTCAGACCATGCCCGGGGTCGGTGACCCAGCCGGCCGGGAGGCCCATGAGCCATTCGACGAACTCAGGCGCTGGGCGTGGGCCTTTCTCCTCGTTCAGGATCGCGGGGGCGGGGGTTGCTCGTCCGGTGATCTGCTCCCATCGGGTGATGGCCTGGGCGTATCGCCCCCAGCGGTGAAGATGTCCTCGATCAGGGCGAACAGGGTCTCGGACTCGTTCCAGCTGGCGGGCGAGCCATGCGGCCCGTGCAGCGCCAGGTCGATCACCTGGTGGCTCAGGGCGATCGTGCCCCGGCGTGTCCGTACCTGGTCCAGGGTCTCGCCGCCGCGCGAGGAGTCTGAGGCCAAAGGTGTCCGGAACAGCGTCCTCGCGATGGGCGGTGAGGAAGAACCGGGACCGGTGATGTGGTGCGCCGGCCAGTGACGCCGGTAGGTCGGTCCATCGCGCAGTTCGCCGGAGGTCGGCCAGATCGCCGAGTACGGCTCCGTGCGCCCGAAGAGGTCGCGTTGGCTCGTCTCCCAGCGGCCACGGGTCGGGTTCCAGGTTGCGAACGGCGGTTGCAGGCTCGTCGGTTGCATCGTCGGGGTTGCGTGCATCGGGGGTTGTTCCTTCCGGGGTGGGGCGGATTGCGGATGCGGAGAGCAGGCCGCGGACGTTCTCGATGATGACGAGCTCGGGTTGCAGCGCGTCGATCGCGGCCGCCATGTGCGACCAGAGCCCGGAGCGGGTGCCGGGTGCGAGGCCGGCGCCCTTGCCGACCGTGCTCACGTCTTGGCACGGGAACCCGCCGATCAGCACGTCGATCGGTGGCACCGTCGCCCAGTCGACGGATGTGATGTCGCCGAGGTTCGGGATGCCGGGCCAGTGATGGGCGAAGACGCGGATGGAGGGGGTGTTGATCTCGGAGAACCAGATCGTCTCCCCGCCGGTGGCGTACTCGACGGCGAGGTCGAGGCCGCCGTAGCCGGAGAACAGCGACCCGATCCTGACCGGGCGAGAATCGGAGAGTCGGTCGTGCATCAGGTGGCTCCGCAGGTCTTCGTGAACCCCGGACGCCGAGACCGCTGTACACGGGTGTCGACCTGCCGGGCTTCGTGAACCCCGGACGCCGAGACCGCTGTACAAGGGCGTCGACCTGCCGGGCTGAACACCTGCCAGGTGCACCGGCCGCCCGACGCACTTCGAGCCCAACCCCCGATACCGACCCCTCATCACCACCTGTCTGCTGAGCAGCGCCTCCTCTCGCCGCTCCATGAGCCGCCACACGTCTTTCAAGCGAGGCCCGCCGCGTCAACCTAAGTTGACAGTGCTGGATTCGATAGCGTCGAGATGCGAGATGCCGACGGCTCACCTCGTCGCTATGACGGTCTCGATGCGGGTGATGTCGGCCGGCGACGGCTACCAGTACCTCCTGCGCACTGTCGCCGCGGGTGATGGTGATCGTGATCTCTCGACGCCGTTGACGAGGTATTACACGGAGGAGGGAACACCTCCCGGTTTCTGGATGGGGTCGGGTCTGCCGTTCCTTGGTGGCGGGGAGCTCGCCGCCGGTGGCCAGGTCTCCGAGGCGCAGCTCCAGCTCTTGGTCGGGATGGGCCGCGACCCGATCACGGGCGAGGCGTTGGGAGAGGCATATCGGCAGTACGCGAGCGTGCAGGAGCGCGTCGACAAGCGCGTCGCGGATCTCGATCCGGAGCTCGGGCCGGTCTCTCGTACCGAGCAGGTCGCGGCGATCGAGGCGGAGGAGGCCGAGCGCGGCACCCGCCGTGCGGTCGCCGGCTACGATCTGACGTTCTCAGTACCGAAGTCGCTGTCCGCGCTGTGGGGGGTTGCGGACGCGGGCACGCAATCGCTGATTGCGGACGCGCATCATCAGGCGGTTGCCGAGGTGATCGCGTTCCTCGAACGCGAGGTCGCGACCACGCGCGTCGGCGCGGCAGGCCCCGAGGGGGCGGTCGCCCACGTCGATGTCGCCGGCGTCTTGGCGACCGCGTTCGACCACTACGACTCGCGCAGCTCCGATCCCCAGTTGCATACGCACGTCGTGGTGAGCAACAAGGTCCTGACCGTGCAGGATCAGAAGTGGCGCACGCTCGCCGGGCGGCCCGTGCACGCCTCGATCGTCGCCCTGTCTGAGTTGTACAACGCGACGTTGGCCGACCGGATCACGGGCACGTTCGGCATCGAGTGGGAAGCGCGGGAGCGGGGCCGGGATCGGAACCCGGCGTGGGAGCTCGCGCCGGTGCCGGAGGAGCTGGTGACGGAGTTCTCATCTCGTACC
Organism: Brachybacterium massiliense; assembly: GCF_900184245.1. Lineage (GTDB taxonomy): Bacteria > Actinomycetota > Actinomycetes > Actinomycetales > Dermabacteraceae > Brachybacterium > Brachybacterium massiliense. The sequence continues at coordinate 501,778 of NZ_FXXB01000008.1, read as the reverse complement.
CGGCAGATCGAGGAGGAGAAGACCCGGCTGATCGACGCCTACGTCCACAGGCACGGCCGCCAGCCGTCCTCGAAGACAGTCTTGAAGCTCCGAGCGCAGGCGACGCTCGCGACCCGGCCGGCGAAGCAGGTGCACTCCCTCGCGGACCTCACCGCCGACTGGCGTACCCGCGCCACCGGACTGCTGGGCGAGGATGCGACCGGCTGGGCACGCACCGTCTCAACGCACGCGGAGCAGGCGGCGCTGTTGCGGGCCGATGACGTGCCGCTGGACACGATCGCCGACCTCGGCCGCTCCGTGGTCGAGGTGGTGGGTGAGAAGCGGTCGACGTGGCGGCGCTGGAACCTGCACGCCGAAGCGAGCCGCCAGCTCATGGGCATCAGGTTCGCGACCGCGGAGGATCGCGAGGCGATCACGGGGATGGTCACCGATGCCGCCGAACAAGCGTCGCTGCGGCTGACGCCCCCGGAGCTGGCGTCGAGCCCGTTGTTGTTCCGCCGCCCGGATGGGTCGAGCCGCTTCCGCCACACCGGGGCGATCCTGTATTCGACCGAGGAGCTGCTGGCCGCCGAAGACCGCCTCCTCGACCGCTCCCACACCATGACCGGGCCGACGATCGAGCTTGCAACCGTGGAGAAGATCGCCGGCAAGCCCGACGCTGAAGGGCGCCGGCTCGGACCGGATCAGGCCGAGGCGCTCACACGGATCGCCGTCTCCGGCCGGGTCGTGGATGTCCTGGTCGGGCCCGCCGGTGCGGGCAAGACCACGGCGATGAGCGCCTTGAAGCGGGCGTGGGAGAAGGAACACGGTTCCGGCTCGGTGGTCGGCCTCGCCCCGTCGGAGACGGCCGCGCAGGTCCTCGGCGAGGAGCTCGGCATCGCCACCGACAACACCGCCCGCTGGTGGCAGCTGCATCTTCATCAGGGTCGCACCTTCGAGCAGGGACAGCTCGTAATCCTCGACGAGGCATCGCTGGCCGGCACCGGCTCCCTCGACCGCATCACCACCGTGGCAGAAGAAGCCGGCGCGAAAGTCCTCCTGGTCGGTGACTGGTCGCAGCTCCAAGCCGTCGACGCGGGCGGGGCGTTCGGGATGCTCGTGCACGACCGCGACGACGCCCCCGAGCTCACCGATGTACATCGCTTCTCGGCGTCGTGGGAGAAGGCGAACTCTCTGAACCTGCGCCACGGCCGCACGAGCGCGATCGACGCCCTCATCGAGCACGGCCGGGTCCGCGGAGGAGAGCAGGAGACGATGGTCGATGCCGCCTACGCCGCCTGGCGCCACGACTCCCAGAAGGGGAGGGCGTCGATCCTGGTCGCGGAGACGCGGGAGACGGTGACCCAGCTCAACGAGCGTGCCCGCGCCGACCTCATCCTCGACGGCACCATCACCCCCGGACGTGAGGCCTTCCTGCATGACGGCACGAGCGCATCGAAGGGCGATCTGGTCATCACGCGCGAGAACAACCGACATCTGCGCTCGAAGAACGGCAGAGCACGGGTGCGCAACGGCGACCGGTGGACGGTCACGGCCGTGGGCGAGGACGGGTCGATCACCGTCCGCCCCGACGGGCGACGATTCGGCGGGTCGATGGTGCTCCCGGCCCCGTATGTGGCCGAGCAGGTCGAGCTCGGGTACGCGATCACCGCGCACCGCGCCCAAGGCATCACCGTCGACACCTCGCACGTGGTCACCACGGCGACGACGACGCGGGAGAACTTCTACGTCGCGATGACCCGCGGCCGCCACGGGAACCACGCCTACGTCGCCACCGACACCGCCGATACCGAGCATGTCGCCCCGCATCCCTCCGACAACCCCGACGCCACCTCCCGAAGCGTCCTTTACGGGGTGCTGCAGCACGTCGGCGCGGAGCTGTCCGCGCACGAGACCATCACCGCTGAGCAGGAACGCTGGGGCTCGATCGGGCAGCTCGCCGCGGAGTACGAGACCATCGCCCAGGCCGGCCAGCACGACCGCTGGGCCACCCTCCTGGAGATCGCCGGCCTCACGGAGGGGCAGGTCGATCTCGTGCTCGGCTCCGATGCCTACGGCGCCCTGTCGACCGAGCTGCGCCGCGCGGAGGCGAACCGCTACGACCTCGACGACCTGCTCCCGCGTCTGGTGGCGGCGCGGGGATTCGAGGATGCCGACGACATCGCCTCCGTCCTGCATCACCGCGTCGCCCGCGCCACGACCAGGCTTGCCGGGTCCGGCCGCACGCGGCAGGCGCCGCAGCTCATCGCCGGCCTCATCCCATACGCCGCAGGAGTCACCGACCCCGAGATGCACCGCACACTGGTGGAGCGGCAGGAGCTGATCGAGCGCCGCGCCGCCGCGGTCTTCGACCGGGACACGGACGAGGCCGCACCGTGGACGACCGCGCTCGGCGCGAAACCAGGGGAGGCACGCGCCGCGCAGCGATGGCGCAGGTTCGGGCAGGTCGTTGCCGCGTACCGCGACCGCTACCAGATCACCGACGACCACCCGCTCGGCGCCGTAGCCGGGTCGGAGACGCAGAAGATCGACGCCGCCCGCGCCCAGGCCGCGCTGAGCCGAGCGAAGCAGCTCAGCCAGCAGACCCCGGACACCGAGCAGCCGGACCTCACCATCGAGGCCCGGCAGGGGCGCACGCTCTGAGCGACGAACCTTCGATCAGAGGGAACGGCCGGGCCGCTCCTGGTCGAGAGCATCGAGGTCCTGCCCGGTGGTCAGGCCCTGGTCTCGTGCTGGTGCCTGCTGCCGGCTGGTGGTGAGGGCGGCGACATCGTGCGAGCCGGTCACGAGGGTGGCGGTGCCTTCACGCAGCAGCAGATGCGTGCCGGTGCTCGCCGCGGACGTGATCGGGCCGGGCACTGCCCCGACGCCCCGGCCGAGGGAGTTCGCTTCGCGGGCGACGTTCAGCGCGCCGGATCGTGCCCCGGCTTCCACGATCAACGTCGCCGAGGACAGTGCCGCGAGGAGCCGGCCGCGGGCGATGAACCGGTGCCGCGTCGGGGCCGAGCCGGGAGGCATTTCGCTCAGCAGCAGCCCCAGATCGCCGACCCGTTCGAGCATGTCGCGGTGCCCCGCGGGATAGAGGCGGTCCGGGCCGCCGACCATGACCGCGATGGTGTCACCATCGGCTGCGAGCGCCCCGTGATGTGCTGCGCCGTCGATACCGTAGGCGCCGCCGGAGACGACGATCTGCTCGGTCATCGACGCATCCGCGGCGAGCTCCCCGGCGACATGATCCCCGTATGCAGTCGCGGCCCGAGACCCGGTGATCGTGACTCGCGCATCGCTCCGGGTCGCGAGGAATGAGGTCGCCCCTCTCGCCCACAGTACGTAGGGGGCGCGATCACCCAGCTCGTCGACCGAGACGGGCCAGGGCGCGTCGCCAGGGACCAGCGGCGTATATGAGCCGTCGAGGGCGTGGGCCAGATCGTCCTTGAAGCTGTCGCGCGAGCCGAACTGCTGAGCGGTGTGGTGCAGGATCGTCGCTTCCTCGGCCCGGAGGCCGGGCATCGGCCCGCCGGCGTCGAGCAGGCGGAGGGTCTCGATGCCGCCTTCCCGTCGCAGCAGGCGACCGATCTTGGCGTCATTGGGCTCGACGATCATCGAGAGCATCACGCGGGCCGTCCGCTCATCGCGGGCGTAGTCAGCCAGAGAAACCATGATCGGGTCCTTCCACTCGCAGGCATTACCGAGCAGGTGCACCCGGAGCAGCGGGGAGACCTTTCACTTGGCGCGACTCCGGCGTAAACTCGAAGACGAAGCGCAGGCTTCCAATCTGTAGGGTCTTTCGGGATCGCCCCCTTCCGCGGGGCCACCACCAACACGCCGCTTCGATCATTCGACCGTGTTGAAGGAGGCCCGCAATGTTCCTCAGTGACCGCGTCCGACGCCGCTGGCGCCAGAGCGAGAACACCGCCCAGAACCTGGAAGAGACCCGCCGGTTCTTCCCGACGAACCGCATCCGCGATGCCGTCTACACCCGCCGCGGACTCAAGTGGGGTGTTCCCGCGATGCTGCTCGCCGCGCCCTATATCGCCGTCGTCAAGCTCCTGAGCGATGTCATCGACCAGGCCGGCTCGGAGTGGGGATGGCTCCACCTGGTCGTCCTGCTGTGCGCGTGGAACGCGCTCAAAATGCTCTGGCTTGGCCCGATGAGCCTCATCGCCCTCGCCCGCGTCCGGCACCGCGAGCACGTCCAGCGCCGCAACGCCCGCCGCGACGCCGCAGCGTCGAGCGAGCAGGCCGACGCGGAGCCGGCTCTGGCGGGAGGCGCATCATGAACACGGTGATCTACCGGCGCAGCGCGGTCCACAACGAGAAGTGGCTGGCCGATCAGGAGACCGCCTGCCGCCAGTACGCGAGCGAGCTCGGTCTGACGGTCACCGGCTCCTACTACGACATCGGGCGCACCGGCCACGGCCTCGATGCCATGCTCGAAGCCGTCCAACAGTACGATGTCAGCGCGGTCATCGTTAACGACCTCGCGCGACTCGGGGAGAAGATCAACGAGCACCTCGCCACGGTGCAGCGACTCCAGGAGGCCGGAGTGACGATCCACGTCACGAAGGAGAAGACCACCAACGGGCGCGACGCAATCTTCGTCGGAATCAAACAGGCCTACGCCGAGTTCCAGGAACGGCACGACGATCCGCTCCCTGGCGGGCATCGCGAACCCTGACCCGTTCCCGCCCCATCGACAAGGCCCCACTCTCACCGGGTTGAGAGTGGGGCCTTTCGCTGTTCTACAGCCCCGAGATGTGCCACAAAGCATGACGCCTCGTACTGAGGTCAACTCTGCACGAACTATGCGGCCAACCCTCAGTGACCGCCTCTCCATGCACCCGGATCGCCGCCTGCTCAGCTCACGGTCGCGGCAAGAACCATGTGGCGAGCGAAATCACGTCCGCTGTTCGATGGCAGTTGGTAACGTGTATGATCCGTTACATGGAAGACGTGACAACGGCGACTGAGGAGCAGTTGCGTCAGTGGGCCAAGCAAATCCGTCAAGAACGGATGCGTCGACGAGGTCAACTGATCACATGCCAGCAGTGCCAAGCGCATATTGTTGCTCGGAAGGATGCGCGGTTTTGCTCTACTCGCTGCAGAGTTGCCGCATTCCGGGCAGCTAAGGTGGTTGTTTGATGGAGCACTTGAGCATCCGGGCCACTAGGAGATACGGGACACTCTCCCCACTTCGCTATCCAGGCGGAAAGGCCGCGCTAGCGGGGCTTTTCGCGGACCTAATTGGCGAACTTGACATCACCGATGCATGCTATGTTGAGCCCTACGCTGGCGGTGCTGGAGCAGGTATTGCTCTGCTACGGCAAGGACTCGTAAAGCGTCTCGTAATCAATGACTTCGACTCGGCCGTCTACGCTTTTTGGAGATCAGTAACAGAACAGACGGACGACTTCACGCGCCTCATCGTCGAGACGCCTCTAAATATTGATGAGTGGAAACGACAGCGTGAGATATACAGGGCCGGTAAAACGGACGACCATCTCGCCCTGGGATTCTCCTTCTTCTATCTCAATCGCACAAATCGCTCTGGCGTGCTCCGTGGCGGTGTTATCGGTGGATTGGCGCAACAGGGAAACTACAAGATCGACGCGCGTTTCAATCGGGAGAAACTCGCAGATAGAGTCTCAGAAATCGGGGTTCTTGCAGACGCAATCACTGTCACAGACCTTGATGGGCGAACGGTGATACGTGAGTACGGGAGCGATCCAACAACATTCATGTACATTGACCCACCTTACGTGCGTGCAGGATCGCAGCTCTATCTAAACGCTTTCGACGCTCGTGATCACGAGGCGTTGGCCCGCACGGTACAACGTATAGACGGCGCTCATTGGGTGATGACCTACGACGTATCGCCGCTCATCGAGAACCTGTATGCGGATTATTTTCAGAGTAGGTATGAGCTAAATTACTCTGCGCGCCACCCAGGTTTCACGGACGAACTCATGATCGCTTCTCCAAGAGTCGCTGAAGCCCTCATCAAGGGGTGGCAGGCTGTGCAGGGCTCAAAAGGAAGCGAAGCAACGGAAGCATCTCGCGCCATGCTTGATGGATCTCTGGCGCGGTAATGGTTACGTGCATGGAGTGCGTAGGAGCGTTAAACCACTCGCCCGAACCAGCAATCGGTCCGCGTGCATTTTTCAGTAGTTGCACCGCCTGAGAGATCTGGCGTTCCTTTGGGTAGGCTCGGAAAACCGCGTCTACAGCACGCCCAAGTTCACCGCTTACCGTCGTGCCTCGTTGCGCAAAGTGTTCCTTGATTGCTGCCTCGATCACAGAGCGCAAAAGCATTGTGGCCGCAGTGGGATGCGACTTCAGGCTAATAGAACGAAGCTCGTGCAACCTCGCGGCGAACGCCTCGGGAACGGGGAGTTGGTCGATGCCTTGTAGCGAAAGCTTGTCACGCGTGTCTGGGTGATTAGGTCCGCGCTGAGGTTGTTGTTCATCTGTAGTGGTCTCAGAATTGGACGAGGGGGAAGAGGGCTGCTTCGCGGTACCGGAACCATGCGGGTCTGTGTTCGCTCCGCTTGGGGTGTCGTCAACCGGCGTTGAGCTACTTGGCGTTGACGTACTGACCTCACTTTGAGTGGGTGGGTCAAGAATTGCTTTCAACTCTTCAACTAGTTCCTTGTATGCGTCTCCCTTCTTGTTGTCGAGCACGCGACGTGTACTGAGTTCCCCGCTCTGAAATCCGCGGAGGACACGTTCGAGAACTGCGATCTGACCGGGACTTTCAGGTCGAGATGTAACGTTTCCATCCTGGTCGAAGGAAAAGCCCATAAGCGGCTGAATCTCTCGGCTACGGTATGCGTACTCGAAGACGGACATCTTCAACTCTTGCCCAGCCGCGAATGCGGCAATGTCTGCGTCTGTAAAATTCGTCGACAAGAGGGCTTCGCGGACTCGCCCCATGCGGATAAGGCGAACCACGTCTTTAATTCCAGTCAGCGTCTCTTTCAGGTACTTGACGTCAACCTCATCGGTGAGCTGGGCAAGAACGAACTTCGCTTGCTCGTCGAGGCCCCACCTCTTTTTGTCCTCACCGATATGCTGGCGTGCCAAAATGGGGGCGGCAGTCTTCCGATCAGGAAATACCGTGACATATATTTCGTCAGGCAACTCGTCGGCGTCCTCCTGATGCCTTTTCAGTAACGCCTCAATTCTCTGTCGATATGCCGGAGCAAGTGAAGGATCGCGAAGGGCGCGGAGTGCACTCACTCGCCGATTTGCTTCCAGTACTACAAAACGACTATTTTCCTCGACGACTAGAGGAAGCTCGTTTGTGGTGTAGCCCTCTCGTAGAAGAGAACGTGCCATCCCAAGTACGTCGTACTCCTCGAACAGGTAGTTGAAGGCAAGAGACTCATTGCTCTGATCGACAGCGAAGCGGAAGTTGCTCAGGTCAAGAGCCAGCGAGTCGACTTTGACTCGACGAACCTCCTCAGGTACTCGTGGCACTGCCGCTCCCTTCGTTGGTTCCGATTCTCCGCATCCAGACCTCCAGCCGGAGATCATCTTCCAGATTCCCATGTTTGCGAGCCCGGACGCGCGCCGACACGCGGACTCCCGCGCCCATGCTGCCGGGCATCGCTCTCCCGAGCGACGCTGACCGATCAGCCAAGTACCTCACTTTTTCTAGGCGACTGTGATCGATCCTGTCGAGGTAACGTGGCCTACCGCACTCGTCCGTGAGGGTCCCGAAGCGATACACCAGCACGCAGTAGGTGCGTGCGCACAGTGCCCGCGTTGAAACCGACTCGGGCACCTACGGTCGCCAGAGATTCGCCCTGTTCATAGCGGAGGGCCATCTCGAGCACCTGTTCCGGTGATGGACCTTGACCTCGGATCGCGACCCCACGCCCGCGCAGGTGCTCGGCGAGGCGCTGCCTGCTCACGCTTAGATCGTCCGCGATCTGGCGTAGGGTCTCGCCAGTGTTGTGCCTCCGCTCCGCCTCATCCAGCATCTCCGGCGTCAGCCTCGGAACCGGACGAGGGAGCGGCCGCGTGGGACCCGGCGACACTGCCGCTGACCCGCGCCGACGACGGATCGCTCGATGCGAGGAAGCGGCCAACTCTAGGGATGGGGCAAGGTTCGAACACTGTCGCGCTACCTCCACTCGAGAAACCGTGAGACAGTGACTCTTGCGAAGGGCCCCACCGAAAGGTGGGGCCCTTCGTCGTCGTGCGCGGTCACCCTGAGGGCCGGTGTCGCGCTGTCGCGGCGCTGCCCCGTCCGAGACCGTATCGAGACCTCCGATCCTCCCCTCCTCGTGTACTGTGACTGACATCCCTTCTGAGAGCGCTCTCAGGATCTCAGTCATCCTGAGAGCGCTCTCAGATCCAGATCGCAGGACCGGACGAAGGAGTTCACCATGAAGTTCACGCGCAGGACCGCTCTCGCCGCCTCGGCGGCCACCGCCGCCACCGCGGCGATCGCAGGGTGCAGCAGCAGCTCCGGCGGCGGCGACGGAGGCAGCGGCGGCGGCGACATCGAGCTCACCGTCGCCACGTTCAACGAGTTCGGCTACGAGGACCTCTTCGCGAAGTACGAGGCGGAGAACCCGGGCGTGACGATCACCCACAAGAAGGCCGCGACCGCCGATGACGCCCGCGCCAACCTGATGACCGGCCTCGCCGCCGGCTCCGGGCTCGCGGACGTCGAGGGCGTCGAGGTCGGCTGGTGGGCCGAGCTGCTGCAGTACGCGGATGTCTTCGAGGACCTCACCGATCCCGAGCTCGAGGGCCGCTGGCTGGACTGGAAGGTCGAGGCCGCGACCGTCGACGGCAAGCTCGTCGGCTACGGCACCGACATCGGCCCCGAGGCGATCGCCTACCGCGCCGACCTCTTCGAGAAGGCCGGGCTGCCCACCGACCGCACCGAGGTCGCCGAGCTGCTCACCGGTGACTGGGAGACCTACTTCGAGGCAGGTCGCCAGTTCACCGAGGCGACCGGCATCCCGTGGTTCGACGGTGCCGGCGGCACCTTCAACGGCATGGTCCAGCAGCTCACCCACCCCTACGAGACGGCCGACGGCACCCCGGTCCCGCTCGCGGAGAACGCCGACGTCAAGGCGATCTACGACCTGCTGGTGGAGTACAAGGACATCTCCGGCGGCATGACGCAGTGGGAGGAGGACTGGACCGCCTCCTTCCAGAGCGACGGCTTCGCGACCATGCTCTGCCCGCCGTGGATGATGGGCCCGCTGTCCGGCAACGCCGATGGCGTCGAGGGCTGGGACATCGCCGATGTCTTCCCCGGCGGCGGCGGCAACTGGGGCGGCTCCTACCTCGCCGTCCCCTCGCAGGGCAAGAACGTCGAGGAGGCGAAGAAGCTCGCCGCCTGGCTGACCGCTCCTGCGCAGCAGGCCGCCGCCTTCGCGGCCGTCGGCGCCTTCCCCAGCCAGCTCGAGGCGCTCGAGTCGGAGGAGGTCACCAGCTCCGTGAACCCCTTCTTCAACGACGCCCCGGTCGGGGAGATCTTCTCCGAGCGGGCCACCGCGATCGAGGTGCAGCCCTTCATGGGGCCGAACTTCTTCGTCATCAACACCGTGGTCGCGGATGCGATCACCCGCTGGGACGGGGACGGCGTGGACCCGGCCGAGTCCTGGGAGCAGGCGCTGACCGCGTACGACGAGCTCGGCCTCGCCTGAGACGCACCGTCGGAGACAGGCGCGGGCGGCACGAGCCGCCCGCGCCCGTCACCCCCAGCGAAAGGACACCGGTGACCGCCTCGACGCGCCCCACCACCAGCTCGGAGCCCTCCGGCCCGGCGCCCGCACCTCCGTCGCGCCGCACGCCCGCCTCTCCGGCACGCACCGCCCGCCGCTCGCGGCTCGCGCGGCTGGACATGCGGGTGACCCCGTACGTCTTCGTCAGCCCCTTCTTCCTGCTGTTCTTCCTCGTGGGCCTGTTCCCGATCCTCTATACGGCCTGGGTCTCGCTGCATGACTGGGACCTGATCCGCGGGCAGGGCGACTTCGTGGGCCTGGCGAACTTCGAGTTCGTGCTCGGCTCCGACAACTTCTACAAGGCGCTGCGCAACACCTTCTCGATCTTCCTGCTCTCCTCGGTACCGCAGGTGATCGCCGCGATTCTCATCGCCTACGTGCTCGATGCGAACCTGCGCGCCAAGACCTTCTGGCGCATGGGCGTGCTGGTGCCCTTCATCGTCGCCCCGGTCGCGGTCTCGCTGATCTTCACGAAGATCTTCGCGGACCAGTCGGGCCTGGTGAACAACGTGCTGATGGGCGTGGGCCTGCCCGCGATCGAATGGCACTCCGATGCGCTGGCCGCGCACTTCGCCATCGCGACCATGGTGAACTTCCGCTGGACCGGCTACAACGCGCTGATCTTCCTCGCCGCGATGCAGGCGATCCCGCGCGAGATCTACGAGGCCGCGATCATCGACGGCACCGGGCGGATGCGCCGCTTCCTGCACGTGACCGTGCCCATGCTGCGCCCCACGATCATCTTCGTGGTGATCACCTCGACCATCGGCGGCCTGCAGATCTTCGACGAGCCGCGCATGTTCGACACGGGCGGGCAGGGCGGAGCCTCCCGCCAGTGGATGACGATGACCATGTACCTCTACGAGCTCGGCTGGGGGCCCCAGATCTCCTTCGGCAGAGCCTCCGCCGTCGCCTGGCTGCTGTTCCTGATCATCATCGCCATCGGCATCCTCAACTTCCTGATCACCAAGCGGATCGCCCACTCCGGCGGTCCCGCCAAGGGCACGCGGTAAGGAGCCCCTCATGCAGTCGACCGCTGCCATCGAGCAGTTCGCCGGAAAGGGCGCGGCCCGTGCGGCCCGCCGTCGTCTCAAGGGCGGGGGAGGCGTCGACGCGCGCCCGCGCTGGTGGAACTACGGCCTGCTGGCCGTGATCCTCGCGATCTCGTTCTTCCCGCTCTACTACGCGCTGCTGCTGGCCTCCTCCGATGCCGGCACCATCGCCCGCAATCCGATACCGAGCCTGATCCCGCAGGGCAACCTCTTCAGCAATATCGGGGAGGTGATCGGCTCCGACATCAACTTCTGGGCCGCGATGGTCAACTCGATCCTCGTGGCGACGCTGACGTCGATCTCGGTGGTCTTCTTCGCCACCCTGGCCGGCTTCGCGTTCTCGAAGCTGAGCTTCCGGGGCCGGCGCGCGCTGCTGCTTTTCGTGATCGCGACCATGGCCGTGCCCGTCCAGCTGGGCGTGATCCCGCTGTTCATCATCATGGCGCGCCTGGGCTGGGTGGGAGACCTCAAGGCCGTGATCATCCCGGGCCTGGTCACCGCCTTCGGCGTGTTCTGGATGACGCAGTACCTCGATGATGCGCTGCCCTTCGAGCTGATCGAGGCCGCGCGCATGGACGGCTGCAACCTCTTCCGCAGCTACTGGCACGTGGCGCTGCCCGCCTCACGGGGCGCGGGGGCGATGCTGTTCCTGTTCACCTTCGTGGGCTCGTGGACCAACTTCTTCTGGCCCTTCATCATCCTGCGCGGCGACAACCTCACCCTGCCGGTGGCACTGCAGCAGCTGCAGGCGTCCTACTTCAAGGACTATTCGCTCATCATGTCCGGTGTGGTGGTCTCCGTGATCCCGCTCCTGCTTCTGTTCATCCTCGCCGGGCGACAGCTCGTCGGTGGCATCATGCAGGGCGCGGTCAAGGGCTGAGAGGGAACTGCGGATGGGGATGCTGGACGAGTTCGACGAGGGCGCGGCCAACGGCCGAGGGGTGACCCTCGAGGACGTGGCACGCGTGGCGGGGGTCTCCCGCGCCACCGTCTCGCGCGTGGTGCGCGGGGACGTGCAGGTGCGGCGGGACAAGGTCGCGAAGGTCGAGCAGGCCGTGCGCGAGCTCGGCTATGTGCCCAACAACGCCGCCCGCAGCCTCGCCAGCCGGCAGACCGGCGCGGTCGCGCTGATCGTGCCCGAGCACGAATCGCGGGTGTTCACCGATCCCTTCTTCGTCAGCGCGATCTCCGGGGTCACCGCCGGGCTCGACGAGAGCGACAAGCAGCTGCTGCTGGTGCTCTCGAGCCCGCAGGACCACGCCCGCACCCGGCGCTTCCTGCGCGGCGGCCACGCCGACGGCCTCCTGGTGGTCTCCCACCACGAGGGGGACCTCTCCGTCGAGGTGCTCCGGGAGGCGTCGGTGCCGGTGGTGTTCATCGGCCGCCCGCCCGAGGGGCTCACCGCACCGTTCGTGGACCTCGACAACACCGAGGGCGGCCGCCTGGCGGCCGAGCATCTGCTCTCACGGGGCAGGCGCCGGATCGCGATGGTCTGCGGCCCCCAGGACATGCCGGCGGCCGTGGACCGTCGGGAGGGATTCGAGAAGGCGCTGGCCGATGCGGGGCTCCAGCCCGCCTGGCAGTCCTTCGGGGACTTCACCCTCGCCTCCGGCGAACGGGAGACCGCGGCGCTGCTGGCCTCCGGCGTCGAGTTCGACGCCCTCTTCGCCAGCAGCGACCTGATGGCGCTGGGCGCGCTCAAGAAGCTCGAGGGTCAGGGGATGAGGATCCCGGAGGACGTCGCGGTGACTGGCTTCGACGACATCGCCTCCGCCGCGGACGACACCATCTCGCTGACCACCGTGATCAACCCCGGCCGTCGCCTCGCCGAGCTCGGCGCGAGGATGCTGGTGGACCTCATCGCCGGGCGCGAGGTGGAGCAGCAGATCGTGCTGGCTCCACAGTTGGCGGTGCGCTCGACGACCTGAGCGTCTTGCCCTCCTCGACGATCAGGCCGTGCAGCTCGGCGAGCTCGGCGACCTCGAACTCCGCCTCGGCCAGCACTCCCTCGAGGGCGCGGCGGAAGGCGCGATAGGAGCCCGGGACCATCGCGCCCCGTGCGCGCAGCACACGCCTGGCGTACTCATCGCACAGGAAGGCGGGACGGCAGAAGCAGTACAGCGAGATCGCATCCGCGGTCTCCTCGCCCACGCCCTCGACGCCGAGCAGCTCGGTGCGCAGCGCGGCGTCCGAGAGCTCGTGCGCCGCGTCGGCGTGCTCGTCCCACCAGCGGGCGAGCGCCTGCACGCGACGCGGCTTGGTGCGCGAGAAGCCGGCCGGCCGCACCAGGGCGCGCACGTCCTCCTCGTCGGCCCCCGCGAGCGCCTCCGCCTCCAGCAGGCCCGCTCCGCGCAGCGCCGTGATCGCCGCGGCGGCCTGCTCCCAGCGGCTGCGCTGGACCAGCACCGCGCCCACGGCGATCTCGAAGGGCTCCTCGCCGGGCCACCACCAGCCCTGCGGGCCGTGCAGTGCCCGCAGCTCCCGATGCAGGGCGCGCAGATCGATCATGCCTCGTAGGCTGTCACGGCCTCGGCCGGGATCTCCAGGCGCACCGCGGACCCCGGCTCGAGACGGTGCTCGGCGATCTCCTGGGGCGGAAGATCCGCGGCGACGCCGCGCGTGCGCACCCGGATCAGGTCGCCGCGGGGCAGCAGCCCGGTCACAGTGCGGGGGATCCCGTCGTTCGCCGTGAGGCGCACCGCCGAGGGACGGAAGGCGGCATGCACCCAGGACCCGGCACGGAAGTCGCCGGCGGCCCGGAGGCGGGTCCCGTCCTCGAGGACCACGGCGCCGCCGGCCCAGCGTCCGGTGACGAGGTTCAGCCCGGCGAAGCGGGCCGTGAACGCGGTGCGGGGCCGGGTGAGCAGCTCCCTCGTGAGCCCCTGCTCCGCCACTCTCCCGGCCTCGAGCACCACGATCCGGTCGGCGAGGCTGAGCGCATCGAGCACGTCATGGGTGACGATCAGGGCGGTGCGCGGGGCGAGGAAGCCCCTCAGCTGCTCCCGTAGAGCAGGGGCGACGTCGATGTCGAGAGCCGCCATCGGCTCGTCCAGGAGCAGCAGCCGGGGATCGGCGGCCAGGGCCCGGGCGATCGCGACCCGCTGAGCCTGCCCGCCGGAGAGCGCCGCGGGCCGGCGGTCGGCGAGCTCGCTGATGCCGAGCTCGGCGAGCCAGCGCCCCGCCTCGCGGTGCGCTCGCTGCCGCGACTGTCCCTGTGCGCGCAGTCCGAAGCGGATGTTCCCGCGGGCCGTGAGGTGCGGGAACAGCACCGGGTCCTGCGAGAGCGTGGTGACCTGCCGCTGATGCGGCGGCACCCAGCGCCCCTGACCGGTCAGCACCTGCCCGTCGAGGACGACCTGTCCCGTGGCGGGGCGCAGCGCCCCCGCGATCAACGACAGCGCCGTGGACTTCCCGGCGCCGTTGGGGCCGATCAGCGCGAGGGTCTCCCCGTCGGCCACCTCGAGCTCGAGCTCGACCCCGCGCTCGGGGACCGAGGCGCACAGCGACAGGCTCATGCGACCACCCGCCGGCGGGCCACGGCGATGATCAGCACCGCGACGATCATCAGCACGAAGGACAGCGCGACCGCGGCCTCCGGATCGCTCTCGCGCTGCAGGTAGATCTCCAGCGGCAGAGTGCGCGTGGTGCCCTGCAGCGAACCGGCGAAGGTGATCGTGGCGCCGAACTCGCCGAGCGCCCGCGCGAAGGAGAGCACGGTCCCGGACAGCAGTGCCGGCATCATCAGCGGCAGCGTCACCTGCAACATCACCCGAGTGGGCCGGGCGCCGAGCGAGGCGGCGGCCGCCTCGTAGCGAGTGCCCGCGGTGCGCAGTGCGCCCTCGAGGCTGATCACCAGGAAGGGCAGGGCCACGAAGGTCTGGGCGAGCACCACCGCCGTGGTGGAGAACGCGACCTGCAGCCCCAGCAGCTCGAAATGCTGACCCAGCAGGCCCTGCCGGCCGAAGGTGTACAGCAGCGCGATGCCGCCCACGACGGGCGGCAGCACCAACGGGATCAGCACCAGCGAGCGCAGCAGGGAGAGCCCGCGGAAGGAGGAGCGGGCCAGCACCAGCGACATCGGCACGCCGAGCACCACGCACACCAGCGCGCTGGTGGAGGAGGTCTGGAGGCTCAGGCGCAGCGCCTGCAGCGAGGACTCGCTGGTGACCAGGGCGCCGAAGCTCCCCCACTGGACCCGCAGCCCCATCGAGATCAGCGGCAGCAGCACGAACAGCCCACCGAGCAGCGCCGGCAGCAGCATCCAGCGGGGGAGGGATCTCATACCCCGGCGAACCCGTATCCGGCCAGCAGCTCCTGGCCGTCCTCTCTCCGCACCAGATCCACGAACTCCTGGCCGAGCTCCGCGTTCTCGGTGCCCTTCACGGTGGTGATCGGGTAGATGTTCACGGCGGCGTCGGACTCGGGGAAGTCGATGCCCCAGGCCGCATCCCCCGCCTTCTTCACATCGGTGACGTAGACCAGGCCGGCATCGGCCTCGCCGCTGGTGACCTTGTTCAGCACATCGGTGACCGACTGCTCCTCGCTGACGGGGGAGAAGGTGAGCCCAGCGGCCTCCTCGACGGTCTCGGTGGCCGCACCGCAGGGGACCTCGGGCGCGCAGACGACCAGGTTCAGCTCCTCCTCGGTGAGCGAGGCGAGGTTCGTGACCTCGGCGGGGTTGCCGGCCGGGACCGCGATCATCAGCGTGTTGGAGGTGAAGTCCACCGGCTCGGCGCCGTGGAGATCGGCCTCGACGAGCTTGCCCATGTTCGAGGTGTTCGCCGAGGCGAAGACGTCCGCCGGGGCGCCCTGCTGGATCTGCTCGACGAGGGTCGAGGAGCCGGCGAAGTTCAGCTGCACGTCCACGCCCTCGTTCTGCGCCTCGAACTGTTCGGCGAGGTCCTCGAAGGGCTCCTGCAGGGAGGCGGCGGCGAAGACCAGCAGCGTCGTGTCCTCGGCGGACGCCTCGCCGCCGGCGGCGGTGTCACCCGCGCCGCCGCAGCCGGCCGCGAGCAGGACAAGGCCGGCCGCTGCGGCGGCGAGGCGGGAGCGGGGCTTCATCGCAATGCTCCCTGGGCGGGATCATCGGGCTCGGCCTCGATGACGACCTGGGTGGCCTTGACCACGGCGCTGGCGATCTTGCCGGGCTCGAGCCCGAGCTCGCGCGCGGCCTCGCTGCTCATCAGGGACACCACGCGGAAAGGACCGCATTGCAGCTCCACCTGGGCCATCACGGTGTCCATCACGACATCGGTCACCAGGCCGACGAAACGGTTGCGGGCGGAGGAGGCCGTGGAGCCGTGCAGCTCCGGTGCCGCCGCGATCTCCCGGGCGTGCCGGGCCACCTCCGTGCCCTCGAGCACCTTGCGCCCGGCGGCGTCGGTGCCCGCGCTGAGCGTCCCCTTCTCGATCCAGCGCCGGACGGTGTCCTCGCTGACTCCGAGGAACACCGCGGCCTCGCGTACTCGCAGTTGCGTCATGGAAGCCATCATAGGGCCGCAGCTGCGGGACTTTCGGGCCTTTCCGGGGGAGTGGGGGTGTGTCAGGAGGCGAGCAGGACCCCGGCCAGGGCCACCGAGGCGACCAGCAGCGTCGAGGCCGCCGCGAGCGCGACGGGGCGCGCCCCCACCTGCAGCAGGCGACGCACCCTCACCCCCGTGCCGAGGGCGAACATCGCCGCGGCGAGCAGCGCCGTCTGCAGCAGCGAGGCGGTCTCCAGCATCGGGCCCGGGAGCGGCACGAGCGTGCGCAGCACCACCATCGCGAGAAACCCGAGCACGAACAGCGGCATCAGCGGCGGTCGCTTCCCCTCGGCCGCGCCCTCGCGTCGCTGCTGGAGGCTGAGCACCGCCATCACCGGAGCGAGCATCAGCACCCGGGCGAGCTTCACGATCACCGCGAGCGTCAGCGCGCTCCCGCCGAGCGCCCCGCCCGCGGCGACCACCTGCGCGACCTCATGGATCGACGCACCGGCCCAGAGCCCAGCCGTCTCGGCCGGCAGGGCGAGCAGCGCCGCGAGCGCCGGCACCGCGGCGATCATCAGCGTCCCGCACAGCACCACCAGCGCGATCGCGGTGACCGTGCGCTCCTCATGCTCCTCCTCGGGATCGATCACCCCGGCCGCCGCGGCGACGGCCGCCGCACCGCAGATCGAGAAGCCGCAGGCCACCAGGATCGTCAGCCCCTTCTCCACGCCGAGGGCCCGCCCGAGCGCCACCGTGCCGAGGATCCCGATCACGACCACACCCGCGACCACCAGCAGCATCGGAGCGCCCAGGCCGAGCAGCTCCCCGAGCGCCACCTGCAGGCCCAGCAGCACGATCCCGGCCCGCAGCAGCTTCTTCGAGGAGAGCTGCAGGCCCGGCGCCAGAGCCGCCGGCAGGGACGTGAGGTTCGCGACCAGCACCCCCGCCACGATCGCGATCACCAGCGCGCTGAGCCCCGGCAGCAGCTGCGCGGCCGCCATCGAAGCCACCGCGACCGCCAGGGATGCCAGCAGGCCCGGCCACAGGGAGAGGCGGACGGCCGGAGGAGCAGAACGAGCGGGAGGCGCGGGAGCTGCGGAGGCGGGCATGAGCTGTACCGTCCCACCCGTGCGCGCGGCCCGGTAGAGAGCACTTCGCGACCACGGCATATGATTCTGATATGCCTGATGCGCTCCCGAACCTCCACGCCCTGGCCCTGTTCGTCGCGGTGGTGGACGAGGGCGGCCTCGGCGCGGGCGCCCGTCGGCTGGGGATGCACCAGCCCAACGCGAGCCGGATGATCGCTCAGCTCGAGGCCCAGGCCGGCACCGCGCTGCTGGACCGCGACCCCCGCGGCTCGCGCCCCACCTCCGCCGGCCTGCTCTACGCCGCCCACGCGCGCGAGCTGCTCGAGGCCGCCGAGGAGTTCACCGCCTGGCTGCGGCACAGCCGCGACGAGGACGCCCGCGAGCTGAGGGTCGGGGTGAGCATGACCATCGCCGAGCATCTGATGCCCGCCTGGCTCACCGAGCTGCGCCGCACCAGCGCCCGCACCCGAGTGGACCTCGAGGTGCTCAACTCCACCCAGGTGCTCGCCGGCCTGCACGACGGGCACCTCCAGCTCGGTTTCGTCGAGACGCCGCACGTCCCCCGCGCCGTGCACTCCATGACCCTGCGCGAGGACGAGCTGGTGGTGGTCGTCTCCCCGCAGCACCCCTGGGCCCACCGCACCGAGCCGCTGGACATCGCCGAGCTCGCCGCGACTCCGCTCGTGGTGCGCGAGGGCGGCTCCGGCACCCGCGACGCCTTCGAGGAGCTGGTGCCCGCCGCCTCCGCCACCCCGCCCGTGCAGGAGCTCGGCAGCAACGCCGCCGTGCGCATCGCCGTCGCCTCGGGCGCCGGACCGGCCGTGCTCAGCATGCTCGCGGTGCGCGCCCCGCTCGACGCCGGCCAGCTGCACCGCGTCCCCGTGGCCGGGCAGCGCCTGCGCCGCCCCCTCACCGCCGTCTGGCGCGGACCGCGCCGGCTCAGCGGACCTTCCGCCGAGCTGGTCGCGGCTGCGAGCTCCCCCGCCCCCGCCGAGCGCTGAGCCGCTCCCGGGATAGGTTCAGCACATGCCGCTGCTCACCAACACCACCGCGCAGCCCGACGAGCCCGCCCGCGGCGCCGTCTGGTCCATCGCCGAGCCCGACCGCGAACTGGACTCCAACCTGATCCGCCTCCCCGCGGGGGAGAGCATCCCCGAGCACCTCGGCGCCGAGGTGGACACCCTGATCCACGTGGTGCGCGGCAGCGGCACGCTGCGCACCGAGGCGGGGGAGCAGCCGCTGCGCGTCGGCGACCTCGCCCTGCTGCCCCGCCGCACCCGGCGCGGATTCCGAGCCGGTGAGGAGGGGCTGGAGTACCTCACCGTGCACCGTCGGCGCCGTGGAGGGCTGCAGATCCGAAGCCCGCAGAGCGAGGGCTGAGCCGGGCCCCGGGGCGTCCGCGGTCGGTCCTGCCGCACAGCACCGCGCCGACCAGGCACACTGGTGCCATGCCAGACCTTCAAGATCCCCGCGTCGCCGTCTATCTCGACTTCGACAACATCGTCATGTCCTGGTACGACAGGGTCCACGGACGCCAGGCCTACAGCCGCGACCGCCAGCGCATCATCGAGGACCCCACCGAGCCCGAGATCGCCGAGCGCCTGGCCAAGGCCACCGTGGACGTCGGCGCCGTCATCGACTATGCGGCGTCGTTCGGCTCCCTCATGCTCACCCGCGCCTACGCGGACTGGTCCTCGCCCGTCAACGCGATCTACCGCAGCCAGCTGGTGGCCCGCGCCGTGGACCTCGTCCAGCTGTTCCCCGCCGCGGCCTACGCGAAGAACGGCGCCGACATCCGCCTGGCCGTCGACACCGTCGAGGACCTCTACCTGATGCCGGACCTCACCCACGTGGTGATCGTCGCCGGCGACTCCGACTACGTCCCCCTCGCCCAGCGCTGCCGCCGGCTGGGCCGCTACGTGATCGCCATGGGCGTGGCGGGCTCGACCGCGAAATCCCTCGCCGCCGCCTGCGACGAGTTCGAGTCCTACGAGAACCTGCCCGGCGTGGAGAAGCCCGCCCCGCAGCGGAGCCGCTCGCGCCGGCTCTCGAGCGGCCCCGGGGACAGCGGGAGCGGCGGCCGCACCCGGTCCCGGCGCTCCTCGGACGCCGAGGCGAAGGCGCGCGCGGCCGACCGCGCCGCGGAGGAGGCGGCCGAGGCCGCGGAGGACGCCGACGACGAGGAGACCGGCGAGGACCCTCGCGAGGCGGCGACCCGGCTGCTGCAGCGTGCCCTCCAGCTGGGCGACCGCGGCGACAGCGACTGGCTGCACGCCTCCGCGGTGAAGTCCCACATGCGCCGCATGGACTCCTCCTTCAGCGAGAAGGCGATCGGCTTCAAGTCCTTCAATGACTTCCTCAAGGGCAACGCCGAGATCGCCGAGCTCTCCGAGAGCGGACACGAACGACTGGTCCGCGCGAGGGACTGAGCAGATGCCGGATGCGCCCCGACTCTCCGACGCCCTCGACGGCCGCACCCTGATCCTCGCCGTGGACCGCAAGGCCGAGGAGCTCGCCGCGGCCCTGGCACGCCACGGCGCGAGCACCGTGCACGCCCCGGCGATGTCCACCCTCCCGCACCTCGATGACCAGTCGCTGCGCGAGCGCACCCGCGCGCTGATCGCCCAGCCCCCGCAGATCCTCGTGGTCCTCACCGCAGTGGGGCTGCGCGGCTGGATGGAGGCGGCCGACGCCGCCGGGCTGGGAGACCCGCTGCGCGCCGCGCTCGCCGGGGCGGAGATCCTCGCACGCGGGCCCAAGGCCCAGGGCGCGGTGCGACAGGCAGGGCTCGAGGCCACCTGGGTCGCGGCCTCCGAGACCGCGGCCGAGGTGGGGGAGCATCTGCGCGGGAAGGAGCTGGCAGGAGCCAGGGTCGCGGTCCAGCACCACGGCTCCGGGGCCGACGGGCTCGACGAGCTGCTGAGCGCGCACGGCGCCGACGTGGTGAGCCTGACCGTCTACCGCTGGGGCCCCAGCCGCCGTCCCGAGCAGCTGCGACGCTCGGTCGAGCTGGCCGGCACCGGCGGGGCCGACGGGGTGCTGTTCACCTCCGCGCCCGGCGCGACCGGCTGGCTCGAGGCGGCGGAGCAGGCCGGGCAGCTGGACCGGATCCGCGCCCGCGCCCTGGCGGGAGAGCTGCTGCTGGCCTGCGTCGGCCCCATCACCTCGGCACCGCTCGAGGGGCGAGGGCTGCCGGTGCTGCTGGCCGAGAGGATGCGGATGGGCTCGCTGGCCCGCACCGTGGTCCAGCACTTCGCGACCGACGCGGGGTGACGGGCGGCACCCCGGAGGGGGATACTGGCTGACCCCGTCGAAGGAGGCGCCCTCATGAACACCCTGCTGTGGATCCTGGCCTTCGCCCTCGCCGCAATATTCCTGGTCTCGGGCGGGGTGAAGCTCGTCAGCCCCCGTGAGCAGCAGATCGAGCGGACCCCCTACGTCGAGGACTTCCCGCAGAACATGATCCGCGGGATCGGCGCGCTCGAGATCCTGGGCGCGATGGGCCTGCTCATCCCCGCCCTCGCCTCAGTCGCCACGATCCTGGTGCCGATGGCCGCAGCGGGCCTGGCGATCACGATGGTCTTCGCCGCGCTCGTGCATGTGCGGCGCGGCGACGGCCTCCGGGCCGCGCTGCCCTCGATCGTGCTGGCGATCTGCTCCGTGGTGCTGTTCTGGTCTCGGTTCGGGCCCTACCCGCTGTGAGCCGCGCGGGCCGCCGTGCTCGCATCGCGCGTGGTGGTGCGGATCCGGTACAGGCTCGTGGTCGCGACGAGGTAGAGCATCGCACCGTCCTCGCCGCCGAAGCACAGGTTGCCCACCTTCTCGGGGACCGGCAGGTCCAGCAGCCGCTCCCCGGATGGCGCGAACACCTGCACCCCTGACAGGCTCGAGCTCCAGATCCGTCCTTCGACATCCACGCGGATCCCGTCCGGCAGGCCGGGGGAGACCTCGGTGAGCACGCGGCCGTTCTTGGCATGGCGGCCCTCGATCACGTCGTAGACGTGGATCGCGCGCCCGCGAGGACGCGCGCTCGAAGCTGCCTCGCGCTCGGCCGGGCTGAGGGAGGAGTCCGCGACGTACAGCAGCGACTCATCGGGGGAGAAGGCGAGCCCGTTGGGCGCCTCGACGTCGATCACGACCGGCGTCAGCGAGCCGTCGCGCTCGTCGAAGCGGAACACCCAGCGGTCGCCGTACTCCTCCTCGCCGGCATGCCCCTCCTCGGGGCGTTTGATCCCGTAGGAGGGATCGGTGAACCAGATCGAGCCGTCTGAGGCGACCACCACGTCATTGGGGGAGTTCAGGCGCTGACCCCCGAAGCTGTCCACGAGCGTGGTGGGATCGTGCGCATCCCCGGGGCCGACGGCGGTGTCGCGCTGGACGGCTCGGCGGCCGTGGGAGCACTCCACGACGTTCCCGTCCAGATCGAGGGTGCGCCCGTTGGTGAACTCCACGCCCTCGGCGAAGACCTCCAGCTCGCCGCTGACCTCGGAGTACTCGAGGATGCGGTTGCCGGGGATGTCGCTGAAGCGCACGGCGCGCCGATGAGGCAGCCATACCGGGCCCTCGGCCCAGGTCGCGCCGGTGGCGACCTTCTCGAGGACGGCGTCGGCGGCGAGCAGCGAGGAGGTGGTCATGCCCGCAGACTAGGCCAGGGCCGCCCACCCGCGCAGTCGATCCCGCCTCGTGCGGTCAGGGCTGCGAGTAGGTGGGCTCGGCTCCCTCGAGGAGCAGGGCGAGCACCGGCAGATCGGGCTCCGCCCAGGGGCGCTGGGCGAGCTGGTCGCGCCGCACCCACTCGAGGGCGTCATGGTCGGTGCTCTCGCGCGGCGCAGGACCGCGCAGACGCGCCCAGTAGCAGTCCAGCTGGAGCTCCCGCAGGCCGGCGAAGCCCTCGCCGCGGCCGATCAGCCAGCCCACCTCCACCTCGACGTCCAGCTCCTCACGCAGCTCCCGCGCGAGCGCCTGCTGCGGTGATTCACCGGCCTCGATCTTCCCGCCCGGGAACTCCCACAGCCCTGCGGCGCTCCTGCCGGGGCCGCGGCGCGCGGCGAGGATCCTGTCCCCGTCCACGATCACCGCACCGACCACGCGCAGGGGAGCGAGCTCTCCTGCGGCGAGGTCCTCCTCGCCGAGGTGCCCGTGGTCCGCTGCCCACCAGGTGAAGTCGCAGGCACCGCACTCGCGATCGGGGCCGAGCCACGTGCAGCCCGCCCAGTGCACCCAGGGCGGTGCGGAGGAGACGGCATCCAGCACCGGCATGCCGAGCACATGGTGGATCACCTGCGAGTCCCCGCAGCGGGGGCAGAGGCCGCGCACCTGATCGTCGATCATGGCTCCAGTGTCCCGCCCACCTGTGACAGGCGAGCTCAGCTCCAGGTGACCGGGAGCTCCGGGTCCGCCATGTCGACGGACGGCGTCGACATGCCACCGCCCAGGATCATCTCGCAGATCCCCTGCTGGCCGTCCTTGGTGCAGTCCATCTCGGTGCTGACGGTGCCGATGTGCTCGCCCTCGACGAACGTGGGCTCGTCATAGCGCGGGGTCGCCTCCATCTTCTCGATCGTCCGCCGGCCCTCCTCGGAGAGGGAACGGCGCACCGTGTCCTCGGTGAGGGTCCAGCCGTCGGTCGTGGTGGCCGGCAGCGTGCCGATGCCGCAGCCTGCCTCCAGGGTGGTCTGCTTAAGGCAGCCGTCGACCGCGTCCTGGACCGCCGTGCGGAACGCGCCCAGCCCGTCCTCGGTGAGCGCCGGCTCCAGCTCGTACAGCCCCTCGGCCTCGTCGATCACGGTGAGCGGATCCTCGCTCGAGAGCGTGAAGTGCTCCGCACCGACGGCCGGGGTGTAGGCGCCGGGGAGCAGGAACAGGCTCTCCTCGATCGCGACCTCCTCGCCGTTGAGGGTGAATCCGAGGCCCCCGAGCGCGGAGGGGACCATGGCGCTGGCCCCGAGACCCCGGGAGAGCGCCCAGGTGCCGTCGCCCTCGGCGTCGTACACCATGAGCTCCTCGGTCTGCGGCTGTCCGTCGACGGTGTAGGAGACGCTGATGGTGCCGCTGCTGGAGTACTCCACCACCGGTTCGCCGATCTCCACATCGGTGACCGGGGAGGCCTCGAGCGCGGCGTCGTACGCCTCGGTCGAGAGCAGGGCGGAGGAGTCATCGACCGGCGCGAGCTCGAGCGCCCTCGTGCTGTCGCCGGACTCGAGCGCTCCCATGTACTCGGTGACCGCGGCGGTGATCTGCTCCTCCGGCGCGGCCTCGACGGGCGTGCCCTCGCCGCCGCCGGTGGTGCCGCCGGCACCTCCGCCGCGCACCGCGAAGACGATGATCAGGGCCACCACCAGCAGCAGCACGAGCAGGCAGCCCGCGCCGCCGAGGATCCCCGCGATCAGCAGCGGCTTGCGATTCTTCGGTGCCGGGTGCTGCGCCCCGGGCGGCTGCGCGGACGGCTGCTGCGGCCACTGCGACGGTGATGGTGCGGTCATGGCGGTTCCCCCTGCCCCTGAATGTCTGCTGTGTCCAGGTTAGTGGGAAGCGCCGGGCATCGTGAGGTCAGTCCGTCGACGCAGCCGGCAGCACCGCCAGCACGTCCTCCCCGTACTCGGCGAGCTTCTTGGCCCCCACCCCGCTGACCTCGCCGAGCTGGGCGACGGTGGTGGGACGTGCTTCGACGATGCCGACCAGGGTGGCATCCGAGAAGACCATGTACGGAGGGATCTGCTTCTCCTTGGCGACGGAGGTGCGCCATTCCCGCAGGGCCTCGAACCGATCGCGCTCGGCGATGCCGAGCCCTTCGGCGGCCCGTGCACCGCCACCTGAGCGTGCGCTGCGGGAGCGGGTGGACCTGGCCGGTGCACGGTCCACGGCGAGCTCGACCGTGGCCTCGCCGCGCAGCACCGGACCTGCATGCGCCCCGGGCACCAGCACGCCGTACTCGCCCTCCGCCTCGATGATCCCGCGGGCCAGGAGCTGGCGGATCGTGGTGCGCCACTGCTTCTCGGTCAGCTCGGTGCCGATGCCCCAGACGCTCAGCTCCTGGTGGCGGGACTGCGCGGAGCGCTCGTTCTCGCGGCCCAGCAGCACGTCGATCACCTGCCCGGAGCCGAACCGCTGGTCCCGCTCACGCTCCAGGCGGATCAGCGCCGACAGCAGCTTCTGGGAGGCGACCGTGGCATCCCAGGTCTCGGGCGGGCTCAGGCAGGTATCGCAGTTCCCGCAGCTCTCCTCGCCCATGTCCTGCCCGAAGTAGCGCAGCAGCTGCGCGCGGCGGCAGCTGACCGTCTCGCACAGGGCGAGCATCGCATCGAGGTGCGAGCGGGCGTTGCGCTTGAACTGCTCATCGCCCTCCCCGGCATCGATGAACCGGCGCTGGTTGACCACATCGCCCAGCCCGTACGCCATCCAGGCTGTCGAGGGCTGCCCGTCACGGCCCGCCCGGCCCGTCTCCTGGTAGTAGCCCTCGATGGACTTGGGCAGGTCCAGGTGCGCGACGAAGCGGACATCGGGCTTGTCGATCCCCATGCCGAACGCGATCGTCGCGACGATGATCAGCCCCTCCGCCCGCAGGAACCGCTCCTGGTGGTCCTGGCGCACGGCCGCATCGAGCCCTGCGTGATACGGCAGCGCCGGGATGCCCCGCGCCACGAGCGCCTCGGCGGTCTGCTCCACACTCTTGCGCGAGAGGCAGTAGACGATGCCGGAGTCGCCCTCATGCTCGCTGGTGATCAGCCGCAGCAGCTGCTCGCGGGGAGAGGCCTTGGGAACGATCCGGTACTGGATGTTGGGACGGTCGAAGCTGGAGACGAAGTGCTTCGCCCCCTGCAGTCGCAGCCGCTCGGTGAGCTCGCGATGGGTCGCCTCGGTCGCGGTCGCGGTCAGCGCGATCCGCGGCACCTCGGGGAAGGCGTCGGCGAGCACCGACAGCCCCATGTAGTCGGGGCGGAAGTCGTGGCCCCACTGGGAGACGCAGTGGGCCTCGTCGATCGCGAACAGCGCCAGGCGGGCGCGGCGCAGCAGGTCCTGGGTGCGGGGGAGGACCAGGCGCTCCGGCGCCATGTACAGCAGATCCAGCTCACCGGCCAGCAGCTGCTGCTCGACCGCCCGCGCCTCGTGGAGGTCCAGGGTCGAGTTGAGGAAGGCGGCACGGATGCCGACGGCCTCGAGCGCCGCGACCTGATCCGACATCAGCGCGATCAGCGGGGAGATCACGATCCCGGTGCCCTCGCGCAGCAGCGCGGGGATCTGATAGCACAGCGACTTGCCGCCGCCGGTGGGCATCAGCACCACCGCGTCGCCCCCGCCGGCGACCTGCTCGATGATCGCGGCCTGGTCCCCGCGGAAGGAGTCGTAGCCGAAGACCCGCGAGAGGATCTCGAGGGCCGCGTCCGTTTGCCCGGCATCGCCCTCGCGGAGCGCGGAGATCGGATCGGCGGCGGCGGAGGGAATGCTCATGACGGCCACTGTATGCGGGCGGGACGACGCGCTGCGAGCAGGGGTGCGCCGCTGTGGACGGCGACCGGGACGGAGACGATCCGGACAGCCTGCGAGGGCCGTCCCTACGGGGATCGACCGCTCGCCGCGCGCCGGATATCCCCTATCCGGCGCGCGAACTGCGACATCATGTCATGGTGTCGAGAAGGGTGGGAATCCGGCCTCACCAGGAGCGGGGCGGGCAGGGGGTCACGTGCTGTGCGCCACGAACTCGGCCAGGGCGGTCATGAGCTCACGGTCCATCTCCTCGTCGGAGATCTCTGCCGTGCCGTCGCCGCGCTGCTCGCCGTAGTTCCCGAACCGGGCGTGGCTCGCCCCGTCGACCTGCTGCATGACCGCCGCCTCGGGCAGGTTGTCGCGGTGCTCCGCGATGTCCTGGGGCGTCGAGAGCTCGTCCTCGCTGCCGGAGAGGCTCAGCACCGGCAGGTCCTGTGCGGAGAGGTCGTTCGCGCAGTAGGCGGCGAACAGGATCAGGCCGTCCGTCTCGGGAGCGACCTGGCAGGCACGCACCCCGCCGAGCGAGTGCCCGCCCACCAGCCAGGTCTCCACCTCGGGGACGGATCCGGTGAAGGTGTCCAGGCCGCGCCGGTCCAGCAGCGCCAGGTTGAGGACGGGACGGACGATCACGACGGTCATGCCGTGCCCGGTCGCGAGGCCGGACAGTCGCGCCGCATAGGCCTCCGGTGCGACCTTGGCACCGGGGTAGAAGACGAGCCCGGCCTCTGCGGTCTCGGAGGACTCCGCCGGTTGGAGGATCAGCGCGGTGTCGGACTCCGTGACCGTGATCCGGGGGTCCTCGAGCACCTCCTGCCACGGCTCGGCCTCGGCGGCCATCACGCCGATCCGGCTCCAGGCGATGATCCCGATAACGGCCAGCAGGATCAGCACCAGTGCGGTGGCGAGCAGGACCCGCAGCACCCGCCGGGGTCGAGGAATATCCATGGGAGCACCGTAGCGCTGTGCTCGATACCCTCGGCCCCGGTCGCGGCGTCGGAGGCCGGAGGATGGCGGGCATCTGCCGAGTGGGTGAACAGTTGCCGACCTCGATGGCGCATGTCCGATACGCCCGATGCGCAGTCTCTACGGTGCGAGGAGCCTCCCGCCGACCACCAGGAGTTCTGAATGACCCGCACCCTCGACCGCCGCGCCCTCCTCACCGGTCTCGGACTCGGGGCGGCGGGGGTGATGGCCCTCGCCGCGGTGCCCGCGCTCTCCGACCCCGGAGCGCCTGCCCCCGGTGCGCCCGAGGCGGATCACGGCGAGAGCACCGAGGAGCAGCCGCTGATCGGCCGCGCAGGTCCCCATCACCTCCACGTCATGAGCTTCAACATCCGCCTGGACCTCTCCCGCGCGGACGAGGCGGCGAGCTTCGGACTGGCGGCGACGCAGGCGGGCGAGGCGGACCACTGGCCGGAGCGCCGCCCCCTGGTGACCGAGCTCCTGTGCCGTGAGCAGCCCACCCTGCTCGGCGTCCAGGAGGCCAAGTTCCGCCAGCTCGCCGCGATCGAAGAGGCCCTGCCCGGTCACCGCTACGTGGGCTACGGGCGGCACGGCGGCAGCAGCGACGAGCACTCCGCGCTCTTCTACGACCGTGATCGGTTCGAGCTGCTGGCCTGGGACCAGACCTGGCTCTCGGACACCCCGGAGCTGATCGGTTCGACGTCGTGGGGCAACGAGATCAGCCGCCTCGTGGTGTGGGCGCGGCTGCGGGACCGCGCCACCGGCACCGAGCTCGGCGTGATCAACACCCATTTCGACCACCGCTCGGAGCCCGCCCGGCTCCGCAGCGCAGAAGCGCTGATCGCGCTGCGCGAGCACCCCGAGCTCGCGGACCTCCCGCTCGTGATCACCGGCGACTTCAACGCGATCGCGGAGCAGTCCGAGGCATACGCCGACCTCGTCGAGGACGGCCCCTACGCGGACGCCTGGCACAGCGCCGAGCAGCAGCTCACGCCGGCCTGGGGCACCTTCCCCAACTACGGCGAGCCCGTCGAGGGAGACCGACGGATCGACTGGGTGCTGACCAGCGAGGAGATCGAGGTCGAGCAGGCCGCGATCAACATCTGGCGCGCCGAGGACGGCGCCTTCCCATCGGACCACACCCCGGTGCAGGTGCTGATCGCGCTGCCCTGAGTCGCGGGCCCCCTCAGCGCTTGTGGTACAGCTGCTTGCGCAGGAAGCGCGGCTCGGAGGTCACCGAGATCCCGAGGTTGCGGAAGATGTCCTCGTCCACGGTGCCCAGGATCGTGGTGGTGTGCACATCGCACCCGGCCAGGCTCCGCAGCTGATCGATCGCGCGGCGCGCGTTCTCATCGCTCGAGGCGGAGACCGACAGCGCGATGAGCACCTCGTCCGTGTGCAGGCGTGGATTGCGAGAGCCCAGGTGCTCGGTCTTCAGGGTCTGGATCGGCTCGATCGAGGAGGGGGAGAGCAGCTGCACCGCATCGTCGAGGCCCGCCAGGTGCTTCAGCGCGTTCAGCAGCATCGCGGCCGAGCAGCCCAGCAGCGGTGAGGTCTTCCCGGTGATCAGCGTGCCGTCGGCGAGCTGGATCGCGGCGCCCGGCTCCCCGGTGCGCGCCTCCACCGCGAGAGCCGGCTCCACGACTGCGCGATCGTGGGGAGAGCAGCCCGCCTTGGACATGATCATCCCGATCCGCTGGGAGACGACATCGTCCTCGTCGCCGATCCGCTCGGCCATCAGGGCCTTGTAGTAGCGGCGGATGATCTCCTGCTGGGAGGCCTCGCGGCACACCTCGTCATCGATGATGCACTCGCCGGCCAGGTTCACGCCCATATCGGTGGGGGAGGCGTACGGAGAGGTGCCCGTGAGGCGCTCGAGCAGCGTGCGCAGCAGCGGGAAGACCTCGACATCACGGTTGTAGCTGGTGACCTGCTCCCCGTAGGCGGCAAGGTGGAACGGATCGATGAGGTTCAGATCATCCAGATCCGCGGTCGCCGACTCGTAGGCGAGGTTCACCGGATGCTCGAGCGGCAGGTTCCAGATCGGGAAGGTCTCGAACTTCGCATAGCCGGAGCTGATGCCGCGCTGATGGTCGTGGTAGATCTGCGAGAGGCAGGTGGCGAGCTTGCCCGAGCCCGGCCCCGGCGCCGTCACCACGATCAGATCGCGGCTGGTGCGGGTGTACTCGTTCGCGCCGAAGCCCTGCTCGGAGACGATGCGGGCCGTGTCCTGGGGGTAGCCGGGGATCACCGTGTGGCGGGCGACGTTCAGCCCCAGCCGCTCCAGCCGCTCGATGAACGACTGCGCCACGTGGTTGGACTCCTCCAGCTGGGTCAGCACCACGTTCTCGACCAGGAAGCCGTGCTCGCGGAACACGTCGATCAGTCGCAGAAGATCGTCCTCGTAGGAGATCCCCAGATCCGCGCGCACCTTCTGCCGTTCGAGGTCCTTGGCGTTCAGGCAGACCAGGATCTCCAGCTCGTCCTTCAGGCGGTGGAGCATCGCGATCTTGTTGTCCGGGGTGAATCCCGGGAGCACGCGGGAGGCATGGTGGTCGTCGAAGAGCTTCCCGCCCATCTCCAGGTACAGCTTCCCGCCGATCTCGTCGCGTCGCTGCTGGATGTGCCGCGACTGCAGTTCGATGTACCTCTCCCGGTCGAAGCCGATCGCGGGGGCGGGGGAGCTGGGGCGGAGATCCGAGGCGGTCACCCCGGCACGCTAGCACCGACCGTGGGTCGGCACCGGGGCGCCACGAGCGGCGTGGCCGACCGTACCAGGGTCAGGGCGCGCTGGGGATCCAGATCCGCATCGCTCCGGGCCCGCGGTTCCCCCAGCGAGAGAAGCGCGGCGCCGTCACCGTGACCTCCTGTGCGGCATCGCCGGTGGGTGATGCCGCCTGCGCGCCGCGGTAGAGATCACCGCTGTCGGGGCGGTGCAGCAGCGTGAGTTCGATCGTGCCGTCCTCCCGCGGGCGTGCCGTCGCTCCGGCGGGGACGAGGAGGTCGTCGACCTCGACGCCCTCGGGCATGTCCACCTGCTCCAGGCAGTGGATCAGAGGGCCCCGCTCGAGGGCCACGCAGCCCCGGGTCGCGTCCACGCGGGGGTGCGAGGTCGTCCACCGCGGAGGCATGTCCAGCACAACGACGGTGCCGTCGACCTGCTCGAGCGGCAGCACGAGACGCTGGGCGGTCAGCTCCTCGGCGCTCAGGGGGCGCTCCGGTCCATCGGCCGGAACCAGGGTGCCGCTGCGCACCCAGCCGGGGAGGCGCAGTCCGAGCCGCGCGCCGTCGGACGCACCCAGCGAGTCGGTGCGCAGGCGGAGCGTGCCGGAGTCCGGATAGTCGGTGTCCACGTGGACGGTGCCGGTGCCCAGGAGGGCGGGCAGCGAGATCGAGACGTCGGCGAGCTGGAGGATCTCCAGGGACGGTCCGTCCTCCTCGAGGCGCAGCCCGGCGATGTACGCGCCGAGCTGTGCGACGGTGCGCGCGATGTTGGGCGGGCAGCAGGCACAGGAATACCACGGCTCGCGCGCGGCGGGGGCGTTCTCCTCGAAGAAGCGGTCGGGGCGACGCTGCAGCGGGTTGGAGTAGAAGAAACGCGTCCCGGTCTCGTCGATCGAGGCGGCCAGGGCGTTGTGGATCTCGCGCTCGATCACATCTGCATGCCGAGGGTCGTGCTCGGCGAGCATCATCCGCCAGGTCCAGTGGAGATCCGCGATCGTCGCGCAGGTCTCGGCATAGGCACGGTCCGAGGGGAGCTCGTGATCGTTGCCGAAGGACTCGTCCCGGTGCCGTGAGCCGAAGGCGCCCGAGAGGTACATCTTCCGCGTGTGGACCCGGTCCCACTGCTCGCGCATGACGTCCCGGAGCGCCTCCTCGCCGGTCTCGAGGAGGAGATCGGTGACGCCGGCGTTGAGGTACAGCTGCCGCACCGCATGGCCGGTGGGATCGGTCGCCTCGCGCACCGGACGGTGATCCTGGTAGTAGCGGCCGCCGAAGGATCCGCCGGGAAGGATCCCGCGGCCGCGCTGGTCCACGAGATGCTGGGCGAGGGCCAGGTGCCGCTGATCGCCGGTGAGCCGGTAGAGCTCCACGAGGGCGGTCTCGATCTCCGGGTGGCCAGGGATCCCGTCCTCCCCGTCGGGGCCGAAGCGGGAGTCGACCAGGTCCACGAAGCGCAGCGCCAGATCGAGCAGATCGGTGCGTTCGGCGGTGCGGGCCAAAGCGATCGCAGCCTGCAGCCAATGGCCCAGCACGTACATCTCGTGGGTCCAGTTCAGCTCTGTGAACTTCTTGACCGGGTGCACTCCCTGGATCCAGGTGTGGAGGTACCCGTCCTCCTCCTGGGTGCGCGCGATCAGCGCGATCATCTCGTCGAGCCATGCGTCGTGGGCGGTGGTGCCCGTGCGGCCGATCTCCCAGGCGACGGCCTCGATCACCTTGAACAGGTCCGAATCTGCGAACACGAAGCCGCGGTGCGGAGCGTCGGTCTCGCCGTGCAGGCGGCGGAAGTTGTCCAGCACCCCGGAGGTCTCCAGCTGCTCGATGCAGTGGGGGATCGTGGCGGTGGCGTTGAGCTCCTGCCAGGCGCCGAGCGCTCCGCGCGGGTTCAGCGTGACCTGGGAGAGATCCAACGGGTGCAGCGGGGAGTGCGCTCCCGAACGGGGGAGGGCAGGCGCCGGGCGGGTGAAGGTCTGGGGCTGGGCAGGCAAGAGGTCTCCTCGTCGAGATGCGGCTCCGTCCATCCTTGACGGCGCATCGCTCCTGGTCAAGGGTTTTCACAACGTGGGAATCACGGCGCGGCCCGACGCGATGGGCGTGACTGCTCCCACACCTCACCTCACCCTAGTCATGCTTTTGGAGTGCATAAGATGGCTGCATGTCCAGTGCGCAGCCGTCCTTCGACGCCCCTCAGATCCTCACCGCGCTCCTGAACGGAGCGCCCGAGGCGAGCGAGGCACTGACCACGCTGCGCCCGGACGTGCTCGCACGCACCCGAGACGCTTACGACGCGCTCTATCGCGAACCCCAGGTGCTGCCCGCCTCCGTGCTCCATGCCCTCGCCGCCGTGAGCGCGGACTGGCAGGGCAGCGGGGTGCTCTCCGAGTGGCACCGCTCCCAGGGTGCCTCCGCGCAGCTGCTCGCCGCGGATCCGCTCACCGACGATCCCGCGCTCGCCGCGCTGCGCGACCAGGTGGACCTGCTGTCGATCTCCCCGGCGCTCGCGACCCTCGCCGAGCAGGAGGAGCTGGCCGCTGCGGGCCACGACTCCCGCACCGTCGTGCTGATCAGCCAGCTGGTCGCCTTCGAGAGCCACTTGCAGCGCCTGGTCGCGGGCCTCGCCGTGCTGCACGGACTCGAGGTTCCCTCCGCCGACGCGCCCGCCCGCACCCCCCGCACCCGCGGCCGCCCAGCACGGCGGCACCACCGCGAGCGGCCGCACCCGCCCCGCCGCCTTCACCCGCGACCAGCTCCAGTGGGAGCCCTGGATCGAGGTCCCGGCAGAGGACGAGCTCACCGAGGAGCAGCGCGCCTCCTTCGCCTCCAAGGCCAGCACCAACAGCGTCTACTTCCGGATGCTCTCGCTGACCCCCGGCGTCACCCGGGCCCGCAGCGAGCTCGACAACGCCATCTTCCTGCCCCGCGACGGCATGCCGAAGGCCGAGCGCGAGCTCGCCGCCGCCGTGACCAGCAAGGTCAACGACTGCATCTACTGCGCCTCCGTGCACGCGCGCAAGGCCGCGGGCTTCTCCAAGCGCGAGGAGGAGGTCGATGCGCTGCTGGCCGCACAGCTGGAGCGCAACGCGGACTGGATCTCCGCCGACCTCGCACCCCTGGCCGAGGGCCAGGACGAGCGCTGGAGCGCGATCGTCACCGCCGCCGCCGAGCTCTCGCGTCCCCGCCCCGCCCTCGGCGCGGCGCATCTCGAGGCTCTGCGCGCCCAGGGCCTCGATGACCACGAGATCACCGACCTGCTCACCGCCTCGGCCTTCTTCGCCTGGGCCAACCGCCTGATGCTCAGCCTCGGCGACCCGTCGCTGCCCGACGCCGCCTGACCGACCCGAACGAGGAACCATGACCCACGCCAGCTCCCGCCCTCGCCCCACCCGGCGCACCCTGCTCGGCACCGCGCTGGCCGCCCTGCCCGTCCTGGGCCTCGCCGCGTGCGGCGAGGTGACCGTCGAGGGCGAGGCGGCCGGCACCGAGGAGCTCACCCTCACCGACGACCAGGGCCGCGAGGTGACCCTGCCCGGTCCCGCGCAGACCGCCGTGGTCGTCAACAGCTACTCCAACGAGTTCGTGCGCGCGATCGGCGCCGGCGACCGCGTCATCGGCGTGGACCGCGCCTCCCTGGACCGCCTGCCCTACCTCGAGCTGAGCGAGGAGCAGGTGATCGCCGAGGGGCTGGACCAGCTGAACTACGAGGCCATCGCCGAGCTCGCCCCGGACGTCGTGATCCTGCCGCGCAACGCCGTGTGGCAGGAGGCGCTCGAGCAGCTCTCCGCCTTCGACATCCCCGTCGTGATCGCCACCGCCTGGGACACCGAGGTGGTCGACGAGACACTCACCCTGCTCGGGCAGGTCTTCGGCGTCGAGGACGGCGCGCAGAGCGTGCTCGACCTCCGCGCCGAGATCGACGCCCTGCTCCAGGAGCGGCTGGCCGAGGTCGAGCCCGTCACGGTGTACTTCGAGACGGTCGAGCCCTACCTCACCACCCTGCCCGGCTCCGGCTTCCACGCCATGATCGAGGCCGCCGGGGGACGCAACATCTTCGACGACGCCTCCGGGGGAGACGCCCAGGAGGAGCTGACCGTCGACCCCTCCGAGGTGGTGCTGCGCGATCCGCAGTTCGTGATGCACGAGTTCGAGCCCTCCGCCGAGCCCGTCGACCGCTTCGCAGCGCTGCGCGAGGACCTCGACGGCCGCCCCGGCTGGAGCGGCCTGAACGCCGTGGCCGAGGGGCGGGTCGCGATCGCCAACGGGTGGGCCACCAGCGCGCTGGGCAAGTCGATCGGTGCCGTCTACCTCGCCTCCTGGCTCCACCCCGAGCAGATGGAGGGCGTGGATCCCGACGAGTACCTCGAGCGCTGGGTGAGCGAGTTCCAGGACACCGAGCTGTCCGCTCCGGCCGACTACGTGCAGGGGCCGCAGGGACTTGCGCAGCTCGCGCCCGCCCCGTCCCCGGAGCCGAGCGATCCCAGCCGCGGCCGCGAGCTGCGCAAGTCCCTCGTCCTCGCCGCCGGCGCGGTCGTCTCCGTGATCGCCCTGATCGCCGCGGTCACCATCGGCACCGCCGGTGTGGGCTTCGGCGATGTGCTCCGCTCGCTCCAGGTGAGCATCTTCGGCGGCACCATCAGTGCCGACTTCGCCTCCTCCTATGCGGTGATCACCCAGCTGCGCCTGCCGCGCGTGCTGCTCGCCTTCGCCGCCGGCGCCGCGCTGTCGGTCTCCGGCGTGCTCATGCAGGGACTGCTGCGCAACCCGCTGGTCAGCCCCTTCACCCTCGGCGTCTCGCCCGCCGCGGCCTTCGGGGCGGCGCTGGTGATCACCCTGGCCGGCACCAACCAGCTGCCCGCCTGGGCCACGATCGCCGGCGCGATGGTGATGGCGCTGACCGTCTCCGCGATCGTGCTCGGCATCGCCACGGCCCGCCGCATGGCGGTGGCGACCCTGCTGCTGCTCGGCATCGCGATGACCCAGATCTTCGAGGCGCTCACCTCGGCGCTCCAGTTCACCGCCAACGAGAACACGCTCCAGGCCATCATCCGCTGGACCTTCGGCTCCGTGAACGACGCGACCTGGTCCGACGTGATCATCGTCGGCGTGATCACCGTGATCGCGGTGCCGGTGACGCTGCTGTTCTCCAAGGACCTCAACGCGATCGCCTTCGCGGGCGACGACGCCGCCCGCAGCTTCGGCGTGAACGTGGGACCGGTGCGTATCGGACTGATCGCCCTGTCCGTCACCCTCGCCGCCGTGGTCGTCTCCTTCTGCGGGATCATCGGGTTCGTGGGGCTCGTCGGCCCGCACATCGCGCGCCTCGCGATCGGGGCCGACCACCGCCACCTGCTGCCCTTCGCCGCCCTCTCGGGCGGCCTGCTGCTGCTGATCGCCGACGCCGTGGGGCGCACCGCCATCGCCCCCGCCGTGGTGCCCG
Organism: Brachybacterium massiliense; assembly: GCF_900184245.1. Taxonomy (GTDB): domain Bacteria; phylum Actinomycetota; class Actinomycetes; order Actinomycetales; family Dermabacteraceae; genus Brachybacterium; species Brachybacterium massiliense. The sequence goes on along the minus strand of NZ_FXXB01000008.1, from coordinate 466,819 downwards.
TCGGCATCGTGGTCGCCTTCATCGGCGGCCCCGTGTTCATCTACCTCATCCTCACGCGAAGGAACACCCTGAAGTGAGCCTCACCGTCACCGACCTGTCCTTCTCCTACGGATCCCGCACGATCCTGGACGGCCTCTCCTTCGAGGTCGCCCCGGGCACCTTCTGCGCGCTGCTGGGCCCCAACGGCTCCGGCAAGTCGACCATGGTCAAAGCCATCGCCGGAGTGCACCGCGCCCGCCGCGGAGACATCACCGTCGAGGGCCGCCGCATCGCGGGCCTCGGCCGCCGTGAACTCGCCCGGATCGTCGCCTACGTCCCCCAGGTGGGGGATGCGCCCTTCGACCTCACCGTGCGCGAGGCGGTGATGCTGGGCCGCACCCCGCACTTCGGGATCGCGCCCGGCGCCGCGGACCGCGCGAAGGTCGAGGACTCGATCGTGCGGATGGGGCTCAGCGACATCGCCGAGCAGTCCATGTCCGAGCTCTCCGGCGGGCAGGCGCAGCGCGCCATGATCGCCCGCGCCCTCGCCCAGGAGCCGCGCGTGCTGCTGCTGGACGAGCCCACCTCCGCCCTCGACCTGCGCTACCAGATCGAGACCCTGCAGCTGGTGCGCCGGATCACCCGCGAGGAGGGCATCAGCGCCCTGATCGCGATCCACGACCTCAACCACGCCGCCCGCTACTGCGACCAGGTGATCGTGCTTCACGGCGGCCATCTGGTCGCCGACGGCTCGCCCGCCCAGGCGCTGCAGGCACCGATCCTGCGCACCGTCTACGAGGTCGACGTCGAGGTCGATGCACGAGAGGACTCCGTCGAGGTGCGCCCGCGCGTGGACGCCGCCGGTTTCACCCGCACCGGCGCCCGCCTCGAGGAGCTGGACGCCGAGGGCGGCGTGCGCCCCGAACCCTTCCCCGTCGCCGCCCGATGAGCGCCCACGTACCTCGCCGCTTCGACGCCGTCATCGTCGGCGGCGGGCCCCGCGGCGTCGCCACCGTGCTGCGCACCGCCACCCGCGCCGCCGCGACGGGCACCGGGCCGGTCCGCCTGGCCGTGATCGACGCCCTCGCCGTCGGCCCCGGCGCGACCTGGCTGATCGATCAGCCCGCGCAGTACCTCAACAACACCCAGGCCGACGCCACCACCGTCCACCCCGACGACTCCACCCGCATGAGCGGTCCCGCCGCACCGGGTCCGGACCTCGTGGACTGGGCGCGGAGCATCCGCGCCCAGGGCGGGCATCCCGCCGGTGACTGGGTGCTCGAGGAGGCCGCCGCGCTCACCGGCGCCTCCTTCCCCACCCGGCGGCTGCAGGGCGTGTACTTCCGCGACCAGCTCGATGCGGCGATCGCCACCGGGCACGTGGAGGTCACCGAGATCGTGGGCCTGGCCGTCGACCTCGCACGAGAGGGCGAGGAGACCGCCGTGGTGCTCGAGGACGGGCAGCGCCTGGCGGCACCCACCGTCGTGCTCGCCCAGGGCATGGTCCAGGCCGAGCGCGGCCCCGAGATCAGCGCGCTGGTCGACTTCGCCGACCGCTTCGCGCTGCGCTACGCCGAGCCCGGGATGCCCGCCGAGCGCACCTACGCGGGCCTGCCCGCCGGCCAGACCGTGCTGGTGCGCGGCCTGGGCGCGAACTTCTTCGACGTGATCGGGCAGCTCGCCGAGGAATGGGGCGGCGAGCTCCTCCCGGTCGACGGCGATGACCGCGGCCGCCTGCGCTATGTTCCCAGCGGCCGGGAGCCCCACCTGGTGGTCGGGTCCCGGCGCGGCGTGCCCTATCGCTCCAAGCCCGAGGGCGGCCGCCCCGTGCGGCCCTTCACCCCGCGCTGGGCGGACGAGGAATGGTTCGCGCAGCTCGCCGACCGCTGCGACGTGGACTTCGCCGCTGAGGTGTGGCCGGTGCTCGCCCGCGAGTTCGCCCGCGTGTACCTCGAGGCGCTCAGCGAGTACGCCCCGCAGGCCGTGGCGGGGGAGTGGCTGGCGGGCCTCGACCTCGCCGGGACCCAGGACGAGGTCGACGCGGTGCTCGAAGCCGCGGTCGGGGACCCGCACTGGGCCTGGACGATCGAGGAGCTCAGCCGCCCCACCACCGGGGACCCCGTCAGCAGCGCCGAGTGGAACCGCCTGGTCAGGCGACTGATCCTGGACGAGCTCGGCTCGATGTCCGATCCCTGGCACCATCCGCGCGCCGCGGTCAACGGCGCGATGGGCGCACTGCGCCGCCACGTCGGCCGCCTCACCGGAGCCGGAGCCTTCGCCGGGGACTCCCTCGTGCGCGATGTGCTGGGCTGGTTCGACGGGCACTCCCTCGCGCTCGCCTCCGGGCCGCCCGCGGACCGCGTGCGGCTCGTGCTCGCCCTGCTCGAGGCCGGAGTCATCGAGCTGATCGGCCCCGAGATGGTGGTCGAGGCCGACGAGACCGCGGGACTGTTCCGCGCCGCCTCGCCGCTGACCGGACGGGTGGCGACCTCCTCGGTGCTGCTCGAGACCCGGATGTCCAAGGGGAAGATCCCGCAGACCAGCGACCCGCTCCTGCGCAGCCTGCTCGAGACGGGCCGGGCCCGCCTGCACGCCGTCGACGGCGTGCCCACCCACAGCATGGAGGCGACCCGCGCCGCTCTCGACGAGGACGTGCATGCCGGCCACAACCTCGTCGCCGCCGACGGGACGGTCGATCACTCCGTGGTGGTGCTGGGCATCCCCGCGGCCTCCACCCAGCCCGGCTCCGCGATCGGCGCGACCCCGGGGGTGCCCTCGCCGCTGCTGGCCGGAGCGGATATCGCGGCGAAGCAGATCATGGCGCGGGCCCGGGTGGGCGCCTCCGCCTGAGGTGAGCTCAGAGAGCTCAGATATCTCGGAACGTCTCGATCCGCGCGCCGAGCTTGTTCAGCCGCGCCGCGAGGTCCTCGTAGCCGCGGTTGATGACGTACACGTTGCGCAGCACCGAGGTGCCCTTCGCGGCGAGCATCGCCAGCAGGATCACCACGGCGGGGCGCAGTGCGGGCGGGCACACCAGCTCCGCGCCGCTCCAGCGCGTCGGGCCCTCGATGAGCACGCGGTGCGGGTCCATCAGCTTCACGTTGGCGCCCAGCTTGGTGAGCTCGGTGAGGTAGATGGCGCGGTTCTCGTAGACCCAGTCGTGCAGCATCGTCTGTCCCTCCGCGGTCGCGGCGATCACCGCGAAGAAGGGGAGGTTGTCGATGTTCAGCCCCGGGAACGGCATCGGGTGGATCTTGTCGATCGGGGCCCGCAGATCCGAGGGATAGGTGGTGACGTCCACCAGGCGCGTCTTGCCGTTCTCGGCGGTGTACTCCTCGGAACGGTCGTAGCGCAGTCCCATCTCCTCCAGCAGCGCCAGCTCGATCTCCATGAACTCGATCGGCACGCGACGCACCGTGATGCTCGAACGGGTCACGATCGCGGCGGAGATGAGGCTCATCGCCTCGATCGGGTCCTCGCTCGGGGCGTAGTCCACGTCGGTCGAGATCTGTGCCAGTCCGTGCACGCGCAGGGTGGTGGTGCCGATGCCCTCGATCCGCACCCCGAGCTTCTCGAGGAAGAAGCACAGGTCCTGGACCATGTAGTTGGGGCTCGCGTTGCGGATGATCGTCTCGCCCTCGTACAGCGCGGCCGCCAGCAGAGCGTTCTCGGTGACGGTGTCGCCGCGCTCGGTGAGCACGATGGGACGGCGCGCGCCGGTGACCGGGGAGGTGCTGGCCTGGTAGTGGTGATCGGTGGCGATCACCTCGAGCCCGAAGTGACGCAGGGCCGTCATATGGGGCTCGACGGTGCGGGTGCCCAGATCACAGCCCCCGGCGTAGGGGAGCTGGAACTTCCCGGCCCGGTGCAGCAGCGGGCCCAGGAACATGATGATCGAGCGGGTGCGGCGCGCGGCCTCGGCGTCGATCGAGGAGAGGTCCAGGGTGGCCGGGACCCGCAGCTCGAGATCGTTCTCCTGGTTCAGCCAGGTCGCCTTCACGCCGATCGAGGTGAGCACCTCGAGCAGCCGGTTGACCTCCTCGATGCGCGCGACCTTGCGCAGCACGGTGGTACCGGTGTTCAGCAGCGAGGCGCACAGCAGCGCCACGCCCGCGTTCTTCGAGGACTTCACGTCGATCGCGCCGGAGAGCGTGGTCTCGCCCTGCACGCGCAGGTTGCTGGGGCCGGAGCTGCCCAGCCCCACCAGCTCGGAGTCCAGCGCCGAGCCGATGCGGGAGATGGTCTCGAGGGTGAGGTTCTGCTGTCCCTTCTCGATCCGGTTCACCGCGCTCTGGCTGGTGCCGAGCTCGGCGGCGAGCTGCGCCTGGGTGAGGCCGGAGTGCTGACGGGCATCGCGGATCAGGGTGCCGATCCGTGCCAGGTAGTCCTCGTTCTCAGTCATGGTGCGACCGTAACTCACACATGAGATATGTGCTGTTGAGGCGGGATGCGGCGATCCTCACGTTGCCAAGTGCGCGGGGAGCGCACTCATGCGCCGACCAGCGCGGGCAGGCGCTCCACGTGCCCGCCCACCCGGTAGGAGAGTGCGGGATCGTACGGCGCCACGCGCAGGGGCATCCCCGCCTCCTCAGGGGTGCGGGCGGCCTTGCGGTTGTTGCACTCCTTGCAGGCAGAGACCAGGTTCGTCCACGACGAGGGCCCTCCGCGGGAGACCGGGAGGATGTGATCGACCGTGGCCAGCAGCGCCTCGCAGGCGGGAGTCTTCGACACGGAACGGCCGCAGTAGGCGCAGGTCCAATGATCCCGCTCGTGGACCGCCCGGTAGGAGAACCCCACCGAGCGCTGTCCGGCGCCCTCCACCCACGCACCGCTCAGCTCGCGGGTGAGCTCGAGCGCGGTGGGGACGATCCGGTCCTCGATGATGGTGAGCTCGACGGGATCGGCGACCTCGCGGCGGATCATCCCGAAGGCATGGCGCACGCTCGTAGTGTGCAGCAGCTCGCCGACCCCCGTCTCGGGGTCGTAGCCGAGGTTGTACACCCGCACCTGTGCCATCGTGTCACCTCTCTCCGGGGTGCCGCCGGTGCTGCGGCCCACGGGGCGGTCTGAGCGATCGAGCACCACCAGTCTCGCGCAGGGAGGCGGAAGGGTCCAGAGAATTCTTGCGGACGTCCAGGTGACGGGCGGCTGGACGCGGGGCGACACCGCACGGCGCGGAAGCGGCCAGATGCTGGCACGGGCGCTCCGGTGCCGTCATGCTGGAGGGATGGAGGAACGCGGCAGGGCGCAGCAGCACGAGCGGGAGCTCGTGCTGTCCGAGTACGGGACCTGGCGCCTCACCGCCGACGAGGACGCCCCGGTGATCGACGAGGTGCGCACCCTGGAGACCCTGCTGCGCCTGAAGGCCGAGCAGCTGCACTCGCCCGATCCCGGGCTGTGGACCGAGGAGCTCGTCACCGCCCTGCTCACCGAGGTGGTGCCCCGCGTCGTGGTTCAGCCGCGCGAGCAGGTGATGGACCTCGTGCCCACGCTGAGGCGCTTCACGGGCTACCTCCGCGAGACGGGCCGCTGGCATCCCGAGTCGATGAGCGTCTCCTCCGCCCCGGCCGTGCTCGCCGAGCTCGAGTTCGCGGCCCTCGAGGCGGCCGATGACCCCACCCGGCGCTCCTTCTCCACCAACATCCTCGGCTACGGCATGTCCCTGGGCGTCGACCTCGAGGACGAGACGGAGCTCGCCGCGTTCATGCACTGGTACAACTCGCTCGGCGATGAGGAGAGGCTGCGTCTGAGCGAGACGGGCCGGCTCGCCGAGCCCGTCCGCCCCTATGACCGGCACGCGGCGCTCGAGTCGGTGCGCGCGGAGGAGGAGGCTCGCAGCAGCTGGCCCTGGTTCCTTCCCGCGGCGTCCGGCGAGCCCGAGAGCGCGCGGCAGCTCGAGCACGAGGCGGACCCCGAGGACTACACGGAGATCAGCATCGTGCGCTGCGCGGGCGCGCTGCTCGCCCACCTCTCCACGCCGCGGCGCTCCACGGCGACGGGATCGCTCAGCCGGGCGGACACCGCCGCCGTGCTCGCCGCCTGCGGGATCCACCGTGCGGTGCGCAGCATGTGGGACCACCCCGAGATCGTCGGCCCCTGGGTGGCGCTGCGCGACGGCGGCTGGATCGAGGTGGCCGACGGGACGGCGCAGCGGTGCGCCGGGCCCGTCCCGTACGCCGTGCAGGATGAGGACCCGGAGGCCTTCGTCGAGTTCGGCCACGCGGTGCTGACCGCGCTGCTGCTGGGACGTGATGCTCGCGGGCCCGAGGACGGCGGCTTCCGCGGCATGCCGGACACCGCGGCCGCGCTCGCCGCCGCCTGCGGCGAGGACGGGGTGGTGCTCACCGACCCGGTGGATGCGAGCGCGGAGGTGCGCGAGGACCGCGAGCAGATCGAGCGCTGGATGAGAGTGCGCCACGATCTCGAGGACCTCGTGGCCGCCGGTGCTCTGCGCCGGGAGCACGGCCGCTACCAGGGCTCCCCGGCACTGCTGATCGCTCTCATGGCGCTGCTGCGGGAACGGGACTGACCGCCTGGGGCCAGTCGCGGAACGGGGCTCGTGACCCCTTGGACACTTGTCCATCAGTGCCTACGGTGGCGTCATGGAACCGAGTCCTCAGCACTCCGCCGAGCCCCCGGTCCGCCGCCTCCTGCTCCTCGCCCTCGCCGTCGTCGGCGCACTCGCGATCCTCGCCTTCGTGCTGTCGCTGCTGCTGCACGGCGGGATAGGAGGCGCCCTCGGCGGCGTCGCGCTGGGACTGGGCGTGCTCTGCGCCGTGATCGGGTTCAGCGTCGCGTTCGTGGGGAACCGGCGATGATCGCGCTGCTCAGCATCGTCGGCGCGCTCGCGGTCCTGTGCTTCGTGCTGTCCCTGGTGCTGGGACTGCTCAAGGGATGGCAGGACCCCGCCGCCCGCCGCCTGCTGCGGGGTGCGGCGGGGCTCGGGATCGCGTGCGCCGTGATCGGCGTGCTGATCGCCCTGCTGGGAGGCTGAGGCTCAGCGCACCCCGCGCATCGCCACGCCCACGGGCCGGGCGATCAGCAGCATCAGCACGCCGATGCCGATCGTGACCGCGCCCAGCACGCCGAAGTACGCCGCCTCGGTCTCGGCGCTGTAGAAGGTGGCCAGCGCCCCCGAGAGGGAGGTGCCCAGCGCGACCGAGAGGTTGTACAGCGCCATCATCATCACCGGGTACGCGCCCGGGGCGAGCTTCGTCGCGAGCGACAGGCCCACGGGGGAGAGCCACAGCTCACCGATCGTGGCGACCAGCATGATCATCGCGATCCACAGCACCGGCACCTTCACCACGGAGGCCATCGGCAGGAACAGCAGGAACGCGGCGCCCATCAGGATGATGCCCACGCCGAACTTGCGCGGGGTGGAGGGCTGGCGGGGGCCGAGCTTCGTCCACACCGCCGCGAGCACCGGGGCCAGGGTGATGATGAAGAACGGGTTGAAGGACTGCACCCAGGAGATCGGGATCGTCCAGCCGAGGATCTCTCGATCCAGCCGGGTGTCCGAGTACAGGGTGATCACGGTGAACTGCTGCTGGAACAGCGCGAAGAACGCGGCGGTGCCGATGAACAGCGGGATGAAGGCGACCACGCGGGAGTGCTCGTCCGCATCGAGCTTCTTCGAGGTCAGCAGCAGCGCGAAGATCACGATCGCGCCGACGACGGCGAGGCCCGCGACCACGGTCGCGAGATTGCCCGCGTTCAGCACCCCGGTGAGCACCAGGATCAGGATCAGCGCGATCGAGCCGACGGCGACCGCGGCCCACACCGGGTACTGCGAGCGGGGCAGCGGATCGGGGACGGTGTGCACGCTCGCGGGCAGGCCCTTGCGGGTCACCGCGTACTGGATGAGGCCGATCAGCATGCCCACGGCCGCGAGGGCGAAGCCGAGGTGGAAGCCCCACTGCTGCTGGGCGAAGCCGGTCACCAGCGGGCCCAGCAGGCCGCCGATGTTGATGCCCATGTAGTAGATCGAGAAGCCCGCATCACGGCGAGGATCATCGCGCGTGTAGAGGGAGCCCACGAGGGTGGCCGCGGTGGACTTCAGGCCTCCCGAGCCGACGCCCACCAGCAGCAGGCCGGCGATCAGGCCCGCCACCCCCGGCAGCACGGCCAGGGCGAGGTGGCCCAGCATGATCATCACGGCGCTGCCGAAGAGGGTCTTCTCCGGCCCAAGGAGGCGGTCCGAGACCAACGCGCCGAGGATCGAGAACAGGTAGACGGAGCCGCCGTAGGCGCCGACGATGCCCAGGGCCACGCCCTCGTCGATCCCCAGACCGCCCTGCGTGGCGGCGAAGTACATGTAGATCGCCAGGATGCCCTGCATCCCGTAGAAGCTGAAGCGCTCCCACAGCTCGACGCTGAAGAGGTTCGCGAGCGGGCCGGGCTGGCCCATGAAGGAGCGTCCGGAGGGATTGTGCGCGGCGGCGTCGTCGGCCGGGGGGACCGGCGAGGCCGTCTCGAGAGCGGGGCCGTCTGAAGAATTCACGGTGAGTCATCCTGCGTCACGTGGTATAGGAATTCAACGCAGGAGTGCCGCTGTGTGATACGTCAGTCGCGCGCGTCAGCTCCGGGAGGAGTGCCGGCGGCGCCGGGCGAGAGGTCCGGCATCTCGCGGATCCCGAACTCGCGGCGCAGCACGCGACGGGCGGCGTGCCAGCCGGACATGCCGTGCACCCCCGGCCCCGGAGGGGTCGCCGAGGAGCACAGGTACCACCCGGTCTCCGCGAGCCGGTACGGATCCAAGCGCGCGGTGGGACGGGCGATCATCCCGGCCATCGTCACCCGGCCCATCGAGATGTCCCCGCCCACCAGGGAGGGATTGTGCGCGGGCATCTCGGCGGCGGGGATCCCTTGCGCGGCGACCACGAGATCCCGGAAGCCGGGCGCGAAGCGCTCGATCTGCCGCGTGACCAGCTCGGTGGGATCGGTGGTGTCCCCGGCGGGAACGTGCGCATAGGCCCACAGCGGGCGCAGGCCCCCGTGGATCCGCGAGGGATCGGCGACCGAGGGGTCGCTGACCAGCGTCACCGGATGCTCGGGCACGCGCCCGGCGGCCACCTGGGCCTCGGCCCGCGCCATCTGTGCGCGGGTCCCGCCCAGGTGCTGGGTGCCCGCCTCGCCCACCTCGGCATCGCGCCACGGCACAGGTCCGGAGAGCACGAAGTCGACCTTCGCGGCCGCGTCGCCGTGGGGGAAGCGCCGCAGCGCCCGCTCGAGCCCGCTGGGCAGGCGGTTCGACAGGATGTCTGCGGCGGCGCCCGCCGGGGTGTCCAGCAGCACCGCCCGGGCCGGCGGCACATCGCGCCAGGTGCGCACGTGATGGCCGGTGAGGATCTGCCCGCCGTGGGCGCGAAGATCCGCGACCAGGGCATCGGTGATCGCCTGGGAGCCGCCGACGGGGATCGGCCAGCCCGTGCCGTGACCGATCGTGCTCAGCAGCGCCGCGGTCGCGGACAGGGCCAGCGACGGCATGGGGCCGATCGCATGCGCCGCCACTCCGCCCAGCAGCGCCCGGGCTCGCTCGGTGCGGAAGGGGAGGTTCCAGGCGGGGCTGCCCTGCAGACCGGTCAGGGCCCCGAACAGCGGAGCCGCGCCCAGGATGCGCGGGCTGAGCAGCGCGGGCTGGACGGAGCGCTTGTCCCCGAGCGCGAGCTCGACCACCAGGTCCTCGTGCCGGGCGAGGGCGCCGATCGTGGCGCGCCAGGCGGGTCCGTCGGCGCCGAGCTCCTCGGCGGTGCGCTCGGCATCGTGCCAGGCGATCACGGCCGGCTGATCATCCAGCGGCTGCGCGTAGGAGGCGGCGGGGGCGATCGCGCGCACGCCCCGAGCACGCACGTCGAACGCCTCGAAGAACGGGCTCGCGAGCGCCAGGGGATGAGCGGCCGAGCAGATGTCGTGCACGATCCCCGGGGCGAGCCCCAGATCGAGGGTGCGCGCCCCGCCGCCGATCGTCTCCTGCGCCTCGAGCACCTGCACCCGCAGCCCGGCGCGAGCCAGCGTGACGGCCGCCGCGAGGCCGTTGGGACCGGAGCCCACCACGGCCACGTCGACCTCGGGAGCGGGAGCGGGACTCATCCTCCCAGCCTAGAGGAGGGCGAGAGCACCCCTGGCAGGCATTTACGTCACAGCCGTTGCGCGTAATATGGAGAGCATGACCACCACTGATCAGTCCTCGCCCGCCTCCGCGACCGCGCAGCGCCCCGCGCGCCCGAAGCGGAACCAGGCCGTGCTCGAGGTGCTGGGCAAGACCCGTGTCTCGCCCCGGCTGCTCCGGCTCACGCTCGGCGGCGAGGGCTACGAGGCCCTGAACCGCAACCGGAACTCCGACGCCTACGTCAAGTTCCTCATCGCCGATCCGGCCTCCGGCCTCCAGCCGCCCTACGATATGGACGCCCTGCGCGAGCACAGCCCCGAGCTGATGCCCGCCCGCCGCACCTACACCGTGCGCCGCTGGGACGACGAGAAGCGCCGGATCGAGGTGGACGTGGTCCTGCACGGGGACGGCGAGGACAGCGGCATCGCCGCACGCTGGGCCGACGAAGCGCAGCCCGGCGACCTGCTGGCGATGTCCGGTGCCGGCGGCGGCTACACCCCCGCCCCCGAGACCCGCCGCCACCTCATGCTCGGCGACCACGCCGCACTGCCCGCGATCGCCGCCGGGCTCGAGGCCATGGACGAAGACGCCCAGGGCACCGTGCTGATCCAGCTCGACCACGACGAGGACCGGCTCGAGCTCGAACATCCCGCCGGCGTCGAGGTGCGCTGGCTGATCGGCGAGCGCGAGCTGCTGCTCGAGGCCGTCGACCAACTGGACCTCGAGGACCACGAGGGCCTGCAGATCTTCTGCCACGTCGAGCGGGGCATCACCAAGCAACTGCGTGCGAAGCTGGTCAAGGAGGCCGGGATCCCGCGCGAGCAGATCTCGATCTCCGCGTACTGGGCGCTGGGACGCATCGAGGACCAGTTCCAGGCCGAGAAGCGCGAGCCCATCGGCAGGATCGACGACTGAGCGGCCCGATGACGGACCTGATCGTCGGCGCCGACGGCCTGGCGCGCCCCGCCTGGGCGTCGGTGCACGATGACCTGCGCGAGTACTACGACACCGAATGGGGGATGCCCGTACGAGACGAGCGCGGGGTCTTCGAACGGCTCGCGCTCGAAGGCTTCCAGTCCGGGCTCAGCTGGGCCACGATCCTGCGCCGCCGCGAAGGGTTCCGCCGCGCCTTCGCCGGCTTCGAGATCGAGGCCGTCGCGGCGTTCGGACCCGGCGAGGTCGAGCACCTGCTGCAGGACACCTCGATCATCCGCCACCGCGGCAAGATCGAGGCGACGATCTCCAACGCCCGCGCCACGCTCGCGATGCGCGGACAGGACGGCCCCGGCAGCACCCTCGCCGACCTCGTGTGGTCCCACCGGCCGGCCCGCACCCCGATGCCGCGCAGCGCGGCGGAGGTCCCCACCACCAGCCCCGAATCGATCGCGCTCGCCCAGGAGCTCAAGCGCCGCGGCTTCCGCTTCGTCGGCCCCACCACGATGTTCGCGCTGATGGAGGCGCTGGGAGTGGTCGACACCCATCTGCTGGACTCCCATCGCCGCGGCACCTCCGGGCTCTGGGCGGCCGACGGCGCCCCGATCATGCAGAGCCACACTCCGTCATAGATCTCGCCCGGACGCGCGCCCTCCCGCCACGCTGTACCGACGAGCACGCACGAGGCCGAGGAGGGCGCCATGAACACTGCAGCGATCCACGCAGGATGGGACACCGCCGCGGACGGTCACGGCGCGCTCACCGTGCCCGTCTACGGCTCGAGCGCCTACGCGCAGGCCTCCCACACCTCGCTCAAGGCGCTGTTCGAGCGGCGCGCCGAGGGCTTCGCCTACTCCCGTTCGGGCAACCCCACCACCGCGGTGCTCGAGCAGCGGATCACCGCGCTGGAGAACGGCATCGGTGCGATCGCCGTCGCCTCCGGCCAGGCGGCGACCACCATCGCCCTGTGCGCGCTCGCCGCCCCCGGCGGGCACGTGGTCGCCTCCTCACGGCTCTACGGCGGCACCACCGAGTTCCTCGATGACACCCTCGCGGACCTCGGCGTGAGCTTCACCGTCGCCGACCCCTGGGACCTGGAGGCCTGGAGGGCGGCGTTCACCCCCGACACCCGCGCCGCGATCGTCGAGTCCATCGCGAACCCGGGCGCCCAGCTCGTGGACCTCGAGGTGCTCACCGCGATCGCCCACGAGCACGATGTGCCCGTGATCGTCGACTCGACCCTCGCCAGCCCGGCGCTCTACCGCCCGGGCGAGCACGGGGCGGACCTCGTGGTGCACTCCGCCACGAAGTACCTGTGCGGCCACGGCACCACGATCGCCGGCCTGATCGTGGACACCGGGCGCTTCGACCCGCGCCGGCGGCCCGAGCGCTGGCGATGTCTGACCGCTCCGAGCCGGCGCTTCGGCGTCACGTTCGCCGACGAGTACGCGCACGGGCGTTCCGGGCTGCTGGCCTACGCGCGCGCCAAGCACGTCACCGATTTCGGTGCCACCCTGCCCGCCGCCAGCGCGCAGCAGATCCTGGTGGGCATCGAGACCCTCGCGCTGCGGATGCGGAAGGTCAGCGCCGACGCCGCGAGCCTCGCCGGACGCCTGCACGGCCTGCCCGAGGTGGCTGGCGTCGAGCACCCGAGCATCCCCGGCCGGCCCGACGCGCACCTCGCCCGACGAGACTTCCCGCACGGCACCTCCGGTGTGTTCTCCGTCGAGCTCGCCGGGGGAGAGGCCGCCGCCGCAGCCTTCTGCGATGCGCTGCGGCTGTGGACGATCGCGGTGAACCTCGGGGACGCCCGCTCCCTGGTCTGCCACCCGGGGACCACCACTCACTCCCACCTCAGCGCACAGCAGCGGCAGGCGTGCGGGGTGGGGCCGGGCACCGTGCGCCTCAGCGTGGGCCTCGAGGACATCGAGGACCTCTGGGCGGACATCGTGCAGGCGCTGCCCCGGGCGTGAGACGCGTCGCGGGGAGGAACACCGCGCAGACCCGTGCCGTTGCACCGGGCATGGAGACCCTGGACGTGGTGGTGATCGGCGCCGGACAGGCGGGACTGTCCGCCGCGCACCACCTGCTGCGCCGGGGAGGGCTGCGCTTCGCGATCCTCGACGCCGAGGAGGGACCCGGCGGCGCATGGCGCCATCGCTGGGACAGCCTCACCATGGCCGCCGTCAACGGGATCCGCGAGCTCCCCGGCATGCCCGAGGTCGACGCGGCGGACGACGAGCCCGCGCACCGGGTGGTCCCCGCATATTTCTCCGACTTCGAGCAGCGCTTCTCCGTGCGTATCCAGCGCCCGGTCCGCGTGACCCGCGTCGAGGAGGACCCGTCGGCCGACGGACCCGAGCCCCGCCCGCTGCTGGTGCACTCTGTGGCCACCGACGGCACCCCGCGCCCCCTTCTGCGCACCCGGGCCGTGCTCAACGCGACCGGCACCTGGACCCGGCCCTTCCGCCCCGCCCTGCCCGGCGCCGAGGAGTTCCACGGCACCCAGCTGCACACCGCGGACTACGTGCGCGCCGAGGACTTCGCCGGGCAGCGGGTCGCTATCGTGGGCGGCGGCATCAGCGCGCTCGGTCATCTGCTCGAGATCGCCGAGGTGGGGGAGACCCTCTGGTACACGCGGCGCGAACCCGTCTTCCAGGACCTCTCCTTCACCGAGGAGCTCGGCCGCGAGGCCGTGGCCGGAGTGGAGCGGCGCGTGCGCGAGGGACTGCCCGTGGGCAGCGTCGTCTCCCACACCGGCCTGGTGTGGACACCGCCGCTGCGCGCCGCCGCGCAGCAGGGACTGCTTGCGCGCCGACCGATGTTCACCCGCCTCACCCCGCACGGGGTGGTGGAGGCCGACGGCACCGAGACCGCGCTCGAGGCGATCGTGTGGGCCACCGGGTTCCGCCACGAGCTGCGCCACCTCGCGCCGCTGGGCCTGCGCAACCGCCACGGAGGCATCGCACTGGACGGCACGGCGGTCGCCGACGATCCCCGGCTCCACTTGCTCGGCTACGGACCCAGCGCCTCGACCATCGGTGCCAACCGCGCCGGCCGCGCCGCCGTCAACCGCCTGCTCAAGGACCTCGCCCGCGTGCCCGTCGCCGCCTAGGGTGGTGGTCATGGACACCTCACCTGCCACACTGCCGGCCCTGCCCGAGGACGAGGTGCAGCGGGTGCTGTGCATCGTCGCCCACCCCGACGACATGGAGTACGGCGCCTCCGCCGCCGTGGCCGCCTGGACGGAGGCCGGGATCGAGGTCAGCTACCTGCTGCTCACCCGCGGCGAGGCCGGGATGGTCGAGAACCCCGCCACCATCGGCCCGCTGCGCGAGAAGGAGCAGCGCCGCGCCTGCGAGATCGTCGGGGTCACCGAGCTGCGCTATCTCGACCACCCCGACGGCATGCTCGAGGGAACGCTGAGCCTGCGCCGCGACATCGCCCGGGTGATCCGCCAGATCCGCCCCGACCTCGTGCTCACCGCGAACTTCGAGGTCGAGGCGTACGGCGGGCTGAACCAGGCCGACCACCGCGTCGCCGGACTCGCCGCCGTTGACGCCTGCCGCGATGCGGCCAACCCCTGGGTGTTCCGCGAGCTGGCCGAGCAGGAGGGGCTCGCCGCCTGGCGCACCCGCTCTCTGGCGATCGCCGGACACCCCGCACCCACCCACGCCAGGCCCGTGGAGGCGCGGCATGTGCAGGCGGCCGTGGATTCGCTGAACGCCCACGAGGCCTACCTCGCGCACGTGGAGGGCCACCCGTTGCCCGAGGAGTTCATCCCCGAGGTGCTGCGCGGCGGAGGCGAGGCCTCAGGCACCGACCACGCCGTGGTGCTGCGCGTCTTCGACCTCTGAGCAGGCCGACCGTCCGGTCGTCGATCGTTGCCGCCCAGGCGGCGCGGCTCCTACGGTGGGGTGATCAGGCACGATCCGCCACGGAAGGAGACCTGATGACCACCTCCATGCACGAAGGCCTCGGCCTCGACCAGATCCCGGAGCTCGCCGCGCAGCTGCGCGTCGACTCGATCCGCGCCTCGACCAGCGCCGGCTCCGGCCATCCCACCTCGAGCCTCTCAGCAGCCGACCTGCTGGCCACCCTCATGTCCCGTCACCTGCGCTACGACTGGGACGCGCCCGACGCCCCCGGCAACGACCACCTGGTGTTCTCCAAGGGACACGCCTCACCCCTGCTGTACTCGGTCTACAAGGCCGCGGGCGTCGTCTCCGACCAGGAGCTGATGGAGGGGTACCGCCGCTTCGGCCAGCGCCTCGAGGGCCACCCCACCCCGGTGCTGCCCTGGGTCGACGTCGCCACCGGCTCCCTCGGCCAGGGACTGCCCGACGGGGTCGGGATCGCGCTCGCCGGGAAGCATCTCGAGCAGGCGCCCTACCGGGTGTGGGTGCTCACCGGCGACAGCGAGCTCGCCGAGGGCTCGATGTGGGAGGCGTTCGCCACCGCCGCGCACTACGGGCTGACCAACCTCGTCACCATCGTGGACGTGAACCGGCTGGGCCAGCGCGGCGAGACCGCGCTCGGCCGGGACATGGACACCTACGCCGCGAGAGTCGAGGCCTTCGGTGCCCGCGCCGTGATCATCGACGGCCACGACATCGCCCAGATCGATGACGCCCTGGCCCAGGCCGACGGCGAGCTCGACCGGCCCCTGGTGATCCTCGCCCGCACCGTCAAGGGCAAGGGCATCCCCGGCATCGAGGACGAGCTGGATTGGCACGGCAAGCCGATCCCCGAGGACAAGGCCGAGGAGACCATCGCCTCCCTCGGCGGGGAGCGCTCCCTGCAGGTGCGCGGACCCAAGCCGCCCCAGATCGATACGGCGGACCGCACCCCGCGGGGCACGGTCCAGCTGCCCGCCTTCGAGCGCGGCGAGGAGGTCGCCACCCGCAAGGCCTACGGGCCCGCGCTCACCGCGCTCGCCGACGTCGACCCGCGCGTGGTCGCGCTCGACGGCGAGGTCTCCAACTCCACCGGCGTCGCCGACTTCGTCGAGGCCCACCCGGAGCGGTTCTTCGAGATGTTCATCGCCGAGCAGCAGATGGTCGCCGCCGCGACCGGACTGTCCACCCGCGGCTACATCGCCTACGCCTCGACCTTCGCAGCGTTCCTGACCCGCGCCGCCGACTTCCTCCGGATGGCGCCCGTCTCCCGGGCGGATCTGCGGCTGATCGGCTCCCACGCGGGCGTCGAGATCGGCGCCGACGGCCCCTCCCAGATGGGCCTCGAGGACCTCGCGATGATCGCCGCGACGCAGGGCTCCACGGTGCTCTACCCCAGCGACGCCACCTCCACCGCCGCGCTGGTCGCCCAGATGGCGGAGCTCTCGGGAGTCAGCTACCTGCGCACCACCCGCGGCGGATACCCGGTGCTCTACGGGCCCGAGGAGGAGTTCCCCGTCGGCGGGTCCAAGACCCTGCGCAGCAGCCCGCACGATGCGGTCACCCTCATCGGTGCCGGCGTGACGCTGCACGAGGCGCTCGCCGCGGCCGATGAGCTGGCCGAGGACGGCGTGCAGGCCCGCGTGATCGACGCCTACTCCGTCAAGCCGATCGACGGCGAGGGGATCCGCGCGGCCGTCGCCGAGACCGGCGGGCGCTTGGTGGTGGCCGAGGACCACCACGCCGAGGGCGGCCTGGGCGCCGCGGTGCTCGCCGCGCTCGCCGCCGAGCCGATCACCGACCTGCATCTGCGCCACCTCGCGGTGAACGGCGTGCCCGGCTCTGGCACCACCGAGGAGCTGCTGGACTGGGCGGGCATCGACGCGGCGCACATCGCGCGCGCCGCACGGGCCGCGCTCGAGGGGTGAGCGCCCGCTCGGGCGGGGGTCAGCTGCTCCTGCGGCCCCGCCCGAGCTCGAGGGAGTCCATGTCCTCGAGCTCGCGGTCCTTGGTCTCGGGCACCCACAGGAAAACGAAGACCAGGCTCAGCAGCGCGAAGGCGGCGTACAGGCCGTAGGCGAAGCTCAGTCCGATGTCCGACAGGGTCGGGAAGCTCGCCGAGACGGCCCAGTTCGCCGCCCACTGCGCGGCGGCCGCGACCGCGAGCGCGGAGGCACGGATCCGGTTGGGGAAGATCTCTCCCAGCAGCACCCACACCAGCGGGCCCCACGTGGTGCCGAAGAACATCACGAAGGCGTTCGCGGCCACGAGCGCGACCGTCGACCACGGATCCGGCAGCGAGACGCTCTCAGCGCCTGCGGACATCTCGCCGAAGGAGAAGGCCAGCGCCATCAGGGCGAGCGAGAGGGCCATCCCCGCCGAGCCCACCAGCAGCATCACGCGCCGTCCCACGCGATCCACCAGCAGGATCGCGATGATCGTCGCGACGATGTTCATGATCGAGGTGAAGGTGCTGGTCAGCAGTGCCTGGGATTCGTCGAAACCGACGGACTGCCACAGCGTGGTCGAGTAGTAGAAGATGACGTTGATGCCCACCAGCTGCTGGAACAGGGACAGCAGGATGCCGAGCCACACGATGGGCTTGAGTCCGAAGCGCTCGCCCACCAGATCACGCAGGCTCTCCGCGTCCTCCCGCTCGAGCGTCTTGCGGATCTGCTCGATCTTGAGGTTGACATCGACCTCGCCGGTGAAGTCGTAGAGCACCTTCGAGGCCCGATCCAGCTGGCCGCGGCGGATCAGGTAGCGCGGGGACTCCGGCAGGAACAGGGCCATGACGCCGTACGCGGCAGCAGGCACCGCCTCGATCATGAACATCCAGCGCCACGCGGCGACACCGAACCAGAAGGTCTCCGAGGAGCCTCCGGCCGTATTCGCGATCAGCGCGTTGGACAGCAGCGCCGTGAAGATGCCCAGCACGATCGCGAGCTGCTGGAGCGAGCCCAGGCGGCCGCGGAACCTGGCCGGGGCGACCTCGGCGATGTAGGCGGGGGCGATCACGCTCGCCGCGCCCACGCCGAGACCGCCGATCACGCGCCACAGGATCAGGTCCCAGACTCCGAAGGCCAGTCCCGAGCCGACCGCGGAGACGAAGAACAGGATCGCGGCGATCACCATCACGGGGATGCGGCCGTAGCGGTTGGACAGGGAGCCGGCGAACCAGGCGCCGACGGCGCAGCCCAGCAGCGCGGAGGAGACCGCGAAGCCGGTCAGCCCGGGCCCGAGGGAGAACTCCTCGGACAGGGCGTTGACGGCGCCGTTGATCACCGAGGTGTCGAAGCCGAACAGGAAGCCGCCCACCGCCGCGGCGAGAGAGATCCCGACGACCTTCGCGTTCAGATGCTGGGCAGGCGCCGAGCCCGCTCCCGAGCTGGCTGAGGGTGTGGACATGAGCTCTCCGCCTCCTGGATCGGTGGGATCACGAGCGGCCACACTATCCCGCTCATGCACCGGCGGGGGTGCCACGGGCCGGTCGGTCAGCCCGCGCGCCGTACCTCGGCGGCGTAGTCACTGTTCCGCGGCGGCCTCGAGGCGCTCGAGCTCCTCCTCGGCGATCTTCGGATCCAGCTTGACGAAGATCCCGCTGGGCTTGACGACCGTCTGACCCACGCCCACCGGACGGTGCGCCCAGGCCGGGACGTCCGTGTAGTCGCCGGTGATGATCGGGTAGCCGTGGCCGCCGTCGAGGTCCTCGACCTCGTCGATACGGGGCATCGGCGCGATCTGCCGCTCGCCGCCCAGCGCCTTCTCCACCGCGTTCGCGGAATGGGGCAGGAACGGGGAGAGCATCGTGTTCAGGTCGGTGACGGCCTGCGCGAGCACGTGCAGGACCGTGAGCAGGCGCGGGCGCTGCTCCGCGCTCTTCATCTTGAACGGCTCGGTCTCCGAGACGTAGCGGTTCGCCTCGCCCACCAGACGCATCGCCTCGGCGATCGCGGCCCGCTGGCGGTGGCTCTCGATGAGCCTGCCGACGGTGTCGAAGCCCTCACGGATCGCCGCCAGCAGCTTCTCGTCGACCTCCTCGAGGTCACCGGCCGCCGGGATCTCGCCCACATTCTTCGCGATCATCGCGGCGGTGCGGTTGACCAGGTTGCCCCAGCCGGCCACGAGCTCGTTGTTGGTGCGGGAGACGAAGTCCACCCAGGTGAAGTCCGAGTCCTGGTTCTCCGGGCCTGCGGCGGAGATGAAGTAGCGCAGCGCATCGGGCTGGTAGGTCTTCAGCATGTCGCGCACGTAGATGACCACGCGCTTGGAGGAGGAGAACTTCTTGCCCTCCATCGTCAGGAACTCGCTCGAGACCACCTCGGTGGGGAGGTTCAGCTCGCCGAAACGCCCGGGCTCGCCACCCTTGTCGCCCTTGCCGTTCTGGGCGATCATCTCCGCCGGCCAGATCTGGGAGTGGAAGACGATGTTGTCCTTGCCCATGAAGTAGTAGCTGAGCGTCTCGGGATCGTTCCACCACCTGCGCCATGCCTCGGGGTCGCCGCTGCGGCGCGCCCACTCGATCGAGGCGGAGAGGTAGCCGATCACGGCGTCGAACCAGACGTACAGGCGCTTGTTCGGCTGGTCCTCCCAGCCCGGCACCGGGATGCCCCAGTCGATGTCGCGCGTCATCGCACGGGGGCGGATGTCCTCGAGGATGTTCTGGCTGAAGCGGATCACATTGGGGCGCCAGGTGCCGGTGGCCTCGCGCTCGTCGAGCCAGCGGCCCAGCTCGGCGGCCAGCGCCGGCAGATCCAGGAACCAGTGGGAGGTCTCCACGAACTGCGGGGTCTCGCCGTTGATGCGGGAGACAGGATCGATCAGATCGGTGGGATCGAGCTGGTTGCCGCAGTTGTCGCACTGATCCCCGCGCGCGCCGCCCGCCTTGCAGATCGGACAGGTGCCCTCGATGTAGCGGTCCGGCAGCGTGCGACCGGTCGAGGGGGAGATCGCCCCGGAGGTGATCTGCTCGATCATGTAGCCGTTGTCGCGCACCGCGACGAACATGTCCTGCACCACCTGGTAGTGGTTGCGGGTGGTGGTGCGGGTGAACAGGTCGTAGGAGAGCCCGAGCGCGACCAGGTCCTCGACGATCAGGCGGTTGTTGCGATCGGCGAGCTCCTGGGCGGTGACGCCCTCCTTGTCCGCCTCGACCAGGATCGGGGTGCCGTGCTCGTCGGTGCCCGAGACCATCAGCACGTCGTGGCCCGCCATCCGCATGTAACGGGAGAAGACATCGGAGGGAACGCCGAAACCGGCGACATGACCGATGTGGCGGGGACCGTTGGCATACGGCCAGGCGACCGCGGACAGGACTGTGCTCATGGAAGAGGAGTCTAGGGGAGCGCGGCGTTCAGGTCAGTCCGGGCGGTGCTCGATGCCGGCCCACCCGAACTCCCGTACCCCGCGGAGGTGCCGTACGCCGTCTCACCGGTTGCGGCTGGAGCTCGGCGGCTGAGACGGACGGGGCGGGCGGCGTGAAGGCGTCGTCCGCCCCGATACCCTGGGGGCATGAGCACCGAAGGACTTGCCGCAGCACAGCAGAAGATGGCCGACGCCGGGGTCCCGCAGACCGCGATCGACGTCTTCTCCCACTACTACGGTCAGCTCGAGGACGGAGTCACCGGCTCCATCCCCGAGGACACCATCGAGCCGTACCTCGATCCGCCCCGGCTCGAGGACGTGCAGATCGACGTCGGCCACGCCAAGCAGGTCTTCGACCAGGTCGCGATCATCAACCTCAACGGAGGCCTGGGCACCTCGATGGGCCTGGACAAGGCCAAGTCGCTGCTGCCTGTGCGCGAGGGAAAGAGCTTCCTGGACATCATCGTCGAGCAGGTCCTCGCCGCCCGCCGCGGCACCGGCTCCCGCCTGCCGCTGATCTTCATGAACTCCTTCCGCACCCGCGAGGACACCCTCGAGGTGCTGCGGAAGTACCCTGACCTGCCCGTCGGCGATCTGCCGCTGGACTTCCTGCAGAACAAGGAGCCCAAGCTCCGCGTCGACGACCTCACCCCCGTGCAGTGGGACGCCGATCCGGCCCTCGAGTGGTGCCCGCCCGGCCACGGCGACATCTACACCGCCCTGCAGACCTCCGGACTGCTCCAGCAGCTGCTGGATGCGGGCTTCAAGTACGCCTCGGTCTCGAACTCCGACAACCTCGGCACCGTGCCCAGCCCCGTGATCGCCTCCTGGTTCGCCTCCACCGGCGCCCCCTACGCGGCGGAGCTGTGCCGCCGCACCGCCGCGGATCGCAAGGGCGGGCACCTCGCGGTGCGCAAGTCCGACGGCCGGCTCATCCTGCGCGACACGGCGCAGACCCCCGCAGAGGAGATGGACTACTTCACCGACGAGCACCGCCATCCCTACTTCCACACCAACAACCTGTGGTGGGATCTCGAGCAGCTCGACGCGATCCTCAAGGAGCGCGACGGCGTCATGGGCCTGCCGCTGATCCGCAACGAGAAGACGGTCGACCCCTCGGACAAGTCCAGCACCCCCGTCTACCAGATCGAGTCCGCCATGGGCGCCGCGATCGAGGTGTTCGACGGTGCGACCGCGATCGTCGTGGGCCGGGACCGCTTCCTGCCCGTCAAGGCCACCAGCGACCTGCTGCTGGTGCGCTCGGACGCCTACGACCTCGACGAGCGCGTCGCGCTGGTCCAGCAGGTCGACAAGGTGCCCGCGGTCTCGCTGCACAGCGGCTCGTACAAGCTGATCCAGGACTTCGAGCCGCGCTTCCCGCACGGCGTGCCCTCCCTCAAGGAGGCCGTGAGTCTGGACGTGCAGGGCGACTGGACCTTCGGCGCCGACGTCTCCGTGATCGGTGACGCCGTGCTCGGCGAGGAGGGCGGCGAGGTCCCCGAGGGCGCCCGGGTGGGCACCGTCTCGGCGGGCTGATCCCGCACGACCTCGCGCCCCGGCCGGATCCACGAGGATCCCGCCGGGGCGGCGCCATCTGGGCTTAGCGGGTCATCGGAGGCGCCGACTCCTCCGGGGCGGGCCGGGTCAGCCACCGGCCGATCGGAGGATCGATGAGCCAGCGGGTGAGGCGGCCGACGATCCCGGTGGCTAGCACAGCCGTGAGCAGCAGGCCCACCCCCACCAGAGCGAGCGTCCCCCACCCGGTCTCGACCCAGCCGGGCAGCGACTCGGCGTAGCGGATGGGCAGCAGCAGCACCGTGTGCAGCAGGTAGATGGTCAGCGAGCGCGAGCCCACGGTGGTCAGCACGGACTGCGCGCGCGGCGTCACCAGCAGCAGGGCAAGGGTGCCGACCACGCCCACGACCAGCGCACCCAGCCGCACCGCCACGCTGAACAGCACGCTCGCCTCCTCGTCGTAGGCCTCGCGCAGGTAGAAGTACGAGTTGCTGACCTGCTCCCGCAGCAGGAAGGCGCACACCACCGCGGCCAGCAGCACCAGCGCGCCCGGCCAGCGGGGACGGAACGAGCGCACCTGCTCGAGCACCTCCGGGGTGCACACCAGGCCCAGCACGAAGAAGGGCAGCATCCCCAGCAGCCGGCCGATGCTCAGCGTCGAGTCCAGATCGGGATCCAGCGGCGCGATCACCGAGATCGCGACCGCGAAGACCAGCGGGTGGCGCAGCTGGCGCAGCACCGGCGTGAGCAGGCGCCACACCATCAGCGCGAACAGGAACCACAGCGTCCAGGCCGGGACCACCAGCTGCAGCGCGAACTCCTGCCCCAGCAGCAGCGCCTTGCCCGCCTCGTGCACCATCTGGAAGATCACGTACGGCACCAGCATCGCGGTGAGCAGGCGCTTCACCTGCCGCGGCTCATTGCGATAGGAGCGCGAGAGATAGCCGGAGATGATCACGAAGGCGGCCATGTGGAAGGAGTAGATCGCCTTGTACAGGGTGCCGCCCAGCACGTCCCCGATCACGTCGAAGCATTCGAGGGTGTGACCGACCACCACCAGGGCGATCAGGATCCCCCGCGCGTTGTCGAGGAAGGGATCCCGGTCACGGGCGGGTGCCGAGGCGTCATGGGGGCATGGAAGCAGCTCTCGCAGGGGGAGGGGACTGGGGAAGGCTACGACCTCATGCCCGTCCGCGCGAGAAGCCCCTCCCGCCGGTGAGGTCCAGCGGCTGTGGCAGAGGGTTGCCGTAGCGGTGGTTCGTCGCGCTGATCGCCTGCTCGCGCAGGAAGGGCAGCAGCTCCACCCGACCGCTCACGACCACCTCCCCGGTGAACAGCGCGACCTCGATGTTCTCCGCGATCGCCGTGCGCAGCTGCGGATCGACCGCGCCGATCAGACGCACCCGCGACTGGGGGAGCGAGGGGACGCGGGAGGCGAAGGCCGCCGCGTCCTCGACCGTGACCGAGGCCTCATCACCGAGGGCCCTGCGCGCGGCCTCCGCCGAGTCGCGGCTCGCCGCGGACACCTCCACGGCGGCGTTGGCTGTCGCCGCGGCGTGCAGCACCCGCTCGAGCTCGTGGGGCGAGCTGCCCTCCGCGGCGCGGACCATCACCGGCAGCGGCAGGTAGCGCAGCACGTTGATCTCGCCGTGCAGGTCCTGGACGTCGCGCGGGGCGAAGGTGACCGAGAAGTGCTCCCGATCGCTGTGGCGCGCCGCGGCGGCCCACGACTCCGGGTCGCTCTGCTTGTCGGGGACGGCTGCGGCGTCGGCCCAGTCCATGAGGTGGACGAGATAGTTGGGGCCTCCGGCCTTCGCGGTCTGACCCACCGAGGAGCGCTTCCAGCCCCCGAAGGGCTGACGCTCCACGATCGCCCCGGTGATGCCCCGGTTGACGTAGAGGTTGCCCGCCTCGACATGCTCGGTCCACCAGGCGATCTCCTCAGGATCGAGCGAATGGAGCCCGGCGGTCAGGCCGTAGGCCGTGCCGTTCTGGATCCGCACCGCCTCCTCGAGGGTCTCGGCGTGGATCACTCCGAGCACCGGACCGAAGTACTCGGTCAGATGGAAGGCGGAGCCCTCCTCGACGCCGGTGCGCACACCGGGGGAGAACAGGGTGCCGCTCTCATCCAGCAGACGCGGCCGTGACAGCCAGGCCTCCCCGTCGCCCAGCTCGGTCAGACCCGCGCGCAGCTTCTGCCCGGGCTGCTCCACCACCGGGCCCATCTGCGCGGTCGGATCCGTGGGCGGGCCCACGTGCAGGCTCAGCACCGCATCCGCGAGCTGTGCGGAGAAGCGGCGCGAGCGGGTCACGGAGCCGACGGTGATCACCAGGGATGCCGCCGAGCACTTCTGGCCGGCGTGCCCGAAGGCGCTCGCGGCGACGTCCCGAGCGGCCAGGTCCAAATCGGCGTGCGGGGTGACGATGATCGAGTTCTTCCCGCTGGTCTCGGCGAGGATCCGCAGCTCGGGACGCCAGGAGGCGAACAGGGAGGCCGTCTCCGAGGCGCCGGTGAGGATCAGCTGGGAGATCCGCGGATCCGCGATCAGGGCCCGGCCCACCTCGTTCTCCGGCACATCGACCAGCGTGAACACGTCCTGCGGGACGCCGGCCTCGTGCAGCAGGCGCCCGATCAGGGCGCCGCTGCGACGCGACTGCGGAGCCGGCTTCATGATCACGCTGCTGCCGGTGACGAGCGCAGAGAGCGTCCCGCCGGTGGGGATCGCGACCGGGAAGTTCCATGGTGGGGTGACCAGGGTGAGCGGGCGCGGGGAGGGCACCAGATCGCTCTGGGCGGCGAGGCGCTCCGCCTGCTCCGCGTAGTAGAGGGCGAAGTCGATGGCCTCGCTGACCTCCGGATCGCCCTGCTCGAGGGTCTTGCCGGTCTCCGAGGCCATCACCTCGAGCAGCTCGGCCCGGTGCGCCGCCAGGGTCCCGGCCGCGCGGCGCAGGATCTGCGCGCGCTTCTCCACGCCGAGCCCGGCCCAGGCCGCCTGGGCGTCCAGGGCGCGGGAGATCGTCGCCTCGACCTCCTCGACGCTCTCCAGTCGCGCCGCCCTGATCTCCTGCACACCCAGCTCGGAGCCGCGGATCCGATGGGTGATTCGGGCGGCCCACTCCTGGTTCGCCGCGGTGGACAGGTCGGTGTCCGGGGTGTTGCGGAAGGCTCCGGGCACCGCGGGCAGGGCGGGGGAGCCCAGACGCAGCGGACCGCCGCTCGCGGCCTCCGCGCCACGGTCCTGATCGCGGTGGGTGGGCAGGGAGGTCTCGGACATCGCCCGCTCGAGCGCGCGGTCGAAGCGCTGCCGCTCCCGCTCGAACAGCTCCTCGGAGCTCTCCAGCTCGAAGGCGGCCGAGAGGAAGTTCTGGGAGGAGGCGTTCTCCTCCAGGCGCCGCACCAGGTATGAGACCGCGACGTCGAAGTGGCGCGGATGCACGATCGGCACATACAGGCGCATGGTGCCTGTCGACTCCCGCACCACCGCCTGCTGCCCCGGCGCCATGCCGGCGAGCATCTCGAACTCGACGCCGTGGCCGGGACCGGAGGGGATCCCCCGTTCGCGCATCAGCAGATGCGCGAACGCGATGTCGAAGAGGTTGTGCCCGGCCACCCCCAGATGGACGACCTCCAGGCGTGCAGGATCCAGCGCCTCGAGCAGCATCCGCTTGTACTGGGCGTCGGTCTCCTCCTTGCTCAGCAGCGGGGCCTGGGTCCAGCCGTGGACGGACGCGTCCACCTGCTCCATCGCGAGGTTCGCGCCCTTGACCAGTCGTACCTTCACAGGGGCGCCGCCCGCGGCGACCCTCCGCTCGGCGAAGGCCCGCACCCGCTCCATCGCCGCGGGCGCATCCGGCAGGTACGCCTGCAGCACGATCCCGGCATGCAGATGCTCGAGCTCGGGCCGGTCCAGCAGCTTCTCGAACACCTGCAGTGTCAGCTCCAGGTCCCGGTACTCCTCCATGTCCATGTTCAAGAAGGTGGGATGGTCGCGGCGCGCGGCATCCAGGTACAGCGGCAGCAGCGTCTCGACCGTGTGGTCCACCGTCTCGGCGGCGGCCCACAGCGGCAGATGGTCCACCAGCGAGGAGACCTTGATCGAGAGGTAGTCGACGTCCTCGCGCTCGACCAGCTCGCGCACCCCCTGCATCCGGCGCGATGCCTCCTGGGCGCCGAGCACCGCCTCGCCGAGCAGGTTGATGTTCAGCGCCGTGCCGTCGGCCGTGAGGCGGGAGATCGCGGCGCTCAGGGGGCGGGGGCGGGCATCGAGGATCAGATGGCTGACCATGCGCCGCATCGTGGCCTGCGCGGTGGGCACCACGGCCGTGGGCGCGAGCTGGGAGGCCAGCCCGCCCAGACCCAGCACCCGGCGCAGGGGCGCGGGCAGGAAGGCGGGCGGGTCCTGCGCGAGACGACGCAGCTCGACCGCCGCGGCACGGGGATCCTCGGGGCGGATCACGCGGTCGACGAAGCCTAGCGTGAACTCGAGCCCCTTGGGATCCCGCAGCAGGTCCGAGAGCATCTTGGCCGGGCCCGGCACGGGGCGCAGCGCGGCGGCGTCCACCCAGCTGCGCACCTGCGAGGAGATCTCCTCGACGGTCACGGAGGTGGCTCGGGGGTTATCGAGCGGAGACTGCGAACGGGGCATCTGGGACAACGAAGTCTCCATCCTTGAGCGGGACACGGCGACGGTGCGGTGCCCTCGATCGTAGGTCCTCGCCGGGCGCGCCGGGCGGGCCGAGGGACCCTGCGCGTGGAGGTTCTGTGACCGTTGTGGGACCGGAATGGGACGAGAGGGGCGCGGCACGTCAGTGGACCGCTCGGTCGGCGCGCACGAGTGCGAGCCGTGCGGCTGTGGCACGATGCGGGGGAGAGACACCGGACGATCCTGGAGGCACTGATGAAGAAGCTCATTTTCCTGGCCGGACTCGCGATCGGGTTCGTCGTCGGCTCCCGCGCAGGCCGCGGCCCCTACGAGTCGCTCGAGCGCACCGCCCGTCAGGTCGCCGACGATCCCGAGGTCCAGCGCCGCGCCACCCAGGCGAAGGAGACCGCGACCCGCGTCGCGCAGGACACCGCCTCGACCGTCAAGGAGAAGGCCCCCGAGGTCGCCTCCACGGTCCAGCACAAGGTCGCCGACGCCGCGGACAGCGCCAAGGAGCGCCTCGGCGGCGAGCAGGACGATGTCGCCGCGAGCTCGGCGGACACCGCGAGCGCGGGCGGCGATGCCGAGGTGGGCGAGGACAAGCCGCTCAGCTCCTGAGCCAGCCCGGACCGCTGCGCGCCGGTGTCACCCCAGTACGGTGACGCCGGCGCGTTCCTGTTCCTGCATGAAGCACGGACCGCACAGCGACATGTAGGTCACCTGCTCGCCATCGATCGCGACCTGCTCGCCCTCGAAGACGAACCGCCCGCCGGCGGCGCGGCAGTTGAACTCCGCCTGCGAGCCGCAGCGGCACATGGTGGGCAGCTTCTCGATGTTGTCCGCGAGCTCGAACAGCCGCGAGGCCCCCGGGAACATCACGGTGCGGAAGTCAGTGCGCAGCCCGTAGCAGATCACGGAGATGCCGTCCTGCTTGGCGATGCAGAACAGAGCATCGATCTGAGCGGGCTCGAGGAACTGCGCCTCGTCCACCAGCACGCAGTGCAGCGGGCGCAGCCCGCGCTCGTCGGCCATGGCGTGGACCCGTGCACGGAGGTCCTCACCGGAATGGGCGAGCACATCCACCTGGCGACGCGCGCCGCCGCGCGCCACCACCCAGTCCTCGCCCTTGGTGTCGAGCTCCGCCTTGACGGTCAGCGTGGCCAGGCCCCGCTCGTCGTAGTTGTAGGCGGTCTTGATCAGGGTGTCGGACTTGCCGGAGTTCATCGCTCCGTACTTGAAGTGCAGCTTGGCCATGCATCGGCTCCGTGGCTCGTGGGGGCGTGATCAGAAGGCGTCGAGGACGCCCGGCCGCGGACCGGCCAGCAGTGCGTCCAGGAAGGTCTCGGCGGCCGGGTCGGCCGTCGCGGTGAGGTCGAGCCGGCGAGCATCGGCGAGGCTCCGCCCTCCCACCAGGAGCAGGGACGCGGCGTGGATGTCGAGGCGGATCGTGCCCAGCAGCACACGGTCCTCACCCTCCTCGGGGGCGGCCTCGATGCGCCCGTCGGCCGCGGAGACCACGAAGGTTCCCGCGGCCCGGCAGGTGCCGGGAGGGACGGTGGAGTCCTCGACCACCAGGCGCACCGCGCCCGTCAGCGAGGGCGGGGCGGGACGGGCCCGCAGGGCGCCGACGGTGTCCACCACCCGCATCATCACCAACGGCACCGGGCCGGGATCGGGGCGTGCCCCTCCGCCGGGCAGGGCGTCCAGCAGCGGGTCCTCGGGCCGCAGGCGCACCCGCACATTCTCGGTGACCGTGGACCACGAGCCGAGCGAGCGCAGCAGCGCGATCCGGTCGGCGCGGGTGCGTCCCAGCACCTCGTGCACCTCGAGCCCGACACCGTCCCCACCGTCCAGGCGCGTCCAGGACACGTAGCCGTGCGCGGTGCCGGAGAGGTCCTCGAGCAGCAGCGCGGACCAGCCCCCACCGGGCAGCCCCTCCTCGAACAGGGGAGCCTCCCGCCGCAGCATCGCGTTCTCATGGGCGCTCAGCCGGTGGTAGAGCTCGCGCAGGCGCGGCATCGTCTGCTCGGTCACCGGCACCAGGCGGCGATCGGGCACGGGGCGCAGCCGCTGCAGATCCACCAGCGGCACGATCAGCGACTCGGTGCGCGCGACCACCTGGTAACCGAAGCGGCGATAGATCGCCGGGTTCGAGGGGTAGAGCATCGACAGCGGCAGCCCCTCGGCGTCGCAGCGCGCGATCACCGCGGTGAGCAGCTGCCCGAACAGTCCATCACCCCGGTGCGCCGGGTGGACGGCCAGGCCCGCGATCCCGCCGCAGCCCACCACGCCGCCGCCCAGGGCGACCCGGTCATGGCGGATACGGGCACCCGCGGCGAGCACCCCGTCGAGACCGCCCGGCACGCTCGAGGCGTCGATCCCGAGCGGGGTCTGCCCGGGGGAGAAGTCGCGCGGCGCGCCCGGCGCCGTCGGATCGTAGGAGCCGCCGAAGGCACCCGAGCTCATCGATGCGTAGGCGGCGAAGTCCCCGGCGGTCAGATCGCGAACAGGCATGCGGAAGAGTCTAGGGCGCGCGGGCTGTTGCATACTGACCACGCCCGCCCCGTCCCGAGGAGATGCCGTGAGCCCACGCCGTGACCGTCGATCGACGGATGCGCCGCGAGACGGCGCCCGCAAGCCCTACACCCGGCCCAACAGCGCCCAGCGCGCCGCGCGCGAGGCGCTCTCCAAGCGTCTCGCGGCCGGTGATCCCCGCAGCGACCAGGCTCCTCAGCGCCGCATCCCGGTGGGCCTGTCGACCTCCTCGGTGTTCCCCTCCGGGGTCGAGGACGCCTTCCGCCTCGCGCAGAAGATCGGCTACGACGGGATCGAGGTGATGGTCTCCTATCCCAAGGACAGCCAGGACCCGGCGCTGCTGCGCGAGTACTCCCGGCGGTACGAGCAGCCGATCCTCTCCCTCCATGCCCCCACCCTGTTCTTCCTGCAGGGCCTGTGGGGCCGTGACGCCTGGATCAAGATCGAGCGGACCCTCGAGATCGCGAAGGAGCTCGAGGTGCCCACGATCGTGGCGCACCCTCCCTTCCGCTGGCAGGGCAAGTACGCCCGCGGCTTCGTCGAGGGCGTCGCCGCGCTCGAGGAGGAGCACGGGATCGCGATCGCGGTGGAGAACATGTACCCGTGGCGGCTGGGGGTGCGGGAGCTGCTGAACTACCTGCCCGATCACGATCCCACCGACGAGGACTACGCCCACGTCACCGTCGACCTCTCCCACGCAGCCACGGCCGGTGACGACGCGCTCGAGATGATCGACCGGCTCGGGGACCGCCTCACCCATCTCCACCTCGCGGACGGATCGGGCCGGACCACCAAGGACGAGCACCTGCCCCCGGGCGAGGGCAACCAGCCCTGCGCCGAGGTGCTGCGCCGCCTGTCCAACCGCGGCTGGGAGGGGTCGGTGCTGCTCGAGGTCACCACCAGCAACAACCCCGAGATGCGTGAGCGCACGTTGCGTCAGAGCCTCGCCTTCGCCCGTCACCACCTCGGTCACCACCTCGACGAGGAGGGCAGCGGCGACGACGTGGGATCCACCACCTCGTGAGGGACTCCCCAGGAGCGGGTGTGACAATGACGGAGGCAATCGCCCGGCCGCATGCGGCCCCGCGACGACGACAAGCACACGGACTGACGAGGTAACGCACGCCGATGGGGAACGGGAACACAGGGATCGTCCACGCGAACACCAGCCTGCTGGCGATCGAGATGAGCCTTCCGCAGGTCACTGTCACCTCGGACGAGATCGACGAGATGCTCGCCCCGGCGCGCAAGCGCCTGCGGCTGCCCAAGGGCGTGCTGCAGCGGGTCGCCGGGGTCTACGAGCGCCGCTGGTGGCGTGACCGAGAGAACGGCTGGAAGCAGGGCGTGGTGCTCGCCGCCGAGCGCGCCATGGCCAAGGCCGGGATCATGCGCGACCAGGTGGGCCTGCTGATCAACGCCTCGGTGTCCCGCCAGCACCTCGAGCCCGCCGTCTCCACCGGGATCCACCACTCGCTGGGCCTGCCCACGAGCGCGATGAACTTCGACATCACCAACGCCTGCCTCGGATTCGTCAACGCCATGTCGATGGCCTCGGCGATGATCGACTCCGGGCAGATCAAGTACGCGCTCGTGGTGGGCGCCGAGGATGTCGAGGAGGTCCAGCGCGGCACCGTCGAGCGCCTGAACTCCAAGACCTCCACCCGCGCGGACTTCAACAACCAGTTCGCCTCCCTGACCCTCGGCTCCGGCGCCGCGGCCGCCGTCCTCGGCCCGGCCGACGCGCACCCCGAGGGGCACCGCCTGAAGCACACCCAGGCCCGTGCCGGCACCGAGCACCACGAGCTGTGCGTGGCGAACATGCAGGACATGCGCACCGACTCCGCGGGGCTGCTCGAGAACGGCATCCAGCTGATCCTGGACACCTGGAAGGGCGCCAACGAGGCCGGGCACGACTTCAAGAACCTCGACCTGGTCATCCCGCATCAGGTCTCGACGGTGTACATCCGCAACTTCTCGAAGATCACCGGGGTGGAGATGGAGCGCATCCCGATGACCCTGGCGGACTGGGGCAACGTCGCCGCCGAAGCGGTGCCGATGACCCTCGCGCACTACCAGAACGACATCCGGCGCGGGCAGCGCGTGCTGCTGATGGGTGTCGGATCCGGCCTGAACACGGCGATGATGGAGGTCGAGTGGTGAACACCACCCGCAGCACAGGGCGCCGACGCGGGACCACCCCGACGGCACCCGAGATCCCGGCGATGCCCGGGGTGGACCCCCGGCTCAGCCGCACCCTCGAGGTGCGCGACCACTCCGGCGAGCAGCGCCGCTGGCACCTGCTGGACTCCGGGCCGCTGCTGGCCGAGCGCGGCATCACCCCGCGCGGCACCCTGCTGGCGGTGCACGGCAACCCCACCTACTCCTTCCTGTTCCGCTCCCTGGTGCGTGCGGACATCCCCTGGCGCC
Organism: Brachybacterium massiliense; assembly: GCF_900184245.1. Taxonomy (GTDB): domain Bacteria; phylum Actinomycetota; class Actinomycetes; order Actinomycetales; family Dermabacteraceae; genus Brachybacterium; species Brachybacterium massiliense. Next base: position 435,416 of record NZ_FXXB01000008.1, on the reverse strand, counting down.
TGATCGCCGTGGACCAGCTGGAGATGGGCTGGTCCGAGCGCACCGGCATCAAGCGCCGCTACCAGGACCGCATCACCGACCTGTCCCTGCTCACCGATGCGCTGTCCCTGCGCGGCCCGGTGGTCACCGTCGGCCACGACTGGGGCGGGCTGATCTCCGCGGGCTGGGCGCTGGACAACCGCCACGACCTGGTCGGGATGATCCTCACCAACACCGGCGTGCACCAGGAGCTCGAGGAGTCGCTGCCGAAGGCCCTGCAGCTCGCCTCGGCGCCCTGGTTCCGCACCCCCGCCACCTCGGTCACCGACACCTTCCTGCGCACCACGCTGTCGCTGTCCAAGCCGGCGCTGCCGGCCGAGGTGCGCGACGCCTACCTCGCCCCGTACCGCACGCGCGCCCGCCGGCTCGGCATCGACCAGTTCGTGGCCGACATCCCGGCCGCGGCCGAGCACCCCTCCCGCGCCACCCTCGAGCGGGTCGCCGAGGGCATCCGCGAGCTGGATGTGCCCACCCTGTTCGCCTGGGGCCCGCGCGACATCACCTTCTCCGACCGTTTCCTGCGCGACCTGATCGAGCGGGTCCCGCACGCCGACGTGCATCGCTTCGAGAAGGCCTCCCACCTGGTGTGGGAGGACGCCGACGTGGCCGGGCTGGTAGCCGGCTGGCTGCACGAGAACTTCGGCACCGCCGAGGAGCCGCGCACCCAGGCCCCCGCCTGGCGCGCCGTCTCCTCCTACGCCGAGCCCGCCCCCGAGAGGCACATCGGCGCACCGATCGCCGAGCTCGCCGCCGATCCCCGCCATGCCCACAGCCCGGCTGTGGTCGAGCTCGGCGCCGAGGACGGCGAGACCCGGGAGATCTCCTGGTCCCTGCTGAACCGCCGCATCGACGACATCGCGGCCGGTCTGCTCGCCCACGGCGTGCGACCCGGGGACCGGGTGAGCCTGCTGATCACGCCCGGGGCAGATCTCACCGGCGTGCTCTACGCCTGCTTCCGCATCGGCGCCGTCGCGGTGGTCGCGGATGCGGGACTGGGCACGGCGGGCCTGACCCGTGCGGTGATCGGCTCGCACCCCGACTGGTTCATCGGCATCAAGAAGGCTCTCGTGGGCGCCCGCGCGCTGGGCTGGCCCGGCCGCCGCCTCTCGGTCGAGCAGCTGCCCACCGTGGACCGCGTCGCGCTCGGGGTGGAGACCTCGATCGCGGAGCTCGCCCGCTCCGGCTCGGTGATGCGCGACCTGGGCGCGCCGCTGGACGCCCCCTGGCCCGCCCCCGAGGCCGATGCCGCGATCCTGTTCACCTCCGGCTCCACCGGCCCCGCCAAGGGCGCCGTGCTCACCCACCGTCAGCTCGGCGCGATGTTCGACGCCGTGGGGGACACCCTGCAGCTGGCCCCCGAGCGCGGCCTGGTCGCGGGCTTCGCGACCTTCGCGCTGCTGGGCCCCGCGCTCGGCGCGCCGACGGTCGTGCCCGACATGGACATCACCCGGCCCGGCGAGCTGACCGCCCCGGCCCTCGCCCAGGCGATCGCGGCGCTCGGCAGCCCCGCCGTGTTCACCGCCCCCGCGGCGCTGCGCAACATCCTGGACACCGCCGATCAGCTCGATGACGCTGGCCGCGCCGCGATGGCCGGTGCGCAGAGCTTCTTCTCCGCCGGCGCTCCGATCCCGGCGCATCTGCTGCGGGACCTGCGTTCGCTGATGCCGAACGCGCACGCGCTGACGCCCTACGGCATGACCGAGTGCCTGGCCGTGGCCGCGATCGACCTCGAGGGCATCGAGGCGGCGGGGGAGGGCTCCGGAGTGTGCGTCGGCCGCCCCGTGCCCCGGGTCGAGATCGCGATCGCCGAGATGGACGAGCTCGGCCGCACCACCGGGACGATCCTCGACACCCCCGGCGTGAGCGGCGAGATCCTGGTGCGCGCCCCGCACGTGCGCGACCGCTATCTCATGCTCTGGCGCACCACCCGCACCGCGATGCGCTTCGAGGGCTGGCACGCCACCGGCGACGTCGGCCACCTCGACGAGGCCGGTCGCCTGTGGGTCGAGGGCCGTGCGGACCACGTGCTCGCCACCGCCCACGGCATGCTCACCCCGGTCCAGGTCGAGGAGGCCGCCGAGTCGGTGCCCACGGTGCGCCGTGCGGGCGCAGCGGTCGTCGGCCCCCGCGGCACCCAGCAGATCGTGGTGATCCTCGAGACCGAGCAGGGCTACCGGCCGGGCAGGGCGGGCCGCCCGCGCCCCGCCGAGCCCTCCCTGCAGGAGGCCGTGCGCCGCGCCGTACGCGACCGCAGCGGCGCCGAGGTGGTCGCGGTGTTCACCACCCGCGCGCTGCCCACGGACATCCGGCACAACTCCAAGATCGACCGTGCCGCTCTGTCCCGCTGGTCCGAGCAGACCCTGCGAGGAGAGAAGGCGGACTCCCTGTGAGCGCACCCACGATCCTGGTCACCGGCGCCTCGGGCATGCTCGGCGGCGCCGTCGCGACCGCGCTGCGCGATCGCGGCGCGACCGTGCGCGCCTTCCAGCGCCGCCCCGCCGGGCTCGAGGGCATCGAGGACGTGCAGGGCTCGCTCACCGAGGCGGAGGACGTCCGCCGGGCGGTGAAGGGAGCCGACGCGGTGATCCACCTCGCCGCGAAGGTGTCCATCTCCGGGCCCGAGAGCGAGTACCGGGCGATCAACATCGAGGGCACCCGGCACGTCCTGGACGCGCTGCGCGCGAACGGCGGCGGCGCCCTGGTGAACATCTCCTCGCCCTCGGTCGCGCATCTGGGTCGCGCGATCGTGGGCCTCGATGCCACCCCCGCCGACCCCTCGCAGGCCCGCGGCCCCTACGCCCGCACCAAGGCGGCCGCCGAGCTGCTGGCGATGGAGGCCGACGGCACCGACGGTCTGCTGATCACCTCCGTGCGCCCCCACGTCGTGTGGGGCCCGGGGGACACCCAGCTGGTGGGACGGATCGTGGACCGCGCCCGCACCGGCCGGCTCCCGCTGCTGGATGAGGGCATGGCCCTGATCGACACCACCTACGTCACCAACGCCGCCGACGCGATCGTCGCCGCCCTCGACCGCATCGAGGACGTGCACGGGGAGAGCTTCGTGGTCTCCAACGGCGAGCCCCGCACCGTGCGTGACGTGTTCGCCGGCTGGTGCGACGCCGCCGGTGTGCCGCAGCCGCGGATCCACCTGCCCGGCAGCGTGGCCCGCTTCGCCGGCCGCGTGATCGAGCAGGTGTGGGAGAAGCGCCCCGGGCACGACGAGCCGCCGATGACGGAGTTCCTCGCCGAGCAGATGTCCACCGCCCACTGGTTCGATCAGCGACGCACCCGCGAGCGCCTGCAGTGGACCCCGCGTGTGAGCCTCGACGAGGGCAACCAGCATCTCGCCGCCTGGTTCCGCGAGCATCCCGTCGTCTGAGAGCCGTGCGCACCGCACGGAGGAACAGGGTCACCCCATGAGCGAGAACCGCCGCGCCGACGCCGCACAGGACGACGCCCAGCTGCTGGCCGAGATCGATGCGGAGCTCGCCGCGGAGCGCTCCGCGAAGAGCCGCGCCGGCCAGCGCCTGACCGGCTTGGTGCTGCTGCTGGGCGGCCTGGTGGGATGGATCGCCTCGCTCGAGCTGCAGCTCGGCAAGGAGATCCTGCTCGAGAACCCCGACGCCACCCTCTCCTGCGACGTGAACCCGCTGATCTCCTGCGGGAACGTGATGATGACCTGGCAGTCCTCCGCCCTCGGCGTCCCCAACATGGCGATCGGGCTGGGCGGCTTCGCGATCATGGGCGTGATCGGTGCGCTGATGGCTTCGGGCACCGCGCTGCCGCCCTGGATGCGCTGGGCCCGGCTCGGCGGGATGACCTTCGCCATCGGCTACGTGCACTTCCTGGCGATCTCGGCGATCTTCCTGATCAGGGCGCTGTGCCCCTGGTGCATGGTGATCTGGTCGGTCACCGCCCCGATGTTCTTCGCGGCCCTCGCCCGCACCATCGAGAGCGGCGACCTGCCCCTGCCCGCCCCGCTGGCGAACCTGCTGCGCCGCTGGGTGGTGCTGACCCTGCTGTGGTACCTGCTGGTGATCGTGGTGATCGCCGCGGCGTTCTGGCGGCAGTGGCTGGTCATGTTCGGGCTCGCCTGAGCACCGTTCCTCCACAGGGGGCGTTCGTCCCCAGCTCCCCGCTCCTCAGCGCACGGGAGGACCGCGCGCGTCTAGGTTCGCGGGCATGGGAGCACAGGGCGGAACCGGAGGGCGCCGGCGCGGTCGCACCGGACGGCATCGCCGCACCGGCCAGCCGCTGATCGAGCGGCGTGACCACAGCGGGCAGTCGCCGGCGCGTCGGTTCTCCGTGCCCGCGCCCTCTCCCTCCGCGCTGGTGGGGATCGCGGTGCTGGTGCTGATCGCCGTCGGCGCCATCCACCTCTCCGGCTCCGGCACCGCGGTGCCGCCCGAGCCCGAGACCGCCGTCGAGGCACCGCCGCAGAAAGCTCCCGGCGACGATGCCGGCGAGCCCTCCCCGGCCGAGGAGGCGCCCAGCGCCGCCGCCCAGGACGCCTCCGAGCCCCCGGCGCCCCAGCAGCTCGTCGTGCACGTCTCCGGAGCGGTGGACGAGCCGGGGGTGGTGAGCCTGCCGCCCGGCTCCCGCGTGGACGACGCCCTCGAGGCCGCCGGCGGCCCGGGAGGTGAGGCGGACCTCTCGGCCATCAACCTCGCACGCCCTCTCGAGGACGGCGAGCACATCCATGTCCCCGTGCCGGGGGAGGAGCCTCCTGCCTCCGCCGCGGAGACCGGCGGTGGGTCCCCGGCGGGGTCCGGGAGCACTGGGAGCCAGGGGCAGATCGATCTGAACACCGCGAGCGCCGCCGAGCTCGAGGAGCTGCCCGGGGTGGGACCCGCGATCGCCCAGCGGATCCTCGAACATCGCGAGAAGAACGGCCCGTTCACCTCCGTGGACGGACTGCTCGAGGTCTCCGGGATCGGTCCCGCCACCCTCGAGAAGATCCGTGAGCGTGCCACGGTATGAGACGGTCGGATCTGCGCCTGCTGCCGGGCGCGACCTGCGTCTGGGCGCTCGCGGTGCTCGGCATCACCGCCGGCACGGCCGCCGCCGTCGCGGGCGCAGCGGTGCTGGTCGCAGCCGTGCTGACCGCCATCACCCTCACCTCCGGCACCCGCACCGCCTCCGGTCTCTACGCCCACCTGGGGATCGTGGTGCTCGCAGGGGTGCTCCTGTTCCCGGCGCTCGAGCGCCATGGAGGCACCGACGCCCTGCTCGAGGAGGCCGCGGCCGAGGGACTGATCGTGGAGCTCAGCGTGGTCGCCGCTGCGGATCCCGCACCGCCCTCCGGCGGCCCCGACTGGTCCCGGGGCGGGCTGCAGATGCGCGCCCGCACAGTGCAGGGCGCCGCCTCGATCGGGCGCGACCAGCGGCCGCTTCCCGGCTCCCTCCCGGTGCTCGTGCGAGCGGACGGCGAGGCGCTGGCGGCGATGGAGCGGGTGCGGGACGGGGACACCGCCCAGGTACGCGGCACCGTCACCGTCAGCGGCTCCCTGGTGATCCTGCGCGCCACCGAGGTGCGGCCGGTGGCCCTGTCCGGCATGGCGGGCCGGGCGCAGTCAGCTCGCCACGCGCTGCGGCAGCAGGCGCGCGAGGCGACCGCCCACCTCCCTGCCGACGAAGCCGCCCTGGTGCGGGGGATGACCACGGGGGACACGCTCGGCATGAGCGAGCGCAGCGAGGAGATGATGCGCCGCGCCGGGATCTCGCATCTCGTCGCCGTCTCGGGCGCGAACATCGCGCTGATCCTGGGCGCGGTGCTGATCCCGCTGCTGCTGGCCGGGGTGCGGCGACGCCCCCGCCTGGTGGTGGCCGGCGCCGTGGTCGCGGCGTACGTGTGGCTGGTGGGGGACGAGCCCAGCGTCCAGCGCGCCGCGACCATGGCCGCCCCGCTGCTGGCCGCCCGCTTCGCCGGAGTGCGCGCCTCCCCGGTGGCGGCGCTCGCTCTCACCGTCGCGCTGTGGTCGGTGCTGGACCCGGTCACCGCGGCCTCCGTCGGCTTCCTGCTCTCGGCGCTCGCGACCGCGGCGATCCTGCTGGCCGCGCCGCCTCTGGCCACCGCTCTGGTCGAGCTCTCGGGGGAGCGGATAGGCCGCACCGCCGCGCTCGTGCTCGCCGTGCCGTTGGTGGCGCAGCTCGCCTGCACCCCGCTGCTGATCCTGCTCACCCCCGAGGTCTCCGTCTGGGCGGTCGCGGTGAACATGATCGTGGGCCCGCTGGTGGGGCCCTCCACGGTGATCGGCATGCTCGCCCTGCTGCTGGGGGTCCTCTCCCCGGCGGCGGCGCAGCTGCTGTACTCCGTGGCCGGCGGGGGAGCGCATCTGGTGCTGCTGGTCGCCCGCGCCGCCGATGCGTTGCCCGGATCCCGCATCGCCGTGCCCGAGGGCGCCACCGGGGTGCTGCTGGCGATCGCCGTGGTGCTGGTCGCGGCGATCGCGGTCGCCGCGCGCCGGGTGCCGCTGGTGCGCTGGACGGTCACCGCGCTGCTGGTGGTCGCGCTCGCACCCGGCATCGGGCGGATGCTGCCGCTGGGCACGGGGCCGGACTGGTACCTGGCCCTGTGCGCCGTGGGCCAGGGCGACGCGGTGCTGATGAGACCCCAGGCCGCCTCTCGGGACTCTCCCACCGTGCTCCTGGACACCGGCCCCGATCCCGCCGCGCTGCGCCAGTGCCTGGACCGGCTGCAGGTCACGCGGATCGACCTGCTCGTGCTCAGCCATCCCCACGCGGATCACGTGGGCGGCAACGATGCGCTCACCGGCCGCCGGCTGCCCGCTCAGCAGTGGGTGTGCCCGCTGCCCGGCGCGGAGGAGAAGGTGGTGCCCGCCGCCCCCGTCACCGTCGTCCGCACCGGGCAGTCCTGGCAGCGCGAGGGCCTCGCTGTGCGGGTGCTGTGGCCAGGATCCGCCGAGGATGCGCTGCGCGCCTCCGCCGCTCAGAGCGGCTCGAGCGAAGGGGACGGTGCGAACAACTGCTCGCTCGTGCTCGAGGTGCACTGGGAGGACGGCACCCGCATGGTCACCCTCGGCGACCTCGAGCCCGGAGCCCAGAGCGAGCTGGCCGCCCTCGCCCCGGGACGCACGGACATCCTCAAGGTCGCCCACCACGGCTCCCGCTTCCAGCACGCCCCGCTCTACCACCAGCTGCAGGCGGAGCTGGCCCTGGTCCCCGTCGGGGCGGAGAACAGCTTCGGCCACCCCACCGACGAGCTGCTCGCCCTGCTGCGCGAGACCGGCACGCAGGTGCTGCGCACCGACGTGCACGGCACCGTCGTGCTCACCACCGACAGCCCCGCGCCGCGGAGCGTCGGTCCGGCCCGCTAGGATCGACCAGTCCGCCCCAGCAGTGAGGAGCCCCCGTGAGCGATGTCGAGTGGCACAGCGTCGCCCTCGCACCGATCGTGCTCATCCACGGTACGGAGAACCTGATCGCCGACCGCGCTGTCCAGCGCCTGCGCGGCCTGGCCCGCGAAGCCGATCCGTCGGTCGCGATCCATGATCTCTCCGGCGACGCCCTCGGCCCCGGCGCCCTCGCCCAGGTGGCGAGCCCCTCCCTGTTCGGCGAGCCCCGCTTCGTGCTGGTGCCCGAGCTGCAGTCCGCCCCGGACACCCTGGTGCTCGAGCTGCTGGAGTACCTCAAGGCGCCCGAGCCCGAGGTCGCCCTGGTGCTCGTCCACCGCGGTGGCAACCGCGGCAAGAAGCTGCTGGACGCCCTGAAGAAGCTCGGAGTGCCCCGGGTCGATGCGAGCCCCGTCAAGCGCGCCGCGGACAAGCAGACCTTCGTCGCCGCCGAGTTCGCGCGCGCCCAGCGCCGCATCCAGCCCGAGGCGCTGGTCGCGCTGGTGGATGCCTTCGGCACCGACCTCGCCGAGCTCGCCGCGATCAGCCGCCAGCTGATCGAGGACTCCACCGCCGATCCGGGGGAGCAGGCCGTCCAGGTGACCCTCCAGGACGTGCACGCCCTCACCGCGGGCCGTGTGGAGTCCACCGCCTTCGCCGTCGCTGACGCGGCGATCGCGGGCCGGGAGCAGGAGGCGCTCCAGCTGCTCCAGCAGGCGCAGCTCTCGGGCGCCGATCCGGTGCCGATCGTCGCTGCGATCGCCTCCAAGATGCGTTCGCTGGCGAAGGTCACCGCACCCCGGGCGAGCGCCCGCACCCTGGGTATGCCGGACTGGATGCTGCGCAGCCTCTCCCGCGAGGCCCGCCACTGGAACGACCGCACCCTCGCCCGTGCGCTCGAGGCCGTGGCCCGTGCCGATCACGAGGTCAAGGGCGCAGGCCGTGACCCGCAGTGGTCCGTGCAGCGGATGGTGATGGAGATCTGCCGCGCGCGCCGCGCCCGCTGAGGGGTCCTCGCGCAGGATCCGCTGCGGAAACGTCTGCGGAGACGACGGAGCCCCGCACACCGTCGTGGTGTGCGGGGCTCCGTCGAGAGGAGCGGAAGGCTCAGGCGCCGACGCCGGCGACCAGCTTGGCGAGACCGGACTTGCGGTTCGCGGCCTGGTTCTGGTGGATGACGCCCTTGGAGACGGCCTTGTCCAGCTTGCGGGAGGCGGTCTTGAGCGCCTCGCCGGCGGCCTCGGCGTCACCGGTGGAGACGGCGGCCTTCACCTTGCGGGTGTAGGTCTTCAGCTCGGACTTGACGGCACGGTTGCGCAGACGCGCCTTCTCGTTCGTCTTGTTCCGCTTGATCTGGGACTTGATGTTTGCCACGGGGACTCTTCTCTAGTGCTGCTGCGGTGGATCTCCCGCGACGGCCGAGGAACGGATCCGACGGGGACGGCGGTGGGGACTCGCCTGGAGACGTCGGTACCGGGTCGCTGCCACGGGTACTCGCCCGGGTCGCACGAAACGCCATCCCTGACACGGCGGGACCACGTCATGCGCACACCGAACGGTATGTCACACATACAGGGAAAGACATTACCAGAGCGGACCGCCCCGGACGCCCCCGGTGTGCGGCGTGTCTCGTGATCGTCCTGCCAGGTCAGCCCCAGCCGTGCACGGTGCGCACCGCTGCGGAGACCCGATCGTAGCGTTCGCGGTCCAGCCGGCCTCCCTCGCGGCGCACGGCGGCGGGGGACAGCCGCAGCAAACGGTCGGCCCGCACCTCGGAGGGACGACCCTGCGCATCCCAGTCGCCGGAGCCGATGTCCACCCAGGTGGAGCCGTGCTCATCGGTGGTCACAGCGCCCTCGTCGGCGCGATCGCGCGAGGTGAGCATCAGGGCGATCAGCACCTCGCCGGACCCGTCGGAGCCGCCGGCGGAGGCCTGCTCCTCGGCGATCACCAGCACCGGGCGATCCTTGCCCTGGGAGAGGTCCTCCTCGTAGGGCACCCACGCCCACACCACCTCGCCCGGATCCGGGTGGTCATCCCTCCGGGGCGCATAGTCGAAGGCCAGGGCGGTGCCGCCTGTGCGATCGGCCAGGGAGTGCGCGCCCTCCCCGGCGCCGCCGCGCATCTGGGGGCGGGGCGCTGGCTCCCCGGCGGTGCGCGCCGCCCTGCCATCGTGTGACTGCCCGCGACGCTGCTCGGTCGCTGCGCGGACCGCCGCGCGCCCGAGCCCGCGGATGCTGCGCCGCACGGCCGGGCTGCGCGAGATCGAGCGAAGGGCCGAGGAGAGGCGGGAGGCAAAGGACATCGGGTTCTCGCTTCCTGGGCGGTCTGCGCCACATGGGGACCGGGACGGTGTGAGAATGGTAGGCATGTCCGCCACCTCGCTGTTCCACGGCGCCCGGACCGGAACCGGCGGCGACGAGATGTTCGCTGCGGACGGGACCGTGCGCCCCACCTATCAGGCGCTGCATGACGCCCTGGACGGACTCGGCCTGGAGGAGTTCCGCGCCAGATCGGAGTCCCTGGCGCTGAGCTATCTCGACCAGGGGATCACCTTCGACTACGCGGGGGAGGAGCGCCCCTTCCCGATCGATGCGATCCCACGGGTCATCGCCGCCGAGGAGTGGTCCCGCGTCTCCGCAGGGGTGGCCCAGCGGGTGCGGGCCCTCGAGCACCTCCTCGAGGACGTCTACCAGGACCGCCGCGCGGTCGCCGACGGGGTGATCCCGGCCGAGCTGATCGCCTCCTCCGCCGACGTGGTCGAGGCGATGCGCGGCTACTCCCCGCCGGGCGGGGTGCGCATCCACATCTCCGGGATCGACCTGGTGCGCGATGGTGCCGGCGATTTCCGGGTGCTCGAGGACAACGTCCGCACCCCCAGCGGCGTCAGCTACGTGCTCTCGAACCGTCGGGCCATGGCGCAGGGCTTCCCCGAGCTGTTCGCCGCCCGGCCCGTGCGCCGCGTGGGCGAGTACCCCGGGCGCCTGCTCGCCGCCCTCCAGGCCGCCGCCCCCGACACCGCCGGCGAGGAGGCGACCGTGGTGGTGCTCACCCCGGGACGGTTCAACAGCGCCTACTTCGAGCACTCGCTGCTGGCCCGCACCATGGGCGTGGACCTCGTGGAGGCCTCGGACCTCGTCGAGCGCGGCGAGCGCATCTACATGCGCACCACCGCCGGGCTGCGCCGCGTGGACGTCATCTACAAGCGCACCGACGACTCCTTCCTGGACCCCGAGGTGTTCCGCCCCGACTCGATGCTCGGCGTGCCGGGCCTGGTGCGCGCGATCCTCGCCGGCAACGTGGTGGTCGCCAACGCGATCGGCAACGGGATCGGCGACGACAAGCTCACCTACACCTACGTGCCCGACCTGATCCGCTACTACCTCTCCGAGGAGCCGATCCTCCCCAACGTGAACACCTGGCGCCTCGAGGAGCCGGACTCCCTCGCCGAGGTGCTGGACCGGCTCGACGAGCTCGTGGTCAAGCCCGTGGACGGCTCGGGCGGCAAGGGCATCGTGATCGGGCCCGCCGCCTCGCGCGAGGAGCTCGATCAGCTGCGCGAGCGCCTGCAGGCCGATCCGCGCGGATGGATCGCCCAGCCCGTGGTGCAGCTGTCCACCATCCCCACGCTGGTCGAGGAGGGGCCCGAGCCGCGTCACGTGGACCTGCGCCCCTTCGCCCTCAACAGCGGGGACGGCATCTGGGTGCTGCCCGGCGGGCTCACCCGGGTGGCGCTGCCCCGCGGCGAGATGATCGTGAACTCCTCTCGCGGCGGAGGCTCCAAGGACACCTGGGTGCTCGCCCCCGTGCGCACCTCCGACGCCGCCGAGAGCTCGCCCTCGCAGTCCGCCGGCGAGCAGGTCGACGACGTCGCGGACTTCGCGGACATCGAGGACCCGCTCGACGACAGCTACGACGAGTACGACGAGTACCCGGACCCGCGCGAGGAGCCGCAGCCCGCGGAGGAGAGCGAGCCCGAGCCCGTCACCTCCGCGATCCCGCTCATCGATGCCGAGGACGTCGAGGACGTCGAGGATGCCGGGCACGTCGAGGATGTCGAGCACGTGACCGACGGGGCCGACGGGGTCGACGAGGCCGACGAGGACAGCACGCCCACCGGCAGGACCGAGGAGGCACGCCATGATGCTCAGTAGGATCGCCGACTCGATGTTCTGGATCGGTCGCTACGTCGAGCGCGCCGACCAGACCGCCCGCATCCTCGACGTGAAGCTCCAGGCCATCACCGAGGAGTCGTCCCTCGATGCCGCTCCCGCCTGCCGCGGGGTCTACCAGATCTTCGGGGTCGAGCACGTCGAGGAGTCCGAGCTGACGGTCCAGCGGGTGCTGGACCGGCTGGTCACCGACCGGCAGAACCCCTCCTCCGTGGCGGGCGCCCTGCAGACCGCCCGCGAGAACGCTCGCGGCGTGCGCGAGGTGCTCTCGACCGAGGTGTGGGAGTCGCTGAACACCACCACGCTGGGCCTGCCCCGCGGTGTGCGGCCCTCCCGGATGCACGGCGCATTCCAGTTCGCCAAGGACCGCTGCGCAGTGGTGGACGGACTGGTGGACTCCTCCATGACCCGTGACGAGGCCTGGCTGTTCCTGCGCATCGGGCAGCTGCTCGAACGGGTGGACATGCTCGCCCGCAACCTGCAGGCTCACGACTTCGAGGACTCCTCCGACGCCGCGACCGTGATGCTGCTGCGCTCCTGCAGCGCGCACGAGGCATATATTCGCTCCTACCGGGGCCGGGTGCGGGCGGCCCGAGCGATCGAGTTCCTGCTGCTGGACTCGATCTTCCCGCGCTCCGCCGCGCATTGCCTGGCGGAGATCGACGAGGCGCTCGAGGCGCTCGCGAAGCTCCACGGCAACAGCTTCGACCGGCTCGGCACCGCCGAGCCCGGCCGGAGGATCGTCGGCCGGGCGCTGGCGAGCCTGCGCTTCCGCCCGCTGGATGACATCGTCGAGTCCTTCGACGACGAGATGGAGCAGCTGCAGATGGTCATCGGCGCCGTCACGCGTGCGCTGGGCACCACCTACTTCCACCCCGCGCACTGACTTCGCCGGGACCGACGTGTGACGTCGGCCCGCCGGAGGCGGCGCAGCAGGCCCCTCGGCGGGGCCCATGAGACCATGGTGCGATCGTCCGTGCGCCTGCACGACGCTCTGCCATCGACGAGAGGACCCATGCCGGTGACCCCGAGGATCGCTGCCGATGAGGCCCGGGACATCCTTCCCGCGTCCACGCCCCAGGAGCGGCTCCGCAACTTCTGCATCATCGCCCACATCGACCATGGCAAGTCCACGCTGGCCGATCGCATGCTGCAGATCACCGGGATCGTCGAGGACCGCGCGATGCGCGCCCAGTACCTCGACCGCATGGACATCGAGCGCGAGCGCGGCATCACCGTCAAGAGCCAGGCCGTGCGCATGCCCTGGCAGGTCGACGGCGTCAACTACGCCCTGAACATGATCGACACCCCCGGGCACGTGGACTTCACCTACGAGGTCTCCCGCTCGCTCGCGGCATGCGAGGGCGCGATCCTGCTGGTGGACGCCGCGCAGGGCATCGAGGCGCAGACGCTCGCGAACCTGTACCTGGCGATGGAGAACGACCTCACCATCATCCCGGTGCTCAACAAGATCGACCTGCCCGGCGCGGAGCCGGACAAGTACGCGGCCGAGATCGGTCAGCTGGTCGGCGTGGACCCCGATGACGTGCTGCGCGTCTCGGGCAAGACGGGCCTGGGCGTCGAGGACCTCCTGGACCACGTGGTGCGCACCCTGCCCGCCCCGGAGGGCGACCCGGACGCGCCCTGCCGCGCGATGATCTTCGACTCCGTCTATGACACCTACCGCGGCGTGGTCACCTACATCCGTGTGGTCGACGGCCACCTCAAGGCTCGCGAACGCATCGACATGATGTCCACCGGCGCCCACCACGAGCTGCTCGAGATCGGCGTGAGCTCGCCCGAGCCCCGCGCCACCCAGGGCATCGGCCCCGGCGAGGTCGGCTACCTGATCACCGGTGTGAAGGACGTGCGCCAGTCCAAGGTCGGCGACACGATCACCACGTCCGTCCGCGGCGCGGAGGATCCTCTCGAGGGCTACTCCGATCCCAAGCCGATGGTGTACTCCGGCCTGTTCCCGATCGACGGCTCCGACTATCCGGTGCTGCGCGACGCGCTCGACAAGCTCAAGCTCAACGACGCGGCTCTGCTGTACGAGCCGGAGACCTCCACCGCCCTGGGATTCGGCTTCCGCGTGGGCTTCCTGGGCCTGCTGCACCTGGAGATCGTGCGCGAGCGGCTCGAGCGCGAGTTCGATCTGGACCTGATCTCGACCGCCCCGTCGGTGGTCTACCAGGTGCTCATGGAGGACGGCACCGAGGTCGAGGTGCTCAACCCCTCCGACTTCCCCGTCGGCAAGGTGCACGAGATCAGCGAGCCCATCACCAAGGCCACCATCCTCGTGCCCAGCGAGTTCATCGGTGCCGTGATGGAGCTGTGCCAGTCCAAGCGCGGCAGCCTCGGCGGCATGGACTACCTCAGCGAGGACCGCGTGGAGCTGCGCTATACGCTGCCGCTGGCGGAGATCGTCTTCGACTTCTTCGACCAGCTGAAGTCCCGCACCAAGGGCTACGCCTCGCTGGACTACGACGTCTCCGGCTCCCAGGTCGCGGACCTCGTGAAGGTGGACATGTTGCTCCAGGGCGAGCCGGTGGACGCCTTCAGCGCGATCGTGCACCGTGACAAGGCCTATAACTACGGTGTCGAGATGGCGGGGAAGCTCAAGAAGCTCATCCCGCGCCAGCAGTTCGAGGTGCCGATTCAGGCCGCGATCGGTTCGCGCATCATCGCCCGCGAGAACATCCGGGCGATGCGCAAGGACGTGCTGTCCAAGTGCTACGGCGGCGACATCTCCCGCAAGCGCAAGCTCCTGGAGAAGCAGAAGGAGGGCAAGAAGCGCATGAAGAACATCGGCTCCGTCGAGGTTCCGCAGGAGGCGTTCATCGCCGCGCTCTCCTCCGACGAGGGCGACATGCCCAAGGACGCCAAGAAGAAGTGAGCGCGCCGACCGGACGGATCGCGGCGGTCTGCACCGTCGCCCAGCTCTTCCCGGTCGCCTCCAGCGGCCTGATGAGCGGGATCGACAAGCGGCCCGTCGACGGCGCTGTCCGCCTGCTCACCCATGGTGTGCTCGGCGATGTCCAGGGCGACCGCGAGCACCACGGCGGCATCTTCAAGGCCGTCTACGCCTTCGCGCGCGAGACCCGGCAGGCGCATGCCGAGGCGCGCGGGATCGACCTGCCCGACGGGTCCTTCGGGGAGAACCTCGTGACCACCGGGCAGGACACCGACGAGACCGTGATCGGGGAGCGCTGGCGCGTGGGCACCGCCGAGCTCGAGGCCACGACGGTGCGCAACCCCTGCGGCACCTTCTCCGCCTGGATCGGCGACCGTCGCTGGGGCAGGCACTTCACCGCCGCGGGCGGCGCGGGCGCCTACTTCCGGGTGCTCGTCGAGGGGGAGACCTCCGCCGGGGACGCGATCGAGGTGCTCCACCGCCCCGAGCACGGCGTCACCATCGGCCAGGCCTTCCGCGGGCTGAGCGCACAGCAGGCCCGCGACCTGCTCGACTGGGCCGAGGCCAGCGGCACCGTGCTGTACGACTCGCTGGCCGGCAGCGCCCTGAACGCCCTGCAGCGGGCGGGGGAGAGCGCCGCCTTCCCCGAGACGCTGCGCTCCACCGGGCGCGGCCTCGGCCTGGGGATGGGCCTGTGAACGACCTCTCCGTCTACATCCACGTCCCGTTCTGCGCCGTGCGCTGCGGATACTGCGACTTCAACACCTATACCGCCACCGAGCTCGGCGGCGGCGGCTCCCAGGCCGAGTACCCCGCCAACGCCATGCGCGAGATGGACCTGACGCTCGCCGAGGATCGGGCGGCCGGCTACGAGTACGAGCAGGTCGCCACCGTGTTCTTCGGCGGCGGCACCCCCACCCTGCTGCCGGCCGATGACCTCGTGTCGATGCTGGATCACCTGCGCCGCCTGATCCCGCTCGCGGACGGCGCCGAGATCACCACCGAGGCGAACCCCGACTCGGTCACCCGCGCCTCCCTCTCCCGGCTCGCCGCCGGCGGCATCACCCGGGTCTCCTTCGGCATGCAGTCCGCCGTCCCCTCGGTGCTGAGGACCCTGGACCGCACCCATGACCCCGAGAAGGTGCCGCAGGCCGTGGCCTGGGCCCGCGAGGCCGGGCTCGATGTCAGCCTCGACCTCATCTACGGCACCCCGGGGGAGACCCTCGCCGACGTCGAGACCTCCGTGAAGGCGGCGCTCGCCTGCGGGGTCGACCACATGTCGGCGTACTCGCTGATCATCGAGGGAAACACCGCGATGGCCCGTCAGCTGCGCCGCGGCGAGCTCGAGCAGCCCGATCCGGACGACATGGCCGACAAGTACGAGCTGGTCGATGATCTCGCCCGCGCCGACGGGCTGTCCTGGTACGAGGTCTCGAACTGGGCGCGCACCCCCGCGCAGCGCTCGCGCCACAACCTCGCCTACTGGAAGGGCACCGACTGGTGGGGCATCGGGCCCGGCGCCCACCGCCACCGCGACGGACTGCGCTCGTGGAACGTGAAGCACCCCAGCCGCTATGCGCGCATGCTCGCCGCGGGGGAGATGCCGCTGGCGGACTCCGAGCAGGTCGCAGGCGAGGACCGGGTGGTCGAGCGGATCATGCTCGAGCTGCGCATCGCCGACGGTCTGGCCGTCGACGTGGTCCCCGAGCACCGTCGGCCGATGCTCGCCGTGCACCGCGACCGGGGCCATCTCGAGCCGGAAGCCCTCCAGGCCGGCCGCGCCGTGCTCACCCGCCAGGGCCGTCTCCTCGCCGACGCGGTGATCCGGGACCTGGTGCCCTGATCCCTCCCGCGCACGGCCCGCGGGTGTGCACACTGGTGCCATGACGAAACCCACCACGGTCGAGGAGCACCTCGCGGCGCTCGAGGAGCCGGCCGCCTCCCGGATGCGCGAGCTGCTCGCCCTGGCACGGGACGCCGTGCCCACCGCGAGCGAGGCCCTGAAGTGGGGCGCGCCCGCGCTGATCCACCCCAGCGGGATGATCCTGCTGATCATCAGCGCCCACCGCAAGCACACGAACATCACCTTCACCCCGAGCACCCGAGAGGCCTTCGACGAGGAGCTCACCGAGCACGAGACCGGGAAGGGGAGCATCAAGCTGCCCTACGACGCGCCCGTGCCCACCGAGCTGCTGCGCCGGATGATCGCCCACCGCGTGCGCGAGTACGAGCAGGACGGCGTGACCTGGATGTGAGGGCGAGCAGAGCCTGAGCGCACAGCAGGAGCCCCCGGAATCCGAGGATCCCGGGGGCTCCTGCGCTCACGGCGCCGCGAGCGGCGCGGGGCTCACTTCACCAGGCGGATGTTCACCGGGTAGGCCCAGTACTCGCCCTGGTTGGCCTTGACCGCGCCGATGATCGAGAAGATCAGCTGGACCAGCGCCGGCAGCCCCACCAGCGGGTACAGCGCGAAGCCGAAGCCGAGGGTGACGACGCCGAAGATGGTGATCAGGATGCCGAGCACGATCTGGGCGATGACCACGGCGATCGCACCGTTCAGCGCCTCCGCGGCGTGGAAGCGGACGAAGCGGTCGCGGTCCTTGTACATCATGAAGATGATCAGTGGACCGACCCAGCCGAGGAAGCCCCAGCTGACCACGTGGCCGAGCACCACCGCGAGCTGCGAGAACAGCGCCCACATGCGTGAGTCCGAGCGGCTGAGCGGCTGACCGGACAGCGGCCCCTCGTACACGCCCTTGGTGCCTGGAGCGGGCTGGTCCGGACCGTCACCGGCAGGCGCCGTGTGCGGGGCGCCGTAGGGGGAGTGGCCGCTCTGGGCCGAGGCACCGGCCGCGCCGGGTGCCGCGTAGCCGCCGGCCGGTGCGTCATAGGTGCCCGCCGAGGGCTGGGGAGCCGAGGGCTGAGGGGCCGGCGGCTGCTGCGCCTGCGGTGCGGGGGCCTGACGGGTGGAGTCGTCGTAGGCGAAGGGATCGTGCGGGTGCAGCGCCGGGTCGGAGGTCGGGCTGCCCGGCTCGGCGCCGTGCGGCGCGGGCGCGCCGGGCTCGGTGCCGTACGGATCGTTCGGAGGCGGGGTCTGGCTCATGGTTCCTTCTTTCGGACGGGCCGGTGGCAGGTCCGGCATCGGGATGATGCCTCCAGCCTATCCAGCACGGCCCCGAAGGCCAGCGTGGCGAGCCGCCGGATCCGGTGGGGGATAACCCCCACCGGTCACGACGGGTCGACGGTCACGAAATCGATGAGCTCCTCGATGCGGCCCGAGAGCGTCGGCTCGATGTCCGCGTAGGAGCGCACGGTGGACAGGATCCGCTTCCAGCCCAGCCCGATGTCCGCCTTGTCCTCGTGCGGCCAGCCGAGCGCGGCGAGCGTGCCCACCTTGATATCGGTGCCCTTGGGGATGTGGGGCCAGGACGCGAGGCCGACACGGGCGGGCTTGACCGCCTGCCAGACGTCCACGTACGGGTGGCCCAGCACCGTCACGTTCCCGCGAGCCCCGGGCAGGGCCATCACCTCTGCGGCGATGCGGGACTCCTTGGACCCCTTGACCAGGTGATCGACGAGGATCCCGAGCCGCCGGCCCGGTGCGGGACCGAACTCGCGCACCCGCTCGGCGAGGTTGTCCGCGCCCTCGAGCTGCTCGACCACGATCCCCTCGAGGCGAAGATCGTGCCCCCACACCTTCTGCACCAGCTCGGCGTCGTGGGTGCCCTCGACCCAGATGCGGGAGGCGCGGGCGGTGCGCGCCTTCGCCCCCTCGACGTACACGGAGCCCGAGGCGGAGCGCTTGCGTACCGGCACCGCGGACCTCGCCACGGGCCGGCTGAGCACCACGGGCTGGCCGTCGATCATGAACCCGGGGCCCAGCGGGAAGGTGCGGCGCACCCCACGACCGTTTTCGAGCTCGACCACGAACTCCCCGGCGATCTTCTCCACCCGGGTGACGGCGCCGGTGAAGCCGGTCGAGGCCTCCTCGGCGACCAGCCCCTTCTGCGCGGCGACCTCACGCGCCACGGGACGTCGACGATGATGCGCGGGAGGGCCGGAGGAGAGCACGTCACGGCCGTACCGGTCGGGGAAGCGAGCGGAAGGTGCAGACACGCGCGACACCGTACACCCGTGGCGAACGCCTCCCCGCGCAGCGCGCCGCGACGCGTAGGATTGGCACCTGGCATGAGAGAGTGCCAGCATCGGGCCCGACCGGTTCGGGCCCACGGGACGGAAGCACGCAGCGCAGGAGGTGAGCGAGACGGACGCCCGCAAGCTCCAGATCCTCGGCGCGATCGTCGAGGACTACGTCTCGACCCGTGAGCCCGTCGGCTCCAAGTCGCTCCTGGAGCGGCACGAGCTCGGCGTCTCCGCCGCAACCGTGCGCAACGACATGTCCCTGCTCGAGGAGGAGGGGCTGATCCATCAGCCGCACACCTCGGCGGGCCGCGTTCCCACGGACAAGGGGTACCGCACCTTCGTGGACCACGTGGCCACCATCAAGCCGCTCTCGGCACCCGAGCGCCGTGCGATCCGCACGCTGCTCGAGGACGTGGGCGACGTGGAGGAGCTGCTGGGACGCACCGTGCGCCTGCTCGCACAGCTCACCCAGCAGGTGGCGATGGTGCAGTACCCGGCCCGCCGCCAGGCCCGCATCCGCCACGTCGAGCTCGTGAAGGTCGCGGACTCGCTGCTGCTGGTCGTGCTGATCACCGAGTCGGGGCGGGTGGACCAGCGCACCGTCCCCGTCGTCGCCGGCCGCCCCGCCGAGTACTACGCGGCGCTGCGCGACCAGCTGAACCGCGCCGTCGCCGGCCGGGAGGTCACCGACCTCGCCGCGCCGCTGACGGACTACCTCGAGTCCCTGCCCGTCCCCGAGCGGCCCGCCGCCGCGGAGGTGGCCGAGGCGCTCACCGCGCTGGCCGCGACCCGCGCCGAGGACCGCATCATGATGGCGGGCACCGCGAACATCGCCCGCTCCGCCCAGGACTTCGCCCGCGACGTCGAGCCGCTGCTGGACGTCCTCGAGGAGCAGCTGGTGCTGCTGCGCCTGTTCACCGAGATGCACGTCTCCCCGGGGGACGTGCAGGTGCGGATCGGCACCGAGCTCCACGACCGGGCGTTGCACCAGGCCGCTCTCGTCGGCGCGGGCTACGGCGCCGGCTCCCACCTCGCGATCCTCGGCCCCAGCCGCATGGACTACGCGGCCGGGATCTCGACCGTCCAGGCGATCGCCCGCTACGTCTCCCGATTCCTCGAATGACCGCGCCGGCGGGCCACGCGCCCGTCGCCGGCCGTCACCGACCTCCGACCCCTGTGAAGGACCCACGCCTGTGAACGACGACTACTACGAGCTGCTCGGCGTCTCCCGCGACGCCTCGACCGAGGAGATCAAGAAGGCGTACCGCAAGCTCGCCCGCACCCTCCACCCGGACGTCAACCCGGACCCGGAGGCGGCGGAGAAGTTCAAGAAGGTCTCCCAGGCGTACGAGACCCTCTCCCATGCGGACAAGCGCCGCCAGTACGACATGGGGGGCGGCCCGGGCATGGGCGGCGGCTTCCCCGGCGGCGGCGCCGGATTCGACTTCAACGACATCTTCGACATGTTCGCGGGCGCCTCCGGCATGCGCGGCCGCAACCAGGGCCCCGTGCCCCGCCAGCGCCGCGGCGGCGATGTGCTGCGCCGCGTGAAGATCACCCTGCGCGACGTCGTCTTCGGCACCGAGGAAGAGGTCAGCTTCCGCACCGCGGTGCTGTGCGAGCGCTGCTCCGGCTCCTGCTGCGAGCCCGGCACCAGCCCCACCCGCTGCACCGCCTGCAACGGCTCCGGCCATGTCCAGCGCGTGGCCCAGTCGCTGCTGGGCCAGATGGTCACGATGGCGCCCTGCCCCACCTGCGAGGGCCACGGCGACGTGATCGAGAGCCCCTGCACCGGCTGCGCCGGCCACGGTCGCACCGCCTCCGAGCGCACCGTCACCGTGCGCATCCCCTCCGGCGTGGAGAACGGCACCCGCATCCAGCTGCGCGGCGAGGGCGAGACCGGCGAGGCGGGCGGCCCCTCCGGCGACCTGTTCGTCGAGCTGTCCGTGAGCGACCACGAGATGTTCGACCGCGACGGCGACGATCTGGTCACCACCATCGCCGTGCCCATGACCACGGCGGCGCTCGGCACCACGATCCCGCTGGACACCTTCGACGGCGAGCAGGAGCTCGACATCCGCCCCGGCGTCCAGCCCGGCGAGGAGATCACCCTCAAGGGTCTCGGCGTCACCCCGCTGCGCCGTGAGCGGCGCGGGGACCTGCGCGTGGTCCTCGACGTGGACGTGCCCACCTCGCTGAGCGAGGAGGAGCGCTCGCTGCTCGAGCAGTTCGCCGCCCTGCGCGGCGAGGAGACCGCTCGCCGCAGCAAGGGCCAGCGCGGACCGTTCGCGAAGCTCCGCGAGCGCCTGCGCGACCTCTGATCCCGAGCGGAGACGCCGACGATGCCCACCACCCCGCCCGGCTTCCTGATCCTCGATGACTCGCTCGCCACCTCGGGCGAGGGAGACGCTCTCGTGCTCGACGGCGACGAGGGCCGGCATGCTGCGAAGGTCGCACGGATCGGGGTGGGGGAGCAGCTGCTGCTGACCGACGCGCCGGGACGCCAGGTGCTCGCCGAGGTGACCGGCGCCCTCAAGGAGGCGCTCGAGGTGCGCCTGCTCGCGGACCCCTCCCCGGCGGTGCAGCGCCTGCCGCGGCTGACGCTGGTCCAGGCGCTGGCCACGGGTGGCCGTGACGAGCAGGCCGTCGAGTCCGCGACCGAGCTCGGCGTCGACGCCGTGGTGCCGTGGAGCGCGCGGCGCTCGGTGTCCGTGTGGCGCGGCGAGAAGCAGCGCAAGGGGCGCGCCAGATGGGAGTCGACCGTGCGCGCCGCGGTCAAGCAGTGCCGCCGCCCCGGCATTCCGGCCGTGGGCGAGCCCGTGACCACCGCGCAGCTCGCCGCCGCGCTGAGTGAGCGCAGCGCGCAGGACGTGCTGGTGCTCGTGCTGCACGAGCAGGAGTCCGTGGGCCTGATGAGCCTGTCTGCCCAGCTCGCCGCGGCGAGCGAGGACGGGCTCGAGGAGATCATCGTGATCGTCGGCCCCGAGGGCGGGATCGCCCCCGAGGAGCTCGAGCAGCTGCGGTCGGCCGGTGCCCGATCCGTGCTGCTCGGGCCCGAGGTGCTCCGCTCCTCGACCGCAGGGCCCGCCGCGATCGCCGTGCTCAGCGCGCTGGTGGGCCGCTGGGGCTGACCTGGCCAGTCTGGCCAGCTCGTCGCGGACCGCACCCTGACGCGCCGGGCGGAGAACGCCGAGAGCACCGATCCCGTGCAGAGATGCAGGGGATCGGTGCTCTCGAGGTCAGCGGATCGGCGCGTCGCCGTGCCGGGGGAGCGGGGCCGGTCAGCCGACCTTCGCGAGGGAGCGCTCGGAGAGCGTGCTGAGCAGCTCGCGCAGCGCAGAGGCCTTCTCGTCGGCCACGAAGAGCTCGCCCTCCACGGACAGATCCTCGCGGAAGCCGAGCCCCACCGAGCCGACCACGTCGGCGCCCAGGCGCGTCATAAGGGTCTCCAGCAGGGGGAGGACCTCGCCGGCCGAGCCCCAGCCGTAGCCGACCAGCACGGTGGGCAGCTCGTTCCACTCCTCGTAGAGGAAGTCGATGGCGGTCTTGAGGTTGCCCGGGTAGGAGCCGTTGTACTGCGGGGTGAGGATCACCAGGGCGTCGAGGGCGTCGATCCGCTCACCCCAGGCGCGGGAGTGGTCCGTCTCCTTGGGCAGGCCCTGCTTGGGGCTGCTGGTGCCGTCGAAGGCCGGCAGAGCCACCTCGCGCAGGTCGATCAGATCCACGTCGACGCCGGTGGGGACGGCGTCGAGGACCCAGCGGGAGACATGCTCTCCCACGCGGTTCGGGCGGGCACTGGCCAGGATGATTCCGAGTTTCGTCATAGTGATTAAAACTTCTCATACTCTCCCGGTGTTCCCCAACCCGTGGTGGCGTTCCTCGCTCCCGTAGACTCCCCATCATGGGAAACAGCGTCACCGAGCCCGTCACACAGCGTCACGATCCCGATTGCGTGTTCTGCAGGATCATCGCCGGGGAGATCCCTTCCGAGCGTGTCCACGAGGACGAGAAGGTCATCGCGTTCAAGGACCTCAGCCCGCAGGCGAAGGTCCATGTGCTCGTCGTGCCCCGCACCCACCTGCGCGATGTGACCGAGCTCGCGCAGGACCCTGCGCTGCTCGCCCACACGGCGCAGACCGCCGCGACGATCGCGGCGGATCTCGCCGGCGGCGACTTCCGCCTGCTCTTCAACACCGGCGCCGACGCCGGACAGACCGTGTTCCATGTGCATGCGCACGTCCTGGCGGGCGGGAAGCTCGCAGAAGGAGAACTGTGACGGACTCCCTCGACCCGGCTCCCGGGCGCACCCCCGAGGTGCGCGAGCGGAAGCTGGCGATCCCCGACCACCTCAGCCCCTTCCAGGTGCTCGGGGAGAACGATCAGGCACTGGCCGCCCTCGAGGATGCGGTGCCGGACACTGATGTGCACGTGCGCGGCCACCAGGTCACGCTGCGCGGCACCGAGGAGGCGCTGCGCCGCGCCGAGCACATCATGCGCTCCCTGATCGAGCTGGCGAGCACCGGCCAGGCGGTCACCGCCGAGGCCGTGCAGCGCGCCGCGAACCTGTACGGCGATGACAGAGCCTCCGGGAAGAAGCTCGAGCAGGTGCTCTCGCGCACCATCCTGTCCTCGCGCGGGCGCAGCATCCGCCCCAAGACGATGGGGCAGAAGACGTACATCGAGTCGATCGAGAGCTCGACCATCACCTTCGGGATCGGCCCGGCCGGCACCGGCAAGACCTACCTCGCGGTCGCGATGGCCGTGCAGAAGCTGCTGAGCAAGCAGGTGGACCGCATCATCCTCACCCGTCCCGCCGTCGAGGCGGGGGAGCGGCTGGGCTTCCTGCCCGGCGGGCTCAGCGAGAAGATCGACCCGTACCTGCGCCCGCTCTACGACGCCCTGCACGACATGCTGGACCCGGAGTCGATCCCGCGCCTGATGGGTGCGGGCACGATCGAGGTCGCACCGCTGGCGTACATGCGCGGGCGCACTCTCAACGACGCCTTCATCATCCTCGACGAGGCGCAGAACACCACGCCCGAGCAGATGAAGATGTTCCTGACCCGTCTGGGCTTCAACTCCACCATGGTGGTCACCGGCGATGTCACGCAGGTGGACCTGCCCGGTGGGCAGAGCAGCGGCCTGAGGGTGGTGGAGAAGGTGCTCGCCGGCATCGACGACATCTCCTTCTGCCGCATGTCCTCGCGCGACGTGGTGCGCCACCGGCTGGTGAGCGACATCGTCGAGGCCTACGGACGCTGGGAGATCCAGCCGGGCGGCAGCCGCGACGCCCGTCATCGCACGCACAAGGGGAGCTGACGTTGACCATCGAGATCCGCAACGAGACCACCGCCGTCGTGGACGAGCGGGAGTTCGTCGAGCTGGCGCGCTTCGTCTTCGAGGCGATGCACCTGCATCCCGCCACGGAGATGAGCATCCTGTTCGTGGACGAGGACGCGATGGAGAAGCTGCACGTGCAGTGGCTGGACCTGCCCGGCCCCACCGACGTGATGAGCTTCCCCATGGACGAGCTCACCCCCGGCACCGCGGAGAGCCCCACCGAGGAGGGCCTGCTCGGCGATGTCGTGCTGTGCCCGAGCGTCGCGGCGAGGCAGGCGGCAGAGGCCGGCCACAGCGCCGTCGAGGAGATGCTGCTGCTGACGGTCCACTCGATCCTCCACCTGTTGGGCTATGACCACATGGAGGAGGACGAGCGCAAGGTCATGTTCGACCTCCAGCGCAAGCTGCTGCTCACCTTCCTCGCCTCGCGCCCGGAACGCTGAGCGCCCTCGCCGTGCTTCCTTCGACCTCTCTGCTGCGACCATGCTGAGCCTCGCCCTGGCCGTGCTGATCCCGCTGACGGCCCTCGCCGCGCTGACCGCGGGGATGCTCGCCGCGCTCGACGCCGCGCACGAGGCGGTCTCCCGCAGCAGCCTGGAGAAGGCGCTCGCGGGACGTCCCGCGCCGGTGCGCTCCCGGCTGCTGCACCAGCTCGCGGACGCGCGGCGCACGCTCGCCTCGGTCATGCTCGGGCGGATGCTCTCCGAGGCGCTGATGGTCTCGAGCGTCGCCGGGATCGTGTTCGTGACCTGGGATGAGCTCTCGCTCGGCGGCGGCTGGGCGCTGCCGCTGCTGGCCACGCTCGTGCTCTCCGGGGCGCTCGTGCTCGTGATCCTCGCGATCTCGCCGCGCACGATCGGTCAGCGTCGGCCCGAGTCCGTGCTGCTGTCCGGCCGCACCCTGCTCACGACGGTGCGGGCGGTGCTGTGGCTTCCCGCGGGCGCCTTGAGCCGCGTGGGCGAGTCCCTCGACCGGCGCCCGGGCCAGCAGGAGGATCCCGAGGAGGGTGCGGAGAAGGCCCGCCAGAACGTGGACCGCGCCCTCGAGGACGAGCACGTGCGCGACGGCGAGCGGGACATGATCCAGGGCGTCTTCGACCTGCGCGGCACGATGGTGCGCGAGCTGATGGTGCCGCGGCCGGACATGGTCACCCTCACCGCCGACTCGAGCGCCGAGAAGGCGATGCGCCTGTTCGTCCGCTCCGGCTACTCGCGGATCCCGGTGATCGGCGACAGCGTCGACGACCTGCGCGGGATGCTCTACGTCAAGGACGTGATGCGGGCGATCCACTCGCCGTGGGACCCGCGACCGCAGCGCCCCGTCCACGAGGTGATGCGCGTCGCGCGATTCGCCCCCGAGTTCGTCGCGGCCGACGAGGTCCTCGAGCAGATGCAGACCAGCAACGTGCACATCACCGTGCTGGTCGACGAGTACGGAGGCGTCGCGGGGATCGTGACGATCGAGGACATCCTCGAGGAGATCGTGGGCGACATCTCCGATGAGCACGACCGCGCGGAGCCGGAGATTGTGGACCTCGGCCAGGGCCGCTACCGCGTGCCCGCCCGCGCCGGGCTCTCCGAGGTGGGGGAGCTGTTCGGCCTCGATCTCGATGACGACGACATCGACAGCGTGGGCGGTCTGCTCGCGAAGACCACCGGCCGGGTGCCGCTGCCCGGCACCACCGCGACAGCCCTCGGCCTCGAGCTCGAGGGCGAGAAGACCGCGGGCCGACGCAAGCGGCTCTCCACGGTGCTCGTGCGCCGGGCCCAGGACGACGACATGCAGGACAGTGACCAGGAGGACGACCATGACCGCTGACGAGAACCCCGGCGGCGCTCGCGCCGATGCCGAGGACGTGCACCGCTCGGGCTTCGTGGCGCTCGTGGGCCGCCCCAACGTCGGCAAGTCGACGCTGACCAACGCGCTGGTGGGGGAGAAGGTCGCGATCACCTCGAGCAAGCCGCAGACCACCCGTCGCGCCATCCGCGGGATCGTCACCCGCGGGAACGCGCAGATCGTGCTGGTGGACACTCCCGGTGTGCACCGCCCTCGCACGCTGCTCGGCGAGCGGCTGAACGATCTGGTGCGCGGCACCCTCGGCGAGGTCGACGTGGTGGGCTTCTGCCTGCCCGCCGATCAGAAGATCGGCCCGGGCGACCGCTTCGTCGCCGAGGACCTCGCCGAGCTGCGCCGCGGCCGCCGCGGCCCGAAGGTGATCGCGGTCGTCACCAAGATCGACCTGGTGGGCCGTGACGCGCTGGCCGAGCACCTGATGAGCGTGGATCAGCTGATGAGCTTCGACGACATCGTGCCGATCTCCGCCGTCAAGGGCGAGCAGATCGACGTGCTGCTGGACGTCATCTCCTCTCGGCTCCCCGAGGGTCCGCAGCTCTACCCCGATGATCAGCTCACCGAGGAGTCGCGCGATGACCGGATCTCCGAGCTGATCCGCGAGGCGGCTCTCGAGGGCGTGCGCGACGAGCTGCCCCACTCGATCGCGGTGGTGGTCGAGGAGGTCGTCGAGACCGATCCCGACGGCGACCCCTTCGCGGAGGTCGCACCTGGACAGGGCCGACTGGTGGTGCGCGCGACCCTCTACGTCGAGCGCGACAGCCAGAAGGGCATCATCATCGGTCGCGGCGGCTCGCGGCTGAAGGAGGTCGGCTCGCGCGCCCGCGCCGAGATCAACGAGCTGATCGGCCGGAAGGTGCACCTCGACCTGCGCGTCAAGGTCGCCAAGGAATGGCAGCGCGACCCCAAGCAGCTGGGCCGGCTGGGGTTCTGATGCCTCGGTCTCCGGCGCTGCGCCCGGGGGCGAGGCGTTCGCATCGTGGGCGGGCCCGAGCGCCGAGGGCGACGGTGCTACGGTGACGCTCATGCGTGGATCGCTGCTCCTGCTTAGCCGCCGCGACGGGACCTGAACGCCGGGACCCCGCCGCGGCTGAAGTGCTGTCCGGCGACCGGTACCCCAGCAAGAAGGACCTCCAGATGACTGACTCCACGATCACCAGCACCATCGCGGCCGAGGGCGATCCCACCAGCCCCGTCGTCGGCACCACCGGCGACGCGCCGCAGCAGCCCTCGGGCATGCCGACCCACAAGTACCTGCCCTTCCACGAGCAGATCCAGGTCGAGCTGCCGGACCGCACCTGGCCCGCCCGCCGCATCACCCGCGCCCCCCGCTGGTGCGCGGTCGACCTGCGCGACGGCAACCAGGCCCTCATCGACCCGATGAACTCCGAGCGCAAGCTGCGGATGTTCGAGCTGCTCGTGCGCATGGGCTACAAGGAGATCGAGGTCGGCTTCCCCGCCGCCTCCACCACTGACTACGACTTCGTGCGTATGCTCATCGACGAGGACCGCATCCCCGAGGACGTCTCCATCCAGGTCCTCACCCAGTCCCGCGAGCACCTCATCGAGCGCACCTACCAGGCGATCGCCGGTGCCCCCCGCGCGGTGGTGCACCTGTACAACTCCACCTCCGTGGTCCAGCGCGACGTGGTCTTCCGCGCCGACGAGGACACCGTGCTCGACATCGCCGTCCAGGGCGCGCTGCTGTGCAAGAAGTACGAGGAGACCATCCCCGAGACGCAGGTGACCTACCAGTACTCGCCGGAGTCCTACACCGGCACCGAGCTCGAGTACGCGCTGCGGGTGTGCAATGCGGTCACCGAGGTGTTCCAGCCCACCCCGGACGACAAGATGATCATCAACCTGCCGGCGACGGTGGAGATGGCGACCCCCAACGTCTACGCCGACTCGATCGAGTGGATGCACCGCCACCTCGACCGCCGCGACTCGATCGTGCTGTCCCTGCACCCCCACAACGACCGCGGCACCGGCGTGGCCGCCGCCGAGCTCGGCTACCTGGCCGGCGCCGACCGCATCGAGGGCTGCCTGTTCGGCAACGGAGAGCGCACCGGCAACGTGGACCTGGTGACCCTGGGACTGAACCTGTTCAGCCAGGGCATCGACCCGCAGATCGACTTCAGCGACCTCGACGAGGTGCGCCGCACCGTCGAGCACTGCAACCAGATGCCGGTGCCCGAGCGCAGCCCCTACGGCGGCGACCTCGTGTTCACCGCCTTCTCCGGCTCCCATCAGGACGCCATCAAGAAGGGCCTGGAGCGGATGGAGGTCGACGCGGAGAAGGCCGGCCGGAGCGTGGACGACATCGTCTGGCGCGTGCCCTACCTGCCGGTGGACCCCAAGGACCTGGGCCGCTCCTACGAGGCCGTGATCCGCGTGAACTCCCAGTCCGGCAAGGGCGGCATGGCCTACCTGCTGCGCACCGAGCACGGCCTGGACCTGCCGCGCCGCCTGCAGATCGAGTTCTCCGGCATCGTCCAGCAGAAGACCGACTCCGACGGCGGCGAGGTCAGCCCCGAGCAGCTCTGGGACGCCTTCACCGACGAGTACCTCCCGGCGACCGAGGAGTCCCAGCGCTGGGGTCGCTTCTCGATCACCTCGATCCACCAGGAGTCCACCGGCGAGGGCGCGGACCGCATCACGGTCACGCTCGTGGTTGACGGCGAGGAGCACGTGGTCACCGGGATCGGCAACGGCCCGCTGGACGGCTTCGTCAAGGCGCTGGCCGAGCGGAAGATCGACGTGCGCATCCTCGACTATGCCGAGCACGCGCTCACCGAGGGCGACGACTCCCTGGCCGCCTCCTACATCGAGTGCGAGATCGGAGACCGGATCTTCTGGGGCGTGGGCATCGACGGCTCGATCACCCGCGCCTCCCTCGCGGCGATCATCTCCGCGCTGAACCGCGAGCAGCGCGCCCGGGCCTGAGCCTGGGGGCCGCGCCCGCGCTGAGCTCACTCGCGGGTCGCGGTCTCCCGCACCTGCGCCTCGCTGAGCGCCGGCATCTCCCCGGTGACCGTGGCGTGCGTCGGGGTGGGCAGATCCCAGCCGGGCGGCTCGTCCGCCGGGACGGGCTCCGTCGGCGCGGCGCCGCGTGCGGTGAGGGTGATGCCCACGCTCGCGCCCACCACCAGCACCGCCGCGGCGATCCGCAGAGGCGTGGCGTGCTGCCCGATCAGGAGCACGCCCGCGAGCAGGGCGATGACGGGCTCGAGGCTCAGCAGGATCCCGAACACGTGCCGCGGCAGGCGGCGCAGCGCCGCGAGCTCGAGGGTGTACGGGAGCACCGAGGCGAGCACGGCGGTGGCCGCGGCCAGGGCCAGCAGCCGCATGTCCAGGAGACCGGTGAGGGCGCCCGGTGCGCCCAGCGGCAGCACCACCAGGGTGCCGATCACCATCGCGACGGCGAGACCGTCCTGGCCGGGCACCAAGCGCCCCACCCGGGCGCTGGCGAGGATGTACAGGCCCCAGAACACGGCGGCGATCAGGGCGAACAGCACCCCGATCCCGTCCAGTGCGGCGCTGCCGGTCAGCGACTCGATCCCGAACAGGCTCACTCCTGCCAGGGCGAGCACCACCCACAGCAGGTCGGTGCGCCGGGTGGAGAGGATCGCCGCGACGGCGAGCGGTCCCAGGAACTCGATCGCGACCGCTGTGCCGAGCGGGATCCGGGCGATCGAGGCGTAGAACGCGCCGTTCATCGCGCCGATCGCGCCGCCGAACAGCAGCACTGCGATCCACTGCTCTTTCGTGAAGCGGTGGAGCTTCGGGCGCACGATCAGCATGAGCACCAGCGCGGCGATCCCCAGGCGCAGGGTGGTGGTGCCCCACGCCCCGAGCTCGGGGAAGAGCTGGGTCGCCAGCGCCGCGCCGAACTGCAGGGAGATGCAGGAGCCGAGGATGAACAGCACCGGTGTCATCGGCACCCCGGAGCCGCCGCGCGGGGCGCGCGCGGGGGAGGCCGACGGAGCGGAGGCGGGAGCGGTCGAAGCGGTCACGCCTCCACTATGGGCCCGACGTCCTGCCCGGTCCAGCGCATGTTTCGAAGCGGTATCGTGAAGCATTCCTTCACGATCCGAGGGGGCGACGTGCTGAACCTGCACCGGCTGTTCCTGCTGCACGAACTGCGCAGGCTGGAGACCATGTCGGCGGTGGCTCGCGCCCATTCGATGTCGCCGTCGGCCGTGTCCCAGCAGCTCTCCCACCTGGAGCGGGAGACCAAGGTCACCCTGTTC
This sequence comes from Brachybacterium massiliense, assembly GCF_900184245.1. GTDB lineage: Bacteria > Actinomycetota > Actinomycetes > Actinomycetales > Dermabacteraceae > Brachybacterium > Brachybacterium massiliense. Next base: position 405,352 of record NZ_FXXB01000008.1, on the reverse strand, counting down.
CAGCAGGTCGGCAGGCGGGTGGTGCTCACCGATGCCGGGGTGCGCCTGGCACGCCGCGCCGAGGAGATGCTGGGCCTGCTCGAGGCCGCCGAGGCCGAGCTGGCCGACGCTCAGGGAGAGGCGGGCGGGCTGCTGCGGGTGGCCTCCTTCCAGACCCCGATGATCGCGCTCGCCCCGGCGGCGGTGAGCGTGCTCGCCCAGCGCCATCCGGCTCTGCACCTCGAGCTCGGCCAGCAGGAGGTCGACGAGGCGTACGAGGGTCTGCTCGCCCGCCGCTACGACGTGATCCTGGGGGAGGACTACCCCGGAGGGCAGCAGGTGGTGCGTCGCGGCACCGACCGCGAGGCGCTGCTGACCGATCCGCTGCTGCTGGTGCTGCCGGACGTGGGGCCCTGGTCCGGGGCGCGCCGCTTCGCGGATCTCGCCGAGGCTCCCTGGGCGCTGGATCCTCCGCAGAGCCGCACCGGGATCTGGTCCCGCACCCATCTGCGCTCCGTCGGCGTGGAGCCGCAGGTCCGCTTCACCACCCCGGACCCGCTGCTGCAGGTGCACCTGGTGCGCTCCGGGCACGCGGTGGCGTTCGTCCCCGGCATCATCGCTTCCGAGCATCTCGGCGGCACCAGGGTGCTGCGCCTGCTGGGCGACCCTCACCGCTCGCTCTACACCGCGGCCCGGGCCGGGGCGGCGCAGCATCCCTCGCTGCTCGCCTTCCGCTCCGCCCTGCTCGAGGCCGCGGAGTCGCTCAGCGCCCTTGAGGACCTCGAGACCCTCGGGACCTGAGGCGCCACGCCCCGTCACTGCGGTGCGACACGCGACCGTCTCCTCCGCAGGGAGGAGGCGCAGCGCAGCGCCGAGCGGTAGAAAGTAGGCATGAGCTCTCCTCACGGCGACGTGGCCGATCCTTCCCCGCCCATCCCTCCCTCGTCGGCGTCCGGAGCCCCGCGCTGGCATGGCCTGCTGGTGCTGCTGATCCTGCTCGCCACGACTCTCGCGGGCGCCGCCTCGAGGGGGATCATCGCCCCGGTGGAGGCCGGCGCGGCGAGCGACGTCTTCAGCGCCGAGCGCGCCTCCGCAGCCGCCGCGCCGCTGATCGCCGAGCCTCGTCCCGTCGGCTCCGCCGCCAACGACCGCGCCCACGAGGAGCTCGCCTCTCAGCTCGGCGAGCTCGGCTTCGAGACCCGCACCCAGGAGGGGATCGGCGTGCGCGAGCACGGCGATCAGGCCACGAGCGGCTTCGTGCGCAACCTCGTCGCCACCCGCCCGGGCACGGACCCGACTGGGACGATCGTGCTGGCCACCCACATCGACTCGGTCCCGAACGCCCCCGGCGCGGCCGACGCCGGGGTGGGCCTCGCGGTGATCCTCGAGACGGTGCGCGCGCTGGGTCCGGAGGCGACGCGGAACGACCTGGTGGTGCTGCTGGTCGACGGCGAGGAACGCGGGCTGCTGGGCGCGGATGCGTATCTCGCCGACGGCGCCGAGGAGCTCACCCAGCCCGTGGTGGTGCTGAACCACGAGGCCCGCGGCGTCTCGGGCCGCCCGATGGTCACCCGCGCCGCCGGCCCGATGCACGCCGTGATCGGCTCCTCGCCCCGGCCCGAGTTCGAATCCTTCACCGACGCGCTGTTCGCGATCATCCCCAACGACACCGACTTCTCCGCCTACCGCGAGGGCGGCTGGTGGGGGATGGACATGGCGATCATCGACGAGGCCTGGGCCTACCACTCCGCCCAGGACGATGCCGAGCATCTCGATCCGGGCACCCTCCAGCACTACGGAGAGCTGACCCTCGCCCTCACCCGGGATCTCACCCAACGTGACCTGGCAGAGCTCGCGCAGCGCGCCGAGGAGAGCCCGGTGCAGACCACCACGCCCTGGGGGATCCTCGGCGTGCCGCCGCTGCTGGTGACCGTGCTGGGCCTGCTCGCCCCGCTCGCGGTGCTCGCGGCGGTGTGGGTGGGGCGCCGACGCGCCGAGGTGAGCCTGCGCGGCGTGCTCGGCGGAGCGCTGACGGCGCTGCTGGTGCTCGCCGCCGCCGTGGTCGGTGCCGTGACGCTGTGGAGCCTCACAGCCGGCGCCACCCCGTCGATGCTCTCCCAGACCACGCGCGAACCGGTGCGCGCCGAGCCCTTCCTCCTCGCGGAGCTGGTGCTCGCGGCCGCGGTGGCGACGGCCGGCTGGGTACTGGCTCGTCTGCTGATCTCCCGCACGGCCCTGCTGCTGGGCGCCTCGCTGCTCGTGACCGCTCTGCTCGCGGTGCTCGGGGTGTACTCGCCCTTCCTCGGCGGCTCGATGATCCTGCCGGCCGCGATCGCGGCCGGAGGCATCGTGCTCTCCAGCGTCCTCCCTGCGCTCCCCGCGATGGTGGTGCGGGCCCTCGCCCTCGCGCCGACGGGCTGGCTGCTGGGCACGCAGCTGCACTCCCTCGGCGAGTTCGGTATTGCCTCGGCCGCCGGCGGCCTCGCCGGCACCGCGCTGATCGGACTGGGGGCGGCGGCCCCGCTCCTGCTCAGCCGCACCGGCGCCGCGCCGCAGCCTGCGCGTCGGCTCCGGCGCCTGCTGGCCCCGCTGGTGCCTGCCGTGCTCGTCGCCGCGCTCGCGATCGGCGGCACCTTCTGGACCCTCGCCGCGCCAGAACCCCTCCAGGAGCGGGCCATCGCCCATGTCGACGGCGCGGACAGCGCCACCACCTGGGAGGTCTCCGGCAGCACGGACTGGGGCCGGGCGCTCGACGGCACCCAGGCGAGCTCCGAGATCGAGATGCCCGCGCTCGAGCTCGCCGAGGCGCCCGACGGGCGGGTGCAGATCGCCTTCACCGCCGTGCGCGATGCCTCTGCCGTGGAGCTCACCGTGAGCGAGGGAACGATGTCCCAGGTGATGGTGGACGACGTCGCAGTCGACTCCTCCGAGGGACTGCGCACCTTGCAGATCCACGGCCTGCGCGCAGGGCAGACGGTCGTGGTGGACGCGCAGGTGGAGCCCGCAGCCGAGGTCACGGCGGTCGAGACCAGCTACGATCCCGCGCTGGCCGGCGGCTGGACGGCGCCGGGCGAGGAGGTGTCGCTGATGCAACCGGCGATGAAGGTGGTCATCACCGCACGGCGCTAGCCGCCCAGCGGCACACTCCCGAGCAGCTCGTGCCGGGGACCGCCCGAGCGGCCCTGCCCCAGGTGGGAGCTGAGCAGCTCGACCTCCTCCGCCTCCCATGAGGGGCCCCGATAGACCGACAGCGCATGCACGGCGCGGGAGAGCGCTAGCTGTGAGGGATCGGGCGGCCGCTCCTCCGTCCAGCGCAGGGAGAGTCCGGCATCGGCCCGCACCTCGTGGAGCGCCGAGTCGAGGTGCTCGAGCGCCTGCGTGGAGGGGCGGATCGCCGCGAAGAGGCGCATCAGTGCAGGGGCGGGAAGCTCTTCTTCGCGGATTTCGCGATGCGGTTCAGCTGGGAGCGGTCCATGAGTGCGCCGAGCACCGCACCCAGGCCCGGGATCGACTTGCCGAACAGGCGCGCCGAGCGCAGGCCGAAGCGGCGCAGCAGACGCCCGCCGATCGCGCTCGCGACTTGGGACTGCGGCCCCACCGGCAGCTGCCCCGCGACCCCGCGTGCCGCGACCCCCGCGATCGGTCCGAGCCCGACGTTCTTCAGCACCTCCCCGGACTCCTCGCCCAGCAGCGAGGCCAGGACCCGCACCCGGATTTCCTCATCCTCGATGTCATAGCCGCGCACCACCGCGATCGCCCCGACCATACGGGTGGCCTGGACGTAGAACTCGACCACGTTGGTGGGCAGCAGGATCGGCAGGGTCACGAATCCGCCCAGGCCCGTGGCGAAGCCTCCCACCGTCACGCCCCAGCGGTGGCGGCGCACGAGCCGCCTCACCGCCACCTCGGGACGGCGCCGGCCGCGACCGCGCTGGGCGTGCTCGGCGATCTGGGCGGCGGAGGAGTAGGTGAGTTTCCCGTCCAGGCCGATGTCGCGGATGATCGTCACCACGCGCTCGAGAGCCCCGTCCTTCGAGGCCTCGTCGCCACGACGCGCCTCCTTCATGGCCTGTCGGGCCGTGCTCCGGGCCGAGCTGTCGCGGCGCAGCATCGAGAAGATCCCCATACCGGCCACCTCCTTCTCGTCGTGCACCGCGGTGCGCGCGGTGCGGCGGATGATGCGCCCATCATGCCGTGCCGCGCTGTGCGCGGCACCGAGACCGACCGGGCGGTGGGAGGAGCATAGGGAGCGGCGTGAGCGAGGCCGCGCGCGACACCGGGCCCGCCTGCCCACCGCGGTGCGGCGCCGGCCGTAGGCTCGGAGCACCATGCAGCAGAAGCTCTACCGCGACGATGCGATCGTCCTGCGCACCCACCCGCTGGGCGAGGCCGATCGCATCATCACGCTCCTGACCCGCCGCCACGGCAAGGTGCGCGCGGTCGCCAAGGGAGTGCGCCGCACCGGCAGCCGGTTCGGGGCCCGGCTGGAGCCGTTCAACCTGGTCGACGTGCAGCTGCACGCGGGCAAGAACCTCCACACCGTCACCCAGGTGGTCACCATCGAGGCCTTCGCCGTCGGCATCAGCACCGACTACGGCCGCTTCACCGCCGCGAGCGCGATGCTCGAGACCACCGACCGCCTCACCGACGAGGTGGTCGACCCCAGCCAGCGCGGCTTCCTGATGCTCGTCGGCGCCCTGCGGGCGATGGGGGAGGGGCGGCTGCCCCCGCCGCTGATCCTCGACTCCTTCCTGCTGCGCACCCTCGCGGTCTCGGGCTGGGCGCCAGAGCTGCGGGTCTGCGCGGCCTGCGGAGCGCCCGGCCCCCACCATGCGCACGACATCCGTGCGGGCGGTCTGGTGTGCACGGCATGCCGAAAGCCCGGCGCGATCGCCGTGCGGCAGTCCACCATCGAGCAGCTGATCTTCCTGCTGGCCGGAGACTGGGACAATGTGCTCGGCGCCGAGGAGTCCGTCCACCAGGAGGCCGGACGCCTCATCACCGACACGGTGACCTGGCACCTCGAGCGCTCGGTACGCTCCCTGCATTACGTCGAGCGCTGAGCGCGAGCGCGCCCGCCCCACCGACCCGCAGAGCCCTGCGAACCCTCCAGGAGGACCCCATGCCCGGTGCATCCCGACACGGGTACCAGGAGCCGCACCCACATCCCAGCGGCGCGCGGCCCCCGCAGCTGCCCGCCCCCACCATCCCCGGCCACGTGGCCGTGGTGATGGACGGCAACGGCCGCTGGGCCAACCGCCAGGGGCTGCCCCGCACGGCAGGGCACGAGGCGGGCGAGGCGGCGCTGCTGGACGTGGTCGCCGGCGCCCTCCAGATCGGCGTCACGCACCTGAGCGCCTACGCCTTCTCCACCGAGAACTGGAAGCGCTCCCCGGAGGAGGTGCGCTTCCTGATGGGCTTCTCCCGCTCCGTGCTGCGCCGCCAGCGCGACACGCTGCACTCCTGGGGCGTGCGCATCGTCTGGGTGGGCCGCGAGCAGAGGCTGTGGGGCTCGGTGATCCGCGAGCTGAAGGAAGCCGAGGAGCTCACCCGCGACAACACCCGCATGACCCTGTACATGTGCGTGAACTACGGCGGTCGCGCCGAGCTGGTCGATGCCGTGCGGGAGATCGCCGAGCAGGCCCGTGCGGGACGCCTCAAGGGCTCCGGCATCAGCGAGCGCACCATCCAGCGTCACCTGATCGACCCGGACATGCCGGACGTGGACCTGTTCCTGCGCACCAGCGGGGAGCAGCGCACCTCGAACTTCCTGCTGTGGCAGTCGGCGTACGCGGAGCTGGTGTTCGTCGAGGAGCTGTGGCCGGACGTGGACCGGCGCGTGCTGTGGCGTGCGATCACCGAGTACGCGCGGCGCGACCGCCGCTACGGCGGCGCGATCGACGCCCCGGATCAGCCCTCGACGGTCTGATCCTTCGACGAGGCGGTCGCAGGGACCGCGCCGTCGACGGGCGGGCTCGTCTCCTCCGCCTCGGGCAGGGCAGCGGCGGCGGCCACCACGCCGCCGGTGCGGCGGCGGTGCCGCAGCAGGATCCCGATCAGCACCACGACCACCGCGAGCGCGGCCACCGCGGCCCAGGGGGAGAGCACGAACAGCTCGAACCAGGCGCGGAAGGCCACCAGCCCCACCGTGGCGTAGATCAGTGCCCAGGCCAGGCCGCCGATCGCGAGGGCGGGAGCGTATCGCCTGGCCGGCATCCCGGTCAGGCCCGCCGCGGCGTTCGCGGCCGTCTGGAAGCCGACGGTGAGGAAGCTCAGCGCGACCACCGGGGCGCCCCACCGGTTGATCAGATCCGTGGCGCGCTGCACGTTCGGGGACTCGAGGAAGGCCGCGACCCGGCCCCTGTCGGCCGCCTTGCGGGCCCCGCGCCCCAGCAGATAGGTGGCACCGGCCCGGCACCAGATCACCACGTACAGGAACGCGACCGCGGCCAGCAGCGGCAGCTCACCGACCCACTCCATCATCGTGCGCGCGCCTCGTCCTGGTCGTCCTGGTCGTTCTCGTCACTCTCGTCGTCCGGATCCTCGTCCGGCACGGTGCCCTGTGCCGAGTGGTCGGGGCACAGCCCGAACACCTCGAGGGTGTGGTCGACCTCGGAGAAGCCGTGCTCGTGCGCGATCGCGGTCATCGAGCTCTCGAGCTTCGGCGCGAGGAACTCGACGGTGCGCCCGCACCTGCGGCACACCAGGTGATGGTGGTGCCCGGTGTCCTCGCACTGGCGGTAGAGGGATTCGCCGTCCGCGGCGACGAGCACGTCGAGACGTCCGGAGCGCGCGAGGGTCTGGAGGTTGCGATACACGGTGGCCAGGCCCACGGTCTCGCCGTCGGCCCGCATCTGCTCGTGAATCTGCTGGGCGCTGCGGAAGTCGTCCTGGCGCGAGAGCGTCTCGAGGATCGCGGTGCGCTGGCGGGTGTTCCGTTGCATGACCTCATTGTCCCCCAGCGCGACCAGGACTTCTATCAGTGGTGGGGCGTTGCACTGCGGGCGGGTCCGGGACCGCCGACGGCGGGGACCCGCTGGGCGGGCCGCACCGCCCGCACCACCAGTCCCAGGACGTAGGCGGCGACGGTCAGCAGCACGATCACGCCGCCCGGCGGCAGATCGACGTACACGGTGATCAGCAGCCCGCCGAGCGAGCAGACCACGGCGATCGCCATCGCGGTGCGCATGGTGCGGGCGAAGCCCACCACCAGCTGCTGCGCCGCGGCGACCGGGACGATCATCAGGGCCGAGACCATCAGCGCGCCCACGATCCGCATCGACAGGGTCACCGTGAGCGCGGCGAGCACCGCGATCAGCACGTTCACCAGGCGCACCGGGAGGCCAGAGGCGCGAGCGAACTCCTCATCCGCGGTCACTGCGGACAGCAGCCCCGACAGCCCCACCCCGATCACGAGCACGAGCACGGCGAGCACCGAGGAGATGATCGTGTCCAGGGCGGTGACGGTCGAGAGGGAGCCGAACAGATAGCCCATCAGGTTCTGGGAGGTGCCGCCGGCGAGCTGGATGATCACCACGCCGCCCGCGATGCCTCCGTAGAACAGGATCGCGAGCGCGACGTCACGGCTGGTGTGGCTGATCTCCCGCACGTACTCGATCAGCAGCGCACCGATCACGGACGCCGCGAGAGCGCCGGGGATCGCGAGCAGATCGGCGGGGGAGGCACTGATCCAGGCGCCGACCAGCCAGCCCAGCGCCACACCGGTCAGGGCGACATGGCCGAGGCCGTCGCCGAGCAGCGAGAGCCGCTTCTGCACGAGGTAGGTGCCGACCACCGGGGCGGTGAGTCCGATCAGCACCGCGATGATCAGCGGGTAGCGCAGCAGATCGGAGGTGAGGATGTCGAGCGGCGAGATCATGCGGGGTGGATCTCCTGTCCGAGGCACTGATCGAGCGGGGCGGCATCCTCGGGATGGCCGTGCCCGGGGTGGAGGCGCGGGCGGTCTGCCGCGGCGCCGTCGTGGACCACGCGACCGTGATCCAGGACCACCGCGCGCTGGATGTCATCGGTGAGGGGCCCGGTCTCGTGCAGCACCACCAGGATCGAGGTGCCGGCTGCCGAGAGCTCACGGAACAGCTCCGAGATCAGCTCCTGGGTGGGCAGGTCCACCCCGGAGAACGGCTCGTCCAGCACCAGCAGCTCGGGCTCGCGCACCAGAGCGCGGGCGATCATCACGCGGCGGCGCTGCCCGCCCGACATCCGGGTGATGGGGCGGGAGGCGAGATCGGCCATGCCGACGGCCTCGAGAGCGGTCAACACCCGTTCGTCCCGGCGGCTCGGCCACCAGGAGCGTGCACCCAGCAGACCGCTGGCGACGGCCTCGCGCGCGGTCGCGGGGATCGAACCGGCCTCGGCGGAGTCTTGCGGCACATAGCCCAGCCGGTCATGAGCGGTGCTGCGGTGCACGGGCGCGCCGAACAGGCGGGCGGTGCCGCTCTCGAGCGGCAGGATCCCGACGGCGGCGCGCAGCAGGGTCGACTTGCCGGAGCCGTTGGCTCCCAGCAGCGCCACCAGCTCGCCGGCCTCGACGCGCAGGTCCACCTCGTCCAGCACCCGCTGCCCGCCGCGCAGCACGGAGGCGCCGGAGACCTCGATGACCGCAGGCATCGTCTCGCTCATGACCAGCTCTCGACCAGGGCGGTGCAGTTGTCTCGCATGACCTGAGCGTAATCGGCATCCTCGGACTGCTGGGTCTCGAGGTTGTCGAGCTCGGCGCTGTTGATGCCGAGATTGTTCGCGAGGGTCTGGGCGACCTTCGGGGAGGCCGAGGTCTCGAAGAACACCGTCGTCACGCCCTCCTCGTCCACCACCTTCTCGAGCGCGAGCAGGCGCTGCGGCGAGGGCTCGTTCTCGGGGTCCACCCCGCTGATGCCGATCTGGTGCAGGTCGTAGCGCTCGGCGAGGTAGGCGTAGGCGGCGTGGCTGGTGATGAAGGGCTTGCGGCCTTCGACGCTGCCGAAGGACTCGGCGAGCTCGGCATCGAGCGTCTCGAGCTCGGTGCGCACCTCCTGCGCGGAGGCGGTGAACGCGTCGGCGCTGTCCGGGGCGAGCTCGCCCAGGCGCTCGGCGAGGGCGTCGGCCAGGTCGGCCATCAGCAGCGGATCGTGCCAGAAGTGCGGATCGTCGGGTCCATGGTCGTGGCCCTCGTGGCCCTCGTCCTCGTGCTCCCCGCCGTCCTCGTGCTCGTGCGCGGCGTGCTCCTCCTCGGACTCGTGCGAGTGCTTCTCGGCCTCTCCGACCGGCAGCAGCGTGACCACGGAGGAGACGTCGAGCACGTTCTCGCCGTCCTGCGAGGAGATCGCATCGTCCAGCGACGCCTGGAGCCCGGGGATCTGGAGCACCAGATCGGCGCTCTCGACCGTCATGACCTGCTTGACCGAGAGCTCGATGCCGTGCGCATCCGCTCCCGGGGTGGTGAGGTCGGTGAGCTCCACGTGCTCCCCGCCGATCCTGGTGACCAGGTAGGCGAGGGGATAGGCCGAGGTCACGACGGACAGCCCGCCCCGCCCCTCGGTGGTCGAGGAGCCGCAGGCGGTCAGCGCCGCTGCGCCGGCGCCGAGCCCGGCGGCGGCGAGCAGGGAGCGTCGTGAAGGACGAAGAGCACGCGTCATGACAATCATTCTCACCAGTGGGCGGGTGCGACGCAAGCCGGACGGGCGTGGGAGCGCGCTGACGTGGCCACGCTCACAGCGGAGCGGGTGACTATGCTGGAGAGGTTCTGTTCGATCCCGTCACCAGGAGTACCCCCGTGGCCAAGGCCCCTGCCAGCACGCTGGACAACGTCATCGCCCTCGCCAAGAAGCGAGGCTTCGTGTTCCCGGCCGGTGAGATCTACGGCGGTACCCGCTCCGCGTGGGACTACGGCCCCCTGGGCGTCGAGCTCAAGGAGAACATCAAGAAGCAGTGGTGGCGCACCTTCGTGCAGTCCCGCGGCGACATGGTGGGCCTGGACTCCTCGATCATCCTGCCGCGGCGCGTGTGGGAGGCCTCCGGCCACGTCCAGACCTTCACCGACCCGCTGGTGGAGTGCAAGAGCTGCCACAACCGCTTCCGCGAGGACCACCTGCTGGAGGCCTTCGAGGAGAAGAAGGGCCGTGCCCCCGAGGGCGGCATGGCCGAGATCGCGTGCCCCAACTGCGGCAACCGCGGCGACTTCACCGAGCCCCAGGAGTTCTCCGGTCTGGTGAAGACCTACCTCGGCCCGGTCTCGAGCGAGGCGGGCCTGCACTACCTGCGTCCGGAGACCGCGCAGGGCATCTTCGTGAACTTCCTCAACGTGGTCACCGCCGCCCGCCAGAAGCCGCCCTTCGGGATCGGCCAGATCGGCAAGGCGTTCCGCAACGAGATCACCCCCGGCAACTTCATCTTCCGCACCCGTGAGTTCGAGCAGATGGAGATCGAGTACTTCACCCCGCCGGCCGAGGCCTCCGAGCAGTTCGACCTGTGGGTCGAGGCGTGCTGGAACTGGTTCATCGATCTGGGCATCGCCCCCGAGAACCTGCGCCGCTTCGACGTGCCCGAGACCGAGCGCGCCCACTACAGCGCCGCCACGATCGACCTCGAGTACCGCTTCGGCTTCCAGGGCAGCGAGTGGGGCGAGCTGATGGGCATCGCCAACCGCACCGACTTCGACCTCGGCGCGCACACCGACGCCTCGGGCACGAAGATGCAGTACTTCGACCAGGCGGCGAACGAGCGCTACACCCCCTACGTGATCGAGCCCAGCTTCGGCCTGACCCGCTCGATGATGGCGTTCCTCGTGGACGCCTACACCGAGGACGAGGCCCCCAACGCCAAGGGCGGGGTCGACAAGCGCACCGTGCTCAAGCTCGATCCGCGCCTGGCCCCGGTGAAGGTCGCGGTGCTGCCGCTGTCCAAGAGCGAGGACCTGGTGCCCCGCGCCGAGCAGCTCGCCGCACGCCTGCGCACGCACTGGAACGTCGAGATGGACGTCACCCAGGCAATCGGCCGCCGCTACCGCCGACAGGACGAGATCGGCACCCCGTTCTGCCTCACCGTCGACTTCGAGACCGCCGAGGACCAGGCCGTCACGATCCGCGAGCGCGACTCGATGGCCCAGGAGCGCGTGGCGCTGGACCAGGTGGAGTCCTACCTCGCGGCCCGACTGATCGGCGCCTGAGCCACGGACCTCGTCTGCCGCGGCGCTGGCGACGAGGACCCTCCGGACGACCCCGCACCGCATCGCCCCACCGGGCGGCGGTGCGGGGTCGCCGCGCTCCTGCGGCACCTGGTACCGTGCTCTCGCCGCGGTCGCTCTCGGGGGAGGGGACGGCGGAGATCGCGTCATCACACGGCCGTCCGGGGGAACACATGAACGAGACGCAGGCCTCTGCTCAGAAGTCCGGGCTCAAGAAGCTCGGGGACAGGATCTGGACCCTCATCTGCGCACTGCTGCTGGGGGGCCTGTTCGTCGGGATCGCAGGCAACTACGTCGGCTCCAGCACCATGGAGTGCACGGTCACCGGCGCGCACGTGACGATCAAGAACAAGCGCGGCTCGGGGATGTCGAACCAGGGCCGCACGATCGAGACCGAGCAGTGCGGCGAGCTGCGCTGGGGTGCCCGCAGCTTCGGCTCCGATGGGGCGAGTGCGGAGGAGCTCGAGAAGAATCATCCCGAGCTCGTCAAGGGCGAGACCTACGTGTTCCAGGTGCAGGGCTTCCGCTTCCCGATCGCGTCCAAGCCCAGCATCGTGGGCATCGAGGAGAGCTGAGCCTCCCGCCGCCGACGAATGCGGTGCACGCCGCCACGAGACGTAGCGCGAGATCATCGTGGGCGAGAGCGGGCCCGCGAAGGCGGTGCGAAGGTGGATGTCGCAGCTGACCTGAGGCATCGCCAGGAGGTAGCGCGTCGCCGAGGGCTCCCTAGTCGAACCTCGGCGGCGCCGGACGCCCCGCAGGCGGGGACTAGCGGAGGCGGGAGAGCACCATCTGCAGCGACGGGACCACGAGGGCGCTGAAGGTCCGCAGCAGCGCCTGCTGCTCGGGGAGGGCGGCGCCGGGCGGCAGGACCAGCACGAGCTCGTCGGCCGCGCCGACGACCGGGTCCTCCCAGAGCGCCTTCGCGACCACCGACGGCTGGTCCAGCACCACCTCGCTGTAGACCGCGTCATGCCCTCCGATCTCCTGGCCGTGGTGCTCGCCGATGACCCGGGGATCCCCGGCCCGCTCGCGCGGCACCAGGGTCATGAAGCGCTCCAGCTCCGCCTCGGTGCGCACCGGGATCATCTGGCGGCTGACCATCACGTGGCCGTCACCGAATCCCGAGGCGCGGGAGGCCTCGCGGTAGGCGGTGAGGGTCTCCAGCTGAAGCTGCTCGACGGAGCGCCCGGAGCCGTCATCCGGCGCCATCGTCGCCAGCTGCAGCCCCAGTCCCAGCCGTCCGGCGAGCTCTGCGCGGTGAGTGCTCGCCGCCCCGTAGGCGAGACGGTCGCGCAGTGCGGGAACGCGGGGCTGCAGCCGCAGCGGACTGCCGCGGTCGACATCCTCGATGTGCGCGTCGGCTCCGGCGACGATCTCGCCGTCGAGGAAGGCGACGAGGTCGTGCAGCACCCGGTCGACGTGGTCGGAGCGCTCCTCCCGCAGTGCGCCGAAGGCGCGCGCATACATCCCGTCATGGGCGGAGTAGCCGGTGCTCACTCCCGGGCGCAGCCGGCCCCCGGTGAGCAGATCGGCGGTGGCGAGGTCCTCCGCCAGGCGCCCCGCGTTCTCGAACCGCAGCGGGATCACGGCGGTGCCGAGCTGGATGCGCCGGGTGCGCTGACCGAGCGCGGCCAGGAACAGCAGCGGGGAGGCCAGGGAGCTCTGGAGGTGGCGCACACGCACATAGCCGACGTCGTAGCCGAGCTCCTCCGCCGTGCTGAACAGGTCGAGGCCCTCCTCGAGGCCGCCGCCGACCACACCCTGCTCATCGCCGGGCGGTGCTGTGTGCTCGACCTGGGCGACGAATCCGATGCGGAGCGCTGCTCCGACTCCTGGCGCCGATGCAGACATCTCGCGCCTCCTTCCGGTGTCAGCCGAACGGCGCCGGGAGAGGGGAAGGCGATGCGCCGTTGCCCCCATCGTCCCCCATCCCGGGCCCCTGCAACCGGGACCAAGCGCCCCCACCTGTCCTCCCCGGACCTGCCCCCAAGCGCCCCCACCTGTCCTCCCCGGACCGCTCCGACGCACATCACCCCCGTCATCCCTCCCGGACGTCGCACCGTGATGGGACAATCGAGACGATGACCACCCTCGACGCCCCGTTCCCGGCCACGCTCAGCGCCGTCGACCGGCCCAGCGGACCCGTTCCCGCCGCCGGTGACGGCGCGGCCCGTCGCACCCTCACGATCGGCCCCCACACGATCGACACCCCCGTGGTGCTCGCCCCCATGGCCGGGATCACCAACATGGCCTTCCGCCTGCTGTGCCGCGAGTTCGGTGCCCTGCACAGCGAGGATGACGGCGGGCTGTACGTCTCCGAGATGGTCACCACGCGCGCTCTGGTGGAGGACCACAAGGAGTCCTGGCGCCTGGTGACGATGGGGGAGCGGGAGACCCCGCGCTCCGTCCAGCTGTACGGCGTGGATCCGGCGACGGTGCGCCGCGCGGTGGAGATGATCCGCGAGCGCGACCTCGCCGATCACATCGACCTGAACTTCGGCTGCCCCGTCCCCAAGGTCACCCGTCGCGGCGGTGGGGGAGTGCTGCCCTGGAAGACGGAGCTGTTCACCCGCATCGTGCGCGGCGCCGTCGAGGCCGCGGGCCCCGAGGTGCCGGTCACGGTCAAGACCCGCATCGGCATCGATGACAACCACCAGACCTTCCGCGATGCCGGCCTGATCGCGCAGGAGGTGGGCGCCGCCGCGATCGCGCTGCACGGCCGCACCGTCGTCCAGCACTACTCGGGCGATGCCCGCTGGGACACGATCGCCGAGCTCAAGGAGCTCGTCACCGACATCCCGGTGCTCGGCAACGGGGACATCTGGTGTGCCGAGGACGCCATCGAGATGATGGATCGCACCGGCTGCGACGGTGTGGTGGTGGGCCGCGGCTGTCAGGGACGGCCCTGGCTGTTCGCCGACCTCGCGGCCGCCTTCGCCGGCCGACCGGACCGCATCCGTCCCTCCATGGGAGACATCGCGGTGATCCTGCGCCGTCATGCCGAGCTGCTGATCGAGTTCTTCGAGGACGAGGGCCGCGCCCTGCGTGATCTGCGAAAGCACGTGGCCTGGTACTTCAAGGGCTATCCCGTCGGCGGGGAGATGCGCCACCGCCTGGCGACCATGGAGTCGCTCGAGGACCTCGACGCCAAGCTCGCCGAGCTCGACCTCTCGAGCCCCTACCCGGGCGCCGCGGTCGAGGGCCCGCGCGGCCGCGCCGGCTCGCCCAAGCGCGCTGTGGTCCCCGAGGGCTGGATGTCCTCGCGGGAGCTCAGCGCCCAGCATGCGACCCGCCTCCACGAGGCCGAGCTCGACACCTCCGGAGGATGAACGGATGACTGCCGGTTACACCGCACCCGACCTCGAGCGCTGGGTGCCGGAGCCGCCGAAATCGCAGGCCCGCACACCGTTCCAGCGTGACCGCGCCCGCGTGCTGCACTCCTCCGCGCTGCGCCGGCTGGGCGCGAAGACCCAGGTGCTCGGCGCGGGAGCCAACGACTTCGTGCGCACCCGCCTCACCCACTCCCTCGAGGTGGCGCAGGTGGGCCGCGACATCGGCGCCGAGCTCGGATGCGATCCGGACATCGTCGATGCCGCCTGTCTCTCCCATGACCTCGGGCACCCGCCCTTCGGCCACAACGGCGAGAAGGTGCTGGACGATCTCGCCGCGGACTTCGGCGGCTTCGAGGGCAATGCGCAGACCCTGCGCCTGCTCACCCGGCTCGAGCCGAAGGTGGTGGGCGAGGAGCGCCCCTACGGGCTGAACCTCACCCGCGCCTGCGTGGACGCCGCGATCAAGTACCCCTGGACCCGCGGGCAGGGACCGGATCCGAGCTCGGCGAAGTTCGGTGCCTACGCCGACGACCTCGGGGTGTACACCTGGGCGAGGGAGGGTGCGGTGCCCGGCAGGCAGTGCTTCGAGGCGCAGGTGATGGACCTCGCCGATGACGTCGCCTACTCCGTCCACGACATCGAGGACGCCATCACGGGACGCACCCTCGAGCTCGAGAAGCTCGGCGACCCGATGGAGCGGGCGGCCGCGCTGTTCGTGGTCCAGGACTGGTACATGCCCGATGAGCCGGTCGAGGCGCTCGACGAGGCGCTGGCCCGCCTCGAGGCCGAGCCGTACTGGATGTCCGCCTTCGACGGCTCGTTCCGCTCGGCCGCCGCGCTGAAGGACATGACCAGCCAGCTGATCGGCCGCTTCACCCGATCGGCGATCACCGCGACCCGTGCCGCCCACGGCGAGCAGGCCATGTCCCGCTACGCGGGCGAGGTCATGGTGCCCGAGCAGACCCATCTCGAGATCGCGGTGCTCAAGGGCCTCGCGGCCGCGTACGTGATGTCCTCCGCCTCGCAGCAGCCCGTGTACGAGGCCCAGGAGGAGATCATCCGCGACCTCTACTCGCGGCTGTGGCACACCGGCTCCCACTACCTCAGCCCGCTGTTCGCCGAGCTCTGGCGCAGCGCCGAGGACGACGACGCCCGGCGCCGGGTCGTGGTCGACCAGATCGCCTCCTACACGGACGTCACCGCGCGGCGCCTGCACGCCGAGCTGTTCGACCGCGACATCACCCACGTCACCGCCGCGGACACGCCCCTGCCGGGCCTCGGATCGGAGCTGTGAGGCCGTGGCCAGAGGTCTGATCAAGAACGTCGACGAGGTCCGCGAGCGCTCCCGCCTGGACGAGGTGGTCTCCGAGCACGTCACGCTGCGCACTGCGGGCATCGGTTCGATGAAGGGGCTGTGCCCCTTCCACGACGAGAAGACCCCCTCCTTCAACATCCGCCCCCAGCTGGGCCACTGGCACTGCTTCGGCTGCGGCGAAGGCGGTGACGTGATCTCCTTCGTGCAGAAGATCAGCCACCTCAGCTTCGTCGAGGCCGTCGAGATGCTGGCCGGCCGCTACGGCGTCCAGCTGCAGTACGAGGAGGGCGGTGAGCGGGGCGATCGCCCCGACTTCGGCACCCGTCGGCGCCTGATCGATGCGCATGCGATCGCGGAGGAGTACTACCGCGAGCAGCTGCGTGGCCCAGCCGCCGAGGTGGGGCGCCGGTTCCTGCTCGAGCGAGGCTTCGACCAGGACGCCGCCGAGCACTTCGGCGTGGGCTTCGCCCCCGAGGGCTGGGATTCGCTGACCGGAGTGCTGCGCGGCCGCGGATTCACCGAGGAGGAGCTGGTCGCGAGCGGCCTGGTCTCCCAGGGCCAGCGCGGTGTCTACGACCGCTTCCGCGGGCGGCTGGTCTGGCCGATCCGCGACATCACCGGCAAGACCATCGGCTTCGGCGCGCGGCGTCTGCTCGACTCGGATCAGGGACCGAAGTACCTCAACACCCCCGAGACCGCGATCTACCACAAGTCCACGGTGCTCTACGGCCTGGACATCGCCCGCAAGGAGATCGCCTCCCAGCACCGTGTGGTGGTGGTCGAGGGGTACACCGACGTGATGGCCGCCCATCTGGCCGGCGTCACCACGGCCGTGGCCTCGTGCGGCACCGCCTTCGGCGCGGACCACGTGAAGATCGTGCGGCGCGTGATGGGCGACTCGAACCCGTCGGCGGGGCTGCGCCTGAACACCGACGGCCGGGGCCTGGCCGGCGAGGTCATCTTCACCTTCGACGGCGACGCCGCCGGTCAGAAGGCGGCGTTGCGCGCCTTCGAGGAGGACCAGCGATTCGTCGCCCAGACCTACGTGGCCGTGGAGCCCAGCGGCATGGATCCCTGCGAGCTGCGGATCCAGCAGGGTGATCAGGCGGTGCGGGATCTGATCGAGACCCGCCGCCCCCTGTTCGAGTTCGCGATCCGCTCCGCGATCTCCCAGGTGGATCTCGACACCGTCGAGGGACAGGTGACGGCGCTGCGCATGGCCGCACCGGTGGTGGCCCGCATCCGTGATCGCGCGATGCGCCCCGAGTACGCCCGGCGCCTGGCCGGCTGGCTGGGGATGGAGGAGCGCACTGTGTTGCGCGCCGTGCATGACGCCGCCCGCAGCGAGGGGCGCGGCGGGCATCGGGCGGAGGAGCCGGCTCCCGCGGCGGAGCGCCCGGGGGAGCGCGGCCAGGGGGCCGACGGCGCCCAGGCCCCGCCGGTCCATGCCCGGCTCGCCGACGCGGTCAATCCCCGTGATCCCGTGGGCCAGGTGGAGACGCAGTCCCTGGCCGTGATGCTCCAGGCCCCGCAGCTGCTGGTGGCCGAGAAGGTCGCCTCGCTGCCGGATGACTCCTTCCACGTGCCCGCCCTGCAGGGTGTGTGGGACGTGATGCTCGCCGCCGGGACGCTGCTCGATGCCGTCGAGGGCACCCTGCACCCTGCCCGCTATCTCGAGCAGGTGCTCGAGGTCTCGGGAGAGACGTTGCGTCCGCTGATCGTGGAGATCGCGAACCTCGACCTGCCCGCGCGTGACGAGGAGGGCCTGGGCAAGCTCGCCGGCTCCCTGCTGGATCGTCTCAGCGAGCTGTCGATCACGCGCGAGTACTCGGTGCTCAAGCAGCGCCTGCAGCGCACCGACCCCCGTGATGCCGAGCGTTATCAGGAGATCATGTCCCGCCTGGGGCAGGTCCAGGCACGCCGACGCGCCCTCCGCGCGGCTGTCGAGGACTGACCGACGAACTGCGAGCTCGCGAGCGGGATCGAGTCGCCTTCCGGCGCAGGACGCGTGCCGCCTCGATCCCGCCGCCGAGCAGGAGCGCCAGCCCGATGCCCACGGCCACGCCGAGCAGCGGCTCGGTGCGGAAGGCGAGGCCGCCCAGCATTCCGATCCCCACGCTGTAGAGGGACCACAGCAGTCCTGCGATCGCCGCGAAGCCGAGGAACCGCGCACGTGGGTAGCCCACGATGCCGCTGGTCAGAGTCGTCGCGGTGCGCCCTCCGGGGATGAACCTTCCGGAGATCAGCAGCATCCCGCCACGGTCCGTCAGCTCCCGCTCGGCCCAGCCGAGCATCGCTCCGCCCCATCGGCGGCGGCGGAACCAGCGGGCGAGCGGACCCGCACCTCGCCCGAGATGGTGGGAGATGAGATCGCCCGTGAGCGCCCCGGCCCAGGCAGCGACCAGCAGTGCGGGCGCCTGAGTGCTCCCGCTGACCGCGTAGGCACCGGCCGCGATGACCACCGTCTCCCCGGGCACGAGCGGGAAGAAGCCGTCCAGCGCCACGAGGGCGAGCACGAGCAGGTAGAGCCACGGCGACCCCATGAGGGTCTCGGCGAGGTGGAGAACGGAATCCATCGGGCAGCTCCTGGTGGTGGAAGAACGCGCTCCACGGTAGGAATCTGCGCCGTGCGCCCGGAACCGGGCAGACCGTGCGCCTGCGGCGGGGAACTGCGCGCACGGATGCGGAAAACCGGAACGGGGACGGGGAGGAGCCTCGTGGTCGGGATCCGGGCGCGGTTGGTAGCGTGCCCATCGGCGCCGTGATCGGCGCCCCTGACCTCCGAAGAGAGCTCCATGCGCTTGCCTGACCCGTCCGGCCTCTCGCTGCCGCGCGAACCGGTGCGACTGCTGCGTCGCGGGGTGCGTCACGTGGTCGGAGCTCTGCTGGGCCTGGTGCTGGGCGCGCTCCTGCTGTTGACGATCCCGCTGCTGCTGGTGCGGTGGCGCCGGCCGTTCCGTGCGGTGCGCCGCTGGGAGTCGGGGCGGCTCGATCGCTTCTACCGCTTCCGCTTGGGCACCTCCCCGGAGGAGTTCCTGGGCCCCCGGCGGGCGGCGCTGCACGCCCTGCTGGCCGGGGTGCTCGGCTACATCATGGCGGACCTGCTCCTGCTGGTCGCGGCCATCGTGCTGGGCAGCCTCATCCAGACGATCATCGTCGAGCCCGTGGTGTTCGAGTTCTCCCTCTGGGTGATCAGCCGGCCCGCCCTGCCCGTGCTGCTGATCTTCGGCACCTCGAGCCTGCTGGCCGCAGCGGTGTTCGCCGAGCTCGCCGCGTGGGCGCAGGCCCTGCTGCTGCGGCGGTGGACGAGCGTCGCCCGTGAGGACGCGCTCGAGACTCGGATCAGCCGGCTGTTGACCACTCGGCGCGGAGTGGTGCTCGCGATCGATGATGAGCGTCGACGCATCGAGCGCGACCTGCACGACGGGGTGCAGCAGAACGTGGTCTCTCTCTCCGTGACCCTCGCCCGCGCTCGACGCACCCCTGATGCGGACCGCGCACGGGAGCTGCTCGACCAGGCGCACGCTCAGTCCCAGTCGCTGATCGAGGAGGTCCGTCAGGTCGCCTGGCAGGTCTACCCCAACGCCCTGGACGAGCACGGACTGGCCACCGCGCTCGGGGACGTCGCCGACGCCAGCCCGCTGCCCGTGCATCTCGAGCACGCGGTGAGCGGGGAGCTGCCTCGAGCGGTTGAATCCGCCGCGTACTTCGTGGTGCGCGAGGCGGTCAACAACGTCGTCAAGCACGCGGCGGCGAGCGAGGTGCGGATCATGCTCGAGGAGCGCGGCACCGAGGAACGGCGCACCCTCGTGGTCTCGATCCGCGATGACGGCATCG
This sequence comes from Brachybacterium massiliense, assembly GCF_900184245.1. Taxonomy (GTDB): domain Bacteria; phylum Actinomycetota; class Actinomycetes; order Actinomycetales; family Dermabacteraceae; genus Brachybacterium; species Brachybacterium massiliense. The sequence continues at coordinate 385,707 of NZ_FXXB01000008.1, read as the reverse complement.
GCGGCGCGGATCCCGAGGGCGGCGGCCTACAGGGGCTCGCCCGACGGGTCGCCGCGCTGGACGGTACCGTAAGCGTCGACAGCCCGGTCGGCGGACCCACCATCATCACCGCGGAGGTGCCCTGTGACTGAGACCGGAAGCCCGCTGAGCGTCGTCCTCGCCGATGACGCCGTGCTGCTGCGCGAGGGCGTGCGCAGCCTGCTGGAGGACGAGGGTATCGAGGTGCTCGCCTCCGTCGGCGACGGCGAGCAACTTCTCGAGGAGGTGGCCCGGCACCGGCCCCAGCTCGCGATCGTCGACGTGCGCATGCCGCCCACCCACACCGACGAGGGCCTGGTCGCCGCATTGCGCCTCAAGCGCGAGCACCCGCAGGTGGGGGTGCTGATGCTCTCCCAGCACGTGGCACGCGAGTACGCGAGCGAACTGCTCAGCGCCGAGGCGCCCGGGATCGGCTATCTGCTCAAGGACCGCGTCACCGAGATCGATGGCTTCCTCGATGCCGTGCACCGGGTCGCAGGCGGCGGCACCGTCATCGATCCCGCCGTGGTGCGCTCGCTGCTGCGCACCCCGGAGCAGCAGCGTGTCGTCTCCCGCCTCACGCCGCGCGAGGTCGAGGTGCTCGAGGCGATGGCCGAGGGGCTCTCCAATCGCGGGATCGCCGAGCGGCTGTTCCTCTCGCTGAGCACCGTGGAGAAGGCGATCAGCGCGATCTTCGACAAGCTGGAGCTGCCCGGAGATGAACAGACCAGCCGCCGCGTGCAGGCGGTGCTGAGGTACCTCGACGAGCGGTGAGCTGCCCGGAGGAGAGCGGGTGCGCGGCGGTGCGCGGCAGTGCGCCGCGGGACTGTCGGCACGACGGTGCATCGCATGAGGCGCCGGAAGTAGCCCAGGCGGGGCTTGAACCCGCGACCGACGGATTATGAGTCCGCTGCTCTGACCGGCTGAGCTACTGGGCCGTGTCCCTGCGTGCAGGGCGTTCAGGAATCTATCACGATCAGACCGTGTGACCTGCTCTGACACCCTCTTGCGGGGTGCTGTTCACACTGCGGCGCGAGTTGCTGCGGCGCCGCCGGTGCGGGTGTCGCCGGCGAGGAGGTCCGCATGCTCGCGCACCACGTGGATCGTCGGCCGTTCCCCGGCCGCGAGGCCTCCATCCACTGCTCGAAGACCGCGCCGCCGGGGGCTGCCGCGCTGCGGCGCCGCAGCGGCTCCGGGCCGACGGGAAGCTCGATCGCCCGGCCGCGGGGAGCCGGGGCAGGCAGTTCGCGGGCCGCGGCGATCGCGTCCCGGAACGCGGCACCGGCGCTCTTCAGCCGTCCGTCCTCGTCGAACAGGCCGAGGGTGTGCTCGAGCGGCGGGAAGTCGGCGAGGGAGCGGGAGACGTCATGCGAGCACCACCAGGTGATTCCCCAGAGCTCGGGGCTCTGCAGGGCGTTGTCGACGGTGGTGCGCACGAACCAGGCCACGTCCTCCTCCTCGAGGATGCTGCGCGGAGCGCCGACCTCCTGGAGCCAGAGCGGGCGATCGAGGGCGGAAGAGAAGCCACGTGCCAGCTCGAGGTGTCCCTCGCGGTCAACGGCCGCCCCGGGGTTTCCGACGCCACGCGGGAGAGGGTCATGGCGATCGCTCGCGAGCTGCAGTGGGAGCCCTCTCCTGCGGCGCGCGCCCTCGCCGGCGCTCCGGTGCAGACGATCGGGATGGTCCTGACCAGGCCCGCCGAGGTGCTCGGCACCGAAGCGTTCTTCGGCGCCTTCGTGGCCGGCCTGCAGGAGGTGCTCAGCCGCCGGGACTACTCGCTCCAGATGCAGACCGTCGAGACCTCCGACGCGGAGATCGAGACCTTCCGGCGCTGGTTCGCCCAGCGCCGGGTCGACGGAGTGGTCGTCGTGGACCTGCGGGAGCATGATCCTCGCATTCCCGCGCTCGAGGAGATCGGCCTGCCCGCCCTGGTGGTGGGCGGGCCCGGGCACCACGGTTCGCTGCCCTCGGTCTATGTCGACGATGCCCACGCGACCGAGCTGCTCGTGGATCACCTCGCGCAGCTCGGTCATCGGCGCCTGGCGCGCGTGGCCGGCAACGAGGACTTCCTGCACACCCTGCTGCGGGACCGTGCTTTCGAGCAGCGTTGCGCCGACCTCGGGATCGAAGGGATCCTGCAGGACGCCGGCTACGGCTCCCGAGGCGCCGAGATCGCGACCGCGGAGCTGATGGCGCGCAGCGCACCTCCGAGCGCGATCATCTTCGACAGCGCCGAGATGGTCCTCGCGGGCGCCCATGTGCTCCAGGAGAGCGGGTCGAGGATCCCCGTGGACGTCGCGGTCGCGAGCTACGAGGATTCCGCCCTGACGCGCACCCACCGCCCTCCGATCACCGCGATCGGCCGCTCGGCCATCGAGTACGGCCGGGTCGCCGCGAGCAGGCTCCTCGAGGTGATCGAGGAGTCTCGCTCCGGAGGCGGAACGGCACCGGCGCAGGGGTCGGAGGCGCGGGCGACCGTGCCTGCGCTGATGGTGCGAGAGTCCACCGGGCCCGACGGAGCCCGGGGTGCAGCGGCGGCCGAGACGCAGGGTGCGCCGCCGGCCGAGAAGAGCGCCAGCTCGAAGTAACCTTCGTCATAATGGCCGGTCGACGGCGCATTCCGAGATGCGCAGGCCCCAGGGGTCCTGCTAGAGTCGGTCAGGTCGATCCCGCATAGCTCAACGGCAGAGCACTCGACTGTTAATCGAGCGGTTCTTGGTTCGAATCCAAGTGCGGGAGCCCAAGGAGAACAGCCCCGGATCACTCCGGGGCTGTCTTGTTTCCTGCTGGTTCTCGTGAAGGAGAAGGGCGATGCCCACCGTCCCCGATGATCGTTTCGAGCGTCCGGAGAACGTCGGTCCCGGCAGCGTCTGGGCGGACCGCTCCGGCCACCGCACCCTGGTGGGCCGCAACCAGCGCGGCGTCGAGATCCCGATCGGCCACGGCGAGGGGGAGATCAATCCCGGCGAGCTGCTGAAGCTCGCGCTGATCGGCTGCGCCGGCATGAGCAGCGACACCAACCTCGCACGCCGCCTCGGGGAGGACTTCGAGATGCGCCTGTGGGCGCACGGCACCTCGGACGGCTCCGAGAACCGCTACCTCTCGATCGCCGAGGAGGTGCAGCTACCGCTCGAGGGGCTCACCGAGCTGGAGATCGCCTCCGTGGTCAAGGTCTTCGGTCGAGCGGTCGCCGCCGGCTGCACCGTCGAGCGCACCGTGGTCCCGGGCGTGGAGGTCACCCACCGGATCCTCGGCACCGAGCAGGATGGGCAGGCACAGCAGACACAGCAGGACGAGCAGGCACAGCAGGAGGCGCAGAAGTGAGCATCCGTCCCATCCGCCTGATCGGCGATCCGGTGCTGCGCACCCCGTGCGATCCGATCAGGACGATCACCGACGGCACCCGCGCTCTCATCCGGGACCTGATGGACACCGTCGACGACGAGGGGCGCGCCGGCGTCGCGGCGAACCAGATCGGGGTGAACCTGCGCGCCTTCTCCTGGAACCTCGAGGAGAAGAACGGGGTGGGGTACATCCTCAACCCCGTCATCGTCGAGCTCTCCGAGGAGCTCCAGGACGGGGACGAGGGCTGCCTGTCCGTTCCGGGCCTGTTCTTCCCGCGCACCCGCTCCGCCTACGCCCGCTGCGTGGGCACGAACCTCGAGGGCGAGGAGATCGAGCTGGCAGGAGAGGGCCTCACCGCGCGCCTGATCCAGCACGAGGTGGGCCACCTCGACGGCGCCCTCTACATCGACGGACTCGAGCGCTCCGTGAAGAAGCGGGCGTTGCGCCAGATCAGGGAGACCCTCTAAGCTCAGCACTCACAGGCACCTGCTGTCATCAGGTCCCTCCGCAGCACCGATTCGTTGGGGAAGACGCATCGGAGACCGGAAGGAACGAGATGACCCAGGGAGTTCTGTATGTGCACTCCGCTCCGCGGGCCCTCACGCCGCACATCGAATGGGCCGCCAGCGGAGTGCTCGGCGTGCCCGCACGCATCAGCTGGGAGGACCAGCCGGTGGGCAGCCGGCTCCAGCGCGGGGAGATGACCTGGCGCGGCCGCGAGGACACCGGCGCCCGGCTCGCCAGCTCGCTGCGCGGGATGAACGACATCCGCTTCGAGGTCACCCAGGAGGCGACCGCGGCGATGGACGGCGCCCGCTGGAGCTGCACGCCCGAGCTGGGGATCCACCATGCGGTCACGGACCACGCCGGGAACATCGTGCTCACCGAGGACCATGTGCGCGGCTGCATCGAGCGCGCGGGCGATGACCCGCTGGCCCTGCGCCGAGAGCTCGGCATCGCCCTCGGATCGCCCTGGGACGAGGAGCTGGAGATCTACCGCCACGCGGGGGAGGGCGTGCCGATGCGCTGGCTCCACCGGGTCAGCTGAGCGCGCGCAGCTCCGCTTCACGCTCTCAGGGACGAGCAGAGGGCCCACCCATGGGTGGGCCCTCTGCTCGGTGATCCCGAGGTGCTCAGGCGGTGGTGAAGACCGTGGCTATATCGTGCCCGCCGAAGCCGAAGGCGTTGTTCAGCACGGCGATGTCGCCGCCGGGCAGCTCCGCCGGCGTGTTCTGCGCGATCGCCATCGGGGTCTCCGGGTCGAGGTTCTCGATGTTGATCGTCGGAGGCGCCGTGCGCTTGTGCAGGGCCAGGACGGAGAAGACCGACTCCAGCGCCCCGGCGCCGCCGAGCAGGTGGCCGGTCATCGACTTGGTCGAGGTGACGACGATCTGGTCGGTCCGGCCCTCGAGGGCGTCAGCCACCGCACGCAGCTCGCCGATGTCGCCGAGCGGGGTGGAGGTGCCGTGGGCGTTGAGGTGGACGATGTCGGACGCCTCGAGCCCTGCGTCCGCGACCGCCTCGCGCACCGCCTGCGCCTGGCCCTCCGGGTTCGGGGCCGAGATGTGGTGAGCGTCCGAGGCCATGCCGCGACCGGCGGCGTAGGCATAGACCCGTGCGCCGCGGGCAGCGGCATGCTCCTCGCTCTCGAGCACCAGGACGGCTGCGCCCTCGCCGAGGACGAACCCGTCGCGGTCCACGTCGTAGGGACGCGAGGCGTGCTCCGGATCGTCGACGCGGCCGGAGAGCGCACGGATGTTCGCGAAGGCGGCGATCGTCATCGGGTGGATGGACGCCTCGGTGCCGCCCACGAGGACCACGTCGGCGCGGCCGTCACGGATCATCCCCATCCCCAGCGCCACCGCTTCGGCACCGGAGGCGCAGGCCGAGACGGGGGTGTGCGCTCCGGCGCGGGCGCCGAGCTCCATGGAGATGTTGGCCGCCGAGGAGTTCGCCATCAGCATCGGCACCGTGAACGGGTTCACGCGCCGGGCTCCGCGCTCGCGCACGACGTCCCACTGGTCCAGCGTGGTCCAGATGCCGCCGATCCCGGTGCCGACCACGACGCCGAGCCGACTCGGGTCGACCTCGGGGGTGCCGGCGTCGGCCCAGGCCTCGCGCGCGGCGACCATCGAGTACTGGCCCGAGGGGTCGAGCTTCTTCGCCTCAGGGCGCGTCAGCGAGTCCAGCGCTCCCGGCACCAGCTGGCAGGCGAAGTCCACGGACAGGCCGTAGCGCTCCTTCCAGTCGTTGTCGAAGGTGCGCGCGGTGGAGGTCCCGGCGAGGGCTGCCTCCCAGGTGGAGGAGACGTCACCGCCGAGCGGGTTGACGGTGCCGAGGCCGGTCACGGCGACTCGTGAGCGGGAAGCGGACATGCGGACCTCCGGGTCTACGTGGCTGAGAGGACGGCGACGCCCGGGACGGGATGCGTCCCGGGCGTCAGGCGGGGCTCAGTTCTGAGCGCCCTCGATGAACTTGACGGCGTCGCCGACGGTGGCGAGGTTCTTGACCTCTTCGTCGGGGATGCGCACGTCGAACTTCTCCTCGGCGTTGACGACGATCGTCATCATCGAGATGGAGTCGATGTCGAGGTCATCGGTGAAGGACTTCTCGAGCTTCACGTCCTCGGTGGCGACACCGGTCTCCTCGTTGACGATCTCGGCGAGGCCCTCGAGGATCTCGTTCTCGGTGTGTGCCATGGGATGCTCCTTCAGGTATGCGGATGTGTGGCGGTCACAGACTACCCGTGCTACTTCTCGGTAACCGGCCAGCCCGGATCGTGTCAGCCATGCGGCGTGACGCGGGTGACAGTCTCCTCGGGCGATCAGGGCAGGATCAGCACCTGACCGGCATAGGCCAGGCCCGCACCGAAGCCGAACTGCACCAGGACGTCGCCGCTCTTGGCCGCGCCCTCCTCGATCAGGCGGTGGGTGGCCAGCGGGATCGAGGCCGCGGAGGTGTTGCCGGTCTCGGCGATGTCGCGGCCGATCACCACGTCCCCCGGCAGCTTCAGCTGCTTGGCGAGCTCGTCGATGATGCGCATGTTCGCCTGGTGGGGCACGAACACGTCGATGTCCTCGATGCCGATCCCGGACTGGTCGAGCATCTCGCGAATCTTCTGGGCGGTGTGCCACACGGCCCAGCGGAACACGGTGCGGCCGTCCTGCTCGAGCGTGGGCCATTCCGTCTTGCCGTCGCGGAAGTCGATCGAGGAACCGGTCATACGGATCGTGTCCCAGTTCTCGCCGTCGCTGCCCCAGACCGTCGGCCCGATCTTCGGCACGTCGCTGGGTCCGACGATCGCGGCGCCCGCGCCGTCGCCCAGGAGGAACGAGATGGAGCGGTCGGTGGGGGAGACGAAGTCGGAGAGCTTCTCCGCGCCGATCACCAGCACGTTGCGGGCCGCGCCCGAGCGGATCAGCGAGTCCGCCTGGCCGATGCCGTAGGCGAAGCCCGCGCAGGCGGCCGAGATGTCGTAGGCGATGACATCCGGACGGCCCAGCTCACCGGCGAGCAGGGTCGCCAGCGACGGGGTGGGGTAGGGGAAGGAGATGGTCGAGACGATGATCGCGTCGAGGGTCTCCAGGTCGATCCCGGAGCGCTCGATGGCCTCCTTCGCCGCCGTCAGGGAGAGGTCCTTGACGCCGACGTCCTCGCTCGCGCGGGTGCGGGTGACGATCCCGGTGCGCTGGCGGATCCACTCGTCGGAGGAGTCGATCGGGCCGACGAGGTCGTCGTTGGGGACCGTGAGGTCACCGCGCGCCGCGCCGTAGGCGAGGACCTGCGAGCCGGCGACGGTGGGTTGAGGGGTGAGGGTGATGGCCATGGTCAGTTCTCCTGGTCCGCGTCGGCGCCCGAGTGATGGTTCGTCCCGTGCTCGTTCACGAAGTCGTGGGCCGCCTCGAGATCGTCGGGGGTGTTGAGGTTCATCAGCGCGACTCCCTTGAGCTCGCGCTTGGCCAGGCCCGTGAGCGTGCCGGCCGGCGCCACCTCGAGGATCCCGGTGATCTGCTTGTCGGCGAAGACCCGCATGCAGGCCTCCCAGTCCACGGGCGCGGCGACCTGGTCGACGATCAGCTCGAGGTAGCGGGCGCCCTCGGTGACGATCTCCCCGCCCGCGTTCGAGACCAGCGGGGCCTGTGCGAGCGGATCGGAGACCTGCAGGCCGGGCGCGAAGGCGGCGAGCTCCTCGCGGGCGCCGGCCATGTACTGCGTGTGGAAGGCGCCTGCCACCTGCAGCGGGATCACGCGCGCGCGGGTCGGCGGGTTCTCGACCAGCGCCTGGATCTGCCCGGCGGTGCCTGCGGCGACCACCTGCGCGGCGGAGTTGATGTTCGCAGGAGCCAGCCCCTGCTCCTGGATCGCGGCGATGACCTCGTCGCGCGTGCCGCCCACCACTGCGGCCATCGACGTGGGCTCGGCCGCCGCGGCGGTCGCCATCGCGCGCGAGCGCACGGCGACCAGGCGCATCGCATCCTCGGCGGTGAGCACACCGGACAGCGCCGCCGCGGTGACTTCGCCGACGCTGTGACCCGCGAGCAGATCCGCCTGGGCACCGGCGGCGAAGCCGTCCCCGCCGGCCAGGCAGTCGGCGGCGGTGATGCCGGCCGCGACCAGCAGCGGCTGTGCCACAGCGGTGTCGCGGAGGGTGTCCGCGTCGGACTCGGTGCCATGGCGCAGCAGGTCGATGCCCGCAGCCTCCGAGAGCCCCGCGAGGGACTCCTCCACGCCGGGCAGCTCACGCCAGGGGCTCAGGAAGCCGGGCTTCTGGGCCCCCTGGCCGGGGCAGACGATCGCGAGCACGAGAAACCTCCAGGGGAGAGAAGGGGAAGGCCCGCTCGCGAGGCGGAGCGGGCCGACGGGGGAGAGACCGCCGGGCCGCCCATCACGGGGATGGACAGCCCGACGGGGTGATCAGGACTCGCCGCCGAACGAACCGGACTCGCCGGCGTTGACGTTGGTCAGGTCGTACTTGTCGATGGCCTGGCGGACCACCGAGGCATCCACCTTGCCCTCCTTGGCGAGCAGCTGAAGCGCCTTGACGACCATCGAGTGCGCATCGATCTTCAGGTGACGACGCGCAGCCGGACGGGTGTCGGAGAAGCCCCAGCCATCGGCGCCGAGGACGCCGTACGCACCCGGGATCCATTCGCGGATCAGGTCCGGGACCAGGAAGTCGTAGTCGGAGGTCGCCACGAACGGACCCTCCACGCCCTCGAGACGCTGCGCGAGCCACGGGGTGCGCTGGTCCTCGGGGTGCAGGAGGTTGTGCTTCTCGGCCTCCTGGGCCTCCTTGCGCAGCTCGGTCCACGAGGTGACCGACCAGACGTTGGCCTTCACGCCCCAGTCCTGCTCGAGCAGCTCACGGGCGTGCAGCGCCCACGGGACGCCGACGCCGGAGGCCAGCAGCTGCGCCTCGGGGCCCTCGCCCTCGGGCTTGGCCTCGAGCAGGTACATGCCCTTGAGCAGACCCTCGACGTCCAGGTCCTCGGGCTCCGCGGGCTGCACCATCGGCTCGTTGTAGACGGTGATGTAGTAGAAGACCTCCTGCAGGCGGTCGTCCTCGCCGTACATGCGCTTGAGGCCGTCACGGATGATGTGCCCGAGCTCGTAGCCGTAGGTCGGGTCGTAGATGACCGTGCCGGGGTTGGTGTAGGCAAGGATCGGCGAGTGGCCGTCCATGTGCTGCAGGCCCTCGCCCGCGAGCGTGGTCTTGCCGGCGGTCGCGCCGATCACGAAGCCCTTGGCCATCTGGTCGCCGGCGGCCCAGAAGAAGTCGCCGGTGCGCTGGAACCCGAACATCGAGTAGAAGATGTAGAACGGGATCATCGGGAAGTCGTGCGTGGCGTACGAGGTGCCCGCCGCGGTGAAGGCCGCGGTCGAGCTGATCTCGTTGATGCCCATGTGCTTGATCTGGCCGGAGGTGGACTCCTTGTAGGCCAGCAGCAGGTCGCGGTCCACCGAGAGGTAGTTCTGACCGTCGGGGTTGTAGATCTTCGCCGTCGGGAACAGCGAGTCCATGCCGAAGGTGCGCGCCTCGTCGGGAACGATCGGCACCCAGCGCTTGCCGGTCTCCTTGTCGCGCATGAGGTCCTTGAGCAGGCGCACCAGCGCCATCGTCGAGGCGATCTCCTGCTTGCCGGAGCCGCGCTTGACGACCTCGTACGCCTTGTCGCCGGGCAGCTCGAGGGGCTTGTGCTCGGTGCGGCGCGACGGGACCGGGCCGCCCAGCTTCGAACGGTGCTCCTTGAGGTACTTCATGACCGGGGAGTCGTCCTCGGGCAGGTAGAACGGCGCGTCGTAGATGGTGCCGGACTCGAGCTGCTCGTCGCTGATCGGAATGCGCAGGGTGTCGCGCAGCGCCTTGAGATCCTCCATCGTGAACTTCTTCATCTGGTGGGTCGCGTTGCGGCCCGCGAAGTTCTTGCCCAGGCGGTAGCCCTTGACGGTGTGGGCGAGGATCACAGTGGGCTTGCCGTTGCGCTCGGTGGCCTGCTTGAACGCGGCGTAGATCTTCTTCGCGTCGTGGCCGCCGCGGTTGAGCTTCCACCAGATGTCCTCGTCGGACATGTCCTCGACGAGCGCCTTCGTGCGCGGGTCGCGGCCGAAGAAGTTGTCGCGGATGAACCCGCCGGACTCGGCGCGGTAGGTCTGGTAGTCGCCGTCCGGGGTGGCGTTCATCAGGTCGATGAGCGCACCGTCGGTGGACTGCTCCAGCAGCGGGTCCCAGCCGGCGCCCCAGATCACCTTGATGACGTTCCAGCCGGCGCCGCGGAACTGGCTCTCCAGCTCCTGGATGATCTTGCCGTTGCCGCGCACAGGGCCGTCGAGGCGCTGCAGGTTGCAGTTGACCACGAAGGTGAGGTTGTCCAGGTGCTCCTTGGCGGCGATGTGCAGCGCGCCGCGCGACTCGACCTCGTCCATCTCGCCGTCGCCCAGGAACGCCCAGGTGTGCTGCTCGCTGGTGTCCTTGAGGCCGCGGTTGTGGAGGTAGCGGTCGAAGGAGGCCTGCTCGATCGCCGCGACCGGGCCGATGCCCATCGAGACCGTGGGGAACTCCCAGAAGTCCTGCATCCCGCGCGGGTGCGGGTAGGAGGGCATGCCGTGGCTGCTGGAGACCTCCTGGCGGAAGCCGTCGAGGTCGTCCTGCGAGAGGCGGCCCATCATGTAGGCCCGCGAGTAGATGCCGGGGGAGGCGTGGCCCTGGAAGAAGACGTGGTCGCCGCCGCCGGGGTGGTTGCGCCCGCGGAAGAAGTGGTTGAAGCCGACCTCGTACATCGTCGCGATGGAGGCGTAGCTCGAGAGATGGCCGCCGACGGACACCTCGGGGCGCTGGGCGCGATGGACCACCATCGCTGCGTTCCAGCGGTTGATGTTGCGCAGCTCCTTCTCGAGCTCCAGGTCGCCGGGGTACTCCGGCTGCTGATCGACGGGGATCGTGTTGACATAGTCCGTCGTCAGCGAGTCAGGAAGGTGCAGATCCTCGTCCCGCGCGTGCTGGATCAGGCTCTGGACGATCTCGGAGGCGCGCTCGGGGCCGCGGTGCTCGACGAGGCCGTCGAACGATTCCAGCCACTCCCGGGTCTCCTCCGGGTCCGGATCCTGCGCATGGCTCGGCAGGTTGATGCCGATGGGACGAGGGGTCTCGTGCGAACTCACACTGTCCTTCTCTCTACGGGAGGGGATGGACCGGCCGGGGGAGCTGGAATCGCCGGTGGGCCCTGCTCCGTCGGCCTCGGTGCGTGCAAGCCTACCTTCGCCGAGTGGGTGCGGGACCTTCACCGAGCCTCCTCATATGTGACACAGAGGACATCGTCGATCGCGGCGGAGACGGGCGGGACTCTCGTCCCGTAATGCGCACAGGTGTCCGGTGACATAGAATCAGGCCCGCGCAGCACGGTCCTGGGGTCGGATCGGCCCCTCGTCGCTGCATCGCACGCACTGCCCGCTCGTTAGGAGTCCTTTCTTGTCACCGTCGTCCGACGCCCCCTCGTCCAGTTCCCTCTCCGAGGTGCTGAGCTTCACCACGGGCCAGATCGTGCAGGAGATCGGTTACGACGATGACGTCGATCTCGATCTGCGCGATGCGATCGAGGACCTCATCGGCGATGAGCTGGAGGACGAGGACACTCAGGAGCTCGTGGACGCCGTCGTGCTGTGGTGGCGCGATGGCGACGGCGATCTCACCGACGCCCTCGTGGACACCCTGCGCAACATCGAGCCGGGTGCCCCCGTGTGGGTGATGATCCCCAAGGCGGGTCGGCCCGGTCATGTGATGCCCGGCGAGATCCAGGAGTGCGCCGGGATCGCCGGGCTGCGGGTGATGAGCTCGGTGAGCCTCGCCCCGGACTGGACCGGCACCCGCCTGGCCAGCCGCTCGAGCTGATCTGGCACGCAGCGCATCCCCTCCGTGAGGAGGGTCACGGCTCTCGATGCGTCGAGCGCCACGGGGCATCGCCCCGCCCGGGTCGTTAGCTCAGCTGGTCAGAGCGTCTGGTTTACACCCAGAAGGTCGGGGGTTCGAGCCCCTCACGACCCACCGGAAGAAAGGCCCGCTCAGCGGGTGAGCGTGTACAGCACCACGAGCGCCAGCGGCACGGCCACGATCAGGCAGCCCCAGGTGAGCGTGGTCCTGCGGTCCTGGGCCTGCTGCTCGGGGGTGCGCGGCGGGGTCTCGGGGCGGCCGTCGCGCTCCCACTGCTCCTTCTCGCGCTGGCGGCGCACCAGCAGCTGACCGATCAGGAGCACCACGGAGACCAGGATCGCCACGGCGAGCGCGAGCAGGATGAGCGTGTCGATGGCGGTTCCTCCGGTGAGCGCGGGGATGGGGGACTGCGCACAGGGTCTCACGGCCCGCGGCCCCGTCCTGGACGCTTCCTATACTGGCCGCACTGCCATGCCCGGTGCGCCCGCAGCTCGCGGAGATTCGCCCGGCGGCCCGTGGAAGGAGGAACCGCGCAGGTGAATGCCCCCAGCAGAGAGTTCGACGTCGAGGCGATCCGCGCGGACTTCCCGATCCTCACCCGGATGCTCGATCCCGAGACGCCGATGATCTATCTCGACGGCGGCGCCACCTCGCAGCGGCCGCGCCAGGTGATCGATGCGGAGGTCTCCTACCTCCTGCGCGACAACGCCGCGGTCAAGCGCGGAGCCCACCGCATGGCGGGCCTGGCGACCGACGCCTACGAGGGGTCCCGAGAGCGGGTCGCCGAGTTCCTCGGCGCACCGTCCCCTGACGAGGTGGTCTTCACCAAGAACGCCACCGAGGCGCTGAACCTCGTGGCCCATTCGCTGGGCAGCGGCGACTCCTCCACCCCGGAGCACCTGCGGGTGCGGGAGGGTGACGAGATCCTGGTGACCGAGATGGAGCACCACGCCAATCTGGTGCCCTGGCAGGAGCTGGCCCGACGCACCGGTGCCACGCTGCGCTGGATCCCGGTGGCCGAGGACTTCACGCTGGATCTGTCCGATCTCGTCTCCCTGCTCACCGAGCGCACCAAGGTCCTGGCCTTCACCCACCAGTCCAATGTGCTGGGCACCGTGAACCCCGTGGCAACCCTGGTCGAGGCGGCGCACGCGGTGGGGGCGCTGACGGTGCTGGACGCCGCGCAGTCCGCCCCGCACATGCCCTTCGACGTCGCCTCGTTGGGAGTGGATCTCGTGGCGTTGTCCGGCCACAAGATGCTCGGCCCCACCGGGATCGGGATGCTGTGGGGACGCTACGATCTGCTCGAGCAGATGCCGCCCTTCCTCACCGGCGGCTCCATGATCGAGCTGGTCGAGATGGAGCGTTCCACCTTCGCCGAGCCGCCCGCCCGCTTCGAGGCCGGCACCCCGCCGATCTCCCAGGCCGTGGGCCTCGCCGCCGCCTGCGACTACCTCGACGGGCTCGGGATGGACCAGGTCGCCGCACATGAGCGGGCGCTGACCCAGCGGGCCCTGTCGGGACTGGCCGGTATCGACGGGGTGCGGGTGATCGGCCCGGCCCTGTCCCCGGAGCGCACCGGCGCGGTCTCCTTCGATCTCGCCGGGCGCCACCCGCACGACGTGGGCCAGGTGCTCGACTCCCTCGGCATCGAGGTGCGGGTGGGTCACCACTGCGCCTGGCCGCTGCACCGACGCTTCGGCGTGCACGGCACCACCCGGGCGAGCTTCTCCGTCCACACCACCACCGCCGAGGTCGACGCCTTCGTGGAGGGCGTCGCCCACACCGTCGACTTCTTCGGAGCCCTCGCATGAGCAGCCCCCTGAACTCCCTCTACACCGAGCTCGTGATGGAGCACGACAAGCGTCCCCTGCATGCCGGGCTGCGCGAGCCGTTCACCGCCGAGGTCCACCACGTCAACCCCACCTGCGGCGACGAGATCACGCTGCGTCTGCAGCTCAGCGAGGACGCCTCCGACATCGAGGACGTCTCCTACGACGCGATCGGCTGCGCCATGAGCCGCGCCTCCGCCTCGATCATGGCCGACCTGCTGATCGGCCGCTCCACGGCGGAGGTCGAGCCGGTGCACGAGCACATGGAGACGGTGATGCGCTCGCGTGGCCGGGAGGAGGGCGATGAGGAGCTCATCGGGGACGGCGTCGCGCTGCTCGGCGCCGCGAAGTTCCCTGCTCGCGTGAAGTGCGTGCTGATGCCGTGGAAGGCCTACCAGGCGGCGCTGGTCGAGGCGCGGGCGCTGCAGGCATGAGCATGGACCCGAGCATGGGGAATGGGACGGCGAGCGTCGCGGAGGTCACCGGCACCCTCGAGGCGGCCTACCCGCTGGCCTGGGCGGAAGCCTGGGACCGGGTGGGTCTGGTGCTGGGGGAGCGGGACGCCGAGGTGCGCCGCGTGCTGCTGGCCGTGGATCCCACCGTCGAGGTGGCCCGCGAGGCCGTCGCCCGGGAGGCGCAGCTCCTGGTCACCCACCATCCGCTGCTGCTGCGCGGCGCGAGCTTCCTGCCGGCCGACGAGGGCAAGGGCGCCGTGGTCACCACGCTGCTGCGCCACGGCACCGCGCTGTGGTGCGGGCACACCAACGTGGACCGCTCCACCCGCGGCACCGTCGGCGCCTGGATCGATGCGCTCGCGCTGCAGGACGCCGCACCGCTGGTGCCCGGGGAGCTGAGCGAGGAGGCGGCCCACGGATCCCGGCGCTTCGGGCTCGGGGCGGTGGGTTCGCTGCCCGCTGCCACCACCGTCGGCGCCCTCGCCGCGATGATCGCGCAGGAAGTCCCCGCGACCGCGCGGGGGATCCTCCACACCGGGGATGCCGAGCGGCCGGTGCGCCGCGTGGCGGTGTGCCCCGGCGCCGGCGACTCCTTCCTCGAGGCGGCGATCATGGCCGAGGCGGACGTCTACATCACCTCGGATCTGCGCCATCACCCGGCGCTCGAGCACCTCGAGTCAGCCGTGGAGCCCTCCGCGGTGCCGGCCCTGATCGACGTGCCCCATGCCGCGAGCGAGGCGCTGTGGCTGCCGATCGCCCAGCAGCTGCTCGCCGAGGCGCAGCCCGGCCTCGAGGTGCTCCTGAGCGAGCACACCACCGACCCCTGGGGCGGCCACGCCGCCTGAACAGGTGCTCGCCCGGGTCAGTCCACCCGGTCCACGACGACCAGCCGGTCTCCGTCGAGCTCGACCGTGAGCCCGCCGAGCCCGGCGCTCACCGTCTCGGCCACCTCCTCGGGAGTGGCCGGCGCCGACGGGGCCGCGAGCAGCACCTGGGTGACCAGGCCGCGGTAGCGCTTCGCATCGTGAGAGATCACCTTGCGCACCCCGCCCCTTTCCTGGACCGGGGCGACCTCGAGCACGTGGAGTCCCTCGCCGCCGCGCATCGGCATCATCGAACGGTAGGCGCCCGATCGGCAGTCGATCACCACCGGCGAGTCGCCCCCGGCCTGCGCGGCACGCAGCTCGGCGGCCACAGGCTGCAGCCGCGCACGCCACCAGGAGCCCGCCTTCCCCAGCTGCGCGAGCGAGGAGCTCGCCGAGAGGCGGTAGGCGGGGATCCGATCCGTCGCGGCGTCGACCAGCCCGAACAGGGCGCTCTGGACCAGCACCTGTCGGTCCTGGGCAGGGGAGAGGCCGGCCTCGAGCTGGTCGTAGAGCACCCCCGAGTAGACGGACAGCGCCGGCGCGACGGGCTCCTCGGCCAGATGCAGCATGCGGCCCACCAGCTCCGGCGAGGAGGCCGGGACGCCCAGCCGCGTGCCGCCCTCCGGGCCGGCGGCGGTGCGTCGGGCCGCTCGCAGCATCACCTCGCGCGCCTCGTGCAGCGCGGGCAGCGACATCGCCGCGAGGTCGAGCACGGCGGCGCCGATCTCCGAGGGGCGGGTCTTCGTCTCCGAGGGCGGCAGCAGGATCAGCATCCCTCCATTCTCGGCCGACGCCCCAGGGCGGCCCGGCAGCGACGAGGAGACGTTGCGCACGCCTGCTCCGGGGGCGGGGTGCGGGTGGGCGGCGCGGCCGCGGCCCGCGTAGACTGTCAGGCGGACCAGTCGGCCGGGCAGCCGCGTCCTCGGGGCTCCGTCCCCGGGGCCGAGGAAAGTCCGGGCTCCATCCGGCACGGTGGTGGGTAACGCCCACCCGGAGCGATCCGCGGGACAGTGCCACAGAGAACAGACCGCCGCCCGCACCCCTCGGGGAACGGGCGGTAAGGGTGAAAGGGTGGTGTAAGAGACCACCGCGGTCCCGGTGACGGGACCGGCACGGTAAACCCCACCGGGAGCAAGGTCAGACAGAGGATGTTCGAGGGCGCCGGCCCGAGTCCTCGGGTGGACCGCTGGAGGTCGTCGGCAACGGCGATCGTAGAGGGATGGCTGCCGATCACAGAACCCGGCTTACAGGCCGGCTGGTCCGCCCCGCGGGCCCCGCAGCGCGGGGCCGGCGGGGGAGCGCTCAGCTCGTCGCCGCGGCCTCGGCCTGCTTCTTCTCCGCCTTCTTCGCGGCCTTCTTCTCGGACTTGCGCAGAGCCTTGCGCTCGAGGTGGGCCAGCGCCGCGGCGCCGACGATCCCGGCCTCGTTGCGCAGCTCGGCAGGCACGATCTCGGCCTTCAGATCCAGCAGGGGCAGGAACTTGTGGTGCTTCTTGGAGACCCCGCCGCCGACGATGAAGCGGGTGGGGCTGAAGAGGAACTCGACGTGGGAGAAGTACTCCTGCAGCCTCCCGGCCCAGGTCTCCCAGTCCAGATCCTCCTTCTCACGGATGGAGCTGGCCATGTAGCGCTCGGCGGAGTCGCCGTGCAGCAGCAGATGGCCGAGCTCGGTGTTGGGCACCAGCTTCCCGTCCACGAAGGTCGCGCTGCCCACGCCGGTGCCGAGCGTGATCACCATGGCCACGCCGGGCACGTCACGGGCGGCACCGAACTGCACCTCGGCGATGCCGGCGGCATCGGCGTCGTTGACCACGAACACGTCGCGCCCGGTGCGCTCGCTCAGCAGCGCGTCCACATCGGTGCCGATCCAGGCATCGTCCACGTTCGCGGCGGTCTGGGCCACGCCCGCCTTGATCACCGCGGGGAAGGTGACGCCCACGGGCATCCCCTCCTCGAGGTCGAAGGAGGAGAGGAGCTCGGCGACGGCATCCGCCACCGCCTCCGGCGTCGAGGGCTGCGGGGTGGGGATGCGCACCCGATCTGCGGTGAGCTCGCCGGTGTTCAGATCGACCGGCGCCCCTTTGATTCCGCTGCCGCCGATGTCGATCCCGAAGGCCTTCTTGCTCATCGTCTCTCCTGGTTGCCGTGAACGGGCGGGAAGTCGCGCCCTGCGGTGGACGTGCACCGGACGTGGCGGTGCTCACAGCACACCAGGGTACCCGGTGGTCAGGGGCGGGTGAGGGGGCGTCCGCGAGGTCTCAGACCACGGTCAGCAGCTCGGGTCCCTCGCCGGTGATCACCATCGTGTGCTCGAACTGGGCGGTGAAGGAGAGGTCCTTGGTGACGATCGTCCAGCCGTCGTCCCAGGACTCCCACTCCTGCGAGCCGAGGGTGATCATCGGCTCGATCGTGAAGGTCATGCCCTCCTCGATCACGTCGTCGAACATCGGCGCCGAATCGTAGTGGGGGATGATCAGACCGTTGTGGAAGCCCTCGGCGATGCCGTGGCCGGTGTAGTCGTGCACCGACTCGCAGCCGTGGCGGGCAGCGAACTTCTCGATCACCCGGCCGATCACGTTGACCTCGCGCCCGGGGCGGGCCGCTTTGATGCCGCGCAGCATCGCGTCGTGGGCGATCGTGACCAGCTCCTGCGCCCGGGGATGCACATCGCCCACCAGGAAGGTGGCGTTGCAGTCGCCGTGCACGCCATGGATGAAGGCCGTGACGTCGACGTTGAGGATGTCGCCGTCCTGCATCACCGTGGAATCCGGGATGCCGTGGCAGATGACCTCGTTCAGGCTCGTGCAGCAGGACTTCTCGAAGCCCAGGTAGCCGAGGGTCGAGGGGTAGGCGCCGTGCTCGAGCAGCACGTCATGGACCACCTGATCGATGTGATCGGTGGTCACGCCGGGCCGGGCGGCCTCGCCTGCGGCCTGCAGCGCGAGCGCCGCGATGCGGGAAGCCTCCCGCACCCGCTCGATCACGTCGGGGGTCTGCACCCGCGGGCCGCTGTCCGAGACGGCTTCGTCCTTGCCCACGTACTCGGGCCGCTCGATCCGGGCCGGCACGGTGCGGCGCGGGCCGAGGGTGCCGGGAACCAGCGGCTCGCGGCCTTCTGGACGGGTCCATACCTGCTCTACAGTCATGTCCACCAGTCTCTCACCGACATCGAAGGAGTCCGACGTGAGCGAGGGCACGCAGTTCTACTACAACCTCAGCACCGGCGCGGTGGAGGAGGGCCGTCAGTCCCCGGGATCGGAGCTGATGGGCCCGTACGCCACCCGGCAGGAGGCGGAGCGGGCGCTGAAGACCGCCGCGAGCCGCAACGAGAAATGGGAGCAGGACGACGACGCCTGGGAGGACTACGGCGAGCCCGCCGCCGACGAGCCCCGCTGAGGGGCGGCCCTCACTCGAAGGAGTGCTCCGGGCCGGGATAGGAGCGCTCGCGCACCTCGTCCCGGTACTGGCTCGCAGCCTGCTCGAGCTGGCCCCGCAGATCCGCGAAGGTCTTCACGAACCGGCCGCGGAAGTCGGAGAGCCCGGCCATGTCCTGCCACACCAGCACCTGGCCGTCGCAGTCCGGCCCGGCGCCGATGCCGATGGTGGGCACCGAGACCGACTGCGTGATGCGGGCGGCGAGCGCGGCGGGCACCAGCTCGAGCACGATCGCGCAGGCGCCCGCCTGCTCGAGCGCGGCCGCATCGGCGAGCATCTTCTCGGCGCCAGCATCGTCCCGTCCCTGCACTCGATGGCCGGACAGCGAGTTGACCGACTGCGGCGTGAAGCCCAGGTGCCCGCACACCGGGATCCCGGCCTCGACCAGCGCCCGCACCTGCGGGGCGATCTCCGCGCCGCCCTCGAGCTTGACCACCTCGGCGCCCGCGCGCACCAGCTCCACGCCGTGGCGCAGGGCGTCCGTCGGCCCGGTCTCGTAGGTGCCGAAGGCCAGATCGGCCATCACCAGCGGCCGGTGCACGCTGCGCGCCACCGCACCGGTGAAGGTGAGCATGTCCTGATGCGTGGTGGCGGTGGTGGAGGCGTGGCCGAGCACGGTGCTTCCCACCGAGTCGCCCACCAGCAGCACCTCGATGCCTGCGGCCTCGAACACCTGCGCGGAGAAATGGTCGTAGGAGGTGAGCATCGCGAAGGGACGGCCCTGGTCCTTCGCCTGCTGCAGATGACGCAGCCGGATCTTCGCCGGGGAGGCGGGGGACTCAGTGCTCACGAGACTCTCCTGTGCGAGGTCGGGGAATGATCCGCACCAGCCTAGCCCGGCTCCGAGGGCTCGTCGGGCTCCGGGAGGAGCGAGCCCGGATGTGCCACCCTGGTGCCAGTCGCCGCACCGGTCGATTAGGAGGGAGCCTCACGTGACATCCAGGATGCGCCCCACCGTGCGCCGCGTCGCCGCGGGCGCGGGAATGCTCGCTCTCGCACTGGGAGCCATGGCCTGCACCGGCGGCGAGGACGAGCAGACCGCGCCCGGTCCGCAGACCCCGTCGGTGCAGGAGCAGCCCGCCCAGGACGACCCCAGCTCCACCCCGGACGAGGAGGGCGACGAGACCGCCGAGCCGTTCAGCGAGGACGAGCTCGAGCGCGCCGCAGAGCGCTTCGTCGAGGCCCTGGCCCTGCTGGAGGACCGGGACTGGGCAGGGACCTGCGCCATGGTGCTGGATCCGAGCACGGGTAAGGCTCCCGAGGGGGAGAGGCTGAGCGACTGCGTCGAGGACGTCCGGCCCGCGGTCTCCGGCTACGCGGACGGTCTCGAGCCGGGGGTGCTGGATGCGATCGAGCCTTCCATGGTCGAGGCCGTGGACGAGGGGGACGGCAGCGTCTCGCTGAGCATCATGGACCAGCCTGTCGACGTCCCGATGGTGCCGGGCGAGGACGGCCGCTGGTACTTCTCCATCCCGTTCTGAGCCGTCCCGCCGCCGCGAGGGTGGGGAGTTCTCCCCACAGACAGGCGACCGGCTCCGTGCCATCCTGGAGCTGTTCGGCATCCGCGCCGGCACAGTGAGGGAGGACAGCATCATGACGTCGATCATGCGCAGGACAGTTCGAGGAACCGCCGCGGGCCTGGGGGCTCTCGCGATCGTCGCCGGCACCGCAGCGTGCGGCGGCCTCATCGACGAGGTCACCGGTGGCGACGGAGGCGACGACCCGACCGTCGAGGAGCAGGATCCGGCGGACGAGGGCACAGACGAGGACGCCGAGGGCGCGGACACGGAGTCCGATGACTCCGGCGCGACCGAGGATGGCACCGACACCGAGGATGCGGACGACGCCGCAGACGATGCCGGCGACGCCGAGGACTCGGACGAGTCGGAGGACACTGCGGACGATGCCGGCGATTCGGCCTCCGGCGATGCGCTCAGCGAGGACGACCTCTCGGCCGTCGCAGACCGCTACTACGAGTTCCTGCAGGCCACCGTGGAAGGCGACGGGAAGGCCGGCTGCGGTCTCCTGATGAACCCGTACACGGACGCGCCGCTCGAGGGCAGTGCGCTCGAGGCCTGTGCCGAGGGCTTCAGCAGCACCGCCGAGGAAGAGGGCATGGACGAGTCGCTGCTCGACATCATCGACCCCTCCATGATCGAGGGCGTCGACAACGGAGATGGCACCGCAGGAGTCACGATGATGGGCCAGGACGGCCGAGTCGTCTTCGTCAAGGGCGAGGACGGCAAGTGGTACATCGACGGCTCGGACTTCGTCTGAGCTCTGCTCGCCGCCTCATGCGCACCCCGGCATCCGCTCCTCGGATGCCGGGGTGCCGTGTCTCCGGCGCCGTGCGCTCCTGAGGCACACTGGGCGCATGGGACATCTCCACGACGACGTCATCCGCACCGTCTCGGACCAGGACGTGCGCTTCATCCGGCTGTGGTTCTGCGACATCGCGGGGACGCTGAAGTCCATCGCGATCTCCCCCTCCGATCTGGAGATTGCCTTCACCGAGGGCATCGGCATCGACGGCTCGACGATCGAGGGCCTGACCCGCAGCTACGAATCGGACATGATCCTGCGGCCCGATCCGGACACCTTCGAGCTGCTGGCCTGGCGTGGAGAGACCAACGCGACCGGGCGGATGATGTGCGATGTGCTCACCCCCGACGGGGAGCCCGCCGCGTCGGACCCGCGCCGCGTGCTGCGCGAGGCGCTGGCCCGGGCGGAGGAGAAGGGCCTGGAGCTCTACACCCACCCCGAGATCGAGTTCTACCTCTTCGAGGAGCCCTACACCCAGGGCGAGCCGCTGCGCCCGATCGACAACGCCGGCTACTTCGACCACGTCCACCGCGGGCAGGGACAGGACTTCCGGCGCTCCGCCATCCAGCACCTCGAGGCGATGAACATCCAGGTCGAGTTCTCCCACCACGAGAACGGCCCCGGCCAGAACGAGATCGACCTGCGCTACGCGGACGCCCTCACCACGGCGGACAACATCGTCACGCTGCGCACCGTGGTCAAGGAGGTCGCGCTGTCGATGGGCCAGGTCGCCACCTTCATGCCCAAGCCGATGATCGACCAGCCCGGCTCCGGCATGCACACCCACCTCTCCCTGTTCCAGGGCGGGAAGAACGCCTTCCACGCGCCCGGGGCCGAGTACGGCCTCTCCCGCATGGGCCGGCAGTTCATCGCCGGGCTGCTGCGCCATGCCCCGGAGTACAGCGCGGTGACCAACCAGTGGGTCAACTCCTACAAGCGCCTGTGGGGCGCGCAGGAGGCGCCGAGCTATGTGTGCTGGGGGCACAACAACCGCTCCGCCCTGGTGCGAGTGCCCTTCCACAAGCCCACCAAGGGCACCAGCTCGCGTGTCGAGTTCCGGGGCCTGGACTCCTCGGCCAACCCGTATCTCGCGTTCTCCGTGCTGCTGGCCGCGGGCATGGCCGGCATCGAGGGGGAGTACGAGCTGCCCGAGGGGGCGGAGGACGCCGTCTGGGAGCTCACCGAGCGCGAGCGCCGCGCCATGGGCATCGAGCCGCTGCCCACGGACCTGTTCCGCGCGCTCGAGGTGTTCGAGAGCTCCGAGCTGATGGCCAGCACCCTCGGCGAGCAGGTCTTCGAATTCTTCCTGCGGGACAAGCGCCAGGAATGGCAACGCTACCGCGAGCAGGTCACCGACCACGAGCTGCGCTCGACCTTCAGCCGCGTCTGAGGACTCGCCCATGAGCACCGAACCCGCGACCACCACCGGGGCCCTGGCGAGGCTCGGCTTCAGCCGCACCGACCGGGTCCAGCGCTTCCTGTCCGAACCGGCGCTCTCGCGGCTCGGGCAGGACGCAGCCCGGGCCCTGGGCCGGACGCCCGACGGCGACGAGGCGGTGCTGGCATTGCTGCGCCTGTCCGAGGCGGCCGCGGAGGCGGGCGCCACGGCGCTCAGGGATGAGTTCCTCGACCAGATCGATCAGGGCGGGCCCGGCGGCAGGCGGCTGATCCGCCTGCTGGGCACCTCGGTCGCGCTCGGGGACTTCCTCATCCGCCATCCCGAACGGCTCGAGCTGCTTCGGGAGGGCGATGACGAGCTCGCGATGACCGCCGCCGACGCCCGCACGATGATGCTCGAGGCCGTCGGCGCGGATCCTGGGGCCGAGGTGCCCGTCGCCTCCGACCACGGCCGGGAGGTGCGTGACGCGCTGCGGATCGCCTACCACGGCCGACTCGCCCAGATCGCCGCCGCAGACGTCTGCGCGGCCGACCCCATCGCGCTGCAGCCCCGTGTCTCGGCCGCGATCAGCGACCTCGCCGATGCCGCGCTCGAAGCGGCCGCCGCGATCGCCCGGGCCACCGTCGAGGGCGCGGAGACCGTGCGCTGGGCGGTGATCGCGCTCGGCAAGACGGGTGCGCGCGAGCTCAACTACATCTCCGATGTCGACGTCATGCACGTGGTCGCGCCCGCCGGGGGAGAGGACGCCGAGGAGGACGTGCTCGCCACCGGTGCGGCGCTCGCCCGCGAGCTGGCCCGCGCCTGCTCCGAGCGCACCGGCGAGGGCTCCCTGTGGCAGGTCGATGCGAACCTCCGCCCGGAGGGCAAGGACGGTCGGCTCGTGCGCACTCTCGCCTCCTACCGGCGCTACTACACCGAATGGGCGCACTCCTGGGAGTTCCAGGCGCTGCTGAAGTCGCGCACCGCGGCCGGGGACCGGGAGCTGGGCGGGGAATTCGAGGAGATGGTCGAGCCCTGGGTGTGGCAGGCCTCCACCCGCGACGGCTTCGTCGAGGATACCCGGGCGATGCGGCGCCGCGTGGTCGCCCACATCCCGCGTGCCGAGGTGGAGCGGAACATCAAGCTCGGGCCCGGCGGGCTGCGGGACGTGGAGTTCACCGTGCAGCTGCTGCAGATGGTCCACGGCCGGGCCGACGAGGTGCTGCAGGGCCGCTCCACCCTCGATTCCCTCGCCCGGCTCGGCGAGGGCGGGTACATCTCCCGTGATCACGTCACGGAGATGGACGAGGCCTACCGCTTCCTGCGCTGCGTCGAGCACCGCCTGCAGCTGCACCGCCTGCGCCGCACCCAGGTGCTTCCCACCGCGGCGTCGGACCTGCGCCGCCTCGCGCGCAGCCTGGACCTCTCCACCGACGACTTCCACCAGCGCTACCAGCGCACCCGCCGCCGCGTGCGCCGGCTCCACGAGGAGATCTTCTATCGCCCGCTGCTGCTGACCGCCTCCCAGCTCAGCGACGGGCAGATCCGCCTGAGCAAGGAGGACGCCGCCGCCCGGCTCGCCGCCATCGGCTACCGCGACCCCGCACGGGCCCTCGGGCACATCACAGCGCTGACCGAGGGCATCTCGCGGCGCGCCAAGATCCAGCGTCAGCTGCTGCCGGCGATGCTCGAATGGTTCGCCGACGGGGTCGACCCGGACCTGGGCCTGCTGTCCTTCCGGCGGCTGTCCGACACCATCGGCTCCGCTCACTGGTACCTGGGTCTGCTGCGCGACTCCGGCCTCGCCGCCAAGCGCCTGACCCGGGTGCTCTCGGCCGGCCGCTACGTGGGCGAGCAGCTCGAGCAGATCCCCGAGGCGGTGCGCTGGCTCGCTCGCGACGAGCAGCTGCGCCCCCTCTCGCGGGACGTGCTGGGCCGCGAGTTCCTCGCCGTCATCTCCCGGGTCGACGAGGCCGACGAGGCGCGCGACGTGCTGCGCCGCACCCGCAACCGCGAGCTGCTGCGCGTGGGCCTGGCCCACCTGACCGGGGTGGCCTCGCCGCAGGAGGTGGCCCGAGCGCTCACCGACCTCGCCGAGGCCGTGCTCGAGGCCGGCATGCTGGTCGCGATGCACGTCGTGGCCCGCGAGCGGGAGGCCGTGGGCGAAGACGCGGAGACCCTCGACGAGGTCTCCGAGGTCGACGTCGACACCGCGCATCGCCTGCGCGAGAAGCGCTCCGATCCGGCGCGCGCGCTGGGCATCGAGATGGCGATCATCGCGATGGGCAGCTTCGGTGCGGGCGAGATGGGCTACTCCTCCGATGCGGACGTGCAGTTCGTGGTGCTCGACCGGGGCGCTGGCGCCGCGAGCGTCGAGATCGCCGGGGCCGTCGCCGCGCAGACCCAGCGCATCCTCAACGCACCCACCGCCCGCGCCGACATGCGGGTCAGCGCCGATCTGCGCCCCGAGGGCAAGGTGGGCCCGCTGGCCCGCAGCCTCGAATCGTGGACCGACTACTACCGCCGTGACGCCGAGACCTGGGAGAAGCAGGCGCTGCTGCGCGCGCGCCCCGTCGTCGCCTCCGAGGCCGTCGCCGAGCAGCTGCGCGAGCAGATGGACCGTCACCGCTACCCCGAGGGCGGACTGGACCCGTCGGCCCACCGCGCGATCGTGCGGATGAAGGCGCGGGTCGAGTCCGAGCGCCTGCCCCGCAACGCCGATCCCTCCCGGCACGTGAAGCTCGGCCGGGGAGGCATGACCGACGTGGAATGGAGCGCCCAGATCCTCGCCCTCGAGCACGGCCACGAGATCGAAGGCCTGCGCACCCCGCGCACCCTGGAGCAGCTCGAGGCGGCCGCGACGGCGGAGCTGATCACCGCCCGCGAGGCCGAGGAGCTGCGGGAGGCCTGGATCCTCGCCTGGCAGATCCGCCGCGGGCTGTTCCTGTGGAAGGGCCGGGAGGGAGACGTGCTGCCCACCGATCGCCACGACCTGCGGGCCCTGGCACTGCTGATCGACGGAGAGGACGGCACCGCCTCCGAGCTCGAGGAGCGCTACCTGCGCCTGACCCGCCGGGCACGCACCATCGCCGAACGGCTCATCTTCGGGGAGGAGGGCTGAGCGACGTGCTGCGAGCTCGCGAGCGGCAGGAGCGCAGCGGAGAGATACGGCTGAGCGACGTGCTGCGAGCTCGCGAGCGGCAGGAGCGCAGCGCAGAGAAACGGCTGAGCGACCTGTTGCTGAGCGAGGTGTGATCCGTCAGCGTCTCGCGGCGCGTCCTGGCCGCGGCTGTCCCATGCCCAGTGCGCTCCGTCGTACCGTGGTCGTCGTCCGTCATCCCCGTCGCCCCGGCGACGACCGTGCCACCCCGAGGATCCATGACCACGCCCTCCCTCAGCGCTGACACCCCGCGCGGCCGCATGTACCGTCTCGAGCCGGACGGCCCGCTCATGTACCCCTCGATCACCACGGTCGCCGGGATGCGCGCGAAGGACTTCC
This sequence comes from Brachybacterium massiliense, assembly GCF_900184245.1. Taxonomy (GTDB): domain Bacteria; phylum Actinomycetota; class Actinomycetes; order Actinomycetales; family Dermabacteraceae; genus Brachybacterium; species Brachybacterium massiliense. The sequence continues at coordinate 360,133 of NZ_FXXB01000008.1, read as the reverse complement.
TGCAGGGCTGGTACGCGACGATGGCCTCCAAGCGGGCGCTGGAGATGTACGCCTGGCTGGACCGCAACCCGCACCGCGCCGCGGAGGAGATCTCCCGCGTCACCCGTGACCGCTGGGGGACCCAGAAGCGGATCGCGGCCGCGGCCCCCGAGTACACCCGCACGGCGGCGGACTTCGGCACCCTCGTGCACGCCGTCTGCGAGGACTGGGGCACCAGCGGCACCCGTCCCGACGGGGCACGGATCGGCGAGATCGCCGCACAGATGCGTGCCGACCAGGGCTGCTTCGCCGACGAGAAGGACCCGCAGGCGCTGATCGCGCGAGCGGAGGTGCGCCTGGACGGCTATGGCCGGTTCCTGGACGACTACCAGCCGGAGTTCCTCGAGGTCGAGCAGACCGTCGTCAACCACACCGTGGGCTATGCGGGGACCACGGATGCGATCGTGAAGATCGGCAACACCGTGCTCAGCGCCGACATCAAGACCTCGAAGAAGGTGCGCGGCGACTACGCCCTGCAGGGGGTGGCGGTGTGCCGCGCGGAGATGCTGCTGGACGAGGACGGCAGCACCCGCGAGATGCCCGAGCTGACCGGAGCGTTCGTGATCCACCTCCCCGAGGCCGGGGGATACCGGGCGGTGCCGCTGCGCACCGGGGATGCCGAGTTCGAGGTGTTCCGCTCGCTGCGCGCCGCCTGGTCCTTCGAGCCCGATGAGTGCGCGCTCGAGCCGGCCGACGGGCCCAAGGATCTGCTTCTGTCGCTGCTGCGCAGCAAGGGCGGCCTCGACACCCTCGGCTGAGCGCCGACCTCTCTCCCGCACAGCGGTCCTGTGATGTCCCTTGCGCCGCGCTGAACGCGTGTATAGCCTATTGAACACACGTTCAGCACGGAGCGAGGAGACGCGATGGAGAGCACCCCGCCCGCCGAGGAGCGCATCCTCCAGGCCGCCCTGCGACGCTTCGCGGTGGACGGGCTGTCCGCACCGCTGCGCGCCGTCGCGCAGGACGCCGGCGTCAGCGCAGGGCTGATCATCCACCACTACGGCTCCCGCGCCCACCTCCTGGAGGCCTGCGATCAGCGAGCCCTCGAGGTCACCCGGGACAGCAAGGAGGACGTCTTCGCCGGCGGAGCGGGGGTGATGCTCGCCCAGCTCGCCGCGGCCGAGCGCTACGCCCCGCTGGTCGGCTACGTGCTGCGCCGGCTCCAGGAGGGAGGGCCCCTCGCCTCACAGCTGGTCGAGCACTTCGCCGCGCAGGCGCAGGAGTACCTCGCCCAGGGCGAGGAGACCGGGATGATCACCCCCAGCCGCGACCCTGCGGCCAGAGCACGCGTGCTCACCGAGATGGCGCTGGGCTCGTTGCTGCTCCAGCTGCCCGCCCAGCGCGCGCCCCTGGACCTCGACGGGCTTCCCGCCTGGCTGCACCGCTACACCGAGGCGATCGTGCTGCCCACGCTCGAGCTGTACACCGTGCCGCTGCTCAGAGACAGCTCCCTGCTGGACGCCTACCTCGCCGCCCGCACCGACGAAGAGCCCTCCGACCCGACGACCGATGGGAGCACGTCATGACCCGCACCGTTGCCCACGACCGCGACCCAGCAGCATCTGCTGACACTGCCGACACTGCTGACACTGCCGAGCCGGCCGTGGTGGTCCGCGACCTCACCAAGGCCTTCGGCGCCACCCGCGCCCTGGACGGCTTCAGCCTCACCGTTCCCCGCGGGCAGGTCACCGGCTTCCTGGGCCCGAACGGCGCCGGGAAGTCCACCACCATCCGGATCCTGCTCGGCCTGCTGCGCGCCACCTCCGGGCATGCCGAGGTGCTAGGCATGGACCCGTGGCGTGATGCGGTGCGGATCCACCAGCGTCTCGCCTACGTGCCCGGGGACACGAACCTCTGGCCGAACCTCACCGGCGGCGAGGCGATCGACGTGCTCACCCACGGCGCGAAGGGCGCCGCCCACCGTCGGCGGCGCGAGGAGCTCATCGAACGCTTCGAGCTGGACCCCACCAAACGCTCCCGCACCTACTCCAAGGGCAACCGGCAGAAGATCTCCCTGGTCGCGGCGCTCTCACGCGACGTGGACCTCTACATCATGGACGAGCCCACCTCGGGTCTGGACCCGCTGATGGAGGCGATCTTCACCCAGGAGGTCGCCCGCCTGCGCGCCGAGGGCCGCACCGTGCTGCTGTCCAGCCACATCCTCGCCGAGGTCGAGAAGCTCTGCGACACCGTGACGATCATCCGCGCCGGGAAGGACGTCGAGTCCGGGACCCTCGAGGAGCTGCGCCACCTCACCCGCTCCACCGTCGCGGCGACCACCGCCGCGGACCACACGGCCCTCACGGCGATGGATGGCGTGCACGACCTGGTCGCCGAGCACGGACGGCTCCGCTTCGACCTCGACGACGGGGCGATGCACGAGGTCCTGCCCGAGCTGACGAGGATGGAGGTGACGGGGCTGACCATCACACCACCGTCCCTCGAGGACCTGTTCCTGCGTCACTACGGAGACGACCTCTCCGACGGCGCGGCACGACGGGAAGCAGCGCAGCAGGAGACGACGCAACAGGAGACGGCGTCATGAGCACCGCGGTCGCCCCACCTCCGCGCAGCGTCCCGCACTCGCACCGTCGCGAGAGCCCCTCCGCCTCACCGCTGGCCGGGCTCGGAGCCCTGATCCGGCTCTACGGTCGGCTCTCCCGCCGGCCGCTCATCGTGTGGACGCTCGCGATGCTCGTACTGGTCCCCGCCTCGATCCTCGCGATGGAGGAGGCCTATCCCGACCAGGCCGCCCTCGATGCCCGGGCGATGCTGCTGGACAACCCCTCGGCCGTGATGATGACCGGTCCGTACTTCGCGGCCGACGGATACACCTTCTGGGCGATGGTCGCCAACGAGCTGCTGCTGTACGTGCTGATCGCCGTGGCGATCATGAGCGTGCTGCTGGCCGTGCGCCACACCCGCGCCGAGGAGCAGTCCGGGCGCCTGGAGATGGTGCGCGCCCTGCCCGTCGGCCGCTTCGCACCGCCGCTGGCCGCCCTGGTGATCGTCACCATCGCGAACCTCGCCGTGAGCCTCGCGGTGAGCGCCGGCGCGCTGATGGTGGGCGGGCCCGTGGCGGACTCGCTCGCGCTGGGGCTCGCCACGGCGCTGACCGGCCTCGTCTTCGCTGCGCTCGCGATGGTCACCGCGCAGATCACCGAGAACGCGGGCACGGCGAGCGGCATGGCGCTGGGGATGCTCGCGATCGCGTTCCTGGTGCGCGGCGTCGGCGACGTGATCGACCGCCAGGGCTCGTGGCTGTCCTGGTTCTCCCCGCTCGCCTGGGCCCAGCAGTCCCGCCTGTACGTGGACCTGCGCTGGTGGCCGGTGCTGGTCTCCCTCGCGGCGATCGTGCTGCTGCTCGCGATCGCCGCCGCCCTCTCCCGCCGCCGCGACGTGGGCGCGGGGCTGCGCGCCGCGCGACACGGCCGAGCCGGCGCCTCCGCCGCGCTGCTGGCCCCGGGCGGACTGGCCCGGCGCCTGCTCACCTCCGGCATGCTCGCCTGGGGCATCGGCCTGTTCCTGTTCGCGATCGCCTTCGGGTCGCTGGCCTCCTCGCTGACGGACTTCGTCGAGCAGATGCCCGCGATCGGAGAATGGGCGCCGATCACCGCGGAGGACCTTACCGGCTCCTTCGCCGCCTTCGTGCTCACCATGCTCACCATCGGACCGGTCGCGCTGAGCGTCTCCGGCGTGCTGAGGATGCGCTCCGAGGAGCTCGAGGGCCGCCTCGCCGGCATGCTCCTGGCCGGCACCTCCCGCACCGCGCTCGCCCTGCTCTGGTTCGTGGTGGTGCTCCTCGAGGTGGCCGTGATGCAGGTGCTGCTCGGCCTCGGCGTGGGCCTGGGCGTGTGGAGCGCGACCGAGGACACCGCCTGGATCGGCGAGATGACCGCGGCCTCGCTCGCCTATCTGCCCGCGATCGCCCTGTACGGCGCCTTCGCGCTCGCGCTGTTCGGTCTGCGGCTGCGTGCCACCGCCCTCGCCTGGCTGCTGGTGATCTGGACGGCGCTGGTCACCTTCCTCGGCGACCTGCTGGGCCTTCCCCAGTGGGCGCGGGACCTCTCACCGCTCGAGCACGTCGCCCTGGTGCCCTCCGAGGAGCTCGAGGCCGTTCCGCTCGCGGTGATGGGCTCAGCGGCCGCGATGCTGGTGGTGGCCGGGCTGCTGCTCCTGCGCCGACGGGATCTGGTGGCGGGGTAGCCCCGGGCGCGCGGGCTGCGCGATCAGAATGGGCCGATCCGCACCACGGCGCCTTCGAGATCCTCGTCCCAGGGGATCTGGCAGGTCAGCCGGGAGGTCGGCTCGCGCTCGTCGTCCATGAGGGTGTCCAGCACGTCCGCCTCGTCCTCGTCGATCTCTCCGGCGGTCTCGAAGGAGACCTCGTCGAGGTAGGAGTGGCAGGTCGAGCACGAGGCGTTCCCGCCGCAGCTGGCGAGGATCGGGTACCGGTTGCGGACCAGGCACTCCATGAGGGACTCGTCGTCGTCCCACTGCACACCGGGGGTGCTGACGCCCTCACGGTCGATGACGGTGATCTCGATACTGTTCATGCCCCCATTCCATACCTTCGCGGGGATCATCGCCAGTCATGCCTGCGGCGAGTCGTCGGCGAGGCCGCGGCAACGAGAAGGCCCCCGACCTGATCGGGCAGGTCGAGGGCCTTCTGTGAGGGGGACGGCTCAGATGTCGTAGTAGAGCTCGAACTCGTGCGGGTGCGGGCGGAAGCGGAACGGATCGATCTCCGTGGTGCGCTTCAGCTCGATCCAGGTCGAGATGAGGTCCGCGGGGAACACGTCGCCCTCGGTGAGGAAGTCGTGATCGGCCTCGAGGGCGTCCAGGGCGGCGCCGAGCGACTCGGGCAGCTGGCGGATCTGGGAGTGCTCCTCGGGGGGCAGCTCGTAGAGGTCCTTGTCGATCGGCTCGGGCGGCTCGATGCGGTTGCGGATGCCGTCGATGCCGGCCATCAGCTGCGCCGCGAAGGCCAGGTACGGGTTCGCCGAGGGGTCCGGGGCGCGGAACTCAATGCGCTTGGCCTTCGGGGAGGAGCCCGTGACCGGGATGCGGATCGCGGCCGAGCGGTTGCGGGCCGAGTAGACCATGTTCACCGGCGCCTCGAAGCCGGGCACTAGACGCTTGAAGGAGTTCACCGTCGGGTTGGTGAACGCGGTCAGCGCGGGGGAGTGCTCGATGATGCCGCCGATGTACCAGCGGGCGATGTCGGAGAGGCCGCCGTAGCCGCGCTCGTCGAAGAACAGCGGCTCGCCGTCCTTCCACAGCGACTGGTGGGTGTGCATGCCCGAGCCGTTGTCGCCGAACAGGGGCTTGGGCATGAAGGTTGCGGTCTTGCCCGCGTTCCACACGGTGTTCTTCACGACGTACTTGAACTTCATGACGTCGTCCGCAGCCTGCTGCAGCGTGTTGAAGCGGTAGTTGATCTCCTGCTGACCGGCGGTGCCCACCTCGTGGTGGGCGCGCTCGATCTGCAGTCCGACCTGCTCGAGGGTCGCGACGACCTCATCGCGCAGATCCGCCATCTGGTCGTTCGGCGGGACCGGGAAGTAGCCGCCCTTGAGGCGCGTCTTGTAGCCCTGGTTGCCGCCGTACTCGGACTCGTCGCGGTCGGTGTTCCACACCGCCTCGTCGGAGTCGATCGAGTAGAACCCGGAGTTGACCGAGGTCTTGAAGCGCACGTCGTCGAAGATGTAGAACTCCGCCTCGGCGGCGAAGAAGGCGGTGTCCGCGATGCCGGTGGTCTTGAGGTACTCCTCGGCCTTCGAGGCGACCGTTCGCGGATCGCGCGAGTACGGCTCGTCCGTGAACGGGTCCACGATCGAGAAGTTGATGATGAGGGTCTTGCGCTCGCGGAACGGATCCAGATACGCGGTCTCCAGGTCGGGGATCAGCTTCATGTCCGACTCGTGGATGGCCTGGAAGCCGCGGATCGAGGAACCGTCGAACAGCTGACCGGTCGCGATGGCCTCCTCGTCGAAGGTGCTGGCCGGGATGTTGAAGTGCTGCATCACGCCGAGAAGGTCGCAGAATCGGATGTCGATGAACTCGACGCCCTCTTCCTCGACGTACTTCACGACCTCGCTGTGATTGTTGAACACATGTCCTCCGTCCGCGCGCTCCGGCGCGTGTTGCGTGCTGTCTGACCCCGATGGGCGTTTCCACATGAGCTCCGCGGATCTCTGCGACCCGGATCTCAGGTGACCCCAATCCTAATGCGGCGGCGGGAGTCGCCCGGTGGCGACCGCTTCCCAGGACGGGCGGCTAAGGTCGTGCGCGTGATCGAACGCAAGGACCTCGGAGGCTGGATCGACGGCCCGCCCCAGGAGGCGGACTACGTCAAGGGATCTTCGCTCGGGCTGCCCGCCGACGGGCCCGGCTCGGTCGCGCCGTTCTGGCGCCGACCGCTCGCGCTGCTGATCGACTGGGGCCTGTGCATGCTCCTGTCCGCGCTCGTCTTCCAGGGCGATGCGCTCGCGAACCTGCTGCTGTTCGTGGCGATGAACGTGCTGTTCCTGACGCTTTTCGGGGCCACCCCGGGGCAGTTCCTGCTGAAGATGCGGGTGCTGCCGGTGCGTGGTCGCACCCCGATGATCGGCCGCGCCCTGGTGCGCACCGCGCTGATCCTGCTGCTGCTTCCGGCGGTCGTGTGGAACCGCGACGCGCAGCCCCTGCACGACGTCGCCGCGGGCACCGCCGTGGTCACCGTCTGACCCCACCTGCACCCCTGCGGGCAGGCTGCCGACGCGCCGGGACCCGGCGACGGGGAACCTCGCGTTCTTGCCGCCCTCATCGCTCTGACCTGCGACATCGAATTTGGTCACGAAACGGTCACGGCGATGGTGCGGGCGCGGAACGAGGTCCCCGCGCGGTATCGCCGAGAACGTCGACGGCCCCTCCTGCACGGGGCAGGAGGGGCCGTCGGGAGAGCGGGCGGCGCCGTCAGCGGCCGCGCATCGCCTTGCGGTTCGGGCGTGCTCGCATCGGGTCCACACCCTTGGGGATCGACTCACGCAGCGAGCGGCGCAGCGCGTACAGGCGCTTGGTCACCTGCGCGGCCTCGTCCTTGGTCAGCTGCTTCTTCATCCGCTGCATGTGCGTGGGCAGCTTGTGCAGCGGGATCTCGCCGTCGCCGTCGCCCACCACGATCTGGTGCACCGGCACGTTCTCGTGCTGGAGCACCCGGCGGATGCTGCGCCGCTCCTTCTCGAGCAGCTTCATGGAGATCGAGGAGGAGTCCTCCGCGACCACGGCGATGCCGGCCCGGCCCGAGGCGCGGAAGAGCATCTTCTGGCTGCGGGGATCGATCTGCACCGGCTCGTCGTCCACGTTCCAGCCCCGTCGGATCGACTGCATCGCCGCGAGCGCCGCACCGGGCTGGCCCTTGATACGGCCGAAGGCCGCGCGCTCGGCCTTGCGGGCCAGGATCATCATCGCGATCAGCACGCCGATCGCGAGCCCCATGAAGATGCCGTACCAGGGGGAGGAGAAGATCAGCATCGTCAGCAGCACGCCGACGGCGATGGAGGCCGCGATCGCGACCAGCATCAGCGGCAGCGTGGAGCGATCGACCTCCTGGGTGTACTTGTACACCTCGATGATCTGCTTGATCCGCCCCGGCTTCTTCGTGCCGGCGGCGTTCTTCTTGCCCTTCTCGGGCGTGGTCTCGGACTTGCGAGCCATGTGCGGTGGGATCCTCTCGGGCCGGGCGGGCGTCAGCTCGCGGCGGCCTGCTGGGTGCGGGCGACGACGCTCGCAGCTTCCTGACGGGCGGGCTGGTTCGAATCGAGATGGAGGAGCTCCTCCGGGATCTCGCGGCCGAGCTTCCGCATCGCCTGCGCCCAGAGCTTGCCTGCGCGGTAGGAGGAGCGGACCATCGGGCCGGCCATCACCGCGAGGAAGCCCATCTCCTCGGCGGCCTGGGACAGCTCGACGAACTGCTGGGGCTTGACCCAGCGGTCGATCGGGTGGTGCAGCTTCGAGGGCCGCATGTACTGGGTGATGGTGAGGATGTCGCAGCCCGCATCGTGCAGGCGCTGCATCGAATCGATGATCTCGTCATCGGTCTCGCCCATCCCGAGGATGAGGTTCGACTTGGTGATCATGCCGGCGTCCTTGCCCATCGAGATCACGTCCAGCGACCGCTCGTAGCGGAACCCGGGCCGGATCTGCTTGAAGATCCGCGGGACCGTCTCGAGGTTGTGGGCGAACACCTCGGGCTTCGCGTCGAACACCTTCTGCAGGTGCTGGCCGCTGCCCTTGATGTCGTCGATCAGCAGCTCGACCCCGGTGCCGGGGTTCATGGCATGGATCTGCTCGCAGGTGCGCGCGAACAGCCCGGCCGCGCCGTCCTCGAGATCATCGCGGGCCACGCCCGTGATGGTGGAGTAGCGCAGGCCCATCTCCTTGACGGAGCTGGCGACCTTGAACGGCTCCATCGGATCCACGGCCATCGGCTTGCCGGTGGCGATGTTGCAGAAGTCGCAGCGACGGGTGCAGGTGTCACCGCCGATGAGGAAGGTGGCCTCGCGGTCCTCCCAGCACTCGAAGATGTTCGGGCAGCCCGCTTCCTCGCAGACGGTGTGAAGGCCCTGGCCGTGCACGCGCTTCTTCATGGCGGTGTACTCGGGACCCATGACGGCGCGGGTCTTGATCCATTCGGGTTTGCGCTCGATCGGGACTTCGGCATTGCGTGCCTCGATGCGCAGCATGCGCCGGCCTTCGGGGGCGGTTGTCACCCTGATGCCTCCTCATCTCGACGTTCCCTGGAGTCTATCGACCCGGCCCGTCCCAGGGGGACTCAGCCCACCCGCGCGGAGGTGCGGTGCGCCACCAGCTCGGTCATCGCCTCGGCGGCGACGTCGATGACATCCGCGACAGCGATGCGGCGCCCGGCCTCCCGGCTGAGACTGGTGACCCCGGCGTCGTCGATCCCGCAGGGGATCACGTTCTCCGCCCAGGAGAGGTCATTCGCGCAGTTGAGAGCGAATCCATGCATCGTAGCGCGCTTGGAGACGCGCATACCGATCGCGCACACCTTGCGCGCTTCCTCGCCCTCGGGCGCGACCCACACCCCGCTGCGGCCCTCGATCGGGACACTCTCCACCCCCACGGAGGCGCAGACGTCGATCAGCGTGTGCTCGAGGTCCCGCACGAAGCCCACCACGTCGATCGGGATCGGCAGCTTCACCAAGGGGTAGCCGACCAGCTGCTGAGGGCCGTGCCAGGTGAGCTTGCCGCCGCGGTCGATGTCCACCACCTCGGCACCGTCGCGGGGCCGTTCGTGGTCCGCGGTGAGCTTGCCGGCGGTGTAGACCGCCTGGTGCTCGAGCAGGAGCAGGGTGTCCGGCCGCTGACCGGCGACCACCTCGGCATGGAGCGTGCGCTGCAGCGCCCACGCGGCCCGATACTCGACGGGACCGGGCGGGAGGTCGAACTCCTCATGACGGTCCCCGCCGGGCACGTCCTCGCTGAAGCCGAGACGGATCACATCGAGCATCGACCCAGACTACTCCTGCTCTCACCAGTGCGTTGTGGATGAATCGCGGGAGGATCCCGGCGGTGCGCTTGACTGCGTGCATGGAGCAGATGGATGAGGAGCGCTTCCGGCGCGGCCCACACCCACTCGGCAGCAGCGCGGCGCCCTCGCCGCGCCCCGAGAGGGAGACTGCCGGCCAGCAGGTGCGCTCCAACGAGGACCGGGAGGAGATCCTGCTCGGCGCGCACGCGAACCCTCGCGTCGCCGTTCGCGGCAGGAGCCTGGAGGGACGCTGCGCCGTGCGTGATGAGCTGCAGCTGCTGGCCGCGCTCGAGGTGGCGGGGATCGGTGCCGCACCCGCCGTGCTCGAGACGGAGGACGGCGAGTACACGCGCGAATCCGCACCGCCTCTGACGCGCCGTACGGGCCGCCGTGCCGCCGAGGACGGCTCCCCTCCCACCGCGGAGCGGCTCGCGCTCTCCCGCGCCCGAGAGGACCTCGACGCCCTGCTCGACGAGCTCCATCAGCGAGGCTGGGTGCTGGGCGCGCCGGCCGGTCAGGGACTGGGAGTGCGGGCCGACGGGAGCGTGGTGGTGACCGACCTCCAGGGGCTGCGCCGTGAGGAGGGCCTCGCCCCACGTGCCGAGGACCGCCGCTGGGTCGACACCGTGCTCCAGGATCAGCAGCGCACGCTGCGCCGCAGGATCGACACCTCCGCCCCGCCCTGGGCCCCGTCCGCACCCGTCGACGCAGGCAGTGGCAGGAAGACGGCGATGTCGCAGGAGTTGGCGTCGGCCGGGGCCCCTGCCGGGCCGCCGAGTGCGGGGGCCGCTGTGGCCGCTGCACCAGCCTCGGCGGCTGCCGATGACGCCGACCCGGCGGCCGGCGGCGCCTTGGCCCAGGCGCTCCCCGCACCCCGCCGGCAGCTGCGCCGCCGCCGCATCGAGCCGGCGCCCCGCGCAGCACCGCCCCGCACCCGGCCCCTGAGCAGCGCGCTCACGGACGCGCTGCATCGGCCTGCGATGCGCCGGATCGCGGTGCTCAGCGCCGTGACCGTGCTGCTCCTCGGCGGGGCCACGGCGCTCGGTGTCCGCTGGGCCGCACAGCCACCCGCGCACACCCCGGAGCAGCAGGCGGTCCAGGCCCCGGCGGCACCGGAGATCGAGGATCCGTGGCAGCTCGTGGCGGACCTCGCCGGGAGGCGGCACGCCTTCGTCACCGGGGTCTCGGAGGTGCCGGTCGCCGGGGCCGGCAGCAGCGCCCTCGAGCAGGACCAGCAGACACGCCTCGCCTACACCGGCCATCTCGTCAGCGGAGGCGGACCGGTGATCCATGAGGTCGAGCTGCTCGAGGGCCCGACCGCCCAGGGGACGGCCCGACTGCGTGCGGTGACCTCGATCGCGGAGCACGAGATCGAGGACCCGCAGGGGCAGGTGCGCACGGTCCCCGCCACACAGCCCGCCGAGGTCCTTCTCGAGCTGAGCTGGGACGGGCAGCACTGGCTGATCGACTCGGCACAGACCCCTCCGGACGCCGGCGTGCCGGGCCCGGACTGAGCAGGACGCCGAAGGGCCCCGGCACCATCGCGGTGATGCCGGGGCCCTTCAGGTCCTTCGGAAGAGGTCAGCGGGTCACAGACCCAGCTCGCCCTCGAAGGCGCCCTCCTCGAGCCGCTTCTTCATGAAGGTGAGGAAGCGGGCGGCGTCGCCGCCGTCGACCATGCGGTGGTCGTAGGAGAGGAACAGGTACATCATCGACCGGATGGCGATGGTGTCATCGCCCTCGGCGTTCTGGATGACCACGGGGCGCTTGGTGATCGTGCCCGTGCCGAGGATGCCCACCTGCGGTGCCGGGACGATCGGGGTGTCCCACAGGGCACCGCCCGAACCGGTGTTGGTGATGGTGAAGGTGGCACCGGCGAGATCGTCCGGGGTGAGCTTGTTGCCCTTGGCCCGGCCGCCCAGGTCACCGATCTGACGGGCCAGGCCCGCCAGGTTCAGGTCGCCGGCGTTGCGGATCACCGGCACGACCAGGCCGCGCTCGGTGTCCGCGGCCATGCCGATGTTCTCGGAGCCGTGGTAGACGATCTTGTCGCCGTCGATGGTGGAGTTCAGCTGCGGGTAGGTCTTCAGACCCTCGACCGCGGCCATCATCAGGAACGGCAGGTAGGTGAGCTTCGCACCCTCACGGGCGGCGAAGTCGTCCTTGACCCGGGCGCGCAGCTTCGCGATGCGGGTCAGATCGACCTCGACCGCGGTGGTCAGCTGAGCCATCCCGTGCAGGGACTCCATCATCCGCTGGCCGATGACCTTGCGGATTCGGGGCATCTTCTCCTCGGTGCCGCGCTTGGAGGACACCTCGACCTTCGGAGCCGCCGGGGCGGCAGCCGCGGGCGCCGCCGCAGCAGCGGCCGGAGCGGCCGACTTCTGCGCGTCGATCGCCTGCTGCACGTCCTGCTTGCGGATGCGGCCGCCCAGGCCGGAGCCCTTGACGGTGGACAGGTCGATCCCGGCCTCGGACGCCATCTTGCGCACCAGCGGGGTGACGTAGCCGGAGGACTCGGCACCGGTCACGGAGTCAGCGGCCTTGGGCGCGGGAGCCGCAGCGGCCTCCTCCGCCGCGGGCTCGGCGGCCTGAGAGGCCTCGGCCTTCGGCTGCTCGGGCTTCTTCTCCTCGGCCTTCGGCTCCTCCTTCGCCGGAGCGGACTCCTGCTTCGGAGCCTCCTCGGCCTCAGGAGCGGGCGCGGAGGAGTCCTCGGCGGGAGCGGAGGCGGCATCGCCCGAACCGACCACGGCGAGCACCGCGCCCACCTCGGCATCCTCGTCCTCCTGCACCTTGATCTCCAGCAGAGTGCCGGCGACGGGGGAGGGGATCTCGGTGTCGACCTTGTCGGTCGAGACCTCGAGCAGCGGCTCGTCCACCTCGACGCTCTCTCCGACCTCCTTGAGCCAGCGGGTGACGGTGCCCTCGGTGACGGACTCGCCGAGCGCCGGCATCGTCACCTCCTGGCCCTCGGCCGCGCCGCCGGAGGCGCCGGAGCCGGCATCGCCGGAGGCGTCGGCCGGCTTCTCGGACTCCCCGGCGGGAGCCTCCTCGTCGGTGGACGGAGCGACGGTCTCGTCGGAGGCGAGGTCCTCGCCCTCGGCAGGGGCCTCCTCGGCGTCAGCGGAGGCCTCCTCGGCCTCAGCGCCGGAGTCGTCCGAGCCGGAGCTCTCGGACCCGGAGCCGTCGCCGATGACGACGAGATCGGCGCCGACCTCGGCGTCCTCGTCCTCCTCGACCAGGATCTTCTCGATGGTCCCCGCGACGGGGGAAGGGATCTCGGTGTCGACCTTGTCGGTCGAGACCTCGAGCAGCGGCTCGTCCACCTCGACGGTGTCGCCGACCGACTTCAGCCAGCGGGTGACGGTGCCCTCGGTGACGGACTCACCGAGAGCCGGCATCTTCACGGTTTCAGACATGGGGTTCTCTCCTCCTGGAAAGGCTCAGGCGTGGGCGTGCAGCGGCTTGCCGGCGAGCGCGAGCGCGGCCTCGCCCATGGCCTCGTGCTGCGAGGGGTGGCCGTGGATGAGGGAGGCGACATCCTCGGGGTAGGCCTCCCAGTTGACGATGAGCAGTGCCTCGCCCATCAGCTCGGACGTGCGCGAGCCGATCATGTGGACACCGACGATGGGGCCGTCCTTCTCGCGCACCAGCTTGATGAAGCCGGTGGTGCCGAGGATCTGGGACTTGCCGTTGCCGCCGAGGTTGTACTCGTAGACCTCGACCGCGTCCTCGCCCAGCTGCTCCTTGGCCTGCTTCTCGCTGAGGCCCACGGAGCCGAGCTCCGGCTCGCAGTAGGTGATGCGCTCGATGCCGGACTCGACGATCGGCGCGGGGTTCAGGCCCGCGATCCGCTCGGCGACGTAGATGCCCTGGGCGAAGCCACGGTGGGCGAGCTGCAGGCCGGGGACGATGTCGCCGACGGCGTACACGCCGGGAACGTTCGTCTCGAGGGTCTCCTTGTTCGCGAGCACGAAGCCGCGATCCATCTCGATGCCCTGCTCCTCGTAGCCCATGCCCGAGGTGTTCGGGCCGCGGCCCACGGCCACCAGCAGGTAATCGCCCTCGAACACCTTGCCGTCGGCGAGGGTGACCTTGACGCCGTTCTCGGTCTGCTCGGCCTTCTCGGTGAAGACTCCGAGCGAGAAGGTGATGCCGCGCTTCTTGTACGCGCGCTCGAGGGCCTTGGACAGGGCCTCGTCCTCGTTGGCGACCAGGTGGGGCAGGCCCTCCACGATGGTCACGGACTCGGCGCCCAGCGACTTCCACACCGAGGCGAACTCTACGCCGATGACGCCGCCGCCCAGGATGATCGGGTTCTTGGGGATCTCGGGCAGCTGCAGCGCGGCCTCGGAGTCCAGGAACCGGCCGCCGAGATCGATGCCCGGAAGGGTCTTCGAGTAGGAGCCGGAGGCGAGGATGATGTTCTTGCCGGTGAGGGTGCGGGTGCCGGACCCGGTCTCCACGGTGATGGTGTTCTTGCCGGTGAGCTTGCCGAAGCCCTCGACGTACTCGACCTTGCGCGACTTCACCAGGCCCTGCAGGCCCTTGTGGAGGCGGCCGATGATCTTGTCCTTGAAACCGAGCACCTTCTCGGCGTCGATGCTGTTGAGGGTGAGGTCGATGCCCGCCGCGGCGGCGTGGGAGGGGGCGTCGGCGAGCTCCGCGACGTGAAGCATCGCCTTGGTCGGGACGCAGCCGCGGTGCAGGCAGGTGCCACCGAGCTGATCCTTCTCCACGAGGGCGATCTTCTGGCCGAGCTGGGCGCCGCGCAGCGCGGCCGCATAGCCGCCGCTGCCACCTCCCAGGATCACGACGTCGAACTGGTCAGTGGGTGTCTCAGCCACCTGTGTGCTCCTCGGTGTGTACGTGAACTCCGCGACCCGTTCGGACCTGGATGGCCGACGGCGCCGCCTGCGTGTCCCATGCTAGGGCACCAGGCGGCGCCGGGCCGACCGCTTCGCGCGATCCTTCAGCGCTCGGCTGCGGTGAGCATCACGCTCCGGCGCGGGAGGCGACGTCCTCGAGCAGTTGCAGGACGGTGCGGGTGCTCATGCCGGTGGCGCCCTTGCCCATGTAGCCCAGCGGCGAGGAGGCGTAGCCGGGGCCCGCGATGTCGAGGTGGGCCCACTGGGCGTCGCCCACGAACTCGGCCAGGAAGATGCCGGCCGAGAGCGCACCACCCGGTCGGTCGCCGATGTTGCGCAGATCGGCGACACGGCCGGTGAGATCGGCGCGCAGCTCGCTGGGGAAGGGCAACGGCCAGAACGGCTCGCCGGTGGTCTCGGACGCGGCCATGACCAGGTCGCGCCCCTCCTGGGTGCCCATCACGCCCGCCGTGCGCTTGCCGAGGGCGACCACGGCCGCACCGGTCAGCGTGGCGACGTCGACCACCAGGTCGGGCTCGTCGGCGACGGCGTCGACCAGGGCGTCGGCCATCACCATCCGCCCCTCGGCGTCGGTGTTGAGCACCTCGACGGTCCTGCCGTTGCGCATCGTGACCACGTCGCCGGGACGCTGAGCGCCGCCGCCGGGCATGTTCTCGGCCAGAGCGAGGTAGGTGGTGACCTTGACGTCGAGGCCGAGACGGGCCGCGCCGACCGTGGCTGCCAGCACCGTGGCCGCGCCGGTCATGTCGGAGGTCATGTCGTCCATCCCGGCGGCAGGCTTGAGCGAGATGCCGCCGGTGTCGAAGGTGATGCCCTTGCCGACGAGAGCGACGGAGCTCGTCGCGGCTGCGGGCGCGTACTCGAGGCGCACCAGTCGCGGGGGACGGGTCGAGCCCTGCCCCACGCCCACGATCCCGCCGTAGCCGCCCTCGGCGAGCTGCTTCTCGTCCAGGACCGTCACGGAGATCGGCAGATCGCCCACGAGCTCCTCCGCGCGCCGGGCGAACTCGGCCGGGTAGAGCAGGTTCGGGGGAGTGTTGACCAGATCGCGCACGATGGTCAGCACGTCTGCCAGCACGCCGGAGCGCTCGACGGCGGACGCTGCCGCCTCGCCCTCGCCCTCGCCGTCGGCGACGAGCGTGATCGTGCCGAGGGCGCCCTTGGGCGCGGCGGAGCCGCTGCCGGTCTTGTGGGCGGTGAAGGTGTAGGCGCCGAGCGCGGCGCCCTCGAGGGCGGCGGCGCGCTGCGTCGCGGAGGCGGTCGGCAGGGCGATCGCGGCGGTGCCGACGCCCGTCAGGGAGCGGGTGGCGGCGCCGAAGGCCAGGCGGAGGTCCTCGTCGCTGACCGCCGCGAGATCTTCCTCACCGAGACCGACCAGCAGGAGCGAGCCCGCGGAGGCGAGCCCGTAGGAGGGGATCCGGTGCAGATCGCCCCGGCCGGTGGAGGCGTCGAGACCGGCGATGGCCTCGGTGATCTCCGGTGCGCCGGGAACGGCGGAGGGGGCTCCTTCTGCTCCGGGGAGCAGCGGGAGGACGAGGACGTCGGCAGCGACATCGCGCAGGGATGTATCAGTGATGGTGATGGTGGGCATGGCTCTATCGTAGGGGCGGGTCGGACACGGTGTCGCAGACCCGGGCGAAGGGCGGAGGACTCATGACGGTGCTGGGCATCGTGGTCGCGGCGGTGTGCGCACTGGTCGCACTGCTCGGCCTCTACTACACCGTGCGCGACCTGAGCGCGGACCTGGTGCTGCTCGGCGCGACGGCGCTGCTGGCCCTGGTCTGGCTGGTGCTCGGCATCGCCCTGGGGCTGCGGGACCTCGGCGGCGGGCATCCCGCTCCCGAACGGGTCACGCTGTACGGCTACCTGCTGACCGCGCTGCTGATGGCGGTGGGCGGCGGATGGGTCGGGATCTTCGAGCGCAGCCGCTGGGGGAGCCTGGTGATCACCGTGTGCGCCGTCGTCTCGGCGGTGCTGCTGATGAGGACCCATCAGATCTGGCCAGGAGGTTTCGCATGAGCGCGCCCGCACCCACCACTGATGCCGGTCGCCGCACCGGGCGCGGCTTCGAGACGGTGCTGATCGCCGTCTACGGGATCTTCGCCCTCTCCGCGACCGCCCGCAGCCTGGTGCAGGTGATGCGCGACTTCGACTTCGCCCCGGTGGCCTACAGCCTCTCGCTGCTGGCCGCGGCGACCTACATCGCCGTGACCATCTCGCTGGTGGGACGGGGCCGGCGCGCCTCCCTCACGCGCCTGCTGTGCCTCCTGGAGCTGGCCGGCGTGGTGATCGTCGGCACCCTGTCCCTCGTGAGGCCGGAGCTGTTCCCGGACGGGACCGTGTGGGGCGCGTACGGGCTGGATTACGGCCTGGTGCCGCTGCTGCTGCCCCTGATCGCCCTGCTCTACCTCTCGCGCACCACGAGCAAGGGACCTCAGGACTGATGATCCCGCCCCGCGAGCGCGTACCGTATTCCTCGTGACCTCCGACGACACCGCCCGCACCGGGCCGTACGCCGCGCTGTTCCGCCACGTCCTGAGCAGGCTCGAGCCGGAGCAGGCCCACCGCCTGACCATGCGTGCCCTGGCCGGGGCTCACGGGCTGCCCGGCGGGCCGCACCTGCTGCGCACCCTCTTCGGCACCCCCGACCCGATGCGGGACGCCCGCCCGTCCCGTCGGATCCTCGGCACGGAGCACCGCAGCCCGCTCGGCCTCGCGGCCGGCTTCGACAAGGACGGCGAGGCCCCACTCGCGCTGCTCGATCTCGGATTCGGCCACGTCGAGGTGGGCACCGTGACCGCGAAGGCCCAGCCCGGCAATCCCCGGCCGCGCTCTTTCCGACTGGTCGAGGATCGGGCCCTGATCAACCGCATGGGCTTCAACAACCACGGCGCGCAGGCCCTCGCCCGCCGCCTCGCGAAGGCCCGTCGCACCGAGCGCGGCCAGCGCGCCACCATCGGCGTGAACATCGGCAAGTCCAAGATCACCGCCCTCGAGGACGCCGCCGAGGACTACCGCTTCTCGGCTCGCCTGCTCGCGCCCTACGCAAGCTACCTGGCGATCAACGTCTCCAGCCCCAATACGCCGGGCCTGCGGGACCTGCAGAGCGTCGAGATGCTCCGCCCCGTCCTCGAGGCCGTCGTCGAGGAGGCGCAGGATGCGCGCGTGCGCCTGCGCCGCGAGGTGCCCGTGCTGGTCAAGATCGCCCCTGACCTCCATGACGAGGATGTCCGCGCCGTCGCCGAGCTCGCGGTCGAGGTGGGGCTGGCCGGCGTGATCGCGGCCAACACCACCATCGCGCGTCCCTCCTCGCTGCGCACCCGGCCCGAGACGATCGCACGGATCGGAGCGGGCGGCCTGTCCGGGCCGATGCTCGCCGAGCGCTCGCTGCAGGTGCTGCACCTGCTGCGCGCCACGCTCCCGGCCGACGCCGTCATCATCAGCTGCGGGGGAGTGGCCACCGCGCAGGACGTCCGCGACCGGCTCGCGGCGGGCGCGGATCTCGTCCAGGGCTACACCGCGATGATCTACGAGGGCCCGGCCTGGCCGGGCCGCCTGGCGCGTGAGGTCGGTCCTCTCGGCTGAGCCATCGTGCTCCGTCGTCGCCCCGCCGTCCTAGGCTGGTGGGATGGACGAGGATCTCTTCTCGCTGGCCGGCGACGCCCCCGCGCCCCGCACGCTGTCCGACCGCAACCGGGACCATCGCGCCCCGCTCGCGGTGCGGATGCGCCCGCGCACGCTCGACGAGGTGGTCGGGCAGCATTCCGCGCTCGAGCCCGGCAGCCCGCTGCGCCGCCTGGTCGGCGCCGACGACTCCCGCACCGCCCCCAGCTCGGTGATCCTGTGGGGCCCTCCGGGCACCGGCAAGACCACCCTCGCCTACGTGGTCGCGCAGTCCGGGGACCGGGAGTTCGTGGAGATCTCCGCCGTGCTCGCCGGGGTCAAGGACATCCGCGAGGTGGTCGATCAGGCCCGCTCGCGGCTGCGGACCGTCGGCCGGGAGACCGTCCTGTTCGTCGACGAGGTGCACCGCTTCTCGAAATCCCAGCAGGACGCCCTGCTGCCGAGCGTCGAGAACCGCTGGGTCACGCTGGTCGCGGCGACCACCGAGAACCCCTACTTCTCGGTGATCTCCCCGCTGCTGTCGCGCTCGATCGTGCTCACCCTGGACTCCCTGGCGCGAGAGGACCTCGACGCGCTCGTGGACCGCGCCCTCGAGGACGAGCGGGGCCTGGACGGCGCCGTGACCCTCACCGAGGACGCCCGCGAGGCTCTGCTGCGCCTGGGCGGGGGCGACGCCCGCAAGATCCTCACCTCCCTCGAGGCGGCGGCCGCCGCGGCGCTGATGAAGGAGTCGAAGGAGATCGACGCGGCGACCCTCGCCCAGGCCGTCAACCGGGCATCGGTGCGCTACGACCGCGCCGGAGACCAGCACTACGACGTCACCAGCGCGTTCATCAAGTCCATGCGCGGCAGCGATGTCGATGCCTCCCTGCACTACCTCGCCCGGATGATCGAGGCGGGGGAGGACCCCCGCTTCATCGCCCGGCGCGTGGTGATCGCCGCGGGCGAGGAGGTGGGGATGGCCGATCCCACCGCCCTCCAGGTCGCGGTCTCCGCGATGCAGGCGGTGCAGCTGCTCGGCATGCCCGAGGGCAGGATCCCCCTGGCCCAGGCCGTGGTCCACATCGCCACCGCCCCGAAATCCAACGCCTCCTACAAGGCGCTCGACGCCGCGATCGCGGACGTGCGCGCCGGGAAGGGCCAGGGTGTGCCCGCGCACCTGCGCGATGCGCACTACTCGGGGGCGAAGAAGATCGGCCACGGGGTCGAGTACCTCTACGCGCATGACGCGCCGCACGGAGTGGTCGCCCAGCAGTACGCACCGGATGACCTGGTGGGCGTGGACTACTACCACCCCACCGGGCACGGCAACGAGGAGCGCACCGGCCGACGCCTCGAGGCGCTGCGCCGCATCCTCCGCTCGCGGCGCACGTGAGCCACTCCACATCAGTTGACGTGTGACCAGGCCCGTCGGCCGTGGACCCGCGGCCATCGCTGCTGTAATGTGGGTCGCTGAATCCGCGGCTGCAAGACTGGATTCACCACACGCGAACAAGAGGTAGACCTCGTGACCAACGTCACCCGTGCGCGCCGGCAGGCGCGCCTCTCCCGAGCCCTCGGGCTCCCGCTGACCCCGAAGTCCGTCAAGTACTTCGAGAAGCGTCCGTACCCCCCGGGCGAGCACGGCCGCGCCCGTCGCCGCACCGAGTCGGACTACGCCGTGCGACTCAAGGAGAAGCAGCGTCTCCGCGCCCAGTACGGCATCCGTGAGAAGCAGATGCACCAGGCGTACCTGGATGCCAAGAAGGAGCCGGGCCTGACCGGTGAGAGCATGGTCGAGCTGCTCGAGATGCGTCTGGACGCCCTCGTGCTGCGCGCCGGCTTCGCCCGCACCACCCTGCAGGCCCGCCAGGCCGTCGTGCACCGCCACATCCTGGTCGACGGCAAGCTCGTGGACCGCCCCTCCTACCGCGTCTCCCCGGGCCAGACCATCCAGGTCAAGCCCAAGTCGCAGGCCATGGAGCCGTTCCAGATCGCAGCCGAGGGCGGCAACTCCGACGTCCTCGCCGCGACCCCCTCGTACCTCTCGGTCGAGCTGCCCGAGCTGAAGGCCCAGCTCGTCTCGCGCCCCAAGCGCGCCGAGGTCCCCGTGACCTGCGACGTCCAGATGGTCGTCGAGTACTACGCGCGCTGACCTCTTCTCACCGCGGCGCGACAGGCCCCGGCGGGTGTACTCCGGTACCCTGACCGGGGCCTTCGTGTCTGCAGATGCCCGCCGCCCGCGCCGCGGGCCCACCCCGGCTGTTCCAGGAAGGACACCTCTCGACCATGCGCACCTCCGAGATCCATCGCCGCTGGCTCGACTTCTTCGCCAAGAAGGATCATGAGATCGTGCCGAGCACCTCGCTGGTGTCCGCCGATCCGTCGATCCTGTTCACGATCGCCGGGATGGTGCCCTTCATCCCGTACATCATCGGCACGGAGAAGGCGCCCTACCCGCGCGCGGCGAGCGTCCAGAAGTGCATCCGCACCAATGACATCGAGAACGTCGGCCGCACCACGCGCCACGGCACCTTCTTCCAGATGGCCGGGAACTTCTCCTTCGGCGACTACTTCAAGCAGGGCGCGATCGACTACTCGTGGGAGTTCCTGACGACCTCCCAGGAGGACGGCGGCCTCGGCTTCGACCCCGAGCGCCTCTGGTTCACCGTCTGGGAGGAGGACGAGGAGTCCTACCGGCACGTCACCGAGGTGATCGGCCTGGACCCGCAGCGTGTGGTGCGCCTGCCGCGCGAGGAGATCTTCTGGGACACCGGCCAGCCCGGCCCGGCCGGCCCGTGCGGCGAATGGCACTACGACCGCGGCCCCGAGTACGGGCCCGACGCCGTCACCGGCACCGTCCCCGAATGGCCCGGTGACGAGAAGGGCGAGGACCGCTACATCGAGATCTGGAACCTGGTCTTCGACCAGTTCCTGCGCGGCGAGGGCAAGGGCAAGGACTACCCCCTGCTCGGCGAGCTCGACCAGAAGTCGATCGACACCGGCCTGGGCGTCGAGCGCGTGGCCTACCTGCTCCAGGGCAAGCAGAACATGTACGAGATCGACCAGATCTTCCCGGTCATCGAGAAGGCGCAGGAGCTCTCCGGCCGCACCTACGGGGCGGACGAGGAGGACGACGTCCACCTGCGGATCATCGGCGACCACGTGCGCAGCGCCCTGATGCTGGTCGCCGACGGCGTGCGCCCCGGCAACGAGGGCCGCGGCTACGTGCTGCGCCGCCTGATCCGCCGCGCAGTGCGCTCGATGCGCCTGCTGGGCTACTCGGAGCCGTCCATGCCCGCGCTGCTGCCGCTGTCGAAGTCCCTCATGGTCGAGTCCTACCCGGAGCTCGAGGTGGACTTCCCCCGCATCGGCGAGATCGTCTACGCCGAGGAGGAGGCCTTCCGCCGCACCCTGGAGACCGGCACCTCGATCTTCGACCAGCTCGCCGGCGCGGTGAAGCAGGACGGCGGCAGGATCCTCGCGGGCGAGGACGCCTTCCGCCTGCACGACACCTACGGCTTCCCGATCGATCTCACCATGGAGATGGCGCAGGAGGTGGGCCTGCAGGTCGACGCCGACGCGTTCCGCGGCGCCATGCAGGAGCAGCGCGAGCGCGCCCGCGCCGACGCCGCCTCGAAGAAGGCCGGACACACCGACACCGCCCTCTACAACCGCCTGCTCACCCAGCGCGGCGGCGAGGTCCCCTTCGTCGGCTACACCGAGGACACCGTCGCCACCACCGTCGAGTCGGTGCTGGTGGACGGGAGCCTGGTCGACTCCGTCGAGGCGCCCGCCAAGGTCGAGGTGGTGCTCGGCACCACCCCGTTCTACGCGGAGGCCGGCGGCCAGCTCGCGGACCAGGGACGCATCGCCCTGACCGGCGGCGGACTGATCGAGGTCGATGACGTGCAGAAGCCCGTGCGCGGCCTGATCGTGCATCGGGGCCGTCTGGTCGAGGGCACCCTCGAGCAGGGCGCCTCCGCGATCGCCACGATCGACCTCGAGCGCCGCGGAGCGATCGCCCGCGCCCACACCGCGACCCACATGGTCCACGAGTCCCTGCGCGAGGAGCTCGGGGACAGCGCCACCCAGGCCGGCTCCGAGAACTCCCCGGGCCGGATGCGCTTCGACTTCCGCTACGGGCAGGCGGTGCCGAAGTCGGTGCTCGAGCAGATCGAGGGGCGCGTGAACACGCTGCTCCAGGACGAGCTGACGGTCACCGATCAGCAGATGTCCCTCGACGAGGCGAAGGCGCTCGGTGCGCAGGCGCTGTTCGGCGAGAAGTACGGCGACGTGGTGCGCGTGGTCTCGATCGGCGGGGACTGGTCGCGCGAGCTGTGCGGCGGCACCCACGTGGCCAGCACCGGCGCGATCGGCACTGTCCAGCTGATGGGCGAGGCGTCCATCGGCAGCGGAGTGCGCCGGGTCGACGCGCTCGTGGGCCTCTCCGCCTACCGCCACCAGGCCAAGGAGCACGCCCTGGTCTCCCAGCTCTCCGAGATGCTCAAGGTGGGCGCGGCCGAGGAGCTGCCCGAGCGGGTCCGTTCGCTGACCCAGCGGATGAAGGACATGGAGAAGCAGCTCGCGGCCCTGCGGGGCCAGCAGCTGCAGGCCGAGGCAGGCAAGCTCGTGGAGTCGGCGAGCGATGTCGCCGGGGTGCGCCTGCTCGCCCACGACGCGGGCGAGGGCGTCGCCGCCGGTGACCTGCGCACGCTCGCGCTGGATCTGCGCAGCCGCCTCGGCGAGGACGCGCCGGTCACGGTCGCGGTCGCCGGGCATGAGAACGGCCGTGCGGCGCTGGTGATCGCCACCAACGCCGCCGCTCGCGAGCTCGGCCTCGCCGCCGGTGCGCTGCTGCGCTCGGCTGCGGAGGCGATGGGCGGCCGGGGCGGCGGCAAGCCGGACATGGCGCAGGGCGGCGGCGGCGAGCCGTCGCAGGTGCCCGCGGCGCTGGCCTCGGTGCGCGCGTCGATCGAGGCGGCGCGCAGCGCATGATGCCCGCAGGTCACGAGCAGAACCTGTCCGAAGGCCTTCCGCGAGGGGTCCGGCTCGGCGTCGACGTGGGCGATGTCCGGGTCGGGCTCGCCCGCAGCGACCTCGACGGGATGATCGCCACCCCCGTCGAGACGCTCGAGCGGGACACGTCGGTGCGGCGTGTCGCCGAGGAGGCGCGTGAGCTCGATGCCCATGTCATCATGGTGGGGCTCCCGCGGTCGCTGAACGGCGCCGAGGGCGCCGCGGCACAGAAGGCGCGGGCCTTCGCCGCGGAACTCGTGACCCTGCTGTCCGGCCAGGAGCCGGAAATCGAGGTCAGACTGATCGACGAACGGCTGACGACGGTGTCCGCGCACAAGGCGCTGCACAGCTCCGGCCGCAAGGGACGCAAGCATCGCCAGGTCGTCGATCAGGTCGCCGCGGTGATGATCCTCCAGCAGGCGCTGGACACGGAGCGATCCACCGGGGCGCGCAGCGGAGAGAGGGTCCAGGCGCCCGCTGTCCCGGACACGACTCAGGAGGACACCTGATGCACGACGAGGACCTCTCGTTCGACGAGCTCGCCGAGTCGCAGGAGCAGGGCACCGCGCACCGGGTGAGGTCCTCCAAGCGGGGCCGGCGCCGCGGGCGCAGGCGCGGCGGCTTCGTGAGCCGTGCGCTGCCGCTGCTGCTGGTGGTGCTGGTGCTCGGCGGCGTCGCGGTCGGAGGGGTCCAGGGCTATCGCTGGATCACCGACAACATCAACGTCGAGAGCGAGGCGACGGACTATCCCGGCCCTGGCAGCGGTGAGGCCCTGGTCGAGGTCGCCGAGGGGGACACGGGCACGGATATCGCCGCCACGCTCGTCGAGCAGGGCGTGATCAAGTCCTCCGGACCCTTCGTGAACATCTTCTCCAACACCCCGGAGGCCTCGCGCATCGAGCCCGGCATCTACCAGCTGAAGCTCGAGATGACCTCCGCCGATGCTCTCGAGGGGCTGATGGACCCGGCGAACCTCGCGGGCCACCGGGTGATCATCCCCGAGGGCAGGCGCCTGACGCAGATCTGGGCGCAGCTCGAGGAGGAGACAGAGATCCCCG
This sequence comes from Brachybacterium massiliense, assembly GCF_900184245.1. Classification (GTDB taxonomy): domain Bacteria; phylum Actinomycetota; class Actinomycetes; order Actinomycetales; family Dermabacteraceae; genus Brachybacterium; species Brachybacterium massiliense. The sequence continues at coordinate 335,990 of NZ_FXXB01000008.1, read as the reverse complement.
CCGAGGACTTCGAGGCCGCCGCCGAGGACTACACCAGCTTCGGCATCCCCGAGAACTCCGCCGAGTCGCTCGAGGGCTATCTGGCGCCGGGACGCTACGACATCTACGAGGACGCGACCGCCGAGGACGTCATCGCGATGATGTGGGAGCGCACGGAGAAGGACCTCACCGCGCGCGAGATCCCCGAGGAGGAGTGGCACGAGGCGCTCACCATCGCCTCCCTCGCCGAGATGGAGGTGCGCAACCCCGAGGACTACGGCATGGTCGTGCGCACCATCCACAACCGCCTCGAGGGGGCCGGCGAGGCCGACGGCTCCCCGATGAAGCTCCAGTTCGACTCCACCGTCCACTACGTGACGGGCAAGTCCACCAGCGTGGGCACCTCGGACAAGGAGCGGGCCACGGACAGCCCCTACAACACCTACCTCTACACAGGCCTGCCGCCGGGGCCGATCGCCGCACCCGGCGCGAACGCGCTCGATGCGGTGGCCGATCCGCCCGAGGGAGACTGGCTGTACTTCGTCAGCGTCAACACGGACACCGGCGAGACCAAGTTCGCCGAGACCTGGGCGGAGCACGAGCAGAACGTCGCGGAGTGGCAGGAATGGGCGAACTCGAAGGGATGAGCGCACGCCGTTTCGCCGTGGTCGGCTCACCGGTGGAGCATTCGCTCTCCCCGGTGCTGCACACCGCCGCCTACGAGCATCTCGGCATCCAGGACGCCGTCTACGAGCGCCATGACGTGCCCGCAGGGAGCCTCGTCGACTTCCTCGAGACGGGCCAGGGGCGCGAGCTCCGGGGCCTGAGCGTGACCATGCCCGGCAAGCCGGAGGCGTTCGCGCTCGCGACGGAGCATGACGAGACCTCGCTGCGGCTGGGCATCTCCAACACGCTGCTGCGCACCGGGAGCGGGTGGCGCGCCGAGAACCACGACGTCCACGGGATCGTCGCCGCGCTGCAGGACCACCGCGTCACCGAGATCCGCTCCGGCGGAGTGCTCGGCTCCGGGGCCACCGCCCTCAGCGCCGCCGCCGCACTGCTCCATCTCGGCGCGCGCACGCTGCTGCTCTCGGCACGCAGCCCCCACAAGCTCCTCCCGCTCGAGCAGCTCGCCCGCGACCACCACGCCGCCGTCGAGTACGTGCCGTGGGAGCGTCATCATGAGGTGCTCGCAGCGGAGGCCGTGATCAGCGCCCTCGCGATCGACGGCGCCCGAGCTGTGGCCGCGCAGTGGCGGCAGCAGGGCCGGCTCGCTCTGCCCGAGGTGCTGCTGGACGTGCTCTACGATCCGTGGCCCGCTCCGATCGCCGCCGTGGTCCAGCAGGCCGGGGGAGAGGTCGCCGACGGGCTCGAGATGCTCGCGCATCAGGCGGACATGCAGCTGCGCTCCATGCTCGGCATCCCTGCCGCGCCGGTGCCGCAGATGCTCGCCGCGGCACGCGCGGAGCTCGAGCGTCGCCGCCCGCCCATGTGACCCCGAAGCGCGCCACGCCTTGTCCCCTTCGGTAAAGCATGGGTAAAGTGATCCACGTCGCACGGCTTTCCGTGGCCGGGGATCGAGCGCAAGGACGTGGCACATGGAGCTGGAGCGGGCAATGGACGAGCAGATCGGCGCGGTGACCACGACTGCCGGCGACGCCCCGTCCCTGATCGGCCGCCCCGACCTGGAAGCACCGCCCTTCCCGCGGATCCCCGCCGCGGACTCGACCCCGGTGCTGCGCCAGTGCACCGCCCTCGCCGCCCGCGCCCGCGTCGAGCTGCTCTCGGTGCACAGCCACGCCGCGGCGGAGGAGCTCTCCCAGCTGCTGGCCGCCATGGGCCGCTGGGACGCGGACATGCTCGAGAGCCCCGATCCCACGATGACCGTGCTGTGCGCCGCGGCGCTCCAGGATCTGGCCGAACGGCTGGGACCCTCCGCCGGCGAGCTGGGCGCGCGAGTGGAGACCGCGCTGGAGCTGCTGCACGCCGTCATGGGAAAGGGCAGGATCGGCGCACCCGCGTGATTGTGTTCACGTTCCTGCTGGCAGGGCCGGTTTCCGGTGCAGAGTGCCGCCCGCATCGTGCTACTCTTCTCGAGTCGCTACAAGCGATCACCTGTCCGGGTGGCGGAATTGGTAGACGCGCTAGCTTGAGGTGCTAGTGCCCGCTTTAGGGCGTGGGGGTTCAAGTCCCCCCTCGGACACGCGATGAGAACCCCGATCCACTGAGCGGATCGGGGTTCTTCGCATTCTGGATCCGGCCTGCTCGCCGCCGTTCGCGCAGCTACGATGCCAGCGAGACCTCCGAGGCAAGGAACCGCCGTGGCAGCAACGCCGGACGCACCGTCCCCACCCGCCACCGCCCCGCTCGAGCGCACCCCGCCGTTGCGGTACGCGCTGGGCATGTTCGGCACTTCCATCCCGATCAACCTCATCAAGAGCTCGATCGTGCTCTTCTACGTGGACATCCTGGGGATGGACGTGCGTGCCTATGCCGTGGTGATGGTGGTCTACGCGGTCATCGATGCGATCGACAATCCTTTGCTGGGCTATCTCTCGGATCGCACCCGCACCCGCTTCGGGCGTCGGCGCCCCTGGCTGCTGCTGGGCGCCCCGCTGCTCGCCGCGTCGATGATCGCGCTGTTCAGCCCGCCCTCCGGGCTCGAGGGGATGTCCCTCGTGCTCTGGTTCGCGCTCTTCGCGATCCTCTCCGAGCTGTTCGACTCGATGCTGAACGCGAACTACGGCGCCCTGCTGCCGGAGCTGTTCCCCTCCGAGCGCCGTCGCGGCCTGGCCAACGTGCTGCGGCAGGCGTTCCAGCTGGTCGCGATGATCATCTCCCTCGCCCTCACCCCGGTGCTGACCACCTCGCTGCTGGGCACCGAGGAGACCACCGAGGGGTTCACCCTCACCGCGATCCTCTACGCGGTGCTCGCGGTCGCCGTGATCACCGTGATGGTGCTCGGGGTGCGGGAGAACCCCGAGCACTCCCGGCCGCGCCGCTCCCGCCTGCTGCCCGAGGTGCTGCACATCCTGCGCAGCCCCCTGTTCTGGGCGGTGGGGCTGACCAGCGCCTGCTACGGCATCGCTCTGGCGATCGTGCTCTCCGGGGTGCAGCTGTACGTCCGCTACACCCTCGAGCTGCCCGTCGCGTACGCCTTCGCCCTGCAGGGTGTGGTCATCCTGGTCGCGGCCGCAGGACTGTTCGGCTGGCTGCGCCTGATCTCGAGGATCGGTGCGCTGCGCACCTGGCGGATCGGCTTCCTGGTGCTCGGCGGGGCCTTCGCGCTGCTGTACTTCGCCACGTGCCTGCCCGCCGCCCTGGGCGCCGGGGTGGTCCTGGGGCTGGGCTGGGCCGGGATGATGGCCAGCAATGATCTCGTCGTCGCGCGGGTGCTGGACCTCGACGCGGCCCGCACCGGAGCCCACCGCGAGGGTCTGTTCCTCTCCGCCTTCGGGGTGTTCGGCCGCCTCAACGGCGCGGTCACCGGCATCGCGCTCGCCTCCCTCGGGATCTTCTTCGGCTACAACTCGGGCGATGACCCCGGCTCGGCGCCGGGGGAGGCCTTCCGCGTCTACCTGTGCCTGTACCCGCTGGCCCTGTGCGCGATCGGAGCCATCGCCTCCCGGTTCATCCGCGTGCCCCCACCGGCAGCGGAGCCGAGCACGACCGTGACCGCCCAGGAGCGCACATGAGCCGCTCACTGGTGATCACGGCCGACGACCTGGGACGCGACTCGGCCGGCACCGCGACGATCCTCTCGCTGCATGCCGCAGGGGCGATCACCCGCACCACGCTGATCCCTGTGACGCCCCATTCCCGCGACGCCGCCGAGACGCTGCGGCGCGGCGGCCTGCCCCCACAGCTCCACCTCACCCTCAGCAGCGATACGGGCCCCGGTCCCTGGCGGCCGCTCAGCACCGGGAGCACCCTGCGCGACGCCGCAGGCCACCTCCCGGCCGATCCCGCACTCGTCGAGTCCCGCGCGGCGGTCCACGAGGTCCGGGAGGAGATGGACGCCCAGCTGCACTGGATGCACGAGGCCGGACTGCGCCCCGTCTCGGCGGACTCCCATTCGGGGGTGCTGTACGGGCTGCGCGGCGGCGAGGCGCTGCTGCCGAGGGTGCTGGCCTGGTGCGCCGAGCACCGCCTGGCCTTCCGCCTGCCCCGTCGGTCGCAGGATGTCCCGGGGAGCGACTCCGCGGCGGGGGATCGTGCCCGCCACCGCGCCGCGGTCGAGCTCGCCGACCAGCTCGGGGTGCGCCTGCCCGCGGCTGTGCTCACGCATCGGCGCGGAGCCTCTCTCCCCGGCGGCTATGACGCGCTGCGCGAGGAGCTCATCGCCGGCCTGCGCGAGCTGCCCGAGGGCACCAGCGAGCTCGTCCTGCACCCGTCGGGCCCCGGTCCGGGCATCCCCGAGGTGAGGACCTGGGAGGCTCGTCTGCTGCAGGATCCGCAGTGGCGACAGGCGCTGCGCGAGGAGGATCTCGACCTGGTGGAGCAGTGGTGAGCGCGATGCCGATCGTGCACCGGTTCGAGCTGGGGCTCGAGGACCAGCTGGCGCAGCCCCTGCTGCCGGTCGCCGTGGAGGTCCCGCCAGGCGCCCCGAGCCTCGAGGTGCGCCTGCGGCACGACCGCGAGGCGGCCGTCATCGACCTCGGTCTCGAGGGGCCAGCCGGATGGCGCGGCTGGTCCGGGGGAGCGCGGGATCGCTTCGTGGTCCGCCACGATGCCGCGGCCCCCGGCTACCTGCCCGGGGAGCTCGAGCCCGGGATCTGGCACGTCCAGCTGGGCCTGCACCGGCTCCCTGCCGCACCCTTCGGGGTGAGCGTCGAGATTCACCTGCCCGCCGTCTCTCCCCGCCGCCCCGGGGCTGACCTGGCTGGCAGGCGACTTCCACAGCCACTCCACCCACTCCGACGGCGAGCAGTCCCTCGATGAGCTCGCGGGCCTCGCCGCCGGCCACGGCCTGGACTTCCTCGCCGTGACCGAGCACAACACCGTCTCCCATCTGCCCCATCTCCGCCCCGTCGGCGCGCGCCACGGGATCACGCTGCTGCCAGGACAGGAGGTCACCACCGCCCGCGGCCACGCCAACGCCCTCGGCGAGCTGCCCTGGATCGACTTCCGAGACAGCCCTGACTCCTGGCACGAGCAGGTCGAGCGCGAGCACGGACTGCTGAGCATCAACCATCCGCTGTCACAGGACCTCGCCTGGCAGCATCCCCTCGACGTGATGCCGCGCGCCCTCGAGCTGTGGCGTGTGAGCTGGTTCCTCGAGCGTACCGCCACGGCGCCCTGGGCGCTGCTGGCCCGCTGGCCGCGCGGCACCGTGCTGCTGGGCGGCAGCGACTACCACCATCCCCGGCACGGCTACCTCCCGGGCACGCCCACCACCTGGGTGGCCGCGGAGGATCGCAGCCCCGAGGCGATCCTCGCGGCCGCCCGTGCCGGTCGCACCGCCCTGACCACCCTGCCCACCCCGGACGCACCGGCGCTGGTGCGGCGCGAGGATGAGCTGATAGCGCTCGAGGCCGACGGCACGGTGCTGCGCGACCTCGAGGGCCGCGCCCGGCTCCTGCACGGCCGACGGGTCGTGATCCCCGCCATGGGGGAGGGCCCGTACCGGCTGGAATCGGCCACCGGGGAGCTGCTGGCGATCTCCGCCTGAGCAGCGCCGTGGAAGAATCTCCGGCATGGTCCACGTCTTCCTCCACGAGCCCGCGATCGCCGGGAACACCGGCAACGCGATCCGCCTCTCCGCCGTCACCGGCGCACGCCTGCACCTGATCGAGCCGCTCGGCTTCGACCTCGAGGACGCGAAGCTGCGCCGCGCCGGGCTCGACTACCACGACCTCGCCGACGTCAGCATCCATCCCGGGATCGAGCAGGCCCTCGCCGCGGTGCCTGAGGCGCGCGTGTTCGCCTTCACCTCCCACACGGAGGTCTCCTTCGAGAGCATCGAGTACCACCGTGAGGACGTGCTGCTGTTCGGCACCGAGCCCACCGGCCTGCCCGAGGAGGTCATGGCCCATCCGCGCATCACCGAACGGGTGAAGATCCCGATGCTGCCCGCGCGGCGCTCTCTGAACCTCGCCAACGCGGTCTCGATCGCCGTGTACGAAGCCTGGCGGCAGCGGGGCTACGACGGAGCCGGGGCATGAGCGGCGGGAGCTCTCCGCAGCGGCACGGCCGCCGTGCCGGCTCCGCGCTCCCCGCCCGGCTCGAGCGGCGCAACGCCCTGTTCCAGCAGTGGCAGGCGCTGCTGACCAATCGCACCAAGCGCACCCGCACCGGCGAGATGCTGATCCAGGGGGTGCGGCCGATCTCCCAGGCGATCGCCCACGGTGTGGAGATCCGCGCGCTGCTCTGGGACGGCCGGACCCAGCCCTCCCGCTGGGCGCAGGACCTGCTTGATGCGCCGCCGGCTCCGGTGGTCGAGGTGAGCGAAGCGCTGATGGCGGAGCTGGGAGAGCGGGAGGACGGCGCCCCCGAGCTGCTGGCGCTGGCGGCCGTGCCCGCCGATGACATGGCGCGCCTGCGTCCGTCGGCCTCGAGCGTGCTGGTCGCCTTCGACCGTCCCTCGGGCCCGGGCAACATCGGTTCCCTCGCCCGCACGGTCGACGCCCTCGGCGCGGAGGGCCTGCTGATCACCGGCCGCTCCGCCGATGCCTGGGATCCCGCAGCGATCCGCGCGAGCACCGGCTCGCTCTTCGCCACCACGGTGCTGCGCCTGCCCTCGCACCGCGAGGTGATGGACTGGATCGCCTCGCGTCGCGCGCTCGGCGAGCCGTGGACCGTGGTCGGGCTGGATGAGGCGGGCGGCCATCAGCTCGCCCACACCGATCTGACCGGCCCCACCCTGCTGGTGGTGGGGAACGAGACGACCGGGATGAGCGCCGGCTGGCGGGAGGCCTGCGACGTGATCGCGGAGATCCCGATGAGCGGCAGCGCCTCCTCGCTGAACGCCTCGGTCGCCGGATCGATCGCTCTCTACGAGGCCCGACGTCAGCGCTCCACCGGAGCGGTCTCAGGCTGAGCCGCTGCGAGGGAACCGCGCCGCGCGCTCACCCGGCGCCGAGCGCGGAGCTCACCACCGGCGCGCCCAGCAGCCCCAGGAACGGGCAGGCCAGCAGCACCGGGCCGAGCGCGAAGCGCACCCCTGCGCGGCGGGTCACCAGGATCACCGCTGTGCCCACCGCACCGCCCACCAGAGCGATGCCCAGCAGACCGGCGATCAGCACCTCCCCGCCGAGCGCCGCGGAGATCAGCACCACCACCGGCAGGGTCTTCGCATCGCCCATCCCCAGCAGCGGCGGCGCGAGCAGGCTCACCAGGATCGCCGCGGCGCCCGCCACCAGGGCCAGCACCGCGGCCGTGCGCAGATCCTCCCGCAGCGCGGGCACCAGCAGGGCGCACAGCAGCAGCGAGGCGCCCACCGCAGCGGTGAGTGCCGCCACCCAGCGGTTCGGCAGCCGGTGCTCGCGGCCGTCGACCCACGCCAGCACCAGCGCCGGCGGCAGGTACACCACCAGCAGCACGGCGATCAGGAGCGGAGAGATCTCGGGCATGCGGCCATTGCACCAGATCCGGGCGTGAGGGGCGCCCGCGCGGCGTCGATTGTGGACACGCGCCGCCAGGCGCGGGGCGAGCTCAGAGGGTGGACTCCACGCGGATGATCCGTCGGCGCATCCACACCTTCTTCCCGCCGCCGAGGTAGAGGCGGGTGCGCGCGTGCTCCCACCTGCCGTACTCGGCCTGCTCGGCCAGCTCGGCGCGCACCTGCCCGATCGAGGTGCCGCGCGGCACCGTGAAGATCTGGTACTCGTAGTCCGCCGCCCGGCGTCCCCGCTCGACGGGAAGGTCCTGCCAGCCACGAGGATCGCTCACGTGCTGGACCCCGGCGACGAGGGTGGTGCGAGGTCGGATCAACGGATTTCCTCCTGTGCTCGGTGACCTGCATCGGCGGCGGTGCGGGCCGCTGCCGGGACTGCGGCGGATTCGTGACCTGGAGGGGCACGATTCCTCTGTCCATTCTGCCGTCGGACGGGGTACGGTCCAACCATGAACACGGATCCTCGCTCCGCTCTCGCTGCGCTGATCGCCGCCTTCGAACGTCACTACGAGGCGGCCGCCGCCTCGCGGGGTGACGACGATCCCGCCCTGGAGTCCGCCACCGAGCGGCTCGCCTCGGCGTTCGATGCCTACGACGATGCCCTCTTCGACGCCTACGACGTCGCCACGCCGCTGATCGTCTTCGACGACGACGACGATGAGGATGACGACGATGACGATGACTTCGATGACTTCGATGACCTCGACGACTTCGAGGACGACGATGACGACGACTACGAGGATGACGACGACGAGGAGCACTCCGCGCGCTGAGCGCTGAGCCCTTCCCCGCTCACCAGCGGAACATCCACGTCGTCTTCACGACATCTGCGCCGCGCGGCGCCGGGCCCGGTGCCCGGCGCCGCGTACTCTGTTCGGGGTCCGCGGCCCGCCCGCCCGGCGCGGACACCCCCGCCCCAGCCCATTGAGGAGTGCAGATGTCGTTCATCGAGGCGATGATCCTGGGACTCGTCCAGGCCCTCACCGAGTTCCTCCCGATCTCCTCGAGCGCGCACGTGCGCGTGGCCGGCGAGCTCCTGAACCCCGGCCAGGAGCCGGGCGCAGCGTTCACCGCGATCATCCAGCTCGGCACCGAGGCCGCCGTGCTGATCTACTTCTGGAAGGACATCACCCGGATCATCGGCAGGTGGTTCAAGGCGCTCGCGGGGAAGATCCCGCACTCCGACCCGGACGTGCGGATGGGCTGGCTGGTGATCATCGGTTCGATCCCGATCGGCGTGCTGGGCCTGCTGTTCGAGGATCAGATCGATCACACGCTGCGCAACCTCTACATCACCGCGATCATGCTGATCGTCTTCGGCCTGCTCCTGGGTGTCGCGGATCGCATCGCCCCGCAGCGCAAGGAGCTCAAGGAGCTCACCGTCCGCGATGGCATCCTGTTCGGCCTCGCCCAGGCGCTCGCACTGATCCCGGGCGTCTCCCGCTCCGGCGGCACGATCACCGCGGGCCTGCTGATGGGCTACACCCGCCAGGCCGCCGCCCGCTACGCCTTCCTGCTCGCGGTGCCCGCTGTGTTCGCCTCCGGCCTCTACAAGGCGGCCCAGGAGGTGCCGGCGCTGCTGACCGCCGACGGGCGCGCCGCCGCGGCCGCCGCCGGGGAGCCCTCGCTGCTGGCGATCGTGGTCGCCACCGCCGTCGCCTTCGTGGTCGGCTATGCGGTGATCGTCTGGTTCATGCGCGTGATCGAGACCCGCTCGTACATGATGTTCGTCATCTACCGGGTCGTCGCCGGCGTGGTGCTGCTGGCCCTGCTGGGCTTCGGAGTGGTCGATCCCCTGGGAGGGGCCTGACCCGCGTCCTGCCTGCGGATCGTATGATCGTCGGGTGCTCTCCTGGACCTCGCCCGCGCTCCGCCCCCTGCCCGCTCTCGACGTGCCGCTGCGGCTGCACGACACCCGCACGGGGCGCATCGCGCCGATCATCCCGCTGACCCCCGGGACGGCCCGGCTGTACGTCTGCGGGATCACCCCCTACGACTCCACCCACCTCGGCCACGCCGCGACCTACCACGCCGCGGACCTGATGCGCCGTGCGCTGCAGGACACCGGCCTCGAGGTCGAGATGGCGCAGAACATCACCGATGTGGACGACCCGCTGCTCGAGCGCGCCGACCGGGACGGCGTGGACTGGCGGGAGCTCGCCGCCTCGCAGGTCGAGCTGTTCACCTCGGACATGGAGCAGCTGCGGATCCTCGCCCCCGAGACCTACCGCTCCGTGAGCGAGGCGATGGACTCGATCATCGCGGTGGTGCAGACCCTGCATGAGCGCGGCCGCGCCTATCCGGTCGAGGCCCCCGATGCCGAGGGACCGGACTGGTACCTCGATCTCTCCGTCGACGGCGTCCTCGGCGACGTCTCCGGATGGAGCGAGGAGCAGATGCTCGAGGTGTTCGCCGAGCGCGGAGGCGATCCGGACCGCGAGGGCAAGCGCGGCCGCTTCGATCCGCTGCTGTGGCGCGCCGAGCGCGCAGGGGAGCCCGCCTGGGAGGCCGGCGCGCTGGGCCGCGGTCGGCCCGGCTGGCACGTCGAATGCGTGTGCATCGCCGAGGACGCGCTCGGCCTGCCCTTCGACATCCAGGCCGGGGGCAGCGATCTCGTCTTCCCGCACCACGATCTCAGCGCCGCCCACTCGGTCGCCCTCGGGCGCCCTTTCGCCACCAGCTACGTCCACAGCGGCATGGTCGCCCATGAGGGCGAGAAGATGAGCAAGTCCCTGGGCAACCTGGTGTTCGTCCACCGCCTGGTGCGCGACGGCGTGGACCCGATGGCGATCCGCCTGGTGCTGATGGCCCACCATTACCGCTCGGACTGGGAGTGGTCGGCGCAGGAGCTCGAGCTCGCCCTCGAGCGCCTCGAGAGCTACCGCCGCGCCGCCCAGCGCGGCGGCCACCACCCGGGCACCGTTCACGCTCTGCGCACCGCGCTGCGCGACGACCTCGACACCGCCACCGCGCTCGAGGCCCTCGATGCCTGGGCCGCGCAGCGTCCCGCACCGCAGGACGCCCCCGAGGACGCTCCCGGCGACGTGCCGGCGGCGGTGGACGCGCTGTTCGGCATCACGCTCGCCTGAGCGCGCACGGACACTGAGCGCCCGGCGGGCCGGGTCAGTCCCGTTCGCGGCGCCGACGCAGGAACTGCTCGAACTCCTTGGCGATCGCGTCGCCGCTGGCCTCGGGAAGCCCTGCCGCGTCCTGCGCCTGCTCGAGCCGACGCACGTACTCTGCGACGTCCTCGTCGGTGCGGGCGAGCTCGTCCACACCTCGCTCCCACGCCTCCGCATCCTCGATCAGCTCGTCGAGGGGGATGGGGGCACGCAGCGAGTCCTGCACCTCCCGCATCAGGCCGAGCACGGCCTTGGGGGAGGAGTTCTGCGAGACGTAGTGCGGCACCTGCACCCAGAGGCTCGTGGTGGGAAGGCCCGCGCTCTCGGTGCGGCGCGCGAGGATGGTGGGCACCCCGATCGGGCCGGAGTACTGCTCCTGCCCGGGCTCCTTGACCGGCACGGACTCCCGCTGCGCGCTGACCGGCAGGGGGCGGCTGTGCGGGGAGTCCGCCAGCAGCGCCCCGAGAGAGATCACGGAGGTCACCCCCAGCAGCTGGAGCTGCTCGAGCACCTCGTCGCAGAAGCGCTTCCAGTGCAGCGAGGGCTCGGGGCCGATGACGGCCACGATCTCCGGGCCCTCGGGCGGGGTGATCAGGTGCAGCTGCGTATCCGGCCAGTCGATGACCCGCTGCCCGCTCTCGTCGGTGCGGATCTCGGGACGGTTGACCTGGAAGTCGATGAACTCCTCGGCGTCCACCGCGCCGACCGGACGCGAGGGCCACACCTCGAGCAGATGCGCGATCACCCCGGTGGCGGCCTCGCCGGCATCGTTCCATCCGCTGAAAGCCGTGATGGCGATTCGACTCATCACTCCATCATAGGACTCCGGCACATGCGTGGTCGCGTGGGGCCGACGGGCGCTCGGCCGGTGCGCAGGAGCAGCCGATATCCTCGGCCTGTCCTGGGCACCCTCGCCCGGTCACGGAGGAGACGGATGATGAGCGGCCCCACCCTGCGCCTCGGCGCGCTGCCTCCGATCCGCGTCAGCCCGGGCACCCTCCTGACCGTGCTGCTGCTGGCGGTGCTGATGTATCCCGCGCTCTCCCGCGGCGGTGCGGAGCAGGGCACGGTGGTGCTTCTGGCCGTCGGGCTCGGCGTGTTCATGATCGTCTCGGTGCTGGTGCACGAGATCGCGCACGCGGTGACCGCGCACGCCTTCGGAGCCCGCGTGGACCACATCGCCCTGACCCTGTGGGGCGGGCACACCCAGTACCGGGCGCGGGAGATGCCCGCGCTCGCCTCGGTGCTGGTCTCGGTGTCCGGGCCGCTGTCCAACGCGGCGCTGGCCGCCCTCGCCGCCGCGGCCGAGCCGCTGTTCGAGCCCGGCTCGTCCCTCGCCGTCTTCTGCTCGGTCAGCGCCTGGCTGAACCTGGCCCTGGCGCTGTTCAACATGCTGCCCGGGCTGCCGATGGACGGCGGCCGGGCGCTCGAGTCGCTGCTGTCCGCCGTGCTGCGCCGGCCCGTGCTCGCCACGCGCATCACCGCCTGGGCGGGACGGGCGATCGCCGTCGCCGTGGTGGCCTATCCGCTGCTGCAGATCATGCGCTCCGGCGGCGCGGGCTCCCTCTCGCTGCTGACCCTGGTGTGGGCGGTGCTGATCGCGGGGATGCTCTGGCAGGGCGCCACCCAGGCGCTCAGCGGCGCCGCTCTCCAGGAGCGCATCCGCACCCTGGACGCGGGCGCGCTCGCGGTGCCGATGCGGCTCGTCGCGCCCACGACACCGCTGTCCGCGCTCGGGGACGAGGCCGCGCTTGAGACGGTGCTGATCCTCGAGCGCGATCCCTCCGCGCCGCATCGCCCGGGCCGCGGCTACCGGGTCGATCGGTCGGCCGCGGGCACCGTCCCGCCCGAGCACCGCGCCTCGACCCCCGTCCGGGCCGTCGCCGGCTTGGTGGGGGAGATCGGCGCGCTGCCCGTGACGCTGCAGGGGGACGCGCTGATCGAGGCGATGCTCACCAGCCCTGCGCCCGGCTATCTCGTGCTCGAGGAGGACGGCACCGTGCGCGGCGTGATCATGAGCGCCGATGTCAATGCGCTCCTGCGCCGGCGGTGAACATCACGGTCCGGACCTGCGCGCACGCCATATGCTGGAACCCATGACTGAACAGCCGCAGCCCGCCGCCCACCGCACGCCATATGCTGGAACCCATGACTGAACAGCCGCAGCCCGCCGCCCACCCCGGGGCGCAGGAGCCCGCCCCCCGGGCGCCCAAGCGCGGTCTGGACCGCACCGGCCCCTTCGCCCTCGGGGACAAAGTGCAGCTCGCCGATTCCAAGAACCGGCTGCACACCATCACCCTGAAGCCCGGCGGCGAGTTCCACACCCACCGCGGGGTGCTCCGCCACGACCAGCTGATCGGCGCCGAGGACGGCGTCGTGGTCGAGGACAGCCGCGGCACCCGCTATCAGGCGCTGCGTCCGCTCTATGCCGACTACATGCTCTCGATGCCCCGCGGCGCCGCGATCATCTACCCCAAGGACTCCGCCCAGATCCTCATGTGGGGGGACATCTTCCCCGGTGCGCGCGTGCTCGAGGCCGGCGTCGGCTCGGGAGGGCTGACCACCGCGCTGCTGCGCGCCGTCGGCCCCGAGGGACGGGTGCACTCGATCGAGCGGCGCGAGGACTTCGCCGAGGTCGCCCGCGAGAACGTCGAGACCTTCTTCGGTGAGCCCCACCCCGCCTGGCAGCTAACCGTCGGCGACTTCCAGGAGGTCGCCCCGACCCTCTCGCCCGGCGAGCCCGCGGTGGACCGCGTGGTGCTGGACATGCTCGCCCCCTGGGAGTGCGTGGACGCGGCCGCCGAGGTGCTGGTCTCCGGCGGCGTGTTCCTCGCCTACGTCGCCACCGTCACGCAGCTCTCCCGCACCGCGGAGGCGCTGCGCGACCACGGCGAGTTCACCGAGCCCTACGCCTGGGAGTCCTTCGTGCGGCCCTGGCACCTGGAGGGTCTCGCGGTCCGCCCCGAGCACCGCATGAACGCCCACACCGGCTTCCTGCTCACCGCGCGCCGCACCGCCCACGGGCAGGAGGCCCTGAAGCGGGTCACCCGCCCCGCGCCCGGCTCCCGCGACGAGGAGGAGCTGAACCACCCCGACAACGAGGGCTTCGGGGGCTCCGACGGCGAGTGGACCTCGAAGGATCTGGGGGAGCGCGGCGTGGCGCCGCGCAAGCTCAAGCGGGCGCTGCGCGACATCCGGCAGGGCCGGGATCGCTGAACGAGCCCGGAAGGGGACGTGACGACGATGAAGACATACGCAGAGATGACCGCCGAGCTCGAGCAGCTCGCGGCCCACAACGAACGACTGGTCAGCGGGCTCCGCTCCGCACGTGAGCAGATCGTCGCGCTCAAGAGCGATCTCGAGCGCGTGGGCGATCCGCCGAACTCGTACGCGACCTTCCTGCGCCGCTGCGAGGGCACCACCATCGACGTGCTCCACCACGGCCGCCGCCTGCGCGTGTCGACCTCGGCGAGCCTCGACCTGGAGGCGCTGAGCCCGGGCACCGAGCTGCGGCTGAACGAGGCCCTCGCCGCCGTCGAGGCGGTCGCACCGAGCGACGCCGGCAACGTGGTCCCCGTGGTCGAGGACCTCGCCGACTCGCGCGTGCTGGTCGCCGTCGCGCCCGATGACATCCGCGCCCTGCGCCGCGCCGGCCGGCTCACCGAGGAGCAGCTCCACCCCGGCGACCACGTGCTGATCGATCTCAAGTCGCAGCTGGTGCTCGAGCGCATCGACCGCGCCGAGATCACCGACCTGGTGCTCGAGCAGGTCCCCGAGGTCTCCTTCGACCAGATCGGCGGACTGGGCGAGCAGATCGAGGCGATCCGCGACGCCGTCGAGCTGCCGTTCCTGCAGCAGGACCTCTACCGCACCTACGGGCTGCGGCCCCCGCAGGGCGTGCTGCTCTACGGCCCGCCCGGCTGCGGCAAGACCATGATCGCCAAGGCCGTCGCCCACGAGCTGGTGCTGCGCAGCGCCGAGGTGCGCGGGGTCAGCGTCTCCGAGGCGCTCGAGAACTCCGCCTTCCTCAACGTCAAGGGTCCGGAGCTGCTGAACAAGTACGTCGGCGAGACCGAGCGCTCGATCCGTCTGGTGTTCGAGCGCGCCCGCGAGAAGGCCGCCGCCGATCACCCGGTGGTGATCTTCTTCGACGAGATGGAGGCGCTGTTCCGCACCCGCGGCACGGGCCTGTCCTCCGACGTCGAGACCACGATCGTGCCGCAGCTGCTGGCCGAGATCGACGGCGTCGAGGGGCTGGACAACGTGATCGTCATCGGCGCCTCCAACCGTGAGGACATGATCGATCCGGCGATCCTGCGGCCCGGCCGCCTGGACGTGAAGATCCGGGTGCGCCGCCCCAACTCCCGCGCCGGCCGCGAGATCCTCGCGCTCTACCTCGACGAGACGGTGCCGGTGCGCGAGGACCGCGAGCAGCTGCTCGACCTCGCGATCGCCGAGATCTACGACGACAGCCCCGCCTCGGCCTTCGTGCGCGTGGAGTATTCCGATGGAGGCCACGACACCCTCCACTTCCGCGACTTCGTCTCCGGCGCGACACTGCGCAACATCGTGGACCGCGCCAAGAAGCTCGCCGTGAAGGACCAGCTGGCCACAGGGGTGGTCGGCGTCGGCTCCCAGCATCTGCGCGATGCGATCACCGCGGAGTTCGTCGAGAACGAGGACATGCCCTCCGCCTCCCACCCCGAGGACTGGGCCCGCACCTCGGGCCTGCCGGGCAGCGGCCGCCGCCGCGTCGACGCCGTGGTCCCGCTGCAGGGCCGCGTGCAGCGCCCCGAGAGCGCGGAGATCCCCGAGGCTCCCGCGGCCGCGGAGCAGGAGGCCGGCTCATGAGCGAGACCCCCGCGCAGCAGGCGCCCGCCCAGCATCCCGGGGCCGCGCTGACCACCGAGCGGGTGATGGGCATCGAGACCGAGTTCGGGGTGGTGCACGCCGATCTCGAGGATCGCGCCCGCTCGGGTGCCGGCAGCTCGATCCTGCTCTCCCACCTCGTGGTCGGGGCGTACGCCCTGCTCGATCCGCACGAGGGCGAGCGCGGGGTGCGGGTGCGCTGGGACTACGGCGATGAGACCCCGCTGCGCGACGCCCGCGGCTTCGAGCTGCAGCGCGCCGCCGCGCACCCCTCGCAGCTGACCGATGAGGTGCGCGACGCCCACGTCCCGAGCGTCGAACGGGACATCCCCCTGGCGGGGCCCGAGGTCGCGCCCGACGGGGACGACGCCGAGATCCTCGCCTGGGCCACCCAGCGCTCGATCGGCAATGCGGTGCTGCGCAACGGCGCCCGCTGGTACGTCGATCACGCCCACCCCGAGTACTCGGCCCCCGAGGTGCTGCGCGCCCGCGAGGCCGTGGTGGTCGACCGGGCGGGCGAGGAGATCGCCCGCCGCGCGATGGAGATCCTCGCCGCGGCCGACGGGATCCCCGAGGTGGCGCTGTACAAGAACAACACCGACGGCAAGGGCGCCTCCTACGGCACCCACGAGAACTACCTCGTGGACCGGGCCGTGCCCTTCGAGCGCGTGGTGAGCGCGATGCTGCCCTTCCTGGCCACCCGCCAGGTGCTCGTGGGCTCCGGCCGCGTGGGCCTGGGCACCCGCGCAGAGGCCCCGGGCTACCAGCTCTCCTCGCGGGCCGACTTCATGGAGGCCGAGGTGGGGCTCGAGACCACCTTGAACCGGCCCATCGTCAACACCCGCGACGAGCCCCACTCCGATCCCACCCGCTTCCGGCGCCTGCACGTGATCATCGGGGACGCGAACCTGCTCGAGGAGTCCACCTTCCTCAAGCTCGGCACCACCTCGCTGGTGCTCGCAGCGCTCGAGGCCGAGCACCGTACGGGCACCGCGATCCTGCCCGATCTGCGCCTGGCCGATCCGGTCGCGGCCGTGCGCGCGATCAGCCACGATCCGAGCCTGCGCACCACGGTGCCGCTCGCCGACGGCCGCGAGCTCACCGCCGTGCAGATCCAGCGCGCCCACCTCGAGGCCCTCGCCGCCGTCGCCGACGGCGCGGACGAGGAGACCGCCCAGGTGCTCGCCTCCTGGGGAGAGATCCTCGACCTGCTCGAGCAGGATCCGATGCTCGCCGCGACCCGTGTGGAATGGGTCGCCAAGCTTCAGCTGCTCGAGCGCTATCGCGCCCGGCACGAGCTCGAGTGGAGCGATCCGCGCATGCACATGATCGACCTGCAGTACTCGGACCTGCGCCCCGGCCGGGGCCTGTTCGAGAAGCTGCGCCGCGCCGGGGCGGCCCCCACCCTGGTGGGCCAGGACGAGGTGGACGCAGCGGTGCGCACCGCCCCCACCAGCACCCGCGCCCATCTGCGCGGGGGACTCATCGCCGCGCACCGCGAGCTGGTGCCCTCCGCCGGATGGGACGCGATCACCCTCGCAGGCCCCGCGGGCGGGCATCGCCTGCGCCTGGCGGATCCGCGCCTGGGCTCGGCCGACTGGTGCGCCCTGCACGGCATCGATCCGAGCGACGACCCCACGACGATCCTCGACGCACTGCGCCGAGCCGTCACCGACTGAGAAGGAGGACCCATGTCCCAGCAGTCCCTGAACGCCCCCGGCGGCGGCCCCGACGAGTCCCGAGACGACGCCGAGCAGCTCACCGGCGGCCAGACCTTCGCCTCGGCGCAGGCCGCGGACGACCTGCTCGACGAGATCGACTCGGTGCTCGAGTCCAACGCCGAGACCTTCGTGCGCTCCTTCGTGCAGAAGGGCGGCCAGTGACCCGATGAAGCGACGGGTCGGAGGACTGGAGACCGAGTTCGGCCTGGTGTGCGTGCGGGCCGACGGCTCGCGCGCGCTCGAGCCCGAGGCCGCCGCGCGGGAGCTTTTCCGCCCGGTGGTGGCGATGGGACGCTCCTCGAACGTGTTCCTGCGCAACGCCGCACGGCTCTACCTCGACGTCGGCTCCCACCCCGAGTACGCGACCGCCGAGTGCGACGACTGGTGGGAGCTGGTGGCCCAGGACAGGGCGGGCGAGCGGATCTTCGCCGATCTCACCGCCCAGGCGAACCAGCGCCTGGCCGAGGACGGGCAGGACGCCCGCATCCACCTGCTCAAGAACAACGTCGACTCCGCCGGCAACGCCTTCGGCTCGCATGAGAACTTCCTGGTGGACCGGCGCGGGGAGTTCACCCGCCTGCCGCGCTACCTGCTGCCTTTCCTGGTCACCCGCCAGATCATCACCGGCGCCGGGGGAGTGGTGCGCCCCCAGGGCGAGGACGGCGCCGCCGACGGGCCGGGCCAGTTCGTCTTCTCCCGCCGCAGCGACCACATGTGGGAAGCGCTCTCCTCGGCCACCACCCGCACCCGCCCGATCATCAACACCCGCGACGAGCCGCACGGCGATCCCAGCCGCTATCGCCGCCTGCACGTGATCGTGGGCGACTCCACCATGAGCGAGGTCTCCACCCACCTCCGCTTCGCGACCACCGACCTGGTGCTGCGCGCGATCGAGGGCGGGCGGGCCCTGCCCGAGCTCACCCTCCACGACGACATCGCGGCGATCCGCGCCGTGGCCCGGGACCTCACCGGCGCGGCCCCGATCCCCACCGCGAACGGCGGCACCACCACCGCCCTCGAGGTGCAGCAGCGCTGGCTGGACCACGTCACCCCGCTCGCCGACGAGGAGGAGCAGGACGTGCTGGAGACCTGGCAGAAGGGCATCGACGCGGTCCGCACAGGCGACCGCTCCTGGGCCGCCACGCACCTGGACTGGGCGATCAAGGAACGCCTCTTCACCCAGGTCACCGAGCGCCGACGGATCGGCCTCGAGGATCCCGCGATCGAGCGCCTGGACCTCGCCTATCACGACATCGACCCCGACCACGGCGTGTTCTACGCCCTGCAGCGCCGGGGCCTGGCCCCTGCGACCCTGCCCGAGGAGCAGATCGAGCGGGCCCGCACCACCGCGCCGCGCACCACCCGCGCACACCTGCGCGGCCAGGTGGTCATCACCGCGCAGGAGCATGGGGTCGATCACGTCGTGGACTGGACCACGCTGCGCCTGACCCGCCCCGGCTCCCGCCCGGTGCAGGTGCTGGACCCCTTCGCCACCGAGCTGCCCGAGGTCGAGGAGCTTCTCTCCCAGATCCGCGCCCAGGGCACCGGCCCGGGCGCAGAGCCCGCTCCCTTCGCCTGAGCGCCCGCCCTCAGACTTCTGCCGACCCTCTGCCCGTACCCTGGTGCCTGCCCCGGCTCACGGGGCCACCGATCCGAAAGGTCCTGACGTGATCCGCCGCCGAACGATGCTCACCACCGCCCTCGCCGCGACCGCCGCCATCGGCCTCGCCGCCTGCACCGACGGCGGCGGCGAGACCGGGGGGAACGGCGCGTCCGACAGCGGCGCCGACGTCCTCGCCGGCGTCACCGTCAGCGAGGACCTGGGTGAGGAGCCCACCGTCGAGTTCGAGGCCCCGCTCGAGATCTCCGCCGCCCAGGCGAAGATCGTCACCCCCGGTGACGGCGACCTGGTCGCCGAGGGCGACACCGTCATCTGGCGCAGCCTCTACGTCGACGCCAGCTCCGGCGAGGTGCTGCAGTCCTGGTGGCAGGGTGCGCCTGCGAGCGGCGTCCAGGTCACGCCCGAGGGCGTCGGGGAGGTCGCCTTCTCCTTCCTCACCACCGTACCGGTGGGCTCGCGCTTCGTGATGGCCGGCTGGCAGCAGGACAGCACCGGCCAGGCCCGCTCGTTGCTGCAGGTCGCGGATGTGGATCGGGTGATCACCGCGACCCGCGCCGAGGGCGAGCCCGGTGACCCCTCGGGCACCTTCCCCTCGGTGACCCTCGCCGAGAACGGCGCGCCCGCGCTCGATGCCGCTCCCGAGGGCGAGCCGCCCACGAGCACCACCCGCGAGGAGCTGATCGTGGGCACCGGCGACGACACCCGCGCCGGCGACTACCTCACGATGCACTACACCGGCTGGAAGTGGTCCGACGGCGAGCAGTTCGACTCCTCCTGGGAGCGCGGCGCCCCCTTCTCCTTCACCCAGGGCTCCGGCGGCGTCATCAAGGGCTGGGACGAGAACCTGCTGGACCTCCCCGTCGGCTCCCAGGTGATGCTGGTGATCCCGCCCGAGGAGGCCTACCGTGACCAGGGCGAGCTCGCCGGGGAGACCCTGATCTTCGTGATCGACATCCTCGACGCCGCCCACACCCACGAGTGACCCTCTCCGTCCGCTGACCACCCACCACCACAGGAGGACCGCATGACCGATCGCACCAAGCCCGAGGTCGACTTCCCCGAGGGCCCTGCGCCCACCGAGCTGCTCAGCACCGACGAGATCGTCGGCGACGGCGAGGAGGCAGGCCGCGGCGACGTGGTCGACGTGCACTACGTGGGCGTCTCCCACTCCACCGGCGAGCAGTTCGACGCCTCCTGGGACCGCGGCGAGCCGCT
Source organism: Brachybacterium massiliense (assembly GCF_900184245.1). GTDB lineage: Bacteria > Actinomycetota > Actinomycetes > Actinomycetales > Dermabacteraceae > Brachybacterium > Brachybacterium massiliense. The sequence continues at coordinate 315,848 of NZ_FXXB01000008.1, read as the reverse complement.
GCGCTTCCAGCTCGGCGTGGGCCAGGTCATCTCCGGCTGGGACCAGGGCGTCCAGGGCATGAAGGTGGGCGGCCGGCGCCGCCTCGACATCCCCGCGCACCTGGGCTACGGCGACCACGGCGCCCCGCCCGTCATCGCACCGGGCGAGTCCCTCATCTTCGTCTGCGACTTGGTGGCGGTGCACAAGCGCTGAGCAGCACCGCCGAGGGAGCGGCGGGGGAGCACGCAGGAGGGGGCGGGGGCCGCGAAGAGGGACTCCTGCCCTCCTGCGTGCTCCCCCGCCGCTCCCTCGGCGGTGCTGCTCAGCGCTTGTGCACCGCCACCAAGTCGCAGACGAAGATGAGGGACTCGCCCGGTGCGATGACGGGCGGGGCGCCGTGGTCGCCGTAGCCCAGGTGCGCGGGGATGTCGAGGCGGCGCCGGCCGCCCACCTTCATGCCCTGGACGCCCTGGTCCCAGCCGGAGATGACCTGGCCCACGCCGAGCTGGAAGCGCAGCGGCTCGCCGCGGTCCCAGGAGGCGTCGAACTGCTCGCCGGTGGAGTGGGAGACGCCCACGTAGTGCACGTCGACCACGTCGCCGCGGCCCGGGAGCGAGGCCTGCGCACCACCGCGGGCTTCGAGGTGGCCGACGAGCTGCCGGTCGCGAGCGTGCGCCTGGTGGGCGTGCTGCCCCACCTGGACCGCCCCTTCGAGTACGCGGTCACCCCGGCGACCGCCGCCGCCGGTCCCGGCATGCGGGTGCGGGTGCGCTTCTCCGGCAAGGACACCGAGGGCATCGTGCTCGGGCGCCACGACGCACCCACCACCGACCGGGCCCTGGCCCCGCTGCACCGCCTGGTCTCCGAGGACGTGGTGGTCCCGCCCGCGATGATGCGCGTGTGCGAGGAGGTCGCCGAACGCTGTGCCGGCACCGTCGGCGACGTGCTGCGCCTGGCCCTGCCCCCGCGCCATGCCCGCGCCGAGAAGGCGGACCGCGCCGCCGAGGAGAAGGAGCGCGAGGAGGCCCGCCTCGCGGAGGGCCCCGCAGAGCAGGGCCCCGCAGAGCAGGACTCCACGGAGCGGGTCGCAGCCGAGCCGGACGCCTTGAGCGAGCCGTCCGAGACCGAGCAGGACCCCGCCGAGGCCGCGCCCACGCCGCGCCCCGGCGACCGCTACCCGGGTCTGGCCGCGCTCCTCTCCCGCGCCGGGAGCCCGGAAGGGCCCGTGCCCCGCGCGACCCTCACCCTCGATGCCGCGGACACCTGGACCACCGTCGCGGCCGACGCGATCGGCGACCTCGAGCCCGCGCAGGGCGCCCTCGTCATCGCCCCCGACCAGCGGGACGTCGCCCGGCTCAGCCGGGTGCTGACCGAGCGCGGCATCGCGCACGAGATCCTCGCCGGCACCGAAGGGCCCGAGAAGCGGTACCGCACCTTCCGCCGGATCCTGCGCGGCGCCACCCGCGTGGTGCTCGGCAACCGCTCCGCCGCCTTCGCCCCGGTGCGGAACCTCGCGCTCGCGATCTGCTGGGACGAGGCGGATGACCTGCTCGAGGAGCCCCGCGCCCCCTACCCGCACACCCGCACCGTGCTGCAGTGCCGCTCCGCCGAGGAGCGCTGCGCGCTGCTGTTCCTTTCCGCGAGCGACTCGGTGACGCTGCGGGCACTGTCGGATCTGGGCTACCTCGCCCGCCTCGAGCCCGTGCCCGCCCCGGTGACCTCAGTGCGCCCTCACATCGTCGCGATGGACGAGTACCTGCGCGAGCGCGAGGGCGCCTCGGGCCGCTCCCGGATCCCGCAGGAGGCGATGCGGGTGATCCGCCGCGGCCTCGAGAGGGGACCGGTGCTGGTGCAGGTGCCCCGCTCCGGGTACGTGCCCGCGATCGCCTGCACCTTCTGCCGCACCCGCGCCCAGTGCCCGCACTGCGCCGCTCCGCTGTCGCTCGCGGGGCGCAACGGCCCGCTGCACTGCCGGGTCTGCGGTCGCCGGGAGGACGCCTACCGCTGCCCCGAATGCGATCGCACCCAGGTGCGGGCGATGGTGATCGGCTCCACCCGCACCGCCGAGGAGCTCCACCGCGCCTTCCCGGACACCGCGCTCAAGGTCGCCGGCGGCGCCCACGGCGCGCTCGAGGACGACGCCGTCCCGGACCGCGCGATCATCGTCGCGACCCCGGGCGCGGAGCCCGCCCCGGCCGGACGGTACGCCGCGTGCCTGCTGCTGGATGCCGATGCGCTGCTGGGCCGCGCGGCCTTCGACGCCGACGTCGAGGCGGTGCGCCGCTGGCGCGGCGCGATCTCCCTGGTGCGCAGCGCCGACGACGGGGGAGAGGTGCTCGTGGTGGGCACCTCCACGCTGCCCGCGATCCGGGACCTCGTCGCGCACCGCTCCTCCTTCTTCCTCGACCGGGTGCTCGAGGACCGCCACGAGCTCGACCTGCCGCCCTTCTCCCGGGTCGCCGAGATCACCGGCGACCGTGAGGCGTGCCGCACCTTCCTCGAGACCGTCGAGCTGCCGGACGGGACCGACGTCTTCGGCCCCGTCGATCTCGAGGGCCCCGACGCCGCCGGTCGCGCCCGCGCCGTGGTGCGACTCGAGCCCTCCCGCTCCCGCGAGCTCGCGGCCGCGCTGCGGGCCGGGGTCGCCGCCCGCAGCGCCCGCAAGGCGCGCGGCGCGCTACGGGTGCGCCTGGACCCGCCGGACGTGTTCTGAGCAGGCGACCTTCGCGCTCACCGTAGACTCGGGGGCATCATGCGTCTCCTCTTCGCCGGCACCCCCGAGGCCGCCCTCCCGTCCCTGCGCACGCTGCTCGAGTCCTCCCATGAGGTGGTCGGCGTGCTGACCCGGCCCGACGCCCCCGCAGGGCGCGGCCGGAAGCTCACGCCGTCCCCCGTCAAGGCGCTCGCCCTCGAGGCGGCGCCCACCCTGCGCGACGAGGACGTGCTCGCACAGCTCCGGGAGCTGGCCCCTGACGCCGCCCCCGTGGTCGCCTACGGGAACATGGTGCCCCCGGCGGCCCTCGAGATCCCCCGCCACGGCTGGGTGAACCTCCACTTCTCGCTCCTTCCCCGGTGGCGCGGCGCCGCTCCCGCCCAGCGCGCGGTCCTCTCCGGCGCGAGCGAGACCGGGATGAGCGTGTTCCGCCTCGAGAAGGGGCTGGACACCGGTGAGGTGATCACGACCGCTCCGGTGCGGATCGGCGAGTTCGAGACCTCCGGCGAGCTGCTCGAGCGCATGGCCGCGGAGGGCGCCGCCGTGCTGCTGCAGGCGCTCGACGCCCTCGAGGCCGGCACCGCACAGCTCACCGCGCAGGACCACGCCGCCGCGACCCATGCCGCGAAGCTGACCACCGCCGAGGCGCGCATCGACTGGACCCGCAGCGCGGAGGAGGTCAGCGCCCACATCCGCGGCATGAGCCCTCAGCCCGGTGCATGGACGCTGCTGGACGGCGCACGCACCAAGCTCCTCGGCGTCGAGCGGGCTCCCGAGCACGCCCCGCTCGCGCCCGGCCTGATCGAGGCCACCAAGCGCCAGGTGCTCGTGGGCACCGGCACCGACGTGATCGCCCTGTCGACCCTCGCTCCGGCCGGGAAGCGGCCGATGCGCGCGGCGGACTGGGCCCGGGGCGCCGGGCTTGCAGCGGACACCCGATTCACCAGCGACCTGCAGGACGGAGAGCGCGCATGAACGAGCAGCGACGCGGAGGACGAGGCGGCCAGGACCACGGCCGACGGGACGATTCCCGCGGCGGGAACCGGGACCGCAGCCGCAGCGGAGATCGCGAGCACAGCCGCGGCGGCGACCGCCGACGGGACTCCCGCGGCCATGAGCGCTCCGGCTCCCGCGGCCAGGGCGGCCCCCGTCGCGGCTACTCCGCCGCCCGCCCCTCGGAGCGCTCCCGGCGCTCGACCCCCTCACGGCAGGTCGCCTTCGAGGGCCTGCGCCTGGTGCGCGAGGAGGACTCCTACGCGAACCTCGTACTGCCCCGCCTGCTGCGCAGCCACCGCGTCTCCGGCCGCGACGCCGCCTTCACCACCGAGTTGTTCTACGGCTCGCTGCGCGCCCAGGGCCGGCTCGATGCGATCCTCGCCGCGTGCGTGGACCGCCCCCTCGAGGAGGTCGAGCCCGCACTGCTGGACGTGCTGCGGCTCGGCGCCTACCAGCTGCTGGACATGACCGTGGCCCCGCACGCCGCGACCTCGGAGACCGTGGCGCTGGCCCGCGCCGAGGTGGGCGCGGGAGCGGCCAGCTTCGTCAACGCCGTGCTGCGCAAGGTGGGCCAGCAGGACCTCCAGCAGTGGATCGCGCAGGTCGCCCCCGACCGCGAGAAGGATCTCGTGGGCCACCTCGCCGTGGTCCACTCCCATCCCCGCTGGGTGGTGCGCGCCCTGTCCGACGCTCTCGCCGGCAACGGCCGTTCCCGCGAGGAGATCGACGCGCTGCTGGCCGCCCAGAATGAGGCCCCGGCCGTCTCGCTCGTGATGCGCCCCGGTCTCACGGACGTCGACGAGCTGATCGACCACGGCGCGAGCCAGGGCCGGCTGAGCATCTTCGCCGCCTCCTGGCCCTCGGGTGATCCCGGCGGCATGGACCCCGTCAAGGAGGGCCGGGTCGCCGTGCAGGACGAGGGCAGCCAGCTCGCCGCCCTCGCCCTCGCCCTCGGCGCGGACGATCTGGTCCAGGCCGATGACGCGCACTGGCTGGACCTGTGCGCGGGCCCGGGCGGCAAGACGGCCCTGCTGGGCGGGCTGAGCATCACCCACGATGCCGAGCTGCTCGCCGTCGAGCTCCAGGAGCACCGCACCGAGCTCGTGGACCGGGCCGTGGCCACGCTGCAGGACGCCGGCTGCGAGATCACCACCCGCACCGCCGACGGCACCACGATCGGCGCCGAGATGCCCGGACGCTTCTCCCGCGTGCTCGCCGATGTGCCCTGCTCCGGCCTGGGCGCGCTGCGCCGCCGCCCCGAGGCCCGCTGGCGGCGCACGCCCGCGGACGTCGGCCAGCTCGGCGGCATCCAGCGCGATCTGCTCGCTTCCGCCCTCGACGCCGCCGCGCCCGGGGGCGTGGTCGCCTATGTGACCTGCTCCCCGCATCTGGCCGAGACCCGCCTGATCGTCGCCGACGTGCTGAAGAAGCGCGAGGACATCGAACAGCTCGACGCCCGTGACGCAGTGCGCGCCGGAGTGCTGCCCTCTCGCCAGAAGGACATCGAGCTGGGGGAGGGCCCCGCGGTCCAGCTGTGGCCCCACCTCCACGGCACCGACGCCATGTACATCAGCCTGCTGCGCAAGCGGACGCAGAGCGCCCCCACCCAGGAAGGACCCCGGACGGCATGAACACCCCGTACTCGACCGACGGCCAGTACATCCATCCCAGCATCCTCAACGCCGACTTCATGGCGATCGGGACCGAGCTGGACAAGATCTCCACCGCCGACAGCGTCCACGTCGACGTGATGGACAACCACTTCGTGCCGAACCTGACCTTCGGCGCGTCCATGGTCGAGCAGATCGCCCGGCGCAGCAGCATCCCGATCGACGCCCACCTGATGATCGACGACGCCGACACGCAGGCTCCCGCCTACGCCGAGGCCGGCGCTTCCTCGGTCACCTTCCACCTCGAGGCCGCCCGCGCCCCGGTGAAGCTCGCCCGCGATCTGCGCCGCAAGAACGTCCAGGCCGGCGTCGCGCTGCGCCCGGCCACCGCGGTCGAGCCGCTGCTGGACATCATCGGCGAGTTCGACATGCTGCTGCTGATGACGGTCGAGCCCGGATTCGGCGGCCAGAGCTTCCTCGAGACGATGCTCCCGAAGATCCGCCGCGCCCGGAAGGCGATCAGCGAATCCAACCTCGAGGTCTCGATCCAGGTCGACGGCGGGGTCAGCCGCGAGACCATCGAACGCTGCGCCGAGGCCGGGGCGAACGTGTTCGTGGCCGGCTCGGCGATCTACCGCGCCCAGGACGCGGCCGAGGAGATCGCCGCGCTGCGTGAGCTCGCCGCACGCCACGCCGCGCACTGACCCTCGCCCCGCAGCCCGCAGCTGCGACCGTCACGGCCCCGTCACAGGTGTTCACCCCCACACCCGTCGGCGGGGCCGTCGGTCTAAGATGGGCTGGTCACGACCAGTGACGTGCTCCGGGGTCGGTGAAAGTCCGAGCCGGCGGTGATAGTCCGCGACCCGCTTCGGCGGTGGAGCCGGTGAGATTCCGGCACCGACAGTACAGCCTGGATGAGAGGCGCACGTCCTGCAGGTCCCGGGGCGCCTCCTGCGCACCCCGTCGCCCTGCCGGATCCCTTTTTCCCCGGAGCCACTGCATCCGAGGGTGAAAGGACCGAGATGGATCTCCTGCAGTGGCTCTTCGACGCGCGAATCGATTTCGCGGGCGGACAGTTCCTTCTTCTCCGAGAGGTGCTGGGCAATGTCTTCGGACTGCTCAGCGCCCTGGGCGGCATGCGCCGCAAGGTATGGGCCTGGCCGGTGGGCATCGCCGGCAACCTGCTGCTGTTCACGGTCTTCATGGGCTCGGTGTTCGGCGGCGCCGGCAACGTGGACCTGCTGGGCCAGGCGGGCCGGCAGGTCATGTTCATCGCCACCAGCATCTACGGCTGGGTGCGCTGGCGGCAGGCCAAGAACGACGCGGGCACGGCGGTGGAGCCGCAGTGGGCCTCATGGGGCACCCGCGCCCTGCTGGTGGTCGTCCTCGTCGGCGGCACCGCGGCTCTGACCCCGCTGTTCCGTGCGCTGGGCTCCTACGAGCCCGTCTGGGCGGATGCCTGGATCTTCATGGGCAGCCTGCTGGCCACCTTCGGGATGGCCAAGGGATGGGTCGAGTTCTGGCTGATCTGGGTGGCCGTCGACATCGTCGGCGTGCCGCTGCTGCTGAGCGCCGGCTATTACGCGAGCGCCTTCATGTACCTGTTCTACGGCGTGTTCACCCTGGTGGGCTTCTTCGTGTGGTGGGGCGTGCGCAGACGCCGCGATGCCGAGGACTCGAGGGTCACGGTGGAGACGGCCCACCTCGACCCCACGGTGCGCCGCGAGTGAGACTCCTCCCGGCAGGTGGTCGCGGCGACGGACCACCTGCCGGGACGCGTACCCTGGGAGGGTGAAGGATTTCGAGGCGCTGTACGCCGAGCTCAGCGAGAAGGCCCGCACCCGACCCGAGGGGTCGGGCACCGTCCGCGAACTCGATGCCGGGGTGCATCAGATCGGCAAGAAGATCGTCGAGGAGGCCGCCGAGGTGTGGATGGCCTGCGAGTACGAGACGAATGACGAGGCGGCGATGGAGATCAGCCAGCTGCTCTACCACCTGCAGGTCATGATGATCGCCAAGGGCATCTCGCTCGAGGACGTCTACCGCCAGCTCTGACCCCGGCGGTCCCGCGCCGCCCCACCGGCTCACTCGCTGTCCACCCCTGTCCACCTATCTCGTGGCCGTGCCGTCGGCCGAGGAGGATCCGTGCTCCGCATCGCCGTGCCCAACAAGGGCGCCCTGTCCGATCCCGCCGCCGACCTGCTCCAGGAGGCCGGGTACCGCCGCCGCGGCACCGCCAAGGAGCTCGTCGTGGTCGACGAGGACAACGGGGTGGAGCTGTTCCATCTGCGCCCGCGCGACATCGCGGTGTACGTCGGTTCCGGCACCGTGGACGTGGGCATCACCGGCCAGGACATGCTGCTGGACTCCCGCACCCCGGCCGATGAGATCCTCCCGCTCGGTTTCGCCCGCTCCACCTTCCGCTTCGCCGCCCCTGCCGGCACCCGCTCGGAGGTCTCCGAGCTGCAGGGCTCCCGCATCGCCACCAGCTACGAGAACCTGGTCGAGGACTACCTCGGACAGCGCGGCATCTCCGCCGAGGTGGTGCACCTGGACGGCGCGGTGGAGTCCTCGATCCGGCTCGGCGTCGCCGACGTGATCGCGGACGTCGTCGAGACCGGCACGACCCTGCGCCAGGCGGGCCTCGAGCCCTTCGGCGAGGCGATCATGACCAGCCAGGCCGTGCTGTTCTCCCGTCCCGGGCTCGAGCTCGACGACGAGGACGCCCACAGCCTCGAGGTGCTCGCGCGCCGCATCCGTGGCGTGCTGGTGGCCCGCGAGTACGTGATGCTCGACTACGACATCCCCACCGCGCTGCTCGAGCGCGCCGTGGAGATCACCCCCGGTCTGCAGTCGCCGACGGTCTCCCCGCTGCACGGCGGGGAGTGGTCGGCGGTGCGCGCGATGGTTGACACCCGCAGCGCCCACCGCATGATGGACGAGCTCTACGACGCCGGAGCCCGCGCGATCCTGGTGACCGCGATCCAGGCCTGCCGCATCTGAGGATGGCGATGAGCACCCCCGCGGCGCAGCACCGGCCCGGGGAGGAGCCCGCCACGATCGTGCTGCGCCCCCGCGCGGTCCGGGCCGCGGCGTACTTCAGCGGCGCGGTGGTGATGGCCGGCATGATCGCCGGCGCCGTGATGATCACCAGCTTCCAGCTGGGCGGTCGGATCGCGCTGCTCGGCGTCGGGGTGCTCGTGGTGGTCTTCTGCCACCTGCAGGCCTCGGTCTCCGTGATGGCCCGCCCGCACGAGCTCGTGGTGCGCAACCTGATGCGCAGCCGCACCCTGGAGTGGGCCGAGGTGATCGGGATCAGCTTCCCGATGGGTGACCCGTGGGCGCACCTGGATCTGGCCGACGGCTCCACCCTGCCGCTCCAGGCCCTGCAGCGCTATGACGGGGACCGCGCGATCGCCGCGGCCCATCTGCTGCGGGATCTCGTGCGCGAGCGCGGCGAGGCGGCCGACGGGCCCTGAGCGGGACCGCTGCGCCCGGAACTGCTTGCGGCCAGGACTGCTGTACCCAGAACTGCTGTGGCTGGGACTGCTGTGGCCGGGTCCGCTGCGGCGGGGCCGAGCTCAGGACTGCTGCGTGAGCGTCGCGGCGCAGCGCCCCGCGAGCGCCGCGTACTGGAACGCTGCGGGATCCTCGGCGAGAGTGCGTCCCATCGTGGTCATCCGCACCGGCATCTCCTCGAGCGCGTCCCGCAGGCCCTTCGCGTCCACCTCGATGAGATGGTGCAGCACGCCGCGCTTCTTCGCCGGCTTGAGGATCGTCGACTTGACCTGTTTCCTCACTGACTCATGAAAAGCGTTGTAACGACTGTCGTTGCGGGGGAGGACGGGCAGATGCACCGGTGACAGCAGCGCCCGCCCGTAGGTGGTCGAGGAGTGGTGCGAGAGCCCGCGATGGCGCGAGCGCTCGTCGGCCCCCGAGACCCGCAGGGTCGCGACGGGACGGCCGCCCAGCACGGAGGCGGCATGGATCGCCTCCGCCGCCTGCACCCCGGAGAAGCCCCAGCCGGTGCCGGTGCCGAGATTGCCCGGCCCCTGGATCACGATCGCGACGTCGGCGCCCACCACGTGCTTGGCGCCGAGCAGTGCGGAGTGCACGGTCACCGCCTCGAGGTCCCCGCCGAAGGACTGCCCGGAGCTGATCACGGCGGCGAGCAGGTCCGCCTCCCGCAGGCGTGCGGCGCTGCGCGAGTAGGCGGCCGGGAGCGAGGCGGCGTCGGTGTGCACATAGGCGATCCGCGCTCCGCGGCGCTGCCGGCGGATGCCCGCGATGATCGCCGGCAGCGCGGAATGCAGATCGGCGACCACCACCGGCATCCCGTCGATCCCCTTGGCCTCGCGGATCGTCTCGTAGTGCTCCCCGGCCGGGTCATCGATCGCATCGACCATGGTCTGCATCGGCGTGTAGCGCGCCTTGACCATGTGCCCGGCGATCTCCTGCGCCTCAGGCAGCGCATCCAGGCGTGCGACCACCATCGCGTCCCCGCCGGTGCCCAGCTCACGGCGCAGAGCGTTGGTGTTCAGCAGCACCCGCTCCCCGGGCTCCGGGCGGCCGGTCAGCTCCCGGTAGGAGAGCGCGGAGACCGTGCCCGCGCCGTCCTCGAGCTCGATCTCCAGCCGATCCACCCCGCGCCAGGAGCTCAGCGCCTCCCGCACGGTTCCCCGTTCCCATCGCAGCATGGGTCCAGCCTAGGGCCGCGGGCGCGGAAGGGCCCATTCGGGCAGCCCTGCCCGTTACTCTGGCCATGTGGCTTCGAAGAATGTGGAGAGACTCCTCAACGTCATCATGACGATCGGCTCCCGGCGCCGGATCGACCGCGCCAAGCTCTTCTCCGTCATCCCCGACTATGCGAGCGCCGTGTCCGAGCAGGCCGCGGAGCGCATGTTCGAGCGCGACAAGGCGGCGATCCTCGAGCTCGGGCTGCCGCTGTCGACCGAGCGGGACGTGATCGACGAGAACACCGTCTACTACCGGATCGACACGGCGACCAGCGGCGCGGTGCTGGACCTCTCGACGGAGGAGTACACGGTGCTGCTCGCGGCGAGCCGCGCCTGGGATGCCGCGGCCGCCGGGGGAGCGGCCCGACGGGTGCGTTCGAAGCTGCTGAGTCTCGGCCACGACGCGGATCCGGACCTGCTGCGCCGCACCCCGCGCGGCGCGATCGAGTCGCTGCCGGTGCTCTCCCCGCTGCTGGACGCCGTGGTGGCGGGCCGCTCGGTGCGCTTCACCTATCGCGGCACCCACGGCGCACCCGCCGAGCGCCGGGTCGAGCCCTGGGTGGTGGGCGTCCATGACGGGCACTGGTACGTCTACGGCTGGGACCGCGACCGCTCCGCGCCCCGCCTCTTCCGCGCCTCCCGCATCGAGTCCTTCCCCGCCGAAGGGTCCGCCGCCCAGCAGGCACGCCCCGAGGACACCGAGCTCTCCGACGTGCTCGGGCGCATGCTCGACAGCGACGACCGGGCCGCGGCGACACTGCGAGCGGCCCCCTTCAAGGCGCTGTCCCTGCGCGATCGCGCCGGCGCCTCGCTCGAGGCCGAGCAGCTCACCCTGCCGAGCCTGCCGCGACCTGCCGCGCGCCGCCTGCTGCTCGCGGATGTGCGCTGGGTCGAGCTGCTCGAGCCGGCCGCCTGGCGCGAGGAGCTCGAGCAGGTCCTCGAGACCATCGCCGGCCTGCATGAGGGGGAGGCGGACCTCACGGAGCTCGAGCGCGCCGCGGACCGTCCCGTGCCCCGTATCCGGCTGACCCCGCAGAGCGGCGATCACCTCTCCCGGATGATCTCCGCCGCCTCCTACGTGATGAGCCGCGGCGAGGCCGATCTGGCCGAGCTCGCCGAGGCCCTGGACATCAGCGAGAAGCAGCTGGTCACCGATCTCGAGGTGCTCTTCGTCTGCGGCGACATGGGCGCGGGCTGGGAGGACCTGATCGAGGCGGAGTGGGAGCACGGCACGGTGCGGGTGCGCAACGCCGAACCGCTGCGCCGCGCCCTCACCCTCAGCGCCGTGGAGATCACCGCCCTGCTGGCGGGACTGGCCGCGCTCGAGCCCGTCGCGGGCGAGACCGAGAAGATCGTCGCCTCGTCGCGCGAGAAGCTCCTGGCCGGTATGCACGGGACGGCCGAGGGCCAGGCGCCGGTGCCCACCCGCGCCGAGATCGCCGAGGCGATCTCCACCGACGAGATGGCTGCCCGCACGGCGGATCGTGCCGAGGCGGTGCTCGCCGCCGTCCACTCCGCCCTCCACGCACCCCTCCATACCGGGGATGGCACCGACGCCTCCCGACTGACCATCCGGTACTCCTCCGCCGACCGGCCCGGCACGAGCGTGCGCCGGATCCGCCCGCTGCGGATCGAGACCGACGGGGCGCGCTCCTACCTGGTGGCGGACTGCGAGCTGGCCGGTGCCCAGCGCGTGTTCCGCCTGGACCGCATCGTCGAGCTGCCGGCGGAGGGCACGGAGATGAGCCGCGCCGACGGCGACGCAGGAGCCGTCCTCGCCGGGAGGGTCGACGGCGAGGTCTGGCTGCGGCTGGGCCCGGCCGGACACTGGATCGCCGAGTCCTTCGGGGCGGCCTCGCTGCGTGACGGCGAGGACGACACCACCTACGCGCGCCTGGACTCTCCGCTGCTGGCACCACTGGTGGACGCGGTGCTCGAATCCGCGGGCGCCGCCCAGGTGCTCGCCCCGCATGCTCTCAGAGACACGATCGTGACCGTGGCGCGCGACGCGGTGGCACGTCACACCCGCTGAGAGCCGCTACCCTGGGACGACCCGCCGTGCGGTGGGCCGAGTCACCATCGTGGTGACCCGTCCGGCGCCCAGTCCGCTGTGGGATGATAGGTGCGCCCGCGCTGTCTCGTGGCGCTGTTGAAAGGGACTTCCATGAACTTCTTCCGCAACCCCTGGGCGATCGTGCTGCTGATCGTGCTCGTGATCCTCCTGTTCGGGGCCAACAAGCTCCCGGGCCTGGCCCGCAACATGGGCAAGTCGATGCGCATCTTCAAGAGCGAGGTCGAGGAGCTCCGCGGCGACGAGAAGGGCTCCGACGAGGACGAGGACGATGACCGTCCCGCACGCTCCTCGCGTCAGCGCGATGACCGCGCCGACGACCGCCGTGCCCGCGACGACCGCGAGTACGACCCCCGCGATGACGCCGACCGCGACCGCGAGCCGGTCCGCGCCCGCGAGGACGACGACTCCTACCGTCGCGACTGAGCATCTCGACGCAGAACGCGTCGTCGACAGCGGGTCCGGGCAGGCGACTGTCCGGACCCGGAGCGCTGGGAGGAAGCAGATCCGTGGCGAGTGATACACAGGGGCGGGACGAGGCTCGGACCCGGCCCGTGAAGAAGCCGAAGAAGGACCCCGAGGGCCGGATGGCGCTCGGGGAGCATCTCGTCGAGCTGCGCAACCGGCTGATGATCTGTGCGATCTCCGTGCTGCTGCTCTCGATTCTCGGCTGGTTCCTGTTCCCGTGGGTCTTCGACGCGGTGAAGGCGCCGATCGAGGCCGCGGGCGAGGACAGCGACCTCCAGGCGCTGATCAACTTCCAGGGTGTGGGTCAGGGGCTGAACGTCAAGCTCCAGATGGCCGCGTACATCGGGCTGATCCTGTCCTCGCCGATGATCATCGCGCAGATCTGGCTGTTCGTGATGCCGGGGCTGCACAAGAACGAGCGCAAGTACGCGATCGGCTTCTTCGGCAGCGCGATCCCGCTGTTCTTCCTCGGCTGCATCGCCGGCTACTGGGCCGTGAACCAGCTGGTCCCGGTGCTGATGAGCTTCACCCCGACGGAGGGGTCCACCTCCCAGATCATCCCCTACGACCAGTACCTCGCACTGCTGATCAAAACGATGCTCGCCTTCGGCATCGCCTTCGTGATCCCGGTGGTGATGGTGCTGCTGAACTTCATGGGACTGGTCAGTGGCAGGGCGATGCTCAAGGCATGGCGCTGGATCGTGTTCCTCAGCTTCGCCTTCACCGCGGTGATGGTGCCCACCCCGGAGCCGGTCACCCTGATCGCGATGTCGGCCGCGATCGCGAGCCTCTTCTTCGGCGCGATCGTCATCGCTCTGATCCATGACAGGCGCCAGGCCCGCAGCGGCGACGACGACCTCGCCGATGACGAGGCCAGCAGCATCGACGACGAGGTGGAGAAGATCGACGGCCCGTCCAGCCTGGACGACGCCGACGAGGACCGGCGGTGAGCAGGCTCCGCGTGGGCCTGCTCTCGAACCCGACCGCGGCCCAGGGCACCGCGCATCGGGTGGGGCGGCAGGTGGGCCACCTGCTGCGCCTGGCGGGCATCTCGGTGGTGGACCTCTCCGGGCCCTCCGCCCATGTCGCCCGCGCCCGGGCCCAGGAGATCCGCGACTCGCTCACCGCGCTCGTGGTGGTGGGCGGAGACGGCACCGTCTCGCTCGGCGCGGAGATCGTGGCCGGCTCCCCGGTGCGGCTCGGCATCGTCCCCGCCGGCAGCGGCAATGACTTCGCCCGCGCCCTGGGGCTGACCGTCAACGACCCCGAGCAGTCCACCCGTGCCCTGTTGCACGCGCTCTCGCGGCCCGTGGTCACGATCGATGCGATCGAGATCCTCGCGACGGGGGAGCATGCGCTGCCGCACCGCTCGCTCGCGCTCGGCAACGTCAACCTCGGTTTCGACGCGCTGGTCAACGCCCGCGCCAACGGCTCCAGCGCCGGGCACACGATCCGGTATACCGCCGCGACGATGCGCGAGCTGCGCTCCTTCGCCCCGTTGCCGTTCTGGCTCGAGATCGACGGCGGTGAGCGGATCGAGGTGGACGCCACGATCCTGACCCTGTGCAGCTCAGGCATCTTCGGCGGCGGGATGAGGATCGCGCCCGAGGCCCGCATCGACGACGGGATGCTCGAGCTGGTCACCGTCTCCGGCATCGGCCGCGCCCAGCTTCTGCGCGTCTTCCCCCGTGTCTACAAGGGCACCCACACCTCGCTCGACGCCGTGGACATCCGTCCCGTGCGCGAGATCAGGGTGGGCCTGCGGCACGGACGCTCGGTGCGCGCCTACGCTGATGGGGAGCCCCGCACCGAGCTGCCCCTGACCGCCCGGGTGCTCCCCGGCGCTGTCCGCCTGCTGGCGGACCTTCCTTCCGGGACCGGCGGCGGGCACCCCGACCGAGGAGCGCAGTGACCTCACCCGCCGATCGCTATGCCCGCTTCCGCACCGAGCAGCGGCAGGAGCAGTCCTCTGCAGAGCTGACCGCCTTCACCGACCGCTACCCCTTCGAGCTCGACGACTTCCAGCTCGAGGGAGGCCGCGCCCTCGAACGCGGCAGCTCCGTGCTGGTCGCCGCCCCCACCGGGGCCGGCAAGACCGTGGTGGGGGAGTTCGCCGTCCACCTCGCGCTCTCGCGCGGCCACAAGGTCTTCTACACCGCCCCGATCAAGGCGCTGTCTAATCAGAAGTTCGGTGAGCTGGTGGACTGGCTGGGCCCCGAGAAGGTGGGCCTGCTGACCGGGGACACCTCGATCCGGCCCGACGCCGAGGTGGTCGTGATGACCACCGAGGTGCTGCGCAACATGCTGTATGCGGACTCCGACCTCCTCCAGGGGCTCGGCTTCGTGGTGATGGACGAGGTCCACTACCTCGCGGATCGACTGCGCGGGCCGGTGTGGGAAGAGGTGATCATCCACCTGGACCGCTCGGTGCAGCTGGTCTCGCTGTCCGCGACCGTCTCCAACGCGGAGGAGTTCGGCGCCTGGCTGCAGGAGGTGCGCGGGAGCACGGAGATCATCGTCTCCGAGACTCGTCCGGTGCCGCTGTGGCAGCACGTGATCGTCGGGGACGAGCTGCTGGACCTGTTCGTCGACGCCGAGGGCGAGGCGGTGGTCTCCCACGGTCCTGGCGCCCGCGGCGACCGGCTCGTGAACCCCGCGATCGAGCGGATCACCTCCTTCTCGCTCCCGGTGGACGAGCGCTCGGGCGGGCCGCGCGGCAAGGGCTACCGCGGCCGACGGGGCACCAGCGGCCGCCACCGCCCCCGCGGCTCCGGCCAGCACAGGCCCCCGCACAAGCGCAAGGGACGCGGGGGAGGGCATGACGAGCCCGGTCTCGCCCGCCACCACGGCGGCCGGGGCGCTGGCGGTGCGCTGCGGCCCGTACGTCGGCCCGAGGTGGTGGAGCTGCTCGACGACGCCGCTCTGCTGCCCGCGATCATGTTCATCTTCTCCCGGGCGGGTTGCGAGGGCGCGGTCCAGCAGTGCGCCCGCGCCCGGCTGCGCCTGACCGATGACGCCGCGCGGCGCGAGATCCGCGCCGTGCTCGACGAGGAGCTGGCCGGCATCGGGGTCGAGGACGAGGAAGTGCTGGGCCTGCCCGCGTTCCGGCGGGCCGTGCTGGACGGCTACTGCGCGCACCACGCCGGGATGCTGCCGCTGCTGAAGTCCGTGGTCGAGCGGCTCTTCGCACGCGGACTGCTGAAGGTGGTCTTCGCGACCGAGACCCTCGCGCTGGGCATCAACATGCCTGCCCGCACCGTGGTGCTCGAGAAGCTGGTGAAGTTCAACGGGGTCGAGCACGCGGATCTCACGCCGGGGGAGTTCACCCAGCTCACCGGCCGTGCAGGGCGCCGCGGCATCGACACCGAGGGGCATGCGGTCGTGGTGGGCGGTCCCCGTTTCGACGCACCGGCCGTGGCCGCCCTCGCCTCCAAGCGCACCTATCCGCTGCGCTCGGCCTTCCGCCCCACCCCGAACATGGCCGTGAACCTGCTGGACCGCTTCGACCTGGCCCGCGCCCGCGAGACCCTCGAGACCAGTTTCGCGCAGTTCCAGGCGGACCGTTCGGTGGTGGGCCTCGCCCGCCGCGCCCGCGAGGTCGAGGACACCGCCGCCTCCTACCGCGACGCGGTCACCTGCGAGCAGGGCGACCTGCTCGAGTACGCGCAGATCCAGCAGCAGATCACCGAGCGGGAGAAGACCCTCGCCCGAGCCCGGGCCTCCGCGGATCGTGACCGCACCCGCAGCGTGCTCGGCGATCTTCGCCGCGGAGAGGTGATCGCCCTGCCCGGCGGCAAGCGCCGCGGCTACGCGGTGGTGCTGGAGGTGGACCGGGCCGTGCTCGGCGGGCCCCAGATCGATCTGCTGGACACCGAGGGCAGGCGACGCAGCCTCCGCCCCGGGGACGTCCCCTCACCGCCTGCCGTGATCGACACGATGCGGCTGCCTCGGCAGGACGCCCTCGGCAGCGGCAAGGTGCGCAAGGACACCGCCGCGGCCCTGCGCGAGCGGCTGTCCGGGCAGGACGACGACGCCCGCCGCGAGGTGCGCCGCCGCGCCGGACGCACCCCCTCCACCGCCGCGACCGATGAGCAGCTGATCGCGCTGCGCGAGCAGCTGAGGGCGCACCCCTGCGCCGACTGCCCGGACCTCGAGTCTCATCTGCGCTGGGTGGGACGCTGGCGCAAGGCCCAGTCGGAGCTCGAGGGCGTCCACCGACGCATCCGCGGACGCACCAGCTCGCTCGCCCGCCAGTTCGAGCACCTCACCGACCTGCTGCTCGAGCTCGGCTACCTCGAGCGCATCGACCCGGCCCCGGGCGAGGACCCCGAGACGGAGGAGCTGCGCCCCACCGCGAGCGGTCTGCGCCTGCGGCGCCTGTTCAGCGATCGCGACCTGCTGATCGCCGAATGCCTCGAGCACGGCGCCTGGAGCGACCTCACCCCGGCCGGTCTCGCCGCGGTGGTCTCCGCCTGCGTCCACGAGACCCGACGGGACGACCGCGCGCCCGAGCTGATCCCCGAGCCCGCCGTGATCACCGCGCTCGAGGCCTCCAGCCGTGTCGCCGCACGGCTCCAGGCGGCCGAGACGCGTCACCGGATCACGCCCACCAGCGCACCGGACCCGGCGATCGCAGCGATCGTGCACCGCTGGGCGCAGGGGATGCATCTCGCGGCCGCGCTCGAGGGCAACGATCTGCCGCCCGGAGACTTCGTGCGCCACTGCCGACAGGTGATCGACCTGCTCGATCAGCTCACCGCCGACGAGCAGCTCGGCGCCGTCGCCCGCGAGGCGATCCGGGCCGTGCGACGGGGACTGGTGGCCCAGGAGATCGATCGATGAGCTTTCTCCCAGGAGGACGCGAGAGGCTGGTGCCGTGTCGATGAATGCTCTCCCTCCGTCCGATGCCCCGGGGCAGGTCGCCCCGCCCACCCTCTACACGGGCATCGTGCTGTACAGCGCCAAGGACCCCGAGGCCTCGGCGATGCTGGTGGCCGACGGGCTGATCGCCTGGACCGGGCCCGAGGACACCGGGCGCCTGCTCCACGGCGATGCCGTCCAGGTCGACGCCACCGGCTGCCTGGCCACGCCCGGGTTCGTGGACGCCGCGGCGACTGCCGACGGCACCGATCCCAACCCCTCGGCCGACGTCGAGGCGGCGTCGCGGGGGATCGTGCTGCGCCTGCCCGGCCCCACCGGCACCCGGGACGGGGTGCGGATCATCGCGCCCGTCACGGAGAGCGCCGCCTACCTCGACCTCCTCGCCGAGGGCACACCGCTCGCCTTCGGCTCCGCCGGAGCGCCCTCCGCGGCCGACCCCTGGGACTGGGTGCGGGCCGCGGCCCGCACCAGCCCCGCACCGCAGCGGATCAGCGACCGCGCCGCCTTCCTCGCCGCCTCGCGCGGCGGTCAGCGCGTGGCCGGGCACCGCCATCCGGGAACGCTCCAGACCGGGATCCCCGCCACGTTCGTGCTCTGGGAGCCCTGGGACCTCACCGTCCGCTCCCGCACCGAGGGCGTCGAGCTGTGGTCCACGGACCCGCGCTCGCGCACACCGCTGCTGCCCGACCTGGACCAGGGCACCCCGCGTGCGCTGCGCACCGTCGTCGAGGGCCGGATCGTCCACGACCGCCTGGCACAGGACGGCGCATGACCGCGACCGCTCGCGCCGCCTCGACCGCGCGCGGCCGCCGTCACCGCGACGAGTTCGACACCACACCCTGGCCGATCGCGCTGCTGTGCGGAGCCTCCGGCGGGTTCTGCGCGCTGCTGGCGTTCCCGCCCTACGACCTGTGGATGCTGCTGCCGGTGTCCATCGCCCTGCTGGGGGCAGGGCTGCTGGTGCGCTCGGGTCGGCTCGCCGCGCTGGTCTCCCTGCTGTGGGGGGTGGCGTTCTTCGTGCCGCTGACCGAGTGGGCGAACACCTATGCCGGCGCGATGCCCTGGCTCGCGCTGGGGATCTTCGAGGCGCTCTACATCGTGCTGTTCGGCCTGCTGGCGCGCACCGTGATGGTGCGCCGCGGGCTGTGCATCAGCACCGCCGTCTTCGTCGCCGCGCTCTGGGTGGGCGTGGAGACCCTGCGCAGCTCCGCCCCCTGGGGAGGCCTGTCCTGGGGCGCGAGCGCCTTTGCCCTGGCGGATGCGCCGCTGCTGAACCTCGCCCCCTGGATCGGGATGGCCGGGCTCTCGCTCGTGGTCGCGCTGCTGGGCCAGCTGCTGCTGTTCGGGGCGCTGTCCCTGCTGGGCCGGCGTCGACGCGGTCTGATCGGGTTCTCCGGGGTCTGGCCCTGCGCGATCGCCGTCGCGGCGGTGCTGGCCACCGTCGTGGTCCCGTACCCGCAGAACCGGGCACCGAGCGATCGCCCCACCATGGCCATCGCCGCGATCCAGGGCTCGATGGACGAGATCGACCCGATCTCCTTCACCATGCCCGAGGACGTCTTCGACAACCACCTGGCCGTCACCCGCAGCACGGTCGACACGGCGACCGAGAAGGGCACCGAGCTGGACCTGATCGTGTGGCCGGAGGACTCCACCGGCTGGGACCCGCGCACGGACCCGCGATTGGCCTCGCAGCTGACCTCCGCGGCCCAGGACGCCGACGCACCCATCCTCATCGGCACCCAGACCCGGGTGGGGGAGAGCGAGCGGCTGAACCAGTCGGTGCTGTTCACCCCCGAGGAGACGACGCCGTACCAGTACTCCAAGCGCCACCCCGTGCCCTTCGGGGAGTTCATCCCGATGAGGGACGTGTTCCGGCTGGTCACCGACAAGGTGGACCTGGTCTCGCTGGACATGATCCCCGGTGAGGAGATCGGGGTGATGGACCTGGCCGGGCTCGAGCAGGGACAGGGCCGGGTGGGGATCCTGATCTGCTTCGAGATCGCCTACGAGAACCTGGTCCAGGACGTGGTGGACGAGGGCGCCGAGGTGATCGTGGTCCAGTCCAACAACGCGCTGTTCGGCGACTCCCACGAGGCGATCCAGCAGCTCGCCCAGGCCAAGGTGATGGCGGTGCTCTCCGGCCGCAGCGTCGTGCACATCTCCACCGTCGGGCATTCGGCGATCTTCAGCCCCGAGGGGCGCCAGATCGACTTCGTCGGCCACTGGGAGGAGGGCGCGCTGGTGGCGGACGTGCCGCTGCGCACCGCGATCACCCCCGCGGTCGCGGCCGGGCCGTGGATCTCCGTGGCGATCTCCGCCCTCGGCCTGGTGGGGCTGGTGCTGGCACTGACCGGACCGCGTCGGGCCCTCTCCGCCCGCCCCGCCCGACGCCCCCGGAAGAGGTGACCATGCAGCCCTCGAACCAGCCGCTCCCGTCCACCCTCATCGTCATCCCCACCTATGACGAGCGCGACGCACTGCCGGGCACCCTGTCCCGCCTGCGCGCCGCGGTGCCCGAGGCCCACGTGCTGGTGGTCGATGACTCCTCGCCGGACGGCACCGGAAAGTGGGCCGAGTCGATCGCCGCGCAGGATCCGGCCGTTCACGTGCTGCACCGGGCCGGGAAGCAGGGCCTGGGCCCGGCCTACCTGGCGGGCTTCGCCTGGGGCCTCGAGCGCGGCTACCGGCTGCTGGGGGAGATGGACGCGGACGCCTCCCACCGGCCCGAGCAGCTGCCCGGCCTGCTCGAGGCGGTGCGACGCGGTGCGGACCTCGCCATCGGTTCCCGCTGGATCCCCGGCGGCGCCGTCCACGACTGGCCCGTGCATCGGCTGCTGCTCTCGCGCGGCGCGAACCTGTACGTGCGGCTGCTGATGGGGCTCGGTGTCTCCGACGCGACCGCCGGCTTCCGGGTGTTCCGTGCCGAGCTGCTCGAGCGCCTGGTCGCCGAGGACATCGCCTCCCAGGGCTACTGCTTCCAGGTGGACATGACCCGCCGCGCCAGGGATCTGGGAGCGGTGATCACGGAGGTACCGATCGACTTCGACGAGCGCACCGAGGGCGCGAGCAAGATGTCGTCCCGGATCGTGCGGGAGGCGCTGGTGAAGGTGACTCTCTGGGGAGTGTCACGTCGCGCCCAGCTGCTTCGCAAGGCCCTGCGTTAGGCTGAACGGGTTCGTCGCCGCAGGAAGGGAGCCGTCCATGGCCGCACAGCAGAGCAGCAGCTCCGGTGCCTCCGCGCGTCCTTCCGCCGGCGCTCCGGCGGATGCTCGCCCCGCCTCCCGGCGCGGTGCGCTGATCCCCGTTGCGATCATCCTGCTGGGCCTCGTCGAGCTGACGATCCTGGTGCTGATCGGGATCAACACCAGCCTGTGGTGGCCGGTGCTGATCATCGCGATCGGCTGGGTGGTGGGCATCGCCCTCCTGGTCGCCGCCGGCCAGCAGTCCTTCGTGCGGCTGCGGTCGCTGGTGCGCGCCGTGCGCGGCAGCGGCGACGTCGAGAAGCATCTCTCGCGCCCGGCGTTCACGCTGCTGTCGGCGCTGTTCTTCTTCTTCCCGGGCGTGCTCACCGATCTGATCGGGCTGGTCCTGCTGCTCACCCCCGTCCAGCGCCGCTCGGTGAAGGCGATGGGCCTCGGCAGCGGATCCGAGGGCGCGCGGCGCGTGCTCTACCGCCGCTCGGGCACCGGTGTGATCGACGGAGAGATCATCCTCGACAGCAGCCCCGCCGATCCTTCGAAGAGCAGCGGCGGCACGCCACCCACGCTGACCCAGGACTGAGCACGCCGGGCTGAGCGACGGCCCTGCATCACACGACGCTCGACGCGACAGCGCCCCCGCACCGCCGAGAAGGCGGGACGGGGGCGCTGTCGCGTGGCGTCTCGCGGGCGCTGCTCAGAGGTTGCGGCGCTGGTGCAGCTTGCCGGCGCGGAGCAGCTCGAGACGCTGATCCAGGAGCACCTGGAGGTCCTCCTCGCTGCGGCGCTCCAGCAGCATGTCCCAGTGGGTGCGCACGGGCTTGCCGGGCTTCTCCTCGGGGCGCTCATGGTCGCGCAGCAGGGCGGAGGCGCCGCAGCGGCACTCCCAGACGGCCGGCACATCGGCCTCGACCGAGAAGGGCAGCACGATGGTGTGGTTGTTGGGGCAGTCGTAGACCGCCTCCTGACGCGGTGCGGCGAGGACGCCCTCGTCGGTCTCCATGGAGAGGGAGCCCAGTCGGGTGCCTCGGAGGCTGCGGCTGTTCATGCGGTTCTCGCTTCCTGCCGGGGATAGGGGCCGGACGGGGTGACATCCGGTGAGGTCTGTGGGGTGGTGGCACCTGCAGGTGCCAACGCGATCGGGCCCGGTTCTGTTCCCGGTCCGGGAGAGCCGGCCGCTCCCGGGCTGCTCAGGCGCCCGCGCCGCCCGGTGCGGCCGTGGCGCCGTCGAGCATCTCGGAGAGCAGATCGACCCGATTGGTGATGATACCATCCACGCCCTTGACCAGCAGATCCTGCATGGTCGGGACGTCGTCGACGGTCCACACGTGCACCTCGCAGCCCACGCGGTGGGCGGCGGCGATGTTCGCCTCGGTCACCACCGGGACGCCCCGGTAGGTGGGCGGGACCTGGAGCGCGCCGTAGGGGGCGAGGATCCGACGGATCACGGGCGTGGGCGCCTCGACCGCGCGCGCGGCGAGGAATCGCCCGATGGCGCCCCGGGAAGGGCTGCGCACCGCGATCACGCCCGTCGCGGCGTGCAGCGTGGCGAGGGTCTTGCGGACCACCTCGCCGTCGAAGCCGGCGATGCAGATCCGGTCCGCGCTGCGGGTGCGGGCGATCGCCGCGACCGCGGGTCCGATCGCGGAGGCGTCCTTGACGTCCACGTTGATGGGGACATCGGTGAAGGTGCCCAGCACGTCCTCGAGCATCGCGAGGGGCTCGTCGCAGGCCAGGCGGATCGCGCCGGCCTGCTGGGCGCTGAGCTCGTCGAGGCGCCGCGGATCGTCGGCCACGCGCAGCAGGTCCTCGTCGTGGAAGGCGAGGGCCAGGCCGTCCCTGGTGGCCCGGGTGTCGGTCTCGAGCATGTCCGCGCCGGCGGCGAGAGCGTCCTCGAAGGCGCGCATGGTGTTCTCCGCGCCGTCGAGCGCGAGGCCCCGGTGAGCGATCCGGCGCGGCCGGGGGCCGGGCAGGAACCGTGATCCCGGCGCGGCGGAGCGGTCACCGGGAGCGTTCATCGATGAGGGCATCCTCTTCCTCCTCGTCCTGTCCTCGGCGCCGGGCGCGGACCGCACGGCGGGGACGGTGGTCTCGGGTGCGGCGGGACGGGACGGGCCCCGCTGCGGTGTCGGTGCGGTCTGCCGCCTGGTCTTCTGCGGCGGGGCGCCCGACGGGCTCCTCGTCCTCGGCGGCCTCCTTGAATAGCTGCCGGGTGCGGTAGATCAGGGCGGCGGGGAAGAACAGCGCGAAGATCCACCACTGGAAGGCGTAGGAGAGGTGGGGGCCCAGGGAGGTGTCGGGGGAGGGGAGCGCCTGGGGCCGCTCAGGGAGGTGTCGGGGGAGGGGAGCGCCTGGGGCCGCTCGGCGGCGGGCTCCTCGGCGACCAGCTCACCGTAGGCCTGGGCGACCAGCCCCGTCTGCTCGATCCCCATCAGCCCGGCGGACTGGCCGGGGTTGACCGAATGGGTCTGCCCCGGGGGCGGTTCGCGGTCCAGCACCGGCTCGGCGGGACGCATCCGCACGGTCAATGACAGCTCCCCGGTCGGCACCGCGGCGGGATCGGCCGGTGCCGACTCCCCGGCAGCCTGCGGCACCCATCCGCGCACCACCAGCAGGGTGGTGCCGTCCTCGGTGCGGAAGGGCACCAGCTGCCAGAAGCCGACCTCGCCGGAGAGCTGACGGTTGCGCACATAGAGCACGCAGTCGTCCTCGGCGCAGTAGCTGCCGTGCAGGCTCACCGGGGCCCAGGCGTGCTCGGCGGGGAGCGGCTGTCCCTCCTCGGGCAGGATCTCCTCGAGCGCGACGGGCTCGGCCTCGTAGTTGGTGCTGACCACGGCGGCCTCGTCCCGTCGGTCCTCGTAGCGCCCGTACTGCCACAGCCCCAGCAGCACGCAGACCCCGGCCAGCACCAGCACCGCGACCAGACCCAGCAGGGTCTCTCGGCTGAGCAGGATCTCCCGGCGTGCGGATCGTCCCGTCATTCCGTGACCGGCGCGGCGGTCGCCGCCTCGGAGGGGGAGACGGCGGCGGAGAGGTGCCCGGCGGCGCCCTCGACCATCCCGGGCAGATCCTCGACCGCGAAGTCGACCAGCAGCACGAACATGATCGCGGTCAGCGCCGCGAGCACGAAGCCGAGCACGGTCACGGTGATCGTCACCGCGAGCCGCAGGCGCGGCCGGGACGTGCGCTGCGTGGCGGGCGGGAAGCCGTAGTCCTCGGCCTGGAGATGGTTCTCGGCCCACATCCCGGGGTTCAGCACCTCGACGGGGTACTGCTCCACCCGCTCGCGCGGGCGGGCGCCGCTGGCCGGGACGTCCTCGGAGTCCTGCAGCGGCGCCTCACCGCGGCTTCCGGGACGTCCCGTCAGCCACAGCCTCCACCCGGACGGGATCCGCCCCCAGGTCGCCGGGGGTCGGAAGTCCGCCGGCGGGAGCCACCCCTCATGGGGCGGCTCCGGCCAGTTCGGCGGAGGGTTGAAGCGCTGGCCCTGGGTCACGCAGGGATGTCCCAGGTGTAGTCGTCGGTGTAGGTGGTGTAGTTGAGGGTCAGGTCCCCCGCACGGCGCACGTCGAAGAGGATCTTGTAGGTGTGCTCCTCGCCCTCGGAGTAATCGAGCGGGCCGCCGGTGCCGGAGCCCTTCAGGCCGTAGGTCGCGGTCGCCGGACCGACCTCGCCGCCGTAGGGGGTGACGACGTCGAACTGCGCCGGGTTGAAGCTCATCTCGCCCTCGACGACGACCTGCTTGGCGGTCACCACGAGGTACTCCTCCCCGTTCTCGGGCTCGTCCACGGTGCCGCCGGAGCTCGACTCGAGCTCGCTCGCGGGCACCCATTCCATCGTCAGCGCGATGGTGCCGGAGCCGTCCATGCCCACGATGCTGAGCGCGTCCTTCTCCGCCTCCGGATCGATGGTGGAGACGTCCGTGGGCATATCCGCCTCGGGCTCCTCCTCGGTCGCCTCCTCCTCGGTGGTCTCCTCGTCGGTGACCTCCTCTTCCGAGGTGGTCTCCTCCTGGGAGGTGCTCTGCTCCCCGCCGGCCTCGTCGTCGCCGCCGCTGTTCAGCAGCACGATGCCGCCGACGGCGATCAGCGCGAGCACCAGCAGCAGCACGAGCAGGCAGCCCACCCACCAGAAGCGCGCGATGATGCCCTTCTTCGGGGGCTCGCCGGCGCCGGTCGATGCGGTCCATTCGGAGCCGGTGTCCATGCCCGGGCTCTGCTGGCCGTAGCCGGGGGCGGGATAGTCGGAGGCCGAGCCCTGGCCGTAACCCTGCGCGGGCGACTGCTGACCGTAACCCTGCGCCGGAGACTGCTGGCCATAGCCCTGTGCCGGGGACTGCTGCCCATAAGCCTGCGTGGGGGAGGCCTGGCCGTAACCCTGCGCCGGGGACTGCTGGCCGTATCCCTGCGCGGGCGACTGCTGGCCGTAACCCTGCGCGGGCGACTGCTGGCCATACCCCTGTGCCGGGGACTGCTGACCGTATTCGGGCGCCGAGGGCGCCTCGCCGTAGCCCGGGGCCTGAGCGGCCTGGCCGTAGTCCGGTGCGGCAGCCTCCTGCTGTCCTCCTGCCGCGGCGGCAGCGCCTGCAGCGCCACCTGCTGCCACGCCACCTGCTGCCACGCCACCTGCTGCGGCGACACCGGCGGCGCCGAATCCGGCGTCCTGCGACGCGTCGGACTGCTCCGGAGCCTCCTGCGCGGGAGCGTCCGGCTCACCTGTCTCGTAGGGCGTCTGCTGCGCCAGTCCGGCCTCGAGGTCCGGGCCCGCGTACTCGGCCGTCTCCGCGGCGCCCTCGCGCTCCTGGGAGTCTGCGACATGGGTGGCGTCGTCCTCGACACCGGGGGCCGACGGCGCCTCCGACGGCTGCTGCTCCGCGTCCTGCTCGGGGGCCGCCCCGTAGGGGTTCATCGCACCGTACTGACCGGAGATCTGCGGCTCGGCCTGCTCTGCGGCGGGGGCCGCGTCCTCGGTGACAGGCTCTGCAACGGACTGTGCACCAGCATCCGCGCCGGGCTGCTCGGCGGCGAGCGGCTCCTCAGCGGCGAGCGGCTCCTCACCGGTCGCGGCGACATGCGTGGCGTCATCCTGCTCGTGGTGCTGCTCACCGGTCGCGGCGAGGTGGGTGGCGTCATCCTGCGCGGGCTCAGCCGGCTGCGCTGCCGGCACCTCGTCGGTCGCGATCCAGAAGTTCCAGCCCTCAGGGGCCGGGCCCCACGACGGATCCGGCTGCCACCCGGGCGGGGGGCTCCAGTTGGCATCGTCGATCGGCCAGTTCGGCGGAGGATTGAAGCGATAAGCCATCGGGTAGCACCTTCCGGGGCGATGTGCGTGGACGGGCTCCCCCCATGGACCCCGACACTCTCTCGCCCCGTATCGTAGAGCACGCGCACACGCCCGGGCATGCGCCCGCGCCGTGCGACACCGTCCTCCGTGGCATCATCCGCCCACCCCGAACCGTCATCCAGGAGTCCGTATGTCCGACGCCATCACCGAGCCGCGCAGTGTCCTGATCACCGGAGGGAACCGAGGCATCGGCCGCTCGATCGCCGAGGAGTTCCTCCGCCGCGGTGACAAGGTGGCCGTGACGAGCCGCTCCGGCGAGGGCGGCCCCGAGGGTGCGCTGACCGTCGCCGCGGATGTCACCGACGGGGAGAGCCTGGACGCCGCGATCAAGGCGGTCGAGGACGCCCACGGCCCGATCGAGGTGCTCGTCGCCAACGCCGGCATCACCGATGACCAGCTGCTGCTGCGGATGGGGGACGACTCCTTCGAGAAGGTGCTCGACACCAACCTCACCGGCTCCTTCCGCACCGTCAAGCGCGTGATCAAGTCGATGATGCGCAAGAAGAAGGGCCGCATCGTGCTGATCAGCTCCGTGGTGGGGCTGTACGGCTCGCCCGGTCAGGTCAACTACGCCGCCTCGAAGTCCGGGCTGATCGGGATCGCGCGCGCCCTCACCCGTGAGCTCGGCTCCCGCGGCATCACCGCGAACGTGGTGGCCCCCGGCTACATCGACACCGAGATGACCCAGGCCCTCTCCGAGGATCTCCAGGCCTCGTACCGCAAGGCCATCCCGGCCGGTCGCTTCGCGGATCCTGCCGAGGTCGCCAAGGCCGTCGCCTTCCTCGCGAGCGACGACGCGGCCTACATCTCCGGTGCCGTGATCCCGGTCGACGGCGGCCTCGGCATGGGACACTGAACCCAGCCCTCACCATCGATCTCGTAAGGCGTGAACGCACCCCCATGTCATCCTCCGACCCTGACAGTCGCCTGCTGCTGCTCATGCGCCACGGCAAGGCGGAGAGCGGATCCGGCCAGCCGGATCACGACCGCACCCTGGCCGAGAAGGGCCTGACCCAGGCGAAGCTGGTGGGGGAGTACCTCGCAGCGCAGAACGTGCAGGTCGCCCGAGTGCTGGTCTCGGATTCCCAGCGGACCACGCAGACCTGGGAGGCGGTGGCCTCGAGCATGCCGTCC
Organism: Brachybacterium massiliense; assembly: GCF_900184245.1. Lineage (GTDB taxonomy): Bacteria > Actinomycetota > Actinomycetes > Actinomycetales > Dermabacteraceae > Brachybacterium > Brachybacterium massiliense. The sequence goes on along the minus strand of NZ_FXXB01000008.1, from coordinate 288,716 downwards.
TTCGACGGCGAGGTCTCCTTCCACGAGGAGATCTACACCGGCGGCACGGCCGAGGTGCTGTCGCTGGTGCACGGCGTCGAGGGCCGGCTCCCGGTGGTGCTGGTGGTGGGCCACGAGCCGACCATCTCGTCCCTCACCTCAGCGCTCGCGGACGACGACTCCGACGCCGGCTCCGTCGCCCAGGCACGGATCGGCATGCCCACCGGTGGCGTGGCGGTGCTCTCGGGCAGCCTCGGCAGCTGGGAGGACCTGCGGGAGGAGTCGCTGACCCTCCACACCATCGTCCGCCCCTGAGCGCGGTCGCGCCGACGCTCTCAGCGCGTTGGCGCGACCTTCCCGGCGGCCGCCTCGAGATGGGGCCAGGCGTCCCACAGGGACTCGCCGTCCAGCACCACGTCGGCCACCTCGCGCAGCGCGGGCTTCGCCCGGAAGGCGATGCCCGTGCCCGCAGCGATCAGCATCTCGCGGTCGTTGGCCCCATCGCCCATCGCGACGATCCGCTCGCGCGGCACGCCGTGCAGCTCCGCGAACTCCTCGAGGGCCTCGCGCTTGGCGACGCCGTCGACGATCGGTCCGAGGACCTTTCCGGTGAAACGGCCGTCGATGATCTCGAAGCGGTTGGCACGCACATGGTCGATGCCCGCCTCAGCGGCGAGCTCGTCGATCACCTCGTGGAAGCCACCGGAGACCAGCGCCGTCACCCAGCCCTCCTGCTTCGCACGCCGCACCAGCTCGAGCGCGCCGGGCGTCGGCTCCAGGATCTCCCGGACGCTTCCGAGCACCGACTCGTCCAGCCCCTCCAGCAGCGCCACGCGAGCCCGCAACGACTGCGAGAAGTCCAGCTCGCCGCGCATCGCGGCGGTGGTGATCTCCTCGACCCGCTCGCGCACGCCCGCGTGCTCGGCGACGAGCTCGATGACCTCCTGGGTCAGGAACGTGGAGTCGACATCTGAGACCAGCAGGCCGATCACGGAGCGATCACCGTGCCCTTGCCCAGCACGGTGATGCCGGATTCGGTCACCACCCAGCCGCGTGCGCGGTCCTTCTCGGGATCCAGGCCGATCTGGGTGCGCGGCGGCACCAGCACGCCCTTGTCGATGATCGCGCGATGGATCTGGCAGTGGCGCCCCACGGTCACGTCGTCCATCAGCACCGAGTCCGAGACGTTCGACCAGGAGTTCACCCGCACCCCGGGGGAGAGGACGGAGCTCGAGACCTGCGCGCCGGAGATCACCACGCCGGGGGAGATCACCGAGTCCACCGCCGAGCCCACACGGCCCGGCCCGGCGTGGACGAACTTCGCCGGCGGGGTGTTGCGGTGCCCGGTGAAGGTGGGCCATTCGTCGTTGTACAGGTTGAACACGGGGTGGATCGAGATCAGATCCATGTGCGCCTCGTAGAAGGCGTCGAGCGTGCCGACGTCCCGCCAGTAGTCGCGGTCGCGATCGGTCGAGCCGGGCACGTCGTTGTGGATGAAGTCGTAGACCGCCGCATCGCCCTCGGCGACGAAGGAGGGCACGATGTCGCCGCCCATGTCGTGCTTGGAGGAGTCGTCCTCCGCATCGCGGGTGACCGCCTCGACCAGCGCGTCGGCGGTGAAGATGTAGTTGCCCATCGAGGCGAGGATCGAGTCCGGGTCGTCGGCCAGGCCCTCGGTCTGCGTCGGCTTCTCGACAAAGGCCTTGATGGTGGTGGGGTCGGCAGGATCCGTCTCGATCACGCCGAACTGGTCCGAGAGCTCGATCGGCTGGCGGATCGCGGCGACCGTGCAGGACTTGCCGGAGGCGATGTGCGCATCGAGCATCTGGGAGAAGTCCATGCGGTAGATGTTGTCGGCGCCGACGACCACCACGTACTCGGGCTTCTCGTCGTGGATCAGGTTCAGCGACTGCGCGATCGCATCGGCCGAGCCGCGGAACCAGTGCTTGCCCATGCGCTGCTGCGCGGGCACCGGCGCGACGTAGTTGCCCAGCAGCGAGCTCATCCGCCACGTCTGGGCGATGTGCTTGTCCAAGGAGTGCGACTTGTACTGGGTCAGCACCACCACGCGCAGGTAGCCGGAGTTGACGATGTTCGACAGTGCGAAGTCGATCAGGCGGTAGATACCGCCGAACGGGACCGCGGGCTTAGCCCGGTCGAGGGTCAGAGGCATCAGCCGCTTCCCCTCACCGCCGGCGAGAACGATGGCGAGCACCTTTTTGGACGACATGATGCGAGGATAGTCCAGACGTGGCACCCATCACGCGGCGTGCGGCCATTCGGACCCGGCGTCCGCGACGGCCCCGGACGCACCCGCCCCGAAGGAGAAGGAACCCCACATGCGTGTCGATCTGCTGACGAGGGAGTACCCGCCGGAGGTCTACGGCGGCGCGGGCGTGCACGTGGCCGAGCTGACCAAGGTGCTGCGCCCCCACATCGACGTGCGGGTGCGGGCCTTCGGCGCAGAGCGCGAGGAGCCCGGCACCTTCGCGTACTCGACCCCGTCGGAGCTCTCGGGCGTCAACGCGGCGCTCAGCACCCTGGGCACCGACCTGCTGATGGCCGCGGACTGCGAGGGCGCGGACCTGCTGCACTCCCACACCTGGTACGCGAACTTCGCCGGCCACATCGGCTCGCTCCTGCACGGCGCCCCGCACGTACTCTCGGCCCACTCCCTCGAGCCGCTGCGGCCCTGGAAGGCCGAGCAGCTCGGCGGCGGCTACGCGGTCAGCTCCTTCGCCGAGCGCACCGCCTACGAGGGAGCGGCTGGCGTCATCGCCGTCTCGGCTGGGATGCGCGAGGACATCCTGCGGGCCTACCCCTCGGTCGATCCGGCCAAGGTCCACGTGGTCCACAACGGCATCGACATCGACGAGTGGGCCCCGAACCCGGAGACCTCCGCCCTCACCTCCCGCGGCATCGACCCCGAAGCGCCCACGATCGTGTTCGTCGGCCGCATCACCCGGCAGAAGGGCCTGCCCTACTTCCTGCGCGCGGTGCGCGAGCTGCCGCCTGAGTACCAGGTGGTGCTGTGCGCCGGCGCACCGGACACCCCCGAGATCGCGCAGGAGGTGAACTCGCTGGTCCAAGAGCTGTCGACGACGCGCGGCACCGTGCACCTGATCACCGAGATGCTGCCGCGCCATGAGCTCACCCAGATCCTCACCCACGCCACCACCTTCGCGTGCCCGAGCATCTATGAGCCGCTGGGGATCGTGAACCTCGAGGCGATGGCCTGCGGCACCCCCGTGGTCGCCTCCGCCACCGGCGGCATCCCCGAGGTCGTGGCCGACGGGGAGACCGGCTACCTGGTGCCGCTGGAGCAGGTCAGCGACGGCACCGGCACGCCGGTGGATCCGGAGAAGTTCATCGCGGACACGCGCGATGCGCTGGTGCGGATGGTCTCGGATCCGCAGCGGGCCGCGCAGATGGGCGAGGCCTCGCGCCGACGGGCGGCCGAGCACTTCGCCTGGACCTCGATCGCCGAGCGCACCCTGGACGTCTACCGGACGGTGCTCTCCCAGTCCTCCTGAGGCCACTCGGGCTCGGCCCGGCCGCGCTCAGCCCGTCTCGGCGGTGACGATCGCGTCGACCACCTCGACCAGCGCGCCGCGCGCCGCGTCGTGCAGCTCGTCCAGCAGGCCGCGGCGCGCGAGCGCCTCGGCCAGGTGCACCGTGTGCCCGTGTCCCTCCTCGATCTCGCCGCGGGTCAGCAGCAGGGTGCGTGAAGCGAGCACCAGCAGGTGCGCGGAGGAGGCCTCGAGATGCCGCGGCAGCGCGGTGGAGATCCAGGTGGGCGGGATCCGTGCGGGCTCGACCGGCTCCTCGGGCACCAGGTCCAGCTCGACCGAGCCCTCCGCCGCTCGGCGCAGCGCATGCAGCAGCTCCTCGCGGGCACCTCCGGCCCCGGTGGGCGGCGGGACCTGCGCGCCGACGGGCGCAGGCACCTTCAGCCAGCTGACCGCGTGGGCGGGGCGATTCCCGTCGGCGAGCTGCGAGGTGACGGGGATCAGCGTGTGATCGGCGATCCCCGCGCCGGTCACCACGACCGCCTGCTCCGCGTCGATCGCCGGTCCGATCGCCGCCGGGGGACCGACCAGGCCCGCGACCCGGCCCGGTGCCGGGAGCACAAGGCGCAGCTGCGCGAGCGGCAGCCGACGCAGCTGGGTCATCCAGGTGAACAGGTCCTCGCCTTCGCCGCTGGCGCCGGAGCGGCCCACGCCGTAGCTCATCTGCGCGGCATCATCGGGGCCGAGATCACCGCGCAGGTAGGCGGCGGTCCACAGCATCAGCACCGCGGCGCGGGGGAGCGCGACCAGCTCCCTGCCCGCTGCGGCCTCGCTCACGAGGCACCGCCGTCGGCCGGGACGAACGCCGCCCGCCGGGCACCGGCATCCACGCTCTCCAGCCGCACCCGCACCAGCTCGCCCGCAGCGGCGTCCATCGGCACCCAGGCCGTCACCGGCGGATCGGTCAGCTGCACCTCGACCCGGGTGGGCGCACCGCCGTTGCCGTCCTTGGACGTGCTCGCCTCACGCCGCTCGATCACCACGGCCTCGAAGGTCTCGCCCTCCCAGGCAACCAGAGCAGCGGTCTCGACCAGCTCGATCGCCGCCCGTTCGAGGTTCCCGGCCCGGGCACCGGTCTCCTGCATCGCCTCGGGGATCAGAGCCATCGCCGCCAACAGCTCCGGAGCGGGGCGCCTGCCGCGCACGTGGTCGTGGCAGACCATCAGCACGAAGCGATCCACCAGGCGGCGCAGCGGGGCGGTGGTGTGGGCGTAGGGCGCGGCGATCGCGGCCTGGGCCGGATCCTCCGGCACCTCCTGCGGCGAGGAGAACGCCGCATAGGACGCTCCGCGGAACAGGGAGGTGGCGAGGTTCAGCAGCGCCAGATGCGCGGGCTCGCGCCAGTCCAGCGAGCGCAGGAACGCCCCGTAGCTCTGGCCCTCCTCCCAGGGCACGCCGAGCGCCCGGCTCTGGTGGCGGAACCGCTCCACGGCCGACGGCTCCGCGGCGGGCATCGTGCGGAGGATCCCGGCGCCGTGCTCGAGCATCAGCGAGGCCGCGGCCATACCCGTCATCAGGGAGATCTGCGCGTTCGCGTCCTCGATGGGGTTGGGGCGCCGCCAGCGCAGGCGCACCAGGTCGCCCTCGACCTCGACCTCCTGCTCGGGCACGTTCAGGCTCGCCCCGCCGCGCTGCGCCTCGAGCTCGGTGCGCAGCGCCCCGATCTGCTGGAGCAGCCGCATCATGGGATGGCCCTCGCCACGGTCGAGGTCCTCCTGCACCTGGTCGTAGGCGAGCTTCTCGACGGAGCGGATCAGCGAGCGCTCGAGGCCGATGCCGCGCACCTCCCCGGCCTCGTCCAGATCCAGCACCCACACGAAAGCGGGGGTGGTCTGCTCGGGCAGCAGGGAGGCCGCGCCCTCGGAGAGCACCTCCGGATGCAGCGGGATCCGCCGATCCGGCAGGTAGAGCGTCTCGCCGCGGCGCCTCGCCTCGCGATCGATCGGCCCGTCCAGCGCCACGAACCAGGGCACGTCCGCGATCGCGTACAGCACCCGGTAGCCGCTGTCGGTGCGCTCGAGATGCATCGCCTGGTCGAGGTCGGTCGAGCTCGCGGGATCGAGGGTCACGAAGGGGACCTCGATGCGGTCGATGTGCTCGGTCTCGGAGAGATCGCGGGCCGCGGCGCGCTCGGCGGCGGCGAGCACCTCGGACGGGAAGCTCAGCGGTGTTCCGCCGTCGTGATCGGCCAGGAGCGCATCGATGCCCTCCCGGATCGCGTCGGCCGCGACCGAGCCGCGCGGGGCGTGCAGGGAGACGGGCCGATGCGCCACGTGGACCTCCTGGGAGCGGCGGTGCAGATCCCGGTCAGTCTATGGGCGGCGCCACGGCTCGTCGGGCCGGAACGAGGCCGGGAAACCGATAGGCTCGGCACATGCCCGATCTCGCAGCCTCACTCACCGATGTCACCGTCCGCCGCAGCGGCACCGCGATCCTCGATGGCGTGTCCCTCGAGATCGGAGAAGGCGAGCGCTGGGCCGTGCTGGGCCCCAACGGCGCCGGGAAGTCCACGCTGGTGCGCCTGCTCGCCGCGCGCCTGCACCCCACCTCGGGCGAGGTGGGCATCCTCGGTGAGCTGCTCGGCAAGGTCGACATCTTCGAGCTGCGGCCGCTGCTCGGGCTGGCGAGCCAGGAGCTGGCCGACACCATCCCCGTCGAGGAGAGCGCCGAGAACGTCGTGGTCACCGCCGGATACGGCGTGGTCGGCCGCTGGCGCGAGGAGTACGACGAGGTCGACCTGGAGCGCGCCCGCACCCTGCTGGCCGCCTTCGGCGTCGGTGACCTCGCACCGCGGATGTTCGGCACCCTCTCCACCGGTGAGCGCAAGCGCGTGCTGGCCGCCCGCGCCCTGATGACGGATCCCGAGCTGCTGCTGCTGGACGAGCCCGCCGCGGGCCTTGACCTCGGTGGCCGCGAATCGCTCGTGCGCACCCTGGGCCGCCTCGCCAAGGATCCCGCGACCCCGGTGACCGTGCTGGTCACCCATCACGTCGAGGAGATCCCGCCGGGCTACACCCATGTCGCGCTGCTGCGGGAGGGCGCCGTGATCGCCGCGGGACCGATCGGTGAGACCCTCACCTCCCAGAACCTCACCCGCACCTTCGGGCTTCCGCTGGTGGTCGAGCAGCGCGGGGAGCGCTTCACCGCCCGCTCGCTCTCGCTGAACTGATCGGTGGAGGAGAACTCCGCAGCGGGGCAGCTGCGCCGCCTGCACGACGCCGCCGATCTCGAGGATCCGGCGCTCGATGACTATCTGCGCATGACCGATGTGCGCCTGCGCTCCCGTGTCGAGGTGGAGCGCGGCCTGTTCATGGCCGAGAGCTACGAGGTGATCTCCCGCGCGATGGACGCCGGGATGGCTCCGCGCTCCTTCCTGATGAGCGAGAAGTGGCTGGCGAAGTTCGCGCCGCTGTACGAGCGCTTCCCGGAAGTGCCGGTCTACGTCGGCGCCGAGTCGCTGCTCGAGACGCTCACCGGATTCCACCTCCACCGCGGCGCGCTCGCGGCGATGCAGCGCCCGCAGCTGCCGGAGGTCACGGAGCTGCTGCGTGGGGCGCGCACCGTCGCGGTCCTCGAGGACATCGTGGACCATACCAACGTGGGTGCGATGTTCCGCTCCGCCGCGGCGCTCGGGGTGGATGCGGTGCTCGTGACCCCGCACTGCGCGGATCCGCTGTACCGCCGTTCGATCCGGGTCTCGATGGGCACCGTCTTCCAGGTGCCGTGGACCCGCCTGGAGGCCTGGCCCGCCGCGGGCGTGGGTCTCCTGCACGAAGCCGGTTTCGACGTGCTCGCGCTCGCGCTGAGCGAGGGGGCCTCAGCGCTCGATGTCGTGGACCTGGGACCCGATCGGAAGGTCGCCCTCGTGCTCGGCGCTGAAGGGCACGGGCTGAAGCCTGCGACGCTCCGTGCCGCCGACGAGCATGTCGTCATCCCGATGGCTGGGGGAGTGGACTCCCTGAATGTCGCCGCGGCGAGCGCGGTCGTGTTCTGGCAGCGCAAGGCGATGAGCTCGCACCTCGGTCGGTGACCGCGGCGACTCGCGGGAGCTGCTCCACGCGGTCAGCGGCGACGTGCTCACCCTCGTACCCGGAGGTTCACCATGACGCGGAAAGGGGGAACTGACAGTGCCTCCCACCCCGGGCGCACCGCGCCTAGCGTGAACGGTATGACCCTCGATCTCACCGAACCCCTGCCGTCCTTCACCCTGAACAACGGCGTCCGGATGCCAGCCCTGGGCCTCGGCGTCTTCCAGACCCCGCCAGAGGAGACCGTCGCCGCCGTCTCCGAGGCGCTGCGCATCGGCTACCGCCACGTCGACACCGCCGCCTCCTACGGCAACGAGCGCGAGGTCGGTCAGGCGCTGCGCGAATCGGGTCTGGACCGCTCCGAGGTGTTCCTCGAGACGAAGCTGTGGATCTCCGACTACGGCTACGACGAGGCGCTGCATGCCTTCGAGAAGTCCGCCGGGAAGCTCGGCGTCGACCAGATCGACCTGCTCCTGCTGCACCAGCCGCTCACGAGCGACTTCGAGCGGACGATCGGCGCGTACCAGGCGCTGGAGACGCTCCTGGCTGAGGGGAAGGTTCGCGCGATCGGCGTCTCCAACGTCATGCCCGATGTGCTCGTGCGTTTGCTCGACGAGACCACGGTGGTCCCCGCCGTCAACCAGATCGAGGTCCATCCCTATTTCTCCCAGCCCGATGTGCAGGAGGCCGACGCCGAGCACGGCATCCTCACCCAGGCCTGGTCCCCGATCGGCGGCATCACCCACTACCGCGGCGATATCGAGCGGTCGACCCTGACCGACCCGGTGATCGGGCAGATCGCCGCGGCCCATGAGCGCACCCCGGCGCAGGTCATGCTGCGCTGGCACCTTCAGCGGGGACGCTCCGTGATCCCGAAGTCCGTGCGGCCGGAGCGCATCGCGGAGAACGCCGACGTGTTCGGCTTCACGCTGAGCGATGAGGAGCTCGCTCGGATCGACGCCCTGGACACGGGCGTGCGCGGCGGCCCCGATCCCGACACGATCACGCTGGAGACCTTCGGCCGGGAGATCCCCGAGGCCTGACCCGGCTGATCAGGGAGGACTACGGTATGGCCATGGACCATCGAGCAGAGGTGAGCGACTTCCTGCGCACGAGGAGGGACCGGATCACGCCTGCGCGGGCGGGGATCCTCGCCGGCGGCCGGCGCCGTGTGCCGGGGCTGCGCCGCGAGGAGGTCGCGATGTCCGCCGGGATCAGCGTGGAGTACTACGCCCGGATCGAGCGCGGGGACCTGCGCGGCGTGTCCGTCGAGGTGCTCGAGGCCATCGCGCGCACCCTGCACCTCGACGAGGCCGAGTCCGATCATCTGCACGACCTCGCCGAGGCCGCGGGCCCGCCAACCCGTCGGCGTCCGCGCCCGGCGCAGCAGGCCTTCCCGGAGTCGCTGCAGCGTTTCGTGGATGCGGTCTCCGTTCCGGTGTGGGTGCGGGACCGTCGCATGGACGTCGTGGCCGCGAACCCCGACGCCCGCGCCCTGTACGAGCCGGTGCTCACCGATCCCGCCGCGCGAGGGAACACGGCTCGCTTCGTCTTCTTCAGCCCCGCCGCGAGGATCTTCTTCCCGGACTGGGAGGACAACGCCTCCGGGATCGTCGCGACTCTGCGCACGTATGCCGGGCAGAGCCCCCGCGACCGGCGGCTCAGCGATCTGATCGGCGAGCTCGCCACTCGCAGCGACGACTTCCGGGTGCGCTGGGCCGCGCACGACGTGCGCCACCATCGCACCGGGATCAAGCGGATCCACCATCCCGAGGTCGGGGATCTCGAGCTCGCTTACGAGGCGATGGACTTCCCCGCTCATCCCGACTGGTTCATGTTCGGCTACACCGCCGCGCCCGGCTCGCCCAGCGAGGAGCGGCTGCGGCTGCTGGGCAGCCTCGCCGAGGGGGCGGCCGACGCCGACGCCTCCGGGACGCTGCGCTCCAGCACGACCGGCTGACGCAGCGCACCCGCCCCGCGGATCAGCGGTCCGCGGGACCGGCGGGGGGGGCCGCGAGGCGCTTCGCGAGCGGGATCAGCGCAAGGCCCAAGAGGGTCACCGCCGTGCAGATCGCGAAGATGCCGCGCTGGCCCAGCAGCGGTAGCGCCCCGGCGGCGATGATCGGTCCGGACAGGATCGCGCCCACGCGCCGGGCGTTCATGAACAGCCCCGTGGACATCCCCGCTCCCGGGATGAGGTCCTGGAACAGCGCCAGCCCGATCCCGGAGATCGCGGCGAAGCCGAGGGCGTTGGGGATCTGCAGCACCAGCAGCAGCACCGGCTCCGTCACGACGACGAGCCCTGCGTAGTAGACGGCCGAGAGCAGCGCCCCGGCGGCGACGAGCGTGAGATGCGAGATGTGGTCCCCGATCCGGCCGATGATCACCAGTGCCGGCACCTCCAGCGCGGCGGCGAGGCCGAGCACCACGCCTGCCCACAGCACGGGCAGGCCGACGGTCTCGGTCACGTACAGCGCCATGAATGTCATCGCCGTCGCGTTCGTGGCCTGGAACAGTACGAACGCTCCGATGATCAGTATCGTCCCGAGGCGGCTGCCCGGCGGGAGGGCGTGCGGGGAACGGGCCGGCGCCGCCGGCTCCGCGGGCGCAGGGCGGCGCTCCTTCATCATCACCGCGGTCGTCGCGACGTTCACCAGCGCGATCACGACCAGGGTGAGGAGGATGCCCCGCGCCCCGGCCCAGCCGATGATCGCGGTCGCGAGCGGCGGTCCGCCCATCCATGCCGCGGAGATGATGGCGCGAGTGTTCAGGATCGAGGAGGTCGCCGCTCCTGCATCCCGCAGATGTGCGAAGAGCATGGTGGTGCCGAGCCCCGCCGGTCCGCCGAGCACCACCAGCGCGACCGTCGCCCAGGGCAGGGTGCTCACCGCCGCGAGGGCTGCGGCCGGCGCGATCGTGAGCACCCCGGCGGCCATCAGCATCCGCAGATAGGTGCGGTGACGGTCCGCCCAGGCGGGCAGCACGATCGAGGCGATGAATCCGCCGGCGTTGTAGATCGCGACGGCCCAGCCGATATCAGCCGTGGAGGCGTCGTAGAGCGTCGCAAGGATCAGCGCGAGCGCGGGGCTGAGCAGGGAGGAGTGCAGCCCCCACAGCAGCGCGGCCGAGGGCACGAGCAGGCGGGGTGCGAGGGTGCGCCGCGAGGCGTCAGCGGGCATGGAGGTCCTTCGTCCGTCGGAGGATCGAGCACCCGGCACGCTATGCCGCCGCGGCGTTCTGCGGGAGGGACTGCCAGGGCACCCCTAGGACTGGCTGGGACCCTCCAGCCAGGACATGCGGGCGAGCAGGCTGAGCGTGTTCGGCAGCCGCCCCTCCCACACGGCGGCCGCGCTGGGCAGCAGCGGGCCGAGCACCTCCTGCGCGATCGGCAGATGACGCACGTGGCGGCCCTGCTCGAGGTGCTCGGCGTGCTCACTCAGATGCTTCTGCGAGGTGTCGTCACCGGCGGAGCGGACCCACCCAGGGGGCGTTACAGGGTGATCTGGATCTTCACATCCGTCGGCCTGCCCTCGAGGAACCGCTCGAAGGCCTTCACCGAGTCGTCGAAGGCGAAGGTCTCCGAGACGAAGCGGGAGAGATCCACGGCGTCGGTCGCCGCGAGGTCGATCGCCTTCTGGTAGACGTTCGCGTAACGGAACACCGTCTCGAGCGAGATGCCGCGGCTCTGCGCGGTGGCGATGTCGAAGGGCACGGGATCCACGGGCATGCCCACCAGCACGATCCGGCCGCCGGGGGCGGGCAGCTCCCACAGCTTCTTGTACGCGGGGGCGGCGCCGGTGGCCTCGAACACCACCTGGGGCCCCCAGCCACCGGTCTCGGCGCGGACCCGCTCGCCCAGGTCCTCCTTCGTGGCATCGACCGTGACGATGCCCTCGAGCCCGTCGAGCAGCGCCAGCTTCTGCGGCAGCACGTCGGAGATGTAGACGGTGCTCGCCCCGCCGGCACGGGCGGCGATCGCGGTCATGATGCCGATGGTGCCGGCGCCGACCACGGCGGCCACGTCACCGGGCTTGATGTCGGCCTTCGTCGCCGCGTACATGCCCACGGAGAACGGCTCGATGAGCGCGCCCTCGGCGAAGCTGAGGCTGTCGGGCAGCTTGAAGGTGAAGGCGGCGGGGTGGATGACTTCGTCGACCAGGCAGCCGTGCACCGGCGGGGTGGCCCAGAACTGCACCCCGGGGTCCACGTTGTAGTTGCCCTCGCGCACCGCGCGGGAGGTGGGGTCCGGCACGCCCGGCTCCATGGCGACGCGGTCGCCGGGGGAGAGATGCGTGACGCCCTCGCCTACCTCGACGACGGTGCCTGCGCCCTCGTGGCCCAGGATCATCGGCGCCTCGACCACGAAGGGGCCGATCTTGCCGTCGGTCCAGTAGTGCACGTCGGAGGCGCAGATGCCGACGGTGTGCATCTTGATGCGAACCTGTCCGGGACCGGGAGCGCCGACGGGCTCGACCTCCTCGATGGACATCCGGTTCTTCTCGTGCAGCATCAGCGCGCGCATGGGTCTCCTTCGAAGCGGTGGGGCCGACGGGTCAGGGCCACGCAGGAAACTCTGCCACACCGCCGTGAGCGGACGAGCGCGGGGCCACCAGTCGATCTCTGCGGGCGGTGCGACCTCAAGGAAGTGCGTGCCGCATGAATGCCCTACTCGGGGCGTTTCGGGGCATTGCTCGGGTGGCGCGCTGGAGAGATTCATGATTTCACCTCGCCTCTCTTTGGCAAGAGCGCGTTGGCCGCCGCCCAGGAGTGCCTTGATGCCGTCGGGAACTGCGGCTATTCCTTCACAGTGTCCACTCGTCCACACCGCGACGGTCGACCTTTCCTCCCCACTGCGAGCTATCCACAGATTCGCCCAGAAGGGTTGTAGGGGGCGAGGTTCCGATGAATTATGAGAAGCGTCCAGAGTGACGTTTTCAGCGCGGACCGCCGAGTCGAGGAAGGGTCCGCAGGAGGGTTCGAGGAGGTGCGCGATGGGGGAGCTTCACGGTCGCGGGCCGGGCCTCGATCCGGAGGGTTCACGCCAGGATGCGCCCTCTCCGGGGCCCACTCCTGCCGCCCCTGAGCTCCCACCGCATCTGCGGCCGGTCCATGCCGCCGCGGTCGAGGAGAGCCGGCGCCTGGCCACCCGCTTCACGGCCCTCGCCCCGTCGTTCCACGACCCGGAGAGCGAGGAGCACGACGAGGACGCCGCCGAGGCGGAGCTGCTGACCGTGGCTCTCGCCCTGCGCTGCACCCGTACTGTCGCAGAGCGCGTCCTGCGCGATGCCCATATCGCCGTCACGCAGCTGCCGCGCACGCTCGTGCGCCTGCACAGCGGGGAGTATCCCGCAGCGTGGTTCGAGCGGATCCTGCGCCGCACCCGCCACCTGACGGCCCGGCAGATACTCTTCGTGGACGCCGCGGCCTCGCTGTGGCCCACGACCATCACCACCGAGCGGTTCCACGACCGTCTCTCCCGCCTGCTCGCACGGGTGGAGTCCCAGCAGGAGACCCCCGCGCACCTGACTCCCGAAGGTCGCCGACGGGTGGAGCTGCTGCCGACCCAGGAGGACGGCATCGGCTGCCTGCGGGTGACCGGCCCCGTTCCTGAGATCCTCGCGCTGGCCACGCGTCTGGACGCCGCAGCCCGCGCCGTCCAGGCCGCGCAGCGCCGCGCCCTCGAGGCGGGGGAGGAGCCGCCGCTGGACCCGCGGGGCACGGTGGGCGAGACGGCGATGCCCGCCTCGCTCGCCCTCATCCAGTACGACCTGCTCAGCAGCGCCTCTCTGGACACCGACGGGGTCCCGGTCCCGCAGCCCCGCTTCCGCCTCAACGTGACCGTGCCCGTGATGACGCTGCTCGGCGGCTCCCAGGAGCCCGGCATGCTCGAGGGCACCATCCCTCTCCCCGCAGCGATGGCCCGCGAGCTGGCCGGAGCGAGCGACACCTGGTACCGGATCCTCACCGATCCGTGCAGCGGCGCCTTCCTGTCGCTGGCCGCCACGGCGTATCCGCCCACCCGCGCCATGCTCGAGCATCTGCGCCTGCGCAATGCCACCTGCGCAGTGCCGGGCTGCACCCGCGGCACCTCCTGGGCCTCCGAGGCCGATCACATCGAGGAGTACGACCACGGCGATCCGGAGCGCGGCGGCCTCACCGAGATCGAGAATCTGCACCTGCTGTGCTGGCAGCACCACCGCGCGAAGACGGCCGGTCTGATCGATCCGACCCGCCTGCCGACCACCCCCGGGCTTCCCGGACAGACCTCCTGGTCGCTCCGCGACCGGGCGAACGTGATCGTGCGCGACAACACCGACCTCGCCACCCCGGCGATGACCACGGCGCTCATGGACTCCTGGACCCGCTACCAGGCAGAGCGCGAAGCCCGGCAACGGGCGCTCGAGCGGCGGAAGAACCCACCGCCCCCGCCGTTCTGAGCACACTGACCTCCACCTCGCATGGACTGTCAGACCCCTCCGCGAATATTCGTATGCATGTTCGAAGCCACAGCCTGGACGCCTTGAGCGAGGCCCCGGCGAGGCGTACAGTTCGAACCCCTGTTCGAACATGTGTGCGAACGCAGTGGCTGGATCGGGAGGAGGACGCACGATGAGCACAGCCCTCCAGGTGGAGGACCGGGAGCAGCGGCTGTTGCGCGCCCGGGCCGCGCTGGGCGCCGCCGAACGCTCCGCCGCCCGCTGGGGCGGGCGGATCGACCGCACCGCGCTGCAGCCGTCGGGGAGCCCCTCCGGGGAGTCCGCCGATGACGGTCTCGGCACTCGTCTGCCGGTGCCCGGGCCGCTGCAAGGGCTGTTCCCTCGCGGCAGTCTGCGCGCCGGCAGCTCTGTGGCGATCGAGGGCTCCGCCTCCACCTCGCTGCTGCTGTCCCTCGCCGCCGCCGCAGCGGGGGAGGACTCCTGGTGCGCGATCGCCGGCATGCCGGATCTGGGCCTGCGCTCCGCCCTGGACGCCGGGCTGGACCCCTGCCGCCTCGCCCTCGCCCCGGCCGACGGGGAGCAGCGACCCCAGGTGCTCTCCGCTCTGGCCGACGGGGTGGGCGTGCTCGTGCTCGGCCCCGATCTGGACCTCGCCCCTGCTCTCTGGCGCAGTCTCCTGGGCCGCGCCCGCACCGCGGACACCCTGGTGCTCGCGGCCGCCCCACCCGGCCGGGCGGATCTCACCCTGCGCGCCGCCACCCAGGGATGGGCGGGGCTCGGGCAGGGCTCGGGGAGGCTGCACAGGCGGCGCCTCGAGATCACCTCCGAGGGGCGGGGGATCGCCGGGTACCGCACCGCCGAGGTGCTGCTGCCACAGGTCAGCGGGATGATCGCGGAGGCGCCGCAGTCGCGGGAGAGCCACGAGAACGCGCGTCCCGTGCGTCTGCTGCGCCCGGTGCGGAGGGCCGGCTGATGGACGCGGAGGGTCGGCTGAGGGGCGCTGGGGCCCACGCCGCGACGCGCACCGTCGCCGTCACCGTCCCGGACTGGCCGCTGCTCGCAGCGCTGGATCGGCACCAGCGGCAGGAGGAGAAGAACTCTAAACCTCAGGCTAAGGTTCAGGTTGAGGGTTCGTGCCTGATCGACCCCATGAGCGCCCCGGTGATCCTGCTCGACCAGCACCGCGTCACCCATGCCGGGGCCGCCGCGCGGGAAGCGGGGGTGCTGCCCGGGATGAAGCGTCGCGCCGCCCGCGCCGCCTGCCCCGAGGCGCTCGTGCTGGAGGCGGACAGGGAGCATGAGTCCGCCCTGTTCGAGCTGGTCGCCGCTGCGGTGGACACGATCGCCGCCGGGGTGGACGTGCTGCGTCCCGGGGTGCTGCTGATGTCGGCCCGCGGTCCGGCCCGCCACCAGGGCGGCGAGGAGAGGCTTGCCGAGCAGATCCTCGATGCGGTCGCCGAGCTCACCGGCTGGGACTGCGCGGTCGGCATCGCCGACGGGCCCTTCGCCGCGCTGCTCGCCTCCCCGCACGGCCGGATCGTGCGCCCCGGTCGCAGCGCCGACTACCTCGCCCCGCATCCGATCGCGGCGCTGCGCAGCGCCCCCGTCGGCCCCGGCTGGGGCCATCGCGGCCAGCCCTCGGCCACCCGTCCCGCACGACGGCTGGACCTCGTCGAGACCGTCGACCTGCTGCAGCGGCTCGGCATCACCACGCTCGGGGATCTCGCCGCGCTCCCGTCGGCCGCCGTCGCCGATCGCTTCGGGCCCGACGTGGCGACCCTGCACCTGCTGGCGCGCGGGAAGGAGCCCGCCCCGCCCGCGGCGCACCATCCCACCCAGCCGATCCTCGCCGAGACCACGCTGGAGACCCCGCTGGTGCGCACCGACCAGGCGGCGTTCATCGCCCGTCCGCTGGCCGAGCAGCTGCACGCCATGCTGGTCGAGCGGGGCCTGGTGTGCACCCGGTTGCGGATCGTGGCCCGCACCGAGGGCGGCGAGGAGATGGAGCGCACCTGGCGGCACGACGGCGCGCTCACCGTCGCCGACGTCGTGGACCGCATCCGCTGGCAGTGCGACGGCTGGATCACCCGGGCACGGCTCGGCGGGCCCGCGACCGGCGCGATCACCCGGATCGGCCTGCATCCGCTGCAGCTCGCACCGGCGGGGGAGAACGCGCCCGCGCTGTGGGGCAGCGCCGGGGAGGCGGCCCAGCGCGCCTCCCGCGCCCTCGCGCGCGCCCAGGGCCTCGCCGGAGAGGAGGCGGTGCAGGTCCCCGTGCTCACCGGCGGGCGACTGCTCGCCGAAGAAGCGGTTCTCGTGCCCTGGCGCAGCGAGAAGCCCGCCCGGCGCGAGGGACCCTGGCCCGGTGCTCTGCCGAAGCCCGCTCCCGCGACCGTGTTCCGCAGCCCGCCGCCGGTGCGGCTCGAGGACGCCGAGGGCCGACCCGTCGTGGTCACCGCCCGCGGGCTGCTGAGCGCCGCGCCGGCCCAGCTGCTGATCAGCGCACCGGGCCTGCCTTCACTGCAGCGGGCAGGGCTGCGCGCGGGCTCCGGCTATCCGGTGCTCGGGCACGGCGCCCCCACCGTGATCGACGAGCGCTGGTGGGTGAAGAACGGTCACCGCGCCGCCCGGATGCAGCTGGTGGTGCGCGGCGCGAGCGCGGAGGAGACCGCAGTGCTGGCCCTGTCCAGAACAGGGGAGTGGACGCTGGAGGGGATCTATGACTGAGCGATCGAGAGGGCGGAGCGTCTGATGGCCCGCTGGTTCCTGGGCCCTCCCGCGTGGAAGGACCTCGAGGCGGTCCTCTCGGATCGTCCCGCGCAGGTGGTCTCCCCGCCGGTGGTCATCGAGCACACCGGGCGCACCGTCGAGGACGGCTACCGTCCCGCCCGCACGGTCGACTATGCGGAGCTGCACGCCCACTCCCACTTCAGCTTCCTCGACGGCGCCTCGAGCCCCGAGGACATGGTCGAGCAGGCCGCCCGGCTGGGGCTGGGCGCGATCAGCCTGGTCGACCACGACGGTCTGCCCGGGGCGGTGCGCTTCGCCAAGGCCGCCGGCGAGGCGGGGATCCCCACCGTGTTCGGTGCGGAGCTGACCCTGGGCCTCGAGCCCGGTGCCGCGGCCGCGAGCAGCACCCCCATCATCTCCGCGCCCCGCACCGGCATCCCCGATCCCGCCGGGGAGCATCTGCTGGTGCTGGTGCGGGACACCGCCGGGTACCGGCAGCTCTCGGCCGCGATCGCGCGCGCCCACCTCGACAGCGGGCAGAAGGCCGCGCCCCGCTACCGGCTCGCCGAGCTCTCCCGCCTGGCCCGCGAGGGGCACTGGCTGATCCTCACCGGCTGCCGCAAGGGGGCCGTGACCCGCGCCGCCGCTCCGCATCTGTTGGCCGGTGATCTCGAGGGCGCCGCCCACGCCGCGGCCGAGGCGATCACGCGCCTGGTGGAGCTGTTCGGCCCGGGCAACGTCGCCGTCGAGCTGATCGCCGGCGGCGGGGGAGAGGCGGACGAGCTGCACGACGCCCTCGCCCAGGGTGCCCGCCTGGTGCGCGAGAGCCACGGCCTGGACGAGATCTCCCTGCCGCTGGTGGCCAGCACCAACGCCCACTACGCCCGCCCGTCGGACCGGCGCCTCGCCGACACCCATGCCGCGCTGCGTGCCGGGGTGCCGCTGGCCGAGGCCGATCCGTACCTCTCCTCCCGCCCCGCGCACCTGCGCAGCGGGGAGGAGATGGCGCAGCTGCTGCCCCGTTACCCGGGGGCGATCGCGCAGGCCGCGAGGCTCGGCCGCGACTGCGCCCTGGACCTGCGCCTGCTCGCCCCGGATCTGCCGCCCTTCCCGGTCCCGGCCGGGCACGACGAGGCCAGCTGGCTGGTGGAGCTGGTGGAGATCGAGGGCCGGGAGCGCTACGGGCCCCGGCCCACACCGGAGCGGCCCGAGCAGGTGCCGGGGGCGTGGGCGCAGATCGACCATGAGCTGAAGGTCATCACCGATCTCCGCTTCCCCGGCTACTTCCTGATCATCCACGAGATCGTCGACTTCTGCGCCGGGGAGGGGATCCTCGCGCAGGGCCGGGGCTCGGCCGCGAACAGCGCCGTCTGCTACGCGCTGGGCATCACCGCGGTCGAGCCGGTCGGTCACCATCTGCTGTTCGAGCGCTTCCTCGCCCCGGAGCGGGACGGCCCGCCGGACATCGACATCGACATCGCCTCGGATCGCCGTGAGGAGGTGATCCAGCACGTCTACGAGCGCTACGGGCGGGAGAACGCCGCCCAGGTCGCCAACGTGATCACCTACCGTGCCAGGCTCGCGGTGCGCGATGCCGCCCGCGCGCTCGGCTACGACACCGGCGCGCAGGACGCCTTCGCCAAGCGGATCGAGCGCTCCTTCTCCTCCCTGGCCGACGCCGACGTGCCCGAGGACGTCGTGGCCCTCGCCCACCAGCTGCGCGACGCCCCGCGCCACCTGGGCATCCACTCCGGCGGCATGGTGCTGTGCGACCGTCCCGTGATCGAGGTGTGCCCGGTGCAGTGGGCCGCGATGGAGGACCGCTCGGTGCTGCAATGGGACAAGGACGACTGCGCCGATGCGGGTCTGGTCAAATTCGACCTGCTGGGGCTGGGGATGCTCACGGCGCTCGACCACGCGCTGCGGATCATCGCCGAGCACCACGGCCAGCACTTCGAGCTGCGCACCCTCCCGCAGGAGGACGAGGCCGTCTACGACATGCTCTGCGAGGGGGACAGCGTGGGCGTGTTCCAGGTGGAGTCCCGCGCCCAGATCTCCACCCTGCCGCGCCTGCGGCCGCGCGAGTTCTACGACCTGGTGGTGGAGGTGGCGCTGATCCGTCCCGGCCCCATCCAGGGCGGCTCCGTGCACCCCTACATCCGGCGCCGCAGCAAGGAGGAACCGGTCACCTTCCTCCATCCGCGACTGGAGAAGTCGCTGGGCCGCACGCTCGGGATCCCGCTGTTCCAGGAGCAGCTGATGCAGATGGTGGTCGACGTCGCGGACTTCACCCCCGCCCAGGCCGATCAGCTGCGCCGCGCGATGGGCTCCAAGCGCTCCACCCAGAAGATGCTCGAGCTCTCCGACGCCCTGTTCGAGGGGATGGCGCGGCACGGCATCGTGGGGGAGGACGCCGAGGCGGTCCACCGCAAGCTGCTCGCCTTCGCCAACTACGGGTTCCCCGAGTCGCACGCCTACTCCTTCGCGTACCTCGTCTACGCGAGCTCGTACCTGAAGTGCCACTACCCGGCCGCGTTCACCGCAGCGCTGCTGCGCTCCCAGCCGATGGGCTTCTACTCCCCGCAGTCGCTGGTCGCCGATGCCCGTCGGCACGGCGTGCTCACCCGCGGCCCGGACGTGCTGGACAGCCGCGCCCGCACGGATCTGGAGACCGACGAGGACCACCGCGGCTACCGTATCGACCCACCGCGCGAGCAGGTGCAGGGGGAGCGGGCCGCGCAGGGTCCGGCGATCCGGCTGGGACTGGACCAGGTGCGGGGGATCAGCACCGGGACCGCCGAGGCGATCGTGGCCGAGCGGGAGCGGGGCGGGCCCTTCGCCTCCGTCCCCGATCTCGCACGGCGGGTGCGGCTGACCGCCCGCCAGCTCGAGGCGCTGGCCACCGCCGGGGCGCTGGATGCGCTGGCCGTCTCACGCCGTCAGGCGCTGTGGGCGGCGGGCGCCGCCGCGCAGGAGTCCCCGGACACCCTGCCGCACCTCGCGGTCGGGGCGCAGGCGCCGATGCTGCCGGGCATGAGCGATGCCGAGCTCGCGACCGCCGACGCCTGGGCCACCGGCATCACCCTGGACGAGCACCCGATGGCGCTGCTGCGCGAGCAGCTCACGGCCGACGGGGTGCTGTCGATCGCCGCGACCCGCGAGGCGGAGGACTCCTCCCGGATCCGGGTGGCCGGGGTGATCACGCACCGCCAGCGCCCGGCCACGGCAGGGAACGTGACCTTCCTCAGCCTCGAGGACGAGTCCGGGATCCTCAACGTGGTCTGCTCCCAGGGGTTCTGGGTGCGTCACCGGGCGCTGCTGCGCACCGCCCGCGCGATCGTGCTGCGCGGCATCGTCGAGAACCGCACCGGTGCGGTGAACCTGGTCGCCGACGCCGTCGAGTCCCTGGACCTGGCCGCGGCGGGCAGGTCCAGGGACTTCCGCTGAGTCAGGCCGCGGCCGGGACCGCGCCGCCCACCCGCTCGGAGCGTCCGGCGAACCGTGCCCGACGGGAGGCCACCAGCGTCAGCACCAGCGAGATCGCCGCCCAGGCCGCGATCGACAGCAGCGTGCTCGAGGTGCTCACGAGCGACCCGCCGAGCGCGGCGTGGACCAGGCCCTGCGTGACGATCGACAGCGGCATCAGGGAGCCGATCGACTGCAGCAGCTCGGGCGCGGTCTGAACCGGCACGATCCCCACCAGCGTCACCACCTGCAGCACCATCAGCAGGATCGAGGCGATCCGGCCGAGCCGGTCGCCGAGGACCGTCAGCAGCATCTGGTGCAGGGCTGCGAACATCACCGCCCCGGCGAGCGCGATCACCCCCACCGACAGCGGGGACACCGGGGAGATCCCGATCGCGGTCAGCACCGCGAGCACCGCGACGGTCTGCACCACCGCGATCAGCAGTGCGGGAGCCAGGGACCGCAGCACCACCTGGGTCATCGGCAGCGCCCGGTCCAGCAGGCGGCGGCGCAGCGCCGGCAGCAGCAGGAAGGTGCCGAAGGCGCCCAGCCACAGCGCGAGAGCGGTGACGAAGGGGAAGGTCGCGGTGTCCGCGCCGTCGGCCTCGTTCTGTCGCTGCGCCTCGATGCCCACGGGGGAGGAGGCCATCTCGCTCATCCGGTCGCGCTCCTGCTCGGAGTAGTGGGGCACCGCGTCGGCGCCCTCGCGCATCCCGCTCGCGAGCTCCTCGGTGCCCTCGGACAGCTCCGTGGTGCCCTCGGCGAGGTCCTCGGTGCCGTCGGCGAGCTCCCCGGTGCCGTCGGCCAGCTGGCGGTTGCCCTGGGCGAGCTGGTCCGCGCCGCTGCCCAGCTCGTCCGCGCCCTCGGCCAGCTGACGGGAGCCGTCCGCGAGCTCAACTGCGCCGTCGGCGCTGGTGCGGGTGCCGGACGCGAGCTGCTCGGCTCCCTCGGCCAGCGCGTCCACGCCCTGGCCGTACTCGGCGAGCCCCTCCTGGAGGCCGGCGACACCGTCCACGAGCTCGGCCGCGCCGTCGGCGTTCGCGCGAGCACCGGTGGCGAGCTGCTCCACCGCGGCGGTCAGGCCCGGGTTCTGGGCGGTGCCATCGCCCTCGAACGCGGTCTCGAGACCCTCGGCATAGGTGACCATGCCCTGGGTGCCCTGGACCAGGCCGGGCTGCTGCTCGGTGCCGTTGAGGCCGTCAGCGATCTGCTGGACGCCGCCGGCCGCCGCGGAGGCTCCCTCTCCGAGGCCTTCCGCCGTCGCGGTCAGGCCCGGGTTCTGGGCGGTGCCGTCGCCGTCGACCACGGTCGAGACCCCGTCGACATAGCCGAGCATGCCCTGGGCCTGCTGCTTCATCGCCAGCGCGTTCGGATCCTCGGGGTCCTCGGCGAGCATCGCATCGGCGGTCGCGTCCATCTGCCGCGCGAGCTCCCGCATGCCGGGGTTCTCGGCGGTGCCGTCGCCGTCCATGATCGTCGAGAGGCTCCCGCTGTAGGCGACCACGCCCTCGGCGCCCTGGACGAGGCCCGGCTGGTCGGCGGTGCCAGCGAGGCCGTCGGCCGCCTGCTGGGCGCCCTGGCCCAGCTCCTCGGCGCCCTCGGCGACGCCGCGGGCCGTCGAGACCAGGCCGGGGTTCTGCTCAGTGCCGTCGCCGGTGACCGCGTCGCCCGCCTGGGAGACGCCGCCGGAGAACTCCTCCACGCCGGAGGCGAGCTGCTCAGCGCCCGCCTCCAGGCCCGGGTTCTCGGGCGTGCCGTCGCCCTCGACACCCTCGGCCAGCAGGGAGGCGCCGTCGAGCAGCCCGGGCTGTCCCTCCGCGCCGTTCATGCCGTCCTGGAGCTGCAGCACGCCGTCGGCGAGCTCCTCGCTGCCGGTGGCGAGCTGGTCCAGACCGTCGGCGAGGGTGCGGGAGCCGTCGGCGCTCTGCCAGGTGCCGTCGGCGAGGGTCCACACGCCGCCGGAGAACTGCTCGGCGCCCTCGGCGGCCTCCTCCGAGCCGTCGGCCAGGTCGCGGCTGCCCTCGGCGAGCTGCTGCGTGCCGTCGTCGAGCTCGGTGGTGCCCTCCGAGAGCTCCTCTGCGCCGTCGGCGGCATCGCGGAAGCCATCGCCGAGATCATTGAAGCCCAGGTAGAGGCCGTCGAGGTACTGCTGGGCCATGGTGCCGCCCATCGTGGAGGCGGAGGCCTCCGCGACCGCCGTGCCCACCAGGGCGTTGATCTGCCCGGAGGCGTCGTTGGTGGTGACCTCGAGGATCGCCTGGGTGGCCTCGGGGGTGCCGATGGTGGCCAGGTCCTTGGAGAAGTCCTCCGGGATCACCACGACAGCGGAGTAGGTGCCGTCCTTCAGTCCCTCTTCGGCATCGTCCTGACTGGTCAGCTGCCAGTCGAAGCCGGTGGTGTCCGGGGTGTCCTGCCCCTCGACTGTCGAGGGCTGGGTGAGCGCCCCGGAGAGCAGCCGGCCGAAGGGCACGGTCTGGACCTCGCCGTCGGCGTCCTCGATCTCGGCGCCCTCATCGAGGTTGACAACGGCGGCGGGGACGGAGTCGAGCCGATCCACCCGGCCGCTGAGCGCCCACATGCCCAGCGATGCCACCAGCAGCGGCAGCACCAGGATCACGATCAGGGTGCGGGGATGCGAGAGGCGGCTCATGCGAAGGCTCCTTCGAGGGTCGGGGCGGTGGAGCGCTGGACGGACAGGGCCAGCAGGCGGCGCGGGTCGCGCAGCCTGCCATGCAGGTGGCGTTCGGCGTCGACGGGTGTCGCGGCGCGGGAGCCGACGATCAGCGTCGCCCCCTTCTCGAGAAGCGCATCGAGCCTTTCGACGAGGGTGTCGTCGGCGTGGACGGCGGCGTGGGCGAGATCCTCGATCCGCTCGATCACGACCACGGTGCGGGACAGGGCGTGCCCGTCGATCTCGGCCAGGCGGTCGGCGACCTGGGCGCCGGCGCCGATCCAGTGGGTGCGGCCCTGGATCGCGGCGAGGTCGTCCGGGGCCAGGCGGTCGTGGACGGCGAGGATGCCGGAGCTGGGGGTGATCCGTCCGGCCGAGAGCGCGAGGAACGTCTCGCGGGCGGCGTCGTCGGGGGCGCGGACCACCAGCAGGGTGCCCGGACGGATGGCGCCGGTGAGGGGGCCGATCGTGCCGTCGGCGCCGACCAGGGGTGCGACCGTCTCCTCGAGGCGCAGCGCGTGGACGCCCTGCTCCTCGGTCCAGCGACGGTGCTCGAGCACGCCGGCCAGGCCCTCCCCCTCGACGTCGACGGTGGGCAGGGCGCGCGAGAGCCAGCCCGGCAGCCACCAGGCGTGCCGCCCCAGCAGGGCGAGCACCGCGGGTACGAAGGTCATCCGCACCACGAAGGCGTCCACCAGCACGCCCACGGCGAGCGCCACGGCGATCGGCTGCAGCATGAACCAGCCCGAGGTGACGAAGCCGGCGAACACCGAGACCATGATCAGCGCGGCGGCGGTGACCACCGGGGCGTTCGCGGTGAAGCCCCGCTCGATCGCACCGCGGGCGTCACGGGTGTGGACGAACTCCTCACGCATGCGGGAGACCAGGAAGACCTCGTAGTCCATCGCGAGGCCGAACAGCACGCCCATCACCATGATCGGCATGAAGGAGACCACCGGGCCGTTGACGTCGACGAACAGCGGCTCGTTGAACCAGCCGTACTCGAACACCATCGCGGTCACGCCGAAGGCCGCGGCGACGGAGAAGAGATAGCCCACCGAGGCCTTCAGCGGCACCCACACCGAGCGGAACACCATCGCCAGCAGCAGCAGGGACAGGCCCACCACGAACAGCGCGAAGGGCAGCAGAGCGTCGGAGAGCTTGTCGGTGACGTCGATGCCCACGGCGGTCGCGCCGGTGACGGTGACGTCGGAGATCGCCAGATCGCGCTCCCAGCCGTCGGCGCTGTCACGCAGCGCGCCCACCAGGTCCTTGGTGGACTGGTCGGTGGGGCCGCCCTCGGGGATCACCACCACCACGGCCATGTCGGCGCCCCGGTTGGGGGTCGCCATCTGGATCTCCTTGACGTGGTCGAGCGCGGCGACGTCGCTCTCGAGCTCCTCGACCACCCCGAGCGGGTCGGTGGTGTTGATGATGTCGGCGGTGACCAGCAGGGGGCCGTTGTATCCGGGGCCGAACTCCTCGGCGACCAGGTCGTAGGTGTCGCGGGCGGCGGTGCCCTGCGGCTCGGTGCCCAGATCCGGCAGGGCGAGCTCGAGATCCTTGATCGGGATCGCGAGGGCGCCGACGCCGACGATGACGACGAGGATCGTCAGCGCCGGCACCTTGGTGACCAGGCGCACCCAGGTGCGGCCGAGGCTGCGGCGCGGCGCCAGCTGCGGATCGGGCTCGGGCAGGATGCCGTCGTGCTCGACCATCAGGCGGCGGGTCCGGCGCGGTCGCAGACGCTCGCCGAGGATCCCCATGATCGCCGGGAGCATCGTCAGCGCGACCACCACCGAGAGCGCGACCGTGGCGGCCGCGGCGACGCCCATCACGGTGAGGAACGGGATGCCGGTGATGAACAGGCCCACCAGCGCCACGATCACCGTCATGCCGGCGAAGATCACGGCGCTGCCGGAGGTGGCCAGGGACTTGCCGATCGATTCGTGCACGTCATCGCCGTGGGCGAGCTGGTCGCGGTGCCTGGAGAGGATGAACAGGGCGTAGTCGATGCCCACGGCCAGACCCAGCATCGCGCCGAGCGCCGTGGTCACCGAGGGGATGTCGATCCCGGCGGAGAGGGCCACCAGCGCGAGCATCGACACGCCCACGCCGACGATCGCGGTGACGATGGGGATCAGCGCGGGCAGCAGCGAGCGGAAGACGATGGTGAGGATGATCAGGGCGACGATGACGCCGATGATCTCGCCGGCGCCGAAGGGGATCTCAGCGCTCTGGAGCACCTGCCCGCCCAGGTGCGCCTCGAGCTCTGCCGAGTTCGAGGCCTCGACCAGCGCGGTGATCTCCTCGACCGACTCGGCGGGGTAGGTGCCGGTGGGGAAGTCCATCTGGAACTGGGCGATGACGGCGGAGTCGTCCTCGGAGCGGGTGCCGGGGGAGAGCTCGTCGAAGGGGGAGGGGGCGACGGAGACGTGCTCGACATCGCCGATGTCGCCCATCAGCGCGTCGATCTCGTCCTGGTGCTCCTCGATGGGGGTGCCGTCCTCAGCCACGAACACCACCTGGCCGGAGGTGCCGCCCATCTCCGGGAACCGGTTGGCCAGGGCGTCGATGCCCTCCTGGCCCTGGGTGCCGGGGATCTCGATGTCGGTGGAGAAGGTGCCGCCGAGACCGAGGGCGAGGCCGCCGACGAGCACGAACAGGGCGAGCCAGGCGCCGACGATCTTCCAGCGCAGTCTGGCCATCACGCGGCCGAGACGGTATAGGGACGAGGACACACGACCTCCAGGGCGAGCACCGGCAGGGGAGACGGCGGACCGTCCCGCTCGAGACGCCCACGCATTCGATACAAAGATGTATCGGTGAGATATTATCGGCCGACGGGCCGTGACCTCAACGCCCGCTGAACATCGCGCAGTGAGAGCCTTCCCTCCCGCGCCGTCTCTGGGAGGAGCCATGACCGATCTGTTCGAGCCGCTGCCCGAGTCCGCAGGCACCCGGCGCAGGGAGAACACCCGCGCGAAGCTCGTGCGCGCCTCGCTGGACGTCTTCGTCGAGAAGGGGATCGACGGCGCTACCGTCGACGACCTGGTCAAGGCGGCCGGCTTCACCCGCGGTGCCTTCTACTCGAGCTTCTCGAGCAAGGAGGAGGTCTTCAGCGCCCTGTTCGACGAGGTGACCGATGAGCTGCTCGCGATCGCGGACAGCTCCGTCGCCGCCGCGGTGGCCGATGTGGACGGCGCCGACGAGGCCGCGATCCTCTCCTCGAATGACGCCGGCGTCATGATCGCGGTCTTCGAGGGCATCCGACCCTTCGGCAGGCAGTGGTACCTGCTCTATTCCGACGCAATCGCGCGCTCGCTGCGCAATGAGGATCTGCGGGCCGATCTGGCCGTGCAGCGTGAGCGGATGCGAGATCGGATCGGCGCTCTGCTGGCGGCGCGGCTCGAGGCGACGGGGGAGCGGGCACTGCTGCCCGCCGAGGATCTCGCCCAGCTGCTGATGGGCATCTTCATCGACCTGCTGCTGCGCGAGCAGATGGAGCAGCGCGACGTCACCGAGCTCGCGGCGACCACGATCCTGGGCACGCTGCGCGCCTTCATCGCCCCGAAGGACGACGAGAACTGACCTCTTCGACCCGGTCTGCCCGTTTCGCCAGGACACTCCGCTTTGGCGACCGCGTCGTCGCGTGAGGGTCGCGCGTGCGCGTACGGTGGCGGCGGTGTGGCGTCCGTCGCACCTCCCTTCCCCACCTTCCCCAGGAGACGACATGTCGTCATACCGTCCCCGCCATCTCGCGCCCCCTCCCGCTCCGGCAGAGCCCACCGGCGCGTCCCGTCGCGCCGTGCTGAGGGGCGGCCTCCTCGGCGCCGCCGCGCTCGGCACCGGCACCACAGCTCTCACCGCCCCCGCCGCACAGGCCGCAGGGATCCACGGCCAGGACGTCTCCGGCTGGCAGGGAGAGGTGGACTGGGCCGCGCAGGTCGCGCTCGGCTCCCGCTTCGCCTACGTCAAGGCCACCGAGGGACGCACCTACCGCAGCCCCGCCTTCAACCACCAGTACCTCGGCGCCGGCGCCGTGGGCATGGTGCGCGGCGGCTACCACTTCGCCCGGCCCGACTCCGGCGACCCCGTGGAGCAGGCCGACTTCTTCCTCGACAACGGGGGCGGGTGGAGCGATGACGGCATCACCCTGCCGGGCATGCTCGACCTCGAGGGCTACAGCGGCCTCCCGCGCGACTACGGCCTGAGCCAGCAGGAGATGCGTGACTGGATCATGGGCTTCTCGAACCACTACCGCGAGCAGACCGGTCGCCGCCCCGTGCTCTACACGAATCTGCACTGGTGGAACGACGTCGTGGGGGACTGGACGCCGGTGAATTCCCCGCTGTTCCTCGCCTCCTACCGCAGCGATGCCCCCACCACCCTGCCCGGGCGCTGGTGGGGCTGGGAGCTGTGGCAGTACTCCGACGCCGGGCCCTTCGCCGGGGACTCGAACCTCTGGTACGGCTACGAGGAGGAGTTCGAGCGGTTCGTCAGCGAGTACGACTACGGCGCGGCCGGCATCTGAGCATCACCGGACGCTGAGCTCCGCCGGCGGGCCGGGGAGCGACAGAGCGGTCGCATCCCGGTCCGCTGTGTACCCTGCACCGGTGACCACAGAACACCGCACCTCATCCACCGCTGAGCAGTCTGGACGCCCGGCCGGCGCCGTCTACGCCGACCGGGGCAGCTCTCACTTCGACATCCTCCTGGCCGCCATGGTGACCGTGGTGGTGCTCTCAGGGATCGGCGCCGCCAAAGGCGTCAGCTTCGGCACGATCCCCGGCACCGGCTTCGAGATCATCACCGACGGCGGCTTCTTCCTCTTCCCCCTCGCCTACGTGCTCGGCGACATCATCACCGAGCTGTACGGCGCCCGCAGCGCCCGCCGCGCCATCCTCACCTCCTTCGCCGTCAGCATCCTCGCCTCGATCAGTTACCAGGTGATCATCGCCCTGCCCCCGTTCCCGGACGAGTACGGCCTGGCGAAGCAGGAGGCCCTCGAGCTCGCGCTCGGGCCTGTCTGGATCGTAGTGCTCGCGGGGCTCGCCGGCTTCCTCGCCGGCCAGAGCCTGAACTCCTTCGTGGTCACGCGGATGAAGCGCCGCATGGGGGAGAAGGGCCTGATCGCGCGGCTGTTCACCTCTTCGGGACTCGGAGAGCTGGTGGACACCATCATCTTCTGCTCGATCGCTTCGGTCGCGATCGGCATCACCACCATCGAGCAGTGGGCCGAGTACACGATCCTCGGCGTGCTCTACAAGGTGCTGGTGCAGTACGCGATGATCCCGGTGACGTCGGCCGTGATCCGCTGGCTCAAGCGCACCGATCCCACCTACCAGCGTCGGCTCGCCGAGGTGCAGCGCACCGACGGATGACGCGCAGGCGCCGCCGACCGACCCGACGAAGGTCGCACCCTCGATCACCGATCCGTGCATGTGCGCAGGGGCGAGGGAGGGGGAGCGTGGAGCCATGGATACGCTCGACAACCCCGTGACCGCACCTGGGCACACGCCGGCTCCCGCGGTCGACGACACCCGGCCCTTCGGCGCGCACCTGCGGATGAGCTGGTGGAAGCCGCTGGTGATCGTCCCCGCGCTGCTGATCGCGATGTTCGTGCTGCAGCTCGGCTTCACCCTCGTGGCGATCCTGGTGGAGACGGCGGCCTTCGGCCGCGATCCGATGGACCTGACCATCTCGCCGCTGATGATGGTGGCGGTCAACCTCAGCCTCGCCGCCATGGGACCGCTGGCCGTCCTGCTCACCGCGCTGATCGCCCGCGTGCCGTGGCGCTCCCTGCTGGCCTCCCCGCGCCGGATGAGCCTGCGCCGCTGGGGCGTCTTCACCGGCGCCTTCGCGGTGCTGGTCCTGGCGATGCTGGGGATCTCGGCGCTGTTCGCGCCCGAGATGGCCGGCCTGAAGGGTTTCGCCATCACCGGCACCACCATCGGTCTGGTGCTGGTGGCGCTGCTGACCACGCCGCTGCAGGCCGCGGGCGAGGAGATGATGTTCCGCGGCGCGCTGATGCCCGCCGTGGCCAGCTGGATCCGTGCCGCCAAGCCCGCGCTGATCATCGGCATGATCGTCTCGAGCGTCATCTTCGGTCTGGTGCACCTGTCGGCGGACCCCTGGCTGCTGACCTACTACACCGTCTTCGGCGCCTGCATGGCGGCGATGGCCGTGATCAGCCGAGGCCTCGAAGCCGCGATCGCCTTCCATGTCACCAACAACGTGATCATGATGGTGGCCGGCGCGCTGTTCGCCGACGGCCAGGGCATCGTCATCGACCGCTCCGTGGGCATGGGCGGGCCGTTCATGCTCCTGGCCATCGCGGTGGACCTGACCGCCGTGGCCATCGTGTGGTTGTACGAGCGCCGTCAGCGTCCCTGATGCGCAGGGCGCCGGGAAGCTTTGCAACGTGAGCAGAACACCCCGGCCAGCCCCTTCACCGTCGACACCCCCGGGCATAGGATGAGAGCTTCGAGCCGGGCGAGAACCCTGAAGGGGTCCGCGCGGCTCGACGCTTCTCCCTTCCCCTTTTCCGCGCCTTCAGAAAGGCTCGCAGTGTCCCGCGCCGACGACACCCCGCACGTCGAACCGACTCCCACCACCGGCTCTCTTCCCACCGTGACCGGAGGCATCCCGACCGTCACCGGAGGCATCCCGACGATCACCGGCGCGATCCCGGTGCTCGAGGACCCCGCGGACCACGATCTCGCCCAGCTGCCCACCGAGGACGAGCTGCGACGCACCCGCGGCAAGGTCACGGCGATGGTGATCGTGGTGCTGACCACGCTCAGCGCGATCGGGCCGCTCGCGACGGACATGTACATCCCGGCCTTCCCGGAGGTCGCCTCCGAGCTCGAGACCACCGCCTCGCGGATGCAGCTGACCATCACCGCCTTCTTCCTCGGCACCGCGAGCGGCCAGATCGTGGCCGGCCCGCTCTCGGATCGGATGGGGCGGCGGGGACCGCTGCTGATCGGGATCGTCGTGTGTCTGCTGGCCTCGATCGGCTGCGCCTACGCCTTCAACGTCGAGATGCTGCTGGTGATGCGCGTCCTGCAGGGCATCGGGGGAGGGTTCGGCATGGTGCTGGGCCGCGCGGTGCTGATCGACATGACCGACGGCCCCGAGCTGTTCCGCATCATGAACGTCATGCAGGGCGTGGGCGGCATCGCTCCGATCGTGGCTCCACTGCTGGGTGGACTGATCCTCATCGTCGGCCAGTGGCGCGAGATCTTCCTGGTCATCGCCGCGATGTCGCTGCTCTCCCTGATCGGCGTGATCTTCCTGATCCCCGAGTCGCTGCCGCTCTCACGCCGACATTCCGGCGGCTTCAGGACCTTCCTGCGCAACTGCCGCAGCCTGCTGCGCCGCCGCATCTTCGTCGCCTACATGCTGGTCAACGCCTTCTCCGCCTTCGCGCTGATGGCGTACGTCTCCGCCTCCTCCTTCGTGGTGCAGGAGATGCTCGGCTTCAGCTCCACCGAGTACTCGGTGAGCTTCGCGATCAACTCGATGGGCATGATGGCGCTGTCGCTGCTGTCCGCGCGGCTGACGCGCACGATCCATCCCCGCGCGCTGATCCGCGTGGGACTGATCGTGGTGTCCCTGGCGAGCTTCGCCCTGCTGATCGGGAGCCTGTTCCTGGACACCCCGGCCTGGATCGTGCTGCCGGCCTTCTTCTTCACCGTCGCCCCGCAGGGCATGATCTTCGGCAACGGCGGGGCGCTCGCCTCGGACCAGGCCCGGGAGTTCGCCGGCACCGGCTCGGCGATGCTGGGACTCGGCTTCTCGTTCTCGGCCTCGATCGCGGCGCCACTGGTGGGCATCGCGGGCACCCACTCCTCGCTGCCGATGGCGATCGCGATGGTGGTGGGCTGCCTGATCTCCGCGACGTTCTTCGTGATCGCGGGCCGGGGGAGCAGCACCGAGAACCCGCACACCGCCATACCCTGATCCCGCGTGCACAGGGCAGCCCCATGACCTGCAGAAACGTTGTGTTTGTGCAGTTCAGAGGTGTTTTGCGGAGGGTCGCAGGGGAGAGGTGGCGAGGATCGTCGGGGCCAGCCGTGGCTGGGCTGTGCACAGTGTCAAGAGTGCGTATCCGTACACTCGCACAGTGGACGCTGTAGGTCTCGGCGTTCGTGGCGAACGAGCCGATCCGGCGATCAGCTTCGTCGGGGTGCACAGTGCGGCAGGGCGCAGCATTCGGCGGTGATGGCAGTTCGTCGATCAGCACTCGGAGGGGTCGACGCGGCGTTCGGCGCGCGCGGGAGCGAGACTCGGCGATACGTGCGTGCGTGCCGCACAGGCGACCTCGCCGCCGCCTGGAGAGCACTTCCGACGCAACGCCGATAATATCCGTTATGTAAAGTCAGCGTGAGAGGAGCGCTCCCCGCGCATCTTGACCCTCTCCCTCGCCACGAGGATCCTTGACCGCGCAGTGCCATGGATGCCGCTGACAGCGTGAGGACACGATGATGGCGGCATCTGGTCCTGGCCACCGACGCGTGGCTGCGTGGCGGGATCCTCGAGGAGGAATGGGCGCATCTGCGGTACATCCGGCGCGATCTCGCTCTGCTCGCACAGGGCGACGCCCCGTTACCTTGTGAGCACCCCGATGGACGGGGTCTGGTCGCTCGGCCGGGTATGGCTTTGTTGCCCTGCCATCAATGGTCCGGGGGGGTGTTGCCGCCCGGTCGAGAGACACGCGTTGACCGCTGATAGGGACACGGCCCAGCTTCTCTGAGGTCTCTTTGTAACGTGGGTGCCGGCATCGGGTGTCGAGACTGCGACCAGCAATGATGCTCCAGGGAAGGACAGCATCATGAACACAGGATTCGCGGTCGTCATCGGTTTGGACGTCGGGAAGACCGCCCACCACGCGTGCGCGCTCGACCCGGACGGGAACAAGCTGTTCGACAAGCCCCTCCCGCAGGACGAGACCAAGCTCCGCGAGCTGTTCACTCAGCTGCAGAACCACGGCGAAGTGCTGATGGTGGTCGATCAGCCCAACACGATCGGAGCGTTGCCGATCGCGGTCGCCAGAGATTCCGGCTGTTCCGTCGCCTACCTGCCAGGTCTAGCGATGCGGAAGGCTGCGGATCTGTATCCGGGCAGGTCAAAGACCGATGCGCGGGACGCGTTCATCATCGCCGACACGGCCCGGACGATGCCCCACACGCTTCGCCAGGTCGACCGTGACAGCGAAGTCCTTTCCGCGCTCAAGGTCCTCGCCGGCTTTGACGAGGACCTCGCCCACGAGACCACCCGGGCGTTGAACCGGATCCGATCGCTGTTGACGCAGATTCATCCCGCGCTCGAGCGCGTCTTCGTCGGCGGGAGCCTGGCCACCGGGCTCGTGCTGGACCTGCTGGAGAGGTTCGGTGGCCCCACCGGGCTCAAGACGGCAGGCCGGGCCAGGGTTCTACGGTTCGCTCGCTCCCACTCCCGCCGTGACCCCGAGGCGCTGATCGATCAGATCTTCACCGCGCTGGGCGAGCAGACCGTCCTCGTGCCAGCGACTGCGGCAGTGGAGCTCGTGATCCCCAGAGTTGCTGGTCAAGTGAAGGAGCTGAAGGAGCAGCGGGCGACCGTGGCGCGGGAGGTCGAGGCCATGCTGGAGGACTTCCCTCTCGCCTCGGTCTTGATGAGCATGCCGGGGATCGGCATCAAGACCGCCGCTCAGATCCTCCTGGCCATCGGCGATGGTTCCGCGTTCGAGACCCCAGGCCACCTCGCGGCCTATGCCGGAATCGCGCCGGTCACACGAAGATCCGGCACCTCGATCCGCGGAGAGTTCCCCGCACGTTCAGGCAACAAGCGGCTCAAGAACGCGCTGTTCTACTCCGCCTGGGTCGCCTCGAATCACGACCCCGTCTCGAGGGCCTATTACGATCGCAAACGAGCCGAGGGCAAGCGCCACAACGCCGCCGTGATCTGCCTGGCCCGCCGCCACTGCAACGTCATCTTCGCGATGCTCCGCGACGGCACTTGCTACCAGCCCCCGACCACCGCCCCTTCCCCCGGGCCGGCCGCTCTCGCGGCTTGACTCGGAACATAGGGACACCCCCCCCGGCGACGACCCTCACTAGGTGTACTGATCGGGGACGTTGATTAATCGCGAGAAGGGCGGCTGGTTACCGCAGGCCGTGTGGGGGCGGTGCTGGTTGTAGTGGTGCAGCCAGCCATTGAGCGCGTCGCGGCGCTCATGCTCGCTGCGGTAGCAACGGGCATAGGCCCACCCGTCAGCCATGGTGCGGTGGAAACGCTCGACCTTTCCGTTTGTCTGTGGACGGTACGGGCGGGTGCGCTTCGGGATGATCGACAGGACCTCGCACGTGTCGCGCCAAAGGTACGAGCGGTACGCACCGCCGTTGTCTGACAACACTCGCTCAATCGTGACGCCACGGTCGGTGAACCAGCTGGCGGCCCGACGTAGGACACCGACGGCAGTGACGGCTGTTTCGTCGTCGTGAACCTCGGTGTAGGCGACGCGGGAGTGGTCGTCGATGACGGTATGTACGAATGCGTATCCGAGCTTTGGGTTGCCGTAGGCGTTGCGCGACTTGTCCTGTGTCGCGGCGCGGTTCTTCTCGCCTTGGCGGCGGCCGACGTAACGCCAGCCGCCACCGTCGGGGATGTTGCCGAGCTTCTTCACGTCCACATGCACCATCGATCCCGGATGGTCATGCTCATACCGGCGGATGGGCTCACCGGTTTCGCGGTCGACCTAGGCGAGTCGGTTCAATCGGGCCGATCGCAGGATTCGATGGACCGTCGACGGCGCGATGTTGAGTCTCGCAGCGAGCTGGACCGGCCCTTCCCGCAGACGCATCCGCAGGCTGACGCACCTCTTCGTCACAGTCTTGGGTGTCTTGCCCGGAGATCTCCGCGGCCGCGAGGAGCGGTCCTGCATCGGTTCGCCGGCGAGGTAGCGGTCGACCCGGCGCTTGACCGTCGGCCAGGGCACTTGGAAGCGGGCCGCTACTTCACTGATCCGCCACCCCTGGTCGACGACCAGGTGGGCAACTTTCAGCCTGTGGCGCGGGTAAGGGCCGCATTTGCATGGCTCATTGAGGCTCACATCCAGTCGACGGCTCGACAACGCCGCTCGCCCCGTTTGCCGTGGCCGACAAATCAGTGCCGCTCGCGAACAGGGGCCTGCAGGGTGACGTGCCCCGTCGCGCTGTTGACCTGCCGATAGACTCCAAAGCTGGTCAGGTGTCGCTTCTCCAGCTCGGTCTCGATGAGGATCCAGGCATCCGCGATGCTCTCTGGGGGCACATCGAACGTGACCGATACGCCTTCCGGGACGTCCGGTACGACGATCCTGCTGACCGCCTCAGATTCGGATTGCGTCATAGTCCCGGCCGAGACGGTGATCTGGTCGTTGCGCGTGCCGTCGTACAGAAGCACGATCTCTTCATCGGATTGCGGGAGACGCCGGTACAACTCGCTCACGGCGTGACCGATCTCGGTCTCATCAAGGACGGCGGTGCTCAGCCCCCAGAAATTGAGGCTGGGCAGTGCGGTGAGGGAGAGATTCATGATGATCTCCATGGACTTGTTCTGGATGATGCCCAGCCGGTGCTGAACGTGGACCAGACGTGTTGAAGCCTCGGTGATCTCCCGCTGCAAGGCATCTGCCTGGTGAATCAGAAGCGATTCCAGCGTGGACTGCCCGATCTGCGGATCGAGCAGCTGCCCTATCTCGGCCAAACCGAACCCGAGCGCGCGCAGCTCCGTGATGGCTCGCACGCGCCCTAGCTGGCTGTCTTGGTAGCGCCGATAGCCGGTCACGGGGTCGGTTACAGCTGGGGTCAGCAACCCCTCGTCTTCCCAGTGCCGTAGCATGCGCCGCGAAACACCGGTGCTATGCGCGATCTCTCCGATGCTCAACATGTCGACTCCCACCAGACCGCATCACACAGTGTCAAGGTCAAGGCTCCCAGAGAAAGTCACTCTACTAACGTCTCCGGTCAGTACAACTAGGCGGGTCTCAGTACGCCGCGACGACGCCCTGCCCGTCGGCCCAGGCGGCGTGCAGCCGCACGGTGCCGTCGAGGCCGCCGAGCGTGCGCGCGATGGTGAACGGCGCACCCTCCAGCAGCTCCTCGCCGGTGGGCGGCTGCTCGCCCTCGTCCACCTCGAGGCTCAGCGTGATGCTCTGGGGCTGGACCTCGCGCAGCGTGCCGTCCTCCTCGTGGATCTCGAGCTCGGCCTGCTGCTGCTCGCCGCAGAGCGCGCGGCGGAAGCAGTCCAGGGCGGTCTCGTCCGCGAGGCCGTCGTAGACGAACCGCTCCCCCAGCACCGAGTGCTGCATCGTGGCCAGCAGGTGCTCCTCGGCGCCCTCGACGCGAGCGGGCCGGTAGGCGAGCGGCAGGTGATAGGTGGTCTCGCCCATGTTCACCAGGTGGCACTCCACGCCCACCTCGCCCTCCGGATCATCGAAGCGGTAGGCGCCCAGCAGCTCGAGCTCGCCGCTGTCGCCCCAGGAGCGCCCGGCCAGGAAGCTGCGGAGGATCTCTGTCTTGGACGGGCTGAGGTGTGCGTCGTAGATGATCGCCATGCCCCACCGTAGTGCGCCTCTCCCCTGTCGGAGGCGCTCACTCGCCGTCGAGCTCCAGCAGGCTCTGCATCGCGCGCAGGGAGGTCACGCGCTCGGCGTCCCCGGCCTCGAGCGGTATGCCTGCCGTCTCCAGCAGCACGCCGCGCACTCCGGCGGCCGCGGCGGCCTCGACGTCGGCCGGGCGGTCCCCCACCGCGAGGCAGTCCTGCGGGGCGAGTGAGTGCCGCTCGAGCAGGGCACGGATCATCGCGGGATCGGGCTTGCGGGCGAAGCCGTCCGGGGCGCAGACCATGTCGTCGATCCCGAGCCCGAGCCTCTCGACCAGGTCCGTGGCGCTGTCACGGTCGCGATGGGTGGCGACCAGGTTCAGCCCGCCCTGCGCCCTGACCGCGGCGAGCAGCTCGCGGGCGCCGGGCATCACCGGCGGAGGGGCCTGCTGCCAGTCCCGTTTGGTCTGCTCGTAGGCGCGGCGCAGCTCCTGCTCGGGCAGCTCGTGACGGGCGGCGAGGGTGCTGATCGCGTGCGAGCTCGAGCGGCGGGTCAGCAGCGCCACCTCGTGGAGCAGCTCGCGGCCGGGCCGAGGGTCGAGCACCATGGCCAGTGCCCGGTCCACATCGGGATAGGTGTCCGCGAGGGTGCCGCCGAGGTCCCAGATCAGTGCGCGCATGTCCGCCATTCTGACAGCCGCACCGCGGATTCGTGGTCCCCGGCGAAGGGGTGTTCACTGAGCGGTGTGCCGCTGATCGACCAGCTCCTCGAGCTCTCCGTGTTCACGCTCGTGCTGCTGTTCGCCGCCGCCTTCGTGGCCGGCTGGGTGGATGCGGTGGTGGGCGGCGGCGGGCTGATCCAGCTTCCTGCGCTGCTCACCGCGCTGCCGGCGGAGACGTCCACCGGCGCGGTGCTCGGCACCAACAAGGTGGCCTCCGCGGCCGGGACGGCGGTGTCCTCCTGGACCTACGTGCGCCGCATCATGCCGGTGGCCGCGACCGTGGTGCCACTGGTGGTGTGCGCGCTGGGCGGGAGCGCGGCCGGGGCGGCGCTCGCCTCGCTGATCCCCAAGCCATGGCTCTCGCCCGTCGTGCTGCTCGCGCTGCTGGCCGTCGGCGCATACACGCTGCTTCGGCCCACGATGGGGCTCGAGCACGCGCCCCGGCATCACGGGCGAGGGCACGTCCTGCGCGCAGGAGGGATCGGTGCGGCGATCGGCGTCTATGACGGGATCCTCGGCCCCGGCACCGGGAGCTTCTTCCTCATCGCGCTGGTGGCGGTGCTGGGCTACGGCTTCCTCGAGGCGAGCGTGCACGCCAAGCTCGCGAATCTCACCACCAATGTCGGCGCGCTGCTGGTGTTCGGGATGCAGGGCGAGGTGTGGTGGCTGCTCGGCGCGGTGATGGCGTTCGCGAACGTGCTCGGCGGCTACCTCGGCGCCCGTCTGGCGATGAAGCACGGCTCCGG
Source organism: Brachybacterium massiliense (assembly GCF_900184245.1). Taxonomy (GTDB): domain Bacteria; phylum Actinomycetota; class Actinomycetes; order Actinomycetales; family Dermabacteraceae; genus Brachybacterium; species Brachybacterium massiliense. The sequence continues at coordinate 251,799 of NZ_FXXB01000008.1, read as the reverse complement.
CTTCGTGCGCATCGTGTTCCTGGCGGTGACCGGTCTGCTGGCCCTGCGACTCGCAGTGGACACGGTGGCGCTGCTCACATGAGATCGGCCCCCGGCCAGGAATAGGCGCGGAGGTCATCTCGTTGTCGATGACGTCACCCTCGCCGCTCACCAGCGGCCCGCAGCCCCGGAGGTCACCATGGATCCGACGACCCTGTTCAGCTACGAGCGTCACGTCGACTCGCGCGCGCTGCGCGGCCGCACGTTGCTCGTCACCCTCGGTGCCTACAGCGATGCCGGCGAGGCCCAGCGCCTGGTGGACGATCACCTGCTCAACACCCTCGAGAGCCGCGTGGTGGGGCGCCTGGACATGGATCAGGTGTTCGACTACGCGGGCCGTCGGCCGGAGGTGACCCTCCAGCTGGATCACTTCACCGAGTACGAGAAGCCCGAGATCCTGCTGCACGAGGTCACCGCGCTCGACGGCGAGACCTTCTTCCTGCTCACCGGCCCCGAGCCGTCCTTCCAGTGGGAGCGTGTCGCCAGCGCCCTGCGGATCGTGGTCGAGCAGCTGGGAATCGAGCGCACCCTGCTGCTGCAGGGATTCCCCGCACCGGTCCCCCACACCCGGGAGCTGCCGGTGACCCGATTCGCGGGGGATCCGGAGTCGATCGCAGTGCGCCGTACGATGCCGGGCACATTCCGGCTGCGCGCCCCCTTCACCGCTCTGCTGACGATGCGTCTGGCTGAGGGCGGGCACGAGGTCGTGGGGCTGACCGTGCACGTCCCCCAGTACCTGCACGAGATGTCCTACCCCGATGCGGCGCTCGCCCTGCTCGGCGCGATCACCGAGGAGGAGGGCCCGCAGCTGCCGCTTGCCGCGCTCGAGGCGCAGGCCGGGCCCGTGCGCGAAGCGGTGGCGGCGCAGATCTCCGCCCAGCCCCAGCTGCAGGAGATGGTGGGCGGGCTCGAGAACCGCTTCGACCGGATGATCACCTCCGGCGCGGGCGCCGAGGTCCCCACAGCCGAGGCGATCGCCGCCGAGGTCGAGGAGTACCTCGCGAGCTTCGAGGGCGAGACCGGCGGTTCCGAGGGGATCAGCGACGCCGACGGGACCGACGGGCCGGAGTCGCCCGAGGAGCCCGAGGGCCCGGCCTCACCGACCCTCTGAGCGGGACTCTCAGCGCAGCACCACCGCCTCGCCGACCCGCTCGTCGGGCAGCTGCGGATCGACCACGGCGGTGACCTGGATGCCGGTGAGGGTGACGTTCCCGGCCAGGGTGGTCATGAACGCCGTGTCGGCCGCATCCTGACCCGTCGCGATCCTCACCATCGAGGCGCGCGGCGCCAGATGCGTCGCATCGACCACCTGCCAGGTGCCGCCGAGCAGCGCCTCGACCACCAGGTGGAAGTCCATCGGGCTGAGGCCGGGGGCATAGACCGACGCGCAGCGCGCCGGTATCCCGCTCGCACGCAGCAGCGTCGCGGTCAGATGCGCGTAATCACGGCATACCCCCCGCCGCGCCACATAGGTGGAGCGGGCGGAATCGGTGATCGTGGAGGAGCCGGGCACGTAGTCCAGGTGCTCATGCACCCAGCCGACCACGGCGCGGACCGCCTGGTCACCCTCGAGATCACCGACGATCTCCGCGGCGATCCTCTCGAACTCGTCGACCTCGCAGTAGCGCGAGGGCCACAGGTGCATCACCGCATCGGAGTCCTGGCTGCTCGGCGGCGGGGCAGGTCGCACCCCGGCGGCCTCGTACGTGATCTCGACCGTCCCCTCCGGCAGTCCGTGCAGCAGGTGCATCCGGCTGCCGAAGCGGTCCCTGGTCTCGGAGACCGGGTGCCGGGCGCCCCCAGCGAGCACGCGCAGACGCTCCGCGGCCGCCGGTGCGTCGGAGACCGCGACCAGCAGGGCGATGTCCGTCGCCTCGGCCACCTCAGCCCTCATCCAGGCATGCACATGTCGTTCCATACCGCCAGTGTGCGCCATGCGCATCCCTCCAGCCCGTCCCTTTGCCGCGACGGGAGCACGGACATAGGCTTGTGAGCCAGCTGACATCACGCATGCGTCGGCCGCCGACCGCCGCCGCTCGTCCTCGAAGGAGCTCTCGTGCCGGACCCCTCCCCTCGCCCTCTCGGCGTCGCCCTGATCGGCTACGCCTTCATGGGCCGCGCCCACTCGCAGGCCTGGCGCACCGTCGAGGCCGCCTTCGACGTGCCCGCGATCGCCCGGAAGGTGATCGTGGGCCGCGATGAGCAGGCCGTCGCCGAGGCCGCGCAGCGCCTCGACTGGGAGGAGCACGCCACGGACTGGCGCGAGGTGATCTCTCGCGAGGACGTCGACATCGTCGACATCTGCACGCCCGGGTTCCTGCACGCCGAGATCGCGATCGCCGCCCTCGAGGCCGGCAAGCACGTGCTGTGCGAGAAGCCGCTGGCCAACGACACCGCAGAGGCCGAGGCGATGGTCGAGGCCGCCCGTGCCGCGACCGCCCGCGGACAGGTCGCGGCACTCGGCTTCACCTACCGCCGCGTTCCCGCGCTGGCCCTGGCGAAGCAGTTCGTGCAGGCGGGCCGCCTGGGCACCCTGCGCCAGGCGAAGGCCGCCTATCTCCAGGACTGGCTGGTGGACGCCGAGGCACCGATGAGCTGGCGGCTGCGGAAGGAGACGGCGGGCTCCGGGGCGCTCGGCGACATCGGCTCCCACGCGATCGACCAGATCCAGCACCTCAGCGGGCAGCGCGTCACAGCGGTGCGCGGACGGCTCGCCACGATGGTGCCCGAGCGCCCGGGCGAGGACGGCCCCGAGCAGGTCACCGTGGACGACGCGGCCTGGGCGACCCTCGAGCTGGACGGCGGAGCCACCGCCTCCGTGGAGGTCTCCCGCATGGCCACCGGCGCCAAGAACAGCCTGCGGATCGAGCTGTTCGGCACCGACGGGGCGCTGCGCTTCGATCTCGAGAGCCCCAACGAGCTCTGGTTCCTCGACGCCACCGCCCCCGTGGCCGAGCAGGGCTACACCCGCGTGCTGGTCACCGAGCCCGAGCACCCCTACCTCGAGGCCTGGTGGCCGCAGGGCCACGTGCTCGGCTGGGAGAACGCCTTCACGAACCAGGCCCGGGACCTCCTGCTCGCGATCAGCGACGGCGAGACCCATCGCTTCTCCCCCGACTTCGACGAGGGCCTCGCGCTGCAGCGCGTCCTCGACGCGATCATCGACTCCGACGCCGCCGACGGCACGACCATCACCCTCTGAGAAGGAGCAGCACCGATATGTCTCACCCGCACACCCTGTTCACCGGCCAGTGGGCCGACCTCACCCTCGACGAGGTCGCCGAGCTGGCCGCCGGATGGGGCTACGACGGCCTCGAGATCGCCGTCTCCGGCGAGCACCTGGACGCCTCCCGCTGGGACGATGACGACTACATCGCCGAGCGCCTGGGCATCCTCGAGAAGCACGGCCTGAAGTGCTGGGCCATCTCCAACCACCTCAAGGGCCAGGCGATCTGCGATGACCCGATCGACTTCCGCCACGAGGCGATCGTCGGCTCCGCGGTCTGGGGCGACGGCGACCCCGAGGGCGTGCGCCAGCGCGCCGCGGAGGACATGAAGAACACCGCGCGCCTGGCCCAGAAGCTCGGCGTGAAGACGGTCATCGGCTTCACCGGCTCGAAGATCTGGAAGTACGTGGCGATGTTCCCGCCGGTCCCCGAATCCGTGATCGACGAGGGCTACCAGGACTTCGCCGACCGCTGGAACCCGATCCTCGACGTCTTCGACGAGTGCGGCGTGCGCTTCGCCCACGAGGTCCATCCCTCCGAGATCGCCTACGACTACTGGACCACCCGCCGCACCCTGGAGGCGATCGACCACCGGGAGGCCTTCGGCCTGAACTGGGATCCCTCGCACTTCATGTGGCAGGAGATCGATCCGGTCTCCTTCATCACCGACTTCGCCGACCGCATCTACCACGTGGACTGCAAGGACATCCGCGTGCGGGTGACCGGGCGCAACACCCGTCTGGGCTCCCACCTGCCGTGGGGCGATCCCCGGCGCGGCTGGGACTTCGTCTCCTTCGGCCGCGGGGACGTGCCATGGGATGCGGCCTTCCGGGCGCTGCGCTCGATCGGCTACGAGGGCCCCATCTCCATCGAGTGGGAGGACGCCGGGATGGACCGCCTCCACGGGGCGAAGGAGGCGCTCGCCCACCTCAAGACCCTCGACTACCCGATCTCCGAGGTCTCCTTCGACGCCGCCTTCTCCCAGCAGGGCTGAGATGAGCGAAGAGGACAGCACGCACCGCACCGAGCGCGAGGAGTTCGCCGCGACCTTCCTCGCGCTCGGCGAGCAGGCACCCACGATCCTGCCCGGCTGGGCCGCCTCGGATCTGCTCGAGCACCTGCATCTGCGCGAGCGGGCTCCGCATCTGATGCTCGCCTCCCGCCTGCCGGGACCGCTGCGGCGCCGTGCCCAGGCCGCGCTGTCGAGCTACCGGGAGCGCTCCTGGACGGAGCGCGTCGCGCTCTTCCGCGCAGGTCCCGGGCCCCTCTCCCCCGTGGGACGGCTCGATGCGCTCAGCGGCCAGGCGGAGCTGCTGATCCACCACGAGGATCTGCGCCGCGCGCAGGAGGGCTGGGAGCCGCGCCGGCTCTCCCCCGCCACCGCCGCCGATGCCTGGCGGGCCGTCGGCCTGATGGCGCCGCTGGCGATGTCGGTGCAGGCCGACGTCACGCTCGTGTCCCCGCTGGGCGGGCGACGGCTGCGCAGCCGCGGCGCCGCCGGGAGCCTGCGCGTGCACGGCGACCCGCTCGAGCTGCTGCTGTGGGTGACCGGCCGGGACGAGGCCTCCCGGGTCCAGGTCCATGGTGAGCCCGCCGCGCTGCGCGCCCTCCAGGACGGCCGACGGGGGCTCTGAGCCGGCGCGGGCCGAGGGTGCTGTCCTGTGCTCAGTCCCGCTCGAGCAGGAAGAGCCGCGGATGGTGGCCCTTCTGGAAGAAGCGATGCTCGAGGACGGGGCGCCAGCCTGAGGCGTCCTCCTCGAGCACCCGGTGCATCCGGGTGATCTCGTGGGTGAGCACGCCCAGGCGCGCCGACGGGGCGGCGAGCTCTGCGGCGCGGCGCAGCAGATCCGCCAGCAGCTGCTGGTTCGCCTCATGCTCGCCGTGGAGGGTGCCCCACGGCGGATTGGTGAGGAAGCGTGTGAAGCCGGGCTCGAGCTGCTCGGTGAGCACGTCGCCGACGATCCAGTCCACGCGGCCCTTGCGGCGGGCGGCGCGCTGATGCGCTGCGGCGGCGTCGATCGCTGAGGGGTCCAGGTCCACGCCCACCGCGCGTGCCGGGGCGGCCACGTGCAGCTGCTCGATCAGGAAGGTGCCCGAGCCGCAGGTCATGTCCAGCATGGAGTCCTCGGCCCGCACCTCGAGCAGATCCAGCGCCGTCGCGGCGATGGTGGCGTTGACCGCGCCGGGATAGTCCACGGTGCGCCAGGCCCGCGTGGACAGCGGGCGGGGCGTGGTGCGCAGCAGCACCTGCCAGGTGCCGGGCGGTGCGCCCCGTCGCACCCTGACCACCAGATCGCCCTCGTCATCGACGGGGAGGCCGGCGAGCTCTGCGAGGGCGGCGGCGAGCCGGCGCATCTCCGGGGTGTGGGCGCCCGCGGCCTCGAGGCGCAGGCCGTGGAAGCGGGGGCGCGGCCGCTGCCGACGGATCTGGTCGAGCAGTTCGCCCAGTCGCTGTTGCACCGAAGTCTCCAGCAGCTCGCGCGGCCGCCGTGCCGGGACGGTGAGGCTGGTCGAGGCGGCCACGGCCCGGCGCAGGGAGCGCACGGCGTCCAGGTCCGAGGTGGTCAGGGACAGCTCTGTGGGGCCGACGGGCCGTGCGAGGCCGAGCGTGCGCGCCTCCTCAAGCGCGCTGCCGCCGCAGCCGTCGAGCACCTCGAGCACGAGCTCGTGCGTGACCTGGCCCATCATGGTCCCCCTGTGTTCTGTGCGCTGTACGACTCACGCAGGTTACCGCCCGTCGTGCACTCGGAGTGCAGGGTCGGGTCGGTAGACTGCCTGTGTGTTCATCGTGAGTGTGTGTTCCCTGAAGGGCGGCGTCGGCAAGACGTCCGTGACCCTGGGCCTGGCTTCTGCCGCCCTCCATCAGGGGGTGAACACCTTGGTGGTCGATCTGGACCCGCAGGGTGATTCGACCCTGGGCCTGCTCGGGGAGCCCGCGAGCACCCTGGACATCGCCGAGGTGCTCTCCTCCCCGCGCACCGAGACGATCGACCGGGCCATCATCGAGACGCCGTGGGCGGTCGATGCCGCCTCGCATCTGGACATCATCCCCGGCTCGAGCCGCTCAGCGGTGCTGGACTCCCCCGCGCCCGCCCCCAAGGAGGTGCGGCGGCTGCTGCAGGCGCTGGACAAGCGCACCCATCAGTACGACATCGTGATCATCGACTGCCCGCCGTCGCTGAACGGGCTCACCCAGATGGCGCTCGCGGCGTCCGATCGCGCCCTGGTGGTCTCCGAGCCCGGCTTCTTCGCGGTCACCGCCGCGGATCGTGCGCTCAAGCTCGCCACGGAGATGCACGAGGACGGCATCGCGCCGCGCCTCCAGCCGCTGGGGCTCGTGGTCAACCGCTACCGACCCCGCTCGGTCGAGCACCAGTACCGTCTGGCCGAGCTGCGCGAGCTGTTCGGAGACTCCGTGCTCGACCCCGTGATCGAGGAGCGTGTGGGCCTGCAGCAGGCGCAGGGCGGCGCGGTGCCGCTGCACCGGTACGAGGGCGCCTCCGGCAAGCGCCTCACCGAGGACTTCGACGCGCTGCTGAAGACCGTGATGGATTCGCGCCAGAACTCCTGAGCGGCCACTGCTCTGGGCCTTCCTGGCCCCTCCCGCACCGCGCACGAGATACGAGAACGGCGAGCCCCTTCCCAGGGCTCGCCGTTCTGCTGTGTCTGTGGGGCTCTCAGCCGGCCTGGCGAGAGCGGCGGCGTGCGGCCAGCTCGTCCTGCAGGGCGAGGGCGGCATCGTCTGCGGGGTTCACGCCCGGCAGCACCGACAGGTCGTTCTCGACCTCGCGCCAGACCCGGCCCACCGCGATGCCGAACACGCCCTGGCCGCCCTGGACCAGATCGAACATGTCCTCGGCGGAGGTGCACTCGTAGACCGAGGCGCCGTCGCTCATGAGGGTGATGCCGGCGAGATCGTCGATCCCGCGCTCGCGCAGCGCGCCGACGGCGACGCGGATCTGCTGGAGCGAGACGCCGGTGTCGAGCAGTCGCTTGACGACCTTGAGCACGAGGATGTCGCGGAAGCCGTAGAGGCGCTGGCTGCCGGAGCCGTGGGCGGCGCGCACGCTGGGCTCGACCAGCCCAGTGCGGGCCCAGTAGTCGAGCTGGCGGTAGGTGATGCCGGCGGCCTTGCACGCGGCGGGGCCGCGGTATCCGAGCTCGCCGGGCGTGTCCACCACGTCGTCGAAGAGCACGCCCTGGGCAGGCTCTGCGGGGACGGTGGACTGCTCGGTGCGATCATCGCCGCTCATGGCGTTCACAACTACCTCCGGGTTCCGGCTCTCCGAGGGGGAAGGGTGAGAGCACACGCCCAGAGTAGCCTGAACGGACCCCCGGTCGACAGCAACGCGCCGCCCGAAGGTCACGGTGAGATGACGGAGCCGGTCCCCTCAGCGCTCCCGGAGTGCGCTGCGGAGCACCGCACCGTGCAGCGTGATCATCGATTCGCCCAGGTCGCGCGCGAAGTCCTCGGCCTCTCCACGGGCGGCGGCATCCCCTGAGCGGGCGCGCGGGCGCGCGACCGAGCGGATCATGTGCGCCTGGCGCTCGGCTGCGGTGCGGAGCATCACCAGGTGGCGGGGGTGCAGGCCCTCCTCGGCGAGATCGCGGGCGGCGCGCACCAGCTCCAGCTCGGCGGTGCCGTAGAAGAGCGCACCCTCCGCCAGCAGCCCGTACTGCTCGAGCTCGAGCAGGAACTCCTCCTCGACCGATGCCTCGCGGCACAGACCGCGCCGGTCCAGGCGCACGGCCTGCAGGGTCGAGCTGGGCCCCGGACGGGAGGCGATCGAGGTGACCTCGGAATCGACGCCGTGCTCGAGCAGGTGCTCCTTGATGACCTTGAGCGGCCAGAAGCGGTCCCGCTGCGCACGCAGCACGAACCGCAGTCGCTCCACGTCCTCGCGGCTGTACTTGCGGTACCCCGCCGGGCTGCGCTCGGGAGCGATCAGCCCCTCGGACTCGAGGTAGTGCAGCTTCGAGTGCGCCAGATCGGGGAACTCGTCACGCAGCACCTCGAGCACCTGCCCGATGCTCAGCCTGCTGGCACCGGAGGAGCTCGGCCTGCGCGCGGCGGAGGCCGGCATCGGCTCAGGCCTGCCCGTGGAAGGGGTGGTAGGTCAGTCGGTACTTCCCGATCTGCACGTCCTGGCCGGCCTGGAGGCGGGCCTCGTCCACACGGTCCTTGCCCACGTAGGTGCCGTTGAGGGAGCCGAGATCACGCACCAGGAACCCATCGCCGTCACGCACGAAGGCGGCGTGCTTGCGGGAGACGGTCACGTCGTCGAGGAAGATCTCGCTCTTGGGATGACGGCCCGCGACCGTGGTCTCGGAGTCGAGCAGGAAGCGCGCCCCGAGGTTCGGTCCCTTCCGGACGATGAGCAGCGCACTGCTCGGCGGCAGGTTCTCGATCGCCCGCCGATCCTGGGAGGAGAGACCGGACTCGGCCTCCTCCAGGGGATCGCTGGGCGAGATCGCGCTCAGCTTCGACGTGTGGTCGAGATTCTCGTCGTTCCACTCGGTGTTCCCGGACACCGCGCACCCCTTCCTGGCCTGCGACGGACCCTGGGCGATGACCGCACAGGATTCGGCCCGCCCATCTTCGCATGCGATCAGGCCTCCGCGGGGCCCGAGAAGGCATGCTGAGTCAAGAATTGACGATCACTTGACCACTCGGGTGTGCTCCGGGGCGGTGAGCTCGACCGTGGCCTCGATGCGGATCGTGTCGTCGGCGGTCGCCACGAGCGATCCGCCGTCCCCCGCGACGGAGTCCGCGGCACCGCCGGGGATCCTCAGCGCGGGCTCCATCACGGAGGGGTCGCCGATGGCGCGCACGACGTAGGGCGCGCTGAGCGGTGTGCCGTCCACCAGCAGACCCCCGGCGGCATCGGTGGTGATCGAGGTCGACGCGACCACGCGCACCTCCCCGATCTGGATCACCTCGGCGCCGGCGTTGCGCAGCTCCTGGATCACACCGAGCAGCGTCGGCGCGCGGAGGGTGCCCTGCGGATCGTCGATCGACAGCAGCACGCCGCGCCCCTGCGCGGGCGCCGTGCCGGCGAGGATCTCTAGGTCCTCGAGCCGCTCCTGCGCGGCATTCTGGGCGGCGACGTCCCCCTCCCGCCCCGAGCGCAGGGTCTCCAGGGTGCGGTCGAGCTCGGCGTTCTCCACCTCGAGATCGGCGGAGTGGCGGCCGGACTCGTCCAGCAGGCGCACCAGCTCCTGCTGGGTGGCGCCCTCGAGCGAGTCGTCCCCCTGCTGCACCTGGGCGACGATCGACAGGCCCAGCAGCAGGCACAGCAGACCCACGATCACCTGCGAGAGGTTCGCCTGCGGGCGCAGTGTGTCGCGGAAGCGCCGCCAGACCAGCTTCTGCTGCTCCGGGGAGTCGGGGGTGCGGGTGCCGTCGCTCATGACCTGAACAGCAGGCGTCGGATCGCGGCGGCGTTGGAGAAGATGCGGATCCCGAGCACCACGATCACCGCGGTGGACAGCTGGGAGCCGACGCCGAGCTGGTCGCCCAGGAACACCAGGAAGGAGGCGATCAGCACGTTGAACATGAACGAGGTGATGAACACGTGCGAGTCGAAGGCGCCGTTCAGGCTCGCCCGCAGGCCGCCGGCCAGGGTGTCGAGGGAGGCCACCACGGCGATCGGCAGATAGGGCTGCAGCACCGCGGGGACGTCGGGCTGAACGAGGACGCCGAGCACGATGCCCAGCACCAGTCCGATGATGGCGATCATGGGGTCTCCTCCTCGGCGCCGCGTCCGGCGGTCGACGGTTCGGTGGGGTGGATGGGGCGCGGCTCCTCGGGCAGGTTCCCGCTGCCGTCGTCCAGCGGCGCGGCCTCGCGGAGGGTGCCGACGGAGCGTGCGGGCACCTCGAGCTCGTCCTCGCTCTCCCAGGAGCTGCCGATGCCGTAGCGGCTCGAGATCTCCGCGAGGTACTCCCCCGCCTCGCTCTCGGTGACGGCCGAGCGCAGCTGCGCAGGGTCACCGAGCGCGGTGATCCGGTAGGGCGGGGACAGGGGACGGAAGTCGACCAGGATCGCGGAGCCCGCGGTGCGGATCGCGGTGGTGCTGGTGATGCGCTGGCCGTTCACGGAGATCGCCTCCGCCCCGGCGCTCCAGAGCCCGTTCACCGCGATCTGCACGTCGGAGTCCATCACGCGGTTCACGGTCCCGGCGCCGGCTCCGGGGCTCGAGGGCAGCGGGGAGGAATCCTCGAGCACCAGCACCACGCCCGGACCGGTCAGGGGGAGGCTGCCGCTGGCCTGCTCGTAGGTGGTCAGCTCCTCGGAGGAGCCGGTCTCGGCGCCGTCGAGCACGACGCCCTGCGCCTCGGCGATCTGGCGCTCGAGCTCCTCCTGTCGCTGCTCGAGCAGATCGGCCTCGGCGCGCGTGTCGCGCACCTCCTGCTCGAGCAGGGCGCGAGGGCTGTCCTCGGCGGCGGCGCCGCGTCGCAGCTCGAGCACCGAGACCGCGGCGGCGAAGCCGAGCAGCAGCGCGAGCAGCAGGGTGATCACGCGGGTCACGCCGACATCGGGAGGTGCGGCCTCTGCGGCGGGATGCGCATCCTCGCGCAGGGTGTCCACGCTGTAGGGGTCCGCGGTGAGGGCGCGCAGCAGCGACGTCGGCGAGTAGGGGGTCTCGCCGTGAGGTGTCGAATGATCCGCCTCGCGCATGCTCGCAGTCTAGGAGCGGCGATGGGGATGGGGCGTCAGACCCGCCCGAGGCCCGGAGACGGACTGGCGGGCCCCTAGCTCATCAGCGTCGCGGATCGTGACGGCGACGCAGGTGCCGCAGGTCACGCCGCCGTGGATTCGCCTCGAGGGCGTCGGCGGGGTACTGTGTTCCTCGGTCCTCCGGTGACGGAGGGTTTCGGGCTGTGGCGCAGCTTGGTAGCGCACTTGACTGGGGGTCAAGGGGTCGCAGGTTCAAATCCTGTCAGCCCGACGAATGCCCTGGTGAGAACAAGTTTCTCGCCAGGGCGTTGTCTTTCTTAGCGGCGATCTGACCGCTAGAGTCGCGCCGGCTGGAGACCGCACGAGCCTCGAGGTCACCATCACGACGGCGGTCAACCTTCGAGTGCCGCTCCTGGACCAGGGGCACGCGGGGCGAGCACAGAACGGGGCCGGCTGGTGGCCAGGGCCAGAGTCTCCCCCATGTTCTCTCGTCGCCGCGACTCAAGACCAGGCAGGCCGTCTCGCCCGTCGCAAGGCTGCCCTTCCCGTCGGAGCTCCCACGTGGGGAAGAACTGCGGCAGTGTCGGCACGGTCACTCTCGGCTGCCGGGGCATCGATAGCGCTTCGCCCTCACGGGTCATCCACTGGGCCACCTCCCACGTACACCTCAAAGTGCCCCTGCACCGCGGCTACCCGTCAGGGCGAGCTGGACCCACGTCGCGGTGGGAAGCGATCCCGCTGCACCGCAACGCATACTTGGCCGTGCGGGCACCATCTGCGGAGTGCTCAAGTTCTCTGCGTCAGGCTCCTCCAGCTGATTACTGAAGGGGTGTCCGGCCCTCTGTTGATGAATTTCGTGTGACACGTCAACTCAATGTCCGATAACGGCTCTTCCTGGACATTGAGCCTTTCCGGGGTACCAGCAGCTGTGCAGTTCACAGTTCCTAGCATCCACCATCAATGCTACCGCGGCCACATTCCGAGTCGCGCTCACTTTCCGTCCGCCGTGCACAATCTGCGTGCCACTCGAAATGACGATTCGGGTATGGAATGCTTTGTTGATGCCGACCGTCCGCAGCACCAAGCCGAATCCCGACGAGCTGATCCCCGCGGCCCTCGCCGCGCGCATCGTCGGTATCGATCGCTCCGCCCTCGCGCATCTGATCGATCACGGCCTGATACCCCGTCTCGACCTCGACGCCGTCCGGGCGCTAGCCGCCAGTGGCGAGGTGGCCGCCAAGACCACCGACTCCCCCGGCCATCTCGTGATCCGCATGGATGTTGACCCCGCCGTGCAGCGGATCGTAGACATGAGCAACGACGAGCTATTCGGCAGCATGGAGGGTCCCCACCGACTCCCCGAATCCTCGGCAGGTCGCGCCGTGCTGTTGTGCGTGCGGTCGTTCGTCATCGCCACCGGGCACCTCGAAAGCCTCGGCAATCCGATCCCGCTGCGCACCGATCGATGAGGTCGCGAGATCACTGGACGAAGCATCTCGGTCAGCATCGACCACCGTCTGAACAACCTCAGCTCCCGCCCCTCTAAGCCGATCGAGGATGCCCGGTGGCTGGGCCGCCGGGCTCGTGTCGGCACCGGTGGCGCGGCGCTTCCCCTACAGTCCTAACGCTCAGGGCCTGCAGCCATGCCGAGACCGACTGTCGTCACAACACGGTGACGTTTGGGCTGGACGGCGTCTCGTACGAGATCGACCTGAACGAGAACAACACTCGTCAGCTGCGCTCCGAGATGGAGAAGTGGACCGTTATGGCGCGGCGCACTGGTGGTCGTGCGCAGCGCGGCACCGGTGCCAGCACCGGCGGCGACGCCGCGAAGATCCGCCAGTGGGCGGTCGCGAACGGTTACGAGGTCTCGGAGCGGGGTCGCATTCGCGCCGATGTCCGTGAGGCCTACGCCAAGGCGAACTGACTCCGCACTGTCCTCACTCGGCCCAGCACACCTGGATGGTGCCGGGCCGTGGTGCGTCCGCGCACGTCTCGCAGCACGGGTCCGCTGATGAGTGCAGCGCTGCCTTAAGACAATCTTGAGAATGCGTTCGATCTCTCGCGTCATCCTTTCGACCGTACAGGTAAAGGCCCGGCCTACCCTCCGGGGGTATCAGGAGAGCGTGCGCAAAGCCGCGGTTAAATCTTCAAGCAGGGCACCCCATGCCTCCGTAGAACCGCCGAACCAGCCCGTACGTTGGTTTCACTGCCCACGAAATGAGCTGGCGCTTCACTGGTCGCTCTGCCGTCGCTGCGGCACTGACGAAGTCATCGACTCCCTCCCGTCTCGAGGAGGGAAACCTACGGAGTAGAAACATGGCCCATAACAACACCCACCGCGCCTTCGGCCGAGCAGTCACGCCTGTCGGGACCGCTGGACGCGCGTTGCGGGGCACCGGCGGTGCCGCTGTCCTCGGCACGGTCCTCCTCGGATCCGCTTTCGCCGCGGGCCCGGCTCAAGCCGCCCCCGCCGCGTCGCCCGCCGCACCTGCCATTTCTGCACAGGCTGCTGCGCCGGCGGCGCCGGCCCCGGCACACGCGACGTCCGTCTCCACGGCGGAGAAGCTGCGGTGGGGTTCGCAGGGCTCTGCCGTGGAGCAGCTGCAGTCAGCTCTGAACGACCATGGTGATTCGCTGTCCGTCGACGGAAAGTTCGGCAAGCTCACCCATGGGGCCGTGAAGGACTTCCAGCGCTCGCATGGCCTGAAGATCGACGGCATCGTGGGCCCCGAGACGCGCGGCGCACTGAACGGCGGCGCATCGACCTCGGGCGGTGGAACCTCTGCTCCCGCCCCCTCGAACTCCGCGACGAACTCGCAGCAGGCGATCGTCGATGCCGCGCGCAGCCAGATCGGTGCCTCCTACTCGTGGGGGACCTCCAAGCCGGGCGTCAGCTTCGACTGCTCGGGTCTGAGCTCGTACGCGTACAAGCAGGCCGGTATCGACCTGCCCCGTACCTCGTCGCAGCAGGTTGCGGCTGGAACCACGATCTCGAAGTCCGAGGCCCAGCCCGGTGACCTCGTGGTGTGGCCCGGCCACCTCGGGATCTACGCCGGTGGCGACACGGTCATCGACGCGGGGCGCACCCCGGGTGCCGTCACGGAGCGGACCATCTGGGGTTCGCCGACCTTCGTCACCTTCCGCTGACCGCAGGTCGCAACGCCCGCGCAGAGGGAGCCCCGACCAACGGTCGGGGCTCCCTTTGCGTGCAGAGGCAGCGGTATCAGCTGATCGAGGCCAACAGCTCTGCACAGGCCTGCTCGCAGCGGCGACAGGCGTCCGCGCAGACCTTGCAGTGCTTATGCATTTCAGCGTGCTTCTCGCACTCCTCGGCGCAGGATCGGCACGCCGCCTGACACGCCTCGAGCAGGGCACGGTTGAGGGCGACGTTCTTCCCGGTCTGGCGGGATAGGACCCGGCCGGTGGCTTCGCAGACGTCGGCGCAGTCCTGGTTCAGGCGAATGCATTGGGTCAGCTCCGCCACCATGTCTTCGGCCAGGCAGGCGTCCGCGCAGGCTGTGCAGGTCTGGGCGCACTCGAAGCAGGCCTCGATGCATGCGGCGAGCTTCTGCTGGTCGATGGTGCCGAGGTCCTTCGGGTAGGTCTGAAGCATTGATGCGACGTGATGGGTCATGATCCTGCTCCTTCTCGTTCCGGACGGACCGGCGGATGCCGGCCCGTCCTGACGACGCTAGCCATCGCCCCCGAAGGACGGAAGCGGATAGACCGTACGTTCGGAGGCAGTGCGGGCCGACTGGTCAGCGCGGTGCTCAAGAAGTCAAGATCTGACCTTGAGGAGACCTTGATCTAGAGGACATACGCTGGTGCAAAGTATCCTCTGACTAGGAGAAATCATGCGTTCTCGTCGCTCTCTCGGCCGTCTCGCGGCCGTCGTCTTCACCGGTGCGATTGTGTTTGCCGGCTGCACCGACAGCGGGTCTGAGGAGGGTCAGACGCCGGGCGAGTCAGAAGCGTCGGAGGCGTCCGATGGTGGTGGCAACGGGGGCATGGAGCACCCGATGGATGGCGGCCCAGCGCCTGAGGGGATGGTGCCCGCGGAGGATCCCGAGTTCCCGGTCGGCACGGAGGTGACGCTCACGGCGGACCACATGGAGGGCATGGAGGGGGCGACGGCGACGATCTCGGGCGCCTTCGACACCACGACCTACTCGGTCAGCTTCACGCCGACCGATGGCGGTGAGCCGGTCACTGACCACAAGTGGGTCGTTCACGAGGAGCTCGAGAACCCGGGCGAGGCACCGCTGGCAGAGGGCACCGAGGTGGTCATCACCGCCGATCACATGACCGGGATGGAGGGTGCTGAGGCCACCATCGACAGTGCCACCGAGGAGACCGTGTACATGGTCGATTACGAGGCCGACGGGATGATGATGACGAACCACAAGTGGGTCGTCGAGAGCGAGATCGAGCCTGCGTGATGACCTCCCCGTCGTACCTTCGAGGCCCGCGCGCCTCCTCCGGGGGTGGGCCCCGTCGTCGTACCGTGCGGCTGCCCCGGCGATCGCTCGTGATCGGTGCCGTCCTGTTCCCGCTCGTGGTCGCCGGCTGCGGGGCCGGTGGGTCCGAGCCCGCATCCATCACGGGTGATCAGGAGTTGCTTCAGGAACATGGCTTCGCCGACGCGGACGCGCACGAGATCATCGACCGTCTCGAGGCGCTCCCGGTGGCTGAGCGACCGCAGGATCTGATCGCCAGCGTCACCGCGACGTCTCTGCAGCTCCGAGACGATGCAGGGCGCGAGGCCGAGCTGCCCCTTCCCGAGGACCAGTTCTACTTGTCGGTGGCCCCGTTCGTCGAGACCACCCACGAGTGCGCGTTCCACAGCCTGACCACGTGCCGCGGAGAACTGCGCAGCCGCGAGCTCACCGTGAGCGTGGTCGACAGCAGCTCGGGCGAGGTCCTTGAGGAGGGCCCTCGCACCACGCATGACAACGGGTTCATCGGTTTCTGGCTGCCGCGCGGGATCACCGCGGAGCTCACGTGCACCCTCGAGGACTACACGGGGACCGCGTCCATCTCGACCCAGGCGGAGGATGATCTGACCTGTCTGACCAGTCTCCAGCTGACGTGAGCAGGCGAAGCACCCGGTCCGCCTTCTGGCATTCGGTGGTCGGCCCAACTGGGCGGAGCGTGACACCACGCCTGAGTCGGCGGACCACGCTGCGGCTGGGCGGGAGCCTGCTCGTACTAGCGCCCCTTCTTGCGGCGTGCAGCGGTTCTTCGGATGCGGCGAGTGAGGCGAACGCCGGGTACGTCTCCGGTGATGGGGTTGTCGTCGAGATCCCCCCGGAGGGTCGCGCCGAGCCTTTGGAGATCCGGGGAACGACGTACAGCGGAGACGACTTCGACTCCACGGCGCTGCGCGGTGCACCCTTGCTGATCAACGTCTGGTATGCGTCGTGTCCGCCGTGCCGGGTCGAAGCACCGGCGCTGAAGGCTGTGCACTCCGAGTACAGCGCCCTGGGAGTGGAGTTCGTGGGCGTGAACACGCGCGACAAGGCCGGGCCGGCCGCCGCGTTCGAGGAGACCTTCGGCATCACCTATCCCTCGATCCCCGATCCCGACGGAGTCGTCATCTCTTCCATGGACGGCAGCGTCTCGCCCAACGCCGTCCCCACGACTTTGATCCTGGATGCTGAAGGACGAGTAGCCGCCCGGATCACGGGCGCGGCCAACCAGAGCACCCTCGAGAGCCTCCTGGATACCGTGCTGGCGGAGGCCGCCTGATGGGTGAACTGTTCGCCACCACCGTGCTGAGCGGACCCCTGGCCGCAGCCCTGCTGCTGTCGATGGTGGCCGGTCTGGTCGCGTTCCTCTCGCCGTGCGTGCTTCCGGTGGTCCCCGGCTACCTCGGATACATCACCGGGCTCACCGGAGGAAGCGTCGGGCCGCCCCGCACCGGCGATCCCGGGGAACGGCCATGGCGCCTGGTCACCGGAGCTGTGCTGTTCGTCGCGGGCTTCACGGCGGTGTTCCTGGTCATCGGCGGTTTCGTCGGTGCACTCGGGTCATTGATGGTCCAGTACACCAGCGCGATCAATCGGATCTCCGGGGTGCTGGTGATCCTCATGGGACTGGTGTTCGTGGGAATCTTCCCCCGTCTCTCCGGTGAGAAACGGATCCGGAAGCGCCCCGATGCCGGACTCGCCGGCGCACCCCTGCTCGGGATCACGTTCGGCTTCTCCTGGACTCCGTGCATCGGCCCAACGTTCGCCGCGGTCGCCGCGCTCAGCCTCGGGGAGGCCTCCGCGAGCCGCGGCGCACTCCTCGCGTTCGGCTACGCGATCGGGCTCGGGATCCCGTTCATCCTCTTCGCCCTCGTGTTCCGGCGCGCCCTCGGCATCTCCAAAATGCTGTCCCGGCATCGCCGCACGCTCCAGATCGTCGGTGGCTCCGTGCTCATCGCCATCGGACTCCTGCTGGTCACCGGCGTGTGGGAGCAGTGGATGGCTCTCCTGCAAGTGCGGATCGGCAACTTCACCACGATCGTCTGATCGCTGAGCCCGCCGTACGCGGCCGGCTCAGCGGTCAGACGATTGCTCGGGGCAACCGGATGGTGAAGGTGGCTCCCCGCCCTGAGCCCTCACTGGCCGCGGCCATGGTCCCGCCGTGCGCATCGACCAGGGCTCGACTGATCGTCAGGCCGATGCCTGAGCCGGAGTTCTCACGGGTGCGGGAGCTGTCGGCGCGGAAGAACCGTTCGAACAGGCGAGACCGGTCCTCAGCGGTGAACCCTTCGCCGTCATCCGCTACCGCGATCTCCACCGTGCTGCCGTGGGTGGCTGCCGAGACCGTGACGGTGCCTCCGGGGGAAGTGTGCCGCAGAGCATTGCTCAGCAAGTTCCCAAGTACTTGGGCGAGGCGGTCCGGGTCCGCGTGGATCGTCACGGCGTGGGGCAGGGCCATTTCTCGTCGTAATGCCACACCCGCTGTCTCAAACCGTTCCTCCCATTCCTGGAGTGCTGATGCCAGCAAGTCATCGACGGCGAGGGGGTGCAGCTGTACCGGGAGCTGGCCCTCCTCGGCCCGGGACACCTCACTGATGTCGTCAGCCAGCCGCGACAGTCGCACGGTCTGGCCGGCGAGGATGGGCATGGCTGCCTCCGGCTCGATGACGCCATCGGCCATCGCCTCGTGATGTGCCGAGAGGGTGGCGATGGGGGTGCGCAGCTCATGGGCGAGGTCGGAGAGCAGTTGGCGTCGGGTCTCCTCGACGGCGTCCAGGCGCGCTGCCATGTCGTTGAGCGTGGCGGCCAGAGAGTCGAGTTCGGTCCCGGCTCCGACGGAGGGCACGCGCGTGGAGTAGTGGCCGCGGGACAGTTCATCGACAGCCGAGGTGAGGCCGTGAAGCGTCTGGCGGAGTCGTCGTGCCAGGTTCCAGGTGACCAGGCCGGCGGCCAGGAGGGAGACCACCAGTCCGACCCCGAGGGCAAGTGCGAGCGCGTCACGGTAGGCGCGTTCGATGTGGACGAGCTCGTCGCTGCCCACCGGGAGATCGGTCTGGAGCAGGTGGTAGTGGAAGACGGCGGGCCCGATGATCACCGTCAGCACCGTGATGGTGAGCGCGCCGGCGAGCAGCACGATGAGCTGGCCGATCATCAGGCGCGAGGCCAAGCTGGTGCTAGGGCGAACCGTTCGCACAGATGTATTCGGTGCGGCCACAGCTCACCCCTTCCCCATCCGGTACCCGATACCGCGCACCGTGGTGACGAACCGTGCAGACTCAGCCGTCTCGTCGAGTTTTCGTCGGAGGTTGGCGATGTGCACATCGACGAGATGGTCATCTCCGATCCAGCTGTCTCCCCAGACGGCCTCCATCAGCTGTCTGCGACTGAAGGCCTGGCCAGGACTGAGCGCCAGGGTCATCAAGAGTCCCCTCTCGGTGGGGGTCAGCGGAAGTGGCCGGCTGGCGAGCCGCACCTCCTGGGCAGCTGTGTCGATCTCGAGCTCTCCAAAAGTGCGCACTGTGTCCGAAGACGCCGTCCCGGAATCGGCGCGGGGCCTGCGCAATACGGCCTGGACCCGAGCGACGAGCTCACGCACGCTGAACGGCTTGGTGAGGTAGTCATCCGCCCCCACCGACAGCCCCACCAGGCGATCCACCTCCTCTGACCGTGCCGTCGTGATCAGCACGTAGCAGTCGGAGAAGGCGCGGATCCTGCGCATCACCTCCAGACCGTCGAGCCCGGGCAGGCCGAGATCGAGGACGATCACGTCCGGTGACAGAGTGCGGGCTGCCTCCACCGCCTCCGGACCGCTCCGCGCGCTAGCAGTCGCGTAGCCGGCCTTCACGAGATACGCCTGGACCACATCCGACAGCGCGGCTTCGTCCTCGACGACGAGAACCATCGCCGCTGCTCGATCCGTTTCACTCCTCATGGCTCCAGTCTGGTCCCCGTCCCTGGAGATCGCGTGTCTACGGAGGCGCAGACGGACTATCTGGACCAGATCTTGAGGAACTCTCGACGAGAACTTCGCCCGCCCCGGGGGAAGCTGATGTGGACCGTGCCGCGTACGAACTCGACCCACTAAGGGAGCTGCTCGATGATGCCTACCGATGCGATGTCGTGGCTGATGTGGGTGATAGTCGCCGGTCTGCTCGCTCTCCTCTGGGCCTCGGCACTGCTGCTGGCATGCACCGTGCCGCCCGGGCGCCCCCGACGCGCGCGGGACGAGAACGAGGCGATCGGGGAACTCTCGCTGCGCCTGGCTCGAGGAGAGATCACGGCCGATGAGTTCGAGCAACGACGACGGCTGGTCTTGGACGCCTTTCGGCCATGACACCACCCCTCGCTCTAGAAGGACTGCACCTGTGAAGACGTTTTCCCGCCGCACCGTGTTCTCCGGAGGCCTCGGCGCGGCAGCACTGACGCTCGCGGCATGTGGCGACCGAGCCGCTCCGACCGAAGTTGGAGGCTTCGCACCGCCTCCTGCCCTGACGCCGAAAGCCGGTCAGAACGTCGTCACCCAGACCCTCGCCGCGGCGCCGACGACGGTGGACCTCGGAGGGAAGACGGTCTCGACCTGGGCATACGGCGAGTCCCTCCCCGGGCCGCTGATCCGCGCCACGGCCGGGGATCTGCTGCGCATCACGCTCGAGAACCGCCTGCCCGAGGCCTCCACGATCCACTGGCACGGCATCCGACTGCACAATGCGGCCGACGGGGTTCCGGGGATGACGCAGGACCCGGTCAAGCCGGACACCTCTTTCATCTACGAGTTCGTCGCCCCCGATCCCGGCACTTACTTCCTCCACTCCCACGTCGGCCTGCAGCTGGACCGCGGGCTCTACGCGCCGCTGATCATCGACGATCCCGACGAACCCGGTGACTACGATGCGGAATGGATCGTGACCCTCGATGACTGGATCGATGGGACCGGGCAGACCCCCGATGAGGTCCTGGCCGCGCTGACCGGTGCCAGCCCCTCGGATTCCGGCGGCATGGACCACGGCAACATGCCAATGGGCGACGACGCCGCCGGCGGTAGGTCCGGAGGCATGGACCACGGCGACATGCCCATGGGCGAGGAGCCCTGGGGCGATGCCGGCGACGTGACCTACCCCCACTTCCTCCTCAACGGCCGGATCCCCGAAGCGCCGGAGATCTTCGAGGCGAAGCCCGGCCAGCGCGTGCGCCTGCGCCTGATCAACGCCTCCGCCGACACCATCTTCGCTCTCGCGCTCGGAGATCACGATCTCTCTGTCACCCACTCTGACGGATTCGCCGTCGAGCCGGTCACCGCCAAGGCGCTCTATCTCGGCATGGGCGAGCGGTACGACGTGGTGGTCACCGTGAAGGACGGCATGTTCCCTCTGGTGGCGCGTCCTGTCGGGAAGACCAGCGGCGGCCAGGGGCTCGCCGTGTTGAGGACCGGTGCCGGGGAAGTGCCCGCTGCGGACGTCCGGGTCCGAGAACTCGACGGGGAGGCCCTCATCGGATCTACTCTGGAGCCGGCCGAGGCGGCGCGACTCGAGGACCGCGCAGTTGACACCGAGCTCGGGCTCTCGTTCCAAGGCTCGATGCAGCCGTACCAGTGGGCCATCAACGGCGCCCCCTACGGGCAGAACACTCCACTGAGCATCCATGAGGGGCAGCGGGTGCGCATCATCGCGACCAACCAGACGATGATGAGTCACCCCCTCCACATCCACGGGCATACCATCGCCCTGCCATCGGGGCTCCGAAAGGACACGGTGATGATGGCACCCATGGAATCGTTCGCTCTCGACTTCGATGCGGACAATCCGGGCCGGTGGGCAGCGCACTGCCACAACGCGTACCACCAGGAGGTCGGCATGATGACCGGCATCGACTACGCGCCCTGACGCCGTGGGTTCCGGCCCCCGGCGCCGAAGTAGGTCGACATTGGTGTCGCCCTCCTGGGCCTCGATCAAAAGCGAGCGGGCCATCTGGTCGGAGTCAGCGGCTTGGATTCTGGCGCCGACTTGAGGGATGTCATGCCACCCCTCCGCGCCTCGATCACGCCGATGGTCACAGCGGATTCCGACCCCTTGACGCATACCCCCTAGGGGTATATTGTCGGACGCATGAACGCTGGCAACCAGACACACGGTCGAGACCACGGAGGACCCGGCATGCAGCACGCTCATCCTTCCTCCACGCCTCAGGACGCCCACTCCGGCAGTGCTGAGCACGACGCTCCCGACGCGCATCACGGCCACGGAACTCACGGAGACCATTCGGGACACGAGGGCCACGCCGCCGGGCACGGTGGGCACGCAGGCCATGGCGACCACGTCGCACAGTTCCGGCGGCTGTTCTGGATCAACCTGATCCTCGCGGTCCCAGTTGTCGCGTTCTCGCCGATGTTCGCGATGCTGCTCGGGTACAGCGTTCCCGAGTTCCCCGGCGCTCTATGGATCGCCCCGGTTCTCGGCACCGTCATGTACATCTGGGGCGGCCGCCCGTTCCTCACCGGCGCCGTTTCCGAGATCCGTTCCCGTCAGCCCGGGATGATGCTCCTGATCGGGCTCGCGATCACGGTCGCGTTCATCGCCTCTTGGGGTGCGACTCTCGGGATCCTCGACCACCAGCTCGATTTCTGGTGGGAGCTCGCCCTGCTGATCGTGATCATGCTGCTGGGCCACTGGGTCGAGATGCGCTCCCTCGCCCAGACCACCTCCGCGCTCGACTCTCTGGCCGCACTGCTGCCGGACATGGCAGAACGCATCGAAGACGACGAGCTCGTGAGCATCTCGCCCAACGAGCTGCAGCGCGGCGACCTCATCCTCGTCCGCCCCGGCGCGAGCGTCCCGGCCGACGGCACGATCCGGGAAGGCCGCGCCGACGTGGACGAGTCCATGGTCACCGGCGAGTCCCGCCCAGTGACGCGCTCCACCGGAGACTCTGTCGTGGCTGGCACCGTCGCCACCGATTCCAGTCTCCGCATCGAAGTCACCGCCACGGGCGACGACACCGCCCTCGCCGGTATCCAGCGCCTGGTGACCGAAGCGCAGAACTCCTCGTCCCGGGCACAGCGCATCGCGGATACCGCCGCGGCGTGGCTTTTCTGGTTCGCTCTCGGTGCCGCTGTGATCACCGCGATCACCTGGTCTCTGCTCGGCATGCCCGATGACGCCGTGGTGCGCACGGTGACGGTCCTGGTCATCGCCTGCCCCCATGCGCTGGGGCTCGCGATCCCGCTGGTCGTCTCGATCGCGACGGAGCGGGCTGCCCGCGGCGGTGTGCTGGTGAAGGACCGTCTGGCCCTGGAGGCCATGCGCACCGTTGACGCCGTCCTGTTCGACAAGACCGGCACCCTGACCAAGGGTGAGCCCGTCCTCGCCGAGATCATCACCCGCGGTGCGGACGAGACCGAGGTGCTGGCCCTGGCAGCTGCCGCCGAGGCGGAGAGCGAGCACCCGCTCGCCCGCGCCATCGTCGCCAAGGCACAGGCCGAGGGAGCGCAGATTCCTGCGGGCTCTGACGTCAGCTCCACCCCGGCACTGGGCGTGAGTGCCCAGGTCGATGGGCACGAGATCCGCGTGGGCGGTCCTCGACTGCTCGAGGAGACCGGAGTGAGCGAAGTCGAAGAAGCCGAGGCCTGGCGCCAGGAGGGCGCGATCATCCTCCACGTCCTCCGCGACGACGAGGTGATCGGCGGTCTCAAGCTCACCGATGAGGTGCGCCCCGAATCTCGCGACGCCATCGATGCCCTGCACAGCTTGGGCGTCGAGGTCGTCATGATCACCGGCGACGCCGAGGCGGTCGCGAACAGCGTCGGCCGCGAGCTCGGCATCGACCGCGTCTTCGCCGGGGTGCGACCCGAGGACAAGTCCTCGAAGGTCGCCCAGCTCCAGAAGGAGGGCATGAAGGTCGCGATGGTCGGCGACGGCGTCAACGACGCCCCTGCCCTTGCTCAGGCCGATGTCGGCATCGCCATCGGTGCCGGCACCGATGTCGCGATCGCCTCCGCCGGGGTCGTGTTGGCCAGCTCCGATCCACGCTCCGTGCTCTCGGTCATCGAGCTCTCCCGCGCCGCCTACCGGAAGATGAAGCAGAACCTCTGGTGGGCTGCCGGCTACAACCTGATCTCTGTGCCGCTCGCGGCGGGCATCCTCGCCCCCATCGGGTTCGTGCTGCCGATGTCCGTCGGAGCGATCCTGATGTCCCTGTCCACCATCGTGGTCGCCCTGAACGCCCAGCTCCTGCGACGCCTCGACCTTCGCCCGGAGGCGACCGTCGGCGCCGTCCGCGCTCGCCGCGGACCCAGTCTCACCGAGCGGAATCACTCATGAACACAGTCCCCAAAACCGCGGAGGGCCATGCCTGTCACAGCGGGCCTCACGGATATATCCAGGACAAGCCCCGCTACCTCAACCGCCTCAAGCGCATCGAAGGCCAAGCCCGCGGGATCTCCCGAATGATCGACGAAGACGTCTACTGCATCGACATCCTCACCCAGATCTCTGCCCTGGACAGCGCGCTGGAGAACGTTGCGCTGGGCCTACTCGGCGACCACCTCCACCAATGCGTACTCGATGCCGCCCGCGAAGGAGGAGACGAGGCCGAGATCAAGCTAAGTGAGGCCTCTGACGCGGTAAGGCGCCTCGTCAAGTCGTGAAGAGAACCGGGGGCTTGCGTTCCCTCTGTCAGCTCGAATGGCTGCGCACCTACAGGCCGATCTTGCCCGCTGTTGAGTCTTCGAAGGCGCTGGCGGGGCGCACGTACCGTGCGAGGGAGTCCAGTCGACGGTGTCTGGTGGTGCGGGAGATCGCCATCGGGTCGACGCCCTCCTCTGCGGCAGATGTCGCGTGTCCGGCGCGCAGGGAGTGTCCCGAGACCCAGGTCTGGTCGACTCCTGCGATGTGGGCGTTGTCCTTCTCGTTGATGTTGGCGGCTGCGGCGCGGGCCTGGATGATGCGTGAGATCGAGCGGTCCGACAGTGCGGTGTCGGCGATACGGGAGTGGTTGTAGATGCGGGAGAAGACTGGACTCCCCTCCCCCAGCTTCCTGCTGCTGGTTTCGAGCCATGCTTCGAGTGCGAGGACGGGGCAGGTTTCGGGGTGGGCTCCGAGTGGGATGCCGATGAGGTCGCCTCTCCCGGTCTGGTCGGCCTTCGAGCGACGGATCCGCAGTAGCAGGCCGTCGTCGTGGCGGGCGATGTCGTTCGTGGTGAGGGCAGCGAGCTCGCGGCGACGCAGTGCGGCGGCAAGCCCGAGGAGGAGGATCGCACGGTCACGCTTGCCGGTCGCGGTCTCGAGATCGTCCATCGCGTCGACGATCTGACGCATCAGGGTGGTGGTCAGAGGTGTTGCTCGACGGGACGGTGCGGTCCCGAGCGTCCTGCCGGCAGAGCGGAGTGCCTGGCGGACTCCGTGGTGAGCCGTGGGGTCATCGAGACCGGTGTCGAGGTGGGCGGCGGAGATGGCGGCGACGTCGCGGGAGATCGTCGAGTGTGCGACGTACGTGGAGCAGTTCGCGATGTAGGACGCGACGACTTCCGGGCCTGTGGGTACAGCCGGGTAACCGCGCTCCTGACACCAGGCCGTGAAGATGCGCATGGCGGAGGCGTAGGAGCGCCTGGTCTCGGCGGAGCGTCTGCCCGCGAGGAGAGTGCCTACGTTCTGGGCGTCCTCGAGCCTGACCAGCGTGGGCAGTGGCGTCCGCTTCTGGATGGCTCTGCTCATGTGCCCTCCCTCTGTCGCACGAGAGCACGTGGTCTCCCGCGGTGCCGGGCCACGGGGGTCAGACGGCGCTCTCGTGTTCCTGGCTGGCGACCCAGGAGTTGACTCCGGAGACGCGGTAGCGGACACGTCCACCGAGCTTGACGTAGGTGGGCCCCATGCCGAGGCTGCGCCAGTTGGCGAGGGTTCCGGCGGCGAGGCCGAGGACGTCGGCGACGTCGTTGGCGGTCATCAGTTCGTCGAGCGTGACGACATCGCGGGGTGCGGGCTTGCGGGGCATCGTGTCCTCCGGATTCGAGCGGGGCCGCGGTCCGGCCCTTGTGCTCCGCGACAGTGGGCGGGGGCTCACGGAACCTGTCGCGGAGGTAACGGCGCACGCAGGCGGGCTCACTGTGCGTCACGCGATGTGCGTCTGGTCCGACCTGCTCGTGAACCAGCAGGAGTGCGTCGATACGGCCACGCGGGGGGGGGGGACGCACGCGATGTCCGTGCAGGAGGTGCAGAGGGCGACGAGGGCTCAGACCGCGTCGACCTTCGCTGGGCTGGGAAGTCATCGGACGGACTTCGCTCGAGGACGCGGTGACCGTAGGCTGATGTGATCGGCGAGAGGAGGTGCGTGCGCGTCTCGCGCCGCGACCACCAGGTTGGAACCTGGAGAGCACAGCATCGACCGGGCTCAGGTATTCCCGTACCGCGACGGCTTCGCCATCCGATGGTCGATTCGACTCAACAACGGGCGGCTCACGCGCCCGCTCACGCAGGGTCTAATGAAGGGCAAGGTGAGGGCTCGAGCGAGGGCGCGGGCTGCAGACCTGCTCAGCAGCTCCAGCGACGGCAGGTGGAAGGGCACCAGCGACACCCTCGACTATCTGGACAAGGTCACGCTCCCGGCCATCCGAGCCGAGCGACTGGCCGACACGACGACCCGGCGCTACGAGCTCGCGTACCGGCTTCTGCGCGGGGTGTGCGGCGACGAGGCATGCAAGCACACCCATTCTCTGGCCGGCTTGTCGCTACGAGAGGCGATGCGGCCTCGAGCCCTGATCTCGTGCCTGGAGGAGATGGGGAGGCTGCACGGTGCGGTCAACGCGAAACATGCCAAGACGGTCGCGAAGAAGTACCTGGCGGCGCCACTGCGCGTGGATGAGGTGATCGAGTACAACCCCCTCATCGAGCTGGATCTCGACCTGTCCGGGGCGAAGAGGCCCGCATACGCGCGGGGCGGCCGGGCGCTGACCGCGGAGCAGTACCGCGCGGCGATCGAGTACCTGCTGGCCGCCGATCCGGAGGACGTGGAGGCGCCGAAGCGTGGACGGTGGACGCACGGACAGCGGGTGGTCGAGCGGGCCGCGTGCATCGACATCGTGCTCGCGCAGGCGACGACGGGGCTGCGGACCTCTGAGCTGTGCATGAGGCCCACGGAGGACTGCCGCGTGGACGATTCGGGCACGTTCATCGTTGAGTTGTCGCCGGAGGCCACGAAGACGCGAACGGGTCGCCCAGTCCCTGTCCTCGCCCCTGCGGTGAGCAAGCGGTTGGCGGCGAGGCTCGAGTCGGGGTCTCCGTGGCTGTTCCCGTCGCCGACGGACCCGGCCAAGCCGTGGGATCCGCGCAACCGGGACAGGAAGCTCGCGGCGATGTACAAGGAGCTAGCCGAGAAGCTGAACATCGAGATGTTCGAGAATGAGCGCGGGCACTCGTGGCGCACGACGAACAACACCCTGTTGTGCGACGTGCTGCCGGAGGCGACCCGCACTCGGTTGTTCGGGCATACGGCAGCCGTGAATCGGCAGCGGTACACGGCGGTCACGAGCACGGAGGCTGTGGTCTCTGCGGCAGCCGCCATGTTCGAAAGTGACCGCTAGAGTGACCGCTAGCGGCGGTATTTGGCGGTCACATCCCGGAACCTCGTGAAGCATGTGGCTGCAAGTATCCACTCACTGCCAGCGCATTCGTCGTCCGACCTGGGCACCTACCCCTAGTTCGCTCCGAGTCAAGGGGTCGCAGGTTCAAATCCTGTCAGCCCGACCGAAAGACCGAACGGGCGTTCTCCGCGAGATGCGGGGAGCGCCCGTTCGGCATTCCTGCCTGTCCGTGCCCTCTCAGCTGCGCACGGGACCCACCCAGATCTGCTGGGCGTTGGTGAACTCACGGATGCCGTGCGGTCCCAGCTCGCGACCGTAGCCCGAACGCTTGATGCCACCCGAGGGCAGGCGCGGATCGGACTTCACGATCCCGTTGACGGAGACCTGTCCGGCCTCGATGCGGCGCGCCATCTCGACGCCGCGCTCGGTCTCGGTCCAGATCGCGGCGCCGAGCCCGTAGGGGGTGTCGTTGGCGATCGCGAGCGCATGCTCGGCGTCGTCCGCCGCGATCACCACCGCGACCGGGCCGAAGGTCTCCTCGGTGCAGGCTGCCATGCCGGGTTCGACCCCTGTGAGCAGGGTGACGGGATAGAAGTACCCCTCCCCCTCGGGCATCTCGCCGCCCATCACGAGCGTTGCACCGGCCTCGACGCTCGAGGTGACCTGGCGGTGGAGGTTCTCTCGCAGCTCCTTCCGCGCGATAGGACCCACCTTCGTGGCCTCGTCGCGCGGATCCCCGACCACGAGCTCCCGCAGCTGCGCGGCGAGCAGCTCGACGAACTCGTCATGCACCGAGCGCTCGACGATCACCCGCTTCGCGGCGATGCAGGACTGCCCGGCGTTGATGATCCGCGAGAGCGCGGAGACCTCGGCGGCCTTGTGGAGGTCCGCGTCGGCGAGCACGATGCAGGGGTCCGAGCCGCCGAGCTCGAGCACCGCGGGCTTGATCTCGCTCGCCGCGATCGAGGCGACCGTCGCCCCGGCCCGGTCGGAGCCGGTGAAGGACACCGCCCGGATGCGTGGGTCGCGGATCGCCTGCTCGACGTCCTCGGTGGCGGCCAGCAGCGTCTGGAACACGCCCTCAGGGGCGCCGGCGGCCCGGAACACCTCCTCGAGCGCCGCGGCGCAGCCGGGCACGTGCGGGTCGTGCTTCATCACGCACGTGTTCCCGGCCATCAGCGCCGGGGCGCAGAAACGGAAGGCGACCCAGAACGGGGCGTTCCACGGGAGGATCCCGAGCACCGGCCCCAGCGGGAGGTACTGCACGTACGACGAGGTCGCATCGGAATCCAGATGCTCGTCGGCGAGGTAGCTCTCGGCGTGCTCGGCGTAGTGCTCGGCGGCCCACGCGGATTTCGCGACCTCGCCGTGCGCCTCGCCGGCGGGCTTGCCCATCTCCTCCGTCATCAGCGGGGCGAGCTCGTCGGTGTGCTCGCGCAGATGGGTCGCGACGCGTCGCAGCACCGCGGCGCGCTCGGCGATGCTGGTGCTCCCCCAGGTGGTGAACGCCTCCTGCGCGCGGTCGATGATCTCGGTGATCTCCTGCGGGGTCGCGGCGGGGACCTCCCTCACGACGGCGCCGGTGGTGGGATCGATGGCTGTCAGCGTGGTCATGCTGGTGCTCCTCTCAGAAGCTCGGCGCGACGGCGGCGCGGGGGACGGATCGGACGGAGCTGGCGTGGACGGTGAAGTCCTCCGGCAGGGTGAAGAAGGGCGCACAGCCGTCCTCGGTGATGCGGACTGTGTCAGAGATGCCGACGGTCTTGGTGCCGTCCACACCCCACATCCACGGCAGCAGATGGAAGGTCATGCCCTCCTCGAGCGGGCGCTCGTCCCCCTCGAGCAGGGAGATGATGTACCCCTCGTCCCAGGACGGCGGGAACGCGATGCCGATCGAGTAGCCGGCGCGCGTGACCAGCTGCGCCCCCACGTCGTTGCTCTCGATCCGCATGCGGGTGAGGCGGGCGACCTCGGAGACGGTCACGCCGGGCTTCATCAGCTCCCGCAGCTCCGCGAGGGTCTCCTTCATGAGGTCCTGGGCGGAGCGCATCGAGGGCGAGAGCGCACCGTTGACCACGGTGCGCATCATGGCGGTGTGGTACCGGCGGTAGCACCCGCCGACCTCGAGGAACACGTGCTCGCCCGGCCGGATCATGCGCCCCTCCCAGGTGGAGTGACCGATCATCGAGCGCGGTCCGGAGGCGACGTACGGCATCACCGCCGGGAACTCGCCGCCCGCCCGGAACATCGCCGCGGCGATCGCGGCGGCCACGTCGTTCTCCGTGGCACCGGCGACCGCGGCATGCAGCCCGGCGGCCATCCCCGCCTCCCCGGCGTACGCGGCCAGCTGCATCACCTCGATCTCGGCCCAGGACTTGCGCACCCGGCCGTCCTCGACGATGCCGAAGCAGTCCACCAGTCCCTCACCGAAGGCGTCGCGGAAGCGATCCTGCTGGTAGGCGGGGAAGTAGTAGCTGTTGCGCTCGTAGCCCACCCGGGCATCGCCCAGGCGCAGGTCCCGCAGGGTGCTGACCAGCTCGAGGATCGCATCGCCGTCATCGGCGTAGGCCCTCGAGTGCTCGAGCCAGGTCCGGGCGGTCACGTTGGACTCCTCGAGCGCTCTGGTGATCATCACCGAATCCGCCTCGAGGGGCACGATCAGCGCCTGGAAGAAGGAGTACCCCGTGGTCTGATGATCGGTGAGGTACATCAGGTTCTCGGGATCGGTGATGATCACCGCGTCGAGCTCCCGCTGCGCCATCCTCTCGCGCAACTCCCGGAGCCGGCGCTCGTACTCCTCGGCCGGGAACGTCATGCTGGAGCGGCGGCGCATCAGTGCGTCCTCACCGCAGCGTCGAGGGCCTGCGCGAGGAGGTCGAGCCCCTCGGTGAGATCCGCCTCGGGGATCGTCAGCGGCGGGATCAGCTTGATCACCTTGCCCCCGCTGCCGCATGGACCGATCAGCAGCCCTCTGTCGAAGCATTCCTGCTGCACCTGCTTGGCGAAGGCGCCGTCACCGGTGTCCAGCGCCTGCATCATCCCGCGGCCGCGCACCTCCCAGCCGCGGTCCGGGTGGCTCGCGGCTATGCGCTGGAGCGCCTCGCGCATCTGCTCGCCCTTGGCCAGCACGTCGGCCAGGAAGGACTCATCGGTGAAGTAGTCCAGCGCGACCGTGCCCGCGACGAAGGACAGGCCCTGGCCGCGGAAGGTGCCGGTGTGGGCGCCGGGCGACCAGTGCGCATCGACCTCCGGCTTGTTGAGGTTCATCGCGATGGGGGTGCCGAAGCCGCCCAGCCCCTTGGCGAGCGTGATGATGTCCGGATCCAGGTCCATGCCGTCGAAGGAGAAGTAGCCGCCGGTGCGGCCCACCCCCGCCTGGATGTCATCGATGATGAACAGCGCACCGACCTCCTTGGCGAGGTCCTGGATCTCGTGCAACCATTCACGGCTGGCGATGTTCACCCCGCCCTCGGCCTGGACCGGCTCGACCAGGAAGGCCGCCGGGGCGGTGACACCGCTCGAGGGGTCGCGCAGAGCGGCGGCGTAGTCCGCGATGCCGGTGCGGCCGCCGGGAGCGGTCTCGAAGGGCAGCCGCACCACGTCCGTCAGCGGCACGCCTGCCCACTGGCGGAAGGCGTGGTTCGCGGTCGCGGCCAGGGAGCCCAGCGTCATCCCGTGGAAGCCGTGGCTGAAGGCGACGATCTCGCGCCGTCCGGTCGCCAGGCGGGCGAGCTTGAGCGCCGCCTCCACCGCGTTCGAGCCCGTCGGCCCCATGAACTGCATGCGGTGGTCCATGCCGCGGGGTGCCAGCACCACCTCCTGGAAGCGGGCGATGAAGTCACGCTTGGTGGTGGTGTAGGTGTCCAGGCTGTGCGCCACCCCGTCGGCCTGCAGGAAGGCGATCATCGCCTCCTTCATCCGGGGGTTGTTGTGCCCGAAGTTCAGCACCCCGGCGCCGGCGAAGAAGTCGATGTAGCTGGTGCCCGCCTCATCGACCTGGCGCGCATTGGAGGCGGAGGCGAACACCGTCGGATAGGCGCGGCAGTACCCGCGGATCTCGGACTCATGCTGCTCGAAGATGGTGGTGTCCATGGGGGTCCTCCCGTCGCGGTGCAGGGCGCTTCGCTGCACACGCCCGGCCGGATAGCGAAGATCACCCCGTCTGGCAAGTAGGTGCCGGTGTGCTGACCCTCACCCGGGGGTGCTCGCCCCGTCAAGCACCTCGTGGCGGGCCGCTTCGCGAATCCTCCCGATGCAGGTCACCGGCCCGACCGCCCGGTAAGGCGCGTCGGCTCCGCACGGCGCTGTCCTACCCTGGCCCGCTCGGTCCCGCTCGGCCCCGCTCGGTTCCGCTCGTCCTGCTCAGTCCCGCGCGCCCGCCGGGTCCTCGCGGATCCACTCGGCGTCGGCGAGGGAGATCTCGGAGGCCATGTCCTCGAGGAAGCGGATCACCGTCTCCCGCTCGGCGTGCGTGAGGCGACGCACCGCATCGACGCGGCGTGCCTGCGTGGCTCCCACGGTGCGGATCGCGGACGCCCGAGTGGCGGGCTCGATGGTGATCACCAGCGCGCGGCGATCCGAGGGGTGGGGCGCTCGCCGGATGTGGCCGGCCCGCTCGAGGCGATCCAGCAGCTTGGTGGTCGAGGCGCTCGAGATCTCGAGCGCCTGGGTGATCGCGCCGGGGGTCGCGATGGTGCCGGTGTTCTCGCAGACGATGAGGAAGTGCAGCGCCCTCATGTCGGTCTCGCCGAGCTTCATGTAGCGCAGGGAGGCCTCGGACAGCTCCTGCTCCGCGGCACGCAGTCGCGACAGCGCCCCCATCAGGGCATCCACCTGCGCGATGTCCGACTCGCTCATGCCGGTGCGGTCCACCAGCTCCTGGTGGCGATCGCTCGAGTCGAGGGAGAACAGGGAGGGCGGTGCGGAGGGCTGCTCATGATCGCCCTCGCCGGGATGGGGCGAGCTCATGACCACCATCATAGAACTTCTCACCGCTCAGATATCTTGCCAAGCTAACAATGTGTGCGAGACTGGTCCGGCTCAGACCCGTCCTCAAAGGAGCATCATGGCCTCACCGGCGCAGTCCCCGGCCCCGACCGAGAACACCCATCGGCGGCCGGTCCCCCGCCTCCCGCGCGCGCTGCGGATCCTGCTGCCGGCGCTGCTGATCCTGGGCTGGCTGGTCGCCGCCGGGATCGGTGGCCCCTACTTCGGACGCGTCGACGAGGTCTCCTCCAACGATCAGGCGGCCTATCTGCCGGACTCCGCGGATGCCACGCAGGTCTCCGAGCGCTCCGCCGAGTTCACCGGGTCCTCGTCGATCCCGGCGATCGTGGTGATCACCTCGGAGGAGGAGCTCGACGAGGAGACCATCGCGCGCATCGGCGAGGCCGCGGAGGCGCTCGCCGAGGTCAGCTCGGTCAACGACGACATCTCCCCCGCGATCCCCTCGGAGGACGGGCTGGCGGTGCAGGTGTTCGTCCCGATCGACTCGGAGGCGGACCTCGGAGAGGCGAGCACCGAGATCGAGGAATCGCTCGCCGCAGACCTGCCCGATGGCCTGACCTCGTACGTCACCGGCCCTGCCGGTCTCTCCGCGGACCTCGCCGAGGGCTTCACCGGCCTGGACGGGCTGCTGCTGGGCGTCGCGCTGGGCGCGGTGTTCGTCATCCTGATCATCGTCTACCGCTCCTTCCTGCTCCCGCTGATCGTGCTGTCCACCAGCGTGTTCGCGCTGTGCGTGGCGCTGCTGACGATCTGGTACCTGGCCGCGGCGGACATCCTGCTGCTGTCCGGGCAGACCCAGGGCATCCTGTTCATCCTCGTGATCGGCGCGGCCACCGACTATTCGCTGCTGTACGTCGCGCGGTATCGCGACGAGCTGCGCCACACGCGGGACCGCTGGCCCGCCACGCTCACGGCGCTCAAGGGGACGATCGAGCCGGTGCTCGCCTCCGGAGGGACCGTGATCGCCGGCCTGCTGTGCCTGCTGCTGTCCGACCTGAAGTCGAACTCCACCCTCGGACCCGTCGCGGCGATCGGCATCGTGTTCGCGATGGCCGCCGCGCTCACCTTCCTGCCCGCGGTGCTCTACGCGTGCGGCCGCGTCGCGTTCTGGCCGCGACGCCCTCGCTTCGACCCCGACGCCCCGGATGCCGGCGCCGATCCCTCCGCTCACGGCCTGTGGGGCCGGATCGCGGTGGCCGTGCGACGCCGCCCCCGCCCGCTGTGGATCCTCACCGCGATCGTGCTCGCCGTGGGCTGCCTCGGCGTGACCCAGCTCCAGGCCGACGGCGTCCCGCAGTCCGATCTGGTGCTCGGCGAGTCCACCGCCCGCGACGGACAGGCCGCCCTGGGCGAGCACTTCCCCGCCGGTGCCGGATCCCCCGCGCAGGTGCTCGTGGCCGAGACCTCGCTGCAGGAGACCGCGGACCTGCTCCTGGCCCAGGACGGCGTGGACTCGGTGACCGTCACCGCCGAGGACTCCCCCAGCGGCTCCGCCCCGGTGACCGAGGAGGGCATCCAGGCGCAGGGCCCGCCCGGGACCCCGGCCCCCGAGCCGACGGTGGTGAACGGCGACGTGATGCTGCAGGCCACGCTCACCGACGCCGCCGACTCCCCCGCCGCCGCCGAGACGGTGCGCGAGCTCCGCACGAGCTTCGCCTCTCAGGACATCGCCGCGCTCGTGGGCGGCCCCACCGCCACCTCGATCGACACCAACGACGCCTCCGCGCACGATCGGGCGCTGATCATCCCGGTGGTCCTCGCCGTGATCGTGCTGATCCTGATGCTGCTGCTGCGCTCGATCCTGGCCCCGATCCTGCTGGTCGCCACCACGGTGCTCTCCTTCGGCACCGCGATGGGCGTCTCCGCGCTGGTGTTCAACCACCTGTTCGACTTCCCCGGCGCGGATCCGGCCGTGCCGCTGTTCGGGTTCGTGTTCCTGGTGGCGCTGGGCATCGACTACAACATCTTCCTCATGACACGGGTGCGTGAGGAGTCGCTCCAGCACGGCACCCAGGAGGGCGTGGTGCGCGGACTGGCCGTCACCGGCGGAGTGATCACGTCGGCCGGCCTGGTGCTCGCCGCGACCTTCGCGGCGCTCGGGGTGATCCCGATCCTGTTCCTCGCACAGATCGCCTTCATCGTCGCCTTCGGCGTGCTGCTGGACACCTTCGTGGTGCGCACCGTGCTGGTGCCGGCGCTCGCGTTGGACCTGGGCAAGGTCATCTGGTGGCCCTCGAAGCTGTGGCGGTCCGGGCGAGCGTGAGCAACCCCGCCCGGACGGAGGCGCAGCGCGGCTCGCACAGTTCCTAGGATGTCCTCATGAGCAGTGCGACCCCTCTCCCCCAGACCTCTCCCGCCTCGTCATCGGCGCACAACGAGTACGTCCTCACGGTGGTGTGCGAGGACGGTCCCGGCATCGTCCACGCGGTGACCGGAGCGATCGTGGAGATCGAGGGGAACATCACCGAGTCCCGCCAGTTCGAGAGCGGCACCACCCACCGCTTCTACCTGCGCCTGCAGGTGCTCACGGCGGCGAGCCTCGAGGAGTTCGAGCAGGCGCTGGCCCCGGTGGTCGAACGCTTCGACCTCGAGCATCGGGTCGACCTGGTGGGCCGCCCGGTGCGCACCCTCGTGCTCGGCTCCACGGCGAAGCACTGCGTCAACGACCTGCTCTTCCAGGTCGACTCCGGGAACCTTCCGATCGAGGTGCCGCTGATCCTGGCCAACCACCCCACCCTGGAGCGTCTGGCCGCGTTCTACGAGGTCCCCTTCGAGCACCTGCCCACCAAGGGCGAGGGCGCGAAGGAGGCGTTCGAGGCGCGGATCCGCGAGGCCGTGATCGAGCACGACATCGAGCTGGTGGTGCTGGCCCGCTACATGCAGATCCTCTCCCCCGAGCTCTGTGCGGAGCTCGCCGGGCGCTGCATCAACATCCATCACTCCTTCCTGCCCGGCTTCAAGGGGGCGAACCCCTACCGGCAGGCGCATGCGCGCGGCGTGAAGCAGATCGGCGCGACGGCCCACTTCGTCACCGACGACCTGGACGAGGGCCCGATCATCGAGCAGGACGTGATCCGGGTGGACCACACCCGCTCGCCCAAGGAGCTGATGGCGATCGGCCAGGACGCGGAGGCGCGCACCCTGCGCCAGGCCGTGGCCTGGTTCGCGCAGTCGCGGGTGCTGCTGGACGGCACCCGCACGGTCATCTTCCGCTGACCGCCGCCGACCGCGCTCAGAAGACCGGGCGGCCGCCCGTCACGCCGAGCACGGTGCCGGAGACGTAGCTCGCCTCGGCGGGGCTGGCCAGGAACACGAACGCCCCCGCCACCTCCGACGGCTGCCCGGCGCGTCCCAGCGGCGTGTTGGCCCCGAACTCGACGTAGTCCTCGCTCACCCGGGTCGCCACGTTCAGCGGCGTCCAGATCGGTCCGGGCGCCACGGCGTTCACCCGGATGCCTCGCGGCCCGAGATCGGAGGCGAGGTTGACCGTGACGTTGTTGATCGCGGCCTTCGTGGCGGCGTAGTCCATCAGCGGGACCGAGGGATCGTAGCTCTGGATCGAGGAGCAGTTGATCACGCTCGCTCCCTCCCCCAGGTGGCGCGCCGCCTCCTGGGTGATCCAGAACAGCGCCTCGAGGTTCGTGGTCAGCGTGCGGTGCAGGCGGGCGGACTCGATGCCGTCCAGACCTGCGGGCTCCGCACGTCCCCACTGGAAGGCCGCGTTGTTGACCAGGATGTCCAGCCCGCCCAGTTCCTCGACCGTCCGTGTCACCAGCGAGCGGGCCAGCTGCTCGTCGCGGATGTCCCCGGGCAGCAACAGGGCGCGCCGGCCGGCCTCCTCGATCCAGTGCCGGGTCTGCTCGGCATCCTCCTGCTCCTCGGGGAGATAGGAGATCGCGACGTCGGCGCCCTCCCGGGCGTAGGCGATCGCGACCGCGCGCCCGATGCCCGAGTCCCCGCCGGTGATCAGGGCGGTCAGCCCCTCCAGGCGGCCGTGCCCGACATAGCTGCGCTCGCCGTGGTCGGGCACCGGCTCCATCGGCGCGGTCAGGCCGGGCGGCTGCTGGTCCTGCTCGGGGAAGGCGGGCTCTCCGTCCCGCGTGGAGAGGTCTCGGGCCGCCTGCGCGACCTCCGGGGACAGGGTGCTCGGCGTGGGTGCGGGCTCGCTCATCTCAGCTCCTTCATGGCCGACGTGACCGTTTCACGATATGGCCTGCGGGCGCCGTGCCGCCGTGATCCGTACGAACGGTCGGCGGCACGGCGCCCGAGGGCCGCATGGTGCGCGGGTCAGCCCTTCACACCGCCCGCGGCGGCGAAGCCCTGGCCGAGGGTGCGGCCCAGGAACAGGTACAGCACCACCACCGGGATCGAGTAGAAGATCGAGAAGGCGGCGAGCTGGCCGTAGGCGACCTGCCCGTACTGGGAGGAGAACGTGTACAGCGTCACCGCTGCGGGCAGGTTCTCCGGGCTGAGCAGGAGCATGAAGGGGACGAAGAAGTTCCCCCACATGGTCACGAAGGTGAAGATCGTGGCGACGGCCAGGCCCGAGCGCATCAGCGGCAGCACCACCGACCACAGGGCCCGCAGCACCCCCGCCCCCTCGGTCCAGGCCGACTCCTCGATCTCCACCGGAACACCGTCCATGAACCCCTTCGCCGGTGACCGCGTCCTTGGACGCCTCGGCGATGTCGTCCCAGTGCTCGAAGCCCTCCACCAGGTCCGTGATCGGCTGGAGGTATCCCGCGCCCACGTCCAAGAGCAGGATGAAGGAGTCCTCGTAGACCAGATCCGGGCTCGTGCGGGGAGAGCTCATCAGCAGCTCGTTCTTGGTGAAGTAGTCGTTCTCCGAGGCCACGATCGGCACCAGCTCGACCACGAGCTCGGGGTGCTCGGCGGAGAACTCCTGGGCGGCGGTGGAGATCCACTCCTGCTTGATCGTGCCGGAGCCGAACTGCTGGAAGGCGATCCGGATGGTGCCCGGGTTCCGGGATCCTCCGCTGTCGGCCTCGGCGAGTCGGCAGAAAGTGAGGTCAGAGCGCCGACCGTCGGGTCCGAGCCCTGCCCACCGCCTGGGCCCGCTCCGCGTCGGCGTAGCGCATGCCTGCGGGCACCTGCGCGAGCTCGAACCAGGAGGTGGCGCGCGGCAGCAGACGCACGTCCTGCCACGGGATCTCGAAGTCCTCCGAGCGCCACAGCGTCAGCCCCACCTCATCGCGCCGACCGGCCGCGACCATGACCAGGCGCCGCAGCCGCGAGAGCGGATGGGGGTCCGCGCGGGCGGCCTCGGGGATCGAGACGACGCCCCCGAGGTCCAGCGGCCAGACCGTCTCCCCCCAGTGCAGGGCGGCGTCCTCGGCGGGTCCGGCGATCACGGCAGGCGGTCGCAGATCCGCGGCGGTGACGGTCGTGGGGGCGAGCGGGGTGCCCCTCTCGAGCACCTCGGGCTGCACCCAGGCGCCAGGGAGCAGCACCTGCTCCCCCACCCGGACATCCACCAGGAGGGCGTCGGCGAAGGGCTGCAGGGGCCGGCTGAGAGCTCCCGCGCGCGCCATGTCCCGGCGCGGCGCGGCGATCACGCGCACCTCGGCGCTGTCGCCGGGGGCGTCGCTCAGAGCGATCCGCACCCTGGTGCCGGGAAGGGGATCGGGGCGCCTCATCGCCGGAAGCGCGCCTCGGGCCGGTCCTCGAGGGCGAGCGCCAGCTGTGCGGTGAAGCGTTCGTTCATCGGAGGCGGGGCTTCGAGGGGGAACCAGCGCGCCTCGGTGTTCTCGCCGTCGGCCGGATAGGGCGCCGCATCGTCCTGCGCCTCGCACAGGAAGCACAGGTCGAGGTACTGGGCATGGTCGCCGTTGGGGTGCACCACGGGCGGGAGGCTGCGCACCTCGAGCAGGCGCAGCGGGGTGCAGTCGATGCCCGCCTCCTCGGCGACCTCGCGCACCGCCGCCTGGGCGGGCTGCTCACCGGGATCGATGATCCCGGTGACGGGGGTCCAGGTGCCGTTGTCGCTGCGACGCACCGCGAGGACCCTGCGCCGCGAACGGTCCATGACCACGGCGGAGACGCCGGGCATCCACAGCAGGTCGTGCCCGATGCGCTCGCGGAGGGAGAGGACGAAGTCGGGGGCGGTGATCGCTGCTCCTCGGTGCGGGACGGACGTGTCGGGGAGGTGGGGCGTCAGCCGCCCATCAGGAACGGCAGGGTGGCCGCGCCGAAGATGATCACCATGAACACCACGTACACGATCAGGAACAAGATGATCAGGGCGAACGTCACCCAGAAGATGATCCAACCCACCTTGTTCATCTTCTGCGCCATGTGCGGATCGGAGTCCAGCTGCACCAGGGCGATGATGCCGAAGATGGCCGGGACCGTGCCGCCGCACAGGAACCCGACGACGATCAGGAGTATGGCGCTGGTCTGGAGCGAGCCGCGGTCCTTCAGCGGTGCCTGGGGTTGATAGCTCATCATTCCGGGATCCTTGTCGCTCGATCGGTGGGAGAAGTCAGTCCCTCAGCGGGCGACCGTGCGCATCGCGCTCGAAGGCCTGTGCCTTGGCGAGCACCATGATGCCCTCGACCAGGCCCCACCAGGCACCGAAGCCGCAGGTGAGCACCGTGACGGCGATCTGGATGATGCCGATCGTGGTGTACCCCAGCAGGAAGCGGTGCACGCCGAAGCCGCCGAGGAAGATGCCGAGCAGGCCGACGACGAGCCGGCTCTGCGGCTCTCCCGCAGGAGCTGTCGCACCCTCGGCATAGGGCTGCTGACCGGCGCTGGGCTGGCCGTAGGCGGCGCCGTCCTGGGCGTAGGGGTCGGAGGCCGAGGGGCCGGAGCCCGGCGCCGGGGACCAGGCCTGCTGGCCCGGGCCGTACGGGTCCGAGGCTGAGTTCACCGAGGGCTGGCCGTAGGGATCCGGCTGGCCGAAGGGGGCCTGCCCGGTGGCGGGCTGCTGACCGTACGGATCCTGCTGGCCGTAGGCGTCCTGTGCGCCGGGCGGCTGGGCCCACGGGTCCTGCTGCGGCTGCGCGTAGGGGTCCTGCGGGGCGCCGTTCTCGTGGCCCTGGGGGTTCCAGGAGCCGTTGTCACCGGGAGTACTCATGGACCCCACGATACGTCGTCGCAAGGGGCCCTCGCACCTTGGGCGCTGCGCGTCTCAGCGGCGCCGCTTCTCCCGGATCCGCACCCCGATCACGATCGGGGAACCGGGGAAGTCGAAGTCCTCGCGCAGGCGGCGCTCGATGAAGCGGCGATACCCGTGCTCGAGGAATCCGCTGGCGAAGATGACGAAGCGCGGCGGACGGGTGCGGGCCTGCGTCGCGAACAGGATCCGGGGCTGCTTGCCGCCGCGCACGGGATGCGGATGGGCGGCGACCAGCTGGCCCAGGAAGGCGTTCAGGCGCCCGGTGGCGATGCGCCGGTCCCAGGACTCCAGCGCCGTCTCGAGCGCTGGCACGAGCTTGTCGGCATGACGGCCCGTCTGCGCGGAGATGTTCACCCGCGGAGCCCAGGCGACGTGGCCGAGGTCCCGCTCGATCTCGCGCTCGAGGGCCTTGTGGCGCTCCTCGTCCAGCAGGTCCCACTTGTTGAAGGCCAGCACGAGGGCTCGCCCGGACTCGAGCACCATGTCGATGATCTTCAGGTCCTGGGTCGAGATCGGCTCGGAGGCTTCGAGCAGCACCACCGCCACCTCGGCGCGGTCCAGCGCCGCACGGGTGCGCAGGGAGGCGTAGTAGTCCGCGCCCTGGGACTGGAGCACGCGGCGACGGATCCCGGCGGTGTCCACGAAGGTCCATTCGCGACCTCCCAGGGTGATCTTCTCGTCCACGGGATCGCGGGTGGTGCCGGCGACCTCGTCGACCACCACGCGCCGCTCCCCCGCCAGGCGGTTCAGCAGCGAGGACTTGCCCACGTTGGGCCGGCCCACCAGGGCCACCCGGCGCGGACCGTGGTCCGCGGGGGCGCCGCGCCCCTCCTCCGGCATCGCCGCGAGCACGGCGTCCAGCAGGTCGCCGGAGCCGCGGCCGTGGAGCGCGGAGACCGGGAA
This sequence comes from Brachybacterium massiliense, assembly GCF_900184245.1. Taxonomy (GTDB): domain Bacteria; phylum Actinomycetota; class Actinomycetes; order Actinomycetales; family Dermabacteraceae; genus Brachybacterium; species Brachybacterium massiliense. The sequence continues at coordinate 211,763 of NZ_FXXB01000008.1, read as the reverse complement.
CGGCTCGCCCAGGCCGAGGTTCCACAGGGCCGCGGCCTCGAGCTCGCCGCGCTGGTCGTCGACCTTGTTGGCGACCAGCACGATCGGCACCTTCGACTTGCGCAGCACCTTGAGCAGCTGCTCGTCGGTGGTGGTGATGCCGACGTTCGCATCGACCACGAACATCACCACGTCCGCGAGCGAGACGGCCACCTCGGCCTGCTCGGCGACGCGGTAGGCGATCCCCTGGACGCGATCCTCCCAGCCGCCGGTGTCCACCAGCCAGAAGTCCTTGCCGGTCCACTCGGCCTCGTAGAAGACGCGGTCGCGGGTCACGCCTGGACGGTCCTCGACCACGGCCTCGCGACGGCCCAGGATGCGGTTGACGAGCGTGGACTTCCCGACGTTGGGGCGGCCGACCACCGCGACGACGGGCAGATTGCGCTGGACCTCGGGCAGGAGCTCCTCGCTCTCCTCCCCGGTCAGCAGCGCCAGGTCCTCGTCGTCGAGCTGGTAGTCGCGCAGGCCCGCACGCAGCGCGGCCTCGATCTCCTCGTCGGTGGGGCCGCCGTCGGAATCCGACGACGGCGCGGCCGCGCGCGCGGGAGCGGCATAGGGCTCGGCCTCGCCGTGCTCGGCCTCCTCCTGGGCGGTCTCCGCCGCGGCGACCAGCATCAGGATCGACTCGACGACCTCGGGGATGCTCAGACCGGTCGTGTCGACGGTCTCGACGCCCTCGGCGGCGGTGAGGAACTCCGAGACGGTCGAGTCGTCACGGTCGCGGCGCAGCACCTGATCGGCCATGCGCCGGCGGGTCTCCTCGGTGTCCTCGAGCTGGAGCTCGGCGGCGCGGCGACGCATCCGCTCCTCGTCGGAGGCGATGAGCAGCACGCGCACCTGCGCGTCGGGGGCCACCACCGTGGTGATGTCGCGTCCCTCGGCCACGCAGAAGCCGCGCTCGGCGGCGGTGGCGTGCAGCAGCTCGCGCTGGCGCTCCTGGAGGATCGCGCGCACCAGCGTGTTGGTGGCGACGGCCGAGACCTGCTGCGAGATCCGCTCGGTGCGGATCTCGGAGGTGATGTCGGTGCCGGAGACGACCACGGTCGCGCCGGCAGGGTCGGTGCCGAGCTCGAGGTCCAGCTGCTCGGCGACCTGCGCGACGGCCTCACGGTCGGTGAGATCGACGCCGCGGTCCAGGCAGTACCAGGCGACAGCGCGGTACATCGCCCCGGTATCGAGGATGCCGCCCTCGAGCGCCTCGGCCAGGAGCCGGGAGACGGTGGACTTGCCCGATCCGGCGGGCCCGTCGATCGCGATGGCGATGCCCGGGCCGGTGCTCTCCGGGGAGGTGGGGTCGTGCGGCGCGCTGGTGTGCATCCGGCAAGGATACGGGGGTTTCAGGACTCCGCGACGGTCCAGCCCCTCGCGGAGAGCTCCCGGGTGAGCAGCTCCTCACGGGAGGCGTCCACGGACAGGTGCCCGAGGCCCACCTGGCGGCCGTAGTTGTGCTCGAGACGGAAGTCCTCGAGGTTCACCCCGATCTCGCCCATCTCGGTGAACAGGCGCCCGAGCTCACCGGGACGGTCGGGCACCAGCACGGTGACGGTCGCGAAGGCGTCCGAGGCGCCGCCGTGCTTGCCGGGGATGCGGCGCACGCCCCGGTTGCCGTCGCTGATCAGCTCCGCGAGGGCACGCCTCGAACCGACGGCGGGGTCAGGATCCCCGGGCATCGTCGCGAGCGCCGCCAGGACGTCGTCCATGCGCTCGCGCACGCCCTCGAGCACCGCGGTCACCGCCGCGGCGTTGGCGCCGAGGATCTCGACCCACAGCCGCGGATCGGAATCCGCGATGCGGGTGGTGTCGCGCAGTCCCTGACCCGCGAGCGCGAGGGCGCGCTCGTCAGGATCCAGCAGCGTGGTGGCCAGCAGGCTCGAGAGCACCTGGGGGACGTGGGAGACATGGGCGACGGCGGTGTCGTGCTCGGCGGCGGGCAGCACCACCGGCACGGAGCCGATCGCGGTGGCGATCCCCTGCAGCAGGGCCACTGCCTCGGGATCGGTGGTGGCGTGCGGGACCACCACGAAGGGGCGGCCGCGGAAGAGGTCTCCGCGTGCGGCGATCACGCCCGAGATCTCCCGTCCCGCCATCGGGTGGGCGCCGATGTAGCGGGTGAGCATCTCGGGGTCGACGGCGCGGGCGACGCCGTCGAGCACGATCCCCTTGACGCTCGCGGCATCGGTGACCAGCGCATTCGGCCAGGTGCGCAGCGCCTCCGCGATCAGCTGGGCGGCGGCGTCCGGGGGCGCTGCGACGATCACCAACTCGGGATCGGGGTCGCCGGGTGCGGGGACGCGGCCCACGCCGAGCTCGACGGCGAGGGCGGTGGTGCCCGGGGAGATGTCCTGGACCTGTACGTCCGCGCCCGCGGCGCCGAGCGCCATCCCGAGCGATCCGCCGATCAGGCCGGTGCCGATGATCCGCACCGTCGCGGGCACGAGACCGCTCACAGCCCGAGCTCCGACATCAGGGTGCCGAGCTCGCGGTCGGTGAGCTCACGGGTGCCGCCGGGCTCGAGATCATCCAGCAGCACCGGGCCGATGCGGGTGCGCATCAGCGAGGTCAGCTCGAAGCCCTGGGAGGCGAACATGCGCCGCACGATCCGGTTGCGGCCCTCGTGGAGGGTCACCTCGACCACGGCCTCATGGCCGTCCTGCGCGAGCACACGGGCACGGTCCGCGCGGGCGGGTCCGTCCTCGAGCTCGACCCCTTCGCGCAGCGCCTTGACCAGACCGCGGGGAGGGCCGCCGGGCGCGTCGAAGCGGCATACGTAGGTCTTCTCGACCTGGAAGCTGGGGTGGGTGAGGCGGTGGGCGAGCTCGCCGTCGTTGGTCAGCAGCAGCAGGCCCTCGGTCTCGTAGTCCAGGCGTCCCACGTGGTAGAGCCGGTGCGGGTAGCGCTCGGCGAACTCGGTGAGATCACGCCTGCCCTCCGGATCGCTCATCGCGGAGACCACCTTGCGCGGCTTGTTCAGCACGACGGTCAGCTTGCTCTCGTCCAGCTGGAGGCGGCGACCGTCCACATGCACCACCTGGGTGCCCACGTCGATGCGGATCCCCTGCTCCTGGACCACCTCGCCGTCCACGCGGACGCGGCCGGAGGAGATCAGCGTCTCGCAGGCCCGGCGAGAGCCGAAGCCGGCACGGGCGAGCACCTTCTGCAGGCGCTCTCCGTCCTCACGGTGGAGGTCCGGGCCGTCCTCGTCCTGAGGTGCAGGGGCGAGAGGCCTGCCCGTCCCGTCCCGCAGCCGCACCTGCTTCGGCGGGGTGAAGGCGCTGCGTCGACGCTGCGGGCGACCGCCCCCGCTCCGGCGGCCGCCGGAGGATCCTGCGCCGGCGCGCGCAGAGCCCGTCACGCCGCGGCGCCGCGGGAGATGAGCTCCCGGGCGAGCTGGCGGTAGGCCTCGGCGCCCTTGGTGGAGGAGGCGAAGGAGATGATCGGCTCGGCCGCGACGGAGGCGTCGGGAAACTTCACCGTGCGGTTGATGGTGGTGTGGAAGACCTTGTCGGGGAAGGCGCCCACCACGCGCTGGCACACCTCGCGGGCGTGCAGGGTGCGCGGATCGAACATCGTGATGAGGATGCCGTCGAGCTCGAGGCGCGGGTTGATCCGGTCCTGGACCTTCTCGATCGTCTCCACCAGCAGCGCCACGCCGCGCAGCGCGAAGTACTCCGCCTCGAGCGGGATGATCACGCCGTGGCTGGCCGCGAGGGCGTTGACGGTCAGCAGTCCCAGCGAGGGCTGGCAGTCGATGAGGATCACGTCGTACTCGTCCGCGACCGGTCGCAGCACACGGGCCAGCGCCATCTCGCGGGCGACCTCGTTGACGAGCGTGACCTCCGCGGCGGAGAGGTCGATGTTGGCGGGCAGGACGTCGAGGTTCTCCGTCGGCGTCTCCTGGATGACCTCGTGGACGTCGTGGCCGCGCTCCATCAGCAGGTTGTAGACGGTCACGTCGAGCTCGTACGGGTTCACCCCCGAGCCGGCGCTGAGCGCGCCCTGCGGGTCCAGGTCCACCAGCAGCACCTTGCGGCCCAGCTCCGCGAGGGCCGCGCCGAGGTTGATGACGCTGGTGGTCTTCCCGACCCCGCCCTTCTGGTTCACCATCGAGATGATCCGTGCCGGGCCGTGGGAGTCGAGCGGTGCCGGCTCCGGGAGCTCCGGCATCGGTCGGCCGGTCGGGCCGAGATCGATGTCCAGCTGCTGGGAGGAGGTCGGGCTCACGTCGGTGTCCTGTCGTCGGAGTCGTGGTCGGGGTGGGGCGGGGGACGTCCCGCGCAGGACCGGAGGATCCTCGCGGCGCGCGGGGCGTCGGCCGCACCTGCGCCGTCATCATCTCGCACAGGACGCCCCCCGCGGGGCCGGTCTGTGCGGGGACGTCGCGCCGCACAAGTCTAAGCCCCTCACCGGGCCCGAGGGTGGGCACCGGCGTGGGTCTCGCGCAGGGTGTCCACGGTGACCTGCGTGTACAGCTGGGTGGTGGTCACCGAGGCGTGACCCAGCAGCTCCTGCACGGAGCGCACATCCGCTCCGCCGTGCAGCAGGTGGGTGGCATAGGAGTGACGCAGCGTGTGCGGGCTGACGGGTTCGGGCAGGTCGGTGAGCTCGGCCGCCTCGGCGGCACCGGCGACCACCTGCCAGGCGGCCTGGCGGGTCAGCCGGGTGCCGCGGGAGCCCAGGAACACCGCCGGGGTGCCGCTCCCCCGCGCGGCGAGCGTCGGCCGTCCCCGGGTCAGGTAGGCCTCGAGAGCCTCGAGCGCGAAGCGGCCCACGGGTACTGCGCGGTGCTTGTCGCCCTTGCCGCGCAGCACGGCGGCGCGCTCGGCCTGGTCGATGTCGTCGATGTCCAGTCCGGTCGCCTCGGAGATGCGGGCGCCGAGCCCGTAGAGCACCTCGAGCAGTGCACGGTCGCGCAGCGCCCGCTCGGTCGCGTCCCGGCCGGTGCCGGGTCGACCGGCGGCGTCGATGAGCGCCTCGACCTGGTCGATGCTCAACGGATGCGGGAGGCGTCTGGGCAGCGCCGGGGGCTGGACCAGTCGGGAGGGGTCGCCCGTGCTCGAGGCGCGTTCGGCGTCCAGGAAGGAGTGCAGTCCTCGCACTGCGGCGAGGGAGCGGGCGGCCGAGGCGGCGGAGAGGGCGCTGCCTCCGTCGGCACCGGTGCGCAACTCCTGCAGCCAGGCGCCGAGCTGCTCCGGATCCACGGCGGAGGGATCGATGTCCCGGCGCGCGAGATCGGCGAGATAGCGGGTGAGGTCGCGGCGGTAGGCCCCGAGGGTGTTCTCCGCGAGCCCCCGCTCGATGCGCAGATGGCTGAGGTACTGCTCGAGGATCCTGCGGTCACCGGGGCGCAGCGGTGCCTGCTCGTGCGACCGCGGATCGCCCGGCGTCACAGGGTGACGAAGGGATCGATCGCGAGGGCGACGAACAGGACCGTCAGATAGGTGATCGAGCCGTGGAACACGGTCATCGGGCCCAGCGCCTTGCCGCTCAGACCGCGGCGCACACGCAGCGCATAGCGGATCACCAGCCAGCCGAACCACAGACCGGAGGCCACGGCGGCGACGCCGTACACCCAGCCGGTCGCGCCCAGCGGGATGATCGCGAGGCTCGAGGCGATCATCAGCGCGGTGTGCATGATCATCTGGCGCGCGACCGACATCCGCGAAGCGACCACCGGCAGCATCGGCACGCCCGCGGCGGCGTAGTCCTTGGAGAACTTCTCGGCCAGCGGCCAGTAGTGCGGCGGGGTCCAGAAGAAGATCACCAGGAACAGCAGCACCGCAGTCCACGAGACGGTGCCGGTCACGGCCGACCAGCCGATCAGCACCGGCATGCAGCCGGCCACCCCACCCCAGACGATGTTCTGGCTGGTGCGGCGCTTGAGCAGCATCGTGTAGAAGACGACGTAGAGCAGGATCGCACCGACGGCGAGTGCGGCGGACGCCCAGTTCACCAGCAGGCCGAGCCACAGCGCCGAGACGATCGAGATGGTGATGCCGAAGATCAGCGCAGCACGCGGGGAGACGGCCCCCGAGGGGATCGGCCGGTTGCGGGTGCGCTTCATCTTCGAGTCGATGTCGCGCTCGAGGTACATGTTCAGCGTGTTCGCGCCGCCGGCGGCGAGATAGCCGCCGATCATGGTGTTCAGGATCAGCCACAGCGAGGGGAACCCGCCTGCGGCGAGGAACATGGTGGGGATCGTGGTGATCAGCAGCAGCTCGATGATCCGCGGCTTGGTCAGCGCCACGTAGCTGCCGATCACGGAGCGTGCCGAGCGGGGGGCCCGCCCACCGCCCTGGTGTGCGTCCTGGACCGAAGCTCCCTGGGTGGCGGTCACCGCCCACCGTCCTTCCTCCTGAGCGCGACACAGCGGCCGCGTGAACCACGCCAGTCTAGGTGCTGAGGGCGCTCGTCGGCACCATGCGCGGAGGTGAGAACCCGCACCGTGTCGCGCCCGTGCGTGCGCACCGGCAACAGGCTGGACGGACGAGCGTCGCCGGGCACGGCACGACTAAGGTGGTCCCGTCGCCCCGCGCCGGGCTCCCGCATGTTCTCGGACATGCCGGTCACCGCGCGTCGGGGTTCGTCGATCCGCGCGGCCGGGATGGCCGCACTCCGGTGAAAGGTTGCACTGCACATGACCGAGAACTTCAAGGCCCCCGAGGGCTGGACCGAGCTGGACGCGCGCGCGGTCGACACCGCCCGCGTCCTCGCCGTGGACGCCGTCGAGAAGGTGGGCAACGGCCACCCCGGCACGGCCGTGAGCCTCGCCCCGGCCGCGTACCTGCTCTACCAGGACCTCATGCGCCATGACCCGACCGATCCGACCTGGATCGGCCGTGACCGCTTCGTGCTCTCCGCCGGGCACTCCAGCCTCACCCAGTACATCCAGCTGTTCCTCGGCGGCTTCGGCCTCGAGAAGAAGGACATCGAGGAGCTGCGCACCTGGGGCTCCAAGACCCCGGGCCACCCCGAGAACTTCGTGACCGACGGCGTCGAGATCACCACCGGCCCCCTCGGCCAGGGCATCTCCTCCGCGGTCGGCTTCGCCATGGCCCAGCGCCGCGAGCGCGGCCTGCTCGACCCCGAGGCCGCACCGGGCACCAGCCCCTTCGACCACTTCACCTACGTGATCGCCTCCGACGGTGACCTGCAGGAGGGCGTCAGCAGCGAGGCCAGCTCGCTGGCCGGCACCCAGCAGCTGGGCAACCTGATCGTGCTGTGGGACGACAACGAGATCTCCATCGAGGGCGACACCTCGATCGCGTTCACCGAGGACACCGCCGCGCGCTACGAGTCCTACGGCTGGGACGTGCGCACCGTGGACTGGACCCAGGGCGGCACGGAGTACAAGGAGGACGTCGCCCAGCTCAAGGCCGAGATCCTCGAGGCGCAGAAGGTCACCGACAAGCCGACCTTCATCCGCCTGCGCACCGTGATCGGCTGGCCGATCCCGGAGCTGGCCGGAAGCCACACCGTCCACGGCGCCAAGCTCGGCCCCGAGGGTGTCGCGGGTCTGAAGAAGGCCGTCGGCTTCGACCCGGAGCAGCAGTTCCAGGTCGACGAGGACGTCCTCGCCCACACCCGCGGCCTCGCAGAGCGCGCCGCCGCCGCGAAGGCCGAGTGGGACAAGGGCTACCAGGCATGGCGCTCCGCCAACCCGGAGGCGGCGGCGCTGCTGGACCGCCTGAGCGCCCGCGAGCTGCCCGAGGGCTTCGCCGAGGCGTTCCCCACCTTCGAGGCCGATGAGAAGGGCCTGGCCACCCGCGCCGCCTCCGGCAAGGTCCTCGAGGCCCTCGCCCCGGTCATGCCCGAGCTGTGGGGCGGCTCCGCCGACCTCGCCGGCTCGAACAACACCACCATGAAGGGCGAGCCCTCCTTCCTCCCGAAGGAGATCAGCTCCTCCGAGTTCAGCGGCGACGTCTACGGCCGCACGCTGCACTTCGGCATCCGCGAGCACGGCATGGGCGCGATCCTCTCGGGCATCTCGCTGCACGGGCTCACCCGCCCCTACGGCGGCACCTTCTTCCAGTTCGCCGACTACATGCGCGGCGCGGTACGCCTCGCCTCGCTGATGAAGGTGCCCGCGACCTACGTGTGGACCCACGACTCCATCGGCCTGGGCGAGGACGGCCCCACGCACCAGCCGGTCGAGCACCTCGCCGCCTACCGCGCGATCCCGAACCTCTCGATCGTGCGCCCGGCGGACGCCAACGAGACGGCGCAGGCCTGGAAGGCGCTGCTGGAGCGGGACAACGGCCCCGTCGGCCTGATCCTGAGCCGTCAGGCGATGCCCACCTTCGACCGCACCGAGTACGCAGGTGCGGAGAACCTCGTCAAGGGCGGCTACATCATGAAGGAGGCCTCGGCGGAGCCGCAGGTGATCCTCATCGCCACCGGCTCCGAGGTGCAGTACGCGGCCGAGGCGCAGAAGCAGCTCGAGGCCGCCGGCACCCCCACCCGCCTGGTCTCCATGCCGTCGGTGGAGTGGTTCGACGAGCAGGACGAGGAGTACCGCGAGTCGGTGCTGCCCTCCTCGGTCGCCGCGCGCGTCACCGTCGAGGCCGGTATCGCGATGCCGTGGCACCGCTTCCTCGGCACCCACGGCCGTGCGGTCTCGCTCGAGCACTACGGCGCCTCCGCCGATGCGAAGACCCTCTTCAAGGAGTTCGGCTTCACGGCCGAGGCCGTGGTCGAGGCCGCGAAGGCGTCCCTCGCCTCCGCCGGAGCCTGATCGGTCGCGGGGGCGGGTCCGCATGGCCCCGCCCCCGCACCGCACCGCCGCTCCCTCTGCCCTCTCCCTGCTCCGGGAAGAGAGAACGGCCCCGTCGCGTTGATCCCGACGACCTCAGTTCGACACAGGGCGCTCGGCGCCCGGAAGGAACGGACATGACTCAGAACACCCGCACGCAGGCCCTCTCCGACGCCGGGGTCTCCATCTGGCTCGACGATCTCTCCCGCGGCCGCCTGCAGACCGGCAACCTCGCCGAGCTGATCGCCTCCCGCAACATCGTGGGCGTGACCACGAACCCCTCGATCTTCCAGGCCGCGATCTCCGGCTCGGACGAGTACGACGCCGACATCACCCGCCTCGCCGGCGAGGGCAGGAGCGTCGACGAGGTCATCGAGGTGCTCACCACCGACGACGTGCGCGCCGCCGCCGACCTGTTCGCCGACGTGCACAGCGCCTCCGGAGGCTTCGACGGCCGCGTGAGCATCGAGGTGGATCCCCGCCTCGCGCACCAGACCGAGAAGACCATCGAGCAGGCGCAGCACCTCCACCAGGTCGTGGGCCGCGAGAACGTGATGATCAAGATCCCCGCCACCGAGGAGGGCCTGCCGGCCATCTCCGCGGTGATCGCCGAGGGCATCAGCGTCAACGTCACCCTGATCTTCTCCGTGGACCGCTACCGGGCCGTCATCGACGCCTACCTCGCCGGTCTCGAGCAGGCCGCGACGGCCGGCAGGGACCTCTCGAAGATCCACTCGGTCGCCTCGTTCTTCGTCTCCCGCGTGGACGCCGAGATCGACGGCCGGCTCGAGAAGCTCGGCGGCGAGGAGGCGCTGGCACTGCGCGGCCAGGCCGGTGTCGCCAACGCCCAGGCCGCCTTCGGCACCTACCTCGAGGCCTTCGGCTCCGAGCGCTTCGCGGCGCTCAAGGCCCAGGGCGCGAACGTGCAGCGTGCGCTGTGGGCGTCCACCGGGGTGAAGAACCCCGACTACCCGGACACCCTCTACGTCGACAACCTGGTCGCCGACCCGACGGTGAACACCATGCCCGAGAAGACTCTCGACGCCGCCGCGGACCACTCCGCGCCGAAGGCCGCACTGGACGCCGAGGCCGCCGCCGCGGGCGCGGCGACGCTCGAGCGCGTCGCCGCCGCCGGCGTGGACCTCCCCGCGGTCTTCGCGCTGCTCGAGCGCGAGGGCGTGGAGAAGTTCGAGAAGGCGTGGAACGAGCTGATCGCCACCGTCTCGACCTCCGTCGAGGCCGCCCGCGCCTGATTCACCGAGGAGCACGGCCGCGCCGCTGTGGCGGGCCGTGCTCCTCCGTTCCGTGTCCGAGAAAGGACGAACGTGACCGACTCCCCCACTCCCCTCGCCGGGACCGACGCGCCGAACCCGCTGCGCGACCCGCGCGACCGTCGACTCCCCCTGATCGCGGGCCCCAGCTCCATGGTGATGTTCGGCGTCACCGGCGATCTCGCCCGCAAGAAGCTGCTGCCGGCGATCTACGACCTCACCCATCGCGGGCTGCTGCCCCCGAGCTTCGGGCTGGTCGGCTTCGGCCGCCGTGACTGGTCCGACGACGACTTCGCCGAGTACGTGCGCAAGTCCGTCTCCGAGCATTCCCGCACCGGCTTCGACGAGAGCGTCTTCGAGCAGCTGCGCGGCGGTCTGCGCTTCGTCACCGGCACCTTCGATGACACCGCCGCCTTCGAGAAGCTCACCGAGGTGGTCGGCGAGCTCGACCGCACCCGCGGCACCGGCGGCAACCACGCCTTCTACCTCTCCATCCCGCCGGACGCCTTCCCGAAGGTGTGCGGCCAGCTCGCGAACTCGGGGCTGAACACTCCCCGGGACGGCTCCTGGCGCCGCGTGGTGATCGAGAAGCCCTTCGGCCACGATCTCGAGTCCGCCCGCGAGCTCAACGACGTGGTCGAGAAGGTGTTCCGTCCCGAGGACGTCTTCCGCATCGACCACTACCTGGGCAAGGAGACGGTGCAGAACATCCTCGCGCTGCGCTTCTCCAACCAGCTGTTCGAGCCGATCTGGAACGCCAACTACGTCGACCACGTGCAGATCACGATGGCCGAGGACATCGGCATCGGCTCCCGCGCCGGGTACTACGACGGCATCGGCACCGCCCGTGACGTGATCCAGAACCACCTGCTGCAGCTGCTCGCGCTCACCGCGATGGAGGAGCCGGTCACCTTCCGCGCCTCCGATCTGCGGGCCGAGAAGGAGAAGGTGCTCGCCGCCGTCGAGCTGCCCGAGGATCTCTCCGCGCACACCGCCCGCGGCCAGTACGTGGGCGGCTGGCAGGGCGGCGAGGAGGTGCGCCCGTACATCGAGGAGGACGGCATCCCCGCCGACTCCACCACCGAGACCTTCGCCGCGATGAGGCTGGACATCGCCACCCGTCGCTGGGCGGGCGTGCCGTTCTACCTGCGCGCGGGCAAGCGCCTGGGCCGGCGGGTCACCGAGATCGCCGTGGTGTTCAAGCGTGCACCCTTCCTGCCGTTCCGCTCGACGGACACCGCGGACCTGGGACAGAACGCGATCGTGATCCGCGTCCAGCCGGACGAGGGCGTGACCATGCGCTTCGGCTCCAAGGTGCCCGGCACCCAGATGGAGGTGAGGGACGTGACCATGGACTTCGCCTACGGCATGAACTTCACCGAGGAGTCCCCTGAGGCCTACGAGCGTCTGATCCTGGACATGCTGCTCGGCGACCCGCCGCTGTTCCCCCGGCAGAAGGAGGTCGAGCTGTCCTGGCAGATCCTCGACCCCATCACCGAGCACTGGGCACAGCACCTGGACCCGTCCCCGTACCGCCCCGGCACCTGGGGCCCCGATACCGCGCACGAGATGCTCGCCCGTGACGGGCGTACCTGGAGGCGACCGTGATCACCACCCTGACCGACACCACCGCATCGGCGATCGACAAGCAGATGATCGAGATGCGGGAGACCTTCGGTGCCAACACCATCGGGCGGGTCCTGACGCTGATCATCATTGCCACCGGCGACATCGAGGAGCCCCTCGAGGCGGCGATCGCCGCGAGCCACGAGCACCCCGCACGGGTGATCGTGGTCGACGCGGACCCCGAGGCGGACAGCTCCGGCCTCGACGCGGAGATCCGCGTGGGCCGCGATGCCGGCGCCGGCGAGATCGTGATCCTGCATGCTCGCGGCGACGTGCTGTGGGCGCTGGACACCCTGGTGATGGCCCTGCTGCTGCCCGATGCGCCGATCGTGACCTGGTGGCCGGAGAACGCGCCCGGCTCCCCCGTCCACGACGTGCTGGGCTCGATGTCCCAGCGCCGCATCACCGACTCCGCCGCCTGCGCGGATCCGCTGGCGACCCTGAAGCGTCTGCGCCGCGGCTACGCCAGCGGCGACTCGGACTTCGCCTGGGCGCGACTGACCCGCTGGCGCGGGCTGGTCGCGAGCGCCTACGAGGTCCCTCCGATCTCGACCCCCACCAGGATCGAGGTCTCCGGCACCGTCGACAACCCCTCCGTGGCCCTGATGGCCGGGTGGCTCGAGCACACCCTCGGCGTCGAGGCCGAGGTGCTGGCGCCGCCGGCCGACGACAGCGACTTCGCGGGCGTGCACAGCGTGCGCCTGGTCCGCACCGACGGCACGATCGACCTCACCCGGGTCGATGACGCCTCGATCGTCATGAAGCTGCCGGGCGACAACACCGGCCAACACGTCACGATGCCGCGCCGCACCCTGGCCGAGCTCCTCACCGAGGAGCTGCGCCGACTGGATCCCGATGAGGTGTACGGCGAGGTCCTCGCCACCACGTACAGCAGCATCTCCGATGCCGCGACCTTCGCCGACGGCAAGCCCGAGCCCACCGATCTGGTGGTCTCCGACGCGGAGGCGGTCGCCGCCGCGGCCGCCGAGGCCAGCGCCCAGCAGCTCGCCGCAGCCCTCGAGGAGCGCGCACTGGCGCACCTCGTGCTCACCGGCGGCACCGTCGGCACGAAGACCGCGGCGGCGCTGCCCGACGCGCTCGAGAAGGCCGGCGTGGACGTCACCCGGGTGCACCTGTGGTGGGGCGATGAGCGCTTCGTCGGCCCCGACTCCGAGGAGCGCAACGAAGTGGGTGTGCGCGCCACGCTGCTCGAGCCGCTGCAGCGCGCCGGCATGCCCGTGCGCAACATCCACGTGATGCCCTCCCCCGCCGACGGCATGTCCCTGGACGAGGCCGCCGCCTGGTACGGGCAGCAGCTGGACCAGATGGGCGGCGACGAGCCGTTCCGCACCCGCGGCCGGGCGTTCTTCGACGTGCTGATGCTGGGCGTGGGTCCGGACGGCCACGTCGCCTCGCTGTTCCCCGAGCATCGGGACCAGCGTCAAGTGGGCGCGAGCGCCTGCGCGGTCACCGACTCGCCCAAGCCGCCGCCCGAGCGGATCTCGCTGACCTGGCCGGTGCTGAACTCGGCCCGCCATGTGGCGCTGCTGGTCGCCGGCGAGGAGAAGGCCGGTGCCGTGCGGGACGGGCACGAGGGGATCGATCCCTGGGCGGTCCCGGCCTCCGCCGTGCGCGGTCTGGAGTCGACCACCTGGTTCCTGGACGAGGCTGCTGCAGGGCGCTCCGCAGGGGCCTGAGCCGCTCGCCGCCGCACAGCAGAAGGGCCGGTCACCTGAGGGTGACCGGCCCTTCTGACGCGCTCAGCGCCGTCGGCGCGCGCGAGAGATCAGAGGAAGCGCTCGACGATGCCGAGTCCCACGGCGCACGCCGCCCAGAGCACCGCCGCGCCGACGGTGATGCGGTTCAGGTTCCGCTCGGCCACGCCCGAGGCGCTGGCCGAGGAGGAGACGCCGCCGCCGAACATGTCCGACAGGCCGCCTCCACGTCCCTTGTGCAGCAGCACGAGCATGATCGTGAGCAGGCCGAGGACGGCCAGCGCGATCTGGAGGACGAGCTTCAGCAGGGGCAGATCCACGAGGGCAGACACCTTCCACGGAGTTCGGAGTACCGAGCAAGCATACGCCACGGGCCGGGTCCGCTCCGGACCCGGCCCGTGTGGTGCGTGGTACGTCGCTGTCAGCAGCGCAGGACCCGCTGAGCTCCTACCGCTCGCACGCTCGCAGCACGTCGCTCAGCAGTGCTTGACTCGCTGCGCTCCTACCGCTCGCACGCTCGCAGCACGTCGCTCAGCTGGGCTGATCAGCCCTGGAAGCCCGCGATCTTGGCGAACTCCTCGGCCTTGAGCGAGGCGCCGCCGACGAGCGCGCCGTCGACGTCGGCCTTGCCCATCAGCTCGACCACGTTCGAGGACTTCACACTGCCGCCGTAGAGCACGCGCACGGCGTCGGCGACCTCGTCGCCGTGGGCGGTGCGCAGCGCCTCACGGATCGCGGCGCAGACCTCCTGCGCATCGTCCGCGCTGGCGACCTCGCCGGTGCCGATCGCCCAGACGGGCTCGTAGGCGATGACGATCTGTTTCGCCTGTGCGGCGTCCAGACCCTCGATGCCGCCCTCGAGCTGCGCGAGGGTGTAGGCGACGTGGGTGCCGGCCTGACGCTCCTCGAGCGGCTCGCCGATGCAGAGGATCGGGGTGAGGTCCGCGGCGAAGGCGGCGCGCACCTTCGCGTTGGTGACCTGCTCGTCCTCGCCGTGGTACTGACGGCGCTCCGAGTGGCCGACGGCCACGTAGCTGCAGCCCAGGGCCTTCAGCATCGGGCCGGAGACCTCACCGGTGTACGCGCCGGACTCGTGCGCGGAGAGGTCCTGCGCGCCGTAGGCGATGGGCAGCTTGCCGGAGTCGACCGCGACCTGGACGGTGCGCAGGTCCACGAACGGGGGCAGCACGACGGTCTCGACGATCGAGGTGTCGACGTCCTTGAGCTGCTCGCCGAGCTCCTCGACCAGGGCCAGGCCCTGCTTCCAGTCGAGGTTCATCTTCCAGTTGCCCGCCATCAGCGGGGTACGGGTGCTCACTTGCTGTCCTCCTCGAGGATCGAGATTCCCGGCAGTTCCTTGCCCTCGATGAGCTCGAGGCTCGCACCACCGCCGGTCGAGATGTGCGAGAAGAGGGATTCGTCGAAGCCGAGCGTACGCACCGCGGCGGCGGAGTCTCCACCGCCGACGACGGTGTACCCGTCGGCCTTCGAGAGGTCCTCGGCCACGGACGTGGTGCCCTTGGCGAAGCTCTCGAACTCGAACACGCCCATCGGTCCGTTCCAGAACACGGTCGCGGCATCGGCGATCTTCTCGCCGAACAGCTTCGCCGTCTCCGGGCCGATGTCCATGCCCTCCTGGTCGGCGGGCATCTGGTCGACCGCGACCACGGTGGCCGGGGCGTCAGCGGCGAAGTCGGGTGCGACCACAGTGTCCACGGGCAGCACCAGCTCGACGCCGTTCGCCTCCGCGCGCTCCATGTACTCGCGCACCACGTCGAGCTTGCTCTCGTCCAGCAGCGAGCGGCCGATCTCCAGGCCCTTGGCCTTCTGGAAGGTGTAGGCCATGCCGCCGCCGATCAGGATGCGGTCGGCCTTGTCCAGCAGGCTGTCGATCACGCCGAGCTTGTCCGCGATCTTCGCACCGCCCAGGACCACCACGAAGGGGCGCTCCGGGGAGTCGGTGACCTTGCGCAGCGACTCGACCTCGCCGAGCACCAGTGCGCCCGCGGCCGCCGGCAGCAGGGTCGCGAGCTCGTAGACCGAGGCCTGCTTGCGGTGGACGACGCCGAAGCCGTCGGAGACGAAGGCATCCCCGAGGGCGGCGAGCTCACGGGCGAAGGCGAGGCGCTCCTCGTCCTGCTTCGAGGTCTCCCCCGGGTTGAAGCGCAGGTTCTCGAGCACGGCGACCTGGCCGTCGGCGAGACCGGCGACGACCTCCTGGGCGGAGGGGCCGACGGTGTCGGTCGCGAAGGCGACCTCCTGGCCCAGCAGCTCGCCGAGACGGCCGACGACGGGCTTCAGGGAGTACTTCTCCTCGGGGGCGCCCTTGGGGCGGCCGAGGTGGGAGATCACGGCGACCCGTGCGCCGGCCTCGACCAGGCGCGTCAGGGTCGGGAGGGCGGCGCGGATGCGGCCGTCGTCGGTGATCGTGGTGCCATCCAGCGGGACGTTCAGATCAGCTCGGACGAGCACGCGCCTGCCGCGCAGCTCGCCGAGCGAGTCGATGGTCTTCAGCACTGTGGTGCTCCTTCGTGGTCTGGTGGGCGCGCCGCGATGCGGCGCACGCTCTGAGGACGACCGGAGCCCGCCGACACCGACCCCTCGGGGTGGTGACCGGCGGGCTCCGGGGCGATCCTGGCCGTCCTACGACGGCCGGGGGATCAGAGGGACTTGCCGACGAGCTGCGAGAGCTCGACGAGGCGGTTGGAGAAGCCCCACTCGTTGTCGTACCAGGCGAAGATCTTCACGAGGTTGCCGTTGACCTTGGTCAGCTGCGCGTCGAAGATCGAGGAGTGCGGGTCGCCCTCGATGTCCTTGGAGACGATCGGGTCCTCGGTGTAGCGCAGAACACCCTTGAGCGGGCCCTCGGCGGCCTTCTTCACCGCAGCGTTGACCTCCTCGACGGAGACCTCGCGGGAGGCCTCGAAGGTGAGATCGGTGATGGAGCCGGTGGGGACCGGCACGCGCAGCGAGTAGCCGTCGAGCTTGCCCTTGAGCTCCGGGAGCACCAGCGCCACGGCCTTGGCCGCACCGGTGGTGGTGGGGACGATGTTCAGCGCGGCGGCGCGTGCACGACGCGGGTCCTTGTGGGGGCCGTCCTGGAGCACCTGGTCCGAGGTGTAGGCGTGGATCGTGGTCATCAGGCCCTTGACGATCCCGAACTCGTCGTTCAGCACCTTCGCCACCGGCGCGAGGCTGTTGGTGGTGCAGGAGGCGTTGGAGATGATGTGGTGGTTCGCGGGGTCGTAGTCGCCCTCGTTCACACCGATCACGAACGTGGCGTCCTCGTTCTTCGCCGGAGCGGAGACGATGACCTTCTTGGCGCCGGCCTCGATGTGGGCCTTGGCCTTCTCGGCGTCGGTGAAGATGCCGGTGGACTCGATGACGACGTCCGCGCCGATCTCGCCCCAGGGGATGTTCTTCGGATCGCGCTCGGCGTACGCCTTGAAGGTGTTCTCGCCGACGGTGAGGGACTCGTCGTCGTAGGAGACGTCGTAGGGCAGGACCCCGCCGATCGAGTCGTACTTGATGAGGTTCGCGAGCGTGGCGTTGTCGGTGAGGTCATTCACACCGACGATCTGGATGTCAGCCTTCTGCTCGAGTGCTGCGCGCAGAAAGTTGCGGCCGATGCGACCGAATCCGTTGATTCCGACCTTGATGGTCACGGTTTCCTCCTAGATTCACAGGGGATCTGCGAAATATGGACTTGGCGCGCACGCCCTCGTACGCTCGGACGGCGCCGGATGTGACCGACGACCGTGATGATCCTATCAACGACCGGGATCAGGTGACGGAGGCAGTTGGTCCTCGTCCACTCCGTGGTCGGTCCCGGGCATGCCGAGCTCCTCGGCGCGTTTGTCCGCGGTGGCGAGCAGACGCCGGATCCGGCCGGCCACGGCGTCCTTGGTGAGCGGCGGATCCGCGAGCCGGCCGAGCTCCTCGAGGCTCGCCTGACGGTGCTCGAGGCGCAGCTGCCCTGCGGCCTGCAGATGCTCGGGCACGTCGTCGCCGAGGATCTCCAGGGCCCGCTGGACGCGCTGGCCGGCGGCCACCGCGGCGCGGGCGGAGCGGCGCAGGTTCGCGTCGTCGAAGTTCGCCAGCCGGTGCGCAGTCGCCTTGACCTCGCGCTTGGTGCGGCGCTCCTCCCAGCTCCTGACGGTCTCGTGCGCGCCCATGCGGGTCAGCAGCAGCGAGATCGCATCGCCGTCGCGCAGCACCACACGATCGGTGCCGCGGGCCTCGCGCGCCTTCGAGGCGACGCCGAGCCGGCGGGCGGCGCCCACCATCGCGAGAGCCACCTCGGGGCCCGGGCACGACAGCTCGAGCGCCGAGGAGCGGCCCGGCTCGGTGAGCATGCCGCGGGCGAGGAAAGCCCCGCGCCAGGCGGCCTCCGCGTCGACGGTCGCACCGCCCACCACGAACGGCGGCATCCCGCGCACCGGGCGTCCGCGGGCATCGAGCAGACCCGTCTGGCGGGCGAGCATCCCGCCCTCGCGGTCCACCCGCACGATGTAGCGGGTGGTCCGGCGGATCCCGGAGGGCGCGAGGATCGCCAGATCCGCGCGGTGCCCGTACATGTCGGCGATGATCGCGTGGAGCCTGCGCGCCACGGCCGGGGAGTCCAGCTCCGCCTCGACCACCACGCGTCCGGCCACCAGGTGCAGTCCGCCCGCGAAACGGAGCATCGCGGCGGCCTCGGCCTTGCGTGCAGAGGGCCGGCTCACCTCGAGGCGGCAGAGCTCCTCCTTCGCCTCACCCGTCAGAGCCATGCGAGTCCTCCTCCGCGGGAGCGTCCGTTCCCGACGTCGTGTGCTGGGTGCGCCCCTGCCGGGCATGGGCGGGTTCGACGTCGCCGTAGGCGTCGTCGAAGAGATCACGGTACGCGGCCGCGAGCCGGACCGGGTCGTGGTGCGGTGTACCGTCGCCCACGCTCACCTGGCGCAGCAGGGTGCGGATGCCCCTCGCCTGCGCCGCCTCGGACAGCTCGAGGGCGTCCTCGAGGGTGGTCGGATCGGCCAGCAGGGCATCGAACTGGCAGTCCGGGGACCGTTCCATGAGCACCTCGAGCATGTCCAGGCTGGTCATACCCTCCGCCTCCTGCGCACCGACCGAGAGGTTCGTGGTGATGCAGCGCCGGGCGGGGCTGGTGCGGATCGCCTCGGCGATCTCGGGGATCATCAGGTGCGGCAGCACCGAGGTGTACCAGGAGCCGGGCCCCACGATGATCCAGTCGGCCTGCATCAGCGCATCGATCACGTCCTGCGGGACCTCGGGCCGCTCCGGGATCAGGCGCACGCTCTCGACCCGCCCCTCGGAGGTCGCCACCTGCCACTGGCCCGAGATGGTGCGGCTGCGCCCATCGGCGCTGCGCACCTGGGCCTCGATGTCCAGCGGCTCCAGGGCCATCGGCAGCACCCGGCCCCGCGCGCCCAGCAGCTCGGCCATCTGGTCGAGACCCTCGATGGGGTCCTCGAGGATCTGCCAGAGCGCCACGATCAGCAGATTGCCCAGAGCGTGGCCGTCCAGCTCGCCCTCGGTCGCGAAGCGATGCTGGATCACATCCCCCCAGATCGATCCCCAGTCGGAGTCCTCGCACAGCGCCGCGAGCGCCATGCGCAGATCCCCGGGCGGCAGGACGGGCATCTCGGTGCGGATCCGGCCGGAGGAGCCGCCGTTGTCGGCGACCGTGACCACGGCGGTGATGTCGTCGGTGAGCAAGCGCAGCGCGCGCAGGTTGGCGGCCAGGCCGTGCCCGCCGCCGAGCGCGACCACGCGCAGCGGCCGCTGGGGGTCGTCGCGCCGCCCTCGCCGGGCGCGGGCTGAGAGGTCGACGCCGCGCAGACGGCGGCCTCGGGAGCGGGGCGCGATGCTCATTCGCGCCCCAGGTCCCGGTGGCGGATCCGCACCGGGTGACCGATGCGGCGCAGCTCGTCACCGATCTTCTCGGCGATCGCGACAGAGCGGTGCTTGCCGCCCGTGCAACCGATCGCGAGGGTCGTGAAGTGCTTGTTCTCGGCGCTGTAGCCGCGCAGCGCGGGGGCGATCATCTCGAGGTAGCGGTCCACGAACTCGCCGGCGTTGGCGTCGCCGAGCACGAAGTCGGCCACCTCGGTGTCGGTGCCGCGCTTGGGCTTCAACTCCGGGACCCAGTACGGGTTGGGGATGAAGCGCACGTCGCTGACGTGATCGGCCTCGAGCGGGATTCCGTACTTGAAGCCGAAGGAGAGCATCGTGACGGTCAGCCGCTGCTCGTCGTGCGTGCCGAAGACGCTGCGCATCTTCATCGTCAGCTGGTGGACGTTCAGCGGAGAGGTGTCGATGACCAGGTCCGCCATCCGCCGGTAGGGGGCGAGCATCTCGCGCTCGCGGCGGATGCCCTCGAGCACGCCCTCCTCCCCCTGCAGCGGGTGGGGGCGGCGCACCGAGTCGAAGCGGCGCACGAGGGTCGGTTCGTCGGCGGTGAGGAACAGCAGCCGCAGCCGGATGTCGGAGCGGCGCAGCTCCGCGACCACGTCGGAGAGCTCGTTGAAGAAGGGGCCGGAGCGGGGATCGACCACCACGGCGAAGCGGTTCTCCCGGCCCACGGCCGAGGCGCGCAGCTCATAAAGCGTCGAGATGAGCTGCGGGGCGATGTTGTAGACGACGTACCAGCCCATGTCCTCCAGGGCATGGGCGGCGGTCTCGCGCCCGGCACCGGCGAGGCCGGTGATGATCACGATGTCGCCCCTGCTGTCAGCGCGGGGCGGTGAGGGCTCCTCGGTCACGAGCGCTCCTTCCGGGTCGGCGGGATGGGGTCGCAGCAGTCCGCTCAGCGGTCGAGGATCTCGCCGGTCGCCATGTCCACGGTGACGGCGAGCTCGTCGTCCTCGAGGACGGTCTGCGTCGTATCCCCCTGGTCGGATCGTAGCGCGGCGGCGATCTGCGCGGCCAATGCGGGCCCGATCCCCTCGACCTCGACCAGCTCCTCCTCGGAGGCCTCGCGGATCGCCCGCACGGTCACGAAGCGGTCCAGCAGGGCGCGGCGGCGCGCCGGCCCGAGCCCAGGGATCCCGTCCAGTGCGCTGGACTGCATGGCGCGCCCGCGCTTGGAACGGTGATAGCTGATCGCGAAGCGGTGCGCCTCGTCCCGCAGGCGCTGCACCAAAAACAGCGCCTCGCTGGTGCGGGGCAGGATCACCGGGTAGTCGTCCCCCGGCAGCCAGATCTCCTCGAGCCGCTTGGCGATCCCCGCCAGGGCGATATCGGTGATACCGAGATCGTCCATGGCGCGCTGCGCGGCGGCGACCTGGGGCGGGCCGCCGTCGACCAGGATCAGCGAGGGCGGATAGGCGAAGCGGCGCCTGTCCTCGTCGCTCTTCTCGGGCGGATCGAGGTGGTGCTTGAGCCGGCGCGAGATGACGTCGTGCATCGAGGCGGTGTCATCGCGCGCGGCCGCGCCGCTGACGGAGTAGCGGCGGTACTCGCTCTTCTTGGGCAGCCCGTCCTCGAACACCACCTGGGAGCCCACCACGTTGGTGCCGTGGGAGTGGGAGATGTCGAAGCATTCGATCCGCAGCGGGGGCTCGGCGAGGTCGAGCGCCTCGCCGAGGTCCTCGAGCGCCTTGGTGCGGGCGGTGAGATCACCGGTGCGCTTGAGGCGGTGCAGGCGCAGCGCCTCGGTGGCGTTGTCCCCCACCGTGCGCAGCAGGTCCTTCTTCTCGCCGCGCTGGGGCACCCGCAGGTCCACACGCCGGCCCATCAGCTCCTGGAGCTGCGCCCGGTTCGTGGGCATCACCGGCACCAGCACCTCCTTGGGCGCATCGCCCTCGGAGTACAGGGTGGCCAGAGCGCGCTCGATGAGGTCCGGGGCGGTGCTGTCGTCGAGGATCTCGGCGGTCCAGCCGCGTTGACCACGGATCCGCCCGCCGCGCACGTGGAAGACCTGCACGGACGCCTCGAGCTGATCCTGGGCGAGACCGATGAGGTCGGCGTCGGTGGCGTCGGAGAGCACCACCGAGTTCTTCTCCATCACCTTCTCGAGGGCCTTGAGGTCATCACGCAGGCTCGCGGCCCGCTCGTAGTCCATCGCGGCGGCGGCGTCCTTCATCTGCCGTTCGATGCGGCGGGTGTAGGTCGAGGTGTTGCCGGCCATGAAGTCGGAGAACTGCTCGGCGAGGCGCCGGTGCTCGTCCTCGGAGATGTCCCCCACGCAGGGCGCGGCGCACTTGCCGATGAAGCCCAGCAGGCAGGGTCGGCCGGAGCGCTCGGCGCGCCGGTAGACCCCGGCGGTGCAGGAGCGGATCGGGAACACCCGCAGCATCAGATCGAGGGTCTCGCGGATCGCGCCCACCTGGGGATAGGGCCCGAAGACCCGGTCCCCCTTGGGGCGGGGCCGACGGGTGATGTGCACCCGCGGCACGGCCTCCCCCATGGTGATCGCCAGGTAGGGGTAGGACTTGTCGTCGCGGAACTTGACGTTGAACCGCGGATCGAACTCCTTGATCCAGGTGTACTCGAGGATCAGCGCCTCGACCTCGGTGCTGACCACCGTCCACTCCACCCCGGCGGCGGTGGTGACCATCCGCCGGGTGCGCTCGTGCAGCGCGGTGAGGTCCTGGAAGTAGTTGGACAGACGCTGGCGGAGGTTCTTCGCCTTGCCCACGTAGATGACGCGGCCATGCTCGTCCCGGAACCGGTACACCCCCGGGGTGGTGGGGATGCTGCCGGTCGCGGGACGGTAGGTGGTGGGGTCGGCCATCAGGTGATCTCCCTCAGCGCGTCCGGACGCGTCCCGACCGTCCGCTGGCGAGCATCGGGGCGAGGAAGTGCCCGGTGTAGGAGCCGGGGGTCTCGGCGACCTGCTCGGGGGTGCCGGTGGCGACGATCCTGCCGCCTCCGGAGCCGCCCTCGGGGCCCAGGTCGATGACGTGGTCGGCGGTCTTGATGACGTCGAGGTTGTGCTCGATGACGATCACCGAGTTGCCCTTGTCCACGAGGCCGCCGAGCACCTCGAGCAGCTTGCGGACGTCCTCGAAGTGCAGGCCCGTGGTGGGCTCGTCGAGCACGTAGATGGTGCGGCCGTTGGAGCGCTTGTGCAGCTCGGAGGAGAGCTTGACGC
The DNA here is from genome assembly GCF_900184245.1 of Brachybacterium massiliense. Taxonomy (GTDB): domain Bacteria; phylum Actinomycetota; class Actinomycetes; order Actinomycetales; family Dermabacteraceae; genus Brachybacterium; species Brachybacterium massiliense. Next base: position 189,266 of record NZ_FXXB01000008.1, on the reverse strand, counting down.
GCTGGGCCTCGCCGCCGGAGAGGGTGGTCGCGCTCTGGCCGAGCTTGACGTAGCCCAGTCCCACATCCACGAGGGTCTGCATCTGGCGGCGGATCGCGGGGACCGCATCGAAGAACTCGAGCGCCTCGGCGATCGGCATGGCGAGCACCTCGGCGACGTTCTTGTCCTTGAACTTCACCTCGAGGGTCTCGCGGTTGTAGCGCTGGCCCTTGCAGACCTCGCACTGGACGTAGACGTCGGGCAGGAAGTTCATCTCGATCTTCAGCGTGCCGTCGCCCGAGCAGGCCTCGCAGCGGCCGCCCTTGACGTTGAAGGAGAAGCGCCCGGCGGTGTAGCCGCGGATCTTCGCCTCGTTGGTCTGCGCGAACAGGGTGCGCACGCGGTCCCAGACACCGGTGTAGGTGGCGGGGTTCGAGCGCGGGGTGCGGCCGATCGGTGACTGGTCGACGTGGACCACCTTGTCGAGGTGCTCGAGGCCGGTGACGCGCTTGTGCCGCCCGGGCACGAGGCGGGCGCGGTTGAGCTCCTTCGCGAGCACCGTGTAGAGGATGTCGTTGACCAGGGAGGACTTCCCCGACCCGGACACCCCGGTGACCGCGGTGAGCACGCCCAGCGGGAAGGAGACGTCCTGCCCGGTGAGGTTGTTGGCTCGCGGGCCGACGACCTTCAGCATCCGCTGGCGGTCGATCGGACGGCGCTGCGTCGGCAGCGGGATCTCGAGCTCGCCGGAGAGGTAGCGGCCGGTGAGGCTGCCGGGTTCCCGCTTGAGGCCCTCGACGTCGCCGGAGTACACCACGCGCCCGCCGTGCTCGCCGGCCAGCGGGCCGATGTCCACCACCCAGTCGGCGGCGTTGAGGGTGTCCTCGTCGTGCTCGACCACGATCAGGGTGTTGCCGAGGTCCCGCAGCCGCTCGAGCGTGCCGATCAGGCGCTCGTTGTCCCGCTGGTGCAGACCGATCGAGGGCTCGTCCAGGACGTACAGCACGCCCACCAGGCCGGAGCCGATCTGCGTGGCGAGGCGGATGCGCTGCGCCTCACCGCCGGACAGCGTGCCCGCGGCGCGCGCGAGGGTGAGGTAGTCCAGTCCCACGTCGAGCAGGAAGCCGAGGCGGGAGCGGATCTCGCGCAGCACCTCGTCGGCGATCGCGGCCTCGCGCACACCCAGTTCGAGACCCTGATGGAACTCGAGCGCCTCGCCCAGGGACATCTCGCACACCTCGGCGATGGAGCGCCCGCCGACGGTCACGGCCAGCACCTCGGGGCGCAGCCGGGCGCCCTTGCAGCTGGGGCAGGGGACCTCACGCATGAACTGCTCGTATCGATCCTTGGCCCAGTCCGACTCGGTGTCGCCGTGGCGGCGCTCGAGGAAGTGCATCACGCCCTCGAAGCCGGTGGAGTAGGTGCGCTCGCGCCCGAAGCGGTTGCGGTACTTGACGTGGACCTTGTGGTCCTTGCCGTGCAGCAGCGCCTCCTTCGCGCGCTCGGGCAGGGCCCGCCACGGCGTGTCCATCGAGAAGCTGAGCTCCTGGGCCAGTCCCGCCATCACCTCGAGGTGACGGTCGGAGTGCCCCATCGCCCACGGGGCGATCGCGCCCTCGGAGAGGGTGAGCTCCTCGTCGGGGACCACGAGCTCGGGATCGACCTCGAGGCGCTGTCCCAGGCCCGTGCACTCGGGGCATGCGCCGTAGGGGGCGTTGAACGAGAAGGTGCGCGGCTCGATGTCATCGATGGCGAGAGGGTGGTCGTTGGGGCAGGCCCGCTTCTCGGAGAACCGACGGATACGGCCGGGATCGTCCTGGTCGAGATCCACGAAGTCGACCACCACGATGCCCTCGGCGAGCCGCAGCGCGGTCTCCACGGAGTCGGTCAGGCGGCGGCGCGAGTCCGGCTTGGCCGCGAGGCGGTCCACGACCACCTCGATGGTGTGCTTGAACTTCTTGTCGAGGGTGATCTCCTCGTCCAGGCGCCGGTTCTCGCCGTCGATGCGGGCGCGGGCGTAGCCCTGGGAGCGCAGCGAGCTCAGCAGGTCCGCGTGCTCGCCCTTGCGGCCCTGCACCACCGGCGCGAGCAGCTGGAAGCGGGTGCCGGCGGGCTCGTCGAGCAGGGTGTCCACGATCTGCTCGGCCGAGGAGGACGAGACCTTCTCGCCGCACACCGGGCAGTGCTGCTCACCGGTGCGCGAGAACAGCAGGCGCAGGTAATCGTAGATCTCGGTGATGGTGCCGACGGTCGAGCGCGGGTTGCGGTTGGTCGACTTCTGATCGATCGACACCGCCGGGGAGAGACCCTCGATGAGATCGACCGAGGGCTTGTCCATCTGCCCCAGGAACTGACGGGCGTAGGCGGAGAGCGATTCGACGTACCGACGCTGCCCCTCGGCGAAGATCGTGTCGAACGCCAGGGAGCTCTTCCCGGACCCGGACAGGCCCGAGAACACCACCAGCTTGTCGCGGGGGATGTCGATGTCGATGTTCTTGAGGTTGTGCTCGCGCGCACCGCGGACGACGAGAGAATCAGTCACCGGGCCATCTTAGGGGCGGGACCCCACCTTCGAACAGTTGTTCGGAGGAGAGGTGGGCGACATACTGTCCCCATGGCTGATCACGAGTACACCGGACACGTCGACCCCGGAGGCGAGCCCGTGACGCGGGACCTCCGCACACTGCAGATCCGCAAGATCTCCGTGGGCCCGATGGACAACAACTCCTATCTGCTGACCTGCCGGTCCACCGGTGCGCAGCTGCTGATCGACGCCGCGGCGGATGCCGACGCGCTGCGCCGCATGATCGCCGCGGGCTCCGAGCACAACGCGCTGGACCTCATCGTCACCACGCACAGCCACCACGATCACGTGGGCGCGCTCGCGGAGATGATCAGCGCCACCGGTGCCCGCACCGCCGCCGGCGCCGCCGACGCGAAGGACATCGCCGAACCGATCGATGAGCCCCTCGCGCACGGCGACGTGCTCGAGTTCGGCGAGCAGCGGGTGGAGATCATCCACCTGCGCGGCCACACCCCCGGCTCGGTCGCGGTGCTCTGGCGCGGCGGCGACGAGGGCGACCACCTGTTCACCGGCGACTCCCTGTTCCCCGGCGGGGTGGGCAACACGCAGCAGGACCCCCAGCGCTTCGCCCAGCTGATCGACGATGTCGAACAGCGGATCTTCGACCGGCTCGGGGACGAGACCTGGGTCTACCCCGGGCACGGGGACGACACCACCCTCGGTGCGGAGCGCGGCTCGCTGCCGGCCTGGCGCGAGCGGGGCTGGTGACCGCACCCGGCCCCTCCGCGACGCCGCCCGCCTGGTGCGTCCTCGGCCACGGCGAGGGAGGGCGCACCCGCCTGACGTCCCTCGGGCCGGACGGGGCCGTGCTCGGGCAGGACGAGGCCGATCCGGCCGCCCTCCCCGCGCTCGTCGGCCGCTGGGAGGCCGAGCACTCCCCGCGCTGGGTGTGGAGCGATGCGGCCTCCTGGTATCCCGGCCTGCTGGCGGCGGGCGTGACTCTCGAACGCTGCCACGACCTGCGACTGATCCACCGCATCCTGGCCCACTCCGAGCTGGTGCGCGATGCCGGAGCGCTGCGGGCGGCGAGCGACTGGGACACGCCCCTGGAGCCGCGGGAGCCCGAGCGCGATGCCGGAGCGACGCTGTTCGATCTCGATGCAGCTGCCCGGCGCCCCGGCGCCGTGCCCTCCGACCATGCTGAGACACTCGCCGAGCTGGCCCGCCAGCGCACCGCGATCGACGCCGCCCACGATCCTGCGCGGCTGCGCCTGCTGGTGGCGGCGGAGTCGGCCGGGGCGCTGATCGCCGCGGAGCTGCAGAGGGCCGGGATCCCGTGGGATGTCGCCGAGCATGACCGGATCCTCACCGCGGCGCTCGGGCCGCGACCCTCCCCCGGCACCCCTCCCGCGCTCATGGTCGAGGCGGCCGCCGAGGTGCGCACCGCCCTCGACGACCCGCTGGTGCCGCTCGACTCCCACCCCCGGCTGCTGCGAGCCCTGCACCGGGCGGGTATCGAAGTCAGCTCCACCTCGCAGTGGGAGCTGCAAGGTCACGACCACCCGGCGATCGCCCCGCTGCTGCGGTACAAGAAGATGTCCCGCCTGCTCACCGCCAACGGCTGGACCTGGCTGGACGAATGGGTGCACGAGGGCCGCTACCGGCCCGTCTATGTGCCCGGCGGGGTGGTCACCGGGCGCTGGGCCAGCAGCGGCGGCGGGGCGCTGCAGATCCCCCGGCAGCTGCGGCCTGCCCTGCGTGCCGATCCGGGCTGGCGGCTGGTCAGCGCCGACGTGTCCCAGCTCGAGCCGCGCGTGCTCGCGGCGATGTCCGCGGATCCGGCGATGATCGCCGCGGGGGCCGGCAAAGACCTCTACTCGGGGATCGTCGAGGCGGGCATCGTCGCCACGCGTCAGGAGGCGAAGATCGGGGTGCTCGGGGCACTGTACGGTGGCACCACCGGGGACAGCGGGCGCGTGGTGCCGCGGCTGCGCCGGACTTTCCCGGCCGCGATGGCGCTCGTGGACGGCGCGGCCGCGACCGGGGAACGCGGCGGAACGGTCACCACCTGGCTGGGCCGCTCCTCCCCCGCCGTCGAGGAGTCGTGGACGGCGGCGCAGCGCAGCGCGAACCAGCCTGAGGCCTCGGCCGGTCAGCAGGAGGCCGCCCGGCGCTCCGCGCGGGATCGCGGCCGCTTCACCAGGAACTTCGTGGTGCAGGGCACCGCGGCGGAGTGGGCGCTGTCGTGGATGGCGGCGCTGCGGCTGCGGCTCGCCCGCTTCACGCCGGTGCCGGTGGAGCATGCGGCAGGCCCCTCCGGGCCGGTCTTCTCCCGCCGTGCGCACCTCGCCTTCTTCCTGCACGACGAGGTGATCGTGCATGCCCCGGCGGGTCAGGCAGAGGCCGCGGCCGCCGCGATCCGCGAGTCCGCGCAGGCGGCGGGGCGGCTGCTGTTCCCGGGCAGTCCGATCGACTTCCCGCTCGATCTGGAGATCAGCGAGCGCTCGGCGCAGAAGTGAGCTGTGCGGCCTCGGCGGTGAGCTCCGCGGCCAGGGACGCGGTCCGGGTCGCGCCGACCAGCTCGGTCATCGACCGGTCGAACCATTCCTCCCACACCTGGTCGAGCATCGCGGCGTCGATGGCGCCGTCGCGGCGGAGGATCACGGCGATCATCTCCGCCTCCCGCAGGAACGCGTCACCGGGGGCTCCCCCACAGTGCCCGGGCTCGAGACGCATCGGATCGGCCTCGGACAGCGTGGCGAGGACGCGCTCCTCGAGCGTCCGCTGAGCCTCCCGCGCCTCGCGCCGTTCCTCGGCGATGCCCATCGCGAGCGAGAGCGCACCGGAGGCGAGGGCCATCGCCAGCCGCGGGGCGGGCACGCCGCGGCGGTGCAGGAACTCTTCGATGCCTCTGTCCATCCACAGGCTGAGGACGCTCGAGCCGGCGATGATGCCGCCGACTGCGAGCGGCAGCGTGGCGTGCACGGCGGGAGACCTGCTGCGGGAGGAGGAGGCGGCGAAGGATGCGGCTCCGTCGCTGTCCAGGGGCTGGGAGTCGTGGCGGCGCAATGCGATGAGCATGGCTCCTGCCCCGAGGGCGGCGGGCAGCACGATATAGCCGGTCTTCACGGCGCGCGGCAACCGGTGCAGGGGGATCATCCCGAGGCCGGTCGCCATGACGGTGCCCGTGGTGAGAGAGATGATCCGTTGCTGCGGGGTGCGGGACAAGAGCGTCCTCCTCGGCGTGGGGTGCGATGCATGGTGGCGCAGCGGTGCGGGACGTGTCGACGGTATCGAGCCGGATGGTCCTGCATGCACCGACGATCGTCGGCTCTGCGTCATCCCTGCGGGTGGATCGCCGTTCGCCGGGAGGGCCGGGACTGGGGCAGTATGTGCGGATGCGTCTGTGGTCACTGCACCCCCGCCATCTCGACCGCCAGGGCCTCACGGGGTGCTGGCGGGAAGCGCTGCTGGCTCAGGCGGTGCTCGCGGGGCGCACCCGGGGCTATCGCAGCCATCCGCAGCTGGAACGTTTCCGTGCGCAGAGCGATCCGCTCGCCGCCGTCGGCGCCTATCTCGACGCCGTGGCCGTCGAGGCCACGGCGCGTGGATACCGCTTCGACCGCGCTCGTATCGATCGCGCGCCGCACGTGGATGCGCCTTCGAAGAGGATCCCGGTCACCGACGGGCAGCTCGCCCTGGAGTGGCGGCAGCTGCTGGCCAAGCTCGAGGTTCGCAGCCCCGACCTCCACCACCGGCTGCGGCAGCAGCCCGGACCGGAGCCGCATCCGCTGTTCACCGTCGTGCCGGGACCCGTCGAGCCGTGGGAGCGAGAACCCGCCTGAGACGGGCTCAGCGCCCGATCGAGAGGATGCCCCGCGAGGTGGTCGGGCTCTCGAGCTCGATAATCGGAAGGATTCTTCCGCTCCCTGGTGGACTACGAGTTCGTCCCCACGGATGCTCCGACGATCAGGCCGGGCGGAGGGCTGCCGCCGTTCTTCGCCGGGCTCCTCCCCGAGGGGCGCCGCCTGGCCGTGCTGCGCCGTGAGGTGGAGACCGCGGCGGACGACGAGCCGACGCTTCTGCTCGCGGTGGGCGCCGATGCGCCGGGAGACGCTCTACCTGCAGTTCCTCTTCGCATGGCTCACCGGCAACGGCGACCTGCACGCGAAGAACGTCTCGATCCTCGGCCCCTCGCAGGGGCGATGGACCGTCGCTCCTGTCTACGGCGTCCCCTGCACCGCCGTTCATCAGGACTTCTCCACCGCTTTGACGATCGATGGCCGTACGACGAGGATCCGACGGCGTCACCGGGAAGCCTTCGCCGCCTCGATCGGACTGCCGAAGGCCGCTGCACGGCGAACTGCGGGAGCTCGGCCATCGTCGCACGGAGCTCGAGGGGTGAGACTGCGTGTCGTGTCCTGAGCGCGTCAGGAGCGCTGCACGGCCCGCAGCTCCTTCTTGAGCTCCTGCACCTCGTCACGCAGCCGGGCTGCGACCTCGAAGTTCAGGGTCTCGGCGGCCTGGTGCATCTGCTGGGTCATCTCATCGATCATGCCGGTGAGCGCGCCCACCGGATCGTCCCCGAGGTCCACGCTGCGCCCCTTCACGGCCTCCACCGCGTTCGCGCGCGCCCGATCCCGCGCCACCTTCTCCTTGCCGGAGCGGTACTCGGTGGCCATCAGGGTCTCGGTGTCGATGTCCTCGCGCGCGAGCATGTCCGTGACGTCCGCGATCCGCTTGCGCAGCGGGGTCGGGTCGATGCCGTGCTCGGTGTTGTACGCGATCTGCTTCTCGCGGCGACGGTTCGTCTCCTCGATCGCGGACTCCATCGACTCGGTGATCCGGTCGGCGTACATGTGCACCTGACCGGAGACGTTGCGGGCCGCACGGCCGATGGTCTGGATGAGCGAGGTGCGCGAGCGCAGGAAGCCCTCCTTGTCCGCGTCGAGGATCGCCACCAGCGAGACCTCCGGCAGGTCCAGGCCCTCACGCAGCAGGTTGATGCCCACCAGCACGTCGAACTCGCCGACGCGCAGGGACCGCAGCAGCTCCACGCGGCGCAGGGTGTCCACATCCGAGTGGAGGTACTGGACCCGCACCCCGTTCTCGAGCAGGAAGTCGGTGAGGTCCTCCGCCATGCGCTTGGTGAGGGTGGTGACCAGCACGCGCTCGTCCCGCTGGACCCGCTTCTCGATCTCCTCGCGCAGATCGTCGATCTGGCCCTTGACGGGCTTGACGATCACCTCGGGATCCACCAGGCCCGTCGGGCGGATGATCTGCTCGACGTAGCCGTCGGACTTCCCGAGCTCGTACTCGGCCGGGGTGGCGGAGAGGTAGACCGTCTGCCCGGTGCGCTCGGTGAACTCGGAGAAGGTCAGGGGGCGGTTGTCGAGCGCCGAGGGCAGGCGGAAGCCGAAGTCCACCAGGGTGCGCTTGCGGGAGCGGTCCCCCTCGTACATCGCGCCGATCTGCGGGACGGTCACGTGGGACTCGTCAATCACCAGCAGGAAGTCCTCGGGGAAGTAGTCCATGAGGGTGTTCGGGGCGGTGCCCGGCGCACGGCCGTCGAGGTGGCGGGAGTAGTTCTCCACCCCGTTGGTCGAGCCCATCTGGCGCAGCATCTCGAGATCGTGGGTGGTGCGCATGCGCAGGCGCTGCGCCTCGAGCAGTTTGTTCTGCGATTCGAGCTCCTCGAGCCGCTCGGCGAGCTCCACCTCGATGGTGCCGATCGCCCGGGACAGGCGCTCGGGACCGGCCACGTAGTGGGAGGCCGGGAAGATGTGGATGTGCTCCTCCTGCCGGATCACCTCGCCGGTCATCGGGTGGAGGGTGTAGAGCGCATCGATCTCGTCGCCGAAGAACTCGATGCGGATCGCGAGCTCCTCGTACATCGGGATGATCTCGACGGTGTCACCGCGCACGCGGAAGGTGCCGCGCTCGAAGGCGACGTCGTTGCGGTCGTACTGCATGTCCACGAAGCGGGTGAGCAGCTCGTCGCGGTCCAGCTCCTGGCCCACGCTGAGCTGCACCATCCGATCCACGTACTCCTGCGGCGTGCCCAGGCCGTAGATGCAGGAGACCGAGGAGACCACCACCACGTCGCGCCGGGTCAGCAACGAGTTCGTGGCGCTGTGCCGCAGCCGCTCCACCTCCGCGTTGATCGAGGAGTCCTTCTCGATGTAGGTGTCCGACTGCGGGACATAGGCCTCGGGCTGGTAGTAGTCGTAATAGGAGACGAAGTACTCCACCGCGTTGTTCGGCAGCAGCTCGCGGAACTCGCTCGCGAGCTGCGCGGCGAGGGTCTTGTTGTGCGCCATGATCAGGGTGGGGCGCTGCACCTGCTCGATCAGCCAGGCGGTAGTGGCCGACTTGCCGGTGCCGGTCGCACCCAGGAGCACCACGTCCTGCTCGCCGTCGTTGATGCGACGGGCGAGATCGGCGATCGCCTCGGGCTGATCGCCGGAGGGCGAATACTCCGAGACGACCTCGAAGGGATGTTCGGCGCGGACCAGATCGGTGACGGGACGCATGGGTCGAGCCTACGACCCGGCGCCGACGGACGACACGCCCGCGGGGGCCATCAGCGCAGGGCGGAATCCGCGCAGCCCTCGAGCACCACGTCCAGGGCGTGCAGGGCACGCGCGACGAGGGTGGGGCGGTCTGCGGTGTTGAGCACCAGGCGGTCCGCGCGCCGGATGCGTTCGAGGTCGCTGACCTGCACGGCCATGATGGACTCGACGTACTGGCGGTCCCTGCCGCGGTCCCTGATCACCCGTCCGATGCGGTCCTCGCGACGGGCCAGGACCGCGATGACCGCTCGGTAGTCGGCCTCGTGCCCCTTCTCGAGCAGCAGCGGGCTGTCGTGGATCACGAGCCTCTCCCCCGTATCCCGCGCCTCCTGCTCCTCGCGCGCGACTGCCTGGTCCACGCGCCCCAGCACGATCCGCTCCAGATCCGCACGCGCCGCAGGATCGGCGAACACCAGGCGCGCTATCGCGGCCCGATCGATCGTGCCGCCCTCGGTGCGGAAGCCCTCCCCGAACCGGGCGATCGCCTCCTCGACCCCGTCGCCGGGGACGTCGAGCACGGCCCGGGAGTGGGCGTCGAGGTCGATCACCCGGTGCCCGGCCTCCCGCCAGATCGAGGCGACGGTGGACTTGCCGGAGCCGATGCCGCCGGTCAGCCCGAGGCGGAGCGGAGCGATGTGCGCAGCCATGCTCCGATGGTAGGGCCGTAAGAGCCGTCACGGGGCGGTTCCCGCAGGTGACGCGCGGGACGTACGGTGCTGGGGTGGACCCTCTCGAGCTGCTGATCACGAACGACGTGCTGCGCATCATGGACCTGCTGGGCGTGTTCGTGATGGGCGTCGCGGCGGGCGCTCTCGCCTCCCGCCTGAACTTCGACGCGGTGGGCTTCGGGTTCATCGGCATCGCCGCGGGACTGGGCGGGGGCATCGTCCGCGACCTGATCCTGGACTACGGCACGCCCGCGGCCTTCGCCGGGCCCGCCTACCTCGCCTGCGCGCTGGGCGGTGCAGCGTTCTCCTTCCTCATATCGACCGACGGGCCCTGGTGGCGCCGTCTGGTCACGGTGCTGGACATCGCGGCGATGGGGCTGTGGGCGGCGACCGGCACGGCGAAGTCCCTCGGCTACGGCCTGGACGTGCTGCCGGCGGTCCTGCTGGGGATCACCAGCGCCGTGGGCGGCGGCGTGATCCGCGACGTGCTGGTGGGGCGGATACCGGCGATCTTCGGCGGAGGCCCGCTGTACGCGACCGGCGCGCTGGTCACGGCGGTGCTGACCTGGCTGGTGGTCGCGCTCGGCCTGCCGTCCCCGCTGGTGCTGGTCGCGGTCGCCGTCGGCTCCCTGCTGGCCGGCATCGCGGCCTGGCGCCGGTGGACCCTGCCGGCGCACAGCGAGTGGCAGGTGACGATGTCCGCGGCGCAGCTGAAGCGTTTGGTGCGCCGCACCCGCAAGGACGAGCGGGTGCGCGTCGCGCTCGAGACTGGGACGATCCCGGTGATCGATGCGAGCACCGACGACCTCGCCGAGGACGCCCTGGCCGATGACCTCGATGCGGCCGGCTACGAGGAGCGGATCTTCCACGAGACCGATCCCTCGCATCTGCCCGGGACCGTCGAGCACGAGCGCGAGGGTGAGAGCGGATCCGGCACGGACGGCGGCGAGGGCGGCGGCTCGCCGCGCTGAGCGCTGCTCAGGGACGCAGCAGCTCGAGCATCTGCGCGACGTCGTCGGCCTCGAGCTGGCCGGGCGCGGAGCCCTCGCCGGCTGTCGCGAAGGTCGCCGCGCTGCCGAAGGTCTCGGCCGCGACCCGGCTGCTCGCGCCGAGGGTGCCCATGCTGATCGCGATGTGCGGCCCGCGGAGCTCCTCGGCCACCGTCAGGCTCGCCGACAGCAGGGTGAGCACGTCCCGCGGGGTGCGCGGAGTGACCGCGACCTTGGGGACGTCGGCCCCGAGCCGGCGCTGCTCGCGCAGGATCTGGACCAGGGTCTCCTCCGAGGGGGTTGCCTCCATGTCATGGAAGGAGCCGATCACCACGGTGCCGTGTCGGTGCGCGGAGGAGATCACCCGCTCGACCATGCCCGCATCGCGTGCGGTCTCGATGTCGATCAGGTCCACGGCGGCCTGCGTCCCGGCACGGCGCCCGCCGAGCAGGCTTTCGAGCAGGATGCCCAGGTCACGGTCCGTGATCGGCCGGGATCCGCCCTCATGGGAGGTTCGGAAGGTCACCAGCAGCCCGCGATCGGGGCCCAGCGCCCCACGCAGCGCGGGCAGCGCGGCGAGCACGGCCTCGCGGTGATCGAGCGGGTCCTCGAGGTCGGGCCGGAAGCGGTCCAGCCGCCACTCCATGATCCGTGCCCGGGTGGCGACCGCCTTCTGGGCCTGCGCGAGCAGTTCGTCCAGGTCGCTGCCGACCAGCGGCACGATGATCTCCGGGCGCGCACGGCCCAGCTCGATGCCGCGCACCGTGGCGGTGCGCCGGCGCACGTCGGTCTCCCGGTCGCCGTGCTCGAGCACGGTGTTCTCCCGTGCGGCGTTCTCCGGTGCGGTGTTCTCGTCGGCGGGATGCTCAGGGGTGGTCTCGTGATCCATCTCGATCCTCACTCCTCGGTGATCGCGTCGTAGGCGGACAGCAGCAGGGCGGGGTCCGGGCCCTCGATCCTGGACACGCTACCGATGCGGTCCAGGACCACGAAGCGCAGCAGGCCCGCGCGGGTCTTCTTGTCCCGCTTCATCGAGTCCTCGAGCTTGGGCCACTGGCGGTCGCGGTAGGTGGTGGGCAGACCGAGGGAGGTGAGGATCGCGCGGTGACGATCCACCTCCGCCTCGGAGAGCTTGCCGGACAGGTGCGAGAGCTCGGCCGCGAACATCATCCCGACGCTCACCGCGGCGCCGTGGCGCCACTGGTAGCGCTCGTTGCGCTCGATCGCGTGGGCGAGGGTGTGGCCGTAGTTGAGGATCTCTCGATTGCCCTGCTCGGTGAGGTCCTCGGAGACCACCGCAGCCTTGACCCGGATCTTCCGCTCGACCAGCTCGCGAAAGGCGTCGGAGGTGACATCGAGCGCCGCGGCGGGATCCTCCTCGATGATCTCCAGGATCCGCTCGTCGACGATGAAGCCGCCCTTGACGACCTCTGCCATCCCGGCCGCGACATCGTTCGCGCCCAGGCCGCCGAGCACGTCGAGGTCGGCGAGCACGGCGACCGGCGGGTGGAAGGCGCCGACGAGGTTCTTGCCCTCGGAGGTGTTGATGCCTGTCTTGCCGCCCACGGCCGCATCGACCATCGCCGCGACCGTCGTGGGGATCTGCAGCACGTCCACCCCGCGCAGCCAGGAGGCGGCGACGAAGCCGGCCAGATCGGTGGCGGCGCCGCCGCCCAGACCGATCACCAGATCGGTGCGGCCGATCTCGGCCTGACCGCACACTCCCCACAGGAACCCGGCGACCTGGGCGGTCTTCGCCTCCTCGCCGTCGGGGATCTCCGCGGCGAAGGCCTTGCGGCCGGTCTGCCCGATCGACTCCTGGAGCTGCTCGGCGACCTGGCGCAGGCTCGGCTGGTGGATGATCACCACGCGCCGGGCACGCTCGGGCAGCAGCGTGGGCACCTGGGCGAGCAGCCCACGGCCGACGTGGACGTCGTAGCCTCCGGTCGGGGTGGTCACGGGGATCACGGTGGTGCTCATGCGGTCTCCTTGTCGGGGTCGGTCCGCTGATCCAGCTGCAGCGTCCGGATGATGGTGCGGGCCACGTGCGCAGCGCTGCCGCGGCCCGAGTCGATGCGGAAGGCGGCCAGCTCGCGATAGCGGGGGCCGCGCTCCTGGGCGATCTGGCGCCAGCGCGCCATCGGGTCCTCGCCCTCGAGCATCGGGCGGCCGACGCCATGGGAGAGCCGCCGCTCGGCGACACGCTCTGCCACCTCGAGCAGCACGACGGGCCGTCCCCGCAGCCGCTCGGGGGCGAGCGGGTGCATCGGCGCCCCTCCCCCGAGAGAGAGCACGCCGTGGTGCTCGCGCAGCGCGCGCTCGAGAGTCTCCGCCTCGAGCGCGCGGAAGGCGGGCTCTCCTTCGGCGGCGAACAGCTCGGGGATGCTGCGCCCGTCGGCCTGGACGATCAGGGCGTCGAGGTCGGCGAACTCGACGTCGAGCTGGGCGGCGAGGGAGCGTCCCACGCTGGTCTTGCCCGCGGCCATCGGGCCGATCAGGATCGCCAGGGGCCCCGTCACTGTGCGCTGTCCGGTCGGCGGTCGGTCAGTGCCGACTGCAGAGCGTTCGTCCCCTCCAGGTGGGCGCGGATCTCGGCGACGGAGTCCCCGCCGGTCTTCTCCAGCAGCGCGTCGGCCAGGGTCAGGGCCACCACCGCCTCGGCGATCACCGCGGCCGGGGCCACGGCGCAGGTGTCCGAGCGCTGGTGGTTGGCGGTGGTCTGCTCGCCGGTGGAGACGTCGACCGTGCGCAGCGCGCGCGGGACGGTCGAGATCGGCTTGAGCGCGCCGCGCACCCGGATGATCTGCCCGTTGGTGATGCCGCCCTCGAGGCCGCCGGCCCGGTTGGTGACGCGCGGGAAGGTGTCCCCCTCGGCGGCGTCGGCAGCGAGGATCTCGTCATGGGCCTCGGAGCCGCGGCGCCCGGCGGTGGCGAACCCGTCACCGATCTCGACGCCCTTCATCGCCTGGATGGACATGATCGCCTGAGCGAGGCGTCCGTCCAGCCGACGGTCCCACTGGATGTGGGAGCCCAAGCCCACCGGTGCACCGTAGGCGAGCACCTCGACCACGCCGCCGAGGGTGTCGCCGTCAGCCTTGGCCGCATCGACCTCGGCGACCATCGCCTCGGAGGTGCCCCGATGGAAGCAGCGCAGCGGATCCGCGTCCAGCGCCTCGAGGTCCTCGGGGGTGGGCAGCTCGGCGTCCTCGGGGACGCGCACCGAGCCCACCTGCAGGGTATGGGAGACCAGGCGGATGCCTGCGGCCTGCTCGAGCAGGGCCGCCGCGACCCGGCCCGCGACCACGCGGGCGGCGGTCTCGCGGGCGCTCGCGCGCTCGAGCACGGGGCGGGCCTCGTCGAAGCCGTACTTCAGCATCCCGGAGAGGTCCGCGTGACCGGGCCGAGGCCGGGACAGCGGGCGGTTGCGGGCGATCTCGCGCTCATCACCGGTGCCGGCGTCGATGAGCAAGTCCTCGCGCGGGACCGGGTCCGCGCTCATCACCTTCTCCCACTTGGGCCACTCGGAGTTGGCGACCTCGATCGCCAGGGGCGAGCCGAGGGTGCGGCCGTGGCGGAGGCCGCCGTGGATGGTCAGCACATCCTGCTCGAACTTCTGGCGGCTGCCGCGACCGTGCCCGAGGCGACGGCGCGCGAGCGCGTCCTTCAGATCGTCACTGGTCAGCTCGATCCCGGCGGGGACGCCGTCGAGCAGGGAGATGAGGGAGGGGCCGTGGGATTCCCCGGCCGTGAGCCAGCGCAACATGGCCGTCATTCTCTCATGTCGCCCCGTGGTGCAGGACGCCTGTCCAGGCGCCGCCCCGGAGGATCAGTCCTCGTCGAGCTCGACGGACTCGAGCGGGGTGAGGCGTGCCACCAGCGGCACCACATCCGCGATCCCGTCCAGCACCACGGTGGGGCGGTACGGGTACAGCCTGATCTCCTCCTCGCGGGTGGAGCCGGAGAGCACCAGCACCGAGCGCATGCCCGCCTCGAGGCCGGACTTCACGTCGGTGTCCATGCGGTCCCCGATCATGATCGAGGTCTCCGAGTGCGCGCCGATGCGGTTCAGGGCCGTGCGCATCATCAGCGGGTTGGGCTTGCCGATGTAGTAGGGCTGGATCCCGGTCGCGGCGGTGATCATCGCGGCCACCGAACCGGTCGCCGGCAGCGGCCCCTCGGCGCTGGGGCCGGTGACGTCAGGGTTGGTGGCGATGAACTTCGCGCCGTTCTTGATCAGCCGGATCGCGCGGGTGATCGCCTCGAAGGAGTAGGTGCGGGTCTCCCCCAGCACCACGAACTCGACGTCCGAGTCGGCGAGGATGAAGCCCTCCTCGTGCATGGCGCTGGTCAGACCCGCCTCACCGATCACGTAGGCCGCGGAGCCGGGCGCCTGCTCGGCGAGGAACCGAGCGGTGGCCAGGGCGCTGGTCCAGATCGCGTCCTCGGGGATGTCGATGCCGCTGCGGGCGAGCCGCGCCCGCAGGTCCCGGGGAGTGAAGATCGAGTTGTTGGTCAGCACCAGGAACGGGCGGCCGTACTGCTGCAGGGCGGCGATGAAGTCGGCGGCGCCGGGCAGCGCGGCATCCTCATGGACGAGCACGCCGTCCATGTCGGTGAGCCAGGAGTGGATCGGATGAGTCTCGAGCGCATCGGTCATGGCACCAGTCTGCCGTACCCGCTGGGCATACGACGACGGGCGCCACCCGAAGGTGACGCCCGTCGTCCCGGTGCGCCGATCCGAGGATCAGCGACCGATCAGTTGCCGGTGAGCTTGGCGCGCAGGGCGGCCAGGGCCTCGTCGGAGGCCAGGGTGCCCTCGTCCGAGGTGCTCGACTGGTAGGAGGCCTGCGCGGCCGGGGCCGCGGAGTCCGAGGAGCTGGTGGACGCGGCGGCCGGAGCGTTCGCGGACTCCTCGTCGGCCTTGATGGCCTCGGCGACCTGGGCCTTGTGGGCGGTCCAGCGCTCGTAGGCGGCCGCGTACTGGCCCTCCCACTCCTCGCGCTGGGCGTCGAAGCCCTCGAGCCACTCGTTGGTCTCCGGGTCGAAGCCCTCGGGGTACTTGTACTCGCCGTTGGCGTCGTACTCCGCGGCCATGCCGTACAGAGCCGGATCGAAGGTCGAGTCATCGCCCTCGGGATCCACGCCCTCGTTGGCCTGCTTGAGGGACAGCGAGATGCGGCGACGCTCGAGGTCGATGTCGATGACCTTGACGAAGACGTCCTGGTCCACGGTGACGACCTGCTCGGGCAGATCCACGTGGCGCTGAGCCAGCTCGGAGATGTGCACCAGGCCCTCGATGCCGTCCTCGACGCGCACGAAGGCGCCGAAGGGGACCAGCTTGGTGACCTTGCCCGGGACGACTTCGCCGATGGCGTGGGTGCGGGCGAAGAGCTGCCACGGGTCCTCCTGGGTCGCCTTCAGCGACAGGGAGACGCGCTCGCGATCCATGTCCACGTCGAGCACCTCGACGGAGACCTTCTGACCGACCTCGACGACCTCGGACGGGTGGTCGATGTGCTTCCAGGACAGCTCGGAGACGTGCACCAGGCCGTCGACGCCGCCGAGATCGACGAAGGCGCCGAAGTTGACGATCGAGGACACAGCGCCCTCGCGGACCTGGCCCTTCTGCAGGGTCTGCAGGAAGTCGGAGCGGACCGCGGACTGGGTCTCCTCCAGGTAGGCGCGACGCGAGAGGACCACGTTGTTGCGGTTCTTGTCGAGCTCGATGATCTTCGCCTCGATCTCCTGGCCGACGTACGGCTGCAGGTCGCGGACGCGACGCATCTCGACGAGGGAGGCGGGGAGGAAGCCGCGCAGGCCGATGTCGACGATGAGGCCGCCCTTGACGACCTCGATGACGCGGCCGGTGACGACGCCCTCGTCTTCCTTGATCTGCTCGATGGTGCCCCAAGCGCGCTCGTACTGCGCACGCTTCTTGGACAGGATCAGGCGGCCTTCCTTGTCCTCCTTCTGGAGGACCAGGGCCTCGATCTCGTCGCCGACCTCGACGACCTCACCGGGGTCGACGTCGTGCTTGATGGACAGCTCGCGCGAGGGGATGACGCCCTCGGTCTTGTAGCCGATGTCCAGGAGGACCTCGTCGTGATCGACCTTCACCACGGTGCCTTCGACGATGTCGCCATCGTTGAAGTACTTGATGGTGGCATCGATGGCGGCCATGAGATCGTCGGCGCCGCCGATGTCGTTGATGGCGATCTGGGGGGTCGTGGTGTCGGTCATGTAGGTAAGGACTCCGTCGGGACAGGAAATGAGTAGGATCGATGGACGTGCTGACCCTCCGGGGAGGGCCAGTCCGTGCCCGTTCCACCACGGCGTGGGATCACGCCGGTGCGAGAGCTCGCGCACAGACCTTCGAAAGCCTAACAGCCCCGGCGTGCGAGCGCGAGGGTGCGCAGCCCGCCGGCGCGGGCCGCGGGTGTGAGATCCGTCCTGGTCGCCCCGGTGGTCGCACTCCGGCGGGCCGCGACAGCCGGCCTCAGTGCGCGGCCTCGCGCCAGGTGCGGCCCACGCCGATGCCGACCTCGAGCGGCACGGACAGCCGGTAGGCCGAGTCCATGCCGTCCTCGACGATCCGGCGCACCTGGTCCAGCTCGCCGGGCGCCACCTCGATCACGAGCTCGTCATGCACCTGGAGCAGCATCCGGGAGGTCAGCTCCGCCTCGCGCATCCGACGCTCGACGGCCAGCATCGCGAGCTTGATGATGTCCGCCGCGCTGCCCTGGATCGGGGAGTTCAGTGCAACCCTCTCCGCGTTCTCGCGGCGCTGGCGGTTGTCGGAGGTCAGATCCGGCAGGTAGCGCCGACGCCCGAGGATGGTCTCGGTGTAGCCGGTCGTCCGGGCCGTCTCGACGCTCTCGCGCAGGTAGTCGCGCACCCCGCCGAAGCGTTCGAAGTAGCCGTCCCGCAGGGAGGTCGCCTCGGCCCGGGAAATGCGCAGCTGGCGCGAGAGGCCGAAGGCGGACAGCCCGTAGGCGAGGCCGTAGCTGACAGCCTTGGTCTTCGAGCGCATCGCCGGATCGACCGCGTCGGGGCTCACGCCGAAGACCCGGGAGGCGACGAAGTTGTGCAGATCCTCGCCCGAATTGAAGGCCTCGATGAGGCCCTCGTCCTCGGACAGATGCGCCATGATGCGCATCTCGATCTGCGAGTAGTCCGCGGTCAGCAGGCTCTCGTAGCCCTCTCCCGCGACGAAGACGTCCCGGATGCGCTGTCCCTCGGCGGTGCGCACGGGAATGTTCTGGAGGTTCGGCTCGGTCGAGGCGAGACGTCCCGTGGCGGCGGCCGTCTGCTGGAACGTGGTGTGCACGCGGGAGGTCTCGTCGACCACCTTGTCCAGGCCCACCAGGTAGCCGGTGAGCTTGCTCATCTCGCGGAAGCGCAGCAGCGCGGCCAGGAACCGGTACCCGGCGGAGTCCGGGTCCAGCGCCTCGGCCAGATCGGTGAGGGACTCGGCGTCGGTCGAATGGCCGGAGGAGATCTTGCGGGTGGTGGGCAGGGCGAGGGTCTCGAACAGCACCACCTGGAGCTGCTTCGGGGAGGAGAGGTTGACCTCCTCCCCCACGATCTCGCCGGCCTCCCGCTTGGCCTGCGCCACGAAGCCCTCGAACTCCTCGCGCAGGGCGGCCACGGCCTGCGCGTCCAGGGCGATGCCGCGCGCGTGCATGGTCTCGAGGATGCTCTGCAGCGGGCGCTCGAGATCATCGAGGATCCTGCGCGCCCAGGGCGCCCGCTCGAGGCGGGAGCTGAGCTCTGCGGCGGCCGGGTGCAGGGCGGCGGCGGCCGTGGCGAGGCGCGCCGCGGCGCGGGCGACGTGCTCCGCACGCACCTCGGGGGTCTCCTTCTTCAAGGTGGTGGGCGCGGGCTTGCGGGGCCGCGGCTCGAAGCTCGCCCCTCCCAGCTCCGTTCCCAGCGCCTCGGTGTCATAGCTGCGAGCACCGGGGCGCAGCACGAAGGACTCGAGCGAGAGGTCCCGCATCGCGGCGGCCGGGCGGTAGCCGTTGTCCGCCAGCCAGGAGCGCACCCCGGCGGCGTCGGCCACCAGGATCTCCTGCGCCCTGTCGAGGGCGGAGGCCAGTGCGGTCGAGGCCTCCGAGTCCAGGGACGAGAGCTGGACCGCGCCGCTGCCGGATCCGGTGGCGAGCCCGAGCAGCGGCCCGCCGCGCACGTCCTCGGAGACGTCCAGGGCGAGCGCTCCCCGCTCCTCCCCGAGCAGCTGGCCCAGCGCCTCGGCGCTGTCGAGGGTGAGCACCTCGGACTCCTGCTGCTCCTGCTCGGCGACAGCCTCCGCGACGGTCTCGCCCAGCAGTGCCGCCGGCAGGTCGCGCCGGATGGTGTCCCCGAAGGCGAGGTCGTCGAACACCTCGATGACGCGGGCCCGGTCGCCGCCGCCGAGGGCGTAGTGGGCCGCGTCCTCGGGCAGGTCGAGGGTGGTGAAGGCGGCGTTCATCAACCGGTTGCGCTCGACCGCCTCGAGGTGGTCGCGCAGCGACTGCCCGGCCTTGCCCTTGATCTCGTCGGCGTGGGCGATCACGCCGGGCAGGTCCCCGTACTGGGCGATCCACTTGGCGGCGGTCTTCGGCCCCACCCCGGGCACGCCGGGGAGGTTGTCCGCCGCCTCGCCCACCAAGGCGGCGAGGTCCGGGTACTGCTCGGGGGTGACGCCGTACTTCTCGACCACGGCCGAGGGCGTCATCCGGCGCATCTCGGTGACGCCCTTGATGGGCTGCAGCAGGGTGACCTTCTCGCCGACCAGCTGGAGCGCGTCGCGGTCGCTCGAGACGATCAGCGCCTCGTCCCCCGCCTCCTCGGCGCGCGTGGCGAGGGTGGCGATGATGTCGTCGGCCTCGTAGTCCTCGTAGGTCAGCCAGCGCACGCCGAGCGCGTCGAGCACCTGCTTGATCAGGCCGATCTGGCCGTGGAAGGCCTCCGGCGTCTCGTCGCGCCCGCCCTTGTACTGGTCGTAGATGCGGTCGCGGAAGGTGCCGCCCGGCAGGTCGAAGGCCACGGCGATGTGGGTCGGCCTCTCCGAGGCGACCACGTTGATGAGCATGCGGGTGAAGCCGTACACCGCGTTGGTGGCCTGGCCCCGGCCGTCGCTGAAGCCGTCCGCAGGCAGCGCGAAGAACGCGCGGAAGGCCATCGCGTGCCCGTCGATGAGGAGGATGCGCTGGTCATCGGTGTCACTCGCAGTCATGGGGAGAAGTCTCCCATGTCGCACCCACGCCCGTCCCGCCCCCGTGTCTGTGGCACCCTCGTGCCATGACCGCTTCGCACCTCTCCCCCGGCGCCGACGATGCCCCGCCCCCCATCAGCGAGGAGCTGCGCGCCCATTTCGCGCCCCTGCTTCGCGGCACCCTGCTGGAGCGCTGCGGCATGGAGCTGCTGACCCTCGATGCGCGGGGCGGCACGGCGACGATGCCGGTCGAGGGCAACCTCCAGCCCGCGGGGCTGCTGCACGGCGGGGCGACGATCGCTCTGGCCGAGTCCATCGCCTCCTTCGCCGCGATCGTGCAGGCGCGGGAAGTCCATGGGGAAGGGGCGCAGGCGGTGGGGACCTCCGTCTCCGCGCTGCATCATCGCTCCGCGCGCTCCGGGACGGTGACCGCGACCTGCAGTGCACGGCATCTGGGCCGGCAGGTCGCGAGCTATCTGGTGGACGTCCACGACGAGGCCGGCACCCTGCTGAGCACCATCACCGTCTCCACCCAGCTGCTCCCGCCCCGCTGAGCCTCCGCGGCACGAGTGCGGGGCCTCCGGCTCAGGACGGCGCCTCGAACCCCTTCGGGTTGCCGAGCTCGAGCACATGGGCCTCGGACCAGGTGTACTCGCGCAGCTGCCCGATGCGGGCGTCGGAGCGCGGGCCCAGCTCGAGCGCGCCCATGCGGCCCTCGTAGGAGACGGTGACCCGCTCCTGCGCCTCGAGCCCGGTGCGCATCGCCCGGCGGCACGACTCGTAGTCGGTGCAGTCGGTGGTGCCGGTGAGGATCGCCGGCAGCGCCGCCGCCAGCGCCGTCCCCTCGACCGACAGCGCATGCTGCGCGGCCAGGCAGGCCATCGTCAGCGCGTCGTAGGCCTGCTGGGAGTAAGCGTACCCGGTGCGCAGGAACTCCCGGTCGCGGTTGAGCATCATGTTCTCGTGGTGCATGGTCAGCGCATCACCGGGCTGATAGCCCGTGGCGGAGTCCAGACAGCCCGGGGCCAGGTCCTTCGCCGAGGGGTCGAGCGAGTAGTCGACGGTGGCCGCCGGGGAGAGCCGCTTGGGGAAGTCGATCTTCGGACGCTGGCCCTCGTCGAGGGTGGCCTCGTAGAGCGCCGAGAGGAACGGGGCCGCTTCCGGGCCGCCGTTGAACACGAGCAGGGCGGGCGGATCCTCCAGCACCGTCGTGACCCGGGCGCCGACGTCGCCGAAGTCGCCGACCGGGTAGAACTGCTGGGAGACGATGCTGCCCCGGGCCGGGTTGAGCACCAGCTCGAGCTCGTGCAGCAGGCTCCTGCCCTGGAGGGTGTCCTCCGAGAGGTAGGCGACCGAGCCCGGGGGGCCCGCCTTGTCCGAGCTGCTGCCGAGCGCGATCTCGGCGTACTGCGCCGCGATGGTGGCATCATCCGGGCTGAGCCGCACCAGCAGGTTCGCGGTCTGCACCTCGGGGCCGCGCACATCGGCGGCGGAGGTGAACACGTCGATCACCGCCATGCCGGCCTCGACAAGGGCAGGCATCGCCGCGATCAGCGACTCCTCGTCGATCGAGGTGATCACGCAGGTGGCACCGGCCTCGGCCATGGACCGGATGGCCTCGGAGAGGTCCTCGCCCGGCTCGGCCATCACGTGCCGCTCCAGCAGCTCGATCTCGTGGCCGAACAGCCCGTCCCAGCGCGCGTTGACGTCCAGGCGGGCACAGTCGAGGGCGGTCGCGATCGCGTTCTCGAAGGCGGCCATACGGCCGTATTCCGCACCGATCTGGCCGATCACCAGCGGGTTATCGGGCTCGGAGAGCGCCTCTGCCGTGGGGGCGGTGGTGGTCGCGCGGGGGCGGCCGCGGCGCAGGCCGCCCTCACCGCAGGCGCTCAGCGCGCCGACGCTGGCACCGGCTCCGAGCATGCCCGCGCCGAGCCCGCGCACCAGGGAGCGTCGTGAGATCGCCATGCTGCCGTCGTTCCCCTCTCGCCCCCGCGCACCCCGCCGGGTGGGGTCAGTCCTTGCCCTGGCCGCCGAGCTGATCGATCACGGCGTCCGCGACCTCCCGCATCGTCAGGCGGCGATCCATCGAGGTCTTCTGGATCCAGCGGAACGCCTCCGGCTCGGACAGGCCCATGTTGGTCTGCAGCAGGCCCTTGGCGCGGTCCACGCGCTTGCGGGTCTCGAACCGCTCGCCCAGATCCGCGATCTCGGACTCGAGCTGGGTGATCTGCTGGTAGCGGGAGATGGCGATCTCGATCGCGGGCAGCAGGTCCGCCGGGGTGAAGGGCTTGACCACATAGGCCATCGCACCGGCGTCGCGGGCGCGCTCGACGAGCTCCGCCTGCGAGAACGCGGTGAGCATGACCACGGGGGCGAGGTTGTCCTCCCCGATCCGCTCCGCGGCGGTCACACCGTCAACCTGCGGCATCTTCACGTCCATCACCACGATGTCCGGGCGCAGCTCACGGGCCTTCGCGACGGCGCTCTCGCCGTCGCCCACCGCCGCGACCACCTCGTAGCCGGCCTCGGTGAGGGTCTCGACGATGTCCATGCGGATGAGGCTCTCGTCCTCGGCCACCACGGCCGTGCGGCGGCGGGTGCCGGCCTCGACGAGGGTCTCGTCCTGGGCGTCGTCGGGAAGTGCAGTCGTGTCGTCAGTCATGTCGCCCTGTGTCTCGAAGTGGGCCTGGCCGCCGGTGCACAGCACCCGCGCGGTCAAGGCCGGTGGTCATCAGCGGTATCCTAATCCAGCCCTCGCCTGCGGGGGCCAGCCGGGTTGGCGGAATGGTAGACGCGGCGCACTCAAAATGCGCTGTCCGTGAGGGCGTGCGGGTTCGAGTCCCGCACCCGGCACCGCAGTTCAGGCGCCTCCGCCTGCGAGAGGCCCTCGACGAGAACGGCGCCCGACGGCCAGAGGGCCGCGGGCGCCGTTCTCGTCACAGTCGGAGGATCAACCCTCCCGAAGGTGGCTCATCTCCCAACCAGGTGCCGTGCTCGCTCAGCTCTGCGGACCGGCGGCGATGCGATCCGCCTCGATGCGGGCGGACTCGGTGCCGTCGAGATCGCCGATGCGGTGCACGCGCAGGGTGTTGGTCGAGCCGTGGACGCCGGGGGGCGAACCGGCCGCGACGACCACCAGGTCGTTCTTCTGCAGACCCTTCTGCTCGCGCAGCAGCTCGTCCACCTCGGCGATCATCGCGTCGGAGTCCTTCTGCATCGGCACCAGGTGCGCCTCGACGCCCCAGGTGAGCGACAGCTGGCGGGCGACCTCCGGGTAGGGGGTCATGGCCAGCAGAGGGATGGTGGGGCGCAGGCGGGACAGACGGCGCGCGGTGTCACCGGACTCGGTGAAGGTCACCAGGTACTGCGCCGAGAGCTGGTCGCCGATCTCGGCGGCCGCACGGGTGATCGCACCGCCGCGGGTGTGCGGGATGGTGCCCAGCGGCAGGATGCGATCCGCGCCGTTCTCCTCCGTGTTGGTCACGATGCGGGCCATGGTGCGCACCGCCTCGAAGGGGTACTTGCCCACGCTGGTCTCGCCCGAGAGCATGACCGCATCGGCGCCGTCGAGGATCGCGTTGGCGCAGTCCGAGGCCTCGGCGCGGGTGGGGCGCGGGCTCTCGATCATCGACTCGAGCACCTGGGTGGCGACGATGACCGGCTTGGCGTTGCGGCGGGCGAGCTCGATCGCACGCTTCTGGACCAGCGGCACCTGCTCGAGCGGCAGCTCGACGCCCAGGTCGCCGCGGGCGACCATGATCCCGTCGAAGGCACCGACGATCGAGCGCAGAGCGCGCACGGCCTGCGGCTTCTCGATCTTGGCGATCACCGGGACGCGGCGGTCCTCCTCCTGCATGATGCGCAGCACGTCGTCCATGTCGTGCGCATCGCGCACGAAGGACAGCGCCACCAGGTCCGCGCCGAGGCGCAGTCCGAAGCGGAGATCGTCGATGTCTTTCTCGCTCATCGCGGGGACCGAGACGGCGACGCCCGGGAGGTTGATGCCCTTGTTGTTCGAGACCGGCCCGGGGACCTCGACCACGGTGACGACGTCGGTCTCGGTGACCTCGGTGACGCGGACGGAGACCTTCCCGTCGTCGATCAGCAGCACGTCGCCGGGGCGGCAGTCGCCGGGCAGGCCCTTGAACGTGGTGGAGACCCGCTCACGGGTGCCCTCGATGTCCTCGGTGGTGATGGTGAGGGTCTCGCCCACCTCGAGCTGGTGCGGGCCGTCGGAGAACTTGCCGAGGCGGATCTTGGGACCCTGCAGGTCGACCAGGACGGCGACGTTGCGGCCGAGATCCTCGGCGGCGCGGCGGATGTTCGCGTACACCTGCGCGTGATCGTCGTGGGTGCCGTGGCTGAAGTTCATTCGGGCGACGTTCATCCCGGCCTCGATCAGAGTCCGGATCTGCTCGTAGGTGTTGGTCGCCGGCCCGAGTGTGCAGACGATCTTCGCTTTCCGCATGTCAACCCATCTGTAGTTCTTGTGAGGGCCGCGACCCGTCCATGCGATCGCGCGCGCGGGCGCCACCGGAGGGTCGCAGCATCGCGTGTTCTGACCCTAGTCTTTCATACTGTGACGGGGTTCTCGCCCGGCCGTACGGAGTACGGGAGCGATGTGCGTCCCATCAGGTGCTCGTCGACGGCGGCCGCGCAGGCCCTGCCCTCCGCGATCGCCCACACGATCAGGCTCTGGCCCCGGGCGCAGTCGCCTGCGGTGAAGACCCCGTCGACGCTCGTGCGCCAGGTGGCATCGTGCACCACGGTGCCGCGCGCGGTGTGCTCCACACCGAGCGCCTCGTGCAGAGCCCGGCCTCCCGCCCCCACGAATCCCATCGCGATCAGCACGAGGGTCGCGGGCAGCACGCTCTCCGTCCCCGGGGTGGGGATGCGCCGGCCGTCCTGATAGGAGGTGCGGGCGATCCGCAGGCCGCTGACGGCCCCGGAGTCGTCGACCTCGAAACCGGTGGTGGAGGCGAGGTAGGAGCGCTCACCGCCCTCCTCGTGGGCCGAGGAGACCTCGAAGAGCACCGGATGGGTGGGCCAGGGCTGGGACTCATCGCGCTCCTCGGGCGGGCGGGTGCCGATCGCGAGGGTGCGCACGGAGCGAGCCCCCTGGCGCAGGGCGGTGCCCAGGCAGTCGGCGCCGGTGTCCCCGCCGCCGATGATCACCACGTCCTTGCCCTCGGCGGTGATCGGATCGCTGATCCAGTCCCCCTCCACATGGCGGTTCGCCTGGGTGAGGTAGTCCATCGCGGGGTGGATGCCGACGGCCTCGCGACCGGGCACCTCGAGCTCGCGCGGGATGCCGGCGCCGGTGGCCAGGACCACCGCGTCGAACCGGCTGCGCAGCTGCTCGACGTCCAGGGCGTCGGGACCGCTGCCGCCCACCTCGATGCCGGTGCGGAAGCGGGTGCCCTCGGCGCGCATCTGCGCCAGTCGCCGCTCGAGGTGGCGCTTCTCGAGCTTGAACTCGGGGATGCCGTAGCGCAGCAGCCCGCCGGGGCGGTCGTCCTTCTCGAGCACCACCACCGAGTGCCCCGCCCGGGTGAGCTGCTGGGCGGCCGCGAGCCCGGCCGGGCCCGAGCCCACCACCGCGACCGAGCGTCCGGTGTGCCGGGCGGGCTCGACCGGCCGCACCCAGCCCTCCTCGTAGGCGCGGTCGATGATGGAGACCTCGATGTTCTTGATGGTCACCGGAGGCTGGTTGATGCCCAGCACGCAGCTGGACTCGCACGGCGCGGGGCAGGCCCTGCCGGTGAACTCGGGGAAGTTGTTGGTCGCGTGGAGCCGCTCGCTCGCCTCGCGCCAGTCCTCGCGGTAGACGAGCTCGTTCCACTCCGGGATCAGGTTGCCCAGCGGGCATCCCTGGTGGCAGAAAGGGATGCCGCAGTCCATGCAGCGTCCCGCCTGCCGGGAGACCACGCCCAGCTCGCCCTTCTCCCGGGCCTCGTACACCTCGCGCCAGTCCATCAATCGCAGGGGCACCGGACGGCGCGCCGGCAGCTCCCGGTCGCGGTGGCGCAGGAATCCTCGGGGATCAGCCATGGGTGGCCTCCATGATCTCGTTCCAGACAGCGTTGGCATCGGGGTCCTCGCCGCGGGCGGCCGCGGCCTCGCGCAGGGCGGTGATGGTGAGGAAGGCACGCGGGGCGATCGCGCTGAGCCGCTCGAACAGCTCCGATTCGTCGGCCAGCAGGGCCGCCGCACGATCCGAGCCCGTACGGGCGACGTGATCGCGGAGCGTCTCGAGCACGAACCCGCAATGCTCCTCGCGCACCGGGGTGATCTCGAAGCCGGCCGCATCGGCCGGGTTCAGGTGGGAGCGCTCGAGGTCCAGCACGAACAGCGTGCCGCCGCTCATGCCCGCGCCCAGGTTCCGGCCCGTCGGCCCGAGCACCAGCATCGCGCCGCCGGTCATGTACTCCGCGCCGTGATCGCCGATGCCCTCGACCACGAGCGTCGCCCCGGAGTTGCGCACCCCGAAGCGCTCCCCCGCGGCGCCCGCGAGCAGCAGGCGCCCGGAGGTGGCGCCGTAGGCGCAGGTGTTCCCGCCGATCGGAGCGGAGGTGAGGGAGGGGCCCGTGCCGGTGCCGTGGCCCACGGCGATCACGCCGCCGCACAGCCCCTTGCCGATGTAGTCGTTCGCATCGCCGCGCAGGTGCAGGCTGATCCCGCGCGGGAGGAAGGCGCCGAAGGACTGCCCGCCGGTGCCCTCGAGGTCCACGACGATCGCGTCGTCGGGGAGGCCGTCCCCGCCGCTGCGGCGGGTGACCTCGTGACCGAGCAGGGTGCCGGCGCTGCGGTCGACGTTGCGCACCGTGCCGCGGATCCGCACGTGCTCCTCGTGCCCGTCGAGCACCTCGTGCGCGGCGGCGATCCAGGGATGGTCCGGGGCGCGGTCGAGCTGATGGTCCTGGCCGCGCCGGCGGCGGGGGAAGTCCCCCTCGTGGCGCGCCGTGGGGGCGAGGATCGCCGAGAGGTCCAGGCCCTCGCGCTTGGCGGTGCCGAGGGCGCTGCGGGAGCGTTCGTCATCCGCGAGATCCAGCAGGTCGCTGCGTCCGATCGCCTCGTCCAGAGAGCGCAGGCCTAGCGCCGCGAGATGCTCGCGCACCTGCTCGGCCACGAAGCGGAAGAAGGTGACCACGTGCTCGGCCTTCCCGGTGAAGCGCTCGCGCAGCTCGGGGTTCTGGGTCGCGACCCCCACCGGGCAGGTGTCCAGGTGGCACACCCGCATCATCACGCAGCCGGAGACCACCAGCGGGGCGGAGGCGAAGCCGTACTCCTCCGCGCCCAGCAGCGCCGCGATGATCACATCGCGTCCGGTCTTCATCTGGCCGTCCACCTGCACCGTGATCCGGTCGCGCAGGCCGTTCAGCAGCAGGGTCTGCTGGGTCTCGGCCAATCCCAGCTCCCACGGGGTGCCGGCGTGCTTGAGCGAGTTCAGGGGGCTCGCACCGGTGCCGCCGTCGTGGCCCGAGATCAGCACCACGTCCGCATGCGCCTTGGACACGCCCGAGGCGACGGTGCCCACCCCGAAACGGGAGACGAGCTTGACGTGCACGCGCGCGGCCGGATTCGCGGACTTCGCGTCGTGGATCAGCTGGGCGAGATCCTCGATCGAGTAGATGTCGTGGTGCGGGGGCGGGGAGATCAGGCCGATGCCGGGGGTGGAGTGCCGGGTGCGGGCGATCCACGGATACACCTTCTGGGGCGGCAGCTGACCGCCCTCGCCGGGCTTGGCGCCCTGGGCGATCTTGATCTGGATATCGCGCGCGAAGGTGAGGTACTCGCTGGTCACGCCGAAGCGGCCCGAGGCGATCTGCTTGATGGCGCTGCGCCGTTCGGGGTCGCGCAGACGCTCCGGATCCTCCCCGCCCTCGCCGCTGTTGGACATACCGCCCAGCCGGTTCATGGCGATCGCGAGGGTCTCGTGGGCCTCCTGCGAGATCGACCCGTAGCTCATCGCTCCGGTCATGAAGCGGCGGGTGATCTCCGAGACCGGCTCGACCTCCTCGAGCGGCACCGGCGGGAGCGTGCCGGTGCGCAGGCGCAGCAGCCCGCGCAGCGTCATCAGCCGCTCGTGCTGCTGATCGACGTCATCGGTGTAGCGGCGAAACTCCTCGTACTGGCGGGTGCGGGTGGAGTGCTGGAGGCGGAACACCGCCTCCGGGGTGAACAGGTGCGGCTCGCCCTCGCGGCGCCACTGGTACTCGCCGCCGACGGGCAGGCTGCGGTGGGCGGGCCGCTCCCCGTCCACCGGGTAGGCCAGGGCGTGGCGGGCGGCGTTCTCGGCGGCGATCACCTCGAGGGTGATCCCGCCCAGGCGGCTGATGGTGCCCGGGAACCAGGTGTCCACGAGCTCCTGCGAGAGGCCCACCGCCTCGAAGATCTGCGCGCCGCGGTAGGAGGCGACGGTCGCGATGCCCATCTTCGACATGATCTTCAGCACGCCCTTGCCGAGCGCACGGTTGAGGTTCGCGACGGCCTGGTCGGGAGTGATGTCGCTGAGCACTCCGCGGTGGACGAGGTCCTCGACGCTCTCCATCGCGAGGTAGGGGTTGATCGCGCTCGCGCCGTAGCCGATGAGCAGCGCCGCGTGGTGCACCTCGCGCACGTCCCCGGCCTCGACCAGCAGGGCCGCCGAGGTGCGGCGTCCGGTGCGCACCAGGTGGTGCTGGACGGCGCTGGTCAGCAGCAGGGAGGGGATGGGGGCGAGCACCTGGTTCGCGTCACGGTCCGAGAGCACGAGGAAGGTCGCGCCCTCGTCGATCGCCGTGACCGCCTCCTGGCAGATCTCCTGCAGGCGCTGCTCGAGGGCGGCGGTGCCGCCGGCCACGGGGTACAGACCGCGCAGGCGCACGGTGTGGAAGTCGGCGGAGGCGGGGTGCGCGTCGATCGCGACGATCTTCGCGAGCTCGTCGTTGTCCAGGATCGGGAAGTCCAGCGAGAGCTGGCGGGCGTGCTGGGGTGTGGCCTCCAGCAGGTTGCGGGACTGCCCGAGGGTGACGCCCAGCGAGGTGACGATCTCCTCGCGCAGGGAATCCAAGGGCGGGTTCGTGACCTGCGCGAACATCTGCGTGAAGTAGTCGAACAGCAGCCGGGGCCGTTCGGAGAGCACCGCGATCGGGGTGTCGGTGCCCATCGCGCCGAGCGGTTCCGCCCCCTTGGCGGCCATGGGCGCGAGCAGCACCCGCAGCTCCTCCTCGGTATAGCCGAAGGTCTGCTGGCGGCGCACCACCGAGGAGCGGGAGTGGGTGATGTGCTCGCGGGAGGGCAGATCGCTCAGCGCGATCTTCTGCTCGCGCACCCAGGTGGCGTAGGGGTGCTCTGCGGCGATCTGGGCCTTCAGCTCGTCGCTGGGGACGATCCGGCCGGCCTCGAGGTCCACCAGGAACACCTCCCCCGGTGCGACCCGCCCGGTGCGGGCGATGCGGCTGCGCGGCACGTCGGTCAGCCCCGTCTCGGAGCCGAGGATCACGAGGTCGTCGTCGGTGACCCAGTAGCGCAGGGGGCGCAGGCCGTTGCGGTCCAGGCGCGCACCCACCTGGGTGCCGTCGGTGAACACGACGGCGGCCGGGCCGTCCCACGGCTCCTGCAGCGCGGCGTGGAACTCGTAGAAGGCGCGCAGCTGCGGATCCATGGTGGGGTCGTTCTCCCACGGCTCGGGGATCAGCATCATCAGCGCGTGGGGCAGGGAGCGTCCGCTGAGGTGGAGCAGCTCGAGCGCCTCGTCCAGGCCGGCCGAGTCGGAGCCTCCGGGGGTGGTCACCGGCAGCAGGCGTGCGAAGTCCTCACCGAAGGCGTCGGTGGCCATCACGCCCTCAGCGGCGAGCAGGCGGTTGCGGTTGCCGATGACGGTGTTGATCTCGCCGTTGTGGGCGATGGTGCGGAAGGGGTGCGCGAGCGGCCAGGCCGGGAAGGTGTTGGTCGAGAAGCGCGAGTGGACGATCGCCAGTTCCGAGGCGAGTCGCGGATCGCGCAGGTCGAGGTAGAACTCGTCGAGCTGGGCGGGGGTGAGCATCCCCTTGTAGACCATCACGCGGGTGGACAGTGAGGGGAAGTAGCCGGTGGTGGTGTGCTCGACGCGGCGCCGCAGCGCGAAGGCGGCGCGTTCGAGCTCGATCCCGGTGCGCCGCCCGGCGGCGTCGGCGACGAACACGTGCACGAAGTCGGGCCGCACCGCCTCGGCGGAGGGGCCCACCAGACCGTCGGTCACCGGGACGTCCCGGGTGCCCAGCAGCACCAGGCCCTCCTGCTCGGCGATCGACGCCACGGCGTCCAGCACGCTGCACCGCCCGGCAGGGTCGCGGGGCACGAAGGCGATGCCGGCGGCGTAGGCGCCCTGCGGCGGCAGGTCGATGCCGCTGACCTCGCGCAGGAACTGGTCCGGCAGCTGGAGCATGAGACCGGTGCCGTCGCCGGTCTCCTCCTCGGCGCCCACAGCACCGCGGTGCTCGAGGTTGCGCAGCGCGGTCAGGGCGTGCTCGATGATGTCGTGCCCGGGGCGGCCGCGGAGCGTGGCGATCATCGCCACGCCGCAGGAGTCGACCTCAGTGCCTGGGTGGTAGAGGCCCTGCGCGGTGGGGAGGGCGGAGAAACGGGAGTGCAGAGGGAGCATGACGCGAAGAACCCTTCGAACGGGCGATCGATGACGTGCTCGTCATCCATGACGAGCTCCCAGCATCGGGAGCTCGCCGCCCGTCCTGGCGATCTGCGTCGCTCAGGGTGTGCGGGGTCCCTGGGTGCCGGGCGAGGAGTCCCGCTCGGCGGAGGGAGGCGTGCCCGACTTCTCGATCTCGTTCTCGTCCGGGCCGTTGCCCGCGGTCTGCGCGGGCAGCTCGAAGGAGCCGTCCGCGGCGACGACCTCTCCCCCGCGCCGCGTCCGGCGCAGGGTCAGCAGCACGAAGGCCACCACGCCCACGAGCGCCATGACCAGGGCGACCAGGGTGTGGATCCGCAACTCGCCGATCATCAGCACGGGCTCGCTGCGGATCGCATCGATCCAGGCGCGGCCGGTCGAGTAGATCGCCACATAGGCCCAGAAGACGCGGCCTCCCGCCCACTGGAAGCGACGGCTGAGCAGGAGCAGCACGGCGAGGCCGGCAAGGTTCCACAGCTGCTCGTACAGGAAGGTGGGGTGGTAGGTGCCCGGCTCGCAGCCGCCGATGGTCATCCCGTTGGTCACGCAGGTGACGTCCCAGGCCCACCAGGCGTCCAGGGGCGGTCCGTACAGCTCCTGGTTGAACCAGTTGCCGAAGCGTCCCAGCACCTGGGCGATCAGCAGAGTGGGGGCGATCGTGTCCGCGAGAGCGGTGAAGGAGACGCCCTTGACCCGGGCCATGATCCACACCGCGAGCGCGCCCCCGGCGACGCCGCCGTAGATCGCCAGGCCGCCCTGCCAGATGTAGAGCACCGCGATCGGGTCGCCGTCCGGGCCGAAGAAGGGCTCCGGGGAGGTGAGCACGTGCCAGATGCGGGAGCCGATGATGCCCGCGACCACGGCCACGAAGACGATGTCGAACAGGGTGTCGCCGTCGCCGCCGCGCTTCTGCCAGCGCTGGGTGGCCCACCACATCGCCACGGCGATCCCCGAGAGGATGCACAGGGCGTAGAAGTGGATCGTCAGCGGGCCCAGGGAGATCGCGGAGATGGGTGAGCTGGGGATCATCGCAGCCTCTCCTCCTCCGGTCTCATGCGCTCAGGCGCGGGCACGCTCGACGCCGGCGCGCAGATCATCGGCCACGGCCGCCAGAGCGGTCCGGGCGGCCTGGTCGTCACCCTGGTTCTCGAGCAGGGCTCGCACGAAGGCGGAGCCGACGATCACTCCATCAGCGTACGCGCCCACCTGCGAGGCCTGTTCACCGTTCGAGACGCCAAGTCCCACGCAGACGTTCTTCGCGCCGGCCGCGCGGGTGCGCTCTACCAGGCCCTCCGTGGCGGCGGAGACGCTCGCCCGGGTGCCGGTGACGCCCATGGTGCTGGCGGCGTACACGAAGCCCCGTGTGTGCGAGACCACATGCTCGAGACGGTCGCGCGGGGAGCTGGGGGCGACCAGGAAGATGCGGTCCACCTCGTGCTCCTCGCTCGCGGCGACCCAGTCCGCGCCCTCGTCGGGGATGAGGTCGGGGGTGATCACGCCGGCGCCGCCGGCAGCGGCCAGATCGCGGGCGAAGCGGTCGGTGCCATAGGCCAGGATCGGGTTCCAGTAGCTCATCACCAGGATCGCGGCGCCGCGGCCGGAGAGGGCCTCGACCGCCTGCAGCACGTGGCGGGTGCGGGTGCCGCCCTCGAGGGCGGCCGAGGCGGCCTGCTGGATCACGGCACCGTCCATCACGGGGTCCGAGTACGGCAGGCCCAGCTCGATCATGTCGGCGCCGTGGTCGATGAGGATCCGTGCGGCCTCGATCGAGCGCTCGAGATCCGGGTACCCGACGGGCAGGTAGCCGATCAGCGCGGCCCGGTTCTCGGACCGGGCGCGGTCCAGGACGTCGTCGGCGCGGAGCCTGTGGGTGTCAGCGGTCGTCATCGGGTCTCCTCCGGCAGCTCGGGGGTGGCCGCGCGGGCGGCGGCGCGCAGGGCGTCCAGGTCGGTGCGGGCGGGCTCGTCCCCCACCAGGCCGAACCAGCGCGAGGCCGTGTCGACGTCCTTGTCCCCGCGGCCCGAGAGGCTCACCAGGATGACCGCGTCCCTGCCCAGCTCGCGGCCCAGCTCGAGGGCGCCGGCGAGGGCGTGGGAGGACTCGATCGCGGGCATGATGCCCTCGGTCATCGACAGCAGGGCGAAGGCCTCCATGGCCGGGCCGTCGTCGATCGCGCGGTACTCGGCGCGGCCGATGTCGGCGAGCCAGGCGTGCTCGGGGCCCACGCTGGGGTAGTCGAGCCCGGCGGAGACCGAGTGGGAGGGGATGGTCTGGCCGTCCTCGTCCTGCATCACGAAGCTGCGTGCCCCGTGGAGCACGCCGGGGGTGCCGCCGGTGATGGTCGCGGAGTGGCGTCCCGTGGACACGCCGTCGCCGCCCGCCTCGCAGCCGACCAGGCGCACCAGCGGGTCGGTGTCGTCGAGGAAGGCATGGAAGATGCCCATCGCGTTCGAGCCGCCGCCGACGCAGGCGACCACCGCGTCGGGCAGTCGGCCCACGCGCTCGAGGGTCTGGGCCCGTGCCTCCTCGCCGATGATGCGATGGAAGTCGCGCACCATGGCCGGGAAGGGGTGGGGGCCGGCGACGGTGCCCAGCAGGTAATGCGTGGTCTCGACGTTCGCGACCCAGTCGCGGAAGGCCTCGTTGATGGCGTCCTTGAGGGTGCGCGAACCCTGCTCGACGGCGATCACGTCCGCGCCCAGCAGGCGCATGCGGGCGACGTTGAGGGCCTGGCGCTCGGTGTCCTCCGCGCCCATGTAGATCGTGCAGTCCAGCCCGAACAGGGCGGCCGCGGTGGCGGTGGCGACGCCGTGCTGACCGGCGCCGGTCTCCGCGATCACGCGGGTCTTGCCCATGCGCTTGGTCAGCAGGGCCTGGCCGAGCACGTTGTTGATCTTGTGGCTGCCGGTGTGGTTGAGGTCCTCGCGCTTGAGCAGGATGCGGGCGCCGCCCGCGAGCGCGGAGAACCTCGGCGCCTCCGACAGCAGCGAGGGACGGCCGGTGTACTCGGCGGCGAGATGGCGCAGCTCCTGCGTGAACTCGGGGTCCACGATGGCCTTCTCGTACATCTCGGTGAGCTCGTCGAGCGCCGGGACGAGCGCCTCGGGCAGGAAGCGGCCGCCGAAGTCGCCGAAGTAGGGCCCCTCCTCGGAGCGCAGCGCAGTGCTGGGCCGGGTGAGGTCCGGGACGATGCGGTCGGGGCTGCTCATGCCTGAGCTCCTTCCGAGACGGGGCGGCCACGACGGGTGACGCGGCGGTACGAGGAGGCTTCGGCGGCGGGGTCGCCGGAAGTCACCAGCGCCTCCCCCACCAGCACGGCGTCGGCGCCGGCGGAGGCGTAGCGCTCGACGTCGGCCCGGGAGGCCACGGCGGACTCACCGATCGCGAGCGGCCCGGCGGGGATCATGCCCAGCAGGTCCGCGGCGCGGTCCAGGTCGACGGTGAGGTCCTTGAGGTTGCGGGCGTTGACACCGATGATGTCCGCCTCGAGGGCCAGGGCCCGCTCGAGCTCGTGCTCGGTGTGGGTCTCCACCAGCGCCTGCATCCCGAGCTCGGCGGTGAGGTCGTACAGGTCGCGCAGCTGGGCATCGTCGAGGGCGGCGACGATCAGCAGCACCAGGTCGGCGCCGTGGGCGCGGGCCTCGAGCACCTGGTAGGGCTCGACCACGAAGTCCTTGCGGAGCACGGGGACGTCCACCCGTGCGCGCACGGCGTCGAGGTCGGCGAGGGTGCCTCGGAAGCGGCGCTGCTCGGTGAGCACGCTGATCGCGGAAGCGCCGGCCGAGGCGTAGGTCGCGGCCAGCTCGGCGGGCTCGGGGATCTCCGCGAGCGCGCCCTTGGAGGGGCTGGAGCGCTTGACCTCGGCGATCAGGCCCATCGTGGTGCCCTCGCCGACGAGGCTCGCACGGGCGTCCAGGGCAGGGGCGGCGGCGCGGGCCAGACGCTCGATCTCGGCATCGGGCACCGCGGCGCGGCGCGGCGCGAGATCCTCGCGCACGCCGACGATGATCTCGTCGAGGACGGTTCCGGTGGTGGTCACGCAGGCCTCCTGCAGCAGGTGGGGGCGAGTGCGGCGGGAATTCCCGACGCCTTCGCTGGGTTCGTGGGTGCCGCTCAGCCGCCGACGTAGGAGATCGGGGCGAGGAACCAGAACATCGGCAGGTTCCGCAGCAGCATGTACAGCACCGCGATGCCTACCAGCACCAGCAGCACGGTGCGCGACGGCATCAGGTTCGTGGTCAGGCCTCGCGCCCGACGCACCGCCCAGGTGAGCAGTCCCACCGCGACCAGGGGGATCGCGAGGGTGACCAGTGCGTTGCTGCGCAGCGCCAGCAGCGGATCACCCGCCAGCAGCGCGTGCACGGCGCGGATCGCTCCGCAGCCGGGGCATTCGATGCCGGTGAAGTGGTTCAGCGCGCACAGCGGGATGTGGGTGGTGAACGGGTCAAAGACCAGCTGCACCCCGACGGCGACGGCGAGGCCGGAGACACCGATGGCGAGCGGCAGCAGAGCCCGGCGCGGGCTGCGGGCGGGAGCGCCCGTCACGGCGTCGCCATGCCGCTCCCGCACCGCCGTCGTCACCGGGCGTCGGCCCCGGCGGGACGCTCGGAGCGTGCGTTCTGATCCGCGCTGCCGTTGGCGGTGGATGCGGCGGCGGCCATGCCGTAGCCCTTGGGCTGGCCGAGGCCGGCGAGGGACAGCACGATGCCGAGCACGATCGAGACGGCGATGATGCCCGCGCCGATCCACAGCAGGATGTTCATGTCCGGCAGGATCAGGCCGGCGGCGATCGGGATCGAGCCCGCGACGATGCCGAGGTTCATGGCCCAGGCCGCGATGGTCTTGCCCTCGTTGTGATGAGGGGGCGGCGGCACAGCGTAGGTCTTCGGCATGATCCTTCTCCAGTCAGGGTCCCTGTCGAGGCCATTGTGCCACGCCATCACCGCAGGGAGGGCGCGGGTCCGCGGCGTGCCTCCGGGCGATGCGGGCGGTGGGTGAGGAGCCTCACCGCGGGGTGCGCGGATCCCCGTCCTCCGACGCGTCGGCCCCGGCGTAGGGCTCGGGCTCGCCGTCTGTCTCCGTCTCGAGCAGGCTCGGGTCCTCGCCCCGGGTGAGGGCGTCCCACGCGGCGGCGGGATCCTGGCCGGGATCCGCGGTCGCGGCGACGGCGGCGCTGCGGTAGCGGGTGCCGACGGGCCAGCGCCCGCCCACAACCAGCACGACGATCCCGAGCACCGCGACGGCCACGGCCGGGGCCAGGGTGATCAGCGGCCAGGCCGTGGTCTCGGTGAGCACATCCCCGCCGAGCACCCCGGTGGCGGAGGCGACGGCGGAGCGGGCGGCCTGCTCCGGGGCCTGCACCACGCCGAGGGCGGCGATCGCCGAGCCCGCTCCGGTGGCCAGCAGCACCGGGCCGGTCAGGAAGCGCAGCCAGCGGGAGGACAACCCGGTGGCGAGGGAGGCCGCGATCGCGACCATCGACAGGGCGAGCACAGCCGGTGCCGCGTCGGAGCCGGTGACCGTCACCTGCTGCGCGGTGCCGGCGAGATCCGGGGCGAGGGCCTCGACCCAGACGGTGCGCGTGGAGCCGGCCAGCAGCGCGGCGGCCGCGGTGCCGGCGAGCACCGTTGCCCGGCGGCTGGGCCGGGGGCTGCGCGGGGCGGGGCTCTCCTGGCTCATGCCGGGCGCAGCGTGTCCGCGGCGGCGGCGGCGCGCAGGGCGGCCGCGGCCTTGGACTGGGTCTCGCGGTGCTCCATGGTCGCGTCCGAATCGGCGACCACTCCCCCGCCCGCCTGGACGTGGGCGGTGCCGTTCTTGATCACGGCGGTGCGGATCGCGATGGCCATGTCCATGTCTCCGGCGAAGTCGATGTAGCCGACGGTGCCGCCGTAGATCCCGCGTCGCACCGGCTCGAGCCGGTCGATGATCGCCATCGCCGACGGCTTCGGCGCGCCCGAGAGCGTCCCGGCCGGGAAGGTGGCCCGCAGAGCGTCGTAGGCCAGAGCGCCCTCGCGCAGATGACCGGTGACGGTGGAGACGATGTGCTGGATGTGGGAGAACCGCTGGATGTGCATGAAGTCGCGCACCACCACGGTGCCCGGGGCGCAGAACTTCTGCAGGTCGTTGCGGGCCAGGTCCACCAGCATCAGGTGCTCGGAGCGCTCCTTGGGGTCGGCCAGCAGCTCGGCGCCCAGCCGCTCGTCCTCCTCCGGGGTCGCGCCGCGGGGGCGCGAACCGGCGATGGGGTGGGTGGTCGCGGTGGTGCCGCGCACGGTCACCAGCGACTCGGGGCTCGCACCGACCACGTCGATCGGCTCGCCGTCGGCGTCCACCGTGCGCAGCAGGTACATGTAGGGGCTCGGGTTCATCCGCCGCAGCACCCGGTAGACGTCCAGCGGGTCCGCGGCGATCGGCAGGGAGAACCGCTGGGAGGGGACGACCTGGAAGATCTCCCCGTCGATGATGTCCTGCACGGCCGAGTTCACGGCGCGCTCGTACTCGAGCTGCGAGGTGCGGGCCTTGGGCTCGAGATCGCGCGGGGTGTCGTAGACGATCGGGCCGGTGCTGACCGGGGTGCGCAGGCGCTCGCGCATCTCCTCGAGGCGGGTCAGGGCGTCGTCGTAGGCGGCGTCCACGCCGTCCTCGGTGGCGTTGAGGTTCAGGGCGTTGGCGATCAGCACGACGGTCGAGTCATGAGCGTCGTGGACCACGACGTCCTGCGCGAGCAGCATCGAGAGGTCCGGCAGGCCGATCTCGTCGGGCGGGGAGTTCTCGAGCTTCTCCCAGTGGCGCACGGCGTCATAGGCGACGAAGCCCACCAGGCCGCCCGAGAAGGGCGGCAGGTGCCCCTGGCGGGCGGCGCGGAAGGCGCTGGTGACCTCACGCAGCGCCTCGACGGGGCTGCCGGAGACGGGCACGCCCGCAGGCACGTCGCCGCGCCAGTGCGCCTCGCCGTCTCGCTCGGTGAGCACCGCCCGGGCGCGGGTGCCGATGATCGAGAAGCGCGAGGCCTCGCCCTCGCCGGCGGACTCCAGCAGGAAGGTGCCCCGGGTCTCGCCGTCCGCGGTGAGACGGCGGTAGAGGGAGACGGGGGTGTCCTCGTCGGCGAGCAGGCGCATGCTCACGGGGACCACGCGCTGGCGCGCGGCGAGCTCGCGGAAGGTCTCGCGGTCCGGGGTGATCACGCCGAGCGCGTCGCCCTCGCGGCCCCCGACCCGCTCGGGGTAGGCCTCGGGGCGGGTCCGGCCTGCGGCCTCGGCGTCGGCATCGGCGGGGAGGTGCTGGTTCATGCGGTGCGCTCCGTGGGGTCGAGGACGACGGCACGCAGGTCGCCGTCGTCGAAGCAGGTGTCGGTGCCGCGGTGGCAGGCCGCGCCGACCTGGTCGACCCGCACCAGGAGGGTGTCGGCGTCGCAGTCGAGCGCGACCGAGCGGACCCACTGGACGTGGCCGCTGGTGTCGCCCTTGCGCCAGTACTCGCCGCGCGAGCGGGACCAGTAGGTGGCCCGGCCCGTGGTGAGCGTGCGATGCAGCGCCTCGTCGTCCATCCAGCCGACCATCAGCACGCGGTGATCGGTGGCGTCCTGCACCACCGCGGTGATCAGCCCGTCCACGTCGCGTTTGAGGCGCGCGGCGAGCTCGGGGTCCAGGGACGAGCGGGGGATCCGGGAGGCGTCGGGGGCGCTCACAGCGCGCGCCCCAGCTCCTCGGCGCGGTCCGTGCGCTCCCAGGTGAACTCCGGCAGCTCGCGGCCGAAGTGGCCGTGCACGGAGGTCAGGGCGTAGATCGGACGGAGCAGGTCGAGGGCGTCGATCAGGGCGGCCGGGCGCAGGTCGAAGACCTTCCGCACGGCGGCGGCGATCTGGTGCGAGGGCACGTGCCCGGTGCCGAAGGTCTCCACGTACAGGCCCACCGGCTCGGCGACGCCGATCGCGTAGGCCACCTGCACCTCGCAGCGGTCCGCGAGCCCGGCCGCGACGATGTTCTTGGCGATCCAGCGCATCGCGTAGGCGCCCGAGCGGTCGACCTTCGAGGGGTCCTTGCCGGAGAAGGCGCCGCCGCCGTGGCGGGCCATGCCGCCGTAGGTGTCGACGATGATCTTGCGCCCGGTCAGGCCCGCATCACCCTTGGGCCCGCCCAGCACGAAGCGGCCGGAGGGGTTGATGTGGGTGGTCACGGACGAGGTGTCCAGCCCGGCGTTCGCGAGGTCCTCGAGCACCGGGGCGATGACCACCTTGGAGATCGCGGGGGCGAGCTGGTCGACCAGGTCGACCTCCTCGCTGTGCTGGGTGGAGACCACGATCGCATCGACGCTGCGGGCCACGCCGTCCTCGTCGTAGCCGATCGAGACCTGGGCCTTGCCGTCGGGGCGCAAGTAGGGCAGCACGCCGTCGCGCCGGGCGGCGGAGAGGTTCCGGGTCAGGCGGTGCGCGGCGTGGATCGGCAGCGGCATCAGCTCGGGGGTGTCGCGGCAGGCGTAGCCGAACATCAGGCCCTGGTCACCGGCGCCGAGACGGGCGAAGGCCTCCGCGGCGAGATCACCGCGCGACTCGAGGGAGTTGTCCACGCCCTGGGCGATGTCCGGGGACTGTGCGCCGATGGAGACCTGCACGCCGCAGGAGTCCGCGTCGAAGCCCTTCTCCGAGGAGTCGTAGCCGATCTCGCGGATCACGTCGCGCACGATGGTCGCGACGTCGCTGTACCCGGTGGTGCGGACCTCTCCGGCGACGTGGACGAGGCCGGTGGTCACCAGGGTCTCGACGGCGACGCGCGCATCGCGGTCCTGGGAGAGCAGATCATCGAGGATCGCATCGGAGATCTGGTCGCAGATCTTGTCGGGGTGCCCTTCGGTGACCGATTCGGACGTGAAGGTGCGCAGCTCGCTGGAGGTCATGGAGATCAGGATACTTCCGGCAGATGGGCGAGGAGCTCGTCGAGGACGGCGTGCGCGACGGCAGTCTTGCTGCCCTCGGCGGAAGCCGCTTCCTCCCCCTCGCGGTCGAGGATGCGCACGGAGTTGTCGGCCGCGCCGAACACTCCCGCACTGATGTCGTTGAAGACCAGCAGGTCGGCTCCCTTGCGGCGCGCCTTGGCGCGGGCGAGCTCGAGCGCGCTGGTCCCCTCTCCCCCGGTCTCCGCGGCGAAGCCGACGATCGCGGGGCGGGGGGCGTCTGCGCGCTCCAGCACACTGTGACGCAGGATGTCGCGGGTGCGGCGCAGCGCGATCGCGGGGACCGAGTCCTCGTCCGCGTCGTCCTTCTTGATCTTCGACTCGGCGCGGTCGGCGGCGGTGAAGTCCGCGACGGCGGCGGCCATCACGAGACCGTCCACC
Source organism: Brachybacterium massiliense (assembly GCF_900184245.1). Taxonomy (GTDB): domain Bacteria; phylum Actinomycetota; class Actinomycetes; order Actinomycetales; family Dermabacteraceae; genus Brachybacterium; species Brachybacterium massiliense. The sequence continues at coordinate 149,363 of NZ_FXXB01000008.1, read as the reverse complement.
TCGTGCAGATGCTGCTCGACGGTGTCGGCGAGCTCGGCGGCGCTGCCCACGTCCAGGCGCAGGGCGCCGGGCGGGGTGTCGAGGTCGACGTTCGCGGCGGCCAGCCGCACCCGGGCGCCGCGCACGAGCGCCGCGTGGGCGAGCGCCCAGCCCTGCCGGCCCGAGGAGTGGTTGGCGAGGAAGCGGACCGGGTCCAGGTCCTCGCGGGTGCCGCCCGCGGTGATCAGCAGCTCGCGACCGGCGAGGTCCCGGCGCACCCCTCCGCACTCGTCGCGGGGTGCGGTCAGCGCGGCGCGCGCCGCGTCCAGCAGCGCCTCCGGCTCGGGCAGGCGGCCGGGCCCGGAGTCCGGCCCGGTGAGCCGTCCCACGGCGGGCTCGAGCACGGTGATGCCGCGCTCGCGCAGCACCGCCACGTTCTCGCGCACCGACGGGTGCTCCCACATCTCGGTGTGCATCGCGGGGGCCACGACGACGGGTGCGCGTGCCACGAGCACGGAGGCGGTGAGCATGTCGTCGGCGCGGCCGATGCGCATCCGGGCGAGCAGATCGGCGGTCGCGGGCGCGATCACCACCAGGTCGGCCTGCTGGCCGTGTCGCACGTGCGCGACCTCGTCGACGTCCTCGAACACGGACGTCAGCACCCGGTGGTGGCTGAGCGCCTCCCAGGCCGCCTTCCCCACGAACTCGAGGGAGGCGGCCGTCGGCACGACCCGCACCTCGGCGCCCTCACCGACAAGACCGCGCACCAGGTGCGCGGTCTTGTAGGCGGCGATCCCGCCGCCGACGCCGACCAGGACGCGGGCTCCCTGCAGGGAGCGCGGCAGGCTGTTCATCGGTTCACCCGGCGAGGAGCAGGGTCAGAGCGAGAAGTCGGTGGGCGGGATCTCGGGGGCGTCGTCGCCGAGGATCAGCGGGGCCGGAGCGTTGGGATCCGGCTCGTTCTGCGCGGCGTACTCCTCCTCGTCGATCTCGCGGACGGTGAGCAGGCCCTCGTCGATCTCGCGCAGCGCGATCGAGAGCGACTTCTCCTGGTTGTCGACATCCACCAGCGGGCCGACGAACTCGAGCAGGCCCTCGGAGAGCTGCGAGTAGTACGCGTTGATCTGGCGGGCGCGCTGGGAGGCGTAGAGCACCAGGGCGTACTTGGAGTCGACGGTCTCGAGCAGACGGTCGATCGGGGGGTTCGTGATGCCTTCGGGCTGAGCGACTGTTCCGGCCACGGATGTCCCTTCATGAGTTTCGGCGTGCGACGCTCCAGGATACGCCCTTCCGCCCAGCGGGGCGAGGGCGGGAGCATGCGGGGTCAGGTGAGGTCGCGCACGCCGATCAGGCGAGCGAGCTCGTCCGAGGCGCGCTCGACGGTGTCGTTGACGATCGTGACGTCGAACTCGCTCTCCGCGGCGAGCTCGACCCTCGCGGTCTCCAGGCGGCGCTCGCGCTCCTCGGCGCTCTCGGTGCCGCGCCCCACCAGGCGCTCGACGAGCGTGTCCCAGTCCGGCGGGGCGAGGAAGACGAAGCGCGCATCGGGCATCGACTCCCGCACCTGGCGCGCACCGGCGAGGTCGATCTCGAGCAGTACCGGCCGCCCCTCGGCGACCATCTCCTCGACGGGACCGCGCGGGGTGCCGTACTTGTTGCGACCGTGGACCACGGCCCACTCGAGCATCTGCCCGCTGTCGATCAGCGAGGAGAACTCCTCCTCGCTCACGAAGCGGTAGTGCACCCCGTCGACCTCACCGGGTCGCGGGGCGCGCGTGGTCGCGGAGACGGACAGCCAGATCTGCGGATAGCGGGCACGGATCGCCGCGGAGACGGTGCCCTTGCCCACCGCGGTGGGCCCGGCGAGAACAGTCACCGGGGCCGGCGCCGATACGGCGCCGGCCCCGGCGGAGCGTTCGATCACTCGGAGAAGTGGGCGACGAGCTTCTCCGCCTGGTGGGAGCCCAGGCCGCGGATCTTGCGGGACGGCGAGATGCCGATCTCCTCCATGATCTGCTGGGCCTTGACCTTGCCGACGCCCGGGAGGGCCTCGAGCAGGGCGGAGACGCGCAGACGACCGACGACCTCGTTGGTCTCGGCCTCCTTCAGGACCTTCTGGATCTCTTCGCCACGGTGACCGGCGCTGTCCTTGAGCCGCGCCTTGATGGCCGCACGCTCGCGACGAGCCTCGGCGGCCTTCTTCAGGGCGTCGGCCCGCTGCTCAGGGGTGAGGGGAGGGAGAGCCACTGTTCTTACCTCTTGTTCTCTTGCTGTGACGTGGAGATCCGGCAGGACCTCGATGTGGGAAGAGCGTAACCCCATATTCGTGTCTGAGCGCACTTTTGACACGCTTCGCCCCAGGTCCGGTGCAGATCGACGGCCGACGAGCAGCGCACGAGGCGCCTTTCGTCGGCCGTCGGCGGTGCGTGTCAGGAGCCGGTGACCGGGCGGTCGTACCGGGTGCGCAGCTCCTCGGCGCGACGGCTCAGCGCCGCGACCTCGGGGCCTGCTCCCAGCAGTCCGCGCGAGAGCGAGACAAGCACGTGACCTGCGTTTTCGCCGAAGACCTCGCTCATCTGCGCGGGCCCCGCACCCTGCGCTCCGAAGCCCGGCGCAAGGAGCGGCGCCGAGGGTGCGGCCCGGTCCAGGCCCAGGCGGCGGTAGGCATCGCCGACAGTCGCACCGACCACCAGGCCGACGCTCGACCAGCGGCCGGGAGCGGCCCCGCCGATCTTCTCGGCGTGTCGCGCGATCTCATGCGCCACCGGCGTGTCACCGCGGGTGAGGGCGTGCTGGACCTGCGGTCCGTCCGGGTTCGAGGTGAGCGCGAGCAGGAACAGTCCCTTGCCGTGCTCGGCCGCGAGCTGCGCGGCGGGATCCAGCGAGCCGGTGCCCAGATAGGGGCTGACGGTGATCGCGTCGGCCTCGAGCGGCGCGCCCGGCAGCAGGTGCGCCGCGGCGTAGGCGGCCATGGTCGAGCCGATGTCCCCGCGCTTGACGTCGAGGATCGTGAGCACCCCGCGTGCCCGGGCCTCGGCCAGCAGCTCCTCGAGCACCGCCACTCCCGCGGAGCCGTGACGCTCGTAGAAGGCCGACTGCGGCTTGATCGCCGCGACCCGGCCGGCGACGGCGTCCAGCGCGCGCTCCGAGAACTCTCGCAGGCCCTGCGGGGTGTCGGGCAGGGACCAGTCCGTCAGCAGCGCGGCGTGCGGGTCGATCCCGGCGATGATCCTCCCCCGCTCGGCGACCGCCTGCTGGAGGCGGTCGCCGAAGGGGACGGGAGCGCTGCTCATGCGTGCGCCACGGCGCCGCGCGCCTCGGCGAGCCGGGCGGTGTGCGCTTGCAGACTCAGCACCTCGAACGGCTCGACCGGGCGCGCCTCGATCGCCTGCACTGCCGCCTGGAACTCCTGCAGCGTGGTGATCATCGGAACATCCATGCTGGTCGCGGCGGCGCGGATGGCGTAGCCGTCGACGCGGGCGTTCGAGCCGGAGGGCGTGTTCATCACCAGATCGACCTGACCGTTCTCGATCAGCTCGATCACGCTCGCCTCGTCCCCGGGCTCGGAGGCCTTGCGCAGCACGCGGCAGGGGATGCCGTAGCGGCTGAGCACTCGGCCGGTGCCTGCGGTGGTGAGGATCTCGAAGCCGAGCGCGGCCAGGCGCGCGACGGGCAGCGGCAGGGAGCGCTTGTCGCGATCGGAGACCGAGACGAAGGCGGTGCCCGCGCTGGGCAGGCCCTGGCCGGAGATCGCCAGCTGCGACTTCGCGAAGGCCAGCGGGAAGGTCGCGTCCAGCCCCATCACCTCACCGGTCGAGCGCATCTCCGGGCCCAGCACGGAGTCGACCGCGCGGCCCTCGGCGGTGCGGAAGCGCTTGAACGGGAGCACCGCCTCCTTGACCGCGATCGGCGAGTCGTCGGGCAGGTGCGTGCCATCGCCCTCGGCGGGCAGCACTCCCCCACGGCGCAGGTCCGCGATCGAGCTGCCGGCCATCAGCAGCGCCGCCGCCTGGGCGAGGGCCACGCCCGTGGCCTTGGCGACGAAGGGCACGGTGCGGGAGGCGCGGGGGTTGGCCTCGAGCACGTAGAGCACGCCGTGGGAGAGGGCGAACTGGATGTTGAGCAGGCCGCGCACGCCCACGCCCTCGGCGATCGCGAGGGTCGAGGTGCGGATCCGCTCCATCACCGCATCGCTCAGGGTGATCGGCGGGAGGGTGCAGGCCGAGTCGCCGGAGTGGATGCCGGCCTCCTCGATGTGCTCCATCACGCCGCCGATGTAGAGGTCGGTGCCGTCGTAGAGGGCGTCGACGTCGATCTCGATCGCGGTGTCGAGGAAGCTGTCGATCAGGATCGGGGCCTCGGCCCGTCCGCTCTCGGGCAGGTTGCGGGCCACGTAGTCCACCAGGCCCGCCTCGTCGAACACGATCTCCATGCCGCGGCCGCCGAGCACGTAGCTCGGGCGCACCAGCACCGGGTAGCCCACGCGCGCGGCGACCTCGGTCGCATCGCTCAGGCCCCAGGCGGTGCCGTAGGGCGGGGCGGGCAGATCCGCCTCGGCGAGCACCGCGCCGAAGTGGCCGCGGTCCTCGGCGTTGTCGATCGCCGCGGGGCTGGTGCCGATGATCGGCAGGCCCTCGGCCTCGAGCCGGCGCGCGAGGGAGAGCGGGGTCTGACCGCCCAGCTGCACGATCACGCCCGCCACGGGACCGGCCGCCTTCTCCGCCTCATACACCTCGACCACGTCCTCGAAGGTGAGGGGCTCGAAGTAGAGGCGATCGGCGATGTCGTAGTCGGTCGAGACGGTCTCGGGGTTGCAGTTGACCATGACGGTCTCGTAGCCGCCGCCGGGCAGGTCGCGGTTGCCGAGCGCCATCGCGGCGTGCACGCAGGAGTAGTCGAACTCGATGCCCTGGCCGATGCGGTTGGGGCCCGAGCCGAGGATCAGCACCGCGGGACGCTCGCGCGGCTCAACCTCGGTCTCCTGGTCGTAGGTGGAGTAGTGGTACGGGGTGGCCGAGGCGAACTCGGCCGCGCAGGTGTCGACGGTCTTGTAGACCGGATTGATGCCGAGCGCCTCGCGCACGCCCTTGACCACGTCGCCGCTGCGGCCGCTGAGCGCCCCGATCTGGTCATCGGACAGTCCGTGGCGCTTGGCCAGGGACAGCAGCTCCGCGTCGAGCACCTCGGAGGCGCGGATCTCGGCGGCGATCTCGGCGACCATCAGCATCTGGTCCAGGAACCAGCGGTCGATCGCGGTCGCCTCGACCAGGCGGTCGAGGGTCTCGGCCGGGTCGAGGATGCCCTCGGCCGCGGACCACAGGATCCGCCCGATCGTCACCAGGCGCTCGGCGGTGGGGATGCGCACCTCGTCGAGCAGCTCGGTGACCTCGGAGGCCGGGGGAGGCGCGCCGAGGTAGCTCAGGCTCGCGTCCTTCACGTCGATCGAGCGCTGCGCCTTGCCGAGCGCCTCGGTGAAGTTGCGGCCCAGGGCCATCGCCTCGCCGACGCTCTTCATGGTGGTGGTGAGCGTGGGATCGGCCGCCGGGAACTTCTCGAAGGCGAAGCGCGGCACCTTGACGACCACGTAGTCCAGCGCCGGCTCGAAGCTCGCCGGGGTGGTGCCGGTGATGTCGTTGCGGATCTCGTCGAGGGTGTAGCCGATCGCGACGCGAGCCGCGATCTTCGCGATCGGGAAGCCGGTGGCCTTCGAGGCCAGCGCCGAGGAGCGGGAGACGCGCGGGTTCATCTCGATGACCACCACGCGACCGGTCTCGGGATGGGTGGCGAACTGGACGTTGCAGCCGCCGGTGTCCACCCCCACCTCGCGGATGATGGCGATGCCGAGGTCGCGCAGCGTCTGCATCTCGACGTCGGTGAGGGTCAGCGCGGGGGCGACGGTGACGGAGTCGCCGGTGTGCACGCCGACGGGGTCGACGTTCTCGATCGAGCAGACCACCACGCAGTTGTCCGCGCTGTCGCGCATCAGCTCGAGCTCGAACTCCTTCCAGCCCAGGATCGACTCCTCCAGCAGCACCTCGCTGGTGGGCGAGTAGTGCAGGCCGTCGCCGCCGATGCGGCGCAGGTCCGCCTCGTCGTAGGCCATGCCGGAGCCGAGCCCGCCCATGGTGAAGCTGGGGCGCACCACCATCGGGTAGCCGAGATCGTCGGCCGCCTCGAGCAGCTCGTCCATGGTGTGGCAGATCCGCGAGCGCGCGGACTCGCCGCCCACCCGCTCGACGACCTCCTTGAACAGCTGGCGGTCCTCGGCCTTGTTGATGGCGTCCAGGCTCGCGCCGATCATCTCGACGCCGAGCTCCTCGAGGGTGCCGTCGTTCGCGAGCGCGATCGCGGCGTTCAGCGCGGTCTGGCCGCCGAGGGTGGGCAGCAGCGCGTCGGGCCGCTCCTTCTCGATGATGGTGCGGATGATCTGCGGATCGATCGGCTCGATGTACGTGGCATCGGCGATCTCGGGGTCCGTCATGATCGTGGCCGGGTTGGAGTTGACGAGGATGACCCGCAGGCCCTCCTCGCGCAGCACCCTGCAGGCCTGGGTGCCGGAGTAGTCGAACTCTGCGGCCTGACCGATCACGATCGGGCCGGAGCCGATGACCAGGACGGAGGTGATATCGGTGCGACGGGGCATCAGGACTCCTTGGATGCAGAGGCGGCGCGGTGGGCGACGGCGAGCTCTGCCAGACGATCGAAGAGGGGCGAGGCGTCGTGCGGGCCGCCGGCCGCCTCGGGGTGGTACTGGACCGAGTAGGCGGGCAGGTCGAGGCAGCGCAGGCCCTCGACCACTCCGTCGTTCAGCCCGACATGGGAGACCACGACGCGGCCGTAGCGGCCGTCCCCGTGGGGGGCGATGTGCTCGCCCTCGAGGGGCAGGTCCACGGCGAAGCCGTGGTTGTGGGCGGTGATCGCGACCTGGCCGGTCTCGCGGTCCTGCACGGGCTGGTTGATCCCACGGTGGCCGTACTTCAGCTTGTAGGTGCCGAAGCCGAGGGCGCGGCCCAGCAGCTGGTTGCCGAAGCAGATGCCGAAGAAGGGGATCCCGGCGTCCAGCACGCCGCGCAGCAGCTCGATCTGGGCGGTCGCGGCGGCGGGGTCGCCGGGGCCGTTGGAGAAGAACACGGCATCCGGGGCGATCGCCACGAGGTCCTCGATCGAGGTGCTCGCGGGCAGCAGGTGCACGCGCAGCCCCCGGGCGAGCATGCTGCGCGGGGAGGCGCCCTTGATACCCAGGTCCACGGCGGCGACGGTCGCGCGCACCTCGCCCTCGGGCTCGAGCACGACGGGCTGGGCGATCGTGACCTCGTCGACGAAGTTCGCGCCGGTCATCGAGGGCTGCTGGCGCACCTGCTCGAGCAGCTCCTGCTCGGAGGCGGCGAGGGCGTCGCCGGAGAAGATGCCGCCGCGCATGGAACCGCTCTCGCGCAGCACGCGGGTGAGCATGCGGGTGTCGATGTCGCTGATGCCCACCACGTCGCTGCTGATCAGCAGATCATCGAGGGTCTGCTCGGCGCGGTAGGAGGAGGCGATGCGGCTGGCGTCGCGCACGGCGTAGCCGCGCACCCACACCTTGCGGGACTCCATGTCCTGGGCGTTCGCGCCGGTGTTGCCGATGTGCGGGGAGGTCTGGACCACGATCTGGCCGGCATAGGAGGGGTCCGAGAGGGTCTCCTGGTAGCCGGTCATGCCGGTGGTGAAGACGACCTCGCCGAGGCGGGTGCCGCGGGCGCCGTAGGCGGATCCGCGCAGGACGGTGCCGTCCTCGAGGATCAGCAGCGCCTTCTCGCGGCGGGCGCGGGAGGCGGGGGGCCTGGTGGAAGCGGTGGAAGTCATGCGTGCTCCTTCCGGGAGAGCAGGAGGTCGTGGTCGGCGCGCCGGGCGAGGCGCAGTCCGGTGTCGAGGAGCTGGTCGCCCAGGCGCCAGCGGATGATCAGGAGGCCGTCGCCGCCGATGAACTTCCCGGCCATGCCGGGTCCGGAGGTGATCTCCGAGACGTCCGGGCCGGGGATGGTCAGGTGTGCGGCGCCCTCGCGCTCGATCCTGAAGGTGCCGCCGTCGCCGAGGCTGACCCGGGCGTTCGCGCGGTGTCCCAGCCCGTGGGCGACGATCCGCTCGAGGGGCTGCTCGGCGAGCACGGTGTCGACGTAGACGGCGTCCACCGGCCCGTGGGCGATCCCCTCGCCGAGCTCGTCGAGCGCGGCGCTCGTGGGAGGGGGCAGGTGCTGCTGCGAGCGGCCTCGTCGTCGCCAGCCCCAGGCCATTCCGGCCAGGGCGAGGGCGAACAGCGCGACCAGCAGCAGCACGGGCAGGACCCGGTCGTTCATCGGGTCACCACCTGGCCCTCGCGCACGGTGGGTCGCCCGCCGAGCACCGTGAGGCGGTTGGTGCCCGGCAGCTCGAGCCCCGCGAACGGGGAGTTGCGGCTGAGGGAGGCGTGCTCGGCCGGGTCCGCGACCCGCACCGGGCGCGGGTCCCAGACCAGCACATGGGCCGGGGAACCGGGCTCGAGGGGCTGGCCCTGGTCCTCGTCCCGGCCGATCTCGGCGGGCGTCTCGGACAGCACGCGGGCTACGTCCCGCCAGCTCAGGCGCCCCTCGTCGACCATGGTCAGCTGCACCAGGGACAGGGCGGTCTCGAGCCCGGTCATGCCCATCGCGGCCTGGTCCCACTCGCGGTCCTTGGCGTCGCGCGGGTGGGGGGCGTGGTCGGTGGCGACGATGTCGATGGTGCCGTCGGCGAGCCCCTCGCGGACCGCCTCGACATCGGTCGCGGTGCGCAGCGGCGGGTTCACCTTGAACACTGCGTCGAACTGGCGCACGTTCTCGTCGGTCAGCAGCAGGTGGTGGGGCGTGACCTCAGCGGTCACGGCGATGCCGCGCTGCTTCGCCCAGCGGATGATGTCCACGCTCCCGGCGGTCGAGAGGTGGCACACGTGCAGGCGGGAGCCGACGTGCTGGGCCAGCAGCACGTCGCGCGCGATGATCGACTCCTCGGCCACGGCCGGCCAGCCGGTCAGGCCGAGCTCCGCGGAGACGACGCCCTCATGCATCTGGGCGCCCTCGGTGAGCCGAGGGTCCTGGGCGTGCTGAGCGATCACGCCGTCGAAGGACTTCACGTACTCCAGAGCGCGACGCATCAGCACGGGATCGTGGACGCACTTGCCGTCGTCGCTGAACACGCGGACCTTCGCTCGGGAGTTCGCCATCGCGTCGAGCTCGGCGAGCCGCTCCCCCGCCAGTCCCACGGTCACCGCGCCCACGGGACGCACGGAGCACCAGCCGGCGCTGTCGCCGCGGCGCGCGACCTGCTCGACCACACCGGCGGTGTCGGCGACCGGGGTGGTGTTGGCCATGGCGTGCACGGCGGTGAACCCGCCGCGTGCGGCGGCGCGGGTGCCGGACTCGACGGTCTCGGCCTCCTCCCCGCCGGGCTCGCGCAGGTGGGTGTGGAGATCGACCAGTCCGGGCAGCACGATGCAGCCGTCGGCGTCGATCACCTCGGCGCCCTCCGGCGCCTCGAGGTCGGCGCCGACGGCCTCGATCCGGCCGCCAGCCAGAAGGAGGTCCTGGACCTGCTCGCCGTAGGGACGGCCGCCTCGGATCAGCAGCGGGGCGGGATCCGCAGCGGCTGCGGTCGCGGCGGCGTTCTCAGTGGTCACGGGGAGCCTCCCGGGCATCGGTGGCGAGCAGGTGGTAGAGGACGGCCATGCGGACGAAGACGCCGGAGGCGACCTGTTCGACGATGACGCTGCGGGGCGAGTCGGCGACGGAGCCGTCGATCTCGAAGCCGCGGTTCATCGGACCGGGGTGCATGACGATCGCGTGATCGGGCAGGGTCTGCGCCCGTGCGGCGCTCAGGCCGTAGCGGCGGGAGTACTCCCCCGCGGTCGGGAAGAAGCCTCCGCCGACCATCCGCTCGCTCTGGACCCGCAGCATCATCACGGCGTCCGGGCCGGTGGCCAGCGCCGCGTCGAGGTCGTAGCTGATCTCGCAGGGCCAGGCGGAGGCGCCGACGGGCACCAGGGCCGGCGGGGCCACGAGGGTCACGCGGGCGCCGAGCAGGGTCAGCAGCAGCACGTTCGAGCGTGCCACCCGCGAGTGGAGCACATCGCCGACGATCACCACGTGCGCACCGGCGAGATCCGCGCTCGGATCCTCGGGGCGCAGGTGACGACGCATGGTGAAGGCGTCGAGCATCGCCTGGGTGGGGTGCTCGTGCGCGCCGTCCCCGGCGTTGATGATGGGCTGATCGATCCAGCCCGAATGGGCCAGCAGGTGCGCGGCGCCGGAGGAGGCCGAGCGGACCACCACGGCGTCGGCGCCCATCGCCTGCAGGGTGAGGGCGGTGTCCTTGAGCGATTCGCCCTTGGAGATGCTGGAGCCCTTGGCGGAGAAGTTGATGACGTCCGCGGAGAGCCGCTTCGCAGCGGCCTCGAAGCTGATCCGTGTGCGGGTGGAGTCCTCGAAGAAGAGGTTCACCACCGTGGTGCCCACGAGGGTGGGCAGCTTGCGGATCGAGCGGGACTGCGTCTGCGCCATGTGCTCTGCGGTGGCGAGCACGGCCAGGGCGTCCTCGCGGGTGAGGTCTGCGATCGAGATGAAGTGCCTCATGCGCCCTCCCCCTCACCGGCCGCGAGGCGGACGATGTCGACCGCGTCGGTGCCGTCCGTCTCCGTGAGCTGGACGTGCACCCGCTCGCTGCGGGCGGTGGGGAGGTTCTTGCCCACGTGGTCCGCGCGGATCGGCAGCTCGCGATGGCCGCGGTCCACCAGCACGGCGAGCCGTACCGCGGCGGGGCGGCCGATGGCGCTCAGCGCGTCGAGCGCGGCACGGACGGTGCGCCCGGAGTAGAGCACGTCGTCGACCAGGACCACGGTGCGCCCGTCGATCCCGGCGCGCGGGATCCGGGTGGGGCTCGGGGCGCGGGTGGGATTGCTGCGCAGATCGTCGCGGTACATCGTGATGTCGAGCGCGCCGTGGAGGTCGGAGAGGCCCTCCCCCTCGGGGCGGCCCTCGGCGCGCGCGATCTGCTCGGCCAGGCGGCGGGCGAGCGGCACGCCGCGATGCGGGATGCCGAGCAGGACCAGGTCCTCGGCGCCGTGGCCGCTCTCGAGGATCTCGTGGGCGACGCGCGTCAGCGCCCGCCGGATCTCGTCGGGGCCCAGCACGCGGGAGCTGCCTGCGGGCGGGGCGGGGGTCTCGGGCGCGGGCTGTGAGCCCGTGCTGCGGTCGTCGGTCATGGGGGTCTCCCTTCCACGCCTCACAGGACGTGTCGTTAAAGGGTGGGGCGCTCGTGCGAGCGGTGCCGAGTCTAGAGGGAGGCTCCCGGGCGGCGCCCGGGTGACCGCCCCTCGGACCATGCGGCGGTGGAGCGGCGCGCTCTGCGCGGGGCAGGGTGCGCCGCGGTCGTTCAGGAGAGCATGCCGCGCATGTCCACCAGGCGCTGCAGCAGGCCGTTGACGAAGCGGGGCGAGTCGTCGGTCGAGAGCACCTCGGCGATCTTGGTGTACTCGCCGATGATCGCTCCGCGACCCGCATCGTCCGCGCCGTGGAGCACCTCGGCGCTGCCCAGTCGCAGGATCGCCCGGTCCACCGCCGGCATGCGGTGCAACGGCCAGTCGCGGGAGTGGGTGGAGAGATCCTCGTCGATATCGACGGCGTGCGGGGCGTACAGCTCCACCAGCTCGCGCGAGCGGGCGGGCAGCGGGGTCTGCGCCGCGGTGCGCTTCAGGCGCTCACCGAGCACGTCGAGCACGTCGGCGCGCTTCGCGTCGGCCTCGAAGAGCACGTCGATCGCCCGGATGCGATCACGGGTGCGGCCGTGGAGACGATCGGCGGCGGCGGGGATCGTGCGCTCGAACTCGACCTCGGCGGCAGGCCCGGGGCCCGGGGGGCGGGACGGTGCTCGTCCCGCCCGCGGTCGCTGGGCTCAGACACGGTCCTTGTACTCTCCCGTGGAGGTGCTGACGCGGACCCGGTCGCCGATGTTGATGAACAGCGGGACCTGGATCTCGCGGCCGGTGCTGAGACGGGCCGGCTTCGTGCCGCCGCTGGAGCGGTCGCCCTGCAGGCCGGGCTCGGTCTCCGCGATCTCAAGCTCGACGTTCGCGGGGAGCTCGACGAAGAGCGCCTGGCCCTCGTGGAAGGCGACGACCACGTCCTGGTTCTCGCCAAGGAAGTCCTTGGCGTCGCCGACGACCTCCTCGGTGAGGCTGGTCTGCTCCCAGTTGGAGGTGTCCATGAAGACGTACATGTCGCCGTCGAGGTAGGAGAACTGCATGTCGCGGCGGTCCACGGTGGCGGTCTCGACCTTGACGCCGGCGTTGAAGGTCTTGTCGACGCCCTTGCCGGACATCACGTTCTTGAGCTTGGTGCGCACGAAGGCCGGGCCCTTGCCGGGCTTGACATGCTGGAACTCGACCACGCTCCAGAGCTGCTGGTCCAGCACCAGGACCATCCCGTTCTTCAGATCATTCGTCGTCGCCATGAGTCTCCTCGGTAGTCGTCTGGGCGTGGCAAGGATACCGCGCAGGCACGCTCCGGCCGGTGCGCGCTCGACCTCTCACCGGGCCGACGTGAGGTCGATCATGCTGAGCAGCCGCACGGCGAGGGGGTGGGCGGCGCTCTCCTCCCGCCAGCCGCTGGTCTTCACCGCCCGGGAGACGGTCTGCTGGGTGACCCCGAGCCGCTCGGCGAGCTGCGCCTGGGTGGCTCCGGGGTCGCGGCGCAGAGCGCGCACCGCCTCCCACTGGCCGCGGCTGCGGGCGCGGATCATCCACACCACCAGTCGCAGCACCGCCTCGGCGTCCGCGGCGGTGCCCTCCTGGCGAGGATCAGCCGCTCGCACCGCGAGCGGCACCTGGGAGGTGGTGCGCGCGGAGGCCAGCGCCGCCTCGGCGGCCTCGAGCGCAGGACCGGAGATCTCCCGGACGGAGGCGGGCAGCGGCCCGTGCACCGCTCCCACGCCGAGGCCGACGGCGAGGGACCCGACCTCCGCGGCCCGCAGCAGCACCTCGAGCGCCGCCTCGGCACGGCCCGCCAGCACCAGGGCGTCGGGCCCGACGGTGCGCTCGGCGGGCAGCGGCAGCTCGAGCTCCGCGAGCGCCTCCAGCAGCTCCGGGACGGGATCGGAGGCAGAGCGGCCATGGCCCGGCCGACCAGAGAGCGACAGCACGAACATCAGGACCCCTTCGAGGCAGGTTCACGGCGTGCGAGCACTGCTTCGTCAGCGCGTGCGGCCCACAGCCCACAGCAGAAACAGCTTGTGTTCGATGCTACAGCGTCCTACCGCTCCCCGCTCAACAGCCTGCTCGCGAACCGCTCCCCCTCAACAGCCCACTGACGACCCAGAAACAGGGCGGATCCGGTTCGTCAGCAGGCTGTTCGTGCCCGAACGGCCCGGCGAGGCCGCCAGCGGCCTCGACAGCCCGCTGACGACCCACAAACAGGGCAGATCCGGTTCGCCAGCAGGCAGTTCGCGACGGAGCTGCCCGGCGGCGCCGCCAGCGGGCTGCTGGTGCCCGAACGGCCCGGCGGCACCGCCAGCCGACCGGGCCGGGGGCGCTGAACGAGCCTGCGGAGCGTCGGGCGGCGCGCAGCTCAGGCGAGCTCGATGAGCTCCTGGTACTCGGCGTTCCACAGGTCCTCGACCGCATCGGGCATCATCAGCACCCGCTCCGGGTTCAGCGCGGCGACGGCGCCGGGGTCGTGGGAGACCAGCACCACGGCGCCCTCGAAGGCGGCCAGCGCCCCGAGGATCTCCTCGCGGCTGGCGGGATCGAGGTTGTTCGTCGGCTCGTCCAGCAGCAGCACGTTCGCGCTCGAGACCACGAGCGCCGCGAGCGCGAGGCGTGTCTTCTCGCCGCCGGAGAGCACGCGCGCCGGCTTGTGCACGTCATCGCCGGTGAACAGGAACGAGCCGAGGATCTTGCGGGCCTCGACCTCGGGCAGCTCGTAGGCGGCGGTCATCATGTTCTCGAGCACCGTGCGATCCAGGTCGAGCGTCTCGTGCTCCTGGGCGTAGTAGCCCACGCGGAGCCCGTGGCCGGGCAGCAGCCCGCCGGTGTCCGGCTGGTCCACGCCCGCCAGGATCCGCAGCAGGGTGGTCTTGCCCGCACCGTTCAGCCCGATGATCACCACACGCGAGCCGCGGTCGATCGCGAGGTCCACCCCGGTGAAGATCTCGAGGCTGCCGTAGGACTTCGAGAGGTCCTCCGCCATCAGCGGGGTCTTGCCGCAGGGGGCGGGCTTGGGGAAGCGCAGGGAGGCGACGCGGTCCTTCTGCCGCTCCCCCTCGACGCCGTCGAGCATGCGCTCGGCGCGCTTGAGCATGTTCTGCGCGGCGACCGCCTTGGTGGCCTTCGCGCGCATCTTCTCGGCCTGGGCGGTCAGCTGGGTCGCCTTCTTCTCGGCGTTGCTGCGCTCGCGCTTGCGGCGCTTCTCGTCATCCTCGCGCTGGCGCAGGTACTGCTTCCAGCCCATGTTGTAGATGTCGATGACGGCGCGGTTCGCGTCCAGGTAGAACACCTTGTTGACGACCTGTTCCACGAGCTCGACGTCATGGCTGATGACGATCACCGCGCCGCGGTAGCTCATCAGGTACTCGCGCAGCCACACGATCGAGTCGTGGTCGAGGTGGTTGGTGGGCTCGTCCAGGATCATCGTCTGCGCCTGCGAGAACAGGATGCGGGCGAGCTCCACGCGGCGGCGCTGGCCGCCCGAGAGGGTGCCGAGCTCCTGCTCAAGCAGCCGGTTGGGCAGCCCCAGGTTCGCGGCCATGCGCTTGGCCTCGGCCTCGGCGGCGTAACCGCCCGCGGCATCGAGCTCCGCCTCGATGCGGGGGTAGCGGTTCATCGCCTTCTCGCGGCGCGCCTCGCTGAGGGACATGTCCGCCATCTCCTCCTCGGCGCGGCGGAGCTTCTTCAGGATCACGTCGAGTCCGCGCGCGGAGAGGATGCGGGCCAGCACCGGTTCGGTGTCCTCGCCGCTGTGGGTGTCCTGGGGCAGGTAGCCGAGCTCGCCGGAGAGCTCCACGCTGCCCTCCGAGGGGTCCAGCGTGCCGGAGAGGACCTTGGTGAGGGTGGTCTTGCCGGCGCCGTTGCGGCCCACCAGGCCCACCCTGTCCCCGGCGGTCACCTGGAAGGAGACGTCGCTCATGAGCAGCCGAGCGCCGACGCGGATGGCGAGGTCGTGCACGGTGATCACGGGATTCTGCTCCTGGTTCGAGGGGATCGCTCTGCGCGCGCCGACGGTCGGTCCCGGCGCGGAGCCTCGTCGAGTCTAGGGCCGATCCCCTCGGATCAGCGCTCGGAATACGGGGCACGGTGCCGTGTTCCACAGCACCTGCGGCTCGCGAGGTGTCATGCTGGCCCGACCGGCCGTGACCGCGGCCGGAGGACGCAGCAGAGAGGCGCGAGATGCGGATCGGGGTACCCCGGGAGATCAAGAACAACGAGAACCGTGTGGGTCTGGGCGCGGCCGGCGTCCACGAGCTGGTCACACACGGTCACGAGGTGCTCGTCGAAGCAGGCGCCGGGACGGGCTCGCTGGTGAGCGACGAGGACTACCGGGCGGCCGGCGCGCGCATCCTCGACACCGCCGAGGAGGTCTGGGAGCAGGCCGAGATGATCGTGAAGGTCAAGGAGCCGCTCCCCCAGGAGCACCATCTGCTGCGCAGGGGGCAGGTGCTGTTCACCTACCTGCATCTCGCGGCCGACTCTGCGCTGACCGAGGCGCTGCTGTCCTCGGGCGCGACCTCGATCGCCTACGAGACCGTGCAGCGCGAGGACCGCTCGCTGCCCCTGCTGGCCCCGATGAGCATGATCGCGGGTCGCCTCGCGGCCCAGGTCGGCGCCTACCACCTGATGGCCCCGCTGGGCGGCTCCGGTGTGCTGATGGGCGGCATCCCGGGCACCACCGAGGCGCGGGTGCTGGTGATCGGCGGCGGGATGGTCGGCGAGCAGGCCGCGGTGATGGCGCTGGGGATGCACGCCGACGTCACCGTGATGGATCTCGACGTGGGCCGCCTCGGCCAGATCGCAGGGATGCACCACGGCCGCATCAAGACCCGCTACTCGACGGCCCTGGATCTCGCCGAGCAGGTGGCGCAGGCCGATGTGGTGGTCGGCTCGGTGCTGATCCCCGGGAAGAAGGCACCCAAGCTCGTGACCGACGAGATGGTCGCCGCGATGAAGCCCGGCGCGGTGCTGGTGGACGTCGCGATCGATCAGGGCGGATGCTTCGAGAACTCCCGGCCCACCACGCACGACGACCCCACCTTCCGGGTCCACGACACGATCTACTACTGCGTGGCGAACATGCCGGGCTCCGTGCCGGTCACCGCGACCGCGGCGCTGAACAACTCCACCCTCCCCTACATCCTGAGGATCGCGCGCTCGGGGTGGCGCGAGGCGCTGCGCGCCGATCCAGCGCTGGCCAAGGGGCTGCACACGCACGAGGGGATGCTCGTGCACGAGGGCACCGCCGAGGCCCATGACCTCGAGATCACCGCGCGCGAGGTCGCGCTCGGCTGACCGCGCGCCCCGGCACGACGAAGGCCCCCGCAGATCGGTGCGATCTTTCGCACCCTCCTGCGGGGGCCTTCCGATGCGGCGCGGAGCGCCGCCTCCGAGCTCAGCTCAGAGGTTGAAGCCGATCGCGCGCAGCTGCTCGCGGCCGTCCTCGGTGATCTTCTCCATGCCCCACGGCGGCATCCACACCCAGTTGATGCGGTGCGTCTCGGTGATGGGGTCCAGCGCCGCGAAGGTCTGCTCCTCGAGCACGTCCGTCAGCGGGCAGGCGGCGGAGGTCAGCGTCATGTCGATCACGGCATTGCCGTCCTCGACGTTGACGCCGTAGACGAGGCCGAGATCGACGACGTTGATCCCGAGCTCGGGATCGATGACGTCCTTCATCGCCTCGATGACGTCCTCGGAGCTCACGGTCGCCGAAGGAGTCGTCTGTTCGGTCATGGCATCCTCCCGAAGGGACATGGGTCGCGGGAGCGACCCCCTGATGGATGGTGCCGCGCCGGGCCGGGGGCTCTCCCGGAGCGGCGCAGCCGATGAGGTCAGGCCTCGACCAGGAACCGGTCGTAGCCCTCGGCCTCGAGACGCTCGGCCAGCTCCGGGCCGCCCTGCTCGGCGATCCGGCCGCCGACGAAGACGTGGACGTAGTCCGGCTTCACGTACTGCAGGATACGGGTGTAGTGGGTGATCAGCATGACGCCCACCTCGGTCTCCTGCTTGGCGCGGTTGATGCCCTCGGAGACGATGCGCAGCGCATCGACGTCGAGGCCGGAGTCGGTCTCGTCGAGGATGGCGATGCCGGGCTTCAGCAGCTGCATCTGCAGGATCTCGTGGCGCTTCTTCTCGCCGCCCGAGAAGCCCTCGTTGACGTTGCGCTCGGCGAAGACGGGGTCCATCTTCAGATCGTCCATGGCGCCCTTGACGTCCTTGACCCAGGTGCGCAGCGAGGGGGCCTCGCCGTCGATCGCGGTCTTGGCGGTGCGCAGGAAGTTCGAGACGGTCACGCCGGGGACCTCGACCGGGTACTGCATGGCGAGGAACAGGCCGGCGCGGGCACGCTCGTCCACGCTCATCTCGAGCACGTCCTCGCCGTCGAGGGTGACCTCGCCACCGGTGATCTCGTACTTGGGGTGGCCGGCGATCGCGTAGGCGAGGGTGGACTTGCCCGAGCCGTTGGGGCCCATGATCGCGTGAGTCTCACCGCTGCGGATGGTGAGGTCGACGCCCTTGAGGATCTCCTTGGTGCCTTCGGGGGTCTCGACGGTGGCGTGGAGGTTCTTGATCTCCAGAATCGACATGAGTGGTTCTCCTTGACCAGGTGTGCTGGTGGATGAGTGACGATGGTGGGCGCCGTGGGCGGCGCCCGGAATGTTCAGGTGGCGGGGGCTGCGGTCGGATCCACCAGGATCTCTCCGCTGCTCTCGTCGATGCGCACGGGGAACACCCGCACGGGCAGGACGGCCGGGAGCTGCAGCGGACGACCTGTGACCAGGTCGAACTGGCTGCCGTGCTTCCAGCACTCGATGGTGCATCCCTCGACCTCGCCGTCGCTCAGCGCGATCTCGTCGTGCGAGCAGAGGTCCTCGAGGGCGTGGACGCCGCCGTCCTCGTCGCGCACCAGGGCGATCTCGATGCCGCCGGCGACGACGTCGATCGCCTCGCCGGGGGCGAGGTCGGCCAGGGCGGCGACGGGGACGAAGGCGTCCGACATCAGTTCATGCTCCGTGCGAGCTCGTCCTCGATCGCGGCTGAGAGGCGCTCCCGGATCTCGGGCACGTCGATCTGCTGGATGATCTCGGCGAAGAAGCCGCGCACCACCAGACGACGGGCCTCGATCTCGGGGATGCCGCGTGCACGCAGGTAGAACAGCTGCTCGTCGTCGAATCGACCCGTCGCAGCGGCGTGCCCGGCGCCCTCGATCTCACCGGTCTCGATCTCGAGGTTGGGCACCGAGTCGGCGCGAGCGCCCTCGGTGAGCACCAGGTTGCGGTTGAGCTCGTAGGTGTTGGTGCCCTCGGCCTCCTTGCGGATCAGCACGTCGCCGACCCACACCGAGCGCGCCTTGCGCCCCTGCAGCGCGCCCTTGTAGGCGACGTTGGAGGTGCAGTGGGGAGCGCTGTGGTCCACGAAGAGCCGGTTCTCGAAGAACTGGTCCTCGTCGGAGAAGTACAGGCCGAGCTTCTCGATCTCTCCGCCGGGGGCGGCGTACTCGCCGATCGAGTTCAGGCGCACTCCGCTGCCGCCGAGGGTGACGGCGACGTGCTTGAGCTTCGCGTCCCGTCCCACGCGGGCGTGGTGGGTGGCGATGTGCAGCGCGTCGTCATCCCAGTCGTGCACGGAGATGACGGTCATCTGCGAGTTGTCGCCCGCGATGATCTCGACGTTCTGCGCGTACTGGGCGCTGCCGGTGTGGTTGAGCACGAAGATCGCGGAGGAGGACTCCTCGGTCTCGAGCACGAGGTGCGCGTTGCCACGACGGTCCGCGCCGCGGCCGGTGATGTCCACGCGGAACGGCGTTTCGTAGGCGGCGTTCTTCGCGGCGACCAGGTGCAGGGCCTGCTCGGTGCGCGCGGAGGCGAGCGCGGTGGTGAGGTCCTCGGGAACCAGGACGGTGCCGCGGGGGGCCTCGCCGATCGCGAGGGTCTTCGCCTCGGGGGCGCCCTCGGGGACGGTGACCTGGTAGTCCACCGCGGGGTCGCCCTCGCGGTCGTCGGTCGCGACGTCCTCGAACAGCGGCGCGAAGCGGCGCAGCGGGGTGAAGCGCCACTCCTCGACATCGCTGCGGGGCACCTCGTGGTCGGAGACCTCGAAGGAGCGCTTGCGGGCGCCGCGGTGCAGCGCGGCGGTCGCCGGGGAGTCCTGGCCGGGGAGGGTCAGGTTCTCCTCCTCCAGCTCGGGCGCGGCGGTGGTCTCGACGTCGTCGAGGGCCGTCTGGGCGGCGACCGGAGCGGCTCCGGCGGCGTGGCCCACGGCCTCGTTCGCCGAGGGGTCCCCCGCGTTCTCGGCACCCTTCACATCAGTGGTCGTCATCAGCCGACTGCTCCTTCCATCTGCAGCTCGATCAGGCGGTTCAGCTCCAGGGCGTACTCCATCGGGAGCTCACGGGCGATGGGCTCGATGAAGCCGCGCACGATCATCGCCATCGCCTCGGCCTCCTCCATGCCGCGGCTCATCAGGTAGAAGAGCTGCTCCTCGGAGACCTTGGAGACGGTGGCCTCGTGGCCCATCTGGACATCGTCGACGCGGACGTCGACGTACGGGTAGGTGTCGGTGCGGGACATGGTGTCCACCAGCAGCGCGTCGCACAGCACGGTCGAGGCCGAGTGCTCGGCGCCCGGCATCACCTGGACCAGGCCGCGGTACGAGCTGCGGCCGCCTCCGCGGGAGACGGACTTCGAGACGATCGAGCTCGAGGTGTGGGGTGCCATGTGCACCATCTTCGAGCCCGTGTCCTGCTGCTGGCCCTCGCCGGCGAAGGCGACCGAGAGGGTCTCTCCGCGGGCGTGCTCGCCCATCAGCCACACGGCCGGGTACTTCATGGTGACCTTGGAGCCGATGTTGCCGTCGACCCACTCCATGACACCGCCCTGCTCGACGGTGGTGCGCTTGGTGACCAGGTTGTACACGTTGTTCGACCAGTTCTGGATGGTCGTGTAGCGCACGCGGGCGTCCTTCTTCACGACGATCTCCACGACCGCGCTGTGCAGCGAGTCGGAGTTGTAGATCGGCGCGGTGCAGCCCTCGACGTAGTGCACGTAGGAGCCCTCGTCGGCGATGATCAGGGTGCGCTCGAACTGGCCCATGTTCTCGGTGTTGATCCGGAAGTAGGCCTGCAGCGGGATCTCGACGTGGACGCCCTTGGGGACGTACACGAAGGAGCCGCCGGACCACACGGCCGTGTTCAGCGCGGAGAACTTGTTGTCACCGGAGGGGATGACGGTGCCGAAGTACTCCTTGAAGATCTCCGGGTGCTCCTTGAGAGCGGTGTCGGTGTCGAGGAAGATGACGCCCTGCTCCTCCAGGTCCTCGCGGATCTGGTGGTAGACGACCTCGGACTCGTACTGCGCCGCGACACCTGCGACCAGGCGCTGCTTCTCCGCCTCAGGGATGCCGAGACGGTCGTAGGTCTCCTTGATGTCCTCGGGCAGGTCCTCCCAGGAGGTGGCCTGCTTCTCGGTGGAGCGGACGAAGTACTTGATGTCGTCGAAGGCGATGCCGGACAGGTCCGGGCCCCAGGTGGGCATGGGCTTCTTCTCGAACAGCTTCAGCGCCTTGAGGCGACGTTCGAGCATCCACTCGGGCTCGTCCTTGCGGGCCGAGATGTCCCGCACGACGTCCTCGGACAGGCCGCGGCGCGCGCTGGCGCCGGCGGAGTCCTCGTCGTGCCATCCATAGGCGTAGCCGCCCATGGAGTCGATGATCTCGTCCTGCGTGAGCTTCTCTGGTGCGCTCGTCATGGTGTCCTTCCCTCGGTGAGCGGAATGTGTGTCGTGCAGGCGTGCGCCCCCTGCGCCAGGGTGGCCAGGCGTTGGACGGGGGCACCGATGATTCGGGAGATGACGCGGGTCTCGGCCTCACACATCTCGGGGTGGTCTGCGGCGATGTCGAGCACGGGGCAGTGACCGTGGCACAGCTGCGCCGTGACGAGCGTACGCGGATTCGCACCGGACTGTGCGCCCGCGCTGGGCAGCGGGACGTGCAGCGGGCGCACCGTGGAGGCGTACCCGCGCTCTGTGAGCAGCTCGGAGAGGATCTCCAGGCGCCGTGCGACGCTCACGCTCTCGCCCTCCGCCTCGAGCTCGGCGACCCGCTGGGCCACCATGCTCTCCCAGTCGGCGATGCGGCGCTCGGCCAGAGCCTTCACCGCCTCGTCCCCGCCGAGGCGGGCGAGCTCCTGGACGGCCATCACGGCGAGCTCGTCGTATCCCCCGGGCAGCGACTCATGGGCCGACGGGGAGAGCACGAAGGACTTGCTGGGACGGCCGCGGCCGCGCTGGACGACCGGCACCTCGTGCTCGGCGATGATCCCCTCCGCCTCGAGGGCGGCGAGGTGACGGCGCACCGCTGCGCTGGTGAGGCCGAAGCTCTCGGCCAGCCGGCGCGCCGTGATCGGACCGTGGGTCGAGATCGCCTCGACGAGGCGATCGCGTGTGGTCTGGGGCGCCCCGGTCTCGAGCTCGGGTGCTGTCATCGTGGCCTCCTCCCGCCGATCGCCCTTCCGATTTTACAACACTCCGCTTGCCAAATACCTTCCCCAGCACTGTGCCGCACAGCACGCAGGGTGCCCTAACCTGCATATTCACTCCCGTGTGCCGCTCCGGCAAGCAGACCTCTTCCATTTAGTATCGGTTTCAACTATTCTGGGCGTGACGCCTTACCGACCGAAGGGACCACCCGATGACCACCGAGAGCACCCGCAGCACGGACCACTCCACCCGCGGCGCGTACGTCGCCGTCGGGGAAGCCTTCGACCGCGACATGAACTACATCGACGATCGCATCACGGCCGACGGCCGCGACGGCTGGCCGGTCGAGGCCGGCCGCTACCGGCTGATCGCCGCGCGGGCCTGCCCGTGGGCCAACCGCACCCTCATCTCCCGCCGCCTGCTGGGCCTCGAGGACGTCCTCTCGGTCGGGATGCCCGGGCCCACCCACGACCGTCGGTCCTGGACCTTCGACCTCGACGAGGGCGGCGTGGACCCGGTGCTCGGCTACGAGCGCCTGCAGCAGGCATATTTCGCGCGCTTCCCCGACTACCCCCGCGGCATCACGGTGCCGGCGGTCGTGGACCTGCCCACCAAGGCGGTGGTGACCAACGACTTCCAGCAGATCACGCTCGACTTCGCGACCGAGTGGACCGAGCACCACCGCGAGGGCGCTCCGGATCTGTACCCCGCCGCGCAGCGCGAGGAGATCGACGCCCTGAACAAGTGGATGCTCCACCACGTCAACAACGGCGTGTACAAGACGGGCTTCGCCGGTTCGCAGGAGACCTACGAGACGGAGTACCGCGCGCTGTGGGCGGCGCTCGACGAGCTCGAGGAGCGGCTGGGCCGCAGCCGCTACCTCATGGGCGCCTCGATCACCGAGGCCGACGTGCGCCTCTTCCCGACCCTGATCCGCTTCGATCCGGTGTACCACGGCCACTTCAAGGCCAACCGTCAGACCCTGGCGAGCATGCCGAACCTGTGGAACTACACCAAGGACCTGTTCACCACGCCCGGCTTCGGCGACACGGTGGACTTCGAGCAGATCAAGCGCCACTACTACTACGTCCACGAGGACCTCAACCCCACTCAGGTGGTGCCGCTGGGCCCGGATCTGAGCGGCCTGCTCGAGCCCCATGACCGTGATCGCTTCGAGACCGACACCTGGGGTCCGGGCGGCACCGCACCCCTCGCGCCGCTGGCCGCCGAGGTGGTCGATCCGGCGCACACGCCGCTGCAGGTGACCGGGCGCTGACCCGGGCAGGCCACGCCCGCCCGAGCGGTCCCGCACATCCTGTGCTCTCTCGCGTGCGGCGCGGCCTACGATGGTGCGCGCCATGGACCACCACTCCCCTGCCCTCGTCGCCGACGACCTCACGCTCAGCTACGGCTCCGTCCGTGCGCTCGACGGCCTGAGCCTCACCGCCGAGCGCGGTGCGGTGACCGCTCTGCTGGGCTCGAACGGCGCCGGCAAGACCACCGCGATCTCGTGCGCCACCGGTCTGCTGCGGCCCGATGCCGGCACCGTGCGGGTGCTCGGCGCCGACCCCTGGCGCTCGAGCCCCGAGCACCGCGCCCGGGTGGGCGTGATGATCCAGGACGGAGGCCTCGCCTCCGGCGCCTCGGCCATGCAGCTGCTGCGCTACGGGGCGAGCCTGCACGCCGATCCCCTGGACGTCGTGGAGGTCGCCGAGCACCTCGGCATCGACACGTTCGGCCGCACGCTGGTGCGCCGCCTGTCAGGAGGCCAGCGGCAGCGCCTGGCCCTTGCGCTGGCGATCATCGGGCGCCCCGACCTCGTCTTCCTCGACGAGCCCACCGCCGGGATGGATCCCTCGATCCGTCGGCGGGTGCGCGAGCTCATCCGCGGTCTCGCCCGCACCGGCACCGCGGTGGTGCTCACCACGCACCTGATGGACGACGTGGTGGGCCTCGCCGATGCCGTGCGCGTGATCTCCCACGGCCGCGTCCTCGCCTCCGGCTCCGTGCAGGACGTGATCAGCTCCCACCGCTCGGCGGACGGCGCGCTGGTGCTCCAGGCCACCGCGACCGGCGTCGACCCGCGCGTGGCGCCCGCGCTCGAGGCCGACCTGCGCGCGGCCGCCGCGCGCCACGGCGCGCAGCTCGAGATCACCTCGGGCGGCGCGGCCGATCTGGAGTCGGTGCTGCTGGACCTGATGGACCAGGAGCATCCGTCGGCACCCGGTCCCGACCCCGTCGGCCCCGCCGCGAGCGTGACGGCCCCGAGCGAGCAGGAGCTGCGATGACCGCCACCCGGGACCGGAGCACCGAGGCCCGTTCCGAGCGCACGCCGCGCCCGGCCCCCGCTCTGCGCCGCATCCTCGCCCATGCCGGGCTCGAGACGAGAGTGCTGCTGTCCAACGGCGAGCAGCTCACCGTCGCCGTGGCGCTGCCGGCGATGGTGCTGATCGGGCTGTGGCTGCTGCCGCTGGGACGTCTCGAGGGCGTGGCCGCGGTGGACACCGCGGTCGCCGCGACCTTCGCGACCGCGCTGATCTCCACCTCCTTCACCTCCCAGGCGATCCTCACCGGCTTCGACCGCCGCAACGGGGTGCTGCGCTGGGTGGCCACCACTCCCCTGGGCCGCAGCGGCTATCTCGCGGGGAAGATCCTCGCCACTCTCACCACCCATGTGCTGCAGGTGGTGGTGCTGGGACTGATCGCGCTGATCATCGGCTGGCGGCCCGAGCTGCTGGGGCTCGCGGCGATGGTGCCGGTGTGGCTGATCGGCACGGTCGCCTTCGGGGCGCTCGGCATGCTGGTCGCGGGGACGCTGCGCACCGAGGCGGTGCTGGCGGTCTCGAACCTGCTGTTCGTGCTGATGGTGGCCGCGGGCGGTGTCGCCTTCCCCGCCTCGACCTATCCGCGGATCCTGAGCGGTCTGGTGGATCTGCTGCCCTCGGGCGCGCTCGGCGAGCTGCTGCGGGCGTGCCTGGCCTCGGGCAGCTTCTCGATCGGATCGGTCGTGGTGCTGCTGGCCTGGGCGGTGGGCGGGACGCTCGCGGTGATCCGCTGGTTCCGCTGGACGGACAGCTGAGCGCACGGATGCGTCGTCCGTCGCATCGTCCCGCACGGATCAGCAATCTCCCGGGAGCGGAATCTAGACTCGGGACCATGTCCACCCCCGTCGCCGCCGCACGGCGGACCCCTGAGCGCCACGGCCGCATCACCACCCTCCCCGACCCTCGGCTGCCGTCCTGGGGACCGGTGCGTCGCGCGCGGGTGGCGGCGTTCGTGCTCTGGGGCAACCTGATCTGCCAGATGGGCATCATCCTCTCGGGTGGCGCGGTGCGACTGACCGCGAGCGGACTGGGCTGCTCCTCCTGGCCGCACTGCGAGCCCGGGCAGTTCACCCCCGAGCTGACCCTCGAGGCCGGGATCCATCCCTTCGTCGAGTTCGGCAACCGCTCCCTGACGGGCGTGCTGAGCGTCTTCGCCGTCGCGGTGCTGCTGGTGGCCTGGCGCTGGCTGGGCCACAAGGGGACCGGCTTCCGCCGTCTGGCGCTGGTGCCGCTGATCGGCACCGCTCTGCAGGCGGGCATCGGCGCCTTCGTGGTGTGGCTGGACCTGCACCCCGGCATCGTCAGCCCGCACTTCCTGATCTCTCCGGTGCTCGTGGCCCTGTCGACGGTGCTGCTGGTGCGCCTGTACGACGGCGACGGCCGGATCCGCCTCGCCGTCCCGAGAGCGGCGCTGAGCGCCTTCGTGCCGCTCGCGGTGCTCGGCTTCGTGGTGCTGGTGCTGGGCACCCTCGTCACCGGCACGGGCCCCCACTCCGGCGATGCCGGCGAGGTCACCCGCATCGACATCGATCCGGTGCTGATCTCGCGCATCCACGCCGTCTCGGTGTACGCCTTCTGCACCGTGCTCGCGGTGCTGCTGGTGATCCTGCACCGCGCCCGGGCCCGCCGCGAGGCGATCGGCGCCGCCTGGTGGCTGGTGGCCCTGACCCTCGCGCAGGGCGTGATCGGCTACATCCAGTACTTCACCGGCCTGCCCGAGCTGATCGTGTTCCTCCACCTGCTGGGCGCCGCGGTGTTCGCCGCCGGGATCGCCTGGGTGGGGGCGCGGCTGGTCACCTGGCAGGAGCCGCAGGCCGCACCGACCGGCGACACCAGCGCGGAGGCCGGCACACGCGCCGCGCACCGCGGCACGGAGGCACGATGATCCTCGGCAGGCGCCGTCGCAGCTCCTCCCAGGAGCTCCCCACCCTCGAGCAAGCTCGTCCCGCCGGCGAGTTCGTCGCCTCGGTGCTCTCGCATCTGCGCAGTGTGGTCGACGTGGGCTGGAACCTGCTGGAGGTGGACGCCGAGGCGCACCGCCTGATCCGCGAGGCCGGCGCCACCAGCTGCTACGTCGACTACCACCCCGTCTTCGGGGCCTCGCCCTTCGGGTACGTCATCTGCACCTCGCTCAACGACGGCGTGCTCCACGGTCGCCCCTATGACCGCGTGCTCGAGGACGGCGACCTGCTCTCCCTCGACTTCGCGGTCGAGGTGGAGGGCTGGGTCGCGGACTCCTGCCTGACGGTCGCCGTGGGCGCTCCACGGCCGGAGGATCTGCAGCTGATCCGCGATACGGAGAGCGTGATGTGGGCGGGCATCGACCAGGTCACCGCGGGCGCCACCGTGGGCGACATCGGCCATGCGGTGATGAACCGGGCGCATGCGCTCGGCTACACGATCAACGAGCGCTTCGGCGGCCACGGCGTGGGCCGCACCATGCACGAGGCGCCGTTCGTGCCCAACCACGGCACTCCCGGCAGCGGCACGGAGCTGGTGGCCGGTCAGCTGATCACGGTCGAGCCGTTCCTGGTGCCCACCACCTCGGAGCTCACGGTGGACGCGCGCGACGGCTGGACCCAGCTTTCGGCCGACGGCTCGCGCGGCGCGCATGCGGAGCACACGCTCCAGGTCACCGACGGCGCGCCGGTCATCCTCACCGCCCGCGCGGACGATCCCTCCCCGCGCAGCTCGCTGGGCTGAGCGGAGCCCGCGCTCACCGCAGCGTGCGCAGGCTCTCCAGGATCCCGGCCGCGTCCAGCCCCTGCTCGGCGAGGATCGCATCGCGCTTGCCGTGGGCGATGAACTCGCTCCGCACCCCGAGGTTCCGCAGTACCGGCCCCGGCGCCCCGAGGGTGGCACGGTGGGCCAGGCGCGCACCGAGGGAAGTCCCGATACCCGTCTCGGCCAACCCGTCCTCGAGGGTGACCACCGCGCGTGCGGAGGCGGCGAGATCCAGCAGCTCCTCCCCCAGCGGCAGCGCCCGCACGGGGTCGAGCACGAGCACGTTCAGCTCGGGGGCGTCGGCCATGAGCGCCTCGGCGGCCTCGACGGCGCGGCCGGCCAGCGCTCCGATGCTCACCAGCAGGATGTCCGGCCGCTGCTGCGGGCGCCCGGCGAGCACGTCTCCTGCCGGCAGCTGCACGAGGGCCGGCAGCTCGGGCGGGCAGGCGCCCTTGGGGAAGCGCACCAGGGAGGGGCCGGGCTGTGCGAGTGCGGCGGGAACCGCGGCGTCGAGCCGGGCGGCGTCCCGCGGTGCCCACAGCGAGAGCCCAGGCACCTGGGCGGCCAGCGCCAGATCCCAGATGCCGTGGTGGCTGGGGCCGTCATCGCCGGTGACCCCGGCGCGGTCCAGGGTGATCGTGACGTCCTCGCCGTGCAGAGCCACGTCGAGCAGCAGCTGGTCGATCGCACGGTTGAGGAAGGTCGCGTAGAGCGAGACCACGGGTCTGCGCCCGCCGGCGGAGAGTCCGGCCGCGGTATCGAGCGCGAGCTGCTCGGCGATGCCGACGTCGAGCACCCGCTCGGGCATCTCCTGCTGCATCGGGGTCAGGCCCACGGGGTCGATCATCGCCGCGCTGAGGGCGATCACGCGCTCGTCCGCGCGGGCGGCCTCGAGCACCGCCGCACCCAGATGGGAGGTCCAGGTGGGGGCGGTGGTCTTCGGCGTCTCGGCGTCCTCGAGCGGGAACGGTCCGGTGGCGTGCCAGTGGTCCACGGCGTCGGCCTCGGCGCGGGCGAAGCCGGCGCCCTTGCGGGTCAGGACGTGCACGAGCACGCCCGCGCTGTGCGGGTCCTCGGCGGCGCGCCGGGCGGCGGTGAGGGCCTCGGCGAGGGCCTCGAGGTCGTGCCCGTCGATCGGTCCGAGGTAGGTCAGGCCGAGCGCGGTGAACATGTCCTCACCGGGGGCGACCTCTCCCTCGCGCAGGGCGGCGAGGTGGGCGGCGATGCCGCCGACGGTCGGGGCGTAGGAGCGGGTGTTGTCGTTGAGCACCACGACCGCGCGGGAGCCGGTGTCCGCCGCGAGCAGGTTGAGGGCCTCGAGGCCCACGCCGCCGGTGAGCGCGCCGTCGCCGATCACCGCGACCGAGGCGCCCTCCTCACCGGAGAGGCGCTTCGCACGGTCCAGGCCGTGGGCCCAGGCGATCGAGCCCGAGGCGTGGGAGTTCTCGACCAGGTCGTGCGCGGACTCGCGCCGGTCCGGGTAGCCCGCGACACCGCCCGCGGTGCGCAGCCCCTCGAGGTCCGCACGGCCGGTGAGCATCTTGTGGACGTAGGCCTGGTGGCCGGTGTCGAAGACGATCGGCTCGGACGGGGAGCGGAACTCGCGGTGCAGGGCGATCGTCAGCTCGACCACGCCGAGGTTCGGTCCCAGGTGCCCGCCGCTGCGGGAGCAGATCTCCACCAGGCGCCGTCGCAGGGTGCGGGCCAGGCCCGGCAGCTGCGCGGGGGCGAGGGCGCGAAGAGCCTCCGGATCGGAGCAGATCGCCACCTCGTCAGGAGGGGTGGGGGCATCGGCGGCCGGGGCCGACGGGAGCATCTCGTCGGTGCCGTGCGACGGGACGACGAGGCGCTGCTCGGTGGTGGACACGCGGGTCCTCCCTCGGGGGCGGGGACGGGACCTGCCCAGCGTACGTGGTCCTGACCAGTAGCGACGCGAGACATGGTCACATCTGTGCATATCTTCACCGGGGTTTCACGCGCCTCGGCCTCTGTGTGCATCGCGGTGCACAGGACTCGCGCAATGGTGCACGATGCGAGGTCGGCTCGGCGCGGTCGCGGCCGAGAAGCCCTCGCGACGACGAGCGCCCCGTCCGGCAGGAGCCGGACGGGGCGCTGGTGCGGTGCGGTGACGGGTCAGGCCGCCACGAGCGAGCGCAGCACGTACTGCAGGATGCCGCCGTTGCGGAAGTACTCCGCCTCACCGGGGGTGTCGATGCGGACCACCGCGTCGAACTCCACCGAGGTGCCATCGTCCTTGGACGCGACGACCCTGACGGTCTTCGGGGTGGTGCCCTCGTTCAGAGCGGTCACGCCGGAGAAGGAGAAGGTCTCCGTGCCGTCCAGGCCCAGCGACTCGGCGGACTCGCCGGCCGGGTACTGGAGCGGCAGCACGCCCATGCCGATGAGGTTCGAGCGGTGGATGCGCTCGAAGCTCTCGGCAATGACAACCTGGACGCCGAGGAGCTTGGTGCCCTTGGCCGCCCAGTCGCGCGAGGAGCCGGTGCCGTACTCCTTGCCCGCGAGGACCACGAGCGGGATGTCCTGCTCGGCGTAGGCCTGGGCCGCGTCGTAGATGAACTCCTGCTCACCGGTCAGGAAGTTCTTCGTGTACCCGCCCTCGACGCCGTCGAGGAGCTGGTTCTTGATGCGGATGTTCGCGAAGGTGCCACGGATCATGATCTCGTGGTTGCCGCGGCGCGAGCCGTAGGAGTTGAAGTCCTTGCGCGCGACCCCGTTCTCCTGCAGGTAGCGACCGGCCGGGGAGTCCAGCTTGATCGCACCGGCGGGCGAGATGTGGTCGGTGGTGGTCGAGTCGCCCACCTTGACCAGCACGCGCGCACCCTCGATGTCGCTCACGGGCTCCGGCTTCAGGCCCATGCCCTCGAAGTACGGGGGCTTGCGCACATAGGTGGACTCGGAGTCCCACTCGAAGGTCGCGCCCTCGGGGGTCTCGAGGGTCTGCCAGCGCTCGTCACCGGTGAAGACGTCCTGGTAGTCCTCGGTGAACATCTCCTGGGAGATGGACTCGGCGATGACCTTCTCGACCTCGGTGGGGTTCGGCCACAGGTCGCGGAGGTAGACCTCGTTGCCGTCCTTGTCCGTGCCCAGGGAGTCGTTCTCGAAGTCGAAGTCCATGGTGCCCGCGAGCGCGTAGGCGATGACCAGCGGCGGGGACGCCAGGTAGTTCATCTTCACGTCGGGGTTGATGCGGCCCTCGAAGTTGCGGTTGCCCGAGAGCACCGCGGTGACGGCGAGGTCCTTCTCGGCGATCGCGTCGGAGATCTCCGAGTCCAGCGGGCCGGAGTTGCCGATGCAGGTGGTGCAGCCGTACCCGACCAGGTGGAAGCCGAGCTGCTCGAGCGCGGGCCACAGGCCTGCCTTGGTGTAGTAGTTCGTGACGACCTGCGAGCCGGGAGCCATGGAGGTCTTCACCCAGGGCTTCGCCTCGAGGCCGCGGTCCACGGCGTTGCGGGCGAGCAGGCCCGCGGCCATCATCACCGAGGGGTTGGAGGTGTTGGTGCAGGAGGTGATCGAGGCGATCGAGACGATGCCGTGATCGATCGAGAAGTCCCTGCCCTCGACCTGCGCGGGGTTCGAGGCCCGACCGGTGACCGGCTGGAGCTCGGGGGCGGCGCCGCCGGAGTCGTTGTCGGAGCCGAGGCTCGCGGGGTCGGAGGCGGGGAAGGTCCCGGCGCTCTCGCCCTCCTCGACGGCGTGGGTCTCACCGGCGTAGGACGGCAGCACCTTGCGGAAGGAGTCCTTCGCCTCGGTGAGGACGATGCGGTCCTGGGGACGCTTCGGACCGGCGATCGAGGGCACGACGGTGGACAGGTCCAGCTCGAGGTACTCCGAGTACGCGGGCTCGACGGACGGGTCGTGCCACAGGCCCTGACGCTTGGCGTAAGCCTCGACCAGCGCGAGCTGCTCCTCGGAGCGGCCGGTCAGACGCATGTAGTCGACGGTGACCTCGTCGATCGGGAAGATCGCGCAGGTGGAGCCGAACTCGGGGCTCATGTTGCCGATGGTCGCGCGGTTCGCGAGCGGCACCTGGGTGACGCCCTCGCCGTAGAACTCGACGAACTTGCCCACCGCACCGTGCTCGCGGAGCATCTCGGTGATGGTGAGCACCACGTCGGTCGCGGTCGCGGCCGGCGGGATCTCGCCGGTCAGCTTGAAGCCCACCACTCGCGGGATGAGCATGGAGACGGGCTGACCGAGCATCGCAGCCTCCGCCTCGATGCCGCCGACGCCCCAGCCCAGCACACCCAGGCCGTTGACCATGGTGGTGTGGGAGTCGGTGCCGACGCACGAGTCGGGATACGCGCGCAGGACCGTGCCCTCGCCGGCGGCGTCAGGGACCTCACGGGTCATCACGGTGCGGGCCAGGTACTCGATGTTGACCTGGTGGACGATGCCGGTGCCCGGGGGGACGACCTTGAAGTCGTCGAAGGCGGTCTGGCCCCAGCGCAGGAACTGGTAGCGCTCACGGTTGCGCTCGTACTCGAGCTCCATGTTCTTCTCGAGCGCGTCCAGGCGGCCGGCCACGTCGATCATCACCGAGTGGTCGATGACCATCTCGGCGGGAGCCAGGGGGTTGATCTTCTCGGGATCGCCGCCGAGCTCCTGCATCGCCTCACGCATGGTGGCGAGGTCGACGACGCAGGGCACGCCGGTGAAGTCCTGCATGATCACGCGGCCGGGGGTGAACTGGATCTCGACCGACGGCTCGGCGGCCGGGTCCCAGTTCGCCAGCGCACGCACGTGGTCGGCGGTGATGTTCGCACCGTCCTCGGTGCGCAGCAGGTTCTCCAGCAGGATCTTGAGACTGTAGGGAAGCTTCTCGGCACCTTCCACGGCGTCGAGCGCGTAGATCTCGTAGTCGGTCCCGCCGACGTTGAGATCCTGTTTCGCGGAGAATGAGTCGACAGTGCTCATCAGGCGAACTCCTTCGGTGTGTGGTGGACCCCTCCATCGTAGGCCCGCGGCCCGCGCAGGGCGCACGAACGCACTCCTCGCAGCAGCACGCTGCGGAGGCTCGCCGACGAAGGTGGTCGCCGGATCGGTCCGGCAATTATCTTGAAGTCAAGATAAATAGTACCACGGCCGCACCCCTCGATCTGACAGGCCGTCAGGTGAGCGGGAGCGTGTCGGCCGAGGGGAGGCCCCGCCGCTCCCGCCCCCGAGGGGACCGAGCTGTCCGTGCTCAGGAGCTGGCGCGCTCCAGCACAGCCACGGACTCGATGTGGTGCGTGTGCGGGAACAGGTCGAAGGCCCTCAGATCGGAGATCCTCCAGCCCTTCTTCTCGATCGCCGCGAGATCACGGGCCAGCGTGGAGGGCTCGCACGAGACGTACACGATCTTCTCGCGGACGGTCCGGGCGAGCAGCTCCATCAGCTCGATGCCGGTTCCTGCCCGGGGCGGATCCAGCACCACCGCATCGACCCCGCCGCGCCGGGCGCGGACCCAGTCGGTGACGTCGGCCGTGGCGGTGGAGACCTGCGGGAGGTCCTCGAGGTTCTCGGCGGCGAGTTGCGAGGCGCGCCGGTTGCCCTCGACGGTGACCACGGTGCCGTCGGCGCCGACCTGCTGCGCTGCCACGGCGGCGAAGAGGCCCACGCCCCCGTACAGATCCCACGCGCTGCCGCCGCGCGGCGCAGCCAAGGTCGTCTCGACCACGTCGCTGAGCAGCTCGGCGGCCCGGCGATGGGACTGCCAGAAGCCGGTGGCGCTGACGGTGAACAGCCGTTCGCCGACGCGCTCGTGCACGGTGCCGTCACCGCGCAGGGTGACCAGTCCGCGGGCGGTGCGCACCGCCACATCGGCATCGCCCCAGGACTCGGGGATCACCACGGAATCGGGGTCGAGATCGCGACCGATCAGCACGACGGAGGCGGGGCCGGCCGACGGCGCCACGGCGTCGATCGCCTCGGTGCCCTCGGGCGCGGTCCACTCCCCCAGGCGCAGCTCGCGGATGGGCTGCGCGGACAGCGGGTCCTCGCCCACCGGTCGCACCTCGTGGGAGCGCCATCCGCGCATGCCCACCCGGCCGTCGGCGTCCACCGCGTAGCGCACACGGGTGCGCCAGGCCAGCCCCTCGGCGTCGTGCGGGGCCGGCTCGACCTGCACCTGCTCGATCGGGAAGCTGCTCACGCCCGCGCGGCGCAGCAGCTCCTGCATCACCTCGCTGGCGATGCGGCGCTGGGCGGGCAGGGCGATATGCGCCCATTCCGCACCGCCCACGCCGTCGATGCCGGCCTCCTCCCACACGGTGGGGGCGCGATCCGGGCCCGCTTCGAGCACATCGAGGGCCTCGGCGCGCCAGAAGCGCGCGGAGGCCTGCTCCTGCGGGTCCTCGAGCAGGCGGGCGGTGACGGTCTCGCCCGGGGTGGTGCCGCGCACGAACACCACACGCCCCTCGTGGCGCGCCACGAAGGTGCCGCCGGCCGCGGGCGGGCCTGCGGTGAGGGTCAGCAGTCGACCGCCGAGGGCGGAGATGCTCTGCGCGGATTCGGCATCGGAGGTCATCGGACCACTCTCTTCCCGTCCGGGCGCGCACTCGCGTCACGGACCGTGGCTGCTCGATCGTCGTGGGCGCGGCATCTCGACCTCGGAACGGGAACGGGACGCCGCCGGGACCATTGTCTCATCCAGTGGACGGTCCTCGCGCACCCCGCCGTGCTCGGCGCTGAGGCAGGGGCGCAAGGGCTCAGCGCAGGCCGCGGCGGGCGAGCAGCCCGCGGTGCATCAGCCACACCAGATAGGCGATCACGGCGAAGGCGGGCAGGCCCATCGCGATCTTCGCGGCCCCGAGCGCGGCGACCTGGCCGGTCAGCAGCAGCGGCAGCTGGACGGCGATCTTCGCGGCGTAGAGCACCACGAACAGCAGCGTCGCCCGGGTGTACACGCGCCGGGCGTCCGGGTCCGAGGCCCAGTCCTGCACCCGCGGATCCAGCAGGCCCACCAGCAGCCCGACCAGCGGGCGCCGGGCGAGCAGAGTGATCAGCAGCACCAGCAGCGTGACGGCGTTGATGACGATGCCGGGCCAGTAGAAGTCCGAGCCCTCCCCGGAGCGGATCGCCAGGATCGCGCCGAGCGCCACCCCGAGCAGACCGCCCAGCACCGTGGCCGGGCTCTGTCGCTGCACGATCCGGGCCACCAGCAGCACCACGACCACCACGACGGCCGCGCCCGCGGCGATCACCACATCGCGGGTGGCGACGAACAGCACCACGAACAGCAGGGTGGGCAGCACCGACTCGGCGATGCCGCGCTTGCCGCCGATCGCGTCGGAGACCGAGAACTCCTCCTCCTGGAGCACCGCTCCGAGCCCGCTGCGGGGCGTCGCGGGGCCCTCGGGCGGGGCGGACTCCTCGGACGGCGAGGGGTTCTCGTGCTCGCCGTGGTCCGTGCCGGGGGCGCTCATCCGATCTCCGTGATCTCCGGGCCGCGGCCCAGCGGGTCGAGCGGCCCCGTGGTGATCGGGTTCAGGCCGGGGCGCTCCCCCGGCAGATGCAGCGGGATCAGCTCCTGGGGCGCCATGGCCTCGGAGCCGCGCACCACCACCAGGCGGGAGATGAGGGTCTCGAAGCGCCGGGTCTGCTCGGCATCCGTGAGCGCCTTACCGGTGAGGATCGCGCGGACGAACCAGCGCGGCCCGTCGATGCCGATGAAGCGGGCGGGGCGGTATCCGGTGCGGCCGTCGGCCCGCTTGATCGGCAGACGGGTGATCAGCTCGGTGCCGAAGACCCCCGGGCGCGTCTCCGCGGTGCCGCCCTGCTTGACCACGGAGGTGCGCAGGGAGCCGCGCACGTCCTCCCACAGCCCGCGGGTCTTGGGGGCGGCGAACGCCTGGACCTGCAGGGCGGAGCCGCCGATCACGAGGTTCGCCCCGGTGACGGACCCGCTGCGCTGGTCGACCTCCATCCGCAGCTCCATCCCGTCGATGACGGGCACGCGCAGGCCGCCCAGGTCGATGCGGTCCTCCTCGGGCGCTTCCCGCTCGTCATAGGGGCCGTCCTCGAGGTGCTCGCCGCGGGGCGCCTCGTCCTGCACGGGCTCGTCGTCCGGGTCAGGGGCGCCGACCGCCTCATGCTGCGCTTCGGCATCCGGTGCGGTGGTGGGGTCCTCGCCCTGGCTCCGCTTCTTCCTGCGGGAGAACAGTCCCATATCAAGCCTCCGTGGTCTGGGCGGTGGTCGCCGGGGAGCCTGCGGCGCCGAAGCCGCCGCTCGAGCCGAAGCCGCCGGCGGCCCGTTCCGTCTCGTCGAGATCCTCGACCTCCTGCAGCGCCGGGGCGAGGAAGGGAACCACCACGAGCTGTGCGATGCGGTCCCCGACCTGGAGCGCGAACGGCTCGGACGGATCGGTGTTGTGCAGTGCGACCTTGACCGGGCCGCGGTAACCGGCATCCACGATACCGGGGCCGTTGAGCACGGTGACGCCGTGGCGTGCGGCCAGGCCCGAGCGCGGGCAGACCATGCCCACGGTGCCCGGCGGCAGGGCGATCGCGAGTCCGGTGTCCACCAGCGCACGCCCTCCGGGCGGGATCACCAGCTCCTCGGCGCTCGCGAGATCCAGGCCGGCGTCGTCGGCATGGGCACGCTGCGGCATCCGTGCCTCGCCGCTGCGTCGGATCCGCAGCGGTGCCGCGGCGGGATCGGAGGGCGCTGCGCCCCCGGGGGTGAGGTCAGCATGATCGACAGACATGGGCACAGGGTATGCGGTCCGGCTCCGCACCCCTCCCCTCTCCGCAGCGCGATCCGGGTGATCCTGGCGACCGTGGACGCCCAGGTGCTGCGTGAGACCATGGGGGCATGCCCGCCGCAGCCGATCGCACGTCAGACTCCTCCGCCGCGCAGGAGCCCTCCCGCACCGACGCCCAGGAGCCCACCGCCGCCGCGCCGGAGCCCTCCGCCGCGCCCGGCGATCCGCTGTTCCGGGAGCACCTGTTCCCGGGCATCGGGATGTGGATCGGCGCGGTCCTGCTGGGAGGCGCGCTGGGCCTGGTGGTGGTGCCGCTGCACCTGCCCACCGCGATCGTGCTCGCGGTGGTGTGCATCATCGCGCTGCTGGTGCTGGTCCATCAGTACTCCCCTGTGCTCGAGGTGACCTCCGAGCAGTTCCGGCTCGCGCGCGCCCGCATCGACGTGGAGCTGCTGGGCGAGGCGCAGGTGCTCCGCGACGAGGAGTGGGGGTTGACGATCGGTCAGAACTTCGAGCCGCTGGCCCATCACTGCGTGCGGGGCTGGACCCGTTCCGGGATCCGTGTCGAGGTGCTCGACGAGCAGGACCCCACCACGGCCTGGGTCGCCTCGACCCGTCGGCCCGAGGATCTCGCACTCGCGCTGCGCACCGCCCAGCAGGTGCAGCAGCGACGCAGCGGCTGAGCCGCCCCCCTGCGACGGCAGAAGGCGCCGCCCCCGAGGGGGACGGCGCCTTTCGTGCCTCTGCGGGCAGGGAGGACGCGGATCAGGCCGCGGCGCACTCCTTGCAGATGATGAGGGTGCCCTCGACGTGGTCGATCTGGCTGCGGTGCTTCACGAGGAAGCAGCTCGCGCAGGTGAACTCGTCCGCCTGACGGGGGAGCACCCGCACGGAGAGCTCCTCGCCCGAGAGGTCGGCGCCGGGGAGCTCGTACGAGTCCGCGGCCTCGGCCTCGTCCTCGTCGACGGTCGGGGTCGCGGCCTCGTTCCGCCGCCCCTTCAGCTCCTCGATGGAGTCGTCGTTCGATTCGTCGTCGTTCTTGCGCGGTGCGTCGTAATCAGTGGCCATCTACGGTCCGTTCCTGGTTGTCATCGGGGTCATCCGACCTGGGGTGGCTGGGGCAGTTCCGCGCCGTGAGTCCTCACGGGCCACGACGTGTCGGCCCGGGTCTCAACGCTGAATGCGGCGGCATTATTGCAGAGGCACCTGCGTGGGACAACACGTCGTCCGCTCCCAGGACAACACGCCGGACTTCCGCCCGCCCGGAAGCGACTGCGGCCGGTCGAGCACGATATGGTCGCGGACTAGACAACTGCACGCTGGCGACCAGGCTCCGACGGAGAGGACGACGATGCGCGAGCTCGAACTCGACGGGATCCATGACGACGGGGAACATCTGCTCCTGGTCGACTCCGACGGTGAGCGGTACACCCTGCGCATCGACAAGGCGCTGCGTGCGGCGGTCCGCTCCGACCGCCCGGCGCTGAACATGATCCAGGCCGCCGACGCCGCTCCGGTGCGGCCGCGCGAGATCCAGGCGATGCTGCGCTCCGGCCGCAGCGCCGAGGACATCGCGGAGGCCTCCGAGATCCCGCTCGAGCACATCCGCCGCTACGAGGGCCCCGTCCTGGCCGAGCGCGAGTGGACCGCCCAGCGCGCCCGCACCTTCCCCGTGGGGCGCGGCGGGCCCGCCCTCGAGGAGGCCGTCGCGGAGCGTCTGGCCGCGCGGGAGGCGACCGGTGAGAGCGCCTGGGACGCCTGGCGCCGTCAGGACGGGACCTGGACGCTCGAGCTGACCTTCTCCGCCGGCGGGCGCACCCGTCAGGCGCACTGGGTCGCGGACACCGTCAACCGCACGGTCTCGCCGATCGATGACGAGGCGCGCTGGATCAGCGATGAGGACGCACCCATCGAGGCGACGCGCGGCCGAGGCCGCCTGCAGGCCGTCAAGAGCGCGGTCTACGACCTCGAGGCGGACGGCTCGCTCGAGGGCAACCCGACCCCCTCTCCCCGCGCCCGCACCTGGCCGCCGCGCCGGCCCGTCTCCGAGGAGCATCCCTCGGCGATCGACGATGACGAGCTCGATGCCCTCAACGCGCGGCGCGGCCTGCGCTCGGTGCCGCGACCCGAGGAGTCCTCGACGGTCTGGTCCGATCTCGACGACGTGCCCGAGACCGAGCCCGAGCAGGCTCCCGACGCGCCGGAGCGCGCTGACGAGCCCTCCGCCCTCGAGCCCGGCCTCGAGGACTCCGATCTCGAGGCAGCGCGCGAGCACTCCGCCGCCCTCGGCGAGGAGGAGGCCGACGCCGCCGACGAGGACCCGCAGGACAGCACCGACGCGGACGCGGAGAGCGGCGACGGCGAGGACAGCGCGGAGCCGGCATCGCCGAGTGTCGCGGGCGAGGGCGAGATCCAGTACCAGGACACGGTCGACCTCACCCCGCTGCCCGGATTCGACGAGCCGGCCGCCTCTCCCGGCGCGGACTCCGACAAGGATTCCGAGGACACCGACGCGAAGGGCTCGAAGAAGAAGCCGCGGCCCAAGAGCCGCCGCGCCTCGATGCCCAGCTGGGACGAGATCGTCTTCGGCTCGAAGCAGGACTGACCTCCCGCTCCTCGGCCCCGGGCGGAACCCCGGGAGGAGTCGGCCGGAGGCGCCTCAGGACTCCGTGCGCAGCAGCGGCACCCAGGACTCCTGCGGGGTGAGCGAGCCGTGCACGCCCACCATGGCGCGCGCGGTCGCCGGGCGGCGCGAGAAGTCGTCCACCCCCGCCCTGCCGCGCGAGAGCACCAGCACATCCGGCACCCGCCCGGCCACGCGCGCGGAGACCTCCGTGCCGACAGGGCCCAGCAGGCCGATGCTCAGCACCTGCTCGCGGCGCAGCACCAGGGCGCTGTCGCCGAGCAGCTGCGACAGGCCCAGCGCCAGTTCCTCGGCCGCTCCCTCGCCGCGCACCGCGTGCAGCGCGAGCGCACGGGCCTCCCCCGCGACCTCGTCCACGAGTCGCAGCAGCTGCGGGTGATCGGCCAGGTCGGTGGTGTGGGCGGGCGAGGTGTCGATCATGCCGTGATCGGCGGTCAGGTGGATCCGGGTGCCGCTGGGCAGGCGGCGCAGCAGCGTGCCGAGCAGGCCGTCGACCTCCGCGAGGGCGCTGCGCCACTGCTCGGAGTCGATGCCGTGGCGGTGCCCGGCGTGGTCGACGTCGTCCACGTGGAGGTGGACGAGCCCGTCGGGGCCGGCGGCCCGCATCGCGCCGAGCACCGTCTGGACGCGGTCCCCGCCGCCGTGGCCGCGGAACTCCCAGCCGCGGTAGGCGACGCCGCTGAGATGGGAGCCTGCATGCTTGCGCGGGCCCACCTGCACCGCGCGGCGGGTGCCGGCCTCGACCAGGCTCGCCTCGGGCATCCAGGTTCGCGGGTCGGTGCCCGGGGCGCCGCTGATCTGGTTCAGGGCGGTGCCGGTGCGCGGATCGTAGGTGAGATAGCCGAGCACGCCATGCTCGAGCGGGGAGAGTCCCGTGTGCAGGGAGACCATCGCGCTCGAGGTGGTGGCGGGGCTGACGGTGCGCACGCGGGAGATGCCCTGCTCGAGCCGACGCAGCGTGGGGGTGAGCGCGCGGTGCTCCTGCAGCAGGTCCGCCCCCACCCCGTCCAGCAGGATCACCAGGTCGCGGCCGGGCTGCGGTGAGCGCACCAGCGGGCGCAGCACGTCGAGCAGAGCGGGGCGCTCCCCCGCCGCGAACGGGGGCGGCAGCAGGTCCGCGGGCCAGTCGGGCAGGGTCACCGGTGCGTTCACGGAGGTGTCAGGCCGTGGCGGCGTCGACCGCGTCGAGCAGCACGTCGTGGAACGCCAGGGCCTCCTCGACGGCGCCGGCGCCGTCGGCCAGGGCGCTCACGCGCAGCGCGAGGTCCGACGGGGAGGTGGTGCCGGTGTATCCGTGGTCGAGCTGGCAGTTCGGGTCCTCGCACACGGCCCGCTCCACATCCACGCGCCGTGTCCCGTCCCAGGTGACCCCGAGGGTGATCTCGGCCTCCCGGGCGGGGCTGTGCTTCCCGTCGGTGTCGAACACCTGGGACAGGCCCGTCGCGGTGATCCGCTGCAGCCGGATCCGCTCGGTGGTCGAGACCACCTGGCTGGGGTTCAGCGCATCGGCCGGATCGTCATCGAGGTGGGTGATGTGCAGGTGGGCGGCGGTGAGCACGAGGACGGTGAGGTGGCGTCGCACCTCGGGGCCGTCGAAGGTGGTCTCGGGACGCACGAGGAAGGCGACCGGCTCGGCGCCGCGCAGCGAGCGCGCCAGGCTCTGGGCCGCCGTCTGCGGGAAGTACCCGGCGGTCTCGAGGGCCCGGAGGAGGTCGGCGGGAAGTGCGGTGGTCATCGCTCCAGTGTCCCATGACCGGGCAGGTCCCTCGGCGTCCTTCACGCCCCTGGCGGGCCGGAGAGGGCGCGCCGGGCGCCGTCGGTGCGGTTGGGCGGCGGGGCCAGCGTCGCCCGGGCGCCGACGACGGTCGTGCCGTGCTGGGCGACCAGCACGGGGTACAGCTCGAGGGACGCGACCTCCGGGAGGTCCTCGGCGAGCAGCCCGATGCGCACCACGAGATCGGCGAGCGCCGCCCGATCCGCCGGGGGCAGACCGCGGGTGCCGCGCAGCTTCACGGAGGTGGCCGGGGTGTCCACCAGGCGCGAGGCCGCCCGCTCGCTGAACGGAGGGATCGCGTAGGCGATGTCGTCGAGCAGATCGGTCGCATCCCCCGCCACGGACAGCGAGAGCACCGGACCGAGCGAGGGGTCCTCGACGCTGCGCACCACCATCGGCACGCCGGCGGGGGCCATGGCCTGCACCTCGAGCGGGGCGCTGGAGTAGGACAGGTCCCGGCGCATCCCCTCGATCGCGTGGCGCAGCTGGACCGCGTCGGGGATGCCCAGGCGCACCCCGCCGAGGTCCGCGCGGTGCCGCAGCACGGGGTCGGTGCTCTTGAGCGCGACCGGGTATCCGATGGCGGCGGCCTGCTCGAGGGCCTCCTCGACGTCGCGGAACCGGCGGGTGGTCAGCAGCTCGATGCCGTAGGCGTCCAGCAGTGCGGTGATCTGCTCGAGGGTGAGCTCCACCGAGGCGCCGGCCGGGGCGGGCTCGCCCAGGTCCGCCAGCAGCTCCTCGACCAGGTCCCGTGCGGCGGCGCGGTCGAGGTCCTCGCGCTGAGCGGGCTCGTCGTCATCGGCCTCGGGGCGCAGCGCGGCGCCGAGCATCCCGGCCCCGGCCCGCACCACGGAGAAGGGGGTCGCGTGCACCGGGGGCAGCGAGTCGTCCTCGCGCACCGCACGGCGCACCTCGTGGAAGCGGTCGTCAGTGGTGACCAGGCAGACCAGGAGCACCACCTCGGAGTGGCGGGCCACGATCGACATCTGGCGCAGCACCTCGACGACGTCGGCGGACTGCGGGTCGATCACCCCGGCGATCACCATGTCCACCGCGCCCAGCGCCGCCATCGAGGTGAAGGCCCGCTGGATCAGGCGCGGATCCGGGGAGAGGGGGACGCTGCGGTTCTCCGCGACCACCTCGAGCCCGGCCTGTCCCGCGGCGCCGCGCAGGGAGGCGCCGAGCGCGGCCGTGTTCGACAGCAGCCCCACCCGGCGGCCCAGCGGCAGCCCCTGGCGACCGATCGCATCGACCACGTCGAGCAGGTGGTCCACTCCCCCGGTCTGCACCACGCCGGCCGATTCCAGGACCTGGTCCAGGGCACGGCGCGGCAGGGTCGTGGTGCGCACGTCGTGGCCGGGCGGGAGGTGGGACTCGCTGCCGGGGGGACGCAGCACGATCAGCGGGGTGCTGCGGGTGAGGCGGCGTGCGATGCGGGTGAACTTGCGCGGGTTGCCCATGGATTCGAGCGCGAGCCCGATCACGCGTACGTTCTCGTCGTCCTCCCAGTGCTGGAGGGTGTCGTTGAGGGAGACGTCGGCGCGGTTGCCCACGCCCACGAACTCGTGGATCCCCGTTCCGCGACTGTCGGCACCGGCCAGCAGCATCGCGGACAGCGCGCTGGACTGGCCGGCGAGCGCGACCGGGCCGGGGCGCGGCATGCGGGGCGCGAGGGAGAGGCCGATCGCGTCCTCGCCGGTGCGCAGGAAGCCGAGGGAGCCCGGGCCGAGCAGCCGCATCCCGTGGCGGCGGGCCCGGGCCACGAGCTCGCGCTGCAGTCGGCGCCCCCGGTCGCTGTCCGAGAACCCCTCGGTGGGGATCACGATGCTGCGCACGCCGATCTCGGCGCACTCCTCGATCGCCGCCAGGCACGCCTCGGGGCGCAGGGCGATCACCGCGAGGTCCACGGTGCCGGGCGCATCACTCACCTTCGCCCAGGTGCGGTGGCCGCGCAGCTCGAGCGCATCGCGCGAGATCAGGTGCACGGTGCCCTCGTAGCCGGAGCTCTCGAGGGCGGTGAGGAAGCGTCCTCCGGCGGAGTCGGCGCGGGAGGAGACCCCGATCAGCAGCACCGATCCGGGGTGCAGGAGCCGCTCCATGGCCTGGGACTCGGCGCGGTGCTCGCGCTCGGCCATCACGGCCAGCGAGCGGGCGGTGGGGTCGATGCGGAAGGACACCATCACCACGCCGTCGTCGTACATCCGCTCGATGTCGAAACCGGTCTCGGTGAACACCTTGATCATCTTGGTGTTCTGCGGGAGCACCTCGGCGGTGAAGCGGTTGATGCCGCGTTCGCGGGCGGCGGCGGCCAGATGCTCGAGCAGCACCGAGGCCAGGCCCGTGCCCTGCCGGGAGTCGGAGACGTTGAAGGCGACCTCCGCAGAATCTGGCTCCGTACGGTCGTAGCGGCCCACCGCGACGATATCGGTGCCGAGCAGCACCACGAAGGCGACCCGATCGTGGTGGTCCACGTGCGTGAACCGTTCGAGGTCCCGACGGGACAGCTTCGGCATCGGGGCGAAGAAGCGCAGGTACCGGGAGTGCTCGGACTGGCGCTGGTGGAAGTCCTGGAGCGCCTCGGCGTCCGTGGGCAGGATCGGCCGCAGGTGCGCGGCCGAGCCGTCGCGCAGGGCGATGT
Source organism: Brachybacterium massiliense (assembly GCF_900184245.1). Taxonomy (GTDB): domain Bacteria; phylum Actinomycetota; class Actinomycetes; order Actinomycetales; family Dermabacteraceae; genus Brachybacterium; species Brachybacterium massiliense. Next base: position 106,858 of record NZ_FXXB01000008.1, on the reverse strand, counting down.
CCGCCTCCCAGTGCGCCGGGTAGGTGGGCTCGTCCGCGTCCTCGTCCCGGGCTCGGCGTCGTCGTGAGCGCAGGCCTTCGCGTCGTTCCACCATGTCCAGATCCTAGCCTCGGCCGGTGCCGGTTTGACGGGATTCACGTCCCGTCGGGGCCCTCGCTTCCCGGGATCATGGCCGGTCATGCGCCATGATGTCCCTCATGGCCCGATCACGCAGCACCAATCCGCCCGCCGGGGACGACGCGGTCGACGAGACGATCGTCGACATCGACGTCACCAGTGAGATGGAGTCGTCGTTCCTCGAGTACGCGTACTCCGTGATCTATTCGCGGGCGCTGCCCGATGCGCGCGACGGCCTCAAGCCCGTCCAGCGCCGCATCCTCTACATGATGGCCGAGATGGGGCTGCGCCCCGAGAAGGGCCACGTCAAGAGCCAGCGCGTGGTCGGCGAGGTGATGGGCAAGCTCCACCCGCACGGCGACACCGCGATCTACGACGCGCTGGTGCGCATGGCGCAGAGCTTCAACATGCGCCTGCCGCTCGTGGACGGGCACGGCAACTTCGGCTCCCTGGACAACGGTCCGGCGGCGGCCCGCTACACCGAGGCACGCCTGGCCAAGGCGGCGCTGCTGATGACGGACTCGCTGGACGAGGACGTCGCGGACATGGTCCCCAACTACGACAACCAGCTCACCCAGCCCGAGGTGCTGCCTGCGCAGTACCCGAACCTGCTGGTGAACGGCGCCTCCGGGATCGCGGTGGGCATGGCCACGAACATGGCGCCGCACAACCTGGTCGAGACCATCGCGGCCGCGCGCCACCTGATCGACCATCCGGACGCCGATCTCGAGGAGCTGATGCGCTTCGTGCCGGGCCCCGACCTGCCCACCGGCGGGCGGATCGTCGGCCTCGAAGGGGTGCGGGACGCGTACCGCACCGGTCGCGGCTCCTTCAAGATGCGGGCCACCACCCGGATCGAGAACATCACCTCCCGCCGCAAGGGCATCGTGGTCACGGAACTGCCCTACCAGGTGGGACCCGAGCGGCTGGCCGAGAAGCTGCGCGATGCGGTGCAGGCCAAGCGGGTCCAGGGCATCACCGACTACCAGGACCTCACCGACCGTCACCACGGCCTGCGCCTGGTGCTGACGATCAAGTCCGGCTTCGACCCCGAGGCGGTGCTGCAGCAGCTGTACAAGTACACGCCGCTCGAGGAGAACTTCGGCATCAACAACGTGGCGCTGGTGGACGGCCAGCCGCGCACGCTGGGCCTGAAGCAGCTGCTCGAGGTGTTCGTCGACCACCGCCTGAAGGTGGTGCGCCGCCGCACCGAGCACCGCCTTCGCAAGCGCACGGACCGGCTGCACCTGGTCGAGGGCCTGCTGCTGGCGATCGTGGACATCGACGAGGTCATCCAGATCGTGCGCAGCAGCGACGACGCCGAGACCGCACGCGCCAGGCTGATACAGGTCTTCGACCTCTCCGAGGTGCAGGCCGAGTACATCCTCGAGCTGCGCCTGCGCCGGCTGACGAAGTTCTCGCAGATCGACCTCGAGGCCGAGCGGGACGACCTGCGCCGCGAGATCGAGGCTCTTCAAGAGATCCTGGGCTCGGATCAGGTGCTGCGCGCCCTGGTCTCCGACGAGCTCGCCGCGGTGGCCGCCGAGCACGGCGACTCCCGCCGCACCGTGCTGCTGGAGGCCGCGGACAAGCCTGCTGTGAAGGCCGGCGCCTCCCTCGAGGTCGCCGACGAGCCCTGCCGCGTGCTGCTCACCGGGACGGGCCTGATCGCCCGCGTCGCCGGCGAGGAGCCGCTGCTGCGGGAGGGCCCGCGGGGCGCGCACGACGTGGTCGTCTCCCATGTGCGCTCGACGACCCGCTCGACCATCGGCGTGGTCACCGATCAGGGCCGGGTGCTGCGCCTGTCCGTGGTGGATCTGCCCTCGCTGGCCCCGACCGCGGGCGCGCCCTCGCTCGCCGGCGGAACGCGTCTGGCGGACCTGGTCGACCTCGAGCGCGAGGAGCGGGCGCTGGGCCTGATCCGGCTCGAGGAGGCGGACCTCGCCCGGGGCGGGGCGATCGCGCTGGGCACCCGCCAGGGCGTGGTCAAGCGCGTCCAGCTCGACTTCCCGAAGTCCGACGGTTTCGAGATCATCTCCCTCAAGGACGGCGACGCCGTGGTGGGAGTGGTGGACCTCGAGCAGGATGAGGACCTGGACCTGGTGTTCATCACCTCCGATGCGCAGCTGCTGCACTTCCCCTCCTCCGGAGTGCGGCCGCAGGGCCGCGGCGCCGGCGGCGTGGCGGGCATCAAGCTCGCCGACGGCGCCCGGGTGGTCTCCTTCGGGGTCATCGACGTCACCGCCCCGGCCGACGTGGTCACCGTGGCCGGCAGCTCCGCGACCCTCCCGCTGCTGCAGACCGGGTCGCTCAAGGTCTCCGCGCTCAGCGAGTTCCCGGCCAAGGGCCGCGCGACCGCGGGCATGCGCTGCCACCGTTTCCTGCGCGGTGAGGACGAGCTGATCGGTGCCTGGGTGACGCCCTATCCGGCACGTGCCTCCTCCGAGGCGGGGCAGCCGATCGACCTGCCCGAGCCGACGGGCCGACGCGACGGCTCCGGCACCCCGGTCGCCGTCCCGATCGCCGCGGTGGGCTGAGCATGTCCGGGGGCACGGGCGCCGAGCGGCTGACGACCGAGCGGTCCTCGCGCACCTGGTCCTCCCTCGCCTCTCGCACCGAGTCCCGCCACCTCCTGCTCGGCGGCGCCGGGGCGGTGCTCGGCGCACTGGTGGGGATCCTCGCCCTGCGCGGCACCGCCCCGCTGGCCGGCGCGGGCTCGATCGGGCAGGTGGCGGCGCTGGCCGTGCTCGGCTGCGGGACGGCGAAGGCGGCGCTCACGCTCTCGACCCAGACGCGACGCTCGATGCCGTGGCTCGGCGGCAGGCGCTGGTGGCGGCGGGCGCTGGACATCCTCGGTCTCGCGCTGATCCACGGCGTGCTGGGGCTGTTCCTCACCGGGGCGCTGTTCGGGGTGTTCCAGCAGGCTTTCCAGGGGGTCGCGCTGGACCGCCTGGCGGGCACCTTCTGGGTCGCGGCCGCATGCGGCACCGCCTGCTATGTCATCTCCGCCGCGGCCGCCTCCCTCACCGGACGGTCGCTGGCGACCCTGCTCGCGGTGTTCCTGACCGTGGGCGTGCTCGCGAGCGCGCTGAACTCTCAGGACCCGTGCGCCGAGGAGGACGCGGATGCGCAGGAGCGCCCCGTCCCGTCGTGACCCCTGCGCACCGCCGCAGCGGGGCGCGCTGGCCGATCGCGTCTCGGCAACAGGCTGCTCGTCCCGTTTCCGGCGCCGACGGGCGTGGGACGATATCGGCATGAACTCTGACGGCACCGCTGCCTCCCTTCCCACCCTCGAGCTGCCGGAGGGCGTCACCCTCGGCACCGCCCACGGCGTCGACGCGCTGCGGGTCGACACCCCCGCCGGCACGGCGGAGCTGCTCTTCGACGGCGCGCACCTGATCAGCTGGATCCCCACCGGTCACAGCGATCTGCTGTGGCTGAGCCCCGACTCCGCGTTCGGTGAGCGCGAGGCGGTGCGCGGCGGGATCCCGCTGGTGGGTCCCTGGTTCGGCCCCGGCCGCGACCTCGCGATGGAGGTCAAGCACGGCTGGCTGCGGAACCTGCGCTGGGATCTCGCGGCCGCCGAGCGCGAGGGCGAGGAGGTTGTGCTGACGCTGAGCACCCCCGAGGACGTGAAATCGCTGACGGCGACCGCCCGCTTCCGCTTCGGTGCCGAGCTCTCGGTGGATCTGACGATCACCGCCGGTCCCCGGTCGCTCGAGCTCGAGGCGGCGCTGCACACCTATCTCGCCGTCGGCGATGTGCGCGAGATCGAGATCCGGGGCCTCGAGGGCGCGGACCTCCTCGACAACACCCGCGGACTGGAACCGGATGTGATGCCGGAGCAGCCGCTGCGACTTGCCGGCTCGACCGACCGGGTCGTGGCCTCGAGCGCCGAGGTGACGCTCGTGGACGAGCGCCACGGCCGCCGCATCGTCTCGACCCCGCGCGGCACCTCCAAGACCGTGGTCTGGAACCCGTGGGACGAGCTCGTCACCGCGATGGCGGACATCCCCGATGCGGCGTGGCCCGAGTTCGTGTGCATCGAACCAGCCGTGGCCAAGGACGGCTTCGTGGCCCTCGCCCCCGGTGAGTCCCACACGATCGGCGTCACCTATCGTCTCGAGGCCTGAGCGCCGCCGCACGCCTCGACCGGGCCCGGTCCTCCCCTCGCGGGGAGGCCGGGCCTCTGTCATGTGCGCGCAGATCCCGCGCGGCACGGGTTAAATCAGTTGTGCCGTTCCGGGTGTCGGTGATCGACTGTCCTCATGGAGATGCCCACGACCCCGACCACGACCCCGGAGCACCAGGTGGCCTCGTCGTCCGGCCTCGCCGCATCCCCCGACCGGCACCACGGACCGTCCGTGGCCCAGCGCGCGGCCGGTGGGGGCCGCGGCACCGCCGATCACGCCGAGCCCATCGCCGGCTGACGGAGCACCCGCTCCCCCTCGCCGGGTGACACGCCCCGGCCCTGCACCGACACATCACGCCCCGCAGCACCCTCGCGCCGCGGCGGCACGCGCCTGCACGCCCTCGCGGACACCTGCTGTCCGCGCCGTGGAGGACCCTGATCATGACCGCACAGCGCTCCCTCAGGAGAACCCCTCATGTCCGCCCACGTCCTGACCGACGTCCCGCGCACCCCCACCACCGCCACCGCCGAACGCGCCCTGCGCCGCCTCGAGCAGCTCACCGACGACCGCGCCGTCGACACGCTGCTGAGCTCGTTCCTGGCCCGCCGCCGCGCGATGCGGAAGGCCCGTCACGAACAGGCCGCGAAACGCGCCCGGCAGGAGCACGAGGAGCTCGTGCAGCGCGCCCTGCTCGCGGCCGGCCTCGCCCATCTGCGGTGAGACTGCGCCAGCGCTCCTCCCCTCAGGCACCTCCCGCCGGCCGGTCTCCTCACGGGACCGGCCGCCGGGCTGCTGCCTCCGGTCAGCTGCCGCGCAGGTCGATGAGGACCAGCTCGCGCGGATTGTTGACCCGCACCCCGGCGATGCTGTTGCCGAGCCCGCGGCTGATCACCATCGTGGTCCCCTCCCGCTCGTGCACGCCCTCGCTGAGCACCGGAAACATCCCCTGGTGCGGGGCGTACACCCCGCCTGCTCCCGGGATGCGCACCTGACCGCCGTGCGCGTGCCCGGACAGCACCAGGTCCACGCCGGCGCCGAGATACTCCTCGAACAGCTCCGGTCGGTGCGCGAGCAGCACGACGGGGCGGTCGCCGGGCAGCGCGAGGCTCGCGAGCACCTCGACCGGATCCCGCGGTGTCAGGCCTCGGGCGGCGCGCACCCGCGGGTCGTCGATCCCTGCCACCGTCACCTCGGTCCCGCCCACCTCGAGCGTCACCGCCTCGTCGCGCAGCACCACCACGCCGACCGCCTCGAGCCCTCTGAGCAGTTCGTCGAGGACGGGCGAGTCAGCCTCGTGATTGCCGAGCACGACATAGGCGGGGGCGATCGCCTGCAGCTGCTCGGCCATCTCGAGCACGCTCTCGATGCGGGTGGTCCGATAGTCGACCAGGTCCCCCGTCAGCGCGATCAGATCCGGCTCCGCCTCCTGCACGGCGCTCAGCACCCGGGAGCGGAAGTCGCCGAAGTCCGCGGCATGCAGATCCGAGACCTGCGCGATGCGCAGTCCCTGCGCGCCCGCCGGAAGCGCCGCAGTGCTCACCTCGTACCGGGTGACATCCAGGCGCCGGTTGTCCCACAGCAGCCAGCCCCCGCCCAGCAGCAGCACCAGCAGCAGAGCGAGCGCGATCCGGAAGAGCCGGGCCCTCGGCGGGATCCGCGAGGAGGCATGCCGGTCCGCGACCGACAGCGCGGCGCTCACCGCACCGTGATCCCGTCGGCCGCCATCGCGGCCTTCGCCTCCCCGATCGTCATCTGCTGGAAGTGGAAGACGCTCGCGGCGAGCACCGCGTCCGCGCCCGCGTGCACCGCTGGCGGGAAGTCCTCGGGGGTGCCTGCCCCGCCCGAGGCGATCAGCGGCAGGTTCGTCGCCTCGCGCGCGAGACGGATCAGCTCGAGGTCGAAGCCCTGCTTGGTGCCGTCGGCATCCATCGAGTTCAGCAGGATCTCGCCGGCGCCCCGCTCGGTGACCTCACGGATCCAGGCGATCGCGTCGATGCCCGTGCCGCGGCGACCGCCGTGGGTGGTGACCTCGAAGCCGGAGCCGGAGCGGGCGGTGCCCTCGGGGGTGTCGTCGGTGACGCGGCGGGCGTCGATCGAGAGCACCAGCACCTGGTTCCCGAAGCGGCGGGAGATCTCGGAGATCACCTCGGGACGGGCGATCGCGGCGGTGTTGACCCCGCACTTGTCGGCGCCGGCGCGCAGCAGCTGGTCCACGTCCTGTGCGGAGCGCACCCCGCCGCCGACGGTCAGCGGGATGAAGATCTGCTCCGCGGCGGCGCGCACCACGTCGATCATCGTCTCGCGCCCGCCCGAGGAGGCGGTGACATCGAGGAAGGTCAGCTCGTCGGCGCCCTCGGCGCCGTAGCGGGCGGCGAGCTCGACCGGATCCCCCGCATCGCGGAGGTCCTTGAAGTTGACGCCCTTGACGACGCGGCCCGCGTCGACATCCAGGCACGGGATCACTCGGACGGCGACACTCATGCGTCGATCCTCTCCAGGTCGAGCTCTTCGGCTCCCTCGATGATGAACTGCTTGCGGGGTGCGACCTCGGAGCCCATCAGGAGCTCGAAGACGGCGCTGGCGGCCTCCGCGTCCTCGATGCGCACTCGGCGCAGGGTGCGATGGGCCGGATCCATGGTGGTGTCCGCGAGCTGATCGGCGTCCATCTCGCCCAGGCCCTTGTAGCGCTGGATCGGCTCCTTGTACTTCTTGCCGCGCCGCTCGAGGTTCTTCAGCAGCTTGTTCAGCTCCGCCTCGGAGTAGGTGTAGATCAGCTCGTTCTTCTTCTTGCCGCCGTGGATCACCTCGACCCGGTGCAGCGGTGGGACCGCGGCGTAGACGCGCCCGGCCTCGACCAGCGGGCGCATGTAGCGGTGGAAGAGGGTCAGCAGCAAAGTGCGGATGTGGGCACCGTCGACGTCGGCGTCGGTCATCATGATGATCTTGCCGTAGCGCGCGGCGTCGAGATCGAAGGTGCGGCCCGAGCCCGCGCCGATCACCTGGATGATCGCGGCGCACTCGGTGTTCTTGAGCATGTCCGTGACGGACGCCTTCTGGACGTTGAGGATCTTGCCGCGGATCGGCAGCAGGGCCTGGAACTCCGAGGAGCGGGCGTTCTTCGCGGTGCCGAGGGCGCTGTCGCCCTCGACGATGAAAAGCTCGGAGCGCTCCACGTCATGGGAGCGACAGTCGGCCAGCTTGGTGGGCATGGTCGAGGACTCCAGCGCGTTCTTGCGGCGCGAGACCTCCTTGTGCATGCGGGCGGCGATGCGCGCCCGCATCTCCGAGACCACCTTGTCGATGACCAGCGCCGCCTGCTCCTTCTCCCCCTTCGTGGTGGAGGTCAGGAAGGCGGTCAGGCGATCCTCGACCACCTTGGCGACGATCGCGCGGATCGCCGGGGTGCCGAGCACCTCCTTGGTCTGCCCCTCGAACTGCGGCTCGTCGATGCGCACGCTGACCACGGCGGTGAGCCCGGCCAGGGTGTCGTCCTTCTCGATCTTCTCGTTCTTGGCGTTGAACTTGACGCGGCGGGCGTGGTTCTCGACCTGCTTGCGCATGGTCTTCACCAGCGCCTGCTCGAAGCCGGTGAGGTGGGTGCCGCCCTTGGGGGTGGCGACGATGTTCACGAAGGAGCGCACGGTGGAGTCGAAGTCCGCGCCCCAGCGCAGGGCGATGTCCACCTCGCACGAGCGCTCGACGTCGGTGGAGACCATGTGTCCGTTCTTGTCGAGCACGGGGATGGTCTCGGTGTACTCGCCGGTGCCCTGCAGACGGACCACGTCGGTGATCTTCTGGTCCTGGGCGAGGTACTCGACGAACTCGCTGATCCCACCGTCGTACTTGTATACGCGCGAGGCCGGCTGGTCCGGGGAGGCCTCGGGCCGCAGGTCGGTGACGGTGAGCTTCAGCCCGGGCACAAGGAAGGCCGTCTGGCGGGAGCGGCGGTTGAGATCGTCGAGGGAGAAGTGGGAGCCCTTGACGAAGATCTGCGGATCGGCCCAGTAGCGCACCCGGGTGCCGGTCACGCCGCGCTTGGCCTTGCCGATCACGCGCAGCGCGTCCGGACCGGTCAGCGGGGTGAACTCGGAGTCCGGGGACGGCTCGTCGGCATCGGCGAACTGGCCGGGCTGGCCGCGCCGGAAGCTCATGGCGTAGACCTTGCCGCCGCGGTCCACCTCGACGTCCAGCCGGCCCGAGAGCGCGTTGACGACGCTCGCGCCCACGCCGTGCAGACCGCCCGAGGCGGCATAGGAACCGCCGCCGAACTTCCCGCCCGCATGCAGCTTGGTGTAGACCACCTCGACGCCGGTCAGGCCGGTGCGGGGCTCGACGTCCACCGGCACACCGCGGCCGGTGTCGCGCACCTCCACCGAGTGATCGGGGTGGAGGATCACCTCGATCGCGTCGCCGTAGCCGCCCAGGGCCTCGTCGACCGCGTTGTCGAGGATCTCCCAGAGGCAGTGCATGAGGCCCCGGGAATCCGTCGAGCCGATGTACATGCCGGGACGCTTCCGCACGGCCTCGAGGCCCTCGAGGACCTGGAGATTGCGGGCGTCATAGGCGGACTTCTTCGCAGCGCTGGTGGTGGACACCCCTCAGATCCTACGTGGCCGGGCCTCCTGATCCCGGCATTGGCCGGTGCCGCCCCGCTCACAGCCCCTTCACCCGCCCACCTGCGGGCGGTCCCGCTCACACCCCGTTGCGCCCCCAGCGAACCAGCGCTGTGGACACTCCCCCGAGGGTCGCTCGCGATGCTACAAATGACCCCATGAACCTCACTCTCGAAGCCCCCCGGCTCACGGCACACGACCGCTGCGACCGCTGCGGCGCTCAGGCGTACGTCAAGGTGCTCCTCGAAGCAGGCGGCGAACTCATGTTCTGCGCCCACCACGCGCGCGCCCACCAGGATGCGCTGCAGGGCGTCGCCGCCGAGGTCATCGACGAGACCGAGCGTCTCCACCTCAAGCCCGAGCCGGTCGAGGACTGACCGTTCCCCCACGACAGCGAAGGGCGCCCACCGCATGGTGGGCGCCCTTCGTCGTCCTCCGGATCGTCACCGGGCTCGAGCCTCCAACCTGCCGCGCTCAGCGCTCCGGCAGCGCGCCCTGCCCGAGCAGCTGTTCCTGGCCGAGCAGCTGCTCGGCGCGCATCGCGTACTCCACCCACCAGGTGCCGCGGCTCTCCCGGGGATCGCGCGCACCGGTGGCCCGGAATCCGAGGCGGCGATAGAGCTGCTGCGCCGCGAGGTTGGTGTCGTCCACGTCCAGACGCAGGTCCGGGCGTCCCAGCTCGATCGCAAGACGGGCAAGGGCGGTGAACAGGGGCCGCGAGATACCCTGCCCTCGCGCCTCGGGGCGCACCCAGAGCGAGACGATGTGCGCCCGATCCTCCGGGATCTCGTGCTCGGGCGTGTAGCCCTCCGGCAGCAGCGCGATCCCTCCGAGCACCGCCTCGCCGCGACGGGCCTGGAGGTGAATGCGGGGCCCTTCGATCTCCTGGCGCCAGTGCTGCTCGGTGCGCCGACGGGTCTCCTCGGGATCGGCCCAGAAGGCGTCGGGGTCGGCCTCGAGCATGTCCAGGCGCAGCGCACGGTGCGAGATCCAGTCCTCCGCACGGACGCGGTGGATCCTCAGCGGCGCACCGCAGGATGTGGCGGAGGGGGTGGTCATGCTGCGGTGTGCCCTTTCCTCGAGGGTGGTTGTCGGCAGGTCGCCATGTGCTGCGGAGTCGCCATGTGCTGCGGCGCCGCCTTGTCCTCGGACGCACCGCGGGCCCGGTTCCGAGGGAGCCGGGCCCGCTGGCGGCGAAGGATTCTCGCTCTCGGGATCAGTCGAGGTAGTCGCGCAGCACCTGCGAGCGCGAGGGGTGGCGCAGCTTCGACATCGTCTTCGACTCGATCTGGCGGATCCGCTCACGGGTCACGCCGTAGACCTTGCCGATCTCGTCGAGGGTCTTGGGCTGGCCGTCCTCGAGACCGAAGCGCATGGAGACCACGCCGGCCTCGCGCTCGGAGAGGGTGTCCAGCACCGAGTGCAGCTGCTCCTGCAGGAGGGTGAAGCTCACCGCATCGGCCGGGACGACGGCCTCGGAGTCCTCGATCAGGTCGCCGAACTCGCTGTCGCCGTCCTCGCCCAGCGGGGTGTGCAGGGAGATCGGCTCGCGGCCGTACTTCTGGACCTCGACGACCTTCTCGGGCGTCATGTCCAGCTCCTTGGCCAGCTCCTCCGGGGTGGGCTCGCGGCCCAGGTCCTGCAGCATCTGCCGCTGCACGCGGGCGAGCTTGTTGATGACCTCGACCATGTGCACGGGGATGCGGATGGTGCGGGCCTGATCGGCCATGGCGCGGGTGATCGCCTGACGGATCCACCAGGTGGCGTAGGTGGAGAACTTGTAGCCCTTGGCGTAGTCGAACTTCTCGACCGCGCGGATCAGGCCCAGGTTGCCCTCCTGGATCAGGTCCAGGAAGAGCATGCCGCGGCCGGTGTAGCGCTTGGCCAGGGAGACCACCAGGCGGAGGTTCGCCTCGAGCAGGTGGTCCTTGGCGGCGCGGCCGTCCTGGGCGATGATCGCCAGCTCACGCCCGGCCTTGGTCTTGGCGATCGACTCGTCCGCCTTGAGCTTCTGCTCGGCGTAGAGGCCAGCCTCGATGCGCTCGGCGAGCTCGACCTCCTGCGCGGCGTTCAGCAGCGCGACCTTGCCGATCTGCTTGAGGTAGTCCTTGACCGGATCCGCGGTGGCGCCGGCGGTGACGACCTGCTGCGCCGGGGCGTCGTCCTCGGCGGCGTTGTAGACGAAGCCGCCGGACTCCTCGACCTTCGAATCGGTCGCGGACTTCGCGGTCGCGGACTCGGACTCGGACTCCTCAGCATCGTCCTCGGAGTCGGTCGGGGCGTCCTTCGGCTCCTCCGCATCCTTGGACGCGGCGGTCTTGCGGGTGCGCGTCTTGGCCGCGGTCTTCTTGGCCGCAGGCTTCTTGGTCGCGGCCTTCTTCGCGGTGGTCTTCTCCGCGGGGGTCTCGTCCACCTCGGCGGCGGTCTCGACGACGTCTGCTTCGGTGGTGGCGGCGGTCTCCGCCGCCGTCGCGGCGCCCTTGGTGCGCTTCGTGGGGGCGGTCTCAGCAGTACTGGAGGAGGTCACAGAGTTCCTTCTTCCGGCGGCGGCCCGGCGTGGGGCGGTCCGCCACACTCGGGCGATCGGTCTTCTCGGCGCGGCTCGCGGTCTCCGCTCCGTGTCGTCTCCCGGTCTCCACCGGTTTCACGGCGCACGAACGCACGGTGCCGTCAAGCCTGTCGAGTATAACGCTGTGCGGAAGGGTTTATTCCCATGCTGTCCCCGCACTCGGGAACGGGGACTACTCCCCGCCGCTCTCGTCCTTCACGGCGAGCACCGGGCAGGGGGCGCCGAGCACGACCCTGCGGGCGGAGGCGCCGAGGTTCAGCTTGCCGATCGGAGGCTTGCGGCGCAGACCGATGATGACCAGGCTCGCATCCACCTCGTCGACCACCGTGAGGATGAACTCGCCGATGTCGCGCTCGGAGCTGCTGTGGACGGTGAGCTGTGCGGGCTCCTCACCGAGGGCGCGCAGCTCCGCCCGCACCTCGTCCTCCGAGGCGGAGGTCACTCCGCGCTCGGGATCGTTGTACTGGTGGGAGGCGATGGCCAGCCCCTCCCCCGTGCGAGCGCCGTAGCGGAGTGCGGCGCTGAGCGCGGCCCGCCCCTGGCCTGACGGGGAGTACCCCACGACGATGGTCATTCGACGTCTCCTCCCTCTGCGGCGATGCTGCGGCGCAGCAGCACCGGCCGGACCAGCTTAGTCGTCCAGCAGGGTGCCGATCCACTCCTCGAGTCCCGGATGCGCCAGCAGGAAGGCGTCGTGCCCGATCGGGGAGGCTGCCACATGCCACTGCGAGTGCGGGGCGTGCTCGGCCACCTCGTGGACGAGATCCGGAGGGAACAGCCGATCGGAGTCGATCGCGACGGCGAGCGTGCGCGCCCTGATCCGTCCCAGCGCCGCGGCGACGCCGCCGCGGTCGCGGCCCACGTCATGGGTGCTCATGGTGCGGGCGAGGGTGATGTAGGAGTTGGCGTCGAAGCGCCGTGCGAGCTTGACCGCGTGGTGGTCGAGATAGCTGGTGACCTGGTGACGACCTTCCCCGTCATGCGGGTCCTCGTGCCCCTGGGGACGATTGCCGAAGCGGGTCTCGAGCTCGTCGGCGGTGCGATAGGTGGTGTGCGCGATGCGGCGGGCGATGCCCAGTCCCAGGTGGGGCCCGATCCCATCCTCCTGGTCGTAGTAGTCGCCGCCCAGGAAGCGGGGATCCAGCTGGATCGCGGAGATCTGGGCGTTGTTCCAGGCGATCTGATCGGCGGTGGCGCGCGCGGAGGATGCGATCACGGCCAGACGCTCGACCTCCTCGGGATGCGAGACGCCCCATTCGAGGGCGCGCATCCCGCCCATGGAGCCGCCGATCACGAGCGCCCAGCGGTCGATGCCGAGCTGCTCGCGCAGGCGACGTTCGGCGGCGACCTGGTCCCGCGTGGTCAGCACCGGGAACCGGGAGCCGTAGGCGCGGCCGTCGGGCGCAAGGCTGCTCGGCCCCGTCGATCCCTGGCAGCCGCCCAGCACGTTGGGGGCGATGACGTGGTAGCGGTCGGTGTCGATCGGGCGGCCGGGGCCGACCATCTCCTCCCACCAGCCCGGGCTGGGATGGGAGCCGCCTGCGGCGCCGCGCACGTGGGAGTCGCCGGTGAGCGCATGGAGGACGAGCACGGCGTTGCCACGGTCCTCATCGAGCTCGCCCCAGGTCTCGTAGGCGAGCGTGACGTCCTCGAGCACGGTGCCGCTCTCGAGGGCGAGCGGTCCCAGCGACTTGAAGAGCCGGTCCCCCGGGCCCAGCTCGGGTCGCCACGCACCGGTGATGGCACGGAAGTCCGTGGGCGTCGGCTCGTGGTGCGTCCCCGTGCCCTCGGCGGCGGGGTCCGCGCCGACGCTCCGGCGCTCTCCGAGGATGGTCATCGGTGCACTGCTCCTTCGATGCCTCTGCTGTGCTGCGCGATGTCCCCGGCGGTTCAGGCCCTGGGCCACCACGCAGGGAAGATCGGCGTGTCGGTCATCCGTGAGAGCAAGGGTGCCAGAGTCGACTCCGGTTCCCGCTCCCGGATCTCGTCCACGAGATGGCCGGCCGTCGCGAACCGGTGGTTCCACCATGCCAGGAGCACCAGCAGAGCGGTCAGCGCACGCCAGGCGGAACGAGCGGTGCCGAGCTCGGCCGGAGATGCCGCCTCGCAGGCCGCCGCAGCGATGCCCCGCAGCTTCTCGAGCGCCGTGTACCAGCTCCCACCTGCACAGACGTCCTCATGCGGGATGAGCTCGGCGTCGGAGACCAGGGCCTGCAGCAGCGTCTCCCTCTCCACCTCGCGGTCCGTGCCGTGCTCGACGCACTGCGCCAGCAGCTCCCAGTGCAGGCGATCCACGGCGACGGCGGAGAGCAGCGACGCGAGCTGTTCACATTTCGTCATCCTCGACGTCTCGGAGAGCTCCGCCGCGCCGGCCAGCAGGTGCTCGAGCGACTCCCTGGCAGCGGCGAACAGCTCTCCGGGGTCCGCGCCGGAGGCGAGGTCCACGGCGCGCAGACGCAGGCTGCGCCCGATCTCGGCGAGCGCCGGGTCCTCCTGCTCGAGGTACGGGATGGGCCGGCCGGTCAGGACCGCACCGGCCGCGGCGCGGGTGTCGCTGAACGCCCGCAGCGGCTCGAGCGCGAACAGGCGCGGCCGGCCTCCCCCGGGGCGGTCCTCGAGCTCCCAGCAGGTGGCGGAGGCGGCTCCGCGCACGGACAGCAGGCCGGGCAGTGCCCCTGCGAAGACCTCCTTCGCCGCATCGTGCACGAGTGCTCCGGCGCGCAGCAGGAGGTTCTCGACGACCGGCTCGAGCAGCACCTGGTATCCGTCGCCGATGACGATCAGCGCATGCAGGGCGCCCGCACCCCGCTCCTGCATCAGCGCGAGGTGGCGCTGCAGATGCTCGGCGCCGTGCGGGGCGAGCAGGTCCCGCAGGCTGGAGCGGGTGACCATGGCGGGAGAATGCAGGCCGCCGGTCCCGGCGAGGATCAGACAGTCGGTGGGAGTCTCGCGCAGGCACAGCCGCGCCTCGGCGAGGAGCTCGGCGGGATCATGGACATCGACGTGGTGGCGGCCGCGGCCGGCAGGGCTGAGGTTCGTGGTCATGTCTGAGACCCTCACCGATCCGCGCGGGCGGCGGGCGGGAGGCGGCCGAGATGGGGACGGAGCACCGCTGTGGAGGAACCGTGGGACGGCAGGAGCCGGTCAGCTGCGCGTGGGAGGATCTGGGGGTCAGCACGAATGCTCCCCCGCTCCGCCACCCCGTCCGATGACCGCCTGCACGCACTCGATGCGCACTTCGTCACCCAGGTCGACGCGGTCACCCGCCGCGAGCTCGCGGCCCATCGGCGCCGGCTCGAGGAGATCTCGCCGGAGACCGGTGCGCTGGTGGAGATGCTCGCGTCCTATCTCGAGGGCGGGAAGCTGCTGCGCCCTCGCTTCTGCTTCTGGGCGGGGGTGGCCGCGCTCGGTCGCGAGCCCGAGGCGGCGGAGGTCGAGGCGCTCGCCCGCTACGGCGCCTCGATCGAGCTGATCCAGGCGGCGGCGCTGATGCATGACGATGTCATCGACCATTCGCCGATGCGTCGCGGCCGCCCGGCGCTGCACGTGCGCGCGGCGCAGCAGCATCATCAAGAGGCGCTGTTCGGCTCCTCGGAGGATTTCGGCATCGCGACCGCGATCGTGCTGGGCGACCTCGCGCTGAGCTGGGGCGAGCAGATGGCCGGCGCGGTGCAGAGGGATCCTGCGCCGACGCTGCGTGCACGCACCGAGTTCGACGCGCTGCGCACCGAGGTGATGTCAGGCCAGTACCTCGACATCCTTCACCAGGCGGGCGGCTACGCCTCCTCCCCCGATCCCGAGCGGGCCGCACTGTCGGTGATCCGTTGGAAGACGGTCCCCTACACGGTGCTGCGGCCGGTGCGGATCGGTGCCGCGCTGATGGGAGCCGAGGATGCCGACCTCGAGACGCTCTCCGCCTGGGCCATCGAGGTGGGCACCGCGTTCCAGCTGCGCGATGACCTGCTCAGCGTGATCGGCGACCAGGACGAGACCGGCAAGCCGATCGGCGGGGACATCGTCGAGGGCAAGCGGACAGTGCTGCTGGCCCGCACCGAGAAGGCCGCCGACGCCGAGGGTCGGGCGCTGCTGGAGTCCGTCATCGGCGACGGCGAGTCGACGGAGGAGGGGATCTCCGCCGTGCACGAGCTGATGGTCGCCACCGGCGCGGTGGCCTCGGTGGCGCGGGAGGTCCGGGACCGCGCGGGCAGGGGCCGTCAGCTGCTGGAGTCCGCCCCGACTCTCGGCACCCTCGGGCGGGCCGGGCTCGGCGCCCTCGCCGAGTTCGCCACCGAGGTGGAGTCGCTGCCCGCCTGAGCGGGTGCTCCCGGACCGCTCAGAGAGCGAGCGCGAGCGCTCGCCGGCGCACCTCGCCGCGCTGGCCGCGGCGCAGATGGTCGATCGGGCGTCCGGGCAGGGACTCGTCCTCGGTGAAGAGCCAGGCGAGCATCTCCTCGTCCTCGAAGCCGCCGTCGCGCAGGATCGTGATGGTACCGCCGAGGTGCGGGGTGAGCGCCTGCTCGGTGAGCATCAGGGCGGGGACCACCCGCACCACGGGATCGCCGCGGCGCACGGCCAGCAGCTGATCCTCCTCGATCAGGCGCCGTACGCGCGAGACCTCCACGTCCAGTCGCTCTGCGACGTCGGGGAGGGTGAGCCAGTCGGTGATGAGTGCGTCGAGGTCGTTCACGGCACCAGGGTGCCACGCGCGGTGTCCCGGCGCACCTTCTCCGGAACGCTCAGAGGGTGGCGCCGCCCACGTGTGACGGCACTGCCCGTGTGTCGGTGCCGTCCTCGCGGCGGGTGTGCACCTAGATTGAGGGCGTGAGCTCGGCGACGTCGACTTCCCCCGGCATCAGCCAGCTCCTCGACGACCGCTACCGGGTCGAGGAGCCGATCGCGCGCGGCGGAATGGCGACCGTGCACCGCGGCCACGACGAGCGGCTGGACCGCGTCGTGGCGCTGAAGATCATGCACCCCCACCTCGCGATGGACGAGGACTTCCGGCGTCGCTTCGGGCGCGAGGCCCGCTCCGCGGCCCGCCTGGCGCACCGCAACGTGGTGGGGGTCTTCGACCAGGGCGAGGACGAGGACCGCATCTACCTCGCGATGGAGCTGGTCGAGGGCCGCACCCTGAGGGCGCGGATCGTCGAGCAGGAGCGGCTGACCCCGCGCGAGAGCCTCGCGATCACCGAGCAGGTGCTCGAGGCGCTCGTGGCGGCGCACCGGGCCGGGATCGTGCACCGGGACATCAAGCCCGAGAACATCCTCATCGGCCACGACGAGATCGTGAAGGTCGCCGATTTCGGCCTGGCGCGGGCGATCGGCTCGAACAACTCCTCCGCGAGCGCGACGCTGCTGGGGACCGTGGCCTACATCAGCCCCGAGGTGGTCACCCGCGGGCATGCGGACGAGCGCAGCGACCTGTACTCGCTGGGCGTGGTGCTGTTCGAGATGCTCACCGGCCGTCAGCCCTTCGTCGGCGAGCAGCCGGTCCATATCGCGTTCCAGCACGTCCACGAGGACATCCCCGCCCCCTCCACGCTCGTCTCCGGCATCCCGCGCGAGCTGGACTCCCTGGTGACCTGGGCTGCGGCGCGCGTCGTCGAGCAGCGCCCCGCCTCCGCGACCGAGCTGCTGCGCGCCGTGCGCGAGCTGTCCGCGACGCTGCCGGCCGCAGTGCTCGATGCCCGGCCCGTGGTGCTCGAGGACACGGACACCGCGGGCGTGCCCCGGATGACCACCTCGCTGGACGAGGTCGCCTCCGAGCTCGAGCACGGGCCCCGCGCCTTCCCCGCCGCGCTGCTGGCCGACGACGCCGCCGTCGGCGCCGAGGCCGCCGCCGGCGCGGACGCGAGCTCCGGAGCGGCCGCCGGTGCTGCCGAGTCCGATACCCCAGCGACTGCGGGAGCCGAGGATGACGAGACGGCCGAGGAGCCCCCGCGCGTCGTCGTCCTGCGCGCTCCCCGGGCCCGGCACGGACGGCACCTGCCCGAGGGCACCCGGCGACGGTCCCGGCCGATGGCATGGCTCGCCACGCTGAGCTTGATCGCGGCCCTGGGCGCCGGCGCATGGAGCGGCGGCGACTGGTACCTCAACACGGGCCCGGGCGCCGATCGCACCATCCCGCTGGTCACCGGCACCACCCTCGCCGATGCCGAGGCGGCGCTGACGTCGGCCGATCTGACCGTCCGCACGGAGGAGAGGTTCGACGACACCGTTCCGGCAGGGCACGTGATCTCCTCCTCCCCCGGCACCGGCACCACGGTGAAGAAGGGCGCGGACGTCCAGGTGGTCGTCTCCAAGGGCGAGCAGACCTTCCCCGTGCCCGAGCTCGTCGGCAGCGAGGTCGAGGACGCCCGCGCGGCGGTCGAGGAGCTCGGCCTGGAGCTGGTCGAGGCGGACCCGGAGTACTCCGAGACCGTGCCCGAGGGCGAGATCATCTCCCAGGCCGCCTCGGCCGATGCCCTCCCCGCCGGCGGGGAGGTCACCGTCGTGGTCTCGCAGGGACGCCAGCCGATCACCGTCCCGAACCAGACCGGCAACAGCGGCAGCGCCGCCCGCGAGGCGCTCGAGGGCGCGGGATTCCAGGTCACCAGCGGCCAGGCCCACTCCGGGAGCGTGCCGCGCGGCGCGGTCATCTCCCAGTCCCCCGCCTCGGGGACCCTGTTCCGCGGGGACACAGTTCACATCGTCACCTCCCTGGGCCCGGAGATGGTCGAGGTCCCGGACGTCTTCCGGCAGCCGGAGGCGGAGGCGAAGCAGAAGCTCGAGGCCGCCGGGTTCGCGGTCAGCGTCGTGCACGACAAGGGCGATCCTGTCTTCGGCCTGGTCTACGAGCAGTCCGCGAGCGCCGGGGAGCAGCTCGAGAAGGGCTCGACCGTCACGATCAAGGTCTTCTGAGCGCCGGGCAGGATCTCCCAGCACGACGTCGCCGGCGCCTCCCCGCAGGGAGACGCCGGCGACGTCGTGCTGGTGCTGCGTGCCTCAGCGGCGCGAGAGCATCTCCGAGACCAGGAAGGCCAGCTCGAGGGACTGCTGGTGGTTCAGGCGCGGATCCACGAGCGTCTCGTAGCGGCGGGTCAGGCCCTCCTCGTCGATCGAGCCGGCGCCGCCGAGCACCTCGGTGACATCATCGCCCGTGAGCTCCATGTGCAGGCCCGCCGGGATCGTGCCGGCCGCCTGATGGACCTCGAAGAAGCCGACCACCTCGTCGAGGATGTCCTCGAAGCGACGGGTCTTGTACCCGTTGGAGGAGGTGATGGTGTTGCCGTGCATCGGATCGGTCACCCATGCCACCTGTGCGCCGGAGGCCTTGACGCCCTCGACCAGTGCGGGCAGCCGCTCCCGGATCTTGCCGGCACCCATGCGAGTGATGAAGGTGAGGCGACCGGGCTCCCGCTCGGGATCGAGACGGTCGATCAGCCGCAGGGCGTCGTCCACGGACGCGTCAGGGCCGAGCTTGACACCGATCGGGTTGCGCAGGCGGGCCATGAAGTCCACGTGCGCCCCGTCGAGCTGGCGGGTGCGCTCACCGATCCAGAGGAAGTGCCCCGAGCATCCGTAGATCTCGCCGGTGCGCGAGTCGATGCGTGAGAGCGCCTCCTCGTAATCGAGCAGCAGCGCCTCGTGGGAGGCGTAGAACTCGACCACCTTGAGCGCATCGAAGTCCGCGCCGATGGCGTCCATGAAGCGCACGGCCTTGTCGATCTGGCCGGCGAGCTCCTCGTACCGGTCGTATCCCGCACCGGAGGTGAAGCCGCGGTTCCAGGAGTGCACCTCGCGCAGATCCGCGAAGCCGCCGCCGGTGAACGCGCGCAGCAGGTTCAAGGTGGTGGCGCTGGTGGTGTAGGTCTTCCACAGCCGCTGCGGATCCGGGATCCGCGCCTCGGGCGTGAAGGCGAACTCGTTGACGGCGTCGCCGCGGTAGGTGGGCAGGGTGACGCCGTCGCGGGTCTCCTCGTCGGAGGAGCGCGGCTTGGCGAACTGCCCGGCCATGCGGCCCATCTTCACCACCGGCACAGAGGCACCGTAGGTGAGGACCGCAGCCATCTGCAGGATCGTGCGGATCTTGTTGCGGATGCGGTCGGCGGTGGAGTCGGCGAAGGTCTCGGCGCAGTCGCCGCCGGCGAGCAGGAAGGCCTCTCCCCGCGCGGCCGCCGCGATGCGCTCGCGCAGCACATCGACCTCACCGGCGAAGACCAGCGGCGGGGCGGCGCGCAGGTCGTCGAAGACCTGGGCGCGGGCGCTCTCGTCGGGCCACACCGGCTGCTGCACCCGCGGATACTCGCGCCACGCACCGAGCGCCGCCAGGCCGTCATCGGCCGAGGACAGGGTGAACGCGTGCGCGCGGGCAGGGGCATCGGGGCTGAATGAAGTCACGCGCACAGCGTAGCCACTCCCCCGCCCCGACGGCGCCAGGGCCCACGGGTCGGGCCGCCGTGGCGCGTCGGCCCCGGCGGAGGCTCTCAGGAGCGCTGCTGGGCCTCGCGCATCCGCTGCTTGACCACGCTCGCGTACTCGTCCACCTGCTCCTGCCCGGACAGCTCCTGGATCCGGTCCATCAGCGCATCGGTCACCGCACGGAGCACCTTCGCCTCCTCCGCCCCCTCGAGCTCGGCCACGATCTCGGCGACGTCGAGCGGCTCACCCACCACGGCGTGGATGCGCGGTGAGCGGTGGGGGAAGAACTTCCGCCGGCCCTGCGCCTCGAAGGCGCCCAGCATCGCGACCGGGATGACCGTCGCCCCGGTGGCCAGGGCGAAGCGTGCGACACCGGTCTTGCCGCGATAGAGGCGTCCGTCGGGGCTCCGGGTGCCCTCGGGGTAGATGCCCAGCACCTCGCCCCGATCGAGCACCTTCAGCCCCGCCTCGATCGCAGAGCGGGAGGCGCTGCCCCCGCTGCGGTCCACGGGCATCACCCGCAGGCCCCGCATCACGGAGGCCACCGCACGGTTCAGCGGCGAGCGCCCCGAGAAGATGTCGGACTTCCCCAGGAAGTGGACGCTGCGCCGCACCTGCCCGGGGAGGAAGACGGTGTCCGAGTAGGCCTGGTGGTTCGAGGCCAGGATCACCGGGCCCTGCTCCGGGATGTTCTCGGTGCCGCTGATCGTGGGATTCCACAGCACCCGCACCACCCCCATCACGAAGGGCTTGGCGATCTCGTACAGCACGGCGGGCTCCTGGGTCGGGCTCCGCAGGGCGGAGTGGAGGTGAGAAGTGGTGCGCGCGGATGCGACGATGTCCCCATGGCGTTCAGCGAACTGTCCCGCCCCTGGCGCGCGCGGGGACACTTTAACCCGCGCGGCGGGCTGCTCCTGTGCCACGGGTTCACCGGCTCGCCGCAGTCGCTGCGGCCCTGGGCGGAGGATCACGCCGCACGGGGCTGGGAGGTCGAGCTGCCGCTGCTTCCCGGCCACGCCGCCACGGAGCGCGAGCTCGCGGGGACTCGCTGGCAGGACTGGTACGGCAGCGTGCGCGATGCGGCGCTGGAGCTGTCCGAGGAGCTCGGCCCGATCGGCGTGGGCGGCCTCTCGATGGGCGGCGCGCTGGCCCTGGCCCTGGCCGCGGACCCCGCGCTGCGGGGACGGATCGCCGCAGTCGTCGCGGTGAACCCCGGGATGACCCTGCCGCCGGCGGCGAGCGTCGCCGAGCTGATCGCACCGGTGGTGCGGACCCTGCCGGGGATCGGCTCCGACATCGCGCTGCCCGGGTCGACGGAGGAGGCCTATGACAGGCTCCCGGTCCGGGCGGTCGCCGAGCTCCGCCGTCTCTTCCGCCGCACCCGGCAGCAGCTCGGGGCGGTGGAGGTGCCGCTGCTGCTGGCGACCTCGAGCGTGGATCACACCGTGCCCCCGAGCGACAGCGACATCGTCGCCGCCGGGGTGCGGGGAGAGGTGGAGCGCCTGGCCCTCCCCCGCAGCCACCATCTGGTGCCGCTGGACCACGACGCTCAGCTGCTGTTCGACAGCTCGGCCCGGTTCCTCGACCAGCACGTCCGGCCCCGCGGAGGTGGAGGATGACGCCCGAGCGGGGAAGCGCTCCGGATCCGCGCGACGTGGACGCGGAGTTCGCCCGCATGCTCGAGTGCGAGGGTCTGGTGCTGAGGCCAGGCGAGGCGCCGCGGGAGCCGGCGGCGCCCGAGCACGCCTCCGCCGACGAGGAGGACGACTCGCTGTGGTCCTTCAGCGCGGACTCGCCGTCGGAGCCCCCGAGCCCGGAATCGGTCGCGCGCTCGCGAGCCGCCCACCCTTCGGCGGGACGAGAGGACCCCACGGCCGGGCTGCGCGGCGCGGCAGGTCCCCGAGAGCTCGACGACGAGGAGGTCCTCTACGGGGACTTCGAGCCGCCGGATCCTGATCTGCCCCGGGCCTCCGAGGGGACGCTGTGGTCCTGGACGGCGCTGCTGGGCGGCATCGTGCTGATGCTCGTGGTGGTCGTGACCCCCACGATGCCCGGCTTCCTGGGCTGGCTCGGCGGTCTCTCGGCGATCGGCGGGACGATCTCCCTGCTGCTGAGAGCGCCCCGCGGTCCCCGCGACGAGGACGACGACGGGGCCCAGGTCTGAGAGCCTCGCCGCTGCCCGCTCAGCGGGCGAGGTCCGCGGCGCCGACGATGCCGGCGCGGTTGCCCATGCTGGCGACGACGAAGGGCGCCAGCGGGCGGTGGGCTCGGGCGGTGAGGTTCTTGCCGTAGGCCTCGCGCGCGGGGTCCAGCAGCAGGTCCCCGGCCGCCGCGACACCGCCGCCGACGACGATCACCTCCGGATCCAGCAGGGTCGCGATCGAGGCCAGGCCCATCCCGAGCCAGGTGCCGATCTCGGCGATCAGCTCGCGCGCCCCGGGATCCCCCTGCTGGGCCAGACGCGTGATCAGCGGACCGTCGATCTCCTTCTTGGCACCGCCGGCCGCCTGCACGAGGGGCCCCAGGAGCGGATCGCCCGCGGAGGCGCGTCGCTTCGCGGTGCGCACCATCGCCGTGCCGGCGGTGTACTGCTCGAGGCAGCCGCGCCGACCGCAGCCGCACCACTGGCCGTCCGGGACCGCGGTCATGTGCGCGACCTCGCCGGCGAACCCGCCGCTGCCGCGCACCAGGTTCCCGTCGAGCACGATCGCGCCGCCGAGTCCGGTGCCTACGGTGGCCATCAGCATGTGCGAGGCGTCCGTCGCGGCGCCGAAGCGGTACTCCGCCCAGCCGGCGGCGTTGGCGTCGTTCTCCACGATCACCGGCAGCCCGGTGAGGCGCTCGAGCTCGTCCGCCAGAGGATGCTGGCGCCAGGCGAGGTTCGCGGCGAAGTTCACGGTGCGCCGATCGGCGCCCACGAAGCCGGCGGCCCCCACGCCGACGCCCACCACCTCGTGGTCGCCGCGCAGCTCCGCGACCGCGTCCGCCACCGCGGCCTCGATCAGCGCGGCGTCGGTGGCCGGGGTGCTGCGTGTGGTGGCGGCGATGATCTCGCCCGTCTCGTCGACCACCCCCGCCGCGATCTTGGTGCCGCCGATGTCCACGCCGATGGAGAGCATGCCGTTCCTGTCCTGTGCTGGTGTACTGGGAGCGCCGCATCTCCCGACCACCGGGAGGGTGCGGCCGCCCATGAGCCTGTCGGGGCCCATCGTATGCGCCCTCTGCCCTAGAATCGGACCGACCCCACCAGCGCTTCCGGGCAGGCGTCCGGTACGCGATGCTCACGCCGTCGTCCGGATCGAAGGAGATTCGATGAAGCAGTTCACCACCCCACCGCAGCACGAGAGCCGTCCTGACGAGAACACGACGGATCTCCTGCTCGGCAGGCTCCGATCGAATCCCTCGGTGCCGATCTACGAGCTCGCCCAGCCCGACGGCTCCTACACCCCCGTGGCCACCGCCGACTTCATCGAGGACGTCAAGAGTCTGGCCAAGGGCCTGATGGCCTCGGGCGTGGAGTCCGGCGACGCGGTCGCGATCCTGTCCCGCACCCGCTACGAGTGGGCGCTGCTGGACTGGGCGGTGTGGTGGGCCGGCGGCGTGAGCATCCCGATCTACGAGACCTCCTCCCCCAGCCAGATCCAGTGGATCGCCTCGGACGCCGAGGCGAAGTTCGCGGTCGTCGAATCGACCCGCCACAAGGAGGACATGGAGTCCGTGCGGGGCGATCTGCCCGCGCTCGCCCGCATCGGCGTGCTCGACGACGGCATCCTCGATGACCTGCGCAGCAGGGGCGAGTCCGTCAGCGACGAGGACCTCGAGGCGCGTCGCACCTCGCGACGCATGGAGGACGTCGCGACCATCATCTACACCTCCGGCACCACCGGGCGCCCCAAGGGCGCGCAGCTCACCCACGCCAACTTCGTGGACACGACCCGCAGCGCCGTGACCCTGCTCGGCCAGCAGGTGCTGCCCCCCGGTTCGCGTCTGCTGATGTTCCTGCCGCTCGCGCACGTGTTCGCCCGCCTGATCACGGTCCTGGCCGCCTCCTGGCCGGTGACCACCGCCTTCACCCCGGACACGAAGAACCTGCTCGCAGACCTCGCCGCGTTCAAGCCGACCTTCCTGCTCGCGGTGCCCCGAGTCTTCGAGAAGGTGTACAACGGCGCCGAGGCGAAGGCCATCGCCGGCGGCAAGGGCAAGATCTTCAGCGCCGCCGCGCAGACCGCGATCGACTACTCGACCGCGCTCTCGAACGGCAAGGTCCCCTTCGCCCTCAAGGCCAAGCACGCGCTGTTCGACAAGCTCGTCTACGGCACGCTCCGCGGGGCGATGGGGGGCCAGGTCCGGTGGGCGGTCTCCGGCGGTGCACCGCTGGGCGCGCGCCTGTCCCACTTCTTCCGCGGCATCGGCGTGACCATCCTCGAGGGCTACGGGCTCACCGAGACCACTGCTCCGATCAGCGTCAACCTTCCCTGGGACGTGCGTCCCGGCACGGTGGGCCCGCCCCTGCCGGGCTCCTCCGTCGCGATCGACGAGGACGGCGAGATCCTGGTCAAGGGCGTGATGGTCTTCAAGGGCTATCACAACAACGCCGAGGCCACTGCGGAGGCGATGACCGACGGCTGGTTCCGCACCGGGGACCTGGGAGCGCTGGACGAGGACGGCAGCCTCACCATCACCGGTCGTCGCAAGGAAGTCATCGTGACCGCGGGCGGCAAGAACGTCTCGCCCGCGCAGCTCGAGGACCAGCTGCGCTCGCATCCGCTGGTGAGCCAGTGCGTGGTGATCGGTGACCAGAAGCCCTTCGTCGCCGCGATCCTCACCTTGGACGCCGAGATGCTCGGCACCTGGCTGAAGAACAACGGCCTGCCGGAGATGGACGTCGCCCAGGCCGCCAAGAACGAGAAGGTGCGCGCCGAGCTGCAGACCGTCGTGGACCGCGCGAACGCCACCGTCTCGCGCGCTGAGTCGATCCGGGCCTTCGAGGTCATCGACTCGGACTTCACCGAGGAGAACGGCTACCTCACCCCGTCGCTCAAGCTCAAGCGCAACGTGGTGGTCAAGGACATGGCCGAGATCATCGACCGGATCTACGCCGGCCAGAAGCCGACCAGCTGACACCGACGGGGCCCGCGGGCCCCTTGCCGACGCGGCCCCGAGGGTCGGACGAGCATGCCCCGCAGCGCTCGCTCCGACCGTCGGGGCCGCGTCGTACGCTTCGCCCATGCCCGCACGCCACCAGCTGAGCTTCGACGATCTCGGCACCCCGTTGGCAGAGGCCACCTTGGTGGTCGTGGACCTCGAGACCACCGGCACGGATCCCACCACGGACGCGATCACCGAGATCGGGGCGGTGAAGGTGCGCGGCGGCGAGGTGCTCGGGGAGTTCCGCACCTTCGTCGATCCGGAGCGGCCGATCCCCGCCTACATCGCGTCGCTGACCGGCATCACCGACGCCTCCGTCGCCGGCGCTCCTCCGATCCGCACTGTGCTGCCGATGTTCCTGGACTTCGTGGGGGACGCGGCGCTGGTCGCCCACAACGCCCGCTTCGACATCTCCTTCCTCGGCGCGCAGGCGGCCGCCTGCGAGATCGCCTGGACCCGTCCGCTGGTGCTGGACACGCTCGCTCTCGCCCGCACCGTGTTCCGGCGGGACGAGGTTCGCAACCACAAGCTCTCGACCCTCGCCGCCCACGTCGGGGCGAGCATCACACCGGACCACCGCGCGCTGTCCGATGCCCGTGCCACCGTCGACGTGCTCCACGCGATCATCGAACGGCTCGGGCCCTCCGCCGCCTCCACCCTCGAGGACCTCGGCGGTGCGCATCGGCGGGCCAGCCCTGTCCAGCTGCGCAAGAAGCATCTGGCCGAGCAGCTGCCGGCGGTGCCGGGCGTCTATCGCTTCCATGACGCCCAGGGGGCGGTGCTCTATGTGGGCACCTCCCGCTCCGTGCGCTCCCGGGTGCGCACCTACTTCACGGCCTCGGAGACCCGCCGCAAGGTGCTCGACATGCTGCCCCGGGCGGAGTCGATCAGCGTGATCGAATGCGCGACGCCCACCGAGGCGCGGGTGCGCGAGCTGCGCATCATCGCCCACGAGAAGCCGCCCTCGAACCGGCACGGCCTGACCCCGGAGAAAGCGCACTGGCTGCGGCTCGGCACCGATGCGCAGGGGCTGCGCGGTGCGCGGATCGCTCGCGATGAGCAGGACGGCTCGGCGCAGATCGGGCCGCTCACCTCACGCCATGACATCGAGCCGCTGCGCGGGCTGCTCACCGACGCGATCCTCGGGCGCGGCACCGCCCTCGAGCAGAGCGGTCGCCGGGCGCCGCAGTCCCTCTCAGGCCATCGCGCGCGGATCCGTCGAGCCATGATCGAGGACCCCCGCGAGGTGCTCGACCACGTCGCCTCCCGGCTGCGCGGCCACGTGGACGCGGGCCGCTACGAGGAGGCGGAGAAGCTGCGACGCCTCGCGCAGACCTTCCTGGCCGCGGCGCATCGCGCCACCCGGCTGCGGGCGCTGGCCGCCGTCCCGCTGCTGGTCGCCGCCCGCCCCAGCACGGAGGCGGTGATCGGCGGGAAGGGCTGGGAGCTGCTCGCGGTGAGGCACGGCCGCTTCTCGGGCACCACCCTGGTGCCCGTGCACAAGGATCCGCTGCCGTTCGCCCGCTCCCTGGCCGCGACCGGGCTCGGGGAAGCGGAGCTCGCCGCGCCCCTGTGCCAGGGCTACCACCAGGAGGCCGAGATCATGCTCGCCTGGCTCGAGGGCGAGGGCATGCGCACCGTGCTCGTGGAGGGCGACTGGCAGACTCCCGCCCGGGCCCGCTTCGATCAGGCGCACCTCGCACGGCGCTTCGCACGGACCGGAGGGCACGACGCGGCATAGGCTCGAGGCACCGTCCCCGGCGCGTCCGGCGCCCTGTCGAAGGAGAAGCCATGATCACCGCCATCGTCTCGATCATCGTCGAGCCCCACCGCATCCCCGAGGTCGCGCAGGCGGTCGTGGACATCGACGGGATCGAGCAGGTCTACTCCGTCACCGGTGATGTGGACCTCATCGCGGTCGCGAAGGTGCGCGCGCACGAGGATCTCGCCGGTGTCATCGCCGGGGCGCTGAGCAAGGTGGACGGCGTGCTCGACACCACCACCAACATCGCCTTCAAGACCTACTCGAAGCGGGACCTGGACGCGGCCTTCGATCTCGGCTTCGACGGCTGAGCCGCACTGCGGGCCGACGCAGGAAGCCCCCGGCGCCGCGCCGGGGGCTTCTTGCCGTGCGGGCTCGGGCGGCCCTCGCCTCAGCTCTGCCGGGCGAAGGCCTCCTGCGACGCCGCGGCCCAGCGTCCGATGAGGTCCGCGGGGGCACCGGAGTCCAGAGCGGCGCGCACCTCCTCGAACGCCGCCACGAACCTGCCCTCGAAGCCGGCCCCGGCGCTCTGGCCGATCCCGTCGAAGGCGACGACGCCCGCGGCCGCGTTCAGCAGCACCGCGTCGCGGATCGGGCCCATGCGTCCGCTGCTCTCTCCCGCATACAGATCACGAGCCACCTGCGCGTTCTCCTCAGCAGTGCCCCCGCGCAGCGCGTCGTGCCCGCTGCGCGGTACTTCGACCAGAACGGCCGGATCCAGCACATGCTGAGCGATCTCTCCCCCACGCACCTCCCAGACGTCCGACGGCGCGGTCACCGTCAGCTCGTCCAGCCCGTCCTGCCCGCGGAAGACGAGCGCGCTGGTGCCGCGCGAGGCGAAGACGCCCGCCACGGTGGGCGCGATCGACGGGTCGGCGACGCCGACGGCGCTGGCCCGCGGACGCGCCGGATTCGTGATCGGGCCCAGGATGTTCATCACGGTCGGGATCCCCAGCCCCCTGCGTGCCTCCGCGGCGTACTTCATCGAGGGATGGAACACCTGCGCGAACAGGAAGGTCATCCCCACCCGTTCCACCAGCGCCTCCACCTCGGGCACCGGAAGATCCAGGCGGATGCCGAGCGCCTCGAGCACGTCCGCCGAGCCGGAGCGGGAGGTGGAGGCGCGATTGCCGTGCTTGACGACAATGCGGCCGGTGGCGGCGATCACCACGGAGGCCATCGTGGAGATGTTCACGGTCTGCGCGAGATCGCCTCCGGTGCCGACGATGTCGATCGCCTCTCGAGGAGCGTCCACCGGGCGTGCGTGGGCGATCATCGAGTCGGCCAGCGCCTCGAGCTCGGTGCTGGTCACCCCCTTGGACTGCAGAGACACGAGGAACCCGGCGAGCTGCACCGCGCTCGCGTTCCCCGACATGACCTCGTCCATCGCCCAGGCGGCCGCACCGCCGTCGAGCTCCTCGCCGCGCACGAGCTGCGCCGTGATCCGGGACCAGGTGGGGATGTTGTCGTTCATGGACCGATCATCGCATCCCGCACGGCCCGTCAGTCGACCTGATCACGGAACGGATCACGGAACGGTCACGTCTGCGCACATGGGCGACCACCTGGGGCTATTCGGTGCGTGTCTGGGTTCGTGACACGGCGTCAGGAGGGATATGCTGTGGCGGTCCGCCCGGGGCGCAGGCCCCGCGATGTGCCGGTCGTCGTGAACCGGCACACCGAATCTGACGACACGACATAATGGTGACGTGACTACTGCGACCTTGCCTGAGCGCTCCGCCCCCGCTGCCGCACCAGCGGTGGGCCGCCCGAATCCGACGCAGATCGGCACCCTCGTCTGGCTCGCCAGCGAGCTGATGTTCTTCGGCGGCCTGTTCGCCATGCTGTTCACCCTGCGCTCGATGGCGCCGGAGACCTTCTCCGACGGCCAGTCGAACTTCACGCACGGCTTCGCGCTGCTGAACACCTCCATCCTGGTCTTCAGCTCCGTGACCTGCCAGATCGGTGTCTACATCGCGGAGGGCCGCTGGCCCAACGGGAAGACCTTCACCCCGCGCAAGCGCCGCGAGGGCTCGATCTTCAACATCGCCGGCTGGGGGATGATCGAGTGGTACACGCTCACCTTCATCCTCGGCGCGATCTTCGTCTCCGGCCAGGCGTACGAGTACGCGGAGCTCGTCCACCACGGCGTGACGATGTCGTCCTCGCCCTTCAGCTCGATCTTCTACCTCTCCACCGGGTTCCACGGCATCCACGTGATCGGCGGTCTGATCGCCTTCCTGATGGTGCTGATGCGGGCCTACACCGCGGAGAAGTTCACCGCCCATGAGCAGGTCTCGGCGATCTGCGTCTCCTACTACTGGCACTTCGTGGACGTCGTCTGGATCGTGCTGTTCTTCGTCGTGTACCTGCTCGATCCGATCATGACGCTCGGGAACTCCGGTCACGCGGTCCCGGTCGACTTCAACTGGAGGGTCTTCTGATCCCCGGCGACGCACGGCTGCTCAGGCCCGCTGCGTCCGCCCCCGCCAGTCATCGCACAGTCCACCCCCTCCACGAATCGAGGTCCGAACCGTGAAGGCTCTCGCCGCACGTCGTCATCACCCGATGGCGCTTCTCGTGATCCTGCTGCTCGCGCTCGTCGCGACCGGCGGGCTGTATACGGCCTTCCAGCCGCAGACGGCCCAGGCCGAGGCCTACACGCAGGACGACATCGACGCGGGTGAGGCATTGTTCCTCGCCAACTGCGCCACCTGCCACGGCGTCAACGCCGAGGGCCTCCAGGACGCCGACGGCAGC
This sequence comes from Brachybacterium massiliense, assembly GCF_900184245.1. Classification (GTDB taxonomy): domain Bacteria; phylum Actinomycetota; class Actinomycetes; order Actinomycetales; family Dermabacteraceae; genus Brachybacterium; species Brachybacterium massiliense. The sequence goes on along the minus strand of NZ_FXXB01000008.1, from coordinate 77,356 downwards.
ACCCTCGGCCCGTCGCTGATCGGCGTGGGCGCGGCCGCCGTCGACTTCCAGGTGGGCACGGGCCGCATGCCGATGCAGCACTCGGGCGCACAGGCCGCTCGCAAGCCCCCGCAGATGAACGAGGAGCAGACCCGCCAGCTCGCGGCCTATGTCGCCTCCCTGGGCCCCGGTCCTGCTGTCCCGGACGAGGAATGGCTCGACACCAGCCAGGGCGACGCCACCAAGGGCGGCGAGATCTTCCGGATCAACTGCGCCATGTGCCACAACGCCGCCGGTGCCGGTGGCGCCCTGACCCGCGGCAAGTACGCGCCGCCGGTGATCGGCCTGGAGCCCAAGCACGTCTACGAGGCCATGGAGACCGGCCCGCAGAACATGCCCGTCTTCAACGACACCAACCTCTCCCCGTCGGACAAGCGCGACGTGATCACCTACCTCGAGACGCTCGAGGAGAACGGGTCCCCCGGCGGCATCTCGCTGGGCTCGCTCGGTCCTGTGACCGAGGGTCTGTACGCGTGGACGATCGTCCTGTCCCTGCTCCTGGGCTGCGCTGTGTGGCTGGGGGCGAAGGCCAAGTGAATGCGAGCATGAACAACAACCTCGACGGCAGCTCCCCCGCACGCGGCGTGAGCGCCATTGCCCCCAAGGAGGGCGGCGGCTTCCCGAACCCGGGCCTGCCCCCGCACCAGCTCCGCCAGGCGGACCTCTCGAAGTCCGCCGAGAAGCGCGCAGAGCGCCTCGTCGCCGGCATGTTCCTGCTGAGCGTCGTCGGCACCGCCGCATTCATCGCGGCGTACTTCCTGGTGACGCCCACGGGCATCAACCTCTTCGCAGAGGAGGGCAGCCCGAAGGCGCTGTGGTGGTCGAACCTCACCATCGGCCTCGGTCTCGCGATCGCCGTGTTCTTCATCGGCGCGGCCGCCGTGCACTGGGCGAAGACCCTGATGCCCGATGAGGAGATGGTCGAGGAGCGGCACGACATCCGCAGCACCGACGAGACCCGTGAGGTCGCCGCCGGCATCATCACCGACGGCCTCGAGGAGTCCGGCATCGCCCGCCGCCCCGTGATCGTCACCGCGATGGTCGCCGCCCTGGCCGCGCTGCCGATCGCCGTGCTCGCGCCGCTGTCCACCCTCGGCCCGCTGCCGGGCAACAAGCTCCACCACACCTTCTGGGGCCACAATCCGGGCCAGCGCCTCGCTCGCGACCACGACGGCACGCCGATCAAGCTCTCCGACGTCGCGATGAACTCGATCTTCCACGTCATGCCCGAGGGGCTGACCCGCGAGACCGAGCACCACATCGAGGAGCGCGCCAAGGCCGCTGCCGTGATCGTCCGCTTCGATCCCAAGCTGGGCAAGAACGAAGAGAGCATGGCGATGGGCGTGGAGGGCGTGCTCGCCTTCTCCAAGATCTGCACCCACGTGGGCTGCCCGGTCGCGCTCTACGAGCAGCAGACCCATCACATGCTGTGCCCCTGCCACCAGTCGACCTTCGACGTCACCGACGGCGCCAAGGTGATCTTCGGTCCGGCGCACCGCCCGCTCCCCCAGCTCCCGATCGAGGTCGACGACGAGGGCTACCTGGTGGCCCCCGGCGACTTCATCGAGCCGATCGGCCCGAGCTTCTGGAACATCCACAAGAACAAGGATGCGTGATCACGTGTCGACCACGACTCCCAGCGCCGGGAAGCAGACCTCCATCGACCAGAACTCGCGGGTGTACAAGCTCGGTGCGGTGGGCGGCGACTGGCTGGACCAGCGCGTCGCCGGCGGCGGCCTGGTCAAGTTCATCGCCCGCAAGATCTTCCCCGACCACTGGTCGTTCATGTTCGGCGAGGTGGCGCTCTACAGCTTCGTCATCCTGCTGATCTCGGGCACCTTCCTGACGATGTTCTTCGACCCCTCCATGGAGGAGGTCATCTACAACGGGCCGTACACCGCGCTGCAGGGCGCGCACATGTCCCGCGCCTATGAGTCCACGCTCGAGATCTCCTTCGAGGTGACCGGCGGTCTGCTCTTCCGCCAGATGCACCACTGGTCCGCGCTGGTGTTCATGGTCGCGATCTTCGTGCACATGTTCCGCGTGTTCTTCACCGGTGCGTTCCGCAAGCCCCGTGAGCTCAACTGGCTCGTCGGCTTCACCCTGATGATCCTGGGCATGGTCGCCGGCTTCTCCGGCTACTCCCTCCCGGACGATGTGCTCTCCGGCAACGGCCTGCGCGTGGTCGAGGGCCTGATGAAGGCCGTCCCGGTGGTGGGCACCTACATCGTGATGCTCGTGTTCGGCGGGGAGTTCCCCGGCACCGACATCATCCCGCGCCTGTTCACCATCCACATCCTGCTGGTGCCCGCGATGATCCTGGGCCTGATCGGCATCCACCTGGTGTTGCTGGTGCTGCACAAGCACACCCAGTACCCCGGCCCGGGCCGCACCGAGCGCAACGTGGTCGGCTTCCCGGTGTTCCCGGTGTACGCGGCCAAGGCCGGCGGGTTCTTCTTCCTGGTCTTCGGCATCATCACCCTGATCTCGGCGACCACGTCGATCAACGGCGTGTGGAACTACGGTCCCTACGACCCCTCCCCCGTCTCAGCAGGCTCGCAACCTGACTGGTACATGCTCTGGACGGACGGCGGCCTGCGCCTGATCCCGGGCTGGGAGTCCACGATCTTCGGCTACGTGCTGTCGTGGAACATGCTGATCCCGATGGCGGTGTACGGACTGCTGCTGGGCGTCCTCGCCCTCTACCCGTTCATCGAGGCCTGGGTGACCGGTGATGACCGCGAGCACCACCTCAACGATCTGCCGTACAACACCCCGGTGCGCACGGGCCTCGGCGTCGCCTGGATCATGACCTACCTGATCCTCGCGCTCGCGGCGACGAACGACCTCATCGCCATCGCCCTCCAGCTGTCGATCAACGACCTCACCTGGGCTCTGCGGATCTCCTTCTTCGTGGTGCCGGTGCTGTCCTTCTACGTCACGAAGCGACTGTGCCTGTCGATCCAGCGCCAGAAGCGGGATCTCGCCCTCCACGGCGAGGAGACCTCTCGGATCGTCCGCACCGACACCGGTGACATGATCGAGATCCATGAGCCGCTGAACGAGTTCGACCGCTGGGTCCTGGTCCAGCACGACGACTACCGCCCGCTCAAGGCCGGCAAGGGAGTCTCCTCCCTCCGGGCGAAGGCGACGAGCTTCTTCTTCAAGGACCGCATCGAGCCGGTCACCCCGGCCGAGCTGCGCGAGGCGCTCGAGCACCACGGCCACGAGAAGCACGTCATCGATCGGGTCACCGGCGGCGACTACCGCACCCCGGCGGAGAAGGCCACTCACTGAGCCGCTCCCCCACCCCGCTCATCGAGCGGAGCTGAACGATGAAGGGCCCCGAGGAATCTCCTCGGGGCCCTTCTCGTCTGCCCGGGCGGGCGCGTCCAGCGGCGTCACAGCCCCAGTGCCGCGGGCTCACCCGGCGGGTCCCGCTTCTCACTCGAGGTGCGGGTTGAAGCCCTTCTCCGAGTTATCCGGCGAGCGTCTGCCTGTCGCGAGATCGGCGAGATAGCGGGCCGCGACGCGGCTCAGCCGGGGCTCATGCTTCCGCAGCGCCCGGGTGGTACGCAGCGAGACCGAGGTGGTGCTGAGCCCCTCCGCCTCCAGGACTCCGCGCGCCCAGGCGGTGCCTCCGGTCGTGCCGTCCTGCGCCGCGAAGAGCTGCTCGAGCTCCCCGCGCGCCTTCGCGATCAGGTCCTGGTCCCCGCCGATCATCTGCTCCCCCGATTCCACGTCCGTGCGCCATCACGGGCTGCGCAGCGGTGCGCAGTGCGATGCCGTCTGGAGCCCACGCTACCGCGTGCCCGGGGAGCCTTCTCGCGCGGGGCTGGGAGGCGGCGTCCAGCTGGCACCGGATCACGACGCTGCTGCGGCACGATTCCTCGCAGCTCCTCGCGACGGGACCCTCAACTCGCGCAGGGCTCGCCAACTCCCACGGTCACGTAGGTTTTCAGATGTAACGGCGAGTACAGCCTCGATCGGGGGATGGTGGCGTGGGAAGGTTCGGGGCTCAGAACGACACGCCCCCGGCCCGGCCACCCCTACGCGCAGGCCAACCGCTCTGCGTGCCGCGTGCTGGGGCTGAGTGGTCGCAGGAGAGTGAGCAGAGGGCTGCGAGACCGGCGAGGGCACGCCGGCTCCGGGTCCGCCCGTGAACGCACCAGCACGCGCGCGAGACGTCAGGGCGCTCCTAGGCACGCTCTCGCTCCCTGCGCACGCTCTCGGCGCCTCCAGGGCTCCTGGACGCGCTGGGAATCCTTCTCAGGCGATGGGCAGGCGCTCGAGCGCCTGCCGGGCAGTCGCGTGGGCACCGCACTCCCCCGGACATGACGAAGGGTCCCGCATCGCGAACGATGCGGGACCCTTCATGCAGTGCCCTCTCGCGGAGAGGTGGGGCGCTGCAGGGATCAGTGCGCGTGCTGGCCGGTGGAGAACTCCATGACCCACAGGATCACGCCGTAGATGGCGAACATGACGCCGAAGGCGAAGATCCACCAGCCGGCGGCGACGCCGAGGAAGCAGAGCGACGCGCCCAGGGAGGCCCACAGGGGCGCCCAGCTGTACGGGGAGAAGCTGCCCTGCACGCCGGCGTCGTCGGACACCTCGCCGTCCAGCTCGTCCGACGCGCCGAGATCGTTCTTCTTCACCGCGATCGAGGCGGTCAGAGCGATCATCAGGGCCAGACCCGCCAGGCCGATGATCGCGGGCACGCCCACCATCTCCATGCCCATGGGCTCGTAGCGCGACGTCACGAAGGCGTACGCGGCGGCGACGATCGCGAAGAAGACCGTCAGGATCCAGAAGATCTTTGCCGTTGCTCTCATGTCAGTTCGTCCTCGGGTTCACAGCGGGTTCTTCAGCGAGCATGTGGTCCTGCAGCGCGACCTCCGGGTGGTGGAGATCGAAGGCGGGACGCTCGGAGCGCACGCGGGGCAGGGAGTGGAAGTTATGGCGCGGCGGCGGGCAGGACGTCGCCCACTCCAGGGAGGCGCCGTAGCCCCACGGATCGTCGACCTCGACCTTCTTGCCCTTGACGTGGGTCAGCACCACGTTGAGCAGGAACGGGAGAGTCGAGGCGCCCATGATGAACGCACCCACGGTCGAGATCTGGTTCATCCAGTCGAAGCCGTCCTCGTGGAGGTAGTTCACGTAGCGGCGCGGGGCACCTTCCACGCCCAGCCAGTGCTGGATGAGGAAGGTCATGTGGAAGCCGATGGTCAGCAGCCAGAAGTGCAGCTTGCCGAGACCCTCGCTGAGCTTGTAGCCGAACATCTTGGGCCACCAGAAGTAGAAGCCCGCGAACATCTCGAAGACCACGGTGCCGGCCATCACGTAGTGGAAGTGCGCGACCACGAAGTAGGTGTCGGAGATGTGGAAGTCCAGCACCGGCGAGGACAGGATCACGCCCGTCAGGCCACCGAAGATGAAGGTGGTCAGGAAGCCGAGGGTGAACAGCATCGGCGTCTCGAAGGTCAACGACCCTCGCCACATCGTGCCCACCCAGTTGAAGAACTTCACGCCCGTCGGCACGGCGATCAGCATCGTCATGAAGGCGAAGAAGTCGAGCATCACGGCACCGGTGGTGTACATGTGGTGCGCCCACACGGTGACGGACAGCGCGGCGATCGCGATGGTCGCGCCGACCAGGGTCTTGTAGCCGAAGATCGGCTTGCGCGAGAAGGCCGGGATGATCTCCGAGGCGATGCCGAAGAACGGGAGCGCCAGGATGTAGACCTCGGGGTGGCCGAAGAACCAGAACAGGTGCTGCCACAGGATCGGTCCGCCGTTGGCGGGATCGAAGATGTTCGCGTCGAAGCGCCGGTCCGCTCCCAGCGCCAGCAGCGCGGAGGCCAGGGGCGGGAAGGCCATCAGCACCAGCACCGCGGTGATCAGGGTGTTCCAGGTGAAGATCGGCATCCGGAACATGGTCATGCCGGGCATGCGCATGCACAGGATCGTGGTGATGAAGTTGACCGCGCCGAGGATCGTGCCGAAGCCCTGCAGGGCAAGGCCGAACACCCACAGATCACCGCCCAGGCCGGGCGAGAACGTGGTGTCGGACAGCGGCGCATAGGCGAACCAGCCGAAGGACGCGGCGCCCTGGGGGGTGAGGAAGCCGGAGACCACGATCAGCGAGCCGAAGCCGGTGATCCAGAAAGCGAACATGTTCAGGCGCGGGAACGCCATGTCCACGGCGCCGATTTGGAGCGGCACGAGGTAGTTCGCGAAGCCGTTGAACAGCGGCGTGCCGAACATCAGCAGCATGATCGTGCCGTGCATCGTGAACAGCTGGTTGTACTGGTCCTTCGAGACCACGACCTGCAGTCCGGGCTCCCACAGCTCGGTGCGGATGCCGAGCGCGAGCAGGCCGCCGAACGCGAAGAACGCGAAGGCCATGCCCATGTACATCATGCCGATCAGCTTGTGATCGGTCGTGGTCAGGAGCTTGAACATCTGCGAGCCGAGGCTGGTCGGCCGCTGTTCCTGGAACCGCGCGTCGACCGAGGAGCTCGGTGCGGCGGTGGTCTCGGTGCTCACTCGTTCTCTCCCTCGGTACCGGTGGAGGCGGTCTCCTCGGTGTAGCGAGGACCGGCGTCGTCATGCTCCTCGCGCATGCTCCAGTCCTCCTGATTACGGTTCAGATCCACGCCCAGCTGGCCGGTGTTGCCCTGGTCGCGCAGCTCCTGCATGTGCGCGTCGAACTCCTCCTGGGAGACGACCACGACGTTGAAGAGCATGTCGGAGTGGTACTCGCCGCACAGCTCGGCGCACTTGCCGGCGTAGGTGCCCTCACGGGTGGGGGTCAGCTGGAAGCTGGTGGTGTGCCCCGGCATCATGTCCTTCTTGTACAGGAAGTCCACGACCCAGAAGGAATGGATGACATCGCGCGAGTCCAGACGGAACTCGACGGTCTGGCCGACGGGCAGGTACAGCTCGGGCAGCGACTCCGCGGCGCCGGGCTCCCCGGTGGCGAAGGACTGGACACCGGCGGGCTCGTGGACGTCGTCATCCACGTAGTTGATGTCCCAGCTCCACTGCTTGGCGACGACGTTGACGGTGTAGTCCGGCTCCGCCACGTGCATCTCGATCTCACGGGCATCGCGCTGGGTGAAGTAGAAGAGGGTCAGCACCATGACCACGGGCACGAGCGTGAACATCAGCTCGAGCGGCACGTGGTAGCGCAGCTGGACCGGGAAGCCGGTGTCGTTCTTGCGGCGACGGTAGGCGACGGCGCACCAGATCGTCAGGCCCCAGATCATCAGGCCGACGAGGACGAGGACGGCCCAGGAGCCGACCCAGAGGTTCGTGATCCTCTCGGTGTGGCTGGTGACCTCCTGCCCATCTTCCGGGCCGGGCATGAACCCGCGCTGCTGCGCCTGGGTGCAGCCGGCGAGGAACAGGGTGGCCAGTGCGAGGCCTGCTGCCGCGGCACGGCGCCCACGCCGTGCGCGCTGGGGGACCTGGGGGATCACAGGGTATGACCTTCCGCTCGTCGTCTCCGCCTCGCGTCTCCGCACCGGGGCCCGTGCCTCGGTCCGGCTCCGCAGGCGGAGCTGGTGCTCGTGTGTGGGCGGGACACACCCACAGTGCCGCGCCCTCCCGTGGCAGGAGGGCCGTGGCAGGCCCGGGGGCCCGCCCTTTGACGGCACTCCGTCATCATACGGGTTCCCGGAGGTGGTGGAGCCACCTCCGGACGGCGCGTTGCATGCCGACCCGCGCTCCGTGACCGGTCCGTGATCTGTGGGTAGCCGTGGTCACAGCGGAACGGGCCCGCCCCAGGTGACGTGATCGTCACCGGGACGGGCCCGTTCCTGCCGGTGCCTCGGGTCGACCTGCGACCGTGCGGCGGGCAAGGGTCCTCGTCGGCTCAGCCGAAGGAGTCGCCGCAGGCGCAGGAGCTGCCGGCGTTGGGGTTGTCGATCGTGAAGCCCTGCTTCTCGATGGTGTCGGCGAAGTCGATCACCGCACCGGAGAGGTAGGGGCTGCTCATCTTGTCGACGACCACCTCGACGCCCTCGTACTCGGCGACCAGGTCGTTGTCCATCAGGCGCTCGTCGAAGTAGAGCTGGTAGATCAGCCCGGAGCAGCCGCCGGGCTGCACGGCGATCCGCAGGCGGAGGTCGTCACGACCCTCCTGCTGCAGCAGCGTGGTCACCTTCTGCGCGGCGCCGGAGGTGAGGGTGACGCCATGCGCCTCGGTGGGGCGCTCGGTGGTGGGCGTGGTCATGCGATCCTCCTCGAAGCTCGTGTCAGCTCAGGATACGCCTCGGGAGTGTGGAACGGGGGACCGAGGTCTCCGCGATCCCTCTCACGAGATGCGGGCACCCGGGCCCCGCCCGTCGGCTCTCGGTGCAGTACGCTCCGTTCAGATCACTCCGCGGAACAGCGCGAGCAGGATCACGCCGCCATAGCCGAGGACGACTCCCACCACCGCGCCGGTGGCTCCGTCTCGGCTGCGGCCCCGCAGGACCATCGAGAAGGCGGCCAGCAGCACGGCGGCCACGACCAGCAGGCCCCACCACAGCAGCCAGTACCCGGCGATGAAGCCGATGACCAGGCCGAGGAACAGCAGCGGCACCATCAGCGGCGAGACGGTGGGGCTCTGGCTGTCGCGCCCGCTCGGGCCGGTCATGCCCGCTGCCCGCCCAGACGCCCCGCGCCGCGCAGCAGCAGCGCCTCGGCCAGGCACACCTTCGCGAACTCGGCCAGGTGCAGTGACTCATCGATGCCGTGGGCGCGGGATTCGGGGTCCTCCACGCCGGTGACCAGCACCTCCGCCTCGGGGAACACCTCGAGCAGATCGGCGATGAAGGGGATCGAGCCTCCGAGCCCGGTGTCCACCGCCGCGGTGCCCCAGGCGTCCGCGAAGGCGCTGCGCGCGAGATCCATGGCGGGAGAGGACTGGCGGGCGCTGTAGGGCCGGCCGCGCTCGCCCCGGTGCACGGTGACCTGCGCGGTGGTCGGCGCATGCTTCTCGAGATGAGCGACCAGCGCCTCCATCGCGGAATCCGGCTCCTCCCCCGGCGGGATACGCAGCGAGACCTTCGCCCGGGAGACGGGGACCAGGGTGTTCGAGGCCTCCCGCACCGTGGGGGCGTCGATCCCGATCACCGAGAGGGCGGGGCGGGCCCACAGCCGCGCGGTCAGCGAGCCGCTGCCCGAGAGCTCGAGCCCCTCGCTGACGCCCGCGTCGCGGCGGAAATCGGCCTCGTCCATCTCGACGCTCGGATCCGGTGCCCGCACGAGACCCTCCACGGCGACCTCGCCCGCGTCGTCGTGGAGGGTGGCCAGCAGTCGCGAGAGCTGGGTCAGCGCATCGAGCACCGGGCCGCCGAACAGGCCGGAGTGGACCGCATGGTCCAGGGCGCGCACCTCGACGACCACGTCGACCACGCCGCGCAGGCTCGTGGTCAGCGCAGGGGTGCCCACGGCCCAGTTCGCGGAGTCCGCCACGATGATCAGATCGGCGGCGAGCTTCTCCCGGTGCGCCTCGATGAAGGGGCGGAACGTCGGGGAGCCGGCCTCCTCCTCGCCCTCGACGAAGACGGTCACTCCGATCCCGTCGGCGGCGAGCTCCTCGCCCACCAGGCGCAGGGCGGTGACGTGCGCCATCACCCCCGCCTTGTCGTCGGCGGCGCCGCGCCCGTAGAGGCGGCCGTCCCGCTCGACGGGCTCGAAGGGGGCGCTGGTCCAATCCCCTGGATCACCGGTGGGCTGGACGTCGTGGTGCGCGTAGAGCAGCACGGTGGGGCGGCCCTCCGCGGCGGGGGTGCGGCCGATCACGGCGGGGCTGCCGCCCTCGACGGACTCGATGCCCACCTCCGCCATCCCGGCCTCGCGCAGCAGGGCGGCGACGGCCTCGGCGCTACGATGCACCGGCTCCTGGTCGTAGCCGTCGAAGGCGATCGAGGGGATGCGCACGAGGTCCTTGAGATCCTCGATCGCCGCGGGCATCAGCGGCTCGAGCCGCGCGCGCAGGGCCTCGACCTCCTCGGGATCTGCGAGGGGCGCTGCGGTGCTGGGGTCGTGAGTGGTCATGGCGGTCACGGTACCGCCGGTGCCTGGCAGGGTGCAGCGGACGCGGTGCAGCGGCACGCGGGATGCGGCCCCTCACGCCCGCGGGCGCGTTCGGCGACGTCGCAGCGCACGTCGCCTAGACTGCCCTGGTGATCTTCCGCAAGTCCGAACCCCCGACCACCCCCGAGCCCGAGGCGCAGCCCGCGCGCCCCGGCTCCAAGGGGCGCCCCACCCGCACCCGCAAGGAGGCCGAGGCGGCGCGTCGTCGGCCGCTGGTGGTCGACGACCGCAAGGAAGCGCGTCGTCGCGACCGTGAGCGCGCCAACCAGGAGCGCATGGAGGCCCAGCACGCCCTGATGACGGGCGACGAGAAGAAGATGCCGTTGCAGCATCGCGGCCCCGAGCGCAGCTTCGTGCGCGACGTGGTCGACTCCCGCCGCAACATCGCCGAGCTGTTCTTCCCGCTCGCGCTGGTCTTCATGCTCGTCGCCCTGGTGCTGCCGCTGATCCGACCGGATCTGACCACCCTGCTGAGTACCGGCATGATCATCGTGCTGTGGGGAGGCATCGCCATGTGCGTGGTGGACGGCTTCCTGCTGCGCAAGCGCCTGCGCCGTGTGCTCACCGACCGCTTCGGCGAGGTGCAGCAGGGCCTGGTGGGCTACGGCATCATGCGTGCGATCCAGATCCGTCGCTTCCGCCTGCCCCGCCCGCAGATCAAGCACGGCGAGGCGCCCCGCTGAGCAGCCCCGCTCCCCCGCCCGGCTCCTGCCGGGCCCCGCACCCGTGACGAAGAACGGCCGACGCGATCGCTCGCGTCGGCCGTTCTCGTCGGTGCACGTCCCTCAGGCTCCGGGCGCCTCGGCGGCGGCCTGCTTCTCGTCACGGGTGACGGGCTTGGCGTCCACGCCCGCCTCCTTGCGCTGTTGCGGTGTGATCGGTGCGGGCGCGGCGGTCAGCGGGTCGAAGCCGTTGCCGGTCTTGGGGAAGGCGATCACCTCGCGGATCGACTCCTCCTTCGCCAGCAGGGCCACGATCCGGTCCCAGCCGAAGGCGATGCCGCCGTGCGGCGGGGCGCCGAACTGGAAGGCGTCCAGCAGGAAGCCGAACTTCTCCTGCGCGTCCTCCTCGCCGATCCCCATCACCGAGAACACCCGCTGCTGGACGTCCTGGGAGTGGATGCGGATGGAGCCGCCGCCGATCTCGTTGCCGTTGCACACGATGTCGTAGGCGTAGGCCAGAGCCGAGCCCGGATCGGTATCGAAGGTGTCCATGAACTCCGGCTTCGGCGAGGTGAAGGCGTGGTGGACCGCGGTCCACGAGCCCTCTCCGACGGCCACGTCACCGGCCGCGCGGGCATCGGCGGCGGGCTCGAACATCGGCGCGTCGACCACCCACACGAAGGCGAAGGCGTCATGGTCGATCAGGCCCAGACGCTCAGCGATCTCGTTGCGGGCGGCGCCCAGCAGGGCGCGGGAGGACTTCGCCTCGCCCGCGGCGAAGAAGATGCAGTCGCCGGTGCTCGCACCGGTCGCCTCGAGCAGGCCCGACTTCTCCGCGTCGGAGATGTTCTTGGACACGGGGCCGGTGAGCGTGCCGTCCTCCTGGACCAGCACGTAGGCCAGTCCCTTCGCGCCGCGCTGCTTGGCCCACTCCTGCCAGGCGTCGAGCTGGCGGCGCGGCTGGGAGGCGCCGCCGGCCATGACGACCGCCCCGACGTACGGGGACTGGAACACGCGGAAGGGCGTGTCCTTGAAGTAGTCGGTCATCTCGATCAGCTCGAGGTCGAAGCGCAGGTCCGGCTTGTCGGAGCCGTAGCGGCGCATCGACTCGGCGTAGGTGATGCGCGGGAACGGGGTGGTGATCTCGTGGCCGCCCTTGGCCCACACCGCGGTGAGGATCTGCTCGGCCAGCGCGATCACGTCCTCCTGGTCCACGAAGCTCATCTCGACGTCGAGCTGGGTGAACTCGGGCTGACGGTCCGCACGGAAGTCCTCGTCGCGGTAGCAGCGGGCGAGCTGGAAGTACTTCTCCACACCGCCCACCATGAGCAGCTGCTTGAACAGCTGCGGGGACTGCGGCAGCGCGTACCAGGAGCCGGGGGCCAGGCGCGCGGGCACCAGGAAGTCGCGTGCGCCCTCGGGCGTGGAGCGGGTCAGGGTCGGGGTCTCGACCTCGAGGAAGCCCTGGTCCAGGAGGGTGTCGCGCGCGGCACGGTTGACCTCGGAGCGCAGGCGCAGCGCGGCGGCGGGGCCCTGACGGCGCAGGTCGAGGTAGCGGTAGCGCAGGCGCGCCTCCTCGCCGACCTCGGAGTGCTCGTCGAGCTGGAACGGGAGCGGGGCGGAGGTGCTGAGCACCTCGACCGACTCCGCGGTGACCTCGATGTCGCCGGTGGGCAGCAGCGGGTTCTCGTTGCCCTCGGGACGCCTGCCGACGGAGCCGACCACCTTCAGCACGTACTCGTTGCGCAGGTGCATCGCCTCGTCCTCGCGCACCACCACCTGGGTGACGCCGCTGGCGTCGCGCAGATCGAGGAACGTCACGCCGCCGTGGTCACGGCGACGGCCGATCCAGCCGGTGAGGGTGACGGTCTGTCCGATGTGCTCCTGGCGGAGCTCACCAGCGGAGTGGGTGCGCAGCACGGGGTGTCCTTCTCGAGGGGTCGACGGGCACGGCCGACCGGGCGCGGGAGCGCGCGGCGGCCGTCACGCAGGTCGCGTGGAGGACCCAGCGTACCGCGCACAGGGTGAGCGATCTCGCCACGGGAGCACTGTTGCAGGGCCCCTCACACCCGTAGACTCGACGACGGTCCGACCTGCGAGATCGCAGGTCCGTTTCCGCCCGAGTTCGCCCGAGGCGCATCGTGCCACCGCACGATCCTCGTCGCGCGAGATGTATGGGCGCCCCCGCCCGATGCCGGGCATCATGCCCTGCGACACGTTAGGGCCTGTTCACCCCTGACTGTCGTAAGGACACCATGAACGACTCCTCCCCTGCCGTCGATCCCGAGACCTCCGCCGCCCCGGAGAGCGTGGATCCCCAGGCTCCCGCCGGCCCCAGCTTCGACGACATCGCTCTGCCGGCCGCGCTGCGCCGTGCGGTCGATGAGCTCGGCTTCACCCAGCCCTCCGCGATCCAGGCCCAGGCGATCCCGCCGCTGCTCGAGGGGCGCGACGTGATCGGCGTCGCCCAGACCGGCACCGGCAAGACCGCCGCCTTCGGCCTCCCGCTGCTCGCGGCGATCGATCCGTCGCTGCGCGAGGTGCAGGCCCTCGTGCTCGCCCCCACGCGCGAGCTCGCGATGCAGGTGGCCGACGCCATCGCCTCGTTCGCCACCTCGATGGGCGGCCTCGACGTGGTCGCGCTCTACGGCGGCTCCCCCTATGGCCCGCAGGAGCGTGCGCTGGCCCGCGGTGCCCAGGTCGTGGTCGGCACCCCCGGCCGCGTGATGGACCACATGCGCCGCACGAACCTGCGCCTGGACACCATCCGCTTCGCGGTGCTCGATGAGGCCGACGAGATGTTGCGCATGGGCTTCGCCGAGGACGTCGAGGAGATCCTCTCCCACTCCCCCGCGAGCCGGCAGGTGGCGCTGTTCTCCGCGACCATGCCCTCCGCGATCCAGCGCGTCGCCCAGACCCATATGAAGGACCCGGTGCGCGTGAGCGTCTCGCCGCAGTCCTCCACGGTCAAGAGCGTCACCCAGACCTACGCGGTGGTCCCGTTCCGGCACCGCACCGGCGCTCTGGCCCGCGTGCTCGCCGTCTCCGAGGCGGAGGCCGCGATCGTCTTCGTGCGCACCCGCGCCGCGGCCGAGGAGGTCGGCTCCGCGCTGGTCGCACGCGGCCTGATCGCCGCCTCGATCAGCGGTGACGTGCCGCAGAAGGACCGCGAGAAGATCGTCGAGCGGCTGCGCGACGGCTCGCTGCAGGTGCTGGTCGCGACCGACGTCGCCGCCCGCGGCCTCGACGTCGAGCGCATCGGCCTGGTGGTCAACTTCGACGTGCCCAAGGAGGCGGAGTCCTATGTGCACCGCATCGGGCGCACCGGCCGCGCCGGTCGCACCGGCGAGGCGCTGACCTTCATCGGCCCCCATGAGCGCCGCGCCCTGAAGAACATCGAGCGCGCCACAAAGCAGACCCTCGCCGAGGCGGTCATCCCCTCCCCCCGCGACGTGTCCAAGCACCGCCTGGCCGCGCACCTGAAGCAGGTGCCCGAGCGCATCGAGCGCGGACGTCTCGAGCTGTATCGGGAGCTGATCGGCGAGTTCGTGACCGAGCACGGCATGGATCCGGCCGAGCTGGCCGCCGCGCTCGGCGCGATGATGGTGGGCGACGAGGGCCCCGGCACCCCCTCCGAGGAGGAGGAGTTCACCCAGGGCAAGCTCGCGGAGAAGGATCGCCAGAGCGATCGCGGCCCGCGCATGGAGCCGGCCCAGACCGAGCGGGGCTACACCTCGTACAAGGTCGGGGTGGGCCACACCCACGGCGCCCGTCCCCCGGGCATCGTCGGCGCGATCACCGGTGAGGGCGGCCTGACGGGCAAGGACGTGGGCAAGATCCAGATCTTCCCGAACTTCTCGCTGGTGCAGATCCGCGGGTCCCTCTCCTCCGAGCAGATGGAGCGGATCTCCCGAGCGAAGGTGGGCGGCCGCGAGCTGCGCATCGGACCGGATCAGGGTCCGCGCGGCGGCAAGGGCCCGCACCGGGACGGGGAGCGCCCCTTCCGTCGTGATGACCGTCCCCGCCGGGACGACCGCGGCGGCCGCTTCGACGGCAAGCGCCGCCCGTTCCGTCGCCACGAGGGCTGAGCGCGCAGCTCCCTGACAGCGAAGGACCCCGCCACCGAGATCGGTGGCGGGGTCCTTGCCTGCTGTGGGCGGGAGGGTCAGTCCTGCTTCTGCTGCGCCTCGGCGTAGGCCTTGCGGACCTCGTCCATGTCCAGGTTCTTCACCTGGCCGATGAGGTCCTCGAGGGCGGACTGCGGCAGGGCGCCGGCCTGGGAGAACACCGGGATGCCCTCGCGGTAGGCGACCAGGGTCGGGATCGAGGTGACGCCGTAGCGCATCGCCAGCTCCTGCTGGTCCTCGGTGTCGACCTTGGCGAAGGTGACGTCCTCGTGGGAGTCCGACGCCTCCTCGAAGATGGGGGCGAAGCGCTGGCACGGCACGCACCAGCCCGCCCAGAAGTCGATCAGGACGATGCCGTCCTCGACGGTCGCGTCGTGGTTCTCGGAGGTCAGAGTGAGCGTAGCCATGGCCATGAGAACGCCTCGGGCCCGTGGTTCATTCCCACGTTCCCGAGGCGTGACTCAGCTCACCGCGAGCTCAGGCGGTCGCGCCCTCGCCGGCAGGCAGCACCCGCACGATGCGATCCTCCGCGGGCGGCTCCCACGAGGCGGCGTCGGCCGTGCTCTGCTCACCGCTGCGGATGTCCTTGACCTCGTCCGCTCCCCCGTCGGCGCCGGGGAACCAGATGAACGGGATGCCGCGGCGGTCGGCGTATCGGATCTGCTTGCCGAACTTCGCGGCGGTCGGGGCGACCTCGCAGGGGATGCCGCGGCCGCGCAGCGCGCGAGCGACGGCGTCGCTGAGGTGGCGCTGCTCCTCATCGGCGACGGACACCAGCACGCAGGTGGGCACCTTGCGGGTGGGCGCGGCCAGGCCCGCGGAGATGATCCGCGAGACCAGACGCGACAGGCCGATCGACAGGCCCACCCCGGGGTAGGTGTGGCGGTTGTCCGCGGCGAGGGAGTCGTACCGGCCGCCGGAGCAGATCGAGCCCAGCGCCTCGTGGCCCTCGACGAAGGTCTCGAAGACGGTGCCGGTGTAGTAGTCCAGCCCGCGCGCGATCGAGAGATCGGCCATGATCACCCCGGGCACGGCCGCCTCGACCCGCTCGAGGACGGCGCTGAGCTCGGCGATCCCCTGCTCGACCATCTCGCCGTGCCCGCCGAGCTCGCGCACCCTGTCGGCGAAGGAGGCATCACGGGTGCGGATGGCGGCGAAGTCGAGGCAGGCCTGCGCCTGCTCCGGGCTCGCCCCCGTCTCCTCGAGCAGCAGCGCGCGCACTGCCTCGTCACCGATCTTCGGGAGCTTGTCGAGGCTGCGCAGCACGGCGGAGTGGTCGCTGATGCCGATCGAGCGGAAGAATCCCTCGGAGAGCCGGCGGGTGTTGGCGTGGAGGGTGAAGGCCGGCATCGGCAGGCGGTCGAGGATCTCGGCCATCACGATGGCGACCTCGGCCTCGATGTGGCCGGGCAGGGAGTCCTGACCGATCACGTCGAGATCGGCCTGGTAGAACTCGCGGAAGCGGCCGTCCTGGGGGCGCTCTCCGCGCCACACCTTCTGGATCTGGAAACGGCGCAGCGGGAAGGCGAGGTCGTTCTGGTGCTCGAGCACGTACCGGGCGAGCGGCACGGTGAGGTCGAAGTGCAGGCCCAGCACGCGCGAGCGGTCCTCTCCGCTCTGCGGCGCGGAGTCCTCCTCCTCGGCGTGGAGGCGACGCAGGACGTACACCTCCTTGTCGATCTCGCCCTTGCGCAGCATCTGCTCGAGAGGTTCGACAGCGCGCGTCTCGATGCCCGAGAACCCGTGCAGCTCGGCCACCTCGCGGAACACATCGATCACGTGCTGTTCGACGAGACGCTCCGCGGGGAGCCACTCCGGGAATCCTGACAGGGCGGCGATCTTCGCCATGCGGTGCACATCCTTCTGGTTCTTGGGCTGAGTGCCGGGCACCATTATCGCCCCTCGGGACAGGCGGTGCCCGGTGACAGAACCTGTCAGACGCGATGCGCCGGTCACTGTAGAGTTCCGTGACGTGGTTCTCCCCGTTCCCGGGGCGCGCCCGTGCCAGCCCGACCGCCGATCACGGCGGCAGTGTCCCGCCTTGCAGCGGATCCCTCCGAAGGAGCTCAATCGTGAGCGAGTCCGAGACTCCCGTCCCCGCGTCGACCCCCGCCGATCAGCCTGCTGAGACGGCCACCGATCAGACCCCTGATCAGCCCGCGACGCCCCCGACCGACCCCGCGCCCGAGGGCGAGTCCCAGGCCCCTGCTGCCGAGACGGCGAGCACCCCCGAGGAGGCACCGGCCGCGCCGGCGCCCACGCCGAAGAAGCCGACTCCCGGCGCGGCGCCGAGGCCCTCGATGCCCTCCCCGGCCGCGCTCGCCGCGAAGAAGCCCAGCGCCGCCCTGCTGCCGGTCGCTCCCCCGGTCACCGAGTACGACCCGGAGCAGATCGCCGCGGCGAGCGAGTTCGGCACCGTCGCGGAGGACGGCACGGTGACGGTCCAGGACGGCACGCAGGTGCGCACCGTGGGCACGACCACGGAGTCCGACCCTGCCGCGGCCCTCGCGCCCTTCGCCCGCGGGTACCTCGACCTGGTCGCCTTCCTCGACCTCACCCAGACCACCCTGAACGCTCCGGAGCACACGCAGAACGAGCTGAACCGACTGCTCGAGAACCTGCGCAAGAACCTCAAGGAGCCGCAGGTCGTCGGTGACATCCCGGCGCTGCGCGCCCGCGCCGCCGAGCTGCGCGAGCAGGCGAAGGAGAAGATCCGCGCCCTCGAGGCCGAGCGTGCGGCAGGCCGTGAGGAGGCCACCCGCAGGCGCACCGAGTTCGTCGAGTCGATCGAGGCGCTCGTGGCCAAGGATCCGGAGCAGATCTCGTGGAAGAACGCGGGCGAGACGATGCGTCAGATGGTCCCCACGTGGAAGCAGATGCAGAAGGAGGACGTGTCGCTGGACCGTCCCACCGAGGAGGCGCTGTGGAAGCGCCTGTCCGCTGCGCGCGCGACCTTCGACCGGAT
The DNA here is from genome assembly GCF_900184245.1 of Brachybacterium massiliense. GTDB lineage: Bacteria > Actinomycetota > Actinomycetes > Actinomycetales > Dermabacteraceae > Brachybacterium > Brachybacterium massiliense. The sequence goes on along the minus strand of NZ_FXXB01000008.1, from coordinate 59,477 downwards.
GCGCAAGCAGTTCTTCTCGCAGCTGGATGCGAAGCACTCCGAGGCCGCGGACATCAAGGAGGAGCTGATCGCCCGTGCCGAGGCGATGCAGGACTCCACCGACTGGGGCCCCACGGTCCGCGCCTACAAGGACCTTATGGCCGAGTGGCGCCAGGCGCCGCGCGGCGGCCGCAAGAAGGACGACGCCCAGTGGAAGCGGTTCAAGGCCGCCCAGGACACGTTCTTCCAGGCCCGCAACGCGGATCTGCACGAGCTCGAGGTCGAGCAGAGCAAGAACCTCGAGGCCAAGGAGGCACTGCTGGTCGAGGCCGAGGCCATCGACCCCGCCGAGGATCTCGAGGCCGCGAAGAAGGCGCTGCGCTCCGTCCAGGATCGCTGGGAGGAGGCCGGCAAGGTGCCCCGCGGCGACATGCGGCGCATCGATGACCGCCTCCGCGCCGTGGAGCGCTCGATCAAGAACGCCGAGCAGGACGAGTGGCGGCGCACCGATCCCCGCACCAAGGCGCGCGTGGAGGGGGCCTCCTCGCAGCTCCACTCCGCGATCGCCTCGTACCAGGAGGCCTACGACAAGGCCGTCGCCGGCGGCGATCCGAAGAAGATCGCCGAGGCGGAGGCCGCGCTCGAGGCCCGCAAGGAATGGCTCGCCGTGATCGAGCGGTCCGCGCGCGAGCTCGGCTGATCCCCGGAAGCCGCTGACCGCGCCGAGCGCGGTCGACCTCTCCTCCACCGCCCCGTCTGTCCACAGCGACAGGCGGGGCGATTGCGGTGAGGGGCGCCTCACGCGAGAGTCGGTGCATGGACCCGCTGCTCGACGCCCCGCACCGCACCCCTCCTCCGCACTCGACGGATCCGCCGTCCCTCGCGGCGGAGGCCGGGCAGGCGCTGCATGGAGGTGATCCGAACGTGCCGATCGGCCTGTGCGCGGCCTGGTCCAGCCACGCCGCCGAGCTCGCGGTCCCCCTCGGTGCGGCGCTCGAGCGCTGGGAGGAGACTCCCGCGACGGACCGGCTCGTGGCCGAGGGGTATCTGCATCGCCTGCTGCCCGGGGTGTTCCTGCCGCCGGACATGCTGCGCAGCGCCGTGGACCGTGCTCTGGCGCTGGGATGCGCGCTCGGCGCCCACCTGCAGGCCCAGCACGTGATCGCCGGTCCGTCCGCGGCGTGGGTGGTGATCGGCGGGGCGCCGCCCGAGCAGGTGGAGCTGCTCTCGAGCGCGCACCGCGGCGACCTGGCCGGGGTGGTGCTGCGGCATTCGCGCCTGCTGCCGCAGGACATCGAGACCGTCGGCGGCGCGCCGGTGACCTCGCCCGTGCGCACCGCGCTGGACCTGCTGCGGTTCGCGCCGTCGTGGATCGCCGAGCCCGCGCTGCGGCATCTGGTCGAGACCGGCCACGCCCGCCTCGCGGAGATCCGCCATCGCCTGCACGCGATGCACCGCTATCCGGGGGTCCTCGGGGCCAGGGAGCGGCTCGAGCAGATGCTGGATCCTCAGCTCGTGGACAGCGGCGCTCCCGCGCCGACGGGCTTGCCGTCGGCGGTGACGCGGTAGACGTCGTAGACCCCCTCGATCCGGCGCACCTGGGAGAGCACCGACTGCAGATGCGTCGGATCGGCCAGCTCGAAGGAGAAGAAGGTGGTGGCGAGGCGGTCGGTGTTGGACTGCGCCGAGGCGGACTGCAGGTTCACCTGCTGCTCGGAGATGACCATGGCCAGGTCGGTCAGCAGGCGCGGCCGGTCCAGCGCCTCGACCTTGATGTGCACCAGATACGCGGTGCTGTGGCGGCCCGACCAGGAGACCTCCACCATCCGATCGGGCTGCTGCTCCTGCAGCTGGATCGCGTTCGCGCAGGTCTCGTGATGGACGGAGATGCCGGAGCCGCGGGTGATGAAGCCGACGATCGGGTCACCGGGCACAGGGGCGCAGCATTTGGCAAGCTTCACCCACAGGTCCGCGTGCCCGTCCACGATGACGCCCTGGTCCGTCTCCGAGGTGTGCCGCTCGGTGCGGCCCCCGCGCGGCCGCACCTTGGAGGGCAGCGTGATCTCGGCCAGGTCCTCCTCGGCGCCGTCGGAGCCCCCGAAGGAGGCCCGCAGCTTCTCGACCACGTGCTGGGCACCGGTGTGGTTCTCGCCGATCGAGGTGTACAGCGCATCGACCGAGGGCAGGTTCAGATCATCGGCGACGGTGGCGAGGGTGTCGTGGGTCAGCAGGCGCCGCATCGGCAGGTCCTGGCGGCGCAGCGCCTTGGCCAGCTCCTCCTTGCCCTTCTCGAGCGCCTCCTCGCGGCGCTCCTTCGAGAACCAGTGGCGGATCTTGTTGCGTGCGCGCGGGGACTTCACGAAGCCCAGCCAGTCCCGGCTGGGGCCCGCATCCGGGGACTTCGAGGTGAACACCTCGACGACGTCGCCGGTCTGCAGGGCGGACTCGAGAGAGACCAGGCGCCCGTTGACGCGCGCCCCGATCGTGCGATGGCCCACCTCGGTGTGCACCGAGTAGGCGAAGTCCACCGGCGTCGCGCCCTGCGGCAGCGCGAGCACGTCCCCCTTGGGGGTGAAGACGTAGACCTCCTGCGTGTTGATCTCGAACCGCAGCGAGTCCAGGAACTCCCCCGAGTCCGTGGTCTCCTTCTGCCAGTCCATCAGCTGGCGCAGCCAGGCGGCGTCGTTGGCGGTCTGCCCGGCATCGCCCTCGCCCTGGCTCCCCGCCATCGCCTTGTACTTCCAGTGCGCGGCGACCCCGTACTCCGCCCGGCGGTGCATCTCGCGGGTGCGGATCTGAATCTCCACGGGCTTGCCCGTGGGGCCGATCACCGTGGTGTGCAGCGACTGGTACAGGTTGAACTTGGGCAGGGCGATGTAGTCCTTGAAGCGTCCCTGCACCGGCGACCAGCGGGCATGCAGCGTGCCCAGCACCCCGTAGCAGTCCCGCACCGTGTCCACCAGCACCCGCACCCCGACCAGGTCGTAGATGTCGGAGAAGTCGCGGCCGCGCACGATCATCTTCTGGTAGATCGAGTAGTAGTGCTTGGGCCGGCCGGTGACCTCGGCCTTGATGCGCGCCTTCCGGAGGTCATCCTGGATCTGAGAGGAGACGGTGGAGAGGTACTGCTCCCGTGCCGGGGCATGCTGGGCCACCAGGGAGACGATCTCTCCGTAGACCTTCGGGTAGAGCACCTGGAAGGAGCGGTCCTCGAGCTCCCACTTCATGGTGTTCAGCCCCAGCCGGTGCGCGAGCGGGGCGTAGATCTCGAGGGTCTCCTTGGCCTTCCGCTCGGCGGAGGCGGCCGGCACGTACTTCCAGGTGCGGGCGTTGTGCAGGCGGTCGGCGAGCTTGATCAGCAGCACGCGCACGTCGCGGCTCATCGCCACGATCATCTTGCGCACGGTCTCGGCCTGGGCGGCTTCGCCGTAGGTGACCTTGTCGAGCTTGGTGACCCCATCGACCATCACCGCGATGACCTCGCCGAACTCGGCGCGCAGGCGCTCGAGCGAGTAGTCGGTGTCCTCGACGGTGTCGTGCAGCAGCGCGGCAGCGATCACCTCGGCCGGGGAGCCCAGCTCGGCGAGGATCGTCGCGACCGAGACCGGGTGCGTGATGTACGGGTCACCGCTCTTGCGGCTCTGCCCGCGGTGGGCGCGCTCGGCGACGGTGTAGGCCCACCGCACCAGCTCCTGGCTCTCCTTGGGGCTCACCGCGCTCATCGTCTCCAGCAGCGGCGCCAGCAGCGGGTCCACCGAGGAGCCTGCGCGGGGCGCGAAGAAGGACAGGCGCGAACGCGTGCGCCGCGGGACAGCGGCCGGTGTGCGGGGTGACGAGGCGGGGGTGGGCGCCGAGGCGGGCTGCTGCTCGCCGGATCGGGCGCCGCCCGTCGTCGCGGGCTGTGATCCTGGCTGCTGCGGCATCTCCACCTCCTGGCTGGGAAGCTCCAGTCTACGCGCGGGTCACCGGGGCACGGACGCCCTCGCCGTGCGCGCCCGGCGCGGCGGGCCCGGCCTGCGACGCGGCGATCAGTTCGCGATGCTCCACACGGTGCTCAGCGGCACCTCCGGCAGCTGATCGCGCCCGCCGAGGCCCTCGAGCTCGATGAGGAACGACGCCCCGAGCACCTCGGCGTCGAAGCGTCGGGTGAGCTCGACGGTCGCCGCGGCCGTGCCGCCGGTGGCCAGCAGGTCGTCGACGATCAGAGTGCGTGCCCCGGCGGGCAGGGAGTTCTCGGGGATCTGGATCTCGGCGCTGCCGTACTCGAGGTCGTACCGGAGGCTGGCCGGGCTGCCGGGCAGCTTGCCCGCCTTGCGCACCGGGATGAACCCGGCACCGATCTCGTAGGCCAACGGCGCGCCCAGCACGAAGCCGCGCGCCTCGGTGCCCACCACGTACTCGACGTCCTCGGGGATCAGTGTGGTCCAGTACCGGATCACGCTGCGCATCGCAGCGGCGTCGCGCAGCAGCGGGGTGATGTCCCGGAACAGCACGCCCGGGGACGGGAAGTCCGGGTACTCGGCGATATGTGTGTCCAGCAGTGCCCGAATCTGCTCGACAGTGGGCTCGGGAGCGCTCATCGATGTCCTTGCTCGTCGGTGGTGCGCGCGCCACGGGACGAGCGGCGCGAGGAGGGGGTCGTGGTCTCTGCCTCGGACGCGGGGGCGGCAGAGGAGGTGGAGGCGGTGACCGTGCCCGGCTCCTCGCCCTCCGCGCCGCGCACGGGCTGCGCGTCGTCACGGCGGGCGGCGAGGACCTGCTCGGTGTGAGCGGTGATCGCCGGCTCGCGGCGGCGCAGGTCCACCAGGAGGCCCGGGGCCAGGAAGATCGAGGAGTAGGTGCCGGCGATGATGCCGATGAACAGGGCCAGCGAGATGTCCTTGAGCGTGCCCGCTCCCAGCAGGAAGGCCCCGATCACAAGGATCGAGCCGATCGGGAGCAGCGCCACCACCGAGGTGTTGATCGAGCGCACCAGGGTCTGGTTCGCGGCGAGCTGCACGAGCTCGTCATAGGTGCTGCCGCGCTGGCGGGTGAGCGCCTCGGTGTTCTCCCGTGCCTTGTCGAACACGACGATGGTGTCGTAGAGGGAGTAGCCCATCACGGTGAGGAAGCCGATCACGGTGCCCGGGGTGATCTCGAAGCCCACCACCAGATAGATGCCCGCGGTGACGAGCATGTCGTGCACCAGCGCCGCGAGCGCGGCGACCGAGACCTTGAGATTGCGGAAGTACAGGGCCATCATCCCGGCCACCAGCACCAGGAACACCACGACGCCGCGGAGCATCTTCTGGGTGACGTCGCCGCTCCACACCGGGCCGATGTAGGAGCTGGAGATCGCCTCGGGCGAGACGTCGTAGGCGGCGGCGAGGTCCTGGGCGAGATCGGCGGTCTCGGTGGGGTCCAGCTGCTCGGTCTGGACGCGCAGGGTGTCGCTGCCCAGCACGGTGATCTTGGGCTCGTGATCGGGCAGGTGGTCGCGGACCACGTCGCGCGCGGAGGTCTGCTCGGTGTCGGCGACTCCGGCGACCTGGAACTCGGAGCCGCCGGTGAACTCGATGCCGAGGTTCGGACCGCGCAGGCCCGCGAGCGCGGCGAGCAGCACGATGCCGAGCACGCTGAGGAGATACCACGTCCTGCGGCGGGAGACGAGCGGGATGATCCTCCGTCCCGCGTGGAGGTCGTTGCCGAACCGGGAGAAGGTCGCGCTCATCGGTTCTCCTCCTCGGAGTCGTCGCGGGCGGGTGCGTCGTCACCGGGCTGCGCGGCGGTCTGGGTGGAGGTGCCTGCGGCGCGCTCGGCGGCCTCGCGCTCGAGCCGCGCACGGCGCACGGCGATCGGTTCACGCACCTCTTCCTGCTCGGAACGGCCCCGTCGGCCGCGCTCCCCCGCCACGCGCACCCGGCCGCGGCCAGCATAGGCCGGGACGACACGGTCCAGGCGCTCGGGGTCCAGGCCGCTCCAGGGGTGGCCCTTGCCGAAGAAGCGAGTGCGCACGAGGGTCTGCAGGATCGGGTGGGTGAACAGGAACACGATCACCAGGTCGAGCACCGTGGTCAGGCCGAGCACGAAGGCGAAGCCGCGCACGCCGCCGGTGGAGAGCACGTAGAGCACCACTGCGGCGATCAGGTTGACCATGTCGGAGGCGAGGATCGTGCGCTTGGCGCGGTCCCAGCCGTGGTCGACGGCCGCGACGATGCCGCGCCCCTCCCGGATCTCGTCGCGGACGCGCTCGAAGTAGACGACGAAGGAGTCCGCGGTGAAGGCGATCGCCACGATCAGGCCCACCACGCCGGCGAGGGAGAGGCGGTAGCCGATGTCCGGGATGTTGGAGAGCACGGTGAGGGTGGCGTAGGTCAGCACACCCATGATCAGCAGGCTCGACATCGTCACGATCGAGAGCAGGCGGTACTGGCCGAAGGCGTAGAGCACCACCAGCGCCAGTCCGATCAGGCCCGCGATCAGGCCCATCTGGAGCTGGTCCGCGCCGAGAGTCGCGGAGATCTGCTGCTCGGAGGCCACCTCGAACTCGAGCGGCAGCGCACCGAAGCGCAGCTGGTCCGAGAGCTGGCTCGCCTCCTCCTGGGAGAAGTTGCCGGAGATCCTGGCCTCGCCGCCCGGGGAGGGCTCCTGCACCTCGGGGGCGGAGATCACCAGGCCGTCCAGCACGATGCCGAAGGCGGCGGTGCCGCCCTGGCCGTTGTACAGCGCGCTGGTCATGCCCGAGAAGGACTGCGCGGCGCTGTCGTCGAAGCTCATGTTGACCACGTAGTAGCCGGTCGCCTGGCCGGTCGGGGTGACGTCGGCGGCCACGCCGGAGCTCTCGATCGCGGAGCCGGCGACCACCTCGGGGCCGAGCAGGTACTTCGCGGTGCCGTTGGGGTCGCAGGCCACCACGGGCTCGTCGGAGGAGGCCTCGGCCACCCGCTCCTGCTGGGCGCGGGGGTCCACGCAGTCCGCGCTCATCAGCTCGGTCTGGATCTCTGGGGTGAGCCAGTCCATCGACCATGCGGGGTAGGGCAGGTCGCCGTCGGCCACCGCGGCCGGCGGCGCCATCGAGGAGTCCGAGCTGACGAGCCCGTCGAACAGCTGCTGCGAGGGATCCGCGGGGGCGCTCGAGGTCTCCTGCTCGCCCTCTCCCCCGGCGTCGGAGGTCTCGCCGTCGCCGTCGGAGGCGCCTCCCGCGTCGGAGGGCAGCGCCTCGCCGGTGCCCTCGGGGGCCACGACGCCCAGCACGGGGCGGAAGGACATCGCGGCCGTCTGGCGCACAGCCTCCGAGGTGGCCTGGTCGAGCTGCCCGGGCACATCGATGACGATGTTGGTGCCGCCCTGGACGGTGATCTCGGTCTCCGCCACGCCCATCGCGTTCACGCGCTGGCTCATGATCTGGCGCGCCTGCTCCATCGCGGTGGCGTCGATCGCAGAGCCGTCCCGGGACTGGGCCTGCAGGATAATCTGGGTGCCGCCCTCGAGGTCGAGGGCGAGCTTGGGGGCGGGCTGCCAGTCGCCCTTCCAGACCCCGGCACCGATCCCGCCGCCGAGCAGCAGGATCAGCACCGCGAGGGCCGCGAGGGCAATGCGACGTGCGGGCATGATGCGTGGTTCCTCAGGACGGCGGACGAGAGGGGTGGGGATGGGCGACCCGGTGACGGCCGCTCGGTGGGTCTGCGCTGGTCAGCGCTCGTCGCGGCGCGGGTCCGCGCTGCGGGGGTCGTCCTCGGAGACGGTCACGCCGGGGACACCGCTCTCACCGGTGTCCTCGGACTCGAGCTCATGCTCCTCGGACTCCTCGGTCTCCTCGACCGGGTCGACGGCCTGGGCGATCGCCTGGCGGGCCCACTTGGTCTGCGAGCCGTCCTCGGTCTCAAGGATCACGACGTCGTCGTAGGACTCGACGATCAGGCCGTAGAAGCCGGAGTGGGTGCGGACCTCATCGCCCACGCCCAGTTGCCTCACCAGCTCGGCCTGCTTCATCTGCGCCTTGCGCTGGCGGTTGGAGATGAACAGCATCGGCAGCATCATCACGGCGAAGATGAGCAGGAGAGGAAGAAGGGATTCCACGGAGTTCCTTTCGGCGGAGGGCCCTCACGATGCTCCTGCACGGATCGGGTCCTGCCGCGGACGATTGACCGCCCCACTGTACCCGCCGAGAGGCCGCGGTCCTCTCAGGGTGAGGCGTCGATCATCGAGGGGTCAGAAGCGTCCCAGCATGGGCGCGACGCCCTCGGGCCCCTCGGGCGGGGCGAGCCCCAGGTGGGTCCAGGCGGCGGGGGCGGCCGCGCGGCCGCGCGGGGTGCGCAGCAGGAAGCCCTCGCGCACCAGGTAGGGCTCGATCATCGTCTCGACGGTCTCGACCTCCTCGCCCACGGCGACGGCGAGGGTGGAGAGCCCGACGGGTCCGCCCGCGAAGCGGCCGCACAGCGCGGAGAGCACCGCACGGTCCAGCCTGTCCAGCCCGCGCTCGTCGACCTCGTAGACGCGCAACGCCTCCTTGGCCGCGTCGAGGTCGAGCCGCCCGGTGCCGCGCACCTGGGCCCAGTCCCGCACCCGGCGCAGCAGCCGGTTGGCGATGCGAGGGGTGCCGCGGGAGCGCGAGGCGATCTCGATCGAGGCCGCGTCCTCGAGCTCGATCTCGAGCCGGGCGGCGGAGCGGCGCACCACCTCGCGCAGCTCCTCGGCGTCGTAGAAGTCGAGATGGCCGATGAAGCCGAAGCGGTCGCGCAGCGGCGCGGGCAGCAGTCCGGCCCGGGTGGTCGCGCCCACCACGGTGAAGGGCGGCAGGTCCAGCGGGATCGAGGTGGCGCCCACGCCCTTGCCGACGATCACGTCGACCCGGAAGTCCTCCATCGCGATGTAGAGCATCTCCTCGGCAGGGCGGGCCAGGCGGTGGATCTCATCGAGGAAGAGCACCTCCCCCTCCTCGAGGGAGGAGAGGATCGCGGCGAGATCGCCGGCGTGCTGGATCGCCGGGCCCGAGGTGATGCGCAGCGGCGCACCGAGCTCCGCGGCGATGATCATCGCGAGCGTGGTCTTGCCCAGTCCGGGCGGGCCCGAGAGCAGCACGTGCTCCGGGGCGCGGCCGCGGGCGAGGGCGGCGTCCAGCACCAGGGAGAGCTGATCGCGCACCACCTTCTGCCCCACGAACTCCTCGAGCCGGCGCGGGCGCAGCGCGGCTTCGGCGGTGCGCTCCGGCGGGGCCGACTCCGCGCTGGTCAGCGAGAGGTCCTCGTCGTTCACCGGTGCCCTCCGAGCGCGCGCAGGGAGCGGCGCAGCAGCTCACCGGCATCGAGCGAGGCGCCGTCGTCGGCCCGCGCGGTCTCGACGGCGCCGAGCGCGGCCTTCTCCGCCCAGCCCAGGCCCACCAGCGCCTCGACGACGTCGGAGTCCGCGCCGCTGGGCGTCGCCGGTGCCGGCGCTGCGCCCTCGGCGGAGAGGGAGGCCGGTGCGGGAAGCTTCCCGCTGAGCTCGAGCAGCATGCGCTGGGCGACCTTCGGGCCGATGCCCGGGGTGCGGGTGATGGTCTTCGCGTCCTGCTCGGCGATCGCGCGGCGCAGCTCCTCGGGGTCGAGCACCGCGAGCACGGCCAGGGCGGTGCGCGGGCCGATGCCGGAGACGGACTGCACGATGCGGAAGGTCTCGGCCTCGTCCGCATGGGGGAAGCCGTAGAGCGTCATCGAATCCTCGCGGACCACCAGCTCGGTGTGGAGGGTGAGCTCGGCCCCGTGGCGGGTGGAGCTCAGCGCCTGCGGGGTGGTGCGGACGAGGTAGCCGATCCCGCCCACCTCGAGCACGAGGGAGTCGAGGTCGATGCGGGCGACCCGCCCGGTCAGAGATGCGATCACCCCTCCACCCTAGAACACCTGTTCGATCAGTGCCGGGAGGTGGAGCGTTCCCGGGCGCGTCGTGCCTCTCGTTCCGCACGGGCCCAGACGGCCTGGGCACTGGTGCGCGCCCCGCCGCTCGCGTCGAGGGTGACCGGACCCGGCCCGCGCCACAGCTGCGTGAGCGCGATCGCGACCGCGTCGGAAGCATCGGCTGGCTGCGGTGCGGCATCCAGCCCCAGCAGTTTGACCAGCATGGTCTGCACCTGCTTCTTGTCCGCCCGGCCGCTGCCGGTCACGGCGGCCTTCACCTCGGAAGGGGTGTGCATGGCGGCGGGGATCCCCCGTTCGGCGGCCTCGAGCAGGGCGATGCCGGAGACCTGGGCGGTGCCCATCACGGTGGAGATGTTGTTCTGGCTGAAGACTCGCTCGACCGCGACGGCGTCGGGCCCGAACTCCTCGAGCACGGCGCGCAGGCCGCGGGCGATGGTCAGCAGCCGCTGGTCCAGCGGGTCGCTCGAGGCGGACTGGATCACCCCGGCGTGCACGAGCCGGGCGCGGCGTGCGCCGAGCGCGTCGACCACGCCGATGCCGCAGCGGGTCAGGCCCGGGTCCACCCCGAGCACTCGCAGCGTGGTCATGTGGTGCCTCCCGGTCCGGACGGTGCGGCGCCCCGCGTGCGGGCCGCACCGTCCGTGCGGCTCACTCGGCGTCCGCGAGCTGCGCCGCGACGTCCTCGGGGATGTCGAGGTTGGAGTAGACGTTCTGGACGTCGTCGCTGTCCTCGAGCGCCTCGATCAGGCGCAGCGCCTTCTGGGCGCCGTCGAGGTCCACGGGGGTGCGCATGGTGGGCACGAACTGCGCCTCGGCGCTGTCGTAGTCGATCCCGGCCTCCTGCAGCGCGGTGCGCACGGCGACCACGTCCGTCGCCTCGGAGTGGATCTCGAAGGACTCGCCCTCGTCGTTGATCTCCTCGGCACCGGCCTCGAGCACGACCTCGAGCAGATCGTCCTCGGTGTGCTCGCCCTTGGAGACGGTCACCACGCCCTTGCGCTCGAACAGGTACGCGACCGAGCCGGAGTCCGCCATGTTGCCGCCGTTGCGGTTGAAGGCGAGGCGCACCTCGGAGACCGCGCGGTTCTTGTTGTCGGTCAGGCACTCGACCAGCACGGCGACTCCGCCGGGTGCGTAGCCCTCGTACATCAGCGTCTCGTAGTCGACGCCGTCGCCGTCGAGCCCGCCGCCGCGCTTGACGGCGCGGTCGATGTTGTCGTTGGGGACGGAGGTCTTCTTCGCCTTCTGGATGGCGTCGTAGAGGGTGGGGTTGCCGGCGGGGTCAGGGCCGCCCATCCGTGCAGCGACCTCGATGTTCTTGACCAGCTTGGCGAACAGCTTGCCTCGCCTGGCATCGATGACGGCCTTCTTGTGCTTCGTGGTCGCCCACTTGGAATGCCCTGCCATCTCTCTCCTCCCGACTCTGCCGCCGACCAGCGGCGGATTGCCGTCCCATTCTAGGGCAGAGCCCGAGCGGAGCCGCCGAACACCGACCTGCGCGGGCTCAGAGAGCCCAGGGCGGCATCGATGCGCTCAGCTGCGCGCCACCGGGCTCAGCTGCGCACCACGGGTGCGGTGAGAGAGCCGATCAGCCGACGGTCCGCGGTGATCGCCTCGAGCAGCTCCCGCTCCCGGGCCCGGGTCTTCACCGTGGCCTTGCCGAACAGCACGCTGTGGCGCTCCATCCCGAGCGCGACGGAGGAGCGGATCAGGTGGCGCATCGCCATCCGCGCCACGGCGCCGTGGCGTGCGGCCCAGCGCTCCGCGCGGCGCCGCCGACGCATCGACACCAGCAGCTCCACCTCGGCGGGCGAGAACCAGCCCGCGCGACCGTACTCCGACAGCTGCCGGCGCAGGATGCGCTTCTCGCGCAGCCGCAGGAACAGCACGATCGCCACCAGCAGCACGAAGATCGGCACCTGCACGGTGACGTAGTAGCGCAGGAAGCCGGCCAGCGGCGCCTCGGGGTCCACGGGGAGGAAGAAGGTGGAGCCGTTCCACAGCGCGTGCAGCACCATCCCCAGCGACAGCCCTCCCACGCCGAGGCCGAAGTAGAGCATCAGCGAGCGCCGTTCGGCGGCGATCCCCAGGCCCAGCCCGCACAGTGCGGTGAAGGAGACATGCGCGAAGGGCGAGAGCAGCCCGCGCAGGAAGAACGTCTGCCAGAACACCTCGACCTCGCCGGCGGCCTGCGCCTGATGGAAGGAGCTGCCGAAGTACAGGATGTTCTCGGTGAAGGCGAAGCCGCCTCCGATCAGCGCCGCATAGACCACGCCGTCGATCGGGCCGGCGATGTAGCGGCGGCCCCACACCAGCAGGAACAGCAGCCCGGCGCTCTTCATCGCCTCCTCGACCACGGGTGCCTGGACCACGGCGCCGAGGAACGAGTCGATCAGCTGGTCCGTCTGCGAGGGGGTGATCCAGGCGGTGAAGAAGCCGCCGAACCACAGGGTCAGCAGCACCGAGCCGATCGCGCCCCAGGCGAAGGCGGAGACCAGCGACATGCGGGGCTGGGGGGTGTACCGGTCGATCCACCACACGGCCGCGAGCACGATCGCGACCGGCACCAGCGCCGCGGTGAAGGCGACCAGGGAGGTGCCGAAGCCCAGCGGCAGGATGACGAAGAAGTAGAGGGCGATCGCCGCGGCTGCCAGGCACAGGAAGGACAGGGCGAACAGCGCCCAGCGCACCCAGGGGCGGCGTCGGCGGGGACGTCCTGCCGTGCCCGGGCCCATCTGCTCGGGGGCGCGGGGGTCCACGCGCTCGACGTCGTAGCCGTAGGCATCGTCGCGTCCCTGGGCGGGGACCGACTGTGGCGGTGCTCCGGTGGTGCTGGTCACAGCGGCTCCTGCCTCTCCCCCGGTCGTGGCGGCCGCTGTCCCGGGCGACGAGGGCGTCGCGGGCCCCCGAGCGGCACGGCCTCGGTCATGCTAGCTCAGGGCCAGGCGTCGGCGTACAGCGCCCGGGTGTCCGCGAGCAGGATCGGCACGGCTTTGGCGCGCCCGATGATCGGCAGGAAGTTCGCGTCCCCCTGCCAGCGGGGCACCACGTGCTGGTGCAGGTGCGCGGCGATGCCCGCGCCCGCGATCTCGCCCTGGTTCATCCCCAGGTTGAAGCCGGCAGGGCGGGACACCTCGCGGATCACCTGCATCGCGGTGCGGGACAGCTCGGCGACCTCGAGCAGCTCTTCCCGGTCCAGATCGGTGTAGTCGGAGACGTGACGATAGGGGCAGATCAGCAGATGTCCGGCGTTGTACGGATAGAGGTTGAGGATCACGTAGGCGCTCTCGCCGCGGTGGACGATCAGCGCCTCCTCGTCCTGCTTCCCGGGCGCCACGCAGAACGGGCACTGCTGCCCGTCGTGCGGGTCCTTCGGCTTGTTCTCCCCGCCGATGTAGGCCATCCGGTGGGGCGTCCACAGCCGCTCGGTGTCATCGGGGATGCCCGCGAAGCCGCGCGCGTCCTCGAGGGCAGGGGCCGCCGGCCCCGTGCCCTCGGCACCGGGTCCGGCGTGCTCCTGTCCCGTGCTCACACCTGCACCTTGTCGCGGATGGAGGCGACGATCCGCTCGACCGCCTCGTCGACGTCGATGCCGTTGTCCTGGCTGCCGTCGCGCAGGCGGAAGGAGACCGCGCCCTTCTCCTGGTCCTCGCCGCCGGCGATGAGCAGGTAGGGAACCTTCTCCTTGGTGTGGGTGCGGATCTTCTTCTGCATGCGGTCGTCCGAGGAGTCGACCGTGACCCGCACGCCGTGGGCGCGCAGCTTCGCGGCGATCTCCTCGAGGTAGGGCACGTACTCCGCGGCGACCGGGATGCCGACCACCTGGACCGGCGCGAGCCAGACCGGGAAGGCGCCGGCGTAGTGCTCGAGCAGCACGCCGAAGAAGCGCTCGATCGAGCCGAACAGGGCGCGGTGGATCATCACCGGGCGCTGGCGGGAGCCGTCGGAGGCGGTGTACTCGAGCTCGAACAGCTCGGGCTCGAAGAAGTCGAGCTGGATGGTGGACAGCTGCCAGGTGCGGCCGATCGCGTCCTTGGCCTGGACGGAGATCTTGGGACCGTAGAAGGCGGCGCCGCCCGGATCCGGGACCAGCTCGAGGCCGGAGGCGGTGGCGACCTCCTCGAGGGTGCGGGTGGCCTCCTCCCAGGTGGACTCGTCGCCCACGGACTTCTCGGGGTCGCGGGTGGACAGCTCGAGGTAGAAGTCATCCAGCCCGTAGTCCTTGAGCAGGCCCAGGACGAAGTCCAGGGTGCTGGCGATCTCCTCGCGCATCTGCTCGCGGGTGGTGTAGATGTGCGCGTCATCCTGGGTGAAGCCGCGGGCACGGGTCAGGCCATGGACCACGCCGGACTTCTCGTAGCGGTAGACGTGACCGAACTCGAACAGCCGCAGCGGCAGCTCGCGGTAGGAGCGTCCGCGCGAGGAGTAGACCAGGTTGTGCATCGGGCAGTTCATGGGCTTGAGGTAGTAGTCCTGGCCCTGCTTGGTGACGTTGCCGTCCCCGTCCACCTCCTCGTCCACATGCATCGGGGGGTACATGCCCTCGGCGTACCACTCGAGGTGCTTGGAGGTCTCGAAGAGGTTCTTCTTGGTGATGTGCGGGGTGGAGACGAAGGAGTAGCCGGCCTCGACGTGGCGACGGCGGGAGTAGTCCTCCATCTCCATCTTGATCATCGCGCCCTTGGGGTGGAACACGGGCAGGCCGGAGCCGATCTCGTCCGGGAAGGAGAACAGGTCCAGCTCGCTGCCCAGGCGGCGGTGGTCGCGGCGCTCGGCCTCGGCGATCCGCTCCTGGTGGGCGCGCAGCTCCTCCTTGGTGGGCCAGGCGGTGCCGTAGACGCGCTGCAGCATCGGGTTCTTCTCGCTGCCGCGCCAGTAGGCGGCGGCGCTGCGGGTGAGCGCGAAGCCGTTGCCGATCAGCTTGGTGCTGGGCAGATGCGGTCCGCGGCACAGGTCGGTCCAGACCACCTCGCCGCGTCGGTCCACGTTGTCGTACATCGTCAGCCCGCCCTCGCCGACCTCGACGCTCGCGCCCTCGGCCGCGTCGCCGGCGCTGGACTTGAGGCCGATCAGCTCGAGCTTGTACGGCTCCGAGGCCTCCTCGGCGCGCGCGGCGTCGTCGGAGATCTCGCGGCGCACGAAGCGCTGGCCGGACTTGACGATCCGGTTCATCTCCTTCTCGAGCGCCTTGAGCGACTCGGGGGTGAACGGCTCGGCGACGTCGAAGTCGTAGTAGAAGCCGTCGGTGATGGGCGGGCCGATGCCGAGCTTGGCGTCGGGGTTGGTCTTCTGCACCGCCTGGGCGAGGACGTGCGCGGCGCTGTGGCGCAGGATCGACAGGCCGTCGGGGCTGGAGATGTCGACGCCCTCGACGACCTGGCCCGCTGCCAGGGGGGTGTAGAGGTCACGCAGCTCGCCGTCGATCCGCAGGGCGATGATCGAGGCGGTGTCCGCGTAGAGCTCGGTGCCCGTGGTCCCCTCGTCGATGTGCTGGGCTGATCCGTCGAGGGTGATGGCGATCTGGGCCACGGGTTCTCCTTCGTGTTCGGGGCGAGCCGGCCGACGATGCCGGCCCCACCGCAGATGGTATCGGGCATCGCGCCCTGGGGCCGACCCGCCGTGACGGTGCGGGCGGATCCGTGCCCACCGGCGAGGGGGCGCACGGACCGAGCTGTGCGATCCTGTCCCGGCGGCGGGCCGCCGGACCGCCGCCGGATGCTCGGGAGGCGAAGAAGACCCGTCGGCGCAACGGTGCGCGCAGGCGCGCGCCCACCGGACGCCGCGCCGTCCTCGCCGCAGGGCGCGTGGCCCTGCTCACCTCCTGCGACATCGGGCGGCCGACGGGAGGGCCCTCTGCTCCCCCGCCCCCGGATCCCGACGAGCCGCCCGCCGAGGCGGGCCGCTCCCTGGACGAGGCGCGAGAGGTGGTGATCGCCGATGTCTTCGATGCGTGCGATGCCGCGCACCGCTTCGTCGTGGCCGCTCCCGGGATCGTGCACTCCGAGGTCTACGACCCGACGCCCGAGGAGAAGCACGCGTGCGAGACTCCGGTGCCCACCCTGGTGGTCTCCGTGGTGACGCTCGAGGAGATCGGCGCCTCGAGCGCCCAGGAGGTCACGGTGCGCTGAGCCGGCCCGTCCGGGCCCTCGGCCGCCGGGGATCAGGAGCCGCCCGGGATGAGGAAGAGCCCCGGTCCGTGGGGACCGGGGCTCTCCTAGCGGGTGGGCGATACTGGGATCGAACCAGTGACCTCTTCCGTGTCAGGGAAGCGCGCTACCGCTGCGCCAATCGCCCGCAACGCATGCCGTGGGGCTGCGGTGGAGGTGGGTACGGGATTCGAACCCGTGTACACGGCTTTGCAGGCCGTTGCCTAACCACTCGGCCAACCCACCGGGTATGCCTCAGCAATGGAAAAGGCGCTCCCGACGTCTGTCGGATGCGCCGCTCCCAGAGCGGACGACCGGATTCGAACCGGCGACCCTCACCTTGGCAAGGTGATGCTCTACCAACTGAGCTACGTCCGCATGACCGGATCCTCAGATCCTGTCGTGGGCGATACTGGGATCGAACCAGTGACCTCTTCCGTGTGAAGGAAGCGCGCTACCCCTGCGCCAATCGCCCTTTCGGGTCATCCGCTCACCGGAGCGGACTCGAAGAATCCTACACGGGTTCCGAGATGGTTCGTGCCAGATCGAGTGTGACCTGCGTCCCGCCGCCGTCGCAGAACGCCTGCCCCAGCCCCCTTTCGGAGCAACTCGGCGCGCACCACCGCCGCCCGGAGTCGCTTGACATCGCCGGGAGCCACTCGGGGCCACCCGGGATCACCGCAAGCCCCTCGGGGCGACTCCGGGCCGCCGGGAGCATCCCGCCATGCGGCACCGGCGAGCGCACAGCCCCAGGCCGACCCCGCCGGTGACCTCGGACACTGTGGGGCCCCAGCATTTGCGCGCACGCCCGGAAGTGCATATCGTCTTCCCTCGTCGGCATCGCCGATGTGCGGACGTAGCTCAGTTGGTAGAGCATCACCTTGCCAAGGTGAGGGTCGCCGGTTCGAATCCGGTCGTCCGCTCCATCCCCTCCCCCGCGTCCTCGGATGCGACGGGCGATTGGCGCAGCGGTAGCGCGCTTCCCTGACACGGAAGAGGTCACTGGTTCGATCCCAGTATCGCCCACCACGGAAGGCCCCCTCGGAGCATCGAGGGGGCCTTCGTCGTCCCCGGCTGCGGCGCGGGCGTCCGTGCGGTCGGGTTCTCCGCTTCCCGCCGCGGGAGCCGACTACCCTGAGGCCATGCAGATCTGGCCCGGTCAGTCCTATCCCCTGGGTGCCACCTTCGACGGCTCCGGCACCAATTTCGCGCTCTTCTCCGAGATCGCCGAGCGAGTGGAGCTGTGCCTCATCGATGAGGACGGCGGTGAGCGCAGGGTAGAGATCACCGAGGTCGACGCCTACGTATGGCACATCTACCTGCCCTCGGTGCAGCCCGGGCAGCGCTACGGCTTCCGCGTGCACGGCCCCTACGATCCCGCGGCGGGCCACCGCTGCGATCCCTCGAAGCTGCTGCTGGACCCGTACGCCAAGGCGATCGCCGGGATGGCGAGCAACCATCCCTCGCTCTACAGCTACGACTTCGACAGCCCCGAGGAGCGCAACACCGAGGACTCCGGCGAGCACACCATGCACTCCGTGGTGGTCTCCCCCTACTTCGACTGGGGCAACGACCATCCTCCGGCGCACGAGTACCACGACACCGTGATCTACGAGGCCCATGTCAAGGGCCTGACCATGCTCCACCCGGACATCGACGAGAACATCCGCGGCACCTACGTGGCGATGGGGCATCCGGCGATCATCGAGCACCTCAAGGAGCTCGGCGTGACCGCGGTGGAGCTGATGCCGGTGCACCAGTTCGTGCAGGACGGCCACCTGGTCGAGAAGGGGATGCGCAACTACTGGGGCTACAACACGATCGGCTTCTTCGCCCCGCACAACGAGTACTCCTACTCCGGGCAGCTGGGCCAGCAGGTCCAGGAGTTCAAGCAGATGGTCAAGAACCTCCACGAGGCGGATATCGAGGTGATCCTCGATGTGGTCTACAACCACACCGCCGAGGGGAACCATCAGGGCCCCACCCTGTGCTTCCGCGGGATCGACAACGCTGCCTACTACCGGCTGGTGGAGGAGGACAAGGCCCACTACTACGACACCACCGGCACGGGGAACTCGCTGCTGATGCGCACCCCGCACGTGCTGCAGCTGATCATGGACTCGCTGCGCTACTGGGTCACCGAGATGCATGTGGACGGGTTCCGCTTCGACCTGGCCTCGACCCTCGCGCGCGAGCTGCACGAGGTGGACCGGCTCTCGGCCTTCTTCGACATCATCCAGCAGGACCCGGTGATCTCCCAGGTCAAGCTGATCGCCGAGCCCTGGGATCTGGGCGAGGGCGGGTATCAGGTGGGCGGGTTCCCGCCGCTGTGGTCCGAGTGGAACGGGAAGTACCGCGACACCGTGCGGGACTTCCACCGCTCCGAGCCCGGGACGCTGGGCGACTTCACCTCCCGCCTGGCGGGCAGCTCGGACCTGTACCAGCACACCGGCCGCACCCCGATCGCCTCGATCAACTTCGTCACCGCGCATGACGGCTTCACACTGCGGGACCTGGTCTCCTACAACGAGCGCCATAACGAGGCCAACGGGGAGGGCGGCAACGACGGTGAGAGCCACAACCGCTCCTGGAACTCGGGCGCCGAGGGACCCACCGAGGATCGCGAGATCCAGGAGCTGCGGCTGCGGCGGATGAAGAACCTGATGGCCACCCTGCTGCTGAGCCAGGGCGTGCCGATGATCCTGCACGGCGACGAGATGGGACGCACCCAGGACGGCAACAACAACACCTACTGCCAGGACAACGAGCTGTCGTGGGTGGACTGGGAGCTGGACCAGCACCAGATGGAGATGCTCTGGTTCACCCAGGCCGTGATCGCGCTGCGCCGGGACCATCCGATCTTCCGCCGTCGGCGGTTCCTGCAGGGCGTCACCCGCGAGGGCGTTGACTCGGATCTGCCCGATGTCGAGTGGCTGGGCACCGATGGTGCGCTGATGACGGACAGCGCGTGGGAGGACGCGCAGAACAAGTGCCTGACGATGTTCCTCAACGGCTCCGGCATCCCCGAGCCCAACCTGCGCGGCCAGCGCATCGTGGGCGATTCGGCGCTGGTGATGTTCAACGCCTCCGGCAACCCGGTGGATTTCACGCTGCCGCCCGCCGATCACGGTGAGGAGTGGAAGGTGGTGCTGGGCACCGGGGGAACGATCGATGTGGGCTCCGTGCTCGAGGCGGGCAGCACCCTCTCGCGCCCCGGCCATTCTCTGCTGATCATGATGCGCCCGCCGGTGGGCGAGCGCGGTGAGGCCGGCCCGAGCGAGCACGAGGAGCGTCCCGCCCTCGCCTGAACCCCTCCGTCCCGTACCGCGGAAGCGACCAAGGAGTGCACCGAACCGTGAGCATCGATCAAGGCCGCCGGAGCCCGGCGGCACGCCCCGACTCCCCCACCACCGCCGCGCTTCCCGTGATCCGCCCGGTGCCGACCTCGACCTACCGCCTCCAGCTGCACGCGGGCTTCACCGCCGACGATGCCGCGGCGGTGGTCCCCTATCTCGCACGGCTCGGGGCGGGGCACCTGTTCTGCTCGCCCGTCCTCCAGGCCGCTCCGGGATCGATGCACGGGTACGACGTGGTCGATCATTCCCGGATCGGGGAGGAGATCGGGGGTGAGGCCGCGCTGCGGCGCCTGGCGGAGACCGCCCACGCGCACGGCCTGGGCCTGGTCGTGGACGTGGTCCCCAACCACATGGCGATCCCCACCCCGATCTGGCACAACCGCGCGCTGTGGTCGGTGCTGCGGGACGGCCCCGGCTCGCCATATGCCGACTGGTTCGATCTGGACCCCTCCGCGGAGCTGTCGATCCTGGTGCCGGTGCTGGGACGGCCCATCGGCGCGGTCCTGGCCGACGGGGAGATCACCGTGGGCCGTGAGGAGGTCCCGCAGCAGGACGGCACCCGCGTCACCGAGACGGTGGTGCGCTACTACGACCATGTGCTGCCCGTGGCTGCGGGCACCGAGCATCTGGGACTGGCAGACCTGCTGGATCGGCAGTGGTACCGCCTGGCGTACTGGAAGGTCTCGGACGAGGAGCTGAACTATCGGCGCTTCTTCGACGTGGACACGCTCGCGGGCCTCCAGGTGGAGCTGCCTCACGTGTTCTCCGCGACGCACGAGACGCTGCTGAGGCTGCAGGGCGAGGGCGTGATCGACGGCTACCGCATCGATCATCCGGACGGCCTCGCCGACCCGCGCGGCTATCTGCGCGATCTGGAGGAGGCCACCGGCGGGGCCTGGACCGTGGTGGAGAAGATCCTCGAGGGCGAGGAGCAGCTGCCCGGGGACTTCCCGTGCGCGGGCACCACCGGGTACGACGCGCTGTGGCGGGTGGGCGGCCTGTTCCATGACCCGTACGGCGCGATCGGGCTGACCCATCTGTGGCAGCGCCGCACCGGCGATCTGCGCCCCTTCGCGGAGGTGGCGACGGAGTCCACGGACCAGATCATCTCCACCAGCCTCTGGGCGGAGATCGAACGGCTCACCGCCCTGCTCCATCGCATCTGCCAGGAGGACATCCGCCTGCGGGACACCACGCGCCGCAACCTCCAGCGCGCGCTGGTCGCGCTGCTGGGATCGATGGACCGCTACCGCGCCTACATCGTGCCCGGCGAGCCGGCTCCCGGCGCGGAGCGGGAGGTGATCGAGGAGGCCGCTGCCCGGGCACGGGTGCGCCTGGGTGAGGACGAGGACGTCGTCTCCACGCTCGAGATCGTGGTCGCCCTGGTGTGCGGGGACGAGGTGGGCAGCGCCGGCCGCACCCGCAGCGCGGAGCGGGACGAGGTGGTGGTGCGCTTCGCGCAGACCTGCGGGCCCGTCCATGCCAAGGGTCTCGAGGACACCGCGTTCTACCGCTACACCCGCTTCCTGGCGGTCAACGAGGTGGGGGCGGATCCGGATCGGATCGGGGTCGAGCCGGATCAGCTGCACGATCACGCCCTGACGATGGTGCGCACGCGGCCGGACTCGATGACGACGCTGTCCACCCATGACACCAAGCGCAGCGAGGACGTGCGGGCCAGGCTCGCCGTGCTCACCGAGCAGCCGCTCGCGTGGGCGCTGGTGGTGCAGGACCTCGACCGGGCCACCGCCGAGCACCGCGGCGACCGGGTGGACGGGGCGATCGAACTGCTGCTGTGGCAGACCCTCGCCGGCTGCTGGGAGCTGCCCGGCTCGGGCGCCGCGCCCCTGACCGCGGAGCGGCTCGAGGGGTATCTGCTCAAGGCGATGCGCGAGGCGAAGACCCACACCAGCTGGACCGCGCAGGATGCGGAGTACGAGCAGCAGGTGCTCGGCCTCGCCCGGGCCGCGCTCGCCTCCGAGGAGGTCGCGGGCATCCTCGAGGGGTGGACGCGGCGCACCGCCGCCGCGCAGCGCAGCGCGATCCTGGGGCAGAAGCTCGTGCAGCTGACGATGCCGGGCGTGCCGGACGTCTACCAGGGCAACGAGACGATCGACCTCTCGCTGGTGGATCCGGACAACCGCCGCCCCGTGGACCATGCCGCGCATCGGGACCGGCTGGCCCGGATGATCGATGGCGCCGGACCCGACGGCATCGGCGACGAGAAGCTCTGGCTCACCCATCGCGCGCTGGTGCTGCGGCGCGAGCGACCCGAGCTGTTCCAGGGGCGCGAGGCGAGCTACCGCCCGCTGCCCACCACCACAGGCCATGCCCTCGCCTTCGGGCGAGGGCGCGGAGAGGGAGAGCTCGAGGTGGTCACGGTGGTCACGCGCCTCGCGCACGGGCTCGCCCAGCGCGGCGGCTGGGGCGAGAGCTGGATCGCCCTGCCCGAGGGGCGGTGGCGCGATGTGCTCACCGGGACGGAGCTGCCGGGCGGTCAGGTGCCGCTCAGCGAGCTGCTGGAGCAGTGGCCGGTGGCGCTCCTGGTGCGCCTCGGCACGGACGAGGAGCGACGATGACCGGCCCCTCCCAGACCTCCGCGCCGCGCCCGTCGGCCCGTGACCACGGGCGCTTCGCGCTGTGGGCGCCGGCCGCCCGGCGCGTGAGCATCCGCGTGGACGGGACCGTGCACGAGATGCTCTCCGGGGAGGGCGGCTGGTTCGAGCTGCCGGACGTCCCGGCCCGCCCGGGCGCCCGCTACGCCTTCCGGCTCGATGACGAGGAGCTGTGGCTGCCCGATCCCCGCTCCCTCTCGCAGCCGGACGGGGTGCACGGCGAGAGCGAGGTGGCCGATCCGCGCGCGCTCGCCGAAGAGCCCGGCTGGTCAGGACGCTCTCTGCGCGGCGCCGTGCTGTACGAGCTGCACATCGGCACGTTCACGCCCGGCCCGGACGGCCGGGGCGGCACTTTCGACTCCGCGATCGAGCGGCTCGACGAGCTGGTCGACCTCGGGGTGGACGCGATCGAGCTGCTGCCGGTGGCGACCTTCCCCGGCGAGCGCGGCTGGGGCTATGACGGGGTGGGGCTGTACGCCGTCCACAGCGCCTACGGCGGGCCGGCCGGTCTAGCACGCTTCGTGCAGGCCGCGCATCGGCGGGGCCTGGCGGTGCTGCTGGACGTGGTGCACAACCATCTGGGGCCCGACGGGAACTACCTGAGCCGCTTCGGGCCGTACTTCACCACGGAGCATGAGACGCCGTGGGGCGCGGCGGTGAACCTCGATCAGCCCGGGTCCCGCGAGGTGCGCGACTTCCTGCTGGGCAGCGCCCGCCAATGGCTCGTGGATCTGGGCCTGGACGGGCTGCGCCTGGACGCGGTGCACGAGCTGCGCGACGACTCCGAGACTCCTTTTCTGGCCGAGCTCTCCGACGCCGTCGCGCAGTGGAGCGCCCAGGTGGGGCGCCCGCTGACCCTGATCGCGGAATCGGACCGCAACCAGCCCGCGACCGTCTCCCCCACCCGGGCGGGCGGTCTCGGGATGGACATGCAGTGGGCCGACGACGTCCACCACGGCGTGCATGCGTGGATCACCGGCGAGCGCGAGGGCTATTACGGGGACTTCGGCAGCGCCGAGGTGCTCCGGGCCGTGCTCGAGGAGGTGTTCTTGCACGCGGGCACCTACTCCTCCTTCCGGGGGCAGGTGTGGGGCGCACCGGTGGATCCCGCTTCGGCGCACTATGACGCGCACTCCTTCGTGACCTTCCTGCAGAACCACGACCAGGTGGGCAACCGCGCCACCGGGGACCGGGTCCACCATGGCCTCGCGCCGGGACAGCACGCCGCCGCGAGCGCCCTGATCCTGCTGGGCCCGGGCACGCCGATGCTGTTCCAGGGCGAGGAGTGGGCGGCATCGACCCCCTTCGCGTTCTTCACCGATCATGACGAGGAGCTGGGCCGGCTGGTCAGCGCCGGGCGGGCGAAGGAGTTCGCGGCGATGGGATGGGGGCAGAGAGTCCCGGACCCGCAGGAGCGCTCCACCTTCGAGTCCTCGATCCTGCGCTGGTCCGAGCGTGAGCGGGCCGAGCATGCGCGGATGCTCGAGTGGTACCGCACCCTGATCGCGCTGCGGCGCGCGGAGGCGGACCTGCGTGACGGGGATCTTCGCGCCGTCCGGGTGGAGGTGCTCGCCGAGGAGACGGTCCTGCTGCATCGCGGAGGCCTGGCCGTGCTCGCCCATCGCGGGCCGGGCCCGCTGCGGGAGGGACCGCGCGCCGAGCAGGTGCTGGCGTCGTTCGGCGAGATCACGCAGGGCGCGCACGGGCGGCTAAGTCTCGAGGGGCCCGGCGCGGTGGTGCTCCGCCCTGCGGCGAGCGTCTGAGCGCCTCGCTCAGGAGGCGGCGTCGGCCGTTCCCGCGCGCAGCAGCAGGCGCCCGTCGTTCGCGAGCGAGGCGAGGCGGGAGAGGCAGCGCAGGTACTTCTTGCGGTACCCGCTGCGCAGCAGCTCCGGGGAGAACAGGTCCTCGAGCACGCCGGAGCCGTCCTGCGCGGCGTTCTCGCCGTCTGCGGCGAGGGAGACCAGCATGGGCACCTCGCGGTCGTAGAGACGGTCCACGAGCACCACGAAGCGCAGCGCGTCATGGTGGTGGGTCAGTCCGTGCATGCCCGTGAGGTGCGCGGCGGTGACCTCGTCGATCAGGGCGCCGTAGCGGGAGGGGTGGACCGCCACGAGATGCTTCAGCAGCGGATCGAAGCGGTCCAGGGTGGCGTCCGGCATCGTCTGGGCATGCGCCTGGACCTCGGGGGCGGGCAGCGCCGCGATCTCCGTGACGCCGTCGCGCCGGCGATAGTCCTCGCCGTCGATCCGCAGCACCTGGAAGCGCTCGGCCATCGCCTGGATCTCGCGCAGGAAGTCCTGGGCGGCGAAGCGCCCCTCGCCGAGCGCATCGGGCAGGGTGTTGGAGGTCGCCACGATCGCCACGCCCCGGTCGGACAGCTCCCGGATCAGGCGGGTCATCAGCAGCGTGTCGCCGGGGTCGTCGAGCTCGAACTCGTCGATGCACACCAGCTGCGACTCCCCCAGCAGGTCCACGGCCTTCTGGAAGCCGAGCGCCCCCACCAGGTCGGTGTACTCCACGAAGGTGCCGTACACCCGCTTGCCCTCGACCTCGTGGAAGAGGGAGGTGAGCAGGTGGGTCTTGCCCACGCCGAAGCCGCCGTCGAGGTAGATGCCGCGCGCCGGCTCGCTGCGGCGGCGCAGCCGGGACAGCAGCCCTCCGCGGGGCCTGCCGAGCTGGGCCGCGAACTCGGTGATCCGCTGCTTGGCCTCCTCCTGCGAGGGGTGCGCGGGATCGGGGACGTAGTTGTCCAGCCGCGCCTCGGCGAACCGGGGCGGGGGCACCAGATCCGCGAGCAGACGCTCGAGGGAGGGTTCCGGCCGGCGGTCGCAGAGTGCATCGGTCACGCCGGTCAGTGTAGGGGGCCGCGCCCCCGGGGCGGCCGGTTCGCCCGGGAGGGGCCGGTGCGCGATGATCGAGGCCACATCCTGCTCCTCGTCCCGACCGGGAGGTCCGCCGTGCACCTGCTGATGCGCGAGGGCGCGGTGCTGCCCGCGCCGCTGCCCGTGACCGCCGACGCCGAGGGCGCGCGGCTCCTCGCGGATGTGTACGCCGTCCAGCTGCCGCCGAGCGGGGCCCATGTGCGGGCGATGATGAACACCACCATCGACGGGGCGATCGTCGGGGCGGACGGGACCAGCGGCACCCTGCGCAATCCCGACGACTCCTTCGTCTTCGACGTGCTGCGCGCGCTGACGGACGTGGTCCTGGTGGGCGCGGAGACGGTGCGCACCGAGGACTACCGCCGGCCGCTGGGGCGCGCCGATCTGCTGACCCCGTCGCGGCGGCCCGGCGGCGCGCAGCGCCCGGCGCTGGCGATCTGGTCGCGCACCGGCGAGCTGCCGCCCACGATCGAGCCCGACTGGCCGACGTACCTGATCACCCCTCCGGGCGAGGCGCGCCTCGCCGCCGAGCGCGCAGGCGTCCCCGAGGCGCAGGTGATCATCGCCGACGGGCCCGCGGCTGCGGTGCGGGGTCTGGCCGAGCGCGGGCTGCGCGCGATCCAGGCCGAGGGCGGACCCTCGGCGCTGGGGCGCCTGGCCTCGGCGGGTCTGCTGGACGAGCTGTGCTTCTCGACCACGCACCGCAGCGTGGGCGGCGACTCCTCACGGGTGGTGCGCGGCGAGGCCCATGAGCTGTCCTGGTCCCTGGCCTCGCTGGTGGTGGGCCAGCACGCCACCATCGCTCGTCACGTGCGCCGCTGAGCCCGGCCGCGCACCGCGGCGAGCGGGCAGCTCTCAGAGGCGCAGGCCGATGGACCCCTCGAGCGCGCGGGCGGCGGGATCCCGCACCGGCACCTCGAGACCCCCCTCGGGCGCCTCGAGATCGAGCACCCGCACCAGGTAGTCGGCCAGGATCCGCTCGTAGCGGACCGGGTCGCGGTTCCATTCGCGCGTGTGCGAGGCGCCCTCGAAGGGCTCGAACTCGATGAGGTCGGGGCGCATCGCGGCGATCTGCCGGCTCGGCTCGGGCGGGACGGTCTCGTCGTCCAGCGCATGGAACAGCAGCGTGGGATGGGCGAGATGCTCGGCGTAGTACACCGGAGTCATCTCATGCAGGGCCAGAGGCTCGTGCAGGCGCACCATGCGGGCCCCGAACTGGGAGGTCATCATCCACAGCGCGAGCCGGCGCATCGGTGCCGGAGCGCGCAGCGAGGTGGCGTGATGGATCAGGATGTCCTGCCAGTCCACGGCCGGGGAGTCCAGCACCAGCGCGGCGATGCGGTCGCGATGCTTCGAGCGCACCGAGGTGCGCAGGGCGATGCCGCCGCCCATCGACCAGCCCACCAGCACGATGCGTCGTGCGCCGCGCGCGACCGCCTCGTCGATCGCCGCCTCGGTGTCCTCCCATTCGGCCGAGCCGAGATGATGCATCCGATCCGCGGAGGCCGGGGCGCCGACGTCGTTGCGGTAGGTGATCGTGAGGCTGGTCAGTCCCAGCCGGTGCAGCAGCGGGATGATCCGCAGCGCCTCGCCGCGGGCCGAACCGTGCCCGTGGATGAGGATCGCCCAGGTGTCCGAGACCCCCTCCGCGGAGCCCTCGGCGGGATCGGGGCGCACCAGCCAGGCCGGCATCCGTCCCACCGGGGAGTCGACCTCGATCTCCTCGGTGGGCAGCCCGTGGGCCGTCTCGGGCGTGCCCGCCCAGAAGAAGCCGTTGCTCGCGGCGCGGGCCACCTCGAGCGGCTGATCGGTGTCCACCGCCAGCAGGGGGCGCGAGACCGTGGTCGGGGTGGGGCGTCCCTGCACCGGTCCCAGGCGCACGTGCACCGCACCGCCCGCCTGGCGCAGCGCCAGCAGACCTCCGCGGCGGGTGACCTTGCTGTCATCGAGGTGGACCCGGTCCTCGTGGACCGCCCGCACGGTGACGTCGGGCCGGCCGCGCACGCTCTCCCGCGGCACCAGCGGCAGGCGCGCCATCACCCGTGCGCCCACGGTCAGCAGCCCTCCGCTGAGCGCGAACATGGACGCCGCGCCGAGGGCTCCGTACACCGCCACCTCGGGCCAACGGGCCTGGTCAGGTCGGTGAGGGCGGGGGAAGGTGCGGCGCTGGAGAGAGCGTTCCGAGCGGGTCCGGGAGGAGTCACGCGTCATGCCGTCCATCCTAGTGGCGCGATAGGATCGAGCCTGTGAACAGCTCGTTCTCCCTCACCTGACGAGCGGCTGGTCCGTTCGCACGAGCGGCGCCGGGAGGCGTCGCAGAATCGGAGGCTCCCTGATGTCCACCGACCCCATCGGTTCCCGTCCCTACCCCCTGACCATCAGCGATCTCGAGTGGCGCGAGCGCCTCTCCCCCGCCGAGTACCAGGTGCTGCGACAGGGCGGCACCGAGCGTCCCGGGACCGGAGAGTACGAGGAGGTGCGCCCTGCCGGCACGTACGCGTGCAAGGGATGCGGCGCCGAGCTCTTCACCGCCTCCACCCAGTTCGATGCGCACTGCGGCTGGCCCGCCTTCTACGCGCCGACGGACTCGGACGCGGTCGAGCTGCTCGAGGATACCTCGCTGGGGATGCGGCGCATCGAGGTGCGCTGCGCGGCCTGCGGCTCGCACCTGGGCCACGTGTTCGAGGGCGAGGGCTTCCCCACCCCGACCGACCAGCGCTACTGCATCAACTCGATCAGCCTGGTCCACAGCGACGACGCCCCCGCGCAGGATGCCCCCGCGCAGGACGCCCCCGGGCGCTGAGACCGGCCCCTCGGGGCCTCCTCGGCGCGCCTGACGGGTGCGCGCTCGGTGCGCCGATAGCCTCCCTGCGTGTCCGTCCATCGAATCCGCTCCGGCGACGACACCTTCCGTGCCGCCGTCGATGCCATGACCCGCACTCCGCAGCGCCAGGAGTTCACCTGGCGCACCATTCCCGCGCCCTCCCGCATGGCGCCCTCGACCTGGGCCTGCACCGGGGAGATCGTGGTGCACGAGGACGAGCTCGCCTCGGGGCGCCTGGTGATCCTGCACGATCCTGCCGGGCAGGAGTCGTGGGATGGCACGTACCGGATGGTCGCGCTGGTCCAGGCGCAGCTCGAGGCCGAGTTCGCGATCGAGTCGATGCTCGGCGATGTGGCCTGGTCCTGGGTCACCGAGTCGCTCGAGCTGCACGGGGCCGAGGCCCGGGAGCTGGGCTGCACCGCGACCCGTGTGGTCTCCCAGTCCTACGGCGCGCTCGCCTCGCGTCCCTCGACCGTGGACGTCGAGATGCGGGTCTCGTGGACACCTGAGCCGCCGGAGACACCCGAGCCACCGGAGCCGTCCGTGTCGTCACAGGCCTCCGAGCCGTCGGCGCATCCCGGGGCGCATGCGACGACGGGCGCTCTCGCCCCCGGCCAGCTCCCGGTTCGCTCCGACGAGGCGCCGGAGATCGATCTGGGTCCCCACTTCGCGGCCTGGACGGCGATGCTCGCGGCCGCGGGCGGCCTGCCCCCGGCCCCGCCGCGGATCGCACCTATCGCGCCCACCCACCGTGCCAGGGCCCCGCGCACCGAGAGCGCCGGTGAGGCCCGGTGACGGATTCGCCCGAGATCACCGACCTCGCAGCGCCCCGGGACGGGCTGGTCGCTGTGTTCGATCGGCTCCAGCCGCTGCTGGCCTGGTGCGAGGCAGCGGCCTCCGCCCCGGACGAGCCCGTCGCGGTCGATGCCGAGCGCGCCTCCAGCTATCGCTACAGCTCCCGCGCCTACCTGGTGCAGCTGCGCACCGAGGCGGCGGGCACCGCGCTGATCGACCCGCTGGCCTTCCCGATGCCGGGGAGCCTGGCCACGCTGCTGGGCGAGCGGGAGTGGGTGCTGCACGCCGCGGGGCAGGACCTGCCGAGCCTCGCGCAGCTGGGGCTGCACCCCGGTGCCCTGTTCGACACCGAGCTGGCCGCGCGGCTGCTGGGCATGGACCGGGTGGGGCTCGGTGCGGTCGTCGAGGACACCCTGGGGCTGCGCCTGGCCAAGGAGCACTCCGCGGCGGACTGGTCGCGCCGCCCGCTGCCCGAGGGGTGGCTCAGCTACGCGGCGCTCGATGTCGAGGTGCTGGTCGAGGTGCGCGACGTGCTCCTCGAACGGCTGCGGGAGGCCGGCAAGGAGGACTGGGCCCGGCAGGAGTTCGAGCACGAGCGCACCCGCGAGCACGGACCCACCCGCTCCTCGAGCTGGCGCGGCCTGCACGGGCTGGGCGCGCTGCGCTCCACCCGCCAGCTCGCCGCCGCACGGGAGATGTGGACCCGCCGCGATGAGATCGCGAGCGCCGAGGATCTGTCCCCGCACCGTGTGATCAAGGATCGTGACATCGTCGCCGCCGCGAAGGAGGCGCCCCGCGGCCGGGAGGCCTTCGACCGGGCGCTGCCGGCGAAAATGCGCCGCAAGGACATGTGGTGGCAGGCGGCCCGGTCCGGGATCGAGCTGCCGGACGCGCATCTGCCCGAGCGCAGCGAGCGATCCTATCCGCCGCCGCACAAGCTGTGGTCCAAGAAGTATCCCGAGGTCGCCGAGCGCTACCAGCTGGTGCGCACCGCCGTCGGGGAGCGGGCGGAGGATCTGGAGATGCCACCGGAGAACCTGCTGCAGCCGGCGCTGCTGCGCCGCTGGGTGTGGGAGCACGAGCAGGCCCCTGCGGAGCCGGTGATCGGCGAGCAGCTGAGCGAGCTCGGTGCTCGCCCCTGGCAGGTGGAGCAGAGCGCCCCGGTGATCCACCGGGCCCTCACCGAGCAGGCCTGACCCCACCCGGCCCGGCGCGGTCAGAACCGCCCCGGGAGGGCTCGCCCCGACCCGGGGCGGTCACGTCCCGAACAGGGCGGGTTCAGTCCCGTCCGGGCCGCGCCATGAACGGTGCGTCGGCCGCCCGCAGCCGCTCCTGCGCCGGCGCTCCCCCGCTGCGCACAGCCTGTAGCGCCAGCAGCGCCGAGACGGTGGTGCCGTTGGTGATCCGTCCTTCGAGCACCGCGGTGACCGCGTCCGCGAGCGGCACCCAGTGCGGGACCAGCTCGGCCTCCTCATCGGTGCGCTCGAACTCCTCGTCGCTGGCGCGCACCCCGGAGGCGAGGTACACGCGGATCACCTCATCCAGCCCGCCCGGGCTGGGGCGCAGGTCCAGGAGGGTCTGCATCCGCTCGGGCACGTACCCGGTCTCCTCGGCGAGCTCGCGGGCCGCGGCCAGGTGCGGGGCCTCGCCGTCCAGATCGAGCAGGCCTGCGGGGATCTCCCACAGGCTGTGGCCCACGGGGTGGCGGTACTGACGGATCATCAGCACCCGGTCCGCATCGTCCACCGCGAGCACGGCCACCGCGCCGGTGTGCCAGACGTACTCGCGGTCGAAGCGCACGCCCTCGGCGAAGTCGACGGTGTCGCGGACCAGGTCCCACACCATCCCCTCGTGCAGGACGGTGCGGGCGGCGACGGGGCGCTGCCCCGGGAGGTCCCGCAGGGAGGGTCCTGCCTGGGCATGCTCCCAGGGGGCGGAGTGCTGGGTCATCGGATCAGTCCTGGAGGGCAGGGGGCTCAGCGGCCGCTGCGGTGTCGGCGGCATCGGGCGTGACCTCGAGCAGGCGGGTCGCCTTCTGCAGCTCGACGGCCGTGCCGATCAGCCCGGCGAACAGGGGGTGGGCGCGAGTGGGGCGGGACTTCAGCTCGGGGTGAGCCTGGGTGCCGAGATAGAAGGGATGCACCGCGGGATCGAGCTCGACGAACTCGATCAGGCTGTGGCCGTCCTCGAGCTGGGAGGTGCCGGAGATGCGCATCCCGGCGCGGGCGAGCTGCTCGCGGTAGGCGCCGTTGACCTCGTAGCGGTGACGGTGGCGCTCGGAGACCCGGGTGGTGCCGTAGACGTCGGCCGCGAGGGAGCCCTCGGCGAGGAGGTGATCGTAGGAGCCGAGCCGCATGGTGCCGCCCAGGTCGCCCTGCCCGCCCACGATCTGCTCCTGCTCGGCCATGGTCGCGATCACCGGGTGGGCGGTCGCGGGATCGAACTCGGTCGAGTGCGCCTCGGCGAGTCCGAGCTCGTGGCGGGCATACTCGATCACCATCGACTGCATCCCGAGGCAGAGCCCCAGGGTGGGGATCCGGTGGAGGCGCGCGTGGCGCAGCGCGCCGATCTTCCCGTCGACGCCGCGCACCCCGAACCCGCCGGGCACCACGATCGCGTCGACGTCGCGCAGCTGCTCGGCGGCGCCGTCCTCGCTCGCGCACAGGTCCGCCTCGACCCAGCGCAGCGTCACCGCGGCACTGTGGTGGAAGCCGCCGGCGCGCAGCGCCTCGGTGACGGAGAGGTAGGCGTCGGGCAGGTCCACATACTTGCCCACCACCGCGACCTCGACCCGGTAGGCGGGGCGGCGCACGCGGCGCAGCAGCTCCTCCCACTGGGTCCAGTCCACATCGTGGCTGAGCAGGTCCAGGCGACGGATCACGTAGGCGTCGAGGCCCTCGCCGTGCAGCACCAGCGGGATCTCGTAGATCGAGGGGGCGTCGGCGCAGGTGACCACCGCATCGAGGTCCACATCGCACATCGAGGAGATCTTCGACTTCACCGAGGCGGGCAGCTCGCGGTCGCTGCGCAGCACGATCGCATCGGGCTGGATGCCGATCGAGCGCAGCGCGGCGACGGAGTGCTGGGTGGGCTTGGTCTTCAGCTCCTGGGAGGGGCCGATGAAGGGCACCAGGGAGACGTGCACGAAGAACACGTTCTCGCGGCCCACGTCCTGGCGCACCTGGCGCGCGGCCTCGAGGAACGGCTGGGACTCGATATCGCCCACGGTCCCGCCGATCTCGGTGATGATCACATCGATGTCCTCACCGGCCTGGGAGCGCATCGACTCCTTGATCGCGTCGGTGATGTGCGGGATCACCTGCACGGTGTCGCCGAGGTACTCGCCGCGCCGCTCGCGGGCGATCACGCCCGCGTACACCTGGCCGGTGGTGACGTTCGCGCGGGCGCTGAGGTCCTCGTCGAGGAAGCGCTCGTAATGGCCGATGTCGAGATCGGTCTCCGCGCCGTCCTCGGTGACGAACACCTCGCCGTGCTGGAAGGGGTCCATGGTGCCCGGGTCCACGTTGAGGTACGGGTCCAGCTTCTGCATCGTCACGCGCAGTCCGCGGCTGCGCAGGAGCATGCCCAGCGAGGATGCTGTCAGCCCCTTGCCCAGGCTCGAGACGACTCCGCCGGTGACGAAGATGTGCTTGGTGGTGCCTGGGTTCCGGAAGGGCTTGGCCGCTGCGGCCGCCCCGATCCGAGGGAGGGTGCCGGTGCCGGTCGGGGACGAGGTGCTCGCGTTGGTATCTGCCACGGATTGTCAACCTACCACCGGTGGGCCGCGGGGGCGAGCACCTCATCGAGCTGTGCGAGCAGTTCCGGGGCTGTGGGCAGGGCGGATGCCCGGCGCAACGAGGCCTGCTCCGCGGCGTGGCGCGCTGCGGGATCGCGCAGCGCGGTGATCGCGGCGGCCAGCGCGGCGGGATCGCCCACGGGGAGCAGGTGGGCGGCGTCGCCGGTGACCCAGCGGGTGCCCCCCGCATCGGTCGCCACGATCGCCCGGCCGGCGCGCAGCGCCTCCTGCAGGGAGACGGGCTGTCCCTCCCAGTGCGCGGCGGAGACCACCAGGTCGCTGGCGGCCAGCAGGGCGGGGACGTCCTCTCGCCGGCCCAGCAGCTCCACGGGCAGCCGCTCGTCGCGCACCCGCCGGGCGAGCTCCTCGTGCAGGGGTCCGTCGCCCGCGACACGGATCCGCACACCGGCGGAGGTGCCGAGCAGCGCGGCGGCGTCCAGGAGGTCGTGCAGGCCCTTCTGCGGGGCGAGACGGGCGATCACGAGCGCCTCGAGGAGGGCGGGATCGTCCACGTGCCGCGGGGGCGCGATCGTCCACGTGCCGCGGGGGCGCGACAGCGGCGTCCTGGGCGGGCGTGTCGTGGGCGGGCGCGGGGATGATCGCGTGGTGCACCTCGCGGGCGCCGGCCGCGCGCGCCGCCTCGGCGAGATCCGGGGAGACGGCGAGGACGGCATCGGCGCCGCGGGCCAGCACGCGCAGCAGCACCGCGCCCACGGCGCGGGTGGCGCGGGAGCCGACGGTGCGGTTGTGGAGGGTGACCACCAGGCGGTGCCTGCCGTGGCCGGGCATCGCGGCGGCGGCGAGCGCCCCGGCGCGCAGCCCATGGGCGTGGAGGGTGACGGGCTCGAGGGCGGTGGCGAGCATCCGGCGCAGGGTGCGCACGGTGCGCAGGTCCTCGAGCGGATCGGGTCGCTCGCGGATCCGCACCGGGGCCTCGGCGACCTCCCATCCCGCAGCGGTGAGCAGCGCGAGCTCGTGGTCGACGTGCGCGGCCAGCCCGCCGCTCGCGGCGGGGCGCACGAGCACCACGCTCACGGCACGGACCTCACCACTCCGTAGCGTCCGGCGCGCAGCCTGCGCACCGCCCGGCGGGTCAGCTCGGGGTCCGCCGCGGCCATCAGCGCGGTCGAGAGCACGGCGGCGACCAGGCCGCAGAGGATCCCGACCAGCACGGAGCCCACCTCGCCCAGGTCGGCGGTGGTGAGCTGGCGTCCCAGCAGCAGCCCCGGGACTCCGCCCCCCAGCAGGGCGAGGGGGACGAACAGGGCGGTGCGTCGCACCGCGCCCAGGTGGCCCCCGGGCTCGAGCACGTCCGCGATCCGCGACAGGCCCACCAGGCCGGCCAGCGCCATGCCCACCGCCATCGACAGGCCGAAGGCCGTGGAGGCCTCCGCGGAGGAGCGCTCGGGGCTGGGCAGTACGGTGATCAGGATCACCACGCCGGCGATCAGCCAGCCCACGGAGCCGACGAGCAGCGCGTCACGGGCCCGCAGCGCGGCGGCGAGGATGCGGGTGCACTGGGTGGCCACGGCGAAGCCCACCAGGCCGAGCGCGAGGCCCGCGGTGGTGGAGCCGACGCCGCTGGCGCCCGAGCGGTCGATCTGGCGGAAGAACTGCTCGAGGGCGGGCCCGGCGGCCAGCAGCATCGAGGCGCCCACCACGGACACGGCCATGACGGTGCGCACCGATGCCGCGGCGATCTTCGCGAACCCGGAGCGGTCCCCCACCAGTCGCAGCTCGGACAGGTGCGGGAACACCGAGGTCACCAGCGGCACCACCAGCACCGCGTAGGGCAGCAGGTACAGGGCCTGCGCGTACTGGAACACCGGCAGGGTGCCCACGCCGCCGGCGCGCATCGCCAGCACCATCACCAGGGCGAGCACGGCCTGCTGGGCGCCCACGGCACCCAGACCGGCTCCTCCCAGGGCGAGGGCGCGGCGGCCGTAGCCGGCCGGCATCCGCAGCGCCGGGCGCAGGCGCAGTCCCGAGCGCAGGGAGACGATCAGCACCGGCAGCACCATCATCGCCACACCGCCCGTGGTGCCCCAGCCCAGCCACCACACGGCGGACTGCTCGATGGTGGTGGCGGTCGCGACGGGCGGCACCAGGTGGGCGTAGACGCGATAGGCGATCATCACGGTCAGCGAGGACAGCAGCGGCATCATCGCGGGCCAGAGGAAGCGCTTGCGGGCCTGCAGGTAGGCGGCCAGCACGACGGACAGCCCGTACAGCGGCAGCTGGAGGGCGAAGATGCGCAGCAGCGTGGCGCCGAGCGGCACGCCGGCGGTGCCGGGATTCTCGGCGGCCAGCAGCAGCTGGGACAGCGGGGAGGCGAGGGCGATCACCAGCACCGCGAGCAGCCCGGTGCCCAGCAGCGTCCAGGTCAGCAGCACCGAGATGATCCGGTCAGCGAGCGCGGCGCCGTCGGCCGTGCCGGGGGCGGCCGTCGGGGTGCGCAGGTCCTCGACCTGGCGCGGGTCGAGCGTCTCCTCGGAGACGACGTGGTCGTCGGGATCCCCCTCCGGGACGAGCCCGGCGATGAGGGGCACCACCACGGCGGCGAGCACGCCCCCGGCGGCGACCTCGAAGAGCACGTTGGGGAGCATGTTGGTGGTGGTGTAGGCGGTGCCCACGTCCCCTGCGCCGACGCTCGCGCCGAACACCAGGTAGCGCACGAACCCGGCGATCCGGGCGAACACGGTCACCAGCAGGATGATCCCGGCGCCGCGCAGCACGGAGCGGGCGATTCCGCCGCGGCGGCGCTGAGCGGCCTGCGCCTCTCCGGCAGGGAGGCGGCTCATCGTCCCTCCCCCTCGGAGGCCGTGCGCGGCGGCGCGGTCGGGGCAGGGCGGCGCCCGAGCCGGTCCAGGGCGCGCAGGGCCGGGGTTCGCTCGATGACGGCGCTGAAGCTGACCTTCTCGCTCGCGAGGGTGAGCGCGACCACGCCGCCCAGCAGGCCGATCCGGGCGGGTGCGGGCAGCAGGCGCGTCGCGGCGGTGCCGACGGCGGCCCCGAGCACGTTCGCGCCGGCGTCGCCGAGCATCCCGCGCTCGCGCAGATCGGCGGGCAGGGCGACCAGCCCCGGCAGCAGCGCGGCCTGCGCCAGGCGGTGGCCGGTCTCGGCGCGGGGCGTCGCGGGGCGGGCCAGCATCAGCAGGGCCGCCGACGGCAGCACCGCCTTGAGAGCGCGGCCGGGCCGCAGGTCCAGCAGGTTCGCGAGGTTCGCGCTCCCGGCCACCAGGGCGGCGTCGGCGAGCACCATCGCGCCGCCGCGGGGCGCGGGCCCGGCGGCGGCGCCGGCGAGGCAGAGCAGCGGGATGCCGAGCGCCTTGGCCGCGCCGGTGGTAAGGCGCCCGCCGCGCAGCGCTCCGAGATGGCCGCGCAGCCCCTTGGAGACGGGGAGGCCGGCGCGGCGCTGACGGGGCTCGAGCAGGTCGTCGACCAGTCCCAGCGCGCCGATCCCGGCGAGCGTCAGGGTCTCCGAGGCTCTGCCGGTGCGGGCGGCGAGGGCCACGGTCCCGGCGACCACGAGCGCGCCTTCGGCGAGGCTGACGCTGCGGCCGGAGAAGTTGGTGCGTCGCAGCTCGGCGCGCAGTGCGCCGCTCATCCTTCTCCCCCGCCGTCGGAGGGCTGCGGCACGCCCTCGAGGTCCGGCATCTGGTCGTTCAGGCTCTCGGTCTCGGGCAGTGCGGGCAGCCGCTGCTCGGCATCGCCCGTGGTGCCGTAAGCGCCGGAGCCGCCGCGGGTCTGCTCGATCAGCGCGAGGACGGACAGCAGCGGCCCGTCGGGCTCCTGGAGACGGTCGGTGGTCGAGAGCGCCTCGAAGCCGCCGTCACCGCGCACGGTGCGCAGCACGCCGGTGGAGGCGTCGTTCCGGGGGGTCGCGGCGGAGACCACCGCGGGCAGGTGGGTGCCGTCGAGCACGCCGAGCAGGCTGGTCTGGGAGGCGAGCAGGGCCTGGGCGCGCTCGGTGGCGACGAGCTCGTCCTCGTTCTCGTCGGCGAGCTCCTCCGGGGCGGCGCTGGCGTAGATCACGCCGTCCACCGGGGAGGGGGCCGGGCCGTCCACGCTGACCAGCTGGTGGTCGATGAGCACCTGCCACACCTGGGAGCGCAGCTCGGGGGTCAGGCCGTCGTCGGCCTCGCGGTGCAGCAGCGCCGGGACGACGGCGGAGAGCCGCTCGGAGTCGGTCAGCTGATCCTCCGGGCCCGCCGGCAGCACCACCGGGGCGATGCCTCGGATCTCCTGGACGGCCTGGGAGCGGGCCTCGGCGGTGTCCGGTGCCCACAGCGCGGGCAGCAGGTCGATCCGTGCCGACGATTCCACGCCCGCGTCGGTCAGCAGCTCGAGGATGCGCTCGACGCCGGGCCGGGTGGAGCTGTCATCGGTGAGCACCACGATGCGACGTCCCTCGAGGGTGCCCTCGACGAGCTCCGGGCCGAGCTCGGCCACGAAGGTGGACAGCTGGTCGTTCCTCGCCGAGAGCTCCTCCTTCTCGCCGCGCAGCTGCTCCTGCTCGGTGCGCAGCTGCTCGACCTGGCCGGCGAGCTGGTCGCCGAGGTTCTCGCGCAGCGGTCCGGCGCCGAGCACGATGCCCACGGCCAGTGCCAGGAACACGGAGATCAGCGAGACGAGGTGGTATCGGAAATCGATCACGGGGTCGAGACCCTCCTACGACCCGGTGGCCCGGGGTGAGAACAGCAAGGTGAACCAGGACAGGATCCCATCCAGGCGGGCGCCGAGGATCTGGACCAGCGCCTGCCCGCCGGGCGTCGCCCACAGGGCGACGGCCAGGGCGGCCAGTCCCGCCAGTGCGAGCAGCACCAGCTGGAAGGTGGAGATCCTCTGACGGTACAGGCGGGAGACGCCCTTGGCGTCCACCAGCTTCGACCCGATGCGCAGGCGGGTCAGGAAGGTCGAGCTCATCCCGGCGCGTCCCTTGTCGAGGAACTCCTCGAGGGTGCCGTGGGTGCCCACGGCCACGATCACCGAGGCGCCCTTCTCGTCAGCCAGCAGCATAGCGATGTCCTCGCTGGTGCCGGAGGCCGGGAACGAGATCGCCTCCTTCTCCAGGCCGAGCTCGGCGAGGCGCTCCATGCCGGGGGCGCGGCCGTCGCGGTAGGCGTGGACCACGAGCTCGGAGCCGCTGCGCAGCGCGCGGTCCGAGACCGAGTCCATGTCCCCGATGATCATGTCCGGGTGGAAGCCCGCCTCGATCACCGCATCGGCGCCGCCGTCCACGCCGATGATGATCGGCCGGTTCTCGCGCAGGAACGGCTTGAGGGTCGCCAGGTCCTCCTTGTAGTGGTAGCCGCGCACCACGATCAGCACCGGGCGGCCGTCCATCCGGGTGCGCACCTCGGGTGCGCCGATGCCGTCCAGCAGCAGATCCCGCTCGCGCAGCATGTACTCCATGGTGTTCTGCGCGAACAGCTCGAGCTGCTCGGACAGTCCCTCGCGGGCGCGCTCGAGGGAGGCCTCGACGCTCTGCGGGTCCTGGAGGGTGCCGCGGGCGATCACGGTGTCCTCGATCAGCACCTCGGCGCCGTCCACGGTGAGCGGCTCCCCGTCGCGCACGCCCTCGAAGACGGACTCCCCCAGTGCGTCGACCAGCACGATCCCGGCGTCGACCAGGATCTGCGGGCCTGCATTGGGGTAGCGGCCGGAGGTGGAGGCGGAGACGTTGAGCACCGCGGCGGGAGCGCGCTCCACGAGCGCCTCGGCGGCGACGCGGTCGATGTCCTCGTGGTCGATGATCGCGATGTCACCGGGCTGCAGGCGCTTGGTGAGGTCCTTGGTGCGCTTGCCGAGACGGGCGGTGCCGGTCACGGTGCTCAGGGCGTTCATCGGTGCGCTCGGGAGGCCGGTTCGGGCGGGGCGGCCGAGGCGCGGGCCTCGTCCAGGAGCTCCTCGGCGTGGGCGAGCGCGACGTCGGAGGCGTCATCCCCGGCGAGCATCCGGGCCAGCTCCCGGATACGGGCCGGGCGGTCGAGGTTCTCGACCGTGGAGCTGGTGGTGCCCTCGGCGCTGGACTTCACGATCTGCAGGTGGGTGCCGGCGTGCGCGGCGACCTGTGGCAGGTGGGTGACCACGATGACCTGGGCGTGCCGGGCCAGGCGGGCCAGGCGCTGGCCGACGGCGAGCGCGGCGCGCCCGCCGATGCCGGCGTCGATCTCGTCGAACACGAACACGGGGGCGGCGCTGCGGTCGCTGCGGGAGGAGGACAGGGCCACCTCGAGCGCGAGCATCACGCGCGAGAGCTCGCCGCCGGAAGCGGCCTGCCCGACGGGGAGATGATCGGCGCCGGGGTGGGGCGCCATCAGGATGGCCACAGCGTCCTTCCCGTGGGAGCGGTGCGTCTGGGCGGTGACGTCCACTCGGATGTCCGCATCGGGCATCTCCAGGTGGCGCAGCTCCTCCTGCACGGCGTCGGAGAGCGCGGAGGCCGCGGACTCCCGGGCGGCGCTGAGCTCGCCGGCGACCTCGTCCAGCTGCCCCTCGAGCGCGCTCAGGCGCTCGGCGGTCTCGGCGCGCTCCTGCTCGGCGCCCTCGAAGCGGTCCAGGGCGATGGCGGCGGTGCGGGAGGTGTCCAGCAGCGTGGTGATGTCCTCGGCGGGCCCGTCGGGTCCGGCCAGCAGGCCGCCGAGGTCGCGCACCAGCAGGGTCAGCTCGTGGAGGCGCTCGTTGGCCTCCTCGATCCGCCCGGGCGAGCCATCGATACCGTCGGCGTAGCGGGAGACCTCCGCGGACACGTCCGAGAGCTCCAGGCGCACCGCGTCCAGCCGTTCGACCAGCGGGGTGAGGGTGGTGTCGGTGCGGGCGGCCCGGCCGAGGGTCTCGACGGCGAGGGCCACCAGAGGGCCGGCGGCCGGTCCGTCGTCATCGCCCACGAGCGCGAGCGCGGCCTGGGCGGCGGCCTCGCGCAGCTCCTCGGCGTTGCCCAGGCGCTCGATCTCCGCGCGCAGCTGCTCGTCCTCGCCCTCCTGGGGGTCGGACTGCTCAAGCCGTTCGAGGGCCTCGCGCAGGGCGGTGCCGTGGCGGTCCCTCTCGCTGAGCAGGCCGTCGAGCTCGGTGAGGCGCTCGGCGAGGGCGGAGCGCTCGCGCCACAGGGTGCGGTGACGCTCGAGCAGCGGTCCGATCTCCGCGACCGCGAAGCGGTCCAGCGCCTCGCGCTGCGCCTCGGGGTCCCGCAGCCGCTGCTGATCGGACTGGCCGTGGACGGTCACGGCGGTGCCGACCAGGCGGGCCAGGGTGCCGATGGGGACGGGGACGCCGCCGATCTGCGCGCGCGAGCGCCCGTCGCGGGTGACGCGGCGCACCACGAGCACCTCGCCGTCGTCCTCGTCGGCGCCGAGCTCGTCCAGGGCAGAGGCGAGCTCGGTATGCCCGGTGAGGGAGAGGGTGCCGTCGACCGTGCTGGAATCGCGGGTGCGGCCGCGATCGAGCCGGCCTCCCAGCAGCATGGTCAGGCCGGTGACGATCATCGTCTTGCCGGCGCCGGTCTCACCGGTCAGGGCGGTGAAGCCGGGACCGAACTCGAGCAGGGCGTCGTCGATCACGCCGATATGGCGGATGCGCAGGGTGGACAGCATGGTGGTGCCTCCTGCCGTCAGCGGGTGCGGGGGCTGCGGCCGCGCCAGCCCACCACCGGGAGCTGGAACTTCTCGACCAGACGATCAGCGAAGGGGGTCGGTGCGAGGCGCGCCAGGCGCACGGAGCGGTCGGAGAGGCGTGCCTCGATGCGCATCCCGGCGGTGATGTCCTCGGTGCGGCGGCCGTCGAGGGTGAGGATGCCGTCCTCGCGGTTGTCGAGGGTCATCTCGATCGCCGCCTCGGAGGAGCGTCCCAGCACCAGCGGGCGGGCGAACAGCGCGTGAGCGGCGAGCGGGATCAGCATCATCGCGTCGACCTCGGGCCAGATCACCGGTCCCCCGGCGCTGAAGGCGTAGGCGGTCGAGCCGGTCGAGGTGGACAGCAGCACGCCGTCGGCCCCGAAGGAGGAGACGGGGCGCCCATCGATCTCGATCGCGACGTTGATCATCTTCTGGCGGTCGGCCTTCTCGAGGGAGGCCTCGTTCAGCGCCCAGTGCTGGGAGACGGTCGCATCGTCCGCATCCAGCACCGAGATGTCCAGGGTGGAGCGCTTCTCGATGTCGTAGTCGCCGTCCAGCAGGCGGGCCACGGTGATCGAGAGGTCCTCGACCTCGCTCTCGGCGAGGAAGCCGACGTGGCCGAGGTTCACGCCGTGCACGGGGATGTCCGCATCGCGCACCGCCTCGAGGGCACGCAGGATGGTGCCGTCTCCGCCGAGCACGATCCCCAGCTCGACCGAGTCCGCCGCGGAGACCGCGTCGAGCACGTCGACCGCGCCGTTGGTGAGGAAGGTCAGCAGCTTGGGCGGGGCCACGTCCTCGGGCAGGGCGAGGATCTCCTCGACCTGCTGGTCCACGACGATCGCGCGGACGCCGCGCAGGCGCAGCTCCTCGAGCACCGAGAGGGTCGCCCTCAGCGCGGCGCGACGGCCGGTGTGGACGTACAGGAGGAACCGTCGCATCCTGGTCAGTCCTCCTCGTGGGTGTGCTGGTCGCGCCGATGCCGCGGACGGTTCCCGCTCACGGCCGA
This sequence comes from Brachybacterium massiliense, assembly GCF_900184245.1. GTDB lineage: Bacteria > Actinomycetota > Actinomycetes > Actinomycetales > Dermabacteraceae > Brachybacterium > Brachybacterium massiliense. The sequence continues at coordinate 18,590 of NZ_FXXB01000008.1, read as the reverse complement.
CTCGATCATGTCACAGGCCTCGGCGTCCAGCACGAACGCCGTGCCGTGCGGACGCAGATGCAGGAAGTACTCGCGGTTGCCGTCCTGCCCGGGGAGGCTGCTGGGGCCGACGGCGGCGGTGCTCAGCCCCACCTGCGCGGCGGCCTCGGCCACATCGCGCACGGCCCGCACGCGCGCGGCCGGATCGGAGACCACCCCGGACTTCGGCAGGGCGGATCGGCCCACCTCGAACTGGGGCTTCACCATCAGCAGCAGCTCGCCGTCATCGCGCAGCACGCTGGCCAGGGCGGGCAGGACGGTGCGCAGGGAGATGAAGGAGAGATCCGCGACGATCAGGTCGACCACGGCGCCCAGCAGCTGCGGGGTGAGGTCGCGCACGCTGAGGCCGTCGCGGACGATCACGCGGGCATCTTCCCGCACGTGCGGGGCGAGCTGGTCGTGGCCGATGTCCACGGCGTGCACGATCGCCGCACCGCGGCGCAGCAGCACGTCGGTGAACCCGCCGGTGGAGGCGCCGGCGTCCAGGCATTCGCGGCCCGCCGGGTCCAGTCGCAGGGCGTCGAGGGCGCCGGCGAGCTTGTGCGCGGCGCGGGAGGCGTACTCGATGCCGTCGGGCACGTCCACGACGGCGAGCTCCGCCCCGTCCGGGACGGGGGTGGAGGGCCGGGTCACGGGGCGGCCGTCCAGGCGGGCGCGGCCCTCCTCGATGATGCGACGGGCGTGGGTGCGCGAGCGGGCCAGGCCCGCGCCGAGCAGCGCGACGTCCAGGCGCTGGCCGCTCACCGGTCGGTGGGACGCAGGGCGTTGCCGTCCTGGTCGCGCAGCTGTCCGTTCCAGGCGGTCTCGGCGCTGCGGGCGGCCAGCAGGGCCAGCACGGCGCGCAGCACCTGCGGATCCTCGACCGCGTCGTTGATCTCGATGTCGCCGTCGCGCCAGATCGCGCTCACACCGCCGCAGCGGGCTCGCTCGCCGTCGACGACGGGCAGCGCGAACGGTGCGGCGATCTGCGAGAGATCCGGGAGGATGAAGGTGGGGCGGCGCACCGGTTCGGCGCGCAGCGCAGACTCGATGCCGTCCACGCCGGTCAGCACCAGCAGGGAATCCATCCCGGCGCGGACCGCGCCCTCGATGTCGGTGTCGAGACGGTCGCCGATGATCAGCGGGCGGCGCACGCCCCTCTCCTTCGCGGCGACCTCGAACATGCCCGGCTCGGGCTTGCCGGCCACGGCGGGCTCGACGCCGGTGGCGTGGCGCAGCACCGCGACCATCGACCCGTTGCCCGGGGCGAGGCCGCGCTCGGTGGGCAGGGTGGCATCGATGTTGGTGGCCATCCAGAAGGCGCCGCGGCGGATCGCGTACGCGCCCTCGGCGAGCATCGACCAGTTCAGGTCCGGGGACCAGCCCTGGACCACGGCGACGACGTCCTCGGAGTCGGTGTCCACCGGGACGAGGCCCACCTCGCGGATCTGGGCGGCGAGGCTGGGCCCGCCCACCACGAGCACCGTGGCGCCCGGCGCGAGCCGCTCGGCGAGCAGCTGGGAGGCGACCTGCGGGGAGGTCACGAACTCCTCGGGCCGGGCGGGGACGCCCACTACGGCGAGATGCTCGGCGGCCTGCTGCGGGGTGCGCGAGGCGTTGTTGGTCGCGAACACCACGGTGGTTCCCGCCGCGCGGGCGGTCTCGACCGCCTCGACGGCGTGCGGGATCGGGCGGGCGCCGTGCATCACGGTGCCATCGAGGTCCAGCAGGATCGCGTCGTAGAGGTCCAGCAGCGAGGGATCGGGCCGACGGATCACGCGGACTCCCCCGTGTGCCGGGCCTGGTCGTCCTCATCCTCGGCCTGCTGGTCCGCGGCGAACTCAGCGTCATCCGCGTCGTCCGCGTCGTCGGCCTCGGAGTCCTGGGCGGTCTCCGTGTCGTCGTCGGCGTCATCCTCGTCGATCTCGTCGACGTCGGCGTCCTCGGCGTCGGCGTCGGCGTCGGCGTCGGGATCGTAGGCGTCCAGGACGGAGACCTGCTCGTCGTCGGCGTCATCCTCGTCGATCTCGTCGACGTCGGCGTCCTCGGCGTCGGCGTCGGCGTCGGCGTCGGCGTCGGCGTCGGCGTCGGGATCGTAGGCGTCCAGGACGGAGACCTGCTCGTCGTCGGCCCAGGCAGGCTCCTCCTGCGGCTGCGGCGCCGGACGGCCCAGCCGCTCGGCGGCGTCGGTGAGCCCCTCGGTGTCGGCGTCCGCGGCCAGTGCGATCCAGCGCTTGGCCTCGTCGGCGCGGCCCGCCCGATCCAGCAGATCGGCGTAGGCGACCCAGAGGCGCACCTGCCAGCGGCCGTCGACCTTGTGGCGCAGCGCCGGGATCTCGAGGGTGCTCAGCGCCGTCTCGATGTCGCCGGTGTCCGCATACGCTCCGGCCACCACGATGATCAGCTCGATCGCCGCGGCGGCGCTGAGGTCGGAGGCGTCCTCCGAGGAGGCGATGTCCAGGGCGCGCTCAGGGCGGCCCAGGCCGCGCTCGGAATCCGCGATCATCGGCAGCACGTCGGTGCGGCCGGTGATGCGCACCGAGGTGCGCAGCTCGCGGGAGGCGGTGCGGAAATCGCCGGCGCGGTAGGCGATGATGCCGTGGGTCTCGCGCACGGCACCCACGCGGCCGCCGAGGCGAGCGGCGAAGCGCGCATGGGCGAGGGCGGTCTCGTTGTCGGACTCCTCCAGCAGGTGGGCGGCCACCATGTGGCGCGCCACCCGCTCCGCGGTCTCCTTGCTCAGGCCGCGCAGCTCCGCCTGCACGTCCTTGTCGAGCTCACGTCCCGTGATGCCCTCGGGCACCCGGGGCTCGATCGGGCGATCGGCGCGGGCCTCCTGACCCGGGCGGGAGGCACGCTGGTCGTCGCGACGCGGCGACACCGGGCCACGGCCACGCTGATCGCGGTCGCGGCCGCCTCGGTGGTCGCGGTCGTCACGGCGCGGACGGTCATCACGACGCGGACGGTCGTCACGACGGGGGCGATCATCGCCGCCGCGGTACGGGCGGTCGTCTCGACGGGGGCGGTCGTCACGGCGCGGGCGATCATCACTGCGGTACGGACGATCGTCGCGACGCGCGCGGTCATCGCCGCCGCGGTACGGACGGTCGTCACGACGGGGACGGTCATCGCGGGCAGACCGATCATCACGACGCGGGCGATCGTCGCCGCCGCGGTACGAACGGTCATCCCGACGGGGACGGTCCTCGTAGCCTCCGCGACGTTCGCCGCCGGGGCGCTGGTCACGCCGGTCGCGCGACTGCCAGGGGCGATCCTCGCGGCGGCCACGGAAGTCCGAGCCTCCGCCGTCGGGACGCTCCCCGGTGCGGGGGCGGTAGGGGCGTGCCCCGTCCTGTGCGCGGCGGGGTGCGCCGGAGTCCTCATCGCGGCGAGGGCGCTGGGACCAGGAGGAGCCGCGGTCCTCGCGGCGGGGGCCGCCCTGGCCTCGGGAGTCATGGGTGCGCGGGCGTCCGGCGCTGCGGCCGGACGACGGGCGGTTGGAGGGTCTCGTCGCGTGCTCGTCGCGCCGCTGGCCGCTCCGGCTCCTGTCGCCGTGGCCGCGGTCGCCCCTGTTGTTGCTGTCCTCAGCCACCTGGACCGTCCGTCTCTGTCGTCTCGCGCTATGCCGTTTTCGTCGAGAAGCCTAAGCGACCACCCACATTTGACCCTCGGGTAACGCGTTGATCCGTGACTGCTTTCACCAGTCGCGGGCTCTGCGCGCGACTCTCTGCGGAGTCCGTCACCTGGACGTCCGTCTCACCCGAGCGGGCAGATCACGAGGTCCTCGCCCTGCACCTCGACCTCCTGTCCCAGGATGCGAACGTTCACGGGGTGAGCGGAATGGTTCATCAGCAGCAGCTCCTGCCCGCGGCGGATCGCCTCCACACCCTCCGGCAGCGGCGCGAGAGCGAGGCCAGCCGCCTCGGCGGCGTCGGCGACGACCTGCGCGAGGGTCTCGTCATCGAGCAGCCCGCCGACGTACCAGACACCGCCGTGCCCGAGCGCGCGGTGGGTGACCACGGGCCGGCCCTCCAGCGGGGCGGTGCTCGCGCTCCACAGGGGCTCGGCGGTGCGCGCGGTGAGCACCTCGACGAACTCTCCCACCTCTGCGCTGCCGGCCTGCCCATCGTGCAGCGCCAGCGGCGCGGCGAGCGGCCACGGCTCCTCGCGGAACACCCCTGCCAGCTCGAGCAGCCCGCCTCCTGTGCCGCCCAGATGGGCGCGCACGTTCTCGTCGACCACTCCCCCGTGGGGCCCGATCAGCAGCTGGCCGCCCTCGCGGACGAACTGCTCGAGCACCGGCACCAGTTCGCTGCGCAGCAGGAACTGGGAGGCGAGGACCAGCAGGTCATAGCGGTCCCGCAGTGTCCCGCCCGCAGCCCCCGTCCCTTCGAGCAGGAGGGTGGAGGGGCCGATGTCCACCCTGATGCCGGCGCGGAAGAAGGGAGCGTAGAACGCCTCATGCTGGGCGAGCGGCTGCACGGCATCGGTCGCGCGGCCGGCCCCCATCGCGGCGCGCCAGGAGTCCCAGTCGTGGACGAAGAACACCCGGGAGAGTCCGGGCTCGCTCTGTGCGAGCGGGCTGCGGGTGAGCTCCTCCCCCAGCTCCGTGACGGCCCGGAACCGCGCGGTGTCGGGGCCGGCATGCGGCACCAGCGCCGAGTGGAAGGTCTCCGGGCCGCTCGCGGACTGGCGGAACTGGAAGTAGGCGATGACGTCGGCCCCGTGGGCGTGCGCGCGCCAGGAGTCCAGGCGGTTCTGGGCGGCGGTCTTGGGCACGTTGTGGGCGCGCCAGTTCACCGCTCCCGCCGCCTGCTCCATCAGCACCCAGGGCCGTCCACGTCCGAGAGTGCGCAGGTAGGAGTGGGTCAGCGAGGCGGTCAGCCGGGTGCGGGGATCAGCCGGGTCGGTGTAGTGGTCATCGGCGAGGACGTCGAGGTGCTCGGCCCAGCTCGCGTAGTCGGCCAGCGGGAAGAAACCCATGAAGTTCGTGGTCACCACCGCGCCGGGCACGCTCTCGCGGATGATCCCGGCGAGATCGAGGCAACACTCCAGCAGCTGGTCGGAGCAGAACCGGGCGAAGTCCAGCTCGAGAGCGGGGTTGAGCAGGTAGGGCGCCTCCCGTGGCGGGATCACCTCCTCGAAGCTGCGGAAGCTCAGCGACCACACGCTGGTCCCCCAGGCACGGTTGACCGTCTCGATGTCCCTGTAGCGCTCCCGCAGCCAGTCCCGGAACGCCGCCGCCGCGTGCTCGCCATGGGAGAGCTGCCCGTACTCGTTGCCCACGTGCCACATCGCGACCGCCGGATGCCGGCCGTAGCGGTCCACCAGCATGCGGGTGATGCGCCGGGCGGCCTCGCGGTAGGCGGGAGAGGAGGGGTCGAACTGGTTGCGCGAGCCCCACCACAGCGTGCCGCCGGAGCGGGTCTGCGGGAGGGAGTCCGGATGCAGGGCGCCCAGCCACGGCGGCGGGGAGGCCACCGGCAGCGCGAGATCCACGGCGATGCCGCGGGAGTTGAGGTCATCGAGCACGTCGTCGAGCCACTGCGTCTCGAAGCGTCCGGGCTCGGGCTCCAGCCGCGCCCAGGAGAAGACGCCGACGGTCGCGAAGCCCAGATGGGCCCTCTCCATCAGCTCGAGGTCCTCCGTGCGCGTCTCGGGCGGCCATTGCTCGGGGTTGTAGTCCGCGCCGAAGAACGCCCCGCTCACCGAGTAGCGTGTGCGCAGAGGGGACAATGGATCTCGAGCTCGGGACATCGTGCTCCTTCTCATCGTTCATGTTCCTTCTGACTGAGAGGCGGCGCCATGGCCACCATGTCGGACATCGCGCGCGAGGCCGGGGTCTCCCTGAGCACCGTCTCCTATGCGCTCAGCGGCAAGCGGGCGATCTCCTCGGCCACCCGCGAGCGGATCAACGACGCGATCACCCGCCTGAGCTACCACCCCCACGCGGGGGCACGGGCCCTGGCCTCGCAGCGGGCGGGCACGATCGGGCTGGCGGTGCCGCTGGCCGCGGACGTGGACGCGCATGTGGTGATGATGTTCGTGCGCTCGCTGATGCGCGCGGCCCATGAGACCTCCAACGAGATCCTGCTGATCGCCGGCGAGGACCACGCGGCCACCGCGCGCGTCCTCGACGAGGGCAAGGTGGACGCCCTCGTGGTGATGGACGTGGTCGAGGACGATCCGCGTCTCCCCGTGCTCGCCGGGGCGCGGCGCCCGGTGGTGCTGCTCGGCTACCCTTCCCAGGCGCACGGCATCCCGCGCGTGGATTTCGACTTCGAGCAGGCCTCCTCCCTCGCGGTGACGGAGCTGCACCGCAGAGGCGCTCGGCGCCTGGTGATGATCGGCTCGCCCTCGGTGACGCAGACCCGCCACGCCACCTACGCCGACCGTGCCACGCGCGGCTTCGAGCAGGCCTGCGAGAAGCTCGGGCTGCGGGCCCGGCATGTGGTGCATGACCACGAGGTCGACTCCACCGGGCAGCTGATCCGCACCCTGCTCGCCGAGGAGCGCCCGGAGGCGCTGGTCATCCACAACGAGAGCGCGCTGGCGGCCATCCATCGCGCGCTCACCGACGAGGGCATCTCGATGCCGGAGGACCTGCAGGTGGTGGCGATCGCCCCGCAGGAGACGGTGCGGCTGGGCGCCGTGGAGTACACGGCCGTGGAGATCCCCGTCGAGGAGATCGGCCGCGCGGCGGTGACCACCGCGACGGCGCTGATCGAGGGCGACGGGGTGGTGGGCGACCAGCTGATCGCCCCGACGCTCAACGAGCGTGACACCACCCATCGCCTGCCCTGACCTCCTCCCGCCCCACGGCGGGATGCGCTCGCCGATGGCGCTCAGCCCTTCACCGCACCGATCATCACGCCGGTCTTGAAGTGGCGCTGGATGAACGGGTACACGATCACCACCGGGATCAGAGCGATCACCATCACCGCCATCTGCACCGCGAGGGTGGCGACCTGACCGGAGCCCACATCGACCTGTCCCGGCACGGAGACGCCCTGCAGCACGAAGCTGCGCAGCACCACCTGCAGCGGCTGCTTCGCGGAGTCGTTGATGTAAAGGATCGCGTTGAAGAAGGCGTTCCAGTAGCCGACCGCATAGAAGAGCGCGACCACGGCCACCACGGCCTTGGACATCGGCAGCACCATCTGGAACAGGATCCGCCAATCCGAGGCGCCGTCGATCCGCGCGGACTCGAGGATCCCCTGATCGATGCCCTGGAAGAAGCCGCGCATGATCACGATGTTGAAGGCGGAGACCGCGCTGGGCAGGATCAGCGCCCAGTAGCTGTCGATCAGCCCGAGCCCCGAGACCAGCAGGTACATCGGGATCATGCCGGCGCCGAAGAACATCGTGCCGAGCATCAGGAACAGGATCGGGGTGTGCAGGAGGCTGCCCGGCCGGGACAGCCCGTAGGCCGCGAGCACCGAGACGGTCAGCGACAGCGCGGTGCCCACGCCGGTGACTCCGAGGCTGACCATCACCGCCCGGGTGACGATCCCTCCGGAGAGCACCTGACGGTAGGCGTCGAGGGTGAGGCCGTCGGGCACCAGCACCAGCCCGCCGGCCCGCGTGATCGCGGCCTGCGGGGAGAGACTGGTGAGGATGATCGTGTACAGCGGCACCAGCACCGCCAGACAGATCAGCACCAGCACGATCCCCTTCGCACCCTGGGCGGGGAGCGAGGGCTCCTCGTCCCAGATGGGCCGCGAGGAGCGTCGACGCGGCCGCCGGGGCGGCACGGTCTCGGCGACGGCGCCGGTGGCGATGCCCTGACGGACGGGCTCACTGGTATGGACCGGACCTGGCCCTATCGAGGCGCTCATGCCTTCTGGTACACCCCCGCCTCACCGAACAGATGCGCGACCTTGTTGGCCCCGAGCACCAGGATCATGCTGACCACTCCTTTCAGGAGTCCGGCGGCAGCGGCGTAGCTCCAGTCGCCGTTCTGCACGCCCGTGTAGTAGACGAAGGTGTCCAGCACCTCGGCGCGGCCCGCGCCCACCGCATCCCTCTGGAGGATCAGCTGCTCGAATCCCACGGTGAGGGCGTTGCCGAGGTTCAGGATCAGCAGCAGCACGATCACCGCCCGCATGCCGGGCAGGGTGATGTGCCAGATGCGGCGCCACTTCCCGGCGCCGTCCATCGCGGCCGACTCGTACAGCGCCGGATCGATCGCGTTCAGCGCCGCGAGGAAGACGATGATCCCCCAGCCGGCGTCCTTCCACACCACCTGCGAGGTGATCAGGAACAGGAAGGTGTCGGGGTCGGTCATGACGTTGACGGTGCCCAGGCCGAACTCGCGGGTGAACTGGTTCAGCAGCCCCGCCCCTCCCAGGATCTGGTGGAAGATCGAGACCACCACCACCCAGGAGAAGAAGTGCGGCAGGTACACGATCGACTGGATGACCGTGCGGACCCTCTCGCTGAGGATCGAGTTCAGCAGGATCGCCAGCATGATCGGGATCGGGAAGTAGAACACCAGCTGGAACGCGGTGATCACCAGCGTGTTCTTCACCGCGTTCCAGAACAGCGGATCGGTCAGCACCCGTTCGAACTGGTGCGTCCCGACCCACGAGCTGCTGCGGATCCCGACGAACGGCGAGTAGTCCTGGAAGGCGATCACGTTCCCGAGGATCGGGACGTAGGCGAACACCACCAGCAGCACGACCATCGGCAGGGACATCAGGATCAGCGAGCGGTCGCGGCGCAGCCTGGCGCGGAGGCTGACGGCGCGCCGTCCGGTCGCAGCGGGTTCGCTCCCGCGAGCGGGCCGACGGGATGGGGCGCTGCGTGAGGTGGGCGGAGGCATGGGCTCCTCGGACGGGGAGGGACGGACGGCGGTCGACATGCCGCTCAGGCCAGGAACTCGGCGTAGAAGTCACGCAGCTTGTCACCGCCGGAGCTGCGCCAGTTCTCCACCGCCGCATCGAGCTCGCTGATGTCCTTGCGGCCGCGGCTGATGTCGACCACGAGGTCGTCGAAGGGCTGGCTGAGAGAGCCGAACTCGGAGGGCTCCTGGATCTGGATCCCGTAGAACAGTGGATCGACCACGTGCTCGGACTGGCGAGCCATCCACTGCGTGGAGGCCTCGACGTAGTCGGGGAACTGCACCTTCGCATTGACGATCGCGGGCTGCGCGAGGAACTGGTAGGTGGAGGTGACCTCGCGTCGGCCCTGGTCGTTCATCTGGGGGACGCCGTGCTCGTCGCGCTCGAAGTGGGTGCCCTCGACCCCGTAGGTGAGCAGCTCGAACTCGTGGGTGCCGAACTGCGAGGCGCACCAGTCCGCCAGTCGCAGCAGCTCCTTGACCTGCTCCTCGTCGTCGGTCTTCTTGAGGAAGGAGAAGATGTTCACCGGTGCTCCGCGGAACAGGGTCGGGGCTCCGCCGTCGGGCGCGAACATGTCCATCGCCATCTGGTCGAAGTCCGGGTTCGAAGGGCGCACGCGGGTGAGCGCCTCGTGCCAGCCGCCGACGCCGTCGTTCATCACGAGCGTCTGCCCGGACTCGAAGCGGTCCTTCGCGGGGCCGTCGTTGCCGGCCACGGCGTCGGGGTGCATCGCGCCGGACTCGATGACCTTGGTGAGCCAGACGATCGCCTCCTTGAACTCCTCCATCTCGAAGCGGTGGACGAGCTTCCCATCGCGCTCGGTGAAGGTGGGCGGGATGGCGTGCATGAGCTGCGCTGTGTTCCACAGGTTCTCGCAGCCCCAGCGGTTCGCGCTCTCGTCGGTGATCTCGCTGAGCACGGACAGGAAGGAGTCCGCATCGGTGGGCGGCTCCACGCCGAGCTCCTCGAACAGGTCGCGACGGTAGAAGACGGCATCGGTGATGAGCTCGGAGGGGTAGGGCAGACCGTAGATCCGACCGTTGAACATCGAGTACGCCCAGGCGGCCGGATCCAGCCGGGCGAGGTTCGGGTAGTCCAGGATGCCGTCCCCGGAGAGGTGGTCGGTGAGGTCCTGGAAGACGTTGCCGACGCCTTCGATGAAGCGGGGCGGGATGTTCCAGGAGGGGATGACCATCCAGTCCGGCACGTTCTTCGGGGAGGCGAGGACGGTCTGGACCTTGTCGGCATAGGTGTTGCCGTCGGAGACCTGGAACTCGAGGGTTGCGCCGAGCTGCTCGTTGACGGCGTCGTAGTAGGCGTTCTCCCCCAGGCTAGGCGGCGAGGTCCACCAGGCCGGGCTCATCACGGTGTAGCTGCCGCCCGCTCCTGGGGTCTGCTGGACCCCGTCGACCAGCGGATCGGGCATGGTCACGTAGCCGGGGGTCGAGCCGTTGACGCTGGGAAAGTCCGGCTCGACCAGGAACTCGAGGGTGCTGTGGGGCAGCGAGGCCTCCACCTCGGCTGCGAGATCCGCGCCGGTGAGCACTCCGCCGGATCCTCCGGTCTGGCCGGTGCCTCCCGAGCCTCCGCAGGCTGCGAGGCCGAGGGCTCCGGCCCCGATGCCCAGGTATCCCAGGAGCCTGCGACGGGAGACTTCGTTGTCGATGCCTTGCATGATGCACTCACTTCCTTGTGTCGACACATGGGCGCCGAGGCGGCGGCCACGAGGATCTCCCCGGTGACCGAGACAGCCGGGGGAATTGCTCCGGCGCAGCGACTAGTCATCGTCGAAGCGCTTCGATAGGCTCGAAGAGTAGCCGCCGGGCACGGATGTGACAAGACCTCGGATCCTGCCCTCGCCCACCCTGCCGCCGTCGCAGATCGTCGAAGAGGACTCCATGGCACACACTCCCCCGCCCACGTGGCTCGGCTCCCGCGCGCGCCTCGAGAGTGTGGATGCCCGGCGTCTCGAGCGGGCTCGCTCCCTGGTCGGCGCGATGACGCTCGAGGAGAAGCTGCCCTTCCTCCACCAGCACAGCCCGGGCCTGGAACGGCTCGGGATCGGGCCGTTCTCCACCGGCACCGAGGCCCTGCACGGCGTGGCCTGGCGCGGCCCGGCGGTCACCTATCCGCCGCCCGTGGGGCTCGCGGCATCATGGGATCCCGTGCTGCTCGAGGCGATCGGGACGCAGATCGCCCGGGAGGTCCGCGCCCACCACGGACACGAGCAGCCGGCGAGCCTGAACGTGTGGGCGCCGGTGGTCAACGCGCTGCGCCATCCGCTGTGGGGCCGCACCGAGGAGGGCCTGAGCGAGGATCCGCTGCTGAACGCGCAGCTCGGCACCGCGATCGCGCGAGGCCTGCGTGGGGAGGGCGAGACCTGGTCCACGGTCCCCACGCTCAAGCACTTCCTCGCCTACTCGAACGAGACCGATCGCGCCGCGACCTCCTCATCGATGCCGCCGCGGGTCCTGCACGAGTACGAGCTGCCCGGCTTCGAGGAGCCGCTGGCCAGCGGCGCTGCGGGAGCGGTGATGCTGGCCTACAACCTGGTCGACGGCGTGCCGGCGCACCTCTCTCCTCTGGTGAACTCGCATCTGCGCGCACTGGTGGCGGACCCGGATCTGCTGTTCGTGGTGAGCGATGCCGGGGCGCCGACGAATCTGATCACCATCCAGGATGTCGCGGCGGACCTCACCGAGGCGGTGGCGGCGATGCTGCGTGCGGGAGTGGATTCCTTCACCGATCACGGTGAGGACTCGGAGCCCACGATCCGCGCGGCCCGCGAGGCGCTCGAGCGCGGACTCCTCGAGGAGCGCCACGTGGATCAGGCGGTGGTCCGGCAGCTGGTGGCGCGGGCGCGCACCGGAGAGTTCGATGACGCCGCCCCCTCGCTCCCCCGGTTCGCTCAGGCCGAGGCGATCGCGCTGTCGGAAGAAGCGGCGAGCCGTTCCGCGGTGCTGCTGCACCATCAGCACGGGACGCTGCCGGCACGGCCCGGGGAGCGCATCGCCGTGCTCGGCCACCTCGGAGGGACGGTGCTGCGGGACTGGTATAGCGGTGAGCTGATCGATCCGGTGCCGCTCGCGGAGGCGCTGATGGCCGGCCATGACGGGCCTGTGGTCCATGCGCCATGCCTGGACGTGGTCGCTCTGCACGAGGGTCAGTTCACGCTGCGCAGGCGGCGCGACGGCGTGCTGTGCGTGGGGCCCATGCCCTCCGGAGCTGAGCACTCCGAGCCGGTCACCTTCGAGGTCATCGATCACGGGCTCGACATCATCAGCCTCCGCGACCGCGGGACGGGGCGGCTGCTTGCCCCGGATGCGGCCGGGTACCTGCGCACCGAGGCGGAGCGCGTCGGCGGCTGGATCGTCCAGGAGACGTTCCGGCGGATGCGAGAGGCCGACGGGACAGTGAGGCTCCAGCATGTGGGCACGGGCCGATGGGTGCGGCGGGAGCATCGCAGCGGCAAGCTGCTGCTGGGCGGCCATGACCCCCTGCAGTCGACGAGGTGGACGTGGCAGGTGATGAGCTCGCGCCGGGACCAGGCACGGGACGCGATCGAGGGCGCCGACCTGGTAATCGTGGTGGCCGGCAACGACCCCCACGTGCACGGGCGTGAGACAGAGGACCGGGCGATGCTCTCGCTGATGAATCCGGACGTCGAGCTGCTCGAGCTGCTCGCCGACCTTCCTGCCGGTGCCCGCAGCACGCTGCTGATCCTCTCGTCCTACTCCTATGATCTGGCTGGCCATGCGGGCACTGCTGACGCTGTGATCTGGAGCAGCCATGCCGGTGCCCGACTGGGGCCGGCGCTCTCGTCGCTGCTGCTCGGTCGGAAGGAGTTCAGCGGCCGCCTGGCGCAGGCATGGGTCACCGAGGAGTCGCTGGCGGACATCCTGGAGTACGACGTGATCTCCTCCGCCTCGACCTACCTCTACGGTCAGGAGGCGAGCTTCCCCTTCGGTCACGGCCTCTCACTCGAACCGACGCGGTGGACGCAGCCTGCACCGAGGCGCTCCCCCACCGGCGCGCACTTCTCCGTGACGCTCACGCGGGAGGCACAGCTCCCTGCGTATGAGGTGGTCCAGGTGTATGCCTCCGCCGGGCAGGAGCAGTATCCCGACGGCGTGGGAACCGTGCCGGTGCGGCGCCTCGTGGCCACCGAGGTGGTCGAGGTTCCGGCACGCGGTGCACGGCAGGTCGAGATCGAGGTGCCCCTGTCGCGCTGCGCGCTGTGGTGCGAACGGACAGGGAACTTCGTGGAGCCCACAGGGCCGGTGCGATTCCACCTGGCCCGCTCCGCCCAGAACATCGTGGCGACAGCCGTGGTGTGATCGTTCGCGAACGTTGCGCAGCACCCAGCCGGTGGCCGTGGCTTTCCGAGTTGTGGGCATAAAAAAATGGGAGTGGAGGAGGCGAACACCCCGCAGGGGTTCAAGCACTCCTCCACTCCCAGTGAAGATGTCCGGCGGCGACCTACTCTCCCACACCCTCCCGAGTGCAGTACCATCGGCGCAATCGAGCTTAGCTTCCGGGTTCGGAATGGAACCGGGCGTTTCCTCGACGCTATGACCGCCGTAACACGATGAGACAACCAGCCACTCCAGAACCAGACACACCCCCACAAACGAGTGATCCAGCTCCGAGGAGTTGTTTCCCAAGAACCGCACAGTGGACGCAAACACACACGCAAACAATAGTGTTAAAGTAAGTCATCGGCCATTAGTACCAGTCAGCTCCACACATTACTGCGCTTCCACATCTGGCCTATCAACCCAGTCATCTACTGGGGGCCTCCCACACCAAAAGGTGCACGGATATCTCATCTCGAAGCAGGCTTCCCGCTTAGATGCTTTCAGCGGTTATCCCTTCCCGACGTAGCCAACCAGCCATGCCCTTGGCAGAACAACTGGCACACCAGAGGTCAGTCCATCCCGGTCCTCTCGTACTAGGGACAGGACTTCTCAAATATCCAACGCGCGCAGCGGATAGGGACCGAACTGTCTCACGACGTTCTAAACCCAGCTCGCGTACCGCTTTAATAGGCGAACAGCCTAACCCTTGGGACCAACTCCAGCCCCAGGATGCGACGAGCCGACATCGAGGTGCCAAACCATGCCGTCGATATGAGCTCTTGGGCAAGATCAGCCTGTTATCCCCGGGGTACCTTTTATCCGTTGAGCGACACCCATTCCACAATGAGGTGCCGGATCACTAGTTCCTGCTTTCGCACCTGCCCGACTTGTCAGTCTCGCAGTCAAGCTCCCTTGTGCACTTACACTCAACACCTGATTGCCAACCAGGCTGAGGGAACCTTTGAGCGCCTCCGTTACTCTTTAGGAGGCAACCGCCCCAGTTAAACTACCCATCAGACACTGTCCCTGATCCGGATCACGGACCGAGGTTAGGAATCCAGAACGACCAGAGTGGTATTTCAACAACGACTCCACACTCACTGGCGTGAATGCTTCCCAGTCTCCCACCTATCCTACACAAGCCGTCCCGAACACCAATATCAAACTATAGTAAAGGTCCCGGGGTCTTTCCGTCCTGCTGCGCGTAACGAGCATCTTTACTCGTAATGCAATTTCGCCGAGTTCGCGGTTGAGACAGTGGAGAAGTCGTTACGCCATTCGTGCAGGTCGGAACTTACCCGACAAGGAATTTCGCTACCTTAGGATGGTTATAGTTACCACCGCCGTTTACTGGGGCTTAAATTCTCAGCTTCGAACCCCGAAGGGCTCTAACCGGTCCTCTTAACCTTCCAGCACCGGGCAGGCGTCAGTCCGTATACAGCGTCTTACGACTTCGCACGGACCTGTGTTTTTAGTAAACAGTCGCTTCTCCCTGGTCTCTGCGGCCCTCACCGCTCTCACGGATAGGGCCCCCCTTCTCCCGAAGTTACGGGGGCATTTTGCCGAGTTCCTTAACCACGATTCTCTCGAACGCCTCGGTATTCTCTACCTGATCACCTGAGTCGGTTTAGGGTACGGGCGACCGTATTCGTCACGCCGGAACTTTTCTTGGCAGTACAGGATCACTCACCTACGCCCATACGGGATCCCCATCACGTCTCACCCTCAAGGCCCCAGCATTACCCGGGGCCGGGCTGCACGCTTAGACGGACTATTCCATTAAGTCCGCGGAAGCTACCTCTCTGCGTCATCCCATGCGCTGACCTACTACAACCTTGGTTCCCAGCCTCACCACCAACCCCACCCCGAAGGGTGAAGAGACGGCTCGGGTGGTTAGCATCGACTGCCTCGGTATGGGTCCTCCTACGATCGGTTCGGGAATATCAACCCGATGTCCATCGACTACGCCTGTCGGCCTCGCCTTAGGTCCCGACTAACCCAGGGCGGATAAACCTGGCCCTGGAACCCTTGATCAATCGGCGGACGGGTTTCTCACCCGTCTTTCGCTACTCATGCCTGCATTCTCACTCGTACAGCCTCCACCACTGGGTTCCCCCGCAGCTTCGCTGGCTGTACGACGCTCCCCTACCCACCCCAGTACAAGACCGGAGTGACACAGCTTCGGCGGTGTGCTTGAGCCCCGCTAAATTGTCGGCGCAGAATCACTTGACCAGTGAGCTATTACGCACTCTTTCAAGGGTGGCTGCTTCTAAGCCAACCTCCTGGTTGTCTCAGCAACTCCACATCCTTTTCCACTTAGCACACGCTTAGGGGCCTTAGCTGATGTTCTGGGCTGTTTCCCTCTCGACTATGAAGCTTATCCCCCACAGTCTCACTGCTACGCTCTCACGTACCGGCATTCGGAGTTTGGCTAAGGTCAGTAACCCGGTGGGGCCCATCGCCTATCCAGTGCTCTACCTCCGGCACGAAACACGTAACGCTGCACCTAAATGCATTTCGGGGAGAACCAGCTATCACGAAGTTTGATTGGCCTTTCACCCCTATCCACAGGTCATCCCCTCCATTTTCAACTGAAGTGGGTTCGCGCCTCCACGCGGTCTTACCCGCGCTTCACACTGCCCATGGATAGATCACTTCGCTTCGGGTCTAGAGCCGGCGACTGAACGCCCCGTTCAGACTCGCTTTCGCTACGGCTACCCCACACGGGTTAACCTCGCCACCGACCACTAACTCGCAGGCTCATTCTTCAAAAGGCACGCCGTCACCCCTAAAGGCTCCGACGGATTGTAAGCACACGGTTTCAGGTACTATTTCACTCCCCTCCCGGGGTGCTTTTCACCTTTCCCTCACGGTACTTGTCCGCTATCGGTCAAGAGGTAGTATTCAGGCTTACCAGGTGGTCCTGGCAGATTCACACCGGATTTCACGGGCCCGGTGCTACTCGGGAACAGCATCACGCCGCACATCGATTTCGTCTACGGGGGTCACACCCTCTACGCCGTCGCACTCACCACGACTTCGACTACCGCTGCACGTCCACGCCGAACTGCCGGCAGACAGTTCTGATACGTCCCACAACCCCCAACCTGCAACCCCTGCCGGGTATCACACAGACCAGGTTTAGCCACCATCCGCTTTCGCTCGCCACTACTCACGGAATCACTATTGTT
The DNA here is from genome assembly GCF_900184245.1 of Brachybacterium massiliense. GTDB lineage: Bacteria > Actinomycetota > Actinomycetes > Actinomycetales > Dermabacteraceae > Brachybacterium > Brachybacterium massiliense. The sequence goes on along the minus strand of NZ_FXXB01000008.1, from coordinate 2,180 downwards.
TTCTCTTCCTGCGGGTACTGAGATGTTTCACTTCCCCGCGTTCCCTCCACACCACCTATACATTCAGTGGCGGGTACCACGACATGACTCGTGGTGGGTTTCCCCATTCGGACATCCTCGGATCACAGTTCGGTTGTCAACTCCCCGAGGCTTAACGCAGACTCCCACGTCCTTCGTCGGCTCCTCTTGCCAAGGCATCCACCGTGCGCCCTTTAAAACTTACGGCAACACAAAGACACAATGTCAATAAAAATTGCTTACAAGATGCTCGCGTCCACTATGCAGTTCTCAAGAAACAACCCCACACCAACACCACCTACGCATTCGCGCCAAGCAGCATCAGGGAGGACCAGCCACACACCCCCACAACGCCCTTCCAAAGAAGGGCCCGTCGGGGCTGCGTGCAGCCTCACAACCCAATAGCGTGTCTCCACCTCAAACCCACCGGCCATTCCCGTTCCAGACCCCGAAAGGTCGTACTAGAAGACATCGCCGGCAAGCGAAGTGCCCATTCGTTGATGTTCCACCCTTGAGCAACCACCCCCACCACACTCGGGCAGGCAGATGGCCACCATAATTGGTGATGCTCCTTAGAAAGGAGGTGATCCAGCCGCACCTTCCGGTACGGCTACCTTGTTACGACTTAGTCCCAATCACCGATCCCACCTTCGACAGCTCCCTCACGAGGATGGGCCACTGGCTTCGGGTGTTACCGACTTTCGTGACTTGACGGGCGGTGTGTACAAGGCCCGGGAACGTATTCACCGCAGCGTTGCTGATCTGCGATTACTAGCGACTCCGACTTCATGGGGTCGAGTTGCAGACCCCAATCCGAACTGAGGCCGGCTTTTTGGGATTCGCTCCACCTCACAGTTTCGCAACCCATTGTACCGACCATTGTAGCATGCTTGAAGCCCAAGACATAAGGGGCATGATGATTTGACGTCGTCCCCACCTTCCTCCGAGTTGACCCCGGCAGTCTCCTATGAGTCCCCACCATCACGTGCTGGCAACATAGAACAAGGGTTGCGCTCGTTGCGGGACTTAACCCAACATCTCACGACACGAGCTGACGACAACCATGCACCACCTGTGCACCAGTCCGAAGAAAACCCCATCTCTGGAGTCGTCCGGTGCATGTCAAGCCTTGGTAAGGTTCTTCGCGTTGCATCGAATTAATCAGCATGCTCCGCCGCTTGTGCGGGCCCCCGTCAATTCCTTTGAGTTTTAGCCTTGCGGCCGTACTCCCCAGGCGGGGCACTTAATGCGTTAGCTACGACGCGGAAAACGTGGAATGTCCCCCACATCTAGTGCCCAACGTTTACGGCATGGACTACCAGGGTATCTAATCCTGTTCGCTACCCATGCTTTCGCTTCTCAGTGTCAGTAATGGCCCAGAGACCTGCCTTCGCCATCGGTGTTCTTCCTGATATCTGCGCATTTCACCGCTACACCAGGAGTTCCAGTCTCCCCTACCACACTCTAGCCTGCCCGTACCCACCGCACGCCCGAGGTTGAGCCTCGGGTTTTCACGGCAGACGCGACAAGCCACCTACAAGCTCTTTACGCCCAATAATTCCGGACAACGCTTGCGCCCTACGTATTACCGCGGCTGCTGGCACGTAGTTAGCCGGCGCTTCTTCTGCAGGTACCGTCACTCTCGCTTCTTCCCTACTGAAAGAGGTTTACAACCCGAAGGCCGTCATCCCTCACGCGGCGTCGCTGCATCAGGCTTTCGCCCATTGTGCAATATTCCCCACTGCTGCCTCCCGTAGGAGTCTGGGCCGTGTCTCAGTCCCAGTGTGGCCGGTCGCCCTCTCAGGCCGGCTACCCGTCATCGTCTTGGTGAGCCATTACCTCACCAACAAACTGATAGGCCGCGAGTCCATCCCCCACCGATAAATCTTTCCAACCCCCGCCATGCGACAAGGATTCATATCCGGTATTAGCCACGATTTCCCGAGGTTATCCCGAAGTGGAGGGCAGGTTACTCACGTGTTACTCACCCGTTCGCCACTAATCAGACCGTGCAAGCACGGTCGTCATCGTTCGACTTGCATGTGTTAAGCACGCCGCCAGCGTTCGTCCTGAGCCAGGATCAAACTCTCCATGAAAAAACATGAAAAACAGTATCCTGACAATAGAAACAAACAACCAGCATATAACTGCTGTATCATCCG